>NZ_CP029342.1:4800000-7703166 GCF_002910775.2 Streptomyces sp. SM18 | reverse complement strand
CCTGGTTCTGCTGCTGCCGAGCAGTTTCCGGCTCCGGCCGCTCGGCGCCCTGGCGGGCCTGGTGCTGATGTTCTTCGGGGTGGGGATCGGCGCGCTCCTCCTTCGCCCTGGCGCTCCGTTCCCGTGGGCGCAGACCCTGTTCTACGGGTGCAGCAGATGCTCTTCTTCCCGCTGCTGCTGCTTCCGGTGTTCTGCTGCCATCACCCGGGGCTCGGCCCCCACCTGTGGCTGCATGTCCTGAGCCGGGTCAACCCCGCGACCTATGTGGTCGAGGCCGAACGAGCGCTGTTCGACGGCCGGTTCGCCGAGACGAGCGTGCTGTACGGGGGCTCGCGGCGACGGCTGTCGCGGTGCTGGGGGTTGTCGCGGGTATCCGGGGGCATGCGCGGATGCCTCCGTGTGACGTGCCGGCCGCCGCATCCGCCCGCTTGCCGTCGCCATCCACCACCGCCACCGCCATCCACCGCCGCCGTACGACTCTGTAACGGCTCCGTGCGCGAAGGAGCACGCACCGTGACTGCTGAAGCCCTCCGGGTTACCTCGTGTCCCGAACTCCGCATCGTGGACGTCTGGTTCGACCGGCCTGCCCGTACAGCTGGCTGACCGCCCGCTGGTTGCGGGAGGCTGCCCGTGTCCGTCCGCTGGAGCCGCGCTGGCACCTGATGAGCCTGGCCCTCCTCAACGAGGACGGGGACGGTGATTGCGAGGGCGACCGTGGGGGGTATCTGATGGTGCTGTTCGGATCGGTGCCGCCGTCCGGCATCATCATGGCACGAGGCCCTGGGTCGCTTCCATGCTTCCTTGTGGGCCGGTCTCGGCTCCCCCGGGGGGGTGGCGGGAGGGCCGGGAGGTGGATCAACGATCCGGTCCTGGCACTGGCCACGCGGGTCTGCCGCCGGAGCTGGCGGCGGCCGGTACGTCCACCGTCTATGACGAGGAGCTGCGGGCTTCGCACGCGGAGGCTGTACGGCTCCTGGGGCCCGGGCCGGGACGCCGGTGGTGGCGGTCGGGGATCCGGCGCAGCCGTACCGTCCTCTGTCGGCGTTCTCCGGGCCGGTGGTCTCCCGCGTACCGAAGGGGGAGGAGGCGGGGCGGCTGTGGGACGGGACGGTGTTGGTGGCCGGGATCCCTGGGTTCCATGAACTCAAGGGAAGGCCTGCGGATCCGGACCCGGACGTGACCGGATCGGATGTGGCCTGGCGTGACCGGGGCTGGTGTGGGGCTGGGGCATTCCCCCGCGGCCGGTGTCGCTGGGGCCATTGGGACGGGGACGTGCGGGAGCCCTCGGCTCCCGGGTCAGTGGTAGCCGAGGTAGCCGCAGACGTGAGGGCTTGGGCGGTGTTGGGCGGGGCCGTGTCGGTGGTCCGGTAGCCGATCGGGCCGGCCACCTCTTGGGGTGGTGCGGCGGCCGAGCGGGGTCTTCGTGTGGAACCGTTCGGGGACCGTGTCGGTCGTGGTGTCCTACGCCGCCGCGTATTTCGCGCGGGTCTGCTGTGGTTATGTGTCTTGGCGTATCCGGGGGCGGCGGGCGTTGACCGTGTTGCCGGTGTCGGCCCGTTCCGGTCCGGGGGCCTTGGTGAAGCCGACGACGCCGTGCTTGGAGGCCGGATAGAGGGTGCGGGGTGGTGAGTACGATGCCGTGCTTCCGGCCCGTGGAGGGGATGTCGGTGATGCGTTCCCGGGCGTTCTCCGGCATGCCTTGCCCCTGGGTGGCCGGTGCGGCCCGGGTCACCCGGAACACGCTGTGGAGGTTGGTGTCGACGGCGTCGAGCCGGAGCTTGTCCGTCAGTCCGTCGTGTCCGTCGGTGGGCGGTGGGGCCTCCCTCCCCTGTTGGCGTCCGGTGTTGTTGACGAGGACGTCGACCGGGCCGTACCGGACGGCGGCGGCGTCCACCTGCTCGGTGGAGCGGACGTCGCGACTCCGCCCGCCGGCGTCGGGACTCTCTTCGCGCTGGAGTTCGGCGGTCACGGCGACGGTGTGCCGCGCGCGGAGGAAGATCCGCAGGCCGTCCCTGCCGAGCGAGCGGGCCACGGTGAGGCCGAAGCGCGACTCCCCGGGGGCAACCGTCCTGGGTTTGGACCTCTCCGACAAGCCGGCGCTGACCGAGCCCTGGCTCACGGCACCGGTCGGGGATCAGAGCAACCCCGGGTACTGACCGGACCGGCCCCGGGAGCACCGTCTGTTCGACGTCGTCATCGCCGGTGGCCACCAGTGTGAACGAGCACGTGTACGTCTCGTTCCGGGATTCTTCTTCCTGTAGGTGCGTCCCGGCGGTCTCCAGGCTGGCGCGGGGCCTGGACGACTCGTCGTCCGCACGTGCCGCGGCCCCGGGGGCGCACCGAGATAACTCGGTACGTCGATGCTCGCCGGGACCGTCCTGGTCCTGGAACGGATGGTGGACGCCCATCGCCCACCGGACCGGGCCGGGCGCACGCCATACGGCACGTGTCATACGGTCGGGGCGAGAAGATCACGGGCTGCGATTGTTGGGAGGGCACCGCCTTGAGGACACACGTCCCTTATCTCTTAGCCGTGGCGAGCACCGTCGCGACGCGCCGGGTGGACGAGAGGCTGGCGGCATACGGTCTGACGGTGCGCCAGTACGGGTTGCTCGCCCAGCTCTCGCTCGAACCCGAGCTGACCATGGCGGAGCTGGCCCGTCAGCTGGGCATCGCCCGGCAGTCGGTACACCAACTGGTCAGCGAACTCGTCCGGGCCGGCCATGTGCGCCGCCGCCCCGGGGCCGACGAGCGTTCACGTCGGCTGGAGATCACCGATACCGCGCACTATCTGCTGACCCGGATCGACGGGCCGCTGGAGCGGGTGGAGACGGAACTGCTCGGCGCTCTCGCCCCGGACGAAGCCGAGACCCTGCGCAGTCTCCTGCAGCGCGTCCTGGCCATGCCACGACGACGAGGCCTGGCTACCCGCCCGCTGACGACAGGCCCAGCACGTACCGGCGTACGGGACGTACCGGCGTGCGGTGGGCGGCAGCCTCCCGGTGGGTGGCCTCGGCCGCCTTCCAGGACTTCTCGGCGGAGGAGACTGTGGACGGCCTGGCGGCGCTGAGCCAGTGGCGGCGCCCGACTGGTGGTCTGGGACACGCTGATGATGCGCAGGGCGGTCGCCGCGCCTGCCTCCGGGCTGGCCACGCGCGCGCCTCCTCCACGACTCGACCCGGTAGGCGCGACGCGGGAACGGCACTCGGCTCCACCCGCCGTGTGGCCCCACAGCAGCGGGAGGGCCCGCTCGCCGAAGGGCTCGGCCGGACAGCGACCCGGTACGGCAGCGGGTTCACGGAGGTCTTGGTGACCGGCCGATGGACCACCGCTCCACCCGTGCCTTGCTGCGCTTGCCCACCGGCCTGCCGTGGCCACCCGCCCGTCACGCCTCCACGACCGGCGGTCCGTGGTGTCTGAGTGGCTGCGCGAGCCGCCGACCAGGCGCCGGGGCCGTCGCCTCGGGCTGTCCCCTTCCGCGAGGTGACGGGCGGCGGGCAGGCCTCCGTACCGGCCCTCCTGGAGTCGCTCCGCGAGCCGGACGCCGAGGCGGTGGCCCTCGACGCCGGGTTGGCGGCCAAGACCGGGCGGGCCCCGGGAGCGTGCGGGCGGTGGACCTCGTGCCACTGGGCACGCTGCTCCGCCCCCGTTCCGCGAGCGCGTACCAGGGCTGCTTCAACACCACAGAACGTGCTGGCACACAGCACGGCGTTGCCTCGGACGTCGGCCCGAGGCAACCTGTGGAACGTCCACCCGCAGGCGGAGCCGATCGAGCGGTTCGGCGCCGGACTGCGCCTGGACTACGCGTGCCCGGCGCCGGTCCACTGCTGCGCCTGGCCGAACTACGCAAGCCGACGGCACAGGTACTCGACGCGCCCTCGTACGCGAAGAGCGCGGCCCGGCTGCGGGCCGCGATCCGTGACGCGCGCCCTGGCCCTCCCAACCGGCCCCCTTCCTGCATGAACTGAGGGCGCATCACCGATCGTGTGCGAACCGGATGAAGCACGCTGGCGACGCGGACGTATGTGCCAAGATGCGTGCGCCCGCGCTCCGGCACCGCGCGGCATGACAGAGGTCGGGTGGTGGGGGTGTCGACGAGCAGGCGGAAGCAGTCCAGTTCGGGTACCCGATACGCCCGACGAAGTCGGTGACGTCGATGAGGTCGGTGAGGTCGGTGACGTGCGTACCCGGTGTCCGCAGGCTGTCGAGGAGCACCCGGCTCGTGGTCTCCGTGCGGTTGGGTACAGACGAGGTGGTGGGACACCACCGCGACACCGTACTCGCGCCGGGATTCGCCCACCGCCACCGGACATGGGCATTCCCTTCTCGTCGTACCGCAGTTGTGCCCAGATCAGCTCTATCCAAGTTTGACTAGCTGCACGCCTACGGTACCTTCAGTGCGACTAATCAAGTTTGACCTGACGGCGGCGGCGCTCTACCGTGACGCCAACTAGTCAAATTTGTCCACTGGTGAAGGAGGGTGCTTTGTCTGACCGCGATCTGGCGATCGTCGTCGAAGGTCTGCACAAGAGGTACAAGGACAAGCAGGCTCTCGACGGGCTCGACCTCACGGTGCGGGCCGCAACCGTCCAGGGGATCCTCGGCCCCAACGGCGCCGGCAAGACCACGGCCGTACGCATCATGTCCACGCTGCTGCGCGCCGACGAGGGACGCGTCGAGGTGGCGGGCATCGACGTGCGTACACGAGCCGACGAGGTGCGCTCTCAGATCGGGCTGCTGGGCCAGAAGCCGCCGTCGACGAGGAGCTCAGCGGCCGCCAGAACCTGGAGATGTTCGGCCGCCTCCACCACCTCGGCGGCCGGCGTGCCGGGGCACGGGCGGCCGAGTTGCTGGAACAGTTCGGCCTCGCCGACACCGGCAACAAAGCCATCAAGCAGTACAGCGGCGGCATGCGGCGGCGCCTGGACCTGGCGGCGTCCCTGATCTCCCGGCCGCAGGTGCTCTTCCTGGACGAGCCCACCACCGGGCTCGACCCCCGCGGCCGCACCGAGGTGTGGAACGCTGTGCGCTCCCTGGTGGGCGGCGGTACGACCGTACTGCTGACCACGCAGTACCTGGAGGAGGCCGACCAGCTGGCCGACCAGATCGCGGTGATCAACCACGGGCGGGTCATCGCCGAGGGCACGGCCGACGAGCTGAAGACCAAGACCGGCGGCGACCGCATCGACGTCATCCTCCACGACGTGGCACAGCTGGAGCGCGCCGCCGCCCTGCTGCCCGGTGACGTGGACAAGGACGAGGACCGGCGGATGGTCAGTGCCTCGATCAGCAACAGGATGGCGGCCCTGACCGAGACCGTACGGGCGCTGCGGGAGGCCGGCATCGAGGCGGAGGACATCGCCGTGCGCCGGCCGACCCTCGACGAGGTCTTCATGCACTTGACGAAGGAGGAGGCCGCATGACCACGGCCCATGGTGTGACCACGGCCCGGGTGGACACGACGCACGGGACGGGTTCGAAGCTGAGCTGGGCGCTCGCCGACTCCTGGACGATGACCCGGCGCGAACTGGCGCACTGGGCGCGCCAGCCCGTGCAGGTGATCGTCGGGCTGGTCTTCCCGGTGATGATGCTGCTGATGTTCGGCTTCCTGATCGGCGGCGGCAAGGGCATCGAGGGGGACTTCACGTCCTACCTGGTGCCCGGTATGCTCACCATGACCATGGCCTTCGGTCTTGAGGCGACCATGCTCTCGGTCACCCAGGACCTCGGCAAGGGGGTCATCGACCGGTTCCGCTCGATGCCGATGAACTCCGGCTCGATCCTGGTCGGCCGGAGCATCGCCGACATGCTGCAGTCAGTGGTCGCTCTGGCGGTGATGACCGGCGTCGGAACTGCGATCGGCTGGCGCTGGAACAACGGATTCGTCTCCTTCATGGGAGCGGTGGGCCTGCTGCTCCTGCTGCGGTTCGCGATGCTGTGGATCGGTATCCATCTCGCGATGGTCGCGGGCAAGCCGGAGCTGGTGCAGGCCGTGCAGATCCTGGTCTGGCCGGTCGCCTTCCTCTCCAACGCCATCGCCACGCCCGGTTCGATGCCCGCCTGGCTCGGCACGGTCGTCGAGTGGAACCCGATGTCGGCGACGGCCACCGCGGTACGGGGCCTGTTCGGCAACCCGGGCACGGCCGGCGACTCCTGGGCCGCGGCCCACGCGGAACTCCTCGCACTGGCCTGGCCGGTACTCCTGGTCGCGATCTTCTTCCCGCTCGCGGTCAAGAGGTTCCGCGACCTCAGCCGCTGACATGCCCGGCCCCGGTCCCCCGTCGGGGCCGGGGACCGCTCCGGCCGCGCCACCGCCGTACCACCACTCCGGCCGCACCACAGCCTTGGAGAAACAGGAGCATGCCCCACCCCTCCGCCACGTCCTCCGCCGTGTCCCACGCAGCCGACAGCCACGACCTGATCCGTGTGCACGGTGCGCGCCAGCATAATCTCAAGGACGTCAGCATCGCCCTGCCCAAGCGCCGGCTGACCGTGTTCACCGGGGTCTCCGGCCCGGGCGAGAGCTCACTGGCGTTCGCCACGATCGCCGCCGACCCGTCGACTCTCACCAAGGACTTCGTGAATCTCTCCGATCTTCGTACCAAGGCCCCCTCGCTCGCGGCCGGCATGGCCGCCGCCGATCACAGCCCGGACAGCCAGCTGTCCCAGACTCGCCACCGCACCGCGCTCGTGGCGAGCTGGCACATCGCGCCAGGTTCAACCATCCTCGAACTGGGCTGCGGCCAGGGCGACATGACCGCCGTCCTGGCAGAGGCGGCCGGTCCCGAAGGGCGCGTGGTGGCCGTCGACGTGGCCGAGCCCTCCTACGGGGCGCCGGTAACGCTCGGAGAGTCAGCAGCCCGGCTCACCGCGGGCCCCCTCGGGCCGCGCATCGACTTCCGCTTCGGCACCGACGTCCTCGACCCCTCAACGGACTTCCCCGAAAACACCTTTGACCACCTGGTGCTCGCACACTGTTCCTGGTACTTCGCATCGCATGAACAACTACGAGACACACTGACCCGGACACGGCCATGGGCGCGGCAACTATGGTTCACCGAGTGGGACTTGACACCCGCGTCCGGTGACCAACTGGCGCACCTCCTCGCCGTGCTGATCCAGGGCCAGATCGAGGCCGCAGGAGCGCATGGCCAGGGCAACGTCCGCACACCCCTCTCCCGTGAGAGGCTGCTACGGCTCCTGCCTGAGGCCGGCTGGACACCCGACGGCAGCAGGTCGGTCGACACCGAAGAACTCCAGGACGGTGACTGGGAAATCGCCGCCTGCCTCGACCTGGCCGGAACAGAGGAGCATCTGACCACACTGCCCGAGCCCGTACGCCAACTCGTCCTGAGCCAGATCGACGTACTCCGGGCCACCGCCAAGCCACGCGGCAACCGCGCGCTCACCGCGTATTCAGTCACCGCACACTGACAGACACCCCCGTCACCGCACACTGACACGCACCTCCTGGCAAGACCAAAAACCAAGGGCTCGCGCACCCCGGCACAAGACAGGGCAGCAACGCAACGCAGCGCGACTCCACCTGTTCGCCCCACCGATGGAGAAGACCGAGATGAATCGCGACGCCGCTCTCCACCAGATCAGCCACATAGCCTTCGAGAGGGCGTTCGGCCGGCACGTCGGATCCGACCGTCTCATCCAGGCAGGGTTGGACGCGCTGATGGCCGGGGTCGAGAGCCCTTCGCTCGCCCTGCTGGCCGGCCTCTTGCGCAGCGAAGAACCAAAAGCCCCGGACCTCTTCAACCAGGTGCTGGAGGAACTCGGGCTCCAGCCGCCGGCTGACCCGCGGGCCGCGAAGTGGGCGATGGCCTACTGGATCGCCCGCCGGATCGTGAACGGATCGCTCGATCCCGCCGCCGGCTCCCATCTGATCTGGGCCGATGTCGCCTATGACCTCGGCTATCCCGACGACCTGCTGCCACTCGTCGGATGCGCAAGCAATCTGGAGGACTGGGACGAGAACTGGGGTGTCTCCATCGAGACACTGAAGAAAGAAGCGTATGAGGCAGCTGAACACCTCCTGAGCAAGCAGCCGTCAGGCGAGCGCACGACCTGACGGAACCCGTCCCGCCGTCCGGCCTGACGGCTCCCGGCCACACAGCGAGCACGCCCGCTCCTGCCGACGGCCCACCGGCTCGGGATGGCGGCGGCCCGTCGACGAGAAGCCCTCCGTGGTCCACGACCCCACCGTGCCGCTCGCCCCGATCGCCCCGGACCCGGCACTCAACGCCTTCCGCCGTCTGCGGGCCAAGGAGGCCGGCGCCACCAGACCGGCTGCCGGGTCCACGGCCGCCGATCCACGGTGCCCACACCATTCACGGCCGCCACGGAGCGTACGTCGCCCCGGTCACCGCCCGTGCGGCACCGCCCCCGCCCCGTGCGACGCGACTCCGGCGGTCAGGCCCCCAGCCCCGCGTCCCGCGCCAACAACGCGGCCTGCACCCTGTTCTCGCATTCCAGCTTGGCGAGGATCCGGCTCACGTACGTCTTGACCGTGGCCTCGCTCATGTGGATACGCCGGCCGGCGTCCGCGTTCGACAGACCCTCACCCAGCAGGGCCAGCACTTCGCGCTCCCGGTCCGTCAGCTTCTCCAGTCGGCGGCGGGCCCGCTCCCCGCGCTGGGCCATGCCGCCGGACGCCAGGGAGTCCACGACGTGCCGGGTGGCGCCGGGTGACAGGTATGCCTCACCGGCCGCTGCCGCCCGTACCGCGCGCAGAAGTTCCGCGGGTGCCGAGTCCTTCAGGACGAAGCCCGCACTGCCACCGCTCAGGGCACGCAGCACGTTCTGCCGTTCACCGAACGTGGTCAGGATCAGCACCTGTACGCGGGGCGCCACCCGCCCGAGCTCGGCCAGGGCGGTCAGTCCGTCCATGACCGGCATCTGGATGTCGAGCAGCGCGACGTCGATGTGCCGGGTCCGGACGAGCTCGACGGCCTCACGGCCGTTCCCCGCCTCGGCGACCACCTCGATGTCCTTGGCCGAGGAGAGAATCATCCGGATACCCGCCCGGATCAGCGGCTCGTCATCCGTCACCAGAACCCTGATCACGACTCTCCTGAACAGACCACGCAGCGCGTTCCACCTCTGAGCACCGGACCATCATCCCCGATCGGGCCGGCCGCCTCGACGCCGGGCACCGTCCGTCCTCAGCTCTTGACCTCGAAGGACTTCTTCTCCACCAGGTCGCCGTCCTTGAAGCAGAACCGGAACACCGGTTCCGTGTCCCAGCTGCTTCCGAACTCCGTGGAGAGCAGGGTGAGGCACCGGGCCCCCTCCGGTACGGGTGGGGCGCCCTTCTCCACGCCGCTGGTCAAGAAGGACTCCCCGGCGGGAAGTTGCCGCCGGACCTCCGCCTCGGACTGGCCGACCGTCACCGCGTCGTACTGCTTCGGTTCGATCATGGCCTCGTCGGCCTCGCGGAAGAGGAAGACACCGCCGACGATCAGCGCAACCACCAGCAGTACGGCGATCAGGGCCGCCACTCCGCAGCCGATGGCTATCCCGCTGCCCCTCTTGTTCCTGCTCATTGCCCTGGCCAGCTCCTTCGGAAGACCGTTCCCGTCGATGACAGGGTCAATCTCGCCGAAAGAGCCCGCGGAATTCTGTGCCCGGAAGTCGTCCGGGACAGCGACGAACGTCGCATGGGCGCGGGCCGGCGAGGTGTACGGCAGGACGCCCGCCAGACGGAATCCGCCGTCGGCCGTGCGGCCCGCGTGCACCATGCCGCCGACGAGCCGGGCCCGCTCCTCCAGCCCGGTCAGCCCCTGGCCGCCGTTGGCCACACTGCCGGGCACCGGTTCCGCCCCCGGGCGGTTGGTGACCTCGACGACCACGGAGTCCTCCTCGTACCGCAGACCGACGGTGATCAAAGCACCCGGCGCGTGCTTGTGGGCGTTGGTCAGCCCCTCCTGGACCACCCGGTACGCGGCGTGGTCCGCGGCCGGGGCGAGCGGGCGCACCTCACCCGAACGCCGCAGCTCCACCGCCGTACCCGCCCTCCGGCAGGTCTCCACCAGACTGTCGCGGTTGGCGGTCTTCTGGCCGACGGTGAGCTTGTGGGTACGGCTGGCGTGAAAGCCGGTTGGCTCCGTTCACTTTTAGCAGCAGCGTTTGTACGGCACTTTGGGCAGCAGATGTAGGTCGACGGGCTCGGGAATGTTCACGAGAAATGACGTCAGCGCATGGGACGGCCCGCCGCCCGTGAGGGCGGCGGGCCGTCGAAGCGAGCCAGGTTGAGGTCAGCCAGCCTGGGCGGAGTCGAGATGGCGGGTGTCACCGAGGCTGACCACTTGGCGGTTATGGAAGAAGTCGTCTTCGCGCAGCGTGGTAATGCTGCCGGAGAGGGCCCGAAAACTGGCATAGCCGGCCGACTCGATCGGCATCTTGATCCAGGACGCCACGACGAATGTCAGGGAGCCGCCGTGCGTCACGATGATCTGGTGTTCGCAGGGGTTCTGCAGGATCTCGTCCGTGGCCGCGTAGATGCGCTGCGCCCACGCAGCCTTGGTCTCGGAACCCTCCACGCCTTCGTCGTGTTCCATTCGCTCCCCGACAGCCGGCGGGGGCACGAAGTGCCGGTTCAGCCACTCCTGCGGCTTTCCCCCCGCCTCACCGTAGGACTTCTCCCGCAGCCTGCGATCCAGGATCGGCTTCACGCCGAGCAGTTCGGCTACCTCCTCGGCCGTCCGCAGGGTGCGCAGCAGATCCGAGGAGAACAGCTCCACCTCGGCGCCGTCCGGGATCTGGGCCCGCAGCGCCTGGGCGATGGAGACCGCCGCACGGACTCCGGCGGGCGTCAGTTGGGAGTCATGCCATCCGCCGACGACTCCCTCGACGTGGTGCGTCGCCTCGGGGTGGGTGACGACATAAAGAGTGCGCATGAGTGCGTGTCCTCCTGTGCGTAGCGTCCTGCCTGATTGCAGTCCGCAACTAGGGAAGAGACAGTTCAGAACCATCGAGCGGGTTCTTCGGCTCGGGCTCGGGTGCTTGCGAGGCGGTAGGAGTCGGTGCCGGTTTCGATGATGGTGCCGTTGAAGGTGAGGCGGTCGACGATGGCCGCGCAGAGGCGGGGGTCGGTGAAGGTCTTGGTCCAGCCGCCGAAGGACTCGTTGGAGGCGATGGCGACGCTGTTCTTCTCCTCGCGCTCGGTCAGGACCTGGAAGAGGAGCTCGTCCCGCTCAGCCCGCACCGCATCCAGCTGCTTGGCCAGCTATTCTTCCAGTTCGTCCAGTTCCGCACGGCGCGCAGTGATGCGTTCCAGCAGTTCGGGATCCAGCATGCACAGAATCGTAGGAGGCGGCAAAACCGCAGCTTGCAGGAACCGGCGTCAACTCCCAGTTTCTGCTGTCGGCTTCTTGCTCAGGAACTGCTTCGCCGCCTCGACCGCTTCCCGGTTGAGCTCTTCGACGGACACTCCCCAGCTCTCCTCCCATTCGTCCAGGTTGAGAGCGCACGAGACGAGAGATTGCAGCTCTTCGGGGTAGCCGAGGTCGTAGGCGACGTCTGCCCAGATGAGGTGGGTTCCGGTGGCGGGGGCCAGGGTTCCGTCGGCGATCTGACCGGCGATCCAGTAGGCCATTGCCCACTTTGCGGCCCGAGGGTCGGCGGGCGGACGGAAGAGCAGTCCCAGCTCCTCCAGTACCTGCTCGAAGAGTGCTGGCGCTTCGGGTTGCTCGCTGCGGAGGAGGCCGGCCAGCATGGCAAGGGAAGGACTCTCGACCTCGGCAATGAGTGCGTCAAGCCCTGCCTGGATGAGTCGGTCGGAGCCGACGTGCCTACCGAATGCCTGCTCGCGCCCGATGCGACTGAGCTGTCTGAGGGCATCATCGCGGGTCATCAGAGTCTTTTCGGTCGGCATCTGGGGACAGAAGGCTCGCACATCCGTCGGCCCTGCTGCATCGCCTTCTCTGCGGCCCAGCCGTGATCTGACAGACGATCTTCTCTGCGGACTCCCACTCACGACCAGCACGAGTACCCAGGGGGACCAGCCACACCAGCCCATTAGACCCTGTGTGATGTTGTGATCAGTGATCAGTTGGGTGGTCGCAGGAGGTCGTCGATCCAGATCATCGAGGCGCGGAGGGCCGGCGTACCGCTCGCCCCACGCGCCGCGTTCGCGAGGGGCATACCGGTTCCATACCGCCGCCGCACCGCGGCCGAAGCCGGGGCTTCTAGCTTTCGTTGCGGCGGTGGGCAGCAGCCTGCCGCACACTGCCGGACCCGGCAGGGGTGCCCCGGCCCGGGGCGCCGCTGCGGTCCGAGGCGATGATTGGAGATCACGATGACGGAGAACACCGCTCCCGAGGAGTCCCCTGAGGTCGAGGCGCACAGCGCGGCGGACGACGCCGCCCAGGCGCCCGAGCAGTTCCACGACGCGTCCGAGATCATCTGCGGCGTCTACGACAAGGAAATCCAGGTCTGAGGGTCCTGACCTTCTTGACCGGGCCGGCCCGGCGGTTCGTCCGGCGGGCCGGCCCCGTCCCTGACGGCTCGTGGAGATGTGGACATGGTGTTGCGAATCCTTGAGGGACAGTCCGGTGTGTGGTGCCAGGGCGCGGGCGGCACCCTGCTGCTGCCGTTCTCCTACGCGGTGGACGGGCAGCTCACCGCCGAGGGCCGCGCGGAGGTGACCCGGTCCGGCATCACCGGGCACCGGCCGCACAAGAGGTACAGCCTGACGGTCGTCACCGCCACCGACTGCAACCTCGGCTGCCCCTACTGCTTCCAGAACACCGCGCCGGCCGAGCCCGGCCGGTTCGATCCGCCGCGGATCCCGCGTGCCGTGCTCGACGACGGGACGATCGAGAAGATCGCGGCCTTCACCGGCCCCAGGATGCGCCGCGCCGGTATGGACCGGTTGTTCGTGCTGCTCTTCGGCGGCGAACCGCTGCTCAACCCGGCAGCCTGCCGGGCACTCCTCACTCGGCTCGGCCGGCTCGCTCCGGTCACCGCCTCGATGGTCAGCAACGGCGTGCTGCTGACGCCGGCCACGGCCCGGGGCCTGTGCGCGCTCGGTCTGCGCTCCGTGCAGGTCACCCTGGACGGCCCACGTGACCTGCACGACGGCATACGTACCTCACGGGCCGGGCGCGGCACCTTCGAGCGCATCGTCGCGAACCTGGCAGCCGCCCAGGAGACGACGGACCTGCGCTTCACCCTCCGTGTCAACGCCACAGCCGACGTCCTGCCCCGCCTCGAGGAGCTCGCCGCCCACCTGGCAGGCCGTCTCGACGCGTCCCGCTGCGTCTTCGACGTGGCACCCGTCCTCAACTACGCGGGGCTGTACGACGCCGGGATCGACCACACCGGGGCCGAGGTCTCCGCCGTACTGCGCGGTTATGCCGCCGCCCTGGACCACGGGTTCGAGGTGGGCTGGCCCGGTGCGGGGGCCTGTGGTTTCTGTACCGAGCGCGACGGTACGACCGGTGCCGTGGTCAACGCCGACGGAACGCTGTACAGCTGCTGGGAGACCATCGGCAAACCGGGGTACGAGGTCGGCACCGTCCAGACCGGATACACCGACTACCCGGACAGTGTCTGGGTCAGCTGCGGGAGTTCGCCGCGCGGGAATCCGCGAACGGCTCGGCCGTGTTCGCCGAGCGGCTCGCCGTCGGACTCATGGAGCTTCTGCGCGGCCGTCGCCGGGGGGCGGCCGCGCAGAATGGCCGCCGCCCCGCGGGTGTGTCGTGAGGGCGCTGTTCTGCCCGCTCTCCGACCCCGGGTATCTGTATCCGGCCACCGCCGTCGCGTTGGAGACGCACCGGCGCGGCCACACGGTGTCCGTCATCGCGTCCGGACCGGCCGCCCGTGCCGCCGGGCGAGCGGGCCTGACCGTCCTGCCGTCGAACGAGACGTTCGCCGTGAGCCGCTGGTTCCGCTCCGGGTACGGGCAGTACCACAGCGTACGGCAGGCGGCCCGGCAGGCCCGGCCGGACGTCCTGGTGACATCGGTGCTGTGTCCGGGGGCCCTCGTGGCGGCCGAGGTGCTGGGGCTGCCCGTCGTCGTGCTCGGCCTGGCCTGCCACCTGTGGCCGCATCACGGGGCCGACGGCAACGGCGATCCCCAGGACCGGGTCTGGCGCCTGGACGGTGCCCTGGACGTCTACCGGGCGCTGCGTGCGGAACTGAACCTGCCCGGTGCGGACAAGGCCGGGCAGGACGCCCTGCTGGGTACGTCCTTCCTGCTGCGGGGCCACCCCGGACTGGAGCCGCCGGGGGCGGAACTCCCCGAACCCGTGCGGTACGTGGGCCCCTGCTGGTGGGAACCGCCGGCCGGTGAACGGGACCTCCTCTCCGTACGGAACCGGCTGGACCTGGTCGGCAAACCCGTCGTCTACATCCATCTCGGCCGCGTCTTCGGTGGTGAGAGTCTGTGGCCCTGGATCCAACGGGCCTTCACCGGCGGGGAGTTCCAGGCGGTCGTCGAGCTGGGCCGCAGCACCGCCGCGCCCGCCGGGCTCCTGGGCACGGCCGATGTCACCGTGGTACGCCACCCATGGATGTCACCGCTGCTCGAACGGGCCCGTCTGGTCGTCAGCAGCGGCACCAGCGCACCGGTGCTCGGTGCGCTGCTGCACCAACGGCCCCTGCTGGTCTCACCGAACGGCGGTGAGCAGCGTGTGCTGGCGGCTGCCTGTGTACGCGCGGGTGTGGCCGTACCGGTCGACCGCGCACGCGGGGGCGACCAGTTGTCCTTCGTCGCCGGTGACGACGCGCTACTCGCCCGTACAGCCCGGATGTCGGGTGACCTCGCGCAGGGCAAGAGCGAGTCCCGAGCCGCGCAGGCCGTGGAGGAAGCCTGCCGCTGAGCCCCCGCATCCCCGCATCTCCGCATCCCGTGTACGGAAGGGACAGTCACATGACCACCACACCCACTCCCACTCCCTCGCTCATCGACCAGGCTGCCCCCGCTGATCACGCCGCGGTCGCCTACGACGCGACCGCGCCGTTCTACGACTCCCTCACCCGGCACGACAACTACGACGTCTTCGCCGACCTCCTGGAAGGCCTGATCAAGCAGGCCGGACCGGCCGGCACACGGCTGCTCGACGCCGGCTGCGGAACCGGGCGCAGCAGCGTTCTCTTCGCCGCCCGGGGATACCGGGTCACCGGGTTCGACATCAGTGCCTCGATGATCGGCATCGCCCGTACCCGGCATGCGGACAGCGGGATCGACTTTCACGTCCACGACATACGCAGGCCGGCGCCTGGCGAGGGACCGTACGACGTTGTGCTGTGCATGAGCGACATCGTCAACTACCTCGTCGATCCGGCACACCTCGCGGAAGCGTTCGCCCGCCTGTCCGCAGCCATGGCACCCGGCGGTGTCCTGGTCTTCGACGCCAACACCGCCCTGGGCTACGACCTGATGAGGGAGCCGCACATCGTCCGCGACGACGGACTGTTCGCCGTACTCACCGGAAAGCACCTGGCCTCCGGCGGCCGGTACCAACTGACGATGGACGCCTTCCGGGCCGAAGCCGGTACGGACCACTGGACGCGCAGCACGGTCGAGCACCATCAGGTACACCACAGCCAGGACCGGTTCGCAACGCTCCTGGAGGCGGCCGGTCTGCGGCTCACCGCCCGTCACGGGCTGCACATCTCCGGCAGCCTGTCCGACGGTGTGGACGAGTCCGCCCACACCAAGGGTCTCTACGCCGCCGTCAAACCACGGACCGCCTGACCGCGCCCGGAACACGCCCCGCCGCCCCGGTCTCTCGACGTCCCGAACGGGAGAGTGTGTCCCCTTGATCAACAGGAACTTCACGCTGCTGTGGACGAGCCAGGTCCTGTCCTGCACAGCCGGCGAGATGGCCGCGCTCGCCCTCCCGATGGCGATCCTGATCACGACGCACTCTCCGGTCGACGCGGGGCTGGTGGCCACGGCGATCGGTGTCGCGGAACTGATCGCCAAACTGCCCGGCGGGCTCCTGGCGGACACGGTCGACCGCAGACGCCTGATGATGTTCTGCGACGCGGCACGCGCCGCACTCGCCCTGACCCTCGCGCTCGCCCTGGCCACCGGACGGTTCAGCACCGCGCTGGCCATGGCCACCGGAGTCCTCACCGCCGTCCTGTCGACGATGTTCTCCCCGGCCGAAGGAGGGGTGATCCGCCAGATCGTGCCACGGGAACGGCGCCGCGAGGCGGTCACCACCAACATCGTCCGGACCAACGTGGCCATAGCCGGAGGGCCACCCCTGGGCGGTGCCCTCCTCGGCTTCGGAGCCCCGCTCGTCTTCCTCATCGACGGGGCCTCGTATCTGGCGTCCTTCGGCCTGCTCTCCAAGATCCGGTACGTTCATCCGCCCGCGCCCACGGACGCGGACACACCCCGCCGCGGACTACGGCACATGGGAGACGAACTGACTCGCGGCATACGGTGGGTGTTCCGCCGCCGCTCACTGCTCGCCCTCATAGGGTTCGTCGCCTACCTCAACCTGCTGGGCCGAGCGGTCGAGCTCCTGGCCGCCGTCCAGTCCTCGGACTTCGGCAGCGAGCCGGTGGCGGCCGGTGTAGTGCTGACCGCCGCGGGGTGCGGGGGCATCGCGGGCGGCATCAGCGCCGGGTGGGTGCTCAAGCGGCTGCGCCCGGCGACCATGATCGGTGCGGTCTGCGGATCCTGGCTGGTACTCATCCCGCTCACGGCGACCGGCCATCAAGCCCTCACAGTCACCGCGATCTTCGCCCTGGTCTTCGCTCTGCCACTGATCGGAGCCCTCGTCTCACTGTCCGTGATGCTGGACTCCCCCGCCCATCTCCAAGGCCGTATCTCCACCGCCACGACCATGCTCGCCGTGAGCATCGCCTGGGTCGGCCCAGGAGCCACCGGATTCCTGATCGCGGGCCCCGGGGCGCAAACAGCCTCGCTGATACTCGCCGCACCACTCGCAGTCATGCTGTTTCTGCTGCTGACCAGCGCGCGCCTTCGGACCGCGTTCAACACCCTCAGCACCGGCGACACAAGCGAACCACCACCACTACCAACTGAAAACAAAACAACTGAAACAACGGAAACAGGAACAACGAAATCGGCGAAAACGGAAACGGAGACGATCTGAACCGCCACGACGCCTCTTGGGTCTTCATGGTGCTGGCGACCGAAACCGGCCGGCCGCTCAAGGACCGTCTTGTCCTTCATCACACCGTTGATGTCCACCCCGTGGCGCATCAGCAGGTCCATGCCTTGCTCATGACCGAAGCCCGACGTCGCCGATCATCGGCTGTGTCCTGCTGTTTCACACTGCCGTACGCAGGCGCGGGATTCCCCGGCTGCTCCCCCTCTGCCCGCGTGCCGCCGGTCCGGCCACGGACGGGCCAGCGGCACGGACACTGCCAGAGATCCCGCCGGCGAAGGCGACCTGACAGCTAGCCAGCCAGCACACAGCCGGGGCTTCTGGCACACCGGCCGTGGCCGGGCCGGCCACGGTCAACAGTCAGTGGGTGAAGCCCCAGTCGAGAATCTTGGCAGCATCGCCGAAGACCTCCTGGTCCGCGCCGACGATCGCGCCGACCAAGGTGCGATTGTCCCGCTCGGCGGCGAAGACGAGCGAGTAGCCGGCCTCCGCGCCGCTGCCCGTCTTGACGCCGAGAGCACCGTCGTAGGTACTCAACAGGTCGTTGGTGGTGTTCCAGGTGTAGTACCGGGTACGGCCATTCGCCGCCGGAGCCTCCGTCTCGAACTGCTCCAGCTTCACGATGTCAGCGAAAACCGGCTTCAGCATCGCACGCTGGCCGAGCTTGGCGAGGTCCCGGGCGGTGCTGCGGTTGTCACCGTGCGAGATACCGTCGAAGGAGTCGAAGTGCGTGCCGGTCAGACCCAACTGCTGGGCCTGCGCGTTCATCTGGTTCTCGAAGTCCGCGATCCGCGCTTCCTGCGTGTCCCCGTTGCCGAAACTGTCGGCGAGGGCCATCGCGGCGTCCCCGCCGGAAGGAATCAGCATGGCATGCAACAACTGGCGGGCCGTCAGCTTGTCCCCCGTCTGGAGATCGGCGGTACTGGCGCCGTTCTCGGTGACGTAGTCCCGGTACTCCTGCTTCACCGTGATCTGCTGGTCCAGCCACTCCGGATGCTGGAGCACCACGAGCGCTGTCATGATCTTGGTGGTACTGGCCATCGCGACACTCTCGTCGGCCCTGGCCCCGGCCCACATCGCCCGCTCCTGGCTGCCGTCGCGGGCATCGAGCAGGAAGGCGTTGTCGGCGGCGACGTCAGGCGCGCTCTGGTTGCCGACCGCGGGTGCACCCTCGCCCTGACTGTCCGCGACATGCGTGACAGTGGAAGTCGCCGCTTCGGCGAGGCCGCCGGCGGTGATCGGCAGAACTGCACCGACCAGCGCCACCGTCGCAAAACGGGCTCCGGTGCGATGAATACGACTGGGGCGGGCATGCAGACCCATAGGGCTCCCCTTCTCCCGGCACTGGGCGCCGGCTCATGACGGACAACGATGCGTACTGAACGCTACGTCCATACGAATAACCACTGTCAAGATCAACATGTCATAGCCGGGTAACAGGAACCACCGCCATGGAGATGTCGTGCAAACCCTTTGTGAAACCCATGACCCCAGCTACACGCCGTCGCCCAACAACCCCGACACACCACGAAATCAGGCACGCCCCATACCACCCGACCAGCCACCTTCAAGGCCCCGAAGCCCGGCCCCGCAAGAGAACTGGGGCACGCCCCACAAACTCCACACCGTCTTCACCATGTCGAACGCGAAAAGCACCAGGCCCCCGGACATTCCAGTCACTCGCACGGCCACGCACGCGCCCCTCACCGGGAAAACGTGTTGTGGCTTCGGTGGGCGTGCACGACCCTGCACGGATGGAGATTCGCCGTCTTGATCTGCGCCGCCACGACGAGTCCGACGCCTGGTACCGCGCGTTGCGGGAAGCCCCCTCCGCCGACCGCGTGGCGCCCGTGGTGGTCGAGCGCGAGGCTCTGCTGACCTCGCTCCGGAGCAACGACGGCAACCCGAACTACGATCGCCGCGCGTACGGCGCATGGTGCGGCACCCGGTGTGTCGGCGCCGCGCTGCTCGTGTTGCCGCGCCACGACAACACACACCTCGCCGAAATCGGGATAGACGTCCCGCCGCACGCCCGTCGTCGCGGTGTCGGGCGCGCGATGTTCGACCGTCTTCGCGACGTGGCCCGCCAGGAAGGCAGAACCGTGCTGGCCACCGAGGTCGACGCGGCCGGCATCGGCCCGCACACCCTCGCCGCCGCCCCCGGCGGCCGCTTCGCCCTCGCCTGTGGCTTCTCGCCCAAGCACACCGAACTCCGGCTGGTACTCGACGTGCCCGTACCGGAGATGAGGCTGAGGGCACTTGAGGAGACCGCCGCGAAGCGCGCCACGGAGTACCACGTCGTCGGATGGACCGGCCTACCGCCACTCGACGTACTCGAACCCTTCGCGCACCTGCACACACTGATGGACGCCGACGTGCCGACAGGCGAACTCAGCCGGGAGCCGGTCGTCTACGACGCAGAGCGTGTCCTACACGGCCAGGAGCGGCTGGTCGAGCAGGGATACGGCCTGGTCACCACGCTGATCAGGGATCAGGCCGACAGTCCCGTCGGGTACACGACGATGTTCGTGATGGGCGGGGGGAACCGGGAGGTGCTGCAGGACAACACCTTCGTACTGCGCTCCCGGCGCGGACGCGGCCTCGGAATGCGCGCGAAGCTCTCCAACCTGCGTCTGCTCAGCGAGCATTACCCGCACGTCCGCCGTGTACACACGTGGACGGCCGAGGACAACGACGCCATGCGCGCCGTCAACCAGCGTCTCGGCTTCCGTCCTGTGGAGACCATGTACCAGCTCGAACGCGCCTTGGACCGAAGGGCGTAACGAGGGATCGCGGAGGTGTGCTCCAGCGTCTCGTACGTGAACCGCCGAGGTCGCGTCAGTCCGGCTCCGGTACGCGGCCGTCGTTCTCCGGTGGGCGCCGGCCGATAGTGTGGCCGGCATGTCTGAGGGGATCACCTGGATAGGTGCGTACAGCCGTACTCACGCGGGGGGCGTGCCCGGGATGCGGGGGCACATCTCGCTGACAGCGGCCCGGGGTATCGGCGCCGAGGAGTTCCTGATGGCCCTCTGCGCCGACCTCGCGCAGTGGGAGGACGGGCTGCCGTACAAGGACTGGCGGACGCTGAGCGCCGACGGGGGCACGGTGTCGGCGCACGCCAACTGGGCGATGTACGGCGTGCACGGGGAGTGGGTGTACGTGCTGGAGGACTGGGGCATGGCGACCTGGTACACGAGCTTCAGGAAGGTCGAGGGAGTCGCCCCCTACCCGGACGAAGAAGTCCTTTGCCTGACGATGAACTCGCACTGTCCGCCGAGCCTGCTCGTTCACGCGCCGGGGGACAGCGACGACCGGCACGCCGAGTTCGGGGAAACCACCGGATCGGGGTCGGCACTGGACGAGGCGCTCCGGGCCGCGGGCGCGGTGCTCCCACGGCCGGACGCCCGTGACGAGACGGCGGTCGCGCGCTACGAGGCGGAGAGCGAGGCACTGCCGCGGGCGGTGTTCGCCGCCGTCGGAAGCTACACGGGGCTCGTGATCGACCAGGGCGCGGTCGAAGCCGGTGATCTGCCGCTGGCCGTCCTGCACGGAGTGACGTGACTCGGCGGCCGGCCGGAACACGGGGCACACCGCCTCGTGCGACGGGCCCCCGGGTGGTACGACGGCCGACGGCACCCGGTCCGCCGCCCGCCGGCACCGGTCATGTCCGTGCCCGTGTCATGGGCGGGCCCCCATCCACCGCACGCGGTCGCCCGGACACCGGCCCGCTGAGCGCTCCCCCGCGCGCCGGTGGCTCGTGGCCCTCACCTGCGCAGCAGCAGCGAGGTGACGCGGAGCCGGCCGCTGTGGATCCATACGTCGGAGTACTCCACCGGCCGGTCGTCGGCGAGGTAGGTGACCTGCTGGAGGTACTGCACGGGGCCGCCCTCGTTCAGGTCGAGGGCGGTGGCGACGTCGGCGGTGGCGGCCTCGGCGCTGAAGGTGCGGCGGGCCGTGGCGATCTTCAGTCCGTAGGTGCCCTCCAGGACGCCGAAAAGACTGGCCGACGTGAAGTCGACCTCCTCGATCCCGGGTGCGAGATCGGTGCGTACGAAGTTGAAGAGCAACGCGACCGGCCCCTGATCGGTCCTGCGGACCCGCACCAGCCGCAGCACCTGGGTACCGGGGGCGACGTCCAGCAGAGCCGCGACGGGCTGCGGCGGGACGATCAGTGAGCATTCCCGCACCGAGGTGGTGGTGACGACACCCTGGCTGGCGAAGTCCTCGGACAGGGTGCTGAGTTTCTGGGCGATGGCGGGTTCGATCGTCGTCGAGGTGACGAAGGTGCCGCGCCCCCGTACCTGTCGTAGCAGGCCCTCCTCGATGAGCGTGGTCAGGGCGCGCCGCAGGGTTCCGCGGCTGACTCCGAACTCCTGAGCCAGTTCCGGCTCGCTCTTGAGGCGGTAGTGCGGCGGCCACTCGCCGCCGGCGATACGCAGTCGGATGTGTTCCGAGACCTGCACGTGGATCGCCGTGGGGACATCCCGCTTGATGCCCGGGAGTACCCCTTTGTCGGCCGTCACAGTGGTCGCATCTCCTTTGCCCGGTTTCACCGGAGGACGGGTGTCGCTCCGGACGTGGGAGCCGTACCCCGGCCGCAGTGAGCGGCCGGGGTACGGCGGTGGTGACTGGCTGGTCAGTAGCTGACGGTCTCCTCGTCACCGGTGTCGGTGATGATCGCCAGGCCGGCGCTGGTCCCCAGCAGGGAGGCGCCCGCGCGCAGGAGCTCAAGACCCTGCCGGTAGGTCTTGATCGAACCGGATGCCTTCACCCGGACCCCGTCCCGCGCCCGGTCAACAAGGTAACGAACGCTGGCCGGATTCGCCGTCTCGATCTGTCCGCTGCTGGCGTTCTTCAGGAAGGCGACGCCGGCCTCCATGGCGAGTTCGACGGCGGCCTCCTTCTCTGCGTCGGTGAGCAGCGGCAGTTCCAGCATGACCTTAACCGGCAGACCGGAGGCGCGGACCACGCCCGCGATGTCCTCGCGGAAGTCGTCGTAGCGTCCGCTCTTGAGCCAGCCGACCTGGACGCCGATGTCGAGCTGGGTCGCACCGAGCCGGGCGATCTCGGCGGCCTCGGCGGCCTTTCCGGCGCTGGTCATGACGCCAACGGTCGGGAAGTCCAGGGCGGAGGCGACCTCCACGCCGGTGCCGCTCAGTTCGGCGACCACGACGGGCAGCCAGGAGGCGGGCACCATCGCCGCGTTGAAGCCGTGGGTGACGGCCTCCTGTGCGTGGGCGATCATCTCGCCGCGGGTCGCGTCCGGGTCGATCTTGGTGTGCTGGATGTAGGGCGCCAGCTCGGCCGGGGTGAGGCTGAGTTCGGTGGTGGCGGCGATGGTTTCTGACATGGGGTGATCTCCTGGGGTCGAGAAGTGGAAGGGTCCGGCGGCCCGGCCGCCGGATGTGTTCCATGGGGGGCCGGCTCGTAGCGTCGGGGTCCGGTACGGCTCCGTGCGCACGGGCCGGCGTCGCCCCGGCGCACGGGCCGGTGCGGCTCAGAGCTTGGAGGCGTACTGCTCCGGTACGACGACGTCCTCTCCGCCGAACCACCGGGGTGCGTCGACGCCGCAGTAGAGGCCGATGTTGCCCCAGGGCTCGAAGGCCCCGGTGCGTACGACGACCTTGGCCTGCCGGGCCAGGTCCTGGAGCACCTCCGCGTGCGGGCGGGTGGTGAACTCGGCGTCGGTGAAGCGTTCGCGCAGCCATGTGTCGAGCCGGGGGTTGTGGGTGGGGACGTCCTCGGCCCGGACCACGCCCTCGACGACGAGTTCGTCGGCGATCAGGCCGAGTACCGTCCGCAGGTCGGGCAGGTTCTCGGCGAGCGCGAGGTCGATACGGTGCGCGTCGCGCGGTACGGGGAAGCCCGCGTCCACGACGAGCAGCAGGTCGGTGTGGCCGAGTGTGGCCAGGGCTCCGCTCAGTTCGGCGTTGAGGATGCCGGAGCGTTTCATGTCGGATGCCTTTCAGCGGGGGCGGTCGTGGCCCGGTGGTCGTCCGGCCTCGGCGGCCGGTTGGTCTGGGTGGGGTGCTTCCGGGCGGCCCTTCTCAGGCCGCGGCCGGCGCCGCACCGGTGGCGAGGGTCATGACGGACTCCTCGGTGGCGTCGGCGGAGTCGACGACGGCCACCAGGCGGCCTTGGCTCATCACCGCGATCCGGTCCGTCAGGGTGAGCAGTTCGGGCAGGTCGGAGGAGGAGCAGAGGATGGCCAGGCCCTTGTCCGCGAGGGCGGACAACTGCGCGTAGATCTCGGCCTTCGCGCCGATGTCCACGCCGCGCGTGGGCTCGTCGAGGATCAGCACCCCGGGGTCGATCGCCAGCCAGCGTCCCAGTACGGCCTTCTGCTGGTTGCCGCCGGAGAGGCTGGTGATGGGCTGGCTCATGGTGGCCGTCTTCACTCTCAGCCGCTGTGCCTGTTCGGTCGCGGCCGAGTCGAAGGCGCGGCGGCGGACGAGGCCGAACCGGCTGAACGCCTTGGTGGTGAGCGCGCCGATGTTCTCGCCGACGCTCATCGTGGTGAGCAGGCCCTGGGCGCGGCGTTCACCGGGGACGAACGCCAGACGGCGTTCGACGCTGGCGATGGGGTTGCGCCGTTCGTAGGGCTTGCCCAGCAGTTCCACGGTGCCGCCGGTGCCGGGGTCTCCGCTGAAGAGGTTGTGCAGCAGTTCGACCCGGCCGGAGTCGGGCAGTCCGGCCACGCCGAGGATCTCACCGGGGCGCAGGTCGAAGGTGACACCGTGGTGTCGTCTGCCGCTCAGTTCCCTTACCTTCAGGGCGGGTTGGGTGTCCGGGCCGCTCTCGCCCGCCGCACGGCGGGTGAACTGGCCGAGCTCGCGGCCGACCATCGCGGCGACCGCCTGGTCGGGGGTGGTGTCCGCGCTGCGCCAGGAGGCGACATGGGCGCCGTCGCGCAGCACCTGGATGTGGTCGGCCAGGCGGAAGACCTCGGGCATGCGGTGCGAGACGTAGAGCATGGTCGTCCCGCCCGTCTTGAGCTTGTCCATCAGGGTGAACAGCCGGTCGGCCTCGGCGGGGGTGAGCATCGCCGTCGGTTCGTCCAGGATCAGCACACGGCAGCCCCGGGCGATGGAGCGGGCCACCACGATGAGTTGCTGGGTGGCCAGGTCGAGGGTGCGGACGGAGGCGTTCGGGTCCAGGCTGAGGTCGAGTTCGGCGAGGAGTTCGGTGGCGCGCTCCAGCATCCGGCGCCGCGAGGGGAACCAGCGGTTGCCCGGTTCGACGCCGCTGAGCACGTTCTCGGCCACGGTGCGGTCGGGCAGCAGCGACAGTTCCTGCGGGACGATCGCGACTCCGTGCCGGCCGAGCATCGTGCTCGGCTCGAAGGAGGTGACCTCTTCGCCGAAGACGGTGACGCTGCCTTCGCTGGGGGGCTGGAGGCCCGCCAGGATCTTCAGCAGGGTGGACTTGCCTGCTCCGTTCTCCCCCAGCAGTGCGGTGATCTCGCCCGGGGGGACGTCGAAGGAGACGTCGCGCAGGGCGCGGACCGGGCCGAAGCTGCGGGAGAGTCCGCGGACGCGGACGGCCTGGCCCGCGGCGCCCTGGTCCGCGGGGGGCGCGTCTCGGGGCGTGGTGGTCATCAGTCCTCCACGGTCGCGTCGGCGAGGTTGTCGCGGGTGACGAACTGCGCGCCGGTGTCCACGCCGGTGATCTCGGTGCCCTCGGTGAGGAAGTCGTACAGCACCTTCACCGCCTGGTAGCCCTGCTCCGACGGGTTCTGGCTGATGGTGAAGTTCAGGACCCCCTTGTCGATGTACTCGGCCGTCTGGGTGAGCAGGTCGAAGCCGCCCATCGCGATCTTGTCCGCGTGGCCGGACTGGGCGACCCACTTGGCGGCGGCCGTGGTCGAGCAGCAGTCCAGACCGGCGACGGCGACCACGCCGGACTGGCCGGACATGGTGGACTCGACGGTGTTGTAGGCGCTGCTGGGTTCGTTGCCGACGTTCACCGGTCCGACGATCTTCAGGCCGCTTCCGTCCAGGCCCTCCTTGAAGCCGTTGAAGCGGTCGTGCGACCAGCCGGCGCCGGTGTCGACGGAGAAGACGACCACGGACTTGCCCTTGACGTTCCCGTTCAGGTTCTTGCGGAGCTCTTCGGCCTGGGACTTGCCGGAGCCCTTGAGGTCCTGGCCGACGAAGCCCATCTGCTGGGAGTCGGGGTTGTCGGTGTTGAACGAGATGATCGGGATGCCGGCCTTGTAGGCCTGGCTGATGATCGGCTTGAGCGCGTCGCTGGAGGCGGAGGAGACGGCGAGCCCGTCCACGGCCTTCTGCTGGATGAGCGTCTGGATCTCGGAGACCTGCTTGGCGGCGTCACCGCCGGTGGGACCTATGAGGGAGACATCGGCCCCGAACTCCTTGCCGGCCTTCTTCATGCCCGAGCTGATCGGTGTGGCGAAGGCGAGGGACGGGTCGTGGTAGCTCAGCTTGATGCGCATCGGCTTGTCGTCGTCGATCCGCTGCTGGATGTACGGGGCGATCTTGAAGGAGCCGTCGTCGGAGCCGGTGGCATCGCCGGCGGTGACGGCGCCGCACGCGGTGAGGGTGAGGGCCGTGGCGGCGGCTGTGGCGGCACAGAGGGATCTGAGGAGGGTACGCGGGGACATCGTGACTCCTTCGTCGTGTCCGTGGGGACGGGGAAGTGGAGGGGTGGGGCGGCGGCGGTGTGCGGCTCGCGGTGGTGCGGCGGTCGGTCCGGTCGCGGACGCGGTCGGCACGGTGGTGTTCAGGCGCGGCTCTTGCGCTTTCGCTGCCAGGTGTCGGCCGCGACCGCGGCGACGATGACGAGACCGGTGACGACGGTCTGCCAGAAGGACGAGATGCCCTTGATGTTGAGGATGTTCTGGAGCAGGCCGATGAAGGCGACGCCGATGACGGTGCCCCACATGGTGCCCGAGCCGCCGAAGAGTGCCGCGCCACCGATGATGACGGCGGAGATGACGGTGAGTTCGAGGCCCTGGCCGGTCACGCCCTGCACGTAGGAGAGGAAGGACAGGCCGAGGACGCCCGCGAGTCCCGCGGTGAAGCCGGAGAGGACGAAGGCGGTGAGCTTGACCCGCTTGACGTTGACGCCGACGAGCCGGGCGGCCTCCTGGTTGCCGCCGACCGCGTAGGTGTTGAAACCGAAGCGTGAACGCGCCAGCAGGACCACACCGATCGCGGCGACGGCCGCGAAGAAGACGAACTGCATCGGCACCAGGCCGAACAGCCGCCCCTGGCCGAGGAGGTTGAACTCCGCGACGCCGGGCTGGGAGGAGCTGAGCGAGATCGGGGCGCCGTCGGAGATGAGCAGGGCGACACCGCGGAAGACGCTGAGCGTGCCCAGGGTGACGATGAAGGACGGGACGCCCAGCATCACCACGGCCAGCCCGTTGAGCAGCCCGGCCAGAGCGCCCACGGCCAGTCCGACGAGCATGGCCGAGGGCCAGTTCCAGCCGTCCGAGATGAGCATTCCGGTGGAGATCGCGGACAGCGCGTACGTGGAGCCGACCGAGAGGTCGATCTCGCCGTTCAGGATGACGAAGGTCGCCCCGACGGCCATGATCCCGATCTGCGCGATCTGCTGGCCCACCGAGAGCAGGTTGTCGGACTGGGCGAAGGTCGGCGAGAGCACGGTGCCCAGCAGGAAGAGCAGGACGAGTGCGGCGAACACCCCGGCTTCACGGGCGTGGAGCATCCGGCGCAGCGCGAGCGGGAACTGCCGGGCGGACTCACCGGGCGATGGCGCCGCGGTGGTCGGCGGCTTGGTTGTTGTCGAGGTCACGAGGCGTTTCCAATCAGGGCGTTCAGCTGGGCTCTGGTGGGGAGGGCGGGTACGACGCCCGCGATCGACACGGTGTGGGAGCCTGCGACGGCGGCGAACTCCACGGCCTGGTCGACGGGTTGTCCCTCGGCCAGGGCGACGGCGAACGCGGCGGTGAAGGAGTCGCCCGCGCCCGTGGTGTCGACCACGGTCCGGGCCGGGTGCGGCGGCACGCCGGTGATGCCGGAGGCCTGGGCGACCAGTGCGCCCTCACCGCCCCGGGTGATGACGACGGTGCCGCCGGTGCGCTCGTGCAGCGCACGGGCCAGTTCCTCGTCGCCGAGGCCGTGTTCCTCGTCGAGGCCCAGGAGGACGGGCGCCTCCGTCTGGTTGGGCGTGAGTACGTCGATGAGCGGCCAGCACGCCTCGGGGAGGGGGCGGGCGGGCGCCGGGTTGAGCAGGGTCCGCGTGCCGGACGCGCGGCCGGCGCGGAGTGCGGCGACCACGGCTTCCTCCGGGATCTCCATCGAGACGACCAGGATGTCCGCGGAGGCGATCTCGGCCCGGAAGGACTCGACGGCGACGGCGTCCAGTTCGTCCAGGGCCCCCGGGGCGATGGCGATGCGGTTCTCGCCGGACGGCTCGACCAGGATGAACCCGACCATGGTCGGCGCCCCCGCGGTCACCACATGCTCGGCGCCGACTCCCTCACGCCGCCACAACTCCCGTGCGGAGCTTCCGAATTCGTCGTCCCCCACGGCGGTGAGCAGGGAGACCTCAGCACCCAGCCGGGCGGCACCGATGGCCTGATTGCTGCCCTTGCCGCCGGCACCCGAATCGAACAGACCGCCCGAGACGGTCTCGCCTGCCGCAGGAGCCTTCGGCACCCGCATGGTGAGGCCGGCTCCATAACTTCCGACAACCGCGATCTTCATCGACACACCACTTTGTGTATGGACAACCATGAACAAGCCAGAGCGTAGGTACAGGGATGTCCATAGTCAATGGTCGGGCGCAAGCCAAAATTCGGACATCGTTAACCGAGGGGACACGGCCGCGCCTGCCGCCCCGGGCACGGGGCCCCCGGACGCCCCTGCGGAGGGGCACGCGGCCACCTGTACCGGGGTACGGGATACGCACGGGTTACACAGGGGCTTCGAGGTACGTACGAGCCGGGGGATGACGACGTCACCTGCCGGACACGAGACCCGAGACCAGGCCGGGCGAGGCCCGCCGGAAGTACGCGCGGTGGCGGCGGGGCGCGGAGGGGGAATCGGCCCTCGTGCGGGTGCCCGGCAGGTCGGCCCCGGCGGAGTTCCGGCGATCCACGAGTCGGCCTTACGGCTGCTCCGGCACGAGCCCGAAAGCGCGTATGCGTTGTTCCCGCACGCACATGGGCGTGGCTACGCCACCGAGGTAGCCGGCGCCGTGCCCGATGCCGCTGTCGCGACCGGGCCGAAGCGACTCTGGTCGACCGTCGGCGCGTGGAACACACCGTTGCCCGGGTTCCTTGTGAAGCTCGGGTTCGAGCGGGATCACGTTTCCACGGAAGACAACGGTGAAGTGGTCTGGTTCACACACTCGTTGGCCTGACGAAAGAACACGCTCCCGGGGCCGCACGCCCATGTGATCGAGTCCGCTCCGGCGGAGTACGGGCATGCCGAGATCGTCCTGTGGCCCAGGCGCAGATGGTGATCTTCATGACGGCGCCGCGGCTTGTCCACGCTGATGGCCGGCCCAGGACCACGCCTGCGGGGCGGAGTCGCTGGCCGGACCAGCCGATCCCGTGCCCTAATGAGGGTAGCGTCTGGCCTGACGGGGCGTCACTGAACGGCGGAATTCCGCTATCCGGGAGTGGACCTGAGTCATGCGCTCGGTGTCCTCGATCCTGTCCAGGTACAGACACCGGGCGGCCAGTCCCGGCAGATCGAACGCGAAGTACAACGACATCAGCGGGTTCACGAACAACTCGCTGCCCCGGGTGCGTTCGGTGACGTGCACGTCCCCGCACTCACCTCGGACAGCAGCCGCTATCGAACCGTTCACGATGCTCGGGTGTTCCGGCGTCTGTTCCTGAGCGTGCGTCACCGCGTCGATGAACAGGGCGCCTTCACGAGTGGACCGCGATATCGAGCACGCACCCAGGTACGCTCCGTCGCGCTCCAGTGCCGCGATGTTCTCCAGGACCTGCACGTGGTTGACACCGTGGTGGGCGTCCACACCGAACCCGACCGACACCACCATCCGTACGGCTACCTCGTCCGACACGGCCAGCGCCGCCAAGCTGGTCAGATCCTCCTCAGGGGTTCCGAGACCGGCCTCGTCTCCCCGCATCAGAATGTCCGTACCACCGTCGACCAGCACCACCGCGTCGATATGGTGCCGCTCGATCAGCGCCTGGTAAGCGGCACGAAGCGGGCGGACACCGGTGCGGGGGAAGGCGTAGACAGTGGACGGATATCCGTTCCCGGACAGCCATCGCGCGAGAGTCCGCTCCGGGAAGTAGGCCTGGTTCAGGAATGACTCCGGAGTGACGGCGGCCAGATCGGGAGCGACCCATTCGTCCAGTGGAAGACCGGCCAGGTCACTGAACGAGAGGCTCGCGAAGTACACCTCTTTCCCCTGGTGCAGAAGAGACAGAGCCAGCGGCAGGCCCGAGTAGATGTCGAAGCCGCCACCCGCGCCCGCGACGAGGATCCGCTCGGAATCGGCGAGGCGGGTGAAGACGGGGTTGGAGTGAAGAGAGAGCATGACGGTCATTCTCCGTCCCCCTCCCGCACAACGTGTAGGACTGACTTGGCATCACGAGGCCGCCGGGGACCGGGAACACGGATCCTGGCGGCCTCGCAATGGGAGGAGGGTGAGGCTCAACGGCCTTGTAGTGCCTTGACGTTGTCGCCGAACGTCCAGTTGCGGGACCCGTCCCAGTTGATGGACCAGGTCATCAGGCCCTTCAGCCGACCGCCGTAGGTGTTCCAGGCCTGGGAGACCTGAGCGGGCGTCATGTGACCGCCTCCGGCGCCCGGCTGGGCGGGCAGGCCCGGCACCTGTTTGTCGTACGGGACCTTGACGGTGGTTCCCTGCACCACGAGCCCCTTGTCCAGGCAGTTCGTCTGGGCGGTGAAGCCCTGGACCGTGCCCGCGGCGTACGAGTCGCCGGAGCACCCGTACATGCTGCCGTTGTAGTACTGCATGTTCAGCCACCACAGCCGGCCGTTGTCGGCGTACTTCTTGATGATCGGCAGGTAGGCGCCCCAGATCGATCCGTAGACGACGCTGCCTCCGGTGACGTACGCGGTCTCGGGGGCCATGGTCAGGCCGAAGCCGGCCGGCATGGCGGCGAGCACGCCGTCGATGATCCGGATCAGGTTGGTCTGGGAGGCGGAGAGCTGGTTGATGTTGCCGCTGCCGACGAGACCGGTCTCGATGTCGATGTCGATGCCGTCGAAGTTGTACTCCTTGAGGATCGGGACCACGGTCTGCACGAACCGGTCGGCCACGGCGGTGGAGTTGAGGTCGATCCCGGCCGTCGCCCCGCCGATGGACAGCAGCACCGTGAGTCCGGCCTCCTTGGCCTGGCACATCTCGGCCGGGGTGGGCACCTTCACCGTGGAGTCCATGCCGTTCTCCCACAGCGCTGTGCCGTCGGAACGGATGACCGGGAACGCCGCGTTCACCACGTTGTAACCGTGAGCGGGGATCCGGGAATCGGTGATCGACGTCCAGCCGAACGGGGGGTGGACGCCGTTCGTGGCACCGTCCCAGTTCTCCCAGTAGCCCTGGAGTACCTTGCCCTGCGGCCGGGGCTTCACCGCACAGCTCGCGGCCGCGGCCGACGTCCGAGCGGTGTCCTCACGCGCGGTCGCGCTCGGCGCCGCCGCGAACAGAGCCTGCGCGGCGACTCCTGCGACCGCCAGTGCTACAGCCAGGAACCGTGCTCTCCGTGGCTTCCTCGCGTGCCTTGTCTTCCGTCCGGGCATGGGGATTCCCTTCTGCGGGCTGTGCCCTCGAAGCACTGCCGGATGTTGAATGGGGGGTGGGTGGGGGTGAGTGGGGGGGGTGAGTCCGAGGGAGCCGGGGGTGTGCGCAGCCGTGTGGACGGCCACGTACACCAGCACGTACGAACACGCGCGGGCGCCGGCCGTGGCGGTGAACCGGTGCGGCCCTTCCCGCCGAGGGTGTTCAGCCGGACCGGCGAGGCGTGGCCCAGGTGCCGCCCGCCACCTCCGGCGGTGGTCGGCCGGTCCTCGCGGGGCGGGCCACGTACCCCTCCCGGCCCGGCACCGCACGAGGCGGCCGACAGGCCGGGAGGGACAGCGGACCGAGCGGCTCAGAAGCGCACGTCGGAGCACGCGTAGAAGGCGTTGCCGGTGTCCGCGACCGTCCACACACCGAGGATGATGTGCTTGCCGCTCTTCTGCGGCAGGACGCCCGCGTGGCTGACCGTGGAACCGGGGAGGCGCCCCCCGAAGGGCACGGTCAGGAAGGGCTGCGGGTCCAGGTCGGCCCGTGTCAGCGGCTTGGTCGGGTCGTACCCGTCCTTGGTGATGTAGTAGCGGAAGTCGGTCGTCGCGTGGCGTGCGGTGATACGCCAGAGGAAGGTGTGGCTCTGGCCCGCGGTGAGCGTGGTCGCGGGCCAGTTCCCCCCGCGCGGGTCGTCGAGCTCGGAGAACCGGCCGTTGCCGCCCGCGCAGATCTGGCCGTCCGCGGGACCACGGGTGGGGAACCCCTTGGGGCCCTCCACGCTCGGCGGCTCCCACTGGATCTGCCCGCAGTTGCGGACGGTGCCGTTGCCGCACAACTGCTGGCGGCTGACGGGTGAGTCGGTGTAGCCGTGGCCCTGGGCACTGCCCGCGGTGGCGACGAACGCGCCGCCGAGCATCCCGAGGCCGAGAAGTAACGACGTGATCTTTCTACGCATAGTGCGCTCCCATGGTCCTGGGTTCCGGATGGCTGTGCGGACGCGCGGCCTCCGGTGCGCCTGCCGGTGGAGCGGCGGGGATGGGTACGGCAGGGCAGCGGTCACCGGAGGCAGCGCATTCGCTGCGGTCTAGACCAAGTGAGAGGCTAGACCCACCGGTTGGACATGTCCATACCAATGTCGAGTCGCCCAGGGGCCCCACCAGCACTGCACGAGGGGCCCGCCGAGCCCCGGCTCGAAGCCGTCTCGACCGGGGTACGGACACGAGAAGGTGCGCCTGGCGGTTCACGTACGCGGACGGCCGCGTCGTCTTCGGAGCCGGCAGTGGATTCGCGGCCTCGCCCCTGCCGCGTGCTCCTCGTACCCGGGTCCGACGCCCTTCCGTCGCCGGCCGGGCCCACCGGCCCCCGCCCCCGGTCGGCACACGTGTCAATGCTCCAGGAGTCCTGACCGGTAAGGGTGACGCCCCGACGGATCACGGGCGTGTCGATCTTCTTTCTCGCCATCATCTTGGCCGTGGCAGCCGATGCCGTGGGGTTGGACGGCCTGGTTGTTCCACATGTCAGCACCGTGCTGTCCGAATCCACCAGGAGCAACGATGGCGAGCGAACTGAAGTACGGCGACAAGATCTACCTGCAGAACGCCTTCAACGACTACAAGGGCGGCTACCTGGACACCAACGGGCACGCCTCCGCGTCCGGCGCCAAGTACGGGGTGTCGACCGCCGAATCCCCCACCAGGGGACAGGGCACAGGCACCTGGGAAGTCCTCTCGGCCGTCGGCAGGGCACCCGGCACCCCCGTCACCAGCGGCGACCTCATCCAGCTGCGCAACCTCTACGGTGGTGACGGCGGGTACCTCGACACCAACGGACACGCGACCGCCGGACAGAAGCAGTCCGGAGCCAAGTACGACGTGCTGACGTCCACGGCCAGGGAACGCGCCAGCGGTTCCGGCACCGGCAACTGGCACATCTTCGCCCGTACGTCCGCACCCGCCGACCGGAGCATCCGTTTCGGTGACATCGTGCATCTGTGGAACACCTACGGCGACAACGGCGGGTTCCTCGAAACCAACGGCAACGGGACCGTGGCCGGGCAGTACCACGTGTGCACCAGCGCCTACTACAACCGGGCCGCGGACGTCGCCGACTGGAAGATCTACCGCGCCTGATCCGCTGCGAGGAGGCCGACGGCAGCCCTCCGGCGCACAGGGCCCGCCGTCGGCACCCCGGCCGGTCGCGTCGGAGCCAACGACCGGTGGGCGGCATGGACGCGGTCAGCACCTGCGATGCCACCACGCCAACTCCGGGTCCGCTGTCAGCTCGTGATGCGTGCGCCCGAGGAGCACCGCGTCCAGGCGCTCGACCCGCTCCCGAAGTTCGGCGGCGGCCCTCGGCGGAAGCATGAACAGAGCATCTCGCAGCGTGTCCCGGGCCCACCCCTCGCCGCAGCAGCGGCAAGTGAACTCCGCCTCCCATGGTCTCCACCGGCGCCTCGTGCCGTGGACACGCACGGACCACACGCTCAGCGCCACCGCCACGATGCCCGGAGACAATCGCTCCCGTTCGAGCACGCGGACAGCGGCATTCGCCGCTCCCGACAGACCTGGGACATCGCGATACCGCATCCAAGGGCTTCCCCAGCGGCGTTCCCGCGGCCGAAGTGAAGCCGGTGTTCTACGAGGCACGGCCCCTTCGGATGTATCTCATGGGCGGCATCCTCCCAGAACCCGAGTTCGGCCGACAGAACTCAGGCGGAAGCGACCGCGTCGCCGGGCGGGTCGTCGCCTTCCGTCTCCTGCGGCGGGTCGGTGAGCTGTTCACGTACGTAGTTCCACAGCACGGCGACCAGTCCCGCGACCGGCACCGCGAGCAGGCTTCCCACAATCCCGGCGAGGCTGCCGCCCAGCGTCACCGCGAGCAGGACCACCGCGGCGTGCAGGCCGAGTCCCCGGCTCTGGATCATGGGCTGGAACACATTGCCCTCCAACTGCTGTACGACAACGATGATCGCGAGCACGATCAGCGCGTCGGTCAGTCCGTTCGACACCAGTGCGATGAGGACCGCGACGAAGCCGGCGAACAGGGCTCCGATGATCGGTACGAACGCGGAGACGAAGGTCAGCACCGACAGCGGAAGCACGAGCGGCACGCCGAGGGCCCACAGTCCGAGACCGATGAAGACCGCGTCGAGCAGACCGACGAACGCCTGGGACCGCACGAACGAGCCCAGGCTGTCCCAGCCGCGCTCGGCCACCGTGGGGATGTCGGTGGCGAGCCTGCCGGGCAGCTGCCGGGTGAGCCACGGCAGGAAGCGCGGGCCGTCCTTGAGGAAGAAGAACATCAGGAAGACCGCGAGGACGGCGGTGACGACCCCGTTGACCACGGTACTCAGTCCGGTGACGACCGTGGTGACCGTGCTGCCTAGGCTGTTCTGGATGCGGTCGATCGCGGCGTCGATGGCGTGGGAGATCTGGGCGTCGTCGATGTTCAGCGGAGGCCCGGCGGCCCATTCGTGCAGCTTCTGGATGCCGGCGACCACACCGTCGGTCAGCTGGCCGGACTGGGACGCCACCGGCACGGCGATCAGCGCCACGATGCCCCCGACGACCGCGAGGAACAGCACGGTCACCGCTGCGGCGGCGAGCGCGGGGGGCCAGCCCCGCCCGCGTAGGAACCGCGCCACGGGCCAGGTCAGGGTGGTGATGAAGAGGCCGACCACGAGCGGCCAGACGACCGACCACATGCGGCCCAGGACCCACAGTGTGACCGCGGCCATCACCAGAACCAGCAGCAGATCGGCGGAGAGGCGCGCTGATGTGCGCAGCGCTGTGCGGGTTCTTGCGGGATTCAACCTGGCAGACATGGTCTCAACCCTATTTGCTCCCCGTCGGTGCTTCGGCGGCGCGCTCGGCCGCTCGCCGCACGGGTGAAGACGCACGTCGCGGGCATCGGTGCCGCCCTCGGGTTCAGAGCACCCCGCCCGCCTCGTCGTGGAACACCTCCGGCCAGTAGTGGTAGTCGTCCTCGCCCGCCGACGGCAGGCAGGCGACCGGATCCACCGATGCGAGGGCCTCGGTCATGGCGTCGGCGAGCTGGTCGTGGAAGTCGCGGGTGAAGTCGTGCTCGTCGTTGAGCCGTTGCTCCTGGCTGTACATCCACAGGGTGAACGCCAGCGTGGATATGTCGGCGTTGAGGGGCGTCGTCGTGTCCTCGCCGTAGAAGCGGTGCGAGACGAGGCCCGTGCGGCCGTCGATGAGGACTTCGAGATCATGTATCAGGCCGCCCAGGCAGACCAGGTGCTTCGCGTCGTGCGGGAGCCGCTCGTCGATGCCGTCCCCCGCGCTGCCGGGCGCGCCGGTCCCCGGACCGGGACCGGGCACTCCTGTGCGCCCCTCCGGGCCGGTCTCCCCGGCACCGGACTCCGCCAGGGTCCGGAACAGCGACGAGTCACGCCAGAGAGTGAACATCGACTCGACCTTGGGCAGCCCGGTCTCGGTGAGGAACCGTCGGGTCGGCTCGTGCGCCAGTGCCACGGGCAGCCCGGCCGGTGCGGTACGCACCATCTCCTGAGCGCCGAACTCCGTGTCCAGCAGATCCGGGGGCAGGTCCAGCCGCAGGCCGGACCCGGGGCCGGCGACGAGGGCCAAGGGGCGGATGAGCGCAACGATCCGCCAGAACGCGGGCAAGGCGTGGTCCCAGGTGGACGGAGGGCCCGCACTGCCCCAGCCGTCGTCGCCCCAGTCCTCGTCGGTGAAGACCGATGTCAGCAGTGACGACGCCTCCGCCACCACACCGGGACCGGTCCGCCCGGCCAGCGTGGCGAACCGGCCTCCGAGGCACCGGAGGTCGTCGGCGCAGGCGAGGAACCGGCACAGGGAGCCGAGGGAGGGGGCGAGGGGGACGACCTCGATGAGGGCGGGCTCGTCCTCGAAGAGGTCCATACTGAAGACACGGCCGGTGGCCCCGTCGAGCACGACCCCCTGCGCGTCGTCCCCCTCGCACCGCAGGTGTCCTATCAGCAGCAGCTCGGCGATGTGCGGGTGGAGTCGCTCCGGATCCGCCCCCTCGGAGAGCAGCCCGGACACCGGCACCACCCGGGATTCGGCGAGCGGCCGGAACCGGATCAGGTCGTGCCGCGCGGGCAGTCCCGCCGTCGAAAGGACGCGGCGGGTCGGTCCGTGGGTGACGGCGGGGTGGAGTGCGTGCGCGGGCACGACGATGTTGGTCGTGGACATGGTTCCCCCGTGATGACATGGCGTTCTGTCTGTGTCACCACGATAGGAGCCGCCACTGACAATCCACCGGCCGTGCGCGGCCGGTCCCCGGGCACGGGCTCCTCAGGCATGAGGCCCGCGCCCCTCCGGCCCGGGGCCCACGCGCCCGCCACCCTGTGGATCAGGTCAGCCGGTCGCGCAGGAACTCCACGGTGACGCTCCATGCCTCGGCGGCGGCCTGCGGAGCGAAGGCCTCCGGGCGGGTGTCGTTGAAGAACGCGTGCCCCGCCGGGTAGGTGCGCAGATCCGCGTCGATGCCGGACTGCTCCTTGACCGTTCGGCGCAGATCACCGAGCGCCTGGAGCGTGATGGACCGGTCCTGCTCACCGTAGTGTCCGAGGATGTCCGCGCGCAGGCGGGAGAAGTCAGGCATGTCCCCCTGGATGACCCCGTAGAAGGGCACCGCGGCGCTGACCCGGGGTTCCACCGCGGCGAGGTACAGGACGAAGCCCCCTCCCATGCAGAAGCCGACGGCGCCCACGGTGTCCGAGGTGACCTCGGGGCGGTCCAGAAGGTGGTCGACCGCACCGGAGAGCAACTCCACGCCCCGTCGGACGGGCAGTTCGCGCATCATGCGCAGGGCCTCCTGCTCGTCGTGCGCGACGTTTCCGCCGTAGAGATCGGGGGCCAGCGCGACGAATCCCTCCTCGGCCAGGCGCCGGGTGACGTCGGTGATGTGGTCCGTCAGCCCCCACCACTCCTGGATGACGATGACTCCGGGGCCCTGCCCCGAGGGCGGCAGGGCGAGGTAGCCGTGGGCGGTGGTCCCGGAGCTGGGGAACGTGACGTTCTGGTGGGGCGGGTTACCGGTGGGCCGAGGTGACTCGGACAAGGGTGTTCCTTCCTGCGCTGCGGACGGGCCTGGGCCGCGGCGCCGGACGTGGCGGCGCCGCGCGCCACCCGCCCACTGTGGCACCTTCGTCGCGCCCTCGACGTGCGACGTTCCGGGCCGTCGGCGGAGCCCCGGGGGCGAGGTACTTGGCCTTCCCGGGCATACTTCGGTCCCCGAACGGCTAACCTCTCCTCAAGAGCGGTGCTCGGCGCGAGCCGACATTCTGTCCGGGGGGCCTCATGGTGGCATTGCTGGTGCTGTTCTCGTTGCTGGGCGTGGTCGCCGTCCTGCTGATCGTCGTCATCGGGAGACGGAATCACGCTCCAACGGAGACCGCGGAGGGGCTGCTCATCGAACAAGAGGCCCGGGTGCGGGCACATGAGTCCCGGGGCTCCTTCAACTCCCGTACGGCACACAACTCCCTTCCCACCATGGGCGACAGCCACCGGCGCTAGGGACCGGGGAACAGCCCGCCCAGGACACGGCGGGGTGGGGCGGACGGGTCACGCCGCCTGCCGGTGGGGACTCCGCCGGACGGTCCGGGCGCCGTCGTCCTCCGTGTGGCAGGCGGGTTCCTGCCCCTGCTCCGAGGACACGAGCCGCAGATGGCGACGGTCGGCACGGTGTGGTGCGTCGGCCGTGGTGAGTATGCGGTCCTCGTAGCGACCCAGGAGGACCACGGAGACCAGCAGGAAGGGCGGCAGGAGGAAGACGACAGCTATCACGGAAGGCTCCCCGGGGAGAAATGGCTTCCTTCTCCGCGTTGCCCGACACCGCTCCGCCAGCGCTTGGTCGCGTGAGGATTGTGTGACCGTCCACGGGCCCCCGGAAGCTCCCGTGGCCGGGCCCCGTGCCGGTCCGGCCCGTCACGCGGTGAGGACCGAGTCGTCCTCGGGGCGGGCACCGGGCAGTTGGTGACGGGCGGCGATCAGGGCCGTGTCTATGTCTCGGGTGCCGGTGGACACGCACAGCGTGTAGGTGATGTCGTCCATGCGCTGCCGGACCGCCGCACCGCTGCTCCCGGCGTCCAGGATCCGCAGCGTGTCGTACTCCTCGATCAGGTTCCGGAGGATCGCGGGGTGCGCCATCAGCATCGGCCGTCTCCATTTCCACGTGGTCACGCGTGTGGGCTCGTACCCACGCCCCCTACCCCGGGCCTCCGGGGCCATTCTTCCTGGTTCCTCGTGCGATACGGGCCAAGGCCCCGGCCCCGTGGCGTCCGACGGCACAATGTGCGGCAGCCGGAGTGCCGCCTCGACCGTGAGCGGTCGTGCGGCGCCGTGCCGGGTTCTGACGTGAGTTCTGAGACTGTGGAGGTACGGGGATGACGGGGGTCCTGCGCCGAGGGTTGCTCATCGCGATGGCGGGGCTCGTGACATCCGGGTGTTTCGCGCCGCAGCCGCCCATGTTCGGCGACGGCCGGTCGGTGCCCACCGAACTGTCCCGGGAGCCTGTGCCGGTGCGGCCGGGACAGGACGGCACCTGGGCGGTCATCCTGCCCGAGGCGGGTCTCTTCGGCGAAGGCAGGTCCGTCGCGCGGCTCCGGGACGGCGAGCGGGCGGGTTGGCGTACGGAGCTCCAGGCCGAATTCGCGCTGACGTCCCGTCAGCCCGGCGAGCCGCATTCCGCGCTCACCCACGGGACGACGACGGTGCTCGTGGGAGGACGCGAGGGGCGGACGGGGCCTTCCTCCGTCGCCTCGCTCGACCCGTACCGGGGAACCGTCGCCTGGCGGCGTGAACTGCCGCCTGGGACCCGGGTGTCGCTGCCTCAGGACATCTCCACGGCGGTACTGCTCACGACGACCTGCACCGCGAAGAGCTGCCGTCTCACCGGATGGAACATCGGGTCGGGCGGGCGCCTGTGGTCCCGGACGGTGCCCGGACCCGTGAAGGTGCTGGACTCGTGCCGTGGTGACGCCCTCGCCCCGGAGTCCGGCCTCCGTACGTACTGCCCGCCGTACCTGGTGACCGGCGACCGCGTCGGCACGGTCGGGCTGGAGGACGGGGCCGTCCGGTGGGAAACGGGGCTTCGGCCGCCGTCCGGCACCGTGGACCGGATCGCTCGCTACCACGACCGTACGGTCACGGTGACGGCGCCGGCCGTGGGGAGTTGCCGCGCGACCGTGCTGGCGAGCGGCAGCGGTTCCGGTGAGGGCGACCGGGGCTGGCGTCACGACTTCGTCTGGGACCAGCCCCAGGCACCACGTGATCCGGAGACCGGCTGCCGGTGGGACCGGCGGATCCCGCTGTACGTCGGTCACACGATGGTCCTGCCGGACAAGGACGGGGCGCTGGTGGTCGATCCGTACTTCGGCACGCTGCACCCCGGACGGCGTCTCGCGCCCGGTGAGTACCTCGTCTCCGAGGGAACGGGGCGGGAGACCGTCCGTGCTCAGGGCCGCGCCGACCGGGCCCTGAGCGAGGACTCCGGCCGGTCGGACCGGCCTGCCGGGCTCGGCCCCGGCTCACGCGCCATCGGCCGGAACTTCTGGCAGGACGGCGACCGGCTGGTCTACGTCGACCGCGGCAAGGTGCTGTGGGAGGGCCGGTCGGACTGCCGGGCCTTCGGTCAGCCCGACAAGGGTGGGACGGTCAGCTACTGCGACGGTGGGCAGTTGGTCCGGCTGGGTGCCACGCACAGGGATTGACCACAGGCCGACCGCACCGGCACACACCCATAGCACCCGCAGGCGTGCCGCACGGATCGCCTCGACCACCGACGCCGGCCACCGGCCACCGGCGCCCGCGGTGACGTACCGTCAACGGCCGTACGCGGTGCGGCAGAGGTCGAGGATGTCGGTGGAGGCGACGCCCCGCCCCGCGGCACAGACCGAACGCATGTCGTAGGGCTGGTGAGGGTCGGCCAGCCGGACCGGCGGCCTCGTGCGGAGCGGCGCCGGGAGGCCCGGGGCAGGGTGGCTCTGCTGGTCGCGGGTCTCCGGTCGGACATGCGGAGCGGCGGCGCCGGGCCGCGGGTCCGGGGCCGGCTCCTTCGCCCCCTTCTCCGCGTCCCCGTTGCGCGGCTTGCCGTCGGTCCTGCCCAGGACGTCGTGGACGAGCGGAGGCGCGGTGGCTGATGTGGACGCCTGGGCGGCGGGCATGTTGCGGGAGAGGCCGGACGGGGCGGCGCCGGGCCGGTGCGGGTCGGCCGGTACGGTGACGCAGCCGGCGGTACTCAGCAGGGCAACGAGCGCGAGGGACATCGACCGCAGGTTCATGCCCTGGTCAACGACGGCCGGCCCGGCTGGACACGTCCGAGGCCCCGGGCTCCGGTAAGACCGTCACCCGGCCGGCGGACCGACCCGGGTGCGACTGGAAGCCGGAGCGGTGCCGGAACCGGCCGGCCGGCGCTGGTCGCTCGGGACATGGGCCGGTGGGAAACGGGTGACGCTCCCCCGGCCTTGGCACCATCACTTTCGGCCATCCTCCCCGCTGCCGGACACCGGCCGCACCTCCGCGTCCCAGCGGCCGGCCGGCCCGACGGGCCATGCCGCCCACGCGAGCCGGAGCGCGTCGGTGCCCCTCGGCACGACCGGCCCGCCGTTCGTTTCACGACACCTCTGTGCCCTCTCCCCCTTCACCGCGATATGCATCGACCACACGATATGTAAGCTGCACTCAGAATGTACGGTGCACATCGCCGCCCCCGGCTCCCCTTTCCCGCTCCCCGGCCGGCCCGGTCGCCACCGTGTTCCTCGGCGGCCGTACGACGCGACCGTCGCGCCCGGCGGCCCTACCCCTGCCCGGTACGTACCCCGCAGCCGTCCGGGCGGCGATCCCAGCCCCCGACCCCGCTCCCCAGAGGAATGAGGCCACGCATGCCCACCCCCGACGCCTCCCCCGGTCCCGCCCAGGAAGCACACAACCTGGGCTTCGACCTTGAGGCCGTCCGGCAGAAGTACCGTGCCGAACGCGACCGGCGGATACGCCCGGACGGCAGCGCCCAGTACCGGGCCACCAGCGGTGAGTTCGGCTCGTACGACGCCGACCCCCATGCCGACGCGGACTTCACCCGCGAGCCGCTGGACGACCGCGTCGAGGCGGTGGTCATCGGCGGCGGGTTCGGCGGCCTGCTCGCCGGGGCACGGCTGCGCCAGGCGGGCCTCGTATCGGTCCGGGTGATCGAGAAGGGCGCGGACTTCGGCGGTACCTGGTACTGGAACCGGTATCCGGGCATCCACTGCGACATCGACGCCTACACCTACATGCCCCTGCTGGAGGAGGTCGGCTACGTACCGAAGTGGAAGTACGCGCCCGGCGAGGAGATCCGCGAGCACGCGCAGGCGATCGCCCGCCACTTCGACCTGTACCGCGAGGCCTGCTTCCAGACCGAGGCCACGGAACTGCGCTGGGACGACGCCGCGGGGTGGTGGACGGTCTCCACCGACCGGGGCGATCGCATCCGGGCACGCTACGTGGTGGTGTCCAGCGGGACGCTCAGCCGGCCGAAGCTGCCGGGGATCCCGGGCATCGAGACCTTCAAGGGTCACACCTTCCACACCAGCAGGTGGGACTACGCCTACACCGGCGGCGACCAGAACGGCGGCCTCTCGGGGCTGGCGGACAAGCGGGTCGCGCTCATCGGGACCGGCGCGACCGCCATCCAGGTCGTCCCGCACCTCGGTGCCGACGCCCAGCACCTGTACGTCTTCCAGCGCACGCCGTCCTCCGTCGATGTGCGCGCCAACCGGCCCACCGACCCGGCCTGGGCGGCGTCGCTGGAGCCCGGCTGGCAACGCCGCAGGATGGACAACTTCCTCAGGGTCGTCACCGGGGCCACGGTCGAGGAGGACCTGGTGGACGACGCCTGGACGAGCACCGCCCGGCTCCAGGAGAAGCTCATTCCCACCAACAGCTACGCGGACATCCCGGCGGAGGAACGGGAACGCGCCTACGAGCTGGCCGACTTCCAGAAGATGGACCAGATCCGCTCCCGCGTGGACGACGTCGTGAAGGACCGCGAGACCGCCGAGAAGCTCAAGCCCTGGTACCGCTACATGTGCAAGCGGCCCACCTTCAGCGACATGTATCTGCAGACGTTCAACCGGCCGGACGTCACCCTGGTCGACACCGCCGACAGCCACGGAGTGGAACGGTTCACGCACGACGCCGTGGTGGTCGGCGGGGTCGAGTACGAGGTGGACTGCGTCGTCTTCGCCACCGGCTTCGAGGTCGGGGTATCCGGCGTACTCGCCGGGAAGCTCCCGGTGTACGGACGGGACGGTGTCTCGCTGCTGGATACCTGGAGCCAGGGCCCGAAGACCCTCCACGGGTTCTACAGCCACGGCTTCCCCAACTTCTTCCAGCTCGGGCCGCTCCAGAACGCGAGTTCCGTCAACTACGTGCACATCCTCGACGAGCAGGCCACGCACGTCGCCCAGGTCATCGCGCGGTCGCGTGAGCGCGGCGCCCGGTGGGTGGAGCCGACGGCCGAGGCTCAGGACGCGTGGGTGGCGACGATCCGGCGGAAGGCCGCGAGCCTGCACGCGTTCCACGCGGAGTGCACGCCGGGCTACTACAACAACGAGGGCAAGCCGCGGGAGCGCAGCGAGTCGTACGGCGACGGTCCGGTCGCCTTCCACGCGCTGCTGAGGGACTGGCGCGAGGGCGACGGCCTGGACGACGTCATGGTGGAGGCGGAATGAGAGGGCCGCGCGGGACGGACGTTCCGACGTCCGCGTACCCCGGCGGGTACGACGCCGGGAACGGGCACCGGACCGGTCTCCCGGAAGGGCGCCGGCCGGTGGAGGCGCTCAATCCCGCCAACCCGCTGTGGGGGTCCAACGGCATCGCGTTCGGTCCGGACGGGCGGCTGTACGTCGCCGAGTTCCTGGGAGGACGGATCAGCGCGCTGGACCTCGCCGGGGGCGGCCTCGACGTGGTCGTACCGGCGGACGGTCCGGTCCGGTCGCCGGACGACCTCGCCTTCGGCGCGGACGGTTCGATGTACATCGCCGACCTGGTCCCGGGGCGGGTCTGGCGGCGCGGGCCCGGGGGCGAGTACACGCTGGTGTGCGAGGGGATGGAGAACCCCAACGGCATCACCTGTATCGGCGACCGGTTGTTCGTCAACGAGATGAAGATGGACGGCAGGCTGCTGGAGCTCTTCCCGGACGGCGGTGAGCCGGTCGTGCTCGCCGAGGGACTCGCGCTGGGCAACGCGATGCAGCGGGGTCCGGACGGCTGCCTGTACTACCCGCACATGGTCACCGGTCAGATCTGGCGCCTTCACCCTGACGGCGGGGTGCCCGAGATGGTCGCGGACCGGGTGGACCGGCCGGTCGCGGTCCGCTTCGACCGGGGCGGGGTGCTGCACGTGCTGTCGCTGGGACCCGAGGGCATCGTGACCCGGATCGACCTGCACGGCACCGGGTCCCGGACACAGGTGACCAGTGGGGTGGTGGGGCTGGACAACGCGGCCTTCGACGCGGAGAACCGGATGTTCGTCTCCAGCTACGCCAGCGGCGGCATCACCGAGATGAGCCCGGACGGACGGACCCGGACGATCGTGCCGCGCGGCTTCGACGGTCCGTACGGGATCACGATCGACCTGGGCGGCACGGTGTACGCGGCCGACCACTACCGGGTGGCCGGACCGTCCGCGCCCCTCCCGGTCGATCCGGACTCCCCGGTCCTCCCTGGTCCCCCGTCCCCGGGGAGTGACCACGGCGAGGCGCGCGGGAGCGAGGAGCAAGACGTGACCAGTCACCTTCTGGCACCCTTCGTCCACGGCATCGTGGCGGACGGCGAACTCCTGCACCTGACCTCGCAGTTCGGGGACGTCCGTACCCTCGATCCCGGTACGGGGTCCCTCCGTACGCGGGTGCGTGGGCTGAGGCGGCCCTTGGGCGTCGCGGTGGGTCCGGACGGCTCGCTCGTCGTCGCCGAGGCGGACGGGGGCCGTGTCCTGTCCGTCGCGGCGGACGACACCGTCACCGTGCTCGCCGAAGGGATCGGGTGCCCGACGGATGTGGCGCTCGACGCGGCGGGGCGGGTCTACGTCAGTGACGAGCGGGCGGGTGCCGTGTTCCGGATCGAGCCGGACGCGACGACGGCCGTGGTCGCCGAAGGGCTCGCCGCTCCCCAGGGTCTGACGGTCCAGGGCGACATCCTGTACACGGTGGAGACGGGGCGCCGCGGGCTGCGGGGTATCTCGCTCGCCACGGCGGCGAGCTGGGTCGAGGCCGAGGATCTGCCGATCGGGACGGCACCCCGGCCCGTGGCTTCCGCGACGGACACGGAGTCCGAGCTGTTCTCCCACGGGCTGCCGGGGCTGGCCCCCGGTTTCGCCGGGATCGCCGCCGCACCGGACGGTTCTCTCGTCGTCTCGGGCAACGCCGAGGGGACGGTGCTGAGGCTCACCCCGTCCGAGCGGCACTGACGGGTCCATGGGGCCGGCGGCGGTTCGGTCACCGGCCGCCTCCACCACTCCCCCACTCCTCCACGGCGCACGGGCGCTCGGCCCGTGTGCCGTGGAGCGGCAGGTGAGGGGGCCGCTGCGGCCGCCCGGCGCCGGAGGTGCCCGGCCGTCAGGCGCTCGTGTCCGCCGGACGCCGGAGCAGGTAGACGCCGGCGGCGGCGACCAGGACGGCCATGCAGGCGATGAACACCAGTCCGGCGCTCTCCAGACCGATCGGGCCCGAAAGGACTCCCACGCCGATCACCGGCAGCGAGATGCCCGCGTACGCCACCACGAACAGTGTCGAGATCACCGCCGCGCGCCGGTCGGCGGGCGACGCCCCGGCGACCCCGGACAGGGCGGCCCGGAACGCGAGCCCCTGGCCCGCGCCGCCGACGAGCGCGCTCACCACGATCAGCGGCAGCAGTTGCCACCGCAACGCGCCCGCGAGCAGTGCGAGCCCGATCAGGAGCGCGGCGCAGCCCAGCGGCAGTGACCGCCGCACGCCGAACCGGCCCACCGCGGCCTGTCCGGCGATCGAGGCGAAGAAGGCCAGCGCGACGATCAGCCCGCTCACGGCGTGGTTGTCCACGTCCAGGGATTCGGATAGGAAGGCCGGGCTGACCGAGGTGAACACTCCGAACAGGGCGAATCCCGCGAAGGAGGCGAGCGCGGCGGGTTTGAAGACCGACCGGACCTCGGGCGGCAGGCCGGGCCGCTGCGGGCGGACGGTGCTCAGGGGCCGCCGTTCGCGGACGGTCTCCTCCAGGCCCAGCAGGAGGAGGGCCGAAGCGGCCAGCAGGGCGAGGTGCACGGCGAAGGGCAGGTGCAGCGGCCAGGCGGCGTACTGCGCGAGGATGCCCGCGAGGAGCGGCCCGCAGCCCAGCCCGCCCATGTTGGCGGCCGTCGCGACGAGGGTGGCCCGCGAGGAGCCCCTGCCGGGGGCCAGTTCCATGACGTACGCGGTGGCCGCCCCGGTGAACAGTCCGGCGGACAGTCCCGACAGCAGCCGGCCCACGTACAGCCATCCGAGCGAGGTGGCGCACAGGAAGCAAACGGCGCTCGCCGCCGCGCATCCCAGGCCCCACAGGAGGACCGGCCGCCTGCCCACGGCGTCGGAGGCGTTGCCGGCCAGCAGCAGGACGCCGATGACCCCGAAGGCGTACACCGCGTAGACGATGGTCACGGTCAGCTCGGAGAACCCGAACTTGTCCTGGTAGAGGCCGTAGAGGGGAGTCGGCAGGGTGGTGCCGGCCATGCACACGGCGAACACCGCCCCGCTGAGGTAACACGGGAGCCACCCTCGGCGATCACGGTCACCGTTCACGGGATCGACGGTAACCCGGCGTGGTCGTCACCGGCCGGTTCGGCATGCCGCCCGGTGGCCGGACGCTCCGCCGCCTGGCCGCTCCGGTCGTCGGCCGGTCCCTCCGGGTGCTCCGGTCGTCCGTCGCTGTCGCCGTCGCCGGCGGCTCGGGGCGGATCTGCTGACGGCGAAGTGGAACGTGGGGCGGCGTGGGCGCTGCCATGCTGGCCGTATGGGAACGAAGCTGACGGTGCGCCGGCTCGATCTGGGTTCTTTCGTCAGGCCGTCTTCGGAGACGGGCGGCCCGGCGCCCCGGGTCGAGCCCGTGCTCGCCTATCTGGTCGGCCACGAGCGGGGTCTGCTTCTCTTCGACAGAGGTATGGGTGACGCGGGCCCGGAGACCGAGGCCCACTACCGGCCGCGGCGGCGTGCCCTCCGCGAGGCCCTGTCGGCGGCGGGGGTCTCCCTCGCCGACATCGGCGTCGTCGTCAACTGCCATCTCCACTTCGATCACTGCGGGGGGAATCCGCTGCTGGCCGGCGTTCCGGTGCTGGTCCAGCGCGCGGAGCTGTCCGCCGCGCGGCACGGCGGCTACACGGTGGACGGCCTCGTCGACTTTCCCGGTGCCGTTCACGAGGAGCTGGACGGTGAGAGCGAGGTCTGGCCCGGCGTCCGGATCGTCCCGACGCCGGGCCATACGGCAGGGCACCAGTCGCTGGTCGTCCGGCAGCCGGACGGCACCGTCGTGCTGGCCGGGCAGGCACACGACTTCGCGTCGCGGTTCGCTTCGGACGTGCTGGCCCGGCAGGCCGCGCTCGACGGCGTCGAGCCGCCTCTTCCCGCGTACCGGCCCTGGGTGGACCGCCTGGCCGAATTCGATCCCCGGCGCGTGCTGTTCGCCCATGACTGCTCGGTCTGGGAACCGGCGCGGAGCCCGTGACCCCGGCGTCCGTGGCGTGTTCCGCCGGCGGTCGGCCCGGTCAGTGGGCGATGCCGTCGATCAGTTCACGCGCGCCCTGCCGGAGCAGGGTGACGGCCACCGAGGTGCCCAGGGTCGCCGGGTCGAGGGGACCGGCCCATTCGTGTGCGTTGAGGACCGTCTTGCCGTCCGGGGTGAACACACAGGCGCGCAGCGAGAGTTCCCCGTTGCGTTGAGCTCGGGCGTATCCCGCGATCGGGGAGTTGCAGTGGCCCTGGAGCACATGGAGGAACATGCGCTCGGCCGTGATCTCCCGGTAGGTGTCCGGGTGGTTGAGCGGGGCGACGGCGTCGATGGTCTCGGTGTCGTCCTCCCGGCACTGGAGGGCGAGGACGCCGGCTCCGATCGGCGGGCACATGGTCTCGGTGCCGAGCGTGTCGCTGATGACGTCGGTACGGCCGATGCGGCGCAGGCCGGACACGGCGAGCAGGAGCGCGTCGGCCTCGCCCGCGGCGAGCTTGGCGAGCCGCCGGTTGGCATTGCCCCGGAACGGCACACAGCGCAGTTCCGGCCGGACCGCCGCGAGTTGGGCGGCGCGTCGGACGGACGACGTGCCGATGCGGGTACCCGGGGGCAGTTCGTCGAGGGTGAGGCCGTCCGGGTGGACGAGGGCGTCGCGGATGTCGTCCCGCTCCAGGAACGCGGCGAACGTCGTACCGGCCGGGAGGGGCCGGTCCGCGGGGATGTCCTTGACGCAGTGCACGGCGAGGTCGGCGTCCCCGGCGAGGAGGGCGGCGTCGACCTCCTTGGTGAAGGCGCCTTTGCCCTCGACCTGTGAGAGGTCGCCCAGCCAGGTGTCTCCGGTCGTCCTGACCGGGACCACGTCCGTGCGGACGGACGGGTACCGGGCGGCCAGTTCGGCCCGGACGCGCTCGACCTGCGCCAGGGCCATGGGTGAGTCGCGGGAGACGATACGGATCAGCTCAGGGGCGGACATGTCGCCCACGATAGTGCGCCGGTCCGGCGGGATCCGCCTGTGCCACGCGGACGGAAGCAGCCCCTGGACACCCGGCGATTTCCGGCCGCATTGAACAGGCGCCGCCGTGGCGGTCGTTGCCGGGAGCGCACCGGCCGGTGGCCGGAGACTGCCCGGGAACCGGCCATCCCTCCCGTGACCAGGCGGACTTTCCCCCTCATACAGGGGGCACGGACATCGGCGCGCGGCTCAGGGGCGCCGTGTGCCGGGCACCTGCGCGCCGTCCCGCCGGCGCCGGGGTTGGCCGATTCGCCGCCGTACCCCCTTCCTCACTCCTTGGAGGACTGTCCGCCCCCGGATCAGGTCCCTAGCATGACCTCTCACGGCTGCGAATCTTGAGAACGGGCGAGGGCTGGATGAGTAACGGGGACACCTCCATTCCGAAGAACATCGACGTGAACGTGCCGAGTGTCGCGCGGATGTACGACTACTACCTGGGCGGCAAGGACAACTACCCCGCCGACCGGGTCGCGTGCGAGGAACTGCTGGAGCGGGTGCCGAGCACCAAGGTCCTGGCGGTGAACAACCGGCGGTTCCTCCGCCGTGTCGTCCACCATCTCGCGTCCGAGTACGGAGTCCGGCAGTTCATCGACCACGGATCCGGTCTGCCCACCCAGGACAACGTCCACCAGGTGGCCCAGCTCGTGGACCCCGCGTCCCGGGTCGTGTACATCGACAACGACCCCATCGTCCTGGCCCATGGCCGCGCGATACTTGAGGAGAACGACAGGACGGCGGTCATCCAGGCCGACATGCGGGACACGGACGGGATCCTCGGGCATCCCGAGGTGGTCCGGCTGATCGACTTCGACGAGCCGGTGGCGGCGCTGTTCGTCTCCGTACTGCACTGCATCCCCGGCTCGGACGACCCGGCCGGGCTGGTGCGCCGTGTGGCCGACCGGCTGGCACCGGGGAGCTTCCTGGTGGTGTGCCAGCTCGTCAGCGAGGACGCGGCCACCCGCGACTTCGTCACGGACTACATGGCGAAGAGCACCGGGAACCAGTGGGGCGAGGTCCGCCGGCCCGAGGACGTGCACGTCTTCCTGGAAGGGCTGGAAGTGCTGCCGCCCGGCCTGGTGGAGGTGTCCACCTGGCGGCCGGACTCGGACCTGGCGCCCAAGCAGGCGACTCAGGAGTGGATCGAGTACGGGGGCGTCGGACGCAAGTGGTGAGCCGGGCCGACGCCGGTCAGGAGTAGCGGGCGAGTGCCAGCCTCAGCAGGTCCCTGCTCCGGACGGGGTTCGGGGACTGGGCGCTGAGGGAGTCCAGGATCCAGCGGTACTCGTCCGTGCTCTCCCGCTTGTTCACCGACGTGGCGTTGGTCAGGTGCTCGACGTAGGCGACGTCGGGCAGCTGGGCCATGGCGAACCGCAGGTAGGTGATGCCGTTGCCCGGTGACGTGTGGGCGGTCACGGCGAAGGGCGCCACCTGCACGATCACATGGGGCAGTTCGGTCATCTCCAGCAGGTGGGCAAGCTGCGCGCTCATCACCCGGGCGCCGCCCGTCGGGCGCATCAGGACCGCCTCGTCCAGCAGGACCCACAGCTTGGGCGCGTCGGTGCGGTGCAGCAACTCCTGGCGTTTGAGACGCAGTTCCACGCGCCGCCGGGTGATCTCCTCCGGCTCGATCGCGTGCCCGGAGCGTACGACGGCGTGGGCGTAGTCGGGGGTCTGCAGGAGCCCCGGGATGTAGTGGCTCTCGTAGGTGCGGATGGACGCCGCGGCCTCCTCCAGCCCGACCAGGGGCTCGAACCAGTCGGGCAGGACGTCGGCGTACGTGCGCCACCAGCCGCGCTCGCCCGCCTTGCGCACCAGGTCGACGAACTCCGCCGTCCGGTGAGGGTCGGTGACGCCGTAGAGCGCGAGCAGGTCGGCGGCGTCGCGCTCCTTGCACGGGGAGTGACCTGTCTCCATGCGGCTGATCTTCGCCGTGGAGCAGCGGATGCAGGTGGCGGCGACGTCCGGGGTGATGCCCGCCTGGGTGCGCATCCTGCGGAGCTCGGCGCCCAGAACGAGCCGTAGGACTGTGGGACTTGGTGGGGTTGCCGGGGCGAGCGTCGGCTTCCGTGACGGCTGAAGCGGTTCGATGCCGGGCATGCGGGCTCCTGATGGCGGGCGTCAGAACGCCAGTGTGCCATCAGGAGCCCTGCAACAGGGTGCTCACGCACGCACGTGCGGTCCGCTTTCAGCCGATCATGCGGTCGAAGTCACCGTCCCTGACGCCGGCGAGGAAGGCGCGCACCTCGTCGCCCGTGTACACGAGTGCGGGCCCCTCGGGGTGCCGTGAGTTACGTACGGCCACCTCTCCTCCGGGAAGCAGGGCCATCTCGACGCAGTTGCCGCTGGGGTTGCTGTGGTGGCTCTTCACCCACTCCACGTCGGTCAGGGAGTGGGCGGGGACACCGTTGTCGATGTGCTGCATACGGTCCATTCCTTCGTGACAGTCGGCCGGGACGCCCCCGGCACGGGAGCCGGGCGCGGCGGGGGTGAACAGATGTTTCCTGCTCACACCACCGGGTGCAATTCCGGATGCAATTGCACCTGTGCGCGGACGGCGAGGATACTAGTGCCCGTCCGGCCCCCACGGCACACGAACACGGCACCACGAAGCGGCCTTTCACCGAAGGGTGATCAGTGCGCATGCACGCGGAGAACGCATCCCGTCCGGAAGCAGCGGCCCGCTGCACGGATCTGGCCGAAAATGACGGCGTACCGCAGGAGAGATGGGCGAGAGATCTCGGCATCGCCGCCACCCGGTTCGCGACGCACGGCCTGGACGCGGGTCCGGAGAGTCTGCGGCGGGCGCGGGCGTTCGTCCGCGACTCCCTGGAGCGGTGGGGACTGGAGTCCGCGCCCTGCGCCGACGACATGGCCCTGGTCGCGGGCGAGTTGGCGAGCAACGCCGTCTGTCACGCGCTGCCGCCCTCGGGCCGTCCGGTGAGCCTTCCGGCGGCCTGGCTGGGTCTGGCCCGGCAGGAGGGGGCGCTCGTCTGCGCGGTGAACGACCCGAGTCCCGACGCGCCCGTGCTGCGTGAGGACGAGGGGTTCCTGGAACGCGGTCGCGGACTTCGCATCATCGACGCGCTGAGCAGTTCGTGGGGCTGGTCCCCCACCGGCCCCGGAAAGACCGTCTGGGCGAGGGTTCTCGTCGCCTGAGGCCCGGAGCCACAGCCGGAGGGCGGCGGCGCGCACTCCGGCCGTCGGTTCTACGGCCGCGCCAGCGCCGCCCAGGCCCGCGCCAGCAGGGTGTGTCCCAGCGGCGTCGGATGGACCCCGTCACCGGCGATCCGTCCGGGTCCGCCCGCGGTGCGCGCGGCCTGGTTGAGCAGGCCGTCCGCGGCCAGCAGCGCGGCGTCGAACTCCTCGGCGAGCCGGCGGACCACCTGGATCCTGGGGTCGAGGTCCGTACGCCACTCCCACTGCTCGGCCGTCACCGGGACCAGGAAGGGTTCGACGAGGACCAGCCGGGCGTCCGAACGGTCGCGGACCTGGGTGAGCAGGAACCGGTAGTCGTCCTCGTACGCGTCCGCCGGGGTGGTCTCCCCGGCACGGTAGCGGTACCAGGTGTCGTTGACGCCGACGAGGACGGACACCACGTCCGGCTCCACGTCGAGGGTGTCCGCCTGCCAGCGGGCGCGCAGGTCGGCCACGCGGTCGCCACCGACGCCCCGGTTGACGAACGTGATGCCGCTGTCCGGCCGCGCGGCGCGGACCAGGTCGGCCGCCATCGAGGCGTATCCGTGGCCCAGGGGGTTGTCCGGGTCCGACAGCCGGCCGCATTCGGTGATGCTGTCGCCCTGGAAGAGGACGGTCCGCGCGCCGGGCGGGATGAGGGTCACGCGGTGCTCCAGAGGTGAGGGCTCCCGCCGGACCGGGTGCCCGGCGGGACGGTCGCGGGAGGGCGTGGCGCGCCGTGGCTCCACGCTCTACCGGAAAGCGGCCGGGGGCCGCACCGAGCTGAAGTCGAGCGCGCGGTCCACCTCCCGGAGGGTCTCCTCGGCGACCCGCCGCACCTCGGCCGGGACGTCGCCCTGCTCCTCCACGAGGCCGGCGTAGATCGGTGCTTCGGTCTTGTCGGTGAAACTCACGTCGAAATGCCCATCCATCGGTCCATGCCCGCCAATCAGCGGAAACGGGAGCCGAGTGTACGCGGTGCGCGACCTCCGCCGTGGGCGGACCGGCGAAGAGGTCCGCTTCTCCCGCCGAGCGAGCGGCGGGAGAAGCACGGCAGCGGCTATTCGATCATGAGCTGGACGTCGATGTTGCCCCGGGTCGCCTTGGAGTAGGGGCAGAAGGCGTGCGCCGTCTCGACGAGCCGGCGGCCCGTCTCGCCTTCGAGTTCGCGCGGCAGTTCGACCCGCAGAACGACCGCCAGGCCGAAGCCGCCGCCGTCCTTGCCGATCGAGACCTCCGCCGTCACGGCGGCGTCCTTGGTGTCGATCTTCATCTCCCGGCCGACCGCGCCCATCGCGCTGGCGAAGCAGGCGGCGTATCCGGCGGCGAAAAGCTGCTCGGGGTTGGTGCCCTCGCCGTCGCCGCCGAGGGCCGGAGGCAGGGCGAGCGCGAGGTCGATACGTCCGTCCGAGCTGACGGCCCGGCCCTCCCGGCCGTTCGCGGTGGCGGCGGCGGTGTACAGCGCGTCCATGTCGGTGACCTTCTCCCGTACGACGGCGACCGCGAGCCGGCCGCCGCCAGAATGATTGCACACAACTCAGTTGTGCACAATCCAATTACGGCCGACAGGCTAGGCTGGGAGGCATGACGTCATCGCCGGCTCACTCCCCCGGGCTCCCGGAGCTGCCCGACACCGAGCTGCTCCGCCTGGACCACCAGGTCTGCTTCTCCCTCCAGGCCGCTTCCCGCGCCTTCGGCGGTGTCTACCGCCGGGCACTGCGGGATCTGGGTCTCACCTACCCCCAGTACCTCGCGATGATGGTGCTCTGGGAAGAGGGCCCCCTGCCGGTCAAGACCATCGGCGAACGGCTGCACCTGGACTCCGGGACCCTGTCCCCGCTGCTCAAGAGGCTGGAGTCCGCGGGCCTGGTCAGGCGCGAGCGCAGCGCAGAGGACGAACGCTCGGTCACCGTCCACCTCACGGACTCCGGGACGGACCTGCGGGAGCGCGCCCTGCCCGTCCCCCGCGCGGTCCTCCGGGCCACCGGCCTGTCGGTCCAGGAGGTCTCCGCGCTGCGGGAAACCCTCGGGCGGCTCACCGACTCGCTCTCCCGGGCGGTCTGACGCACCCACCGCGGGGCCGGGCCGCAGCAGTCGCCCCGGTCACCGGGGCGAAATAGGATGCGAGGAACGAACGCAACGCGGAGCGGCCCATGAACCGGCGTCGAACGTCCCGGTCGGCGAGCGCCGAGGAGTTGCTCAGCACCTTGCAGCACCTCACGGCACGCGCCCGGGAGGAAGTAGGGCTGCACCAGGCCCGCGTGGAGCTGGCCCAGGCTCTTCAGCGCAAGATGCTCCCCGCGGATCTGCCCGCCTTCCCGGGGGTCCGGACCGCGGCCCGCTACGCCCCCGCCCGTGACGGGCTGGACATCGGCGGCGACTGGTACGACGGTTTCCTGCTGCCGGACGGGGCGCTCGGCCTCGCCATAGGCGACGTCCAGGGGCACGACGTCGAGGCGGCGGCCTTCATGGGGCAGATCCGGATCGCGATGCGGGCCGTCGCCAGCACGGTCGCCGATCCCGGTGAGGTGCTGAGCCGCACCAACGACCTGATCCTCTCGATGGATTCCAGTCTCTTCGCCACCTGCTCGTTCTTCCGGTTCGATCCGGTGACCCGGGAGCTGTCGGGGGCGCGCGCCGGCCATGTGGCCGGTGTGTGGGCGACCTCCGACGGCCGCTCGGGCATCACCTCGGACGCCGGGGGGCTCCCTCTGGGCATCCAGAGCGGGCAGAGCTATCCGGTGACCCGGCGCACGCTCGACGTCGACGGCGCGTTCGTCCTGCTGACCGACGGAGTGATCGAGGGCCCCTCGTTGTCGATCGGTGACGGGCTCGAGGAGGTACGGCGCCTGGTGAGTGCCCATGCCGGTGCCTCCGCGGAGGAACTGGCCGACCGGGTGCTGCGGGCGGCCGGGCTGACCGGTCACGAGGACGACGCGGCCGTTCTCGTGCTCCGTAACGAGATCCCGAGCCGGGAGGCGGCCTCCCCCGACGGCGGGTGACACGCCACGCGGGGCCCCGCGCGTGTCACCTGCGCCCGTCCCCGGGCGCGGTGTCTGATGAGACGCGTGATCCGCAGCCAGGAAACCAGACGCCGGACCGTGGCCGTGCTGCGGATCCTGGGCATCGCCGCCGCCTACTACTTCTCCGGGCGGCTCGGACTCCTCAGGCAGGTGGAGGTGGAGGGCGCGATCGTCTCCCCGCTCTGGCCGCCCACGGGGATCTCGCTGGCCGCCCTGCTGTACCTGGGCATCCGGGCCTGGCCCGGGATCGCGCTCGGCGCGTTCCTCACGCTCATCACCCTGAGCGGCGGCGATCTCAGCCTGTCCGGATCCGGGATCGCCGCGGCGAACACCGTGGCGCCGCTCTGTGCCTACCTGGCGCTGCGGGCGGTGGGATTCCGCACGGAACTCGACCGGCTGCGGGACGGGGTCATGCTGGTCTTCCTGGGCGCCATGGGCGGCATGCTGGTCAGCGCGACCATCGGTTCCCTCGCACTGGTGCTGAACGGTGATCTGGGCGCGGACAACTTCTGGCAGGTCTGGTCGGCGTGGTGGGCGGGGGACGCGATGGGCGTCCTCATGGTCACCCCGCTGCTGCTCGTCCTGCGCCGGGCGCGGCTGCCCCGGAGGGGAGACCGGTGGCTGGAGGCCTCGGCCCTGGCCGTCGTCGCGGTGGGCGTCACGAGCGTGGCGACCCGGAGCCCGCTCGCCATGATCTACCTGCTCTTCCCCGTACTCGTCTGGGCCGCCCTGCGCTTCCAGCTGGCGGGCAGCGCGCCCTGCTCGCTGCTCATGTCGGTGATGGCGATCATCGCGGGAACCGGGCGCGCGGGGCCCTTCTCCGGCAACACCATGCTCCAGGTGATACTCAACCTCAGCATTCTCAACGCGTGCGTCGCACTCACTGCGCTGCTGCTCGCCGCGATCGTCACCGAGCACAACAACATCATGCGGGAGACCGAACTGGCGTGCGAGGAGCTGGCGGCGCTCGTCGAGGAACTGGCGCCGCGGCCGGACACCGACGGTCCGCCCGGCGGTGCGGAAGGCCTCCCCGGCCGGGCGTGACCCACCGGGCGTGACCCACCGGGCGTGACCGGCCGGTGTACGGCCCGGCGGGCTTCTTCAGCCTCCTGCGGGCGGCCGATGCCTCGGACCTGGGCCGCCGCCCGTGAGGGGCCGCCCGGCGTCAGTGGAGCCGGAAGTGGCGCGCCAGGAAGTCGTTGCGGAACGTACCGGCCGGGTCCAGGCGCCGGGCCAGCCGCTCGAAGTCGGCGTAGTGGCCGTACAGCGCCCGCAGGGAGCCGGGCTCCGTGGTGAACACCTTGCCCCAGTGGGGCCGCGCCCCGAACGGCGCCAGCGCCTCCTCGATCGCCCCGACGACGGGGGTGACGGCGGCGCCGTCGGGCACCCAGGTGAAGTGGAACGCGACGCTGTCCCTGCCCTGGGCCGGGCTCAGCCACAGGGCGTCGGCGGCCACCGTGCGGATCTCGCCGATCTGGAGCAGCGGCGCGACGCGATCGCGGATGCGGTCCAGGGCCTCGTAGGCCGCCACCGCGTCACGCCGGTCGACGAAGTACTCGGACTGGAGCTCGTCGCCGTTGCTGGGGATGAACTCCAGCCGGAAGTGCGGAAGCCTGGTGTGCCAGGGGCCGGGGACACCGTCCTGTTCGGTGCAGTGCCGGGCCGGCATCCCGGGGACGGGGTGCCTCGGTCCGGCGGCCCGCTCCGCCCCGAGCCACCGGCGGGGGGCGGTGCCGGGCCCGTCCTCGCCGACCCGTCGCTTGAGCCAGACCTGGTCGACGGGTCCGTCGCGCCACGTGGTGAAGAGGCTCACGCTGTAGGCGTCGGACATCACCTCGTCGAAGCGGTCGAGGAGCCGCTCCTGCGGGAGCCCCTCGTACACCCACTGCTGGACCTCGAACGCGGGTACGAGATCCAGGGTCACCCGGGTCACCACGCCCAGCGCTCCCAGGGAGACGACGGCTCCGGGGAAGTCCGCGTCGCCGCGCCGGACCGTGGTCAGGGTGCCGTCGGCGGTGACGAGTTCCAGGGCGCGGACGGCACCGGCCAGGGAGCGGTTGGCCACGCCCGATCCGTGCGTGCCGGTGGCGCAGGCGCCGGCCACCGAGATGTGGGGCAGCGAGCCCAGGTTGTGCAGGGCGAACCCGGCGCGGTGCAGTTCCCCGGTGAGCTCCCCGAAGCGCAGTCCGGCGCTGACCGTGGCCGTCGCGGCGGCCGGGTCGATCTCGACCGCGCGGGGCAGTCCGGCGACGGAGACCAGGTCGCCGTCGGTGTCGGCCACCGTGTTGAAGGAGTGCCCCGTGCCCAGCGCGCGTATCGCGGTCCCGGCCGCCACGATGTCCTGGAGTTCGGCCACCGAGGCGGGTGTGTGCAGCCGCCGGGCGGCGAACGTGATGTTGCGGGCCCAGTTCTGCCGTGGGGCGGACGGGGAGCGCACCGAGTGATCGATCATGTCCACCGAGCTTACGCCCGCCGCACCGCTCCCCCGTGGGCCCGGTGCGCGCCCCGGTCTCAGTACGGCAGGGGCCGTCCGGACGGTGTGCGCAGGTCGAGCGGGGGCGGCCCCGCGGGAGGTCGTGGACGTCGGACGATCTGGATGCGGCCCATGGCCACCCCCTCCTGGTCACCCGGTATCTGCCCATCCGGACGGCCTTCACACCTCCCCCGTCCAGGACGGGCCGGGCGCGGATGCGGAGAGGGCCGAGTGCGGTGACCCTGGACCGTAGGGGGATGCCGAGCCGAGGAGGACACCCATGTCCGCGATGGACAAGATCAAGCAGATGCTCAAGGGCCACGAGGACCAGGCCCGGAAGGGCGTCGACAAAGCCGGTGACACGGTCGACGACCGGACGCACGGCAAGTACGGCAAGCAGGTGAAGTCCGGTCAGGACAAGCTCAAGCAGCACCTCGGCTCGGACCAGGACCAGGACAGGCCGCCCCGGTCCTGAGGCCGCCGGCCCGGTCGCCCTGACGCGGCCGGGCCACCTGGCCCGCGTGGTTCCGGAGCCCGTGGCAGGCTGCCCGCCGCCACGGGCTCCCGCGTGCCGCGCCACCCTGTTTTCCGGACCGCCCCGCGGGTGCGTCGTCCGATTCCTGTTATCGTCCCCGCCGCACCACGTCTCCCGAGTGTGGGAAGTGACGGAACAGGACCCCGGAAGAGTGAGCACAGCATGGGCGAGGTACGCGGGACCGCGTTGGTCAAGGCGGCGCAGAGGGGGAACGAGCAGGCCCGGGACCGGCTTGTCGCCTCGTACCTGCCGCTGGTCTACAACATCGTCGGCCGGGCACTGAACGGTCACGCGGACGTCGACGACGTGGTGCAGGAGAGTGTGCTGCGCATGCTCCGGGGGCTGCCGGGTCTGCGCGACCCAGGGAGTTTCCGGTCCTGGTTCGTGGCCATCACGATGAACGAGATACGCGGGCACTGGCGCGAGCGCCGCACCGGTGAGATATCCGCCGACCCGATACCCGAGGCGCACGAGGTGGTCGATCCGTCGGCCGACTTCGTCGAGCTGACCATCGTCCGCCTGGGCCTGACGGGGCAACGGCTGGAGACCGCCGAGGCCACGCGGTGGCTGGACGTCGCCGACCGCGACCTGCTGTCGCTGTGGTGGCTGGAGACGGCCGGGGAGCTGACCCGGAGCGAGGTCGCCGGCGCACTCGAACTCTCCCCGCAGCACACCGCGGTACGGGTGCAGCGGATGAAGGCGCAGCTGGAGGCGGCGAGGGTGGTGGTGCGGGCCCTCAAGGCGAGCCCCCGCTGCGTCCTGCTGGACGATCTCACCGCCTCCTGGGACGGGATGCCGTCCGCGCTGTGGCGCAAGCGTCTGGCGCGTCACGCCCGGGACTGCACGGTGTGCTCAGGGCACCGCTCCGGGCTGGTTCCCGCCGAGAGCCTGCTCGTGGGGCTGATCGTGGTTCCGCCGGTGGCGACCGCCGGCGCTACGCCCGCGGATTTCCTGCCGGTGTCGAAGACGGCACACACCCCCGGGCCGGGGCGGGCCGAGCTGCGCCGGGGCCGGTCCCGCCGGCGTCGGCGGAACACCGTGGTGGCCGCGCTGGTGGCGGTCGGGACGCTGGGCGGCGGCGGTACGGCGGTACACCTCTACACGGACGACACGGACGAGGGGCCGGCGACGGCTGTCGAGTCCCTCGCCGGCCCCTCGGAGGCGGTCGCCCCCTCAGCGTCCTCCTCGCCCTCCGCTCCGGCCTCCGCGTCGCCCGCGTCCCCGGCCGGCTCCGCGTCACCGACCGCGTCCCCGTCCCGGACCCGGAGCGCTTCCCCCTCCCCCGCGCCGGCCCGGACCACCAGGCGCCCGCCGTCGTCCGAGCCGCCGGCCCCACCGGCGCCCGCGTCCACGGAGCCGGCTCCCACCTCGGAGGCCGAACAGGTCATGGCGCTGGTCAACGCGGAGCGGGCCAAGGAGGGGTGCGGAGCGGTGAGCGGCAACAGCCTGCTGGCGACGGCCGCTTCGCGGCATTCGGCCGACATGGCGGACCGGGACTACTTCTCGCACACCTCCCCGGACGGCACCGACCCGGGTGACCGCATCACGGCGGCGGGATACCGGTGGAGTACGTACGGGGAGAACATCGCGAAGGGACAGACGACCCCAGCGGCGGTGATGGAGGCCTGGATGAACAGTCCCGGCCACCGCGCGAACATCCTGAACTGCGCGTTCAAGGAGATCGGTGTCGGCAGGGAGGACTCCTCCGACGGTCCCGTGTGGACCCAGAACTTCGGCGCCGCGCTGTGACGCGGCGGCCGGTGCGGCGGCCCGGGTCCGCCGGGTGACCCCGGCCGGGTACGGCGGCGCCCGGGGCCCGGAAGGTCTCCGGGCGCCCGGGCGGCGGCGGGTCAGCGGCTGATCAGTGTGAGGGCGGTGCAGGTGCCGCTCACCGCGCCGACGGTGAGGACGGACGCCGCCACACAGCGGGCCCTGAGCTGCGCGTACCGCTCGGTGTATTCGCCCCGCAGTTCGACGGCGCGGTCCGCGATCCTGGTGAGAGTCTGCCGGCAGAGGTCCACCCGGTCGCTGAGGTAGACGCGTTCGACGTCCTCACGCTGGGCGGTGGTGAGCCAGGGCAACTGCTCGGTGAAGCGGACCGCCTGGCGGCGGGCCTCCTCGACCTCGGCGTTCCAGAGCAGGTAGCCCTCCACCTGGGCCAGGCCGCGGGCGTTCTCCTTGTCGGGTTTCACGCAGTCCTCCTCTCCTGGGTCGGTCGTCCCGGGTGCGGTCTCACGCCTGCTTGTCCCCGGGTGCCACCGTCACGGACTCGTGGGGGCGGGTGGCCGCGTCGTCGAGTGCGCGGACCTCGGGGTAGTGGAGGTCGAACGCCGGGGATTCCGAGCGGATCCGCGGGAGGGTGAGGAAGTTGTGGCGCGGGGGCGGGCAGGAGGTGGCCCATTCGAGCGAACGGCCGAAGCCCCAGGGGTCGTCGACCTCGATCTTCCTGCCGTATTTGGCGGTCTTCCAGACGTTGTACAGGAACGGCAGCATCGACAGGCCGAGCAGGAACGAGGAGACCGAGGAGACCGTGTTCAGCGTGGTGAATCCGTCGGCCGCGAGATAGTCCGCGTACCGGCGGGGCATTCCTTCGGCGCCCAGCCAGTGCTGCACGAGGAATGTGCCGTGGAAGCCGACGAACAGCGTCCAGAAGGTCATCTTGCCGAGTCGCTCGTCCAGCATCTTGCCGGTGAACTTCGGCCACCAGAAGTGGAATCCGGCGAACATCGCGAAGACCACGGTGCCGAACACCACGTAGTGGAAGTGCGCCACGACGAAATAGGTGTCGGACACGTGGAAGTCGATCGGCGGCGAGGCCAGGAGCACGCCCGTCAGACCGCCGAACAGGAAGGTGACCAGGAAGCCGATCGACCAGAGCATCGGTGTCTCGAAGGACAACGACCCTTTCCACATCGTGCCGATCCAGTTGAAGAACTTCACCCCGGTCGGTACCGCGATCAGGAAGCTCATGAACGAGAAGAACGGGAGGAGCACCCCGCCCGTCACGAACATGTGGTGCGCCCACACGGTTACGGAGAGACCGGCGATGGCGATCGTCGCGCTGATCAGACCGACATAACCGAAGATCGGCTTCCGGCTGAAGACCGGAATGATCTCCGAGACGATTCCGAAGAACGGCAGAGCGATGATGTACACCTCTGGATGCCCGAAGAACCAGAAGAGGTGCTGCCACAGCAGAGCGCCGCCGTTCGCGGCCTCGAAGACGTGCGCGCCGAATTTACGGTCGACCTCCAGCGCGAGCAGCGCCCCGGCCAGGACCGGGAAGGCCATCAGGACCAGCAGCGCGGTCAGCAGGATGTTCCAGGTGAAGATCGGCATACGGAACATCGTCATGCCGGGGGCGCGCATGCAGATGATCGTGGTGATGAAGTTGACCGAACCGAGGATCGTACCGAAGCCGTTGAACACCAGGCCCATGATCCACAGGTCGCCCCCGACACCGGGAGAGTGCACCATGTCGGTGAGCGGGGAGTAGGCGAACCAGCCGAAGTCGGCCGCACCCTGCGGGGTGAGGAAGCCGGCCACCACGATCAGCGAACCGATCAGATACAGCCAGTAGGCGAACATGTTCAGGCGCGGGAACGCCACGTCGGGCGCGCCGATCTGGAGCGGCATGATCCAGTTCGCGAAACCGGCGAACAGCGGCGTCGCGAACATCAGCAGCATGATCGTGCCGTGCATCGTGAACGCCTGGTTGAACTGCTCGTTCGACACGATCTGGGTGCCGGGGCGGGCCAGTTCGGCGCGCATCACGAGGGCCAGCACGCCGCCGAGGAGGAAGAAGGCGAACGACGTCGTCAGGTAGAGCGAGCCGATCGTCTTGTGGTCGGTGGTGGTGAGCCACTTGATGACCACGTTGCCCGGCTGCCTCGCGCGCACGGGCATTTCGTCCTGGTAGGCGGCATCGGCTTCCACCGATTCTGCGGGGCCCCTCGTCGTCACTGCGGCACTCCTTCGGTCGACGGCCGTTGCGGACTCGGCGACCAGGATGGACTCCCGCACAGCGGTACCGCGTGACATCCCCGGGGACTGGGCACCTCTGGCTGGCAAAGGACACTCCATCGGCCCAAATCCCGCGACGCCGCGTTGACGCGCCAGGCTCAGGCTTCGGCCCAGTCACGCATCGCCTGCTTGGAGTCGAAGTCGGCCACGTTCTTGTCGAGCGGCCGGTCGGTGTACTGGTGGATGCGCCAGGGTGCCTCGACGCGCGGCTTGCCCGGGGTCACGTAGTCCGCGATCCAGAGCCCGTCGCCCGCGTACGAGGAGGTGTCGTGTGTCCTCCAGTAGGCACGGTTGCAGTAGAGCAGCACGCGGTAGTGCGGACGCAGCCGCTTCACCTCGTGGATGAAGCGGTCCTTGTCCTTGCTGCTCGCCCATGTGCCGTCCCCGGTCTGCTCCCAGTCGGCCGCGAGCAGGTCCCCCGTCCTCTCCGGTGTGTGGGACACGAAGTACTCCGCCTGTGCCTTCGCGTTCCCCGGCCACAGGAAGTGGTAGAAGCCGACGACGCATCCCGCGTCCTTGGCGCGTTTGACCTGACCGTCGAGTTTCGGATTGACGTAGGACCGGCCCTCGGTGGCCTTGATGAACACGAAGTCCACCTCGTCCGTGTCGAAGTCCGTCTGGTGGGAGCTGACATCGATGCCGTGCAGCACGGGCACCACCTCCGTCGGGAGTGCTGCGGTTCCGCTTTCCCTCCCATACGTGCCCGTGCGGTCCGGCGCCATCCGCCGGTCCACCACAGAAACGTTTCACCGTCGCGGAATAGTGGCCTCGCGAACGGAGTCGGTGATCCGGCGAAAGCCTTTGCCCCACGCATTCGGCGCCGGAAGGCCCGATCCATGACGACAGGAATCACCGGGGAGGGCGGTATCGACCCCCGGAACGGACCGGGGAGCGGCGCGCCTGACGGTCCCTGGGCCCCGAGGACGCGCCGGGGCGGGACGGCGCGTCCTCGGGGCCGGAGACGGGGCGGCGGGAGCCCCGGCACGGACGCTGCGCGTCGGGCCCCGCCACCGTACGGGCACCGGCCGGCGCGGGTGAGCGGGCCGCCCCGGGGCGCCGTGTCAGACCGGTTGGCCCACGGGCCGGATGATCACATGGTTGACATCGACGCCCTCGGGCTGCCCCAGCGCCCACACGAGGGAGTCCGCGACCTGATCAGCCGTCAGCAGGAGACCGTCCGGGAGGGCGCCCAGGCCGTCCCAGAACGGTGTCTCGACCCGTCCGGGCGCGATCAGGGTCACCCCGACGCCGTCCCCAGTCACCATGCGCCGGGTGTTCTCGGCCAGCCCGGTGAGCGCCCACTTGGTCGCCCCGTAGAGGTTGCCCGGTGTGTGGACGAAGCCGGCCACGCTGCCGACCAGGACGATCCGCCCACGCGTCGCCTTGAGCGCGGGCAGCGCGGCCCTGATCAGCAGCGCCGGGCCGAGCACGTTGGTGAGGACCATCTCGCGCCAGCCCTCGGGGTCGCCCTCGGCCAGGGTGTCGTGGGTGGCCGTGCCCGCGTTCGCCACGACGGCGTCCAGGCGTCCGAACCGCCTGACGGTGGCATCGACGGCCGCCTGGACCGCGGCGGGGTCGGAGGCGTCGCCGGTGAGCGTCAGCAGCGCCTCGGGGTTGCCGAGTTCCTCGGCGAACGCGCGCAACCGGTCCGCACCGCGCCCGGTGACCGCGACCCGCTCACCCCGGTCCAGCAGCCGCCGGGCCGTGGCCGCGCCGATCCCGCTTCCCCCGCCGGTGATCAGTGTCGTCGAAGGCTCGTTCATGAGAGGTCCCCCTGTGGTCCGCGCTCCGCGACCGTCGCGGGCACATCGGGCATCCCATCATTTCGAGCGTTCTCGAAGTCAAGGGCGCGCTCCGGCGGTGGAGTCGGGGGCGAGGCTGTCCATGAAGGAGCTGACGGAGAACACGGCGCGCCCCGGGCCGGCGGGGCCGTAGCCGGGCGGTGAGGAGAGCCCGTACTCCTCCATGGTGGAGCGGTAGGCGTCGAGTAGCCGGATGTGGTATTCAAGCGGCGCGCCGTCGGGGTTGGTCCGGCCGAGCGGTGTCGTGGGCTCGGGACACCAGGTGGTGAAGCGCGGCGTGATGCCGTGCGACATGAAGAACCTCAGGCCCTCGGTCGTGGAGGCGATGGCCTCGTCGACGGTGGTGAAGCCGTGGGGCGCGGCCATCTCCACGCCCGCGACGAAGTTCGGGATGACGTTGCGGGCGCCGAACACGTCGGCGGAGTCGAGGATACGGCGGTGCCACTCGTCTCGGCCGACGTAGCGTTCCTTGCCGGGGCAGTACAGCTCGAACAGCCGGCGGTCCCACACCTCGTAGTTGGGGTGGTAGATCTGCACGCCGTAGTCGTGGAAGCGCTGGACGTCGGCCTTGGGCAGGGCCTGGGCGACGACCTTGCCGATCCAGCGGCCGGGGAACCGTTCCTCGATGGCCTTGGCGTACCGCCCGTAGAAGTCCGCCTCGTCACGCCCCTGGATGTGCGAGGTGATCGCCCCGCCGGTGAGCGTGTAGGCGGTGGTCGTCCTCGTGGTGTCGTGGCGGTCGATGATCGCGAGGGCTTCCAGGACCTCCTCCACGTCCTTCACCCCGGTGTAGGGACGGCCCGCCGCCTTGTGCTGGCGCCAGTTGTGGTTGATGTCGCAGTACTGGCACTCCTCCTTCGCGCCGAAGTACTGGCAGACCCGGAACACCGTGAGGTAGACGAGGTATCCCCACTGGATCGTGGGCGCCACCTCCATCACGGACTTGCCGTTGTCCAGGGTGTGCCGGTAGTAGTCCGGCATCGGCGGCAGGCCAACGTCGGAGATGCGCTTCCCGTCGAGGTAGAGGCCGAGGACGCCGTCCTCCGCGGCCGCCACCCGGTACGGGGAGGCTGGGTTGACCCGCACGGAGACCACCGTGCGGCGCAGGTCGTAGGGGCCGCCGGTGAGGACGATCTCCTCCGGGGGCCTGCGCAGCGCGGCCGCCCCCAGTTCGGGCAGGGTGCCGTGGTCGAAGGAGAAGATGAAGTACGACTTCGGCTTGACGTCGCCGTGTTCGTTGTCGCTGAGCGCGGACTCGTCGAAGGCGACGCCGCCGCGCAGCAGATCCTCCTTGATCACGGCTTCCCGCGGCACATGGGGGAACCGCTCCATGAGCCGCTCGACCAGACGCGTGCGGTCGCCCGGGGACGCGGTGGGGGTGAGGCCGATTTCGATGGGACGTGCCATGGGTGCGGGGCTCCTCGGGTCCGGTGTCCTGGGCGTTCTCGTGTGTACGCCACACTGTCCAACGAACCAGCACCCTCAACCGTTCGCACATGATCCGTCCGGCCCCGACGGGTGTCCGGACGCGGACAAGGAGTGACCCATGGCCCGCACCATGACCGTCTCCGGCGGCATTCTGATCGACGCGGCCCCCTCTCTCGTGTACGCGCGGGTCAGCGACCCCACCGCGATGGGCCGCTGGAGCCCGGAGAACCGCGGCGCGCGGGTGCTCGGGGACCGCCGGGAGGCGTACGTGGGCATGGTGTTCGAGGGCCGCAACAAACGCGGCGCGTTCAGCTGGACGACCAGGTGCACGGTGACGGCCGCCGATCCGGGTGCGCGGTTCGCCTTCCGGGTGCACGCGATCGGCGCCCGGCGGCCACGGCTGCGGGGTGCGATCGCCCTGTGGGAGTACCGCTTCGAGGAGGCCGGCGGTGGCACCCGGGTCACCGAGACCTGGACCGACGAGCGGCGGAGCTGGCCGGACCTCCTCGCCAACGCCTTCGACCGTGTCGCGACGCGGGGCCGTACCTTCGCGGACTTCCAGCGGGACAACATCCGTACGACGCTGGAGCGGCTCAAGGCGGCGCTGGAGGAGGACGGGGAGTCCGCCGGGCGGCACACGGCCGACGGCTGACGGCGGGGACCGGGGGCTGAGTCCGGGGCGGGGAGCGGGGGCGACGGCTGGTGACCGGGGGCGAGGGGTGACCCGGCGTCAGGCTGCTTCGCCACGTCGGCCGTCCGGCCAGTGCGAGGGCCGGGTCAGCGCGCGGGGAAGACGGGTGGCGGTGTCGCCCCGGGCCGCGTTCACCTGGGCCTGGGTGAGGAAGAGGGCGTCGGTGAGGTCGGCGCCGGACAGTTCGGCGTCACGGAAGTCGGCGCCGATGACATCGGCCAGTCGCAGGTCCGCGCCGCGCAGGTCCGCCGCGATGAGGAAGGCCCCGCGCAGATCGGCACCGCGCAGGTCCGCGCCGCGCAGCCGGGCGCCGATGAGGTCGGCCCCCCGGTGGTCGCGCTTCTTGCGCGGGTGGCCCGCGGCGCGCGCGAGTTGACCGGCGCGCAGCAGCAGCGCGGCGATCTGCTCGCGGTGGGCCGAGACGTCCAGTGCGGCGAGGTCTCCGGCCGGAGACAGGGTGAGACGTTCGGTGCTCTCCAGCGAGGCGCGCAGCTCGGGGTGCAGAGGGGCGGCGGCGGGCAGGCTCAGGGCCTCGGTGAGGTACCAGAGCAGTTCGTGGAGCTGCCGCATCACCGGGAAGACCTGGAACATCTGTCGGGCGGTGTCCGGCCGCCGCCGCCAGTCCTGGCCCTCGTAGGTCAGCCGCGAGACCTTCTGCCCCGCGCCGAAGCAGTCGTACACGGTGCATCCGGAGAACCCTTCCGGCCGCAGCCGGGTGTGGATGCCGCACCGGAAGTCGTCCTGAAGGTTGGGGCACGGGGCCCCGGCGTCCTTGTCGATGGCGAAGTCGGCCGACGCGGTCAGGGTCAGCGCGACGCAGCACAGCCCGAAGCAGTTCGCGCAGTCGGCTCGGAGGTCTGCCCGCTCGGCGGCGGATGAGGGTATCGGGTCGGTGTCGGACACGTGCTCGTTTCCTCCGGGTACGTCGCTGGGTGCCGAGTTTATCCGGGCAGCCGGGGCCGCACGGCCCGCCCGCTGTCGGTGGGGCGGCGCACACTGGGTGACGGATCATCGTACGGGCGAGAGGACAGGGCGTGGACGGTTCGCAGGGGGCGGCGTTCGTACCCTCCACGGGGGACGGCCCGCCGGCAGCCGGGCCTCCAGGGGTGCGCGCCGGTGCGGTGCGGACGGCGTTCGAGGGGATGCTGCAGATCCGGCGGCTCACCGGGGCGGGGCCGGAGCCGGAGAGTGTCCCCGCCGCGTGGGAGCTGAACCGGCCGGTGCGCGCCGTGGCGCTCGCCCTGGAGGCGGCGGGGGTCCCGCCATCGGCGACGGGGGCGTCCGGTGAGCGCACGGCCACGGGCTACCGCGTGTGCGCGGGAGAGTCGCCGGGGGCGGTGCGGGTGGAGTGGGTGGGCCCGCCGGGGAGCGGGGCGGCGCACGACGAGGAGGAGGCGTTGGGCCGGTGCCTCACCGTTCTGCGGCGGTCGGGGTGGACACCGTTGCTGTACCGGGGGCCTCGGCGGCGGCGCTTCCTGGAGGTCGAACCGCCCGCCGGTGCCGCGCGCGCGAAGGACGGGAGGGGGCCCTGAGCGGTTGAACCTGCGGCACACGGCCCGTTGTCGGACCCGTGAGGGATGCTTGACGGTCCGACACCTTCGAGCGGGAGATGCTGAGATGCGCGATGACGACGTGACCGCGGCCCAGGCGTACGTGCGGTTACTGGAGACCACCCGGGCGGTCCTCGCGGATCCGGACGACACGCCGTTGTATCTGCCGCTGCTGGCGTCACCGATCGAGGAGGCGGACGAGGCTCTGCGGAGTGCGGGACTGTCGGGGAACGAGGACCGGCTGTTCGCGCTCGTACGGGCGATCCGGCCGGGCACGGAGGCCCCGGACCGCTGATCCGGGGGCGTGGGACCGGACCGCCGGACGTCTGGAGGCGGCGCGGGGGTGAGTGCCGGGCCGGGGCCCCGGGCGGGGAGGGCCGGATCAGGGTGCGGGACACAGGCCGAGTTCCAGTTCGCCGAGCGGCTGGAAGTGGCGGGCGACCTCGTCGGCGGTGACGTCACCGAGGCGCGCGGGGTCCCACATGGGGCTCCGGTCCTTGTCGATGATCCTCGCGCGCACGCCCTCCACCAGGTCGTGGCCGTCGAAGGCCCGGCAGGAGACGCGGAACTCCTGGTCGAGTGCCGCTTCCAGGCTGTCGAGCCGCCGGGCTCGGCGCACGGCTTCGAGGGTCACCTTGAGGGAGGTGGGCGGCAGGGCCAGCAGTTCGCGGGCGGTCTCCCCGGCCTCCGGGGCTCCGTCGTCGGTGAGCCGCTCGATGATCTCCTCGACGGTGGCGGCGGTGTAGCAGCGGTCGATCCACGTGCGGTGCGCGGCGAGTTCGGCGTCCGGTGCCGGGGTGGCGTACCGCCGTACGGTCTCCGTCACCTCGGCGGGGGCGGCACACCGCGCGAGGGCCTGGACGAGGCCGGGCAGCCGGTGGGAGGGGACGAAGTGGTCGGCGAGCCCGCACAGGAGGGCACCGGCGGCGTCCACCGGGCGGCCGGTGAGGGCGAGGTGGGTGCCGAGTTCGCCGGGCGCGGTGGCGAGCAGGCGGGTGCCGCCGACGTCGGGGACGAAGCCGATGCCGGTCTCGGGCATGGCGACGCGTGAGCGCTCGGTGACGACACGGATGTCGCCGTGTGCCGACACGCCGACACCGCCGCCCATGACGAGGCCGTCCATGAGGGCCACGTACGGCTTGGGGAACCGGGCGATCCGGGCGTTGAGCCGGTATTCGTCGCGCCAGAAGTCCACCGAGGCGCGGCGTCCCGCCCTGGCGTCCTCGTAGATCGAGCGGATGTCGCCGCCCGCGCACAGTCCGCGCTCACCGGCACCGCTGATGAGGACGGCGACGACCGCGTCGTCGGCGGCGGCCAGGTCGAGGGCCTCGTCGATGGTCCGGACCATGCTGTGGGTGAGGGCGTTCAGGGCCCGGGGGCGGTTGAGGGTGATGTGCAGGACGTGGCCCTCGGTGTGCAGCAGGACGGACTCGACGTCGTTCATGGGGTGCGCTCCGGTCAGCCGTAAGTGATCTCCGTGGGCCATTGTGCGACGTGGGTCCTGGCGCTCCGGAGCCGGGGCCGGAGGAGACAGGTGTGGCACACCCGGGCGACGGGTTCGACAATTGGGGTCGACGGGCCGCCACGCCGAGGACCCCCCGCCGGACGATCTCGGAGCAGGCATGACCGACTCTGCACGGCAAGCGGGAGACAGCGCGATCCCACCGCTGTTCCGGTTCGTCCCGGGTCCGGGCGGTGACACCGGGACCGCGACGCGTCTCGCGCTGAACCGGACCGGCAGTTTCGAGTGGGACCTGGCGGCGGGGACCCTGGACATCGACGAAGCGGGCCTGGCGGTCTTCGGCGTGGACCCGGTGGCGTTCGCGGCACGGCCGTCGATCGTGGTGGAGCGGCTGGATCCCGGGGAGCGTGCCCGGCTGGCCGTCACGATCGACGAGGCCCTCACCGGTGGGAGCGGCTCCTACAGCATCCACTTCCGTGTGCCGTTGCCCGACGGTGCCCGACAGTGGACCCATGTGCAGGGGATGATCATGCGTTCCGGGGACGGGCGGGCACACCGTGTGGTCGGTGTGGTGCGGGACGCGACGGCGGAGGTCACGCATTCGGCGTTCGTGCTGGATCTGGAGGAGCGGCGCAGGCGACAGACCGACATCGTCGAACGGACGACGGCGGCGCTGTCACGTGCGATGACGGTGGACGACGTCACCGCCGCGCTCACCGGTCCTGGCGGTCTGGCCATGCTGGGGGCGGACGGACTGGCGCTGGGCCTGGTGGAGGGGTCCACGCTCGACATCATCGCGTTGAGCGGTGAGACGCTGGAGGCGTTCGACGGACCGGGGTCCGGGGACCTCGACGCGGGGCTGCCGCTGGGGGACACGGTCCTCAGCGGCCGCCCCCGGTTCGTCACGTCGGTCCCCGAGCTGGCCCGTCGCTATCCCGTGCTCCAGCCGCACGTGGACGGGCCGGGAATCCGGGCCGCCGCCTATCTCCCGCTGGTCGCCCACGCGCGGCCGCTGGGCGCGCTCGCCCTGTTCTACGGCGAACGCACGGACTTCAGCGCCGACGAACGGATCCTCTACCTGGGGCTGGCCGCCATCGTGGCCCAGTCCCTGCAACGGGCCATGCTGTACGACGAGGAGCGGGAGTTCGCCACCGGTCTCCAGTCGGCCATGCTCCCCCGGCGGATCCAGGCGGTCGAGGGCGGGGAGATCGCGGTCCGGTACCACGCGGCGTGGAGCGGCCGGGACGTCGGCGGCGACTGGTACGACGTGGTCACGCTGCCCAGGAGCCGTGTCGGCGTGGTGGTGGGCGATGTGCAGGGTCATGACACGCATGCCGCCGCGATCATGGGACAGCTGCGCATCGTCCTGCGTGCCTACGCCGCCGAGGGGCACCCTCCGGCGACGGTGATGGCCCGCGTCTCCCGGTTCCTGGCCGAGCTGGACACCGACCGCTTCGCCACGTGCACCTACGCGCAGGTGGACCTCGCCACGGGTGCCGTGCGTCTGGCCCGCGCCGGGCACTTCGGTCCGCTCGTACGGCACACCGACGGCCGGGTGGGCTCCCCGCAGGTGCGCGGCGGGCTCCCGCTGGGGATCTCGACCGAGTTCGTGGACGAGGAGTTCCCGGAGACCCGTATCGACCTGCTTCCGGGCGAGTCCCTCGTCCTGTACACCGACGGCCTGGTGGAAGAGCCTGGCGCCGGCCTCGACCAGGGGATGGCCGCCCTCGCCCGGGAGGTGAGCGAGGGGCCGGAGGGCGCCGAGGACCTGGCCGACCATCTGTCGGCCAGACTGTGGGAGCGCTGGGGCGCGGGGGACGACGTCGCTCTCCTGGTCCTGCGGCGCGGTCCGGACGTCGACCCGGTACGGGCTCCACGGCTGCGCCAGTACATCCACCAGGCCGATCCGGAAGGGCTTTCGGAGGCCCGGACGATCGTGCGCAAGGCCCTGACCGACTGGGACATGGCGGAACTCGCGGACGACGCGGAGCTGGTGACCGGTGAACTGCTGGTCAACGTGCTGCTGCACACGGAGGGTGGCGCCGTCCTCACCCTGGAGGTCCTGCCGGAACCCGTACGGCGGATCAGGCTCTCGGTGCAGGACCGTTCCAGCGTGTGGCCGCGGCGGCGCGCTCCGGGCGAGACGTCGACGTCGGGGCGGGGTCTGCTGCTCCTGGACGCGGTCACCGCGCGGTGGGGCATCGAACCGCGTGGGGAGGGCAAGGCCGTCTGGTGCGAGATCGGTCCGACCGCCCGGCGGCCCTTCGGGACGGGACGCGGCGGGGGCGTACCGCATCGGATCTGATGCGGTACGCCCCCGCCCGGTCCGCCACGCACCGCGCGGCGGACCGGGGTCGCGTGACGTCAGTGCTGCGTGGCGCGGCGCTTACGGACGGACCACAGGATGCCGCCACCGGCGAGCAGCACCGCTACGGCGGCGCCACCGATGACCGGCGTGGCCGACGAGGAGCCGGTCTCCGCCAGGTCGGGCGCGCTGGAGCTCGACTCGGCCGGGGCCGGCGCGGCCTCGGACGCGGTCTCACTCGGAGTGGCGGTCGGCTCGGTCGCCGGCGGCTCCGTGCTCGGCGCCTCGGACGGCGCCTCCTCGCTCGGGGTCGCGGTCGGCGGCTCCGTGGTCGGGGCCTGGGACGGCGTGTTGTCCTCGCACACCGGAGCCGTCTTGGTGTCCTCGACCGAGTACCGGTCGTTGTCGCCCGCCTTCACGACGAGACGGACGGTCAGCTCCTTGTCGTGCGCGGGGAGCTGCAGGGGCGTGCTCGTGCGGTACTCCCGGCCGAACTTCGTGGTGGGAAGCAGGACGTCACCGCCTTCGACGGAGACGGTCACCTCGTTCTCGGCCTTGGCCGAGTAAGCCGTGAGGTTGAGCGTGACTTCGGAGCAGTTCACGGCCCAGGTGGGGGTATGAGCTGCGGCCGGTGAGGCGAACACGATGCCGCCCGCCAGGCCGGCAACCGCGGCGGCCGCGAACACTCCCGCGCCGCGCCGCGATCTCCTGGGTATGGTCATGGATTCTTCCTCCGTACAGATGCACCGCCCAGATGGCGGTGGAGCGCACAGTACTGCCAGGTGTCCCGGCCACCCCACCCACCCCGCACACCATTGGTTGAACCAACCAGCCCCAGACCGACGCGACTTACGACATGACGGGCGCGCGGGTCCCGTGGGGCCGGGGACCGGCCGTCCGAAGATGGCCGGAAGCTGTCGCTCCCGGAGGGCGTCGACGGTTTCTTGTGAGGCCTCAGAGGGCCTTGTGCATGATGTGCAGTCCGACGTAACCCTTCGTGGGATGCTTGAAGCCCTCGGGCAGGGTGCCCAGTACCTCGAAGCCGAGCGAGCGGTACAGGGCCACGGCCCGGGTGTTGGTCTCCACCACGGCGTTGAACTGCATGGCGCGGTATCCGGCCGCACGCGCCCAGCCCACGGTGTACTCGCACAACGCCCGGCCCACGCCCTGGCCGGAGTGCCGGGGATCGACCATGTAGCTGGCGCTCGCGATGTGCGAGCCGTTGCCCATGTGGTTGCGGTTCATCTTGGCGGTGCCCAGGACCGTGCCCGCCTCGTCCACCGCCACGACCGTGCGGTTCGGCTCGGTGACGCACCACCAGCCGCGTGCCTCCTCCTCCCCCAGGTGAAGGGGGTAGGTGAAGGTCTCACCCGCGCGGACGATGTCATGGAAGAAGGGCCAGACGGCGGGCCAGTCGTCCTCGGTGGCTTCCCTGATCAGCATGGGGGCCAACCTGCCGCCCCTGGGAGGCCGTCCGCAAGGTGTTAACGGTCCCGGCCCGACGGAAGCGGCCGGGCGGCCCTGCCCGGACCGAGACGGGAGAGCAGCCGGAGGCGGAGCCCCGGGCGCGGACCGGTGGGGCGGCCGTGACCACCGCGGCCCTCCCTGCCGACAGACCGGGGCGGCACCCGGGGACCCGATGGCACCGCTGCCGGTCCGCACCGTGGGCGGCCGTCACCCGGGCGCGGCGCGGGGCGGCACTCACGCGCCCGGTCCAGCTCCATGATCAGGTTCACCCGGCACCAGAGGATCTCGTCCGGATCGTCGGCCGGCATCAGCTGCTCCATCGCCTCCCTGCCGGACACCGACCCGGGACGCCCGAAGGCGCCGGCCGGACGCATCCGTACCAGGTAGGCCCTCTCGTAGGGGTCGTCCACCACCTCGGCGAGCTGGACCGGGTCCAGGGCCGAGGCCCGCACGGCCGCGCGGGCCCATGGGTCCGCCGTCCGGCTCAGCAAGCGGCCCGTCCTGTGTGCGCGCCAGTTCCGCGCGCGCCGGTCGCCGCCGGCCTTCAGCACGGCCCGCATTCCGTCCGGAGCCCTCCCGCTGAGCAGCTCCGGCTCCCTGGCGGCGAATACCGTGAGCTCCTCCACGAGGTAGAGCCAGACCACCGCCCGGTAGTGGTTGAGGGAGAAGGCGACGGGTGACACGCAGCCGACGCGTGCCAGTCCGGTGAACCGGACGGGGCTGATGCCCAGCAGGGCGGCCGCCTCGGCCGTCCCGGCCGTGCGCACCGTGTCGCGCGGCGAGTCGGGGAATCCGGCCGTGGCGCGGAGCCGGTCGATCTCGGCTCGGCCGACGCGTGGGTTCCCGCCGCCCGGCGGAGCCTCCGTGCCGATCAGGCCGAGATGCACGGCGAGGTCGAACTCACCGCGTTTCAGGCCGAGTTTTTGGGCGGCCCGACCCGAGGCGACCGTGGCCGCGGGGCCCGCGGCAGCAGGTCCGGCGGTCCTCGGGTCCGACGCGTGCTCGCGGGCCGTACGCCTCCGACGATTCGTGTACGTCCCCGTGGTGCGCCCGCAGGTGGCTTCCGTGGCGGTCATGGCTGTCTCCCCCGCATGGTCGGATACTGTCTGTCACCAGATTAATCCGTACGGCAACCAGCGGGGCCGGCCTGTGGACAACTCCTCGTACCGGAGCGAAACCCCTGGTCAGGGGGTGGCTCAGAAACTGCCGAAGGGTTCGGCGCTCTGCCGGTCCGTCACGCCGAGGTGCTCGCCCACACGGTTGACCATGAGGGTCATCTCGTAGGCGACCCGGCCGACGTCGGCCTCCGCCGCGCTCAGTACGCACAGGCAGCTCCCGTCTCCGGCCGCGGTGACGAAGAGCATCGCCTCGTCGAACTCCACCATGGTCTGGCGCGCCCGCCCCGCCCCGAAGTGCCGCCCCGAACCCCTGGCCAGGCTCTGCAGGCCGGAGGAGACGGCCGCCAGATGTTCCGCGTCCTCGCGGGCCAGGCTCGTGCTCGCTCCGGTCACCAGTCCGTCGTTCGACAGGACGAGCGCGTGCCGTATCTGCTCCACCCTGCTGGTGAGATCGTCTAGGAGCCAGTCAAGTCCCCGGTCCAGCGCCATGTACGCGTCCTCCCCGTTCGCCCGTTCCCCACGTCGTGCGCAAGCCTCGCGCACACCTTCGTCACGGGCAAGCGTCCACCTGTCACCGGGGCGTCGCTTCGCGCCACGGCCGTCCGACGCCCGAAGATGGGCATATGGCACATCACATGACTCAGGACGAATGGCGCGCCTTCCTCTCGGAGGGCACCCGCACCGGCAAAGTGGCGACCGTACGCGCGGACGGCAGCCCGCACATCGCTCCGGTCTGGTTCCTGCTCGACGGGGACGATCTGGTCTTCAACACCGGCGAGGAGACCGTGAAGGGCCGCAACCTCGCGCGTGACGGCCGGGTGTCGGTCTGCGTCGACGACGACCGGCCGCCGTTCGCGTTCGCCGTGGTCCAAGGACACGCGGAACTCAGTGAGGACCTCGTCGAGGTCCAGAAGTGGGCGACCAGGATCGCGGCCCGGTACGTGGGCCAGGAAGCGGCCGAGGAGTTCGGGGCCCGTAACGGGGTGGCCGGGGAACTGCTCGTACGCGTACGCGTCGACAAGGTCGTGGCGATGGCGGAGGTGGCGGATTAGGGCGTGCCCGGCGTGACCGGCCGGTCCGGGGACGCCGGGCCGGTGCGTCGTACCGCCCCGGCGTCCCCACGGACCGGGCGGGGGCGGCGGCCTGACGGTCGCGGGCCTTGACCGTACGCGCCGCACGCGTCCGCCCCGTCGCCGGTACGCGATCATGTCTCCATGACCGACGCGCACACGCATGTCCAGGAGTTCTTCTCCGCGCGAGCGGCGGACTGGGACAGCCGGTTCCCGCAGGACGGGCCCGCCTACGCGGCCGCCGTCGCCGATCTGGGGCCGCGCCCCGGGGACGCCGTACTCGACGCCGGCTGCGGGACGGCCCGCGCGCTGCCCGCCCTGCGCGCGGCCGTGGGCGCCCACGGCCTGGTGCTGGGGGCCGACCTGACGCCCGCGATGCTCGACGCGGCGGTTCGGGCCGGACGGTCCGCGCACGGAGCGCTGGTCCTCGCCGACGTCGCCCGGCTGCCGCTCCGTGACGGGGTGCTGGACGCGGTGTTCGCGGCCGGTCTGATCTCGCATCTCGCCCGCCCCGAAGAGGATCTGCGCGAACTGGCCCGGGTGGTGCGCCCCGGCGGTCGGCTGGCCCTGTTCCACCCGATCGGCCGGGCGGCCCTGGCCGCTCGGCACGGCCGCCGGATCACCGCCGACGACCTGCGGGCGGAGCCCAGTCTCGCGCCGGTGCTGGCCCGTTCGGGGTGGCGGATCCGCTCCTACACGGATGAGGACGACCGTTTCCTGGTGATCGCCACACGCGAGGCGTGACGCCGCCGTCCCGCTCGACGACGGGCGAGAGGCGACCGACCGACGTGCGGGCGGGCGAGGTGCGGGCGAGCGAGGGGCGGGCAGGGCAGCAGCTCCGGCCGAGGTGTCCCCCGCTGCCCGTCCTCACTCCGCCGGAGCGGCGGAGGGCCGTCCGTGCGGGACCGGGCAGCCGCCGCTACCAGGGGTGGGAAAGGTACCGAGCCGGGCGACTTCGTACCCCTGGGGGTAGCCCTTGATCTCCCGGTTCTGGCGGGCGTAGTGAGGGGTGGTGCGCGGCGGCAGCAGCCGGACGGCACGGGCCCGCAGGCGCAGGGCCCCGCGGGTCAGCTTCCGGGCGAGCGGGCCGGGAGGGTCGTAGCGGAAGGCGCGCAGCAGCGAGTCGTCGAGCAGGGCGAGACTGGCCGCGCGCACGACGGGGGCGAGGGGCGCCGGGTACCAGGAACCCATGAGGGCCAGCGTGGCGTCGGAGACCTCACGGCCGCCCGCGTCCCACCCGAAGTGCTCGGCCTCGTAGGAGTCGAGGGTGCGTTCGAAGTCCTCGTACGTGCGCGGCAGGTCCTTGATGCCCATATGGCTGCCGAGGGTGCGGTAGTACGCGGCGAAGGCCCGCAGTTCGTGGCCGGACAGCGGACGCCACCCGTAGGTGTCGAGCCAGCGCTTGGGGGTCACGACGAAGGTGCACAGTACGTAGCGCATGTCGTCGTTGCTGATGTCGTAGCCGCGGTGCATCCGGTTGACGCGGCGGATCGCGGTACGTCCCGCCTCGCTGTCGAAGCCGTGCTCCACGACGGTGTCGAGGAGCAGTGCGGTGTCGTCGTACCGCTTCTGGGAACGCTCCGTCAGTTCGGCGGTCCGCGCGAGCAGTCGGCCGATGCTGGGGACGGCGTAGGTGCGGTACAGCGCGAGTTCGAGTGCGCGGGTGACGTCCCAGGGGAACTCGTACGTCACGGTGAGCCGGTAGATCTCCAGGAAGTCCCGCTCGGGGTCGAGTCGCTGGATCTCCTTGAGCCTGTCGTACCGCGTCGCCATGCTGCTCCCTCGTCGGCCGGAGGGCTCCACCTTACGGTCGGTGGCCCGGCGGGCACCACGCCTCGAAGGGGTGGCGGGCGCCCGCCTCCGACCGGACCGGGGCCGGGCGTCACCGTCCGGCTGCCGCTCGCCTGGCCCTCGACGGCGACGTTACCGAGTGGTTAGGGTGCGCCGACGGTACCGGGGGACGACGGATGAGACGACGGACGGGGAGGGTGCTGTGGCCGCGACAAACGACACGGTCGCCGACGACGACGCGCTGTACGTGCTGACCGCGGTGCTGCTGACCCCCGCGCAGTACCCCGGCGTACTGGGGGACGACTACGTGGCCGCGTGCTCCTCGCTGGCCCTCGAACCGTATGTCGAGGGGTACGGTCTCGTGCTCGGCCAGGACGGTGGGGGCGCCCGGTGGACCGTGGTCGTGGACGACGTGTCCCTGGTGGCCGTCGCCATCGCCTCCTGGGACTGCGGTATGGAGTACGACCTGTCCCCCGACGGCCGCTCGGTGGTGAGCGCCCTGCCCGGCTGGCCGCTGGCGCTGGCCGTCGCCGCCCCCGGCGTGCCCGAGCCGCACGACCCCGCGCCTGGTCCCGAGGGGAGCGGTCCGGTGCCGCTGACACCGCCGGACCCGGAGTGCTGGGGGCCGGCGCAGCGCCGCCAGGGTGCCGACGAGGTCGCGTCACGGTGGGCCGTCTGGCGCGGTCGGGTCGAGGAGGGCACCGTCCGCCGGGCCGACGGCACGAGCGGAGACCAGCACGGGGACGAAGGTGAGGGAGGCACAGCCCGGGACGTGGTGAAGACGCCGGACGGGGCGGCGCCGCGCCGGGAAGAGGGTGGTGGGTCGCTTCGGCATCCGGGGGTGCGCCGGGCCCTTTCCGAGGCCCGCGCCTATCTCACCGATCCGCCCCCGCCGGGCCGGATACGCTCGGCCTTCGCGCCGGGGGCGGCGCGGACCCTGCGGGTCGACGGCCCCGGCTGGTCGCTGGTCGCCAGGACCGACGACATGGCCTTCGTGCTGCTGGACGAGGAGCCGGGCGAGGTCCTGCCGGTCGGCCGGGGACCGGAACTGCCCGGTCTGCTCCGGTCGCTCGACGCGTTGGCCGCCCGTCCCGTCTGACCTGTGGCGATGACGCTCAGGGCCCGGACGGAACAGGGCGGATCGCGGACGCGCCGTGGCGTGCCGTCCCGCTCAGCGCCCTATCTCCTTGCGGCTGATCCTGCGGAGCCTGCGCCGCTGTGAGGGGTCGAGCATCAGGTATCCGACCGTGGGTACGCCGATGAGGACCAGCAGCGACCACCAGAACCCGATGAAAGGGATCAGGACGACTGCCGCGACGACTCCCCCGATGGCGATCTTTGCACCGTTCGACATGATCCGTGCCTCCTCCGCGGCCGGAGCCGCTTCTGTATATGACAACGCCTGGACCCGCCCGTCGGTTCCCGGGCGGGCGGGGACAGCCCTCAGCGCAGTGGTTCACCGACGTCGTGCATGTGCCGCAGCGCCTGCCGGTACGACTCCACGAGGCCGGTCTCGGCGTACGGCATCCCGATCTCCGCGCAGCGGGCCTTCACCAGGGGCTGGGCCAGACGCAGGTGGGGCCGGGGCATGCTCGGGAAGAGGTGGTGCTCGATCTGGTAGTTGAGGCCGCCCAGGAACCAGTCGGTGAGCACGGCCCCGCGCACGTTGCGTGAGGTGAGGACCTGGCGCCGCATGTGGCCCCAGCGGGGGCCGTCCGGGTCGGGCATCTCCATGCCCTTGTGGTTCGGCGCGAAGGCCATGCCCAGGTGGAGGCCGAATAGCGCGTGGTGCGCCAGGGCGAAGACGACGGCTTTCCCGGGTGACATGACGGTGAGGAGCAGGGTCGCGTACAGCCCGAGGTGGGCGGCGAGCAGCAGGCCGCAGAGCGCGCGCTCGCGGACGGGCTGGCGGCGCAGGAACTGGAAGCCGTAGATCTTCAGGGCGATGCCTTCGAGGAGCAGCATCGGGAAGAAGAGCCGGGCCTGGTTGCGGGTGAGCCACCGGGCGAAGCCCTCACGCCGGGCGGCCTGCTTCTGGGTCCACACCAGGGCTCCGACCCCCACGTCGGGGTCCTTGTCGACATGGTTGGGATTGGCGTGGTGGCGTACGTGCTTGTCGTTCCACCAGGCCTCGTTCATCCCGAGGAGCACGTTGGCGTGCAGGAGCCCGATGATCCGGGAGACCGTGCGGTCGCCCGTTATCTGGGAGTGGCCCGCGTCGTGTCCGACGAAGGCGGTACGGGTCCACAGGACGGCCAGCGGCAGGGTGAGCAACAGGTTCCACCAGGTGTCCCCGACGAAGGCGATCGCCGTGACCACCCCGGCCAGGGCGGCCAGGTTGGCGGCGATTCCCAGGGCGTACCAGCCCGTGCGGCGTTCCAGGAGTCCTTGTCCCCTGACGGTCCTCAGGAGCGGCGCGAAGTCGCTCCCGGAGGTTTCGGACGGGCCCGCGGACCCGGTGGTGGAACTGGTGGGACCGGTGGGACCGGGACATGCCTGGCCCGCCGGCCCGTCCTGTGGGGGCTGCGCGACGTCGGCTGTGGCCTGGGGCATGATGTCTCCGGTTTTCTGGGCAACGGCGCTGACCTCACCCAACGTACGGACGGCGGTCGCCGCCCGGCCATGGCGCTTTCACCCCTGTTCGGCGGGGGAGTTCACCCCGGCCGCAGGGGGGCCAGCCCCCGTGTCCCGGGTGGTGCCGGAGGAACCCGGGGACACCGGCCGGTGACCGGCCGGTGCGGTCCGTCGTGCGCTCGTGCGCGGAAAGGGCCGCGGGTGAGGTACCCTCGGCGCCCTCGACCTCCACTAGTCAAATTTGAGGAATTCGACATCGCTGTGCACAGCTTCCCCGTGGCAACGCTCACCGAGACCGACGGGCTGTCCCGCTGCCCCGCGGTCTTCCTCCCCGCGGATCCGGCGCGGACCGGCCTGATGGCCTTCTGGGACCAGGACGGCGGTGCTCCGCCGGGTGGGCCCGGGAGCACAGGCGAGATCACCGTCGTCGGTGGCGACGCCCGCCCTCGCACGGTCCCCGCGCTGCTCGTGCCCGTGGGCCACGCCCTGCCGGTCCTGACCCGGGCCCGCACCCGCCCCGACGCCTCCCCCGCGGCCGCGTTCTGGGGAGCCGCGGCGGTCCTGGCCCTGCAGTTCGTGGCGCGGGGGCTGCTGCTGCCGGGCCTGAGCGCCGCCGACCACGACGCGTGGCGCGTCGGCCCGCTGACCGCCGAGGACCTGGAGCGCGTCCGGGTCCTCGCGGCCTCCATGCCGCCGACCGCCCACGCGGTCCCGCTCGACGCCGCGTCGGATCCGGTGATGCTGCCCGGACCGGAGTCCGTGCTGCGGTCGTTCGTGGACGCCGTCGCCGACACGCTGCCGCGCTCCCCCGGCGCCTCACGGGTCGCCGGTGGACCGGCTTTCGCCGCCACGGCCCCGCACCACCTGCCGCGCCTGCGGCCGTGGGCCACCGACGTGGCGGCGGGTCATGACGCGGGGGTGCGGCTGTCACTGCGCGTCGAGGTCGCGGGCCTCAACCCGCCGGACGACGACGGCCCCGGCCCCTCGTTCCGTGCCGTCCTGCAGATCCACAGCGTCCAGGACCCCACGCTGGTCGCCGACGCGGCGGACGTCTGGGACGACCGCTCCCCCGCGGCCCCGCTGTTCGGCCCGCGGGCCAGGATGGACGCCCTGCTGGCGCTGCGCCGGGCCGCCGGGGCCTGGCCGCCGCTGGCGCCCCTGCTGTCGGCCGCGGTGCCGGACGCGGTGGAGCCCGCCGACGAGGAGATCGCGGAACTGCTCGGCCCCGCCTCACGGGCGCTCGCCGCCACGGGCATGCGGGTGCACTGGCCCAGGGAACTGGCGGCCGGGACACTCACCGCGCGTGCCGTGATCGGCCCTCCCGACGAGCGGGACGACGGCGCGAAGGGCGCGTCCGGCCGGCGCGACGGTTCCCAGGCGCCTTCCTTCCTCTCGGCGGACGCGCTGCTCGCGTTCGACTGGTCGTTCGCGCTCGGTGACCGGACCTTGAGCCGGGACGAGCTCGACCGGCTCGCCGAGGCGGGCAGGCCGCTGGTCCGGCTGCGCGACCAGTGGGTCCTGATCGACCCGGAGGAGGTCCGTCGCGCCCGGGGGACCAGGGACCGCGAGGTCACCCCCATCGACGCCCTGAGCGCCGTGCTGACCGGAACCACCGAGGTCGACGGGCGGCGGGTCGACGTGGCCGCGACCGGCTGGCTCGAACGGCTGCGCGCACGCATCGCCGACCCGGAGGCACACCAGGAGTCCGCGGTGGCTCAGCCGCCGGCACTGGCCGCGAGCCTGCGCGACTACCAGCTGCGGGGACTGGACTGGCTGCACTCCATGACGTCCCTGGGACTCGGCGGCTGCCTCGCGGACGACATGGGGCTCGGCAAGACCGTCACGCTCATCGCCCTGCACCTGCACCGTCAGGGCGTCGAGGAGGCCGCGGGGCCCACGCTCGTGGTCGGTCCGACCTCCCTGATGGGCAACTGGCAGCGCGAGATCGAGAAGTTCGCCCCGGGTACACCCGTCCGCCGCTTCCACGGGGCGTCGCGCTCCCTGGAGGGCGTCCAGGACGGCGAGTTCGTCCTCACCACCTACGGCACCATGCGCCTGGACGCGGCCCGGCTCGCGGGGACGTCCTGGGGCCTGGTCGTCGCGGACGAGGCGCAGCACGTCAAGAACCCGCACTCGGCCACCGCCCGGCAGTTGCGCACGATCGGCGGGCGGGCGCGTGTCGCGCTCACCGGCACCCCCGTGGAGAACAACCTCTCCGAACTGTGGGCGATCCTCGACTGGACCACCCCCGGACTGCTCGGCCGCCTGGGGACGTTCCGTACCCGGTACGCGAGCGCGGTGGAGGGCGGGAACGACCCGGCGGCCGCGGAACGCCTCTCCGCGCTCGTCCGCCCGTTTCTGCTCCGCCGCCGCAAGTCCGACCCCGGCATCGCCCCGGAGTTGCCGCCGAAGACGGAGACGGACCGCGCGGTCTCCCTCACCCCGGAGCAGACGGGTCTGTACGAGGCGGTGGTACGCGAGACGCTGGCCGAGATCTCCGGCGCCGACGGCTTCGCGCGGCGCGGGCTCGTCATGAAGCTGCTGACGGCGCTCAAGCAGATCTGCAACCATCCGGCGCAGTACCTCAAGGAGGAGCGGCCCCGGATCGCGGACCGGTCGGGGAAGGTCGAACTGCTGGACGAACTGCTGGACACGATCCTGGCCGAGGGCGCGAGCGTCCTGGTGTTCACCCAGTACGTGCGGATGGCGCGGCTGCTGGAAGAGCATCTCGCGGCGCGCGGGGTGCGTACGCAGTTCCTGCACGGCGGTACGCCGGTCGCCGGGCGGGAGGCCATGGTGAACCGCTTCCAGGCCGGCGAGGCCCCGGTGTTCCTGCTGTCGCTCAAGGCGGCGGGCACGGGGCTCAACCTGACCCGGGCCGGTCATGTGGTGCACTTCGACCGCTGGTGGAACCCGGCGGTGGAGGCCCAGGCCACGGACCGCGCGTACCGGATCGGCCAGACCCAGCCGGTGCAGGTGCACCGGCTGATCGCCGAGGGGACCGTCGAGGACCGGATCGCCGGCATGCTCGCGCGCAAACAGGGGCTCGCGGACGCCGTGCTCGGCGCGGGTGAGAGCGCGCTGACGGAACTGACGGACGCGGAACTGGCCGATCTGGTCGAGCTGCGAGGGGGCACACGATGAACACCGATGACGAGCCGGAGCGCACGTTCTCCGCGATGCCGCCCGCCCATGGACGTGGCTTCGCCTCGTCCTGGTGGGGGCAGGCGTGGCTGCGGGCGCTGGAGGAGACCGCGCTGGACGGTCAGCAGCTCAAGCGGGGGCGCCTGCTGGCCAGGGAGGGGCGGGTGGGCGCGGTCTCGGTGCGGCCGGGCCGCGTCACGGCCGTCGTCCAGGACCGCGACGGGACGGCGTACCGCGGCGACGTGCTGCTCCAGCGGCTGAGCGCGCGGGAGTGGGACCGCTTCCTGGACATGGCGTCCGAACGCTCCGGGCACATCGCCGCGCTGCTCGACCGGGAGATGCCCACGCACCTGGTGGAGGACGCGGCGGCGGCCGGGGTGCACCTGCTTCCGGGCATCGGGGACCTGGAGCCCGAGTGCGGCTGCGAGGCGTGGGACCACTGCCCGCACACGGGCGCCCTGTGCTACCAGGTGGCCCGGTTGCTGGACCAGGACCCGTTCGTCCTGCTGCTGTTGCGGGGGCGGTCGGAGCGGCAACTGCTCGACGAACTCCAGGTGCGCAGCGCCGCCCGGGTCGTCCGCGCTCCCCGGGACGAGGGGGCGTCCGGGGCCTCCGGTCCGCCGTCCGGCATCCGGGCCGACGAGGCGTTCGCCGCGCGGGACATCCTCCCGCCGCTGCCCGCTTTGCCGCCGCTGCCCCAGGCCCCGGGCTCTCCCCCGTCGCTGGAGACGGAGACCGGTCCGATGGCGGACGTGGACCCCGGGGCACTGGAGCTGCTGGCGGCCGACAGCGCGGTGCGGGCCTTCGCGATGCTGGCGGACGCCCTGGCCGACGGTCACGCATTGCGGCCCCCGGCCTCGGATCTGACCCCGGATCAGGACGCGGTACGCCTGGTGAGCGCCACCCGTCCGGACACCCGGACCCTGGCACGCGTCGCCGCGGCCTCGGGCCGGCAGCGGGCCGACCTCGACGCCGCGGTGTCGGCCTGGCGGTTCGGCGGGGCCGCGGCGCTGGCCGTGTACGACGAGGAGTGGGCGCCCGGCCCGCACGAACTGGCCCGCGCGCGGGCGGCGCTCGCCGGGGCCTGGGAGGACGGTGACGCCCCGCGCCTGAGGCCGTCGCACAACCGCTGGACGGTGGTGGGTGCGGGCACGCAGCTGCGCTACGGGCGGGACGGGCGCTGGTGGCCGTACCGCAAGGAGCGGGGCCGTTGGGTGCCGGCCGGCCCGGCGGGCGAGGATCCGGCGGGCGTGCTGGCCGGCGTGTCCACCGCTGCGGGCGGGGATGCCTGACAACGCCTCCCGGGGCGCGGGGGAATCGTTCCTCCGCGCCCCGCCCACGGTTCCGTACGCCGCCGTCTTCCGCCACCCGGGTGACGGCCGTACGGTGGTGCGGCCCGGTACCGGACGACGTGGTCCGGAGTACGGACACCGCCCCGGCGGCGGACCGGGCCACCCCCCACGACCACCGACAGGAGCACGATGAACCGCAGGAGAATCCTTCAGGGCGCCGCGGTCACGGCCACGGCGGCGCTGTTACCCGCCTCGGTCCGCGCCGTGGCGGCCTCGACCGCCGGGACGGACTACGCCCTGGCCCACTCCGCACCGGCGTCCACGTCCAACTACACGGTGTCGAGCCGCCCTTCCGCGTACCCGGTCGACTTCGTCGTCATCCACGTCACCCAGGAGACGTTCACGCAGACGCTGAACATCTTCCAGAACCCCGCCAAGCAGGTGTCCGCCCACTACGTGGTGCGTTCGGGTGACGGCTACATCGCCCAGTGCGTGCGCGAGAAGGACATCGCCTGGCACGCGGGGAACTGGGACTACAACACACGCAGCATCGGCATCGAGCACGAGGGCTGGGTGGATCAGCCCGCGTACTTCACGCACTCCCTGTACGAGCAGTCGGCCCGGCTCACCGCGGACATCTGCGACCGGTACGGCGTGCCCAAGGACCGCGCCCACATCATCGGCCACCACGAGGTTCCCGGCAGCGACCACACCGACCCGGGGGTGAACTGGGACTGGGTGCGCTACATACGCCTGGTCAACCTGCTCTGACGCCCTGATTGGCCCGGGGCCGGTGCGGAAGGCGTCGCCCATGCGCATGCGCGCACACGCTCGGTCCGGCACCGGACACGGTGCTGCCCTCCCCCGCCGAGCTGAGGCAGCCTCAGGTGTGCCTTCCCCGCGACGCCTACTTCTCGGCGACCGAGGACATCCCGGTCGAGGAGGCCGTGGGGCGGGTCGCCGCCGAGATGATGACCCCGTACCCGCCGGGCATCCCGGCCGTCGTCCCCGGTGAGCGGCTGACCGAACCCGTGCTGCGCCATCTGCGTACGGGGATCGAGGCGGGGATACCCCCTGCTGCGTACCGTGCGTGTCCGCGCGGACGGGGACGGCCCCTGAGATCGTTCACGGTCCGGGCCCGGGTGGCCCCTCGCCACCGCCCGTTCCGTGCTTCCGGAGGCGGTCGGCAGGGGTCGCGCCACCTGACCGGTCCGTCGGGGAAGTCCCGGACGCCCGGTCGGCCGTGTCGGGCCCGGCGGCCGGCATCACGGCTCCGCCGCGCAGTCGCTCCAGGTCGGAGGCGCGTACCTGGACGACGAACAGGGCGACCGTCGCGGCGACGACGGCGAACACGACGGAGACGACGAAGGCGGTCGAGACGCCCGTGGCGAGCACCTGGTCGCTGTACGCGTGCGGGAGCCGCCCGGTCCGGCGGAACTGGAGCCGCTCGGCCGGGGTCGCCCGGGAGAGGAAGCGGGACACCTGGTCGGAGGCCTCGTTGCGGCTGGCGGTGCCGAAGACGGTGACCAGGATCGACAGCCCGAGGGAGCCGCCCACCTGCTGGGTCGCGTTGAGCACTCCGGAGGCCGCGCCCGCCTCCCTGGGCACCACACCCGACACGGCCATCAGCGTCAACGACACGAACTGCATGCCCATGCCGGTTCCGAAGACCAGGATCGGCCCGAGGATGCTCCCGGCGTACGTGCTGTGGACGTCGGTGCGCGAGAGCCACGCGAGGCCTCCCGCGACGAGGACCGCACCCGTCACCATGAACGGCTTGGGACCCCACCTCGGCAGCAGGCGTGAGGCGAATCCGGCGCTGAGGGCGATGAGCACGCTCACGGGGAGGAAGGAGAGGCCGGTGCGCAACGGGCTGAAGCCCAGGACGTCCTGGACGAAGAGGGTGAGGAAGAAGAACATCCCGAACATCGCCGCGGCGAGGCACAGCATCATCGCGTAGGCCCCGGCGCGGTTGCGGTCGCGGAACATCTTCAGGGGGGTGATGGGCTGCTTCGACCGGCGCTCCACCGTGATGAAGAGGGCGAGGAAGACCACGGCACCCACGAAGGCCGCGACGGTCAGCGTGTTGCTCCAGCCCTTCTCCGACGCGCGGATGAAGCCGTAGACGAGCAGCACCATTCCGAGGGTGGAGGCGAGGGCGCCGACGAGGTCGAAGTGCCCCGGGTGGCGCTCGGACTCCCTGATGTAACGCGGCGTCGCCAGGGCGATAAGCGCGCCGATGGGCACGTTGACGAACAGGACCCACCGCCAGTCGAGCCATTCCACGAGCACCCCGCCCATCAGCAGGCCGATCGCGCTGCCGCCCGCCGACACACCGGCGAACACCCCGAACGCCCTGTTCCGCTCCGGGCCTTCACGGAACGTGGTGGTGATGAGGGACAGGGCCGTCGGGGACGCGATGGCACCGCCGACCCCCTGCAGGGCGCGTGCGGCGAGCAGTTGCCAGGGCTCCTGGGAGAGTCCGCCGAGGAACGAGGCGGACACGAAGAGCAGGACGCCGAAGATGAACACCCTGCGGCGTCCGAGGATGTCCCCGAGCCGCCCTCCGAGCAGGAGCAGACCGCCGAACGTCAGGGTGTACGCGTTGATCACCCAGGACAGGTTCTCGGTGGAGAACCCGAGGGCGGACTGGATGTGCGGAAGGGCGATGTTCACGATGGTGACGTCGAGGACCACCATCAACTGGCACGAGGCGATGACGAACAGGGCGATGCCCTTGCCGTGACCCCGCTGCGGGGTTCCGGCACTTCTCTGGGGTGCCGCGTGGGAGTCGTTCATGGCACTCCTGCGATTCGCCGGACGAGTGAACAGACATTCCGCCCGTCCGACGCTAGGTCCCGCCCGTCCGCCGTGCCAATCGATCACCGTACGCGGCGGCGGGGCGGGACCGCGGTGCGTCAGCCGAAGTTCACGTCACTGCACAGGAAGTACGTCTGGTCCATGTGCGACGCCTGCCAGATCGTGTAGACGACATGGCGGCCGCCGTATCCGGACGTGCTCACGGGTATCAGATACTCCTGGCTGGGCCCGTAGCTTCCGGTCTCGGCCACCAGGTCGAGGGCACCCCAGGTCAGAGGCTGTGTGGTGGGGTCGAAGCCCTGCCGGGTGACGTACACACGGAAGTAGTCGGCGCCGTGGCTGGCCTGGTCGTACAGCTTCACGGTGAAGTCGTCGGCGACGTCCGTGGTCTGCCAGGCGCCCACGGTGTCCAGCGCGTTGTAGCGGCCGCCCTCGGTGCGGCCGCCGCTGCACAGCTGGCCGTCCGGGATCACCGCGGGGAAGTTACCGGCGGACTCGTTGCGGTACAGGCCGTTCCAGTTCCACATGGCGTTGGGGTCGGCCTGCCACGCCTGCCAGCACAGGGGGTCTTCCTGTGCCATCGCGGGGTTCTGGAAGTCGCTGCCCCAGCGGAGCCAGCAGCCGTAGTTGCGGGACGCGGGATCGACGACGGAGCCGTGGGCCTGGGCCGTGCCCGTCCACGGGAGCAGGCAGAGCAGCGCTGCGACGGACAGGCCGGCCAGCCGGGCGGCCCAGCTCCGTGTATTGATGCGGTCATGACAATACATGCGCGATCTCCATCTCCTGGAGTGGGGGGAATCACCGGCGTGGGAGCGCTCCCGCGCCATCAGGGCTCTGCCCGGCCCCCCGCGCCTCAAACCTCACCGCCGCGCTCACCCCTTCGGCCCGCCGGCGGGACGCGACCGGCCCGCGCGGGTGCACAGTCGTAGGCATGGCTGAGAAACCTGAGGCGAGCGGGCCCGGTGGCGGACACGAACGCCCCCCGGGAGTCGGTGACACCACGGTGGAGGCGGTCGGCGCGTTGACGGAGGCGCTGGAGACGGTCGAGCGGGCCCGGGGCCACCTCTACGCGTTCCATCAGCTGACGGGCCACGCCGACCTCTCGCTGGACCGCGCCGTGGAACTGCTCCGCATGGCCGGGCACGCCGGGCAGGCGGACCGGGTGCAACGCGAGATCCTGGGCCGCAACGTCGTCCCGGGCTGCTGGACCTACCAGGTCGTGGAGGCGTACGACGCGACGTACTACCGGCCGTTCCTGGAGGTGGAGGCCGGGGTGCGGCAGGAGTTGGTCGCGGGGCGCCGGCATCTGTACGAGGCGGAGATGAAAGAGGCCCGGCGCACCCGCGGCCACCCCGACCACACCGCCCGGCCCTGACGGTGGACGCGGTCACGGCCCTGCGCCGCATCGCCTTCCTGCTGGAGCGGACGCAGGCGGCCACCTACCGGGTGAAGGCCTTCCGTACGGCCGCGTCCGCCGTCCAGGACATGGGCGACGGCGAACTCGCGGACCGGCTGGCGCACGGCTCGCTGGAGGCGGTGCGGGGGATCGGGCCCCGGACCGCGGAGGTGATCCGCCAGGCGCACTCCGGGACGGCCCCGGACTACCTGGACCGGCTGGAGCGGGAAGCCTCGCAGCCGCTCGCCCAGGGGGGTGAGAGGCTGCTCGCGGCGCTGCGCGGCGACTGCCACACGCACTCCGACTGGTCCGACGGGGGCAGTCCCGTCGAAGAGATGGGCCGTACGGCGGCGGAGCTCGGTCACGAGTGGACGGTGCTCACCGACCACTCCCCCCGGCTGACCGTCGCGAACGGGCTGTCGCCCGAGCGGTTGCGCCGTCAGCTGGACGTGGTGACGGAGCTGAACGAGCGGTGGGCGCCGTTCCGTCTGCTCACCGGGATCGAGTGCGACATTCTGCCGGACGGCACCCTCGACCAGGAGCCGGATCTCCTGGAACGCCTGGACGTGGTGGTCGTCTCGGTCCACTCGAAGCTGCGGATGGACCGGGCGGAGATGACGAAGCGGCTGCTCGCCGCCGTGCGCACGCCGCGCGCGGACGTGCTCGGGCACTGCACGGGGCGTCTGCTGAGCGGACGGGGGCGCCCGCAGTCGCTGTTCGACGCGGACGCGGTCTTCGCCGCCTGCGCGGAGTCGGGGACGGCCGTGGAGATCAACTGCCGTCCCGAGCGGCTCGATCCGCCCCGCGACCTGATCCGTCGTGCCCTCGCCGCCGGGGCGCTCTTCTCGATCGACACCGACGCCCACGCCCCGGGACAGCTGGACTGGCAGGTCTACGGCTGCGCGCGGGCCGAGGAGTGCGGTGTCCCCGCGGAACGCGTCGTGACCACGTGGACGGCGGACCGGCTGCTGGCCTGGACCCGGGGCGAGGCGACGCCGTAACGCCCCCGGCCGAGAGGCCCGGCCGGGGACCGCGGCGTACAGTCGATCGGGATGCCTGTGTGGTTCCCGCTGTTCACGGGGCAGGAGTGGCCCATGTCCGATGAACGCAACGGCCCTTTCCTTCCGAAGGGCCGCGGAGCGCTCTCCGCGGCCGTGACCGGCTACCTGCGGGGCGACGGCGCCCCACCGGATCCGGACACCGCCCTGGACACCGACCCCTACGGTGACGACCTGCACCTGGCTCTCTACGTCTGCTACGAGCTGCACTACCGCGGCTTCACCGGCGTACGCCCGGAGCTGGAGTGGGACCCGCCGCTGCTCGCCGTACGAGCGGCACTCGAACGGCGGTTCCTGGACGCCCTGCGGCGGGACGCCACGCCGTCCGGCTCCCTGGACGACGTGCTGGGCGGACTGCTGGTGGAGCCGGTGCGCGGCACCGGGCCGTCCTGGTTCCTCCAGGAGCGGGGCGAGCTGCGGCACCTGCGCGCGTACGCCGTCCAGCGTTCCCTGTACCACCTCAAAGAGGCCGACCCGCACAGCTGGGTGCTCCCGAGGCTGAGCGGACGGGCCAAGGCGGGCATGGCGGCGGTCCAGTACGACGAGTACGGGGCGGGCCGGGCGGAGCGCCTGCACGCGCGGCTGTTCGCCGACCTCATGGCCGACCTGGGTCTGGACTCCGCCTACGGCCGTTATCTGGACGACGGCTGCGCCCCGATGCTGGCCCTGGTGAACCTGATGTCGGTGTTCGGCCTGCACCGGCGGCTGCGCGGGGCCCTCGTGGGGCACTTCGCCGCCGTCGAGATCACCTCCTCGCCGGCCTCGCGACGTCTCGCCCGGGCCATGAAACGGACCGGGGCGGGGCCCGCGGCGGAGTTCTTCTACACCGAGCATGTGGAGGCGGACGCCGTCCACGAGCAGGTGGTGCGCCACGAGGTCGTCGGCGGGCTGCTGGAGGAGGAGCCGGAACTGGCCGCCGACATCGCGTTCGGCGTCACCGCGACCACCTTCGTGGAGGACCGGCTGAGCGAACGCCTGCTGGCCGACTGGGCGGCCTGAGGGCCCCGCGCGCGCCCGGAAGTGGTGGCCGGATCCCGTCCGGCGCAGTCTTGGACCAGACGTGTGTGCCCACCCGTCGCGAGGAGCAGCGGATGTCCGCAGAAGTGATCGAGGAAACACCCCGTCCCGCCCGGCTGGTGACCCTGCCCGGCGTGTACGCGCCGCAGCACGACACCCACCTGCTGAGGGAGGCGGTGGACCGCGAGGACATAGGCCCCGGTACCGAGGTGCTGGACCTCGGTACCGGCAGCGGGGCGCTCGCCCTGCACGCCGCCCAGCGCGGTGCGCGGGTCACGGCCGTGGACGTGGCGCGGCGGGCCGTGATGACCGCGCGGCTGAACGCGCTGATCCTCCGGCGCCGGATCACCGTGCAGCGCAGCGATCTCCTCTCCGCGCTGCCCGGCAGGTCCTACGACCTGGTCATCTGCAACCCGCCGTACGTGCCCTCCCCGTTCGGCGGACTTCCCGGCCACGGCGCCGCGCGCGCCTGGGACGCGGGGTACGACGGCCGGGCGGTCCTGGACCGGGTCTGCGACGCGGCTCCGGCCGCCCTGCGGCCGGGCGGCCGTCTGCTGATGGTGCACTCCGGGCTGTGCGACGGCGAGGCGACGCTGCGCCGGCTGTCGGGGGCCGGGCTGCTCGCCGAGGTCACCGGGCGCGCCCAGGTGCCGCTGGGGCCGGTGCTGCGCTCCCGGCTGCGCTGGCTGCGGGAACAGGGCCTGGTGAACGGCCGGGCCACGACCGAGGAGTTGGTGGTCATCCGTGCCGAGCGCCTCTGAACGTCCCCGCCGGATCCGCCTCGACGACGAGGGGCCGTTGCTGGTCGAGGGGCCGGTGGAGGTGGTGTGCGCCGACGGCCGGGTGGCCGTCTCGGACCGGTTCGTGGTGGCCGTGTGCACCTGCCGGCGGAGCCGGGAGTACCCCTGGTGCGACACCAGCCACCGACGACGTACCCAGCGTGAGGAGAACACCGATGCGCGACGGAGCCGGACGGCCGGAGGACCCGAGGACCGCACAGCCCCGGCCCGACTTCCCCGGTCAGGAACAGCCGCATCCGGGGTGGACGGGGGCGATGGACCCGCCGCCCGACCACGGTGAGGACAGCTACCGGGGCAGCGGGCTGCTGGAGGACCGCACGGCCCTCGTCACCGGGGGCGACTCGGGGATCGGGCGGGCGGTCGCCCTGGCCTACGCCCGTGAGGGCGCGGACGTGGTGTTCAGCCATCTGCCCGACGACGAGGAGGAGGACGCCCGTACGACGGCGGACCTGATCGAGTCGGCGGGCCGGCGGGCGGTCGCGGTGGCCTGCGACATCCGGGAGGAGCGGCAGTGCCGTGCGCTGACGGAGGCGGCGGTGTCGGAGTTCGGGCGGATCGACGTCCTGGTCAACAACGCCGCGTTCCAGATGTCCCGGCCGGAGGGGATCTGCGCCATCTCGACCGAACAGTTCGACCGGGTCGTCCGCACGAACCTGTACGGGATGTTCTGGCTCTGCAAGATGGCGCTTCCGCACCTCCCGCCCGGTGGCTCGATCATCAACACCGCCTCGGTGCAGGCCTACAAGCCGAGTCCGCATCTGCTGGACTACGCGATGACCAAGGGAGCCGTGGTCACGTTCACGCACGGGCTCGCGCAGACCCTCGCCCCGGACGGCATCCGGGTGAACGCCGTCGCCCCGGGCCCGGTCTGGACCCCGCTGATCCCCGCGACGATGCCCGACACCAAGGAGTTCGGGAAGCGGACCCCGCTCGGACGCCCGGCCCAGCCCGCCGAGATGGCGCCCGCGTACGTGTTCCTCGCCTCCTCCCGGGCGAGCTACATCACCGGGGAGATCATGAACGCCACCGGCGGGACCCCGCTCCCCTGAGCCGGTGGTCCGTGGAGAGACGGAGGAACGACATGCCGCAGGCGGCGCTGTTCGATGTGGACGGCACACTCACCGACACCAACTACCTTCATGTCACGTGCTGGTGGGAAGCCTTCCGCCAGGCGGGCCACCGGGTCGCGATGTGCGACATCCACCGGGCCGTCGGGCTCTCCGGCGGCGACCTGGTCGCCCATCTGCTCGGCGAGGACCGGGACCGGGAGCAGGACGGGCTGATCACCGCCGCGCACAAGACGCTGTACGCCACCCACTTCGACCGGCTGTCCGCGTTCGACGGGGCCGGGGACCTGCTGCGCGCCCTCGCCGCGCGCGGCCGGCGCATCGTGCTGGCCACCTCGGCGAGCGGGCGCGAACTGGCCGCCCTGCGGGCCGCCGTCGGCGCGGACGACGTCATCGCGGGCACGGCGAGTTCGGACGACGTCTCGGCCGGCAAGCCCGCGCCGGAGCCGGTGGAGCACGCCTTGGAGATCGCGGGCTGCCCGGCCTCCCAGGCGGTGTTCGTGGGCGACTCCGTCTGGGACATGCGGGCGGCGGTGCGGGCCGGGGTCCCGGCCGTCGCCCTGCTCTCGGGCGGTGTCTCCCGCGGCGACCTGGAGGAGGCGGGAGCGACGGCGGTGTACCGGGACGTGTCCGATCTGCTGGCCCGCCTCGACAGAAGCCCGTTCGCCCGGAGCGGGTGAGGTCCGGCGCGCCGGACCTCACCGGCCGCCCTACGCTGAGGAAGCGGGGCGGCCGACCGCGCCCCGCCGGAGCCGGAGGAACCCATGGCCGTACGGCACAAGTTGATCAGGAAGAGCCCGGACGAGGTCTGGGCGGTCCTCTCCGACCGCGACAGCTACCAGGAATGGGTCGTCGGACCGAGCGAGTCCCGGCCCGCGCACGGCCGGTGGCCCGAACTCGGTTCGTCGCTGGCCTACACGGTGCGGATCGGCCCCTGCGTGCTGCACAACCAGACCGTCGTACGCCGCTGCGAACCGCCCCGGATCCTGGAACTCGAAGTGGACAGCGGGCGCCTGGGAACCACCCGTGTCGCCTTCGACGTCCGCCCCTGGGGTGAGGACACCCTGCTCCGTGTCGACGAACACCCGCTGCGGGGCGCCGAGGCGGCGCTGCACAACGTCGCGGTGGACGCGGTCCTGCAACTGCGCCACCGGGCCATGCTCAACCGGCTGGCCGCGTACAGCGAGCGCCAGGAGGGCTGAGCCGTGCCGGACGCCGTGGTGATCGGAGCGGGCCCCAACGGGCTGGTCGCGGCCAACCTCCTGGCCGACGCGGGCTGGACGGTGGAGGTCCTGGAGGCCGAGGACACCCCGGGCGGGGCCGTACGCCACGACCGCGGGGTCGATCCGGCGTACGTCAGCGACGTGTTCAGCGCGTTCTATCCGCTGGCCGCCGCGTCGCCGGTGCTCGCCGGGCTGCGCCTCCACGAGCACGGGCTGCGCTGGAGCCACGCGCCCTCGGTGCTGGCCCATCCGCTCATGGACGGCCGGTGCGCCGTGCTGAGCCGGAACATCCAGGAGACCGCGCGGTCGCTGGACACCTTCGCGGCCGGCGACGGCGATTCCTGGCGCGAGCAGTTCGAGGTCTGGCGGAAGCTGCGGTCTCCGCTGCTCGACGCGCTGTTCACGCCGTTCCCGCCGGTGCGCGCCGGTGCGCGGCTGGCCGCGGCGGTGCGCGCGGGGGGCGGTCTGCGGCTGGCCCGGACGATGCTGCTGCCGGTGCGGCGGCTGGGTGAGGAACTGTTCCGCGGGGAGGGCGGGCGCCTGCTGCTCGCGGGCAACGCCCTGCACGCGGATCTGGCACCGGAGGCGGCGGTCAGCGGTGGTTTCGGCTGGCTGATGACGATGCTCGGCCAGACCTTCGGATTCCCGGTCCCGGTCGGCGGGTCGGGGCAGCTCACGGCCGCCCTGGTCCGGCGGCTGGAGGGGCGCGGCGGGACCGTGCGGTGCGGTGAGCGGGTGGCCGAGGTCGTCGTCCGCGGGGGCCGGGCCGTGGCCGTACGCACCGCCGGCGGGGAGACCGTGCCGGCGGGCCGGGCCGTCCTGGCCGATGTGTCGGCTCCCGCGCTGTACGGCGGACTGGTCGAGGAGAGGCACCTGCCCGGTCAGCTCCTGGCCGATCTGCGCGGTTTCCAGTGGGACTTCGCCACCTTCAAGGTCGACTGGGCGCTGTCCGGGCCGGTGCCCTGGTCCGCCGAGGGGGCGGCGTCCGCCGGTACCGTCCATGTCGCCGACGGGGTCGACGCGCTGACCCGGTTCGCCGCGCAGATCGCGATGGGGCAGGTGCCCGACCGGCCGTTCGCGCTGTTCGGGCAGATGACCACGGCGGACCCGAGCAGGTCCCCGGCGGGTACGGAGTCCGCCTGGGCGTACACCCATGTGCCGGGCCGTGTCCGGGGGGACGCGGGGGACGACGGGCTGACCGGCGCCTGGGACCGGCGCGAGGAGGAGGCCATGGCGGACCGGATGGAGGCCCAGGTCGAGCGGGTCGCCCCGGGGTTCCGGTCCCGGATCACGGCCCGGCGTGTCCTCTCCCCCACCACGTTGGAGAGCCTCGACGCCAATCTGCGGTCCGGGGCGATCAACGGCGGGACGACGGCGCTGCACCAGCAGGTGGTGTTCCGGCCGACGCCGGGGGCGGGCCGGCCGGAGACCCCGGTGAAGGGGCTGTACCTCGCGTCGTCGGGGGCGCATCCCGGCGGCGGTGTGCACGGCGCACCCGGTGCGAACGCGGCGCGGGCGGCGCTCCGGAGCCATCGCCGGGGCCTCGTCCCGCGTGTGCAGCGCGCTCTCGCCCGGCCCCCGGACCGTTCCTCACCCTGATCCCCTCCGCGCCCGCGGCCGGCACCGCGTCAGGTCTCGGCCGGCGGCCGGTTCTGTGTCACCCCGCGCAGGCGGCGCAGAGCGGCCTGGAGGCGGGGACGGCGCTCGTGCAGATCCGCCGAGCGGCGGTCGAGTTCCTCGAGGATGCGTTCGCTGCGCTTGGTGATGTCGAGTTCGTCGAGGATGCGGTCCACCTCGGCGAGCAGGGCGCCGTGCAACTGCCACTGCCGGGGGTGTTCCTGCACCTTCTCCAGCAGCAGGTCCGCCACCTGGTCACGGGTCGCCCGGCTGCGGGTGAGGGCCTCGGAGAGGCGCTCCTCCGCCTCCTCCCCGCTGGCGGCGATCGGGGTGGTGATCATCACCGCGAAGCCCTCGATCGCGTCGGACATGTGTCCGAACAGCTCCCGCAGTGCCACCGCCACGTCCTCCGGGAAGAGCGCTTCCTCGGTGCGCGCCTTGGCCAGGTCCGTCAGGGAGCGGGTGAGCACCCGCAGTACCACGGCGCAGATCTCCAGGGTGTCCAGTCCGGTACGCAGGACCACGCGGTGCAGGAGTCCCTGACGGACCCTGGGGTTGAGGGTCAGGCTGTCCTCGGCCTGCCGCAGGGAGGCGTCCACCTCCACGATGTCGTGGTCCAGCCGGCGGGCCTCGTGCAGACGGGCGGCGGCCTCCGCGACGGGCTGGGTGCCCTCGACCTCGGCGCCCAGCGCCCGGAACATCCGGCCCATCCGCTCCCCCAGGCCGCCGATGGACGCCCCGGCCGTCTGGACCCAGACCGGGGGCGCGAACAGCAGGTTGAACAGCAGCCCGACCCCCGCGCCGATGAGCGTCTCGAACACCCGCTCAAGGGCGGTGTCGGCGACCTGCGCGACACCGAGCACGAGCATCGCGCTGATCGCCACCTCCGGCACGAACTCGTTGACCCTGACGAGGCGTCCGATGAGCAGCGAGGTGAAGATCGTCAGCCCCAGGGTCCACCAGCTCAGTCCCACCAGGGAACTGAACCCGCTCGCGATCAGTACGCCGACGACGACGGCGTTGACCCGTCGGATCCCGGTGGTGAGGGTGGCGTAGAGGGTCACCTGGACGACGAGCAGGGCCGTGAGGGGCGCGGTGAGCGGCGCGGGGTGGGGTTCTGGCAGGGACCACTGCGCCACCACGAAGGCGATGACGGCCGCGGCGGTGGATCTCAGCACCTGCGCCGCGGCGGGTTCGGTGGTGCGCTGCACGAGTTTGACGACGGGCGCGGGCGCGGATACTCCTGGCATTCCTTGACGGTGCCCTGTACCGCGCCGCCCCACCGCTTCTGGGCCGCTCGAACTCCGTACGGAGGTATGCGCGGGCACCTCTCGCACCCGCGATGCGGGCATGGCGGTACGGAGGGATGGTGGAGACATGACTCATTCACCTGTCACCACGACCACACCGCCCCTCAGGCACGGACTGACCCCTCCGGGCGAAACGCCCCCGGCCGAGGGATCCATCAGCGAGGCGCACGTCGAACGTGCGGACGGCGGCATATGGGAGCACCCCGTCTTCTGGGCGGGCCTGGTGCTGTTCGGCGCGCTGGTGGTCGCCGGCTACTTCCTGGCCCGGATCTTCGGATTCGCATGAGTGCCCGCGAGAGGCTGGACGCGCTGCTGGAGGAACACGGCACGACGTACGCCGGGGAAGCCGGCGTCCGGTTGCGTGACACGCCGCAGCCGCTGTACGAGCTGCTGGTGCTCAGTCATCTGCTGAGTGCGCGGATCCGCGCCTCGGTGGCCGTGGCGGCGGCACGGGCGCTGTTCACGCACGGGATGCGCTCGCCCCGGCACATGGCCGACGCGACCTGGCAGGAACGCGTGGACGCGCTGGGCGAGGGCGGATACCGGCGGTACGACGAACGGACCGCGACACAGCTGGGCGACGGCGCCGGACTCCTGCTCGACGCGTACGGCGGGGACCTGCGGCGGCTGCGCCGCGACGCGGACGGGGACCTGAACGCACTGCGTGCCGGGCTCCGCCGCTTCCCGGGCATGGGCCCCGCCGGCGCCGACATCTTCCTGCGCGAGGTGCAGGGGGTGTGGCCGGAGGTGGCTCCGTATCTCGACGCCAAGGCGCTCCAGGGCGCGGAGCGGCTGGGGCTGCCCACCTCGCCGTCCGGGCTGCGGAAGCTGGCCGGGGACCGGGACCCGGCGGTACTGGCCGCGGCGCTCGTACGGGCGGCACTGGGCAAGGACGTCGTGGAATCGGTCCGCACCGCCGCCTGAGCCGGGCGCGGTCAGCGCGGTGGCCTCGGCGTGCCGGGTTTGACGGAGCGGCCCTCCACCAGGGCCCGCCTGATCCGGGCGGCGGTGGCACGGGCGTGGTCGGAGGTGGCCGTGTGGCCGGCCGTCGCCGGGACGAAGCGGTGGGTGGGGTGCATGCAGTGCCCGCACGGGGTGTCGGTGGAGATCAGGTAACCGTCCTCGCACTGCGGTTGGGTGCAGCGCCCGGGGCCCACCAGGGCCTCGGCGATCTCCTCCGGGGCCCAGCGGCGGCGGCCGTCCTCGTCCTTCTCGTGCAGGGCGTGGGACCAGCGCACGTTCCACCGGCGTTCCACCCGCTCGAGCAGCTGGTCGGCGGTCCGCCGGGTCAGTTCCTGGTGGACGAGTTCGTGGACGGACCGCGGGGTGCGGTGGGCGAGCGCCTGGAGCAGCGGTTGCGGAAGGGCCTGGAGGACGTAGCCGACCGGGTCGCGGCCGGCGCGCTCCTTCCATCTGCGGCAGGAGCAGGGGCCCTCGGCGGGCACGCGGTTCCCGCAGCGGCCGCACCGGCCCCGGCACTCCGCGCAGAGGCCCTCGTCGAGGCCGTCCAGATGGGGGGCCGGAGCCCGGCCGCACGCGCGGCAGCAGGAGGCGCACTGCCCGCAGAGGCGTTCGTCGCCCTGGCGCGTCGACCACTGGCGCTGCTGGCATCGGCAGCACAGGGCGCTGTTGCAGTGCTCGTGGTGCGCTGCGCCGGAATGCCGTCCGGGGGGCGGGAATGACATCGCTGCGTTCTCCAGGTGCGTGGCGGAGACGCTCGGCTCCCCGCCCTGTCGGCGTGGCCCGCGCGGGCCCGCGTCCGACCGTACCGCTCCTGGCGGTCGCGTGCGGCGCTCCCCCGTGTACGCCGGGGATCTCCCGCACCCGGACGGTGTCCGGGGTCAGGGGTGGAGGCCGCTGACCACGTCCGCGGTGGCGACGATCCCCTGGTGGATGGTGGGTGCCATGCTCGTGCTCGCCAGGAGGAAGCCCAGCAGGGCGCAGACGATCGCGTGCGAGATCTTGAGACCCCCGTTGCGCAGGAAGACCACCGCGAGAAACGTCAGGAGCAGCACGAGCGAGATCGAGATAACCATGGCCAACCTCCTCTGCCGCGCCGGATTTGCGGCATTCGGCCGCCAGTGTGGCGTAGCGGGGAGGCCGTCCGGCGCAGTGGCGCGTGAGCCGAACGGGTGTTGACGCACGGTGACCGGCGGCCCTCGTCCGGGGCGGGTCCGCGGTGTTCGCGGCCGCCCCGCCCGCAGCGCCGCAGGAACGTTTCGGTCCCTGACGGGCCTCGGGTGCCGGACAGGCCGGCGCGCGTGCTGTGCGGTGCGGTCCCTACGGCGTACCGGGTGGGCTCCGGCGTGTCGGGGGCGCCGGGGAGAGCGGCCTCGCGCGCCGGGTCCTTCCGTGCCCCCGTCCGGCGGGTGCCCGGGACTGGGGGACGGGCTACGGCGCGGGCAGCTCCATCAGCTCGGCGACGGTCTCCTGGTGGCGCCCCGCCGTGCCGTAGACCAGCGCGTCGGCCTTGGCCCGCTTCAGGTACAGGTGCGCGGGGTGCTCCCAGGTCATGCCGATGCCTCCGTGCAGCTGGACGCATTCCTCCGCCGCGTGGACCGCGGTCCTGGAGCAGTGGGCCTGGGCCACCGCCACCGCGAGCGGCGCGTCGGGGCTGCCGGTCGCCAGCGCGTCGGCCGCGTTGCGGGCGGCGGCCCGAGCGGACACGACCTCCAGCCAGAGCTGGGCCATCCGGTGCTTGAGCGCCTGGAACGAGCCCACCGGCCGGTTGAACTGATGGCGTTCGCGGGTGTGGCGGACGGTCTCGGTCAGGCACCACTCGGCGAGACCGAGCTGCTCGGAGGCGAGCAGCCCGGCACCGGCCAGCAGCCCCCGGGCGACGGCCGCCCCGGCGGGAGCGGCCTCCGCGAGCAGCGTGCCGGTGGGTCCGGTGAGGGTGACCGAGGCGAGCGGGCGGGTCAGGTCGAGCGGGACGAGCGGATCGACGCGCACGCCGGGGTCCTCGGCGGCGACGGCGTACAGCCCCTCGGCCGTGGGCACCAGCAGCACGTCGGCGGCCACCGCGTCGGCGACGCAGGGCACCGTCCGTTCGAGGGTGCCGGTCAGGGCGGCCGCCGCGCCGGCCGCGGGGATGGCGGGCGGCAGGGCCAGAACGGCGGTCGTGCGACCGGCGGCCAGGTCCGCGAGGAGAGCGGCCACCGGACCGGCCTGTGTGTCCAGGGCCAGCAGGATCTCGGTGGCGACGACGGCGCTGGTGAGATACGGGGCCGGCGCGACGCTGCGGCCGAGCTCCTCCAGGACGACGGCGGCCTCCCGGTGGCTCGCGCCCTGCCCCCCGAGCTTCTCCGGCACCAGCAGTCCGGCGGCGCCGATCCCGCTCGCCAGGGAGTCCCAGAGCCGCCGGTCGTAGGGCGTGTCCGCCTCGGTCGCGGCGATCACCGCCGGTGCGTCGGCGCGGGCCGCGAGCAGCGCCCGGACGGTCGAGCGGAGGTCTTCCTCGGCCTCGCCGTAGAGCAGGTCCGGGGGCCGCGTCTCGTCGAAGGCCCGGGGGGCCGTGGGCTGTTCGCTCATCGGGCGAGATCCTTCCAGGCGACGTCCTTGTCGTCCCGCGGTTCGGCGGGGAGGCCGAGGACGCGCTCGGCCACGATGTTGAGCAGGACCTCGCTCGTCCCGCCCTCGATGGAATTGCCCTTGGAGCGCAGATAGCGGTATCCGGCGTCGCGTCCGGTGAAGTCGACGGTCTCCGGGCGGCGCATGGTCCAGTCGCCGTACAACAGGCCTTCGTCCCCGAGGAGTTCGACCTCCAGTCCGCTGATCTCCTGGTTGAGGCGGGCGAACGCCAGCTTCATGCCCGAGCCTTCCGGTCCCGGCTGTCCGGCGACGAGCTGCTGGCGCAGCCGCTCACCGGTGAGGCGGGCGACCTCGGCCTCGACCCAGAGCGTGAGCAGCCGCTGATGGAGGTCGTGGGTGCGCAGCTCGGGGCGTTCGCGCCAGGTCCTGGCGACGGCGCCGATCATGCCGCCCTCACGGGGGACGCGGGCCCCGCCGATGGAGACGCGCTCGTTCATCAGGGTGGTCCGGGCGACCTTCCAGCCTTCGCCGACCGGTCCCAGCCGCCTGCTGTCGGGGATGCGTACGCCGGTGAGGAAGACCTCGTTGAACTCGGCCTCGCCGGTGATCTGGCGCAGCGGGCGGACCTCGACGCCCGGGTCGCTCATGTCGCAGATGAAGTAGCTGATGCCGCGGTGCTTGGGGACCTCCGGGTCGGTGCGGGCGATGAGGATGGCCCAGCGGGCCAGATGGGCGCTGGAGGTCCACACCTTCTGCCCGTCCACCACCCAGTCGTCGCCGTCGCGCACCGCGCGGGTGCCGAGCGCCGCCAGGTCGGACCCGGCGCCGGGTTCGCTGAACAGCTGGCACCAGACCTCCTCGCCCACCCACAGGGGGCGCAGGAAACGCCGCTTCTGCTCGTCGGTGCCGTGGTCGAGGATCGTCGGGGCTGCCATGCCCAGGCCGATGCCGATGCGGCGCGGATCGTTGTCCGGGGCGTGGGCGGCGGCCAGTTCGGCGTCGGCGACCGCCTGGAGCGAGCGGGGGGCGTCAAGTCCGCCGAGCCCGGCGGGGTAGTGCACCCAGGCGAGTCCGGCGTCGAAGCGTGCCCGGAGGAAGTCGGTGGGGCCGGCGGTGGCCGGTGGGTGCGCCGCCAGGAGTTCCCGGGTGCGCCGGCGGATGTCCGCCGCGTCGGGGGCGGTGCTCATCGGGTGCCTCCTCCCGGCAGGACGACGATGCGGCCGGTGCTGGTGCCGTCGGCGACCCGCTGGACGGCGCGCGCGGCGTCGGCCATCGGGACCCGCTCGGTGACCAGCGGCTTGACGACGCCGTCCGCGGCGAGCTTGGTGAGTTCTTCGTGACAGGCGCGGACGGCGTCGGGGTCCTTGGTGTTGTACAGGCCCCAGTGGAGCCCGAGGATCGAGTAGTTCTTCACCAGGGCGTGGTTGAGGGCCGGGGAGGGGACGGTCCCGCTCGCGAAGCCGACGACGACCACCCGGCCCTCGAACGCGATGCACTTCACGGACTTGGCGTAGGCGTCGCCGCCGACCGGGTCGTAGACGACGTCCGCGCCACGGCCGCCGGTGGCCTCCTTCACCGCGGCGACGATGTCCTCGCTCCGGCGGTCGATGACCAGGTCGCAGCCCAGTGCGCGGGCGGTGGCGGCCTTGTCCGCGCCTCCGACGACCCCGATGACGGTGGCGCCGGCCGCCTTGCCGAGCTGTACGGCCGCGCTGCCCACGCCGCCCGCCGCCGCGTGCACGAGGAGCGTCTCACCCGCTCGCAGACGGGCGCGGCGGTGCAGCCCGAACCAGCCGGTCTGGTAGCCGATGTGCAGGGCGGCCGCCTCCGCGTCGTCCAGCGCCTCCGGCGCGGGCAGCAGGGCCGCCTCGTCGGCGGTGACGTACTCCGCGAAGCCTCCGGAGGGTAGGGCCGGGGTGGCGAGCACCCTGCGGCCGTCCTCCGTCTCGCCGCAGATCTCCACACCGGGGGTGAACGGGAGCGGGGGCCTGACCTGGTACTGGCCCCGGCAGAGCAGCGCGTCGGGGAAGTTGACGTTCGCCGCGCGCACCCTGAGCAGCACCTGCCCGGCGCCGGGGACGGGGCGGTCCGTCTCCTCCAGCACCATCACCTCGTCCGGTTCGCCGTTCCGGTGCACTCGCCATGCCTGCATGAGGGGCCTCCAAGACGTCGGCATTACCACTACCGCTGGGCATACTAAGCGGTCGCTTGCCTCTCTGGGAACACTTTCGCTGCGGGAGGCCGATGGGTGTGCGGCCCGGACGCCCTCAGGACCGTTTCGGCCTGGCCCTCACGTGCATCCGCTCCCCCTGCGGCCCGAAGAGGCTCAGGTACTCGGCCGTCCCGTCGCCCGCGGGTCCGAACCAGTGCGGCAGCCTGGTGTCGAACTCGGCGGCCTCACCGGGACCCAGTACCAGGTCGTGCTCGGCCAGCCGGAGCCGCAGCCGCCCGGAGAGCACGTAGAGCCATTCGTAGCCCTCGTGGGTCCGCTGCTCGCAGGCGTCGTTGTCCCGCCTCTCGTGGACGACCTTGTACGCCTGGAGTCCGCCCGGCCGGCCGGTCAGCGGCAGCGAGGTCTTTCCGCCGTGCACGATGGGCTTCGCCCTGACCCGCGGATCACCGGCGGGCGGCGCCCCCACCAGGTCGTCGAGCGGCACCTCGTGGGCGCGGGCGATGGGGAGCAGCAGCTCCAGGCTGGGGCGCCGGCCGCCGGACTCCAGCCGGGACAGGGTGGAGACGGAGATCCCCGTGACCTCGGCGAGCGCGGCCAGCGTGACCCCCCGGTCCTTGCGCAGCCGGCGCAGCCGGGGACCGACTCCGGTGAGTACGGCGTCCAGCTCGGTGTCCTGACTCTTCTCCTTCATCGGTCCATTGCAGGATCGGCAAACGGTTTTGTCAATCCCGGACGGCCGGCAGCACGTCCGCGCCGCCGGGGCTCACCGCGCGAAGACCTCGAAGGCGACGGCCGGGCGGCCACCGAAGCGTTCGGCGGCCGCCTCGGCCGTGCCGGTCAGGAAGGTGCGGCAGTACGCCTCCGGGTCCTCGTCCGTCAGAACCTCGATGTAGGTGCGGTGGGCGAGCAGTGAGCGCACCGACCGCTCGAACCCGGGGGTCGCGTCCACCGCGTGGGTGGGCCGGTCGGTGCCCGCGACGGCGACCCAGCGCACCCCGTCCCACGGCTCCAGCCCCCGCCGGGTCAGTTCGGGGAAGATCCAGCGGTTGCCCGCGTCGCCCACCGCGTCCAGCGTGGCGCGGCCGACCGCGCGGTGGTCGGGGGTGTTCCAGGCGACGCCGCCCCAGGTGTCACGGTGGTTGAGGGTGATGACCAGTTCGGGCCGGTGACGGCGGACGGCGGCCGCGATGTCACGGCGCAGGGCCGTGCCGTACTCGATCACCCCGTCGCGGTGGTCGAGGAACTCCACGGTGCCGACGCCCACGGCGGCGGCGCTCGCCCGCTGCTCCCTCTCCCGCAGGGGGGCGCACTCCTCGGGGGCGATGGTGTCGATCCCGGCCTCGCCCCGGGTCGCCAGGAGGTAGGTGACCTCACGGCCTTCGTCGGTCCAGCCCGCGACGGCCGCCGCGCAGCCGTACTCCAGGTCGTCGGGGTGGGCCACGACCGCCAGCGCCCGCCGCCAGTCGGTGGGCATGGGTTCCAGCTGCTGTGTCATGACCGTCACGTTATCCGTGGCCGTGGGCCGCATCGGGGAGGCGGTTCCGGGCAGGGGAGCCGGAGTGACCGGCCGGTCGTCCCCCGTGGGCTCCGTCCGCACCTATACCCCTAGGGGTATTCTTGAGGTCCGGGGCGAACGGGCCGGGGCAGCAGAGCCCCGGCTCCCCCAGCCCCGGCGAACGAAAGGAACCGCCTGTGACCAGCCCCGCCGCACTCTCCCCCGCCGAGGCCTCGGCCCGCCTGGAGGAGTTCACCGTCATCGACGTGCGGTCGCCCGGTGAGTACGCCTCCGGGCATGTGCCCGGCGCCCTGAACGTCCCGCTCGACCGGCTCCCGGAGGGGGTGCCCGCCCTCAAGTCCGCTTCCGCCCGGGGGCCCCTGCTGGTGGTGTGCGCCTCCGGCGTGCGGTCCACCCGCGCCTGCGAGATCCTCGCCGACGCCGACATCGATGCGGCCACCCTCTCCGGCGGGACCTCCGCGTGGGAGCGCGACGGACACGGCCTGGACCGGCCGGCGGGCACCCGGGCCGTCTGGCCGATGGAACGCCAGGTGCGGTTCGCGGCGGGCTCGCTCGTGGTGGCCGGCCTGCTGGCGGGACGGCGTCTGCCCGCCGCGCGCTGGCTGTCGGCGGGCATAGGCGCGGGCCTCGTCTACTCGGCGGTGAGCGGCACCTGCGGCATGGCGGCGGCACTGTCGAAGCTGCCGCACAACCGCGCGCCGCACAGCGCGACGGACCTGGACGCCACGCTGGAGGCCCTCCAGCGCTGACGCCCCTCCGGCCGCGCGGCCCTACCGGTCGCTCTCGCCCCGGACGAGGGCGAGCAGCCGGTCCAGCACGCGGGGGCCTCCCGCGCGCAGCCCGTCGTGCTCGAACTCACTGGTCACCCAGGTGCGCAGGCCCCGGATCGAGGCGGCGGTACGCAGCGCGTGGCCCGTGTCCACGTACATGTCGTCGTGGTAGACGGCCGCGGCGACCGGCACCTCGTTGGCCGCGAGCCGCTCGGTGTCGTACAGGACGGGCCAGTCGGTGCGGGCGGCCAGCAGTTCGGCGGTCTCGCGCAGTGGGCGCAGGGCCGGGTCGGTCTCGAAGTGCCAGGGGTGGATGCTCTCGCCGGTGAAGAGCACCGGCCCCTGGCCTTCCAGCGCCGTCCGGGCGTCGAACTGCGGGAACTCGGCGCGGACGCGTTCGGCCGACCAGTCGGTGGGGCGTGCGCCCTGGCCGTAGATCGCCTCGTGCATCAGGGCGTACAACGGGTGCCCGGCGAAGGAGGTGGCCGTGCGCATGGCCTCCTGGAAGGTGTCGGAGAGCTCGGTGCCGTGCGGCCCGGTGACGAAGGCGTTCTCCAGGAGGTGGTGGAGCTGGTGGCTGCCGGTGCCGCCGCCGAGCAGGATGCCGAGCGACTGGAAGCCCTCCGGGGTCAGCCGGTGCCCCGCGCTGTCCGGCCGGTGCTCGGCGAGGTACGCCGTGATCGCGCGGGCGCGCTCGACGTCCTGCGGATACCGGGCGTAGTGGGCCGCCACCTTCCGCTCGATCCTGGGGTACGCGGCCCGGTAGACGTCGTCGGCGTGCCCGTCCAGGGAGGGCAGGCCGCCGGTGATCAGGACCCGCTCCAGGCCCTCGGGGGCCGCCGAGAGGTAGCGGACGGCGCAGAAGCCGCCGAAGGACTGCCCGAGGACGGTCCAGGGGGCGCCGCCGGTGAGGCGCGGGCGGATCAGTTCGCAGTCGCGGACGATGGCGTCGGAGCGGAAGTGGGCCAGGTAGCCGGCCTGTTCCCGGGCGCCGCCGCGCAGCGGCAGGGTCTGCCGGTTGGCCGGGGTGGACAGGCCCGTGCCGCGCTGGTCCAGGAGCAGCACCCGGAACTCCCGCACGGCCCGGCCGAGCCACGCCTCGGTGCCCACGAAGCGGCGGGCGCCGAAGCCGGGGCCGCCTTCCAGGTAGACGAGCCAGGGCAGGTCCTCGTGCGCCTTGGAGGCCGCCACGGCCTCCCGGGCGAAGACCTCGATCGTCTCGCCGCCCGGATCGTCGTGGTCGAGCGGAACCGTGAACCGGTGGTCGGTGAGTACGAGGCCGGGGTGGCGGTAGCTGTTCAAGGGGACTCCTGTTCCGGTGATTCCCGGACAGTTCAGCACATGGCCGTGACCCGGTCGGTCCCGGCCCGTGTGCGGGCGCTCCCGGCGGCTCCTAGCGTGCACACATGATCCGGTTCGAGCAGGTCGGCAAGGTCTATCCGGACGGGACCAGCGCGGTCGACGGGCTGACGTTCGAGGTCGGACGCGGCGAGCTGGTCACCCTCGTCGGGCCGTCGGGCTGCGGCAAGACCACCACGATGATGATGGTGAACCGGCTGATCGAACCGACCTCGGGCCGGATCCTGGTGGACGGCGAGGACATCTCCACGATCGACCCGGTACGGCTGCGCCGCCGCATCGGGTACGTGATCCAGCAGGTCGGCCTGTTCCCGCACCGGACCGTGCTGGACAACACCGCGACCGTACCGGCCCTGGTGGGCTGGAAGCGCGGCAGGGCCCGGCGGCGGGCGGAGGAGCTGCTGGACCTGGTGGGCCTGGACCCGAAGACGTACGGACCGCGCTACCCCGCACAGCTCTCCGGCGGGCAGCGCCAGCGGGTGGGGGTGGCCCGCGCGCTGGCCGCGGATCCGCCGGTGCTGCTGATGGACGAGCCGTTCGCGGCGGTGGACCCGGTGGCGCGCGAGCGGTTGCAGAACGAGTTCCTCACGCTCCAGTCGACGGTCAGGAAGACGGTCCTGCTGGTGACGCACGACATCGAGGAAGCGGTCCGGATGGGCGACCGGATCGCGGTGTACGGGAAGGGCCGCATCGAGCAGTACGACCGCCCGGGGGCGGTCCTCGGCACCCCGGCGACGCCGTACGTGGCGCGGTTCGTGGGCGCCGACCGGGGCCTGAAGCGGCTCTCGGTCACCGCGATCGAGCCCGAGGACCTGGAGGAGCCCCCGATCGCCCGCCTGGACGAGCCGGCGAGGGCCGTGGCGGGCAGGCTCGGCGGCCTGGGGGCACGGTGGGCGGTCGTGCTGAACCCGGAGGGCGAACTGCACGGCTGGGTGGCGGCCGACGCGCTGCGCGGCGCCGGGGAGCACGGGACGGTGGGCGATCTGGCCCGGCGCATGGACGCCTGGGTCCCCGTCGGCGCGCCGCTGAAGCAGGCCTTCAGCGAGATGCTCCAGCGGGACGCGGGGTGGGTGGCGGTGCTGGACGGGGCGCGCTTCCTCGGAGTGCTCACCCCGGCGAAGCTGCACGAGGCGCTGAGGCGGTCGGTGGACGCGGACGCGCGGGGTGTCGGCCGCGGCGAGGTCCCGTTCGACTCGGTCGCGGACGCGTAGACGGCCGGCCGACACCGCGCGGCGGACCGCGCGGGACCCGGCGCGGTCCGTACGGGCGCACCGGTGGGCGGCGGCTCACGCCCGGGACCGTCCGGCCGTTGCCGCTCCCGGGCGCCCTGACATCCCGTCAGTCGAGCAGGGCGCGCATGAACGCGCGCACCGCGTGCCCGACCGCGCGGAACGCCCCCGCCTCGGCCGCGGCCTCCCCGATGTCGAGTGATGTGTCCGCCGCGTCCGCGCGGTGGTCCCCCCACCGGCACCTGCGGCACACGCCACGTCTCAGCCGACGGTGTCCCCCGCAGTGCGCGCAGGCACCCGAACGTCTCCCCATGGCCTCAGCATGTCACCTCACGGTCCGGTGGTCCGGGCGACCACGCTCCGCCCGGACACCGGACCGTTGCGCACACCCTCGGTCATGCGGTGTGATCATCCACCTCACCCCGTGACAGAAGGCGGTTCCGCATGGCCCTGTTCGACCTGCCCCTCGACGAACTGCGGGGCTACCGCAGCCGGTCCGTCGAGCCGGAGGACTTCGACGCGTTCTGGTCGGCCACCCTCGACGAGGCGCGGACCCATGAGCTGGACGCCCGCTTCGAGCGGCGCACCGAAAGCGGTCTGTCCACGGTCGAGGTCCACGACGTGACGTTCGCGGGGTTCGGCGGCCACCCCGTGAAGGGCTGGTTCGTCATACCCGCCGGCATCACCGAGCCCGTGCCGCTCGTCGTGGAGTACATCGGATACGGCGGCGGGCGCGGCCTGCCGCACTCGCACCTGCTGTGGGCCTCCGCCGGCCTGGCCCACTTCGTGATGGACACCCGCGGTCAGGGCAGCGGGTGGGCGCCCGGTGACACCGCCGACCCGGAGGGCAGCGGCCCGTCGCTGCCGGGGTTCATGACCCGGGGCATCGAGGACCCCGCCACGTACTACTACCGCCGGGTGATCACGGACGCGGTGCGCGCGGTGGAGGCGGCCCGCTCGCACCCGCTGGCGGACGCGTCCCGCACCGCCTCGTTCGGCGCGAGCCAGGGCGGGGGTCTGGCACTCGCGGTCGGCGGGCTGGTGCCCGACCTGGCGGCCGTCGTCCCGGACGTGCCGTTCCTCTGCGACTTCCCCCGGGCGACGCGGCTGACCGACCGGATGCCGTACCGCGAGATCGGCGACTACCTCAAGACCCACCGGGGGCGCGCCGAGCGGGTCGACCGGACGCTGGCCTACTTCGACGGCGTGCACTTCGCCGCCCGGGGCCGGGCGCCCGCCCTGTTCTCGGCGGCCCTGGAGGACCAGACCTGCCCGCCGTCCACGGTGTTCGCCGCGTTCAACGCGTACGCGCATCCGGTCAAGGAGATCGAGGTGTACGACTTCAACGACCACGAGGGCGGCGGCCCGTTCCAGCAGGCCGTGCAACTCGACCGGCTCCCCCGCCTCCTGAGGGGCTGACGGCCCGCTTCGTCCCCGCCCGCACGGTGACCGGTCCGTGAACGCGGTCAGCGGCGAGGCACGAGCCCCTTGGACTCCAGATAGGCGCGGGCGACGTCCTCGGGGAGCCTGCGCCAGCTGTCCACCCGCTCGTTCATCCGGGCCAGGTCGGCGGTGGTCAGCACGGTGTTGAGCGTGCCCAGGGCGTCGCGGACGCCGGGGCCGCCGGCGCGGGCCCGGTTGACGACGGGGACGAGGTGGTCGGCGTTCTGCAGGTGCCGGTCGTCGGCGAGCAGCACCAGGCCGAAGTCGTCGAGGGTGGCGTCGGTGGTGGTGGTGAGGACCATCTGGTCCGTACCGTTCTGGACGGCCCGTTTGGCCTGGGTGGTACCGACGCCCTTGGGGTCCACGGCGGTGATGTCGATGCCGTACACCTTCTTCAGCCCGGGGGCGCAGTAGGGCCGCTTCACGCATTCGTCCCCGGCCGCCAGGCGTACAGGCAGGCCGGAGGCTCCGAGGTCGCTGAGGGTCTTCAAGTGGTGTGCGTGCGCGTAGTCGGCCGCGACGGCGAAGGCGTTCTGGTCGACGGCCCGGCCGGGCGGGAGCACGGTGAGGCCCCTGGGCGCGGCGAGGGCGCGCAGGGCCTTCATGGTGGTGTCCAGGTCCGGGGAGCCGGCCGGGTCCGCGTCGGCTCCTTCCGCCTTGGCCTTGAGCCAGTCCGCGAACGTCGCCGCGTACTCGGGTACGACGTCGATCTGGCCGTTCTCCAGGGCGGGTTCGTAGATCTCCCGGTTGGTGACGGACAGGATCCGGGTGGAGTAGCCGGCCCGTTCCAGCAGCAGGGCGTACATCTGGGCGAGCAGATCGCTCTCGGTGAACCCGGCGGATCCGACGGTGAGGTGTTTGCTGTCGCCGGGCGGCGCGGTGACGGCGCCCTGGTTCTCCAGGCTGGGCCCGGTGGCGCAGGCGGTGGCGATCAGCAGGAGGGCGGGCAGGACCCGGAGAACGCCCGTACGCCCCGCTCTCACACCGTCTCCCGGCTCGTCCCGGTCCGGTCCGGGACGAGCCGGCGGCCCGCTTCGAACAGGCCCTCGACCAGCAGGGCGAACACGGCGACCAGGACGGCACCGGCGACGACCTGCGGGGTGGACGCCAGGTTGAAGCCCGCCGTGATGATCCTGCCGAGCCCGCCTCCGCCGACCAGGGCCGCGAGGGTGGCGGTGGCGACGAGCTGCACGGCGGCGACCCGTACGCCGGTCAGGACGAGCGGCAGGGCGAGCGGCAGTTCGACGCGGCGCATCATCTGGGCGCCCGTCATGCCCATGCCTCGCGCGGCGCGTACCACATCGGGGTCCACCCCGCGCATCCCGACGTAGGCGTTGGTCAGCAGGGGCGGGATCGAGAAGAGGACCAGGGCGATGACGGTCGGCCACTGTCCGGACGAGCCGATCGGGGTGAGCAGCAGCAGGACGAGGACGGCGAAGGTGGGGACGGCCCGGCCGATGTTGGAGAGGTTGACGGCGAGTGCGCCGCCCTTGCCGAGATGGCCGAGGACGAGGGCCACCGGAAGGGCGAGGGCGCAGCTGATCAGCAGGCAGACGACGGTGAGGAAGAGATGCTGTCCGAGCCGGGTCCAGATGCCGTCGGGGCCGTACCAGTGGGCGGAGGTGGTGAGCCAGGACCAGGTGCCGGTGAGGACGCTCACGCGGTCCTCCTCGTCCAGGGGGTGAGCAGCCGTTGTACGCCGAGCAGCAGCAGGTCGGCGGCGACGGCGATGACCACGCAGAGCACGGAGGCGGTGAGCACCTGGGCCTTGAAGTAGGTGTTCATGCCGGAGTAGATGAGGTTGCCCAGTCCGCCGAAGCCGACGATCGCGCCGACGGTGACCAGGGAGACGGCGGAGACGGTGGCGATGCGCAGCCCGGCCATGGCGGCGGGCAGGGCGAGGGGCAGTTCGACGGTGAGCAGGAGGCGCAGCGGCCCGTAGCCCAGGCCGCGCGCGGCCTGCCGGGTCTCCTCGGGCACGGCGCGCAGCCCGGCCAGGATGTTGCGGACGAGCAGGGTGAGCGAGTAGAGGACGAGGCCGGCGACGACGAGGGTGGCGGAGAGCCCGTACACCGGGAGCAGCAGCGAGAACATCGCGAGCGAGGGGATCGTGTACAGGACGGTCGTCACGCCGAGCACGGGGGCCGCCGCCCAGCGCCGGCGGCGGGCCAGCAGGGCGAGGGGCAGGGCGATCGCGAGGCCGAGCAGGACGGACGCGGCGGTGAGCTGGAGGTGCTGGACCGTGGCGTCCATGAGGATGCCGCGCCGGCTGCTGAGGTAGTCGCCGCAGATCCACTCGTTGCGCGCGAGGCAGTCGTCGGGAGGTGCGGTCACTCGTCCATTGGAGCCGGGGGGCCGGGGCGTCGCGCGTGGTGTTCGCCTGTTCGGGGCGGGTGCCCGGCGGGCCGTCCTGGTCCCCCGCCGGGTCCGGGCTCCCGCACGCGGGAGGTCAGGGGGCGGGTGGTGGGAGGGGCTCGCCCAGCCGCAGTTCGGTCCCGTCCTCACCGGGGGTGACCCGGGTGACGAGCCAGGACCGGGCCGGGAGCGCGGTGCCGGCCGCCGTGCGGTGGGCGCCGACGGCGAGCAGCCACGGTTCGTCGGGGCGGACGGGGGCGAGGAGCTCGGCGGGGGTGCGCACCCCGTCGGAGAACTCCAGCTCCAGCGGGCACGGCTTCGGTGCGGACACCGTGGCGGGCAGCAGGAGCCGGGCGCCGCGGAACAGATGCGTGTGCCCGGCCCGGAGCGGCACCGGTGCCGCGTCGCGTCCGTCGCCGGTCGGGCCGCTCCGGGTCACGGTCTCAGCGGCCCGTGTCCGGGCTGAGGACGAAGACCGGGATCTCCCGGTCCGTCTTGTTCTGGTAGTCGGCGTAGTCCGGGAACGCCTCGACCGCGCGGCCCCACCACACGGCCTTCTCCTCGCCGGTGACCTCGCGCGCGACCATGTCCTGGCGCAGGGTGCCGTCGCGCAGTTCCACGTGCGGGTCGGCCTGTACGTTGTAGTACCAGACGGGGTGCTTCGGGGCGCCGCCGAGGGACGCGACCACGGCGTACTCACCGTCATGCTCGACGCGCATCAGCGGGGTCTTGCGGATCTTGCCGCTCCTGGCGCCGCGGGTCGTCAGCAGGATCACGGGCATCCCCCGCATCGTGGTCCCCTGGGTGCCGCCGGAGCTCTCGATGAGTTCGACCTGCTCACGGACCCACTGCGTCGGGCTCGGCTCGTACTCGCCTTCGATCGGCATGGGCGCTGTCCTCTCCTCGGTCGGGCACGGTGGCTCCATCATGGCGCGCGTGCCCCGTGGACCGTGGAAGGACACCCGGACCGGGGCCGCAGGAGCGCTGTTCGTGTCTTTCCGGTGACGGATTCCGTCACTTTTCCGTTACCTCTTAAGGCGTTACGTCCCTGTATTTCCGGTATATACACCTGCCCCGCTCCGGAGACCTTCCCCCGCAGGGCATACCGTGGGGGCAGCGGAGTAAGCCAAGCCTTACCCGCTGCACTCTGTCCGTGCTCGTTCGCCCGAAGGAACAACACGCCATGACACGCCCCGTCCGCGTCGCCATCGTCGGAGCCGGTCCCGCCGGAATCTACGCAGCGGACGCGCTGCTCAAATCCGAGGTCGCACAGGGCCCGGGGGTCTCGATCGACCTGTTCGAGCGCATGCCCGCCCCCTTCGGCCTCATCCGCTACGGAGTCGCCCCGGACCACCCGCGGATCAAGGGCATCGTCAAGGCGCTGCACCAGGTGCTGGACAAGCCGCAGCTGCGGCTGTTCGGCAACGTCGACTACCCGCGTGACATCAACCTGGACGACCTGCGGTCCTTCTACGACGCGGTGATCTTCTCCACCGGCGCCGAGGCCGACCGCGCCCTCGACATACCGGGCATCGGTCTCGAAGGCTCCTACGGCGCGGCCGACTTCGTGTCCTGGTACGACGGGCACCCCGAGGTCCCGCGCACCTGGCCTCTGGAGGCCGAGAAGGTCGCCGTGCTCGGCGTGGGCAACGTCGCCCTGGACGTGGCCCGCATCCTCGCCAAGACGGCGGACGAGCTGCTTCCGACGGAGATCCCGGCGAACGTGTACGAGGGTCTGAAGGCCAACAAGGCGCTCGAGGTGCACGTCTTCGGGCGGCGCGGACCGGCCCAGGCGAAGTTCAGCCCGATGGAGCTGCGCGAGCTGGACCACTCCCCGAACATCGAGGTCATCGTCAACCCCGAGGACATCGACTACGACGAGGGCTCGATCGCCACCCGGCGCGAGAACAAGCAGGCGAACATGGTCGCCTCCACGCTGGAGAACTGGGCGATCCGCGACGTCGGCGACCGCCCGCACAAGCTGTTCCTGCACTTCTTCGAGTCCCCCGTCGAGGTCGTCGGCGAGGACGGCCACGTCACGGCCCTGCGCACCGAGCGTACGGAGCTGGACGGCACGGGCAACGTCAAGGGCACCGGCAGGTTCACCGACTGGGACGTGCGGAGCGTCTACCGCGCGGTCGGCTACTACTCGGACGAGCTGCCCAAGCTCCCCTTCGACGTGGCCTCCGGCACCGTCCCGCACGCCGAGGGCCGGGTGCTCGACGGCGGCGCCCCCATGACCTCGGTGTACGTCACCGGATGGATCAAGCGCGGCCCGATCGGCCTCATCGGCCACACCAAGGGCGACGCCAACGAGACGGTGGCCTGCCTGCTGGCGGACCAGGCCGCCGGACGGCTGCCCGCCCCCGCGGAGCCCGGCCCGGACGCGGTCGTCGACTTCCTGGAGCAGCGGGGCGTCCGGTACACCACGAAGGACGGCTGGCACCGCCTGGACGCGCACGAGCAGGCGCTCGGCGCGGAGCAGGGCCGTGAGCGGATCAAGGTCGTCGAGCGCGACGGCATGCTGGACGCGTCCGGCGCCTGAGCCCCGGTTCCCCGGGCCCCCGGCCGTCCCCGCACAGGGGACGGCCGGGGGCCCGGGCGCGTCCGGACCTCCGTGGAGCCGCCCGGTGGGACGCGGGCCGCCCGGGTCGCCCCCCCTGCCGCCGGACGACCCGTAGACTCGGCGGATGGCGAAGTATTTCGACGTACACCCCGAGAACCCCCAGCGACGCACCATCACCGGCGTGGCCGAGAGCATCCGCTCCGACGCGCTGATCGCGTATCCGACGGACTCCTGCTACGCCCTGGGGTGCCGGCTGGGCAGCCGGGACGGGCTCGACCGGATCCGGTCCATCCGTGAGCTGGACGACCGCCACCACTTCACCCTGATGTGCCAGAACTTCGCGCAGCTCGGCCAGTTCACGCAGATCGACAACGACGTGTTCCGCGCGGTGAAGGCGGCGACCCCGGGCAGTTACACCTTCATCCTCCCCGCCACCAAGGAGGTGCCGCGGCAGCTGCTGCACCCCAAGAAGAAGACGGTGGGAGTCCGGATCCCGGACCACACCGTCACCCAGGCGCTGCTGGCGGAGCTGGGCGAGCCGCTGCTCTCCAGCACGCTGCTCCTGCCCGACGAGGAGGAGCCGCTGACGCAGGGCTGGGAGATCAAGGAGCGTCTCGACCACGTCGTGGACATCGTGCTCGACTCCGGTGACTGCGGTACCGAGCCGACGACGGTCATCGACTTCTCCGGCGACGAGGTGGAGATCGTGCGGCGCGGCGCCGGGGACGTCTCCCGCTTCGAGTGACGGCGGCGCCGGGAGACCGGCGCTCCGGGGCACCCTGCCGAGATGCGGGCACCCCCGTGGGCCTGGTTCCGTGGAGGTGTCCGCTCCGCACAGCGCCAGGGAGTGATCATGAGCGAGTCAGACGACCTGCACGGGCGTGCCCGGCAGATGCGTGAGAAGGCCAAGGACCTCCGGGACGCCGCCGAACACACCACCGATCCGGGGGAACGCAAGCGCCTCCAGGACAAGGCACGCCGGCTCAGCTCGGAGAGCGAGCAGGTCAGCGGGATGGCGAGCGGGGACATCTACCCGATGGAGTAGCCGCCTGCCGTGGGCCCCGGGCCGTTCCCGGTGGCCTCTCAGCCCAGGTGGGCGATCCGCGCGAGCCGGGTCATGGAGTCGACGAGGGCCGCGCGGTCGTACGTGCTGGTGGTGACCAGCACCTCGTCCGCCCCGGTCTCCTCGACGAGCCGGCCGAGCGCGTCGGCCACGGTGTCCTCGGTGCCGGCGAGCTGACCGCGCAGTCCGTCCTCGAAGAGGCCGCGCTCCCTGTCGGTCATCACCCGTGCCTCGATCTCCTCGGCGGGGGCGAGCGGCGGGAATGAGCCATGGGTGCGTGCGTACGCCATGGACCAGGCCTCGGGGACCAGGATCCGCCGGGCGGCCTCGGGCGTGGCCGCGACGGCCACGGTGCCCGCCACGATCACATAGGGCTCCGGGGCCCACCGGGAGGGGACGAACCCGTCCCGGTACACGGTGACGGCGCGTTTCAGCCGGTCGCGGTCGCGGAGGTCCCCGACGACCACCGGGAGCCCGGCCGCGGCGGCGATGGCGGCGCCTTCACCGGTCGCCAGGACGTACGGGGGGATGTCCAGGCCCTCCGCGGGTCGGGCGTGCACCTGGGGGTGGGCCCGCTGGGTGCCGTCGATCCAGCCGAGGAGTTCACCGAGCTGCCCGGCGAAGCCCTCCGCGTCCCGCTTGTCGCGGCCCAGCGCCCTGCGGACCCCTTCGGTGAATCCGACGGAGCGCCCCAGCCCCATGTCGACGCGGCCCGGGAACAGGGCGGCGAGCACCCCGAACTGCTCGGCCACGACGAACGGCTGGTGGTTGGGGAGCATCACCCCGCCGGTACCGACCCGGATGGTGGAGGTCGCGGCCGCGACGGCGGCGGCGAGCACGGTGGGCGCGGAACCGGCCACACCGGGCACGCTGTGGTGCTCGGACACCCAGAAGCGGTGGTAGCCGAGCTCTTCGGCCGTGCGGGCCAGCCGGACGGTGTCCCGGAGAGCCCGCGCGCCGTCGTCCCCCTTCCTGGTCCGGGAGCGGTCGAGGAAGGAGAACCGGGGTGGTGCGACGAGAGGACTCACACACGTTCCAACGCCCTGGGCCCGCCGGGATTCCCGGCTCCGGACGCCACCCCGTGTCCGGCGGGCCGGGCCGCCTGCCCACCATCGAGTCGCAGGTGTGCGCCAAGTGGCCCACCGGGGAGCGTCCGTCCGGTGGCGCGGGGCCGGCCCCGTGGTCCCATGGCGCGAAGACGTACGCCGGACAGCCGGTACGGGGTGGAAAGGAAGCAGCCGGTGGACGAGGACGCGGAGAGCGGATCGTCGTCCCAGGTGCCCTACATGTCCCTGCTGCACCTCCCGCTGAGCTCGGACCTGGACCGCATCGGCGAGCAGATGCACGCCCTGGCCCGCGCCCAGCGCAGCCTCCAGGGACTCCTCGAAGCGGTCCTCGGCATCAGCAGTGATCTCGAACTCCCCACGGTGCTGCGGCGGGTCGTGCGGACCGCCATGGACCTCGTGGGCGCGCGCTACGGGGCGCTGGGGGTGCTGGACGACAGCGGCGAGTTCCTCGCGGAGTTCATCCCGCTCGGCCTGACCTCACAGGAGCTGGAGAACCTGTCCGGGGTGGAGCTGCCCCGGGGGCGCGGACTGCTGGGGCATCTGATCCGTCATCCGGAACCTCTGCGGGTGGCCGACATCGGCCGCCACCCGGAGTCGGCCGGCTTCCCGCCGGGCCATCCGCCGATGCGCACCCTGCTCGGGGTCGCGATCTCCGTCCGGGGGCGGATCTACGGCAATCTGTATCTGTCGGAGCGGCACGACGGGAAGCCGTTCGACCTGCACGACGAGGGCATGATCCGGGCGCTGGCCGGGACCGCGGGCGTGGCGATCGAGAACGCGCGCCTGTTCCAGCAGGTGCGCGGGAGCAGCGAGCAGTTCCAACGGCTGCTGCTCCCCCGGCTGCTGGAGGTCGCTCCTCTTGAGGCGTCTACGTTCTACCGTCCGGCCAGCCCGCCGGGGCACCTGGGCGGTGACTGGTACGACGCCTTCAAGCTGCCCGACGGGTCCTGTGTCGCGGTCATCGGGGACGTCGTCGGGCACGATCTGAAGGCGGCCGCGGTGATGTCCCGGACGCGCAGCATGCTGCGGGCGCTGTCCTTCGACGGGCAGACGGCTCCCAGCACGGCGCTCGGCCGGCTGGACGACATCATGCTGGCGACGGGTGAGCACACCCTGACCACCGCGTGTGTGGCGCGCATCCGGCCCCAGGAGAGCGGATGGGAGATCTGCTGGAGCAATGCCGGCCATCCCCCGCCCCTCGTGCTGCTGCCGGACGGTGAGGCCCGCTATCTGGAGGCCGAGGCCGACCTCCCCCTCGGGGTGAACACGGGCATGTCCCGGTCCGACCACACCCGTACGCTGCCGCCGGGCAGCACCGTGGTCTTCTTCACCGACGGACTCGTGGAGCGCCATGACCAGGCGCTCCAGCGCGGTCTGGACTCCCTCGCGGCGACCGCCCGGCGGCTCGCCGGTGAGCCGTCGGACCGGTTGTGCGCCGCACTGGCCGATCACCATCCCAGCGACGGCCGCGACGACATGGCCGTGCTCGTCCTGCGCCTTCCGGAGCCTGGCCGCCGTAGGTGATCCACGTCTGTTCCGTCGTCACAGGAAAAGCCCCGGCCGCCATTGCGGACCGGGGCTTTTCGCGCGTATATTGAATGTTTCTGTGTGCCCACAGAAAAAGCCCCGCATCGGGGGCTTACAAGAATCACCATATCCGGCAGGGAGCCGTTTTGTCAACCCGGGAAAGCGCAGAATTGCAGCGGGAACAGGAATTCACCGATCGGCTCTACGACCGGGTCGACGTGCTGCGCGGGGTCGCCCTTCATGGCGTCGAGGACGCGTTGGAGCCCGTGGGGAACGGGCTGCAGGCCCGTCTCGAACGCGATGTGCTCGTCGCCGAACGTTCCGGTCTGCTGGCCGCGCTGAACGCCGTGGACGGCTCGCTGTGTTTCGGGCGCATCGACCTCCTCGACGGCGGCGCGCACCATATCGGCCGTATCGGAATCCGTGCGGACGACTCCGACCGCACGCCCCTTCTCATCGACTGGCGGGCGCCGGTCGCGCGTCCCTTCTACCTCGCCACCGGATACACGCCCATGGGGCTGCGCCGCCGCAGGCACATCACCACCGAGGGCCGCACCGTCACGGAGCTGCACGACGAGATCCTCGATCTCTCGGACGGCGAACGGAGCGGCTTCGAGGACCCGAGCGGCGACGCCGTCCTGCTCGCCGCGCTGAACTCCGCCCGCACCGGCCGCATGGGCGACATCGTGCGGACCATCCAGGCGGAGCAGGACCGCGTCATCCGCGCCCCGCACCGGGGTGTCCTCGTCGTGGAGGGCGGCCCCGGCACGGGCAAGACGGCGGTGGCGCTGCACCGGGCGGCGTTCCTGCTGTACGAGCACCGTGAGCTGCTGGCCAAGCGGGCGGTGCTGATCGTGGGACCCAACCCGGCGTTCCTGCGGTACATCGGTGAGGTGCTGCCCGCGCTCGGGGAGACCGGGGTCATGCTGGCCACCCAGGCGGAGCTGTTCCCCGGGGTCCACGCGCGCGGCACCGACACACCCCGTGCCGCCGCCGTCAAGGGCGGTGCGCCGATGGCCGAGGCGCTGGCCCTCGCCGTACGCGCCCGGCAGCGGCTGCCCGAGCCCGGGGCCCCCGTGGTCGTCCCGCACGACGACGGCGACCTGGTCCTGGACTGGGAGATCGCCTACGAGGCGCGGGAGGCGGCCCGCGCGACCGGGCTGCCGCACAATCTGGCCCGCCCCCACTTCGCGTTCCGGGTCATCGACGCGCTCACCTCGCAGCTGACCGAGCGGATCGGCGCGGATCCGTACGGGGGCCCCAACTTCCTCGGTCCCGACGACATCGCCCAGCTCGGCAAGAGCGTGGCCGCCAGCGCCGAGGTGCGCGCCGCGGTCGGTGAGCTGTGGCCGCCGCTCACCCCGGAGGAGTTCCTCGCGGACTATCTGGCGGAGCCGGTGTACGTACCGGACGAGGACGCCGAGGCGATCCGGCGGGCGCCGGGCGGGGAGTGGACCCCCGCCGACGTCCCGCTGCTGGACGAGGCGGCCGAACTGCTCGGGGCGGACGACAGCGCCGAGCGGGCCGCCGCCGAGGCGGAGCGCCAGGAGCGGATCGCGTACGCGCAGGGCGTGCTGGAGCTCTCGCGGGGCTCGGAGACGTACGAGTTCGAGGACGAGGAGTCCGAGGTCCTGTCGGCCCACGACATCGTGGACGCCGAGCGGATGGCGGAGCGGCACGAGGAGGCCGATCACCGCAGTGCGGCGGAGCGGGCCGCGGCGGACCGGACGTGGGCGTTCGGCCACATCGTCGTCGACGAGGCGCAGGAGTTGTCGCCCATGGCGTGGCGGCTGCTGATGCGGCGCTCACCGACCCGCTCGCTGACCCTGGTCGGCGACCCGGCGCAGACCTCCGAGGAGGCCGGCGTCGGGTCGTGGGAGCGGATCCTCGAACCGTACGTCGGTGACCGCTTCGCGCATGTGCGGTTGGGGGTCAACTACCGTACGCCCGCCGAGATCATGGAGCTGGCCGCCAAGGTCGTACGGGCCGAGGACCCGTCCTTCGAGCCGCCCGGCTCGGTGCGGTCCACCGGTGAGGTGCCGTGGACGCGGCAGTCCGGGGCCGACCTGGCGGGCGCGGTGGCCTCCGCGGTCGCCGAACTCACCCCCGAGGAGGGGCGCCTGGCGGTGATCGCGCCGCGTGCGCTGCACGAGGAGATCGCCGCCGCGCTCGACGGGGTGGTGGCCGGCGGGGAGCCGGATCTCGCCCATCCGGTGGTGCTGCTCGATCCCCGTCAGGCCAAGGGGCTCGAATTCGACCATGTGCTGGTCGTGGAGCCCGGCCGGTACGGGACGAGTGACCTGTACGTGGCGCTGACCCGTGCCACGCAGCGGCTGGGCGTCGTCCACCGGGAGCCGTTGCCCCCGTCGTTGCGCTGAGGGGTCCGGCCCGCCCGGTCCACGGGCGGGCGGTCACGGGCGGGGCCGGGGTGTCCGCCCGTGACTCCCTCACCGGGGGTCGCGGTGGGGCGGGACGGGATGTGCTGCGTACGCTGGTCGGCCATGGGCGACGACACGGGCGGACTGCGCGAGCGCAAGAAGCGGCAGATGTACAAGCGGCTCTCGGACACGGCCGTCGAGCTGTTCCTGGAGCGGGGATTCGAGCAGGTGACCGTCGCCGACGTGGCGGCGGCGGTGGACGTCTCCAAACCGACCCTCTTCCGGTACTTCCCGGCCAAGGAGGACCTGGTGCTGCACCGGCTGGCCGACCACGAGGGAGAGGCCGGCCGGGTGGTCGGGGAGCGGCCGGCGGGACGCTCCCCGCTCGGCGCGCTGCGCCTCCACTTCCTGGACGGGCTGGAGCGCCACGACCCGGTGACCGGGCTGAACGACGAACCCGAGGTACTCGCCTTCCACCGGCTGCTGTACGGGACGCCGTCGCTGGTCGCCCGCCTGTACTCCCATGGGGAGCGGGACGAGGCCGAGCTCGCGCGGGCCCTGGGGGGCCCGGAGCCCGGTCTGCGGGACCGGTTGGCCGCCGGACAGATCGAGGCCGTCCGGCGCGTCCTCGCACGGGAGAACTGGCGCCGCGTCGCGGACGGCGCGGCGGCCACCGCGCTGCGGCCGGAAGCAGTTCAGGCCGCCGGAGCGGCGTTCGCGCAGCTGGAGGCGGGCCTGCCCCATCTCACCGAGCCCCGAAAGAATGAAACCGGGTAACAAATCTTACTTGGTTGCATTATCGTGGGGGAATGACGTCCTCCCCACCGGCACTCAGCGATGCCCTCAGCCAGGAACGCACCTACCACGACGCCTGCCGCACCGCGCTCGCCGCGCTGGTCGACGGGGCGCGGGAGGAGGTGACGGCCGGCCAGGACGTCTCGGCGTCCGGCGCCGACGCCGAGGTGCTCGGCCGCCGGCTGCGCACACGGGCCCGGGATCTGCGGGAGCTGCCCGCGGGTCCGCTGTTCTTCGGGCGCCTCGACTTCGCCGACTCCGAGGAGGCCGGTGACCACGCCGGCCAGAGCTACCACATCGGCCGTGTGCGCCTCGCGCCCGACCCGTCCGCGCCGCCCCTGGTCGTCGACTGGCGCGCCCCGGTCGCCCGCGCCTTCTACCAGGCCGGTCCGCACGACCCGCGGTCCGTCTCCGTCCGGCGCCGGTTCGGCTGGGCGCCGGGCAGCCGTGGTGACTCCGCCGACCTGACGGGGCTGGAGGACGAGCACCTGGAGGAGGCGGACGGGACACGGCCGAGCGCCGTCGTCGCCGCCGAGATCGAGCGCCCCCGTATCGGGCCCATGCGCGACATCGCCGCCACCATCCAGCCCGAACAGGACGACCTGGTGCGCGCGGACCTCACCGCCTCGCTGTGCGTCCAGGGCGCCCCGGGCACCGGGAAGACGGCGGTCGGGCTGCACCGCGCCGCGTATCTGCTGTACACCTACCCGCAGCGCGTCCGGCGTGGCGGGATGCTGGTCCTCGGCCCCAACCGCGCCTTCCTCGCCTACATCTCCGAGGTGCTGCCCACCCTGGGTGAGTCCGGGGTGCGGCAGTCCACACTGGACGACGAGCTCGCCCGGCATCCGGTCACGGCGTGGGACGACGACGGCACGGCGCGCGTCAAGCACGACATCCGCATGGCCGAGGTGCTGCGCCGGGCGCTGTACGCGCGGGTGCGCCCGGAGGCGGCGCACCCGTTGACGGTGCCGGACGGCTCCTACCGCTGGCGGGTGTCCGCCGACGAACTGGAGGAGATCGTGCGGGGAGTCCGGGCCGAGGAGCCGTCGTACGCGGCGGGGCGCGAGCGCGTCCGCACCCGGATCCTCCACGCCCTGCGGCAGCGGGCCGAGCGCCGCACGGGTCCGCGCGGTGCGGCCTGGGCCCGGAAGGTCTCCCGGGCCCGGCCGGTCACCGCCCTGCTGGACGCCGTGTGGCCGGTGGTGCGTCCGGAAGAGGTGCTCGCGGACCTGCTGGCCGACCGGACCCCGGCGGCCGTCCCGGGCTCCCGGACCGGCGCGAGCTCCGGGGCGTGTGCCGGCTCCCGGACCGGCGCCGGGTCACTGGCGCTCGCGGCGGACGGGCTGCTCGACGCGGACGAGCGGCGGCGTCTGCTGCGGACCGGGCCGGCGCGCTCCGCCAGGACGGCACGCTGGTCGGCGGCCGATCTGGTGCTCCTCGACGAACTCGCGGGCCTGATCGAACGCCCGGCCGGCTACGAGCACATCGTCGTCGACGAGGCACAGGACCTCTCCCCCATGGAATGCCGTGCCATCGCCCGGCGTTCGCCCTTCGGCTCCCTCACCGTCCTCGGTGACCTCGCCCAGGGCACCACGCCCTGGGCCACCCGTTCCTGGCCGGAACTCCTGCGCCACCTGGGGAAGCGGGACGCCGGGGTCACGGCGCTGACCACCGGCTTCCGTCTCCCGGCCGCGGTGGCCGAGTTGGCGAACCGTCTGCTGCTCCGTCTCGACGTCGAGGTGCCGCTCTCCCGGTCCCTGCGCCGCGACGGGGAGGCGGCCGTCACCCGGGCCGGTGACCTGGGGGCCGCGACCGTCGCGGCGGTCCGCGAGGCGCTCGGGCAGGAGGGGTCCGTCGCAGTGATCGCCGCGGACTCGCGCATCGCGGCCCTGGGCGAGGCACTCGCCGCGGCCGGTGTCCCGGCGTCCGGACCGGACACGCCGGGTGCCCGCGTCACCGTGGTGCCCGCCTCGGCGGCGAAGGGCCTGGAGTACGACCATGTGGTCGTCGTCGAGCCCGCCGCCGTCGTCCGGGCCGAGGAGCGGGGACTGCACCGCCTCTACGTCGTGCTCACCCGGGCCGTCTCCCGCCTGCACATCGTGCACCACGAGCCCCTGCCCGACCCGCTCCTGGCGGGCCCTCTCCTGAGAGGCCCGTCCCTCACGGCGGGGCTCCGGAGCACCGATGAATCGGCCGTCTGAGGCGGGCCCCCTCGGCATCCGGGCATCCGGGCATCCGAGGGGCTGTCCCGTGATCCCTGGTGGGCGCTCGACGACCGCTACGGCACCTCGCCGCGTCACCGGAACGACGCGAGGGCCCTCAGCCGAGCGCGCGTACGACGACCGCAGCGGCCTTCGCGAGCAGCCGGTTGTCGTACGCGTCGTCCTCCCCGTCGCGGTTCGACAGGACCGCTACGACGACGGGCGCCCGGCCGGGGGGCCACAGGACGGCGATGTCGTTGCGGATGCCGTAGCCGGTCCCGGTACCGGTCTTGTCCCCGACCGTCCAGTCGTCCGGGACTCCCGCCCGGATGACCTCGTCGCCGGTGGTGTTGGTTCGCAGCCACCGTGTGAGTCTGGCCCGCTCGGCGTCACCGAGGACGTCTCCGAGGACGAATGCCCGCAGGTTCCCGGCGAAGGCCCGCGGCGTGGTCGTGTCCCTGGTCGAACCCGGTACCCAACTGCTCAGTTCGGGCTCCCGCCGCTCCATCCGGGTGACGTCGTCGCCCAGTTCCGCGAGGAGGGCACCCAGGCCCTTCGGCCCGCCGAGCCGGTCGAGGAGCAGGTTGGCCGCCGTGTTGTCGCTGTGGCGGACGGCCGCGTCGCACAGGGCGTCGAGGGTCATCCCGGTGCCTACGTGCTTCTCGGTCACCGGGGAGTTGGGGACGAGATCGTTCTCGGAATAGGTGATCACCCGGTCCATCCCGCTCACCTTGTACGTCCGCAGCACGGCACCGGCCGCCAGCGCCTTGAAGGTGGACGCGTAGGCGAACCGCTCGTCGGCGCGGTGCGTCACCTCGCGTCCGGTTCCGGTGTCGACCGCGTACACACCCAGCCGCGCGTCGAACTCGCCTTCGAGCTTCTCGAACGCCTCGGCGGTCTCCGGGGTGATCGCCCTCGTGCCGGGCGAGGCGGTGGCCGACGCGCCCGGTGCCGGGGGCGCGGTATCCGGGGACGCGGGGTTCAGCGATGCGGTGTCCGAGGGCGCGGTGTCCGGGGAGGACGCCGGTGGGCCGCCCTCTCCGCAGGCCGTCAGCGGGACGAGGGCGAGTGCGGCGAACGCACCGACCACGGCGCGTCGGGCACGGGCATGACGCATGGTCCAACCTCCAGGCGTCCCGGGAGCGGGACGCTTCTGCTCGGGTGGGAGAGGCACGGTCCTGTCCGGGTGGGGGCGGGCGCGCGGTCCGTCCCGGCACCTCACGCCTCGTCAGGTCGTGTCGCCCTCCGTGGATATGCACTGTTTCATGCCGGTCCGCTTGAGGGCGGAGCATGGCCGGGAGGCGAGACCGGGCGCCGCGGTCCGGCGGTCGACGCGGGGCGTTGCGGGACGGGGCGCGTTCCGGTGGTCCGCCCGCCGCGCCACCCGCCAGGACGGCCCATGGGCTCCGGTGCCAGGGACGGTCAGGGATCATCAGGGCATGATCAGCGAGTTCCTGTCCGTCGCCATGCTGGTGCTGGTGCTGCTCTGTGCCGTGGTGCGCCCGTTCCGCTGGCCCGAAGCGGCGTTCGCCGTACCGGCCGCCGGGGTGGTGATCCTGGCCGGCGTCATCCCGTGGGACCACGTACGGGAGGAGGCCGAGCGGCTGGGCCCCGTCATCGGGTTCCTGGCGGCCGTCCTCGTCCTGGCCCGGCTCTGCGCCGACGAGGGGCTGTTCCACGCGTGCGGCGGCTGGATGGCGCGCTGGGCCGCCGGAAGTCCCCGGCGTCTGCTGGGTTCGGTCTTCGTGCTCGCCTCGGCGATCACGGCCGTCCTCAGCCTGGACGCCACCGTGGTCCTGCTGACCCCGGTCGTCTTCGCGACCGCCGCGCGGATGGGCGTCCGGCCGAAGCCGCACGTCTACGCCAGTGCCCATCTCTCCAACACGGCGTCCCTGCTGCTGCCCGTCTCGAACCTGACGAATCTGCTGGCGTTCGCCGCGACCGGTCTGTCCTTCACCCGGTTCGCCGTGCTGATGCTGCTGCCCTGGCTGGTGGCGATCGCCGTCGAGTACGCGGTGTTCCGGCGCTTCTTCGGCGCCGACCTGAACGCGCCGTCCACCGGGAGCACACCCGGACCGCCGCCCGCGACACCGCTGTTCGCCCTGGTGACGGTGGCGGCCACACTCATCGGCTTCCCCGTGGCCTCCGTGTTCGGTATCGCCCCTGCCTGGGTCGCCACGGCCGGGGCCCTCGTCATGGCCGTACGGGCGCTGACCCGGCGCCACAGCACGGTGCCCGGCATCGTGCGCGCCGCCTCGGTGCCGTTTCTGGCGTTCGTCCTCGCCCTGGGTATCGTCGTCCGGGCGGTCGTCGACAACGGACTGGGCCAGGCACTCGGGCACGTCCTGCCGGACGGCACCTCGCTGCCCGCGCTGCTGGCCACGGCCGGTGTCGCCGCGTTGCTGGCCAATCTGATCAACAATCTCCCCGCCGTGCTCGCGCTGGTCCCGCTGGCCGCCTCCTCCGGTCCCGGCGCGGTCCTCGCGGTGCTCGTCGGCGTGAACATCGGACCCAATCTGACCTACGCCGGGTCGCTGGCCACCCTGCTGTGGCGGCACATCGCGCGTCAGCACGGCCACGGCATCGGGTTGAAGGAGTTCACCCGTCTCGGTCTGCTCACCACCCCCGCCGCCCTGGCGCTGGCCACCGTGGCGCTCTGGGTGTCGCTGCGGGTCGTCGGGGCGTAGAGGGACCGCACCGGCGCCGGAAGGAGACGGGCTCACGCGGCCGGGCTCACGCGGCCGGGCTCACACGACCGGGCTCACGCGGCCGGGCGCTCACGCGGCTGGGCTCCCACAGCCGGGATCAGCCGGACCGCCCCGCACGACCGTCCACCGGGCGCACGCGGCCACGGGACGCCCCGCCGCCGGGCCGCCGGGCCGCCGGGCAAGTAGCGGTCAGCGGTGCGACGCGCGGTCAACCGTCCGGTGCACGGTCAGCGGTGCGACGGTGCCGAGGGGTTGCGCGGACGCGGCTGCGGGTGCGGGTCCGCGGGCTCCACCGCCGCGTGCCGGCCTCGCACGCCGTCCCCCGGCGTACCGTCGTCCCCTGCCGTGCGGTCGTCCTGCCGGGTGGGGGTCCTCCGGCGGCGGGCGGCGCGCAGAGGTGACTGCGTCCACTCCGCGAACCACCAGACACCGGCCACCACGCACGCCCACAGCAGTCCCGCCGCCACCGCGTCCGGCCACGGCGCCTGTTCCGCCCAGCGCTCCACTGCGGTCAGCACCAGCCAACCGCTGAGCAGGACGGTCACCACTCGTACACGCCTATGCCTGAACATTCCCGTCCGTTACCCGGTCCGTAAGCGATCACTCGGAGCGCTTCGCGAGGAATCGTTCCGCCGCGCCGGCCACCGCGATCCCGGAGCGGCCCCGCTGTGGCCCCGGCCGACCAACGGCCTGCCGGCTGCCCGGGGGCGGATCACCTTCCCGCCCGCCGGACACACACCCAAGGCCCGTCTCTCCCCGTGGAAAGGGGGTTGTCGCCGGCCACGCGAGCAGATGGGATGACCGCATGGAGAAAGGCCTTTCCCACCGCTCTGCCGACGCCCTCGCCCCCTTCGACCACCTGGATCACCGCTACCGCGGCGAGAACCCGCTCCGCACCCTCGGCCACCTCTTCCGACCCGACCGCGGCCGCCTGGCCACGGCAGTGTGCGTCTTCGTCGTGAAGCACAGCCCCATCTGGCTGCTGCCCCTCATCACCGCCACCGTCCTGGACGTCGTCGTCCAGCACGGTCCGGAGTCGGGGATCTGGAAGGCCACCGGCGTCCTGCTGTTCGTCCTCGTGATCAACTACCCGCTCCACCAGTGGTACGTACGGCTCCTCGGCGGCAGCATCCGGCACATGGGCACGACGCTGCGCTCGGCGCTCTGCCGGCGGATGCAGCAGTTGTCCGTCGGCTACCACGCGCGGGTCAGTTCCAGCGTCCTGCAGGCCAAGGTGATCCGCGACGTCGAGGCCGTGGAGCAGATGGTGCAGCAGAGCTCCGACATGGGCCTGGGCGCGGTCGTCACGCTGGTCGGCGGGCTGGTGGTCATCGGCGTGCGGGTGCCGGAGTTCCTGCCCGTCTTCCTCGTCGTGGTCCCCGCGGCGGGCCTTCTCGTGATGAAGCTGCGCGGACGGCTGCGGAGCCACAACGAGTCCTTCCGCCGTGAGGTCGAGCAACTCTCCTCCCGGGTGGGTGAGATGACCACCCTCATCCCCATCACCCGCGCCCACGGCCTGGAGCGGACGGCGCTCGGCCGGGTCGACGGCTCCTTGCGCCAGGTGTTCGTGGCGGGCCTGCGGCTGGACATGCTCAACGGCCGCTTCGGGTCGCTGGCCTGGATCATCCTCAACACGCTCGGGGTGCTGTGCCTCTCCGGCTCCGCTCTGGTGGCGTACCACGGCTGGATGCCCGTCACCCCCGGGGACGTGGTGATGCTGAGCGCGTTCTTCACGGTGCTGACGGGTTCGGTGACGACCCTGCTCGGCCTGGCTCCGATCCTGACCAAGGGGCTGGAGTCGGTGCGCTCGGCCGGTGAGGTGCTCCAGGCACCCGACCTGGAGAACAACGCCGGAAAGGCGCGGGTCGAGAGCGTCGTCGGCCGCATCGACTTCGAGGACGCCGGGTTCGTGTACGAGGACGGGGAGCCCGCGGTCCAGGGGTTCACCCTCTCGGCGCGGCCCGGTGAAACCATCGCCCTGGTCGGGGCCTCGGGTGCGGGCAAGTTGCTCATCGGTTTCATCAGGCCCACCTCGGGCCGCATCCTGCTCGACGGTACGGACATGGCCGGACTCGACCTGCGGACCTACCGGCGCTTCCTTTCCGTGGTTCCGCAGGAGTCGATCCTGTTCGAGGGCAGCATCCGCGACAACGTCACGTACGGCATGGGCGACACGGACGAGGAGACGCTGACGCGCGCGCTCCGGGACGCCAACGCGCTGGAGTTCGTGAACGGCCTGGCGCACGGTCTGGACACGGTCGTCGGGGAGCGGGGCGCGCAGTTGTCGGGCGGTCAGAGGCAGCGTCTGGCCATCGCGCGGGCGCTGATCCGCGATCCCCGGGTGCTGGTGCTCGACGAGGCGACGTCCGCGCTCGACAACCGTTCCGAGGCGCTCGTGCAGGAGGCCCTCGGCCGCCTCGTGCACGGCCGGACCGTCTTCGTGGTCGCCCACCGCCTCTCCACGATCCAGGGCGCCGACCGCATCGTGGCGATGGAGGACGGACGGATCGCCGAGGTGGGAACCCATGAGGAGTTGCTGGACACGGGCGGCGTGTACGCGGGTCTCCAGCCCACACTCCCCCGGTGACTCCCGGACCCCCTCCCCTGCCCGACCCGCGCCGCGTCGAGGAGGCCGGGGCACGGGGGCGGGAACACCCCCGGCACGGAGGGGGGCTGGGACCACCCCGGGCCGGGGGCCGAGCCGCACTGTCCTCGGGCCGGTGCCCTGCGAGGCTCGTCGTCGAGCGAACGGCCGGCCCGTACGGACCGGTCCACGACCGAGGGGGAGAACCATGAAACGCGCACGTCTCGTATCCGTAGTCCTGGTCGCGGCGGGTCTCGTCGGAGCGGCCGCTCCGGCGGCCGTGGCGCACCGGCCCGACCCGGTCCAGCGGCAACTGGACCTGCTCGTGGACCGGGACGGGGTCCCGGGCGCCCTGGCGTACGGCGGAGGGGTGACCCGTACGGCCGGTGTCGCGGACCTGGAATCGGGCCGTGCGATGGTCGGCGCGCGGGGCAGCATCCGGCTGGCCAGCGACACCAAGGCGTTCACGGCCACGGCGGTGATGCGGCTGGTGACGGACGGGCGGATCCGGCTCGACGACCGGGCCGGTGACTACGTCCCCCAGCTCGCCGGACGCGCCATCACCGTACGGCAGTTGCTCAAGCAGACGAGCGGGCTCCCGGAGTACTCCGCCCTGGTCGACTGGACCCACGCCGGGACGTCGGAGGAGTACCTGGCTCTGGCGCTCGGCGCGGCCCCCGAGTTCCCGCCGGGCACCGGCTGGGGTTATTCCAACACCAACTACCTGGTGCTCGGCATGGTGATCGACCGGGTGTCGGGGGTCGGTTTCCGTACCTATGTCGAGCGGACGATCCTGCGCCCGCTGGGGCTGGACGACACCTACTGGCCGGCCCCCGACGAGTTCGCCCTGCGCGGGCCGCACGCCCGTAACTACGGCGTGCACCCGGCGGATCCGGAGGCGGGCCGGGTCGATGTCACCGAGCTGCCGGGGTACGAGTTCGGGGCGTCCGGCGGGCTCGTCTCCACGCCCAGGGATCTCAACGCCTTCTGGGACGGGCTGTTCGGGGGGCGGCTGCTTCCCGACCGGGCGGTTCGCCAGATGACGGGGGACACGACCGATGTGGGCGGCCGCGACGTCTATCCGGCGGGCAGCCGCTACGGCTACGGCGTCGCGTCGGTCCCGCTCAGCTGCGGTGGCGTCTACTGGGGGCACGGCGGCGACCTGCCCGGTGACTCGGTGGGCGGCGGGCGCGCCACGGCGGGCCGCGGCACGGTGACCGTCTACACCACCACGTGGGCGGCGGAGGGCGACGGCCTCCGCCATCTCCAGGGGGCGGTGGACGCCGCCCTCTGCGCGCGGGGCCGCTGAGCCGGGTCCGGGGGGGCGGTGCTCCGGCCCGTGGTGTCTGTCCCCCCGGACCGGAGCGGCACCCCGGCGTGGCCGGCCGCTTCCGCCGCCCCCGTCCGGCGCGGGCCGCCGGTCTGCGGGATCCGGTGGGACCGCCGCATACTGGTCACAGGTCACCGGTTCCCCACCGGGCCGCCGGTTCCGGCCGGAGCCCGCACAGGAGGCGCCATGGAGCGTACGGACATCGGCCCCCGCCACTTCGGCGGCAAGCTCGGCTACCACCACGCCGTCCTGCTCACCGACCCCCGGCGCTGGCTGGTGGTCGCCGGTCACGAGGCCCGCGACGCGGAGGGTGCGATCGCCCACGTCGGAGACATCCGCGGACAGTTCCGTCTGGCCTTCCAGCGGATGGACGAGACGTTGCGGGAGGCCGGCTTCGCCCTGCGGGACGTCGTCCAGCTGCGCCTGTTCACCACGGACATCGCCGCGGCGACCGCGCACTACGACGTGGTCACGGACATCCTGGAGGCGTCCGGCTGCGGCCCGGCCAGTGTCATGGCCGAGGTGGCGGCCCTGTCGGATCCGCGGATGCTCGTGGAGATCGAGGCGCTGGCCGCCCGGTGACGACGGCACGGCCGGGGCGGCTCGCCGGACCGGCGGGAACGGAGTCACCGGCGGGCACGGGGGCCGCCGACCGCCCGGGGCCCGCCCGCCCGGCCGCACCGCTCGTCGCCGGTCGTCGCCGGTCGTCGTCCGACGGGGCAAGGGCCCCCGCCGGGTGGGGAATCCGCGTCGGGGATGATCTCCTGGACGGTTCCGGCCGGCCCGTCGCGCGTGCGCGGGTCCTGGCCCGAGGCCGTCCACGGATACGGCTCCGCCCCTCGATCAGGAAGACCCCGATGACCGACACCCCCGGCCCCGTCGAACGGATGCTGGCACGTGCCGCCGCCCATGAGCGGCGGTTCGGCGCGCTGTTGCAGGAGTACTTCGACACGCTGGGCGCGACGCTGGAGGCGCCTGCCTTCAGCCGGTACGCGCCCGAGTGCGTCCACCTGCTGCGGGAGCTGTCCCTGCGCGGCGGCAAGCGGATGCGGGTCGTGCTGCTCCACGAGGCCGCCGGACTGGTCAGCGCGGAGCCCGCCGAGGGCCTGGACGCCGCGGCGCTGAGCATCGAGCTGCTGCACACCCACGGCCTGGTGCACGACGACCTCATCGACGACAGCCCCACCCGCCGGGGCGGCCCCTCGACGTACTACGCCTACCGCGACCGTTTTCCCCACCACCCGCGGGCGGCGCTCGGTCTCACCGTGCTCGCGGGCGACCTGGCGCTGGGTCTGTCCCTGCGGGTGCTGACGGAAGCCCCCCTGCCCGTCGCCCTGCGGCAGGCGATGACCGAGGTGGTGACACGGGCGGCGGCCGACACCTTCGTCGGCCAGATCGCCGATCTGGAGCGCGATTTCACCGCCACCGTCCCGTCCGAGGACGTCCTGCACTCGGTGGCCGACTTCAAGTCGGCCCGCTACTCCGTGCTCGCGCCGCTGCGGCTCGGGCTCCTGGCGGCCGGCGGGCAGCCCGCGGTGTTCGACGAGGAACTGCGGCGGTACGCGCGCCTGGTCGGGATCTGCGGGCAGATGCGCGACGACTACCTGGACCTGTTCGGTGACCCGGACATCATGGGCAAACCCGTCGGCACCGACATCCGCGACGGCAGACGCAGTTACACGGTCGGCGCCCTGCTGTCCGCCGTGAGCGGCACCGAACGCGCCCTGGTGGAATCGGCGCTCGGTGATCCCTCCTGCCCGCCCGGGACCCTCGCCGCCCTGCGGGAGATCGGCGAACGCCAGGGTGTCGCGGCCGGGGCACGGGCCGAGATGCGGCGCCACGCGGAGCAGGCCTCCCAGGTCGCCGCGGGCTGGCGGACGCGGTGGCGTGAGGACGCGGTCGCCTTCTTCGAGCATCTGCCGCTGTGGAGCGTCGAGCGGAGCGGGTGACCGGCGCGGGTTCGCACCGTTTCGCCCCTGGCCTGCGAGGACCGTAGGATCACCGGGTCATCACCGCGACGGGAGACAGGAAGCCGGTGCGAATCCGGCACGGTCCCGCCACTGTGACCGGAGAGGGGTGTCCCCGGGGGAGCCACCGCGTACGACGCGGGAAGGCCGGGGGCCTCGATTCGGGAGTCAGGACACTGGCCGGTCGCGGGCCCGATCCGAGGAGCGCGGACTCCGCAGGAGGCTTTACATGTACGGCGACATACCTCGCCCCGTTTCTCCCCTTTTCTCCCAGACGCGGCGCCGCCCGCTGCGCGCCATGGGTGTGGCCGTCGCCCTCTCCGCGACCCTGCTCGCCGGCTGCGGGACGTCCCCGGGCGCCGGGGAGGAGAAGTCCGCCGCGACGGCCCCGGCGAAGGGCTTCCCGGTCACCGTCGACAACTGCGGCACCCGCACCACGTACGACGCGCCACCGTCCCGGGTGGTCACCATCCATCAGCACCCCGCCGAGCTGATGCTCGCGCTCGGGCTCAAGGACCGCATGGTCGGAACCGCCTACCCGGACTCCGCCGTCCTTCCCGAACTACGGAAGGACTTCGAGGCGGTCCCCGAACTGGCGGCGAAGGAACCGTCCTTCGAGACGGTCCTGGACGCCGAACCGGACTTCGTCTACGGCGGTTACGCCAGCGCCTTCGCCGAGAACCAGGGCCGGTCCCGCGAGGCGTTCGCCGACGCGGGCATCGACACCTACCTGAACCGCGAGTACTGCGGCAAGAAGCAGGTGTCCATGGAGGACACCTACGACGAGATCCGGACCATCGGTTCGGTCTTCGGGGTGCCGGACCGGGCGGACGCGCTGGTGGCCGACCTCCGGGGCCGGGTCGGGGCTGCGGTGAAGGCCGTGAAGGGGGCACCCGAGACACCGGTCTTCGTCTACGACAGCGGCGACAAGGCGGCCTTCACCGCGGGCGGCAAGAGCCTGGGCACCGAGGTCATCAAGCTGGCGGGCGGCCGCAACGTCTTCGCCGACCTCGACGACGTCTTCGGGGACGCTTCCTGGGAGCAGGTGGTGGCCCGGAAGCCGGAGGTCATCGCGATCTACGACTACGCGGGGGCCGACAACGTCGAGCAGAAGAAGAAGTTCCTGCTGTCCCAGCCCGCCCTCGCGGACGTGCCCGCCGTGAAGAACAAGCGCTTCGTCGTCCTGCCGCTGACCGCCACCCTGGTCGGGATCCGGGCACCGTACGCCGTCGAGGACCTGGCCCACGGGCTGCACCCCGAGCGGTTCCGGTGACGGCCGGGACCCAGGACGCCCCGGGGGTCTCCGCGTCCCGGGCTCCCGTCACGGAACGGGAGCCGCGCCGCCGCTCCTTCGTCACGGCCCTGGTGGTCCTCGGTCTGCTGCTCGTCGTCTCCATGACGGCGGGCCTGGCCATCGGCTCGGTCCGGGTGCCGCCCGCCCAGGTGTGGGGCATCGTGACGCACGCGCTGGGGGTGGACCGGCCGGACGCCGACTGGTCCGGGGCGCGCGAGACGATCGTGCTCGACGTACGGGCGCCGCGGGTGCTCCTCGGCGCGATGACGGGCGCCGGGCTCGCCCTGGTGGGCACCGCCTTGCAGGCGCTGGTGCGCAATCCGCTCGCCGAGCCCTATCTGCTGGGTGTGTCGTCGGGCGCCTCGCTCGGCGCCGTGGCGGTCATCGTCTTCGGTGTGACCCTGTTCGGCCAGGTGTCGCTGTCGGTGGCGGCCTTCGCGGGGGCGCTGGTGACCCTGTTCCTCGTGTACACCACCGCCCGGTCCGGAGGGCGCATCACCTCCTCGCGCCTGGTGCTGTCCGGCGTGGCCTACGCCTCGGTGCTCACGGCGGTGATGAACCTGCTGCTGCTCACGAGTGACCGGGGCAACGAGGCACGGGCGGTGCTGGCCTGGACCCTGGGAGGTCTGGGCGGTGTGCGGTGGGGCACGCTGTGGCTGCCGGGAGCGGCCCTGCTCCTCGGCATCTGCGTGCTGCTCGCGCAGGCCCGCTCGCTGAACCTCCTGCTGGCCGGCGAGGAGGCGGCCACGACCATGGGCCTGAACGTGGGGCGGTTCCGGGCCAGGACCTTCGTGCTGCTCTCGCTGATCACGGGCGTGCTGGTGGCGGCGGCCGGGCCGATCGGCTTCGTCGGGCTGATGATGCCGCACATCGTGCGGCTGTTCGTCGGCGGTGACCACCGCCGGGTGCTGCCCACGGCGGCGCTCGGCGGGGCGGTCTTCCTCATCTGGGCGGACATCGCCGCCCGGACGGTCGCCGCGCCGATGGAGATCCCGGTCGGTGTCCTGACGGCCCTGTGCGGGGGGCCGTTCTTCCTGTGGCTGATGCGCCGTGACGCCCGCCGGGGAACCGGCCGAGGAGTGGTATGACCGGGTCCGAACTCTCCGTCGAGGGCGTCACCCTCACCGCCGGGGCCCAACGGCTCGTCGAGGACGTCTTCCTGACCGCGGGCGCCGGTGAGGTCGTGGGCCTCGTGGGTCCCAACGGCAGCGGGAAGTCCAGCCTGCTGCGCGCGGTCTACCGCGTGCTGCGCCCCGAGTCCGGGGCCGTACGCGTGGACGGGGCCGACGCGTGGGGCCTGCCGGTCCGGCAGCTGGCCCGCACCCTGGCGGCCGTGGTGCAGGACTCCGCGGCGGACCTCGACCTGGCCGTGCGGGAGGTCGTCGCCATGGGCCGGAGCCCGCACAAGCGGCTCCTGGACGGAGACACCGCCGAGGACCGGCACATCGTCGAGTCGGCCCTGGACTCCGTGCACGCGCTCGACCTGGCGGACCGGCCCTTCGACCGGCTGTCCGGCGGAGAGCGCCAACGGGTCCTGATCGCCCGCGCGCTGGCCCAGCAACCCGCTCTGCTGGTCCTGGACGAGCCGACCAACCATCTGGACATCCGCCACCAGCTGGACGTCCTCGGCATCCTGCGGAGCCTGTCCGCCACGGTCCTGGTGGCCCTGCACGACCTCAATCTGGCCGCGTACTACTGCGACCGGCTGTATGTCCTGCGCGGCGGCCGGGTCGTCTCGTCGGGACCGCCGGCCGAGGTGCTGACCCGCGAACTGCTGGCCGAGGTGTACGCCGTGGACGCCGAGATCGCCGTCCATCCGCGCACGGGAGCGCCGCAGGTGACCTTCCTGCCCGGCGCTCCCGCCCGGCCCCACGCGGAGGCCGGTCCCTCCGCCGGCTGAGCGGGCCAGGGGTGGGGCCCGGGGCACCGGGGGGGGTCCGGAACCGGCCTCCGGGCCCCACCCCCGGTACACACCTCCAGAGCCGCATCTGTAAGGCTTTTGGGTGATGGGACAAGGATGTGCCACCTGGTTTACGGATAAGCCCTCGCAGATGCAAGATGCAGGTGTACCCGGCGGCACGTCGTGAGGCGGAAGGAGCCGAGGACGGCCGCCGAACGGACCGGCTCCGGGACGTGCCGCACCGGAACCGGGCGGCGTCACCCCTGTTCCTGCTCATCAGGCGAGACCGAGGACCCATGAACGCACGGACCCACGACCTCGGCGCCACGGACGTCGGCCGCGGCGCCGACGGGCCCGCCCTCCGCAGCGGCCGGCGGCCCGACCCCCGTATCGCCCGGCTCGTCGCCGAGGCCCTGGGCGGCGCCCGTGACGTCCTCAACGTCGGCGCGGGAGCCGGGTCCCACCGGCGTCCGGCCCGTGCGGCCGGACCGGCCGCGCCCTCCGGGTCCGCGCACGCCCGGCGCCCGGCCCTCCTCCCCCGGGCCGTCGACGCCGCCGCCGAGGACCTGCCGTTCTTTGACGGGGAGTTCGACGGGGCGATGTCCCTCTTCAGCGTGCACCACTGGAACGACCCCGCGGCCGGCCTGCGCGAGGTGCGCCGCGTCACGCGGGGTCCGGTCGTCGTCCTGACCCGCGCTCCGGAGCGCGTACGCGACTTCTGGCTGTACGGGTACGCTCCCGAGGTCCTGGACATCGAGGCGCGCCGCCATCCGCCGGTCCGGGCCCTGACCGCGGCGCTCGGCGGCACAGTCACCGTACGGACCGTTCCGGTTCCGCTGGACTGCACCGACGGGTTCGACGAGGCGTACTACGGGCGCCCGGAGATGCTCCTGGAACCCGCCGCCCGTCAGGCGTACTCCGCGTGGAGCTTCGTGGACGACGGGGTCCGGGAACGCTTCGACCGGACACTCCGCGGTGACCTGGCCTCCGGGGCCTGGGACCGGCGGTTCGGCCATCTGCGGACGCTGCCCGCGTACGAGGGGTCGCTGGTCGTGGTGCGCGCGACCCCCTGAGCGGCCCGCCCCTCCCGTGTGGTCAGGTCGTGGCGCCCTCCTGCCTGACACCGTCGGTCCTGCGGGGCAGGCCGTAGGGGTTGTGGTCCGAGAGCTCCGGCGGCAGGAGTCCGGCGGGCAGGTTCTGGTAGCAGACGGGGCGCAGGAACCTGCGCATCGCGAGGGTGCCCACCGAGGTGCCGCGCCCGTCCGAGGTGGCGGGGAAGGGCCCGCCGTGCACCATCGCGTGGCTGACCTCCACCCCGGTGGGCCAGCCGTCGAACAGCACGCGGCCCGCGGTGTCCTCCAGCACCGGCAGCAGCTCCGCCGCCGCCGGGCCGTCGCCCTCCCCGTGGTGGACCGTCGCGGTGAGCTGTCCCCGCAGGGCACGGGCCACCTGGACCACCTGCTCCTGGTCCCGGCAGACGACGACGGTCGAGGCGGCGCCGAAGGCCTCGTCCTGGAGCCCGGGGTTCGTCAGGAAGTCGTCGGCGGCGACGGTGAGCAGCCGGGCCGTCCCGGTGTTCTCGCCCTCTCCCGGCAGCCCGGTGGCGATCTCCCGGACGCCCGCCTCGGCCCGCAGGCCGTCCACGGCCCGCTCGTAGGCCCGGTGGATGCCGGAGGTCAGCATGGTCTGCGCGGTGCTGCGGGCGACGGCCGCCGAGGCGGACGCGACGAACCGGTCCAGTCCCTCTCCGGCGGAGGCGATCACCAGGCCGGGATTGGTGCAGAACTGGCCCGCGCCGAGCGTCAGCGAACCGGTGAAGCCCTCCGCCAGGTCCTCGGCCCGCTCGCGCAGGGCGCCCGGCAGCAGGAAGACCGGGTTGACGCTGCTCATCTCGGCGTACACCGGGATGGGTACGGGGCGGGCGGCCGCGGTGCGCATCAGGGCGAGACCGCCGGCCTGCGAGCCGGTGAAGCCGACCGCGCGGATCCGGGGATCGGCCACCAGGGCCTGTCCGAGGTCGCTGCCCGCGCCGAAGAGGAGGGAGAACACCCCCTCGGGCAGTCCGCAGTCCTGGACGGCGCCGGCCACGGCGGAGCCGACCAGCTCGGAGGTCCCCAGATGGGCCTGGTGGCCCTTCACCACCACCGGGCAGCCCGCCGCCAGCGCCGCGGCGGTGTCCCCGCCGGCCACCGAGAAGGCGAGCGGGAAGTTGCTCGCGCCGAAGACGGCCACCGGTCCGACGGCCAGGTGCCGCTGGCGCAGGTCGGGTCCCGTCGTACGGCGGCCGAGGGGCGGAGCGGGATCGACGCGCACCTCGGCCCACTCCCCGGCGCGTACCTCGTCGGCGAAGAGGCGCAGCTGACCGGTGGTGCGGTCGCGTTCTCCGGTGACGCGTCCGCGCGGCAGGCCGCTCTCGGTGACGGCCCGGTCGACGAGCGCGTCACCGAGGGCCTCGATGCGGTCGGCGATCCGCTCCAGGAACGCGGCCCGTTCGCCGGGGGTCGTCGAGCGGTAGCGTACGGCGGCGCGAGCGGCGCGTTCGCACGCGTCGGCGACGTCCCGCGCACCGCCCGCGGGGTAGGCCGGTTCCAGCGGCCGGTCGGTCCGGGGGTCGGCCGAGCGGGCCGCCGGACCGGTTCCGTGACGCCGTTCGGCGCCGATGAACATGGCTCCGTCGAGAGTGTGGGGCATGGCTGTGTACCTCGTCAGAACAGGGGGTGGCGGGGGCGCGGCGGGAGGCCGCGCCCCCGGGGGCGGGTCAGCCGCGGCGGTCGACGGCCAGGATGTGCAGGCAGGACAGGACGGTCTCGCCGTCCTGGTTGGTCCCGGTGTACTGCTTGGTCACCAGCCCGATGCCGGGCCTGCGGTGCTCGCGCAGTTCGGTGACGACGCCGCGGGCCGAGACGGTGTCGCCGGCGAGGACGGGCCGGGGGAACCGGATCCGCTCGTAGCCGTACGCGACCGCGCGGGGGTTGTACTCGACGGTGAGCCCGACGACCAGACCGAAGGTGAGCACACCGTGGACGAGCCGGCCCCCGAACCGCTCCTCGGCGAAGGCGCGGTTCATGTGGGCGGGGTGGAAGTCCATGGTCAATCCGGCGAAGGTGCTGATGTCGCTCTGGTCCAGCGTCCGTGAGCCGCCCTCCTGGGCCTCTCCCACGGTGTAGTCCTCGAAGAACCGCTCCACGAGCCGCATGGTCAGACCACCGCCTTCGCCGTGCGTCCGCCGTCGGCCAGGGTGGAGACCCAGGCGTCCTCGGAGGCGAAGTCGGAGTCGCTGCTCTGGCGGGCGTCCGAACGGAAGTACTTGGAGTAGTGGACGGACACGAGCGCGATCGTCGCGTAGACGACCATGCAGACGGCGATGGGCCACCAGCTGTCCGCCACCTTGTACAGGGCCGTGGCCACCAGCGGGGTCGTCCCCGCGAGGAGGGCTCCGCTCGTCTCACGGGCGAACGCCACTCCCGAGTAGCGCAGCGCGGGCGGGAACATCTCGGGGAGGAAGGCCGCCTGGGCGGCGTAGCAGACGGTCACGGAGCCGACGAAGCAGACCACCAGCGCCGCGATGATCACCGGGGTGCTGTGGGTGTCGATCAGCGCGAACATCGGGAAGGGCCACAGGATGCCGAAGGCGGTTCCGTAGAGGAAGAGCCTGCGCCGTCCGACGCGGTCGCCGAGGGCGCCGAAGAACGGCATGAAGACGGCTCCCGACACCAGGACCACGGCGTTCACCGCCAGTGCGAGACCGGCTGCCAGGCCGACGTTGTCCGTGAGGTAGCTGAGGATCCACACCTGCGGGATGTAGGAGTACCCGCTCAGAATGACGTTGGAGCCGAGCGCCACCAGCAGGCGCCGCTTCTGCGTGCGCAGCAGGTGGGCGAGCGGCACCTTCGGGGCGTCCTCGGACTCCTTGACGGATTCGAAGGAGTCGGTCTCCGCCACCTTGCGGCGGATGTAGAAGGAGACGGCCAGCAGCAGCAGGCTCAGCAGGAAGGGCAGACGCCATCCCCAGGTGTAGAAGCTGTCGCCGGTGAGCGCCAGCACCCCTTGGAAGACGGAGAGCCCGAGGGCCGAACCGATCCAGACGCCGGCGCCGGACCAGGAGGCGTAGAAACCGCGCCGTGCCGGGGGCGCCGACTCGGAGGACAGCACCACGGCCCCGGCGTACTCGGCTCCCGCGCCGAGTCCCTGGGCCAGCCGCAGGACGACGAGGAGCAGTGGGGCGAGGACGCCCACACTGTCGTGGCCGGGGAGCACACCGATCAGCGTGGTGCTGACGCCCATCAGCGCGAGGGTCACCACCATGACCGGCTTGCGGCCGATCCGGTCTCCGAGGTGCCCGAACACCATGCCCCCGAAGGGGCGGGCGAGGTAGCCGACCGCGAAGGTGGCGAACGCCGCCATGAGTCCGACGAAGGGGTCGTCGGTCCCGAAGAAGTAGTCCTTGAAGATCAGGGTCGCCGCGGCGCCGTAGAGGCCGAAGTCGTACCACTCGACCAGGCTGCCCACCGCGGAGGCCATCGAGGCCCGGCGGGCCCGTGTGGTGGCACTGCGTGTGACGTGGGTCGACGTATCCATATCCGCTCCATTGCTGTGATGGATCATCTCACTGACGGGCGCGCTCAGCCCTCTTGCGGCGCTCGATGGGTATGTGGGGGGGGTGCGGAGCCGGGCCGGCTACGCGACGGTGCCGCAGAAAACGACGCCGTCCTTCGCCAGTCGGCCGATGGCGTCCTCGGAGAGTCCGAGTTCGCTCAGCACCTCCCGGCTGTGCTGGCCGTTGACAGGAGCGGGGCGCTCCACGGTCTGCGGGGAGGCGGCCAGCTTGAAGGGGAATCCGGGGGTGGTGACCGTTCCCTCGGTGGGGTGCTCGTAGGTGAGGAACGAGCCGTTGTGGACCACCTGCGGGTCGTCCATCAGCTGGTCGTAGTCGTAGACGGGCCCGCACCACACCCCCGCCGCCCCCAGCGTCTCCAGCCAGTCGGCGGTGGTCCGCCCGCGCAGGTTCTCCTCGACCAGCGCCGAGATCTCGTCGCGCGCGGTGAAGCCGTCGCGTTCCGCCTCGTAGCCGGCCAGCCGGGGGTCGCGCATCAGATCGGCGAGGACCGCGGGCTCGGCGAAAGACAGCGCGAGGTATCCGTCCTGGGTGGGGTAGATCCCGTACGGGGCGCGGATGTAGCTGTGGGCGTGGATGTGTTCGCTGCGGCTCTGGCGTACCCCGCCCACGGTGCGTACGGAGATCTCCTGCATCTGGGCGGCGATGATCGCGTCCAGCATGTTGACCTCGACGAGCTGCCCCTCACCGGTCCGCTGGCGGTGGAAGAGCGCGGCGAGGGCGCCTTCGAACGCGGAGTAGGCCGCGAAGGCGTCGACCAGGAAGTACGGGGCGGCCGTCGGCGCGGCGCCGGGCCGGCCGGCACTGAACAGGGCTCCGCTCATGGCCTGGAGGAGGAGGTCCTGCCCCGGCCGCGCGGCGTACGGGCCGCTCTCGCCGTATCCGGAGACGGAGACGTAGACCAGGTCGGGCTTGAGGGCCTTGAGCGTCTCGTAGTCGACCCCGAGGCGCTTGGCGACTCCGGGGCGGTAGTTCTGCAGGAACACGTCCGCGGTGGCCACCAGTTCGCGCAGCAGCCGGCCACCCTCCTCGGACTTGAGGTCGACGGAGAGGCTGCGCTTGTTGCGGTTGAGCGAGAGGAACGAGGCGTTGACCTCGTTGCCCTGGGCGCCGCCCGCGGCCGCGTGGCGCTGCCACTCCCCGCTCGTGGGCTCGACCTTGATGACGTCCGCTCCCAGGTCCGCCATCTTCATGGCGGCGAACGGCCCGGACATCGCGATCGAGAGATCGAGGACACGGATCCCTTCGAGTACCTTCATGAGCAGCCTCTTCACATAGAGCCGGAAAGGGTGCGAAAGGGACGAGCCTTGCGCGTTCGATTGATGTTAGCGCTATCGGTAGCGCTAACAGAAGACCTTCGAGGAAACATGACGGACATCGGCCGTCAACGACACGGAGCGTCGCCGTTCATGTGTGAGGGGTTCGGGCAGGTGCGCGGAGCCGGTCCCCCGACTGCGTAGAGTTGTGCGGAACGCAATCCTGATCATCAGTGAGCGCAGAGGGGCGACACCAGCATGAGCAGCCGCGAGGCCGCGGGGGATCCGGTTCGCCGGCGCCGCTCCGGCACCCGGTCCGTGACACTCCAGGACGTGGCCGCGATCGCCGGGGTGTCGGCGCAGACCGTCTCCCGGGTCCTGCGGATACCGGACGAGGTCAGTCCGGAGACCCGGGACAGAGTGCGGACCGCGCTGCGCGAGGCCGGGTACGTACCCAACCTGTCCGCGCGCAACCTGGCGTCGAACCGCAGCAAGATCGTCGCCACCGTGATCCCCTCGCTGTCCGCCTCCATCTTCTCCGAGACGCTGACCGGCCTGTCCTCGGTGCTGGCTCCCGAGGGCTACCAACTCCTGCTCGGCTACACGGACTACGACGACAAGCGGGAGGAGGAGCTCATCCGCTCGCTGCTCGGCCGGCGGCCCGACGGGTTCTTCATGACGGGCGCCCTGCACAGTCCCGCGGTGATCAAGATGCTCAAGGCCTCGCGCGTGCCCGTGGTGGAGACCTGGGACTGGATCGACACCCCGCTGGACACCCTCGTGGGGTTCTCGAACGAGGACGCCATGTACGCGATGGTCTCCTACCTGCACGAGGCCGGGTACCGCGCGCCCTGCTTCGTCGGTTCACTGCTGGAGGGCGACCACCGCTCGCGCAGGCGGCTGGACGGCTATCTGCGCGCGGTGGAGACGTACTGGCCGGGCCGGGAGCCGCGGGTGGTCGACGCCTCCGCCTATCCGCTGGCCCTGGAGTCGGGGGCACGGCTGCTGGAGGTCGCCCGGCAGGCGCACCCGGAGAGCGACGTCCTCGTCTTCTCGACCGACATCTACGCCAACGGAGCGCTGCTCGCGGCGACTTCACGCGGGATCGCGGTACCGGAGGAGATCGCCGTGGCGGGGTTCGGCGACTTCGAGCTGTCGCGGATGCTGCGGCCCGCGCTGACCACGGTGGCCCTCCCCAACACCACCATCGGCCAGGAGGCGGCCCGCATGCTGCTGACCCGGATGCGGGGAGAGCGGCCGGAGCGGACGAAGGTGGACATGGGGTTCGAGATCCGCCGCCGCGAGAGCGCCTGACGCCCGGCGCCTGCCGGGCGCCGGGGGCGGTGGCAGAGGCCGGGCGTGGGACGACAAGGCGGTGGGCCGTACGGGACCGGCGGGGCCGCCCCGTACGGAGCCGGCCCCCGGCACCGGGCCGCGCGATGGACCGTGCGGCCCCGACCTGGCCACGCGTACGGAACCGCCGGGGTGGCCCGAGGCGGTCGCCGCCCGGCCCCCGGTGTCAGAGCAGACCGCGGCGGGCGAGGCCGGACATCAGCGCCCGTACCCCGTAGGCCCACGGTGCGCAGTCCTGGCTGTGCCGGACCTCGTGGGCCAGCGTGCCGAGCTCCGGCGTGGAGATGCGCACGACGTCCCCGGGACGGTGGGTGAATCCCCGGCCGGGCTCGTCGCGGTCGCTGACGGGGGCGAACATCGTGCCGAGCAGCAGAACCACCCCGTCCGGGTACTGGTGGTGCTCCCCCATCAGCTGCCGGACCAGGTCCTCCGGCGTACGGCTGCTCTCCGCCTGGGACGACGTGCCCCGGAGCAGATACCCGTCCGCCCCCGCCACCTCCATGCTCACGGTCGTGGACCGCACCTGGTCGAGGCCGAAGGTGGCGTCGAAGAGCCTGACGAAGGGGCCCAGCACGCACGAGGCGTTGTTGTCCTTGGCCTTGGGCAGCAGGAGCGCCGAACGTCCTTCGTAGTCACGGAGGTTGACGTCGTTGCCGAGGGTCGCGCCGACGATCTCACCCCGGGAGGAGACCACCAGGCCGACCTCCGGCTCCGGGTTGTTCCACCGCGACTCGCGCAGCACCCCCGCGCGGCCGGCGGGCCCCACGGCCGACAGCGGCAGCGCCTTGGTGAAGATCTCCGCGTCGGGCCCGATGCCGACCTCCAGGTACTGGCTCCAGTCACCCCGGGCGACCAGGCGCCGCTTGACCTCGGCCGCTTCGGGCGTCCCGGGGCGCAGACTGCGCAGGTCGCCCCCGAGCACCTCGGCCAGCTCCGCGCGAATGCCCGCGGCGGCGCCCGGATCGCCCTTGGCCCGCTCCTCTATGAGCCGTTCCACCATGGAGGCCGCGAAGGTGACCCCGGCGGCCTTCACCGGCTGGAGGTCGGTGGGGGCCAGGAAGCGCGCCACGCGCGGGTCGTCGGGGCTGCGGACGGTCTGCGCCAGCAGCTCGTCCACGCCCGCGATCCTGGGACCGGCGGCCTGGGCGAGCGCGGCGGCCGGATCCTTCTCCTCGCACAGCAGGGAGACGGTGGAGAAGTCCCCGGAGATGTCGTAGACGCCGTCCGCACGGACGGCGGCCGGGGAGGGCCCGTCCGCGTCGGGGTTCCAGACGCGGGCGAGCAGGCTTCCGGCCGTGCCGTCCTCGGGGAGGAGGCCGCCGGCGGCCAGGTCCGGTGCCGTGCCGGGGTCGTGGGACGTCGTGGTCGTGGGGATGCCGGGTGTCATGGGAGACCTACTTTCGGTGGAGGACGGCCGGGGGCTCCTCGCCGAGGGCGGCGCGGCCCTCGGCGGCGGTGCGGTGGAGCGCCTCCAGGTCGTCGTGGAGTGCGGTGGCCGGGCGGCCGTTCAGCAGTCCGTCCCGGATCAGCTCGGAGGCCACCTGCTGGAACTCCGTGTAGCCGGGATAGCGGGGGCGCACCCAGGCGCTCTCGGTGGTGGCGAGGGTGTCGGCGTAGAAGTCGCCGCTGTGGGCGTTCACGGCGGGGTCGGTCCACGCCTCGCGCCGGGCGGGCTGGGCCTGGTGGCGGGGCAGATAGCCCCGCTGGGTCTCGGCGGACAGCAGCCAGACGATGTGCCGGACCAGCTCCTCGGTCACCGGGGCGCGGCGCGAGAGGGCCAGTCCGGTACCGCCCAGGACGGAACCGAGCGGGCCGCCGGGGCTCAGCCGGGGGACGTCGGCGAAGCGTACGGGACTGCCTTCGGCCGAGGCGTAGTTGACGTAGCCGTAGACGAAGGGGCAGTAGGCGACGCGGCCGTCCGCGACGTGTTCCAGCAGGGCTATCGGGTTCAGTCCGGCGGTCGCGGGGTCGCAGCGGTCGAGGAAGGCGCGCATCGCCTCCAGCGCCGCCACTCCGGCCTCCCGGCCGACCAGGGGCACGGCGTCGGCCCGGACGGCGGGGGCGTCACCGAGGGCCACACAGAGGGAGAAGTACGTCAGCAGGGCGTGCGGCCCGGCCAGGGAGAGCGCGCCCGGCACCGTCTCCGCCAGCTCCAGCGCGGCGGTCCAGGTCCGCGGGGGCTCGGGCACCGCCGCCCGGTGCAGGGCCGCGACCTGCGTCGCCACGTCGAGCGGGGCGGCCCACAGGCGGCCGTCCAGGGTGTACGACCGGGTCGCGGACCCCACAGCCCCGGCCCGCCACTCCTGGAGGACCGCGTCGGGCAGCAGGTCGTCCAGCGGCCGGAGCGCGTCGGCCTCCAGCGCGTCACCGAGGTGCGGGTGGTCCAGGACCACGAGGTCGTACCGGGCGCACAGATCGCCGATGGGGTGGGACTCGAACCCCTCCAGCGGCTGGCTGTCCCAGGTCAGGCTGTGCCCGTGCCCCTCCCCGGAGAACCGCGCGGCCGCGGCGCGCAGGGCGGCCGTACCTCGCGGATGGTCCCAGGTGAGCCCTCGGTAGTCGGTCATGGAAGCACCCTTCGGCGAGTGGGGCGGAGGCGGTCTCCACGGTTACGTTAGCGCTACCGTTAGCGCTAACGTACTACAGGGACCGGTCGGCCGAAACCCCCTCGCGCCGCCGCGGCCCGCCCATGGCGCGGGTCGCGGCGGCAGAAGCCGTGCTTCGGCGGAGATGCCTAACGCGACTGCGCCCAGTCGTAGAGACGGTGGGCGCTGTCACCGAGGCGCGTGGCGTAGAGCGTGGGGCTCTGCCCGCCCGCGAGTTCGTCGTCGGTGGTGGTGACACCCACGACGGTGCCGGTGCCGGTGCGGGTGTCGAAGTGGGCCAGGTGAGGTCCACCGCTCGACCCGCTCGACATGTCGCAGGTCTCACCCCACAGCAGGGGGGCCTTGGGCCCGGGGTGGCTCGTGCCCGCGCAGTGGATCATGCGGGATCCGACGTACCTGTCCCCGGGGCTGTTGAGTCCGCCCTTCGGGTATCCGAAGGTGTGGACGAACGCGTCCTGGACGGGCCGGTCGAAGCCGATGCGCTGGCTTCCGGTGGCGTCCTCGACCGGGTGGCCCCCGGCAGCGGGATTCACCACGAGGAGCCCCGTGTCGTAGCCGGCGGCGGCGATGTCCGACGACGTGGTGGTGTCCGGATCGGCGTCCCAGCGGGAAGAGGTGGCCATGGTCCTGATGCTGAAGCCACCGAGCGGTTTCGTTCCGTTGCGGTAGCCGGGCACGAAGTAGATGTTGTGGTTCCAGGTGTCGTCGTCGGAAGGCGCGCCGACGCCTCTCAGGCAGTGTGCCGCCGTGATGACCGTACTCCGGTTGGCGCTCGTGACGACCGTCGCGGTGCAACTGCCGTCGTAGCCGTCGGAGAAGGTGAAGAACAGCCGGCCGACGGTCCTCTCCGCCGCCCCGCCGTGGGTCCACACGGCCCCGGATTCCGGAGTGCCCGGGGGAAGCGGCCGCGGGTCGTCCGGTGTGTCGTCGTCCTCGGGTACGGGGGTGATCTCGGGGATCATGGCACCCGCGAGCTTCATTCGCTCAGGGCTCCAGTAGGCGTTGATCCGGTTGCGTTCCTGTGCGGTCCTGGCGCCGACGTGGGTGGTGGTGGTGTCCGGTCCCGCCGTGCCGCCGCTGCCGGACGACGGGACGTGCGGTGCGGTGTCGGCGGCCGCGGCCGGGGTGACCAGCGCGACGACGGCCGCCGACACGGCGACGGTGGCCCCGATCGTGTGGCGGAGGGTCCTGCGGGTCTGCTGACTGTGGGGGCGATGAGACGGTATGCGCATGCGCCGGACAGTAGGCACGCGATGTCAGGAAGCGGTCAGAGACGTGTGCGTGCGGTGTCAGCACGGCGGGCCGGCGGGTGGTGCTGACGGCGGCCGCACCGGCCGGGCGAGCACCCCGTGGTCCGGACACCCGTGAGGAGTGCGGGGGGCGCGCGGGCCGGTGCGGGCCGGATCAGCGGGCGCCGGGCCGGGCGTGGCCGACCGTGCTCAGCGAGGGGTCCATCCGCCGCAGAACGGTGGCGACGACCTCACGGCGCCTGGGGGTGAGGTAGAAGTGGCCGCCGGGAAAGGTGCGCACCTCCACGGGTGCGGTGGTGAGGTCCGCCCAGCCGGCGGTCCGGTCGCGGCCGGGCCTCTGGCTCGTACCGGGGTCCTCGCTGCCCGTCAGGACGTGGACGGGACAGTCCAGTGGCGGCCGGACGGCCGGGCGGTGTGTCTCGACGAGCCGGAAGTCGTTGCGTACGACGCCCAGGACCAGGGACCGCAGCTCCGGATCGTCGAGCACGTCGGCGCTGGTGCCGCCCATCCGCCGCAGTGCGGCGCAGAGTTCCTCGTCCCCCCGGCGGTGCGTGGTTCCGGACACCGCGGTGCCGGGGGCGGCGCGGCCCGAGACGAACAGCCGGCGCGGGGGCGGTGCGCCGCGGGCGGCCAGCTCGTGGGCCAGTTCCCAGGCGACCGCCGATCCCATGCTGTGCCCGAACAGCGCGTACGGTCGGCCCAGCAGGGGCGGCAGGACGTCCGCGAGGACGGTGACCAGCTCGTCCATGGTGTCGATCAGGGGGTCGCCGAAGCGGTCCTCACGGCCCGGGTACTGCACGGCGAGCAGTTCCACCTCGCCGGGCAGCAGTGCCGCCCACGGACGGTAGAAGCTCGCGCCGCCGCCCGCGTGCGGGAGGCAGATCAGCCGGAGACGAGCGGCGCCGCCGCCGCTCCACCGTCGGATCCACGGGTTGAGGACGTGCGGGGCCCGGCCGCGGCGCGGCCCGCTCGGACCGCTCGGAACGTTCGAACGGACGGACGTCGTCTCCGGGGCGCCGTCGGTGGCGGACGGGCGCGTCATGCCTTCCTCGCCCGGGTGCGGGGCAGCCTGGTGGCTCCGGCGGCGGCGATCAGGCAGAAACCGAGCACCCACCAGAAGGTGTCGGCGAACGCCGAGGAGATGTCCGGGCCACGGGCGGACAGCCGGTTCTGCAGCACCACCGCGAGGGCGGCGGTACCCAGGGAACCGCCCACGGTGTTCAGCAGGTTGAGCGCTCCGGACGCACGGGGCAGCTGCTCGGGCTCGATGCGGCTGTAGACGATGTTCATCACGGGGGCGCCGACCATCGCCATCCCGAGGCCCCGGACCGCGAGCGCCACGGCGATCACGGTGTCCGGGACCTCGTGGCCGAGCTGGGTGAAGGGGACCGTGCCCGCGAGGATGAGCACGATGCCGGTCACCACCAAGGTGCGCGGCGCGACCTTGTCGATGGTGCGGTTGACCAGCACCGACCCGGCGGCCGCGCCCAGCCCCTGGGGGGCGAGCAGCAGTCCGGCCTCCCACGCCGACAGTCCCCGGCCGGTCTGGAAGTACAGCGGCAGCAGGAACATCGTGCCGAACACCGACGCGCCCAGGACGAGCAGCGCGAGGGCGGCGGCGCCGAACGGCGGCCGGGCGAACAGCCGGGGGTCCACCAGAGGGGTGGCGCGGGTGCGCAGCCCGTGCACGGTGAAGCCGGCCAGCATCGCCAGCCCCGCCGTCACGCCGACCGCGGCGGGCAGCGTACGGCCGTGGGCCACCTCGGTCAGCCCGTACACCAGCACGGCCAGGCCAGGCGAGAGCAGCGCGGCCCCCCGCAGGTCGAACGCCGTCCGCCGGGTCGAGGGCGGCACCGCGGGGACGTGGCGGCGGGCGAGCAACGCGGCGACCAGACCGATCGGCAGGTTGATCAGGAACAGCCACGGCCAGGTCCCGACGGCGAGGACGGAGCCGCCGACCAGCGGGCCGAACACCGGTGACAGCAGCGGCACGACGGCGACGACGCTGATCACCCGCCCGGTGCGGTTCGGTCCGGCGACGCGGGCCAGAAGCGCCTGCCCGGTCGCGGGCAGCAGCCCTCCGCCGAGGCCCTGGACGACCCGGAACACGATCAGGCTGGTCACCGACCAGGCCAGGGCGCACAGGACGGAGCCGAGCAGGAACACACCCACGGCGGCGAGCCAGGTCCGCTTGCCGCCGAACCGGTCGGCCAGCCAGCCGGAGGCGGGCACCGCGCCGACCACGGCCAGCAGGTAGGCGGTGGTGACCCACTGGATCTCCGCGACGGACGCGTCGAACTCGTCGGTCAGGGTGTCGATGCCGACGCTGACGATGGTGGCGTCCAGCGTGGCCATGAAGGTGCCGAGCACCAGGATGAACGCGACCCGCAGCAGGTGCCGGTCCACGCGTTCCACGGGCGGCACGGTGTCCCCGCTCATCGGTCCTCCACCAGGGTGAGCACGTCGTCGTCGAGGCGCTTGCCGAGGGTGCGGAGCAGGTCGAGCAGGTCCTCGGCGAGGCCCTGCGCGTCCACCCCGGCCCGGTGGGCGAGGACACCGGTCCAGCCGTCGCCCTCGGGCATGACCGTCAGGGTCACCGGGTGGTGGGTGGCCTCGCGGAAGCGGGTCGCGACGACCCTGAGCCCGGGGGCGGGTTCGCGCAGACGCTCCGGGTCGACCGGGTAGTTCTCGAACACCACCAGGCTGTCGAACAGCCGGCGGCGGCCGGTCAGCCGCTCCAGGTCGGACAGGGCGACGTGCTGGTGCTCCACCAGGGCGCGCTGGCGGGACTGGAGATCGGTGAGCGTCTCGGCGAGTGTCCCGCCGAGCCGTGCCCGTACCGGCACGGTGTTGGCGAGCAGCCCGATGATCTCCTCGACGCCCTCCAGCTCCGGGGGGCGGGAGGCGACCATGGCGCCGAAGCAGACGTCCGTGCGGCCGGAGCGCCTGGCCAGCAGGACCGCCCAGGCACCCTGGACCAGCGTGTTCCGGGTCAGGCCGCGCCGGGCGGCGAGGCGGGTGAGGTCGGCCACCAGGTCCGGGTCGAAGTCGATGACCTCGGGTTCCTGCCAGGCCGGGCCGGGTTCTCCGGTGCCGAGGTGGTCGCCTTCGGGCAGGCCGTCGAGTTCGGCCGCCCAGGCGTCGAGGCCGGGCTCGTGGTCGGCGCACCAGCGCAGGTAGGCGTCGAAGGGGACGGGGTCGGGCAGGTCCGGGTCCTGGCCCTTGAGCCGGGCGGTGTAGAGGGCGAAGAGTTCGGTGAGGATGCGCGGGGCCGACCAGCCGTCGGAGAGCACGTGATGGGTGGTCAGGACCAGGTCGGCGTGGTCGGGTCCGCGCCGGATCACGGTCAGCCGGACCAGGGGGCCCCGGTCGAGGTCGAAGGGTTCGGCCAGATCGGCGGCGAGGGCCTCCTCGGCCGGTCCGTCCACCACCCGGAAGTCCGGGCGGAGTGTCGTGGGGATCACCGCCAGGGAGGCGGGGAACACGGCGCCCAGGTTGGGGTGGCGCTCCAGGAGACCGGTTCCGGCGGCGCGCAGGGCGTCGAAGTCGAGCGGGCCGGTGAGGGTGAACGCCGACTGCACGGTGTACGGGTCGGGGCGCTCGGTGCGGGAGTGACGCAGCATCACCTCCTGCAAGGGGGTGAGTGGCTGGATTCCGGCGACCGGGCGGTCGGGGCCGAGTGCCCGGATCTCCGGGGCGGCGGCGGTGCGCAGGAGCGCGGTCCGCAGATGTCCGGCCAGGTCCTCGATCTCGGCGGGGGTGAACAGCGCGGACGGCCAGGTGATCCGGACGCCGAGGGCGTCGTCGCGGACGAGGGCGTTGACCATCAGGGTGTGGGGCAGGGGCATCGCGTCGGAGCCGCCGGAGCCGAGCGGGTCGGCGTCCGGGGGCGCCTGCCACGGCGTCTCCTCTGCGGGGGCGCCGGGGTAGCGGCCGAGGTAGTTCCAGGCGATCTCCGGTCGGGCCGGGTCGAGCAGGCCGGCGGTGGTGAGGATGCCGTGGCCGAGACCGTCGCCCTGGGCGCGCAGCCGTTCCCCGACCGCCTTCACGTCGTCGTCCGCATCGAGGAGCACGGGGTGGACGGCGGTGAACCAGCCGACGGTCTGGGAGAGATCGACCTGGCGAGGGCGGCCGTGGCTCTCCAGTGCGACCAGCAGCCGGTTCGTCCCGCGCCACTCCCGTACGGCCTGGGCGAGCGCGGTCAGCAGCACGGCGTCGGGCGTGGTGCGGTAGGCGGCGGGCAGGGTGGTGGTCAGGGCGCGGGTCGCGTCGGTGTCGAGCCGGATCTCGTGGTGCCTCGCGGTGGCCACGGTGTCGCGGGCGGGATCGAGGGGGCGGGTGAGGGGTTCGGTGGCCGTCATCCGCCGCCAGTGCGGCAGTTCGGGGCTCCGGTCGGCGTCGCGCAGGGCACGCGCCCAGCCGAGGAAGGACTGGCCGTGCCGGGCCAGGGTGCCGCCGGAGTGGGCGTGCTCCACGTCGTCCAGCAGGATCCGCCAGGACACGCCGTCGACGGCCAGGTGGTGGGCGACCAGGACGAGCCGGCCGGGCCGGTCCGGGCCCGCGTCCACCCACACGGCGCGCAGCAGAGGGCCGGTGCGCGGGTCCATCGAGTCCTGGGCCGCCGCGGTCGCGGCGTCGGTGGCCGCCCGGAGGTCGCCGGTCGCCGGTACGCGGGTGAGCACGTCCGCCGCGGTGACCGCGCCGGCCGGCGGGACGCGCAGTACGTCACCGGTCAGGCGGGCCCGTAGGACGTCGTGGCGGGCGAGGACCGCGTCCAGCACGGTCCGCCAGGTCTCCTCGTCGCCGCCGGGCGGGACGCAGATCTCCACCCACTGGCAGAAGCCGTCCGCGGCGGCGCCCGCGCGGCGCAGCAGGTCGCGCATGACCGGGGTCAGCGGCGCGTCTCCGACCGCGGGTGCCTCGTCGCCGTCGAGGGCGCGGGCCCGCGCCGCGATCCCGGCGACCGTCTCCCCTTCGAAGACGTCCCGCGCGGTGAGGCCGAGCCCGTGGCGTCGGGCCCGGGAGACCACTTGCAGGGAGACGATGCTGTCGCCGCCGATGGCGAAGAAGTCGTCGTCCAGGCCGATGTCGTCGGTGCCCAGGACGTCCTGGAAGACACCGAGCAGCACGGCTTCGGCCTCGGTGGCCGGTTCGCGCCGTGCGGCGGCGGTGACCTCGGGGGCGGGCAGCGCGGCGGCGTCGAGCTTGCCGCCGGTGCTCAGCGGCAGCCGGTCGATGGGCACGAGGGCCGTCGGCACCATGTGGTCGGGCAGTTCACGGGCGAGGTACGCGCGCAGCCGGTCGGTGTCCAGGTCGGCGTCGTCGGTGGGGATGACGTAGCCGACGAGCCTGCCCTCCCGCATGATCACGGCGCAGGCGCGCACATCGGGGTGGCCGGTCAGGGTCGCCTCGATCTCGCCCAGCTCGACCCGGAAGCCCCGGATCTTGACCTGGTGGTCGGCGCGGCCGAGGAACACCAGTTGCCCGTCGGGGCGCCAGCGCACCAGGTCGCCCGTGCGGTAGACGCGCTCCCCGGGCCGGCCGAACGGGTCGGCCACGAAGGTCGAGGCGGTCAGGCCGGGGCGGCCGAGGTAGCCGCGGGCCAGGCTCGGTCCGCCGAGGTACAGCTCGCCGGTCACGCCGGTGCCGACCGGCTGGAGGCCGCCGTCGAGGACGTAGGCGCGGACGTCGGGGTCGGGGCGGCCGATCGGCAGCGGTCCGGCGTCGTCCGGGTCGTACCGCCAGGTCGTGGAGTTGATCGTGACCTCGGTGGGCCCGTAGGCGTTGAACAGCGCCTTGCGTCCCCGGCCCCAGCGCCGTGCCAGCTCGGGGTCGAGGCGTTCGGCGCCGACGACGAAGAACACGTCGGGGCCGACGGTGCGGTCGTCGGGCATCGCCGCCAGGAACGAGGGGAGCAGGTTCACCCCGGTCACCCGGTGCTCGGCGATGTAGTCGAGGAGTTCGTCGCCGGGGACGCGCACCTCCTCGGGCGCGATCACGGAGGTGCCGCCGGACAGCAGGGGCACCATGGTCTGCCAGAACGCGACGTCGAAGCCGGTCGACGCGAAGTGCAGGTAGCGGTCGTGCTCGGTGACGCCGACGACCTCTTCCTGAAGCGCGATCAGGTCGGGTACGCCCCGGTGGGTGACGCCGACGCCCTTGGGGCGGCCGGTGGTGCCGGAGGTGTAGATGACGTAGGCGAGGGCGTCGTCGGTGAGCCGGGCGCGTGCCTCGGCGGGGTCGGTGTCCGGGACGGAGGCGAGGGCGGCCGGGTCGTCCAGGCGCAGGACCGGGACCGCACGGTCCACGGGCAGGTCGGCGCCGGTCGTCACGGCGGCGGCCGGGGCGATGTCATCGAACATGTACGCGAGTCGCTCACGCGGGTAGCCGGTGTCCATGGGTACGTACACCGCGCCGGCCTTGACCACGCCGAACAGGGCGACGGTCATCTCGATGTCGCGGCCGAGCAGGACCGCGACCGGGTCCTGGGGCCGGACCCCGAGCGCGATCAGCGCGTTCGCGACCTGGTTGGCCCGCCGGTCCAGCTCGGCGTAGCTCAGGGCGCGGTCGCGGCAGACCAGGGCCTCGGCACCGGGCTTGCGGGCCACCCAGCCGGCGAACACGTCCAGCCAGGGGCCGCGGGGTTCGGCGGCGACGGTCTCGGTGCCGGTGCGCAGGACGCGCGCCCGTTCGTCGGCGTCGAGCGCGGGCAGCCGGACGGCGGGCCGCGCCGGGTCGTCCACGATCTCCCGCAGGAGGTTGTGCAGCCAGCGGCCGTAGTCGCGCACGGTCGCCTCGGTGAAGGCGCTCGGCTGGTAGCCGAGGCCGATCGTGATCTCGTCGTCGGGGATCACGATGACGGTCAGCGCGTAGTGCGTGGCGTCGGTGATGTCCACGCCGGTCAGGTCGAGTCCGGGGGCGAGCGGGGTGCGCCTGCGGCTGGAGAGCGGGAAGTTCTCCATCACCAGCATCGTGTCGAAGAGTTCACCGATGCCCGTCGCGCGCTGGATCTCGGGCAGACCGACGTGGTGGTGCTCGGCCAGGGCGACGCTCTCGTCGTGCACCTGCGCCATGAGGTCACGTGCCGTCATGTCCCGGGTGTGCCGGACGCGTACCGGGATGGTGGTGCCGAGCTGGCCGATCATCGACTCCACGCCCTCGACCTCGGCGGGCCGCCCGGAGACCGGGCAGCCGAACACGACGTCGAGGCGGCCGGTGAGCCTGCCCAGCAGCAGGCCCCACGCGGTCTGGAGCACCGTGGTCAGGGTGACGCCCTCGTCGCGGGCGAACGCGCGCAGCCGGTCGCTGAACGCGCGTCCCAGGCCCACGGTTTCGCGGCCGGGCCGCTCGACGGCGGTGCCGGTGCTCGCGGGTGCCAGCCGCGTCGCCTCGTCCACGCCGGCCAGCGCGTCCCGCCAGGCGGCGAGCGACACGTCCCGGTCCCGGTCCGCCAGCCACCGGAAGTACTCCGAGAGGGGCGGGGAGGCGGGCGCGGCGGGTCCGCCGCTCAGCTCGGCGTAGAGGGCGAGCAGGGTGCGGCCGACCAGGGGCATCGACCAGCCGTCGAGCAGGGCGTGGTGGTTGGTGATGACCAGTTTGTGGGTGCCGGGTCCGACACGGGAGAGCAGGAAGCGGATCAGCGGCGGCCGGCCGGTGTCGAACGGGCGGTCGAGTTCGGCGCGCGCGGCTTCGGGGAAGCGGTCGTCCACCCGCCAGTCCAGGGCGATGTCGGCGGGGATCACCTGCACCACCTCGTCCCCGGCCGTGCCCAGGTACACGCGCAGGGCGGGGTGGCGGCGCAGCAGTTCGCGGGCGGCCTCGGCCATCCGGTCCGGGTCCAGCTCACCGGCCAGGGTGGTCACGGCCTGGACGACGTAGACGTCGGTCGTCTCGTCGTCGCGGACCAGGGTGTGGAAGGACAGCCCGACCTGGAGCGGGGTGGCGGGCAGGACGTCGGCCACCCGGCCGGTGCGTTCGAGGGCGTCGATGGCCGGCTGGTCGAGGGTGACCAGCGGAAGGTCGGACGGGGTGAGCCCGCCCTGGGTGTGCCGGGCGTGCTCGGCCAGGGTGTCCAGGGTTTCGGCCCACGCCTCCTGGAGGGCGGCCACGGCGTCGGTGCCGAGCACCCCGGTCGCGGCGGTCCACTCGACGGCGAGCCGGGGCGCGCCCTCCTCGTGGACGAAGCAGTTCAGGGCCAGCACCTGTTCCAGGGCCTTGGCGTCCGGTTCGATCACCGAGAAGGCGTCGCGCTCCGGCAGCCGCCATCCGGTGGCGGCCAACGGGGCGAAGCGCCCGAGGTAGTTGAGGAGCACGTCCGGGGGCGGGGTGGCCGAGAGTTCGGCGGCGGCCTCCGGGTCGAGGTGGCGCAGCACCCCGTATCCGACGCCGCCGTCGGGCACGGCGCGCCGGGCCTCCTTGGCGGCGCGCAGGGCCCGCCCGGGATCGTCGGCGGCGGGGACGCGGACCGGGTACTCACTGGTGAACCAGCCGACCGTGCGGGACAGGTCGAGGTGTTCGCGGCCGTGGCCCTCCATCGACACGGTCACCGCGTCGCCGGACAGGCCCCGGCGCCGCAGGGTGAGCACGAGCGCCGCCAGCAGCACCTCGTCCACCCCGGCGCGGTAGGCGGCGGGCAGCGTGGTCAGCAGCGCCTCGGTGACCTCGGGCGAGGCCACGGTGACCGAGCGGTGCGCGGTCGAGACCGTGTCGAGCGCCGTGTCCAGTGGCCGGGTGCCCAGCCGGGAGGCGGAGGCCAGTGCGGTACGCCAGTGGTCGAGTTCGCCGCGTCGCGCACCGGAGGTGCCCTGTTCGGCGAGCAGCAGGGCGTGCCGACGCCAGGACGTCCCGACCGGGTCGAGAGCGCCGCCCCCGCAGGCCGTGTGCAGGTCGGGCAGCAGGACGCGCCAGGACACGCCGTCCATGGCGAGGTGGTGCACGACGACGACCAGCCGGTCCGGCGTGTGGTCGCCGGTGCGGAGTATGGCCGCTCGCAGCAGGTCGCCGGTCCCCGGGTCGAGTTGGCCCGCCAGCCGGCGGGCCAGTCCGGTCGTGTCCTCGCCGCGGACCTCGTCGACGACGGCCCGCACCGTGCCGCGGGGCAGCACCTCCAGGCCGTCGGCCACCCGCAGCCGCAGGGCGTCGTGGTGGTCGAGCACGCTCTGCACACCGGTGGTCAGCTCACCGAGGCCGAGTGCGTCGACGCTCAGGGCGGTCCACTGCGCGTATCCGGCGACGGTGTACACGTCCGGGTGCGGGTCGAGCAGGCCGCGCACGATGGGCGGGGCGGGTACGGTCCCGGTCGGGTCGTCCACCGGTCCGGGCACGTCCTCCAGCAGTTCGGCGGAGGCGGCGAGCGCGGCGAAGCCCCGGCGGGCCAGAAGGTCGCGTGGCCGCAGTCCGAGGCCGACGGCCCGCAGCCTGCTGCTGACGGTGATCGCGGTGATGCTGTCCCCGCCGAGGCCGAAGAAGTCGTCGTCCACACCGACGCGTTCGGTCTCGAACACCTCTGCGAGCACACCGCACAGCAGGCGCTCCCGCTCGGTGCTCGGCTCCCGGCCCCCGCCGGACGACGCGGGCGCGGGCAGGGCGGCGCGGTCGAGCTTGCCGTTGGGGGTGAGGGGCAGTTCGGCCAGCACCACCACCGCCGAGGGCACCAGGTGGTCGGGCAGCCGCCCGGCGAGGTGGGCGCGCACCGCGTCGCCGGTGACCGAGGCGGACACGACGTAGCCGACCAGCCGGGACGACAGCACCCGGGCGGCGGCCGCGGTGACCCCCGGCACGGCGAAGAGGGCCGCCTCGACCTCGCCGGTCTCCACCCGGTGTCCGCGGATCTTGATCTGGCCGTCGCCCCGGCCGCCGTACTCCAGTCCCCGGCCGGGCACCCAGCGGGCGAGGTCGCCGGTGCGGTACATCCGCTCCCCCGGCGCGCCGAACGGGTCGGCGACGAAGCGTTCGGACGTGGCTCCCGGCCTGCCGAGGTAGCCGCGCGCCAGGTGCGGGCCGGCCAGGTACAGCTCGCCGGTGGTGCCGTGCGGTACGGGTTGCAGGGCGCTGTCGAGCACATAGGTCCGGGTGCCGGCGAGCGGCCGGCCGATCGTGGGCTCGCCGTCGTCGAGGCGTGCGGTGGTGCTGTCCACGGTCGCCTCGGTCGGCCCGTACATGTTGCGCGCGGTCGTCCCGGACTCGGCGACGCGCCGCCAGAGCGCGGGCGGGGTGGCCTCGCCGCCGAGGACCAGCAGCGTGGGGCGCAGGTCCAGCAGGCCGCCCTCGACCAGCGGCGCGGCCATCGAGGGCGTGGTGTCCACGATGTCGATGCCGTCACGGGCGTACGCGGTGAGCAGGGCGTCGGCGTCGCGGATGGTCTCGGCGTCGTAGACGTGCAGTTCGTGCCCGCACAGCAGCCACACCAGGTGGTCGAAGGCGGAGTCGAAGGCGAAGGAGTAGGTGTGGGCGGCGCGCAGCCGTCGGCCCGCCGCCTGTTCGGCCTCCGCGACGACGGTGGCGCGCTGGTGGTGCAGCAGCGCGGCGAGGCCGCCGGCCCGGCCGAGTACGCCCTTGGGGCGTCCGGTGGATCCGGAGGTGTGGATGACGTAGGCGAGGTGCTCGGGGTGGCGGGGCGCGGCCAGTTCGGCGGCCGTCAGGGGCGCGCCGGACAGCTCGGCGGCCTCGTCGAGCAGGGTCTTCCACGGCAGTCCGTCGAGCGCCCCGGCGCTCACCACCAGGGCGGGGCGGGTGTCGTCGACCAGCTCGCGCAGCCGCTCGGGCGGGTGGGCGGCGTCCAGGGGCAGGAAGGCGGCGCCCGCGTCGAGCACCGCGAGGAGGGCGACGACCGAGTCGGCCGAGCGCGGCAGGGCGAGCGCCACGACGTCGTCGGGTCCGATCCCCCGGGCCCGCAGCGCACGGGCGAGCCGGTGCACCCGGGCGGCCAGCTCCGCCGCCGACAGCCGCTCCCGGCCGCACACCAGGGCGGTACGTTCCGCGCCGGCGGCGGCCATCGCGTCGAAGGCGGTGGGCACGTCCACGGGGGTGCCGGGCAGCGCGGGCGGGCACCAGGGCTCCATCAGCCGGTCCACGTCGCCGGTCAGGGCGATCCGTCCGACGGGCCGTCCGTCCACGAGCGCGGCCAGCAGGGTCCGCAGCCCGGACAGCAGTCCGTCGACCCCGGCCTGGTCGTTGGTCCGCGCGTCGACCTCGAAGCCGAGCAGCAGGCCGCCGTCGCGGGTCGGCAGGACGCTCAGGCCCATGTCCTCCGGCGGGCCGCCGGCGACGTTGCGCATCACGCCGCCGGACCCGGCGAAGTCGATGGCCAGGTCGAACGCCTTGAGGTTGATGCCGCGTCCGTGCAGCAGCGCTCCCGCGCCGGGCACCCCGAGGTCCCGGGGCAGGTCCTCGCCCCGGTAGCGCTGGTGCTCGCGCGTCTCGCGCATGGCCGTGGCCACCCGCCGGCTCAGCTCGCCGAGCCGGTCGCCGCCGCGCACGGTCACCCGCAGGGGCAGCACGTTGACCGCCATGGCGGGGGTACGCAGCTCGACCGAGCCCGCCCGGCACATCAGGGGCAGGGCGAACACCACGTCGGTGCGGGCCAGCACGCGGTGCAGGAAGGCGGCGTACCCGGCGATCAGCGCCTCGCCCCAGGTGACGCCCTCGGCGTCGGCGAACGCGCGCAGCCGCGCCGTCTCCTCGGGGGTGAGGACGGCACGGGCGGTGAGCGTGCTGTCGGGTGGGCCGGCCGCGGTGCCGGTCTCCCCCAGGTCGGGCAGCGGGGTGAACCGCTCGACCCAGTAGGCGCGGTCCTCGGTGAACCGGTCGCTGTCCCGGTAGGCCTGGTCGGCGGCGACGAGCCGGGCGAAGCCGCCGAAGGTGGACGGGGCGGGCTCGGTCCCCCGCACCAGGGCGGTGTAGTGGGCGCCGGTGCGGCGGGCGAGCATCGCGGCGGTGTAGCCGTCGAAGACCAGGTGGTGGCCGAGCTGGGTGTACCAGACCTCCCGGTCGGAGAGCCGGATGACGGTACGTGAGTAGAGCGGCCGGTCCACCATGCCCCGGCACGCCTCGCCCGCCCGCGCCCGCTCGGCATCCACGAGGGCCTGGGCGGCGGCCGCCGGATCGGGGGCCGTGCTGACGTCGAGCACCTCGGGCGGCGCGACCGGCTCGTCGCTGACCGCCTGGCGTGGCCCCTCGGGGGTGTCGTACACCCGCAGGCGCAGCGTCTCGGCCTCCTGGGTGGTGGCCCGGACCGCCTCGGCCAGTGCGTCGGTGTCGACCGGTTCACCGCCGGATATCTCCACCACGTCGCCCACCAGGTAGTAGGGCGAGTCCGGCTCCAGGCGTTGGGCGTTCCAGATGCCCAACTGGGCGCGGGTCAGGGCGAGAAGGCCGGTCGAGGACACGCTTGCGGTGCTCAACTTACTCTCCTTGGAGTGTGGGGACGACCATCGGTGTGCCGGTCACCGGGTCGGGGACGATGACGCTCGGCAGCTCGAAGACGTCCTTGATCAGGGCAGCGTCCACGACGTCTCCGGGCACGCCCTCGGCGACCACCCTGCCGTCCCGCATGGCGACCAGGTGGTCGGCGTACCGGCAGGCCTGGTTGATGTCGTGCAGGACGGCAATCACCGTGCGGCCCTCGTTTCGCAGCCTGGCCAGCAGACCGAGCAACTGGTACTGGTGGGTGATGTCCAGGAACGACGTCGGTTCGTCGAGCAGCAGGTAGGGCGTCCGCTGGGCGAGCACCATGGCCATCCACACCCGCTGGCGCTGTCCGCCGGACAGCTCCTGCACGGGCCGGTCACCCAGGTCGGCGACCCCGGCGGAGGCCATGGCCTCGGTGACGGCCTCCTCGTCCTGTGCCGACCACAGCGCCAGCAGCGACTGGTGGGGGAAGCGGCCCCGGCTGACGAGCTGGCGGACCTTGATGTCGTCGGGGGCCAGCGGATCCTGCGGCAGGAAGCCGAGTTGCTTGGCCAGGGCCTTGGACGCGTAGCCGCCGACCTCACGGCCGTCGAGTTCCACCTGCCCGCTCTCCGGGCGCAGCAGCCGGACCAGCGCGCGCAGCAGGGTGGATTTCCCGCAGGCGTTGGGGCCCACGATGGCGGTGAACGCGCCGTCGGGGACATCGAGGCTGAGCCGTGTGGACACGACCCGCTCTCCGTAGCGCAGGGTGATCTCCCGCGCGGTCAGGCGTGCGCTCACGCGCGCCTCACCTCCTTGGTCAGCAGCCAGATCAGATAGCAACCGCCGATCGCGGTACTCACCACTCCCACGGGCAGCGCGACGGGCGCCAGCAGCATCTGGGCGAGCAGGTCGGCGCCTTGGAGCAGTACGGCCCCGGTCAGCGCGGCCGGGAGCAGCGGCACACCGGCGGCGCCGGCGAGCCTGCGGCCGATCTGGGGGGCCGCCAGGGCGATGAACGCGATCGGTCCGGCCACCGCGGTCACCGTGGCGGTGCAGCCGACGCCGACCAGCACCATCAGCAGCCGCAGCCGGTTGAGCGCGACCCCGGTGGTCGCGGCGACGGCGTCACCGAGCGACGCCTGGTGCATGGCGTGGGCCCGTGTCGTCATGAGGACCAGCAGCAGGGCGATGATCGCGAACGGGATGCCCAGGTCGCCCCAGCCCACACCGTTGAGCGATCCCGCGCTCCAGCCGACGGCGGCGATCGCCACCTCCAGTTCGGCGCGCAGCACGATCCACGAGTTGATCGCGGTCACCATCGCGTTGACCGCGATACCGATGACCACCAGCCGCAGGCCGGAGAAGCCCCGTTCGAACGCCAGCAGGTAGATCGCCGCCGCGACGAGCAGCCCCCCGAGCACCGAGCCGGTGGCCAGTTGCGCGGACGTGCCGGACAGCACGGTGATGGCGATCAGGGCGCCGGTGTAGGCGCCCGCGTCGAGGCCGATGACGTCGGGGCTGCCCATGGGGTTGCGGGTGAGGTTCTGGAAGAGCGCCCCCGCCACGCCGAGCGCGGCGCCGAAGACGAGCCCGGCCAGCACGCGCGGCAGCCGCCAGTCGGAGATCACCACGGAGCGTTCCGCCCCGGTCAGTACGGCGAAGACCTTGCCCGGGGAGGCCCAGGACGCCCCGTAGCAGAGCCCGAGCAGGGCCAGGCAGAGCATCAGGGCGACCATGACGACGACCAGTACGGCGGTGCGCCGTTCGACCCTGAGGCCGAGTGTGTGGTTCACAGGGACCCCGCTCCGTAGCGGCGGACGGCCCAGATGAGCATGGGGCCTCCGAGGAACGCGGTCACGATGCCGACGGGTACCTCACCGGTGGGCAGCAGCACCCGTGACCCGATGTCGGCGATCAGCAGCAGCACGGGACCCAGCACCATCGTGTAGAGGATGAGCCAGGGCACCGAGCCGGCCGCCGGCTTGCGGACCAGGTGGGGGACGATCAGACCGACGAACAGGATCGGCCCGGCCACCGCCGTCGCCGCCCCGCAGAGCACCGTGATCAGTACCAGCGCGAGGCCCCGCACCCGGCCCACGCCCGCGCCCAGCGTGTGGGCGACGTTCTCGCCCAGCGTCAGGGCGTTGAGCGCCCGGCTCAGCAGCAGCGCACCGAGCAGGCACACCACGATCGCGGTCAACGGCAGGGCCAGGGGCGCCTGCTCGCGGGCCGCCAGCGATCCGACCGACCAGAACCGGTAGGTGTCGAAGACGTCGGGGAGCATCAGCCGCATGCCCAGCGCGACACCGCTCAGCACCGCGGTCAGGGCCACGCCGGTGAGCACCAGGCGCAGGGGTGAGCGCCGTCCGACGGCGGCGACCAGCAGCGCCGCGAGGACGGATCCGACGACGGCGAAGCCGAGTTCGCCGGCCTGTCCGACGGCGAGCCCGAGCGCCGAGCCGACCGTGATGGCGAATCCGGCACCCGCGGTGACACCGAGGATGCCGGGCTCGGCCAGCGGGTTGCGGGCCAGCGTCTGGATCAGCGCGCCCGCCACGGCGAGCGCGGCGCCCACCGCGACGGCGAGCAGCGAGCGGGGCAGCCGTACGTCACGCACGATCACGTGGTCGTCGGTTCCCTGGTAGTCCAGCAGTGCGCGTACGACCTCGGTCGGCGGGACCGGGCGGGCGCCCACGCCCATGCTGAGCACGGCCACGACCGCGAGCAGCACCAGTCCCCCGACGAGCAGACCGAGTTGCGGGGAGAAGGCCCGCCTGGTCCTGGCCGGTCCGCCGGTCGCCTCCGGTCCGGACGCGCGGCCCGCGGCGGTCACCGCTTCAGCAGGGGAGCGAACGACTCGTCGATCGCGTCCAGGGTCTTCATGGCCTGACCGTAGGTCGCGGCCTCGGTGTAGCGGAGCGGGAAGCTCTTCCCGGCCTTGACGGCGGGGAGGTTCTTCCACAGCTTCGAGTCGAGGACGTACTGCACCGCCTCGGGGACGCTGCCGTCGGCGTTGACAGAGTAGGTCAGGACGTCGGCCTCACCGAACGCGGCCGGGAGTTCCTCGATGGAGGGGTACTCGCTGACCGCACGCGAGCCTTCCCCGGCCTCCTTGACCTTGCCGTAGTACGTGGCGCCGAGGTCCTCGGCGATGTTGGTGCCCCAGGAGCCGCCGAACTCGCGCTGGAAGGTGCCCTTGGCGACCTCGCCGTACGCGCCGACGTGGCCCAGCTTGAGCTGGGGCAGCACGTCCTCGTACTTCGCCTTCAGCTCCGCGGCCTTGGCCTCGTACGTCTTCTGCGCGGCGTCGAACTTGTCGAGCGCGCCCGCGGCGTCGGCCTGCTTGCGGGAGAGTTCACGCCAGGCGGAGGGCACGGTCGGGCCGATCGCCACGACCGGGGCTATGGACTCCAGCCGCTTGACGTCGATGTCGCCGAGCACGGGGGCGGGCACACCGATGACGATGAGGTCGGGCTCGGCCTCCGCGACGGCCTCGTAGTTGGTCTCCGCCGCCTGCTCACCCGCCACCTTGGTGAGCTTCTTGTAGGTGGCCAGGTCCTCGTCCGTCATCATCGGCTCGCCGCGCTTCCACGACGAGATCCCGACCAGGGGTGCGTCGGCCTCGATCATGACGGGCACGGCGTAGCCGGTGGCCACCACGCGCTTGGGGTCGGCCGGGATGGTGATCTTGCCGTTGTCCGCCGTGAACACCCGGGTCTTGGGGGCCTTGGCGGAGTCGCCCGAACCGCCTTCGTCGGACGACCCGCACGCCGCCAGGACAAGTGCCAGCGACACGGCGCCGATCAGCCCGGAGGATCTACGCATGGACATGTGGTGCTCCTTGCTAGTTAGGTAAGGCTTACCTTAGTACAAAAAATCTTCAGCGGTACAGCCGCGGACCGGCCCCCGTCCGCCCGGTCACCGACCGGTCAGTGGTCGTCCTCGTCGAAGTCGGCGACGCCGCGCTTCCAGTAGCCGGTGATGTCGTAGTCGGCCTTCTCCAGGCGCAGTTCGTCGCGGACCCAGCGGCGCAGCGGCTTGATCTGCCCGGCCTCGCCCGCGACCCACACGTACACCCGCTCCCCCTCGGGCACGGTCACCGCGGTCACGGCCCGCTCCAGGGCGTCACCGGCGCCCGCCGGCAGGTCCCCGCGGTGCAGCCACCGCACCTCGACACCCTCCGGCGCCCACAGCTCGATCTCCTGCGAGGCGTCGGCGACCTCGACGAACGCCCAGCCCCTGGCGGTCCTCGGCATCTCCTCCAGCCAGCGCGCGACCGCGGGCAGGGCCGTGATGTCCCCCGCGAGGAGGTAACGGTCGTAGGTGGGCGGGACGATCAGCCCGCCGGGCGGCCCGGCGACGTGCACGACGGCCCCCGGCCGCGCCGCGCCGGCCCAGTCCGAGGCGAGCCCACCCTCGTGCCAGGCGATGTCGATGTCGATCTCGCCCGAGGCCGGGTCGTACCGGCGCACGGTGTACTCCCGCGAGGTGGGCACCGGCCGCGGCCAGCGCAGCATCGCCCCGTTCGGCTCGGGCAGCCGCAAGGTGCCGTCCGGCTCCGGGAAGATCAGCTTCACGTGTTCATCCGGGGCGTGCGCCTCGAACCCCTCGGCGCCCTCCCCGCCCAGCGTCACGCGCAGCAGACCGGAGCCGACCGGGGCGGTGCGTACGACCTCGACCCTGCGGATGCCGATCGGATAGCCCACCTTCTCGGCGTGACGGCCCGCCCTGACCTCGGCGATACGGTCCAGGTGCCGGTGCCGGTGATCGACCTTGCTCATGCCGCACCGTCCGTCAGCAGAGCGGTCCAGTGGGCCAGTTCGGGCTGCTCGGCCAGGTCGGGGAACTCCAGCGAGGCGGCCCCGGCGGCGCGCCAGCGCTCGATGAGGACCATGATGCGCACCGAGTCCAGGCCGAGATCGACCAGGTTCTCGTCGGCGGCGATGTCCGCGGGGTCGCAGTCGAGCAGCTCCGCGACATCGGCGCGGACGCGTTCGGGCGACAGGGTGTGGTTCATCGGAAGGCTCCTGCGGGAAGGGACGCGACGGCGCGGCCGGCACGTCGGTGGTGAGGGCGGTCACGGCGCCGCGGGGAGGGGCGGGATCGCCCGCGCCCGGTCGGGGTGCTCACGGGAGGGGCCGGCGAACGCTTCGGCCGCCAGGGGCCGTTGGGTACCGCGACGCCGTCACGCCCGGCCGCCCCTACGGTGGCGACGGCCATGCCCAGGACCCGCGCATCGCGAGCCGGCATGATTCCCCCCTCCCACCGCGACCTCAACAAGGCAAGGCTAACCTAACCTATCGGTCCTGAATACGTGAAAGCGGGCCGAACGTCGGTCATCCGTCCATGACTTGGCGCCGTGGCGCGACATACCGGCGCACCGTCACGGCAGGCGCCGGACCGCCGGACGCGCCTTCCCCGGTTTGTCGTGGAACGCCCCCCTTCCGGGGCCACCCGCCCCGCCGGGCCGGGGCGGGTGGCCCCGGCCTCCGAGGTCCGCGTACCCTCCCAGGGCACCCCGGGGACCGCGCGGGGCCGTGCCGGTGCGCGGCTCCCGTGACGGACCGCACCGCACCACCCTCGACCAGGAGCACGATGCACCCCCTCGACACGGCTTCGGCGGCCGTCGGTACGTCGCTGCTGGAGGACTTCTCGCTGGAGATGACCGGCAAGGACGTACCCGAACTGGAAGCGGCCGACGGCACGCTCCCCCGGGGCACCCGTGTCAACGTCACCTTCCTCGGCAACGAGGACACGCGCATGCGCCTGGACGCCGCACGCGCGGTGAAACGCCTCGGCCTCCTCCCCGTCCCGCACGTCTCCGCCCGCCGGCTCACCTCCCGGACCGACTTCGCACAGTTCCTCGCCGGGCTCCGGGACGACGGGACCGCCACCCACGTCTTCACCGTCGCCGGCGATCCCGTCCTCCCCCAGGGCCCCTACGACAGCGCCCTCGCCCTGATCGAGTCCGGCCTGCTCCAGGAACACGGCGTCCGCCACGTCGGCATCGCCGGCTACCCGGAAGGCCACCCGGCCCTCACCGACGACACCCTCCGGTCCGCCCTGCGGGACAAGGTCGCCTCACTGACCGCCCACGGCCTGACCGGCCACGTCACCACCCAGTTCGGCTTCGACCCCGACCCGGTCCTCAGCTGGCTCGAACACGTCCGCGACCAGGGCATCACCCTCCCGGTCCGCATAGGCGTCCCGGGCCCCGCGGGAGTCCGCCGTCTGCTCTCCTACGCCACCCGCTTCGGCGTCGGCACGAGCGCCTCCATCGCGAAGAAGTACGGGCTGTCCCTCACCAACCTCATGGGCACCACCGGCCCCGACGCCTTCCTGCGCACCCTGGCCGAACGGTACGACCCGGCCCGCCACGGCGAGGTGAAGATCCACTTCTATACGTTCGGCGGCCTGCGGGCCACCGCCGAGTGGATCGCCCGGTTCAGAGAGGACAACCCCGTCTGACCGCCGTCCGGCACGGCGCACAGCCGGTACGCGCCCGGACCGAGACGAGTGGTGCCGGGGCGCCGGGGCCGCGCCCCGCCGCCGGACACCGGGCCTCACGACGCCCTCGTCCCCGCCCCGTCCCCCTCTCCGGTCCCGGCGTCCTCGGGAGCGGGGAGCCCCAGGCCCGTCCGTACCTCGGCGTCCAGGCCCGCGATCACGTCGTTGTCCGCCTCCGCCCGCTCGATCGCCGCCAGGAACGCACCGGTGTCCGCGGCCCGCGCGGCCCGCTCCCACTCCGGAACGGCCGCCTCGAAGATCACCACGATCTCCCCCGCCTGCGCCCGGACGTCCTCCGGCAGCCCGTCCCGGGCTTCCCCGAGCGCCCCGACCACCTCCGTGTACGCCGCGGCCATCTGCCCGGCCCAACGGCTCGCCGCGGCCAGGTCCTCGTCGGGCCCCTGCTGAGGGGCTCGTAGCTGTGCCTCCATCAACGGCTGGAACGCCGAGACGTACGCGAACTGGGCCGGTTCGAAATCGCTCTCGTCCTTGCGTATCGACTCCTCCAGGTTCCCCTGCGGTCTGCCGGCCCAGCACAGGACGGTGCGCCCGCCACGCGCCCATCCGCCCCGGTCCGGGTAGTAGAAGTACGTCTGCAGGTGGCCGTAGGCCGTGAAGTCCAGCACGTAGTCCGTGAGAAGCGCCGCGCACCGGTCGCGAGAGGTCTTCATGACCTCTTCCGTACCGGGGAACGTCCCCTGACCGGTCAGCTCGAAGCTGCCGTAGACCTCGCCCCGGTGCGGCTCCCCGCACGGCAGCCGCTCCGCCGTGCCGTTCCTGAGCGGCCCCTGGTTGTCCCGCGTCACTTCGGTGGCCGGGGTGAAGCAGTCCCCCGTCTCCAGAGCGAAGACGCTCGTCCCGCCGCCGCCCCTGACCGGCCCGCCCGGTGAGCCGGCCGACCAGACCGTGAAACGCAGTGCCCCGGCCATCGCCAGGAGGGCGAGAAGCAGCACCGTTCCGGAGACGGCGACACCCGCCACCGCGAGCCCCTTGCCGCGCTCGCCACGACGGGGAATCCGGACCAGCGCGATGATCCCGAAGACCAGTCCCAGCGGCGCCAGACAGACGAGGGAGAGGACGAGCGAGGCGATGGCGAACCCGCTGACCGGCGGTGCCGGAACCATCTGCGGCCCGCTCCAGGCGGGCGGTCCGTAGGAGGGCGGCGGCCCCTGCGGCTGCCCCGGAGGCTGAGGCTGCCCCTGCGGCTGGGGCTGCCCCGGAGGCTGGGGCTGGGCCTGGTCGGGGGGCGGAAGCGTCATACGCGCAGCTCACTTCTCTCGTTCACCGGGGAAGCCCGTGCGTGTCTCCCCCACTCGCGAGGCGACCGTACGGCCGCCTCCACGGGGAATCACAGGGGTGCGACCCCCCAGTTCACAGGGCGTCACGTTGCCGGGCCCCGGCAATCGCGCCCGCCCTCATGGGCCGGCCGCGCCCTTCGAACTGGCCGACCGCCGGACTCGGGCTTAGCTTGGCTCCCGTACGCAGTCGAGTACCACCGGCGGCGGGGAAGGTCCCATGCACAGAGCAGTCGTACCGCGCGACCGCACCGAGGACCCCCTGCGCCCGCGCTACAAGTGGATCGCGCTGTCGAACACCACGCTGGGTGTGCTGATCGCGACGATCAACCTGTCGATCATCCTGATCGCGCTGCCGGACATCTTCCGCGGCATCGGGGTGGACCCCCTGCGGCCGGGCAACACGAGTCTGCTCCTCTGGCTGATCATGAGCTACATGGTCGTCACCGCGGTCCTCGTGGTGAGCTTCGGCCGGCTGGGCGACATGTACGGCCGGGTACGGATGTACAACCTGGGGTTCGCGGTCTTCACGGTGTTCTCCGTACTGCTGTCGGTGACCTGGACGCACGGCACGGCGGGCGCCCTGTGGCTGATCGGGATGCGCGTGCTCCAGGGCGTGGGCGGGGCGATGCTCATGGCGAACTCGAACGCCATCCTCACCGACGCCTTCCCGCCCCGGCAGCGCGGTCTCGCCCTGGGGCTCAACCAGGTCGCGGGAATCGCCGGGTCGTTCGTCGGGCTCGTCCTGGGCGGACTGCTCGGCCCCTTCGACTGGCACCTGGTGTTCCTGGTCTCCGTCCCGATCGGACTGTTCGGAACCGTCTGGGCCTATCTCAAGCTGCGCGACACCGGGGTCCGTACCCCGGCCCGGCTCGACTGGTGGGGCAACCTGACCTTCGCGGTCGGCCTGATCGCTGTCCTGTCCGGCATCACGTACGGCATCCAGCCCTACGGCGGCCGGACCATGGGATGGACCAACCCCTGGGTGCTCGCCGCGATCGGCGGCGGGCTGGCGCTGCTGGTCCTCTTCTGCCTGATCGAGAACCGGGTCGCCCAGCCGATGTTCCGTCTCGGGCTGTTCCGGATCCGTGCCTTCTCGGCGGGGAACGTGGCGAGCCTCCTGGCCTCCCTGGGGCGCGGCGGGCTGATGTTCATCCTCATCATCTGGCTCCAGGGGATCTGGCTGCCCCGTCACGGCTACGACTTCGAGCAGACACCGCTGTGGGCCGGCATCTACATGCTGCCGCTGACGGTCGGGTTCCTGATCGCGGGCCCGCTCTCCGGGTGGGCCTCCGACCGCTTCGGCGCCCGGCTCTTCACGACCGGCGGCATGCTGCTGGCAGCCGCCACCTTCGTCGCCCTGAAAGAGCTGCCGGCCGACTTCGCCTACCCGCTCTTCGCCCTGATCCTGCTCTTCAACGGGCTGGCCATGGGACTGTTCGCCTCACCCAACCGTGCGGCGATCATGAACAGCCTGCCTCCGGACCAGCGCGGTGTGGGCGCGGGGATCAGCACCACGTTCCAGAACTCGGCCACCGTACTGTCGATCGGCATCTTCTTCTCGCTGATGATCGCCGGCCTGGCGAGTTCACTGCCGGGCACGCTCGGCCACGGCCTCACCGAGCAGGGCGTGGCGCCCGCGGACGCCGCGCGCGTCGCGGCCCTGCCGCCCGTCGGCGTCCTGTTCGCGGCGCTCCTGGGATACAACCCGATCCGCAGCCTGCTCGGCCCGGAGGCCCTGGCCCACCTGCCCGCCGGCCACGCCGACTACCTCACCGGGCGGGCGTTCTTCCCGACCCTGATCTCCGAACCGTTCGAGCAGGGGCTGTCCGTGGCCTTCGACTTCGCCATCGTGGCGTGCCTGGTGGCCGCGCTGGCCTCGCTGCTGCGCGGGGGCCGGTACATCCACGGCGAGCCCGCGAAGGCGGGGAAGTGATGAACCGCCGCCCCGGCACAGCGCCGGAGGGGCGACCGGCCGGACTCCGCCGGAACCGGCCGGCGGAAGGCACAGACGGAGGTGGACATGACGTCGAACGAGCCGGCTGACGGCCCGCACCGCCCCGCGGCACCACCCCCCGCCACCGCCGGTGAGGACGGCGGGCCGCCGGAGGGCTCCGCCGACGTGGTCATCCGTACGTCCGCGCTGCGGAAGGTCTACGCGAAGACGGACATCGCGGCGGTCGACGGTGTCGATCTACGGGTGCGCAAGGGCGAGATCTTCGGGCTGCTGGGTCCCAACGGCGCCGGGAAGACGACCACGGTGGGCATGCTGACCACCCGTGTGGTGCCCACCTCGGGCTCCGCCCACATCGGGGAGATCGACGTCGTCGCCCAGCCGACCCTGGTCAAGCAGGTCATCGCGGCGGTCACCCAGCAGAACACCCTGGACCGTTCGCTGACGGTCCGGGAGAACCTGTACTTCCACGGCCTGCTGTTCGGGATCCCCCGGGGCCGGTCGCGGGAGCGGGCCGACGAACTCCTGGAGCAGTTCCAGCTGAGCCGGTGGGGTGACTCCTCCGTGTACGAGCTGTCCGGCGGCATGGCCCAGCGGCTGCTGGTGGCACGGGCGATCTTCCACCGGCCCGCCGTCCTGTTCCTGGACGAACCCACCACGGGACTCGACCCGCAGAGCCGGCTCGCCCTCTGGGATGTGCTGGACGAGCTGATCGGGGCCGGTCAGACCATTCTGCTGACCACCCACAACATGGAGGAGGCCGATCATCTCTGCGACCGGGTGGCGATCATCGACCACGGCAGGATCCTGGCGCTGGACAGCCCCGCGGCGCTCAAGCGGAGCCTGGGCGCGGACGCCGTGGTCACGGTCACCACCGACGGGAACCCGGAAGAACTCGCCGAACGGCTGCGGCGTGACATCGAAGGCGTCGTCCGTACCCGGCTGGTCAGCGGCGGCGTGGAGCTCCAGGTGAAGGGCGCGGACCGCCTCCTGCCCAAGGTCGTACGGAGCGCCGAGTCCGGGAACTTCGACCTGGTCGACCTGTCCCTCAGCGAGAGCACGCTGGAAACCGTCTTCATCAACCTCACCGGAAAGGAGTTGCGGGACTGATGGCCATGTCAGGAGCGTCTCCCGCCGACGACCCGTCGGCCGGCACGGGGGCCGGCGGCCGCCCGCACCCCGGTGGTGACGACCGGACCCCGCTCCGGGGCGAGGTCCGCCCCGGCCGGTCGGCCGTCGCCTCCAGCCGGTCCGCGCTGGCCGGACTGATCCGGCGCGATCTGGCCGTGCTGCGCAAGAACTTCGGCGAGTTCGTCGGCCGCACCGTGATGCAGCCCTTCCTGCTCGTCTTCGTCTTCCTGTACGTCTTCCCCAGCATCGGTCAGGGCATCGGATCGGGCGGAGGCACGGCGGGCGAGTCCGCGTTCGCCACCGTCCTGGTGCCCGGGGTCGTGTCCATCGCCATCATGTTCCAGGGCATCCAGTCCGTCGCCATCCAGATGTCCCAGGAGTTCGGCTTCACCCGGGAGATCGAGGACCGCGTCCAGGCACCCTGCCCCATCTGGCTGGTGGCCGTGGCACGGGTCCTGTCCGGGGCGGCCCAGGGACTCATCTCCGCGGTCATCGTGTTCCCGATCGCCGCCGTGGTCCACGCGCCGGGCGTCCATCCGCAGTTCAGCGTCCACTGGTGGGTCGTCGTCACGCTCATCCCGCTGTCCTGCGTCGCGATGACCTCCCTCGGCCTCCTTCTGGGCACCACGTTCGAGCCGAGGAACATCGGGGTCATGTTCGGCTTCGTCGTCCTGCCCCTCGTCTTCCTCGGCGGCACCTACTACCAATGGACCAAGCTCGCCCCGGTGGAGGTCGGCGGCTTCCACTGGCTGCAGACACTCGTGCTCCTGAATCCGCTGATCTACATCACGGAGGGCATGCGGGCCGGTTTCACCGACCTGTCCCATCTGCCGCTCTACGTGGTCTACCCGGTCCTCCTCGGGTTCTGTGTGCTCTTCCTCGGACTGGGCCTGCGCAACTTCCGCCGCCGCGTCCTGTCCTGAGACCGCCTCGGGCGGGCGGGGCGGCCGTGACGACACGCGTCCTCAATTCCCCGGGACGGTTACCGGGGGTGCGAGGGTCTGGGTCTGGAATGCGACCGCCGTAGGGATCGCGGCAGATTCAGATCGGGAGAGCCTATGACGCCGTCGGGCGAGCGACCGGGGGCAGTGACGCGGGAGAAGGGGACGGGAGAGGCGGACGCGGGAACCGAGCGGCGGGCCGGGCACGGTCTGAAGCTGCTGAACCCGGTGTCCACGACCGACCACAAGGTGATCGGCAACCTGTATCTGGTCACCGCCTTCGGCTTCTTCCTCTTCGCCGGTCTGCTGGCGATGGCGATGCGTGCCGAACTCGCCCGGCCAGGCATGCAGTTCGTCTCGCACGAGCAGTACAACCAGCTGTTCACGGTGCACGGCACGATCATGATGCTGCTGTTCGCCACCCCGACCTTCACGGGTTTCGCCAACGCGATCATGCCGTTGCAGATCGGCGCTCCCGATGTCGCCTTCCCCCGGCTGAACGCCTTCACCTACTGGGTCTACCTGTTCGGCGGCCTGCTGGTCGTCTCGGGCTTCCTGACCTCGAACGGTGCCGCCTCCTTCGGCTGGTTCGCCTACGCGCCGCTGAACGGTGCCGTGTACTCCCCGGGGGCCGGGGCGGACCTCTGGGTGATGGGCCTGGTGGTCTCCGGCCTGAGCACCATTCTCGGGTCGGTCAACTTCATCACGACGATCGTCTGTCTGCGGGCTCCCGGCATGACCCTGTTCCGGATGCCGATCTTCACCTGGAACGTGCTCTTCACGTCGATCCTGGCGCTGCTGGCGTTCCCGGTGCTGACCGCGGCACTCCTGGCGCTCGAGGCCGACCGGAAGTTCGGGGCGCACGTCTTCGACGCGGCCAACGGCGGCGCGCTGCTGTGGCAGCACCTGTTCTGGTTCTTCGGGCACCCCGAGGTGTACATCGTGGCGCTCCCGTTCTTCGGGGTCGTCAGCGAGATCCTCCCGGTGTTCAGCCGGAAGCCGGTCTTCGGGTACGTCGGTCTCGTCGGCGCCACCATGGCCATCACCGGTCTGTCCGCCACCGTGTGGGCCCACCACATGTTCGCCACCGGCGCGGTGCTCCTGCCGTTCTTCTCCCTGATGTCGTTCCTGATCGCGGTGCCGACGGGTGTGAAGTTCTTCAACTGGATCGGGACCATGTGGCACGGCTCCCTGTCGTTCGAGACGCCGATGCTGTGGTCCGTCGGGTTCCTGGTCACCTTCCTGCTCGGCGGGCTGACCGGGGTGCTGGTGGCCTCGCCGCCGCTGGACTTCCACCTGACGGACAGCTACTTCGTCGTGGCGCACCTGCACTACGTGCTGTTCGGCACGGTCGTGTTCGCGACATTCGCCGGGTTCTACTTCTGGTGGCCCAAGTTCACCGGGCGGATGCTGGACGAGCGGCTGGGGAAGGTGCACTTCTGGACCCTGTTCACGGGCTTCCAGCTGACCTTCCTCGTCCAGCACTGGCTCGGCGAGGAGGGCATGCCCCGGCGGTACGCGGACTACCTGGCCTCGGACGGGTTCACCGCGCTCAACACCGTCTCCTCGGCCGGAGCGTTCCTGCTGGGCCTGTCCACGCTGCCGTTCCTGTACAACGTCTGGAGGACACACCGGTACGGCACGAGGGTGAACTGCGACGATCCCTGGGGCTGGGGGCGCTCCCTGGAGTGGGCGACCGGGTGCCCGCCGCCCCGGCACAACTTCCACGCGCTGCCCCGGATCCGCAGCGACTCCCCCGCCTTCGACCTGCACCACCCCGACGTGCCGGTCGAGGACTCACTCCCCGGCGCGTCGTCCGGCCGTCGCACGGACCAGGACGCCGGGTCCGGACGGAAGGTGACGGGGTGAAGGGCGAGGCGTGGCTGTTCACCGGAGTGGCGGGGTTCTTCGCGGTGACCTGCGCCGTGTACGCGGCCTTCTCGTCCGATCCCGCCGGATTCTCGGCGCTCGCGGTGTCCTTCCTGATGTCCGCGCTGATCGCCGCCTACCTCTGGTGGGGTCACGGGCGGACCGGGCCGCGGCCGGAGGACCGGAGGGACGCGCGGGTCCGGGAGAAGGGCGGCACCCGTTCGTTCTTCCCCGCGCGCAGCTACTACCCCGTCATCAGCGCGGCGGGCGCCGCCCTGATCGGCCTGGGCGTCGTCCACGGGCTCTGGCTCTTCCTGATCGGCGTCGGCGTACTGGTCCCCGGTGTGTACGGCTTCGTGTTCCAGAACACCGGCCGCGCGGGCTGACGGCGGCCGGATGCCGTCTCAGGACGTGTGGTCCCCCGGATCGGAGGCCCGCTCGGGACCGGCCAGGACGGCTTCGATCCGCCGGTGCTCTTCCTCGGTCACGGGAGGCAGCACCCGGTGGCCGTAGTACCAGTGGCTGAGTGAGGACCGCAGCCGCGCGGTGAGGCGTCGGCGGGCCGGGCTCCGCCGGCCGGCCGGCGCCTCCAGGGGCCGGGGCAGGTCCCGGGCCAGCAGGACGTACCGCTTCTCCACGGGCAGCCGGTCGTGCAGTGGGTGGTAGCCGCCCTCGACCGACTGGTCCACCTCACCGGTCGCCTTCCCCTTCTCCACGAGGTCCCTCTCGTACGCCTGCAGGGCCAGGCAGAGCCGGCTGGTCACCCAGAAGGCCACCACGGGCAGCAAGAGGAGCGCGACACGGAACGTCCAGGTCAGCGCGTGCACGGGCACGTCGAAGACGAAGGCGATCACGTCCTGGCCGCCGGCGAGCAGCAGCACCCCGTACGCGGTGAGCGCCGCGACGCCCAGCCCGGTGCGGACCGGCCGGTCGCGTGGGCGGTCGCACAGATGGTGCTCGCCCGTGCCCCGGGTGACCCAGCGTTCGAAGAAGGGATAGGCGTACAGCACCAGGAAGAGCGCGCCGGGCAGCAGCACGCCGGGCACCAGCGGGTTCCACATCAGGGTGTGGCCCCACAGCCTGGTCTCCACACCGGGCATCAGCCGCAGCGCGCCCTCCAGGAAGCCGACGTACCAGTCCGGCTGGGAGGCGGTGGAGTCGTGGTCGGTCCGGTAGGGGCCGTAGTTCCACACCGGGTTGATCTGTGCGAGCGCGCCCAGCACGGCGAGCACACCGAAGACCATGAAGAACAGACCGGCCGACTTCGCCGTGTAGTGCGGGAAGAGCGGCTTGCCGACCACGTTGCGGCCGGTGCTCCCGGGCCTGGCCCACTGGGTGTGCTTCAGACGCACGATGAGCAGCAGGTGCAGGCTGATCAGGGCGAGGAGGAGCCCCGGGACGAGCAGGATGTGCGCCGGGTAGAGCCGGGGGACGATGTCGTCGCCGGGGTACGCACCGCCGAAGACGAAGAAGCTCAGGTAGGTGCCGACGACGGGCAGGGAGAGCATGATTCCCTGCGCCGTGCGCAGACCGGTTCCGGACAGCAGGTCGTCGGGGAGCGAGTAGCCCGCGAAGCCCTCCAGGAGGGCGAGGAGGAACATCGTCACACCCACCGCCCAGTTGGCCTCACGCGGTCTGCGGAACGCGCCGGTGAAGAAGACCCGCAGCAGGTGCGCGCCGATCGAGGCCACGAACACCAGTGCCGCCCAGTGGTGGATCTGACGGACCAGCAGCCCGCCGCGCACGTCGAAGCTGATGCGCAGGGTGCTGGCGTACGCCTGCGTGGTGCGGACGCCGCGCAGCGGCTCGTACGAGCCCTGGTACACCGATTCGGTCATCGACGGCTCGAAGAACAGCGTCAGGTAGACGCCGGTCACCAGCAGGACGACGAAGCCGTAGAGGGCGAGTTCCCCCAGGAGGAACGACCAGTGGTCGGGGAAGGCCTTCCGCAGGAGCGCCCGGCCGGCCTCGGACAGGGGCAGCCTCGCGTCGACGGCGTCCACCGTTTCCTCTGCGGCGCGGCGCGCCGTGTTCCGCGGGCGCGCCTTCTTCTGTGCCAGCGGCATCGGTGTGCTCGCTCCCGTCGGCCGGTACGGCTCACTTCGGACCTTGCGAAGTAAGCCGTACCGCATGCGACGGCGCCGATCGTGCAGCGCGGCCCGCGTGCCGTCGCCCCGAGGCCGTCCTTCGGGGGCAGGCGTCGTGTCGCCGGGACGCGTGGGACCACGTCCCGTGTCGCTCCTCGCGCGGACATGCCGGTGGACATTCCCCGTGGGTTCCCGGAAAGAGCCCGCAAAAGGAAGAGAATGCCCACGGCTCCCCCGCACACGGAACGAACGACGTCCGAACGATCACAGGTGGGCAACGTGGAGATTACACCGGAGAACGCCGCCACCCGTTTGCGTCTTCTGGCGGAAGCGAGTGAGGCCTTGGCCTCAAGTCTGGACGCGAAGGAGTCGCTGCGCCGGCTGGCCCGCGTGGTCGTGCCCAGTCTGGCCGACGCCTGCGTCGTCGATCTCGTCGAGGGGGACGGTCTGCGCCGGCTCACCGTCACCGAGCGGGACTCGCGCAGGTCGCCGCGGATCCTGCCGGGCGGACTGCTGCCGGAGGTGGACAGCTCGGCCGCCACTCTGGCGAAGGTACTGCGCGGCGCGGGGCCCATGGTGATGACGGACTTCGGTGTGTCCGACCCGGACGACGCCCTGCTGGCCGCCCAGCGGGCCCTGTACCGCGTGCTGAGCGCCCGGACGGCGCTCATCGTTCCGATGCGGATGCGCCGGCAGACCCTCGGCGCGCTCACCTTCATCCGCCGTGACCCGGACGCCTCCTTCGACGAACAGGAGCGGGTACTCGCCGCCGACCTCGGCCACCGCGCCGGTCTCGCGCTGGACAACGCGCGTCTGTACGCGTTGCAGCAGCACACGTCCGAGCAGCTCCAGCGCTCGCTCCTGCCCGACCTCGCCGGACTCGGCCACCTCCAGCTCCTCGCCCGCTACGTGCCCGCCCGGGAAGAGGCGGAGGTCGGTGGTGACTGGTACGACGCCTTCCGGCTCCCCGACCAGTCGGTGATCCTCGCCATCGGGGACGTCGTCGGTCACGACCTGGAGGCGGCGGTCCGTATGGGGCAGCTGCGCAACATGCTGCGCGCCCTCGCCTACGACAGCGAGGACCATCCGGCCGGTGTGATGAGCCGCCTGGACAAGGTGATGCAGGGGCTGACGCGTATCGAGCTCGTCACGGCCGTCGTCGCCCGCGTCGAGACGCCGCCGGGAAGGCCGTGGCGCCTGCACTGGAGCAACGCGGGGCATCCGCCGCCCCTGCTCGCCCAGCAGAACGGCCGGGTCCTCCTGCTGGACGGCGGGCTCGCCCCGGTCCTGGGTGTGGACCCCGACATCAGGCGGGAGAACGCCAGCGTGTCCCTGCCCTCGGGCTCGACCCTGCTGCTCTACACCGACGGGCTCATCGAGCGCCCCGGTGAGGACATCGGCCGCGGTCTGACACGGCTGCGCCAGCACGCGGCCGCGCTCGCCCGCGAACCGCTGTCGGTCTTCCGTGACGAACTGCTCATCCGGATGAGTGACGACGAGCAGTACGACGACGTCGCGATCGTCGCGCTGCGCACACCCTGACCGCCCGTGCGGGCACCGGCCCCCGTCGTCCCCCTCCCCCGGTTCCCGCGGGCGCGCGAGCCCGGCGCACCGCTCGTTATACTGAGGTCCTGCGGCGCCACGCGTGCCGCGCGGCGGTGGGGCCCGCCGTACCCGAACCGCGGCGGACGCCGCCAACGGTCCCTACTCGTGACAGAGCGTTTCCGCCTACGCGGAAGCGGAATCCACGCGTAGGGAGAGCCGTGCCGTCAGAACAGAGCGGTCCGCCCATGGTCTTCGAGCCCACAGATCCCGATGTGGAATTCTCCGGCCCCTCCCGGCGTCAGCGGGTCCTGGGTTCCCAGCACGCCGTGCTGGGTGTGATCGCGGCGGGCGGCGCGCTGGGCGCGCTGGCCCGGTTCGGGGCCGCCCGGCTGTGGCCGACCGCCACCGGGACGTTCCCCTGGACGACGTTGTGCGTCAACGCCGTCGGATGCCTGGTGATCGGGGTGTTCCTGGTCGTGGTGACGGAGTTCCGGTCGGCGCACCGGCTGCTGCGGCCGTTCTTCGGGACCGGTGTGCTCGGCGGCTTCACCACCTTTTCCACCTACACCGTGGACATCGAGCGGCTGATCCACGGCGGCCGGGCCGCGACCGCGCTCGTCTACCTGGCGGCAACCCTCGTGGCCGCGCTGGCCGCGGTGAGCATCGGCACGTGGAGCACGCGCCGGTTCCTGGCGAAGTGGAGTGAGCGATGACCTGGACGACCCTGCCCGCGCTCCGGCTGACCGTGCTGGTCGACGACACGGACCTGTGGCACCACCGCCCGCTGTCGAGCGAGATCGTCCACCGCGCGCACGCCGCGGGGCTGAGCGGCGCGTCCGTCTTCCACGGCGTGGAGGGCTTCGGCGGACGCCAGACGGTGCACACCACCCGGCTGCTGTCGATGACCGACGACCTGCCGGTGGCGGTCGTCGTGGTGGACGAGGAGACACGCGTCAACGCCTTCCTCCCGCAGCTGGAGGAGCTGGGAATCCAGGGCCTGATCACCCTGGAACCGGTGCGGGCCGTCCGCTTCACCGCCCCGGAGGAGTGACCTCGGTGAACGACTACCTGCTGGTGGCCGCGGGCGGCGCGGTCGGGGCCCCGCTGCGCTACCTGACGGACCGGGCGGTGCAGGCCCGGCACGACAGCGTCTTCCCCTGGGGCACCTTCACCGTCAACGTGGCCGGCTCCCTGATCCTGGGCGTACTGACCGGTGCCGCCCTGTCCGGGGCGGCCGGCCACACCGTACAACTGCTGCTGGGCACCGGGCTGTGCGGGGCGCTGACCACCTACTCCACCTTCTCCTACGAGACGCGGCGCCTGGTGGAGGACGGCGCGGCGTCCTTCGCCGTCGCCAATGTGGCCGGTTCCGTCGCGGCCGGACTCGGCGCGGCCTTCGCGGGCTTCGCCCTGGCCGGGGCTCTGTTCACCTGACGGGTGACGGGGTGTCACCGGGGATGCGGCAGGGGCGTCCGACACGGCCAAACGGGTCATCCGCAGGCGCGTAGATGTGTGATTCCACCGCTCGGCCCGCCGATACGGGTCGAATGCCCCTGGGATTCGGCACCTGCCAGCGCCAGGGACAGCCACCCCACCACCGTGCGGTGGACCGCACCGCTCTGGCGTGCTCGGTCAGGAGACTGGTTTGGCGACTCCTCAGCTTTCCGTGGTCGTACCGTGCTTCAACGAGGCCGCCGTCATCGAGAGGTTCCACTCGGCCGTCGCCGAGGTCCTCGGCCCGTGCGGTCTCGACTACGAGATCTGCTACGTGGACGACGGCAGCACCGACCGCACACGGGACATCATCGGCGGACTCGGTGTCGCGGACCGGCGCGTCAGGTACGCGGTGCTCAGCCGGAACTTCGGCAAGGAGGCGGCGATGCTCGCCGGTCTGCGCATGTCGCGGGGGCAGGCGGTGATCCTCATGGACGCGGACCTCCAGCACCCCCCGGCGCTCATCCCGCGGATGCTCGAACTCCACCGGCGCGGGTACGACCAGGTCGTGCCCCGGCGGAACCGCGAGGGGGAAGGCACGGCGCGCACCGTGCTGAGCCGCGGCTACTACGCCCTGGTGCGCCGTCTCATGGACGTCGACGTACTGGACGGCGCCGGGGACTTCAGGCTGCTGTCACGCCAGGCGGTGGACACGGTCCTCTCGCTCCCGGAGGCCAACCGGTTCTCCAAGGGCATCTTCTCCTGGATCGGTTTCACGACGGCCACCTTCACCTACCGGAACGCCCAGCGGCTCGCCGGCACCTCGAAGTGGGGCAGCCGCCGTCTGCTCAACTACGGCATCGACGGCCTGCTGTCCTTCAACAACCGGCCCCTGCGGCTGGCCATCTACGCGGGCTTCTGGTGCTTCCTCTCCGCGCTCGTCTACGCGGGGTGGGTGGCCTTCGACGTGGCGCTCCACGGGGCGGCCGTCCCCGGGTACGCCACGCTGCTGATGGCGGTGGTGGGCCTGGGCGGCATCCAGCTGATCACCCTGGGGATCATCGGTGAGTACGTCGGCCGCATCTACCACGAGGTGAAACGCCGGCCCTCCTTCGTGATCCGGGAGACGGACGACCGCCCCGCGCCGGCACCCGCTCCCCCACGGCACGCGTCGGCCGCCCGTCCGGCGGTCCGGCCCCGGACGTCACGGCAGTTCGCGTCCTTCGTGGCGATCGGATTCGTCAACACCGCCGTGTACCTGGCCGTCTACGCGACCTTGAATCGCTGGATTCCGTATCTCGCGGCCCATGTCCTCGGATACGCGGTCAGCATCGTCGGTTCTTTCCTGCTCAATTCCTACGTCACCTGCCGGACCCGTCCGACCTGGCGCGGGTTCCTCCGGTATCCGCTGTCCAGCGGCTTCAATCTCGTGGCCTCCGGCGCGCTTCTCTATGTGGCCGTCAGTCGATTCGGAATGGACAAGAATGTCGCCGCAGTTGTCGCCGGGGTCCTCGTCACCCCGGTCTCCTTCCTCCTCGCACGCTGGGCCATCAATTCCGGCCGGCGGCCGGCGGGCGCCCCGGGCGTGGTTCCGGACGTTCCTGCGGAGGCGAAGCAGGACGACCCCGCCCTCGGCTGACACGGTGCGTTCGGAGAGCGGGGACCGCCCGGATCCGGCGTGGCACGCCGCGGAGACCGGTACGGACGCGGAGGGGGCCGGCACGGACAAGGGAGCGGCCGGTACGGACCAGGGGGACGGGCACGGCAGCACGGCGAGGCCGGGCGCCGGCCGTCTTCGTCTCCTGCGGGCCGGTACGGCCCTGCTGCCGCTCCTGCCCCTGCTGCTCTTCGGCGGGGCCTCGTGGTTCGCTCGCTGGGTGCGTCCGAGCGGTGACGAGTGGTGCTTCCTGCCTCTCGTACGCGACGAGGGCTTCATGGCCCTGGTGGACCGGTTCTACTCCGCGGACAACGGCCGGGTCGCCAACGGCGTACTGGTCGCCTCCTACTCCGTGTACGGCGTCGCGGGCCAGCAGTGGTACGCGGGGATCAGCGTGGTCGTGATGCTGGCCCTGCTGTGGGGGTGGACGGCGGCGCTGCTGCGGAGCGTCCGGTGGCGGTTGCCCCGGGGGATCCCGCTGTTCTCGGCGGCCACGGTCCTGGCCGTGTTCTGCTTCGCCTCCACGAACACGTACAAGACCTTCTACTGGCCTGCCTCGTCCGTGTCCCACACCTTCCCGCCCGTCCTCGCGGCCGCCGCCACGATCCCGGCCCTGCTGGTGGTCTCGCGCCGGGGCAAGGCCGTCGCGGTCGTGTCGGCGTTCGTCCTGGGAGCCGTCATGGGCACCCTGTCGGAGGAGACCTCCCTGGTCGCCCTGGCCCTCCTGGCCGTGGCCCTGTTGCTGGGCCGCCTGCTCTTCCGGGCGGAACGGCTGGCCTTCGCACGGACCTGGTGCGCGGCCGCGGTCCTCGGCATCCTCGTGGGCACCGCCGTACTCCTCACCTCGCCCGGCTCACGCAACCGGCGTACCCGCCACCACGCGGACTCCATGTTCGCGCCCGAGTCGCTCTCCGCCTCGCTGCGGGGGTACGCGCAGGTGCTCCACACGCTGGTGACGACGTGGCAGTACATCGGGGTGATCGCCGTGGGCGTGCTGATCGGCGTGCTCGTCCGGCGTACGGACGGCGGCCTTCCCCGGCCCGACCGCAGGGCGCCCCTGTTCGTGGTGTCCGTGCTGGTGGCTCTGCTGCTCGCCGGATACGTGTGCATGGTGATCGCCTATCCGGCGTTCGGTCCGTCGGTCGCGACCGCCAACCGGCTGTGGAACGACTTCCTGTTCCCGCTGCTCCTCGTGCTCGTCGGCGTGGGCGGCCTCCTCGGGAATCTGGCGGTGCGCCGGTACCGCCGTGGCATGCTGCCGGTGGCGGCGGGCGCCGTGCTGGTGTGCGTGGGCGTCATGGCCATGCTCGCGGTGTCCCTGCGGGATCTGGACGGGGACATGCGTGCGCGGGCCAAGGCCTGGGACAGCCAGGACCGCATGCTCCGGGCACGGGCCGCGGCGGGGGAGACGGTGCTGCCCTACAAACGGCTGGTCGTCAGCAAGATGTCGGAACCGTTCGGCAAGCACCCGTGGCCCGCCTCGTGTGTCGCCACCTATTACCACGTGAAGAAGATGACGAAGGGGTAGCAGGTGTCCTCCGGCCGCCCGCCGCCCGTCCCCTCTCGTTCCGCGGCATCCACCCGGGACAGGCCGATGATCGTCGCTCCCTGGTGACATGCGGTCCCTCCGTGTAACGTCAAGGGCAGAGATGTCATGGTTCGCAGTACCTGCCCATGTCTTCGGCATGGGCGCTCTGCTGTGCGGTGCGGGACCAGGGCGATCGATCCCGAGGCCCGCACGGTGCAGGTCTTGACAGCGACTGGAGAAACACCTCATGGCCAGTGGAACCGTCAAGTGGTTCAACTCTGAAAAAGGCTTCGGCTTCATCGCCCAGGACGGCGGCGGTCCGGACGTGTTCGCGCACTACTCGAACATCAACGCGACCGGCTTCCGTGAGCTCCTGGAGGGGCAGGCGGTGACCTTCGACATCACACAGGGCCAGAAGGGCCCCCAGGCGGAGAACATCACGACCGCCTGACGTCCCTGACCGTGGTGGCCCGGCCCGTCGGCGCTCACGTCGGCGGGCCGGGCTCCGCTCATGTACACACGGACTCAGCCCGCTCGCGGGCGGCGACGAGTTCTCCCAGCGAGGAGAGTCCTACCTCCGTTGTCGACCACCTGTGGAGGAACACATGGCTCAGCTCGTGCGGGTACAGAATTTCACCGTCTCATGCGACGGCATCGCCGCCGGTGAGGACCAGACCTTCGAGCAGCCCTTCGGCCACGCCGACCCCGAGCGGCTGTTCTCCTGGGCCGGCGCCACGGCGAGCTGGCCCAACCGCACCGACCCGGGAGGCACCCGGGGCCTCGACGACTACTTCACGCGGGACTACGCGCGCGGCATCGGGGCCGAGATCATGGGCCGGAACAAGTTCGGGCCCCAACGCGGGCCCTGGGAGAACGAGGAGTGGCGCGGCTGGTGGGGTGACGAACCCCCCTTCCACACCCCGGTGTTCGTCCTGACCCACCACAAGCGCCCCTCCTTCACGCTCTCCGACACCACGTTCCACTTCGTGGACGGCGACCCGGCCACGGTCCTGGCGCGGGCGCGTGAGGCGGCGCGGGGCAAGGACGTCCGGATCGGCGGCGGGGCCACGACCGTCCGGCAGTTCCTCGACGCCGATCTCGTGGACACCCTGCACGTGGCGGTCTCGCCGGTGAGGCTCGGGCACGGGGTGCGGCTCTGGGACTCCCCCGACGAACTCCTCGACCGTTTCCACCTGGAGGTGGTGCCCAGCCCGAGCGGCATGACGCACCACCTGTTCTGGCGGAAGTGACACGGGGAGTCAGATCCGAGGAACACGGCCCCTGAAGCCTTCCTCCGGGCTCCGGGCTCCGGGGGAAGGCTTCGCGTGGGCCGGTCCGTGACCTGCTTCAGCGGTCCCTGAGTTCGGGCGGCAGCGCGGCGCCGGGGACGTTCTGGAAGGCCACCGGGCGGCGGAAGCGCCGGATCGCCGCTGTGCCCACCGACGTCGTGGTGGGCGCGGTCGAGGCGGGCCACGGACCTCCGTGCTGCTGGGCGTCGCTGACGGTGACCCCGGTGGGCCACTCGTTCCAGATGACGCGTCCGGCGTACCGGGCGAGCAGGTCGAGCATCCGCAGCCCGACCGCGTCGTCCGCGCCGGCCGCCTGGACCGTGCCGGTCAGCGTTCCCTCGAACTCCGCCAGCGCCTCCTCCACCTCCTCGGGGGACCGGTAGGCGACCACGAGCGACGCCGGGCCGAAGACCTCGGTGGTGATGAGGGCGGGGTCGTTCCGGACGGCGTCGGCGGTGGTCCGCAGGAGGACGACGTCCGGCTGTCCCTCCTCACCGGGGACGCGCCGCGCGACCTCGACGCCGTCCCGGGCCGCGAGGGCGTCGAGGGCGTCCGTGTAGGCGGTGCCGATGCGCTCGTTGAGCATCGGTCCGGCGGACAGGGACGGCAGGGCGGCGAGGAACGCGTCGGCGTCCGGGACGAAGACCACGCCCGGCTGGGTACAGAACTGCCCGGAGCCCAGCGTGCAGGACCCGGCGAAGCCGGTGGCGATCTCCTCCCCCCGTTCGGCCCATCCGGCCGGGGTGACGACGACCGGGTTGGTCGAGCCCAGCTCTCCGTAGAAGGGGATGGGGTCGGGGCGGGCGGCGGCCAGGTCGAAGAGGTGGCGCCCGCCGCGGGTGGACCCGGTGAAGCCGACCGCCTTGGTCCGGCGGTCCTGGACGGCGTCCGCGCCGGCGCGTTCGCCCTCGATGATCTGGAGCAGGTGCGCCGGCGCGCCCGCGTCCGCCAGGGCCGCCCGTCCCACGGCCGCCGTGAGCCGTGACAGCTCCGGATGGCCGGGGTGCGCCTTGACCACCACCGGGCAGCCGGCCGCCAGAGCACTGGCCGTGTCCCCGCCCAGAACACTGAAGGCGAAGGGGAAGTTGCTCGCGGCGAAGACGAGTACGGGACCCAGCGGCACCGTCGTACGGCGGATGTCGGGCCGCGCCCCCATCGGCCAGTCGGGGTCGGCGTGGTCGATGTGGACGTCGTCCAGCGCGCCCGAGTGGAGCCGTTCGGCGAACAGCCGCAACTGGAAGGTGGTGCGGCGCAGTTCGCCGGAGAGGCGGCCCTCCGGGAGGCGCGTCTCGGTGCGCGCGACCGGTACGAGTGTGCCGGCCGCGGCGTCGAGGGCGTCCGCGACCGCGAGGAGCCACCGGGCGCGGACGGCCGGCCCGGCGCTCCGGGCCTCGTCGGCGGCGGCGCGGGCGCGGTCCATGACGGTGTCGAGCGACGGGACGGCGGGAGCGCCGCCGGGACCGCCGGTGGACGGCGTGGACGGGGTGGCGGCGGATCCCCGGGGAAGAGGTGCGCCGGAGGAAGGGGGAACGGTGCCCGGACGGCCTTCGGCCGGGAGGGCACCGGGTATGTCGGTGCTCATGGTGGACCTCGGGAAAGGGGTCAGGTGACGATGGAGTGGGAGGCCATGTCGGCCAGCGTCCACTCCTCGACTTCGACAAGGTGGAGGGCAGCGGCCTCCTGAGCGCCCGAGACGTCACGGGTGGCCATGGCGTCCAGGATTTCCAGGTGCCGCCGGGTGGACCCGGCGAGACGGTGCGGGCCGGTGGCGCCGAGGACGCGCAGCCAGTAGACGAAGGGCTCGACCGACTCGCGGGCGGTGATCAGCCGGGTGTTGCCGGTGGCCGCGATGATCTCGCGGTGAAGGCGCGTGTCGCTCGCGAAGAACGGCTCGTAGTCGCCCCGTTCGGCGGCGCGCATCGCCTCTACGGCCTCCTCGCGCAGATCGGTGATCTGCTCGATCGGCATGGCCTCGGCGGCGACGCCGGTCGCGAGCCATTCGAGGGCCTTGCGCAGCTGGCACACCTCGTGCACGTCCTGCCGCGACGGCCGGGTGACGAAGGTGCCCGACCGGGGCCGGGTCTCGACGAGCCGGTCGTGCTCCAGGCGCACCAGCGTGTCGCGCACCGGGGTGCGCGACACGCCGAACTCGGCGGCGATGGCCTGCGGGTCGAGCCGGGAGCCCGGCGCGTACACGCCGGTGGTGATCCGCTCGCAGAGGATCGAATGGAGCTGTTCGGAGATCGACTCCACGACCAGGGGGTTGCTCCCGCGACGGCCGCGGGCGGACGTGGTGGCCATGATCCTCTCTCTGCTCTTCTGCGACGTGCCCTCTCGGACGCACGCCGCGGTGACGGTTCCCGGCGGGGACGGTGTTCAGTCGATCAGGTTAGCCGCTCGCAGAGCCGTCCTGATGCGCTCGCGCTCGGTTTCGGTGGCGGGCGCGAACGGCCGGCGCGGCAGCCCCGGGGAGCGGCCCAGCAGTTCCAGGGCCGCCTTCAGGGTCGCGGGGAGGTTGGGGGCGTCGATGGCCCGCCAGACCGTGAGGATCCGCTCGTGGAGTTCGAGGGCCTTGGCGTGGTCGCCGGCCTGCACGGCGTCCCAGAGCTCGACGCTGAGCCGGGGCGTGACGGTCGGGATGGCGGCGAGCGCGCCGTGCGCGCCCATGACGAACGCCGGGTAGTGCAGGTCGTCCAGGGCGGCGAGCACGGTGAACCGGTCGCGCAGCCGGTGCAGCAGGTCGGCGAGGAGGTGGATGTCGCCGCCCGACTGCTTGACGGCGACGACCTGCGGCACGTCGCGCAGCATCTCGATCGTGTCCACCGGGACGAGCGCCCACGGGACCACGTTGTAGAGGACGATCGGCAGGTCCGCCGCCTCCCCGATCTCCCGGTAGTGCGCGACCGTCTCCTCGGGGGACGGAGCGAAGACGTAGTGGACGGGGGTGACCTGGAGCGCGTCGACCCCGGCCTTCTTCAGCGCGAGTGAGTAACGCTTGGCCTGGGCCGTGGAGTTCTGGATGACGCCGCCGATCACCGGGACCCGGCCGGCGACCTCGTCGACGACGACCTCGCAGATCGCCACGCTCTCCTCCAGCGAGAGCGTCTGTCCCTCGCCGGTGCTCCCACAGGCGCAGATGGCCGTGACGCCCTGGTCGAGGAGGTACTTCACCTCACCGCGCAGCAGATCCAGATCGACCTCGTCCCGCGCGTCGAACGGCGTGACCACGGTGGAGATCATCCCGCCGAGCTGTATGTCCTTCACGTGTCCTCCAGGGTATTGCCGCACACAGACCACGAATGTAATGTCTGATGCATCAGATGTTAGCACGCGGTCCCCTGAGGGGTACCGTCGCTTTCCGGACACGCGTCCGGCATCGCGCCGGCGGCGCCGAGAGCGCCGGCCGCGTCGCCCGAGCCGCCATCGCAATGGAGCGAGCATCATGCCCGAACCGGCCACCGCACCCGCATCACGGGCGTCCCTGCGCAAAGTCGTCACCGCAAGCGCGCTGGGCACCACCGTCGAGTACTACGACTTCACCCTCTACGCGACGACCGCGGCACTGGTCTTCGACAAGATCTTCTTCCCCGACGCGTCCCCCTTGGTCGGCACCCTCGCCGCCTTCGCCACGTACTTCGTCGGCTACGCGGCACGCCCGCTCGGAGGGATCATCTTCGGCCACTTCGGTGACCGCATCGGACGCAAGAACGTCCTCATCACCACCATGCTGATGATGGGACTGGGCACCTTCGCGATCGGTCTGCTGCCCTCCTACGACAGCATCGGTATCGCCGCTCCCCTGCTGCTCGTCCTCATCCGGCTGATCCAGGGCCTCGGCATGGGCGGCGAGTACGGCGGCGGGGTCCTCATGGCCCTGGAGTACAGCCCGCCCTCCCGCCAGGGCTTCTTCACCTCGCTGGTGCACATCGGGACCCCGGCCGGCGTCCTGATCCCGGTGGGCCTGGTGACCGTCCTGGACAACGTGCTCCCCTCCGGCTCCTACGACTCCTGGGCCTGGCGGCTGCCGTTCCTGGCCAGCATCCTGCTCGTCGGCGTCGGCGTCTGGATGCGGCTGCACGTCACCGAGAGCCCCGAGTTCGTCAAGATGCGCCAGGACCGCGAGGTGCAGAGCCTGCCGGTGCGCGAGGTCCTCACCCGCCGTACCCGCACCGTCGTCCTCTCCGTGCTCGCCAAGATCGCCGAGAGCGGCCTGTTCAACATCTACTACGTGGTGGCCATCACCTACGTCACCACCGAACTCGACCTGCCCAAGGGCCCGGTGCTGCTGGCCGTGCTGATCGCCTGCGCCGTCGAGTGCCTCACCCTGCCCTTCTTCGGGGCCCTCTCCGACCGCGTGGGCCGCCGCAAGGTGTACGTCGCGGGCGCCCTCTTCCAGGCCGTCCTCGCCGTGCCGTTCTTCCTGCTCGTCGAGACCGGCCAGTTCTGGGCGTACACCCTGGGCATGACCCTCGGCCTCGGCATCGGGCACGCCGCGATGTACGGCGCCCAGGGCGCCCTGTTCTCCAACCTCTACCCGGTGAACGTCCGCTACACCGGACTCTCCGTCACGCAGCAGATCGGTGCCACCCTCGGCGGAGGGCTCTCCCCGCTCATCGGCACCGCGCTGCTGGCCGTCGGTGGCGGCCACTGGTCCTGGCTGATCGTCTACTGCGTGGGCGTGGCCGTCGTCTCCGGACTGGCCGCCTCCCGCCTCCGGCAGGGCGAGGTGGGTGCCGTGCCCGACCCGGTAACCGCCGAGCACCCCGCCGTAAGCCCGGAGAACACCGAAAGGACCCAGGTCTCGTGAAGCGTCTGTTCCTGCCCGCCGACCACGCCGTCGAGCACGCCCTGCGCGGCCTGGTGCTCTCCCATCCCGGTCTGCTCCGGCTCAACGAGGACCCGCTGTACGTCGCCGCCCGGGAACGGCACCCCGCACGGCGTGTGGGGCTCGTCTCCGGCGGCGGCTCCGGCCACGAGCCCCTGCACACAGGCTTCGTCGGCTCCGGGATGCTGGACGCCGCCGTACCGGGACGCGTCTTCGCCTCCCCGCACAACCGGCAGATCCTCGAAGCGTCACGCGACGCCGCCGGAGAGTCCGGCGTGCTGCACATCGTCAAGAACTACACGGGCGACCGCATCAACTTCGGCATCGCGGCCGAACGGCTGCGCGCCGACGGCATCCCCGTACGCCGGGTGCTCGTCGACGACGACCTGGCCACCGACAGCGCCGAGACCGCGACGGGGCGGCGCGGCACGGGCGCCGCCGTGCTGGTGGAGAAGCTCCTGGGCGGGGCCGCCGACCACGGCCTCGGACTCGACGCGCTCGCCTCGCTGGGTACGCGGTTCGCCGCCGCCTCACGCAGTGTGGCGGTCGCCTCGCGGGCCCAGACGTCGTTCGCGCGCGGCGGCGACGCGTTCGAACTGCCCGACGGGGCACTGGAGTACGGCGTGGGCATCCACGGCGAGCGCGCCGTCTCCACCGTCGACCACCCCGGATTCGACCAGCTCGTCGACCGTATGACCCGGCAGCTCCTGGCCGCCCTGCCCCGGGGGACCGGCGCCGTACTGCTGCTGGTCAACGGTCTCGGCGCGACCACCCAGCTGGAGCTCCAGGCGGTCCACTCCCGGGTCTCCGGGCTGCTGGAGACGTCCGGCCTGGACGTGTCCGGCCGGCTCGTCGGCACCTTCGTCCCCGCCCTGGACATGAGCGGATTCTCGCTCACCCTCACCGCGCTCCACGACGACTGGCGCCCCTACTGGCACGCCCCCGCCCGCACCCCTGCCTTCCCCCTGACGGAGTCCCCCCGATGACCACCGACGCCCGGCTCGTCCTGACCGCCTTCGCCCAGGCGGCCCGTACCGCGCACCCGGCCCTCACCGCGCTCGACCAGCTCTCCGGCGACGGCGACTTCGGCGACAACCTGCGTGAGGGGCTCGACCGGGTCGTCTCGGCGCTGGAGGACCGGCCCGCCGAACCGCCTCTCGCGGTGGCCGCGGCCGTCTTCCTGGACGAGGTCGGCGGGACCAGCGGACCGCTCATAGGCCTGCTGTTCCAGGAGCTGGCCCGCGCCCACGCCGCCCACCCCCAGGACGATCACGAGGCCTGGCGAACGGGGGTCGCGGAAGGACTGGCCGCGATCCGGCGTGTCGGGGAGGCGGAGCCGGGTGACCGGACGCTGGTGGACACCCTCGCCCCGGCGCGGGACGCCCTGGACGCGGGCGCCGGCCCGAGGGGCGTGGCCGAGGCGGCGCTGCGGGGCGCCCAGGCCACCGCCGCCATCCGGGCCCGCCGGGGCCGCGCCTCCTACGTCGGAGAGCGCGCCATCGGCTCGCCCGACCCGGGCGCTCTGGGCATCGCGCTGCTGTTCTGGTGCCGGGCACGGGTGGCGGGTGACGCGCCGGGCGAGCTGGCCGGCCACCTGCCCGCCGCCGGCCCTCACTGAGGCACACCCGGACCGCCCCGGACCGCCACCGGCCGGGGCGGTCCCGCCCGGTGGCGTCCGCCGGTCAGCGCAGCGGGTCGAAGGGCGCCAGCTGCGGGGGGCGTTCGCCGGTGACGATCGTCTCCGCCAGCAGACGTCCGGTGGCGGGGCCGAGGGTGATGCCCCACATGCCGTGGCCGCCCGCGGCGAAGACGCGCGGGGAGCGGGTGGCGCCGATCAGGGGCAGTCCGTCCGTCGTGCACGGCCGCGACCCGACCCACTCGTCCTGGCGGGCGTCCAGGTCGGCCCCCCGCAGCAGGGGACGCGCGGCCTCCGCGATGGCCTTGATCCGGCGGGCGTCCAACGGCGCCTCCGGCTTGCGGAACTCCATCATCCCGGCGACGCGCAGACGGTCGCCGAGCGGCGTGCAGGCGACACGCTGTGCGGGGAAATAGACCGGGCCGACGGGTACCTGCTCCACGGGCACGCTGAAGCTGTATCCGCGGCCCGCCTGGACAACGGAGCGGACCCCGAACTTCCTGGCGTGGCGGCCGAGCCACGCTCCGGTGGCCAGCACCACGGCGTCGAAGTTTCCGGACCCGCCGTCACCGGTGAGGACGGTGACCCCGGCCGACGCGTCCCGCACCTCGGTGATCTCCGTACGCTCCCGGATCTCGCCGCCCCGGGCACGGACGGCGTCGGCCAGGGCGTGCACGAAGTGTCCGGGGTCGATGTAGCGCTGGCCGTGCAGCCGGATCGCCGCACCGATCTCGTCGGACAGGGACGGCTCGGTCCCCCGCGCCTCGTCACCGTCGAGGACGTCGAACTCCATGCTCTGGCCCGCCGCGTGGATCTGTTCGAGCTCCTCCAGCAGCACCCGTCGTTCCTCGGCCGTGCGATAGGCCGCGAGGAAGGACTTGGCCTCCAGCGTCTCCGCCTCGACGCCGCCTTCGGCCAGGGTGTCGAAGCTCGACAGCGACAGGCTGTTGATGGGGACGAGCGCGCGCATCGCCCGCAGCCACCGGGGCGCGGTGCTGTTGCGGGCGAACCCCGCGAGGAACCTGAGCAGGCTCGGGTTCGCGCTCGGCGGGACGTAGACCGGCGAGGACGGGCTGAGCACCGCCCGTACCCCGTAGGTGAGGACCGCCGGTTCGGGCAGCGGCGTCGCCAGGCCCGGGGTCAGCCAGCCGGCGTTGCCCCAGGAGGAACCCGAGGCCACACCTTTGCGCTCGTACACGGTGACGCTGACGCCTCGTTCCTGGAGGAACCAGGCCGTGGACAGTCCGACCATGCCCGCGCCGACGACGGCGACTCGGCTGGGGCCCGGACGTGCGGGCGAAGGAGGGCGTGCCATGCGGGAACCTCTTCTCAGGGGTGGTGGCACCTCTGATAGTGAGGCCGGCCGGCGGCTTTGTCGTTGTGCGGGGCGGCCAATGAAGGAGCGCGTGATGGTGCGCCCGGCACGAGCATCATGGAGCACAATGGGGCGCATGAGCACCCTCCGGCCCCGGACCGCGACGCGCCCTCCCGCCCCGCTCCGCCCGGCGGCGCGTCCGGCCGTACGACGCCCGTCGGACCGGCCCCGAACTGCGGCCCCCGCCACCGGACGGCGCCCGTGATCACGGTCACCGATCTCGTGGAGTCCCTGGGGCCCGGACTGCTGCGTACGGTCGTCGCGGCCCGGGACGCCGAGGTGCACGACGTCGCCCTGGCGGAACCCGGCGACGCCCCGGGCCAGCCGGGCGAACTCGTCCTCGGGGTGGGTGTGGCGGACCGGGCGGGGGCCCTGGCCCTGCTGGAGCGGGCCGCCGAGGCGGCGGCCGCGGGCGTTGTGCTCAAGGACCCCGTGGCGAGCGATCCGCAGGTGGTGCGCGCGGCCCGCAGGACGACGGGTCCGGCACTGATCGAGTTGCGGCCGCACACCTCGTGGGCCCATGTGATCTGGCTGCTGCGGGGCGTCATCGACCGGGCCTCCGCTCCCGACACCAGTCATCTGGGCACCCCCGGTCCGCACAGCGACCTGTTCGCGCTGGCCGACGCCGCGGCGGAGATCATCGACGCGCCCGTGACGGTGGAGGACGCGCAGTCCCGGGTCCTCGCCTACTCCGCCCGGCAGGACACGACCGACCCGGCCCGGGTCTCCACCATCGTGGGGCGGCGGGTCCCGGCGGACGCCCTCACCCATTTCCGGGCCGGTGGCGTCTTCCGCAGGCTGGCACGCTCCAGCGACCCGGTCTGGACCCCCGCCGGCCCGGACGGCACGCTGCCCCGGCTGATCGTGCCCGTGCGGGCGGGCGGCGAGTGGCTCGGCTCGATCTGGGTGGTGGTCAGCGGGCCGGTGGCTCCGGAGCGCATCCAGCGGCTCAGCGGTGTGGCCTCCGTCGTCGCCCTGCACCTGTTGCGGCTGCGCGCGGAGGCGGGCATCGCCCGGCGGGTGTCGGCCGGTCAGCTGCGGACGGCGCTGCGCGAGGGCTCCGCCCCGTTCCCCGGACCGGGCCAGGCCCCTGGTCTGCCGCCCGGCCCCTGGCGGGTGGTGGCCTTCGGCGGGCCCGGGGGTACCGACGACGTACGCAGTCAGCTGGACCTCTGGGAGTCGGTCGCGCGCCGGTTCGGCTGGCACCAGCCGCTGCTCGCCGACCTCGACGGGCGGCTCTTCGGCCTGGTCACCGAGGGGCTCCCGGGCAGGGCGCGGCCCTCGGCCGGTACGTCGGCCGGTGCGGAGGCGGGCACCCTGGACTGGCTCCGGTACGTGCTCACCGAGGTGCGCTCACACGACCCCGGCCTGTTCGCCGCGGCGGGCTGTCCTGCCCTCTCGGTCGAGCAGTTGCCGCGCTCGCTGGCCGAAGCCGTGGAACTGCACCGGCTGATCGGCACGGGCCGGCTGCCGTCGGGGCGGGAGACGGGGACCGTGCTGCTGGAGGAGGCCTGGGACGCCGTCGTGGTCGAGCGGGCCGCGGACGCCGTCGGCATCGACACGGGCCTGCTCGGCGGGCCGCTCGGCGTCCTGCGGGCACACGACGCGGACCACGGTACGCCGTATCTCGCGACCCTCGCCGCGTGGCTGGACCACTTCGGCGACCCGCGAAGTGCCGCACAGGCCCTGCGGATCCACCCCAACACGCTGCGCTACCGGTTGCGCAAGCTCGACGAGGCGGCCCCGGTGGACCTGGAGTCACCCCGGGTGCGCCTCGCCCTGCGGCTGCAACTCGCCGCGCTGGGCGAACGTCCGCCGGACGGCGGGCCGCCCGGCCCCTGAACGTGCCGGTCGCGGGCGGGGACCGGTCCGGCCTGGTGTGTACGCCCCCCAGGCCCTTGCACGTACCCGGTCACCGGCAGGGGCCGGTCCGGCCCTGGGGTGTACGCCCCGGCTGGCCCGCCGGGGAGCGGGAAGCCGCTCCCCGACGGGCCGCGCTGTCCCGTGGGGCGCTACCCGACGACGCGCACCGCACCCGACGGGCAGAGCGCTCCCGCCTCACGCGCCGCGGCGCCGTCCTCCTCGCCGGGTTCGGCGGCCAGTACCGTCACCACCCCGTCGTCGTCCTGGTCGAAGACCTCCGGCGCCGTCAGCGCGCACAGGCCCGCCCCCACACAGATCTCCCGGTCCGCCGTCACCCGCACGGTCACTCCTTCCGCCGCGGTCACCAGGTGACCGGGAGTTCGTTCACGCCCTGGATCGTGGTCCCCGGACGCAAGGTCAGCTGGTCCACCGGCACCGCCAGGCGCAGGCCGGGCAGGCGGTCGAGCAACGCGGTCAGGATCACCTCCAGTTCGAGGCGGGCGAGGTTCTGGCCGAGGCACTGGTGCACCCCGTAGCCGAAGGCCAGGTGGTGGCGCGCCTCGCGCCGCACGTCGAGGGTGTCCGGGTCGGTGAAGACCGAACGGTCGCGGTTGGCGATGGAGTTGGTGACGATGACGCCCTCCCCCGCCCGGATGTGCTGCCCGTCGATCTCGATGTCGGCCTTCGCGATGCGTCCGCCGGCGATGTCCGCGATCGCCAGGTAGCGCAGCAGTTCCTCCACCGCGCCCGGCACCAGCGACCGGTCGGCGCGTAACGCCTCCCACTGGTCGGGGTGTTCGAGCAGGGTGATGACGCTGAGCGAGGTCATCGACGCCGTCGTCTCGTGACCCGCCACCAGCAGCAGGATGGCGGTGGACACCAGCTCCTCGCGGTCGATCGTGCCCTTCTCCAGCTGCTCCCTGACGAGGGTGTTCAGCAGCCCCGGCCGGGGTTCGGCCCGCAGGCTGTCGACCAGGCCGCCCAGATAGCCCTCCAGCTCGTCCCGGGCGGCACGTGCCCCCGCCGCGTCCGGGGACTGGATCAGCCCCCGGCTGGCTTCCTGGAAGAAGTCGTGGTCGGCGTACGGCACTCCGAGCAGGCGGCAGATCACCAGGGACGGCACGGGCAGCGCGAATCCGCTGACGAGGTCGGCGGGCGGACCGGTGGCGGTCATCTCGTCCAGGAAGCCGTGCACGATCTGCTCGACGTCGGCGCGCATGCCCTTGATGCGCCGGACGGTGAACTCGCTGATGGTCATGCGCCGCTTCGGCCCGTGCTCGGGCGGGTCCAGGCTGATGAACGCCGGCCTGCGGTCCCGGAAGCTCTCCACCCGGCCCGAGGTCGCGGGGAAGTCGGCGTGTGTCCGGTCGGAGGACAGCCGGGGGTCGGCCAGCAGCTTCCGCGCGGTCTCGTACCCGGTCACGAGCCAGGCCTGTCGGCCGTCGTACAGGGTCACCCGCTGCAGCGACCCTTCGCGTTCCCGGAGGTCGTTGTACTGATCGGGCAGGTGGTAGGGGCAGGTGCGGTCACTGGGGAAGGCGGGGGCGCCGTCTGGGGGCGTCGTAACGGTCTCGGTCATCGGTACCTCGATGCACTCGACGCTTAAAGAACGGTCAGTTCTCTAACGGAAGGCTAGGCTGATTCACTCGACGCTCACAACGAGTGCTCGACAAATGGCTGGGAGTCATGCCTCCAACCCACGGGGACGCGCCGGACCGGACGGACGGCGATCATCGGAGAAACCCTCGCCGCAGAGGCGAGGAGCTGGAGAGGGCCATCCTGACGGCGGCCCTCGAAGAGCTGGCCGAGGTCGGCTACGCCGGGCTGACGATGGAGCGTGTGGCCGTACGGGCTCGTACGGGCAAGGGCACCTTGTACCGCCGGTGGCCGAGCCGTGCCGAACTCGTCGTGGACGCCTGCGCGTCCCACCGTTGGTCCGACGCCGAGCTGCCCGACACCGGCGCCCTGCGCACCGATGTCATCGCCGCGCTACGGCAGCTCTCCGCCAAGCTGGCCACCTCGCACGGCGACATCCTCCGCGGTCTGCTCACCGAGGTCGTGCACGACCCCGAGTTCGCCCGTCTGGTGCGCGAACGGGTCCACACCGCGGGCCCGGGGCCGATACAGGGCGTCCTGTGGCGCGCCGTCGCCCGTGGTGAGATCGGCCCGTGGGTCCCCGCCTCACGGCGCGCCACCGTGGCGGTCGACCTGCTCCGCAACCACTACCTGCTCCACGGGGCCCCGATCCCTGAGGACGTCGTCACGGAGATCGTCGACGACGTCTATCTCCCCCTTCTCCTCGCTCCGGCGGGTGCTCCCCCACCGGACGCGTCCTCGGTACCGCCGCCCCAGGGCGTCACCGAGGACGCGTAGCCGTGACGGACGTCGGTGCGTGAGGAGGCCAGGAGCGGGACCGGCCCGGCAGCACTACTCCTGCGGGCCGTCCGGGGCGCGGTCGGTGCCGGGTGTCCCGGTGCCCTCGAACTCGATGGCGTGGCGCGCGTGTCCGGCGCGGGGGCATGGCGGGCGTACGCCGGCCGGGGAGCAGGCGACCCAGGCCAGGGCCACGGCCACGACGTCTTCGACGGCTGCGGCGACGGCGTCACCGGTGCGGGCACCGGCCACCCGACGCCAACCGGCTCCGGCACAGGCGAACGCGCCGGCTGCCACGGCCCCGGCCGCCGCGGCGGCCACGGGCGAGGCGGGCCCTTCCGAGCGCCGGGACAGCGCCATGCCGGACAGGGCTCCCAGGACGAGACGGGGGACCAGCCCGCCCGGAGTGAGACGGCTCGGAGTACGCGGCGACTTGTCCGCGACGAATTCTCCCGTGGCGGAGACGAGCGTCGCACCGCGCACCCACGGCCGCGCCGGCACGGACACGTCGGTGGGCCGCGCGCTCCAGGCGACCGCGGCCATCCCCCACTGACTGCGCAGGCCGGAGACCGCGCCGATCAGCCCGGCCCTGGTCAGGGCCTCCGCGGCCGGGTTCACGACCGCTTCTCCCCGGCCACCACGATGGCGTAGGTGACGAGACCGTAGGCGAGATGCGGTACGGCGTCCGCCACCCAGTCCTTGGCCGCCCAGGTCCTCGGGTCGCTCACCCGCAGTCCCGCCATGGGGAGGTCGGTGGCGGCCATGGCCAGGGCGCCGGTGACCACACCGCCCAGCCACCAGGGCATGCGGACGCCCGCGCGACGCAGCGCGGAGACGGCCACCCCGGTGCCGCAGCCGACGCCGAGGCCGGACAGGGCGCCGAGGCCGGTGAGCCGGTTGTCCCGGGTGTCACCCGAGCCCGGGACCGGGTGCCCCACGGCGCGGGCGAGCCTGTCCACGACCTGGGCGGGGGCGTCGCTGGAGCCCCTTCCCCGCCACGCCATGTCGGCGTAGGTCACGGTGTTCAGTACGGTCGTTCCGGCGGCACCCGCGATGCCACCACGCACAAGGTTCTGCATCATGCTGGACTGGGTTTCCCTTACCGGATTGTCTGAAACATGACGGTCTGAGCCGGACGGCATACCGCCCCCGTACGCCCACACCCGGCGCCACCCCGCGTCGCGCGACGGTCCGGTCGGTGCGGCCCCTAGTCGCCCGGCGGACCACCTCGGCGCCCCCCCCCGGCCCCGGTAACGGCTTGGCCGCTCACAGGCCCAGCTTGGCCCGGGCGCCGCCGACCGCCGCGGCGGGACCTGCCGTGGCCCGGACCGAGCGGCGCACCATGTGCGCGTCGTGCCGCAGGCCTTGGGCGGCGTGACGGCTTCGCCACAGGAGCGACGGGGCGCCACCGGTGTCGTCGGCCGTGATCAGCAGGCCGCCCAGCATGGACAGGTTCTTGAGGAAGTGGATGCGCTGCTGGGCCCGGTCGGAGGACTCCCCCGCCTCCCAGAAGCGGTGTGCCGCCAGGGTGGTGGGGACCAGCGTCGCGGCGAGGGCCAGCGCGGACAGCCGCGGGCAGCGGCCGAGTCCGAGCAGGACGCCGCCCGCCACCTGCACGGCCCCGTTGAGCCGGACGAGTTGCTCGGTGCGGTCCGGCAGCACGGAGACACGGTCGGCCACGGGCCGGACGACGGGTTCGGCGACCGGGGCCACGGCATGGGGACTGCGCACGGAGCTCAGGCCTCCCGCGACGAACATCGAGGCGAGCATCGGGCGGCCGAGGATACGGAGAAGACTCATGAAGCTGCCTCCAAGGATGACCAGCGGTGTGGGGTCTACTGGGATCATCGGGTGCCCCGCCGGACCGTCGCCATTCGGCGCCCGGCGGAATCGCCCCCCGGGAAGGGGCGTGCCACGGCACGCTTCCGGCCCGTAGACCCCCGGGTACGACGGACCGGGCCAGGACGAGCGCGGACCTCCGGCCCTCCGGTACCTCCGCTCTCCGGCAGTCCCCGCGCCCGGCTACGCATCAGCGCATCTCCTATTGCACACTGTGCGCAACAGCGTAGACATCGCAGAAATGGGTGAGGTATGGGTTCGCGGATCGTGCTGGGCATCGAGTCGTCCTGCGACGAGACCGGCGCGGGGCTGGTCCGGGACGGGCGGCTGCTCGGCCACGGGCTGGCGTCCAGCATGGACGAGCACGCCCGCTTCGGCGGCGTCGTCCCCGAGATCGCCGCCCGCGCGCATGTGCACGCCCTGCGCCCGGTGATCCAGCGGGCGCTGGACACGGCCGGGCTGCGGATGTCCGACATCGGCGCCGTCGCGGTGACCACGGGACCGGGCCTGTCAGGGGCCCTCCAGGTGGGCGTGGCCGGGGCGAAGGCGGTCGCGTACGCGCTCGGCGTCCCGCTCCACGGCGTCCACCACCTGGCGGGGCACGTCGCCGCGGACACCCTGGAGCACGGCCCGCTGCCGGACCCCTGCATGGTGCTGATCGTCTCCGGCGGCCACACCTCCCTCCTCCTCGTACGCGATCTGGCCCGGGATCCGATCACGCACCTCGGGGACACCCTCGACGACGCCGCCGGGGAGTGCTTCGACAAGGTGGCGCGGGTCTTCGGGCTGCCGTATCCGGGCGGCCCGGCGATCCAGCGGGCGGCCCGCACGGGGAACCCCCGCGCCGTCGCCTTCCCGCGCCCGCTGCCCGGCTCGTACGACTTCTCCTTCTCCGGCCTGAAGACGGCCGCCGCGCGCTGGGCGGAAGGCCACACCGGCCGCGACCTGCCGGTGGCCGACGGTGCGGCCTCGCTCCAGGAGGCCGTGGCCGACGTACTGACCCGCAAGGCGGTGGCCGCCTGCGTCGAGCACGGAGTCGGCACCCTGATCGTGGTCGGCGGCGTCGCCGCCAACTCTCGGGTGCGGGCGCTGGCCGAGGAGCGGTGCCGGGCCGCCGGGATCGCCCTGCGGGTGCCGCCGCCGGGGCTGTGCACGGACAACGGCGCGATGATCGCCGCCGTCGGCGACCTCCTCGTACGCGCCGGAGCCGCACCCGCCCCGCTGGACCTGTCGATCGACCCGTCGGCCCCTCTGGAGTACGCCGCGCTGCACCCGGCGGCGTCCCTGGCGGGCGCGGCCACATGACCGTCCGGCCGGGACGTGAGCGGGCGCCACGCGCTCCCCACGAGGCGCGGAAGGTCACCGCCGAGGCTTCTTGCCCTTAGATTGCAAGAACGAATCGTGCGCATCACGCGACGAAGGAAGACGCCCATGCCCGCCTCGGCCCCCGCCCCACGACCGGGCTCCCTCTCCCGCCGGCAGCGCGTCATCGGGTCCATGACCCGCTCGGAGTGGCGGCGGGTGGCGGGGATGGCCGCGTTCATCGTGGCCCTGCACGTGGTCGGCTGGTTCACGCTGGTCGCGATCGTCACGCCCGAGCACTACAGCCTGGGCGAGAAGACCTTCGGCATCGGGATCGGCGTCACCGCGTACACTCTCGGCCTGCGGCACGCCTTCGACGCCGACCACATCGCCGCCATCGACAACACCACCCGCAAGCTCATGCACGAGGGCCGGCGCCCCCTGTCGGTCGGCTTCTGGTTCTCGCTGGGCCACTCCACCATCGTCTTCGCCCTCGCCGTCCTGCTCTCCCTCGGCATCAGGGCGGTCTCCGGTCCGGTCCGGCACGGCGGCTCCCAGCTCCACAACATCACCGGCTGGATCGGCACCACCGTCTCCGGCGTCTTCCTCTACGCCATCGCGATCATCAACTCGCTGATCCTGGCCGGGATCTGGAAGGTGTTCCGCCGCATGCGCTCCGGGGACTTCGACGAGGCCGCCCTGGAGGAGCAGCTCGACAACCGCGGCTTCATGAACCGGATCCTGGGCCGGCTGATGAAGTCCATCACCAAACCGTGGCAGATGTATCCGCTCGGCCTGCTCTTCGGGCTCGGTTTCGACACGGCCACGGAGATCGCCCTGCTCGTGCTCGCCGGTACGGGAGCGGCCTCCGGGCTCCCCTGGTACGCGATCCTCTGCCTGCCGGTCCTCTTCGCGGCCGGGATGTCCCTGCTGGACACCATCGACGGCTCGTTCATGAACTTCGCCTACGGCTGGGCGTTCTCCAGGCCGGTCCGCAAGGTGTACTACAACCTCACCATCACCGGGCTGTCCGTCGCCGTGGCCCTCATCATCGGCACGGTCGAACTGCTGGGGCTGGTCGGCGAGAAGCTGGACCTGCACGGCCCGTTCTGGGACTGGGTCGGGGGCCTCGACCTGAACATCATCGGCTACCTCGTCGTCGGCCTGTTCGTCGCCACCTGGATCGCCGCGTTCGCCGTGTGGAGGTTCGGCCGTATCGAGGAGAAGTGGAGCGCGAACCTCCAGCCCGGTGACAAGCCCGGTGATCCCGGCGCCGGACGCTGAACCGCTCTCAGCCCTTCGGCCGGCCCCCGCCTCCGGGATGTCGCAGCCGGATCCAGACGTCGCGCGCCTGCCGGCCCGCGCGGGTCCTGCTGCGCGCGACGAGGGTGCGCGCCTGTTCCTGGTTCTCCACCATGGGCCCGGAGCCCTTCAGCGGCTTGCCCGCCGTCTCGTGCAGGAAGAAGGTCGCGACAAGCCCGATGGCACCCGCCACCATCAGGTAGTAGGCGGGGACCATGTCGTTCCCCGTGGCCTCCACGAGGGCGGAGGCGACCAGTGGCGTGGTCCCGCCGAACAGCGACACGGAGATGTTGAAGGCGATCGACAGGGCGCCGTAGCGGATGCGTGTCGGGAACAGCGCCGGAAGCGTCGAGGCGGAGGTACCCGCGAAGCAGACCAGCAACAGCCCGAGGACCGCGCAGCCGACCGCCGGCATCAGGATGCCGCCTTGCCGGATGAGGAGGAAGGCCGGGATCGCGAGGACGATGAGCGCCACGCTCCCGGCCATGAAGACCGGGCGGCGGCCCCAGCGGTCCGAGGATCTGCCGACCACCGTGATGGTCAGCACCACGAGCAGCATCGTGCCGAGGATCAGGAGCTGGGATCTCGTCTCCGGCTCGCCGAGCGTCTCGGACATGTAGGTCGGCAGGTAGGAGGTCACCATGTAGTTGGTGACGTTGTAGAGCAGCACCAGGCCCATGCAGATGAGCACGGCCTCCCAGTGCCCCGTGAAGATCTCCTTGAGCCGGCCCTTGCCGGACTGGCGTGCCTCTTCGACGGGGTCCCCCTCGGCCAGGGCCTCCGCCTGCGCCTCCTCCTCGCGCTGGAAGGCGGGGGTCTCCTCCAGCTTCAGCCGCATGTACAGGCCGATGAGGCCGAGCGGCCCCGCCACGAAGAACGGGATGCGCCACCCCCAGTCCGTCAGCCCGTCCGTACCGAGCGTCGCGGTCAGGACGGTCACCAGGCCGGAACCCAGCGAATAGCCGACGAAGGTCCCGAAGTCCAGCCAACTGCCGAGGAAGCCGCGCCGCTTGTCCGGCGCGTACTCCGCGATGTACGTCGTGGCGCCCGCGTACTCGCCGCCGGTCGAGAAGCCCTGGACGAGACGGCAGACCAGGAGCAGGAGAGGAGCGGCGAAGCCGATCGTCGCGTACGTGGGGAGGAAGCCGACGGCGAAGGTGCTCGCCGCCATCATGATCATGGTGACCGCCAGGACCTTCTGGCGGCCCACGCGGTCCCCCAGCGGTCCGAAGACCAGCCCGCCGAGCGGCCGCACGAGGAAGGCGGCGGCGAAGGTCGCGAAGGTCGAGACGACCTGCGTGCCCGGTGAGCTGGACGGGAAGAAGACCTTGCCGAGCGTCCCGGCCAGGTAGGCGTAGACACCGAAGTCGAACCATTCCATCATGTTGCCGAGCGCCGCCGCCGTCACGGCGCGGCGCACCTTCGGCGGATCGGTGACCGTCACGTCCTCGGCGGCCAGGGCCTTCTTCCGGCGCCGCAGCAGCGTCCGCAGCAGTTGGTCCGTCGTCGCGGACCGCCCGCCCGGGCTCGGGGGAACACGCCGCCGTCGTCTCGGTCCCGGCATGGGAGTCCCGCCCTCCGCTGTAGCTTCGGCCCTCCGCCGTACCGCGCAGCAACGACCTCGGTCTTCTTCCGGCGGTCCCACCTTCTCCGCCTTCACGGCCGGATGGCGTGTGACTGTGCCGAAGGAGTGGGCCAAAGGAACCCGTACGGACGAGCCCGGCCGGTGCCCGCGTACACCGGCCGGTCACCGAGGCGTCCGCCGCGTGCGCACGGCCACCGCGGGCTTGAGGGTGCGCCTCGCAGGCCCGTCCCGCAGCGCGTGCGTGCCGATCGGCTCGTCGCGGGACGGGCGGGGGCCCCGGCCGGGGTTCACGGCTGGGAGGAGGGGGTATGGCCCTGACGGAGCCGCACTCCGCGCGCAGTGGCCCGGCCGTTCCCGTGGGAGCCGTCGCGGACGCGGGCCACCGCTTCCCTCCCGGCCCCCGGGCAGGGGCGGTCGGAGACAGCAAGGCGGAATCCCCGGCCGACCGGGGTGCTCAGAACAGCGGAAGGTCCGAGGGGTGGCCGTGCCGTTCGCGGACGCGATCCCCCTGCCTGGGCCGCGTCCGGTCGCTTCCGGTTCCCCCGTGTCAGACTCACCTTGCACACCAAGGGTGTTCACACACTTACCGAACGTATCCGAACGGGGCTTGGAAATGGTCTCATGGGAAGAGGAATGGGCCCAGCTCAAAGCTGACGCCCTCGCGCGGCAGCAGCAGTCGACGCAGATGCGGTTGAACCAACTGCCCGCTGACCCAGGCGGGTCCGGCGGTCCGGGTGACCAGGTCCGGGTCAACGCGGATTCCATCGACGGGAGTTCACATCTGCTGATCGAGATCGCGGGTGTCCTGTACGAGGGGCGGATGGACGGGGAGAACGCGACCACGGGACGGGCACCCCGGTCGCATCCCGACGTGGCCGACGCCGTGGACTCGTTCGCCCGCCACGCCAAGGACCAGTACACCGACGCCGTCGTCCTGCTGGCGGCGCTCTCCAGCAAGCTGACGTCCGCGAACAACACGTACGCGGACTACGACGACGGGGCTCGCCGGGAACTGGACGCCGTGCTGGTCTGCGGTCAGTACGTCGCACCCCGGGGCGGGTGAGGCGCCGTGGCCTACCGGAAGGACGTCGAGTTCCTGGAGTCCGCCAACCCGGTGCTCATCGAGCGCGGAGCGGCGGAGTTCACACGGCTGCACAAGTTGATCGAGACCACCGACGACGCCTTCCGCAAGGCGGTCGGGGTGGACTGGCAGAGCGAGGCACGCGTGCTCTACGTCAGGCGTCTTCGTGAGGCCAAGGCGCTCACCGACGCCCTTTCGAGCGCCTTCCGCAGAGCCGGGGAGGCCTTGACGACCTACGCCGAGGCGGTCACCACCGCCAAGAACCACTACGCGAGCGGGAAGACGTCGGAGAGCGGCCTCGCCGCGGTCATGGCCCGGGAAGCCACCGCCGTCACCCCGACCGCGCGCGCGGCGGAACCGCTGAGGCAGTGGGAGGACCTGCGGGGCACCACGGGTGTCCTGGACTGGTTCGCGGAACTGACCGTCGACGTCGACGCGATCCGCGAGGAGGCCGAGCGCTACTACGACCAGACCAAGGGTCACTACGGCGACGCCCGGAGGGTGGAGTCCGAGGCACGCGAGACGTGCACCGCCGCACTCGACGCGGCCCGTCGCTCCGTCCCCGAGTTCAACAGCCCCGTCGCGGACGCCGGACAGCTCCTGCGGAGCCTGGGACCGCTGCGGGCAGAGGCCCGGCAGGCGGCCGACAACCCCTACGCCCAGTTGCCGGGCGCGGGCCCGAAAGTCGACTCCATCCCCAGCACGGGCGGGTCCGTCGTGGTCAACGAGACGCTGATGCGGATCCGGACCCGCGTCGACGGCCTGCCGGAGGGACAGGGGAACAACTACTGGCTCTGGTCCAACTCGGACGAGGGCCGCCGGGAGTACATCTCCGGCAACAGCGCACTCATCAAGGCCGCCGCCCACGATGCCGGGCTACCGCCCGAGATGGTCGCCGGCATCGCGTGGCAGGAGGTCGAGGGCGACCCCGGGTGGCTCGACGACGCGGCGTACGAGGGGCGGAAGATCCTTCCCGGCACCGAGGATCCCGACCGCACGTCCATGGGCCCCATGGCCATCCAGGTCCGCCGCGCGGCCGAGGTCCTCGGCTACGACCCGGACCATCTCACCGACATGCAGCGAAGCGTGGTGGTGGACGCGGTCAAGGACCCGGCCCAGAACATCTTCATCGCCTCGGAGTACCTCGCCCAGCTCAAGGCGGAGAGCGGGTTCGCCGACATACCTCCGGAGCAGATGACGCGCGCCCAGATGCAGGAACTGGCCGCCCGCTACAACGGCGGCCCCTACTACGAGGACCCGAACGCACAGGCGTACGGCCGGGGCTTCGACCGGAAACTCGACGACGCGACGGAGGCGCTGAGGTGAACCCGGGCACCGGTTCGTCCACGAGGACGCGCGAGCACCGGTCCCAGGCTCCGGGACGGCTGGGCACCGGTGTGTGCGCCGTCGTTCTGTCCCTGGGAGCACTGGCGACGGGCTATGTCGTGCTCACCGCCTACATGGTCGAGCCCGATGGTCCGTGGGACACGCAGGCCGTCACCAACTCCGGTGTCGCGGGTGGCGTCGGCCTGGCACTGTCCGCCGTGACGGCGCTGCTGACGTGGCTCTTCGTCAGGGCCGAATGGCTTCGGAGGTGGTGGTACGCCCTCCCCGTCGCCTTCGCCGTCGCCGCCCTGCTGCGCCTCACCCTGCTCGCACCCGGCCTCTGAGCGGTCGGGGCGGCGGGCGAGGCCTGGGCCCACCCTGTCTCTCCCCGGCCGGTCTCGCACCGAGGGCCCCGCCGTCGGCCGCGAGCACGTACCGCTCGCTGCGAGCGGCCCAGGCGTCCCGGACGGGACATGGAGGTCAGGACTCCTCGCCGCCGCGGGAGCCCTGGCCGTCCCGTGCCCACGGCCGCAGCTTGTCCGGATTGCGGACCACCCAGATCCGGGTGACGTGGCCGTGGACGACATCGAACGAGGCGACGGTCATGACGACGCCGGCACGCCGGGCGACCAGGCCAGGCACACCGTTGACCGACCGCTCCAGGAGTTCGAGCCCCGGAGCCTGGTCGGCGACGGCGACCATGTACCGGGCGATGCGCGCGGCGCCCTCGACCGGGTGCGGGGCGGCCCCGGCCACGCCGCCGCCGTCCGCGGTCATCACGGCGGCCGGGTCGAGGAGGTCGACGAGGGCCGCGATGTCCTTGGTCTCCCACGCCGCTCTGACCCGCCGCACCACGTCGGCGTGCCCGTCCGCCGCCACCGGGGTACGCGCCCCCTCCGCCCGCCGTCGGGCGGAGGCCGCCAACTGCTTGCAGGCCCCGGGGGTCCGGCCGAGGACACCGGAGATCTCGGCGAAGGGGTACCGGAAGACGTCGTGCAGGACGAACGCCACCCGCTCGGCGGGTGTCATCGACTCCAGGACGACGAGGAAGGCCATGGTCACCGATTCGTCCAGGACGATCCGGTCGGCGGGGTCGGCGCCATGGCCGTGGTCCCACTCGGCGCGGTCGGGCAGCGGCTCGGGCAGCCACGCGCCGACATAGCGTTCACGCCGGGCCCGCGCCGAGCCGAGCACGTCCAGGCAGACGCGGCCGGTCACCGTCGTCAGCCAGGCTCCCCGGGACACGATCTCCTCGCGCCGCCGTCGCGGCAGCGCGTACCAGCGCGCGTACGCCTCCTGTACGGCGTCCTCGGCCTCGGCCAGTGAGCCCAGCAACCGGTAGGCGACGTTGATCAGTTGGCGCCTGTCACCGGCTTCCCCCTCGGTGCCCGCCCCCGCCGCCCCCATGCTCCCGCCCCGCCTTCTCGCCTTACCTTCCGCGGGCCCGCGTCGTCGGACCGGTGAGACCTTATCCATCACCGCCCCCGGGCGGGAAAGGGGACCCGGCATGGCCACCCAGGTGACGGCGCGGCGCGATTTCTCGTTTCTGCGGATCGCGATCGCCTTGCAGACCTTGACCATCTTCCTTCAGGCGATATCCGCCGGACTGCTGCTGACCGCGTCCTACGGAGAGACGTTGCACGGTGTCGGAGCCCGTGTGATGTACGGGGCGTCGATGCTGTACGTGCTGGCGGCGGTACTGGCGTGGAAGCCGGGCGGCGGCTCGCCCCGGCCCGTCTGGCACGCGTCCGGCTTCCTCGTCCTCGCCTCGGTCCAGGTCGTGCTCGGCATCGCGCACGTGCCGTCGGTCCATATCCCGCTGGGCGTACTGATGTTCGGGCTGAGCGTGCTGGCGCTGGCGCGGCGCTGAAGCCCGGCACGGGGACACACCGGGTCGCACGCGGTGGCCGGCTGACGTGGGCACCGATCCGCCGCGCGGCATCGGCGACGCTCCCGGCGCTTCGGGCCGGACTCCGCCCGGAGCGCGCGCGGGCCCGGAGCCAGGCGCCGCGCACGCTGACGTACCTCCCCTGCCTCTCGTACGCACGCGCCAGGGCGGTGGAGGCAGGTCCCGGGCGCGCACAGGGGCCCGCGAGCAGATGGTGGCGCGATGGCGACGGCCGGAGCCGCCGGAACCGACCCTCGACGGATGCCGCGCCGTCCGGGCCTCTGTGCCGGGCCCGGGACGAGCGATAAGTTAGGGTAGCCTAAGTTCATGCTGGCTACAGTCCCGGTCCGCGAGCGCGGCAAGGCGCCCCCGGCGGTCGCGCTCCGATGGGCCGAGCCGTCGGCGGGCGGCATCGAAGTGTCCGCCCCCTACCTGCTCACCACCGCCGTCTTCGACGGCTCCCCGCCGGCGGTACCGGTCACCACCGGTGTGCACACCCACGCCGACGGTCTGCTGGTCTGGCCGCACCACGGTTCACTGACGCTGCACACCCGCAACACGGTGCGCCGGCTCGTACCCGGCCAGGGGTTCTGGCTGCCGCCCGGCACCCCGCACGACGCCTCGACCGACGCGGGCAGCGTGAGCTGCTACACGTACGTGACCCGGGCGGCGATCCCGCCGCACTGGCTCACTCCGCGCCCGCTGCGCGTGCGGCGCGCCCTCCAGGAGATGCTGCTCCACCTCGACGCCACCTCGATGCCGGACGACCTCCGGCTGCGGACCCAGCGCGTCGTCATCGACCTGCTGGAGGAGGACCCGCATCCGGCCATCGACGTCCCCGTCCCCGAGGACGGGCGGATCCGCGCCCTGGCCTACGACGTGATGCGCGATCCGGAGAGCGACCTCTCGCTGGAGGCGTGGGCGGCACGGCACGCGCTGAGCGTACGTACCGTCACCCGGGCGTTCAGCCACGACGTCGGCATGTCCTTCGCACGGTGGCGTTCGCTGGTCCGGATGTCCGCGGCGACGACGCTGCTGGCCGAGGGCCGTCCGGTCAACCTGGTCGCACACCGCTGCGGCTACTCCACGACGAGCGCGTTCTCCGCCGCCTTCCGCCGGGTGACGGGCGTCAGCCCGACCGAGTATCTGCGCGAGCAGGCGGTACCGGCGCAAGCCGACCACTGAGCGGGGCCCTTCACGTACCGGAACCGCCTCACCCCGGGTACCACCGCCGATTCGGGACATGGCCGATTCTCGACACATCGTGGCCAGTCCGCGTCCCCCGTCGACGACCCGGCCCTCTAGCGTTCATTTAGGTGAGGGTTACCTAAGTAGGGCGTGGGTTCGATCGCATACGCGTCTCCCCGCCGAGGTCACCGTCCCCCGATCCGCCGTCGCACCACCGCGGCGTGCGCAGAACCGAGGAGAAGCATGTCCATATCCATCCCGGCCGGACGCGGGCCGGGCGCTGTGGTGCGCCTCATGGCGCTGGTGTTCGCGGCCGTCGTCGTGCTGGCCGGCTGCGGCAGCGGCGGGGCCGAGCCGGACACGGCCAAGGCGAAGACCGGTGCCGCCTCGGGCGGATTCCCCGTGAGCATCAAGCACGGCCACGGGACCACGACGATCAAGGAGAAGCCGAAGCGCGTCGTGGCGGTCAGCTGGATGTCGCTGGACGTGGTCGCGGCGCTGGGCACGGTTCCGGTCGGCGTCGACGAGCAGTGGGGCGGCGACGAGCAGGGCTACACCCCGTGGTTCCGCGGCACGGTCGAGAAGCTCGGCGGGCCGCTGCCCGAGATCCTGAACTACGGGGACGCGGGCGAGATCGACTTCGAGCAGATCCTCTCGCTGGAGCCGGACCTCATCGTCGGCCTGTACTCCGGCATCACCGATGTCGACTACAAGCGCCTTTCCGAGATCGCTCCCACCGTCCCGTACCTGAACAAGCCCTGGGACGGCGGGACCTGGCAGGAGATGACCCGCACGATCGGCAAGGCGATGGGCGAGACGAAGAAGGCCGAGAGCCTCGTCACCGACGTCCAGGGCCGGCTGACCGCGGTGACCGCGGAGCATCCGGAGTTCAAGGACAAGACCTTCGCCTACGGGCTCGCCCTCACCCCGGGGTCCACGGAGGTCGGTCTGTACCTCAACTACGACGCCCGCGTCCGGCTGCTGACCGAGATGGGCTTCAAGAACACCCCCTCGATGGAGTCGATCGCGTCCACGGCGAAGGGCACCAACTGGTACGGCGGAATCAGCCTGGAGAAGCTCGACACGATCGAGGCCGACGTCTTCGTCGGCTGGGCCAACGGCGCCGACGAGGTCCCCTACACCCTCAAGGACCCGCTGTTCACCCGCTGGAAGCCGATCGCGGGCAAGAACTACGCGTTCGTGCAGGACGCGACGCTGGGCATGGCCACCAGCGGACCGTCGGTGCTCTCCATCCCGTGGGCGCTGGAGCGCTACGTCCCGATGCTCGCCGACGCCGTCGCGGGCAAGGGCGACCGCATCGGCGCGGACTCCTGACCGCCGTCCGCCGCCCCCACAGGTGACACCTCCTGCCTAGGACAACCATGACCACCGCCTCACCCACGGGTGACCTCACCACCGGTACGGCGCGCGATGTACCGGGCCCGCGCCGCGGCGCGGGCCCGGCCCGGCGCACCCGGACCCGCCTGCTGATCCTGCTGACCGCGACCGGGCTGCTGCTCGTCCTCGCCGTCCTCAGCGTGATGGTCGGCGCCCGTCCCATCGCTCCCGGCACGGTGTGGGACGCGCTGTTCCGCTTCGACAGCTCCGACGAACACGTGATGGTGCGCGAACTGCGCGTACCGCGCACCGTGATCGGGCTGCTCGTCGGCGCGGCCCTCGGCCTCAGCGGCGCGCTGATCCAGGCCTTCACCCGTAACCCCCTGGCCGATCCCGGCATCCTCGGTGTGAACGCGGGCGCGAGCCTCGCGGTGACGTTCGCCGTCGCCGTACTCGGGTACACCGGCGCCGGCCAGTTCATCTGGTTCGCGCTGGCGGGGGCCTTCGGGCTCACCGTGCTCGTCTACACGCTCGGCTCGGTCGGCGCCGACCGGGGCAGCCCGGCGAAACTCACCCTCGCGGGCGTCGCGTTCACCGCCGTGTGCGGCGGGTTCACCTCCGCCATGGCGCTCAAGAACACGACGACGTTCGACGTCATGCGGTTCTGGGGCGTCGGCTCCATCGGCGGACGGTCGCTCGACATCCTTCCCGTCGCCCTGCCCCTGATCGGCGCCGGACTCCTGCTCGGGCTGTGCAGCGCCGGTTCGCTCAACGCCCTGGCGCTGGGCGACGACCTCGCGCGGTCCCTGGGCACCCGTCTCGCCCTGACCCGGGTGGTCCTGGTCCTCGCCGTCACCCTGCTGGCCGGGACCTCCGTCGCCGTCGCCGGTCCGATCGCGTTCGTCGGGCTGATGGTGCCGCACATCGTGCGCTGGTTCGTGGGACCCGACCAGCGCTGGATCCTGCCCGTCACGATCATCGCCGCGCCCGCCTTCCTGCTGGCCGCCGACATCATCGGACGCGTGGTCCTGCCCTCCGGCGAGATGCGGGTCGGGCTCGTCACCGCGCTCGTCGGCGCGCCCGTCCTCGTCGCGCTCGGCCGGCGCCGGAAGGTGAGCACCCTGTGACCAGCCGAACAACGCTTCTGCCCGCGCCGGACCGGGTCGACTTCGGCCGGACCGTCTGGACCTGGCGGCGGGCCGGAACGGCCCTGCGCGTCGACCGCCGCTCCGTCCTCGTCTGCGCCGCCCTGGCCGTCGTCCTGGCCGCCCTCGCCGTCCTCACCCTCGGCACCGGATCCCTCTCGTTCACCCCGGCGCAGGTGCTGTCCGCCCTGTTCGACCCGGACGCCGACTCCCGGGCGCGGCTGGTGGTCGTGAACTGGCGGCTGCCCCGGCTGCTGTTCGCGATCGTCTGCGGAGCGGCGCTCGCCATCAGCGGCGCGCTCTTCCAGTCGCTCACCAAGAACCCGCTGGGTTCGCCCGACGTGATCGGCTTCGCCTCCGGTTCGTACGCGGGCGCGAGCGTCGTGATGCTTCTGCTCGGCACCGCCGACTACCTGGCGGTCGCCTCGGGTTCGCTGATCGGCGGGGCGCTCACCGCGTTCCTGGTGTATCTGCTGGCCTACCGCAACGGGCTGGCCCCCTTCCGCCTCATCATCGTCGGGATCGCCGTCGGCGCGTTCCTCAGCTCCCTCACCTCGATGATGCTCCTGTCCGTCAGCCCGCAGCAGGCGATGCTGGCGGCGACCTGGGGAGCGGGTTCCCTCAGCGGACTCGGCTTCGAGCAACTGCGGGCGACGGCGGTCGCCTTCGTCGTCCTGCTGATCTGCTCGGCGGCCGTGGTGCGGCCCCTGGTCCATCTGGAGCTGGGCGACGACGCGGCCGTGGCCCTCGGGATCCGCGCGCAGCGCGCACGGCTCGCGGCCACGCTCGTCGGGGTGGCGCTCACCGCGCTGGTGACCGCGGCCGTCGGCCCGATCTCGTTCATCGCGCTCGCCGCACCACAGATCGCCCAGCGCCTGACGCGCGCCTCCACCACGGTGCGGATCGTCCCGGCGGCGCTGACCGGCGCCGTGATCCTCGTCGGTGCCGACTTCGTCGCCCAGCGCGTCGACCTGCCCGTGGGGGTCGTCACGGTGTGCGTCGGCGGGGCCTATCTGGCCTGGCTGCTCGCCCGCCGGTACACGGGGCGGCGCGCATGACCGCACCGGCCCCGCCGCCCCGGCCCCGCCCCGTCGCCCCCACCGCTCCGGCCGCCCCGCCGCCCGTCCGCGAGGAGTACCCGTGACCATCACCACCCAGCGCGTCCCGACCCCCGTCCCGGCACGGCTGGAGGTGCTCGACGCGTCCATCGGCTACGGCCGGCGGCCCATCTCGGAGCACCTGGACGTGCGCATCCCGGACCGGTCGTTCACCGTCGTCATCGGCCCCAACGCCTGCGGGAAGTCGACCCTGTTGCGCGCCGTTTCCCGGCTGCTGAAGCCCAGCGCCGGAAGGGTCGTCCTCGACGGACGGTCCATGGCGGAGTACGGCTCCAGGGAGGTGGCACGGACGCTCGGCCTCCTGCCGCAGACGTCGCAGGCGCCCGACGGGATCACCGTCGCCGATCTGGTCGCCCGGGGGCGCCACCCGCACCAGAGGCTGATGCGCCAGTGGACCCGGCAGGACGAGAAGGCCGTCCTGGACGCCATGGCGGCCACCTCGGTCACGGAGCTGTCCGGCAGGCCGGTGGACGAACTCTCCGGCGGTCAGCGCCAACGCGTGTGGGTGGCGATGGTCCTCGCCCAGCAGCCCCCGGTCCTGCTCCTGGACGAACCGACCACGTTCCTCGACATCGCCCACCAGATCGACCTGCTGGAGCTGTTCACCGATCTGCACCGCGCCGGGCACACCCTCGTCGCCGTACTCCACGACCTGAACCACGCGGCCCGCTACGCGAGCCATCTCATCGCCATGCGCGACGGCCGGGTCGTCGCCGAGGGCACCCCGCAGGAGGTCGTGACGGCCGCCCTCGTGAAGGAGGTGTTCGACCTGCCCTGCCAGGTCGTCCCCGACCCGGTCACCGGCACGCCCATGGTCGTCCCCCTGGCCCGGCGGCGGGACGCGCTGTGAACCGGACCGCCACCGCCCGCCCCGGCGGGCACGGACCGCACGCAGGCGTCCGCGAACCGAACTCCGTCCCGGCCCTGTTCCGGGTCGCGCTCCTGCGCGACGGGCGCGGCCGCCGGCTCACCCTGGTCACACTCGCCTTCATGGTCCACCAGTTGTGCGAGGCGCTGGTGCCGGTCCTCATCGGCGTCGTCATCGACCGGGCACTGGCCCCCTCGGACCGCTCCGCCCTGTTCTGGTGGCTCGGCGTGCTCGGCGTGGTCTTCGTCGTCCTGTCCCTGTCCTACCAGCGGGCGTCGGCGGCCATGGTGGACGTCTACGGCTACGGTGAGCACGAGCTGCGGCAGCGTGTGATGACCCGTCTGCTCGACCCGCGCTCCCTGCGGCGCGGACCAGGCCCCGGAGAGGCGCTCTCCCTGGTCTCGTCCGACACCTACCGGGTCGCCGGGGTCTCCTGGAGCGTCGTGCAGCAGGCCTCGACCGTCACCGCGATCCTCACGGCGTCGACGGCGCTGCTCCTGATCTCCGTACCCCTGGGCCTGGGCGTCATCGCCAGCACGGTCCTGGTGCTCGTCGTGATGCGCCGGGTCTCGATGCCCCTGGAGGCGCGGGGACTGGCCGAACAGAGTTCGGCGGCACGGGCCGGCGAGGTGGCCACCGACATGATCACCGGTCTCCGGGTGGTCGTCGGCATGAACGCCCGGCCGGAGGCGGCCCGCCGCTACCGCGCCGCGAGTGAGGAGTCGAGGCGCGGTGCCGTGGCCACCTCGCGCGCGGTCCTCGCGTACGGCAGCGTCAGCCTGCTGCTGTCGGGGATGTTCCTCGCAGCGCTCTCGACGGCGTCGGGGTATCTCGCCCTCGACGGCGCCCTGACCATCGGCCAGCTCGTCACCGTCCTCGGACTCGCCCAGTTCCTCCAGGGTTCGCTGGCCCATGTCGGTACGTTCGCCTCCAACTGGATCCACAAGCGCGCCTCCGCCCGGCGGCTGGGCGCTCTGCTGGACGAACCCCCGCTGATCGCCCCCGCCGAGAGCCCCGCCGAGACCCCCCCTGCCCCCGGCCCCGCGCTGCGGTGGCATCCGCCCGGGCACGGCGAACCCCTCGATCCGCTCCCCGGTGAACTCCTCGGCGTCGTCCCCCGCGACGCCGGGCACGCGAGGGAGCTCAGCGACCGGCTCGGCTACCGCGTCCCGCTCCCCCGCGGCGAACTCCTGGTCGGCGGCGTCGACGCCGTCGATCTCGGCCCGGACCCGGTGCGCGCCCGGATCACGGCCCCGCCCCACCACGGCGCGGTGTTCTCCGGCACCCTGCGCTCCAACCTCACTCCTCCAGGAGGCGAGAGCGACCCGGCCGTCATCGCGGCCGCCATGCTCGACGACGTGCTCGAACTGGTCGGAGGCGGCCAGGCCGAGGTCGGCGAGCACGGCCGCAGGCTCTCCGGCGGCCAGCGTCAGCGCCTCCTGCTCGCCCGCGCGCTCCACACCGACGCGGACCTCGTCGTCCTCGACGAACCCACCACCGCGGTCGACCCGGTGACCGAACAGCACATCGCCGCGGGGCTGCGCGGCCTGCCCTCCACGACACTCCTGATCACCACCAGCCGGATCCTGCTCTCCGCCTGCGACCGGGTCGTCGACCTCGGCGCCGCCCGCCCCGAACCGAACGGAACCACCAGGTGACCCCCGCGCACGGCACCCTGCCCGTCGCCGGCGCCCGCCGCACCCGCCAGGAGCTCGTCCGGCGGCTCGGCGCGCGCCGCGGCCGGCTCGCCGCCTCACTGCTCACCCTGCTCGGCGGTACGGCCGTCACCCTCGCCACTCCCCCGCTCCTCGGCGGCATCGTGGACGCCGTCGCGGACTCGGGCGGGAAGGACCGCGTCCTGGTGCTCGGCGTCGCCCTCGTGCTCGTCGCCGTCGCCGGGGCCGCTCTCGCGTACGCCGGCGGCCGGATGCTGGTCGTCCTCGTCCAGGGTGTCCTCGCCGCCCTGCGCGAGGACGTGTTCGAGACCGCGGTCCACCTTCCGGCGAGCACCCTGGAGTCCTCGGACAGCTCCGATGTCGTCTCGCGGGTGACCCGCGATGTCGAGGCGATCTCCGACGCGGCCTCCGACGTGCTTCCCGACGTCACCGCCGCGAGCTTCACGATCGGGCTGAGCCTCGTGGGCCTCGCGGTCCTCGACTTCCGCCTGGCACTCGCCGGCCTGGTCTGCCTGCCCGTCCACGTACTCGCCACCCGGCGGTTCCTCGCCCGCTCGCACCTCGTGTACGGGGACGTCCGCCGGCTGGAGTCCGCCCGCGGCCAGTCCGTCATCGAGGCGGTGCACGGCGCCGAGACGATCCGCGCGTACCGGACCCAGGACCGGCACCTCGGCGCGCTGGCCGCACACAGCGAACTGGCCGTCGCACGGCAGCGCGACGGCGTACGGCTGCGCAACCGGTTCACGGGCCTGCTCAACGCGGCGGAGTTCCTCGGCCTCGCCGCCGTGCTCGTCACGGGCTTCGCGCTCCTCGGCTCCGGGGCCGTCTCGGTGGGTACGGCCACGGCCGCGGCCCTCTACTTCCACCGCCTCTTCGGCCCTGTCGGGGCGCTCCTCGGGAGCCTGGACGACATCCAGCGGGCGACGGCGGGACTGTCACGGCTCGTCGGTGTCACCGACCTGGGCCGCGACACCCGTGACGGCGACGCCGGAGACCGCATAGGTGACGCCCACGAGCGGTCCGCCACGGCGGACACGCGCCACCGCCCGGCGATCGACGTGAAGGGAGTCTCGTTCTCGTACGACGGCACACGCCAGGCCCTGCGCGATGTCTCGCTCCACGTACCCGCGGGCACGAGCCTCGCGCTCGTCGGGGCCAGCGGCTCCGGCAAGAGCACGCTGGCCCATCTGATCGCGGGCCTGGGCGAACCGGACCGCGGAGAGATCACCACCACCGACGCGGAGGCCGCCCGCGCCCCGTCCCGGTATCTGGTCACCCAGGAGGTCCATCTGTTCGGCGGCACCCTGGCGGACAACCTGAGGATCGCCCGGCCCACCGCCACCGACGACGAACTCCGCCGGGCCCTGCGCGAGGCCGGAGCGGACTGGGCGCTGGAAACCCCGTCCGGGCTCGGCACCGTCCTCGGCGCCGGCGGCACCCCCCTCGACGACGGGTCGGTCCAGCACCTCGCGCTGGCCCGCGCGCTCCTCGCCGACCCGGATCTCGTCGTCCTCGACGAGGCCACCGCACAGTCCGGTCCGCAGACCCGCACGCTTCTCCGGACAGCTCTCGAACGCGTCGTCCGGGGACGCACCAGCGTGATCGTGGCGCACCGCCTGGAACAGGCGCGCGACGCGGACCGCATCCTCATACTCCGGCGCGGGGAGGTCGCCGAGCAGGGCACCCACGACGAACTGCTGGCCTCCGCGGGCGAGTACGCCGCCCTCTGGCACGCGTACACCGGCACCGGGCCCTCCTCCCGCCCGCGCACGGATCCACACACCGACCCGCACACCAAGGAGCAGCACCCATGACCATTCACCGCGCCGTGGTGGCCCGCGTCCGGCCGCTCACCACGACCATGGTCCGCATCACGTTCCACGGCGAGGGCCTGGCCTCGTTCACGTCCACGGGCGTCGGCGACGAATACGTCCGGCTGTTCCTCCCGCACGGCCCCGACCGCACCGACGTCTCCCTGCCCGACGCGACGGACAACGGCGGATGGCGAACCCCTGAGGGGCGGCCCGAAGCCCCCGTACGCACGTACACCGTCCGGTCCGCCCGCCCGGAGACCGGTGAGATCGACATCGACTTCGTGCTGCACGGCCACGGGACGGCCTCCGGCTGGGCCGCCGCGGCCCGGCCGGGCGACGTGATCGGCCTCAACTCCCCCACCGGCCTCTACAGTCCCCCGGCCGACCTCACCTGGCAGGTCCTGGTCTCCGACCTGAGCGGTCTGCCCGCCGTCGGACGCCTCGTCGAGAACACCCCGGACCACGTCACGACCCGGGTCGTCCTCGAAGTTCCCGGCCCGTCCTGCGTCCAGCCGCTCCCGGACCGGCCCGGCGTCCGGGCGGCCTGGACCTACGGCGGCAACGGCCACGGCCCCAGCCGCCTGGCCGAACTGGTGGGCGCCGCGGTCCCGCCCGGTACGGACCTGACCGGCGGCTATGTGTGGGTCGCCGGCCAGACGGACGCCCTGCGCGCCGTACGCCGGTATCTGCGCCGGGAGTTGAAGCTTCCCGCCGAGCGCTTCAAGGTCGTCGGCTACTGGATGCCGGACGGCACCTCCTGGACCCGGCGCTACGAGGCGCTGCCCGCCGCCGTACGGTCCGAACTGGAGAGCATGTGGGCCGACCCGGCCGACGAGCCCGAGGACCTGGCCATCCGGTACGAGGACCGCCTCAGCAAGCTCGGCCTGTGAGTCTGTGAGCCCGCGGCCCCTGGAGGGGGCGGGCTGTGCGGTCCACCCGTTGACGCGGTGCCGGGGCGGGACCCTGGCACGGCGTCCTCCGCCCCGCCCGTCCGGCCCGGCCTCACCCTTGGCCGGATCGGTGGCCTACGGTGACTCGTGGGAGAGCGGTGTGCCGCCACTGGCACGAACGGCCTCTTCGTCGTACTCGATGCCGCCGGGGTACTCCGCGTAGGGCAGGGGTGAGAAGATCACGCCGTCGCGCACGGTCCAGCCCGCTTGGACGACCATGGCCACCGGGGCGACGCGCATGTAGTCCCGGGGGCTGCCGTCGGGGGTGTAGGCGTCGTCCACCGCGACGGCGACGCACGCGCCGAGTCCTTGGACGAACACGTACCAACGGGCCAGCTCGTCCGGCAGCGGGAGGGGGCTGGGCCGTCCGGGGACCACGTCCTCGTACGCGCACGCCGCTGTCATCAGGGTGGCCGCCAGCGCATCGGGCAGACCGGTCTCGCCCGGAGGACGGCGCACCGCGATGCGGTCACGGGCGTGGGCGGCCCCGTCACGCACCCACTGCCGGTACTCGTCGCCCGCGGCCAGTGCTCTGCGGGCCTTGCCGATGTCCCAGCCCAGCTCGGTCGCGGCCCTCGCCGCGGCGTCCGGGCCGGTGCCGTACCGTTCCTGGAGCATGCGGGAGCGCAGTGCGCCGGCTCGGGCGAGTTCCGCCTGTATCGGGATGAACAGCTCATGGTTCAGCTCCCGTTCCACCGCGCGGGGGCCGTATGCCTCGCCCAGGAGTGAAAGGCCGGACAGCCAGACGGCTTCCAGCTCGGCCAGCACCGCCAGGTCCCGTTCTTCGCGGCCCGGCTCCAGGGCGTACTCGCTCGCCGATCCCGGACGGGTCAGCCGGGCCAGGACACCGGCCAAGGCCTCGCGCAGCCGGGGCATCGCGTCCCACGCGTCGTCCCGGTCCACGGCCCAGTACCTTCCCTCGGCCGGGGCCTTGTCCGTGCCCTTGCCCTTGCCCTTGTGCCACAGCCGGTAGACCTCTGACACCGCGAGTCCGGGTTCGGTCATCCACAGCCGCTCGCCCGGACCGCCGATCTCCGCGTTGATGGCGGTCAGCTCCACGACCCGGAGCTGACCTTCCACGAGGTCGACCAAGTCCTCGTAGACGTAGTCCGGTTCGCGGTAGATCGTGGGCATGGCGCGTCCTTCCTCCGTGAGCGGCGGGTGCCGCTCGGCCCGACAGGCCGGGCGGGCACGGACGGGCGGCGCCGATCCTCTCGTCCGCCGCTTCCCCGATGACCGGCGCCGTCCGCACCGCCGGGCCTGTCTCACCGAAGAAGGTAGGGCCGCGTGACCGGTTCCGGTCGGGAAACGCGGAGAAAACCGTGGTGGCCGGAGGGTCAGGCGTCCGCCGTGCCGCGCGGCCTGACACGGTCGCGGTGTTCTTCGTTGATGCGCTGGGCTTCTTCGAGCTGGTCTTCGAGGATGACGATGCGGCAGGCCGCGCCGACCGGGGTGCCCTGGTCGACGAGCTCGCGGGCGCGGGCGGCGATCCTCAACTGGTAGCGGGAGTAGCGGCGGTGGCCGCCCACCGAGCGCAGGGGGGCGATCAGGCCGGCTTCACCGATGGCCCGCAGGAAAGCGGGGGTGGTGCCCAGCATGTCGGCGGCCCGTCCCATGGTGTAGGCGGGGTAGTCGTCGTCGTCAAGACGGCTCAGGGAGTGGTCTGCGGTCATTCGCACCTCCGTCGGGGGAACGCGTCGGGGGGCCCTGGTGCCGTACGGCACCAGGGCCCCGAGGGATTTGAACACCATCTCCCGGCCTATTCCGCTGCCGGGCTTCTCGTACCGCTCGCTCTCCCGGGAGAGGGGGATGCGTGCGGGGATCGCGAATGCGTGACCGTGGGACCACCTTCCGTTCCGGGGCCTGCGGTACCCGGGCGGACTACGTCCTCGCCCCGGGCGATCCTGATGGCGTCTGCCTCCTTCTCCTCTTGCTGATCCAGCTGCTTGCACCTGCGAGTCCCGCGTACTGCGTGGCGGCTCCGGTGAGCCGCCCGGCCCGGCCGCCAGCGAGGGGACCCCGAGATCCGTCCGGCCCCGCCGCTCCACTGCCGTGCCACTGACTGCTGGTCCTGCGTGCGCGGCAGTTCGTGTCTGTCGCGCCTTCCCGACTTCTTGGCTACGGGCACGACATTAGCCTCCGCGCCCCCGCATGTCTACTCTCGCCGAGATAGATTTTCTGCGTGCCGTGACGGCGGTCTTCTCTCTTCACAGCCGCCGGAAATCTGTGCCGCACGAGTGGGCGGCAGCGGCCCTGACGGATCTCGGGATCCTTCCTCGCACTCGTGGACCGGGCCTCTCCTCGTGACGCGTCTCTACGCGGGCGGCTTGTTCGCGAACACCCACCGGTTGCCCGCCAACGCGTCGTTCTCCTCGGGCAGCGGGCCGCGCCCGTGCCGACGGGTGAACTCGAAGGGGGTGTGGACCGAGGTCGACCAGCCCTTGCCGGACAGCTCACCGGCGGAGTCGGGCCGGGGTTCGCCGTCGAAGAGGGTGAGCAGGTCGATACCGATGTGGTGTCTCGTGGACGTGTAGAGCGAGCTGTCGCGGTACTCCATCAGGTCCTTTTCGAGCTTGACCTCGTACGCCAGAGCGCTGCCCCCGGCACTCAGCCGGTCCACGGTGTGGATGAGGTACGTCTCGGCGGTGACGGGCAGGTAGAACAGCAGCCCCTCGGCCAGCCAGACGCTGGGCGCGCCGGGGTCGAAACCGGCGTCGGTCAGCGCGTCGGCCCAGTCGGCACGCAGATCGATCGGGATCGGTACGCGCGCCGCCTTCGGGGTGGCCGCCAGCCCGCCGAGCACCTGGTGCTTGAACGCGAGCACGCCTTCCCTGTCGATCTCGAAGACCGCACAGCCGGGAGGCCAGTCGAGCCGGAAGGCGCGCGAATCCAGCCCCGCGCCGAGCAGGACCACCTGGCGTGCGCCGCCCGTGTGCGCCGCCCGCAGGAGGAAGTCGTCGAGGACCCGCGTCCGCAGACCGAAGTACCTCGCGAAACGCCCCCAGAGCGGGTTCGCGTCCCCGTCCGGGACCTGCTGTATGCGCACCGGCCAGTGGGCGGACGCCGGGGCGGCGCGCACGAAGTGCTCCGCGAAGGCGTCCTGGGCCAGGCTGTCGTGCCGGTGGGTCTCGATCGCCCGTGCCGCGGCGACCATGAGAGCGGTCAGGCCGACGCCTCCTTCCACGCCGGTCTTCCGATGCGCTGTGTCCGCCATGTGTTCTCCCTTGTGACGAGTGGGTCGTGTGGGTCGAGTGGAGGCTGTCCCGTGATCCGTGGCGGATCAGCGCGCGGCGTCAGATGCGGTGCGTCGCAAGGCGGAGGGGCGTCCGCGTACGGGATGTATTCGGGCGTTCCGACAACGCGGCGAGGTGCCGTAGCTGTCGTCGCGCGCCCGCCAGGGATGACGGGACAGCCCTTAGGGAAGCAGTACGGGTTTGACCACCCGGCCCGCTTCGCAGTCCCGTTCGGCCTCGTTGACGCCGGCGAGCGGATACGTGCGGATCAGTTGGTCGAAGGGGAACCGGCCGGCCTGCCACAGCCCGGTCAAGCGTGGAATCAACAGTCCCGGCACCGCGTCCCCCTCGCAGATGTGGGAGATCTTCCGGCCCCGGTCCAGTGCCCCTGGTTCGATCGGCAGCGCGGTGTGGAGCCGGGCCACCAGGCCGAGGTGGCCGGTCGGACGCAGGCCCAGGAGCGCGTCGTTGATCAGCCGGGCGGAACCCGTCGTGTCCAGCGCGTACCGCGCGCCCCCGTCGGTCAGTTGCCGAAGGCGGCCGGGGAGGCCGGGCGACGCGGCGGACAGCGGGACCGCTCCGAGCCGCTCGGCGAGAGCCAGCCGTCCGGGGTGCCGGTCGACGGCCACAGTGGCCGCCCCGGACGCGGTGGCCGCCATCACCGCGGCCAGGCCCACCGCTCCCGCGCCGAAGACCGCGACGGTGTCGCCGGGGCCGGCACCGAAGGAGTTGAGGACCGCCCCGGCACCGGTGAGGAAGCCGCAGCCGAGCGGCCCGAGCAGTTCGACGGGAAGCGAGGGATCGACCCGGACGGCGTTGCGGGCCGGGACGATCGCGTACTCGGCGAACGACGACTGCCCGAACCACCGGGGAGCCAGCTCGCCCCCGGCCGCGTCGGCGAATCTGCCCGCGCCCTCCTCGCGCCCTCCGTAGAGGTTGAGTGAGGCGAAGGAGTCGCAGTAGGCGGGCGCCGCGCCCATGCAGGTCCGGCAGCGTCCGCAGGAGTCGAAGCTCAGGACGACGTGGTCGCCGACGCTCAGGCCGGTGTCCCCTCCGCCCGTCTCCGCCACGGTCCCGGACCCCTCGTGGCCGAGGACCACGGGCAGCGGCGAGCGGCCCGCCGAACGCCGGACCGCGAGATCGGTCCGGCACATCCCGCAGCCCGCGATCCTGACCAGGACCTCACCGTCGGCCGGTCCCGCGTTCAGGACCACCTCTTCCAGGGTGAACGCGCTGTCGTACGCACGCAGTACGGCCGCGCCGAACCTCATCGTCATGCCTCCTCCGGGCGGTGCACGACGAAGGGTCTGAGGTTCCCGTGGAACCCCCACGGTCCGCCCGCGACCCCGACACCGCTTTCCTTGATGCCCGCGAAGGGCTGGGCGAGGGACAGTTCGGCGTGGTGGTTGACCCAGGCCGTCCCGCACTCCAGCCGGCCGGCCACCGCCTCGGCCGCGTCGAGGTCGGTGCCCCACACCGAGCCGCCCAGCCCGAAGCGGGTGCCGTTGGCCGCCTCCACGGCCTCGTCGACGCTCCGGTACGGCAGCACCGGCAGGACCGGGCCGAACTGCTCCTCGGTCACCACCGGGCTGTCCGGTGGGACGTCGGCCAGGATCGTCGGGGCGAAGAAGTATCCGGGCCGGTCCAGCCGGCCGCCGCCGGTCACCGCCCGCGCCCCGGCCGCCAGGGCCTGTGCGGTGCGGCGTTCGACCCGGGCCAGTTGCGGGGCGTTGTTGACCGGCCCCAGCCGCGAGCCCGGGGCGAGCCCGGCCCCGACGACGGTGGTCTTCGCGCGGTGCGCGAGGGCCTCGACCACCTGGGCGTACAGCCGGGCGGGGGCGTAGACGCGCTTGACCGCCATGCAGACCTGCCCGCAGTTGCGGAACGCCGCCCAGAAGAGCCGGTCCGCGATCCGCTCCACGTCCACGTCGTCCAGCAGGACGGCGGCGTCGTTGCCTCCCAGCTCCAGGGTGACCCGGGCGAGCGAGGCCGCCGCGCTCCGGGCGACGGCCCGGCCGGTGGGAACCGAACCGGTGAAGGTCACGTGCCGGATTCCCGGGTGCGACGCGAGAGCGGCACCGAGGGGTTCACGACCGGTGACGATCATCAGTACGTCCTCGGGGAGGGCCGTGGACATGACGGACCCCAGCATCCGTGTGGCGAGGGGTGTGAAGGGTGAGGGCTTGACCACCACCGTGTTGCCCGCGGCGAGGGCGGGCGCGATCTTCGCCGACGCGAGCTGGAGCGGGAAGTTCCACGGGACGATCGCGGCGACGGGACCGAGGGGACGCCAGCGGATCTCGCTGCGTACCGGCCGTCCGTCCGTGATCGGCTGGACCCGGGGGGCCAGCTCGGCGAAGTAGCGCAGGCGGGCCGCCGTGCGGGCGACCTCCGCGTACGACTCGGACAGCGGCTTGCCCTGCTCGCGGGTGAGCAGCCGGGCGAGGTCGGCCCCGGCCGCCTCCACGGCGTCGGCCGCCGCCGACAGGGCCGTGGCCCGTGCGACGGAGTCGGTCCGCCAGCCGCGCCATGCCTCGTGGGCCCGGTCGACGACGGCGTCCAGCTCCTCCGGACGCTGGTCGGGGGCCTCGTCGAAGGTCTCGCCCGTCGCCGGGTCGAGGACGGCGAATCGCGCTCCGCTGCCCGCCGCCGCGCGACGGGGCCGAGTCACCTCCACCGCGGGGGTCAGCTCGCGGCGGCGACGGCGGCCGCCGCGTGGTCCCGGGCATGCCGGTCCATCTCCGCGCGGAAGGCGGCCACGAGGTGCGGCTGGATGCTTCCGGTGTTCCGGTCGCCCCCCTCGCAGACCGCTCCGCGCACCCCCACGATGTCCGTGCCGATACGGGTCAGCGCGCCGAGGTCTCCCACCGTGACGCTGCCGGCGAGGGCCGCGAGCAACCCGGCCTCATGGGCCAGCCGGACGAACTCCCCGCAGACGTCGGGCGGAACGTGGTCGAACAACCGGGTTCCGTCCTTGACGGCGGTGTCCAGCATGGCCGCGTCGGAGCCGGAGCGACGGGCGATGTCGGGCAGCGCGAGGGGGTTGACGCAGCCGATCCGGTGGGCGTCGGCGTAGCCCGAGGCGACGACGAACGCGTCGGGCCGGTAGTCCTTCACCGCCCGGACGACCCCTCGCATGACCTCGACGGCCTGGTCGGGGGTCGTGCATCCGTACAGGCCGACCTTGATGTACGTGGCGCCGGAGACCGCCGCGCCGAGCGCCGCCTGGGCCACCGTGCCGGGCTTGTACGGTACGTCTCCCACCGTGGCCGACACCGGCTTGTCCGCGGGGACCGAGTCGCGGATCTCCCTGATGACCCACGGGTAGTTCGCGCCGAGGGAGCCCTCATCGGGCTTCTTCACATCGACGATGTCCAGGTGCTCCGCCGCTTTCGCGCAGTCGAGAGCCTCGGCGACGCTGTCCGGAGAGACGAGAAGCAACAACGTGGATTCCTTCCACCGCATGTCCACCTGACGGGAAGTCAGGTGGTCGGAGCCTTGGGATCACGTGCGATCGCGGCTCATCATCGCCGCGTCCACGGAGCCCTCGACAGGGCGCGCGGAGTGCCGAAAGGGTCATTGCGCGAGGAGCCCACGCCCTCCCGCGCGCCGCACACCCGGCGGTGCGGGGGCACGTCCGCACCAGGTCGTGCGCCGACCGTCATGCATGGCCGGCCGGCCATAGATGCCCGATTGCGCCCACACGAAGCCCGGACATGTTTACTTCCTTGCCTCATGCGCGTAATCTCGGCGTCAAACCACACAGTCGGGCATGGAACGGATACGAAACCACATGTACGCACCGGAGCGGCAGCAAGAGATCCTCCGCCTGGCCCATGACAGCGGCCGGGTGGACGTGTTGTCTCTCGCCGAGGAGTTCCAGGTGACCGCCGAGACGATCCGGCGCGACCTGAAGGCGCTCGACCGCGCCGGGCTCCTGCGCAGGGTGCACGGGGGAGCCATTCCGGCCGGTCGCCTCGGTTTCGAGCCCGACCTCGCGGAGCGCGACACGGTGGCCGCCGACGAGAAGGACCGCATCGCGGCCGCCGCACTGGGTGAACTGCCCGCCGAGGGCAACGTGATCATCGACGCCGGGACGACGACGGCCAGACTGGCCGCCGCCCTCCCCCTCGGTTCCGTCCTCACCGTGGTGACCCACGCCCTGCCGGTGGCGGCCCGTCTCGCCGACCATCCGGGCATCTCACTGCATCTGGTCGGTGGCCGCGTCCGCCACCGGACCCGGGCGGCGGTGGACGCCTGGGCCCTGAGCGCCTACAGCCAGATCAACGCGGACGTCGTCTTCCTCGCCACCAACGGCTTCTCCCTCCACGGGGGCCTGACGACTCCGGACCTCGCCGAGGCGGCGGTGAAACGTGCCGTGATCTCCGCGGCGCGCCGGGTGGTGCTCCTCGCCGACTCGGCCAAGTTCGGCCAGGAGCACTTCGCCCGCTTCGGCGACCTGGACGGCATCGACCTGCTCATCACGGACACCGGGCTCAGCCCCGAGAACGCCCTCTCCATCGAGAGCCGGGGCACGGAAGTAGTACGCGCATGATCCTCACCGTCACACCCAATCCCAGCCTGGACCGCACCTACGAGCTGCCCGCCCTCACCCGTGGCGCCGTCCTGCGGGCCACCGCCGACCGTGTCGATCCCGGCGGCAAGGGCATCAACGTCTCGCGCGCGGTCGCGGCGGCCGGCCACCGTACGGTCGCGGTCGCACCGCTCGGCGGGCCGGAAGGCGCCCTGCTCGCCCGGCTGCTGGGCGAGCACGGCATCGAGGCCGCCGGGGTGCCGATCGCCGGCAGCACCCGTATCAACGTCACGCTCGTCGAGCCGGACGGCACGCTCACCAAGGTCAACGCGGCCGGACCGGAGATCACGGCGGAGGAGGCCGAGGGCCTGCTGGATGCCGTACGGGCGCGCTCGGCGGCCACGGACTGGATCGCCTGCTGCGGCAGCCTGCCCCGCGGGCTGCCCCCCGAGTGGTACGCCGAACTGGTCGCGCGCAGCCATCGCGCCGGTGCCCGGATCGCCCTGGACACCTCGGGTGCCGCCCTCGTCGCGGCACTGCGGGAGCGGCCGGACGTGATCAAACCGAACGCCGAGGAGCTCGCCGAGGCCGTCGGCCGCCCGCTTGCCACGGTCGGGGAGGCCGTCAAGGCCGCCGAGGAGTTGCGCGCGCGTGGTGCGCGGTGCGTCCTGGCCAGCCTCGGGGCCGACGGGCAACTGCTGGTCGACGGCTCCGGAGCGCACTTCGGCCGTGCGCGGGTGGACGCCGTCCGCAGCAACGTCGGCGCCGGGGACGCCTCCCTGGCGGGGTTCCTCGCCGCCGGCGGCACCGGCCCGGCCGCCCTCGCCGCCGCGGTGGCCCACGGGGCCGCTGCCGTCCAGCTGCCGGGGAGCGTCATGCCCACCCCGGCGGACCTCGATCTGTCCTCGGTCACCACGACCACGGACATCCCCATGGACCGCGCTCTGACGGAGCCGGCTCCATGACCGCTCGTCCCCCGCGTAGACGCAACCGCCTCCACGTCCCCACCGTCCCCCGAGCCGCCCGCCCGGCGGTCCACGAGCAAGGAGCCCCGCGATGAGTGAGCTGATCACCGCGGAACTGGTCGATCTCGATCTGTCCGCCGAGACGAAGAACGATGCCGCCAGGTCCCTGGCAGAACGGATGGTCGCGGCCGGCCGCGTCACCGACCTCGACGGCTTCCTCGCCGACGTGGCGGCCCGGGAGGCCCAGATGCCGACCGGTCTGGACGGCGGGATCGGCATTCCGCACTGCCGCAGCGAGCACGTCGCCGTCCCGACACTCGCCTTCGGCCGCAGTGGCCGGGGCATCGACTTCGGCGCCGCGGACGGCCCGGCCGACCTGATCTTCCTGATCGCCGCACCGGCCGGAGCGGACGACGCCCATCTCACCATCCTGTCGGGGCTGGCCCGGCGGCTGACGGACCCCGAGTTCACCGCCGCGCTGCGTGCCGAGCGGGACAGCGCCGGTGCCGCGGCGCTCATCCGTGGTGAGCGGGACCCCGCCTCCGTGGTCTCCGACGCGGCTCCGTCCGCCGCCTCCGGCGTGCCGTCCTCCGATGTCTCCGACACGGCGCCGGACGAGCCGTTCCGTATCGTCGCCGTCACGTCCTGTCCCACCGGTATCGCCCACACCTACATGGCCGCCGAGGCGCTGGAGAGCGCCGCCCGGTCCGAAGGCGTCGAGATCAGCGTCGAGACACAGGGCTCGGCCGGGTTCGACCGGCTGGATCCCGCCGTCATCGCCTCGGCGGACGCCGTGATCTGGGCCCATGACGTCGAGGTGCGCGAGAAGGCACGGTTCGCCGGAAAGCCGGTCGTCGACGTCGGGGTGAAGGCCGGGATCAGCCGGCCCGGCGAGCTGATCGCCGAGGCCCGTGGCAAGGCCGAGCGCGGCGAGATCACCGCCCTCGCCGAGGGTCCCACCCCGGACGGAAGCGGTGGTGGCGCGGCCGGTGGCGACCGTACGCACATCGGTGTCCGGCTGCGGACCTACCTGATGTCCGGCGTCAGCTACATGGTGCCGTTCGTCGCGGCGGGCGGGCTCCTGATCGCCCTGTCCTTCGCTATCGGCGGCTACGAGATCGCCGGTGCCAAGTCGGTGGCCGACCACTTCGTCTGGGGCGAGGCCGACAGCTGGGCCGCCCTGCTCAACCAGATCGGCAGCGCCGCGTTCGGCTTCCTCGTCCCGGTGCTGGCGGGTTACATCGCGTACGGCATGGCGGACCGGCCCGCCCTCGTCCCCGGCTTCGTGGGCGGCGCGATCGCGCTGACCATCGACGCGGGCTTCCTGGGCGGTCTGGTCGCCGGGCTCCTGGCCGGTGCCGTGGTGATGGCGATCCAGCGGGTGAAGGTGCACCCCACGCTGCGCGGCATCATGCCGGTGCTCGTGATCCCCTTGCTCGCGTCCATAGCCGTCGGCTTCCTGATGTTCATCGTGGTCGGCAAGCCGATCGCCTCGCTCCAGAACGCGCTCACCGACTGGCTGAACGGTCTGTCCGGCTCCAACGCGGTCATCCTGGGCGTCGTCCTCGGCCTGATGATGTGCTTCGACATGGGCGGCCCGCTCAACAAGGTCGCCTACGCCTTCGCCGTCGGCGGCCTGGCCGACCCGACGCCCGGCAGCCTCAAGGTCATGGCGGCCGTCATGGCGGCGGGCATGGTCCCGCCGCTCGCTCTGGCACTCGCCACGACCGTACGCGGCAGGCTGTTCACCCACACCGAGCGGGAGAACGGCAGGGCGGCCTGGGTGCTGGGCGCCTCGTTCATCACGGAGGGCGCGATCCCGTTCGCCGCGGCCGACCCGCTGCGGGTGATCCCCTCGGTCATGGCGGGCGGAGCGGTCACCGGTGCCCTGTCGATGGCCTTCGGCTGCACGCTCCGCGCGCCGCACGGCGGAATCTTCGTCGTGCCGCTGATCGGGGAACCGTTCCTCTACCTGCTGGCCATCGCCGTGGGTACGGCGGTGTCGGCCGCTCTCGTGGTCGTACTCAAGGGAACGCGCCGGACCTCGCCGGAGGCCGCCGCGGCGCCCGGGAAGCCCAAGGCGTCCGTCGCCGCCTGACCTCCGTCCGTCTCATCCGCGCCACCCCGGGTTGCCGGCTCCGTCTTGGAACGGAGGCGGAGCCGGCTCCGGGGCACGCGGTCGCATGTCCGTCCCACAGGAGTGATCCATGTACCAGCGCACCGTCACCGTCGGCTCCCCCAGGGGCCTGCACGCCCGCCCCGCCTCGGTGTTCGTCCAGGCCGCCACCCGCCAGCCCGTCAAGGTGACGATCGCGCGGGACGGAGGCGAGCCGGTCGACGCCCGGAGCATGCTCTCGGTCCTCGCCCTGGCCGCGCGGCACGGCGACTCCGTGGTCCTGACCGCCGTCGGTGACGGGGGGCAGGAGGCCGTCGAGGAGCTGGCGGCTCTTCTCTCCCAGGACCTCGACGCCACGGGCTGACCCCGGCACGCCCTATGACACGACGTCATGTGCGGCGATCGTCTCGTCTCGGCGAGCACACCGGATCCGAATCAGGACCCGGTGTGCTCGCCGTCGCCCAGAGGCCACGCCGCGATGTCGCGGTAGTGGATCGGCCCATGACTGCGGCCCACGTTGCTGCCGACCAGGTGCAGGCGTTCGGCTGGCCACCGTCGGCCGGTGAATCCGGCGAGCCCCTCGGCGATCTCCGCCGCCGAGGTCCTGTCTCCCCGGCGGGCGCGGGCCAAGGTCAGATGGGGCCACAGGGGGCGGCCCTCGAAGGCGACACCGCAGTCCTTGACGACGGTACGCACATCGGTGGCGAGCGTGTGCAGCGCGTCGAGGTCACCGTCGATCCCGGTCCACAGCACCCGGTCGTCGAAGTTCCCGCTGCCGCGCAGGGACAGCCGGGGCGGTCGGTGGGCCGCCGCGAGGCCGGCGAGCGGCCGGCGCAGGAGCGGCACCGTCTCGGCCGGCAGTTCCCCGAGGAACGCCAGGGTGATGTGCCAGTCCTCGACGCGGTTCCACCGCAGGTGAGGGTGGGTGCCGTAGGCGGGGCGCAGCAGCCGGGCGAGTTCTTCCTTGGCGTGGTCGGGCGGGGCGAGGGCGATGAACACGCGGTGGGTCGCGGGCCGGGTCTGTTCGTTCACACCGCACTTCGTACCGCATCGGGTGTCCGAGGCGAACGGCCGCCCACGGGGAAAGGGGACCGGGACGACGAACCGGCGCTCGTCGTCCTCGGCCACCCCGCCTTCGCCGGCCCGCGCGGGGCGTGACCGATGAGCGTCAGAGCGGGTTGATGCGGGCCTTCAGCAGGCAGAACTCGTTGCCCTCGGGGTCGGCCAGGACGTGCCACTGCTCCTCCCCCGTCTGGCCGATGTCGGCAGGGCGCGCGCCGAGTGCCAGAAGGCGTGCGAGTTCGGCGTCCTGGTCGCGGTCGGTGGCGTTGACATCGATGTGCAGCCGGGGCTTCCCCTCCTCCGGCTCGTCCCTGCGGCTGAGGATGATCGTCGGCTGCGGACCGCCGAACCCCTCGCGCGGTCCGATCTCCAACGTGCCGTCGTCCTCGCGGTCGAGTACGACGAAGTCCAGGACCTCGCACCAGAACCGCGCCAGCACCTCGGGGTCACGGCAGCCGAGCACGAGTTCACTGATACGACATGCCATGGACCGAACCTGCTCTCTACGTGGGAATCGCCGGGGCCGCACCGGACTCGTGGGCTCCCGGCGGGGAGACGACGCCGCGACCGTACCGGACGCGGCGAGCACGGGCGACCCGATTTCGGGGGCGGCTGACCGGGGCGCGCGGGTGGACGCGCCCCGCCCGTCCACCCCCGTGCGAGGGGTGGACGGGCGGGGCCGTGGGTCGTCCAGGACGGCGGCGGGTCAGCGGCGGGCGGCGGCCGTGCCGCGCACGCCCTCCGTGTCCGGCTTCGCGCACGCAATTCGACTTGACGTACCCGTGGCCCTTACCTTGACCCGCCCCCCGAAGGCTCTGTCAGTATCCTCGGCATGAGTGAGATCAACGACGAAAAGACGCCTCTGTTTCGGTCGCGGGCCGCAATTCGTATTGCGGCCGCACCTCATGAGGTCTATTCGGTGATCAGCGATCTGCCGCGCAGCGGTGAGTGGAGTCCGGAATGCCGGGGCGGGTCCTGGGTCCTCGGGGAACCCGGTGCCGTGGGTGCCGTGTTCCAGGGGGAGAACGTACGCGGTCCGGGGGTCGTCCCCTGGGCCCCGGTGGTGCGCGGGGGGTGGACCACCAGGGCGGAGGTGGTGGCCGCCGAGCCGGGGCGTTCCTTCCGCTGGGCCATGCACAACGCGGCCGGGGTCACGCAGGACAGCGTGTGGGGCTTCGACGTCGAGGAGGACGGCGAGGGGAGCGTGCTGACCCACCACTTCCGGATGGGCACGGCCACCGAGGGCGTCGTCGGGATCACCGCGGAGATGGACGAGAACGGGAAAAGGCGATTCTTCGCGGAGTGGGGGGAGAAGATCGACGGCGATCTCGCCGCCACCCTTCGGCGTATCAAGGATGTCATCGAGAAACGGTGATCTGATTTCCGTTCCGTGCGGTCCGCTTGTTTCCAGGACGTCCATTTCCGCGGACTGCCACCTGTCGGTCGAAGGCACACAGAAAAGCCGTGGCAGAGAAGGACGCAGATGCTTCTTCAGCGTATCGGAAATCAGGGTATTCAACTCGGGCGGCTCTTCGAACGGGCCGCCTCCCGGCACGGAGCGAACGTCCTCGTCCTGGACCACGACCTCGACATCGCACCGGAGCTGGGCCGCCGGGCGACCGTCGCCGAGGTGGCGGACGTGGTGGACGACATCGCGTCCCGGCTGTGGGCAGCGAGGGTCCGTCCGGGCGAGCGTGTCGTCGTCCACAAGTCCGACGGTTTCGACATCATGCTGCTGGCCTGCGCGGCGGCGCGCATCGGCGCCGTGCCGGTGCTGCTCTCACCGGCGCTCGACGGCGAGACGGTCGCCGAGCTGGTCCGCCGGACGGACCGGCCGTACCTGATCACCGATCAGGAGAAGCTGGAGAACGAGCTGCCGGCGGAGGTGGCCGGTCTCGCCGAGCGGGTGATCCTCACCTCCGGCAGCCACCCGGGCTGTCTGGAGCTGGCCGCGCTGGCGGGCGTGGAGCGTGTCGCCCCGGTCGTCATGCCCGCCCGGCACCCGGTGCTGATCACCCACACCTCGGGCACCACGGGTACGCCCAAACTGGCCGTGCACACCGGGTTCAGTCTCCAGTCGCGCTACCGCCCCCAGGCCTCCGTCACCCGGCCGCTGATACCGGGCCGGGAGACCATCGCGATCCATGTCTCCTTCGTGCACTCGCGGCTCGTGACCGCGCTCGCCGTGGCGCTGCGCCGGGGCTTCCCCCTCGTGGTGCTCCGCGATCCGGACCCCAAGCGGGTGGGTGATCTGTTCGCCCGGCTGAAGCCGGGCATCCTGGAGGCGCACCCCAACTCGTTCATGGAGTGGGAGGAGCTGGCGGACGACCCGCGCGGACCGCTGTCCAACGTCAAGCTGTTCAGCAGCACCTTCGACGCCATCCACCCGCGCACCGTGCACCGGCTGCTGCGGGCGAGCAGGCGCCGGGCTCCGATGTTCGGGCAGCTGTACGGGCAGAGCGAGGTGGGCCCGGCGGTGGTACGGGGATTCACCCGGCGCCGCACCCTGGACGACGACGGCCGGTGCGTCGGCATGCCGTTCCCCGGGATGACGGACGTACGGGTGGTCAGCCGCGACGGGAACCCGTCCTCCGCGCGGAACCCCGGCTACATCGAGGTCCGCAGCGACGGACGGATCGTCACCTACCTCGGGGAGCGGGCACGGTACGACGCCCAGGTGTCCGACGGCGGCTGGTGGCGCATGGGCGACGTCGGCTACCGGACCCGGTGGGGCTGCGTGCACCTGCTGGACCGCGAGGTCGACCTCATCGAGGGGTTCGGCAGCACGCTCGCCGCCGAGGACACGCTCTTCGGGAAGCTGCCGGAGCTCACCGAGGCCATCATCATCCCCGGACCGGACGGCAGGGCCGTACCCGTGGTGTGCACCAGGGACGACAAGCCCCTCGACCCGGTGGCCTGGAAGCGCGCGGCGGCCGCCCTGCCGCCGATGGCGGAGCCCGTGCAGTGGCGGCTCGGGGATCTGCCGCAGACCGCCACGACGAAGATCAAGCGCCTGGAGCTCGCCCGTCTGCTGGCCGACGGCAGCGGGACGCCGCCCCGGCGGTAGCGACGCCCCCGCCACCCGTCTGCCGACCGGCACCCCGTACACAGACCGGCCCGCCGACCGCCCGTGGCCACGTCCGGGTGCGTGTCGTTCCGAGACCAACCGAACGGGAAGAGAAGCATGTTCCTGCAACGCATCGGCAACAAGGGCATCCGGCTCGGCACGGTCTTCGACCGGGCGGCCGCGCGTCATCCCGCGAACCCCGTCTACCTGGACCACACGCTCGACATCGCGCCGGAGCTGGGACACCGGGTGACTCTGACCGAGATCGCGGATCTGGTCGACGACCTCGCCTCCCGGCTGTGGGCCTCCCGGGTGCGCCCCGGGGACCATGTGGTCGTCCACAAGTCGGACAACTTCGACATCTCCCTGCTCGCCTACAGCGTGGCGCGTGTCGGGGCTGTGCCGGTCCTGCTGTCGCCGAAGCTGGACGGCGAGACCGTCGCCCGGCTGCTGGGGCGGCTGCGCCGGCCGACCCTGGTGACCGACCAGGCGAAGCTGGAAAAGGAACTGCCGTCCGACGTGTTCGAGTTGACGGAACGGGTGCTGCTGGCGGCCGGGAGCTTCCCGGAGGCGGTCTCGCTGGACGCGCTCGCCGGGGTCGCGCGCGTCCGCCCGGTGACCCGGCCGCAGCACCTCCCGGCGCTGATCACGCACACCTCGGGCACCACCGGGCTGCCGAAACTGGCCGTCCAGACCGGGCACACGATCCAGGCCCGCTGCCGCCCTCAGTCGGTCCTGCTCGCGCCGGTGAGCCGCCGCGAACCCATCGCCGTCCACGTCTCGTTCGCGCATTCGAGGATGATCAGCGGGGCGGCGCTGTTCGCGTCGCGTGGTCATCCGCTCATCGTGCTGCGGGACGACGATCCGGAGCGGGTGGCCCAGCTCTTCTCCCGGATCCCTCCGGGCATGGTCGAGTCGCACCCCAACACGCTGCTGCACTGGGAGGTGCTGGCTGACCATCCCGCCAGGCCGCTGGCCCGGGTGCGCTGCTTCAGCAACACCTTCGACGCCATCCACCCCCGTACGGTGGACACGCTGCTGGGTGCCTCGGAGCGGCGCATGCCGTTCTTCGCGCAGACGTACGGGCAGAGCGAGACCGGGGCCGTCTGCGCGCGGACCTACACCCGGCGCCACCGAGTGGGCGCCGACGGCAGGTGCGTGGGCCGGAACTTCTCCGGGCTGACCGAGGTGCGGGTGGTGAGCCGGGACGGGCGCACGCCCACCAAGGACTCCCCCGGTCACATCGAGGCGCGCAGCGGCGGGCAGATCGTCACCTACCTCGGCGAACAGGAGCGGTTCGACGGGCAGTTCTCGGCGGACGGCTGGTGGCGGATGGGGGACCTCGGTTACCGCACCCGGTGGGGGTGCGTGCACCTGCTGGACCGGGAGGTGGACGAGATCCCGGGCATCAGCAGCACGCTGGAACTGGAGGACAAGCTGTTCACGCGGCTTCCGGAGCTGCTGGAGGTGATCATCGTCCCGGGCGGCGGCGGGGCGCCGGTCCCCGTGGTGTGCACCCGCGGGGACGCGCCGCTCGACCGTGCCCGGTGGCGGAGCGCGGTGGTGGATCTGCCGGAGCTGGCGGAGCCGGTGCAGCGGCGGCTGGAGGAGCTGCCGCACACCGCCACCACCAAGGTCAAGCGACTGGAGCTGGCCCGGCTGCTGGCCGGGCCCGAGGGCGCCGCCGGCTGAGCGGGCGGGGCCCGGCGGCCGGCCCTTTCACGGGCCGGCCGCCGGGCCCTCGTACGAGGTGTTCAGTCGGCCACGTCACCGAAGTCGGGGCGCACGCCCAGCGCGGACCGGATCTCGTCGTTGCTGGTGCCGGCGGCGACCATCGGCCAGACCATGGCGTCCTGGTGGACGATGAAGTCCACGACGACGGGCCGGTCGTCGACGGCGTTGGCTTTCCGGATGACGGCGTCGAGGTCGGACGGGTCCTCGCAGCGCAGGCCGACACAGCCCATCGCCTCGGCCAGCTTCACGAAGTCGGGCACACGGGTGCCGTGCACGGGCGCGGCGGCGCCGGACGCGGCCGGAGGCCGGTGCAGCGCGGTGTGGGAGTAGCGCTGGTCGTAGAAGAGGGTCTGCCACTGGCGGACCATTCCGAGGGCGCCGTTGTTGATGACGGCGACCTTGATCGGGATGTTGTTGAGCGCGCAGGTGGTGAGCTCCTGGTTGGTCATCTGGAAGCAGCCGTCGCCGTCGACGGCCCACACGGTGGCGTCCGGGCGGCCGGCCTTGGCGCCCATCGCGGCCGGGACGGCGTAGCCCATGGTGCCCGCTCCCCCGGAGTTCAGCCAGTGGCGGGGCTCCTCGAAGCGGAGGAACTGCGAGGCCCACATCTGGTGCTGGCCGACGCCCGCCGCGAAGACGGTCCCCTCGGGGGCGAGCCGGCCGATCCGTTCGATGACCTGCTGGGGTGACAGGCGGCCCTCGGGGGCGGGTTCGTAGCCGAGCGGGTAGCGGGTCCGCCAGTCGTCGAGCCGTTCCCACCAGGCGGTGTAGTCGCCGTGGTTGCCCGCCTCGCGCTCGGAGCGGACGACGTGGAGCAGGGCCTCCAGCACCTCGCGGGCGTCGCCGACGATCGGCACGTCGGCGGCGCGGTTCTTGCCGATCTCGGCCGGATCGACGTCCGCGTGCACGATTCCGGCGTGCGGGGCGAAGCTGTCCAGTTTGCCGGTCACCCGGTCGTCGAAGCGCGCGCCGAGGGCGAAGATCAGGTCCGCCTTCTGGAGGGCGGTCACCGCGGCCACCGTGCCGTGCATGCCGGGCATGCCCAGGCAGCGGGGATGGCCCGCCGGGATGGTGCCCAGTGCCATCAGGGTGGTGACGACGGGGACCCCGGTCAGCTCCACGAGGGACCTCAGCTCGTCGGCGGCCCCGGCCTTGACGACGCCTCCGCCGACGTAGAGGACCGGGCGTTCGGCCGCCAGGAGCAGCTCGGCGGCCTGGCGGATCTGCCGTTCGTGCGGCCTGCCGACGCGCTGGTAGCCGGGCAGTTCGGTCCGCTGCGGCGGGCAGTACGCGGCCGGTCGCTGGAGGGCGTCCTTGGTGATGTCGACCAGGACCGGACCGGGGCGGCCGGTGGAGGCGACGTGAAACGCCTCCGCGATCACGCGCGGGATGTCGGCCGGATCGGTGACCAGGTAGTTGTGTTTGGTGATCGGCACGGTGATGCCGCAGATGTCCGCCTCCTGGAAGGAGTCGGTGCCGATCGACGAGGAGGGCACCTGCCCCGTGACGGCGACGATCGGCACCGAGTCCATGTAGGCGTCGGCGATGGCCGTGACCAGGTTGGTGGCGCCCGGCCCGGACGTGGCCATGCAGACGCCGACCTTGCCGGTGGCCTGGGCGTATCCGGTGGCCGCGTGGCCGGCGCCCTGCTCGTGGCGGACCAGGATGTGCCGGAGCTTGACGGAGTCCATCAGCGGGTCGTAGGCGGGCAGGACCGCACCGCCCGGGATGCCGAAGACGGTGTCGGCCCCGGCTTCCTCCAGCGCGCGGATGAGGGCCTGGGCGCCGGTCAGGCGGGGCGCGGTGTCGCCGGTCCCGGGCTCCAGGACGGTGGGCGGGGCGGCGGTCTCCGTCTGCTCCGCGCGGTCAGCTGTCGCGTACTCGGTCATCTTTCTCTCCAGCCTCTCGGTTTCTTCGACGTGGGTCCCCCTGGGGCGGGGGCGGGTTCTGGCCGGGCCCCGCGTCCGCCGAGGTGCGCGGGCGCGTCGGGGGCCGGGCCGTCGTCGTGAGAACCGGGGCAGCAGGGTCGCCTCCGCGCCGGTCGTCCGGGGCCGCGTGCCGGGGTGGTCCGGCGGGTGTGCGGCGCCACGACGTGGAACGGCGGCCGGGACTCTGGTCGTCCGGGCCGCTGCGGACATCGGGTACGGCTCAGTCCGCGCGGGCGGCCGAGCGTGCCGTGACGCGCAGGAAGAGCAGGGCCACGAACGCCAGGGCGGCGCCGAGTCCGTACACGGTCGCCATTCCGGCCGGGAGCGTGAGCCCGCCGAGCACGGTGCCGAGGCCGATGCCGAGGTAGATCGAGGAGGAGTTCAGGGAGACCACCAGAGGGGCCTCCTGGGGCGCGACCTCGATGAGCCGGTGCTGCTGCGGGGGCGTCTGGCACCAGCTGCTCGCTCCCCAGAGCAGGACCAGCAGGCCGACCGCCACGCGCAGCGAGACATCGGCGGCGGCGAGCCAGGCCAGCAGGCCGAGGGCGAGCACCATGCAGACGTATCCGGTGGTCAGGACCCGGACGGAGCCCCAGCGGTCGGTCGCGTAGCCGGCGGCGAGGTTGCCGATGACGGCGCCCAGGCCGTAGAGGAAGAGCATCCAGAGCAGCGCGCTCTCCGGGATGTCCACCGCGGCGAGGGCGGGGACGCTGTAGGCGTAGGCGGTGTAGCACGCTCCCATGCCGAGCACGGTGAGGGGCAGTACGGCGAGTACGGCCGGACGGCGCAGCACCGCGAGCCGGGTGCGCAGGGGCACGCGCGCGTTGCCGGGCAGCGCGGGCATGATCACCCGCAGCCAGGCGGCGACGAGCAGGCACAGCGCGGCCACCAGGCCGAGGGCGGTCCGCCATCCCAGCCAGTGGCTCGCCAGGTTGCCGAGGGGTACCCCGAGCGCGGTGGCGACGGTGAGGCCCCCGACGACCACGGCCAGGGCGCGGGCCCGGAGTTCGGGGCGGACGAGCGCGGCGCTCACCGCACCGGCGCAGGGTGTGTAGGCGGCGGCGCCCGCGGCTGCCAGGACCCGGCTGGCGATCAGTACGGCGAAGTTCGGTGCCAGCGCCGAGCCGAGGTTGGCCACGCCGAGGGTGAGCAGGGCGAGCACCAGCAGGGTCCGGCGCGGCAGGCGCGCGGTGGCGGTGGCGAGCACCGGTGAGAGGACGGCGTAGGCGCCCGCGAACACGGTGACGGACTGGCCGGCCCGCGCCGCCGACACGTGCAGGGAGTCGGCCATGGAGGGCAGGAACCCGGCCACCACGAAGGCGTCCGTGCCGACGGCGAACGTGCCTAAGGCCAGGACCAGGGTGGAGGAGAGTCCCCCCGGCTCGGTCTTCGACTCCCGGCCGACGGCCGGGCGGTCGGACGAAACAGAGACATCAGACATCCAGATTCTCCTTACAGGTGTGCGCGGGGGTGGGAGCCGCGTGGCGGGCGGCTCGGCACGGCGGGTACGGTCGGCGCCTCGTGCGGGCGTGCGGTCAGCGGCTCGTCCGGGTGTAGCGGCGCCGGTTGCGGTCGGCCGCCCCAGGGGGCGCGGCCGCCATCAGGTCCGCCACGCTCTGTCCGGCGAGCTCACGGCGCCAGGCCAGTTCGGCCCGGCGCATCGCGGAGGCGACTCCGCAGGGCCGCTGGAACTCCTGGATGAGCTCGGCGGTCTCCTCCTCTTCCGCCCGCTGCCGGATCTCGGTGCAGCGGAAGACGTCGTCCCGTCCCTCGATGGCGGTGACCACGTCCATGAGGGTGATCCGCTCCGGGGGGCGGGCCAGCCGGAAGCCGCCCCGGGCCCCGGCCGTGGAGCTGAGGATGCCCGCCCGGACCAGGGCTTGCAGACGCTTGTTCAGGTACGCGGGCGGCAGCCCGAACCAGGCCGCGAGTGTCGCCGTCGGCACCGGTTCGTCGTCTTCGAGCCAGGCCAGCGCCAGACAGCAGTGCAGGCCCCACTCGACTCCCTCACCCATCCGCATAACCAGGATGATAGATGTCCAGGTTCCTGTTCCGCGCGGACTCGACGGGAATGCGCCAAAGTTGACGCGTCGCCATGTGTACGGAACGGCTCCGGGCCTGGAAGCGCCCTGGGACTGTCCGGGTCCGTACGCGTACCCGGCGGCGCCGGCCCGACGGATCGGTGGCGGCGACCTGACGGATCGGTGGCCGAGGTGACGGACCCAGGACACGGAGGTGACGGGTCCTGGACGGTACCGCGCCCTCAACCGGTCGGAGGGGCCGGGCGCGACGAGAATCCAGCACCATGCGTGCCGCCTACGTCGAAGAGCTCGGTTCCCCTGACCTCATCCAGGTCGGTGAGGTGCCCCCGCCCCGGCCAGGTCCCGACGACGTGCTCGTGGACGTCGAGGTGACCGCCGTCAACCACGTCGACACCTTCGTGCGGTCGGGCGCGTGGCGCACGCCCGTGCCCTTCCCCTTCGTCATCGGACGGGACGTGGTGGGCACGGTCTCCCGGGCCGGGCCCGGAGCACCGGGCTTCGCCGCCGGAGACCGGGTGTGGTGCAGCAGCCTGGGGCACGCGGGCCGTCAGGGCGCGGCCGCCGAGCGGGTGGCGGTGCCCGCCGACCGGCTGTACCGGCTGCCGGAGGGCGCCGACGCGGTGGACGCGGTGGCGCTGTCCCACCCGGCCTCGACCGCCTACCTCGCGCTCTTCACCCACGGGCGGATGCGCGCGGGCGAGACGGTCGTCGTCCTCGGGGGCGCGGGAAACGTCGGCGGCGCCGCGGTGGTGATGGCCGCTCAGGCCGGTGCGCGCGTGGTGGCCGTCGCCTCCGCCGAGGACGCGGACCACTGCCGGGGGCTCGGCGCCAACCATGTCGTGGACTACCGGGACCCCGGGGCGCCGCGGTCGATCCGCGCGTACGCCCCGGGAGGTGTTGACCTGCACATCGACACCTCCGGCAGCAACGACCTGGAGACGGCGGTGGACCTCCTCGCCCCGCGCGGGCGCGCCGTCGTCCTCGCCGGTCTGCGGACCCGGCCGGTGCTGCCGACCGGGGCGCTGTACCTCCACGACCGGTCGGTGCACGGCTTCGCCATCTCCAACGCCCGGCCCGACGAACTCGCCGACGCGGCCGCGCACATCAACACCCTGGTGGCCGACGGGACGCTGCGTCCCCGGGCCACGGAGGTGCTGCCGCTGGGCGAGGCCGCCGAGGCCCACCGGAGGCTGGAGGCGGGCAAGGTCGCCGGAAAACTGGTACTGCGCGTCGCCGAGGGCTGCCCCGTCGGCGGTACGGCGGCCTGACGCGCCTCCTCACACGAGCCCCCGCACATTCCCCCCGCCCGCACGACGACGTGCCGCCCCCCTCTGAGAGAAGGAGAGTCCCCATGACGAAACGCCGGCTGGAGATCGCCGTCGTCGGTGCCGGACCACGCGGACTGTCGGTCCTGGAACGGCTCTGCGCGAACGAGCGCCACGCGCCCTCCCACGACGTCCTCGTGGTGCACATGATCGACCCGTCGCCTCCCGGGGCGGGGGCTGTCTGGCGCACCGCGCAGTCCCGCCATCTGCTGATGAACACCGTGACGTCCCAGATCACTGTGTTCACGGACGACAGCGTGGGCATCGACGGCCCCGTCGAGCCCGGCCCCTCGCTGTACGAGTGGGCCCGCGGCCTCGCGCTGCTGGGCGACGTCGAGCGGTACGGGCCCGAGACCATCGCCGAGGCCCGCGCCCTCGGCCCCGACGCCTACCCCAGCCGCGCCTTCTACGGCCACTACCTCGACGACTGCTTCCGGCGGGTCGTCGCCGACGCGCCCGGACACATCAGGGTGGTGGCGCACCGCTCGCGGGCGGTCGCCATGGCCGACACCCACGGCTCGCCCTCGGGCCCGCAGGGCGTCCGGCTGGAGAACGGGGTCCGGCTCAACCGTCTGGACGCGGTCGTGCTGGCGCAGGGGCATCTGCCGTCCCGGCTCACCCGGCGCGACGCGCGTACCGCGAGCCTGGCCCGGATCCACCACCTCGCCTACTTCGCCCCGGCCAACCCCGCCGACGTGGACCTGAGCGGTGTACGCCCGGGGCGCAACGTGCTGCTGCGGGGGCTGGGCCTGAACTTCTTCGACCACATGACGCTGCTGACCGCGGGCCGGGGCGGAACCTTCGTACAGGGGGACGGCCGTCTCGTGTACCGGCCTTCGGGGCAGGAGCCGCGGCTGTACGCGTTCTCCCGCCGCGGTGTGCCCTACCACGCCCGCGGCGAGAACGAGAAGGGCGCGCACGGACGCCACCTCCCCCGGTTCCTCGACGCCGACCGCGTCGCCGCGCTGCGCCGCCGCGCCGCACGGGGTGAACGGGTCGACTTCCGCGCCGACGTGTGGCCGCTGATCTCCCGCGAGGTGGAAGGCGTCCACTACGGCGCCCTGCTCGCCGCGCGCGGACAGGAGGCGGAACGCGCACGCTTCACCGAGCGCTGGGCCGCCCTCGGGCCGGACGCGGACCCGGCACCGCTGCTGGCCGAGTCCGGGATCACCGAGGCCGAGCGCTGGGACTGGGACCGGCTGGCCCATCCGCTCAGGGGCCGTACGTTCACCGGCCGGGCCGACTTCCGGGCGTGGCTGCTGGACCACCTGGCCCGGGACGTCGTGGCGGCGCGCGAGGGCAACGTCAGCGGTCCGCTGAAGGCCGCGCTGGACGTGCTGCGCGACCTGCGCAACGAGATCCGGCTCGTCGTCGACCACGGCGGTCTGGCGGGCGACTCCCACCGTGACGACCTGGAGGGCTGGTACACGCCGCTGAACGCGTTCTTGTCCATCGGGCCGCCGGTGTCGCGGATCGAGGAGATGACGGCCCTGATCGAGGCGGGGGTGCTCACGGTGCTCGGCCCCGGGGTGCAGGTGCGGCTCGACACCAACGCCCAGTTGTTCGTGGCGCGTTCGGAGGCGGTACCGGGTGAGCCGGTGCGGGCGACCACACTGATCGAGGCCCGGCTGCCCGAGCCGGACCTCAGGTGCACCGCCGATCCGCTGCTGCGCCATCTGCTCGACACCGACCAGGTGTCCGCGTACCGGATCGACGGTCCCCCGGGCACGGCCTACGAGACCGGGGGCCTCGCCGTCACCGAGCGGCCGTACCACCTCCTGGACGGCCGGGGCCGGGCCCATCCGCGCCGGTTCGCCTACGGGGTGCCCACGGAGGCCGTGCACTGGGTGACGGCCGCGGGCATCCGGCCGGGCGTGGACTCGGTGACGCTCGGCGACTCCGACGCCATCGCGCGCACCGTGCTGGCGCTGCCCCCGGTCGCCCGGACGCCCGCCGCCGTGGGGGCCATGGAGGCCGGGACCGGCCTCACCGAGGTGGTCGTATGACCTCCGCGTCCGAGCGGGCGCCCGGCACGTCCGGGGCCGACGCGGCCCTCGTGGACGCGGGGCTGCTGTCGCCGGTCCGCGCCGGCACCCCGGTGGAACCCGTCGTCGGCGACACGGCGTGGCTGCAGGCCATGCTCGACGCCGAGGCGGCGCTGACCCGCGCCCAGGCCCGCCTGGGAACCGTCCCCGAGCGGGCCGCCGAGGCCGTCACCGCCGCCGCCCGCGCCGAGCGGCTGGACCTGCGTGCCCTCGCGCTCGCCGCACGGGAGACCGCCAATCCCGTCGTCCCGCTCGTCCAGGCACTCGCCCGGGAGGTCGCCCGCACCGACCCGGGCGCCGCGGAGTACGTGCACCGCGGCTCCACCAGCCAGGACGTCCTGGACACCGCCGCCATGCTGGTGGCGCACCGGGCGCTGGCCGTCATACGGGCCGACCTGGCCGCCACCGAGGAGGCGGTGGCCCGGCTCGCCGGGCGGTACCGCGACACCCCGGTCGCGGGGCGGACCCTGGCGCTGCACGCGGTGCCCACCACCTTCGGCCTCAAGGCGGCGGGCTGGCTGCGGCTGGTGCGGGACGCCGACGCGCGACTGGCGCGGGTGCGTGAGCACGGGCTGCCCGTCTCGCTCGGCGGCGCGGCCGGGACCCTCGCCGGATACGTCGAGTACGCCCGGCTCGACGGCCCGGATCCCGGCGTGGACGCCGGGGTGTTCGCGGACCGGCTCACGGAGGCCTACGCGCGGGAGACGGGTCTCGTCGCGCCCGTACTGCCCTGGCACACGCTGCGGACGCCGATCGCGGACCTGGCCTCCGCGCTCGCGTTCACGGCCGGGGCGCTCGGGAAGATCGCCGTCGATGTGCAGGGGATGGCGAGGACCGAGGTCGCCGAGGTGCGGGAACCCGGCGGCCCCGGGCACGGCCGGTCCTCCGCGATGCCGCACAAACGCAATCCCGTGCTGTCCACCCTGGTGCGCTGCGCCGCCCTCCAGGTACCCGCGCTGGCGGCGGCCCTGACGCAGAGCCTCGTCTCGGAGGACGAACGCTCGGCCGGTGCCTGGCACGCCGAGTGGCTGCTGTCGCGTGAGTGCCTGCGCCTGGTCGGCGGGGCCGCGCACACCTGCGCGGCCCTGGTGCGGGGCCTGGAGGCCGATCCGCGTCGTATGCGCGAGAACCTGGACCTCACCGGGGGCCTGGTGACGTCCGAGCGGATCGCGGCCGTCCTGGCCCCTCACGTCGGCAAGGCGGCGGCCAAGCGGCTGCTGGACGAGGCCGCCACCACCGCCGTGCGCACCGGGCGGGACCTGGCCGGCGTACTGGCGGACATGAAGGAGGTGTCGGAGCACCTGAGCGCGGCCCGGCTGGCCGAGCTGTGCGACCCGGCACGGTACACCGGTGCCGCACCACAGTTGGTGGACCGGGCCCTGCGCCCCTGACTCCGAGGGGCGTGCCGGGGCGCCCCCGGCACGCCCCGGCCTGTCCCGGCCCTCCCCGGCCCTTCCCGGCTTTTGCCAGCCGTTCCCGGCCGGACTCCCGGCGGAGGCAGCGGTTCCGGCGGTTCACCGCTCACACGGAACTGACCTGCGCGTTTGCCGATCCTCTCCCGTCTCTCAGCTGCCCTGTGTGACGCTCCGACACCGAATCGTGACGTCCGGATCGTTGACCATCGGCCGTCGTGCACCGCACGGATCCGCGCCGGCCGGTCCCGCGAGGGCCTCGGCCGGCCGAGGGAGGTAATCGTGAGAGGTAGCGTGCCGTCGCAGCACGACGGTCCGGGCCGGCCCGGCCCGGAACCGGTCGAACGCGCGGGGCCGTTCGAGGGGGTCGGACCCTTGTGGCCGTCGGAGCACGTCGGGCGGCTCCGGCCGGCTGGGCCCGTGGACCCGGCGGAGTCCACCGCGTACATCGCCGCGCTGTCGGAGCTGGGGCCCCGGCTGTTCTCCTCCATGCCGCGCAGCGACCAGCGCGCCAAGGGCATGCACTACCTGCGTGGTCTGCTGGAGGCCGAGGGGCGCAAGTCCATCCGCAACATCGCGACGCTCTTCGGCGGCGACGCGACGGAGCAGAGCCTGCACCACTTCATCACCAGTTCCACCTGGGACTGGGTGCCGGTGCGGCGTGCGCTGGCGCAGTACGTGGAGCGGGTGGCTCCACCGCAGGCGTACGTGGTCCACCCGTTGATCATCCCCAGGGCGGGGGCGACGTCGGTGGGGGTCGAGCGGCGCTATGTGCCCGCGCTGGGCCAGGTGGTCAACTCCCAGCAGGCGGTGGGGGTGTGGGCCGCGGCCCCGTACTGGAGTGCCCCGCTGAACTGGAGGCTCCAGCTGCCCCGGAGGTGGCTGGCGGACCAGCGCACGCGCCGTCAGGCCGCCATACCCGAGGCCGAGGTGGCGGAGAGTCTGGGCCAGTGCTCCGTCACGGCCTGTCTGGAGCTGATCAGGAAGTACCGTCTGCCGGTCAGACCGGTGGTGATGGACGCCCGCGAGACGGACGTGGCCACGACCATCGGGCGGCTGCGTGACGCGGACACCCCGATGCTGCTGCGGATCGACGGTGCCCTGCGGCTGATCGTCGAGGAGCCCGGGTTCCCCCGGAGGGGCGTCGGCATGACGGCGCAGCAGATCATGTCGACCGTGTGGCACATGCGGCGCCCGGGGCGGCGGGCGGGCCCGCGCACGCCGGCCCCCGACCCGGTGGGGGCCGTCGGCGGGGTGGTCACCGTCGCGGCCACGACGGCCGCCGACGCGGGCCGGCCGGCGGACAGGAACGACATGCTGCTGATCGGGGTCGCGGAGCGGGGGCAGTGGCCCGCGCAACTGTGGCTCACCGACCTGACCGCCCTGAGCCCCGGCGAGCTGCTCCGGCTGACCCGGCTGACCCTCCGGGTGGAGCGGGACCTGGCGGACATCGGCGGTGAGGTGGGATTCAGGGACTTCTCGGGGCGGCTGTTCACCGGGTGGCACCGCCACATCACCCTCGCCTCGGCCGCCCACACGGTCAGGGTGCAGCACCGGCTGGCGGGATCGCTGCTGCCGGCCGGATCGGGCTGAGCGGCGGAGAGCGCCGCCGCTCCCGCCGGGTCCGGTGACGGCGGCCCGGTCTCCCCGTACGGTCCCGGCTCCGGCCGGCGGACGCTACCGCGCCACGCGGCCGTGCGGGCGGTGCCGGGAGCGGGTCCGTCAGGTCGGTGTGACCGGTGCCGGTGGGACCTGACGGACCCTGGAGGCGACCTGACGGACCGGCCGGGCCAGTTGACGGATGGTGGCGGCGGGCGTTGGCCGGGGCCCCGGCTCCCGCACAGGATCGGGCGTCGGGCCGATCGCCCGAGGAGATCCCCGGACCTGACCGCCGCCCCCGCACCGAGCCGTCCGTCCGGGGAAGTCCTCTCCCGGCGGGCCCGGTGAACCGCATGTGCGCAGCCCTGCCGCCCTGGCGCAGGTCCCTTCCCCTTCCCGCACGACGCCGGTCCCGTACGGCCGGCCGTGTGCCCGTCCCGTCGGAGGCAACCGTGGAGAACACCCTGCTCGGCATCCGGCTCGCACCCGCCCCGCACCAGCCCGCCTGGGAGGACGCCGCACAGGTCGCGCGGGTCAGGACGGAACTGGCCGCCCGGCCACCGCTGGTGTCCGGCGGTGACGTCCACCTTCTGCGGTCACAGCTGGCCCGGGTGGCCGCCGGTGAGGCCCAGGTGATCCAGGCGGGCGACTGCGCCGAGGACCCCGACGAGTGCACGGCCGGGCATGTCGCGCGCAAGGCCGCCCTGCTGGATCTGATGGCCGGCGCCCTGGGTCTGCTGACGCAGCGGCCGGTGCTGCGGGCGGGCCGGATCGCCGGCCAGTACGCGAAGCCGCGCTCCCGTCCGGTCGAGACGGTCGGCGGGGTCGAACTGCCCGTGTTCCGGGGCCACATGGTCAACAGCCCGGAGCCGGACCCGGACGCCAGACGCCCGGATCCGCTGCGGCTCCTCACCGGCTACATGGCCGCCCGGGACGTGCTGCGGCACCTCGGGTGGCCCCCTTCCGCCGGGGCCCGCGAGCGCGGGATCGGCGCCCGGGTGTGGACGAGTCACGAGGCGTTGCTCCTCGACTACGAGGTGCCGATGCTGCGCCGTGACGACGACGGCCGGCTGCTGCTGGCGTCCACCCACTGGCCGTGGATCGGCGAGCGGACCCGGCAGGTGGACGGCGCGCACGTCGCGCTCCTCGCCGAGGTGGCCAACCCGGTCGCCTGCAAGGTGGGGCCGCGCATGACGGCGGGGGACCTGCTGGCGCTGTGCTCCCGGCTCGACCCGGAGCGTGAGCCGGGGCGGCTCACCCTGATCGCGCGCATGGGCGCCGACACCGTCGCCGACGCGCTGCCGCCGCTGGTGGCGGCGGTCCACGGGGCAGGGCACCCGGTGATCTGGCTGACCGATCCGCTGCACGGCAACACCGTCACCGCGCCCGGCGGCCTCAAGACCCGGTTCGTCGGGACCGTCGGGCGCGAGGCCGCCGCCTTCCGCCGGGCGGTGGAGGACGCGGGTGGCGTCGCCGGGGGGCTCCATCTGGAGACCACGCCCGACGCGGTCACCGAGTGCGTCGAGGACGCGTCGGCCGTCCACCGGGTCGGAGGAGGGGCGTACACGACCTTCTGCGACCCACGGCTCACCCCGGAGCAGGCGCTCTCGGTGATCTCCGCCTGGGGCGGGTGACCCCGCCCCGGCGAAGACCGCACGTACCGCACCGCACTGTCCGCACCACTCGGATGGAGGTCCGTAGAAGTGAGGAAGACCATCGCCCTCGTCACAGGGGCGGCAGGAGGCATCGGCAGCGCCGTCACCCGCGCCCTGGCGGAGCGGGGGACGGCCGTGGCCGCCGTCGACCGCGACGCGGAACAGCTCGAACAGGTCACCGGCGCCTTCGCCGCGAAGGGGCTGGACGTCGCGGCGTTCCCGGCGGACGTCACCCGCGCCGAGGACGTGGAGCGCGCGGTGGCGGCGGTCGAGCGGCACCTCGGCCCGGTGGACCACCTCGTCAACGCGGCGGGCGTGCTGCGGACGGGCGAAGCGGTCGCGCTCACCGACGACGACTGGAACGACACCTTCGCGGTCAACACCGCCGGTGTCTTCCACGTCTCGCGCGCCGTGGTGGGCCGCATGACGCGACGCGGGCACGGCAGCGTGGTCACGGTGGCGTCCAACGCGGCCGGGACACCCCGCACGGGGATGGCCGCGTACGCGGCGTCCAAGGCGGCGGCCGCCATGTTCACCAAGTGCCTCGGTCTGGAGGTCGCCCGGTACGGCGTCCGATGCAACGTCGTCGCGCCGGGGTCCACGGACACCCCCATGCTCAGCTCGATGTGGGAGGACGCCTCGGGTCCCCGCAGGACGATCGAGGGCATCCCCGAGAGCTTCAAGGTCGGCATCCCGCTCGGGAAGCTCGCCCGGCCCGACGACATCGCGGACGCCGTGGTGTTCCTGCTCTCGGACCGGGCGTCCCACATCACCCTGCACAGCCTCCTCGTGGACGGCGGCGCCTCCCTGGGTAACTGACCACGAGCCCGCCGGACCCACGAGACAACGAGAGGACGTCATGGCCGGCATCCCGACCATCGAGCCCTACGCCCTGCCCACGGCCGGGGAGCTGCCCCGCAACACGGCCCCCTGGACCATCGACCCCTCGCGCGCCGTGCTGCTCGTCCACGACATGCAGCGCTACTTCCTGGCCGCGCTGCCCGAAGCCCTGCGTTCCCCACTGGTCGAGAACGCGGCCCTGTTGCGCCGGCAGTGTGCCGGACTCGGCGTCCCGGTCGCCTACACGGCGCAGCCGGGCGGTATGACGGAGCGGCAGCGGGGCCTGCTGAAGGACTTCTGGGGCGCGGGCATGCGCCCCTCCCCCGCCGACCGCGAGGTCGTCGAGCCGCTCGCCCCGCGCCCCGGGGACTGGCTGCTCACCAAGTGGCGGTACAGCGCCTTCTTCCGTACCGACCTGCTCGACCGGATGCGCGGCCACGGGCGCGACCAGCTGATCGTCTGCGGGGTGTACGCGCACATCGGCGTGCTCGCCACGGCCGTGGAGTCCTTCAGCCACGACATCGAGACCTTCCTGGTGGCGGACGCCGTGGCCGACTTCCGCCGGGAGGACCACCGCATGGCGGTGGAGTACGCCGCCCGGCGCTGTGCCGTCGTCACCACGGTCAAGGAGGCGTTCGCGTGACGCCGTCGGCCGGGCCGGCGGGGCCGTCCGGGCCGCTCGGACGGATCCTCGGCGGCGATCCGCCGCCGTTCGCCGTGCTGCACCGCCCCGAGACCACCGGCCCCGGCGTGCTGGAGGTCCTGGTCGGTGAGGTGTCCGAGCACGCGTCACTCGCGGATCTGCCTCTGCGGGCGGCGGGCGCGGGCGCTCCGGGCGGGTACGACACCGTCGTCGTCATGCCGTACCGCCAGATCGCCGAGCGGGGGTTCGCGGCGCCCGACGACGGGGCGCCGCTGCTCGCGCTGACGGTGACCGGACAGGAGACCGTGCCGCTCGCCAAGGCGGTGGCGCGGATCGGCGACCGGCCGATCCGGGTGGACGGCGGCCGTTTCGACATCGGTGACGAGCCGTACGCGGACCTGGTGCGCCGGGTCGTCACCGACGAGATCGGCCAGGGCGTCGGCTCCAACTTCGTCCTCAAGCGCACCTTCACCGCCGAGATCGCCTCCTACGGCCCGCGCAGCGCCCTCACGCTCTTCCGGCGGCTGCTGGAGCGGGAGACGGGCTCCTACTGGACGTTCGTCGTCCACACGGGTGCCCGTACGTTCGTCGGGGCCACTCCGGAGCGGCACATCAGCGTGCGCGGCGGCACGGCGGTGATGAACCCCGTCAGCGGCACGTACCGCTATCCGCCGTCGGGGCCCACCCTGCCGGAGGTGATGGCCTTCCTCGCGGACGCCAAGGAGGCCGAGGAACTCACCATGGTGGTCGACGAAGAGCTGAAGATGATGGCCCGCATCTGCGACGGCGGCGGCCGGGTCACCGGCCCGCACCTGAAGGAGATGGCCCGGCTCGCCCACACCGAGTACTTCATCGAGGGCCGCACCACGCGCGACCCCCGGGAGATCCTGCGCGAGACCATGTTCGCCCCCACGGTGACGGGCAGTCCGCTGGAGAGCGCCGCCCGGGTCATCAGCCGGTACGAACCCGAGGGGCGCGGCTACTACAGCGGGGTCGTCGCGCTCGTCGGGCGGGACGCGCGGGGGGCGGCGGAGCTGGACTCCGCGATCCTCATCCGGACCGCCGACATCGCGGCCGACGGCGCGCTGCGGATCGCTGTGGGGGCGACGCTGGTGCGCCACTCCGACCCCGCCTCCGAGGTCGCCGAGACCCGGGCGAAGGCCGAGGCGCTGATCTCCGCCCTGCACGCGGGGCCGTCCGCCCGCTTCGCGGACCACCCGGAGGTGCGGTCGGCGCTGGCCCGCCGCAACGAGGACATGGCCGCGTTCTGGCTGGCCGGGGGCACGGACCCGGACCGGTGCGACCCGGCGCTCACCGGGCGGCGGGTGCTGGTCGTGGACGCCGAGGACACCTTCACCTCGATGCTCGGGCATCAACTGCGCGCCCTGGGGCTCGCGGTGACGGTGCGCCGCTTCGACGAGCCGTACGCGCTGGAGGGACACGACCTGGTCGTCCTGGGGCCGGGGCCCGGTGACCCGCGCGATGCCGCGCATCCCAAGATCGGTCATCTGCGCGGCACGGTCCGCAGGCTCCTGGACGAGCGGCGGCAGCCCTTCCTCGCCGTCTGTCTCAGCCATCAGGTGCTCGCCGCCGAGCTGGGCTTCGCCCTGGTGCGCCGGCCGGTGCCCAACCAGGGCACGCGGCGGGAGATCGACCTGTTCGGCCGCATCGAACAGGTCGGCTTCTACAACACGTTCGCCGCCCGCGGCGGCGAGGACAAGCGGGACTGCGGCGGGGTCGGGGCCGTGGAGGTGAGCCGCGACCCGGACACCGGTGAGGTGCACGCCCTGCGGGGTCCGCACTTCGCGTCGGTGCAGTTCCATCCGGAATCGGTCCTCACACGGGACGGGGTGCGCATCGTCGGGGCGCTGCTCACCGGGTTGCCGGAGGGCGGTCCCACGGGAGGGGGACCGCCGGGCGGCGGGACGGCGGCGCCGTCCGGATCCTGACCGGCGTCTCACATCGTGGCACGTGGGGGTAGGCGGAAAAGTCACTACCCCGCGCCCCGCGCATCCACGATCATTGGAGGCACCGCTGAGCACGGACGACCATCGACGCGCCGTTGACAGGTGACACCAGGCAGCCTTGCACCCGGGGATGGCAAGTGATCCGCGTTTCCTCTTCGAACGACGGGGCCGTGCACGGGCCCCTCGGTACGCGACCGGCGCGGGCGCGCCCCTTGTGCCGTCGTGCGAGACGGCCGGAGCGGTGTTGCCGCCCGTGCGGTGATCCGTAGGAGCGCGCGTGCGCTCCGGCCGGCGTGACGCCTGTGGCCCGGGACGGACCGGCCCGCCGCGGAAGACCCTGCCGCGACGGGCCGGTCCATGGGCCGAACCCGAGTCGACGAACGGTGAGGACCTGGTGATGTTGCACTTCGCTCTGCTGGGACCGATGGAGATCCGCGTGGACGGGGAGGTCCGCACCCCGAGCCCGCCCATGGCCCGCCGGGTCCTCGCGGTGCTGCTGACCCACGCGGACCGTGTGGTGCCCACGGAACTGCTGATCGACGAGTTGTGGGGCGAGCATCCCCCCAAGCGGGCACGGAAGACCGTCCAGACGTACATCTGCCACTTACGCAAGGCCCTCGGCGGTGACGGGAGTTCCGGGCCGGGGGGAGGTGATCCCGTGGAGACCCATCCGTACGGCTACCGGCTGCGGCTCCAGGGATGCCGGTCGGACCTGTGGCTGTTCCAGGAGCGGGTGCGCGCGGGGCGCGAGGCGCTGGCCCGGGGCGAGGCGAGCGAGGGCGTCGCGACGCTGCGGCGCGGGCTGGAGCTGTGGCGGGGCGCCGCCCTGGAGGGCGTGGAGACGGGTACGGTCCTGGGGGCGCAGGCCACCCGGCTCGAAGAGCTCAGGATGCGGGCGCTGGAGCAGCGCGTGGCGGGCGAACTCGCCCTGGGCAGGCACCACTCGCTGCTGGAGGAGATCCGGGATCTGGCGTCCCAGCATCCGCTGAACGAGGAGTTCTGCGCCCAGCTGATGACGGCGGCGAGTGCCTGCGGGCAGCGCGGTGAGGCGCTCGGCGCCTATGCCCGGATGCGCCGGGCCATGGCCGAGCAGCTGGGGCTGGAGCCCTCCGAACGGCTGCGAGAGCTGCAACGCGACATCCTGACGGGCCAGGGTGAGTCGCCGTCCGCGCGCACGGCGGCCCGGGGTCCGGGGCGGAGCGGGGAACCGGGCGCCCCCTTCCATCTGCCCGCGGCCATCGGCGACTTCGTCGGACGGCAGGACGAACTGGAGCGGATCGAGCGGGCCGTGAGCGGCGAGGGCCGCGCCCCGGAGGTACGGGTGGTGACGGTGACCGGCGGCCCGGGGGTGGGGAAGACGGAGGCGGCGCTCCAGGTGGCACACCGCCTGCGGGGCCGGTTCCCGGACGGGCAGCTCAGGGGGCTGCTGTGCCGGAAGGACCGGACGCCGCGCGATCCGGGCGAGGTGCTGGGCGAGTTGCTCGCCGCCGTGGGGTACGACCGCGCGGTACTGCCGGAGCGGGTGGACGACCTCGCCCGGATGTTCCGCGGGTGGGCGGCCGGCCGGCGCTTCCTGCTCGTGCTCGACGACGCGGTGAGCCGGGACCAGGTCGTGCCGTTGCTGCCCGCCGGGACGGACAACACGGTGATCGTCACGTCCCGCTGCCGGCTGTCGGGACTTCCCGGTTCGGTGACGGACGTCGAACTGGGGCCGCTGCCCGGGGCCGTGAGCAGACAGCTGCTGACCCAGGTGATCGGCCCCAGCCGGGCGCGGCGGGAACCCGCCGCGGTGTCGGCCATCGTGGCCAAGTGCGAGGGCATGCCCGCCGCCGTCCGGGCGGTGGGCGGCCGGATCGCCACCTGGCCGCACCGCAGCCTCGCGGACTTCGCGGTACGTCTCGAGGACGACGGGCAGCGCCTGGAGGAGCTGAGCAGTCCGCACCTGGACATGCGGCGCTACCTCGTCGAGTCCGCCGACCGGCTGCCGCGCAGCGCGAGGGACGTGCTGGCCGAGCTGGGCCGGGCGGCGACGGCCGAGGTCACGGTCGCGGACCTCGCGCTGGGCCTGTGCCGCTCCACGTCGTCCATCGAACGTTCGGTGGAGCTGCTGGCGGCCTTCCACGTGGTCAGGCCGGTCGTCCGTGACGGCGGTTACGTCCTGCGGCTCGCGCCGCTGATCCGGCTCGCCTTCGCGGGCGGAGGCCACACCGCCCCCGCTCCCGAACTCGCGGCGCGGTGAGGGCGGGTCCCGTCCGGCGCCGTCCGGTCGGGCCGCTGCCTCCCGCCCCCCATCGCGCTCTACCGGGCCGTGTCGAGCAGGCTCCGGACCAGTTCGAGCGCATGGTCGACGTCGTGCGCGATGTTCATCAGCTCCACGAAGCAGTGATCGACGTCGGTCTCCCGTCCGGCGCCCGCGATCGCTTCGACGATCTCGTCGAGAGGGGTGTCCGGAGCGGGGTTCACCCGAAGGATCACGCCGACCTCGGAGGGGTCCCGGCCGGCCTCGGCGGCCAGCCGCCGGATCTCCGCCATGGGGACGTTGACGGACTCCGGGGCGAAGGGGCCGGAGCCCGGCTTGGCGACGGGGAGCCAGCCGTCGGCCCTGCGGGCGACACGGCGCATCGCGGCCGGGGCGAAACCCGCGAGATGGACGGGGGGACGCGGTCGGCGGGCGGGCTTGAGGCCCACATGGGTGGCCGGGATCCGCGTGTACTCGCCCTCGAACTCCACCGGATCGGTGGTCCACCACGCCTCCAGCGCGTCCAGGGCCTCGTCCAGCCGGACACCCCGCTCCTTCATCGGCACACCGACGGCCTCGTACTCCTCGGGGGACCAGCCCGTGCCGAAGCCGGGCAGCAGACGGCCCCCGCTGATCAGGTCGATGGTCGTCAGCGAGCGGGCGAGCAGGGCGGGCGCGTACCAGGGCGCCTGAAGGATGTTGGACCCGATCTCGGCCCGTTCCGTGGCGGCGGCGGCCACGGCCATCATGGCGAACGGGTCGAGGACGGTCCGGAACGCCTCCGGGATCGTGTCACCGCCTCCGTATCCGACGGTGGGCTCGACGGGGGCCAGAAGCCGGTCGCCGACCCAGAGGCTGTCCGCCCCCAGCGCCTCGGCCTCCGTGGCGAAGCGGCCGGCCTCGACGGCTTGGCGGGCCAACGGGCCCATCTGCGGGATGGTGAATCCGATACGCATGCTGCCTCCGGAGAAGAGTCGGTCGAAGAAGGACGGGGAACGGGGTCCTGGGCGCCCGCACCGCCGGGATCGCCCAGGGGACGTGAGGGCCGGTCCCGCACCGGTGTCAGACCCGCTCGAACGGCTCCGCGTACCAGAAGGTGCCCCGCAGCGCCGGGTCGTGGGCGGTCAGGGTGCGGACCTGGAAGTACTCGCCCCACGCGGGGTCCGGTGCGGCGATGCCGTGGTCCGTGCCGGCGCGGAACCCGAAGCGGCCGTAGTACGCGGGGCTGCCGAGGAGTGCGACGAGGGGCTCGCCCAGGGCGTCCGCCGCCCCGAGCACCGTGTGGACGAGGGCGAGGCCGACGCCGCGGCGCCGGTGGCCGGGATGCACGCCGAGCGGGCCGAGGCCCACGGCCGGGACCGTGCCGACATGGCCCCGGGTGCAGACCACGTGGCCCACCACCTCGTCCTTGCCGCCGAGTGCCACGAGCGACAGTTCCGGCAGCCAGCCGTCACAGGTGCGCAGCTCGTCGAGGAGGGTCACCTCCACCGGAACCGGTGTCTCCGGCTCGGCGAACGCCGCCGCGGTGACGGCGCGTACGGCGGGGACGTCGGCGGGCGTTTCGCGGCGGATCAGCATCGGCTCAGTCTGGGCCCCCGGCGCCGGCGCCGCAAAGGGTTGCTCGTGATCCGGACGGCTTCGGGGAGCGGGCGGCGCCACCGTTGTCCCTGACTCCCCGACGAGGCCGACGTCTTGGCGCCGGACCGCGGGACGGATTACACCCGATCAGGTTGGTTGTTCCGCGTGTCCGCGCGTACTCCCCGCAATCGCCCCGTCGGCGTGGATGGTTGGGGCGACACATCAACCACGCGTTCCTGAGGGGAAGCACTATGGTTCGTCGTATCGCGATCACTCTGGCCACCGTCGCCGCTGCCGGTTTCGTCGCCGCCGCACCGGCCGCCGCCGGAGACTGGGAGGGCGGCCAGCTGGGCGCCGCCTACCAGTCGGTCGAGGGGTCCCGCCAGGCCGGAGGGTTCGTCAACCTGGGCGGCCCGTACGGGATCACCTTCGCCAAGGAGAACAAGGCGCACTTCGAGTCCGTGGACGCCTACCTCTGGGCCGAGTACGCGCACGGCCACTGAGCGCTGACGTAGCGCCGAGACCCCGGACCCGCGAGGGACCGGGGTCTCGCTGTGTACTCCCCAAGGGCCGCGACGCCCCGGAGCGCGGGCGGTCCGCCCACCCGGCGCGGTCGAACGCGGTGCGCCGGAGCCTTACTTGCGGTACCACCGGTCCGTGCGCGCGACGGGCCTCCCGGGCGCCGGGGAAGGCACGCGACGGGCCCTCCCCCAACTCCGCGCCACGGCTGGAGGGATCGAGGCCGGGCCGCACACGGCGGGGTGCTTCGCACGGGTCGCGGTGGCGTGAGGGCCGGGGTGCGGCCGGCCGCGCGGCCGCTCCGGATAGAGTCGTGGAGTGGACATCCCCCGCCTGCTCGACGGCCGGCTGAAGTTCCGGCACCTGATCCTCGTGGACGCCCTCTCCCGGCAGGGGAGCGTCGTCGGTGCCGCGGCGGAACTGCACGTGACACAGCCCGCGGCCACCCGGAGCCTGCACGAACTGGAGGACATCCTCGGAGTGGCGCTCTTCGAGCGCAGGCCCCGGGGCGTCACCGCCACGGTCTTCGGCGAGGCGTTCACCCAGCACGCGCGGGCCGTGCTCGCACAACTGGCGCAGGCGGGACGTCATGTGGTGGAACTCGCCGACGCGGACCGGGGGACGGTGATCGTCGGCACACATCTGGCCGGATCCAACGTGCTCCTGCCGCGGGCCATCACCGGGATCAAGAAGGAACGCCCGTATCTGACGGTGATCGTGCGGGAGGCGTCGCCCGAGGCGCTGCTGCTGGACCTGGAGGCCGGGCGCGTGGACTTCGTCGTGGGCCGGCTGACCGCGCCGTCCGACGAGCGGATGGTGCGCCGCAAGCTCTACGACGAGTCGGTGGACCTGGTCGTCCGGGCCGGGCACGTCCTCGTGGGGCGGCCGCACGTCGAGCTGGCCGAACTGGTGGACTACCCGTGGATCCTGCCGGGCGGGGAGACCGCGCTGCGGCGGGAGATCGAGGAGTTCTTCACCCGGAACGGCTTCGCCCTCCCGCTCAACCGGGTCGAGACCACCTCGTTCCTGACGGTACGTCAGCTTCTGCTGGAGACGAACGTCGTCGCCGTACTGCCCAGCCTGATCATCCGGGACGACCCCCGGATCGTGCGGCTGCCCGTGCCGCTGGACCCGATCGGGCACAGCGTCGGGCTGACCCTGTCGGCCACCCGTACGCTGAGCCCGTCCGCCGAGGTCCTGATCAAGAGCCTGGAGGACATCGCCTCGGACATGGTTCCCCAGGGCGCACCCGGGGAGCACTCCGGGGGCGTGCCCGGGGAGACGCCGGAAGGCGTCCCCGGGCACGCCCCCGGATCCGGCGGGGATCAGTAGCCGGCGTCGCCCCCAAGGCCGAGGAAGCGCTCGGCGTTGCCCCGGGTCACCAGCCGGCGGCTCGTCTCGTCGAGGAACGCGCTCCTGCGGACGACCTCACCGACCGGGCGTTCTCCCAGCGGATACGGGTAGTCGCTGCCCACCATCACCCGGTCCGCGCCCACCGTGTCGACCAGCAGCCGCAGCGCGCGGTCGTCGAAGACGACCGAGTCGACGTAGAAGCGGCCGAGGTAGTGCGAGGGCGGGAACCGCGACGTACCGATGACGTCGTTGCGTCCGTGCCACGCGTTCTCCATCCGGCCGAGCCAGAAGGCGAACGAGCCGCCGCCGTGGGCGAAGCAGATCTTCAGGCGGTCGTCGATACGGTCGAACACGCCGCCCAGGATGAGGGCGAGGATCGACAGATGCGTCTCCGCGGGCATCGCGGTGAGCCACTGGGCCATCCACCGGTCGAGCCGGGGGGAGCTGGCCATGTCCCACGGGTGGACGAACACCGGGACGTCCAGCGACGCGCAGTGCTGGAGGAAGGTGACGACGCCCTCGCTGTCGAGGTCCAGGTCGCCGACGTGGTTGCCTATCTCCACCCCCCGGTGGCCGTTGGCGACACTGCGTTCCAGCTCACGGCAGGCGGCGTCCGGATCCTGCAACGGCACCTGGCAGAAGGGGATGAGCCGGTCCGGCGCCGGGGCGACGATCTCCAGCGCCAGGTCGTTGAAGACACGGGCGACCTTGGCCGCTTCCCTGCCGTCGCTCCCGTAGCTGAAGAAGGCCGGGGTCGGGGAGACGACCTGCGTCTGGACGCCGTCCGCGTCCATGTCGCGCAGACGGGTCTCCGCGTCCCAGCAGTCGGCCTGGATCCGGCGGAACTCCTTCGTGCCCATCATGATCATCGCGTCCGACTCGGACTCGATCCGCAGCCACGGCGCGTCCGGTCCGATCTCGGACGTCAGGTCCGGCCAGCCCCGGGGGACGTAATGGGTGTGGACGTCGATCATCCGGTCCACGGTCAGCCCTTCCCGGGATGCAGTGCCCCGCACCTGGGGCAGACCCGTGCCTTCTCGTCCGCGTAGAACTCGCTGAAGACCGGCGGCAGGTCCTCGACGATGTCCCGCACCTGGAGTTCGGTCTCATGGATCAGCTGGGAGCAGTCGAGGCAGTACCACTGGAACCGCTCCAGGGTGCCCTCCTCACGGACGCGCTCGATGACCAGACCGATCGAGTCGGGGTCGGGCCGCTGCGGGGAGTGCGGGAGGTTGCCGGGGAGCAACCACGCCTGCCCCTCCTTGATGTGCACGGTCCGCGGCCCGTCCTCGGTCATGACGTTGACGTGCATGTCACCCCTGACCTGGTAGAACCACTCCTCGTACGGGTCGAGGTGGTAGTCCGTCCGTTGGTTGGGGCCGCCGACGACCTGGACGATGAAGTCCTGGCCCAGGGACATGGTCCGGTTGTTCACCGGCGGCTTGAGCAGGTGCTCGTGCTCGGTGATCCATCCCTGGAAATCGATGACCTGCGGGATCTCGGTCATGAGACCGCCTCCGTGCTGTGCGATGTGAAAGGTGACTGGGTGCTCTGGCTGTTCCGCGGCAGATGGGCGATGGCCTGGATCTCGATCAGCAGGTGCGGGTGCGGCAGCTGGTGGACCGCCACGGTCGTCCGCGTCGGGCCCCGCTCGTCGAAGAACTCGCCGTAGACCTCGTTGTATCCGCCGAAGTCGTTCATGGACACCAGGTACGTGGTGACCTGGGCGACGTCGGAGAGCTCCGCGCCCAGCTCGGCGAGCATGTCGCGGATGTTCTCGATCACCGCCCGCGTCTGCGCCCGGATGTCGAGGTTCGTGGTGCCCATCGCGTCGGCCTCGACGCCCACGAAGGTGTTGTCGGGCCGGCGCGAACTCGTCCCCGAGACGAAGACCAGGTCGCCGACGACCTTCACGTGCGGGAAGCGCCCGCGCGGGGTGGCCTTCCCCCGCATGATGTGTGCCCCGCTCATCGGACCCCCCTCACCGAGACGGCGCCGAGGCCCGCGACATCACAGGCGGTGACGCCCGGCGTCAGCGGCACGGCCGCCGTCGCCGCACCGGCGAGCACCACCTGACCGGCCCGCAGCGGGATGTTCCGGCGCCGGCACATGTCCAGCAGCGCGTGCAGCGCGCGCACCGGGTCGCCGAGGATCGCGGCGGTAGAGCCGGTCACCACCGTCGTCCCGGCGGACAGCCGCACCGCGCGGTTGGAGACGCTTTGGACCGGGCGCCAGGGGCCGACCACGTACGCGGCGGCCGAGGTGTTGTCCGCGACGACGTCGCCGTAGGTGAAGCGGAAGTCCCGGTACCGCGAGTCGATGATTTCCAGGGCCGGGGCGACCGCGTCCACACAGGACTCGATGTCCGTCGCGGGGTCGTCCAGGTCCACGTCGCGGCCGATCCGGTAGGCGACCTCGGGCTCGACCTTGGGATGGATGAAGCGGCCGAGATCGACGTCGCCGCCGTCGGTGACCCGCATCGCGTCGGTGAGCCGTCCGACGATCACGTCGGAGACGCCCATCTGCGCCATCTTCGCCTTGCTGGTGAAGCCCAGCTTGACGCCGGTGAACCGCTCGCCGCGCGCCGTGCGCCGGGACAGCAGCGCCGCCTGGATCGCGTAGGCGTCGTCGGTGCCGAACTCGTGGGTGTCGGCGAGGCTCGGGGTGTCGGTCCGGGACGTCTGCGCGGTGTCGAGCCGTTCGGCCAGGGCGTCGATGGTCTCCGCCGGAATCATGCGGCGCTCCCGTCCGTCAGGGCCCCGCGCCGCGCGGCCAGGTCCAGTGCGATGTCCACGATCATGTCCTCCTGGCCGCCGACCATCTGACGCCGGCCGGCCTCCAGCAGGATGTCCCTGGTGTCGACCCCGTAACGCCGCGAGGCCCGTTCGGCGTGCAGCAGGAAGCTGGAGTAGACCCCGGCGTACCCGAGTGTCAGCGTCTCGCGGTCCACCTGGACCGGCCGGTCCCGCATCGGCCGGACGATGTCGTCGGCGGCGTCCTGGAGCGCGAACAGGTCGCAGCCGTGCTCCCAGCCCATCAGGTCCGCGACGGCGACGAAGGGTTCGGCCGGGCAGTTGCCCGCCCCGGCGCCCTGCCCCGCCAGTGCCACGTCGACGCGGTACGCGCCGTGCTCGACGGCGGTCACGCTGTTGGCGACCGACAGCGAGAGGTTCTCGTGGGCGTGGATGCCGATCTCGGTGCTCTCGTCCAGCACCCGGCGGTAGGCGTCGATCCGTTCCGCGACGTCCCGCATGGTCAGGCGGCCGCCGGAGTCGGTGACGTAGACGCAGTGGGCGCCGTAGGACTCCATGAGGGCCGCCTGCCGGGCCAGGCCCTCGGGAGAGTTGAGGTGGCTCATCATCAGGAAGCCGGACACGTCCATGCCGTGCTCACGGGCCCAGCTGATGTGCTGCGCGGCGACGTCCGCCTCGGTGCAGTGGGTGGCGACCCGGACGCTGCGCACGCCCAGGTCGTACGCCCGGCGCAGGTGCTCGATGGTGCCGATGCCGGGGAGGAGCAGCGTCGTCAGCTTCGCGTGTTCGAGTACGTCCGCGGCGGCCTCGATCCACTCCTCGTCGGTGTGGGCGCCGAAACCGTAGGTGGCGCTCGATCCGCCGAGGCCGTCGCCGTGCGCGACCTCGACGGCCGCGACCCCGGCCTTGTCCAGGGCGGACACGATGGTACGGACCTGGTCGACGGTGTACATGTGCCCCATGGCGTGCATGCCGTCCCTCAGGGTGACGTCCTGTACATAGAGCTTCATGCGTTCACCCATCCTCGGAGTGCGGCGATCTTCTCGGCGGTCCGGACCGCGGCGGAGGTCATGATGTCGAGGTTCCCGGCGTAGTCGGGCAGGTAGTGGCCCGCGCCCAGCACCTCCAGGAAGACCGAGACCCTGACCCCGGTGACCCGTCGGCCGAGCGCCGGGACCATGGCGTCCTCGACCGGGTCGAACTGCACGTCCTGCTTGAGCCGGTAGCCCGGCACGTACTCCTGGACGGCCCCGGTCATCTCCCGTACGGAGGCGGCGATCCGCTCCCGTGCCCCGGCGTCCACGGCGCCCTCGACGAGGCAGTACACGGTGTCGCGCATGACGAGGGGCGGATCGGCCGGGTTGAGCACGATGATCGCCTTGCCCACCGAGGCGCCGCCGACGACGCGGATGGCCTCGCTGGTCGTCTCGGTGAACTCGTCGATGTTGGCCCGGGTACCCGGGCCGGCCGACCTGGAGGAGATGGAGGCGACGATCTCCCCGTACACGACCGGGGCGACCCGGGAGACCGCGGCGACGACGGGGATGGTGGCCTGTCCCCCGCACGTGACCATGTTGACGTCCGGGGCGTCCAGGTGCTCGTCCAGGTTGACCGACGGCACCACGAACGGCCCGAGGGCCGCAGGTGTCAGGTCGATCATCAGCTTCCCGTACCGGCGTGCCGTCTCCGCGTTGCGCACGTGCGCCTTGGCGGAGGTGGCGTCGAAGATCACCTTGATGTCCTCGAACCCGTCCATGCCGATCAGGCCTTCGACGCCCTGGTGGGTGGTGGCGACCCCCAGCCGTCCGGCGCGGGCGAGCCCGTCGGACTCCGGGTCGATGCCCACCATGGCGCCCATGCGGAGCGTCTTCGAGAGCCGCATGACCTTGATCATGAGGTCGGTCCCGATGTTGCCGGAACCGATGACGGCGACCGGAACGGTTCCGGTGGCTGGTGTACTCACTTGGTCTCCTCCTCGATGACTGCCTCGACCTCGCCCAGCCCGTCCAGTTCCAGCCGGAACCGCCCCGGCCCGCTGATCGGCACCATCGGCCCGAGCGCGCCGGACATCACGACGTCACCGGCCCGCAGCGGCTGTCCGCGCCGGGCCATCTCGCGCGCCAGCCAGACCACGGCGGCGACCGGCGAACCGAGACAGGCGTGGCCCGCGCCGAAGGAGACGGGTTCGCCGTCGCGGTGGAGCGTCATCCCGACCCGGGAGAGGTCCCGGGCGTCGAGCGTGTACGGGGTGGTCCCGAGGACGACCGCACCGCTGGAGGCGTTGTCCGCGACGGTGTCGGTGATGGTCAGGTCCCAGTCCGCGATCCGGGAGTCGACGATCTCGACGGCGGGGAGCACGAACTCGGTGGCGCGCAGGACGTCCGCGACACCGGCGCCGGGCAGGTCGAGGTCACGGCCGAGCACGAAGGCGATCTCGCCCTCCGCGCGCGGCTGGAGGAACCCGCCGAGCGGCAGCGGCTCGCCGTAGGCGTACGTCATGTCGTCGAAGAGGACCCCGAAGTCCGGCTGGTACACGCCGAACTGCTGCTGTACGGCGGGGGCGGTGAGCCCGATCTTGGCGCCCACCCGGCGCGCCCCGGAGGCGGCTCTGGCGGCGGCGACACGGCGCTGGACCTCGTAGGCGGCGTCGATGTCGGTCGGGCCCAGGTGCCGGCGGACCGGTGCGCAGGGGGTGCGGGTGAGCGCGGCGGTGGTGAGCATCGCCGCGGCGGCGGCGATGCGCTCGTCGGTGGCGGTGTCTTCGTGGGTGCCTGGGAGTGGAGTCACAGCTGTACGCACACATTCGTCGGCTCGGTGTAGAAGTGCAGGGAGGATTCGCCGCCCTCGCGGCCGATGCCGGAGAGCCCGACTCCGCCGAAGGGCGAGCGCAGGTCGCGCAGGAACCAGGTGTTGACCCAGGCCATGCCCACGTTCATCGACCGCGCGACACGGTGTCCGCGGCGCAGGTCGTTGGTCCACACCGACGCGGCGAGGCCGTAGTCGGTGTCGTTGGCCAGGGCGATCGCCTCGGCCTCGGTGTCGAAGGGGATGAGCGCGGCCACCGGGCCGAAGATCTCCTCGCGTACGACCCGGTCGGCGTTGGTCAGGCCGGTCCACAGCGTCGGCTCGATCCACGAACCGCCGTCCAGGTCCTCCCCCAGCCGGGGGACCCCGCCGCCGGTGATCACCTCGGCGCCGGCCTGTTCGGCCAGGTCGAAGTAGTGGAGGACCTTGTCCCGGTGGGTCTGCGAGATCAACGGGCCCGTGGTGGTGGCCTCGTCCAGCGGACGCCCCAGCCGCAGGCCCCGGGCCCGCTCCACGAGCCCGCCCGCGATCTCGTCGAACACGGACCGCTGTACGTACACCCGCTCGGTGCACAGGCAGACCTGACCGGTGTTGGTGAACACCGACCTGGTGAGTCCGTCCAGGGCCTCGTCGATGTCGACGTCGTCGAAGACGACGGCGGCGTTCTTGCCGCCGAGTTCGAAGGACACCGGGCGGACCCGGGGCGCGACCGTCTTCATCACGTGCGAGCCGGTCGCCGAGGAACCGGTGAAGGTCACGCCGTCGATCCCGGGGTGGGACGTCACGTACTCGCCGGCCGATCCGCCGCCGAATCCGTGGACGACGTTGTACACACCGGCGGGGAGGCCGGCCTCGGCCAGGACCTCGGCCAGCAGGGTGGCCGTGGAGGGCGTCTCCTCGCTGGGCTTGACGACGACGGCGTTGCCGCAGGCGAGGGCGGGGGCGATCTTCCAGGTCAGCAGGAGGAGCGGCAGGTTCCACGGCACGATGACCGCGACGACGCCGAGCGGCTTGCGGACCGCGTAGTTGAGGGCCTGCCTGCCGCCCGCGAGGTCGGTGAGGAACGACTCCTGGCCCGCGGCGGCGACCACGTCCGCGAAGGTGCGGAAGTTCGCGACGGCCCGTGCCACGTCCAGTTCGCGTGCCTGCGTGACCGGTTTGCCGGTGTCGGCGATCTCCGCGGCGACGAACTCCTCGAAGCGTTCCTCGATCCGGTCCGCGGCACGGCGCAGCAGTGCGGCCCTCTCGCGTACCGGTGTACTCGCCCACCCGTCGTCCAGGGCCCGCCGGGCCGCGGCCACGGCGCGGTCCACGAGGGGTTCGTCCGCCTCGTGGACGCGGGCGTGGACCGCCCCGGTGGCCGGATCCACCTTGGTGAAGCTGCTGCGCTCGTCGGGGTCGACGAACCGTCCGTCAACGAAATTGCGGATCCACCGCCCAGTATCTGCCGTCATGCCCCTCACTCTGGGAGGTGCAGCCATAGCAAACAAATGAACTTTTCGTGACCTGACATATCAGAGTTGGTATGTCACCTCATCGTAGTCGCCGTCGCGGACGGGACGCCCCCGGGGCGAACCGAGCCGCCACGCCGGCTCGCTCGCCGAACCGGCGGCCCGGCGTGACGCAACCACGACAGCATGACCGAGACATACCGGAACCGATATATCAAACTCCCGCTTCGGCATTTGTGCGTCATGTCTCACGGGGTGAGTATCCACCGATAACGCGTCACACCCGCCGGCCGCCGAAGCGGCTCCGCCGGGCAGGAGACCGCGAGTCACCCAAGCGATAGGTCACCCCATGAGTAATCCCTCTCCAGAAGAACATGCGGGCGGTGCCGCAACCGCTCCGGGAAGAACGGCGGTCGCGACGCTGGCCGGCACCACACTTGAGTGGTACGACTTCTTCCTCTACGGCACGGCCGCCGCCCTCATCTTCGACAAGCAGTTCTTTCCCTCGCTGAGCCCGACCGCGGGAACCCTGGCGGCGTTCAGCACGCTTGCCGTCGGTTTCGTCGCCCGGCCGCTCGGCGGTCTGGTCTTCGGGCATTTCGGGGACCGCATCGGGCGAAAGGCGACCCTGGTGGTCTCCCTCGTGATGATGGGAGTCGGCTCCACCCTCATCGGTGCCATTCCGAACTACGACTCGATCGGATTCTGGGCGCCGGTCCTGCTGGTTCTCCTGCGCATCGTCCAGGGCATCGGCCTCGGTGGTGAGGGCGCGGGCGCGACGCTGATGTCGATGGAGCACGCCCCGAAGGGCAAGCGGAACCTCTACGCGGGGTTCCCCCAGATGGGCACCCCCGCGGGACTGGTCCTGGCCAACATCATCTTCCTCGTCACCAACTCGCTCATGGGCGACAACGCGTTCACCGCATGGGGCTGGCGGATACCCTTCCTGCTGAGCTTCGTCCTCGTCGCGGTGGGTCTGGTCATCCGGCTCCGCGTCACCGAGTCCCCGTCCTTCAACCGCGTCCTCGAACAGGACGACGTCGTCAGGTTCCCGCTCGCGGAATCCTTCAAGGTCGGATTCCCCCGCCTCGGCCTGACTCTGCTCGCGGTGGTCGCGAACTCCGCCGTCGCCTACGTGTTCATGGTGTTCACCCTGTCCTACGGCACCAAGAACCTCGGGTACGACCGGCAGTTCCTCATTCTGAGCGTGACCGCGGCCGCCGTGCTGTGGTTCGCGACCATTCCGGTGTGGACGAAAATCGCCGACCGCTACGGCCGGCGGGCGATGTTCGTCGGCGGCTCGGCCGCGATCCTGGCCTGGTGCGCCGTCTTCTTCCCGCTGTTCGACACGGGCAACGGTGTCCTCGCCGTCGTGGCACTCGCCGGAATGGGCCTCATCATCCCGGTGACGCACTGTGTGCAAGGCGCGATCATCGCCGACACCTTCCCCGCCCACGTGCGGTATTCGGGGTCCTCCCTGATCCTCCAGACCGGCGCCATCCTCGGCGGCGGCCTCGCCCCGATGATCTCCACCGCGCTGCTGGGCGACGGCGGTTCCTCGACCGGTGTCACCTGGTACCTCGTCACGATGTGCGCCATCAGCCTCGGTGGAGCGGTCGCCCTGTTCCGCACGGTGCCCGGCGGGCCGGCCGCCGGGAACGAGCCGCCCGCCAGGACCCTCACGCAGGTCTGATCCGGCCACCCGGGGCCCACCGTTCGCATCCGCGCGGGCCCCGGCACCGCCGCCCCGTACCCGTCGCGCGTACGGTTCGTTCCGGGCCCGCCGCGCGGCGCCCAGGTCCCGCCGGTCCGCCCCTTCCCGCAGGGGCCGGACCGGCCGATTGTGGAGGTAACCCATGACCGCACCGGCGAGTGTCCGGACCGGACCCATCCGCTACGCCACCGCGGAGCGCTTCGCGCGCCCCCGCCCCGTGGCGGCCCAGGACGCGCGCCCGTCGAGCGGTGAGATCTGCCCACAACTGCCCTCCCGCCTCGACGCGGTGATGGGCCCGCCCCTCGACGGCCACCCCCAGGGCGAGGACTGCCTGAACCTGTCGGTCACCACACCGGCCCGGGACTCCCGGGCCCGGCCGGTCATGGTCTGGTTCCACGGCGGCGGGTTCAGCAGCGGCGCCGGCATCAGGGACTGGTACGACGGCGGAGCGCTCGCCGCCCAGGGCGACGTGGTGGTCGTCGCCGTCAACTACCGCCTCGGGGCGCTCGGGTACCTCTGCCTCGACGGAGTCAGCGAGGGCAACCTCGGCCTGTACGACCAGCTCGAAGCGCTCCGCTGGGTCAGCACCCACATCGCCGCGTACGGGGGCGACCCCGGCAACGTCACGGTCTTCGGACAGTCCGCCGGCGCCCTGTCGATCCGGCTGCTGATGGAGATGGAGGAGGCCCGGGGCCTCTTCCACCGCGCGATCCTCCAGAGTGCCCCTCTCCCGATGACCGCCCGTCCCCGCTCCGAAGCCCTCGCCCTCGGCCGGACCTTCACCGGCTTCCTCGCGGACGACCCGCGCACGGCCCCCCTCCCCGCGATCCTGGAAGCCCAGCGGGAGACGGCGGTGGAGCACCGGCGACGGACCGGCAGCACGATGGAACCACCGTTCAACCCGGTCGAGTACAGCGGCCCCGTCCACTCCCCCGGCCCCTCCTTCGAGGAGAACGTACGCGGCCTGGACGTCATGTACGGCTGGAACGCCGACGACATGACCGCGTTCCCCGGTGAGGGCGACGACACCCAGGAGCTGACCCGCCGGACGTACGAGGAACCGCTCGGCAGGCTCGGGGCACGGCTGGCGCGGGCCGGGGCCCGGGTCCACACGTACCACCTCGACTGGCGGCCCGCCGGATCCCCCTTCGGCGCCACCCACTGCGTCGAACTGCCGCTGCTCCTGGGCACCCGGGACGCCTGGCGCGGTTCACCGATGCTCGGGGACACCGCCTGGGAGGACGTCGAGACGATCGGCGCGACCCTGCGCACCGCCTGGACCGGCTTCGCCCGCACGGGCGCGCCCGGCACCGTCCTCGCGCCGCTGCACTGCGCCCGGGGCCCCGAGGCGTAACGAGCCGGAGGCCCCTTCACCGCGGCGCTCCCTGGGGCAGCGCCCGGTCCCTCACCTCCGGCCCGGCCGCGTCGCCGACGGCACCGGCACGCTCGGGCCTAGACGTCGCGGCCCGGGGAGGTCAGCCGGAGTGGGTAGGCGCCTCGGGGAGTGGTCGGTGGCCGTCGGACCATTCGTTGACCCAGCCGCAGCCGGAGCAGGAATACCGGCCGTCAAGCCCCGCGATCTCGGTCCCGCACTGAGCGCACCCTATGTAGGTGATCATGGGGTGCGGGGAGGACTGGGGCGTCTCGGACCGGGTCTGCGGTCCCGGTTCCTGGGTCGTTGCCATGCTCGGAGGCTACCGCCACGGGCGGCCGCGCAACCCCGGTAATCCCGGATGACCAGCCGCACTGGTTACTGCACGTCCAGGACCCACCGGCTCCCTGTGACGCTCCCGCTCCGCACCTGGGACAGTTCACGGCTCCCCCTCGCCACGCACCAGCCTGCCGGCAGCATCGTGACGCCGGACGGTTCCTACGGGCAAGGGGGCCGACCAGGAGAACCGCTGGGACGGCCGGCGCGGCGGCCACGACGACGCCGCGGGTGGCGACAGGCGACCCCGGGTTTCACAAGCGCCCACCTGGGAGCGCCGCTCCGGGCGAAGATGGAGTCGTTCTGTCGTCAGAGCCGTTCACTGTCCACGCCGGTGCCCGGATACGGGAGTCGCGGCGAAAGGAGCCCATCGCCCGCCCGGTCTCCCCGCCGGCCGACGACACCGCTTCCTCCACCCGGTAAGGACCCAGCCATGACCGCCCCTCACTCCTTTCCCCTGGAGCCCACCCCGATCCACGTGGCCGACCAGGTCCTCGACGACCTGCGTGCCCGTCTCACCTCGACCCGCCCGCCGCTGGACGAGGGGAACGAGGACTGGTCCTACGGCGTCCCGGACAGCTACCTCCGTGAGCTGGTCGCCTACTGGCGGGACGGCTACGACTGGCGCGAGGCCGAAGCTGCCATCAACGCCCACGAGCACTACCAGGTGGACGTCGCCGGTGTCCCGGTGCACTTCATGCGCAAGCCCGGCCGAGGCCCCCGCCCGGTCCCGTTGATCCTCACCCACGGCTGGCCGTGGACGTTCTGGCACTGGTCGAAGGTGATCGGCCCGCTCGCCGACCCGGCCGCCTACGGCGGGGACCCCGCCGACGCGTTCGACGTCATCGTGCCGTCCCTGCCCGGCTTCGGCTTCCCCGGCCCGCTCACCGGTTTCCCGGACATCAACTTCTGGAAGGTCTCCGACCTCTGGCACACCCTCATGACCGAGACCCTGGGATACGAGAAATACGCCGCCGGGGGCTGCGACATCGGCGGAATCGTCTCCAGCCAGCTCGGCCACAGGTACGCCGACGAGCTGTACGGCATCCACATCGGCTCCGGACTGCCGCTCGACTTCTTCAACGGCCCGCGCGCCTGGGACTTCGCCCGGAACCGGCCCCTCACCGACGACCAGCCCGCCGACGTCCGCGCCCGCGTGGTCGAGCTGGACCACCGTCTGGCATCCCACCTCGCCGTACACATGCTCGACGGCGCCACCCTGGCCCACGGGCTGAGCGACTCACCCGCCGGACTGCTCGCCTGGCTGCTGGAGCGCTGGAACGCCTGGAGCGACAACGGCGGTGACGTCGAGTCCGTCTTCAGCAAGGACGACCTGCTCACCCACGCCACGATCTACTGGGTGAACAACTCCATCGCCACGTCGATGCGTTACTACGCCAACGCCAACCGCTACCCCTGGCTCCCCGCCCACGACCGCGTCCCGGTCGTACAGACCCCGGTCGGCCTCACGCTCGTCACGTACGAGAACCCGCCCGGCATCCACACCGCCGACGAGCGGGTCCAGGCGTTCAAGAGCGGCCCGCAGGCCGACTGGTTCAACCATGTCAACGTCAACGCCCATGACCACGGCGGGCACTTCATCCCCTGGGAGAACCCCGACGCCTGGGTGAGCGATCTCCGCCGCACGTTCCGCGACCGCAGGCCCTGAACGACACCACGCCCCCGTCCGGCGACCGTCCAGGCGAGCGATGCCCGGCGGTTGCCGGCCGGGAGCGGGGCGTCGTCAGCGGGGGCCCATACCGGGCGCGGTCTCTCCGGATGACCGGGTCCGGGCTCTCCGTGCCCGAGGCGTTCGACTTCGCCCGGAAGCGGTCCGGAGAGCACATGGGACACGTCTTGGGAAGAGGAGTGCGCCCACACTGCCCGGCGGGTCTCCCTGTCAGCGCTCTGTGCCATGATGCGGACGCGCCCTGGGGAGCGGGCCGCGGTTCACTGATTGCCAGGGGGTTGGGGATGGGCGCGGGTACGGAGCCGGACGGATCGTCCAGGTCCGACGAGGAGTGGGAGCGGTTTCTGCGCGAGTCGGTGGCAGGTGCCGCCGACGCGCCCAAGGAGCCGTCGGCGCGGGCCCGCGACGTGGCGAAGCGGCTGCGCGCGGAGCCGGACCGCGGCCAGCAGGGCTGGCGCACCTATACGCCCGCACAACCCAATCGGCGCACGGGCTGGTACGTGGTCGGGCTGCTGGCCTCGCTGGTGCTGTTGGTGGTGGCGCTCGTGCCTGGGCGGATCGTGGACCTGTTCACCGGCGACGCCACCGACTCCCCACCGCTGGCCGGTGAGACCGCGCGCCCGGCCGCGGCACCTCCGGCGGAGTCGGCCCAACGCCCCACCATGAACAAGCCGTTCCGAGGCTCACCGGCGGAGAAGTGGGCCGACGGAGCGGCGGGGATCACCGTTCCGGACGCCGCGGCCGTCGGCTGGATGAGCGCGGCCGAGGTCGAACGGGCCCTGGTTCTCAGTCGGGACTTTCTCGTCGCGTCCGGCCTGGACCGCGGGGTGCTGCGAGGCGAGCGCCCCGAGAAGGCGATCGCACTGATCAACCCGCACCAGAAGGACGTCCAAGAACTTCTGAAATCCGCTTTCCGAACTCCGAGCGAGAAGAACGACCCCCTCCTCCTCTTCAGCCGCTTCCAACCCTCCCGCATCCATCTGGTCGGCGACATCGTGAAGACCCGGGGGCTGCTCACCTACCGGGAAGGCGAGCAGGGCGCTCTCCAGGTGACCGCCGACGTCACCTTCGTCTACCCGGTCACCCGCGCGGACGCGGGCGACGACGAGATCGTGCGCACGATCGTCCGGCGCGAGTTGGTCCTGAGCTGGGACGACCCTGACAAGGTGCTCACCGAGCCGGGCACCTTCTCGATCGTCTCGTACGCATACGACATGACCAACGGTGGCTGCGGCGCCCCCACGGGCTACTTCGATCCGCCTTTCGGCACGGACCGCGGGGCGGTCGAGGCCGGCACGGAGATCGACCCGTACGACCGCAGCGCGCCGGTGAGGCAGGGCGGGTCCTCCGAGGACGGGTGCGACAGGGCGACGCGGTCCTAGCGTGTACCGGAAGCAGGCCTTGCCCTGTACATGGTCACCGTTCACGGGGCGGAGATCTCACGGACGAGCGGTGAGCGGCGGTTGAAGGCCGCGCGGACAAGGCGTACACCTTCCGCAAGAACCGCGCCTGCCCACGTCGTCGCATGATCCGCCGCCTGTCCCCGACAAGGTCGATCAGGCGCACCGCCGCACGAACGGTGAGTGGCCTGTGTGCTGTTCGCGTACGTCGGTGCGGGTCGAGGCCATGGTGCGTCGGAGGCCGGGTCGATGACCCGGTCCAGGGGGGTCGGCCTCGAAGTCGCTGTGGAGAACCACATCCCCTGAGCCTCATGCGGGAAGGATGGATGAGCCGTCACATGGTCGCTCCGGAGATGCGCACACGCGTGACGCCCTCGCCCTCGTAGCTGAGTTCGACATCCACCACGTCTGCGAGTCGGTGGCCGTCCTTGTCCGTATACGGCACGGGGCTCGGCCGGGGGGTGGCACACGCGTCAGCCGCCTCGCAATCGTGCGTGAGCTCCATATCCGGGTACGAGGTCCGCAGCCATGCGTCCGTCGCTTCCCGGGGCGCGTGAAAGTCCAACTCGTACGAGATGCTCATCCATTGGCCTCTGGTGCACCGCCGCTCGTGTGTTCCGGCGGGTAGTTCCGCAGCCCGGACGAACCGCGCAGCCTCGTCGCAGGACGCGCCCAAGGTGCCGTTGACGGCGGACAGCATGTGAAGTCCATACCAGGCACCGAATGCCAACCCGGCGGCGCCCAGAGGGATCACGAGCCAATTCGCCATGCGCCGACCTGGTGCGGACATCAGTCAAGCCCCTCCTGTCACACCCATGTGAACATGTCCTGACACGCGGCTCGGCGGCCTCCGGTTCCATTCCGCCGCGCAGCTCCGGAGTGTTTCGAATCAGGCCGCCGGCCAGTGAGCACGCCGAGGATCATCCGCTCACGCCTCGTTTCGTTTCGGTGACGGCCCGGGGCACACTGATGAGAAGCCATACGTTGTAGCGGCATGAGACCCCGTATCGCTGTGATCGGCAGCGGCCCCGCCGGCCTTACCTTCGCCCGTGTCCTGCACCGTCAGGGGCACCCTGTCACCGTCCTCGAACGCGATTCCGCCCGCGACGCCCGTCCCGCGGGCGGCACGCTGGACCTGCAGGAGGGGCTGGGCCAGCGGGCGTTGGAGAAGGCGGGGGTGCTGGCGGAGTTCCAGGCGCTGTCCCGTCCCGAGGGGCAGGCCATGCGCATCCTCGACACGGACGGGACCGTCCTCCGCGACTGGCGGCCCCGTCCCGATGAGCGGGCCAACCCCGAGATCGACCGGGGGCAGCTCCGTGACCTGCTGCTCGGGTCCCTGGAGGTGCGGTGGGGCCGGGGCGTGACCGAGGTGGTGCCCGGGAGCCGGGACGGCGTGCTGGTCCGTTTCGCGGACGGGCGGCAGGAGACGTTCGACCTCGTGGTCGGTGCGGACGGTGCCTGGTCCCGGGTCCGCCCGGCGGTTTCGCCCGCGACACCGCGGTACACCGGCGTCACCTTGGTCGAGACCTCGCTGGACGACGTCGACACCCGCCACCCCGACCTCGCCCGGCTGGTCGGCGACGGTTCCGTGGCCGTGTACGGCATGAACCGCGCGATCGTCGCCCAGCGCAACAGCGGCGGGCACGTCAAGGTGTACGCCCAGTACCGCACACCGCTGGACCCGCACACGTCCTCGGACCGGCCTACGGGCCCGTACCAGAACGCGGGCCAGGGCACGAACGACGTCGAGGCCGTGCGCTCACGTGTGCTGGCTCTGTTCGACGGCTGGGCCGCTCCCCTTCTCGACCTCTTCCGCCACGGCACGGCGTTCGCCCACCGTCCGCTCCATGTCCTGCCCGAGTCCCACACCTGGGCCCACGTCCCCGGGGTGACGCTCCTGGGCGACGCCGCCCATCTGATGCCCCCGCTGGGGGCGGGCGCGAACCTCGCGATGCTGGAAGGCGCCGAACTCGCCGAGTCCGTCGCCGCCGCCACCGGCCCTGAAGAACTGGACGAGGCCGTCCGCGCCTTCGAGGAACAGATGTGGGCACGGGCCGGCAGGTGGGCGAAGATCACGATGGCCGGTCTGGAACGCCTCGTGAGCCCGGACCCCTCCCGAGCCCTCGCCGTCTTCGACGAGGTCCAGCCTTCCTGACTGCCGGGCGTACGGGCGTGGTCCTGTCCGCCGCCGGTCAGCCGGTTCGGCGAACCCGCCCCCGGGCGACCGGAGACGGGTTCGGCAGGTGCGGGGACCCCGGCCCTCTACCGCTCGGGGCCGGCGGGTGCCGACGGCCCCGAAGGCCCGGCGGAGGAGGCGTGTCGCGCGGGCTCCCGCTCGTACTCCGCATCCTTCGCGTCCTTCGCGTCCTCCGCTTCCCGCTTCGCGCCGCCCTCCGTTCCCGCCGGGAGATTCGGGACGGCGGTGCCCCGCCGCCCGGCCATTCCGCGGACGGCCTCGGGCAGAGTGACGTGCAGATGCGAGCCGAGGGGGAGGCAGAGCACCACCAGGCCGCCGATCATGGCCAGGGCGAAACTCCACAGACCCATCATCACCGCGATGGAGAGATGGAAGAGGACTCCCGCGGCGAACAGCCGCCAGCGCCAGCGCTGCGCGAGCAACAGGCTCGCGGCGAGGCCGATTTCGATCACCAGGGGGACCCAGGTGAGCAGCGCGACACCCAGGGGGGACGCGAGCACCGGGTTGACCAGGGGCTGGAGCGGGCCGGGGGCACCGAACGCGAGGCTGTGCCCCCAGTACCACATCGCGGTGCCGTCGGCCCATTCCGCGTGGGGCAGCTTGGCGACACAGGACTGGAAGTAGAGGAACGACATCTGGACGCGTACGAGCACCAGGCCCGTCGCCCCCAGGAGCACGGCCCGACGGCGGCTCGGCGCAGCTTCCTCCGGGAGCGTCTGCCAGTGCCAACGCCGGGGGTCACCGAGCGCGGTGAGGGCGAGCAGCGACGAGAGGACCACGGTGACCTGGTCGCCGCCGTCGGCGATGGCGATTCCGGAGAAGACGCTGAAGGACACCCAGGCGTGCGGAAGCGCGGTCCACCTGGGGCGCCATCCGGAGGCCACGACGAGGAGGACGAGGACACACAGCCACCGGGTCGCTGTCAGACCGTTCTCGGGTGCCAGGCAGAACACACCTGCCCGCATCGGCCCCGTACAGATGGGATAGTCGCCCTGTGTCGCCACGGGACGGAACAGGGTCCCCGTGCTGCTGAAGGCCAAGGTGCCCAGCGTGCCCAGTGCGAGGAGCGTGCGGGCCAGCCCGTACACGTTGGTCCAGGGCACCGGCACCGGCCTCAGCATGAGACGTCCAGCAGGACGGCCTTCTCCGGGGTGCGCGTGTCGGGCAGAAGGTCGCGCCAGGCGAACGGCGTGGGTTTCTGCTCCATCACGGCTATCCGCCCGCACAGGGTCGGGTCCGGTGTCCTGTTGGTGACCGCGGTGGCCACCTGGGTCTTCCTCAGGCACTCCTGGACCGCGCTCCGTTCGCATGCGGTCCGGGCGGCCTTGCCCGCCTCGTGGAGGAGCAGCGCGGTCTCGATGCCCTGGGAGCGTGAGACCCGATTGAACCCGTGCTCGGAGTGGCGGCCGAGCGAGGCGCTCGTCCAGGTGGAGCCGTTCCAGCGGAAGGGTTCGAACTCCGGGCTGCGCGCCGACTTGGTGAAGAAGGCCCAGCCCTGCGGTGTGACGGTGACCGCGACGGGCTTGACGGCCTTCTGGCCGGGCAGGGACAGAACGTTCTTCGGCACCTGCGTCTGAGCCACGTACAGGGCGACGACGACGCACAGCACGGCGGCCCCGGTGATCCACGCCCGGGGTACCTCCACCGTGTGCCGGGCGGACACGGTGACCCGGCCGCTCCCCCTGTGCGGGGAATCCTTCCACCACATTCTGTTCGTCTCTCCATGGGTTCCGGACGTACGCGCCGGCTCCGGGCCCGGCCGGCGGTGCGCCGGTACCCGGAGCCAGCACATGCTGGTGGACGTGGTCCTCTTGGTCAGACGGTGCTCAGTACCTTGGTCAGCCCTGCCACGAGTTCGTCCCTCGACAGGCTCTCCATGGGTGCCGGGCTCTTGACCACCACGTTGATGACGGCGGCGGCGTTGACGAAGAAGCCTCCGGTCGCCACGGCGACGGCCACCGCCGCCACCGCCACGGACACGACCAGGACCACACAGGCGCCCGAGTCGCTGGGGACGGATCCGTTCGAGTCGGAGACGTCGATGAGGACCTGGGAGACGGCGGTCATGGCCTCGTCCACGAGTCTGGGGTCGCCGCTGCGTGCCTTGGCCGAGAAGTCGGCGAAGATACCGGGGGACTTCAGCTCGATCTTCTTGATCAGCTCTGCCACGGCGCGGACGGCCTTGGCGTTGTCGTTCACCCCCGGCTCGATGCCGTTGAGGTTCCCGTCGGCCGCGAGCTTCGCTGCGACCGGGCCCTGGCCGAAGAAGAGTCCGGCGAACAGCTGGTGGCCGTCCTCGGCGGCCGAGAGCTTCGATCTCTCCGACCCCGCCGAAGTGGTTGTTCCGGCCTGGGTGTTCACGTGCGTGGGTGCCGCGTTCGCGCTGCCGATGGTCGTGAACGCCGCTGCGCCGGTCACGGCCACAGCCGTGACGATGCCCACTATTCGCCCATAGTGCTTCACAGATCGTTCCTTTCGAAGGAAGTTGTGTTGACCTTGTGCGAGACGGCGTAATCCTTGTGGCTGATGCGACGTCAGTACAAGGCTCTTCTGAGTCGCGACTGATCTGTTTCAGCCAAATTCCGCAAACTCACCGCAGATGGAGAAGAGGCTCGGGGTGAGCCTGCCGTCTGGGGTTTCACCCTCACCCATGGGCGATTTGCCACTGATGCGGTGGGTGGTATACGGCCTGCGGTCGGAAGGGGATCCAGGCCGCCCCCTCCGGAAGCCGCCTGGTTCCAGGGCTCGTCAGGACTCGCGGTCGGCAAGCCCGCAGTCACCGCACAGGGAACCGTTGGGCGCGCGGTAGTAGAGACAGCAGCTTCGCCGACGGAAGCCGAGGTCGGGGCCGGTGATCACTCCGGTGTTCGCCAGGCGTCCGGTGCTCAGCAGGGTGGCGGTGAGGCGGGTGAGCGCCACGCGTGTGCCGGGACGGGCCGCGAGCAGGGCATGGGCGGCCCCCATCAGCGCCGAGGCGGAGTTCCCGTCGAGCAGACGCGGGGCGATCTTGACACGGAGTCCGTCGGCCAGCGCCGACAGCTGGCTCGTCACCTGCGTGTACAGGGCGTGGGCGGGCTCGTCGTCCAGCCGTTCGACGTGCCAACCGCCCGGACGGGGCATCCGGAGGACCGGTCCGTCGTCGGCCCTGTGCAGTCCGTCCAGGTCGAGGAGGATCCCGTGCAGGACGACGCAGGCCAGCGCCGGGGACCAGAGGCGGGCCGCGTGTCCGAGCTGGGCGATGGAGACGTCGATGCGCGGTTCCGCGGTGTGGTGGCGGCGCGCGACGGCCTCGGCGAGATCGGTGAAACCGTCCGCGTAGGAACGGGCGAGCGGATGCCAGCCGTCGTCCTCGCCCCCGGCGCGCAGGACGAAGAAGCCGCCGAGGTCCGCCACGTCGCGCAGGGCGTCGGTGACGGACGCGGCCGAGGCGCGGGCATCGTGCACGTGCTGTCTCTCCGTGGGGTGAGGGGGCCGTACGGCACGGCCAGGAAGGCGTACGACGGGCCGGCCGGCCCGTACGACAGGGTCAGCGGGCCGTACGACGCCGGGCCGGGGTGATGGCGTACAGGTCGAGGATGTCCGGCCGGGGTGCGACACCAGGTCCGCCGGCGCGTGCCCAGGCGACGATGTCCTCGGTGGCGTCCGGATCGTTGACCAGTCCCAGCCAGACGGGCCGGGCACCGGCGGCGCGGCCCTCGGCGGAGGGCTGGACGACGATGACGTTGGCCTGCTCGCATACGTCCAGGCAGGCGGAGACCCGCACCGGCACCTCGGCGCGCAGGCGCGCGGTCTGGGCGGAGTGGTCGACGCCCGTCACCTTCGGGGTGCCGCAGCAGCAGTCACGGCACACGACGACCCGGCAGGGCACCGGTTCGCGGCCGGACGGGACGGTGTCGGCGGGCATGCCGCATCGTTCCTCTCTTCCGGGGAGATCCGCCCCGGTGGTCCGTCGAGGAGGCGACCGCGTGAGTCTCCTGGCTCTCGGGTCACAGCTCGCTCCGCGCCGTCCCGCCCTCGGGGCAGGGGGCGGGTGCGGGGCTCGCTCGCCGATCACAGTGGCGGGACCGCGCCGGATTTCCACCGGCTTCCTCGGACCGCCGTCGCCTTGTTGCTCCGGCCATCTTTCCACCTCGTACGCCGTGCTGTCAGGGTGGGGGCACTCCGGGAAGGCCCGGCGACGTGATCAGCCGGCGGTCCGGTCGCTCTCGACCGGATAGGGCACGAAGGTGCTGCTGTTCTGGTCGATGAGCAGCGGGCGGCCGAGCGGTGGTGCGGCCCGCTGGGAGCAGTCGAGGCGTTCGCAGACGCGGCAGCCCATGCCGATGGGGGTGGCGGTGGACGGATTGGTCAGGTCGAGGCCGTCCGAGTAGACGAGCCGGTGGGCGTGGCGGATCTCGCAGCCGAGGCCGATGGCGTAGGTCTTGCCGGGTTCGCCCCAGCCGCCGCAGTGCCGGGTGACGGCTCGCGCGGTCCACAGGAACCGCTGGCCGTCGGGCATTTCGGCGACCTGGACGTGGATGCGCCCCGGCGCGGCGAACGCCTCGTACACGTTCCACAGGGGGCAGGTGCCGCCGGCCCGGGAGAAGTGGAAGCCGGTCGCGGACTGGCGTTTGGACAGGTTGCCGGCGCGGTCGACACGGACGAAGGAGAACGGCACACCGCGGAGTCTCGGCCGCTGGAGGGTGCTCAGCCGGTGACAGATCGTCTCGTAGCCGAGACCGAAGTGGTCGGTGAGCCGCTCGATGTCGTAGCGCGCGCTTTCGGCCGCCGCGTGGAAGGCAGCGTAGGGCAGGACCAGGGCGGCGGCGAAGTAGTTGGCGATTCCGATGCGGGCCAGCGCGTGGGTGGGCGATCCGGGCGGGAAGTCCTCGCCGGCCAGCCGGTCGAGGTCCTCCCGGTGTTCGAACAGGGCCAGTTGGGTCGCCATGCGGAACGCGCGCTGACCGGGCCGTAGCCGGGAGGACAGGTGGAGGGTGCGGCTCGCGTCGTCGTAACGGTGCAGCCGTACGCCTGGCTCGGCGGCCAGACGGACACCGTGCTCCGTGGCGAGCCTCGCGGTGAGGGCTCCGGTCACCTCTCCCGGCCTGACCCCGATCTCACCGGCAAGGCGCTCGGCGGCGAGGTCGGTGTCGTGGAGGTAGTTCTGGTGGCGGTAGAAGAAGTCGCGGATCTCCTCGTGGGGCGAGAAGACGGCTCCCCGGTCACGGTCCCGGCCGTCCGCCGCCCCGGCCAGGCGCTCGGACAGCTGCTGGTTGCGGCGGCCGAGGCCGAGAAGGACGTGGGCGACCCCGGGCAGCCGGGCAGCCAGGTCACCGAGGTCGGCCGCGGACACCCTGGACTCGGCGATCTCCCCGGCGAGCGCCTCACGGAGGTCGGCCATCAGGCGTGTGGTGTCGCGCTCGGAGAAGAACCCCGGGTCCACACCGAACGCCTCGGTCAGCCGGAGCAGGACGGGCACGGTGAGGGGGCGGGAATCGTGCTCCATCTGGTTGAGGTAGCTCGGCGAGATGGCGAGCACGCGGGCGAGATCCGCCTGGCTCATCCGGCGCTCCTCGCGCAGCCGCCGCAGCCGTGCGCCCGCGTACGTCTTGCTCACCGAACCGCTCCTCCACACCGGGGACCCGATCCGGTCAGCGTAAGGCAACAGTCCCCCTGCCGTGCCTTCGCAAGCTTGGCAAAAACCGTCGGGAAGATTCGCAAAGGTTGGCATGCATCCACGCTTGATGGCACTCAGTGCCAGTGCCAGAGTCGTACCGCGGCCCGCCGGAACCAGCAGGAAGCGCCCGGACCTGGGGCACGATTTCCGCCCTGACGTCGGAGACCCCGGCAGCGGCAGTCACCTGCGCAGGCAACATTGCCCAGCTCCACCGCCCAGGTGACGGCGGGCCGCACCACAGCATCACGACACGCAGTGCCACCTCGGTTCATCCGGACGGTGGGATTGGCAGCCAGTACAGAACGAGGAGACGGTGACAGTCATGGCAGAAGCGAGCACGCGGACGGCCGAGGAGCTGGCGCGGCGCTGGGCCGACGACCCGCGCTGGCAGGGCATCGAGCGGACGTACACCGCCGAGGACGTGGTCCGTCTCGCCGGCAGCGTCCGTGAGGAGCACACCCTGGCCCGGCGCGGTGCCAAGCGGCTGTGGCGGCAGCTGCACGACCTGGACTACGTCCACGCGCTCGGCGCGCTGACAGGCGGTCAGGCCGTCCAGCAGGTCAGGGCCGGGCTGCAGGCCATCTATCTGTCGGGCTGGCAGGTCGCCGCCGATGCCAACCAGGCCGGTCACACCTATCCGGACCAGAGCCTCTACCCCGTCAACTCCGTGCCGCAGGTGGTCCGCCGGATCAACAACGCCCTGCTGCGCGCCGACCAGATCGCCACTGCCGAGAACGCCGGTGACACCACGGACTGGCTCGCGCCGATCGTCGCGGACGCGGAAGCCGGATTCGGCGGCCCGCTCAACGCCTTCGAGCTGACCAAGGCGATGATCGCGGCGGGCGCGGCCGGCATCCACTACGAGGACCAGCTCGCCTCCGAGAAGAAGTGCGGCCACCTCGGCGGCAAGGTACTGGTGCCGACCTCGCAGCACATCCGCACCCTGAACGCGGCCCGGCTCGCGGCCGACATCGCGGACGTGCCCACCCTCGTCGTCGCCCGCACCGACGCCCTCGCCGCCAACCTGCTCACCAGCGACGTGGACGAGCGGGACGCCGAGTTCGTCACCGGCGAGCGCACGGCCGAGGGCTTCTACCGGGTGCGCAACGGCATGGCGCCGGTCATCGCCCGCGGTCTCGCCTACGCCCCCTACGCCGACCTCATCTGGGTCGAGACCGGCACCCCGGACCTGAAGCAGGCACGGGAGTTCGCCGAGGCCGTCCACGCCCGGTACCCGGACCAGATGCTCGCCTACAACTGCTCGCCCTCCTTCAATTGGAAGGCCGCACTGGACGACGACCAGATCGCCAGGTTCCAGCGGGAGCTGGGCGCGATGGGCTACAAGTTCCAGTTCATCACCCTGGCCGGCTTCCACTCCCTCAACCACGGCATGTTCGATCTCGCCCGGGGCTACGCCGACCACGGCATGACCGCCTACGTCGACCTCCAGGAGAAGGAGTTCGCCGCACAGGCCCAGGGCTTCACCGCCGTCAAACACCAGCGTGAGGTCGGCACCGGCTACTTCGACCTCGTCTCCACCGCCGTCAACCCCGCCTCCTCCACCACCGCCCTGGCCGGGTCCACGGAGGAAGAGCAGTTCCACCAGGGCGTGTTCCGGAAGTAGCGCCTGGCCCGGCCGGCGGAGGGGGACGAACCGTCCCCGTCCCCCTCCGCTCTCACCCCTCAGGAGAGCCCGATGACCCTCACCGCCCTCACCCGTCAGGTCCGCGTCCTCGCCGCACCCGGACACCGGCACGAAGAGATCCTCACCCCCGCCGCCCTGGACTTCGTCGGACGGCTCGCCGAAGCGTTCGCACCGCGTCGGCGGGATCTGATGAAGGAACGCCGCCGGCAGGCACAGCGACTGGCGTCGGGCTCGCCTCTCGACTTCCCCATGGTCACCTCCGCCGTACGCGACGACCCCACCTGGCGGGTGGCACCGCCCGCGCCGGGACTGACCGACCGCCGCGTGGAGATCACCGCCCCGCCCGACCGCCGGACGGCCCTGGCCGCGCTCGACTCCGGTGCCCAGGTGTGGACGGCGGACTTCGAGGACGCCACCGCGCCCCTGTGGGACAACGTCGTCGGCGGTCAGCTCACCCTGCTCGACGCCGTCGAGCGGCGCATCGGCCGCACCACGCGGGAGGGTCAGGGACACCGGCTCCCCACCGTCGTGGTCCGCCCGCGCGGCTGGCACCTGGACGAGGAGCACCTGGAGTACGACGGCCGCCCGGTGCCCGCCGCGCTCGTCGACTTCGGCCTCTTCTTCTTCCACTGCGCCCAGCGGCAGATCGACGCCGGACACGGCCCGTACTTCTCGCTGCCCAAGCTGGAGAACCGCTACGAGGCGCGGTTGTGGAACGAGGTCTTCCTGCTCGCCCAGGAGCTGCTCGGCATCCCCCGTGGCACGGTCCGCGCCACCGTCCTCATCGAGACGATCACCGCCGCCTTCGAGATGGAGGAGATCCTCTACGAACTGCGTGAGCACAGCGCGGGGCTGGGCGTGGGGCACCGGGACTACCTGTTCAGCCTGATCAAGACCTTCGGCCACCGTTCCGACTTCCTCCTCCCCGACCGCGCGAGGGTGACGACGACCGCGCCCTTCCTGCGGGCCCGCGCGGAACTCCTCGTCCGCACCTGCCACCGGCGCGGCGCCCACGCCGTCGGCGGGACGGCCGCCCAGGACCCGGGCGAGGACCCGGCGGCGGGCGAAGCGGTGTCCGCCACGGTCCGGCTGGACAAGGAGCGGGAGGCGGAGGACGGTTTCGACGGGTCCCAGGTGGCTCGTCCCGCACTGGTCCCCGTCTGCCGTGACATCTTCGACAGGGTCCTGGGCGAACGCCCCCACCAACTCGACCGCACACGCGACGATGTGGAGGTCACCGCGGCCGACCTGCTGTCCGTACGCCGGATCAGCGGCCCGGCCACCCCGGACGAGGTGCGCGCCTGCGTCTCCGTCACGCTGCGGTACCAGGCCGCCTGGCTGCGCGGTCGGGGTGCGGTCGTGCTCGACGGGCTGGCGGCGGACGCGGCCACCGCCGAGATCGCCCGCGCGCAGATCTGGCAGTGGCTACGGCACCGGGTCACCGACCGGGAGACCGTGACGGAGCTGCTCGACCGTGAGGTCACCGCACTCCGCGCGGAGCACCCGCGCGCACATGTGGACGACGTCCGCGCCCTTTTCGAACGCACCGCCCTGGGCCGCGAGTTGCCGCTCTTCTTCACCCCGGACGCCTACAGCCGCCACCTCGTGCGCCACCCGGAGGTGCGGGCATGAGCGCGGGCGTCGCACGCGTCGGTGTGGTCGGCGGCGGGCAGATGGGTGCGGGGATCGCCGAGGTGTGCGCCCGGTCCGGGGTGGACACGGTGGTGTGCGAGGTGGACGCGGTCGCGGCGCGTGCCGCCCGGGACCGCGTGGCCGCCTCGCTGGACCGCGCCGTTCGACGGGGCAAGCTGAGCCGGGAGGCCTCCGAGGCCGCGCTCGCGCGGCTCGTCTTCACCAGCGGTCTGGACGGTCTCGCCGACCGCCAGCTCGTCGTCGAGGCCGTGGTCGAGAACCGGGACGCCAAGACCGAGGTCTTCGCCGCCCTCGACAAGATCGTCGAAGACCCGGCCGCGGTTCTCGCCACCAACACGTCCTCCCTGCCCGTCATGCGGCTCGGCATGGCGACCGCCCGCGCCGACCGGGTGATCGGCCTGCACTTCTTCAACCCGGTGCCGGTGCTGCCGCTGGTCGAGGTGGTGCCCTCGCTGCACACCTCGGCCGGGACCACGGCCCTGGTCGAGGACTTCGTCGTCCGCACGCTCGGCAAGAAGGCCGTCCGTTCCCAGGACCGTGCGGGCTTCGTGGTCAATGCCCTGCTCGTCCCCTACCTCCTTTCCGCCGTCCGCATGGCGGAATCCGGTTTCGCCACCGCGGAGGACATCGACACGGGCATGAAGCTCGGCTGCGCCCACCCCATGGGCCCGCTCGAACTCGCCGACCTGATCGGCCTGGACACCGTCGCCTCCATCGCGGAGTCCCTCTACGACGAGTTCCGTGAATCCCTCTACGCGCCGCCGCCGCTGCTCCAGCGCATGGTGGAGGCAGGACTGCTGGGCCGGAAGACCGGCAGGGGGTTCCACACCTACTACCAGGGCTGAGGGCCTGGTACGACGCGGGCCGGTGGGCCCGCACCGCCGTGGGGGTGAGGGTCCCCGCGGCAGCACGGCGGAGGGGCGGGGAGCGCGCGGGCGGCGCTTCCCGCCCCTCCGCGTTCCGGTGCCGGCGCGCCCGCCTCTGCCGCGGATGCCGGGCGGCTCTCCTCCCTTCGCGGCACCACCCCGTAGGCTGGCCGCAGCAGTTGGTCCGCCCTGTCCGCCAGACAGACGCGTCGTAAGAGGGAACCCGGTGGGAATCCGGGACTGCCCCGCAGCGGTGAGTGGGAACGACCGCCGTCATACGCACTGGGTCCGCACGGACCTGGGAAGCGACGGCCAGTAGGTGTCTGCCCCGGCAGACGTGCCCACGAGTCCGAAGACCTGCCACCTGCCCGCGTGCGGGTCCTTCCGTGCGCGGACATCTCGGTGACCTCGTGGGCGGGTCGGCGTACACACCAGACGGAACGACCGTGCCCGTGCCGCGCGGCGTCGTGGCCGTCCGGTTCGTCACCCCTTCGCGCCCGTGTCCCGTCGCCGGGATTCCGAGGAGTCGCTCGCGAAGGAGATGTCCGTGACAGCACGGCCCACGGCAGCACGTACCGCACCTACGGCGTGTTGCGAAAGTAGCGGCGCCCGCCCGGACCTTCGCCCGCGACGGCCGGCCCGCCGCGGCCGCCCCGCACCGTACGGCATGAGCTGCCCGGCTCCGTACCGAACCGTCCAGGGGCCGGGACGCCACAGACGTCCCCGCCCGTCCCACAGCACCGTCGTGAACGAGGCGGGAAGGGGACCCACCGGTGCGTGGTAAACCGCGAAAGGTCGTCGTGGACGGCGAGCCCATGGTCGCCGTGTCCGAGAAGGAATACGAGAATCTGCTGGCCATGCGCAGACAGCTCGGCAGTCAGACCGCCAGGTTGCGGATGCTGCGCGACACGCTGATCGACGTGGGCGCGTTCCTGGATTCCGTGGCCGAGGCGCTCGGCGGCGGAACTCCGCCAGGGGCTCAGGAGGAGCCCTCGGCCTCCGGCCCTCCGCCGTCCCGCCCGGCCCTGGTCACGGAGATGCACCGACGCGCGCACCAGGTGCGCTCCGTCATCGGGGCACGACGCACGCCGCGCACGTCACGCACGTCGCAGGACCCCTCCGCCTCCGGCCGAAGCAATGCTTAGGTATACCTAACTATCGCCTGCGACACAACATCTGGGGTGTTCACCACGCGCCAGCTTCTAGATGTAGTGTTGTTGGTGCTGGTGGTTCGCCGGGTACGTCTGTGCCCGGCGTCGCAAGAGGGAACCCGGTGAAAGACCGGGACTGCCCCGCAGCGGTGAGTGGGAACGACCGCCGTCACACGCACTGGGCCTGGAAACCGGGCCCGGGAAGCGACGGCCAGTAGGAGTCGCGTACGGCGTTGTCCGGCGCGACGGGCCCGCGAGTCCGAAGACCTGCCACCGGTGCGCACGCCGGACCGCGGTGTGCGCGCTCCGAGGCCCCGAGGGAGGGCCAGGTGGCAGACGCGCGGCGCCGGGTGAGGCTTGTCCGTTCACCATCCGGCCCCCAGCCGTACGCGCCGCCCGCTCCTCCCCTCCCGGTCCTCGGACGGACACGGGAACGAGTGAGAGGAGACGGCGCCGATGAGCGGTCTCGTGTATTTCTCCAGCGTCTCGGAGAACACCAGGCGCTTCGTGGAGAAGCTGGGCCTGCCCGCCACCCGGATCCCCCTGCATCCCCGCCGTGACGGCATGCCCCTGGTCACCGAGCCCTATGTGCTCGTCGTGCCGACCTACGGCGGGGGCGAGCGCGCGGGCGCGGTCCCCAAACAGGTGATCCGCTTTCTGAACGTCGAGGCCAACCGGGCGCTGCTGCGGGGGGTCATCGCCTCCGGCAACACCAACTTCGGCGCGGACTACTGCCTGGCCGGCCGGGTGATCTCGGCGAAGTGCGGGGTCCCGGAGCTGTACCGATTCGAACTGCTGGGCACGGACCGAGACGTCCGCGCCGTAAGGGAAGGGCTACGAGAGTTTTGGACACGACACTCATCGACGGCGGGGCGGCAGGCGGCATGAACGCCCTCACCACGGCCGCCACGGGCCGGCGCGAGTCGGTCGGCACGCGCAAGGACTACCACGCGCTGAACGCCATGCTGAACCTGTACGACTGCGACGGCGCCATCCAGTTCGACAAGGACCGCGAGGCCGTCCGCCAGTACTTCCTCCAGCACGTCAACCCGAACACGGTGGTGTTCGGGTCGCTGAAGGAGAAGATCGACCACCTCGTGGAGAACGACTACTACGAGGAGGCGCCCCTCCGCCGCTACCGGTGGGAGTTCCTGGAGGACCTGTACCGGCAGGCGTACGCCCACGAGCACCGCTTCCGTACCTTCCTCGGCGCGTTCAAGTACTACACCTCGTACACGCTGAAGACCTTCGACGGCTCCCGCTACCTGGAGCGGTACGAGGACCGGATCGTCGCCACCGCCCTGTTCCTCGGCGCCGGTGACGAGGCGCTCGCGGCCCGGCTGGTGGACGAGATGATGACCGGCCGCTTCCAGCCGGCCACCCCGACCTTCCTCAACGCGGGCAAGGCCCAGCGCGGTGAGCTGGTCTCCTGCTTCCTGCTGCGGGTCGAGGACAACCTGGAATCCATCGGACGGGGCGTCAACTCCGCGCTCCAGCTCTCCAAGCGCGGTGGCGGTGTGGCGCTGCTGCTCACCAACCTGCGCGAGCAGGGCGCCCCGATCAAGAAGATCGAGAACCAGTCGTCCGGTGTCGTCCCGGTGATGAAGCTCCTGGAGGACTCCTTCTCCTACGCCAACCAGCTGGGCGCCCGGCAGGGCGCGGGTGCGGTGTACCTGCACGCGCACCACCCGGACATCATGCGGTTCCTGGACACCAAGCGGGAGAACGCGGACGAGAAGATCCGCATCAAGACGCTCTCCCTCGGGGTCGTCGTCCCCGACATCACCTTCGAACTCGCCAAGCGCGACGAGGACATGCACCTGTTCTCGCCGTACGACGTCGAACGCGAGTACGGCAGGCCGCTGTCGGACCTGTCGGTGAGCGAGCACTACGACGACCTGGTCGCCAACCCGCGTGTGCGCAAGACGACCCTGAGCGCCCGCGAGTTCTTCAAGACGGTCGCGGAGCTGCAGTTCGAGTCCGGCTATCCGTACCTGCTGTTCGAGGACACGGTGAACCGGGCGAACCCCATCCCCGGCTGGATCAACATGTCCAACCTGTGCTCGGAGATCCTCCAGGTCAACACCCCCAGCACCTACGACGCCTCGCTCGGTTACGAGACGGTCGGCAGGGACATCTCCTGCAACCTGGGTTCGCTGAACATCGCCGCGGCGATGGCCTCCCCGGACCTCGGTGCCACCGTGGAGACGGCGGTGCGCGGTCTGACCTCGGTCTCCGACCAGTCCCACATCGACGCCGTGCCGTCCGTGGCCCACGGCAACGACCTCTCCCACTCCATCGGCCTCGGCCAGATGAACCTGCACGGCTACCTCGCCTCGCGTCGCATCCACTACGGCAGCGAGGAGGGCGTCGACTTCACGAACATGTACTTCTACGCCGTGGCCTTCCACGCGCTGCGCGCCTCCAACAGGATCGCGATCGAGCGCGGCAGGGCCTTCGACGGCTTCGAGAAGTCCGCGTACGCCGACGGCTCGTACTTCGACATGTACACCGAGCGGGTGTGGCAGCCGGCCACCGAGCGGGTACGCGCCCTCTTCGCGGAGGCGGGGACCGTCCTGCCCACCCGGGACGACTGGCGTGAGCTGAAGCGTTCCGTACGGGAACACGGCATCTACAACCAGTACCTCCAGGCCGTGCCGCCGACCGGGTCCATCAGCTACATCAACGACTCCACCGCCTCCATCCACCCGATCGCCTCCAAGGTGGAGATCCGCAAGGAGGGCAAGCTCGGCCGCGTGTACTACCCGGCGCCGCACATGGACAACGACAACCTGGAGTACTTCCAGGACGCGTACGAGATCGGCTACGAGAAGATCATCGACACCTACGCGGCGGCCACCCAGCACGTCGACCAGGGCCTGAGCTGCACGCTCTTCTTCCGCGACACGGCCACCACCCGCGACCTGAACAAGGCACAGATCCACGCCTGGCGCAAGGGCATCAAGACCCTGTACTACATCCGGCTGCGCCAGGAGGCCCTGGAAGGCACCGAGATCGAGAACTGCCTGTCCTGCACCCTGTGACCACCGACCACCCCGTACGCGACTCACCGAGGCACCAGCGATGACCACCAGCCCCGCCCCCCTGACCGAGGTCTCGGTCACCCCTCCCTCCTACCGCCACGACCCGGCCGCCCGGTTGCGTCCGGTCAACTGGAACCGGGTCACCGACGAGAAGGACCTGGAGGTGTGGAACCGGCTCACCGCCAACTTCTGGCTGCCCGAGAAGGTCCCGCTCTCCAACGACGTGAACGCCTGGCAGCAGCGGCTCACCGCCGAGGAACGCACCCTGACCATGCGGGTGTTCACCGGTCTGACCATGCTCGACACCGTGCAGGCCACCGTCGGCGAGATCGTCCAGATCCAGGACGCCCGCACCGAGCACGAGGAGGCGGTGTACACCAACATCGCCTTCATGCAGGCCGTGCACGCCCGCAGTTACTCCTCGGTGTTCTCCACGCTCTCCAACACCCCGGAGATCGACGACGCGTACCGCTGGGCGGTGGACAACGACGTCCTCCAGCAGCGCTGCAAGACGGTCCTGAAGCACTACTACGGCGACGACCCGCTGAAGCGGAAGGTCGCCTCCACCCTGCTGTCGTCGCTGCTGCTGTACGCGGGCTTCTACCTGCCGCTGCACTTCTCCACCCACGCCCTGCTCACCAACACGGCCGACATGATCCGGCTGATCCTGCGCGACAAGGCGGTGCACGGCTACTACTCGGGCTACAAGTACCAGCGCGGCCTGGAGAAGCGGACGGCGGCCGAGCGGGAGGAGATGCGGGAGTTCACGTACGACCTGCTGGAGGAGCTGTACCGGCTGGAACTCCGGTACTCGGGCGAGCTGTACGAGCCCTTGGGGCTCATGGACGACGTGGCGGTCTTCGTCCGCTACAACGCCGACAAGGCGCTGATGAACCTCGGCTACCCGGCGCGCTTCTCCGCGGAGGAGACCGCGGTGAACCCGGAGATCCTGGCCGCGCTGTCCCCGGGCGCGGACGAGAACCACGACTTCTTCTCCGGCTCCGGCTCCTCCTACGTCATGGGCAAGGCGGAGGACACCGCCGACGACGACTGGGACTTCTGAGGGGCTGACGATGTCCGGCACACCCGGCGTGCCCGCGCCTCGCCACGCGGCTGACACCTACGGAACCTGTGTGCTGCTCAAGCACGGCGAGGTCTTCCTCAAGGGACGCAACCGCCACCGCTTCACCGAGCGGCTGCACGACAATCTGCGGCTCGCCCTGCGCGGGATCGGCGGGTCCACGTGGATCAAATCCGCCCAGAACGTGACCGTGCTGGGCGGGCAGGTGCCCCAGGAGGCCCTGCTGGAGCGGGCACGCCGGGTGATCGGCTTCAACTCGGTGGAGCCTGCCGTGCGGGTGCCCAGCGATCTGGACGCCATCACCGCGGCGGCCGTCGACGCACTGGGCGCCATCCCGCACGGCGCCACGTTCGCCGTTCGGACCAAGCGGCGGGACAAGCGGTTCCCGCTGACCTCGTCGCGGGTGGACGCGCACATCGGCGCCCGGGTCCTGGCCCGGGTCCCGGGGCTGCGCGTGAATCTGGCCAGGCCGGACGTCACGCTGGCGGTGGAGATCGACCGCGGGGAGACGTATCTGTCCTGGGAACGTCTCCCCGGTCGAAGCGGGCTGCCCGTCGGCTCCAGCGGTCGCGCCCTGGTGCTGCTGTCCGGGGGCTACGACTCCCCCGTCGCCGCCCACCGGGCCATGAGGCGCGGCCTGGCCTGCGACCTCGTGCACTTCAACGGCGCCCCGTACACCAACCCGTCGTCCGTGTACAAGGCGTACGCCCTGGCCCGCGAGCTGAACCGCTACCAGCCGCCCGGCCTCCTGCACGTCATCGCGCTCGGCACGGCGCAGAAGCAGCTCGCCGTGGCCGGCGCGGGACGGCTCCAGGTCGTCGCCCAGCGCCGGCTGATGGTGCGCACGGCCTCCGCGCTGGCCTCTCGTTCCGGCGCGGAGGCCCTCGTCACGGGGGACAGCCTCGGGCAGGTGGCCAGCCAGACGCTGGCCAATCTCGTCGCGGTGGACGAGGCCTCGGCACTGCCCGTGCTGCGTCCGCTGATCGGCTGGGAGAAGCAGGAGATAATAGACGAGGCCCGCTCCGTCGGAACGGCCGGCATCTCCGTGCTGCCCGACGAGGACTGCTGCACACTGCTGGCCCCGCCACGGGTCAGCACCCGCGCCGGGCTGCCGCGGTTGCGGTCCGTCGAGAAGCGACTCGACCTCGACGAGGTGGTCGAAACCCTGCTGGGGGCCGCCCGGACGTTCCGTCCCGGAGCGGACGAGGACGCGCCGGTCCCGAGCGGCGACTGCCCCGCACCCGCCTGACCGGACTACGAGGCGCCCGGCACCGCCCGCTGGCCCGGACCGTCGTACGAGGCCAGCGGGCGGATCAGCGCGTTGTGGGCCAGCTGCTCGGTGATGTGCGCGGTCCAGCCGGTGATCCGGCTCATCACGAAGATCGGTGTGAAGGCGGGGATGTCGAAGCCCATCAGGTGATAGGCGAGGCCGGCCGGGTAGTCCAGGTTCGGGTGGATGCCCTTACGGGTGATCATCGCGTGCCGCAGGGCCGCGTGCAGGGTGGCCAGCCGCGTCACCTCGGGGTCGGCGGCACGCGCCACCAGCCGGTCGAGGGCCTCCTGCATGAGGGGGACGCGGGAGTCGCCGTGCTTGTAGACGCGGTGGCCGAAGCCCATGATCTTCCGCTTGGACGCCAGTGCCTCGTCCAGCCACTCCTCGGCCCGCTGCGGGTCGCCGATCTCCAGCAGCATGTGCATCACGGCCTCGTTGGCGCCGCCGTGCAGAGGGCCCTTGAGGGCACCGATCGCCGCGGTGACCGCGCTGTAGAGGTCGGAGAGGGTGGAGGTGACGACCCGGGCGGTGAACGTCGAGGCGTTGAAGCTGTGTTCCGCGTACAGGGTGAGGGAGATCTCGAAGCAGCGGACGACGTCCGGGTCGGGGACGCTGCCGAAGCACATGTGGAAGAAGTTCTCCGCGTACCCGAGGGCGGGGTCCGGGGGGATGGGGTCCAGACCCCGGCGCCGCCGCTGGTCGGCCGCCACCACGGTGGGCAGCTTGGCCAGCAGGGTGAGGGACTTGGCACGGTTGGCGGCGAGCGAGCCGTCGTCCTCCGTGGGGTCCTCGGCACCGAAGAAGCTGACGGCCGTCCTCAGCACGTCCATCGGGTGGCAGGTCTCGGGCAGCCGGGTCAGCAGCTCCAGCGAGGTGCGGTCCAGGGGCCGCAGGGCACGCTCGCGGGCCGTGAAGTCCTGGAGCTGTGCGGTGTCGGGGAGTTCGCCGTACCAGAGGAGGTGGGCGACCTCCTCGAAGGAGCGGCGGGCGGCGAGGTCCTGGACCGGGTAGCCGCGGTAGGTGAGGGAGTTGGTCTCCTGGATGACGGTGGAGACCTCGGTGGTGTCGACGACGACACCGGCGAGGCCGCGGTGGATCTCGGGCGCGGTGGTGGTCATGGCGATGCCTGCCTTCAGGGGTCAGGTGCCCGGTCAGGTGCCGGGCGGAAGGGTGAAGTCGAAGACGGACGAGTCGAAGGCCGCGTACGCGTCGTAGCCGAGGAGCTCGTACAGCCGGGAGCGGGTCTGCATGTGCGGCAGCAGGGACTCCTGGGTGCCCTCGGCGGCGATGGTGCGCAGTCCGTCCTCGACGGCGCCCATGGCGATGCGCAGCAGCGTCACCGGGTAGAGGGCGATGTTGTAGCCGAGGCTCTCCAGGGTGGCCGTGTGGAGCAGGGGGGTCTTGCCGAACTCGGTGAGGTTGGCGAGCAGCGGAACGTCGATCGCCTCGCGGAACGCCTCGTACTCGGTGACGTCGGCCAGGGCTTCGGGGAAGATCGCGTCCGCGCCGGCGTCGACGTACGCCTTCGCCCGGTCGATCGCCGCGTCCAGTCCCTCGACCGAGCGGGCGTCGGTACGGGCCATCAGCAGGAAGTCCGGGTCCCTGCGGGCGTCGGCGGCTGCCCGGATCCGACGGGCCATCTCCTCGCGGGGCGTGACGGTCTTGCCGTCCAGGTGGCCGCAGCGTTTGGGGTTGACCTGGTCTTCCAGGTGCAGCCCGGCCAGGCCGGCGTCCTCCAGGAGCTGGACGGTGCGGGCCGCGTTCATCGGTTCGCCGAATCCGGTGTCGGCGTCGATGAGGACGGGGAGGTCGGTGACGCGGGTGGTCTGCTGGGCGCGGGCGGCGATCTCGGTCGACGTGGTCAGGCCGATGTCGGGCAGGCCGAGGTCGGCCGCGAGGACCGCGCCCGACAGGTAGGCGGCATCGAAGCCGGTGTCCTGGATGAGGCGGGCGGAGAGCGGGTTGATGGCGCCGGGCATGCGCAGCAGCCGCCCGGAGGCGAGCTGTTCGCGGAAGGTCCGACGGCGTTCGGCGGGCGTGGTGGTGGTGTGCAGCAGCATCAGAACAGGCCCTTCGGCAGGCTCGCGTCGAAGGCGGCGACGGCCTCGGTGTCGACGGCCGGGAACAGGCCGCCGAGGTCGGCCGCCGACAGTTCCGCGAGGCGGGCCGCCGAGTCCAGGAAGGCGTCCTGGGCGGACCGGGTGACGACGCCCTCGGCGAGCGTGCGGAACTTGCCCGTGTACGCGGGGCGGTCGAAGGGCCGGGCGCCGGCCGGGTGGGCGTCGGCCAGGGCGAGTTCGTCCTCGACCACCGTGCCGTCCGCGAGGGTGATCACCGCGCGCCCGCCGAAGGCGCGGCGCTCCGGGTCGGGGTCGTGGTAGCGGCGGGTCCAGGCCGGGTCCTCGACCGTGGTGATCTTCTGCCACAGCTCCACCGTCCCGGGACGCCGGGCACGGTCGGGCGCGTAGGAACGCTCGTGGTGCCACGTCCCGTCCTCCAGGGCCACCGCGAAGATGTAGGGCACCGAGTGGTCGAGGGTCTCGCGGCTGGCGGTGGGGTCGTACTTCTGCGGATCGTTCGCACCGGAGCCGATCACATGGTGGGTGTGGTGGCTGGTGTGCAGGACGATCGAGCGCACCTGGTCCAGCGGCCCCGCCTTCTCCCGCAGGCGCCGGGCCAGGTCGATGATCGCCTGGGCCTGGTACTCGGCGGAGTGCTCCTTGGTGTACGTGTCGAGGATCGCGCGGCGCGGTTCGCCGGGCTCGGGCAGCAGGACCGTGTAGTCGGAGTCCGGTCCGTCGAGCATCCAGGCGAGGAAGCCGTCCTCGCCCTCGTAGACCGGTGACGGGGAGGTCTCCCCGCGCATCGCCCGGTCCACCGCCTCGATGGCCGCCTTGCCGGCGAAGGCGGGCGCGTACGCCTTCCAGCTGGAGATCTCGCCCTTGCGGGACTGCCGGGTGGCGGTGGTGGTGTGCACGGCCTGCTGGACGGCCTGGTAGACCGTCTCGGTCGGCAGCCGCAGCAGGGCGCCCAGTCCGCCCGCGGTGGCGGCGCTGAGGTGGGCCACGTGGTCGATGCGGTGCTCGTGCAGGCAGATGCCCTTGACCAGGGCGACGTGGATCTCGTACGCGGCGATGATCCCGCGCAGCAGGTCGGCGCCGGTGCGGCCGGTGTGCTGGGCGACCGCGAGCAGGGGCGGGATGTTGTCGCCGGGGTGGGAGTAGTCCGCGGCCAGGTAGGTGTCGTGGAAGTCGAGCTCGCGGACGGCGGTGCCGTTGGCCCAGGCGGCCCATTCCGGGGAGACCCGGGAGCGGCTGCCGAAGACGGAGGCACCGGGGGCGGCCGTGCGGTGGGCGGTGGCCTGGGCGCGGGCGACGGCGACGGGGCGGCGCAGCAGGGAGGCGACGGCCACCGAGGCGTTGTCGATCACCCGGTTGACGGCCATCGCGGTGCTGCCTGCGTCCAGCTCCTCGGTGCCGGTGGCCACGGAGGCCAGCTTCCAGGCGAGCTGGTCCTCGCGCGGGAGCCGGTCGGCGCTGGGGTGGACTCGGACGTGGTGCTCGATCACGGGACTCCTCGCGGGTGCGGACGATCCTTGTCGGTGCTGACGTGATCGACGGTGCCCGTTCCGCGGCGGTCCGGCTACCTTCCAATCTGCGGATTTCCTCCATCCGTCCGTTGTGGATCTGCGAAATCTGCGAAGAACGCGGATGCTATGTTCGCAAACAGCGCCTACCGGAATGTCCCCTCTTCCGGCGTGCGACGAGGAGGTACCGATGCCACGAGGACCGGCCGGCCGCAAGGTCTACGCCCACGCGAAGCTGCGGCGGCTCCGCCGTGAGCACGGAATGAACCAGGTCGAGATGGCCCGTGCTCTGGGGATCTCCACCAGTTACGCCAACCAGATCGAGCAGAACCAGCGTCCGCTGACCGCGTCCGTGCTCCTGCGGATCGCCGAGGTCTTCGGCGTCGACGCGGAGTTCTTCTCGGAGGCCGAGGGGGACCGGCTCGCCGCCGATCTGCGGGCCGCGCTCGCCGACGAGGCCTGCGGGGTGTCGCCGCCCGCCCCCGAGGAGATCACCGAGGCCGTCCGTGACCATCCCGAGGTGGCGCGCGCCCTGATCGCCCTGCACCGCCGCTACCGCGACACGGTCGAACAGGCCGCCGCCCTGGGCTCTCCGGGGGCGGCCGGCGATCTGCTGCCTCCCGCCGAGCCGCACGACGAGGTGCGGGACTTCTTCTACACGCACCACAACCACTTCGGATCGCTCGACACCGAGGCCGAACGGACCGCCGCCGCGCTGGACCTGCGTCCGGGCAAAGCGGCCGACCCCCTCACGGCGCTGCTCACCGAACGCCACCACGTCCGCGTCGTCCAGGCGGCACCGGACCGGGCCGGCGACGCGCGGCGCTTCGCCCCCGGGTCCGGGCTGCTGTTCCTCTCCCCCTGGCTCAGTGACGGCCAGCGCGCCTTCCAGCTCGCCACCCAGCTCGCCCTGCTGGAACACGGCCCGCTCCTGGACCAGTTGGTGTCCGGCGCCACCGGACTCACCTCGCCGCAGTCGCCGGCGCTGGCCCGGATCGGCCTGGCGAACTACTTCGCGGGCGCCCTCCTCATGCCGTACACCGCCTTCCACACGGTGGCCGAGGAGGTGCGGTACGACATCGAGCTGCTCTCCGCGCGCTTCGGCGTCGGCTTCGAGACGGTCTGTCACCGCCTGAGCACCCTCCAGCGCACCGGACGCCGGGGCGTGCCGTTCTCCTTCCTGCGCGTCGACCGGGCCGGGAACATCTCGAAGCGGCAGTCCGCGACCGACTTCCACTTCTCCCGCCTCGGCGGCACCTGTCCCCTGTGGACGGTGTACGAGGCGTTCTCGGCGCCGGGCAGGATACTGACCCAGGTCGCCGAAATGCCGGATGGCAAAAGGTACTTCTGGGTGGCCCGGACCATCGCACGAGGAGGCTTCGGCCACCACGCCCCGCGCGCCGAGTTCGCCGTCGCCCTCGGCTGCGAGCTGCGCCACGCCCCTCGCCTGGTCTACGCCGAGGGCGTCGCCCTCGACGACTCCCGCGCCGCCACGCCGATCGGGCTCGGCTGCCGGATCTGCGAGCGCCGTGACTGCGCGCAGCGGGCACGCCCGCCGGCGGGCGGCCGTCTGGCCGTCGATCCCGACCGGCGGGCCTATGTGCCCTATCCCGTGGAGAGCACCGGGGCGTGACGGGCTCCTGGTCCGTACGGGTCAGCGGTGCCGGAAGGCGGGGGGCCGCTTGTCCGTGAAGGCGGTCATGCCCTCCTTCTGGTCCGCGGTGGCGAACACCGCGTGGAAGAGCCGGCGTTCGAAGCGGACGCCTTCGGCCAGGGTCGTCTCGAACGCCCGGTTGACCGCCTCCTTGGCCATCATGGCCACCGGCAGCGACATGCCCGCCACGGTCTCGGCGACCGCCAGTGCCTCACCGACCAGCTCGTCGGCGGGCACGACCCGGGAGACGAGTCCGGCCCGCTCCGCCTCGGCGGCGTCCATGGTGCGCCCGGTCAGGCACAGCTCCATGGCCTTGGCCTTGCCCACCGCGCGGGTCAGCCGCTGGGAGCCGCCGATGCCGGGGATCACCCCGAGCTTGATCTCCGGCTGGCCGAAGACGGCGGTGTCGGCGGCGAGCACGATGTCGCAGAGCATGGCCAGCTCGCAGCCGCCGCCGAGGGCGTATCCGGCGACGGCGGCGACGGTCGGGGTCCGCAGCTGTCCGAGCCGGTCCCAGGCGGCGAACCAGTCGGTGAGGTACATGTCCATGTACCCCCGCGGCCGCATCTCCTTGATGTCGGCGCCGGCCGCGAACGCCTTCGCGGAGCCGGTGATCACGACGCAGCCGCAGTCGGGGTCCCGGTCGAGGGCCTCGGTGGCGGCCACGACGTCGTGCATCACCTGGAGGTTCAGCGCGTTGAGCGCCTTGGGCCGGTTGAGGGTGAGCAGGGCGGTGCGGCCCTTGCGTTCGACGAGGACGGTCTCGTACCCGCCGGTGGATTCGGTGGTCATCCCTCTGCTCCGCTCCGGTCCCTGACGGTTCGCACGATGCCGGAGAAGTCCTCCGAGTCACCGACGTGTTCGGCGTATCTGGCGTACAACTCGGCGGCCCGCATGCCGAGTTCGGCGTGCACACCGCCCTCACGGGCGGCGTTGGCGGCCAGGCCCAGGTCCTTGGCCATCAGGGAGGCGGCGAATCCCGGCCGGTACGCGCGGTTGGCGGGGCTCGTCGGGACGGGCCCGGGGACGGGGCAGTTGACGCTGAGTGACCAGCACTGTCCGGACGCCGTGGAGGCCACGTCGTACAGCGCCTGGTGCGACAGCCCGAGGCTCTCGCCGAGGACGAACGCCTCGCTGACCGCGATCATGGAGACGCCGAGGATCATGTTGTTGCAGATCTTGGCGGCCTGTCCGGCGCCCGGTCCGCCGCAGTGCACGGCCCTCTTGCCCATGACCTCCAGCAGGGGACCGGCCTCGGCGAACTCGGCCTCTCCCCCACCCGCCATGAAGGTGAGCGTGGCGGCCTCCGCGCCGACCACCCCTCCGGAGACGGGGGCGTCCAGGGCCCGCACCCCGGCGGCGACGGCCCGCTCGTGGGCGGTGCGCGCGTCGGCGACGTCGATGGTGGAGCAGTCGACGAAGAGGGTGCCGGGGCGCGCGGCGGTCAGGATGCCGTCGTAGAGGGACAGCACGTGGCGCCCGGCGGGCAGCATGCTGACGACCACGTCGGCGGCGGCGACGGCCTCGGCCGCGGACGCGGCTGGTTCCACGCCGGAACCGGCGGCGGTCTCCACCGCCGCGGGCACCAGGTCGTGTCCCAGCACCCGGTGGCCGGCCTTGGCGAGGTTGACGGCCATCGGGCCGCCCATGTGTCCGAGTCCGATGAACGCGACGGTCCGGCTCACCAGGCCACCTCCTCGGTGGTGTCGGCCGCGACGGCGCGTCCGCGCCCGTCGGGAGAGGTGAGGAAGCGCTCGACATCCGCGTCGGTGACCTCGGCGAGGGTGGCCGGAGACCAGCTGGGGTCACGGTCCTTGTCGATGACCTGGGCCCGGATGCCCTCCACCAGGTCGGGGGCGGTCAGCATCGCGAGGGACACCCGGTACTCCTGCTCCAGCACGCGTTCCAGTGGCCCGAGCCGGCGGGCCCGGCGGAGGGCCGCCAGGGTGACCTTGAGCGCGGTCGGGGACTTGGTGAGCAGGGTCCCGGCGGTCTTCTCGGCGTCCTGGCCGCCGTGGGCGAGGAGCCGCCGGACGATCTCCTCGACGGTGCCGGCCGAGAAACAGGCGTCGATCCATTCCCTCCGGCCGGGCAGTTCTCCTGGCGGCGGCTCCTGGACGTGGCGTGCGAGGGCCTCTCGTACCGGCAGCCCGGCGAGGTCGCCGAGGAAGGACGGGAGCGAGGCCGAGGGCATGTGGTGGTCGGCGAGCCCGCACAGCAGGGCGTCCGCGGCGCCGATCGGCGCGCCCGTCAGGGCGAGGTGGGTACCCAGCTCGCCGGGGGCCAGGGCGAGCAGGTAGGTGCCGCCGACGTCGGGGACGAAGCCGATCCCGGTCTCGGGCATGGCGATCCTGGACCGCTCGGTGACGACCCGGACGCTGCCGTGCGCCGAGACGCCGACACCGCCGCCCATCACGATGCCGTCCATGACCGCGACATAGGGCTTCGGATAGCGGGCGATCCGGGCGTTGAGGCGGTACTCGTCACGCCAGAAGGCGGCCGACGCGCTGCCGTCGCCGTCGCGGGCGTCGTCGTGGACGGCCCGGATGTCGCCGCCCGCGCACAGACCTCGGTCCCCCTCTCCGGTGATGACGACGGTCTCGACCGCCGGGTCGTGCGCCCACCGTGTGAGCGCCTCGTCGATACGGAGCACCATCGCGTGGGTGAGTGCGTTCAGGGCCTTGGGCCGGTTCAGGCGGATGTGGCCGAGACGGCCGCTCGTACGGACAAGGACGTCGTTCATCCGAACGCCTCCGTCAGACCGCGGGCCACGATGACGCGCATGATCTCGTTGGTTCCTTCCAGGATCTGATGGACACGCAGGTCGCGGACGATCTTCTCGATGCCGTACTCGCTGAGGTAGCCGTACCCGCCGTGGAGCTGGAGGGCGCGGTCGGCGACCGAGTAGCCGGTGTCGGTGGCGAACCGCTTCGCCATCGCGCACAGGTACGGTGCCTGCGGATCGCCCCGGTCGAGCGCCTGGGCGGCCTGTCCCACCAGGGCACGGGCCGCGGCGAGTTCGGTCGCCATGTCGGCGAGACGGAAGCGCAGCGCCTGGGCGTCGAGGAGCCTCATGCCGAACGCCTCGCGGTCGGCCAGATGGGTCAGGCTGCGGTCCAGGCTGCTGCGGGCACCGCCCAGGGAGCAGGCGGCGATGCCGAGACGCCCGCCGTTGAGGCCGCTCATGGCCATCCGGAAGCCCTCGCCCTCCCGGCCGAGGAGCCGGTCGGCGGGCAGGCGGACCCCGTCCAGGACCACCTGGCGCGTGGGCTGGGCGTTCCATCCCATCTTCCGCTCGTTCGGCCCGAAGGTGACGCCGGGATCGTCCCTGTCGACGACGAACGCGGACACCCCGCCGGCGCCCTCGCCGCCGGTGCGGGCCATCACGACGTACACCTGGGCGGCCCCGGCGCCGGAGATGAACTGCTTGACCCCGGTGAGCTCCCAGCCGTCGCCGTCCCGGACGGCGCGGCTCGTCAGGGCCGCCGCGTCCGAGCCCGCGCCCGGCTCGGTCAGGCAGTAGCTGGCGAGGTCCTCCATGGCGCACAGACGCGGCAGCCACCGCTCGCGCTGGGCGTCGCCGCCGTAGTGGTCGACCATCCAGGCGACCATGTTGTGGATGGAGAGGTATCCGGCGATGGACGGACAGCCGGAGGCGAGGGACTCGAACACGAGGACGCCGTCGGCCCGGGTGAGCCCCTGACCGCCGGACTCCTCGCGGACGTAGACGCCACCGAGACCGAGCCCGGCCGCCTTGCGCAGTACGTCCACCGGGAAGTGCTTGTCGCGGTCCCAGTCGAGGGCGTGCGGGGCGAGGTGGTCCTGGGCGAAGTCGAGGGTGGTCTCCACGAGGGCCTGCTGGTCCTCGGTGAGCAGGGTGCTGGTCATGGCCGCTCAGCCCATCGTGGGGATCGTGAAACTGGCGCCCTCGCGCAGACCCGCGGGCCAGCGGGAGGTGACCGTCTTCGTACGGGTGTAGAAGCGGATCGCGTCGGGCCCGTGCTGGTTGAGGTCGCCGAAGCCGGAGCGCTTCCAGCCGCCGAAGGTGTGGTAGGCCACCGGCACCGGGATGGGCACGTTGACGCCGACCATGCCGGTGTCCACCCGCCGGGTGAAGTCCCGGGCGGTGTCCCCGTCGCGGGTGAAGATCGCGACGCCGTTGCCGTAGACGTGCTCGCTGGGCAGGCGCAGGGCCTCCTCGTAGTCGGCGGCGCGTACGACGGAGAGCACCGGGCCGAAGATCTCCTCCTGGTAGATCCGCATGGAAGGGGTCACCCGGTCGAAGAGGGAGGCTCCGGCGAAGAACCCGTTCTCATGACCCGGCAGGACGAAGTCCCTCCCGTCCACGACGAGTTCGGCGCCCTCTTCGACTCCGAGGCCGACGTAGGAGCGGACCCGGTCGACGGCGTCCGGGCCGATCAGGGGGCCGAAGTCGGCGTCGGGGTCGTCGCCGCGCCCGATCCGCAGGGTGCCGATGCGCTCCTTGAGCCGGGCCACGAGGGCGTCGGCGGTGTCCTCGCCGACCGGGACCGCGACGGAGATCGCCATGCAGCGCTCGCCGGCCGAGCCGTACCCGGCGCCGATCAGGGCGTCCACCGCCTGGTCCAGGTCGGCGTCCGGCATCACGATCATGTGGTTCTTCGCCCCGCCGAAGCACTGGGCGCGCTTGCCGTGGGCGGCGGCCGTGGCGTAGACGTGCGCCGCGACCGGTGTCGAGCCGACGAAGCCGAGGGCCGCCACCCGCGGGTCTTCCAGGAGGGTGTCGACGGCCTCGCGGGCCCCGTTGACCACGTTCAGGACGCCGGGCGGCAGGCCCGCCTCCAGGAAGAGTTCGGCGAGCCGCAGCGGAACCGACGGGTCGCGCTCGGACGGCTTGAGGATGAAGGCGTTGCCGCAGGCGAGTGCGGGTGCGGCCTTCCACAGGGGGATCATCGCCGGGAAGTTGAACGGGGTGATGCCGGCGACCACGCCGAGCGGGGCGCGAAGCGAGTGGACGTCGATGCCGGTGCCGGCGTTGTCGGTGAACTCGCCCTTGAGCAGGTGCGGGATCCCCGCCGCGAACTCGACCACCTCCAGACCACGCTGGATGTCACCGTGTGCGTCGGCGACCGTCTTGCCGTGCTCGGCAGACAGCAGCCGGGCCAGCGCGTCCTTCTCGCCCTCGACGAGCTGGAGGAACCGCGTCAGGACGCGGGCGCGCCGCTGCGGGTTCCACCCGCCCCACTCGCGTTGGGCGCGGACGGCGTCGGCGACGGCCGCCTCCGTCTCGGTGCGGTCGGCGAGGGGCACGAGGGCCTGGATCTCGCCGGTGTTCGGGTCGTACACCTCGCCGTGGGCCCCCGAGGTTCCCGGGGTGTGCTTGCCGCCGATGAAGTGGGTCAACTCGCGCACGGAGGCGCGTTCCTGCTCGCGGACCATGACTGCCTGCTCTCGTCAGGAGGGATCCGGGGACGGCGCGCCGAGCCCGCACACGTACGCGGGTGGCGTACGGGCGCCGGGGGGCGCGAGATCGCATAGGGCCGAAGTCCCGTCAGACGGCGGGCTCACCAGGGTCGTGGGTACACACCTGTGCCATGCGTGTCAGCTCCATCCTCGTGGACAACACGGAACGTCCCGCGGCCGGTATCCTGACTCCCGGATCAGCGTGCGCCGTCCGCCTTCCCGACATCCTGCTCGTCAGTGGCGTCCTGCTCGACGGCGTACTCCCCGGTCACAGTGGCGGGACCGTGCCGGAATCACACCGGCTTCCCTGCACCGCGGGCCTTGTACCCGCCACTCTATAGTTGGACGTCCTAGTAAATCCAGCACCCGTGTCAGGGTCCGTCAGGTCAGCCGGACGGGGCCGTACCGCGGCAGGTGCCGGAGCTTGTCCTACGCGTCGCCGCCCGGCTCCCCGGGTGTCACCGGTGCCGTCGGTCCGGTCCCCGCGTCCGCGAGCCGCAGCAGGTACGTGTCCATGATCCAGCCGTGCCGGCTCCGCGCCTCGGCCCGCAACCGCCTGATCCGGTCCGCCACGTCCCGCAGCGGTCCCGCGACCAGCAGTTCGTCGGGCGTACCGAGGTACGCCCCCCAGTAGATCCAGACGCCCTCCCCCTCGATCCGGGAGAACGACTCGTGTGCGTCGAGCATGACGACGATGTCGCCGTCGTCGTTCTGGCCGACGTCGAAGAGCCGCCGGGCGGGAGTGATGTGCACCGGCCGGCCGACCTGGTTGAGGGGGATGCGGTGCCGGGCGGCGAGCGAGGAGACGCTGCTGATGCCGGGAACGACCTCGACGTCCGGCGAGACGGTGCCACGCGCCTCGATGTCGGCCAGGATGCCGAGCGTGCTGTCGTACAGGGACGGGTCGCCCCACACGAGGAAGGCACCGGTCTCCTCGGCCGTCATCTCGTCACGCAGCATGGCCTCGAAGAGGTCCGCGCGACGGGTACGCCAGTCGTCGACGGCCAGGGTGTAGTCACCGCGCCCCATCGGGCGCCTGTCCCGGCTCGGGTCGTCGGTCTCCACGACGCGGTAGGGCATCCGCGCGTGCTCGTCCAGCATGCGGAGCCGCAGGTCCGTGAGTGACGCCTTCTCGGGCCCCTTCCCGACGACGAAGAAGACGTCGGTGCGCCGCATGGCCTTCACCGCGGCGAGGGTCAGGTGGTCCGGGTCGCCCGCTCCGATACCGATGACGAGGATCCGGCGCTGCTGTGCGGTCATGGTACGCAGTCTCACACGCGCGTCCCTGGGGAGGGCGCGCGGGCTCAGTGCGCGCCGGCCTCCCGCGCCGCCGCCAGGACGCGCCGGGCGCCGCGCACCACCGCCTCGTCGATCATGCGGCCGGACTCGTCCTGAGCCACGCCCGAGCCTGCGCTCTCGAATCGCTCGACCAGTGCGCGGGCCCGGTCGAGTTCACTGGTGGACGGGGTGAACACCTCGTTGACGACGGCGAGTTGGGCAGGGTGGATGCAGGTCCGGCCGCCGAAGCCGAGGCGCTTGAGGGCGGTGGTGGAGCGGCGCAGGGCGCCGAGGTCACGGAAGTCGGTGCTGACCGGGCCGAGCGGCGGTGCCAGCCGGGCGGCCGCGCTCACCAGGGTGAGCTGCGTCCTGGGCCACAGCAGCTCCCTCTCGTCCGGCCCGGGGACGATGCCCGTGTCGGCGCAGAAGTCCGCCTCACCGAGCTGCATTCTCGTCACCCGTGGCGCTCGGGCCATCAGCGGCGCGGCCAGCAGGGCGGCCGCGCTCTCCAGGAGGGGGCAGAGCGCGATCCAGGGGGCCGAGGCCAGTTCGCCGGCCACGGCGGCGAGGTCGTCGACGTGCTCGGCCTTGGCCACCACGATCCCGGCGACAGCGGGAAGGGCCACCGCGCGGGCGTCGAGAAGTCCCGGGCCGCCGGGATTGATCCGGACCCAGATCTCCGTGCCCGACCGGGACCCGGACGGCGGCAGTTCCCCCAGCCATCGGGCGGCGGTGGTCCGCGCGTACTCCTTCGCCGCCGGGGCGACACCGTCCTCCAGGTCCACGATCACGGCGTCGGCGCCTCTCCCGAGGGCCTTCGCCAGCATGTCCGGACGGTCCCCCGGCACGTACAGCGCGGATCTCACGCTTCGTCCTCCTTCATGGCCGCTCGGTGGGGCGCGGTGGCGGAGCGGCTCCGTCCGCCACCGCGGTTCGTGTCCGCCCGGTCCGCTCAGCGGCCGGTGGGGCGGTGCAGGTAGCGGCCGGTGGGCTCACCGCCGACCTTGCCGTCGGTCAGGACGCGGGTGCCGCGCAGGAAGGTGTCGGTGACCCGGGCGGTCAGCTCGAAGCCCTCGAAGGGCGTGTACTCCTGGGCGGATTCCGAGTCGGCCGCGCGGACGGTCCAGGTGTGGTCCGGGTCGACCAGCGCGATGTCCGCGTCGAAGCCGGCCGCCAGCCGTCCCTTGGTGGGCAGCCCGTAGCGCCGGGCCGGGTTCCACGCGGTCAGAGCGGCGATCCGGCCGAGGGACAGACCGCGCCGGGTACCTTCGGTGACCATGCCCGGCAGCAGGTACTCCGCCCCGCCGAAACCGGACTTGGCGAGGAAGACGTCGTCCTTCGGCTCGCCGAACTTCGCCTCCTCGCGGCAGCAGGCGTGGTCGGAGACGACCCAGTCGACGGTGCCGTCCAGGACGTACTCCCACAGCGCCTCGACGTCCTCGCGGGGCCGCAGCGGCGGGTTGACCTTGCCGCCCGGTCCGTGTGCGGTGGTGATGTCGGCGAGCAGGTGTCCGACGGTGACCTCGCGGCGGAAGTCGATGTGCGGGAAGGCCCGGCCCATGCGTACGGCGGCGTCCACCGCCTTGCGCGAGGACAGGTGCAGCAGGTTGATCGTGGGCAGGCCGGTCTCGTGGGCGAGGTAGGAGGCGATGGAGACGGCCAGGCCCTCGGAGTGCGGCGGGCGTGAGGCGCTGTAGGCGGCCAGACCGGTCAGCTCACCGGCCTCCTCGACCAGTTGGGTGTACGCCGACATGATCTCGGCCGTCTCGCAGTGCAGGGACAGCGAGATCTGGTCGGCGATGTCGGGGAACCGCTCCCGGGCCTCCTGGACGCCCCGCATCACGAACTCGAAGTGGGCGTAGTCGTACCGCTCCCCCTCGGGGGTCATCAGGAAGGAGCTCTGGTCGGCGGAGCGTCCGTGCAGGCCGTGGCCGCCGTAGAACATGAACACCTTGAACGAGGTGACACCGTGCTCGCGCACCAGGTCGGGTATCTCGGCGATGTGGCCCTTGGACATGGGGGCCAGGTGGTAGGCGTAGTCGACGTGGGCGCGGTTCGCCGTCCGCTCCAGCACCTCCGGGAAGAAGTCCGCGTAGGCGCCTCCCTTGTTCAGGTAGTACTGGCCGGTCCGCATGTACGTCAGAGCCGTGGTGACACCGCCCTGGGCGCAGGCCCTGCTCTCGACGGAGGCGTCCTCGTCGAGCGGGTTGTAGATGCCCCAGTGCTGGTGGGCGTCGACGACTCCGGGGAAGGCCAGCTTCCCGCCGCCTTCCACGACGTCGCGGGCGCCGGCGGTGTCCAGGCCGGGTGCCACCTCGACGATCTTCCCGTCGCGTACGGCGATGTCCGCGGCCCGTGCCTCGTCCCGTTCGTCGGTGACGACACGGACGTCGGTCAGCACGAGGTCGTACTCAGTCATGATGGTCTCCTGCCACTGTCTTCAGCTCGGCCACGGGGCTGAGCAGGTCTTGGATGCGGTCCAGTTCGGCGAGGCGCGCGCCCCGGTCCATGACGGTGTCGATGTCGGTCCCGGACAGCCGGCCGGTGGCGTTGTCACGGAACTTCAGGGCGAGTTCGGCGTCCGACAGGGGGCGGTGCGGGCCGCCTCGGTTGTGCGGCACGTCCTGCCGCCAGGTACGGCCGTCGCTGTCGTGAGCGGTGAGCACCGCCGGGAACTGCTCCGGGAAGACGCCGGTGGCCGTGTCGTCGGCGACGACCTCGACCTTGGCCATCAGGGCCCGGCGGACCGGGTCCCGGGCCAGTTCGTCGGTGAAGTCGTCCAGGCCGAGGCCGAGTCCGCCGCCTCCGCCCAGAAGTCCGGCCGCGACCATGTACGGCCCGGAGAACTGGGCCTGGTATCCCGTCTCCGGGGCGCGCTTGCGCTCGATGGGCTGGCCGATGGTGCGGATCACCGGCGCCGGTACGCCGAGCACCAGCCGTTCCACCTTCGCCGGGTCGAGGCCCCGCTCGCGCAGCGCCATCGCGGCGTCGGCGGCGGTGTGGGTGAAGTGGTTGGCCGGGTAGGGCTTGAAGAAGATGCCCGGTACGGCCCATGCGGTGCCGAGGTCCGTGGTGACGGCGGCCGGATCGTAGACGCCGTGCAGGAACGCCTCGAAGAACCCGAAGCGTCCCTCCAGGACGGTGGGCGGCCCGGTGAATCCGCGCCGCACCAACTGGGCGGCGGTGACCGCGGACTGGGCCGCCAGTCCGCAGTGCAGGCGCTTGACGGTGCCGCCGGTCCGGTTGGCCTCGATGATGCCGGCGGCCATGGAGGCGGTGACCCCGAGGACGTCCACGAGGCCGTCCTCGGGGAGGTCCAGCAGCAGCCCGGCGGCCACGGCACCGCCGAGCGCGCCGCAGATCGACGTGGCGTGCTGGCCGTGCTCGAAGAAGGTGGAGTTGCCGGAGGCCCGGTCGTAGCCCGCCATGCCCAGCCGCACGCACACCTCCAGGCCCACGGCGATGGCCCGGACGGTGTCACGGCCGTCCGCTCCCGAGGACTCGGCCGCCGCGAGCGCCGCGGGGACGACCGAGGCGCTGGGGTGCAGCACGGACGGCAGATGGGTGTCGTCGTAGTCGAGGGAGTGGGCCAGGACCCCGTTGGCGAGGGCCGCCAGGGGCGCGGGCAGCGGGGTGTGTCCGCCGCCGACGACGGTGGCCTGGGGCCGGCCGCCCTGTTCCCGTACGTGCTCGACGATCGCCGTGGAGGTGGGCAGCCGGTGGGCGGCCACGCACAGCCCCAGGACGTCGACGACCCGCTTGCGGACGCTGTCGGTGACCTCCCCCGGCAGGGTCTCGTACGTGGTGGCGACGGCGAACCGGGCGAGCCGCTGGGCGAGGGTGCGCTCAGCCACGGCCGCCTCCCGTGACCGGTTCGCTGATCACGGCCAGCGGGCGGACGGGCGATCCGGTGGCGCCGAACAGCGGCAGCGGGGACAGGACGAAGGTGAACTCGTGGATGCCCTCGGCGGCGATCTCCTCCAGGTCCAGCGTCTCGATGATGTAGATGCCCGCCTCCACCAGCAGCACCCGGTGGGCGGGCAGGCTGCTGTGGCCGGCGCCGGGGGCCAGCCGCTCGAAGGCGATGGAGTCGGCGCCCACCGCGTGCGCCTGGCGCCCGGCGAGCCACCGCGCGCCGCTCTCGCCGACCCCGGGAACGCCGGAGTCGTGGCCGATGAAGGCGTCCCGGCCGGGTGCGTCGAACTGGCGCCCCCAGCCGCTGCGGACCAGGACGACGTCGCCGGGTTCCACGGGGGTCTTCTGGAGGCGCTCGGTGGCTTCCAGGTCGGCGACGGTGATCTCGTAGCCGGGCTCGCAGACCTCGGCGCCGAGGGCGGCGGGCACGTCGAGCAGGATGCCCCGGCACATCATCGGGGCGATGGTGTGCACACCGTGGTCGGGGTAGACGCCTCCTTCTCCGGCGGTCCGGGCGTCCGCGCCCCCGAACAGCTTCCCCTGGTGGGAGACGTGGGCGAGGGCGTCGATGTGGGTACCGACGTGGGTGCCCATGACGAGCATGTCGTTGGCCGCGGAGCCGCCGTCCTCGCGCACCCGGTCCCCGTGACGGCGCGGCAGGGTGTGCCAGTAGGCGGGATGGTTGGGCGACTGGGGCATGCCGATGTAGAGCCGGCGGCCCAGATCGAGGACGCGCACCCCTTCGCGCACTGCCGCGAGGAGGGGATCCCGCGGCTTCGTGGGCGCGGGTCCGGTGATCGATGCCGTGCTGCTCATGTACGTCCCGTCCTTCTTTCGGTGGTTCTGTGCTCTGTGGTCCGCCCGTTGACGGTCAGAAGACGACCCGGCGCCGCCGAAGGTCCGTCAGTTCCGTTTCGCTCACTCCGAGTTCACCGGTGAGGACCTCGTCGGTGTCGGCTCCCAGGTGGCGTCCGGTGAAGCGGATCCGTCCCGGTGTGCCGGACATGCGCCACATGACGTTGTGCATGAGCAGCGGACCGAAGTCGTCGTCCTCGACTGTGGTGAGCATGCCGGTGTCCCGGATGTGGGGGTCCTCGACCAGGTCCCGCGCGTCGTAGACGGGGGCCACCGCCGCCCCGGCCGCGGTGAACTCGGCGATGACACCCTCCCGGGTGCGTTCGGCGATCCAGCCTCCGACGAGGTCGTCGAGGAGGTCGGCGTGCTCGGCCCGCCCCGCGCCGGTGGCGAACCACGCCTCGTCGACGACCTCCTGATGGCCGATCAGTTCCATGACGCGTTCCGCGATCTTCTGGGCGCTGGTGGAGACGGCCACCCAGTGGCCGTCCCGGGTGCGGTAGGTGTTGCGCGGGGCGTTGTTGGTGGACCGGTTGCCGTGGCGCCGGCTGACGATCCCGAGCTGGTCGTAGACCGTCGGCGAGGGGCCGACGGCGGCCATGATGGGCTCGATCAGGCTCATGTCCACTACCTGTCCCCGGCGCAGCGGGTCGCGGTCCCGGTGGTAGAGCGCCATGGTGGCGGCCGAGGAGGCGGCGATCCCGCAGATGGTGTCGGCGAGCCCGAACGCCGGGAGCGTCGGCGGGCCGTCGGCCTCCCCGGTCAGGTGGGCGAACCCGCTCATCGCCTCGGCGAGGGTGCCGAAGCCGGCCCGGGAGGCGTACGGGCCGCTCTGGCCGAAGCCGGTGATGCGCACGATCACCAGACCGGGGTTGATCCCGTGCAGGACGTCGGGGCCCAGGCCCCAGCGCTCCAGCGTCCCGGGGCGGAAGTTCTCCACCAGGATGTCGGCGGTCTCGACGAGCCGGCGGAAGAGCGCGGCGCCGTCCGGGTCGGAGAGGCTGAGGCCGACGGTGCGCTTGTTGCGGGATATCTCCTTCCACCACAGCGGGACGCCGTCCTTGGACTCCCCGTGGCCACGCATCCCGTCACCGGCGACGGGATGCTCGATCTTGACCACGTCCGCCCCGAAGTCGCCGAGCAGCTGGGCACAGAGCGGTCCGGCCAGGATGGTGGAGGCGTCGATGACGCGGATGCCCCGCAGAGGCCCCGCACCGCTGTCCGGTGCCCGCTGTTCCGGTGTCGTCATGGTGTGTCCTTTCGTTCCCCTGCGGTCTCCCGCACGGCGCCGAGGTCGGCGGAGATGTCGGCGGCCGCCTTGGCCACCTGTTCGCCGAGCTGACGGCTGCTGGTCTCGCCGAACATCGCCCTGGTTCCGCAGACGGAGACCGAACCGACGGCCTGCCCGATGGGTCCGTGCAGGCAGGCGGCCACGCTGGCCGCCTCCGCCTGCCGCTCCCCCACGCTGACCGCGTAGCCGGCGGCGCGGATCAGGGAGATCTCGTCGCGCAGGGTCGTGGCGGAGGTGATGGTGGCGTCGGTGACGCTGTCCAGGCGGTGGTGGTCGATGTAGTCCTCCACCTCCGTGTCGGGCAGGGCGGCGAGGATGGCCTTGGAGGAGGAGCCCGCGTGCAGCGGGTGACTGGTGCCGAGCGCGACCGACATCCGGATCTCCTGGCGGGAGAGGACCTGGTCCACGTACACCCGCGCCCAGCCCTGGCGCAGGGAGAGGGTCGCGGTCTGGCCGGTGAGTTCGGACAGGGCCACGAGATGGCGGTGGGCGACGGAGGGGACGTCGAGTTCCCGCATCGCCGCGAGGCCGATGTTCAGGGCGCCGGGGCCCATCCGGTAGACCTTGGTGTCCTCGTCGAAGGAGAGGAAGTTACCGGCCACGAGTTCGCGCAGGATCCGGTAGGCCACCGCCTTGGACAGCCCCGTCTCCCGTGCGATCACCGAGACGCCTTGGGCCTGGGGGGTACGCGCGATGACGTCGATCACCGCGAGCGCCCGGGAGATCCCGGAGCGGCTGGGGCTGGTGTGCTCGGTGGTTTCGTCGATGATCATGGGAACCTCGGTCAGTTGGCCGGCCCGGCTCCCGGGCCGGCGTGGATGGGTCGCACAGGGGGCCCACGGCGGCGTCAACCGCCGCCGTGGGTCTCCGTGACGACCTCGATGTTGCCCCGTACGGCGTGGGAGTAGGGACAGAGGGAGTGGGTGAGCCGCACCAGTTCCTCCAGCGTGTCCTGCGGGCATTCGGGCGCGCTGACGCCCAGCCGGACCGCGATGCCGTACGCCCCGCCCGGCCGCGTGCCGAGCGTGACCGCGGCGGTGACGGTGACCGGTCCCGCGGTGACCCGGCGGCGCCGCGCGGCGACCTCCAGCGCGCTGCCGAAACAGGCGGCGTAGCCTGCGGCGAAGAGTTCCTCCGGGTCCGTCCCCGCGGTGTCCTTCCCCCGCTCGGCCGGCCGGGACAGCGGCACGTCCAGTGAGCCGCTGGTGGACCGGGCGCGCCCCGCGCGACCGCCCGTCACCTCGACGGTGGCCGTGTAGAGGGGGCTGAACCCGGGCTCGCCGGCGCGGCCGCCGCTGTGGGCCCGTACGTGGGCGGCGACGGCGTCCGCGAACTCCTCGGGCTTCTCCTCCGCGACGAAGTCGGTGCCCCCGTCGATACGGACGAGGGGCGCGTGGGGGAACGCCGCGGTGACGACGTCGTTCATCCGGTCGAGGACGTCGTCGGCGCCGTGCAGCAGCAGGGTCGGCACACCCGCGAGCGCCGCGGTGTCCGTCGTGTGGGCGAAGACCGCGCGGTAGGCGACGCCGTAGTCGGGGCCGACACCGAGGTATTCGGCGACCTGGCGGCTCGCGGACTCGGCCGGGATGGTGGGGTAGAGCCATCGGATCCGGTCCCACACGACCCGCAGATGACCGCCGTCGGGGGCGGGGGTGTACCCGGGGGCGTACCGGGCGGCCTTCTCGGCGCGTTCCTCGTCGTCGTAGAGGGGGATGCCCTGGAAGACCAGGCTCCGTACCCGGTCACGCTGCTGGAGCGTGGCCTCGGCGGCGATGACGGCGCCGGTGTGCTGGCCGAGGAGGTGCACCTCGCCCAGTCCGAGCGCGTCGGCGATCTGCCACAGTGCCGAGGCGTACCGGGGGATGGACCACGGTTCCGGGGCGGCGTCCGACATCCCGAAGCCGGGGATGTCCACGGCCACGGAGTCCAGTCCGTGGGCGGCGAGTTCCGCCATGGCCGGTTCGTAGGTGGCCGAGGAGAGCGGAGACTGGTGGACGAGGAGGAGCGCGGGTCCGCCGGTGTCGCCGGACCGGCGGAAGTGGACCTGCCCCCAGGGGAGTTCGAGGTACCCGCGGTGTGAGGTGCCTCTCAGGTGGGTGGCGTGGGTGCTCATGCCCGCACCGCCATCGCGGCCATGATCGCGACCACGTGCTTGATGCCCGTGCGGTAGTCCTCCAGGCGTATGTGCTCGTTGGGGCCGTCGATGCCCGCGTCCGCGCGGGAGACGCCCACGCCGACGATGGGCAGGCCGGACAGGACACCCTGGTTGCCGATCCACTGGGTGTAGGGCTCGACGAGGGGCTCGGCACCGTAGGCGGTGCGCGCGGTCTCCGCGACGAGGGCGACGAACGGGTCGGTGTGGTCGGTGTGGTGGGGGTGGCTGACGGCCATCACGTCGACGGCGACGTCCTCGAAGCCGGCCGCCGCCAGGTGGTCGCGGACGGCCGCCAGTACCCGTTCGGGGTCCTGGCCGGGCACGAGACGGATCTCGATCTTGGCGGTGGCGGTGGCCGGGACGCCGAGGGTGACGTCGTCCGCGAGGTCGCCGCCCTGGACGCCGGTGACGGTGAGCGTCGGGACGGTGCGGATCGCCACGGCGGCCTCGGTGTCGTCCAGGTCTCCCCTGAAGGCGTCGATTCCCGCGCGCTTCTTCAGGAACGCGCCGTCGAACGGCATCTTCTCCAGGAGTGCGCGCTCGGCGTCGGTGGGGACGCGGGCGTCGTCCGCGAAACCCGTGACGGCGCAGCTGCCGTCGGGGTTCAGCAGACTGGCCAGGGCGGCGGTCAGCCGTGTGGTGGCGGACGGCAGCAGCACGGTGTTCTGGCTGGTCAGTTCGCGCGTGAGGGTGGTCGAGGTGAGCCGCAGGTAGAGGACGCCCTTCTCGCCGAGTTTCAGCAGCGGCCGCCCCTCGCCGTCGCACCAGGAGTTCTCCCACAGCGCGGCGTCGGCGGCCAGCCGGTCGGCGTGCGCCGCGACGAAGGAGCCGAGCCCGGGGCTGTGCAGCCACTGCTTGCCCTCCAGGATGTACCGGCTGGTGACCGGGGGTTCCTGGCCGGAGAGCTGCCAGGCGGCCGCGGCGTGCACCCGCGACATGAGGGCGCCCTTGTCGTCGGCGACGCCCCGTGCGTACAGCCGGCCGTCGTGGATCTCGGCGGCGTACGGGGGGCTGATCCACTCGGACGCGTCGCCGGTGGGCTCCACCTCGACGTCGTAGTGGTTGAAGTGCAGGAGGCGGCGTTCGCCGCCGCCGACCTCGGCCAGGACGTAGGGGTGGGACTTCTCCCAGGCGATGACCTCGGCGGTGCCTCCCCAGCGTTCCACGGAGGCCTTGAGGAAGTCGGCGGTGGCCGACATCTGCTCGGGCTCCTGGCGTCGGCTGCGCAGGCGGCACAGCTCCTGGAGCTCGGTGACGAAGGTGTCGAAGTGTTCGTCGACGGCCGCCAGGGCCGCTTCCAGATCGATCTCGGGCATGGTGGGTTCTCCGATTTCCGGGTGGACCGGGCTGCTAGTGGATGACGACTCCGCCGTCGACGAAGACGGTCTGACCGGTCGTCATGGACGCGGCCGGGCTGAGGAGATGGGTGACGGCGAGGGCCACGTCGCGGGCTTCGGCCATCCGGCCGAGCGGAATGCCGGCCAGCTTGTCCGCCATGTAGGCGCCGTCGGCCCGGACGTCCTCGGTCATGGCGGTCGGCACGATGGTCGGGCCGACCGCGTTGACGCGGATGCCGTCGGGGGCCCATTCCAGGGCCAGGACCCGGGCCATGTGCATCACACCGGCCTTGCTGACGCAGTAGGCGAGGGTGTCGAGGACCGCTATGTGCCCGTTGGTCGAGCCCATGTTGACGATGCTGGCCTCGTCGGCGGAGCGCAGCGCGGGGTAGGCGGCCCGCGACATCCGGAAGGTGCCGGTGAGGTTGACGTCGATGACCAGGCCGAAGTCGTCGTCGCTGGTCGTGGCGGCCGCTCCCCTTCTGACGATTCCGGCGTTGTTGACGAGGTGGTTCAGTTGTCCGTGTGCCGCCACGACATCGTCGACGGTGCGGCGGCAGGAGCGCGCGGACGTGATGTCGAGGTGGTGGCGGGTGTGCGGGCCGCAGCTGGGGAGGGCGTCCTGCCACTGGTCCTCGGGAAGGATGTCGGCCGCCGCCACGGTGGCGCCCAGTTCGGCCAGGCGGGCCGCGACGGCCGCCCCGATCCCCCGGGCGGCCCCGGTCACCAGGGCCACCCTTCCGTCGAACCGTACGGGGTCGTTCACAGGGATGCTCATGCGCCGATCACCGTGTTGTCCTCGGCCCAGAAGGCGAAGCGTTTCTGGGCGGTGCGGATGATGAAGTGGGCGATCAGGCCCATGAGCGAGAGCACCACCAGGACCGCGAACATCCCCGCGATGTCGAAGTTGTAGTTGGTCTGGAGCAGCAGGTACCCGAGCCCCTCCTTGGCTCCGATGAACTCACCGACGACCGCGCCGAGGATGGCGAAGACGATGCCGATGTCGAGGCCGGCGAAGATGAAGGGAAGGGCGCTGGGCAGCCGTACCCGGCGGAAGACGTCGAACTTGCCGGCCCCGAACACGGTCAGCATCTGCACCCGGTCGGCGTCCGCCGAGCGCAGTCCCTCGACGACGTTGACCAGCATGGGGAAGAACGAGATGACCGCCGCCATCACGACCTTGCTGGTCATGCCGAAACCGAACCAGACCACGAACAGCGGCGCGAGCGCCACCTTCGGGACCGTCTGGAAGGCCACGATGTAGGGCATCAGCGTCTTCTCGACCAGCCTGATCTGGGATATCGCGGTGCCGAGGAACAGTGCGGCGCCGACCCCGAGCAGGAAGCCGTACAGGGACTCCAGCATGGTGATCTTCAGATGGGTCCAGAACAGGGCGTCGGACAGCTGGGTCACCAGGGCGTCGGCGATCTGGCTGGGCCGCGGCAGTACGTACGCGTCGACCCCGAGCACCGGCAGCAGGTACTCCCAGAGCAGGACGACGATCACGAAGACACCGGGGACCAGGACCCATTCCGGGTGGTCGCGCAGGTCCCGTCGGCGGGGTGGCTTGTCCGGGGCGGTGGTGGCCGGCGCCTCGCCGGAGAGGGCGCGGTCCGGTCCGGCGCCGCCGTCGCCCGCGGCCTTCTCGGTTGTCGTCATGGGCGGCCTCATCAGTCGATCACGCCGTGGGCGTTGAAGTAGGTGCGAATCCGCTGGACGTGGACGCCGGCCCGGTCGGAGGCCATGACGCCCAGGTCCCGGGGGCGTCCGAGGTCGATGTCGATGACCTCGGCGATCCGGCCGGGGCGGGGGCTGAGGACGACGACCCGGTCGGAGAGGAACACCGCCTCCGGGATGGAGTGGGTGACGAGGACGACGGTCTTGCCGCTCTCGCGCCAGATGCGCAGCAGCTCGACGTTCATGTACTCGCGCGTCATGGCGTCCAGGGCACCGAACGGCTCGTCCATCAGCAGGACCGACGGGTCGTGCACCAGGGCCCGGCAGATGCCGGCCCGCTGCTGCATCCCGCCGCTCAGTTCGTCGGGGTACTTGTCCTCGAATCCGCTGAGCCCGACCATCTCCAGCAGCCGGCCGGCCCGTTCCCGGTAGGCGGACCGGTCCAGTCGCTGGATCTCCACCGGGACCATCACGTTCTGCAGGATGGTGCGCCAGGGCAGCAGGGTCGCCGCCTGGAAGACCATCCCCACCTCCGGCAGCGGGCCGTCCACGTCGCGTCCTGCCACGCGAACGGCGCCCTCGGTCCGGGGGATGAGACCGGCGAGGATCTTCAGCAGGGTCGTCTTGCCGCAGCCCGAGGGACCGACGATCGAGATGAACTCACCACGCCTGACCTTGAGATCGATGTCGGACAGCGCGTGGGTCGGCTCGGACTTACGAGGGCGGTAGATCTTGTGCAGCCCGCTCAGCTCGATCCAGCTGTCGTCGTCGGCTTCCGCGGCGGCTGCCGCACGCGGGCGGCGACCGAGGGTCTTGATGGCCATGGTGACCTCCTTGGCTTCCTGGTCCTGGCGTCGCCGCCGGTTACTTGGTGGCGTTCTCCGCCTTGCTGATGACGGCTGCCGCGTCGAAGGCACCCACGTCCTTCAGGAGGCTGTCGTCCCACAGGGCGGCGAGGTCGGGGTCCTTGGTGATGGTTCCGGAGGACTTCATGTAGTCGGCCGTCCTGGTCCACGCCTCGTCGCTGACGGCGCCCCAGTCCGTGAAGGACTCCGGCTCCCCCTCGGCCGGAACGGCCGTCTTCACCCAGGTTTCGAGGATGGCGGTGTCGTTCTCGATCCGGGTGCCGGCCTTCTGGCCGGAGAGAATCGCGGGGAACACCTTGTACCCGTCCTTCATGGCCGCCTCGGGGTTGACGGCGGAGAAGAGCAGACCCTTGTACGAGGCCCGCAGGAAGCGGGTGATCTCGTCCTTCTTGGAGCGCAGGGTGTCCTCGCGCACCGCGAAGGTCAGCGAGCGGATCCCGTCGAAACGCTCGCCGTTCTCCAGGTAGTCGAACTTCTTCCCGGTGAGTTCGAGGGTGGTGTACGCCTGCGTGTACAGGGCCAGCGCGTCCACCTTGCCGCTCTCCAGGGCCGACAGCGCCTGGCTCCCGACGCCGACGGGCAGCAGATCGACGTCCTTCTGCGGGTCCAGTCCGGCGTCCTCGGCGAAGGCCCGCGCGTACGGGGCGGATCCGGACGCGAGACTGATCACGCCGATCTTCTTGCCCTTGAGGTCCCCGGCGCTCTTGATCCCCTTGCCGGGCAGGGTGGCTATGCGCCAGGGCCAGTTCTGCACCAGGCCTCCGACCGCCACGACGGGGACCCCCTTCTCCCGCGCGGCCAGGATGGCGCTCGCGTCGGCGGGGCTGATGTCGGCGCTGCCGGAGGCGACCGCCTGGACCGCGGCGACCGAACCGTCGGTGTTGATCGTCTTGACGTCGAGCTTCTCCTCGGCGAGGAAGCCCTCCTCCTTGGCGACCGCGTAGGTCGCGACCTCCTCCTTCGGCCCGATGACGGCCGAGGCGATGGCCAGTTGAACGGTCGCGGTCCCCTTGCCGGAGCCCGCGGTGGAGGATCCGGAGGACGCGTCGCCGCCACAGGCGGTGAGGGCGGCCAGGGCCGACACGGTGAGCGCGCCGACGCCGGCTCTCAGAGCTTGCTTCATGTTCGGTACCTCTGCTGTTCGGTGAAGGGGACCGTCAACCGCGGACCGGAGCGCTGATCCCGGTGTCGGAGAGGTCGTTGTAGACGTGCTGTTCGGCGATGAGGCCGTCGCGGAGGACGAAGACGTCGACGTAGCGGACGCCCTCGAAGGGCCGGCCGCTCAGGTCCTCGCCGTAGAGGGTGCCGAGCGAGGTGATGGTCACCAGGCCGTCCGGGGCGGTGCCCGTGAAGTACCGGTCGCGGTGCTTGCGCACCCACCGGTAGCGGCCGCGCTGGTCGGCGGCCATCTCGGTCAGGGAGCCGTAGCGGGCTCCTCCCGGGAAGACGATGCGCGGTCCCGGGGCGAGCAGCGTGCCGGCCTCGTCCAGTTCGCGGTCCTCGCAGAGCTGGAGGTACCGGTCCACGGTCTCGGCGGGGGTGAGCGGTCCGGCGCCCATCAGCCGGCCTTCTGCCGCAGGGTCGACTCCCACTGGTCGCGCAGGGGCCGCTCGGCGGGGCCGCTCTCGGTGATGATCCTCATGAGTCCGGCGAGGGCCGCCTCACGCCGGCCGTCCAGCACTCGCTGCTCGTCCTCGGTGGGCCGCATGGCGTCGAGTTCGCCGCCGGTGAGGACGCCGTGGCGGACCAGCAGCGCTTCCAGGGCGTGCAGGCGCTGGGTGGTGACGTGCAGGTCCGTGGTGAGCTGGAGCAGCAGGTCGAACAGCTTGCCCGTGTTGCGGTCGCGGAAGTAGTCGAATTCCTCGGTCATGATCGCCTCAGTTCTCCGGCTTGGTCGCGGTCAGGACGGCCCAGGGGAAGTGCCATTCACGGCGGTCCCCCCAGCCTTCGGGGCGCTTGCCCTCCCGGCGCTCGTCGAAGGGCGTCCAGTCGGCGCCGGTCAGTCCGGCCTGGGCGCAGATGTCGAGGAGGTCGGTCGCGAACAGGTCGCGGAAGAAGGGCTCGTTGTTGCGCTCGGCGTGCTCGTGGATCGTGGCGTCGCGGAAGGGGTCGCCGGTGGGGTGGAACTCCAGGAAGCTCATGGTGCCGCCGGGCCTGAGCAGCCTGGCCGCCTCCCGGACGGTCTCGCGGACCGCCTCGGCGGGCATCTCGTGCAGCACCATGGTGCCGGTGACGACGTCGCAGGAGGCGTCGTCGATACCGGTGTTCCGGCCGTCCCCCTGCCGGTAGGTGATGGCGGCGCCCTCGGCCTCCGCCTCGGCGTGGGCCAGGCGCAGACCGGGAGCGGCGAAGTCGATGCCGATGACCTCGGCGCCGGGGTAGCGGAGCGCCAGCGGGCGGGTGCTCTTGCCGAAGCCGCAGCCGATGTCCACGACCCTGGCGGCGGCGGGAAGGTCGGGCAGCGCGGTCTCGGTGAACAGGCGGTGGAACTTGTAGCCGTCGTTGTCGCGGAGCATCACGATACGGGCGCCGAGTTCGTACACGTAGGCGCTGAGGTCGTCGGAGTAGAAGCTGCCGGGCTGGATGTGGATGTCGTAGTCCGTGTACCAGTCGGGCAGTTCGACGTCGGAGTCGAGTTCGAGAGTGCCCTGAGGGGTGTCGGGCAGTTCGTCGAGCTGTTCGCGCAGTTCCCCGGCCCGGCTGACGACGGCCTCACCGACGGTCTTCCACAGCATCTTCTGCTGTACGCGCTCCAGGTGGCTGTACCAGGGGTACAGCCTGAGTTCCCGCAGGCGGCCGGTGGCGTCGTCCACGCTGTCGGCCACCGGGCCGGTCGCCCGGTACTCCTCGGCGAGGGCCGGGTAGACGGTGTCGGACCAGCGCTTGCGCAGCGCCAGGATGAAGTCGACGGAGGAGCGTTCGTCCAGGGTGAGCTGGTTCTCGATGTCGATCATGTGTCTCTCCTGTTCAGGCGGGGCCTTCGGAGCAGGCGGGACCGGACGGGGCCACGGGGGCCGACCGGGTGGTGAGGGGACGGGGGTACGGCTCGAAGGGCGTACGGGCGGGGGATGCCCGCCCTCGCGGGACGTGAGGCGCGGTGAGCCGGCGGGAGCGGGACGTGTCGGTGCCCGGCGGGCCGGAGGGGTCGTTCCGGGGGCTCGTGGCCCGCGCACCGGCGAGCGGTCACCGGGGGCGGGAGTCGGCCGCCCGTGGTGGTGTCGGCCGCCAGGGATGGTGTCGGTCGCCAGGGGTGCGGCGGCCGGCTGTCGTGCCTGCCCGGGTGGGGCGCTGTGCGGTTACGGGGAGTCAGTGGGTGTCGGCGAGGAGTCCGGCGCCGGTGACGGCGTCGGTGAGGAAGGTTCCGGCGAGCCGGCCTTCGTATCCGGCTTCCAGCGCGGTGCGCGGGGCGTTGGCGTCGCCGACGACATGGACGCGTGGCGCGTCGGTGCGGGCGTCGAGTTCCCGGTACAGCGTGTCGTCGGCCACCGGCAGTCCCACGTCCACGACGGCCGTGACGCCGGTGAGTTCTTCGGTGTGGCCACAGAGGGTGTCACGCAGGACGACCGTGTCCCCGTCCGCCGTCACCACGTCCCGCATGAGGTGCGACCTGATGCCCAGCTCTCCCATCCGGGTGGTCAGGGCCAGCTTGGAGTAGGTGGTGATCTTCGAGGCGAACGAGGCGGTGGGCGACACCATGTGCACCCGCACGCCCTCACGGGCCAGGGCCTCGGCGACGGAGGCCGCCGCCCAGGTGCCCTGGTCGTCGCGGACGAGGACCGTGCCGCGCAGTGGGGAGCGGGGGTCCCGGAGGGCGCTGATCGTCTCCAGGATGTCGAACACGGGTGGTCCGCCGGGCAGTTCGCGGCGGCCGGGCCGGGCACCGGTCGCCACGACGACGTCGTCGAAGCCGTCCAGCCGCCCCCCGGGCAGCAGGTCGTCCGCCGTCACCCGCTCGCCCAGCCGTACGTCGACGGCGCGACCGGCGAGTTCGCGGGCCAGGTCGGTGACCATCAGCCCGAGCCGTTCACGGCCCGGGACCGTGGCCGCGACGGAAATCCGCCCGCCGAGGGCCGGTCGGGCCTCGGCGAGGGTGACCTCGTGGCCGGCACGGTCCGCGGCGAGAGCGGCTTCCATCCCGGCGGGGCCGCCCCCGACGACCAGCACACGCCGGACCGGGGCGGGCGGGGCCGCCCGCAGGGCCGCCCACTCCCGTTCCGCGCCGACCTCCGGATTGACCACACAGGCGATCGGCAGGTTCGCCTCCAGCCGTCCGACGCACCCCTGGTTGCAGGCGAGACATGAGCGGACGTCGTGCGGGCGCCCTTCCTCGGCGCGGCGGACCAGATACGGGTCGGCGATGTGCGGGCGGGCCAGTCCGACCAGGTCCGCTTCGTCGGCGGCGACGAGTGCCGCGGCCTCCGGCAGGCTGTCCAGCCGGCAGACGGCCAGGACCGGTAGGGCGGGGATCTCCCTCTTGAACAGGGCCGCGTGGTGGCGGAACTGCGCGTGCCGGAAGCTCATGTCCGCCATCTGCGTGCCCAGTGAGTAGCTGCCGTGGTAGGCGGCGTGGCTCACATGGACGTACAGCAGGGGGAACTCCCGCCTCAGCACGTCCACGATGCCGACCATGTCGGGGGGTGTGAGCCCGCCGGGGAGGAACTCGTCCGCGCTGACGCGGATGCCCGTGGGGAGTCCGGGTGCCTGGGCGAGGACCTCGGTCAGCACCTCGCGGGCGAACCGGAGCCGTCCGTCCGGACTGCCTCCGTAGGCGTCGGTACGGGTGTTGGTGAAGGGCGAGAGGAACTGCTCGATCAGGTGGCCGTGCCCGAGGTGGATCTCCACACCGTCGAATCCGGCCTGTCGCATACGCCGGGCCGCGGCTCCGAAGGCACGCACGACGGTGGCGATGTCCGTCCGGCCCATGGCGTGCGGGATGTGCGTGCCGGCCGCCCACGGGGTGGTGCCCGGCGACCACGCCGCGGTGCGGGTGGCGTCGCCGTTGGCCTGGCGTCCGGTGTGCAGGAGTTGGGCGAAGAGCTTGGTGCCGTGGGTCTGTACGGCCCGGGCGACGGCCTCGTACGCCGGTACGGACGCGTCGTCGAAGCTGCCGAGGCTGATGTGCCGGCCCGCGCTGGTCGGGTGGACCCGTATGCCCTCGGTGACGATCAGCCCCACGCCGCCGCGAGCGCGCTCGCCGTGGTAGGCGGCGAGCCGCCCGGTAGGGCTGTTGGCATGGCCGAAATTGGTGGTGTGCCCGGGGACGAACACCCGGTTCCGCAGATGGACCGAGCCGAGACTGATCGGGGAAAGCAGAGTGCTGATGTCCGTGCTTGTCACCTATGATCCCCCCTATCCGAGGGCCGGCACTCAGCGGCGTTCCATTGACAGGTACGCCGTTCGATTGAACGGAACACTAAGGAGTCGGGTCGGGCGGGTCAATCAAGACTCACCAGTAACTTACGAGACTGGCATGCGACTGTTTTCGGCCTCATCACGGCAACGGGTGCGCCATCGACCGGCCGCCACATGGACCCGCGCGCACCGCGCGAGGCCTGGCGCCGCCGGGCGGCAAGGAACCTGGCGGTGGCGGACGACGGGCGGGACGCCCGGTCGCACCGAGGCCGTCGCGACGGCGGGCGGAAGCCGACGGGCTACCGGCGCGGCGGCTGACGTAGAAGCAGGTGCGTCAACAGGCCTGGCGATAGGGGCTGTTGGCGAACTGGCGGGCGCCAGTCACCGTCACCGCATCAGCCGGATGGGTGCGCACACGCCCCGGACGGGGAACCGGCACGGACATCGGCGGCGGGGGCACTTCCACCGCCACAGACACGGGCGGATCGCCGCGCACCACAAGAATTGATTCGACTGGCCGTCACATGCTGTCAAGAAGCCGGGAATTGGGACGGGCACGCCGGAGCGGGCTCCCCACAGGTGTGCCACCCACCGCCCGCCAACTGAAGAAAGTTTCCGTCAGCGCAAACCTTTCGCGCAGCTCATCGAAGCGGACCGAGGTCTAGACCACTAATGAATCGGAAAACTGTTTACCGCGCCCGCCCGACTATGGCTCACTATGACGTGCTCACGTCAGGTAGACGCGCGTAGATCCCCTCGCTCCGCGCGTAGATCCCTCTTTCTGTCTGTCGCGCCGTCTCCGGCGCGTCCGAGATCCACCGCACCGCGGCACCACCGCTCGGCACCATCGCATCTCGCCCCCCACCAAGCAGGAGGACACACCATGTTCCCCCGGAGCCTTTCCCGTTCGTCCACACAGAAGAGACTCACCGCGGCCGGCGTGCTCGGCATGAGCGCCGCTCTCACGCTCAGCCTGATGTCGGGCAGCGCCTCCTCGGCGCCGCTGCCGTCCGACAGCGCCGTGCCGCCGGGCCAGGGCTACATGGGCGTCGGCTACGTCCAGGACAGCAAGGACTTCAAGCCCGACACCCGGCAGCTGAACCTCGACAAGGCCCCCGCCACGGACCTCCTGGCCAACCCGGCCGGCGTGGACATCTCCCACTACCAGGGCAGCATCAACTGGGGCTCGGTACGCGCGGCGGGCATCGAGTTCGCCTGGATGAAGGCGACCGAGGGCACGTCGTACAAGGACCCCACCTTCAGCACCAACTACCTCGGCGCCTACAACGCGGGTGTGATCCGGGGGGCTTACCACTTCGCGCGACCCGACCTCTCCGGCGGCGCGGCACAGGCGAACTTCTTCGCCGACAACGGCGGCGCCTGGTCACGCGACAACCTGACCCTCCCGGGCGTGCTGGACATCGAGGGCAGCTGCTACGGCAAGTCGGCCGCCGCGATGCAGTCCTGGATCCTGGACTTCTACAACACGTACAAGGCCCGCACCGGCCGCGACGTGGTGATCTACACCAGCCCCAGCTGGTGGAACTCCTGCACGGGCGGCTGGAGCGGCATGTCCACCCGCAGCCCGCTGTGGGTGGCGCACTGGACGTCGGCCGCCAGTCCGAGCATCCCGAACGGCTTCCCGTTCTACACCGTCTGGCAGTACACCTCGACCGGTTCGGTGAGCGGCGTCTCCGGCAACGTCGACCGTGACCGCTTCGGCGGCGACCGCTCCCGGCTGCTGGCCCTGGCGAACAACACCCCGTGACGGCGGGCCCGGGGCGCACGGCAGCCACCTGCGTACGCCGGGCCCTCGCGCCGCGTGCCGGAGCGGAGGACTGATCCGCTCCGGCGCGCGGTGCCTCCTCCCCCCACCTCGCAGTCCGCGAAGGAGAAGTCCATGAGCGCGACACCGCGGCCCCACGTCCTCAGCAGGCGCGGCGCCCTGCTCGCCACAACGGCCGCACTGGCGGGCGTACTCGGGCCGGCGGGCCGTACGGACGCGGCCCCACGTGCCGTCGGGAAGTCCCCCACCCCCTCCCGGGCACCTGCCTCCTCGGCCGCCCTGACCCCGGCCCAGCGCGCCGGGCAGTGCGTGATCCACTCCTACCCGGGGCTCACCCCGCCGGCCCGGCTGATGAACGCGATCAGGGAGGGCCGTACCGCCGGAGTGATCTTCTTCGGCGAGAACATCGAGAACCTGACCCAGATCGAGGGCGTCGTCCAGCGGATGAACGCGGCGCACGCCTCCTCCCCCGTCAAGGCCCCCCTGCTGCTGATGACCGATCAGGAAGGCGGTCTGGTACGCCGTCTGCCCGGCGAACCGGTGCTCTCCGCGAAGGAGGTCGGCGCTTCGGCCGACCCGTCCGCCCAGGCGGAGTTCACCGGTGGTGGCGCGGGCATGAACCTCGCGGGCGTCGGCATGAACGTCAACCTGGCCCCGGTGCTGGACGTGTACCGGAAGGCGGGCGACTTCACCGACCAGTACAAGCGGTCGTACGGCAAGGACCCGGCGGCGGTCGGCAGGTGCGGCGCGGCCTTCGTCACCGCCCAGCAGGCCGCGGGGGTGGCGGCCACCGCCAAGCACTACCCCGGCCTCGGCCCCGCCGCCGCGAACCAGAACACCGACCTGGGCCCGGTCACCCTCACCACGTCCGCGGCCACCCTGCGGAGCATCGACGAAGTGCCGTACGGCCAGGCGATAGCGGCCGGGACGAAGCTGGTCATGCTGTCCTGGGCGGTCTACCCGTCCCTGGACGCCGACCGTCCGGCGGGGCTCTCCCCGACAGTGGTGGGCCAACTCCGCGACCGGCTCGGCTTCCAGGGCGTGACGGTCACGGACGCGCTGGAGGCCGGGGCGCTGAAGTCCTACGGCGGCACGGCGCAGCGGGCGGTCCTGGCGGCCGGGGCGGGCATGGACCTGATCCTGTGCTCGGCCCGCGACGCCGCTCAGGGGGACCAGGCGGTGACGGCGCTGAGCGACGCCCTGACGGCGGGCACGCTGGACGGGGCGGCGTTCGACGCGGGCGCGGCCCGGGTGGCGGCCCTGCGCGGGTGGCTGGCCTGACGGGGGCCCGGCCCTGCCGCCCTGCCCCGACCGCCCCGCGTACACGGGGCGCGGAGAGGCGGGGCGGCATCTTTGCCGCCCCGCCCCTCACGGCGTGCGGAACCCCCGGAACGTCACCGGCCTGCGGGTCGTGAATCCGAGCCGTTCATAGAGTGCCGTCGCCCGTGTGTTCGCCTCCGCCACGTGCAGGAACGGGCGTTCGCCGCGTGCCGTGACGCGCGCGGCCAGCGCGCCGACCAGGCGGGCGGCATGGCCCCGCCCGCGTGCCTCGGGGGCGGTGCAGACGGCGCTGATCTCGGTCCAGCCCGGCGGTCGCAGCCGTTCGCCCGCCATGGCCACCAGCACGCCCCGGTCGCGGACGCCGAGATGCGTACCGAGCTCATGGGTGCGCGGCCAGAACGGCCCCGGCCGGGTCCGTGCCACGAGGTCGAGCATCTCCGGCACGTGGTCCGGGCCCAGTTCGACCACACCGGTCTCGGCCGGTGCCCCGCCCGAGCGGCTCTCGCCCCGCCAGATCATCTGGCGGCCTTCCAGGACGAACACGGGCTCCCAGTCCGGCGGCGGGACGGCCGGGCAGCTGAACATGTCCGCGAACTGCCCCGGGCCCAGCAGCCGGGCCAGCTCCGCCCACTGGGCCTCGTCCGCGTCCGGGGGCACCACCGAGAAGGTGGCCACCTCCGGCAGATAGGTGGCGGCCCGGCCGAGCCGGCGGCCCAGATGGGCATGGCCGCCGCTGAGGGACTGACCCACCGGGTCGTCCAGCGCCAGGGTGTCGCCGTTCAGCGTCGCGTCGTACCTCACGCCCCCATGATGCCCTCTCGCGGATCATGGGCGTGCCCCGGTGCCGCCGCGCCCGTACGAACGGTCGCCGGAGACGGACGCGCGCCCAGGCGACGGCCCGGCCACCGGCCCGGCCTCCAGGTCGCGCCCTCCGCGCACGGCAGCGCACCGGTCCGGGGCCCGTGTCGGCCGCCGGACCGGTGCCGCCGTTCACACCGCGGGGAAGAACCGTCAGGCGGGCGTGCCCGTTTCGACCGCGCGCCGCTCCGTGCCGCCGGACACCCGCGCCGCGGGGTCGCCCGCGACGCTCAGCGTGCGCTCGCGCCCCAGGCGGGGGTGGAGGAGGACGAAGGCGAGGACCGCCGCCAGGAACGTCAGGCCCGCCGACACGATCAGGCACAGCCGCATGCCCTCCAGGAACGCGTCACCGACCGCGCCCCAGACCTGACCGGCACCCGGGCCGAGGGCCATCGAGCCGACCGCCCCGAGGCCGCCGTCCCGGGTCGCGGCGGTGACCTGGTCGGCCAGCGCGCCGTCCACGCCCGCCTCGGAGAGGTGGCCGGGCAGGGAGGAGACGGCGCGGCTGGTGAGCAGGGCGCCGAGCACGGCCGGTCCGAGCGCGCCGCCGACCTGGCGGAAGGCGTTGTTCCCGGCGGCGGCCATCCCGGCGAGCGGGTGCGGTACGGACGCGACGGCGGTGGCCGTCATCGGCGTCGTCACCAGCCCCATGCCCAGCCCGAGGAGGAGCAGCCGCCAGGACAGCGAGCCGAAGGACGTACCGGCGTCGGCGCCGAGCAGGGTGAGCAGAGCCGCTGTCACCATGAGCAGACCCGTGGTGATCATGAGCCGGGGCGAGAGCCGGTGCATGACGCGTCCGGCGATGCCGCTGACGATCAGGGCGGCTCCGGTGATCACGAGCAGCCGCCAGGCGGTACCGAGGGTGTCGAGCCGCTGGACCATGCCGAAGTAGAGGCTCAGCACGAAGAAGAAGCCGATCATGCCCAGGAACATGATCATCGCGACAAGGGTCGTGGCGGTGAAACCGGGGCTGCGGAACAGCGCGAGGTCGAGCATCGGGTGGGCGGAGCGCCGCTCGGTCAGGACGAAGAGGACGCCGCTGACGACGGCGACGGCGAGCGCGACGACGACCTGGGTGTCGCCGAAGGACCCGGCGCCGCCCTCGATGACGCCGTAGACGAGCGCGATGATGGCGAGCGCGGCGGTGATCTGTCCGGGCCAGTCCAGCCGCCCGGCGCGCGGCGCCCGCGACTCGGGCAGCGCCCGCAGGGATATGACGACGGCGACGAGCGCGACGGGGAGCGGTACGAGGAAGATCCAGCGCCATTCGGCGTGGCTGAGGATGGTGCCGGCCAGCACGCCGCCGACGGCGAGCGAGCCGAGCAGGCACATCGCCCAGATGCCGATGAACTTCCCGCGTTCCCGGTGGTCGGGCACGGCGTGGCTGATCAGGGCCAGCGTGGTGGGCAGCAGCGCGGCGGCGCCGAGTCCGGACAGCGCCTGCCCGGTCCAGAGCTGGCCGACCGAGTGCGCGGTGAGGGAGGTGGCGGCACCGGCGGCGGAGAGCAGCAGCCCGGCGACGAAGACCTTGCGCCGGCCGTGCACGTCGCCGAAGACCCCGGCGGTCAGGATGAAGGCCGCCATGGGCAGCACGAAGGCGTCCGACACCCAGGCCAGTTGCGAGGTCGTCGTGGACAGCGCCTGCTGGATGGCGGTCAGGCTCACCGAGACGCTGGTCACCGGCAGGTAGGCGACGAAGACCCCGAGGCAGGCCATGACGATGGTCGCCCCGCGGTGGGGCACGGCTGAGGGCGGTGACTGGGACAACACGACTCCTTCGGGGCGCCGGGGTGCGGCGCGGGGAACAGCAGACGAGAGGCGGGGCGGCCGCGAGGGCGCGTCCCTTCGCGGGGGGCCTCGGCGGCATACCGGGCGGGCCGCTCCGGTCGCCGTCGACCGGGGACCGCGGTCACGACCGTCGAGCCTCCCCGAGTCTCCACCGAAAGCGGTCTTTCCATCAAACCGAGCGGGCGCATCCAAGGGAAACCGCCACCAGAAGACGCCGGGCGCCATACTTACCCCATGCTCGACACCCTGGACAGCCATATCCTCCACGCCCTCCATGTCGCACCCCGGGCGCCGTTCCGGCTGGTCGGAGAGGTGGTGGGCGCCTCGGAGCAGACCGTCGCCCGGCGCTACCGGACGATGCGCCGCGGCGGCACGGTACGGGTGGTGGGGCTCGTCAACCCCGCGGTGCAGGGCCTGGTGGCGAGCGTGGTCCGGATCTCGCTGCGCCCCGACCGGACCGACGCCTGCGCGGAGGCGCTGACCCGGCTCCCCGAAGTCTCCTTCGCCACCATCTCCTTCGGCGGCTCGGAGATCGTCTGCTCGATGGCGGCTCCCCACGACGGACGGATGCCGGAGGTACTGCGCCAGCTCGCCCGCACCCCGGGCGTCCTGGCGACGGACCCCCGCATGATCCTGCACACCTACTCCCCGCCCGGCGCCGACTGGGGGCGGCTCGGCCCCTCGCTCCCCGAGGAGGCGGTGGAATCCCTGCGCGCGCACGGCCCGCGTATCGCGCCGCGGGGCCCGCAGGTCGAACCGCAGGAGGAGGACGCGGCCCTGCTCGCCGCGCTCGCCGAGGACGGCCGGGCGAGTCAGGCCACCCTCGCCGGGCGCACCGGCTGGACCACGGGACGGGTCGCCCGGCGCCTGGAGGTCCTGGAACGCTCGGGCACCCTCTTCTACGACGTGGACCTGGCGCTGGAAAAGCTGGGCTACCCCTTCAGCGCCGCGCTGTGGCTGAGCACCTCCCCGGCCCTGCTGCACGAGACGGGCACGGCCGTCGCCGCGCTCCCCCGGGTCGTCTTCGCCGCCGCCACGACCAGCGCCCAGAACCTCATGGCGATCGTCATGTGCACGGACACCGCCGACTTCTACGACTGGCTCAGCCGCCGGCTCTCGACGGTCCCCGGCATCACCGGCTACACGATCAGCGTCCGGCTCCGCACCCTCAAACAGGCCGCCTCACTCGTCTACCAGGGGCGGCTGGTGGCACCGCCCCGCTGAGTGAGCGCTGTCCGGGCCCCGGAACATCCTGGTGTCCGACGGGCCTCAGAATGTGGCCAGGTACGTGCCACCCGGAGCCGGGGAGCCGACCGGAGCGAGCCGCCGTCCGCACCGTCGGCGCCGGGCTCCGTCGCGTGGACGCGTCAGGGGCGTTCCCACACATGGACGTCAACGCAGAGGTTCGGCTCGGCTTCTGTGGACCACTCAGCCGAGTGTCACGTCCGATCCGAGCGGCCATGCCGGCCTCTGGGCCGGAGTAGGGCGCAGGGCGCCGCTCCCTTGCCTTTTCCGTGCCCCAGGGCCCATGATCCATCCTTGCAGACCGGCGTACAGAGTCCGGGCATTCGCCACGGGGAAGGTGCATTCATGCTGGTGAAGCAGGCGATTCGGGCAATAGCGATCGCCACCGTCCTGGGACTGTCGCTCGCGGCGTGCGGGACGCGTACCGGCTATGCCAATGATGCCGACATACCGGAGTCGCTGGGCACGGACGGAACGACGATCGTGGTCGGCGACGAGGGCGCGGATACCACCATCCGGCTTTTCGAGGATCTGCGTTGCCCCGCCTGTGAGGAGTTCGAAACACAGGGCGCCGGGGCCGAGCTGAGCAAGCTGGCTCAGAAGGGTTCGGTGCAGGTTCATTACACACTGGCGTCCTTCCTCGACGACAAGCTCGGCGGCAACGGCTCGAAGAAAGCCGCGAACGCGCTGCGCGCTGCACTGGAAGAGGGCAAGTTCGTCGAGTACCACCAGGTCCTCTACGCGCATCAGCCGGATGAAGCGCTCGACGGCTTCACCGACGGGTTCCTACTGAAGATGGCATCCCGCGTGGAGGGCCTGCGCGGGCCGGACTTCGACGCCGCGGTCAGGACCATGCGGTACCAGGACTTCGTCACCGCGTCCGAGAAGGCCTATCAGGAGTCCAGTGCCTATGGCACGCCATCGCTGGAACTCAGTGGCGTGAAGCTGCCGGAGTTCGAGAGGGGCTACCTCAGCCAGTACACCGAGTCGTCGCCCGTGTGGACCACAAAGCCCTGATACCTCCCGGTCGGCTCCCCAAGGACGTCGCAGCGGGAGGAGGGCACCCGCCCGTCGGCGGGCCGTGCACGATCTCCGCTGGACCGCTGGGCACGTGGCCGTGCTGGGTGGCGTGAGCGCACGCGCGTCGCCATGACGAAGTTGGGTTCGTGCGCCCGTCGGCGAGGACCTCGGCCGAGTACCGGGTCCACTCGGCGGGGACGTGGGGCGGCTGAGGTACCGGCCTACCAGCGGCGGCCCCGGGTAGCGTTCTGTCAGGCGGCGGCAGGGCGCCTGGCATCGCGTTGCGGCGCGAGGACGGTGGCTCCGGTGACACCCGAGGCGAACAGGATCGTCGCGGTGACACCGGCCAGCGGGGACGTCGCTTCGTGGAGGGGCCAGGTCCAGGGGAATGGCCGTCCGCCCGGGCCGAGACCGATCAGCGCGCAGAGTACGGGAACGAGAGCGACGGCCAGGGGACCGTACTGGCGGCCGGCGAGGTACTGGACGATGAGGCCGGCGCCCAGGTACCCGACTACGTTTCTGGCCGCGGCCAGAGGCATGGAGGAGTCCGCCGCGTAGCTGCCCGCCAAGCCGAGAACGGTCGTCAGAAGGGCCGCCGCTCCCAGCATGCCCGCCTTGTAGCCGGCCGTCGGGCGGACCGCGGTGGTGTCGTAGACGCGGGGTACTCGGTTGAGCGCGTGCAGGATGAGGGCCGCCGGGACGGCCGGAAGGACCAGGGCTACCGGGACGCCGGTACTCGTACCGGCGAGCAGGGACGGGATCGGCAGGACGGATCCTTCGAGGAGCGGTGCCAGCAGCATGGTGGCGGTGAGGACCGCGGTGGTGAGTGCTGTGGTGTGCGCGCGGTGCCACCAGTTCACGGGGTGCCCGCCTTGGTGGTGTAGGAGGCAGGGGCGAGATCGGGCAGGACGGCGCAGTCGCGGACAGAGCGCATGTTGCGTTCGTACCAGGCGTGCTGGGCTTGTGGGGGCAGGGCCTGGATCTGTTCGGCGAGGGCGATGGCTTCGGGGGGCCAGCGCTGGGCGAGGTCGTTCTTGGGGACGCCGCCGGTGAGGGAGAGCCAGGCGTATATGGCGATCATGGCTTCGTCGCCGGGGTAGGCGGCGCCCTGGCGCAGGGCGCAGGCGGGTACGTCGTTGGGCAGGGGACTGGTGGCGACGTTGGAGGCGACGTTCGTACGGTCCGGGCGGGGTTCGCCGAACTCGACTTGGCGGGCCGGGGCGACGCCGACGGCTGCCAGGTGGGCGGTGGTTTCCTTGGCCCACTGGCTGATGCGCGCTTCCTGGGTCCGCTGCTCGGGCCACAGACAGACCTGGGGGGCGTGGCCGGAGCAGGTGCGCAGTGAGGTGTCGCGGGCCTGGGTGCCCTGGAATTCGAGGGGGACGGCCAGGACGAGTGCCACAACGGTGACAAGGGTGAACGCGCTCAGGGACAGCAGGGGGCGCAGGAGGCGATGGTGCAGTGCTGAGCTGAGGACGACAGCCGTCACGATCGCGAGGGAGAAGGTGACCGTGGCCATCAGGCTGCGGGCGGAGGGTTCCTGGTCGAGGCCGCAGCACTCGCTGACGCCTTGTCCGTTGAGATGGCGCAGCCAGGGCAGTGCGCCGATGGCGGCGGGCCAGAAGCCCCACAGGTAGCCGAAGATCAGCATGGTGGCGGCACCGAGGAGTTTCGGGGTGCGGGTGCCGATGAACCAGCCCAGGGCGATGTGGGCGAGGATCACGCTGTAGGAGACGGCGAGTATCGCCGGGTTCGGGAAGCCGGACGTGGACGCGACCGATGTCGTGACGACGGCGAAGGGGGCGATCATCGCGATCAGGCCGAGTACGGCGATGGGGCCGAGGTGCAGGGCTGCCACGCTGAGCAGCCCACGGGCCGGGGCGAGTGCCGTGATCCCGCCTTGTTTGATCCGGGCGGCTTCCCAGGCTGCTGCCGCCCCGCAGGCGGCGCTGATGAAGCCGACGACGATGGTGGTCTGTGAGCTGATGGAGGGCCAGTAGGCGATGGCGGACTCGGTGTTCTGGGCGCTGAACCACACCAGAACCGGGATGAGGATCAGAGCGGTCCACACGGCGGCGCCCGAGCGTAGGAGTGTCGCGGTACGCACAGCTCAGATCTCCCCTCGGACCAGGCCGCGGTAGGCGCTCTCCGCGCGCCGCTCGTACGGGGTGCCGGCGGGGGCGGTAGCGAAGAAGTCGCTCACCGGTCCTCGGAAGACGGGCCGGCCACGGTCGAAGACGAGGACGGTGTCGTAGATGTCGGCGAGGTCCTCGGTCTGGTGCGTGGAGACGATGAAGTGCACCGAGTCACTCAGTTCGGCCAGCAGGTCGCGGAAAACTCCCCGCTGGACCGGGTCGAGCCCCGCGGTCGGCTCGTCCAGGAGAACGACCTCGGCCTGGTGCACGAGGGTTTGGGCGATGCCCAGGCGGCGTAGCTGCCCGCCGGAGAGTTCGTGGCTCTTGCGCCCGCCCAGCTCGGTGAGCCGGACCTGTTCCAGTGCGGTGGCCGACCGGTCCCACGCGTCGCGTTTGGACAGGCCTTTCAGCCAGCCCACGTAAGCGGCTTGCTCGCGCACGGTCAGGGCCGGGATGGCTTTCACTTCCTGCGGCAGCCAGCCCACCTTCTGCCGGAACGCCCGGCGGTCCCGCCTCCGGACGCTGTCCAGGCGCCCCAGGGTGATGCGCCCCGACGCGGGGGCGAGACAGGACGCGCCCAGCGAGAGGAGCGTCGACTTACCCGCGCCGTTCGGGCCGAGCAGGACGGTGCACCCTTGCGGGAGGTCCGTCGTCAGGCTGTCCAGGACAGGAGTACCGGCCCGGTAGGCGAAGGAACAGTCCATGTAGTGCAGTGGCACGCAAACCCCAGGTGAGTAATGACTACAGGCCCAGACGGTGGTGTGGGGTGTGTGGTTGCAACGACACACCCCACACCACCGTGAACCGGTCAGTACCGCACCGTGACCGTGGAGACACTGAGAGGGGCCGGCAACGGAGTCCTGCCCGTTCAGGTTCGCGTAGTTGAATTGCTGATCGTTTCAGAATGACTCTTGCGCCGGTCGCCGCCTCACGTCAGCCGGGGTCCTGCATTGAGCAGTACTGCAACCCGCTGGGCGATCTCGTCTGGTGCCAGCTCGAATGCCCAGGGAAGTCGTTCGACGCCGTCACGGACTGGCTTCTCATCGCGATCCAGGGGAATGCACCGCCAGTCGCGGCCATGCCGCCAGAACAAGACCACCCCGTAAGGCCATGCGGGTTGATTGGTGGTCCACCAGAACGCTGTCCCGCGATCTTCTTCGTGGCGCTCGTCAGGGCCGTGACCAAGGGCGGCGCAAGCCGCTGCGAAATCGGCATCGGCGGTACGTCGATCCTCCCAGAACGAAATCACGCGCCGATCTTATCGATTGCTTCAGAGAGTCCAGGATCTTACATCTGAAGGTCTTGATCGGCAGGCTGTCCGGGTGTGTGCCGATTTTGTTCCGGATGCCCTGTGGAGCGCGTGGCCCCGCTACTGGCGCCCGTTCCCGAGCGCCGTCGTCGCTACCCCCGGACGCCTGCGTGTACCGGACAGGGCGGCGCCGGCGGGCGTGATGTACCTGCTGCGGACCGGTGTTGCCGGCGTGACGTACCCGCGGAGACCGTGGGCTGCTCCGGAGTCACGGCATGGCGCAGGCTGCGTGACTGGACCGAGGCCGACGTGTGGCCCCGCCTGCACGTCGCCCTGCTCACCGAGCTGCGGCGAGCGAACCTGCTGGGCCTGGACGACTGCGCCGTCGACGGCGCGCAGGTCCGGGCTCTGAAAGGGGGACCACGTGGGCCCCTCGCCTGTCGACCGAGCCCGTCCAGGCTGCAAGCATCACCTGATTGTCGACCGGCACCAGTTGGCCGTCACTCTCAGCGGCGGCGACCGCCATGACGTCACCCAGTTCCTGCCGCCGCTGGACGCTGTCCCGCCGTTCCGGGGCCTGCGGGGACGCCCGCGGCGCAAGCCCCGGCACTTGTACGCCGACCGGGGCTACGACGTCGACAAGTACCGGCGTCTGCTGCGGCAGCGCGGCATCAAACCGATGATCGTCCGACGCGGTGTCACCCACGGCTCTGGGCTGAGCGGCGTCCGCCGGGTGGTCGAGCGCGCCTTCGCCTGGCCGCACCAGTTCAATCGCCTACGCATCCGCTACGAGTGCCGCGCCGACCTCCATCAGGGCTTGCTCGAACTCGCCTGCGGCATCATCTGCCTCCACCGCCTCAGAACTCCATACTGAAACGGTCAGTTACGTCGCCGTCCCTGTTGACGACGGCGTCGGGCAGGCCGGGCGCGGGCCTTCTTCTGCTTCATGTCAGCTCGCCACTCGGCGTTTCCGGTCAGGGCCCGCAGGCGTGCGGACACCCCTTCGGTTTCGGCTACCGAAGAATCTGATAGCCGGCCTGGCTCTTGGTGACCAGTCCTTCGACCACGAGTTCCTCGATGAATTTGGTGCGGTTCTTCTTCGGTACGTCCGACAACGTGAACTTGTCCCAGTAGGCGTCGAACTGGCTGGCCTGCCGGCCGGACCCGTTCGCGTGGGTTCGTTCGTAGTCCCGGTACGATCGAGCGAGCGCCTTGGCATAGGTGATCGCCCTGAGTGCGAATTGATGCATCTGGGCTTCGGTGAGTACCGAGCCCGTGGTGACCTGGCATTTGATCTTGGTCGCCTCGTACGCCTCGGGCCGTTCCTCCGGGCTGACGCCCGCTCTGAACAGGTCGTTGTCATCCGGCCTGTTGTCCCAGGTCAGGCTGTTCGACTGTCCGGTCGTCCTGGAGGTGACCTTCGCCGAGATGTCCTTGGGCACCATGACGGTCTGATAGCCACCCGTGCTCGACGCGTAGGTGACGCTGAATTCGACGTCGTCGCCGTTGCTGGCGGCCGTCAGGTCCCGCTCGATCTTCCGCCAGGCTCCGGACTGCTGGTTGAGGGACCACTGCGGCACGATGTTCTCGCAAACGTCGACGCCACCGACTTCCAGGCCCATGATGTGCCCGCGGTCGTATCCGGCGCCGGCGAAGAGGTCGGACCAGACGTCGGCCTCGGTCAGTGAGGTGGTGGCCTGGCCGTTGGCTACCGCCTGGCGGTACTGGGCATGCAGGCTCGTGACCGCGAGGGGGTTGGGCGCTCCGGGCCGACCCGTCGTTCCGGTCTTCTTGATCTGTCCGGTCACTGTCGTGGGACGTCGGATCGGGATTCCGTGGAGGGGGGTGGCGCCGGCCTTGGACGGGGTGAAGCTGCTGAGGGTGGCGGCCTCGTCAGACATGACTATCCGCTGAACGGACTCCGCGTCCGCTGACGGAACGTCCTGTCCAAGGTCCTCCACCAGAGTGGAGCCGCCGGCCATCACTCGCGTGGCATTGTTCTCCGCATCCCGCTCGTAGCGGTCCGAAGGGTCGGAGACCTTGAGGCCGGAGCCGTTGTCAGTTCCGGCTACCGGGCCCTGGCGCTGCTGGATGACATGGGTCAACTCGTGGGCGAGCGTGTGCTTGTCCGCTCCGCTGTCGCCTATGACGATGTGGTGTCCGGAGGTGTAGGCGCGGGCGCCGATCTCGGCGGCGGAGCGCTGCGCTGCCGCGCCGGTGTGCAGGCGGACGTGGGAGAAGTCGGCGCCGAGGCGGTTCTCCATGTCCGAACGCGTGGCGGCGTCCAAGGGCCGGCCACCAGTGCGCAGGACGTTGTGTACGGCGGAGCGCTGCACCGGGGCCTGTCCGGGCCGCTGGTGACCACAGCCCTCACCGTGTTGACGTCGCACCAGGGCTTGCGCACCGGGATGTCCGGCCTGGCGCAGCATCTGGACGACCGCGGCGTTGCCGGTGCTGCGCTGAAGGGCGAGCAGCACCATGGAGGCGGGGATTGCGGCGGGTGTGACGGGGGCCGTGCCCGCCAGGCGTGCCGGGCGGTGGTGGGTCTCCCTCTGGTCAGGCGACTTGCCAGGCTCTTGCGTACGCATGCGGAGTAGGCCTCTCTAAGGGCAGATCAGGTACCTGTCCTGGATATCGCGCTGAGGCAGTTCGGGTAAGGGGCCGTTCGCACACGGTTGGCTGGCCGTTCGGGCAGTAGGCCCACGGACTCGCAGGGCCGGAGGAAGCCCGAACGGGCTTTCGTGAACCTCGCGCAGGCCGATCTCCACCAGGTAGGCGGGCGGCTTGTCCTCCACCACCGGCCAGGACAGCAGCCGTTTGTTCCAGTCGGCGTACTCCTCCGAGCCGATCACGGCGATGCCGCCGGTCCGCAGCTCCTCAGCGAGGTGGCGGAACACCATCGCCTCGAAGTGCCCGTGTAGGAACGCCATGGTCTCGCGGCACGTTCGGTGCCGCTCGGCGTGCGGCAAGGCGTCCAGCACCGGCCCGTCCTCGCTGCTGCTGGACCGCAGTTCCGGCAAGCCGGTGAGGTCGAACATCACCGCGCGGTCCGGCGCCTTCGTGCCCGAGACATGCTCACCGTCCCGCGGAACACCGCGGCTCCGGCGGATGCCCCGATGTGACCGGGCGGCGCGCCCGCCCGGTGACCCGGCCGGTGTGACGTGGGCCGCACACAGGGCCGCGTCATGGGGGCGTGGGGCGCGGCTCTGAGGTGTCGACGCCTCGGCTCGGCCGGGGCTGCGGGATGCCTATGGGGAGGGCGGGGTGGCCGTGAGCGATGTCCGACGGTTCGGAGGGAGGGCCACCTGGGACTGGACCGCCTTCCGGCGGGGGGCCAGGGTGCGCTCGGGGGCGGCCGTGGCCGAGCCGGAGACCCTGCGGCTGCCGCGTCTGGGACCCGATCCGTTCCCGTACGCGCTGTCCACCGGGCCGCCCGCCCTGCACCCGCTCCCGCCCGAACAGGCCGATCTCGTCCACCGGGCCCGGCTCGGCGAACCCGGTGCCGTCCACCGGCTGTGCGTGCGGGCGATCCGTCCGGGCCGGAGGATCGCCCGGTGCTATCTCGGGCCGTCGGAACGCGAGGTGACGGACGCGTTGCTCTTCCACGCCTGCCGCCGCGCCGTCGAGTCGCTCCAGCGCACGGCGCCGCAGGACCGCGCCTTCGACTTCGAACGGGAGGTCCGGGTCGGCGTCCGGCGGGCCGCCGCCGGGCGCGCGCTGCACCGCGAGGTGACCGGCGGCGGCCCCGGTGCCGAGGAGACGCTGCTCGCGTACGACGTGCTCACCTCGCTCCCCTCGCACCACGCCGATGTGCTGTGGGCGGTCTGCGTGGAGGGCGAGCTGCCCGGCCGGCACTCCCCCGGTCTGCTGCGGGCCGGTCTCGACTCCCTTGTCGACGCCTATCTGTGGCGGGGGCTGCGCCGCACCGGGCCGGTGGAGGCCCGGGGAAGCCATCTGTCGTACCTGACGGCCGCCTCGCACGTACGGCTGGGGCTGACGGCACGACGGCACGACGAGGTGCTGGCCCATCTCGGCGGGTGCGCGCTGTGCCGGCTGCTCACCGCCGAAGTCTCGGCCCCCGGCTCCAGTCTGCCGGTGCGGCTGACGCTGCCCGGGGCGTAACGGCACAGGCCCCGGGACCGGTCGGTCAACCGGTCAGTTGCCGGGAGGTGCGACGAGCGTGGTCACGTCGGTGTTCGCGCCGCACACCACCACACAGACCTTCTCGCCCGCGCTCGGCCGGTAGCCGTACCCGGCCGTGGCGGGGCGGTCGGCCGGGCCTCGACCGGACAGACCCCGGCCGGACACGTTCTGCTCGGGCTCGTGCCGGTCCGCCCGGCCCGTCCGCGCGGTGAGCGCTGCCAGAGCGGTCGCGGCGCCGTGCTCGGCCGCGATACGCCGCTGGTCCCACAGCGCCTGGCGGGCGCCGGTGATCTCGGCGTCCGGCACCAACACGGAGCGTACGCCGTCCTGTTGGGCCGCGTGCAGGGCCATGGCGGAGGCGCGGCGGGCGCCGAGGGAGTCGGAGGCGATCGAGTCCACGGTGACGTCCACCGGGTGGCCCGCCTCCAGGGCGGCGTTGAGCGCGCGGCAGTTCTCCGGCTCGACGGCGACGGTCCGGATGCCGTGGTGCCGGGCCGCGGTGGCGACGCCCGCGAACAGCCCGCCGCCGCCGACCGCGACCACCACGGTGTCCAGGCCGGGAATCCGCTGGTGGATCTCCTCCAGCAGCGTGCCGGCCCCGGCGGCGATGAGCGGATGGTCGTACGCGTGCGAGGCCAGCGCGCCGGTGGCGGCGGTGAACTCCTCGCACGCTGCTAGGGCCTCGGCGTACTCCATGCCGATCAGCCGTACCTCGGCTCCGTAACCGCGAAGCCTGGCGACCTTCACCGCCGGGGCGGTGGTGGGGAGGAAGACCGTGGCGCGAACCCCCTGCTGCTGGGCGGCCCAGGCGCACGCCAGGCCCGCGTTCCCACCGGAGGCGATGGTCACCCCGGCCTCGGGAAGGGTGCCGGCCTCGCGGTGGGCCCGGACGAAGTTCTGCGCGCCACGCGCCTTGAACGATCCGGTGTGCTGCATGAACTCCAGTGCCAGCCACACCTCACAGGGCTCCCCGGCCCGGTCGTCGGGCGGGCCCTGACGGGGGGTGAGGGTGACGCCTGGGCCCGCCGGGGCCAGGGCGACGGGACGGACGCGTCCGGCGATCCGGTCGGTGGCCGACTTTATGTCGCCGTACGTGAGCTGGTGCATGTCGTCGCTCCTGCGAGGGGGATGAGAGGGGCCGGACGGAATGAAGGAGGCGGGTGGGAGGACCGGACGGGGTCCGGGCCATGAGGGCGGCGCGGGTCCGGCGGTCTGGCGTGTGCGGCCGGTCTCCCCCGCCGACCGTCCCTCGCCGCTCACTCGCTCCGTCCCGGCGGCGGCAGGAAGTCCGTCGTGTGCGGGGTGCCGGTGAGCGCGGCGTCGACCCGGCCCCGGATGTAGGCCCCGGTCATCGGACAGTCCAGCGCCTTGTCGGTACGGCAGCCGAGCATATGGGTGAGGACGGCCACGGCACGGTCGAGCTTCTCGATCCGTTCGAGCATCGCGTCCCGCTGCGCGGTGATCAGCCCGAGCCGGTCCGCCACCTCTTCGCTGTCGACGATGGCACTGGTCTCCGTCAGCGTGAGCAGGCCGTCCTCGTGCCAGAGCTGCGCGTACGCGAGCCGGGCCAGGTCGTCCCGGCTGTACTGGCGTACGCGCCCCCGGCGCTCGCTGTGCCGGACGAGCCCTCGCTCCTCGTAGAACCGCAGGGCCGCGACCGTCAGGCCGAACGCCTCGGCGACCTCGCTGATCGAGTACAGGTCCTTCACAGACACCTCCGTCGACTTGCGCTCAAGCTTACTTGAGCGTGGAAGCTGACCGAGTCGCCCGTCACCGGAAGCGGCGTCGTCCACCCGAAGCACCGTCGTCCACCGCTGGACGCGCTGAAGCCACCGAAAGGCCGCCGTGTCCGTTCCCGCCCCGGTATCCGCCTCCCCCACCCCGTCCCCCTCCTCGCCGCGCACCACCGGCGGACCGCCGCGCGCGACGGCCTCGGCCGTGGTCCTGGTGACCGGTTTCGTCCTGCTCAGCTTCAACACCCGCGTGGCGTTCGGACAGCTCGGCCCGCTGGCCCCGGTGGCCGGGTTCGGGACGGGGACGGTCACCCTGCTGGGACTGCTGCCACCCCTCTGCATGGGCCTCTTCGCACCGCTGGCCACTCCGGTACGCCGACGGCTCGGCGAGGAGAGGGGCCTGTTCTGGGCCAGTGTGCTGCTGCTCGCGGGAGCGGTCGTACGCGTACTGGGCCTGCCCGGTCTGTTCGTCGGCACGGTGATCGTGAGCATCGCGACGGCGACCGTGAACGTACTGATCCCGGTGTTCGTCCGCAGCCGGTTCGCGCACCGCCGCGTCGGCGTGATGATGGGCGTCTACGCCCTGTCCATGGGAGCGGGCTCGGCGCTGGTCGCGGCGCTGATGGTGCCGGTCTGGCAGGCGAGCGGGCACTCCTGGCAGGCCGCGATGGGCCTCGCCGTGATCCCGTCGGTACTCGCGGCGGTCGCCGTCGCACCACAACTGCGCGCACCGGCCGCCGCGGTCCGGCCCGGCACGTCCCCGACGGGACCGCGGCCCCGGCCGTCCGGGCCGTCCGTCCCTGCCACCACCGCGGGACGTCCCGGCGGTGTCCTGCGCACGGGACTGGCGTGGAGCCTGGTGGCGTACTTCGGCTTCCAGACGCTCCTCTTCTACACGACGCTGGCGTGGCTGCCCGCGATCCTGGTGGACGCGGGTGTCGCCGGGACGACCGCGGGGACCATGCAGTCGCTGTTCATCGTCGGGGTCGCCGTCGGCGGTTTCGTCCTGCCGGTACTGGCCGCGGCCCGCGCGGACCAGCGTCCGCACCTCGTGGGCATCGTCCTGGTCTGCGCGACGGGGTACGTGGGCCTGCTGGCCGCCCCCGGTTCCGTACCGGCGCTGTGGTCCCTGCTGCTCGGCGCGGGCCTCGGCGGCGGCCAGGCGGTCGCCGGGGTGCTGTACGTCAAGCGGGGCAGGGACCACGAACACGTGGCGGCCCTGTCGGCGGCGGCGCAGACCGGCGGGTACCTGATCGCCGCCACGGGCCCGTTGACGGCGTCCGTACTCCGTACGGCGACGGGTACGTGGCAGGCTCCGCTGCTCACGTTCCTCGGCGTACTCGCGCTGAGCCTCGTGACGAGCCTGCGCGCCGGCCACGACCGACCGTGAGCGGACGGTGACGGAAGGAACGACGGCGCCGTCTTCCCGTGTGCGAAGAGGCCGACGACCGGCAGCGGCTCCGTCTCCGTCGTCCTCTCGCGGTCACGTCGCGGGACCGCGAAAGGACGACGGAGCCGCGTCTCCCGTCGCCAGGGTCACCCTCGACGGGGGCGGAGCGGGTACGGGCCGGGGTCGCCGGTGGCGCCCCGGGGGCCGGCCGCCGGCGGCGGGTGGGCCGGCGTCCTCGGGTCCCGTACCAGGGTGATGGCGTGGCCCAGGGTGGCCGCCCGGACGCACACGGCGCAGCTCGGTGTGTGCGCCGGGTGGACCCGGCAGGGGCTCCAGGCCTGCCGCAGCGCGCGCAGCACGCGCTCCCGGTCCGGGCTCCAGCCCCGGTCGAGGCTCTCGGGCAGATAGCCCCGTTCGATGGCCGCGATGACGGCCGGGGCGCGGCTGCGTACGCCGAAGGCCGCGTAGATGGCGCGCAGATGGGTCTGCACGGTGGCCTTGCTGATGCCCAGGTCCTGGGCGATCCGGTCGGCGGTGGCACCGGTCAGCATGAGCCACAGCACTTCTTCCTGGCGCTGTGTCAGTTCTCGCGGTGGCGAGGGTCTGGGGGGCCGGGACGGGTGGGCCGGCCGAGGCGACTGGGCGTGGTGGGTGGGCAAGAGGGGCCTCCTCATCGGGGCGGTCGGTGCCGCCGTACCGTGCGTGACACTGGAGAGAGGCCCCACCTGCTCCCTTATGACGCGATCGGCGCCAAGTGGTCCGGGGCCACGGTCAGGGGCGGCCGAACAGGTTCGGCGCGTAGCCGTTGGACAGCGAGGAGATCCGGATGTTCACGCCCGGCCGGGGGGCCTCCACATAGCGTCCGCCGCCGAGGTAGACGGCGACGTGGTGGACGCCGGACTGGCGGCCGTTGGAGGACCAGAAGATCAGGTCGCCCCGACGCAGGCTGCCGGCCGAGATCTTGGTGGTGGCCCCGTACTGGTCGGAGGCGACCCTCGGCAGCGAGATCCCCGCGCGGCGGTACGCCTGCTGCACCAGGCCGGAGCAGTCGTAGCCGAGATAGCCGTTGCCGCCCCAGATGTACGGCTTGCCGAGCTGGGCCAGGGCGTAGGAGAGGGCGGGTTCCAGGGAACCGGTGTTCGCCTTCGGGGGTGCCGTCGTCTTCTTCGGCGGGACGGTGGCGCCCCCGGTGCCCGCGTTGCCTCCGGTGCGCTGGAGATAGACGCTCTGGTGGCTCGTCCAGCGCCACTGGCCGTTGGACTTGAACCAGTAGCGGCTGCCGTCCCAGCCCGCCCGGCTCGGTGCCGGCAGCCAGGCCTGCGCCGAGGCCGTGGTCCGTGCCGCCGTCGTCCTGGTCGTCTTGGCCGGTGCCGGGGCCGCCTTCTTCGTGCCGGTGCGCTGGAGATAGACGCTCTGGTGGCTGGTCCACCGCCACTGGCCGTTGGACTTGAACCAGTAGCGGCTGCCGTCCCAGCCCTCGCTGCTGGGCGCGGGCAGGGCGCTCGCGGGGGTCGCGGTGCCCGCCTCGATGCCCACGACGCTCGTGGCGACGGCGAGCAGCGCGCCCGCCGCTCTCCTGCGGCAGGCCCGTGCGGTGGCCCGTCCGGCCGCGGGTCCGGTTCCCTTCTCCCGGGGCGACGGCCGGGTGCAGAACGCGCACGTCCCACAGCCGTCGACGGGGCTCAGTTCGACGAGCTTCGGTGATTCGGCCATTGGTTTCCCCATTCCTTCAGGTTCGCGCTCGGGCTGAGCAGCGACAGTACGAACAGGCGCAGGAACTCGGCGTCCCGGCCTGAGGGCGCGTCCTCGCCCTCGCCTTCGTCGGCCCTGATCCGGTCCAGGGCCGCGCGGGCGATGTCGACGGCGTCGCCGATGACGGTGGTGCGCAGTTCGGCGTTGAGTTCGGCGTTGCGCAACCGGTGGATGGCGTCGGCGACTTCGGCGCCGTAGCCGAGGGAGAGCTGCTGGACGGAGTAGACCTCAAGTCCCGCCGGTGCCATCTCGGAGGCCAGGCGCCGGGTGGCCTCCTCGCCGAACCACGTTCCGTCGCGCAGTGTCGGGCCGGGGGTGCTGAACCGGTCGCAGGGCAGGATCGAGACGGTTTCGGTCACGCTCGCCACCAGTTGTTCGCGCAGGAACTCCTCGTGGTCGCCGACGGTGAACACGGCCCGCGCGGTGTCCCTGACCCGCCAGACGATCAGCAGGCTGACGACGACCGGATGGCCGACGCGGTCCACCGCGGGCAGGGCGTCGCCCTGGAAGTGGCGCAGCCGTACGTCCACGCGGTGCCGCCGGACGAAGGGGTTCACCCACAGCAGACCGCTGCGGCGCACCGTGCCCCGGTAGCGGCCCCACCGGGTCAGGACCACGGCGTGGCCCTCCCGGTTGCGGAGCAGACCGCCCAGCGCGAGCAGCATCGCGGCGGTCAGGGCGGCCAGCAGTGGCGGAGACGGTTCGGGCAGGTCCGTCCAACGTCCCACGGCCCGCGGCCTCGTCACGACGGCGGCGAGGGCCCCGCCGCTGAGCACGGCGCAGAGCAGGGCGAGGGTGCCAGGCAGGACCGGCCGGGCACGGAACTCCCGTACGTCGGACAGGGCGCCCGCCCGCGGCACCCGGCGGCGGAGACCGGCGGGCGACGCCTGCTCCGGCTCGGGCTCCGGGTCCATGCCGGTGAGGGTGACGGTGTCGTGCGGGAAGCCAGGGTCCGTCGGGGCGCCCGGAGGCCGCCCAGCTGCCTCCTCCGGCTCGGAACCCGGCTCGGAACCCGGCTCGTCCGGGCCGGGTTCCGGGACAGGTTCCGCGACGAACTCCTTGAACGACGGGTCTCCCCCGTGTTCAAAGGGGAAGGAGAACTCGTCGGGGGGCAGGACCGAGTTGACGGGTGGCCATGCGCGCTCGCTCTTCAATCGGGTGGCTCCTTCTCGCTGATGATTCCGGCCGGATCGGCCGGACACCATCCCGAGACACCGTCCACGGTTCCATGACGCGACAGAACGGTCCGATCGACGTGATCTATGACACGGTCGACACTTCGCCCGAAGCCCTGAGAGGAAGAAAGCGCGGGTCAGGGACCTGTCGGCACCTGCGAGGACATCTTCCGCACGCTCTGAGACCGGTACGTGTCACCTCATCACTTCCAGGTAGGTTCATAGACACATCTGTTGACGTGTCAACTATGCGTCTATCTAATGGGTTGTACATCGATCACCGTCAGTAGGCGACGTGCCCGGTCGGCCGGGCCGGTCCGTCGCGGTAGAGGATTCATGAGCGACGACACCGTGTTTTCCCCGCCGGAGTCCGAAGAGACAGCGGAACCGAGCGACACCCGGCTCATCTCCGCCACCCGCGAGGGCGACAACACCGCCTACGAGACGCTGTACGCCCGGCACCGCGCCGCCGCCGTCCGGTGCGCCCGGCAGTTCGCCTCCCGCGAGGCGGACGTCGACGATCTGGTCGCCGAGGCGTTCGCCAACGTCCTGAGCGCGATACGCAAGGGCTCCGGCCCCACCGACTTCTTCCGCGGCTACCTCCTGCGCACCGTCCGCCACTGCGCCTTCCGCGTCACCCGGCAGCAGCGGCGCACGACCCTCACCGACACGTGGGACGGCCACGACTCCGCCGAACCCGCCCGGGACCCCGCCGTCGAGGCGTTCGACAACCAGGCCGTCGGCAACGCCTTCCGCTCCCTGCCGGAACGCTGGCAGGCCGTGCTCTGGCACACCGAGGTCGAGGGCGAGGCACCGGCGAGCATCGCGCCCCTGCTGGGCCTGCGGCCCAACAGCGTCTCGGCGCTGGCCTACCGGGCCCGTGAGGGCCTGCGCACCGCGTACATCCAGGCCCACATCACCACCGCAGACCGGCCGTGCCGCGAGTACGCCGCCAAGCTGGGCGCGTACGCCCGCGGCAAGCTCGGCAGGACGCAGAGCACCCAGGTCGGCGAGCACCTGGACACCTGCGCCGACTGCGGGGGCCTCTACCTCGAACTCGCCGACCTCTCCTCGACACTGCCCGCAGTCATCGCCCCGTTCTTCCTCGGCTCCGCCGCTTCCGCCTACCTGCTGCACACCGTCGGTTCCTCCGCCGTCCAGCAGGGCGCGGCGCAGGCGGGCCAGGTGGTGCCGACGCCCAAGAGCGCCTGGAAGAGCGGCAAGGTCCTGGCCGCGGCCGGAGTGACCGCCGCCGTGGTCGCCGCGGGCTCACTCGCCCTGGCGCTCACCGCCGGGCAAGGCGGGAGCGACCGGGCGGGAGCGGCCGGGCAGATCCCGGCGCCCGCCTCGGCCGGAGAGATGCCACCACCCGACCCCGCACCGTCCTTCACAGCGGCCCGACCGGCACCCTCCGGCGCACCGGGCGCCGGGCACGGCGTCGCGGACGAGGGTCCGGCAGCGCAGGTGACGGAGCGGGAGGGCCCCCTCAGCGACCCTCATCGCTCACCGGAGGCGCCCGGGACGAACAGCGGTGCCCCGCGCCCGCAGTCCCCCGCCGTGAATCCGCCGGCCGTACCGGAGCCCCCCGAGCCGTCTCCGTCACCGTCCTCGCCGGACAACGGATACGGGGGCACGGAGTTGGCGCCCGAACCGACTACGACCCCTACGCGTACGCCGTCACCGTCGCCTTCGTCCAAGCCGACGCCCACGCCCACTCCGACGCCCACTCCGACTCCGACTCCCGAGTTGACGCCGGAGCCGACTCCGACGCCCACGCCCACGCCTTCGCCTTCGCCTTCGCCCGAGCTCAGTCCCACGCCCACGTCTTCTCCTTCGCCTGAACCGACTCCCACCCCCACTCCGACACCCGAGCTGACGCCGGAGCCGTCACCCACACCCGAGTTGACACCGGAGCCGACCCCGACACCCACCCCCACGTTCACCACGTCACCCGGCCCCACACCGACCCCGACACCCTCACCGACCGGTGGTGAGTGCGGGCCGCCCGGCCATGGACATGGACACGGCCGTCCCTGCCGGCCCTGCCACTGGCCCGGTCATCCGGGCTGGTGCCCTCCCGGTCACGCGAAGGACCAGGGCGGCGGACAGCCGACGTACACCGCCGCCCTGTGGTCGGCGTTCGGCGTCCTCGTCTGGTTCAAGAACTCATAGGGTGCCTCTCGTTTTCAAGAACTCATAGGGTGCCCCTCGTTCGGACCCGGGCCGGTCTTCCCGCCGGCCCGGGTTCCGTCGCGTCAGACCCCGTTGCCCTTCGGCAGACGGTGGCGGCAGGACGGTCCGTGTTCCCCGCCGGCGGTGGCCGCCCACGCGTCGCAACACCAGCCGGCCCGCGCGGCGGCCGCCTCGGCGGCGCCGGCGTCGGCCGGATGCAGACGCGTGGCGCGCTGTGCCCGTACGGCTTCGCGGCGCAGTGTGTCCTTCAGCGCCCCCTCGCGCGTCGCCGCGACGACCACGAGACCGGATCCGGCGACGAACACCGCGCACACCCATGGCGCCCCGTTACGGGCGGACTGCACAGCGCACCAGGCGAGCCATCCGAACAGGGCGCCGTAGAGGACGTGGTGGAGGCTTCTCACGGCGTTCTGTTCCGTTCTCGCGGTGACGTGGTCCCGAGGGGGCGGACTCTGCGGCGTGGGAGAACCGGCCGGCGCGGGTGGATCGGAGAGTGCTGAAGGAGTAAGCGCCTGGAGCGGTCGTGCGCTGGTCGTGCGGACCTCGTCGCCCCCGCAGCGGTGGGTCGGGGTGTGTTCGCCATCGGAACCCCATCGGTCGGTCTGTCGGTCGGTCGGTCTGTCTTGGCGCGGACGTCCGGAGGACGACGCGTCACCCTCCAGAGACATGAGGTGACGGACCATGACGCGGCGGTACAAAAATCTTCCCGGGGTGTTCCACGTGGACGGGGTGGCAGCGGAACCGCCCGGCCTGAACGGTCGGTGGGACGTGCCTCGGCGGGTGCGAAAAAACGTTTCTCTAAATGGCGTCAGGAATGCCCGGCTGCGGGCTCTCCCCAGGTGAGGCGGGATGCGCATCGCCTCACCTGACGGCGGAGAAGAGGGGCATTGTGACCATCACCGGTCCGGAGACCATCAAGCGGACGGCTGGGCAGCCGGGCGTCCTTCCGACCTGGAGGCAGCTCCAGGTCCTGTCGGGCGTCGCCCGGGGTTACAAGAACGTCGAGATCGCCGGGCACCTGCACGTGGCCCGGCCGACCGTGCAACGCCATGTCGACCGGCTGGGCAAGAGCCTGGGCACCGGCGAACGGGCGCAGATGGTCGCCATCGGCTACGAACGCGGCTGGCTGGCGCGGCTGTCGCCCGAGCCCCGCGAGTGGGTGGTCCTCACCGGACGCTGTCAGGACGTGCTCCAGCTCATCGCCGACGGGAAGAGCAACGAGCAGATCGCGGACGAGCTGTACGTGAGCGTGAACACGGTCAAGAGCCATGTGCGCCGCATCCTCAACGTCCTCCAGGCCCGGCACCGGGCCCACGCGGTGGCACTGGCCTACCAGCACGGCCACCTGCGCCGCCGCCCCGGCCCGCCCCCTGGCCGCCAGGGCCCGGGACGGGCCGCGTAGCCCGAGTGCGTCGAACAGTAGGTGGGGGTGGGACTGGTGGGCTCGCACATCGAGATGTCGCGTCTTCGGCGGATGAGCCCACCCGCCCGCTGGTTACCGACTGTCGCCGCTCGGTGCGATCCAGCGCGGATCGAGGTGGCCGAGCCAGGCGTCTCGGTCGTCGGCCGGCGGTTGGTTCAGGGGAAAGGGAAGGGAAAGCGACTGTGCGCCGGACTCGGCCAGGAGCCGGTCGGCGTCGACGGATGCCTCGGCGAACCCGCGGACGAGCGGTGACTCGCTCGCGGTGCGCCAGGCGAAGGCCCACCGGCAGGGAGGCGCGTCGCGAATGGGGAGGAAGACCAGACTGGGCCAGGAGTAGAAACCGGGCACCTCGGCCGGTACGGCGGCGGTGGCCTGACCCGAGGAGACCACGCTGAGAGTCTCCTGCCAGGTGGTGACCCGGGGGCCGCGGCGGACGGGACGGCCGGAGGGGGTGTGCCGGGGATTGAGGACCTCCTCCATGGAGGAGGGAATCGATCCGCCCTCGACCACGGCGCAGTCGCCGAACTCCTCCAGGCAGATGGACCCCTTCTCCGCATAGGGGTGGTCGACGGAGGTCATCAGCAGCAGCGCGGAGGTTCGCGCGGTCGGCAGGACGGTCAGGTCCGGTGCCTCGACCGGCAGCCACACGTACGCCACGTCCACGTCACCCGACATGAGAAGGTCCAGGGGTGACGCGGGCTGGATCTCGCGGTGCCGGAGGCGGGCGTTGGGGTGGCGGGCCAGGAACAGGTCGAGCATGTCCTTGATCCGCAGGGAGTACGGCCCCATGGTGCCGAGGGTCAAAGTGCCCGTGGCCCCCTGGGCGGTGGCCCGCGCCGCCTCGATCCCCTGCGTGATCTGCCGGTGCCCGCGCTTGAGCGCCTGGTACAGCTGCTCACCGAGGGGGGAGAGGCGCACGGTGCGCGTGGTGCGGACGAACAGGGGGGCGCCTATGCGTCGTTCCTGTTTCTTGATCGATTGACTGACGCGGCCGGGGCTGACGCCCAACCGCTCGGCCGTGCGGCTGAAGTGCAGCTCCTCCGCCAGCGTCAGAAAGATCTCGATCTCTCGCATCTCCACGAGCGGCCCCCGGATTCTTTGTCCCAGAGTCAAAAGACGTTACCAGGACCGTCGTTGATGACCCGTCCCCGCAGCGGAAGACTGAGGTGAGCGCCCGAGGGCAGTGGAGTCGGCTGCCGTCCCAGGAGGTTCCGTGCCTGTCGGCTATTTGATCACTGTGGCGATCGTCGCGATCGGCACCCTGTGTGCCCTGGCGCCGGCACCGTGGGAGCACCCGCTGGGCCGCCCGAGCTACTTCTTCGGCCTGGCCTTCAACGAGCTGCCGTTCGCCGCCTTCTTCTGGATGCTGCTGCTCCCTACGGCGCTGGCGTTCGCCGAGGGCGACATCGACTCGGCGGGTGCCTGGGCCATCGTCGGGCTCGCCGTCGCGACCGTGCCCGGACTCGCGGTCATCGCCCACCGCGCGTGGGGCGAGCGGGACAGGATCGAGCGGGCCATGACCGAGGGACTGGGCGACGGGTGGCGCGCCACCATCGATCCCGACCTCGCGGAAGGGCTCCGGCGCCGCTTGCCGTGGGCGCGCATCCTGATCCTGCCCGTCTTCCGGCGCCGGTGGGACGTCCGGCGCGTGGCGAACCTCGCCTACGGCGACGCGGGCCGACGTAACCGGCTCGATGTGTACCACCACCGCTCTCGCCCGGAAGGCGCGCCGGTGCTGATCCACATGCACGGCGGTCACTACAGCGGCGGACGCAAGAACAGCCAGTCGCTCCCCCTGCTCCACCGGCTGGCCGGCCGGGGCTGGGTGACCATCAGCGCCAACTACCGGCTGAAGCCCCACGTCCGGCACCCCGACCACATGATCGATCTGAAGAAGACCATCGCGTGGGCGCGGGAGCACGCCCACGTGTACGGAGCCGATCCGTCGACCCTGTTCGTCGCGGGCAGTTCGGCAGGCGGCCACATGGCGTCGATCGCCGCGCTGACCCCCGACGACCCCGCGTTCCAGCCAGGTTTCGAGGACGCCGACACCTCGGTCACCGGGGCCGTCATCCTGAACGGCTTCCTGGGCTCGTACTGGGACCAGGGTCCCGAATCCTCCCCCCTGGGCCATGCCCGGCCCGACGCGCCACCCCTCTTCATCGCCCACGGCGACCTGGACCCGCTGGTGCCCGTGTCCGACATCAGGAAGGTCGCCGAGCAACTGCGCCGCACCTCCTCCGACGCCGTCGTCTACGCCGAGTTGCGCGGTGGGCACCACGCCTTCGACCTGTACCACTCGCTCCGCTTCGAAGCCGTCGTCGACGCGATCGAGGCTTTCACCGCCTGGGCGAGATCACGAGAGAGGACTCCCCGGGCGTGACGATCGAGTACGAGTGGCGGGGCGACTTCGACAACGCTTCCCTCGACGCGTTGCACGCCGACGGCTTCGGCTCCCCGGTCGCGCGGACCGACTGGCGCGCACGGCTTGAGCGCCACAGCCTCGGCTGGGTCTGCGCGTGGGAGGACGGCGGCCTGATCGGATTCGTCAACGTCGTCTGGGACGGCGGAGCACACGCCTTCATCCTGGACACGGTGGTCGCTCGGCATCTTCGGTCGAGAGGGGTTGGCGCCGCGCTCGTCGCAGTGGCGGCCGAGGAGGCCCGTGCCGCCACGTGCGAGTGGCTTCACGTCGACTTCGAGGAACATCTGCGTTCGTTCTATTTCGATGCCTGTGGCTTCCGGGAGACACCAGCGGGGCTGATCGCCCTGTGATGCCACGGCCCCCTCCTCCTCGTCCCCCGGTGCACACGGAGTGCGCCGGCGTGCGGGTGCTTCGGCTGCGGTGCCGTGACCGCGCGCCCAGGATGACACCCGGTATCCGACTGCGCTCACCAGCGCCCGCCGGTCCTGCCGGGACGGCACCCGGCCTGGTCCAGTCCCGCGGGCGCCGCCGGGCCGTCATCGCCGCAGCCGGTCCGTTTCCGTCGGCCCCGACCGCCCGCGCCGTCCTCGGGCACGCGCGGCCCACCTCCGCCGGCGCGGAGAGGGCGAGTCAGGGCGCGGCGTCGTCCCCTCCCGTGGCCCCCTCGTCCGACTCAGGCCGGGTGCCGCACGGCATGTCGGGCCCGCGCCGAGGCCAGCCGCTGCCGCTGTGCGCCACTGAGCTGGGTGGACCAGCGGTCGGCGTACTCCGACAGGCCCACCTGTTCCAGCGGGGCGAGGACACGCCGCTTCCGCCCGACGGGTGGGCCCACGTCTCGTCGCCGGCCATAGCCGAGCTACCGGAGGCCTCTCCGCGCATTGACGTCACATCGGCGCCCTTGAGGAATCGTCCGAATTTGATTGCTGTACGAAAAAGAACGTACAACGGGAGTCTCACATGATCTGATGACTCGGTACTCATTGGCGACCGGGGGGAACGCGGATGGAACTGCGAGACATCGAGATCTTCCTGACACTGGCCGAAGAACTGCACTTCGGCCGGACGGCGGACCGTCTGCATGTGTCGCAGGCGCGCGTCAGCCAGTCAATTGCCAAGCAAGAGCGCCGGATCGGTGCGCGACTGTTCGCCCGAAGCAGTCGCCGGGTCGAACTCACCTCCATCGGAACCCAGTTACGCGAGGATTTAAGCGCCGGATACCAGCGGATACTTGAGGGGACCCGGGCGGCCTCCGATGCCGCCCGCGGCACCACATGCGCGTTGACCCTCGGTCTGCACGGACCTCAGGCGCACTACTACACACATGTCTTCGGCCTTTTCCGCTCCCGGCACCCCGAAGTCCAGCTCCGCGTACAGGAGATCAAAACTTCACGGACCCCTTCGGTGCTCTCCGGAACGGCTCGGTCCAGGTGGCGACCTCCTGGCTGCCGATCCGTGAGCCGGACCTCGTCGTCGGCCCGGTCGTCGCGACCGCGCCCCTGGTCCTCATGGTCGCCACCGATCATCCCCTCACCAGACGCGAGGCGGTGGGCATGGAGGATCTGGCCGAGTGGCCGCTGCCGCACTCCGCGGTGCCCATACCGGAGTACTGGCAGCAGACACTCGTCCCCACCCACACCCCCGGCGGCCGGCCCATCCGGCGCGGCCCGAAGGTGTCGTCGATCCAGGAGGTCGCCGCCGTGGTCGCGGCGGGCGAGGCTGTCTGCCTCATCCACGGCGACGCCGCCCACTACCGGTGGCCCGGACTGCGGTACCTCCACCCGTACGACGCACCGACCGGACACTGGGTCCTGACCTGGCCCGCGGCGGGGCAGACAGCCCTCGTCCGCGCGCTCGCCCAGGCCGCACGGGACGCCGGACCGAGCACGGGACTCGGGACCACCGGGCAGTGACGATCTCCCATCCGCCCGAAGCGGCAGGGCAGGCCTCAGCAGGGCTTGGTCGCACCGCCGTCGTCGAGGTTGCCGCCGTAGATCCAGCCGTTCAACTGGGTGCCCTCGATGCGGGCGTGAGTCCACTTGTTGCCCTCGGAGTTGTGGACGTAGCAGTGGTAGTAGAGCTTCGCGGCGTAGACCGTGGCCACCGTGGGGCAGCCGGCGTTCGGACCGGTACGCAGCGGCGCGGAGCTTCCCTTCACGTAGCCGTAGCCGGCTTCCGGGTTGGACCACGCCGGGTGGGTGCATGCCGCGGCTCCGGTGGTCGCGGCGCCTGCCGCGGGAGCCGCGATCATGGTGGCCGAGGCGGCGAGGAGGGGCAGAGCGAGGGCGGCCCATGTCTTGGTTCTCATCGTGTTCCCTTTCATCGGTCGGCTACTTGTCAGCGGCGAGCGATTCACGCCACGCCCGCGCTGAATTTCCTTCTGGGAGAAGGACCTGTAACAGGGTGCGCCAAGAGAAAGGGGGCGAACAATCGTCAGCTCCGCATGGACGGATAACCCCGATGTTATCGATCCGAAGTTCCAGGAAACGGTGCGGGGGCTCCAGGGCGGGAAGGGTGTTGTCGTAGTTCCTGTGGTGCGGTCGGGCCAGGTGATTCCGGCCGGACGGCAGATCTCCTCGTCGGCGAGAATCGGGCGGGGACAGCTTTGGGTCACGGCCTCGTGTCTCGCTCCGACGAACGGCCGACCGGTGGTTCAGGGACGACAGTTCACCGGCGTGATCGCGCACGACGGAATCGGTCTGCCGCTTCGCGGCCTGTCCGCCTTGACCGAGGACGCCTCCTCACACAGCGCTGAGTCCCCCGCCTGAAATTGGCCCGACCGGCCCCTGGAAGCCCCAAAGAAGGCCCCGGCGCCCCCGCAATCATCTGCGGTGGCGCCGGGCCTTCGGCTGTCGGGCTGTCCAGGGCGCGGGCCTTCGGCGGGGTCCGGAATGCCGGCTGCGGCTACCAGGGCGGCGGGGCCCCTCCGGTCACCCGGACCACGCGCCGATGAACACCACCGGGCCGTGGTAGTCGTCGGGGCTGGTGACGTGAAAAGGGAGTGGGCGAGCAAGCCGTTCCCGGTGAGGGTATAGGGCGGGCATATGGCGCGGAATATACTCCACGCGCCGCCGTCGGCCGAAGAAATGCCGTCGGCCCATGGGCGACGTCGGGAGTACCGGTGGTTCAGTTTCGGCAGATGGAATACTTCGTCGCGGTGGCGGAGGAGCGTCAGTTCAGCAAGGCCGCGGTGCGACTGGGAGTGGGCCAGTCGACAGTGAGTGAGCAAATCCGTTCGCTGGAACAGCAGTTGGGGGCGGAGCTGTTTCTGCGTACGAGCCGGTCGGTGACATTGACCCCGGCCGGGGTGGCGTTTCTGGCCGGGTGCAGGAAGATTCTCGCGGAACTCGGGCATCTTCAGCAGACCGTGCTCGCTCATGCGCGTGGGGAACTCGGGCGTCTGCGGATCGGCGCCGTGGGGCCCGCCCTGACCGGAGTGGTACCGACCGTGCTGCGCCGGCTGACCAAGCTCTCGCCGGGGATCAACGTGACTCTTCAGACGATGGGCACGGAGAGGCAGGTGCGAGCGCTGGCGCAGGGCGATCTGGAGGCCGGTTTCGTGCGGGCTGTCAGCAGACGTCCCGGTCTGAGGGTGGAGACGATCGCCGACGAGCCGCTGTGGGCCGTCCTTCCCCGGGCCCATCCTCTGGCAGGAGACGATTCCGTCGATCTGGCGGACCTCAGCGGTGAGACCTTCGTCTTCTGGCCCCGTGACGCCAACCCTGCCTTCTACGACCAGATCATCGCCGCGTGTCACCAGCACGACTGCATCCCGGGCCACCTGGTCGAGGGCACCGACATGCAGACCCAGCTGGCCTTCATCGGTGCGGGCATGGGCGTGTCGGTGCAGCCTGCCTCCTTCAGGGACGCCGGCCGCACCGACCTGGTGTTCGTGCCGCTGCGCGGCGGCGTCAGGACCGTCGCCCTTCAACTCGCCTGGAGCCCTGAGTTCGAGACGCCGGTCGTCCGGACACTCCTGCACGCCGTGCGCCTGAGCAAGACGGAGCTCGGCGCCTGAACGTGCCATCTATCGGTCCAGCCGATAGAAGCATCGCTTCGCAACCGTTGAGGCAATGATCGGGTTCCGTTTAACGTCACTCTCACAAGCAAGTCACCGCAACACGGAAGTGGGCGCGACATGAACCCCCTTCATTCTCGGCGGAATGGTGCACCCGGTTTCCGGGCCACCTCTTCTCCCGCCCACCGAATGACCGCATCACACCCCGCCCAGGCGTCCCGATGATCTGGGAAAAGGGAAGTCAGGAAAAACCCCTGACCGTAGTCACGCTCGATTTCCCGGACGCGGACACCGCGGAATTCATCGGCCGTCTCGGCTGTGACGGAATCGCCGTCGATCTGGAGCACAGCAGCCCCACCGCGGGGGAACTCTCCAGCCTCGCCCGCGCCTGTGCGGTGGCCGGCGTTCCTCTGATCGGACGGATCCGCTGTCAGGAGCAATCCGTGGTCAGGTGTCTCGACGCGGGGATCACCGTCCTGCAACTGACGCAGGTGACCGGCCCGGCAGACGTCGACCGGGTGACGGACTGGGCGGCCTTTCCTCCGGACGGGCACCGCGGGATCGGCCGGGCGCGTGCCAACGCCTTCGGCCACCATCCCGGCGGCTACCCCGCGTTCGTGGACAGCGTCCGCAGCGACGGCATCGCGCTCCTCGTCCACGTCGAAACGGTCGAGGCCGTCATGACCGCGTCCGAGATCGCTTCCCGTCCCTGGGTGAAGGCCCTCATCGTGGGCGCACACGATCTCGCCGCATCGGCCGGCCATCCCGGCGACCCCTCGCACCCGGATGTCCGGCGACTCGTCGAGCAGGCCACCGCGCGCATCGCGGACGGGGACAAGCTCCTCGGTCTCTCCGCGAGCTCCCGCGACGAGGCGCGGCGGGCAACCCACCGGGGCGCCGGACTGCTTCTGCTCTCCCAGGCCCGGATGCTCTCCCGCGCACTTGAATCCGTCCTGACCGGCACGACGGAAGGAACCCGATGAACCAGCCCGTCCCTGTCACCGGGCAGCTCGTGGACTTCTGCGTGGAGGCCCGCCGCGCCTCGCTGGACCAGGACGTCACGCACCGCGCCGTCAACGCCTTCGTCGACACCGTCGGCGTCGCCGTGGCCGGAGCGCACGAGCCCGTCGTGACCGCCATGCACAGCGCGTTGAGGCTCACCGCCGGGGCCGGTGCCGCCACCGTCCTGGGAACCGGCCGCCGGGTCGACGCCCACGGTGCCGCCGTCGTCAACGCCGTCGCCGGACACGCGATGGACTTCGACGACCACCTCTCCGACGTCAACGGCCACCCCAGCGTGGTGCTCGTGCCTCCGGTCCTCGCACTGGGCGAGGAACTGGGGCTGCCGGGGGAACACCTGCTACGGGCGTACGTCATCGGCCACCAGGTGATGTGCGCCGTGTCCGCGGCGCTCCCGGTCCGCGCGCACTGGACGGCCGGTTGGCACGCCACGGAGACGGTGGGCGTCCTCGGAGTCGCCGCCGCCGCGGGAACGCTCCTTCAGCTCACCACCTCGGAGATGCACCACGCCTTCGGCATCGCCGCTTCCATGGCGGCCGGAAGCCGTCAGAACTGCGGCTTCAGCGTCAAGCCGGTCCATGCCGGGATGGCCGCCGGGAACGGGATCCTCGCGGCGCGGCTCGCCGCCGCCGGCGTGGACGCCGACCCCCACCAGCTCGAAGCACCGCTCGGCTACTTCGCCGTCTTCGGCAAGGACCCCGACCTCACCGCCGTCGCACCGGTCCTGAAGGAACGCTGGACCCTCTCCACCCGCGGCCTGAACGTCAAGGCGTTTCCCGCCTGCTACGCGGTCCACCCCGCGGGTGAGGCGGCCCTGGAGATCCGCGGCCGCGGCCTCGACCCCGACTCCGTCACCGACGTGACGGTGACGGTCCAGCCCACGGGGCTCACCGGCCCGATCCACCACGCCCCGGTCACCGCGGACCAGGCGCGCTTCAGCATGGAGTACACGGTGGCCGCCGCGCTGGCCGACGGCCGGCTCACCGCCGGCTCCTTCGACGACGCCCAGGTCACCCGCCCCGCGCTGCGGCGCCTGATGGCCACCGTACGCACCGCGGAGGCCGCCGCTCCCCCGTTCGGTCCGCCGGACTTCACCCGCTGGTACGCCACGGTCGAGGTCACCACCTCCGACGGAGCCCAGCACCGGGCACGACGCGGCATGCCCCACGGCAGCGCCCACGATCCCCTGTCCGACGAGGAACTGGACACGAAGTTCCTCGACTGCCTGCGCAGCCCCGGTTCCGTGTTCGACGGGCCGCCACTGCTCGCCGCTCTGCGGGACCTGCCCTCGGCACGCGACACCGCCCAGCTCCTCGGCCCGGCACGCAGCCGGACCGCACCGACCCTCTGAAGGAGAGCAGTCATGCCCAACATCACCGTCGAGATATTCGAGGGACGAACACTCGACCAGCGCAGGCAGTTCGTCGAAGGCATCACCGAGGCCGCCGTCAAGGCCTTCGGGATCGACCCCGAGGGCGTGCGCATCACGTTCTTCGAGATCGGGCGTCAGGACCTGGCCCGGGGAGGCCGCCTCTTCAGCGACAAGGCGGCCCCGGCGACGACGGGAGAGAAGCCGTGAACCGCAGACACACCTGCCGGGCCGGGCTGACGGCCACCGCGTTCGTCCTGGCCGTCACCCTGTCCGCCTGCGGCGGCGGGTCGGGGATCACCAGCGACGAGAACGGCAGGGCAAGCGTTCGCCTCGCGTCCAGTATCACGGGAAGTTCGTTCCTCGCGGTCACCGCGGGCATCGACCAGGGGATCTTCGACAAGCACCAGGTGGACCTGAAGGTCGTCAAGATCAAGAGCACCGCCGAGGCCACCGCGGCCCTCGCCAGCGGCGACGCCGACATCGCCGCCGCCCTCACCGAGGGCGTCATCGCCGCGAACGCCAACGGCGCCAAGCTGAAGATCGTCGGCAACCTGATGACCCAGGACCAGCACATCCTCTACGCCGACGCCGGCGTGAAGTCCGTGGCAGACCTCAAGGGCAAGAAGTTCGGCGTCGTCGGCCCCGGCTCCGGCACCGAGATGCTCGCCAAGGCCCTCGCCGTCGAAGAAGGCCTCAAGGAGACCGACCTCGTCTACGTGCCCACGGGCGCGGCGTCCACGCAGCTCACCTCTCTGGTGAGCGGACAGATCGACGCGGCCGGTCTGGTACCGCCCTACGACAGCACAGCCGCTGAGCGAGGCAAGGTCGAGGTGCTCCGGTACCGGGACGTCTTCCCCGACATCACCCCGCAGGTGTTCACCACCACCAGCTCGCTCATCTCCGCACACAGCCCCGAACTCAAACGGTTCATGGCGGCCTACACGGAGTCGGCGGCCTGGGTCAAGGCCCATCCTTCGGAAGCGGTGGCGATCTTGCAGAAGGACGCCAGGATCTCCGCCGAAGCCGCCAAGGCGGCCTACGAGTTCGCCGAACCGGACTACTCCACGACCGGTGAGGTCTCCACCGCGGGACTGCGGAGATGGATCGAGATGAGCAAGAAGTACGGCAACACCGACAAGCGACTGCCCACGGTCGACGAACTCTACGACCCCAGCCTGCTGCCGGGCTCGCCCTGAACCCCGCCGCTCTCCACCCCGGCCGACCACGAGAGGGAACGACATGGGCAGGGCCACCACACCGCCGGCCATCGAAGTGAGCGACGTCACCTTCAGTTACGGCGAGACCACCATCATCGACCGCATCAGCTTCCAGGTGGAAGAAGGGGAGTTCCTCTCCCTGATCGGCCCTTCGGGCTGCGGCAAGAGCACCTTGCTGGCCATGATGGACGGCGTCCTGAAACCGGACTCCGGCACCGTCCTGGTCGAAGGGCGTACACCGAGCACCGGTGAGGGCTCACGGGCGACGGTCTTCCAGGGCTTCGCCCTGATGCCCTGGAAGACCGTGCTGGACAACGTCGCGCTGGGACTGCGCTACAAACGTCCCGATCTGAGCCGCACGGAACGTGCGGACATCGCCATGGAGTATCTGGAGAAGGTCGGGCTGGCCTCGTCGGCCCGCCGCTACCCCCGCCACCTGTCGGGCGGCATGCAGCAACGCGTCGGCCTGGCACGCGCCTTCGCCGTACAGCCCAGGCTCCTGCTCATGGACGAACCGTTCGGCGCCTTGGACGCCCAGAACGCCGAAGTCCTGCGCGACGAGGTCCAGGCACTGGTCGAGCAGGAAGGACGCAGCATCATCCTCGTCACCCACAACCTGGACGAAGCCCTGCAACTGTCCTCCCGGGTCCTGCTCATGAGCGCGGGCCCGAGCACCATCCGCGACGACGTGCGCGTCGAGCTTCCCTCAAGGGACTCCCCGCACTACGCCGCCCGGTACGACGAGTACCGCACCCGCCTGTGGTCACACCTGCGCGACGAGGTCGAAACCACCCGGGCGCGGGAGAGGAACGCAGCATGACCACCACGGAAAGAGTCCCGCCCCTCGCACCGCCACGCCGCACCGCCGGCAGGCCCGGATGGTGGCAGCGCCGCCGCGGCCTGTGGGCACCGGTGGTGACCGTCGCGATCATCCTGGTGATCTGGGAGGCGCTGGGCCGCGCCGGAGCCTGGGACCCCCTCTTCTTCGCCCGCCCCACCGAGATCTGGTCAGGTTTCCTGCACCTGACCGACGGACCCCTGTGGTCCGACCTCGCCGTCAGCGGCCAGGAATTCGCACTGGGCATGCTGATCGCCCTCGGCGTGGGCGTGCCCGTCGGCATGGCCCTGGGATCGATCCGCTGGCTCTACCAGTCGTTCGACCCCATCATCAACGCCCTGTACTCCACGCCGATCCTCGTCCTGACACCCCTCCTGGTGGTCTGGTTCGGACTCGGCATCGGATCCAAGATCGCCAACGTGGCGATCATGGCGATCTTCCCCGTCATCATCAACATGATCGAGGGCGTCAGAACCACCGACCCCGCCCTGCTCAGGGCAGCACGCTCCTTCGGTGCCGGCCGCCTCGCCCTCTACAAGGACGTCACCTTCCCCGCCGTCACCCCCTTCTTCATCACCGCCGTCCGCCTCGCCATCGGAAAGGGCATGATCGCGGTCGTCGTCGGCGAGTACATCGCCGCGACCGAAGGCATCGGGTACCGCATCCGCTCGGACGCCGAAGCGTTCAACACCGGCCGCTACCTCGCCGGAGTCATGATCATGGTCGTCATCTCCGTCCTCATCATGAGCGCCGTGAAGATGGCCGAGAAGCGCCTCACCGCCTGGCGGCCCAGCATCTCGGAGTGACCACGGCCTCCCCCCTCGCACCGGCCTTCACCCGCACTCGACACCCCAGAAGGGCACACCCATGCCTACGCTCCGCTTCTACGGCCACGCCTGCTTCGGACTCGAAACCACGACGCTCAACCTCCTGATCGACCCGTGGCTCTCCGGCAACCCCGAACTGGGCGCCATCCCCTCCGACCTCCGGCCGCCCACCCACATCCTGGTCACGCACAACCACCGTGACCACGTCGGAGACGCGATCGAACTCTCCAAGACCTACGGCGCTCCGATCATCACCACCCCCTCCGCCGCCCGGCACTACAAGGGCGAGGGAGCCACGACGGCACCCCTTCACCTCGGTGGGCGCCTCCCGCTCGACGGAGCAAGCGTCAAGTGCGTCAACGCCATCCACGACTCCCCCCTCGGCATCGGCGAGACCTGGCGTGTCGAACTGGGCGCCCCCTGCGGATTCGTCGTGGACATCGACGGAAAGAGCGTGTACCACGCCGGAGACACCGCCCTCTTCGGTGACATGGCCCTGTTCGCACCGGTCGACGTGGCCCTCCTGCCCATCGACGGCCGGATGGTCATGGAACCCACGGACGCCGTCCGCGCCGCGCAGCTCCTCCAGGCCGGCACCGTCGTCCCCATGCACTGGCGGGACCAGGACCCCCACGCCTTCGTCGACCTGCTCACGGACGCGGGCATCACCGGCCACGTCATGAAGAACGGCGAAACCCGCGAACTGTGACGTCACACGGGTAGACCGTCCGACGGCACTGTAGGTTCGCGCCGCCGCTGTCATTCCGGACCGCGGTGACCTGCTGCTTGTGCTGCTGTCTCATTGAATGTCCCGCGGTTCCCGTCTCAGTACGGTGGCATTTCCTCATGCGGCATCGCCCTGCTGGTCCTCGCCGGGGTTCCAGGTCTGGTCGAACCAGGTGATGAAGTCCATCACGGTGCCGACGCGGGCGATGCGCTCGTGGATGGCTCGCTGGTCGTGTCCGGGAAGGAAGTCGCCGCGTTCGATCGGTTTGTCGCAGCCGCAGTTGCACTTCCGGTTGTCCAGTGGGGACTTGAAGTAGGTGATGGGGTTCTGCTGAGCTCCGTTCGGCGCGGGTTTGCCGATGTAGTGGTCGTACACCGGATGCCCGGGGCTGAGGATGCGTCCTTCGAAGGCCCGCCGGCCGTCGGGGGTGTCGACGACCCGGTCGATCTCCATGGCCTGCCTGATGATGACGTCTCCACTGACGACGGCGAACCGCTCTCGCTCGACACGTTCGCCGGGGATCGCCCAGGTTCCCCGGGCGATGTCATGGAGCTGCTGGTCGGAGAGCCCTTCGGTCCATCCGATCTGTGACCGCGCGAAGGCGTCCTTGCGCGGGTCGATCAGCCTGTGTCTGCCCAGCGTGATCTGGATCAACGCGCCTCCTTGAGACCATCTCTTAACGGAGTCGATGCGTCTAAGGTAGCGGAGATGCGCCAGACCATCAATCTTCCTTGAAACGGGGTCTTATGGCCTTGCGGCTGTCCGCGTCCGCAGCCAGCGGCCGAGACACAGAAACGGCCCGCTTCCTGACGAGTTGACGGGATGCAGCCCCCAGGTGAGGATCACCCCGGAAAGGGGGCGCAATGGGGGAACTGCCCGGAGGATTCGGCCCCGGGGACCGGCGCGCTGCATACGTGCGTGCCCTGTACGGGGATCTACCGACCGCGTTCACGATCCGCTGCTCCGCACAGAACCAGGGCTGCGGACGGAGCCGGGGAGTCGCGCTGGCTCTACCCCCTGGCGCGGAACATGCGCTGGTACTGCTGCCCACCATGGCGGCGCAACTGCCGATCCTGATCGAGCGCAACTTCACCGGAGTGGTGACCGGACCGTTGTGCCCACGGAAAGGGCACAACGAGTTCAAGGACAAGGGCATCGCGCACGTGGCGCCCGGCGCGCCCAAGGCGAAGGAGATCGCCGAGAAGTTCGAGTCTTCAGGCTCGGCCCGGACCGTCATCGTGTGCGTGGACCTGGGAGCGCTGCGCCCCGGATTCGAGGAGTTTCACCGCACCGGCAAGCCGGGCATCGTATGGTGGTCGCCCGGAGAATCGGACACGCTGCTGAAACCCGAGTGGCAGCGCACCGCTATCCGCATCCAACCTGAATAAGTCAGCCACTGACGGTAGTCGGAAGTGCGGCCGTGGCACGCCGGAACCCTTGGAGGGTTTCGTCGTGCTGTTCAAGTACATGCTTGCGCTGGCTGGCTCGTTCCTGTTCTTCGTTGATCCTCTGCTGGCCTCCGGCATGATCCTGTTCTTCGCGCTCGCCATGCTCGCTCTCGTCGCTGCGGCGACGGCAGCGGCTCTGTGGTCCAAGCAGGCCCGCCGCCGTGAGGACGCCCGCCAGGTTCTCCTGATCCTGTGCGAGTTCTTCTTCGCCCCGAAGAAGAGGTAACCCCCGCACCGTCGAGAGGGCGAGGCTGACGGCGGAGGGGCTGCTGCGACTCCCAGGTCGAGGCCGGTGCGGCACAGGCACCCGGGGCAGGGGTCGTCACTCTCCCCGCCCGGGGCGCCTGGAGCGTAAGGGCCCAGTCAGGGTCTGGGCAGCGGCAGGCCGGGCATCTGCGGGTGGCGCAGGTGCTGCCCGCCGTCGTACACGTGCAGCGTGAAGGACTCCGGGCCCGGGGCGCCGGCCGCGTCGCTTCCGGCTCAACACGCTGCTCGAGGCGGCCCGCCCGTACGAGACCGCCGCCGTCGATGAGGTACGCACGAGGGCGGAGGAAGTCGCCGCCCGCCCGACGGCGATCGCGGCCTGAGAGCATCGAGCGCATGGGCAAGCACCGCCGACCCGAACCAGGCGTCCCGCGCCGTGCCGCACGTGAACGCCGACGACCCGCTCGCCGCGTACAACAAGCGACGCCGACCGCCGATGGACATCTACCGCCGTCACCGACCGGTGCACGGCGGCGCCAGCCACCTCCGGCCCGACGAGCCACGGATCCTGGAGGAGTGGGACGACTTCACCTACCAGGTGGCCGGCACCGCACCAAACCTCGCCGAGGCCCAGAACTGGGTTGCGGAACTGGCGCTCAACGACGACCCCGCCGCGTGAGGGATGGAACTGGCGATACGCGTAAAACCCGCCACTAGGTGACCCAGTGTGATGTATCAGTGCGCTGAGTTGAGTTCGCATACGCTCCGTGATCTTGAGCCGGGTCCTCTTGGGGGCCAGCCGGAATACTCGGCCCCTCTGACGCCCCAGCCTTCTTGAGGATGCCCGCAGGTGCGGTTCGTGCACCACCCTGGAACGCAGCGGCGCCCGCCCCGAGGTCGGATCGGGACGGGCGCCGACATCGGTCGGGGCCGCTACTGGCCGCCGGTCGCGTTGAAGCGGGCTACCTCCTCCTCGTGCCGCTTCGCTGCCTCTGCGGACGCCGCCGCGAAGGTCTTGACGGCCGCCTGTACCGGGGTGGGGGTCTCGGGGTACGTCTCGTCGAGGTCCCGGATGCGCAGGGCGCGTACGTCGTCGGGCAGGTCGTCGAGACCGCGGAGTGCTTCGACCTCGGCGAGCAGGTACGCGGCGGTCGCCTCGGGGCGGGATGTCGAGTGGTGGTTGAGGTAGATGCCCATCTCAAAGATGCGTCCGAGAGCGCGCTTCGTGATCTGCTCTTCCTGCACCTTGGTGTAGGTCGGCCACGACACTTTTGGTCCTCCTGGGTGGTGAGTTGCCTTGATCGATTGTGTGCCCAACTGCAGGCCGCGTGGGAGCGTAAGCAGGATTTGTGCACGGGGTGAGGCGCCCAGCTGTCACGGGGCCCCAGGGCGCGGCAGGTCAGCCTTTCCGGACGGGCCGTCGACCGGGCAGGTCGTGCCGCCGGCCCAGGTAGCTGATCATTCCGAGCGAGAAGCCGGTCTCCGCTGCGAGTTCGCGGCAGGTGCGTCCAGCGGCGCGTTGGTCGCGGAGCCAGTCGAGATCGATCTGACGCCAGCGGGTCGCTCTGCCGTCGCGCTTCATGCCGTATTCGCGGACGAGGACCTTGATGGCCTCCTCATTCACGCCGGCGTGCTCCGCGATCCACTTCAGCGTGCGGTATTCGTCGAGGTAGAAGCGTGCGAATTTGTCCCTGGGGAGCTCTGCGCGAGCCCGTCGAATGGTGGCTCCTCTCTCCCACTTCGCGCTTTTCGCCTCTGCGGGAGGGGTGGGCTGCTCCTGCAGGACGAAGCGGATGGCGTCATGGCTGACGCCAAGGCGGCGGGCGGCCTATGCTGTTGTCAGGCGTTCGTCCCTGATGAGCCGGTGCAGCACCCCGGCGTCGATGTCCCGCAGGTCGCAGCCAGGCAACTTGAGATCGCGGACGATGTCTGTCGGGGGCTGCCAGGAGACGGGTTCGTCGCGGATTCCCTGCCGGGTGAGGAACTCGGCTGCGTGTGATTCGAGTTGACTCATAAGCGCTGGGGTGAGATCTGTTTCGAAGGTCCGCAGCATCGTCCGCAGTTCCGTGGTGCTGGGCGCGTAGGCGGCCGGCGCGAGGGGTGCGGGGAGGCCGCTGAGCCGTTCGAACAGCAGCGCTCGGACGAACTGGTGGCGCCGTACTCCGCCGGCTTCGAAGTCGATGTCCCGGCAGAGCTGCGTCCAGGTGTCCAGCGGCATCAGATCGCGGTAGTCGAGTCCGCGGCGGCGGGCGTAGTCGATCGGTGATCCTTCCTGGTCAAGGTAGTCCGCCAACGCGAGCAGGCCGAGGCTGATGCCGTGGAAGTGGCCCCGCTTCGTGAGCCGGAACGTCATGTGAGATCCCAGCCGGTCCTCCACCGGTGCATGAAGGAGGCGGGCCGTCGTGGTGAAATCTCCCGTGCCTCCGACCAGCAGCAGGTAGCACGACAGGGCCGGGCGGATCGTGCGTGAGAGGGCCCCGTCGAGGGGGCTGAGCCGGACGGACCAGGCAGGCCAGAGCTGCGTCGGGGTCCTGCGTGCCCGCTCGGCGACTCGCGTTGCCGCCGAGCGGCCGGGCTTGCGTGGCAGTTGGTGCGCGATGCGGAATCGCAGCTGATCAGGGCCTCCCAGACGAGGCGCGAGCGTTGCAAGATGGATCGCGTCGAAAACCGGGCTGGTGTGGGCCCACCGAAGCCCGATCACCAGCGGAATGCTGCCGTCGACGTGGCTGATCAGGTGGCGAAGGACGGCTCCGGCCACGTGGACGTCGCGCTGCTGGAGGATGTGCAGGGCCGCGGTGATGGCGAGGGCGACGGTCGCAGCCCGCCGCGGAGCAAGCCGCCCCGGACGGGTCTCCTCGACAGGGTCGAAGGATCGCCGCTTCTCAGGCAGCGGCTGCTGGTGCAGTGCCAGGATCTCCGGCGGGACCAAGCCCGCCAGTCGGCCGGTGTCGGGGACACGGCGAAGCAGGATGCAGGCCAGCGCCCGAAGATCACCGAACAGCGCAAGACTGGGCTGGGGATGGTCCTGGTAGACGCCGAAGCCGGCCTGCCCCAAGGAGATCGTCTTCTCGATGAGTTCCTGAGCCGCGATCACGGGTCCTCGCGCGGCGAGCGTGAGTGCGGGAACCTCCTCGAACGGCTGGCCGCAGCGTGCCGACGGTGCATCCCTCTCCGATGGGCTGTGACAGCGGCCCGGAATGAGCGGGTGCCGAGTGGTCGCCGGAAAGTGCCGGGGCATGCGGTTGCAGCGCGGGCAGGCGTCGACCAGCAGCAGGCGGTGATCGAGACAGGCGAAGGACCAGCCGAGTCTCCAGCTCAGCCGCCATCTGCCGCCGCTTGCGGCCAGGCAGGCCGGGCAGTAGCGAGACCCGCGGGCCCGCCCCCAGACATGCCTCGCCTCGACACGTCGCCGCTGTGCGTCGACCACATGGGCCCGTCCGTCCCAGCGGGCCAGGGTCATGGCGTGTGCCTGCGCCTCGGTGGGGCCGGCCGACCATGAGATGGCCGCCGCCTGGTCCGCATCGAGAACGGTGACCAGGCGCCTGAGAATGCCCGAGTCCACCGGCCGGGCGGATCCGCGAGGCAGCAGTCCCATCGAAGCCAGGACGTCGCCGGTGGTGGTGCCCAGTCGGTGGGCGATCGCCTCCCACCAGGAGTCGAGTGCCTCGCCCGGCTGCGGGGCGAGGCGGATCGGCAGGGTCCGCGCGGGCGTCACCGGCGGACCGCCTTCTGGCGGGTCCGCCGGGAGCGCTGGCCCTTCAGGAGATTGCGTACGTCGTCCTGGGCCAGGTGGGCCGCCTGGTCGATCTTGACGCGGCTCAGAAGTTCCTCGTCCAGACGCTCGGCGCCGGTGCGCACGGCTAGCTGGCAGCCACGGTTGATGAGGGTCATCAGGGAGCCGATATGGCCGCTGGAGCGGACGAACAGGTAGTCGAACAGGTCGTCGGCGAGCATCCCCCGGTAGGTGCCGCGCAGGACCAGACGCTTCTCCAGGGCCAGCAGCAGTTGGCGCCACTGGCTGCGGCCCTGGTCGGTGGCCAGTTCGAACGACCCCATGTCCAGGCGGGTCGTGCGCCGGCCCGTCTGGGCCAGGACCGCGTTGTCGTAGGACTCGCCCTCGGAGAACAAGCCGCGCTTGGCCAGGCCGACCCCGACGAACAGCAAGGTGACCGGGAACTCGTTCGCGACGTACTTGAAGTGGTTGCTTACCTCGACGCCCCCGGCCGCCCTCCAGCGAAGGAAGTGCAGATCATCAACGATCAGCAGCTTCACATCGCAGGAGAGCACGCAGTCCAGGGCCCGCTGGGCGAACTGCGCGGTGGTGCCGGTGGTGCGGCCGGGGTGGCCGAAGAACTCCAACATCGCCCGGTTGAAGTCCTTCATCCCGGTGTTCCCCGTCAGGCCCACCCGGCAGACGGGGAGCCGTTCGTGGCCGCCGACGGTGAACGCGCCGCCCTCGGCAATCTCCCGCCGGTGGAAGTCCCGGGCGAAAGCCAGCACCGCGGTCGTCTTGCCCAGCCCGGGGAAGGCGTCCACCGCGACGGCGCCCTTGGCCTGGTCGCCGTCCTGGACGTTGCTGTCGAGGATGTCCCACAAGTCCTCGTGCAACTCGGCCAACTGCGGGGTCCGCAGAGGTCCGAGGTTCGCGTGCCAGACCCGCCGGTCCCGGTCGTACTCCGCTCTCGCGCGCTCGCCCAGCCCCGCGTAATCGCTGTGCGGCAGCAGTTCCGGCTGGACGCGCGGTGCGGCCTGCGCGAACGCCGCCCAGCCCTCCTTGCGCGAGAGCGTCAGCGCGTCCAGACGGTGGGAGTCTCCCGGTGTCCAGGTGCCCTCGCTGTTCACGCATCCTCCAGAGCATCGGTGTAGAAGTCGCTGTCGTCTTCGAGCTCCACGAATTCGGCCTCGTCAGCCGCGTCGTCGTCGCCCGTCTCCTGCGCGGCCCCGGACGCGGGTTGGGGTTCTGCCGCGTCCGTCAAGTCCATGAGGCGTCTCACGCTCGGCAGCGTCGCGACGCTCTCCTTGGGCTCGGGCAGGTCCAGGGCCGCTTGTTCCCGGGCGAGCCGCAGCGCCATCCGGCGCTCGACCAGCGTGGTGCCCAGCCCGAGGTTCCAGCGTGCGAACAGGTCCCGGACCGCGGCCTTGTCGTCCGGGAAGCGGTCGCGGGACGCGGCCAGGCGGCGCGCGAACTGCAGTGCCTCCTCGCTCACCGGCATGTTCCGGCCCGGTGCGTGCTCCCAGGGCAGTGCATGCCACCCGCGGGTCGCGGGATCGCGGAAGTAGACCGCGTTGATGTCGTCCGGGTTCACCGCGACGGGCCACTTGCCGTCCCGCTCGCCGCTGAGCAGACCGCGGTATGGGTCCAGGGCGGCGCCGTTGTAACGGCGGGCGTCCAGGTCGATGCCGTAGTGCTGGATCTTGCGTCGCTCCACCCGCAGGAACTCAAACGTCAGGTCCGGATCGCGCGGGACCTCGATGTAGCCGGCCCGGTTCAGCCCATGCTCGAACATCGCCGCCGGCGACATCCGCAGCCCCGGCACCCCTGGATCGATCAGGCTGGTGTGTGGCCGGTGGTGATAGACGCAGGCCACCCACTCGCGGATGATCGCCTCCAGTTCGTGGAGGAAGAAGAACGCCTCTCCTTCGGGGCGCTCGCCGCGCGAGTGCAGATCGGGGCCCTTGTAGCCGGGCAGGGCCTGCAGCAGGTCCTCGCGCAGGGTCAGGAAGAACCGTTCCAGCGGGCCCTTGTCGCGGCCCGTCCGCAGCCGGGCCGGCTGCACCGAGATTCCCAACCGGCGGCAGACGCTGGTCAGATGCTCCGAGACGAACACCTTGCCGTGATCGACCAGCACCGTCTCCGGCACCAGCGCCGGCGACGCCGCCGAACGCATCGGCCCCTCCAACGCCGTGACGTCGATCAGCACCGACCGCGGGATGCCGTGCTCGGGCCAAAGAGCGTGCGCCGGCCAGTCCTCCCCCGCGGGGCGGGGGCGGAACGCCTGGTAGAGGGCGACGCTGGCGTCGACGGCCTTCGTCGACACCGGCGTGACCCTGATCCCCACAACGCAGCGCGTGTACCAGTCCATCGCGACGGTGAGCTCCGCCTGCAGCCACTGCAGCGTGACCGGGTCCAGGGCGAAGACGTCCAGCCGGTTGGTGTCCATCAGCAGGTACTCGCCCGGCCGGGTCGGCCGCAGCTTCCCGTAGACCCCGCCAGGCCGGGCGGCGATGTCCCGGTTCCGCTTCGTGCTCAGCCGGAACGTCGGATGGCGCCGCTCCAGGTCCTCCAGGAGGCGGTAGGTGGTTGCCCGGCTGGGCAGGTCCTCCTCCGTAAAGCCCCTGGCCATCAGCCGGGCCCGGGTCCGCTCGATGACCATCTTGCGGGACGGCTTGGACTGGCCCGTGTGCTCGACCATCACCTCCAGTGCCGCCTCCGACCACGGCTCGGCGTTCCGATGCCCAGAACGTGGCCCACTGCGGGCCGGCACCAGTCCCGCTTCACCGTCCTGGCGGAAGGCCGCGACCCACCGCTTGACCGTGCGAGTCGCCACCTCCAGCTCGGCCGCCTTCGCCGCGTACCGGCTTTCCATCGGCTCGCCCGCCGTGTAGGCAGCACGAGGCTCCCCCTCGGCCGGCAGTTCGTCGCTGCCGCTGCGGAACCCGGTCAGCACCTCCCTCACATGCGCGGCCCGCTCCAGCACCCGCTCCCGCTCGCCGGCGTCCAGCTGGCCCAGCACCACCGCCACTGTCTCCTGCGGATCGTCGGAGGCCGGCCCCGGCCCGTCCGGGATGACGCGAGCGCGCTCCGACAGCAGCAGTTCCTTGACGGCCAGCCGCAGCAGCCGGCCCCGGCCGTCCTTGAGGACCACCTCGCCGCCCGCCTGCGTGCCGGCGAACTCCACCACCTCGACGACCTCGCCGTCGTAGGAGAAGCGGCTCCCCACTCCGATGCGCACCGCGGCCCGGCTCACGACGCCGTCCTCAGCACGCTGCGGGCGCTCAGGGGAACGCTCAGGCCGACCGACCACTGCCGCTTCCAGAGCAGGTGCAGGACGCCGGCCCGCACCAGCGGAGCCGGACGACCGGGCAGGCAGGAAAACGCCTCTCCGAGCGTGTCCCCGTCCACGACCCGGTCGCGTGCTTCGTCGAGGATGGCCGGGTCGAACAGCCGCTCAGGCGGTGACTCCTCCTTCACCGCCTGGTCGTGTATCTCGTCGGTCAGGTCCGGCTCGAACAGCCAGTCGCGGCGGTAGCCCGCGAGGAACCGGATGTTGGCCAGCTCGGCGTCCGGCGGTTCGCTCCACACCTCGTAATGCCAGCCGCGGGACTCGACCGCCTCGCGGGTCCAGGCGAACGTGAACGCGTGCTCCGGCTTCGCCGCCCGGTGCCGCGGCTTGACGTCCACGACCAGCGGACCTGCCGCGGTGGCCAGCAGGTAGTCCGGGATGTGCCGGCGCAGCACGCCGCCCACCTCGGCCCGCAGCAAGAAAGGCTGGGCCACGATCGCGGTCACATCCCGGTCGAAGTCCGCGTAGAGCAGCCGCGCCAGCTCCAGCCGCGACTCGTAGATCACGTGATCCGCCTGCGTACTCGACCAGTACGAACCCGAGTAGTGCTTCTGCCTCATGTACCAGCGGAACGTCCGCCACGGCTCGGCCGCGTACAGCATCTCCAACGGCACAGACCCCCAGGCGAGACCCTCGGCCACCTCGTCCTCGCCAAGCCGAACACACACCTCTACATCCACCATCCACCCCCAGCGCCTGTGTAACTGACCTCGATCGCAGGACAGTTGCACGAACACTGGAGTACGAATGCACGTACGCGCATTCGATCACTCAAAAGAGTGGCTATTGCGGGCGGGAGTGATGTCGGCGTGTGCCGTTCCTGACGCGTGCCGGGCGGTGGTGTGGCGCTCCCAGTCGCGGCGCGGAGGGGCGCCGCCGTAGGTGCGGGGCCGTGGGCTCAGCGGGCACGTTCGCGGGTTCGGGGACCTCATCCGGGCTTCCCCCGGACGGTTCCCGGCCCGTCTCCCATGCGGTCACCGCGGAGCTAAGCCCCGAACACCCTGCGGCAGATCCGCTAACGTGGTGCCAGATGCACTCGGAGGGGGATGTGTTATGGACCCGATTGCCTTGGCCGCGGGCACGGCGCTGGTGAGCGCTATGGCCACGGACGGCTGGCAGGCCGCACGAGACCGTGTGGTCGCGGTGTGGCGCAGGGCGCGCCCGGGCCAGGCCGGAACAGTCGACGAGGACCTGGTCGAGACCCGTGCACAAGTGCTGGCCGCGCGGGACGCGCAAGAGGCCGAGATCGAGCAAACCTTAGTCACAGACTGGCAGTTGCGCCTCCAGGCACTGATGCGAGCGGACCCCTCGGTGGCCGACGATCTGCGACGTCTTCTAGACGCGGAGTTGCGCGACAACGATGCCCGCCCCGCGTCCGGCACCGTGGCGATGCGGGCGGAGGCGACCGGGAGCGGACGCGTGTACCAGGCGGGTCGGGATCAGCACATCACGGAGCGATGACTGTCGGCCAGGTGCCCCCGCCGGCGGCTGCGAAGTCCGGCGGGGCCCTCGTTGACTGACATCGGCGGCTTCGGGCCTCCCGACCCTCGTCTTCTGTTCCAGAAGGCGGTGGCCTACGGTGAGAGCCAGGTCAACCAAGCCGGACGCGACCTGTCCGTCACCCACATCTATTACAGCGACGGCCGGACACACGTACAGGCCGTGTCCTCCGGCCCACTGGTCACCGGGCACGACCCGGTCACGTCGCCCTACCGCGGCCTGGGAGCGTACGGTCCTGATGACGCTGCGTTCTTCTACGGCCGTCGGGATTCCGTGGAGCTCGTGCGGCAGATAGTCTCGCGAAGCGCTGCGGGCTCTCAGCTGTCAGTGGTCTCGGGTGCCTCCGGGGCCGGGAAGTCATCCCTGTTGCAGGCCGGCGTCATCCATCGCATTCGGACCGACGGGCTCGACGGTATTCCGGAGGCGGCGCGGTGGCCCTGCCTGGTCATGACACCGACCGATGATCCGTTCCGTGAACTCGCGCAGGGTATCGCCCAGTTGAGGCAGGACTTCTCACCGGATCTGGCGGAGCAGTTGGCACGGGGGCCGGATGTGTTCGCTTCCGTGGCCCGGCATCTGATCTCCCGTGAGCGGTCGGCGGACGACCGCACCGTGACGCCTGCCGATGACGGGAGACGGCTCCTGCTGGTCATCGATCAGTTCGAGCAGATCTTCACGCTCTGCACGGATCAGGAGCGGCGTCGCCGGTTCATCTCGGCAATCCACGCCGCCGTATCGACGCCGATGTCGCCCGGCCGCGGCGCCCCCGTGGTCGCCGTCCTGGCTGTACGGGCCGACTTCGAGGCACGGTGCGCGGAGTGGGCCGAGCTGTCGGACGCCGTGCAGGGACGCCTCCTGCTGACCAGCATGACGACGCGACAGCTGGAGATGGCCATCACGGAGCCGCCCAAACGGCTGGGTGTCACCGTGGACCGCGATCTGGTCGCCCGGCTGTTGTCGGAGGTGGCAGAGAGTTCGCGGCACGCCGGGGCGTCCGCGGCGCATCCGGGCGCGGGGGTGCTTCCGCTCATGTCCCATGCGCTCAACGAGGCATGGCGGCAGCGCGTGCTGCGTCCCGGGCCGCCCGACCGACCCTTGACGTTAGAGGACTACCAACAGACCGGTGGTCTGGAGTCGGCGGTCGCGCAGAGCGCGGAGGCCGTGTACGGGCGGCTCGACCGTCACCAGCAGAGGGTCGCCAGAGCGCTGTTCCTCCGGCTGGCCCGCGCCGCCCCCGAAGGCGGCGACACCGCAGCGGCTGCGGCACGCGCAGACCTCGCCGGGGTCGACGACTCCGCCGGGCAGATCATCGAAGCCTTCGTTCAGGCCCGTCTGATCATGGTGTCGGACTCCACCGCAGAGATCAGCCACGAGGCCCTGCTGCTCGCCTGGCCGACGCTCCGCGGCTGGCTGGACGAGAGCCGCTCTCAGCGGCTGCTTCTGGGCCGCCTGCGCGTCGTCGCTACCGAGTGGGCGCCGCGGGAGGAGAAGTCGTACCTGTACCGAGGCAGCCAGTTGGCGGCCGCAGTCCAAGCGGCAAACCCGCGAACGTCGGGTCCGGCGGTCGCGAACCTCGTCGGGCCCTCCGAACGAGAATTCATCGCGGCGAGCATTCGGGCCGAGAAGAGGCGGCGCGCGACACGGCATGCCGTGCGCGGGGGGTTCGTGGCATTCACCGTGTGCCTGGCCCTGGTCGCAGTCTTCGCGCTGCATTCCCAGAATGTGTCCGTCAAGCAGCGCAACGCCGCGATCGCGGCGCGGCTGGTGAACGAAAGCAGGACCTTGGCCGACGTGGATCCGTTGAACGCCCGGCTGCACGCGTTGGCGGCTCAGGAACTCGCTCCGTCCTCCGCGTCGGCTCAGCAGGCGGTGCGAAACGCCGCCGCCCAACGGCTGCTCGCCATGCCCGCCACGGAGAACGCGTGGATATCGACGGTAGCGCTGAGCAAGGACGGACGGACCGCCGCGTTCGGCGGGTTCCGCACCGACAACCGCAGATCGCTCGTCGGCGTGGTCGACATCGGCTCTGGCAAGACCTCACTGCACCATCAGGACCAGGAACCTCGTTCCCTCGTGATCGACTCGGCCGGCACGGTGTTGGCCGACGGCAAGGACGGCAGGCTTCGTGACGCGGTCAAAGGCACGGTACTGAAGTCGGTCGCCGAGGACGGGGTCGTGAGTGCCGGCGGGAAATGGGTGCTGGTCCGGAACGCGGACACCGTGCGCCTGATCGATGCCGGCGACGGTTCGGCCCGTGGCACGGCCGTGAAGGCTCCCGGCGCGATCGCCGTGAGCGACGACGGCACGAAGCTGGCTGCCCGTCAGAAGGACGGCTCCGTGGCCGTGGTCGACGTACCGAGCGGGAAGGCGGAGCTCAGGATCGCCGCGTTCGGGCAGCAGAACTCTCCCGTGGCGCTCAGCCCCGACGGGCGGATGGCCGCTGTGGTCCGGATTGATCCGTCCGACGAGTCAGGAAAGAGCGAAGCAGTGAGGCTCGTCGACACCGCGGACGGACGCGTCCTGGACACCTTCACCGATACGGCCGCCGGAAAGATCTCCTGCATCGTATTCAGCGCGGACGGCCTGCGGATCGCGGCCGGTACCATGGCGCCGTCCGGCAGTGGCGGCGGTGATGGAGGACACCTCGCCGTGTGGGACCTCACCCCGGGTCGGGTGACGGCGAGTACTTCGGTTCAAATGGAGGATAGTTTCGTCGAGTTCAGCCATGACGGTCGGCTGCTGGTAGGCGCCGGCAGGACCGGGGCCGTGCTCTCGGAGCCCATGAAACACCGGACGCACTCGCTGGATCTCGACGGCGTGCCCTTCCGCAGAGCCGCGTTCAGTGCCGATGCCACACGCGTGGCGGTCCTCGCCTGGGGCGGCGAACCATACACGCAGCGCGTGCACATCTGGGATCTCGACGGCTTGTCCACACGGAGACACCGCTTGATCGAGCTGCCCCGCGGCGACCGCGCGGAGTTCAACAGCATCGCGCTGTCAGGGGACGGACTGCGCCTGGCGGTGGGCGGCATGCTGGTGCCCCAAGGCAACGGGTTCCTGCGGGTGTGGAGCCTCGGCTCGCGCACGCCCGAGCCTGTGGGCAGGACCCTGACCGGCGCCAAGGGACAGGCGACGAGAGTCGCCCTGAGCCCGGACGGACGGTTCGCCGCCATGGTCACCCGGCCCGGTGCGGCGTCGAGCAGCGCCTTGTCCTTCTGGGACGTGTCACGGCAGAAGGCTGCCGGGGCGCCCGTTGACGCACACGGGGAAGTCAGTGCGTCAGCCGCCGACCCGGCGAACGCGCGGTTCGCCATGGCCGACGCGAGCGGGCAGATCCGCATCTGGAGCATGCGGGACGGAACCGAGATCACCGCGGGGCCCCTGCGTACGGGCACGGACGTGACCGCGCTCGGGTTCGGTGCCGACGGCAGGACGCTCGCGGTCGGGAGCAACACCGGTGAAGGACAGTTTTGGGACACGGCGTCCGAGGCCCGGATCGGCAATCCGGTCGCGGTCGCGCCGGACACCGTCGCAGCCCTCGCCTTCACCACTGACGGCAAGCAGCTCGCCGCGGCGACAACTGACGGGAGGGTCAGGCGCGTGGCAGCGGAGTTCCTACTGAACGCGAAGTCCGTGCTCTGCCGACAGGTCGGTTCGCACATGACCCGGGCCTGGTGGTCCACCCATGTCACCGGTGGCCCCGGGCCGTCCACCGCCGCCCTGGTGTGCCGGTGAGCACGTCCCCTACATGCCGACCCGGTGACAAGGTCCACTCCCAGGTGGTCGAAGCCCCGGACGAATTCTCAGCACCGCGTCATAAGTGCTATTCAGAGGTCATCGCTCGCGAGAACATGACGCGGATTCTGAGTACCTACAGGCACAGAAAGGTGAGGGGCCGCCCGTAACCGCGGGCGGCCCCTCACCTGTCACCACGCGCGGTGGTGAGCCCCGAGTGGCCACCCACAAGTTCGTAAGAGGATCACGAGCGGCCTGCTTGAGGCGTCTGAAGCGAATCAAGCCGTCGGCGAGGGAGGCGAAGGCGTCGTGGAGTCCGGTACGGCGGCCGTGTTCGGCCACTGCGAGTTCGTCCACCTCCGCGCGCCGTGCGGTGATCCGTTCCAGCGACTCGGGATCCGGCATGCCGGATCATAGAGGGCATCCGGCCACAGCAGGTGGGAATCGGTTGTACGGGCATGTCAGGTGTCCGGATCAGCGGGCCGGGAGGGAAGCCAGAGAGAGATCCCACTGGTCAGCCGCGTGAAGCAGCGCTGCGGCGTCCAACCTGACCTCCACAGCGTACTGGCAGCAGTCTGGCTGCGGTCACGGTCGGCGGGTTGAACACGGCGGCGAGTAGGTGGCGGAGCTCCGGGACGGTCAAGGAGACCGGGTCGCTGTTGCGGGCCGGGGTGGTGCCGGTCGGGGGCCGCACTGGCGGCGAGGGCGGTCAGGAAGGCCAGGGCGAGCATGGCGAGGGTGATGTGCCGGTGCCATGAGGTCCAGTCGCGTACCTGGAAGTGGTCGAGTCCGACCTGGCTCTTGGCGGCCTTGAAGCACTCCTCGACGCCCCAGCGAGCACCGGCGACGTGGACCAGTTCGGACAGGGGCAGCGCGGTGGGTGACCAGCAGAGGTAGAAGGCGAGTTCGCCGGTGGTGCGGCTGCGGCGGATGAGCAGGTGGCGTGTTCGTCAGTGCCGAAGTGGACGGCCCGCTCGGCCGGCTGCCAGCAGTTCCCGCGCTTGATGTTCGACAACAGCCCGAGCACATAGGCACGGGCACTCGCCCCGGGTTCAACCCGGCCGAGCCGTTCAGCGATCCGGGCCACGGCCTGGTCAAACATCTCCCGCCGGCGGGCAGGGGCTACGCCAAGGCCCGCAGCCACCGCACGACCTTCAGGAGTCCGCACAACCCCCGGTGATCACGCAGTGGCCGTACCCTTTCCCAGCCAGTCCCACCACAAGAGCGCGAAATCGGACTGGAGTATGAGGCCGTTTCCTCTGGATCACTCCCGCAGGGGCTGGTTGTCAGTGCGGGGTGGAAGAGTCCTGGGCATGACGTTGCCGGAGAACCTTGAGCGAGTGCTGCCTGAGATCGAACGCGACTTGTTCGACGTTCTCGTCATCAGGACCGACTTCAGCGACGACGAGGCGTGGAACGCGGTGGTTGGGGAGTTGCACCGGCCGTGGGGACCGAGCGGTGAGTTCGCCGCAGCGGTGCGGCTGGTCGATGCGCCTGCCTGGTCAGGAGCAACGGCCGATGAGGTTCTTGCCGCCGTGGTGGACGAGGACCTGCTTGTCGTCTTCCTCGCTGACCGCGGCACGATGAAGTCGCCGGCGCGGGCGTTGCTGGCTCTGTCGACCGTCTGGGAAGACGTGAGTGGCCTTGACCCCGTCTATTACCAGGAACTCATCGAGTCGCCGGAGCCCAGGGAGTTTCGAGCTCTGCCCGCCGCGGTGCACGGCGTCCAGGTGGACCTGGCGCTCGGCAACGTGGACTTCGCGGAGTACGCCGGGGCTGCTTCCGCAGAGCCTGATCACGTACTGCGGCCCATCTGACCGGTACGGCGGGCGGCCGTTGCCTCGGCAGATACCGAGTCGTTCGTTGGGGCATGTCGTTGAGTGATGCGCAGTGGGCGAGGATCGAGCCGTTGCTGCCGGATCGGACGCCGAGGCGGGGCGGGCGGTGGCGGGATCACCGGCAGGTGATCGACGCGATCGCGTGCACGTACCGCACCGGGATTCCCTGGATGGACCTGCCTGAGCACTCCGGTTCGTGGAAGGGCGTCCACAACAGGCTACGGAAGTGGGCAGCTGACGGCACCTGGAAAAAGGTCTTCACGAACCTCCTCGCCCAGGCTGATGCCGAGGGCGATCCGGACTGGGTCGTCGCGGTCGACTCCACGGGGGTTCGTGCTCACCAGCACGCGGCCGGGGCCCCCAAAAGGGCCCTGGGCTGACAACGAAAATCCCGTCGGCCAGGCAGCGAATCGCAAGCGGGATGGCAGCCGTGGCGGGCGCCCTCCGGCATGCGCGCGTGAAGCGTACAACCAGCGGAACACGGTCGAGCGGTGCGTCGACAAGATCAAGCAATGGCGCGGCCTGGCCACCCGCTATGACGAGACCGCCACCATCTACCTCGCGGCCCTCCACCTGGCAGGCATCGTCGTCTGGTCAGCAAGGTGATGCGGGGGAAACGCATAGGGTTCACGGTGGCGCCCTCCCATCCGGCCGTGGCGAAAGTGCGTTGACGTTCCCCGGACGGTGGTCGATCATCACTGCTCATGCTTCAAAGTGAGATGTGGGATGACCAGGCCGCTCAGGGCTATGACTCCTCTGGCACCGGCATGTTCGCACCGGAAGTGCTGGGGCCTACGGTGGACCGCCTGGTGGAGCTCACCGAGGGTGGGAGGGCGCTGGAGTTCGCGATCGGGACCGGGCGTGTGGCAGTGCCGCTCGCGGAGCGGGGAGTCCCGGTCAGTGGCATCGAGCTTTCGCAGCCGATGCTCGATCAGCTCCGCACCAAAGCGGACGAGGCGGCCGTCCCGGTTGTGGTCGGCGACATGGCCACCGCGCGAGTCCCGGGTGAGTTCCAGCTTGTCTACCTCGTCTACAACACCCTCTCGAACTTGCTCACACAGGCCGAGCAGGTCGCGTGTTTCCGGAACGCCGCACGTCACCTCGTGCCAGGTGGGCGGTTCGTCGTCGAGCTGTGGGTACCCGAGCTTCGCGCCTTGCCGCCCGGTCAGCAGGCCGTGGTCTGGGAGTCGGCCACCGGCTACATCGGGCTCGACACGTACGACGTCCTGCGTCAGCGGGTCGTCTCGCACCACTTTCGCTTCGACGCCGAGGCCGGTCGTGAGGCCAGCCTGTTCCGCAGCCCGCACCGTTACGTCTGGCCGGCCGAACTCGACCTGATGGCCGAGCTGGCCGGAATGAAGCTGGAATCCAGGCACGCCGACTGGACCGGGGAGGAATTCACCGCGGAGTCGCGTTCCCACGTCTCCGTCTATCGGACGGCCGCCTCGCTCTGACCGTGGCAGCGGGGCCCGTACTGTCATAGGCGTAGCGCGTCTGCGTGGGCTGGGCCGGGCGCCGGTTCCGCTTCTGGCGCAGGCGTCCGGCGTCCGGCGTCGTCGTATGCGATACCTCGGGGGGCGACGGTTCAGTAGAGGCCCTCGGGGGACGAGTTGGTGGTCTGGAGGGGGCGGACGTTGGCGACGCCGTCCGTGGGCCAGTGGTCGGTCGGGTGACGGAGGGCCTGGTCGCGTTCCAGGATGTTGGGGAGGAAGAGGTCCTCGTGGAGGACGGTGAGCCGTACCTGGCCGACCGTGCCGGGGGCGACCTGGGTCGAGAAGTCGCCCTTGTCGACCACCGCCATGGTGACCTGCGGATAGTTCGGGACGTAGCTGATCAGCTCGCCGTCCTGCTCGATGTCCAGGCAGGCCGCGTTGCCGAAGGTGTTGCCGTACGTCAGTCCGCAGATGCCGCCCCGCAGGGCGGTGGTGAAGGACCGGTACGTGTCGGCGCTGATCTGGGTGCCGCTCAGGCGTACGCCGTCCAGGGCGGCGACCAGTTCGGGCCGTTGCCGGCAGAGGGCCTGCAAGAGGGCGGGGGTGGTGTTGAGGTAGTGGACCCGGCCCTGCCTGAGGACATCGGTGATCTGCTCCAGCAGGTGGGTGGTGTAGTCGCCGACCTCGGCCAGGCGCCCCGCCCGGATGAGGCGCTTGACCCACCGGGGGTCCATGTCCACGGCGTACACCTGGCCGGCGTGGAGTTCGGAGACCTCGTGGACGCCGTTTCCGATCAGGTGCGGTCCGGTGGGGGTGGCCTGCAGCCAGGTACGGCCCGGTGCGAATCCTTCCCGCACGAAGGACCAGCGGCGCCAGAGTGCCCGGTGCAGCAGCATGTCAGGGGTGTAGAAAGCCCGGCAGGGGGTGCCGGTGGTGCCTCCGCTGTCCCAGACGCGTCCGGCGAGCGGCCTGGGCACCGACAGCGGGACGAGGTCCGCGGGGTCCTCCTCGCGCAGCCGGTCGAGCGGGAACGGGCCGAAGGCTCCGAGCTGGTCGTAGCGGGTGATGTCGCGGGGGTCGAAGTCCAGCCGGGGGCGCTGCCCGAGCCAGTAGGGGCTTCCGGACACCGGGTCGAAGTGCCGTCGGACCACGGTGCGGGTCCACTCGTCGAGGTCGGTGTCCAGCCATCGCGCGATCTGGGCGTCCGGGTCTGCGCGGGTGGCGGCGGTCACGAGAGGGCCGGGGCGCCGGAGAGGTCGATGCCGAGGTCGTAGGCGGTGGTCAGGGCCTGCTCGATGTGCTCGGGCTGCTCGATGTGTACCACCGGGAAGGGGAACGCGAGGATGCCCTCGGGGATCGACGGGCCCATCACCAGGCCGAGTTGTACGCCCTGCTCCTTCATCCCGCCGTAGACGTCGACCAGGCTGATCGGGTCCGTGGAGTTGCGCTGGAAGAGGTCCCTGACATCGGCCGCGGTGTGCAGGACCTTGGGCTCCAGGCAGGACAGCAGGGGGATTTCGGGGTCGGTGAAGGGGATCGCGTCGATGCGCGGGGCCATGAAGTCGCGGTAGGGCCGGCGCAGCGGGGTGTGGACGGCGATGGTGCGTCCGGGGAGCGGCACGACCGTTCCCGGTGGGGCCTCGGCGGCGAGCGCGCCGAGTGCTTCGCTGTGACCGGCGAGCATCATGATGCGCTGGGTGCCGTCGGCCGTGGGGCCGAAGTCGCCCGCCAGGTAGATGCCGGGGACGTTCTCGCCCGGGTGGGAGGGGGCGCCGTCGGCGAGGGAGCCGAAGGCGATGGCTATCCCCTGCCGCGGGTCTTCGGCGGGCGGTTCCGGGGTGTCGCGGGAGCCGGCCAGCATCTCGAAGAGTTCCCGTCGTCCCAGCGATCCGGCGAGGCAGCTGGCGGTCATCGCCCCGAGGCTGAGACCGCCGATGGCCGCGGGGCGCAGGTTGAACGAGGCCAGTACGTCGTGTACGCCGATCGCGAGGGCGGCTTCGCGGACGGTGCCGACGCTCTGGCGCTCCTCCTGGGCGGTCGGGAGGTCGTCCTCCAGGATCTGTCCGACCGTCAGCCCGGTCCACGCGGAGACTTGTTCGTACCAGTCCCGCACAACCTCGTAGGTCCGGTAGAGCTCCAGGCCGTGCGGCTCGGTCCCGACGCCACCGCCGAACAAGTACCCCAGACTCATGACAGCTCCTGTGAATTGGTGTGAAAGGAGGGACGGTGGTGCGGCCCGGACGTAGGGCATCGAGCATGAACCTGACAGCACTATGCCGCAGAATCCGGTGTTCGGCCGGACGTTGAGAACCTGTCGCGTGGCGCGATATCGAAATGATGTCCGATTCTGGGAAAATCTCCGGCAGCATACCGGCGGAATGCGTATTCCACCGTGGGAATGGACTTTTTCGGCCCTCCCTCCGGGAGGTATCTCACGGAGGGAGATCAAGGCACCGGGCACCCCGCCCTACTTCTAGGACTCCAGGAATTCCGGGAGAACGCGGGGTGGCCACGCCCCGACGCTCAGCACACCGAGGGAGTGCGCCCGGGAGATCAGAGCGGGCCGGTTCGCGGCCTGGAAATGGCGCATCATCAGCCCTATGCGGTACTCGATGCCCTGCCGGCTCAGATAGAGCGATGCCGCCAGCCGGACGGTCGAGGTGCCGACCGCGACACCTTCCAGGATGCGGACGTCCACGGCGGTCAGCCGCCGGACACCCGCGCCGCCGGACGAACCCCCACCGGCCGGACGGGCGTCGCCGGCGGGCTCGGATTTCGGCGGCCGCCGCGCGGGCTTGATCTCCTCAGAGGTCGCTGACGGTGTCACTCCCCGGTCCCCCCTTCTCTTCGTCCGTGGTCTCAGGTGCGCGGCGTGCCGGCGAGGTGGTCACGGAGCATGCCGGTCACCTCGTCCACCCGGCTGCTGAGGTAGAAGTGCCCGCCGAGGAAGACCTTGAGGTCGAACGCGGCCGTCGTGCGGTCGCGCCAGTGCGCGGCCTCGGGCACCGGCGTCCAGGGGTCCTGATCCCCCACCAGGGCGGTGACCGGGCAGGTCACCGCGGCGTCGCGGTCGGCCCGGTAGGCCCCCAGGGCGTGGTAGTCGCCGCGCAGCGCGGGCAGCACCATCCGCAGCAGTTCCTCGTCCTCCAGGAGCCGGGCGTCGGTGCCGCTCATGGCCCTGACCTCTGCCACGATGCCCTCGTCGTCGAGTGGGTGGGAGGGCACGGGCGGGGCGGCGGACGGGCCCTTACGGCCGGAGACGAAGAGGTGGTCGATCCGGCCGCCCGCGCGCTCGATCCGCCGGGCCACCTCGAAGGCGACGAGCGCGCCCATGCTGTGTCCGAAGAGGGTCAGCGGGAGGTCGTCCCAGCGGCGCAGCGCTTCGGACACGTCGTCGGCCGTGCGGTGCAGGTCCTGGACGCCGGGTTCCTCCCGGCGGTCCTGCCTGCCGGGGTACTGCACGGCCAGGAGGTCGACCGGTCCGCACAGTGCGGCGGACACCGGGAAGTAGAAACTCGCCGAGCCGCCGGCGTGCGGAAAGCAGACCAGTCGGCGCGTCGCCGTCGGCGAGGGATGGAAGCGACGGCACCACAGGTCGCTGTCCAAAGAGAGCGAGGTCATGTCGGCCTTTCATTCCTTTCTCGAATACCCGCGAGGGGCCGGTGAGCGGTGATGGGTGATCACATGGGACATCCTCCGCACCGGTGGGCCGGCCAGTACGCGCGCTAATGCGGGGAACGCCGAGCGACGGTGATCGGCGGGTCACGGGCGTCGCATATGCAGCCTGCCATGCTCATCGGAATGTCAGCAAGTACGCATCTAAGCGTATCCGGCCACGCATGTCCGGCGTTCAATTCCAGCTGTTTCTCCGGTAGATGGCGAAAACATTGCGGTGCGGGCCAGTCCTGTGGGATTCGCTCGGCTCCGCGGCAACGGGCCCGCGGCGGGTACCGGTGCCCGCGGGTCGCGCGGGCAGCCGCTGTGGCCGGACGGGGTGATCGGGGCGGTCAGCCACTGCGCCGGGTACCGGACTGCCGCGCTGGTACGAGGGGGTTCCCGGCCCCGCTGACGGTGCCGGGTCACCGGGGCGACGGCGGTGCGGTAGTGACCGGGGCACCCGCCGCCGGACCGTGGTCGGCGGCCTGGTCCCGGCCGCCGTGACGGTACCGCGCGGCGTAAACCCGGCATGCGCGCAAGGCCCTCGCTCTAGGAATACACCTAGATACGACAGGACCGCGTTGACCCTCACATGGTCACCAAAGACGCTGGAAGCAGTCTTGCCCACCGGTTGTGCGACGAAGAGGACTCCCCCCTTGAACTTCCTGTTGCTGGGCCCGCTTTCCGTCCGGTTGAACGCGCGTGAGGTGCACGTGTCGGCGCCGAGGCAGCGCGTGGTCATGGCAGCGCTCCTCCTCAACGCCAACCGGGTGATCTCGGTCGACCGGATCACCGAGTACGTCTGGGACGGCGCACCGCCGCCGAGTGCCGCCGCGACCGTCCGCACCTACGTGATGCGTCTGCGGCAGTCGCTGGGCGAGCACGCCTCCGCCCGCATCCTCACCCGGGCACCCGGCTACCTCCTCGAACTCGGCGAGCACGAGAGCGATCTCGGGCAGTTCACCGCCCACCGCCGGCGCGCGGCGGAGCTGGCGGAGCGCGGAGACCTGGAGGGCTCCTCCGCCGAGCTGGCCGAGGCACTCGCCCTGTGGCGCGAGGAGCCCTTGGCGGACATCCCGTCGCGGACGCTGCGTGATGTGGAGGGCCGCTACCTCCAGGAGCTTCGCCTGCAGACCATGGAGCTGCGGTTCGACGCGGAGCTGGCGCTGCTGCGGCACGCCGAGATGGTGCCGGAGCTGGTGCGGCTGGTGCGGAAGCATCCTTTACGGGAGGCCCTGGTGGGCAAGTTGATGCTGGCGCTGTTCCGCTCGGGACGGCAGTCGGAGGCCCTGGACCTCTACCGGCGCACCCGGGTGCTGCTCGTCGAACAGCTCGGGGCCGAGCCGAGCGCCGATCTGCGCGAGGTCCACCGGCACATCCTCTCGGCCCACGACCGGCCCCGTACGCCTGACCCGCTGGAGCGGCCCGCGGCGGCCCCGGAGGCCGCCGTCGCGCCGGCGCCGACCGCTGCCCGGGAGAGGTCCTGCTGGCCCGATCCCGCGCAGCTTCCCTCGGTGCCGCTGCCGCTGTCGGCCCGCTCCGACGCGCTGGCGCGGCTGCGGCAGTTCCTCACGACCGGCACGATGCCCGCGGGCATGGTGGCGACGGCGGTGGTGACCGGCCGGGGCGGTGTCGGCAAGAGCGCCCTGGCCCTGCACGCGGCGCACGCCGTGCGCGGTTCCTCGATACACGGCCAGCTCTACGCTGATCTCGGCGGAGCGGCGCGGCCGCTGACCGCCCGGACGGTGCTGCCGCGGTTTCTGGCGGACCTCGGTGTGCCCCGGAACGAGATACCCGAGGAGGAGTCGGAACGGGAGAGTCTCTACCGTTCGCTCACCGCGGGCCGCCGTCTGCTGGTGGTACTCGACAACGCCTCCAGCACCGCGCAGGTACGGCCGCTGATACCGGGCAGCGGGGGCAGCCGGCTGCTGGTGACCAGCCGACGGAGGCTGGCTGATCTGGAGGGGGCGCGCACCCTTCTGCTCGGCCCGTTGGACGAGGCCGGGTCGCTGGAGCTGCTGGGCAGCGTCGTCGGCCCGGCCAGGGTCGGCGTCGAACCGCGGGCGGCCCGTACGGTGGTGACGGTCTGCGCGGGACTGCCGCTGGCGATCCGGATCGCGGGGACCCGGCTGCTGGAGCGCCCGCACTGGAGCATCGGGCACTTGGCCCGGCGGCTCACGGAGGCCCCGCGGCTGCTGGACGAACTGTGCGCGGGCGACTTCGGTGTCCGGCCCTGCCTCGACGCCGAGGTCGCCGGGCTCCGGCGGACGGCGCCGGCCGGGATCGACCCGGCCGAGGTGTTCGCCGCGCTGGGGGCCGCCGGAGCGTGTTCGGTCTCCAGCGGCAAGGTCGCGGTGATGTTCGGCTGCTCCGAGGCGCAGGCGGAGGAGGCCCTGGACTCCCTGGTCGAGGCGAATCTGCTGGGTGCGCCGGCGGGGGGCCGCTACCGGCTGGACGCGCTGCTGGGGGCGTACGCCCGCGAGCGCGTGCAGGCGGTCGCCGTACGGCAGCCCGACCCCCCGTACATGCGCGCCGGGTGACCGTCCCGGCCGCCCGGCGACGGGCACCCCGGCGGTCCTGTCCCCCCCACCCCGACCTCCTTCGACCCGACCTTCTTCGACCCGATCTCCTTCGAGAGGACCCCCGCCCCATGGCCGACCAGACGGCAGCCACCCACGACCTGCTCGCCTACGTCCGGAAGGTCTCCCTCCGCGACGACGATCTCCTCAGGGAACTACGGGAGACCACCGCGGACCTGCCGGGCGGGACCGCCATGCAGGTGATGGCGGAGGAGGGCCAACTGCTGGCCCTTCTGGTCGGGTTGACGGGGGCGCGGGCGGTGCTGGAGATCGGCACCTTCACCGGCTACAGCACCCTGTGCATGGCCCGCGCGCTCCCCGCCGACGGCGTGCTGGTGTCCTGCGACATCGACGACCGGTGGCCGGCCATCGGCGCCGACTTCTGGAAGCGGGACGGGGTCGGCTCGCGGATCGACCTGCGGATCGGCGATGCCGCCGCGACCCTGGACGCGCTGCTGGCGGAGCGCGGGCCGGAGAGCTTCGACCTGGTGTTCATCGACGCGGACAAGGCCAACTACGTCCGCTACTACGAGACGTCGCTGGCGCTGCTGCGCACCAACGGTCTGATCGTGGTCGACAACACCCTCTTCTTCGGCCGGGTCGCCGATCCGGCCGCCGTGGACCCGGAGACCGCCGGGGTCCGGGCTCTGAACCGGGTGCTGCACGAGGACCCTCGGGTGGAGCTGTCGCTGCTGGTGATGGCCGACGGGATCACCCTCGTCCGCAAGCGCTGAGAGCGGCGGGCCGGGGCCCGGGAGCACCGGCCGCCGCGGCGGTCACGACGTTCCCGGGCCCCCTTCCGGCGAGCTCAGGTCGGGTGCGTCCACGCTCATGACGGTGGACACCACACGCGGACCGGGGACCAGGTGCAGGCGCTGGAGTCCGGTGTCCTCGGGGGCCGGTGCGAGGACGGCGGCGCACGGGCACGGGGTTTCGTCCAGGCCTTCGAAGCCCGCGAACCGGTAGGCGATCTCCATCATCCGGTTGCGTTCGGTCGCCCGGAAGTCCGCCACCAGGTGGACTGCGGACCGGGCGGCGGCGTCGGCCAGCCAGTTCAGCAGGGTCGCGCCGGCACCGTAGGCGACGACCCGGCAGGAGGTGGCGAGCAGCTTGAGGTGCCACAGGTCCGGGTGCCGCTCCAGCAGCAGGACGCCGACCGCGCCGTGCGGGCCGAACCGGTCGGTGAGGGTGACCACCAGGACCTCGTGCCGGGGGTCGGTGATCAGGCCGCGCAGCACCGCGTCCGGGTAGTGGACGCCGGTCGCGTTCATCTGGCTGGTACGCAGGGTGAGTTCCTCGACGCGGGACAGCTCCTCACCGGTGGCCCGGCCGATGCCCATCCGCAGGTCCAGGGAGCGCAGGAACTCCTCGTCGGGGCCGGGGGCGGCCGCCCGCTCGGCCTCGCGGCGGAAGCCCGCCTGGTACATCTGGCGGCGCCGCCGGGAGTCGACGGTGCTGGTCGCGGGGGTGAACTCGGCGAGCTCGGGGAGGGCGAGCACCTGCTCGGCCGGGTAGCACCGTACGTCGGGCAGGTGGAAGGCCACTTCGGCCCGTTCGGCGGGCCTGTCGTCGACGAAGGCGAGGGTCGTGAGCGCGAAGTTCAGCCGGTCGCCGATCCGGCGCACCGACTCGGACTTGGCGCCCCAGCCGATCTCCGGCAGGACGAAGTACTCGGCCACGCCGAACGCCTCCAGCCGGGCCCAGGCGTGCTCGTGGTCGTTGCGGCTGGCTATGGACTGGAGGATGCCGCGGGAGTCGAGCTCGATCACCACCTTGCGCACCTCGTCCGGCAGGCGTACCTCGCCGTCCTCCAGCAGGGTGCCCTGCCAGAGGGTGTCGTCCAGGTCCCAGACCAGGCACTTGACGGTCTCGGCCATGTCGTCCTTCCTCGTCTCCTCGGCCGCGGGCCCGTTCACGGTGCCCCCGGGGCGGAGAGGGCGTGTTCGGCCAGCATCAGCCGGCACAGCTCGTTGCTGCCCTCGATGATCTCCATCAGCTTGGCGTCCCGGTACGCCCGGGCCGCCGCGTGCCCGTCCCGGGACCCCGCCGAGGCCAGTACCTGGACGGCCGTCGCCGCGCCCCGGGCGGCCTGGGTCGCGCTGACGTGCTTGGCCAGTACGGTCGCCACCACCTGGTCCGGCGACCCTTCGTCCCAGCAGCGGGCGGCGTGCTCGCAGACCCGCGTGGCCACCTGCTCGGCCGTGTAGAGGTCGGCGATGTGCCCGGCGACGAGCTGGTGCTCCCCGAGCGGTCTGCCGAACTGCTCCCGTCCGGCGGCGTGCGCGGTGGCCGCCGCCAGACAGGCCCGCAGGATGCCCACGCATCCCCAGGCGACGGACATCCGCCCGTAGGCCAGCGCGGTCGTCACCAGCAGGGCGGTCGGCAGCCCGTGACCGCCCAGGACGCTGTCGGCCGGCAGCCGCACCCCGTCGAGGTGTACGTCCGCGTGTCCGGCCGCGCGGCAGCCGAGCGGGTCGGTGATCCGCTCGATCCTGACGCCGGGCGTGTCGGCGGGCACCACGACGGCCACCGCGCCGTCCTCGTAGCGGCCGACGACGACCAGCAGGTCGGCGTAGTGGGCGGCGGTCACCCACTTCTTGTGTCCGTCGACGACGACCGCGTCGCCGTCGCGGCGGACGGTCGTCGTCATCGCCGCGAGGTCGCTGCCGGCGCCGGGCTCGCTGAATCCGACCGCCGCCAGTCCGCCGCCGGTCAGCCGGGGGAGGTGGGCGGCCGACTGCTCGGCGGTGCCCAGGCGCTGGATGGTCCAGGCCGCCATGCCCTGGGAGGTCATGACGCTGCGCAGCGAGCTGCACAGGCCGCCCACGTGGGCGGTGTACGCGCCGCTGTGCGTGCTGCTGAGCCCCCAGCCGCCGTACTCCTCCGGGACTTCGGCGCACAGCCGGCCCTCGGCGCCCAGGTCGCGGAGCAGGTCCGGCGGGATGAGGCCGGTCCGGTCCCACTCCCCCGCCAGGTCGCCGACCCGCAGGGTGACGGAGGTCATGGCGCCGCTCAGGTCCTCACCCATGCCGGCCCCCGGCGGCGGGCGTCCGGAGCCGGTCCACCAGCTCCGCCATCCGCTCCACGGTGCGGAAGTTGTCCAGCCGCAGGTCCGCGCCGCGGACGGCGATGGCGTAGGTCTTCTCCAGGTGCACCACCACCTGCATCGCGAACAGGGACGACAGTCCGCCGGCGTCGAACAGGTCGGTGTCGGCGTCCCAGGCGGTTCCGGTGCGTTCCTCCAGGAATTCCAGCAGTTCCTTCTCCAGGTCGTGGGTGCCGGGCGTGTTCGCTGTGGTCATGGCCGTCTCCTCGTCGGGGTGATCAGGTGTAGTCGTAGAAGCCGCTCCCGGACTTGCGGCCCAGCCGGCCCTCGCGGACCAGCCGGAGCAGCAGTCCGGTGGGACGGCAGCCGTCGTCGCCGGTGCGTTCGTGGAGCACGGTGAGGGAGTCGACGAGGTTGTCGATGCCGATCAGGTCCGCGGTGCGCAGCGGGCCGGTGGGGTGTCCGAGGCAGCCCCGCATCAGGGCGTCGACGTCCTCGGCGGTCGCCGTGCCCTCCTCCACGACCCGCGCCGCGTCGTTGATCATCGGGTGCAAGATGCGGCTGGTCACGAAGCCTGGTGCGTCCCGGACGACCACCGCCCGCCGCCTCAGTGCCGTGAGCAGGGCCGCCACGGCGGCCATCGCGGCGTCCCCGGTCCTGACGCCGCGGACCACCTCGGCGGTCCGGATCAGGTAGGGCGGGTTCATGAAGTGGGTGCCGACCAGTTCCTCCGGCCGTTCCAGGGCCCCGGCCAGTTCGTCGACGGGGATGGAGGAGGTGTTGGTGATCAGCAGAGTTCCGGGCCGGACCAGTCCGGAGACCTCGGACAGTACGGCGGCCTTGACCGCGGCGTTCTCGGTGACCGCCTCGACGACGACGGTGGCACCGGCGACGGCCTTGAGCGAGGTGTGGGTGGCCAGGGTGCCGGGGGGTGTCCCGGCGGGCAGGGCTCCCATCAGCTCGGCCAGCCGGAGTTCGCCGTCGATCAGGTCCGCGGCTCCGGCGAGCCGTTCCGGGTCGATGTCGACCAGGTGAACCGGCAGGCCGTGGCCGAGGGCGAGGGCGGTGATGCCGACGCCCATCACCCCGGCTCCCAGCACGGTGAGGGCGGGTCGCGGGGGCGGGTCGTGGTACGGGGCCGCGGTCAACGGGTTCTCCTTCGTCTTCACAGGTCGTCTGAGGTGCCAAGGGTGGTGCCGAGCCAGTCGGCGACCGCGTCGCCGGTGGTCGCGACATGCTGTTCCATGATCGAGAAGTGGTCTCCGGGAACGTCGACGACGGTGTCGGCACCGGCCCAGGAGGAGCGCCAGTCACCGGCTTCGGGGGACGGGCGGCCGAGCGGGGTGGAGGCACGGACCAGCAGCAGCGGGGCGCGGACCGCCGGGGGGTTCCAGTCGTCGAGCAGACGGAAGTAGCCGCCCATCGCGGTCAGCCGGGTTCCGTCCATCGGGGCCGCCCGGTCCTCGCGGGCGAACATGCCGCCCAGCAGGACGTCGTTGAACTGGGTGATGCCCTGGTTGTCGGAGAGGTACGTGTCCAGCAGCACCACGGCCGCCGGGCCCCCGCCCCGCTGTTCCAGCGCTGCGGCCACTCCGTGGGCGAGCGTGCCGCCGGAGGAGGAGCCGGCCAGGACGAGCGTCCGTCCGGGCAGTTCCCGGAGCAGTGTCGTCGCCTGGAAGTCCAGCAGGGCCGGCATGTCGGCGGGCAGTTCCTCCTCGGGGGTGAATCCGGGGGCGTCCAGGGCGGCGACGGCGTAGCGGTCCCGGAAGCGGGACGCGAAGCGGGCGTACTGGTGGGCGCCGCCGAGGGCGACGACGGAGCCGAAGCAGACGAGTACGGGGGCGTCGACGCGCTCGTTCAGGCGCAGCAGCCGCGGGCCGGTGCCGGCGGCCGCGAGGTCGCTGCCGCTGTGGAAGGCGGGACGGAGGGCGGAGGCGTGCTTGAGCAGCGCGATGCCCTCGTCGATCCGGCCGAGTGCGCAGGCCCGGCGGAACAGCACGCTCGCCGGGTCGGTGTCCGCGTCGGCGGTGTCGGTGCCGGATGCGGCGGCGCCCGGTCCGGACCCGGGTGCGGGTGCCGTTTCGGGCCGGGGGGTGTCTGCCGTCCGGGCCTCGGTGGCGAGGCGCGCCGCGAGCGCGGCGGGGGTGCCGCTGTCGAAGACGGCGGAGGGCCGTAACCGCACTCCGGTGACGACGGCCAGCCGGTTGCGGAGCTCGACCGCGGTCAGCGAGTCGAATCCGACGGAGAGGAAGGGCGCCGTCGCTGACAGCGCCCCGGCGTCGGTGTGGCCGAGGACTTCGGCGGCCTGGGCGAGGACGAGTTCGCGCAGGACCAGCTCGCGTTCCTGTGCGTCGGCGGCGGCGTCGAGCCGCTGCCGCAGCGCCGCGGCGGCGGTCGGCGTGCCCTTCGCCCCGGTCGTCGCGGTCGGGCCGCGCCGGACCAGGGAGCGCAGCATCGGGTGCACCTGGCCGTCGCCGCGCACGGTGAGGTCGAGGTGCGCGAGGACGACGGGGCTCCCGTCTCCCGGCGGGACGGCGTCGGCGGCGCACACCGTGTCCAGCAGGGCCATGGCCTCCTCGTCCAAGAGGCCGCGGGCGCCGCGCAGGTCGATGCGCCGCCGTTCGGCGCCGCCGAGCTCCGCCGTCATCCCGCCGACCCGCTCCCAGGGCCCCCAGGCCAGGGACAGGCCGGGGAGCCCCAGCCGTCGGCGTTCCGCGGTGAGGGCGTCGAGCGCCGCGTTGGCGGCCGAGTAGGACGCCTGGCCGGGGCTGCCCAGCACGCCCGCCGCGGAGGAGAAGACGACGAACGCCGAGAGGTCCGCCCCGCGCGTCAACTGGTCGAGGTGACGGGCGGCGTCGAGCTTGGGCCGCAGGACGGCGGTCATCCGCTCCCCCGTCAGCCCGTCCAGCAGACCGTCGTCGAGCACTCCGGCGGTGTGGACCACGGCGCACAGCGGATGGCGTCCGGGGATGGCCGCGAGCGCGGCGGCCAGTGCCTGACGGTCCGACACATCACAGCTGACGGCGGTCAGTTCGGCTCCGGCTTCGGCCAGCTCCGCCGTCAGCTCCGGCATGCCCGAGGCGTCCGCGCCGCGGCGGCTCAGCACGAGCAGGTGGCGTACCCCGTGCGCGGCGACCAGATGGCGTGCCAGGACGGCCGCGAGAGCGCCGCCGCCGCTCAGCAGGACCGTCCCCTCGGACGGCCCGAACGGGCGGGCCGGCCGGGTCGCCGGGGCAGGGGCCGTGGTGGCCGACGGCCGTGTCAGTCGGGGCGCGTACAGGACGCCCCCGCGCAGGGCCGCCTGTGGTTCGCCGGTGGCAAGGAGGTCGGCGAGCGCGTCGCCGAGACCGTCCGGGTCCGGCCCTTCGGTGTCCAGCAGCACGAACCGGTCGGGGTGTTCGAGCTGTGCGGCCCTGAGCATGCCCCAGACGGCCGCCGCGCCGAGGTCCGCCGGCTGCGGCCGCGCGCCGAGCGGGCCGGTCGCGCCCCGGGTGAGCACCACCAGGGGGGTACGGGCGGTGCTGTCGTCGGCCAGGTGGGCCTGGAGGCGGTCCAGGACCCCGGACACGACCACGTGCGCCGCCTCCGGGTCGGTGTCCCGGGCGGGCGCGTCCCCCGTCGCACCGTCCGTGGTCCCGGTGCCGGCGGACGGGGGGCAGATCAGCAGCATCGCGTCGGGTGTCGCGGACAGGGGTTCGGCGGGGAAGCCGGCCGGCAGCAGCCGCTCGTCCCGCGGGCCGAGAAGGCCCCAACGGGTGACCGGGCGCGGGCCGGGCCCGGCGGTGACCGGTGTCCAGCCGACGTGGAAGACGGAGCCGGAGGACGCCCGCAGCGCGGCGGTGGACGCCGTGCGCAGGGTGAGCGAGCCGACCGTCGCCACGGTACGCCCCGAGGGGTCGGAGATGTGGGCGGCGACGGTGTCGGGGCCGTCGGGGCGCAGCCGTACGCGCAGGACCGGCGCGTCGGAGGTCTCGATCGCGACGCGCTGCCAGGAGAACGGCAGCGGGACGCCGTCGGCGGGCTCCCCGGTCCCGGCGCTCTCGCGCAGGCCGGCCGTCTGGAGGGCCGCGTCCAGGAGGGCCGGGTGCACTCCGAAACCGTCCGCTCCGGTGCCGGGGAGGTCGTCGGGCAGGGCCACTTCGGCGTGGATCGCGTCCGTGGTGCGCCAGGCGGCGCGCAGACCCCGGAACGCCGGGCCGTACGCGACGCCCCTGGCTTCGAGCAGCCCGTACAGTTCGTCCACGTCCAGGGGGACGGCCTCGGGCGGGGGCCACGCGCCGCCCGGTCCGGCCGTGTCGTCCCCGTCAGCCGAGGGGTCCCGGGGGCCGACCGTGCCGGTCGCGTGCCGGGTCCAGGGCCGGGCGGCGGCGCCGGGGGCGGCCTCGGGCCGGGAGTGGAACTCCACCGGGCGCCGCCCCGTGCCGTCCTCGGCACCCACCCGTACGCGCAGGTGCACGGCGTGGTCGTCGGCGGCGTCGCCGGGCAGCGACAGCGGTGCGGCGAGAGTCAGTTCCTCCACGAGAGCGCAGCCGAGGCGGCGGCCCACGTGTGCGGCCAGCTCCACGAGGGCCGCGCCGGGAAGGATCACGGTTCCGGCCACCGCGTGGTCGGCGAGCCAGGGGTGGGTGGCCAGAGCGAGCCGACCGGTGAAGAGGGTGCCCGTGTCGTCGGGCAGTTCGACCTCGGCGCCGAGCAGCGGGTGGTCCACGGCCAACTGGCCGGTGGCCGCCGGGTCCCGGTCGGCCGGCAGGGCGTCGAGCCAGTAGCGGCGTCGCTGGAAGGCGTAGGTGGGCAGGTCCACCCGCTGGGCGCCGGTTCCCGCGAACAGCCGCTCCCAGTCGACGCGCAGGCCCCGGACGTGTGCCTCGGCGAGGGCGAGCTGGAGCCGGCGGAGCCCTCCGGCCCCGCGCCGCAGGGTGTCGAGCACCACCGTCTCCGGGGCGCCCGCGTCGGCGGCCGTGTCCTCGATCCCGTACATCAGGGCGGGCTGGGGACTGGACTCGATGAAGACGCGGTGCCCGGCCGCGAGGAGCGCGCGGGTCGCCCGCTCGAACTCGACGGTCTCCCGCAGGTTGCGGTACCAGTACCCGGCGTCCAGGGCCTTCGTGCCCAACAGGCCACCGGTCACGCTCGAATAGAACGGCACCGCACCCGAGAGCGGGGTGATGTCCTTCAGATCAGCGAGCAACTGGTCGCGGATCTCCTCCACATGCCCGGAGTGGGACGCGTAGTCGACGTCGATGGGACTCGCCCACACCCCTTCCTCCAGGAGTTCCCCCACCAGTGCCGTGACCGCGTCCGCGTCGCCCGACACCACCGTGGACGACGGGCCGTTGACCGCGGCCACCGACAGCCGGCCCACCCAGGGGGTGGTGCGCTCCCGTACCACCTCCACCGGCAACGGCACCGAGGCCATGCCACCGCGGCCCGCGAGCACCCCCACCGCACGAGAACGCAACGCGACCACGCGCGCCCCGTCGTCGAGGCTCAGACCGCCCGCCACGCAAGCGGCCGCGATCTCGCCCTGGGAGTGGCCGACCACGGCGTCCGGAACGACGCCGACCGCACGCCACACCTCCGCCAGCGACACCATCACGGCCCACAGCACCGGTTGCACCACGTCGACCCGTGCCAGCAGCCGCTCCGAGCCCAGCGCCTCCGCCAACGACCAGTCGACGTACGGCGCCAGAGCCCGCCCGCACTCCGCCATCCGTTCCGCGAACACCTCCGATTCAGCCAGCAGCCCCGCTGCCATCCCCACCCACTGCGAGCCATGGCCCGGGAACACGAGCACCGAACGGCCCGGGAGCAGCCCATCGCCGGTCACCACGCCCGCCGAGCCCACACCGCGCGACAGGGCGGCGAGACCGGCCAGCAGCTCGTCCCGGTCCGCCCCCACCACCACGGCCCGCTCCGCGAACCGCGAACGCCCCGCCACCAGCGAATGACCCACGTCCACCACGCTGAGACCCGGTTCCGCCACCACCCGCTCGTGCAGCACCGCCGCCTGGGCGCGGAGCGCGTCCGGCGTACGCGCCGACAGGGTCCAGGGGACGGCGGCGGGCACCGGTCCCGGCGTGGCGGACCGGTCAACCGGCTTACCGGTGACGGCCGTCGCGCCGGCCGGGGCGGTGGGGGTCTCTTCGAGGACGACGGGGGCGGTGGGGGCCTGTTCGAGGATCACATGGGCGTTGGTCCCGCTGGCGCCGAAGGAGGACACCCCGGCCCGGCGCGGCCGTCCCGTCTCCGGCCAGGGGGTGGCCTCGGTGAGCAGGGAGACGGCTCCCTCGGTCCAGTCGACGCGGGGCGAGGGGCGGTCGATGTGCAGGGTGCGCGGCATCACGCCGTGCCGCAAGGCAAGCACCGACTTGATCAACCCGCCGACGCCCGCGGCGGCCTGGGTGTGGGACAGGTTGGACTTCAGCGACCCCAGCCACAACGGCCGCCCGGCGGGCCGGTCCTGGCCGTACGTGGCCAGCAGCGCCTGGGCCTCGATGGGGTCGCCGAGCACGGTGCCGGTGCCGTGCGCCTCCACCATGTCCACCTCCGACGGGGCGAGTCCGGCTCGGGCGAGTGCCTGGCTGATGACGCGCTGCTGGGCGGGCCCGTTCGGGGCGGTCAGCCCGTTGCTGGCGCCGTCCTGGTTGACGGCCGAGCCGCGGATGACGGCCAGGACGGGATGCCCCGCGCGCCGGGCGTCCGAGAGCCGTTCCAGCAGGAGCAGGCCCAGGCCCTCCCCGAACCCGGCTCCGTCCGCCGCGGACGAGAAGGACTTGCTGCGCCCGTCGGGTGCCAGGCCGCGCTGGCGGCTGAATCCGACGTACAGGCCGGGGGTGGACATCACGGTCACTCCGCCGGCCAGGGCGAGGGTGGTGTCGCCGGAGCGCAGCCCCTGGCAGGCGAGGTGGACGGCGACCAGGGAGGACGAGCAGGCGGTGTCCAGGGTGACCGCCGGGCCTTCCAGGCCCAGGGTGTAGGCGATCCGGCCCGAGGCGACGCTGGGGATGCTGCCGGTGCCGAGGAAACCCTCCACCTCGTCGGGCACCCGGTCGAGCCGGGACGCGTATTCGCCGTAGATCACTCCGGTGTAGACGCCGGTGCGGCTGCCGCGCAGGGTCGTCGGGTCGATGCCGGCGCGTTCCACCGCTTCCCAGGACGCTTCCAGCAGCAGCCGCTGCTGTGGGTCCATGGCGAGGGCCTCGCGCGGGGAGATGCCGAAGAAGCCCGGGTCGAAGCCGGTCGCGTCGTGGAGGAAGCCGCCTTCACGGACGTAGAAGGTGCCGGGGGCGTCGGGGTCGGCGTCGAAGCCTCCCTCGACGTCCCAGCCGCGGTCGGTGGGGAACGGCGAGACCGCGTCGCGTTCCTTGACCAGCAGCTCCCACAGGTCTTCCGGGGTGCGCACGCCGCCGGGGTAGCGGCAGCTCATCGCCACGACGGCGACGGGCTCGGCGGAGTCGTCGCGGAGCCGTCGGTTCTCCTGCCGCAGACGCTGGTTGTCCAGCAGTGAGGCGCGCAGGGCGGCGACCACCTGGTCCGTGTCGGTGGGCATGGGGTTCGGCTTCTCCTTCTGCGGCTGTCGGTCAGTCACGTTCGCCGCCCAGGGCCATCCGGACGAGTTCGTCGACGGCCATGCCCTTGATGTCGTCGGCGGCGGGAGCCGGTGCCTCCGGCCGATCGGCGAGGTCCAGGAGCGCGTCGAGGAGACCGGCCCGGCGCAGTGCTGCGGGTGGGATCGCGGCGAGCAGGGAGCTGATCTCGTGGTCCTCACGGACCGGCGTCCCGGCCTCCTTCCCCGTGGCGGTGGGGCCGCCCGGCCCGTCGGGCACCAGGCGCCCGGCGAGGTAGCCGGCGACGGCGGCCGGGGTGGGGTGGTCGAAGACCAGGGTCGCGGGCAGCCGGCGGCCGGTGGCGGCGCTGAGCCGGTTGCGGAGTTCGACGGACGTGAGCGAGTCGAAGCCGAGGTCCTTGAACGGCTGGTCCGGGTCGATGGTCCCAGCTCCGCCGTGGCCGAGGATGTCGGCGCCCCGGCTCCGTACCAGGTCGAGCAGGTCGGCGACGCGTTCCCCCGGGGTGAGACCGGTCAGCCGACGGCGCAGCGAGTCCGCTTCGGCGGCGTCCGCCCCGGAGGCGGGACGGCGTACGGTGCCGGGGACCAGGGCGGAGAGCAGGGCCGGGACGGGCGCGGTCCGGGCCGCCGTCCGGAGCCGACCGAGGTCGATCTTGACCGGTACGAGCAGCGGTTCGTCCAGGGTGAGGGCCGCGTCGAACAGCGCCAGACCTTCTTCGCTGCCGATGGCCGCCGTGCCTCCCTGGGACATGCGCCGCAGGTCAGAGGCGGTGAGCGTCCCGGTCATGGTGCTGCGGCGCGCCCACAGGCCCCAGGCGAGTGACTGGGCGGGCAGTTTCAGGGCCCGGCGGTGCTGGGCGAGGGCGTCGAGGAAGGCGTTGGCGGCCGCGTAGTTGCCCTGCCCGGCGTTGCCGACCGTGGCGGACGCGGAGGAGAACAGGACGAAGGCCGACAGCGGAAGATCGCGGGTGAGGGCGTGCAGGTGGAGAGCCGCGTCGACCTTGGGCCGCAGTACGTGGCGCATCCGCGCGGGGGTCAGCGACTCGACCGTCCCGTCGTCCAGGACGCCGGCCGCGTGGACGACCGCGCTCAGCGGACGATCGGCGGGGATGCCGGCGAGCAGGGTGGCGAGCGCGTCCCGGTCGGCGACGTCACACGCTTCCACGTCCACCCGGGCGCCGAGTCCGCGCAGTTCGGCGGCGAGGTCGGCCAGGCCCGGGGCGTCCGCGCCGCGCCTGCCGACGAGCAGCAGGTTCCGTACCCCGTGCGCGGTCACGAGGTGCCGCGCCACCAGGCCGCCGAGCGCGCCGCCGGCCCCGGTGACGAGGACGGTTCCCCCGGGCGCGGCGATACCGGACGGAGTGTCAGGGGCGAGGGCCGGGTCCAGGTCCAGGTCCGGGCGCGAGCCCGCGAGCGGGTCCGTGGCCGGGTTCGGGTTCGGGTCCGTGGGGAGGGTGGCTCTGGTGAGACGGGCGGCGAGGAGTTGGCCGTCGCGTATCGCCAGTTGGGGTTCCGTTCCGGCAAGCGCCCGGGGCAGCAGGCCCGTCACGGCGGCCGGGTCGTCGGTGTCGATCAGCAGGAAGCGGTCCGGGTGCTCGGACTGGGCGGAGCGGAGGAGGCCGCGGACCGCGGCGCCGGTGAGGTCGGTGATCTGCTCACCGGCTGCCGTGGAGACCGCGCCCCGGGTGACGAGGACGAGCCGGGTGCCGTCGTCCCAACGCGGGTCGGCCAGCCAGTCCTGGACGAGCCGCAGGGCGTCGTCCAGTGCGGTGTGTACGGATGCGGCGTCGGGCGGGGACGGACGGTGCGGGGTGTGGTCGCACCAGGCCAGCACCACGGCGGGCGACGGCGCTCCCCCGTCCAGCGCGGCACCGAGCGCGGCCAGGTCCGGATGGCTGTCCGGGAAGAGTTCCCCGCCGCCGAGGACGGCCCGGTGTCCGAGGGGGTCGGCGGGTGCGGTGGCGGGCGCCGCCGACCACCGCAGCCGGTAGAGGGATTCCGGGCCGCCGCTCGGGCGGAGGGCGTCGAGGTCGATCGGGCGGACGGCGAGCGCCTCGACCGACGCGACCGGGAGGCCGTTCGGGTCGGTCGCGTCGATCGACACCGATCCGTCCGGCCGGAAGCCGAGTCGTACCCTGAGCGCGGTGGCTCCGGAGGCGTGCAGCCTCACTCCGCTCCAAGAGAACGGCAGTCCGGCGGACGGCCGGTCCGGGCCCGGTCCGGTTTCCGGCCGAGCGCGCAGGAACAGTCCCTGAAGGGCAGCGTCCAGGAGGGCGGGATGCACGCCGAAGGCGGAGGCGGACCGGTGCTGGTCCTCGGGCAGGTGCGCCTCGGTGAAGATCTCGTCGCCTCGGCGCCAGGCACGGGTGAGCCCGCGGAAGACGGGTCCATAGCCGTAACCGGAGGCGTGGAACCGCTCGTACAGGTCGTCGACGGGGACCGGGACGGCGCCGGGAGGGGGCCAGGAGCCGGCGTCGTCCGGTGTGGGCGGCGGCTTGCGGGTCCCGGCGTCGGCGGTGAGTACGCCGGTGGCGTGCGCGGTCCAGTGCGGGGACGTCGCGTCCTCGCGGCAGGAGAACAGGTCCAGGGAGCGGCTGCCGCAACCGTCCGCGGCGCCGACCCGCACTTGCAGGCGGACGGCGGTGTCGGCGGGTATCAACAGCGGTGACTGGAGGGTCAGTTCCTCCACCGTGTGGCATCCGGCCTCGTCCGCGGCGCGTACGGCGAGTTCCGCGAAGGCCGCGCCGGGCAGCAGGACCGTACCGGCCACGGCGTGGTCGGCGAGCCAGGGATGGGTGCGCAGCGAGATCCGGCCGCTGAGCAGCAGTTCACCCGTGTCGGCCAGCTCGATGGCCGCTCCGAGGACGGGGTGGTGGGCCGGGTCGAGCCCGGCCGAGCCCACATCGGCCGCCGTAGTGGGCGCCGGCTCGGGCCAGTAGCGGTTGCGTTGGAAGGCGTACGTCGGTAACTCGACTCGCCGCGCCCCCGGAAACGCCCCCGACCAGTCAACCCCCAACCCCCGCTCCCACGCACGACCCACCGCACGCAACACCTGCTCCAGGCCGCCTTGTTCACGCCGCAACGTCCCCAACACCACGGCATCCACACCAGCGGCCTCCACCGACTCCCCCACCGCCACACCCAACACCGCATGCGGACTGACCTCCACGAAAAACCGGAACCCCTCCCCCAACAACACCTCCGTCGCCTTCCCGAACTCCACCGTCTCCCGAAGATTCCGATACCAATACCCGGCATCCAAAGACTTCGTATCCAGCCAGCCACCCGTCACCGTCGAAAAGAACGGCACCGAACCTGAGACAGGAACAACCCCGGCCAGATCGGAAAGCAACCGCTCGCGGATCTCCTCCACATGAGAGGAATGCGACGCGTAATCCACCTCGATCAACCGCGCGCGCACACCTTCAGCGAGACATCCGTCCACCAGCTCAGCGACCGCGTCCGCGTCACCCGACACCACCGTCGACAACGGCCCGTTCACCGCCGCCACCGACAACCGACCACCCCAACCAGCCAGACGCCCACGCACCTCACCCACCGGCAACGACACCGACGCCATACCACCCCGACCCGCCAACACCCCTACCGCACGAGACCGCAACGCCACCACCCGCGCCCCGTCCTCCAAACTCAACCCACCCGCCACACACGCCGCGGCAACCTCACCCTGCGAATGACCCACCACGGCATCCGGAACGACGCCGAACGACCGCCACACCTCCGCCAACGACACCATCACCGCCCATAACACCGGCTGCACCACATCAACCCGAGACAGCAAATCCTCCGAACCCAACGCCTCCGCCAACGACCAATCCACATAAGGCGCCAACGCCCGCTCACACTCAGCCATCCGCCCCGCGAACACCCCCGACCCACCCAACAACTCCGCAGCCATCCCCACCCACTGCGAACCCTGACCCGGAAACACCAACACCGCACGACCGTCGACCATGCGACCGCCGTCCCACGCCCCCGAGTCGTCGTCGGCCATCTGGCCCAGCAGAGTGGTGAGTTGCTCCCGGTCGCCGATCAGTGCCTTCCGGTACTCGAAGGCGGTGCGCGCGTGCAGGGCGGACCCGATGTCGCGTGGGTCGGATCCGGGGCTGCCGTCCAGGTGGCGGCGCAGGCGGTCGGCCTGGGAACGCAGTGCCTGCGGGCTCTTCGCCGACAGCAGCCAGGGCACCGCCGGCAGGGGGGTGCACTCGGCCGTCGGGCCGTCGTCTTCAAGGGGGGTGTGTTCGAGGATGGTGTGGACGTTGGTGCCGCTCAGGCCGAAGGAGGACACTCCGGCCCGGAAGGGGCGACCGTGGGACGGCCAGGGCTGCTGCTCGGTCGCGAGGGCCAGCGCTCCGCGCGTCCAGTCGACGTGGCCGGAGGGCCTGCCGACGTGCAGGGTGCGGGGCACCTGCCCATGCCGCATGGACAGCACCGTTTTGATGACCCCTGCCACACCCGATGCCGCCTGGGCGTGGCCGAGGTTGGACTTGAGGGAGCCGACCAGCAGGGGCCGGTCGGCGGGCCGGTCCTGGCCGTACGTGGCCAGCAGGGCCTGCGCCTCGATGGGGTCGCCGAGGGTGGTGCCGGTGCCGTGCGCCTCCACCACGTCCACCTCGGACGCCGTCAGCCCCGCGTCCGCCAACGCCGCACGGATCACCCGCTGCTGGGAGGGGCCGTTGGGGGCGGAGAGGCCGTTGCTGGCGCCGTCCTGGTTGACGGCGGAGCCGCGTACCACCGCCAGTACCGGGTGTCCGTTGCGGCGGGCGTCCGACAGTCGCTCCAGCAGGAGGACGCCGACGCCCTCACCCATGCCCATGCCGTCCGCGTCGTCCGAGAACGCCTTGCAGCGGCCGTCCTCGGCGAGTCCCCGCTGACGGGAGAAGCTGATGAGGGCGCCGGGGGTCGCCATCACGGCGACGCCGCCGACCAGAGCGAGCGAGCAGTCACCGCCGCGCAGCGCCCGGCCGGCGAGGTGCATGGCGACGAGTGAGGAGGAGCAGGCCGTGTCGAGGGTCACCGCGGGGCCTTCGAGGCCTAGGGTGTAGGCGACCCGGCCGGATACGACGCTGGGTGCGCTGCCGGTGAGCAGGTGGCCGTCGCCTTCGTCCGACTGGGCGACGACGGCCGCGTAGTCGGCGTAGTTGACGCCGGTGAACACTCCGGTGCGGCTGCCGCGCAGGGCGGCCGGGTCGATGGCCGCGCGCTCGATCGCCTCCCAGGTGGTCTCCAGGAGCAGTCGCTGCTGCGGGTCCATGGCCAGGGCCTCGCGCGGCGAGATACCGAAGAACTCCGCGTCGAAGTCGGCCGCGTCGTGGAGGAAGCCGCCCCGCCGGGTCGTCGAGGTGCCGGGGTGGTCGGGGTCGGGGTCGTAGAGGGCTTCGACGTCCCAGCCTCGGTCGGTGGGGAAGTCGGAGACGGCGTCGCCGCCGTCGGCGAGCAGGCGCCACAGGTCTTCCGGGGTGCCGATGCCGCCGGGGAAGCGGCAGGCCATGGACACGATCGCGATCGGCTCGTCGTCGCGCGCGGGCGGGTGCGCGGCGGCGTCCGGGGCGGAGGGGTCCGGGTCGGAGCTGCGCGGCTCGGTGGCCTGTCGGCCGAGCAGTTCGGTGCGGATCTCCTGGGCGAGCGCGGTGGACGACGGGTGGTCGAAGATCAGGGTGGACGGCAGCCGTAGTCCGGTGGCGGCGTTGAGCCGGTTGCGGAGTTCGACCGCCGTGAGGGAGGCGAAGCCCATGTCCTGGAAGGCCCTGCCGGGGCGGATCGCGTCCACTGTGGCATGGCCGAGGACGGCTGCGGCGTGGGTGCGGACCAGGTCGAGCAGCAGGCGGTGCTGTTCGGATTCGCCGAGGGCGGCGAGCCGTTGGCGCAGCAGCGCGGCCGTGGGTGCCTCCGGGTCTCCGGTCGCGGCCTCCAGGGCGCGGCGGGCTTCCGGGATGCCGGTGAGCAGCGGGCTGGGGCGGGCGGAGGTGAAGACGGCGGCGAACCGTTCCCAGTCGACGTCGGCGACGGCGAGTACGGTCTCGTCGTCGTCCAGCGCCTGGCGCAGGGCGTGGACGGCGAGGTCGGGGGCGATCCGGGGCAGGCCGTGCTGCTCCAGTTTGAACAGGTCGGCGTCCTCTCCGGCGACGCGGTCCTGCCAGGGGTTCTCGGCCTGCCAGATGCCCCAGTCGATGGTGGTGGCGGTGAGGCCGCGGGCCCGGCGGTGCTGGGCCAGGGCGTCGAGGTAGGCGTTGGCAGCGGCGTAGGCGCCGTGGTCGCCGCTGCCCCAGACCCCGGCGATGGAGGAGAACAGGACGAAGGCGTCGAGTTCGCGGTCGAGCAGGGCGTCGAGGTGTTCGGCGCCGGCGGCCTTGGCGGCGACGATCTGTTCGAACGCGGACATCGGTGTGCCGTCCAGGGGGGCGAGCGCGACGAAGGCGGCCGCGTGGACGACCGCGGTGACCGGGTCGCCCGCCGTCTCCAGGCCGGTGAGCAGCGCCGCTACCGCCTGACGGTCCGCCAGGTCGCAGACGGGCAGGGTCAGTCGTACGCCCAGGGCGGCCAGTTCCGCGGCGAGTTCGGCCGAGCCGGGTGCCTGGGGGCCGCGGCGGCCGGGCAGGACGAGGTGGGTGGCGCCGCCGCGGGCCAGCCAGCGGGCGAGGTGCGGGCCGACGGCCCCGGTGCCGCCGGTCAGCAGGACGGTGCCGCGGGGCTTCCAGTGCCTCGTGGGGTGGTCGCTCCGGGGGGCGCGCCGGAGGCGGCGGGCCAGGATGCCGGTGGGGCGCAGGGCGAGCTGGTCTTCGCGGCCGATGCCGTCCGTGCCGGGGCCGGAGGCCGTCAGTACGGCGGCGAGCCGGGTCCTGGCGCGGGCGTCGAGGTCCGGCGGCAGGTCGATGAGTCCGCCCCAGCGGGCGGGCAGTTCCAGCGCGGCCACCAGTCCGGTGCCCCAGACCAGTGCCTGGCGGGGGCGGGTGACCGGGTCGTCCGGGCCGGTGGACACGGCCCCGGCGGTGGCGCACCAGAGGGGTGCCGTGAGGGCGAGGTCGCCCAGGGCCTGCACCAGGGTGACGGTGAGTGCTGTTCCGGTGGGCAGGGCCGGGTGATCGGGGTGGGGCTGGTCGGCGGCGGCCAGCAGCGACAGCACGCCCGTCGGGACGCGGTCGCCGAGGGCGGTGGCGAGTGTGTCCGCGAGGTCTGTGCGGCGGACGGCGTCGGCCGTGAGTTCGGCCGTGACGACGGTGGCGCCCGCTTCGGTGAGGGCGAGCAGCGTGCCCCGTACCCGTGCGTCGTCGTGTCCGGTGGGAAGGACGACGAGCCAGGTGCCCGCGGCGGGGCCGGCGGCCGGCGGGTCGGGCAGGGGCTGCCAGCCGACGCGGTAGCGCCAGGAGTCGATGACGCTCTCGTCACGCCGCTGTGTGCGCCAGCCGCGCAGGGCCGGGAGCACGGGGGCGAGGGCGTCCTCGTCGACGGCGAGATGGGCGGCGATCTCGGCCGGGGCCTCGTGCTCGACCATGTGCCAGAAGGCGGTGTCGTGCGGGTCGGTGGTGTCCGGTCCGGTGCCGGGCGCCGCCTCCGGCTCCAGCCAGTAGCGCCGCAGCTGGAAGGGGTATCCGGGCAGGGCGGTCGGGCGGGCGCCGGTGCCGGCGTACACCGCGGACCAGTCGACGGCCGCGCCCGCCACCCACAGTTCGGCGGCCGAGCGCAGGGCGCGGCGCGGACCGCCGTCGTCGCGGCGGAGGGTGCCGACGACCACGGGCGGCTCCGCGGTGCCGGTGGCCTCGGCGGTGTCCTGGAGGGCCATGGTCAGCACCGGGTGCGGCGACACCTCCACGAAGACCTCGTGGCCCTGCTCGACCAGGGACCGTACGGCCGCGTCGAAGCGGACGGTCCCACGGAGGTTGCGGTACCAGTAGTCGGCGTCCATGGCCGTGGTGTCGAGCCGGTCGCCGGTGACGGTGGAGTACAGCGGGATCCGGGCCGGGAGCGGGCGTACATCGGCCAGCGCGGCCAGCACCTCGGACCTGATCCGTTCGACCTGGGCCGAGTGCGAAGCGTAGTCCACGGGTACGGACCGGGCCCGTACGCCCTGTGCCGCGCAGTGGGCGAGCAGTTCGGCGAGGGCCCCGGTCTCCCCCGAGACCACCACGGCGGCGGGCCCGTTGACGGCGGCCACCGACAGCTTCTCGGCCCAGGGGGCGATCTCGGCGCGGACCTCGTCCTCGGGCAGGGACATCGCGACCATGCCGCCGAGTCCGGCCAGCGCCCGGATGGCCCGGCTGCGCAGGGCGACGACCTGCGCCCCGTCCGGCAGGCTCAGGGCTCCCGCCACCACGGCGGCGGCGATCTCTCCCTGGCTGTGCCCGACCACGGCGTCGGGCCGGACGCCCCAGGACTCCCAGTGCGCGGCCAGTGACACCATCACCGCCCACAGCGCCGGCTGCACCACGTCCACCCGTTCCAGGGAGGGTGCCCCGGGCGCGCCCTCCAGGACGGCGGGGAGCCGCCAGTCGACATGGGCGGAGAGGGCGGCGTCGCAAGCGGCGAGGGTGTCCCGGAAGGCGGGGCTGGTGGCGAGCAGGTCCCGTGCCATACCGGCCCACTGGGAGCCCTGACCGGGGAACACCAGTGCCGTCCGGCCCTCGACGACCCGGCCGCTGCCCGCGACGACGTCGGCGGGCGTGGCCGGGGCGGGAGCTGGGGCCGCGCCCGGTCCGGACAGGGCGGCGAGCCCGCTCAGCAGGGCGGGGTACCCGTCGCCGATCACCACGGCCCGGTGTTCGAAGGCGGACCGCGTGGTCGCCAGCGAGAACCCGATGTCGGCCGGCCGTGCGGACACATCCGTGGCGAGCCGGGCGCGCAGCCGGGCCGCCTGGTCCCCGAGCGCGGACGCGGTGCGGCCGGACAGCACCCAGGCCGACACGGCTCCGGGCGCGCCCGCCGGCTCCGCCGACGCCACGGCCCCGCTGTCCGGCCCGTCGGTCACCGCTTCCGGTCCGTCGGTCGCTTCCGGTCCGTCGGCCGGTTCCGGCTCCGGTGCCTGTTCCAGGACGACGTGCGCGTTGGTGCCGCTCATGCCGAACGAGGACACCCCGGCCCGGCGCGGCCGGTCGACGGCGGGCCAGTCGCGGGCCTCGGTGAGGAGTTCGACGGCGCCCGAGGACCAGTCGGCGTGCGGAGTGGGCGTGTCCACGTGCAGCGTGCGCGGCAGGACACCGTGCCGCAGCGCGAGCACCGTCTTGATGACCCCGGCGACCCCGGCGGCGGCCTGGGTGTGCCCGATGTTCGACTTCAGCGACCCCAGCCACAGCGGACGCCCGGCGGGCCTGTCCTGGCCGTAGGTGGCCAGCAGCGCGTCGGCCTCGATCGGGTCGCCGAGGGTGGTGCCGGTGCCGTGCGCCTCCACCACGTCCACCTCGGACGCGGTCACGCCCGCGTCCGCGAGCGCCGCCCGGATCACCCGCTGCTGGGAGGGGCCGTTGGGGGCGGTCAGGCCGTTGCTGGCGCCGTCCTGGTTGACCGCCGAGCCGCGCAGCACCGCCAGCACCGTACGGCCGTGGCGGCGCGCGTCCGACAGCCGCTCCAGCAGCAGCATCCCCACGCCCTCGCCCCAGCCGGTGCCGTCCGCGGCCGCCGCGAACGGCTTGCAGCGGCCGTCGGGGGACATCGCGCCCTGCCTGCTGAACTCGACGAACACCGCCGGCAGCGCCATCACGCTGACCCCTCCGGCGAGCGCGAGCGAGCACTCACCGGCCCGCAGGGCGCGCGTCGCGAGGTGCAGGGCCACCAGCGAGGCCGAACAGGCGGTGTCCACGGTGACGGCGGGGCCTTCGAGACCGAGCGCGTAGGACACCCGCCCGGACATCACGCTCATCGAGTTCCCCGTCATCAGGAACCCCTGGACGGCTTCGGCGGCTCCGGAGCCCAGCGTCGCGTACCCCTGGTCGATGGCCGCGGCGTACACCCCGGTACGGCTGCCCCGCAGGGTGAGCGGGTCGATGCCGGCCTGCTCGACGGCCTCCCAGGCCGCCATCAGCAGCAGCCGCTGCTGCGGGTCCATCGCGACCGCCTCGCGGGGCGAGATGCCGAAGAACTCCGGGTCGAAGTCCGCGGCACCGTCCAGGAACGCCCCGCGTCCGGGGACCGTGCCGCCGGACGGCCAGGCGGTCTCCCAGCCCCGGTCGCCGGGGACGGCCGTGACGGTGTCGCGGCCTTCGGCGAGCAGTTCCCACAGGTCTTCCGGGGTGCGGACACCGCCGGGGAAGCGGCAGCTCATCGCCACGATCGCGATCGGCTCGCTCGTGCGGGCCTCGGCGTCACGGAGCCGCTGCCGGGTGTCCCGCAGGTCGATGGTCACCCGGTTGAGGTAGTCGCGCATCCTCTGGTCGCTCACTGGACACCGCTGCTTTCGTCTCGGGATGCTCGGGTCTCGTCTCGGGATGCGCGGGTCTCGTCGCGGGGTGCGCGGGGTGCGCGGACCGGTGTCCTGGTCATGCGGACCCCAACTGCCGGTCGATGTAGTCGAAGACCTCGTCGTCGCTGGCCGACTCGATCAGGTCGGGGGCCAGGTCGTCCGCGTCGCCCGTGGGGCGGGCGGTGGTGGCCGGTGTCCCGCCGGGCAGCGGACGGGTCAGCACATCCCGTATCCGGGCGGCGAGTTCGTCGCTGACGCCGCCCGGCGGCAGGGCGTCGAGCAGGGTCTCCAGGGTGTCGAGCCCGGCCCGGACCGCCGCGTCGCCTGTCGGGCGGGCGGCGGTGGCCCGCTCGGCGAGGTGGCGGGCCAGCGCCTCCGGGGTGGGGTGGTCGAAGACGAGCGCGGCCGGCAGCCGCAGCCCGGTCGAGGACATCAGCCGGTTACGCAGTTCGACCCCGGTGAGGGAGTCGAAGCCGACGTCCTTGAACGGGCGGGCCGGGCGGATCAGGTCCGGCGAACTGTGGCCGAGCACCGCCGCGGCGTTGCCGCGCACCAGGTCGAGCAGGGTCCGGTACAGCTCGGCCTCGGGCAGCTCGGCGAGCTGCCGTGCCATCGAGCGGGCCGGTTCCGCGGCGGAGGCGGCGCCGGTACGGGCGGGGCGGACCAGGCCGCGGAGCACGGCGGGCAGCCGATCGTCCGCCCGCAGTACGGACGGGGCGATCCTGGCCGCGAGCCGGTAGGCGTACGGGGATTCCAGCGCCGCGTCGAACAGGGCAAGGCCCTCCGCCGAGGTCAGCGCGCCCGCCCCGGCACCCCGGCCCGCGGTGACCGCGGCGGTCATCTCGCTGCGCTCCTCCCACAGGCCCCAGCCGATGGACAGGCCGGGCAGTCCCTCGGCCCGGCGTTCGGCGGCCAGGGCGTCGAGGACCGCGTTGGCAGCGGCGTAGTTCGCCTGGCCGGCCGCGCCGAACTGGGCGGCGCCCGACGAGAACAGGACCAGCGCCGCGAGGTCGAGGTCCCGGGTGAGTTCGTGCAGGGCCAGCGCCGCGTCCGCCTTGGGCCGCAGGACCCGGTCGAGCCGGTCCGGGGTCAGCCCGGCGATCGTGGCGTCGTCCAGGACACCGGCCGCGTGGACGACTGCGGTCAGCGGGTGCGCGGCGGGCACCGACCCGAGCAGGGCGGCGAGCGCGGCGCGGTCGGCGACGTCGCAGGCGGCGACGGTCACCGACACCCCGAGCCCGGTCAGTTCCCTCACCAGCTCCGGCATCCCGTCGGCGGAGCCGCCCCGGCGGCCCGCCAGCAGCAGGTGCCGGGTGCCGTGCGCGACGACCAGGTGCCGGGCCAGGAGCCGCCCCAGGGTGCCGGTGGCCCCGGTGACCAGGACGGTCCCTTCGGGGTCCGGCGGAGCGGGCAGCAGCAGGACGTTCTTGCCGACGCCTCGGGCCTGGCTGAGCGAGCGCAGGGCGGCCGGGGCCTGCCGAACGTCCCAGCCAGTGACGGGCAGGGGACGCAGCACCCCCTGCCCGAACAGGTCCAGGACGTCGGCAAGCATCTCGCCGATGCGCTCCGGACCGGCCTCCATCAGGTCGAACGCCCGGTAGCGCACCCCGGGGTGCTGCCGGGCGACCGTCTCGGGGTCGCGGACGTCGGTCTTGCCCATCTCCACGAACCGGCCGCCGTTCGGCAGCAGCCGCAGACCGGCGTCCACGAACTCCCGTGCCAGGCTGTCGAGTACGACATCGACGCCCCGCCCGCCGGTGGCCGTCAGGAACCTCTCGGCGAAGTCGGTGGTCCGGGTCGAGGCGAGGTGCGCGTCGTCCAGTCCGCCGGCCCGCAGGACATCCCACTTGGCCGGGGAGGCGGTCGCGAACACCCGCGCACCGGCGTGCCGGGCGAGCTGCACCGCCGCCATGCCGACACCGCCGGCCGCCGCGTGGACCAGTACCGATTCCCCGCGCCGCAGCCCCCCGAGGTCGAACAGGCCGTAGTAGGCGGTGAGGAACACCACCGGCACGGACGCGGCGCGGGCGAAGGACCAGCCCGCCGGTATCGGGGCGACGGTACGGCGGTCGGCGACGGCGGTCGGGCCGAACGCGCTGCCGAAGATCCCCATCACCCGGTCCCCGGGCGCCAGGTCGTCCACCCCGGGGCCCACCTCGATGACGGTTCCGGCGCCCTCGCTGCCCAGGCCCTGTTGTCCGGGGTCGGGGTCCAGGCCGAGCGCGGCGATGACGTCGTGGAAGTTCAGCCCGGCGGCGCGTACCGCGATCCGTACCTCGCCCTTGCCCAGCGGGGCGTGGGCCTCGGGAGCGGGCTCCGCCGTGATGTCCTCCGGGGAACCCCGTCCGTCGGAGGTGAGCCGCCAGGCGGCGCCGTCCGGCAGGGACAGCGTGCCGTCCGCCCGGCCGCCGCGGACCAGCCGTGGCAGCAACAGGCCGTTTCGCAGGGCAAGTTCGGGTTCCTCGGTGGCGAGCGCCCCGGACAGGGCATCCGCCGGCTCGCCGGTCCCGGCCGCGTCGATGAGGACGAAGCGCCCGGGGTGCTCGGCCCGCGCGCTGCGCACCAGGCCCCACAGGGCGGCCTGGGCCGGATCGACGGGCCGGTCGGCCGGGCCGGTACGGACCGCGTCCCTGGTGAGCAGGGCCAGCCGGGCCGCGGCGAACCGCTCGTCGGCCAGCCACCGCTGTACGAGGGCGAGGCCCTGGTGTGCGGTGGCGCGGACCCGGTCGGCGGGGTCGGGCAGGTCGGTGGTGGCGACGGCCGCCACGATCACCTCGGGAAGGGCGGCGCCCGCTCCGAGGGCGGCCCCCAGGGCGTCGAGGTCCTGCCAGGACACCGCGCCGGGGACGGCGCCGGCGAGGGCGCCCCAGGTGGGCGCGGCGCTGTCGGCCGGGTCGGCGGCCGGGGTCCAGTCGAGGCGGTACAGCAGGTCGGCGTGGGCGGTCGCGGAGAGCGGCCCGCCCTCGGCCGGAGGCCGCAGCAGCAGGGACTCCACTCCGAGCACCTGCCGGCCGGACAGGTCGTGGGCGTGCAGGGTCACGGCGTCCGGGGCGTCGGCGGCAAGCCGTACGCGCAGCGTGGTGGCCCCGGTGACCCCGCTGATCACACCGTTCCAGCTGAAGGGCAGCCGGGCCCGGCCGTCCTGGTCGGGCAGCAGCGCGGCGATCTGGAGGGCCGCGTCCAGCAGCGCGGGGTGCAGCGCGCATCCGGCGGCGTCGGCGTGCTGTGGCTCCTCCAGCACCACCTCGGCGAACACCTCGCCGCCACGGAGCCACGCGGCACGGAGGCCACGGAAGGCGGGGCCGTAGTGGTACCCGGCCTCGGCGAAGCGCTCGTAGAGGTCGCCGATGTCCACGGGTTCGGCACCGGACGGCGGCCAGCTCAGCAGACCGGCCGCGGCCGGGTCCCCGGCGGGCCGGGGTGCGAGGGTGCCGGTGGCGTGCTCGGTCCAGGGCGTGTCGGTGTCCCGTGTCGTACGGGCGAACACACTGAGCCTCCGCCGGCCGTCGCCGTGGGGCGCGGCGACCCGGAGCTGTAGGTGGACGGCTCCCTCGTCCGGGAGTACGAGCGCCGATCCGAGGGTGAGTTCCTCGACCACCGGGCAGCCCGCCTCGGCCCCGGCGCGCAGCGCGAGTTCGAGAAAGGCCGTGCCGGGGAAGAGGACGACGCCCGACACGGCGTGGTCGGCGAGCCAGGGATGGGTGCGCAGCGAGATCCGGCCACTGAGCAGCAGCTCGTCGGAGTCCGCGACCTCCGTCGCCGCACCGAGCAGCGGATGCCCGGTGGCGGCGAGACCCGCCGAGGCGACGTCCCAGCTCGTGGTCGGGACGTCGAGCCAGTAGCGGTTGCGCTGGAATGCGTACGTCGGTAACTCGACCCGCCGCGCCCCCGGAAACGCCCCCGACCAGTCAACCCCCAACCCCCGCTCCCACGCACGACCCACCGCACGCAACATCTGAGCCGGACCACCCTCGCCACGCCGCAACGTCCCCAACACCACGGCATCCACACCAGCGGCCTCCACCGACTCCCCCACCGCAACCGACAACACGGGGTGCGGGCTGGCCTCGACGAAGAACCGGAACCCCTCCCCCAACAACACCTCCGTCGCCTTCCCGAACTCGACCGTCTCCCGAAGATTCCGGTACCAGTACCCGGCATCCAAAGACTTCGTATCCAGCCAGCCCCCCGTCACCGTCGAAAAGAACGGCACCGAACCCGACACCGGAACAACCCCGGCCAGATCCGAAAGCAACCCCTCACGAATCTCCTCCACATGCAAGGAATGCGACGCGTAATCCACCTCGATCACCCGCGCCCGCACCCCCTCCCCCACACACCCCTCCACCAACTCCGCCACCGCGTCCGCGTCACCCGACACCACCGTCGACAACGGCCCGTTCACCGCCGCCACCGACAACCGACCACTCCAACCAGCCAGACGCCCACGCACCTCCCCCACCGGCAACGACACCGACGCCATACCACCCCGACCCGCCAGCGCCCCCACCGCACGAGACCGCAACGCGACCACGCGGGCACCGTCGTCGAGGCTCAGGCCGCCCGCCACGCAAGCGGCCGCGATCTCACCCTGGGAGTGGCCGACCACGGCATCGGGAACCACACCGAACGACCGCCACACCTCCGCCAACGACACCATCACCGCCCACAACACCGGCTGCACCACATCAACCCGTGACAACAAACGCTCCGAACCCAACGCCTCCGCCAACGACCAGTCCACATAAGGCGCCAACGCCCGCTCACACTCAGCCATCCGCCCCGCGAACACCCCCGAGCCAGCCAACAACTCAGCGGCCATCCCCACCCACTGCGAACCCTGACCCGGAAACACCAACACCGCACGACCGGAAACCAACCCGCCGCCGGACACCGCAGCACCCTGTGACAGTGCGGTCAGGTGCTCGGCGAGGTTCTCCTCCGTGCCCACCAGCACCGCGCGGTGTCCCAGCGCGCCGCGGCCCGTGGCCAGGGAGAAGGCCACGTCCGCCGCGCGGACGCCGGACCCGTCTCCGATCCGGGCCGACAGCGCCGCGGCCTGGGCGCGCAGCGCCTCCGGAGTGCGCGCCGAGAGGAGCAAGGGGACGGCGGCGGGTGCGGTCTCCGGTGTCCCGGGCTCGTCAACGAGCGTGTCCGCGGCAACTGTCGGGTCGGCCGGGGCCTGTTCGAGGATGACGTGGGCGTTGGTGCCGCTGACGCCGAAGGACGACACACCCGCCCGGCGCGGACGGCCCGTGTCGTCCCACGTACGGGCCTCCGTCAGCAGGCGTCCGGCCCCCGCCGACCAGTCCACCTCGGGTGTGGGGCCGTCCACGTGCAGCGTCTTGGGCATCACGCCGTGCCGCAGGCCGAGCACCGACTTGATGACCCCTGCCACTCCGGCGGCTGCCGAGGTGTGTCCGATGTTGGACTTCAGGGAGCCGATCCAGACCGGCCGGTCCTCGGGCCGGTCCTGCCCGTACGTCGCCAGCAGCGCCTGCGCCTCGATCGGGTCACCCAGCCTGGTCCCCGTACCGTGCGCCTCCACCACGTCCACGTCCGACGCCGTCAGTCCCGCGTCCGCCAACGCCGCACGGATCACCCGCTGCTGCGACGGACCGCTCGGCGCCGTCAGACCGTTGCTCGCACCGTCCTGGTTCGTGGCCGAACCCCGCACCACCGCCAGCACCGGATGACCAAGACGCCGCGCGTCCGACAACCGCTCCACCAACAGCATCCCCACGCCCTCCCCGAAGGCGGTCCCGTCGGCCGCCGCGGCGAAGGACTTGCAGCGGCCGTCCGGGGCGAGCCCGCCCTGACGGCTGAACTCCACGAAGAGTTCGGGGCTGCACATGACGTTCACGCCGCCGGCGAGGGCCAGCGAGCATTCGCCGGACCGCAGCGCCCGTACCGCGAGGTGGAGTGCCACCAGGGAGGACGAGCAGGCCGTGTCCACGGTGACCGCAGGGCCTTCCAGGCCGAAGAAGTAGGCCAGGCGTCCGGAGACGATGCTTCCCGAGTTGCCGGTGCCGAGGAATCCTTCGACGTCCTCGGGGATGTACGGCAGCAGCCGGGCGGCGTAGTCCTGCTGCATCAGGCCGACGTACGTGCCGACCGGGGCGCCGCGCAGGGTGGACGGGTCGATGGCAGCGCGCTCGAAGAGTTCCCAGGTGGTTTCCAGGAGCAGTCGCTGCTGCGGGTCCATGGCCAGGGCCTCGCGCGGCGAGATACCGAAGAACTCCGCGTCGAAGTCGGCCGCGTCGTGGAGGAAGCCGCCGTCGCGGGTGACGGAGGTGCCGATGCGGTCGGGATCGGGGTCGTAGAGCGTGTCCAGGCTCCAGCCCCGGTCGGTGGGGAACCCGGAGATGCCGTCGCGGCCTTCGGCCAGCATCCGCCACAGGTCCTCGGGTGAGCGGACGCCGCCGGGGAGACGGCAGGCCGCGGAGACGATCGCGATCCGGTCGTCGTCCGCGTCCGGGTTCCGGTCGGCCGGCCTCGCGGGGAGGGAGGGTATGACGGCCGTGGCCGCTTCCGTGTCCGTGAGTTCGGTGCCCAGGAAGTCCGCGAGCGCCGCTGGGGTCGGGTGGTCGAACACCAGGCCGGCGGGGAGCCGCAGGCCGGTGGCGGCGTTCAGGCGGTTGCGCAGTTCCACCGAGGCCAGCGAGTCGAATCCCAGTTCGCGGAAGGCCCGTCCGGAGTCGAGGGTGTCCGGGGAGGTGTGGCCGAGGACGGCTGCCGCGTGGGTGCGGACGAGTTCGACGAGCAGCCGGGTCCGTCCACCGGCGTCGAGGGCCGCGAGGCGCCGCCGCAGGGCGTTGTCGTCGGACGCCGTCTCCGCGGCCGTGGCCGCCCGGCGCGGCGGTGTACGCACCAGGCCGCGCAGCAGCGGCGGGAGGGTGCCGTCGGCGGCCGCGGACCGCAGGGCCGCGGTGTCGAGGCGCATCGGGACCAGGGCGGCCCGGTCCACGGTGAGGGCGGTGTCGAAGAGCGCGAGTCCCCGCTCGGTGGAGAGCGGTGGCATCCCGGACCGGGCGAGGCGGCGTACGTCGTCCTCGTCCAGGTGTCCGGTGAGGCCGCTGGGCTGCTCCCACAGGGTCCAGGCCAGGGACTGGCCGGCCAGCCCCGCCGCCCGGCGCCGGACGGCGAGGGCGTCGAGGAAGGCGTTGGCGGCGGCGTAGTTGGCCTGTCCGGGGCCGCCGAAGGTGCCCGCGGCCGAGGAGAAGAGCACGAAGTGTGTGAGGTCGAGGTCACGGGTCAGTTCGTGCAGGTGGAGGGCGGCGTCGGCCTTGGGGCGCAGTACGGCGTCCACGCGTTCGGGGGTGAGCGCGGTGACGACGCCGTCGTCGAGGGTGCCCGCGGTGTGGACCACGGCGGTCAGCGGGTGCGCGGGCGGCAGGTCCGCGAGTACGGCGGCCAGGGCGGCCCGGTCGGCCGCGTCGCAGGCGACGACGGCGGTCTCGGCCCCCAGCGCGGCGAGTTCGGCCCGCAGTTCCCCGGCTCCGGCGGCGGCCGGGCCGCCACGGGAGAGCAGCAGCAGGTGCCGGACACCGTGCCCGGTGACCAGGCGGCGGGCGACGTGGGAGCCGAGCAGGCCGGTGCCGCCGGTGACGAGGACCGTGCCGTCCGGGTCGAAGGCCCGGAGGGGCCCGCCCGCCCCGTCCGAGAGGTCCGGGTCGTTCCTGAGGACCCGGGTCAGCCGGGGTACGCGGACGTCGTCGCCGCGGACCGCACACTCCGGTTCCCCCGAGCCGAGGGCCGCGGCGACGCCCGCGGCGGTGCCGTGCTCGTCGTCGGCGTCGAGGTCGAGCAGGGCGAAGCGCCCGGGGTGTTCGGACCGGGCCGAACGGACCAGCCCCCAGATCGCGCTCTGCGCCAGGCTGCGTACGTCCTCCCGCTCCCCGGTGCTCACGGCGCCCCGGGTGGCGAACACCAGGCGCGCGCCGGCGAAGCGGTCGTCGGCGAGCCAGGTCCGGACATCGGTGAGTGCCTGGTGGACGGCCGCGCGGACCGCCGCGGCCGGTCCGGCGGTGTCCACGGGCTCCGTGCGGACGAGCAGGACCGTTTCGGGCACCGGGGCTCCGGCGTCGACGGCGGCCGGAAGCGTGGCCAGGTCCGTGGTGCGGTGGACGGATGCGCCGCTGCCGCGCGGGGGTGCGGTGACCCACTCCGGCGTGTAGAGGTCCCGGTGGCGGCGGCGGCCCTGGGGTGCTCGGTCGGCGCCGGGGCTGACCGAGCCGGCGGGCCGCAGGACCAGCGCGTCCACGGTCGCCACGGGGGCGCCGGTCGCGTCGGCGACGGCGAGCGTCACCGCGTCGGGTCCCGCCGGGGCGAGCCGGACGCGGATCGCGTCGGCGCCGGTGGCACGCAGGGTCACGCCGTTCCAGGAGAACGGCAGCCGCCCCTCGGGGTGGGCGTCCGCGCCGGGGGTGCCGGGCACGCCGGTGGCGTGCAGGGCCGCGTCCAGCAGGGCCGGGTGCAGGCCGAAGCGGGCAGCGTCGGGGGCGGGCACGACGGCCTCCGCGAACAGCTCGTCGCCGCGCCGCCAGGCCGCGCGCAGGCCCTGGAAGGCGGGGCCGTAGGAGAATCCGCCCGCCGCGAAGCGGTCGTACAGTCCGTCGAGGGCGAGGGGTTCGGCGCCGGGCGGCGGCCAGGGCATCGGCCCGTCGGCCTCGGTGCCTTCCGCGCCGTCCTGGGCCAGGACGCCTTCGGCGTGCCTGGTCCACTCGTCCTCGTCGGGGTCACCGTCGGCGGGTGTGTCCGGCCGGGAGTGCAGACTGAGCGGGCGGTGGCCCCGGGAGTCGGGGGCGCCCACGGTGAGGCGCAGCACGGTGCCGCCGTGCTCGGGCAGCACCAGGGGTGCTTCAAGGGTGAATTCCTCGACCCGGGGGCAGCCGGTGCGGGCTCCGGCCTGGAGCGCGAGTTCCAGGAAGGCGGTGCCCGGGAACAGTATCCGGCCGCCGACGGCGTGGTCGGCGAGCCACGGGTGGGTACGGGCCGACAGACGGCCGGTGAGGAGCAGGCCGTCGCTGTCGGCGAGGACCACGACGGCGCCCAGCAGAGGATGGTCCGCGGGGGTCAGTCCGGCGGAGGTGACGTCGGCGGCGGGCGCGGCGCCGTCCTCCAGCCAGTACGGCTCGCGCTGGAAGGCGTAGGTGGGCAGCTCCACCCGTCCGGGGCGGCGGTCGGCGAAGACGGTGTCCCAGTCGGGGGACACTCCGCGCAGGTGGAGTTCGGCCAGGGACTCGGTGAACCGGCGCGGGCCGCCGTCGTCGCGGCGCAGGGTGCCCACGGCGGTGGCGTCGGCGCCCGCGTCCTCGACGGTCTCCAGCATGCCGACGGTGAGCACCGGGTGCGGGCTGCTCTCCAGCAGGACCTGGTAGCCGTCCGCGAGCAGGGCACGGGTCGCCTGTTCGAAGCGGACGGTCCCGCGCAGGTTCTGGTACCAGTAGTCGGCGTCCAGGACGGAGGTGTCCTCCAGCAGGGCGCCGCTGACCGTGGAGTAGAACGGGACGGCGGCCGGGCGCGGGGTCACTCCGTCCAACTGGGCGAGCAGTTCCGTACGGATGTCCTCGACGTGGGCGCTGTGCGAGGCGTAGTCGACGGGGATGCGCCGGCTGCGGATGTCCAGGGCCGTCGTCAGGTCGAGGAACGCGTCGAGCGCGTCGGTGTCGCCGGAGACGACGGTGGAGGAGGGGCCGTTGACGGCGGCGACGGAGAGCCGGCCGTCCCAGGGCGCGAGGTGTTCGGCGACCTGTTCGGCGGGCAGGGCCACCGAGGCCATGCCGCCGCGGCCGGACAGGGCGCGGATCGCCCGGCTGCGCAGGGCGACGATCCGTGCGGCGTCGTCCAGGGAGAGGGCACCCGCGACGCACGCCGCCGCGATCTCGCCCTGGGAGTGGCCGATGACGGCGCCGGGGGTGATGCCGTGAGAGCGCCACAGGTCGGCCAGGGAGACCATGACGGCCCACAGCACCGGCTGCACCACGTCGACGCGTTCGGCCGGCGGGGTGCCGGGGGCGCCGCGCAGGACGGCTTCCAGGGACCAGTCGACGAAGGGGGCCAGGGCGCGCTCGCAGTCCGCGACGCGGGCGGCGAAGGCGGGTGCGGAGTCGAGGAGTTCGACGGCCATGCCGGCCCATTGGGATCCCTGTCCGGGGAAGACCAGGGCGACCTGGCCGCCGGTTCCGGCGGTGCCCCGGACCAGGCCGGGGGCGGTGCGGCCGGCCGCCAGGGCGTCGAGGCCGCCCAGGAACTCGTCAGGGTGGGCCCCGATGAGCACGGCCCGGTGCTCGTGCGTGGCGCGGGTCGTCGCGAGGGCGTGGCCGACCTCGGCCGGGCCGGGTCCGGGGTGGGCGCCGAGGTGGTCGCGGAGCCGTGCGGCCTGGGCGCGCAGCGCGTCGGCGGTGCGTCCGGAGAGCACCCAGGGGAGGACGGGCGGCGGTGCGCCGTCGGGGTCCGGGGTGGGCCGGGCCGCGTCCTGGCCGGCGGCGTCTCCGGAGGCGGCCGGGGCGGCCGGTTCTCCCCGCTCGGCGGGGTCCGCGGGGTCCGCGGAGTCCGCGGTTTCGTCCGCCTGTTCCAGGACGACATGTCCGTTGGTGCCGCTGACACCGAAGGAGGAGACCGCTGCCCGGCGCGGCCGTCCGGTCTCGGGCCAGGGGGTGTTCGCGGTGACCAGGCGTACCGCGCCCGCGGTCCAGTCGATCTGCGGGGACGGGTCCTGCGCGTGCAGGGTGGGCGGGACGGTGCCGTGCCGCAGGGCGAGGACGGTCTTGATGACGCCGCCGACGCCGGCCGCCGCCTGGGTGTGCCCGATGTTGGACTTCAGCGAGCCGAGCAGCAGCGGCTGACCGTCCGCGCGGTCCTGCCCGTAGGTGGCCAGCAGGGCCTGGGCCTCGATCGGGTCGCCCAGTGGGGTGCCGGTGCCGTGCGCCTCGACGACGTCCACGTCGGCGGCGGTGAGTCCGGCGTTGGCCAGGGCGTGGCGGATGACGCGCTGCTGGGCGGGGCCGTTGGGGGCGGTGAGCCTGCTGCTGGCGCCGTCCTGGTTGACGGCGGTGCCGCGGATCAGGGCCAGGACCGGGTGGCCGTTGCGGCGGGCGTCGGAGAGGCGTTCCAGCAGGAGCATGCCGACGCCCTCGCCCCAGCCGGTGCCGTCGGCGTCGGCGGCGAAGGACTTGCAGCGGCCGTCCCGGGCCAGGCCGCCCTGGCGGCTCATCTCCACGAACGGGACGGGTGTCGACATGACCATGGCGCCCCCGGCCAGGGCCAGGGCGCAGTCGCCGGCCCGCAGGGCCTGGGCGGCGAGGTGGATGGCGACCAGCGAGGAGGAGCAGGCGGTGTCGATGCTGACCGCCGGGCCCTCCAGGCCGAAGGTGTAGGCGACGCGGCCCGAGGCGACGCTGTCGGAGCTGCCGCTGCCGACGTAGCCGGCCACGTCGTCGGGGACCTGGCGCAGCCGTACCGCGTAGTCCTGGTACATCACTCCGGCGAAGACACCGGTCCTGCTGCCCCGCAGGGTCGTGGGGTCGATGCCGGCCCGTTCGAACGCCTCCCAGGTGGTTTCCAGGAGGAGCCGCTGCTGCGGGTCCATCGCGAGCGCTTCGCGCGGGGAGATCCCGAAGAATCCGGAGTCGAAGTGCCCGACGTCGTCGAGGAAGCCGCCCAGGGCGGTGTGGCTGGTGCCCTCGCGCAGTTGTTCCGGGTCGTCCAGGTGGTCGAGGTCCCAGCCCCGGTCGCGGGGGAAGCCGGTGATGGCGTCGGTGCCGTCGGTGACCAGGCGCCACAGGTCCTCGGGGGACCGTACGCCGCCGGGGTAGCGGCAGCTCATCGCGACGACCGCGACGGGTTCACGGACCGCTTCCTCCGCTTCGGTCAGGCGCCTGCGGGTGCGGTGCAGGTCCGCCGTCACACGCTTGAGGTAGTCCCTCAGCTTGTCGTCGTTCACCATCGGGAGCCGCCGTCCTGGTTCGCGTGTCGGGTCGGTGTCATGACAGGCCGAGCTCGTTGTCGATGAGGTCGAAGATCTCGTCGTCGCTGGCGCCGTCCATGCGGTCCTCGATGAAGTCGGCCGCCGTGCCGTCGCCGTCGGCCGCGGTGGCCGCCGGGTCGAGGCGGCCCAGGAGTTCCCGGAGCCGGCCGGCGAGCCGTTCGCGGTCCGCCGGGTCCTCGACACCGCCGTCGAGGGCGCCTTCCAGGCGGTCCAGTTCGGCGAGGCCGGGGGCCGGGCCGGGCCCGGCGTCGGGGACCAGTTCGGCGGCGAGGTGTGCGGCGATCGCGGCCGGGGTGGGGTGGTCGAAGAGCAGGGTGGCCGGCAGGGGGTGGCCGGTGGCGGCGCGCAGCCGGTTGCGCAGTTCCACCGCGGTCAGCGAGTCGAAGCCGACCTCCAGCAGCCCGCGTCCGGGCTCGACCTCGGCCGGGCCGCTGTGGCCGAGGACCAGGGCGGCGTGGGAGCGGACCAGGTCGAGGAGGACCCGGCCGCGCTGGGGGGCGCCGAGGGAGCCGAGGCGCCGCTTCAGCGCTTCGGGCCCGTCGGGGCCGGTGCTTGCGGCGGCGGGGCCCGCCACGGCGCGCCGGGCGGCGGGGCGCACCAGGCCGCGCAGCAGGGCGGGGACGCCGCCGGTGGCTGCCTGGGTGCGGACGGCCGCGGTGTCGAGCCGCAGCGGGAGGACGACCGGCTCGTCGAGGGTGCCGGCCGTGTCGAACAGCGCCAGTCCCTGGGCCGGGTCGAAGGCGACGATCCCGCCCCGGGCGATCCGTCGCAGGTCCGCCTCGGTCAGCCCGCCGGTCATCCCGGTGCTGTTGGCCCACAGGCCCCAGGCGAGGGAGCGGCCGGACAGCCCGTCGGCGCGGCGCCGGTGGGCCAGTGCGTCCAGGAAGGCGTTGGCGGCGGCGTAGTTGCCCTGGCCCATGCCGCCGAAGACTCCGGCGATGGACGAGAACAGGACGAACTCGGACAGGTCCAGTCCGGCGGTGAGTTCGTGCAGGTTGATGGCCGCGTCCACCTTGGGGCGCAGGACGAGGTCCAGTCGCTCGGGCGTCATGGTGGCGACGACGCCGTCGGAGAGGACTCCCGCGGCATGCACCACCCCGGTCAGGGGGTGTGCCGGGGGCAGGGTGGCCAGGAGGGCCGCGAGGGCGTCGCGGTCGGCGGCGTCGCAGGCGGTGATCTCGGCGTGCGCGCCCAGGGCGGCGAGTTCGGCGAGGAGTTCCGCCGCGCCCTCGGCGGCGGGGCCGCTGCGGCTGGTCAGCAGCAGGTGCCGGACACCGTGTTCGGCGGCCAGGTGGCGGGCGACGTGGGCGCCGATGGCGCCGGTGCCGCCGGTGATCAGGACGGTTCCGTCGCCGTCCCAGCCGGGTGCGCGGCCGGTGGCGGACAGCGGTACCCGGGCCAGTCGGGCGATGTGGACGGCTCCGGCCCGGATCGCGAGCTGGGGTTCCCCGGACGCGAGGGCTTCGGCGAGTACGGCGGGCGGGGTCTCGTGGGCGTCCAGGTCCAGCAGGACGAAGCGGTCGGGGTTCTCGGTCTGCGCCGAGCGGACCAGGCCCCAGAGTGCGGCCAGGGCCGGGGCCGGGACGTCGTCGCCGGTCACCGGGACCGCGCCCGCGGTGACCAGGACCAGCTTGGAGCCGGTCAGGCGCTCGTCGGCCAGCCAGTCGCGCAGCAGGGCGAGGACCGTGCCGAGGCCGTCGTGGACCGCGTCGCGGAGGGTGCCGGGCGGCGCCTGCGGGTCGGGGGCGGGCGGGCAGGCGGCCAGGACCAGCGGGGGCGGCGGGGCGCCCGCGTCGAGCAGTGCGGACAGCGCGGCGAGGTCGGTGACCGTACGGCCGGGGAGCGGCGCGGCACCGGAGGGCAGGGGGGTCACGGTGCCGAGCACGGTCCAGGACTCCGGGCCGGAGACGGTGCCCGCCGGCGTCCCCGCGCGCTCGGGCAGGACCTGCCACTCGGGGCGGAACAGTTCCTCGTGGTGTCCGGCGCGAGTGGCCTGGAAGCGGTCGGGCGAGACGGGCCGCAGGACGAGGGAGCGGGCCGAGACCACGGGCCGCCCGGCGGCGTCGGTCGCCCGTACGGCGACGGCGTCGCGGCCGGAGGGGGTCAGCCGCAGCCGGAGTTCGGTGGCACCGGAGGCGTGCAGGCGTACCCCGTTCCAGGAGAACGGCAGCCAGCCCTGCGCGGGTCCCTCCAGTACGTCGAACACCAGCGCGTGCAGGGCGGCGTCCAGCAGGGCCGGATGCAGGCCGAACGCGGCGGCGTCCGACTGCTGCTCTTCCGGCAGGCTCGCGACGGCGTACACCTCGTCGCCGAGCCGCCAGGCCGCGCGCAGGCCCTGGAACGCGGGGCCGTAGGCGAATCCGCCGTCCGCGAAGCGGTCGTACAGGCCGTCCGTGTCGAGGGGGACGGCTCCGGGCGGCGGCCAGGGGGCGGGGTCAGCCGATTCGGCCGGGTCCGCCGGGCCGGGGTCTCCGGCGGAGGTGAGCAGGCCGCTCGCGTGCCGGGTCCAGGGGGCGTCGGGGCCGTCGTCGGCGAGCCGGGCGTGGACGCTCAGCGGGCGGGTGCCGGAGGCGTCCGGGCTTCCGACGGTGAGCTGGAGTGCGACGGCTCCGCCCGCCGGGAGCACCAGCGGTGCCTCCAGGGTCAGTTCCTCGATCTGGTCGCAGCCGACCTGGTCGCCCGCGCGGACCGCGAGTTCCAGGAACGCGGTGGCGGGGAACAGCACGCCCTCGTAGACGCCGTGGTCGGCCAGCCAGGGGTGGCTGCGGACCGAGAACCTGCCGGTGAAGAGGAAGCCGTCGGAGTCCGCGAGCTGGGTTCCGGCGCCGAGCAGCGGGTGGCCGACCGTCTGGAGTCCGGCGGCGGGCAGGTCCGCGGTGGCCGGGCGGGCCTCCAGCCAGTAACTGCCGCGCTGGAAGGCGTAGGTCGGCAGGTCGACGGCGGGGCGGGACGGGCCACCGGAGTGGACGGCGTTCCAGTCCACGGGGACGCCCGCGACGTGCAGCCGGGCCAGGGCGGCCGTCGCCGCGGGTGCTTCGGGACGGTCCTTGCGCAGCAGGGGCAGCAGCAGCGGGCCGCCGGTGGCGGCGGCGCTGTCGGTAGAGGGGCCGGTGAAGGGGTCGGTGAAGGGGTCGGTGGCGCCGGTCAGGCAGTCCTGGCCCAGGGCGGTGAGCGCGCCGTCGGGTCCGAGTTCCAGGAACGCGGTGACGCCGTCGCGTTCCAGGTGGCGTACGCCGTCCTGGAAGCGGACGGTGCCGCGCACATGCTCCACCCAGTGGTCCGGTGAGCCGAGTTGCTCGGAGGTGGCCGGCTCGCCCGTCAGGCCGGAGATGACGGGGACGGTGGCCTCTCCCGGGACGATCCGTGCCGCGACCTCGCGGAACCCGGCGAGCATGGGCTCCATGAGGGGCGAGTGGAAGGCGTGGGAGACGCGCAACCGCCGGGTCTTGCGCCCGCGCGCGGCGAGCACGGCGGCGATCTCGTCCACCGCCGCCGCCTCGCCGGAGACCACGGTCGAGGCCGGGCCGTTGACCGCGGCGAGGCCGACGACGCTCTCGCGGCCCGCGAGCAGCGGCAGTACCTCCTCCTCCCCGGCGGCGAGGGCGGCCATCGCGCCGCCCGCCGGGAGTGCCTGCATCAGCCGACCCCGGGCGACCACCAGCTCCGCGGCGTCGGCCAGGGTGAACACACCGGCGACATGGGCGGCGGCCAGCTCTCCCACGGAGTGGCCGAGCAGCCGGTCGGGGCGCACGCCCCAGTGCTCGACGAGCCGGAACAGTGCGACGCCGAGGGCGAACAGCGCGGGCTGGGTGTACTCGGTACGGTCCAGCAGGCCGTGGTCCCGGTCGCCGGGGTCCGCGTCGATCACCTCCCGCAGCGGGCGGTCGAGCAGCGGGTCGAGTTCCGCGCAGACCGCGTCGAAGGCGTCGGCGAAGACCGGGAACCGCGCGTACAGTCCGGCGCCCATGCCGGTGCGCTGGCTGCCCTGGCCGGGGAAGAGGAAGGCGGTCTTCGCGGCAGGTCCGGTGACGCCGCTCGCCAGGTCCGCCGACGGCTCGCCGGCGGCGAGGGCGGTGAGCCCTTGGAGCAGGGTCTGCCGGTCCGTGCCGGTGAGGGCGGCCCGGTGCTCGAAGGCGCTGCGGTTCAGCGCCAGGGAGCGGCCCAGGTCCGCGACGGCGAGGGCCGGGTCGTGCTCCACGTGCCGCAGCAGCCGGGCGGCCTGCTCCCGCAGCGCGTCCGCGCCGCGGGCGGAGAGCAGCCAGGGCAGGGCGGGTACGGGGCCGGTATCCGGGGCCGGGGCCGGGCCGGAGGCCTCGGGGACTGCGGGGGCGGCGGCCGGGGCCGGTTCGGTGGGCTGTTCGAGGATGGTGTGGGCGTTGGTGCCGCTGACGCCGAACGACGACACGGCGGCCCGCCGGGGACGACCGGTCTCCGGCCACGGGGTGTCGTCGGTGAGCAGCCGGACCGCGCCGTCCGACCAGTCCACGTGGGGTGTCGGCGTGTCTATGTGCAGGGTGCGTGGCAGCGCCCCGTGCCGCATGGCCTGCACCATCTTGATGATGCCGGCGACTCCGGCGGCGGCCTGGCTGTGCCCGATGTTCGACTTCAGCGATCCCAGCCACAGCGGCTGCCCCGCGTCGCGTTCCCGGCCGTACGTGGCCAGGAGCGCCTGGGCCTCGATCGGGTCGCCCAGCCGGGTCCCGGTGCCGTGCGCCTCCACCGCGTCGACCTCAAGGGCCGTCAGTCCGGCGTCGGCGAGGGCCGCCCGGATGACCCGCTGCTGGGAGGGTCCGTTGGGGGCGGTCAGGCCGTTGCTGGCGCCGTCCTGGTTGACGGCGGAGCCGCGTACGAGGGCGAGCACCGGGTGGCCGTTGCGCCGGGCGTCCGAAAGGCGTTCCAGGACGAGCAGTCCGGCGCCCTCGGCCCAGGAGGTGCCGTCCGCGGCGGCGGCGAACGGTTTGCAGCGGCCGTCCTCGGCGAGGACCCGTTGCCGGCTGAACTCGACGAACGCGCCCGGTGTGGACATCACCGTCACCCCGCCGGCGAGCGCCAGCGAGCATTCGCCGGACCGCAGCGACCGGGCCGCGAGGTGGACCGCGACCAGCGACGAGGAGCACGCCGTGTCCACGGTCACCGCGGGTCCTTCGAGGCCGAGGCTGTACGAGATCCGCCCGGACGCCACGCTGCCCGCGCTGCCGACGCCGAGGTAGCCCTCGAACTCCTCGGAGGGTTCGGTGACACGCGACCCGTAGTCGTGGTGGCTGCATCCGACGAAGACGCCGCTCGCGCTGCCCTTGAGTGACAGCGGGTCGATCCCGGCGCGCTCGAACGCCTCCCAGGAGAGTTCCAGCAGCAGCCGCTGCTGGGGGTCGATGGTCAGCGCCTCACGCGGGGAGATCCCGAAGAAGGCCGGGTCGAAGCGGTCGGCGTCGTGGAGGAAGCCGCCTTCCCGCGCGTAGGTGCTGCCGACCCGGTCCGGGTCCGGGTCGTAGAGGCCGTTCAGGTCCCAGCCTCGTCCGGTGGGGAAGCCGGTGATCGCGTCCTGTCCGTCCGCGACGAGCTCCCACAGCTCCTCGGGGGTGCTGACGCCGCCGGGGTAGCGGCAGCTCATGGCGACCACGGCGATCGCCTCGTCCTCGGGCACCGCGGCGGCCGCGGGCGTCTGCCCGGGTGCGTCGGGCATCTCCGTGGCGGGTGCCCCCGGCAGTTCGGTGCGCAGGTGTCTGGCCAGGTCCGCGGCCGTGGGGTAGTCGAAGGCCAGGGTCACCGACAGGCGCAGGCCGGTGGCCGCGGCGAGCCGGTTGCGCAGTTCGACGGCGGTCAGCGAGTCGAAGCCGATGTCCTTGAACGCCTGGTCGGGTCCCACCGCCTCGGGCCCGGGGTGGCCGAGCACGGCGGCGACCTCGCGGCGGACCAGGTCCAGCAGTTCCCGGTCCCGCTCCGCCGGGGGCAGTGCGGCCAGCCGCAGGGCCGGCGGCTCGGCGCCGTCGGCCGTGCTCCGGGGTCCGTCCGGGGCGGCCAGTACCTCCCGTACCTCGGGCAGGTCCCCGAGGGCGGGGCTGGGCCGGAGCGCGGTGAACGCCCGGGTGAAGCGGTCCCAGGCGAAGTCGGCGACGAGGACGGCCGTGTCGTCGTGGTCGAGGGCCTGGCGCAGCGCGACCGTGGCCGTGGTGGGGTCCATGGCGGGCAGGCCGTCGCGGATCAGCCGTTCGGCGACCGCTCCGGAGGCGAGGCTGTCGCCGCCCCACAGGCCCCAGGCCACCGAGGTGCCGGGCAGTCCGAGGTCGCGGCGCTGCCGGGCCAGCGCGTCAAGGTAGGCGTTGGCGGCGGCGTAGCTGCCCTGGCCGGTGCCGCCGAGCGTGCCGGCGAGTGAGGAGAACAGCACGAAGGCGGTGAGGTCGAGTTCTCGGGTGAGCGCGTCGAGGTTGCGTGCGCCGTCGAGCTTGGGGCGCAGGACCCCGGCGGCGCGTCCGGGGGTGATCGAGTCGATCACCCCGTCGTCGAGGACGCCCGCGGTGTGCAGTACGGCGCGCAGCGGGCGCTCGGCCGGAATGCCGGCGAGCAGGTCCGCCAGTGCGTCGCGGTCCGCGACGTCGCAGGCCACCGCGGTGGCGGCGGCGCCGAGTCCGCGCAGTTCGGCCAGGAGGGCGTCGGCCCCCGGGGCCTCGGCGCCGCGCCGGCTGGTGAGCAGCAGGTGCGCGATGCCGGTGCGGGCGAGCCATCGGGCGATCTGGGCACCGAGGCCGCCGGTGCCGCCGGTGATCAGGACCGTGCCCTCGGGTGTCCAGTCGCGTACGGGCGCGGTGTCACCGAGTCCGGCGTGGACGACCCTGCGGCCGTAGAGGCCGGTGGCGCGTACCGCCAGCTGGTCCTCGCCGTCGGGGCCCGTCAGCGCTTCGGCGAGCCAGGTCGCGGCCCGGTGGTCGAGCCGTCGCGGCAGGTCGACCAGGCCGGCCCACCGCTGCGGGTACTCGACGCCGGCGACCCCGCCGAGACCCCAGACCAGGGCCTGGAGCGTGCTGTGGATCCGGTCGGAGCGGCCGACCGACACCGCGCCCCGGGTGGCGCACCAGAGCGGGGCGTCGGTGCCGAGGTCACCCAGGGCCTGGAGGAGTGCGACGGTCAGGGTGAGGCCGCGGGGAAGCGCCGATCCCTCGCCGTGGGGCTCTTCGGCCAGGGCGAGCAGCGACAGGATCCCCGCGGGTGGCCCGTCGGTGTGGTCGTGGGCGTCGCGGAGCAGTGCGGCGAACCGTGTCCGGTCGGTCGCGTCGGGGCCCGCCTCGACCAGGACGGGGGTGGCGCCGTGTCCGCGCAGGGAGTCCACGGCGAACGCGACGGCCGGATCGTCGGCGGCGCCGGCCGGGACGACGACGAGCCAGCCGCCGGTGAACCGGGGCCGCTCGGGTGCCGGCAGGGGCTTCCAGGCGACCCGGTAGCGCCAGCTGTCGGCACTCCGGTCGTCGGCCCGGCCGCGCGCCCACTCGGCGAGGGTGGGCACCAGGGAGGCGAGGGAGGCCCGCGGTTCCCCGTCCTCGACCCGCAGGGTGGTGGCGAGGGCGTCCAGGTCCCCGTGCTCGACCGCCTCCCAGAAGCCGGAGTCGGCCGGGCCGGTGCCGGTGCCGGTGGTGGCGGTGGCGGGCCGGTCGGGGGCGGTGGTGTCGAGCCAGTAGCGCTGCCGCTGGAAGGCGTAGGTGGGCAGGGGCCGCTTGCGCGCGCCGGTTCCCGCGAACACCGTGCCCCAGTCCACCGGCAGTCCGCGTACCTGGAGTTCGGTGAGCGCGGCGAGGAAGCGGCCGGGGCCGCCCTCGGCGCGGCGCAGGGTGCCGACGACGGTTCCGTCGCCGGCGCCGGCCGCTTCGACGGCCTGCTGGAGCCAGACGGTCAGCGCGGGATGGGTGCTGCACTCGACGAAGGTGTGGTGTCCGTCGGCGATGAGCGCGTCGACCGCCCGTCCGAACTCCACGGGCCGGCGCAGGTTCTCGTACCAGTACGTGGCGTCCAGGCCCAGGGTGTCCACGGGGCCGCCGCTGACCGTGGAGTAGAACGGGACGTCGGACGTCCGCGGCGTGGTGCCGCCGAGGAGGGTGAGCAGTTCCTCCCGGAGCTCCTCCACCTGGGGCGAGTGTCCGGCGAAGTCCACGCCGGGGACCGGCCAGGTCAGGACACCCGCTTCGGCGTACCGGTCGCGCAGTCGTTCCAGAGCCGCCGGGTCACCGGAGACCGTCACCGACGTCGGCCCGTTGACCGCGGCGACGTCGAGTGCTCCGCCGTGGGCGGACAGCGCTTCGCGTACGGTCTCGACGGGCTGCGGCACGAACAGCATGCCGCCACGGCCGGTCAGGGCCAGCAGGGCCCGGCTGCGCAGGGCGACGATCCGGGCCGCGTCGTCCAGCGAGAGCGCGCCGGCCACGCAGGCGGCGGCGATCTCCCCCTGGGAGTGGCCGACCACGGCGTCGGGGACGATCCCGTGCGCCCGCCACAGCTCGGCCAGCGACACCATCATGGCGAACAGCACCGGCTGCACCACATCCACCCGGTCCAGCGGGGGCGCGTCGGGCTCCTCCCGCAGGACCGCGAGCGGCGACCAGTCCAGGTACGGGGCGAGGGCGCGTTCACAGGCCGCGATCCGGTCGGCGAAGGCCGGGGCGTGGTCGAGCAGTTCGCGGGCCATGCCGGCCCACTGGGATCCCTGGCCGGGGAAGACGAAGACGGTCCTGGCCGACCGGGCGACGGTGCCCTCGACCAGACCGGGTGCGCGGTTTCCCGAGGCCAGCGCGGCCAGGCCGCCCAGCAGGGCCGCGCGGTCCTCACCGACGACGGCCGCGCGGTGCTCGAAGGCGGTCCTGGTGGTGGCCAGGGAGTGGCCGACGTCGACGGACGACAGCTCCGGATGCTCCGTCAGGTACGTGTGCAGCCGCTCCGCCTGGGCTTTCACCGCCTCGGCGGTCCGCCCGGACAGGACCCACGGGACGGTGGCCCGCGGAGCGCCCGCGTCCGTCGCACCGTTCCCGGCGGACGACCCGGCGGTGCGGACGGGTACGGCAGGCGCGTCGGACACGACGGCCGGTCCGGACCCGGCCGGCACGGCGGACAGGGGGAGTGCGGGCTCGGCGGGCGGCTGCTCGACGAGGACGTGGGCGTTGGTACCGCTCAGGCCGAACGAGGACACTCCGGCCCGGCGCGGCCGGCCGGTCTCCGGCCAGGGTGTGGCCTCGGTCAGCAGCGCGACGGCGCCCGCCGTCCAGTCGACGTTCGGGGACGGCCGGTCGATGTGCAGGGTCCGCGGCAGCTCGCCGTGTTCCATGGCCAGCACCATCTTGATGATGCCGCCGACCCCGGCGGCGGCCTGGGTGTGCCCGATGTTCGACTTCAGCGACCCGAGCCACACCGGCCTGTCGGCCGGCCGGTCCTGGCCGTAGGTGGCCAGCAGCGCGTCGGCCTCGATCGGGTCGCCCAGCCGGGTACCGGTGCCGTGCGCCTCGACGGCGTCCACGTCGGCGGTGGTCAGCCGGGCGTTCGCCAGCGCGTCGCGGATCACCCGCTGCTGGGCCAGGCCGCTGGGCGCGGTCAGCCCGTTGCTCGCGCCGTCCTGGTTGATCGCCGAGCCGCGCAGCACCGCGAGCACGGGATGGCCGTTGCGGCGGGCGTCCGAGAGGCGTTCCAGGACGAGCAGGCCCACGCCCTCGGCCATGCCGAAGCCGTCCGCCGAGGCGGCGAAGGACTTGCAGCGCCCGTCTTCGGCGAGTCCCCGCTGCCGGCTGAAGCCGGTGAACGACAGCGGGGTGCCCATCACCGTGGCGCCGCCCGCCAGTGCCAGTGCGCATTCGCCCGAGCGCAGCGACTGCGCGGCGAGGTGGACCGCGACCAGTGACGAGGAGCAGGCCGTGTCCACGGTCACGGCGGGCCCCTGGAGGCCGAGTTGGTAGGCGACCCTCCCGGACAGGACGCTGGTGGAGATGCCCGCGATGAACAGGCCCTCCAGTTCGTCGGGGACGTCGCGCAGGGTGCCGCCGTAGCCCTGGTAGGAGGCGCCGGCGAAGATCCCGGTCGGGGTGCCGTGCAGGGACGCCGGGTCGATGCCGGCGCGCTCGATCGCCTCCCAGGAGGTTTCGAGCAGCAGTCGCTGCTGCGGGTCCATGGCCAGGGCCTCGCGCGGTGAGATCCCGAAGAATCCGGGGTCGAACCGGTCCGCGTCCTGGACGAATCCGCCCGCGGCGGTGTAGCTCCTGCCGGGCCGGTCGGGGTCCGCGTCGTACAGCGCGTCGAGGTCCCAGCCCCGGTCGGTCGGCAGCCCGGAGACGGCGTCCCGTCCGTCGGCGACCAGGCGCCACAGGTCCTCGGGGGTGCGTACGCCGCCGGGGTAGCGGCAGCTCATGGAGACGATCACGACGGGGTCGTCGTCCGTGGCGGGCGGGGCCGGCGGGGGCTGCCGGACGGGGGCGGGCTCCTCGGTGGCGCCCAGCAGTCCGGTCTCCAGGTGCCGGGCGAGCGCGGTCGCCGACACGTAGTCGAAGACGACGGTGACCGGGAGCCGCAGGCCGGTGGCGGTGTTGAGCCGGTTGCGCATGTCCACGGCGGTCAGTGAGTCGAAGCCCAGGTCGCGGAAGGCACGGGCGGGGGCGACCGCGTCCGGCGAGCCGTGGCCGAGGACGGTGGCCGCGTGGGTCCGGACCAGGTCGGTCAGCACCCGGGTCCGCTCGGCCGCGGGGAGCGGCTCCAGCCGGTCGCGCAGCGCCGAGGACGTTTCCTCGGCCCCGGTCCCCGCGGTCGCCGGTTCGGCGGCCAGCGCGGCGCGCACCTCGGGGAGTTCACCGATCAGCGGGCTGGGGCGCGCCGAGGTGAACACCGTCGCGAAGCGGTCCCAGTCGATGTCGGCGACCACGACCACCGTCTCGTCGTGGTCCAGGACCTGCTGGAGCGCGGTGATCGCGACCGCGGGCGGCATGAAGAGCACGCCGTGGCCGCGCAGGGTCTCCTCCACCAGTTCGGCCGCCATCCCGGCGCCGCCCTCGGGGTTCCAGATCCCCCACACCACGGAGGTCGCGGCGAGGCCACGGCTCCTGCGGTCCTCGGCGAGGCCGTCGAGACAGGCGTTGGCGGCGGCGTAGGCGCCGTGGACGGCGCTGCCCCACACCCCGGAGATGGAGGAGAACAGCACGAACGCGTCGAGCGTGTCCCGGTCGAAGAGCAGGTCCAGGTTCCTGGCCCCGCCGGCCTTGGCGTGGAGGGTGTCGGCGAACTCGTCCATGTCGGTGGCGGGCAGTGGCACCAGCAGCCCGGCCCCCGCGGCGTGGAAGACGCTGGTGATCCGGTGGCCGTCCTGTTCGAGGCCGTCCTTCAGTGCCCGCAGAGCCTCCAGGTCGCCGACGTCGCACGGGGCCAGGGTGACCCGGGCGCCGAGGGAGGCCAGTTCCTCGGACAGCTCCGGCGCACCCGGCGCGTCCGCGCCGCGCCGGCTGACCAGCACCAGGTGCCCGGCTCCCCGCCGGGCCAGCCAGCGGGCGATCTGCGCGCCGATCCCGCCGGTACCGCCGGTGATCAGCACGGTGCCCTCGGGCCGCCAGCTCCGCCTCGGCGCGGTATCGCCCAGGGCGGACCGGACCAGCCGCCGGCCGTGGCAGCCGGTGTCCCGTACGGCCACCTGGTCCTCGTCTCCGGCCTCGCCGGCCAGCACCCGGCACAGCCGGGAGGCGGTGTCCGTGCCCAGAACCTCCGGAAGGTCGATCAGACCGCCCCAGCGCTGCGGAAACTCCAGCGCGGCGACCCGGCCCAGACCCCAGAGCAGGTGCTGCGCGGCGCTGACCGCACTCCCGGTGTCCTCGCCCCCGACCGACACCGCGCCCCGGGTCGCCCACCACAGGGGCGCCTCGGTCCCGGCGTCGCCGAGGGACTGCACCAGGGCCAGGTTGAGCGCGGTGCCCAGCGGGACGGAGGGGTGCGCGGAGTGCGGGCGCTCGTCGAGGCCGAGCAGCGACAGCACTCCCGTCAGCGGTCCCGGCAGCGCGTCGAGGCAGGCGCGGACCAGGTCGGCCAGCACGGCGCGGTCGGCCTCCGCCTCGGTGAGCCGTACGTGGACCACCGAGGCCCCGGCCCGCTCCATGACGTGGACCGTCGCCTCAGTCCGGCGCGCGCCGTCCTCGGCCTGACCGTCCGACGACAGTACGAGCCAACTGCCGTCCAGCGCGGCCGGGGGGCCCTCGGGCAGAGCTCGCCAGGTCACTCGGTAGCGCCAGGAGTCGGCCACCGAACGCTCGGTGCGCTCGGCGCGCCAGGTGGCGAGCGCGGGCAGCACCACGTTCAGCGGGTCCTCGGGTGCCACCCCGAGAGTCGTGGTGAACCGTTCCAGGTCACCCCCGCCCAAGGCCTCCCAGAAGCCGTCGCCCTCCGAGGACGTACCGGAAGGACCGCCCGCCGCCGGGCCGGTGTCCTCCAGCCAGTACGGGCGGCGCTGGAAGGGGTAGGTGGGCAGGGAGACGCCGCCGTCCGGATGGTGTCCGGCGAACACCCGGTCCCAGTCGGGCGACAGACCGCCCGCATGGGCCTCTCCCAGAGAGGTCAGGAAGCGGTCGAGGCCGCCCTCGCCGCGCCGCAGCGTGCCGACGACCACGGCGGGGCCCTGCGCGGAGCCGGCGGTGTCGGCCTTGTCGGCGGTCTGCTGGACACCGAAGGTGAGCACGGGGTGCGGACTGGCCTCCACGAAGAACCGGAATCCCTCCCCCAACAACGTGTCCGTGGCCTTCCCGAACTCCACCGTCTCCCGAAGATTCCGGTACCAGTACCCGGCATCCAAAGACTTCGTATCCAGCCAGCCACCCGTCACCGTCGAAAAGAACGGCACCGAACCCGAGACAGGAGCAACCCCGGCCAGATCGGAAAGCAACCCCTCACGGATCTCCTCCACATGCGAGGAATGCGACGCGTAATCCACCTCGATCAACCGCGCCCGCACACCTTCAGCGACACATCCGTCCACCAGCTCAGCGACCGCGTCCGCGTCACCCGACACCACCGTCGACAACGGCCCATTCACCGCCGCCACCGACAACCGACCACCCCAACCAGCCAGACGCCCACGCACCTCACCCACCGGCAACGACACCGACGCCATACCACCCCGACCCGCCAACACCCCCACCGCACGGGAACGCAACGCGACCGCGCGGGCACCGTCGTCGAGGCTCAGGCCGCCCGCCACGCAAGCGGCCGCGATCTCACCCTGGGAGTGGCCGACCACCGCATCCGGAACCACACCGAACGACCGCCACACCTCCGCCAACGACACCATCACCGCCCACAACACCGGCTGCACCACATCAACCCGCGCCAACAAACGCTCCGAACCCAACGCCTCCGCCAACGACCAATCCACAAAAGGCGCCAACGCCCGCTCACACTCAGCCATCCGCCCCGCGAACACCCCCGACCCACCCAACAACTCAGCGGCCATCCCCACCCACTGCGAACCCTGACCCGGAAACACCAACACCGCACGACCCGACGACACCCCGTCACCCCGCACCAGCCCCGGCACCGACCGGCCCTCGGCCAGGGCTTTCACGCCGTCGATCAGCTGGTCCGGGCCGGTTCCCACGACCACGGCCCGCCGCTCGAAGGCGGTACGCGTGAGGGCGAGGGCGCGGCCGGTGCCGGCGGCCCGCAGGGGTCCGGGACCGGCGTCCAGGTGTGCCAGCAGCCGGGCCGCCTGGTCGCGCAGCGCCTCGTCGGTACGCCCCGACAGCACCCAGGGCAGCGGGTACGCGTCGCCGTCGGCAGCGGGTTCGGCCACCGGTTCGGCTTCCTCGGCCGGGGCCTGTTCCACGATCAGGTGGACGTTTGTGCCGCTGACGCCGAAGGCGGAGACACCCGCCCGGCGGGGGTGTCCCGTGTCGTCCCAGGCGCGGGCCTCGGAGAGGATTTCCACGGCCCCCGACGCCCAGTCCACCATGGGCGTCGGCCGGTCCGCGTGCAGGGTTCGGGGCAGTTCGCCGTGCCCGATCGCCAGCACCATCTTGATGACGCCGCCCACTCCGGCCGCCGCCGAGGTGTGGCCGATGTTCGACTTCAACGAGCCCAGCCACAAGGGCCGTTCGGCGGGCCGGCCCTGGCCGTACGTGGCCAGCAGGGCCTGCGCCTCGATCGGGTCGCCGAGGGTGGTGCCGGTGCCGTGCGCCTCCACCACGTCCACCTCGGACGCCGTCAGCCCCGCGTCCGCCAACGCCGCACGGATCACCCGCTGCTGCGACGGACCGCTCGGCGCCGTCAGACCGTTGCTCGCACCGTCCTGGTTCGTGGCGGAACCGCGGATGACGGCCAGCACCGGGTGCCCGTTGCGCCGGGCGTCCGACAGCCGTTCCAGCAGCAGGACTCCGGCGCCCTCGGACCAGCCGGTTCCGTCCGCGTCGGCCCCGAACGCCTTGCAGCGGCCGTCGGCCGACAACGCGCGCTGGCGGCTGAACGCCACGAACGCGTCGGGGGTCGCCATCACCGACACACCACCGGCCAGGGCCAGCGTGCAGTCGCCCGCCCGCAGGGCCCTGATCGCGAGATGCAGCGCGACCAGGGAGGAGGAGCAGGCCGTGTCCACGGTCACCGCGGGCCCTTCCAGGCCCAGGGTGTAGGCGATCCGGCCGGAGACCACACTGCTCGCGGTCCCGGTGTCCAACAGGCCCTGGACGTCGGGGAGGTGGCGCGAGCCCGCGCCGTAGCCGTTGCCGATCGCCCCGAGGAAGACACCCGTGCCGGTGCGCCGCAGCGCGCGGGGGTCGATCGCGGCCCGCTCGACCGCCTCCCAGGCGGTCTCCAGCGCCAGCCGCTGTTGGGGGTCGGTCGCCAGGGCCTCGCGCGGCGAGATGCCGAAGAACTCCGCGTCGAAGTCGGCCGCGTCGTGGAGGAAGCCGCCGTGCCGGGTGTAGGAGGTGCCGGAGTGGTCGGGGTCAGGGTCGTAGAGGCCCTCCAGGTCCCAGCCGCGGTTCACCGGCCAGCCGGAGACCGCGTCGGCTCCCCGGGAGACCAGATCCCAGAGCAGTTCGGGCGTGTGGGCGCCGCCGGGATAGCGGCAGGCCATGGAGACGACGGCGATCGGTTCATGGCGGGCCTGCTCGGCCTCGCGCAGCTGCCTCCGGGCGTCACCGAGGTCCGCGGTGGCGCGCCTGAGGTAGTCGAGCAGCTTCTTGTCGTCGGACATCAGTGCCAGCTCTCTCTCAGGCGTTGCCGAAGTCGTTGTCGAGCAGGGCGAACAACTCGTCCGCCGTCGCCGTTTCCGTCGCCGTGGCGGTGTCGTCCACCGGTCCGGGCGGTGGTGCGTCTCCGCCCGGCGCGCCGGTGCGCCGGTCCCAGCCGCGCAGCAGTTGGTTCAGCCGTTCGCCGACCCCGTCGGTGCCGGCCGCTCCGGGCGGGACGGTCGCGAGGAGCGCGGCCAGCCGGTCCAGTTCTGCCAGCAGCGGCGAGGGCGGTTCGGGTGCGGAGGACAGCTCCGCGTCCAGGTAGCCGGCGAGCGCGTCGGGCGTCGGATGGTCGAAGACGACCGTCGGCGGGACGGCCAGCCCGGTGGCCTGACACAGCGTGTTCCTGAACCGCACCGCGAGCATGGAGTCGAAGCCGACGTCGGAGAAGGAGCGTTCCGGGCGCACCGGACCGGCTCCGGGATGGCCGAGGACCGCGGCCGCGTGCCGGATGACCAGGTCGAGTACCGCTTGACGGCGTGCCTGCCCCTCCAGCGGGGCCAGCCGGGCGGCCAGTCGTACGGCGGGGGTGCCGTCGTCGTCGCCCGCGGCCTCCGCCGTGCTCTCGGCCGGCGCCCCGGTGGCGGGCGCGGCGGCCGTCCGGCCCGGTGTGGGCAGCCAGTAGCGGTCGCGCTGGAAGGGGTAGGTCGGGAGGGGGTGGGAGGGGACGCCCGGCCCTGAGGTCCCGGTCCAGGGCGACCAGTCCACCGGACCGCCGCCCGCCGCCCACGCCTCGGTCAGGGAGGCCAGCAGCCGGTCCCGGCCGCCGTCGCCGCGCCGCAGCGTACCGACCGCCGCCACCTCCCGCCCGGCCTCCGCGGCCACCGCCTCGATCCCGGCGAGCAGCACCGGGTGCGGGCTGACCTCGACGAACAGGGTGTGACCCGCGTCCAGCAGGGTGCGGGTCGCACCGGCGAAGCCGACCGGCTCGCGCAGGTTGCGGTACCAGTAGGAGGCGTCGAGCGATTCTCCGGCGACGGGTTCGCCGGTCACCGTCGAGTAGAGCGGGACGGCCGAGGCGCGGGGGCGTATCCCGGTGAGAGCTTCGCGCAGTTCGTCCTCGATCTCGGCGACCTGGGCCGAGTGGGCCGCGTAGTCCACCGGGATCGTCCTCGCCCGTACGCCTTCTCGCTCGCAGGCCGCGAGCAGGGCGGCCAGCTCCTGGGGCTCCCCGGCGACGACCACGGCTCCGGGGCCGTTCACCGCGGCCACGCACACCCGTCCCCCGGCGGGCAGCAGACGCGTGGTCCGCTCGGTGGAGGCGGCGACCGACACCATGCCGCCGCGTCCCGCCAGCCTCAGCAGCGCCCGGCTGCGCAGCGCCACCACGAGGGCCGCGTCGTCGAGCGACAGCGCTCCGGCGACGCAGGCGGCGGCGATCTCGCCCTGGCTGTGTCCGACGACCGCGTCCGGGGTGACCCCGGTGGCGCGCCAGTGCGCGGCCAGCGCGACCATCACGGCGAAGAGCACCGGCTGGACGACGTCCACGCGGTCGGGCGTCGGTGCGCCGGGCGCGCCGCGCAGCACCTCGGTCAGGGACCAGTCGGTGTGCGGGGCGAGCGCCCGTTCGCAGGCGTCGATGGCCGCGGCGAACGTCTCGGAGGTGTCGAGCGCCGCCACGGCCATGCCGGCCCACTGCGAGCCCTGGCCGGGAAAGACGAAGACCGTACGGCCGCCGCGCGCCCGGTCCCGCACGGCGTCGGGCGCGGGTTCTCCCGCCGCGAGGGCGTCCAGCCAGCCGAGGAGCGCGTCGCGGTCGCGGCCGGTGGCGGCCGCCCGGAAGGGCAGGGCGGGGCGGGTGGCGGCGAGCGCGCGGGCCGGTCCGGCGGCGCCCCCGTCGGGGTCGGCCCGCAGGTGCTCGCCCAGTCGGCGCGCCTGTCGGCGCAGGGCCGCGGGGGTCATGGCGGAGAGCAGCCACGGGACCGTGGTCCCGGTGTCCTCGGACGGTTCGCGGCCGGTGTCCTGGGCCAACGGGGCTTCGAGGGCGGGTGCTTCCTCCAGGACGGCGTGGGCGTTGGTGCCGCTCATGCCGAACGCGGAGACACCGGCCCGGCGCGGCCGGTCCCCGTCCGGGGCGTCCCAGGGGCGGGCGTTCGTGAGCAGCCGGACCGCGCCGGCCGACCAGTCCACCCGGCTGGACGCCTCCTGTGCGTGCAGGGTGCCGGGGAGCACGCCGTTCCGCAGGGCGAGCACCGTCTTGATGACTCCGGCGACTCCGGCGGCGGCCTGGGTGTGCCCGATGTTGGACTTCAGCGACCCCAGCCACAGCGGGCGGTCGGCGGGCCTGTCCTGGCCGTAGGTGGCCAGGAGTGCCTGGGCCTCGATGGGGTCGCCGAGCACGGTGCCGGTGCCGTGCGCCTCGACCAGGTCGATGTCGGCGCCGGACAGTCCCGCCGTGGCCAGCGCGGTCCTGATCACCCGCTGCTGTGCGGGGCCGCTCGGGGCGGTGAGGCCGTTGCTGGCACCGTCCTGGTTCACCGCGGTGCCCCGTACGAGGGCGAGGACCGGATGCCCGAGGCGGCGCGCGTCGGAGAGGCGTTCCACCAGCAGGACGCCCACCCCTTCGCCCCAGCCCGTGCCGTTCGCCCCTTCGGCGAAGGAGCGGCAGCGGCCGTCGGGCGACAGGCCCTGCTGACGGCTGAACTCGACGAAGACGTCCGGGCTCGCCATCACCGCGGCGCCGCCGACCAGCGCGAACGAGCAGTCACCGGCGCGCAGTGCCTGGCCGGCCAGGTGCAGTGCCACCAGCGAGGACGAGCAGGCCGTTTCCACGGTCACGGCGGGCCCGCCGAGTCCGAGGGTGTACGCGACACGGCCGGAGGCGACGCTGGTGACCGTGCCGCTGAGGAGGTGCCCTTCGACCTCGTCGGACGGGTTCTGCGGGCCGGTACCGTAACCCTGGGCGGCGACGCCGACGTAGACGCCGCCCTCGCTGCCGCGTACCGACGCGGGATCGAGCCCCGCCCGCTCCAGTGCCTCCCAGCTGGTTTCGAGCAGCAGTCGCTGCTGCGGGTCCATGGCCAGTGCCTCACGCGGGGAGATGCCGAAGAATTCCGCGTCGAACTCGGCCGCCCCGTCCAGGAATCCGCCGCCGGTGGTGTAGAAGGTGCCCGGGTGCAGGGGGTCCGGGTCGTAGAGGGTGTCCAGCGACCAGCCGCGGTCGGCGGGCAGCGCGGTGACCGCGTCCACTCCGTCGGCCACCAGCCGCCACAGGTCGTCGGGCGAGCGGACGCCGCCCGGGAACCGGCAGGCCATCGAGACGATCGCCAGGGGCTCGTCGGCCGCCGCGGGCCCGGCCGCGTCGCCGACGCCGGCCGCCAGGTCCGCTGCGGCCGTGCCGGTCGTGCCGTCGGTGTCCGGTTCCGTGCCGCTCAGCCCGGCGAAGAGGTGCGCGGCGAGGGCGGCCGCCGTCGGGTGGTCGAAGACGGCGGTGAGCGCGAGCGGCAGAGCGGTGGACGCGACCAGCCGGTTGCGGAGTTCGACGGCGGTGAGCGAGTCGAAGCCGACCTCACGGAACGGGCGCTCGGCCGCGAAGCCGGCGGCCGACTCGTGGCCCAGTACGGCGGCCGCTTCGCCGCGGACCAGTTCCGTCAGCAGTTTGCGGCCCTCGGGCTCGGAGAGCCGGCGCAGCCGGTGCCGCCACGACGGTTCGCCGTCCGTACCGGGCCCGGCGGGGGCGTCCGCCGCCCCGGGCTCCGGGGCGGCCGGCAGGCCGCGCAGCAGCGCGCTGTCCCGTGCCGAACCGAAGGTGGGCGCGAAGCGGCTCCAGTCCAGCTCGGCGACGACCGGTTCGCTCTCGTCCAGCGCCAGCGCCAGGCCGAGCGCGGCGAGCGCCGCCTCGGGAGCCATCGGCACCAGCCCGTGGCGGCGCAGGCCGTCGCCCACGGCACCGGCGGCCATACCCGCGCCGGCCCAGGGGCCCCAGGCCACCGAGGTCGCCGTCAGGCCCCGGCGTCGCCTCGCCGCGGCGAGGCCGTCCAGGTAGGCGTTGGCCGCCGCGTACGCGCCCTGGCCACCGCTGCCCCAGGTGCCCGAGATCGAGGAGAACAGCACGAAGGTGTCCAGGGGGCGGCCTTCGAACAGGGCGTGGAGGTGGGCCGCGCCGCGCGTCTTGGCCGCCGTCCGCCGGGCCAGTTCCTCCGGTGTGCAGTCCATCAGCGCGGTGTCCGAGGTGAGTCCCGCGGTGTGCACCACGCCCCGTACGGTGTCGCCCGCGTCGCGCAACCGCTCCAGGACCCGTTCCAGCGCGGCGCGGTCGGCGACGTCGCAGGCCAGCAGGGTGCTCCGGGCGCCGAGCGCCGCCAGGGCGTCGATCAGCGCGTCGGCTCCGGGGGCCTGGGGGCCCCGCCGGCTGAGGAGGACGAGGTGTTCCGCCCCGCGCTCCGCGAGCCAGCGCGCCACCTGGGCGCCGAGGCCGCCGGTGCCGCCGGTGACGAGGACCGTGCCGCGCGACGTCCACGGTGCGGGCGCGGGTGTCACGGGCTCCGGCGCGGGGACGAGCCGGCGGCCCAGCGGTACCGGCGCGCGTACGGCCACCTGGTCCTCGCCGTCCCGTCCGGCCAGCACCGCGCACAGCCCGTCCAGCGCGGGCCCGTCCAGCAGGTCCGGCAGATCGACCAGGCCGCCCCAGCGCAGCGGGTGCTCCAGTGCCGCCACCCGGCCCAGGCCCCATATCTGGGCCTGCTCGGGACGGACTTCCTCCGTGCCCTCGGCCGCCACCGCACCACGGGTGGCGCACCACAGGGGTGCGTCGATGCCGCTGTCGCCCAGTGCCTGGAGCAGCAGCAGGGTCCCGGTCAGGCAGGTGTCGGGCGTCGGCGGGCCCGGGTGGGGTGGCTCAGCCAGGACCAGCAGGGACAGGACGCCCTCCAGTGAACCGAACTCCGGTAGCAGCAGGGCCAGTTCGGCGCGTTCGACGGCGGCCCCGACCCGGATCACCACCACGTCGGCGCCGTGTCCGGCGAGGGCCTGTTCGCAGGCGAGCGCGGTGTCCTCGGCGCCGGGCCCGTCCGGGGTGACGAGCAGCCAGCGACCGGAGAGGCGGGGTTCCGCGGGCGTGGTGAGCGGCTCCCACGCGATGCGGTAGCGGTGGGGGCCGGCGGGGGCGGCGGTCCCCCGGCGGCGCCAGGCGGCGGGGGCCGGGTCCAGGGCGGCTTCCGGCCAGAAGCGCCTGCGCTGGAAGGCGTACGTGGGCAGATCGACCCGGCGTACGTCGGTGCCGCTCCAGCCCGCCGACCAGTCCACGGGTACGCCGCGCACGTGCAGCGAGGCGAGCGCGGTGCGGACCGCGTCCGGCTCGGCACGGCCGTCGCGCAGCAGCGGCACCGTCCCGGTGTCGTCGGTTCCGCCCGGAGCGGGGGCGGGGCCGGGGCCGGGGTCGGAGAGGCAGGCGTGGAGCATGCCGGACAGCACGCCGCCCGGCCCGAGTTCGAGGTACGTCGTCGCGCCCTCGGCACGCAGCCGGTGGGCGCCTTCCAGGAAGCGCACGGTGCCCCGGACGTGGCGTACCCAGTGGTCGGGGGAGCTGAGCTCGGTGGCCGTGGCCGTACGCCCGGTCAGGTTGGAGACGATCTCGATGCCGGGCGCGTGGTAGGTCAGCGACTCGGCCACGTCCCGGAACGCGTCGAGCATCCCGTCCATCCGGGCGGAGTGGAACGCGTGGCTCACGCTCAGGCGCCGGGTCCGCCGTCCTCGGGAGCGGAACGCCCCGGCCAGGCGCCGTACCGCGTCCGCGTCACCGGACAGGACCACGGAGGCGGGCCCGTTGACGGCGGCGATGTCCACCGCGTCCCGGCCGGTGGCCGGGTCCGTCTCCCGCTCCGGGACGGGGTGCCCGGTGCGGTCGTCCAGCAGGGCCTGGCGCACCTCCTCCTCGGTGGCCTCCACCGCCACCATCGCCCCGCCCTCGGGCAGTTCGTCCATCAGCCGTCCCCGGGCGGCCACGAGCGCGCAGGCGTCGGGCAGGTCCAGCACGCCCGCCGCGTGGGCGGCGGCGAGTTCACCGATGGAGTGCCCCATCAGCAGGTCGGGCCGCACACCCCAGTGCCGTACGAGCCGGAACAGCGCCGTCTCCAGGGCGAACAACGCGGGCTGGGTGTACCGGGTGCGGTCGAGCAGGTCCGCGCCGGGGGTTGTGGGCCCGGCGAACAGGATGTCGCGCAGGCGCAGGTCGAGGTGCGGGTCGAAGCCGGTCAGCACCTCGTCGAGGGCGTCGGCGAAGACCGGGTCGTCACGGTAGAGCTCCGCACCCGCCCCGGCCCGTTGGCTGCCCTGTCCCGGGAAGAGGAAGGCGGTCCTGCCGGAGCGTACGGCGCCGCCGGTGAGCGGTCGGCCCGCCGACGTGCCGCGTGCGAGTGCGGTGAGCGAGCGCCGGACGGCCGCCCGGTCCCGTCCCAGGACGGCGGCCCGGTGTTCGAGCGGGGCTCGTCCCGTGGCGAGCGAATAGGCGACGTCCGCCAGTTCGAGGTCCGGGTCGGCATCGAGCCGGCTCACCAGCCGGCCGGCCTGTGCCCGCAGGGCCTCGGGTGTCCTGGCCGAGAGCAGCAGCGGCACGGGCGGACCGGTACGGCGGGCGGTGGGGACGGCGGTGACCGCCGCGACGGCCGTCGCGGCGGCGGCGGTGTCCGGGACAGGCACGTCCGGGGCGTCGGTCAGGCCCGAGGTGTCGGTCCGGTCCGGAGCGGGCACGACCGCGATGGCCGGAGCCTGCTCGATGATCACGTGCGCGTTGGTGCCGCTGATGCCGAACGACGACACGCCCGCCCGGCGCGGGCTCCCGGTCTCCGGCCACGGGGTGCGCGCGCTGAGCAGACGGATACCACCGCCGGACCAGTCCACGTGGGGGTTCGGCGTCCCGGCGTGAAGGGTTCCCGGCAGTTCGCCGTGGCGGATGGCCAGCACCGTCTTCATCACCCCGGCCACCCCGGCCGCCGCCTGGGTGTGCCCGATGTTCGACTTCACCGAGCCGAGCCACAGCGGACGGTCCGCCGGGCGCGCCGGTCCGTGGACGGCCTGGAGCGCCTGCGCTTCGATGGGATCGCCGAGCCTCGTGCCGGTGCCGTGGGCCTCGACCGCGTCGATCTGGTCGGCTCGCAGCGCGGCGTCGGCCAGGGCGGCACGGATGACCTGCTGCTGGGACGGGCCGTTGGGGGCGGTGAGCCCGTTGCTGGCGCCGTCCTGGTTCACGGCGGTGCCGCTGATCAGAGCGAGTACGGGGTGGCCGTGGCGCAGGGCGTCGCTGTGGCGCTCCAGCAGCAGCACTCCGGCGCCCTCGCCCCAGCCCGTGCCGTCCGCCTGCGCCGAGAACGCCTTGCACCGTCCGTCGGCGGCCAGGCCGCGCTGACGGCTGAACTCCACGAAGAGCCGCGGGGTGCTCATCACCGTCACCCCGCCCGCGAGGGCCTGCTCGCAGTCGCCGCGCCGCAGTGCCTGCACGGCCAGGTGCAGCGCCACCAGCGACGAGGAGCACGCGGTGTCGACGGTGAGCGAGGGCCCCTGGAGGCCGAGGACGTAGGACAGCCGTCCTGACAGCACACTGGCCGTGTTCCCGGTCAGCAGATGGCCCTCGGACACTCCCTCGGCGCCCTCCAGCAGCGCGGAGTAGTCCTGGCCGTTGGTACCGATGTAGACGCCGACCTGCCGGTCCTTCAGCGCGGTCGGGTCCTGCCCGGCGCCCTCGACCGCCTCCCAGGCGGTTTCCAGGAGCAGCCGCTGCTGCGGGTCCATGGCCAGGGCCTCACGCGGCGATATACCGAAGAACTCCGCGTCGAACTCGGGGACGTCGTGCAGGAAGCCACCCTGCCTGCTGTACGTGGTACCGGCGCGGTCGGGGTCCGGGTCGTACAGCCCCTCGGTGTCCCAGCCCCGGTTCGACGGCCAGTCGCCGACGGCGTCGACGCCCTGCGAGACCAGGTCCCAGAAGTCCTCGGGCCGCGCGACCCCACCGGGGAAGCGGCAGCCCATGCCGACGATCGCGATCGGCTCGCCGCTGCCGGGCTCCGCCGCCCGGCTCGCCTCGGCGCCGACGGAGCGGGCGGACCCGGCGGTGCCGCTCGGCGCGTCCGGCAGGTCCAGGTCCGCGAGCAGCCGGCCGGCCAGTGCCGACGGCGTCGGGTGGTCGAACAGGACGGCTGCGGGCAGGGCCAGTCCGGTGACGGCGGCGAGCCGGTTGCGCAGCTCGACCGCCGTCAGCGAGTCGAAGCCGAGCGCGGAGAACGCCTTTCCGGGCTGGACCGCGTCGGCGTCGGGGTGGCGCAGGACCGTCGCCGCGTGGGTGCGTACCAGTTCGGTGAGGGCCCTGACCCGGTCCTCGTGGCGCGGCAGTACGGCGATCCGCTGCCGCAGGGCGTCGGTGGAGCCGCCGCCCTCCCGGCCCGCCGGTGGTGCGGTGGTGTCGGGGAGGGGCCTCTCGGCGGCCAGGTCCGGTATCCCGTCGAGCAGGGCGGTGGACCGCAGGCCCGTGCCCGTGGTGAAGCGCCGCCAGTCGACGTCGGCGACCACGACCAGCGCGTCGTCCTCCGCGAGTGCCCGGCCGATCGCGGTGACGGCCGTCTCGGGCTCCATCACCGGCATGCCGAGGTCCCGCAGCCGCGCGGCGACGTCGTCCGCCAGCATGCCCGGCCCGGCCCAGGCGCCCCAGGCCACGGACGTGCCGGGCAGCCCGGCCGCCCGGCGGACGGCGACGAGTGCGTCGACGGCGGCGTTGGCGGCCGCGTAGTTGCCCTGCCCGGCGTTGCCCAGGACGCCCATCACCGACGAGAACACCACGAAGGCCGACAGGTCGAGACCCGCGGTGGCCTCGTGCAGGTTCCGTGCGGTGGTCAGCTTGGCGCGCAGCACCACGGCGAGCCGCGCGGGGTCCAGCGCGTCGAGCACACCGTCGTCGAGGACGCCCGCCGCGTGGATGACGGCGGACAGCGGGTGCCGCGCCGGGATGCCGGCGAGCAGTGCCGCCAGTGCGGCCGGGTCGGCGACGTCGCAGGCCGCGAGGGCCACTTCGGCGCCCAGCGCCGTCAGTTCCGCCCGCAGCGCGTCCGCACCGGGTGCGTCGGCACCGCGACGGCTCACCAGCAGTAGCCGCTCCGCGCCCTGGCCCGCGAGCCAGCGCGCCGTGTGCGAGCCGACGCCTCCGGTGCCACCGGTGACGAGGACCGTACCCCGCCATCGCGGGCGCGTACGTTCCGGTGAGGAGGGCCCGGACGACGGGGCGGGCCGGAGGCGGCGTCCGTGGACCCCGGTGGAGCGCACCGCCACCTGTTCCTCATCGGCCACGGCTCCCTCGAGCACCGCGCACAGACGGCGGGCGGCCCGCGCGTCCAGCACCTCGGGCAGGTCGACGAGACCGCCCCGGCGACGCGGATGCTCCAGTGCCAGCGTCCGGCCCAGGGCGGCGGACGCGGCCTGACCGACGTGTCCGGGCCGCTCCGCGCCGCCGAGGACCGCCGTTCCCCTCGTCAGCGTCCAGAGCCGGGCGTCGATGCCCGCGTCCTCCAGCGCCTGGGCCAGCGCGAGGGTCAGCGCCGGACCGCCGGGCAGGTCGGGGTAGCCGGGATGGGGGCGCTCCTCCCAGGACAGCAGGGACAGCACGCCGGCGATCGGCTGCTCCCCGGCGGTCTTGGTGAGCAGAGCGGCCAGTTGTGCGCGGGTCGCGCCCGGATCGGTGACGACGCACGGGAGGAGGTCGGCTCCGGCCTCGCCGAGGGTGTCCAGGACGGCCGCCGCGTCGTCGCCCTCGGGGCGCAGGGCGAGCCAGCGACCGGTGAGGCCGTCCGCCGGCGCGACCGACAGGGGCACCCAGGCGACGTGGTAGCGCCAGGATTCCGCCCTGCGTTCACGGCTCCTGACGGTGCGCCAGGTCGCCAGGGCCGGCAGGACCTCGTTCAGGGCCGCACGGCCGACCCCGAGGGTTTCGGCGAGCTGGGCCGGGTCCTGTGCTTCCAGATCGTCCCAGCGGTCCTCGGCGGGGGCGGCCGGGACGGCGGCGGGGGCCGTCAGCCAGTAGCGCCGCCGCTGGAAGGCGTACGTCGGCAGCTCGACGCGCCGCGCCCCCGGGAACGCCCCCGACCAGTCCACCTCCAGTCCGCACTCCCACCCGCGGCCCACCGCACGCAACACCTGCTCCAGGCCGCCTTCGTCACGCCGCAGCGTCCCCAGCACCGCGGCGTCCACACCGGCGGCCTCCACCGACTCCCCCACCGCCACGCCCAGCACCGGGTGCGGGCTGGACTCGATGAAGACGCGGTGCCCGGCCGCGAGGAGCGCGCGGGTCGCCCGCTCGAACTCGACGGTCTCCCGCAGGTTGCGGTACCAGTACCCGGCGTCCAGGGCCTTCGTGTCCAACAGGCCACCGGTCACGCTCGAATAGAACGGCACCGCACCCGAGAGCGGGGTGATGTCCTTCAGATCAGCGAGCAACTGGTCGCGGATCTCCTCCACATGCCCGGAGTGGGACGCGTAGTCGACGTCGATACGACGGGCCCGGACGCCCTCACCGGTGAGTTCTCCGAGGAGCCCGGCAACCGCGTCCGCGTCACCTGAAACCACCGTCGACGACGGGCCGTTCACCGCAGCGACCGACAGACGGCCACCCCAGGCGCCCAGCCGCTCACGCACCACGTCACAGGGCAAGGGCACCGACGCCATACCACCCCGACCCGCCAGCGCCGCCACCGCACGGGAACGCAACGCGACGACGCGGGCCCCGTCGTCGAGGCTCAGGCCACCCGCCACGCACGCGGCGGCGACCTCGCCCTGCGAATGCCCGACGACCCCGTCGACGGTCACACCGAACGACCGCCACACCTCCGCCAGCGACACCATCACCGCCCACAGCGCCGGCTGCACCACATCGACCCGTGACAACAAGCGCTCCGAACCCAGCGCCTCTGTCAACGACCAGTCCACATAAGGAGAAAGAGCCCGCTCACACTCCGCCATGCGCTCCGCGAACACCCCCGGAACACCCAGCAGCCCCACGGCCATGCCCGCCCACTGCGAACCCTGACCCGGGAACACCAGCACCGAACGCCCCGACGACGCACCGGAACCGGCCACCGGCTCCGGCGCCGCACGCCCTTCCGCCAGCGCCTTCAGCCCACCCAGCAGCTCACTCCGGTCGCCGCCCACCACCACCGCACGGTGCTCGAAGGACGTACGTCCCGTCGCCAGCGAACAGCCCACGTCCGCCACGTCGAGCCCAGGCTCCGCCACCACCCGCGCGGCCAACGCCCCCGCCTGCGCCCGCAGAGCCTCCGCACTGCGCGCCGACACCGGCCACACCACCGCCCCCGGACGCCGGTCCCCCTCCCCCGCCCCGGTCGGAGCCCCGGCCGGGGCGGACTCAAGGATGACGTGGGCGTTGGTCCCGCTGATACCGAAGGAGGACACACCCGCCCGGCGCGGACGGCCCGTGTCGTCCCACGCACGGGCCTCCGTCAGCAGGCGTCCCGCCCCCGCCGACCAGTCCACCTCCGGCGTCGGACCGTCCACGTGCAGCGTCTTGGGCATCACCCCGTGCCGCATCGCCAGCACCGACTTGATGACACCGCCCACACCCGCCGCGGCCTGGGCATGGCCGATGTTCGACTTCAGCGAGCCGATCCACACCGGCCGGTCCCCGGGCCGGTCCTGCCCGTACGTCGCCAGCAGCGCCTGCGCCTCGATCGGGTCACCCAGCCTGGTCCCCGTACCGTGCGCCTCCACCACGTCCACGTCCGACGCCACCAGTCCCGCGTCCGCCAACGCCGCACGGATCACCCGCTGCTGCGACGGACCGCTCGGCGCCGTCAGACCGTTGCTCGCACCGTCCTGGTTCGTGGCCGAACCCCGCACCACCGCCAGCACCGGATGCCCACGACGCCGCGCGTCCGACAACCGCTCCAGCAGCAGCATGCCCACGCCCTCAGCCAGGCCGAAGCCGTCGGCGGCCGCCGCGAAGGACTTGCAGCGGCCGTCCGGGGCCAGACCGCCTTGACGGCTGAACTCCACGAGCATGCCGACCGTGGACATCACGGTCGCGCCGCCGGCCAGCGCCAGCGAACACTCGCCCGACCGCAGCGCCCGTACCGCGAGGTGGAGTGCCACCAGCGACGACGAGCACGCCGTGTCCACGGTGACCGCCGCTCCCTCCAGACCGAGGGTGTAGGCCAGTCGGCCCGACGCGACGCTTCCGGTGTTGCCGGTCAGCAGGTGGCCGCCCTCGTCGGCGCCCTGTTCGAGGGAGGGCCCGTAGTCCATGGCCATCGCCCCGACGTAGACGCCCGTCGGGGTCCGTCGCAGGGTGGCGGGGTCGATCCCGGCCCGCTCCAGCACCTCCCAGGCCGTCTCCAGCAGCAGCCGCTGCTGGGGGTCCATCGCCGCGGCCTCGCGCGGCGAGATGCCGAAGAACTCCGCGTCGAAGTCGGCCGCACCGGTGAGCGAACCCGCCTCTCGCTGGTAGTACCGGCCCGGCGTCCCCGGTGCGGGGTCGTACCGTCCGGCGGTGTCCCAGCCGCGGTCGGCGGGCAGCGCGGAGACGGCGTCGGCACCCGCCGACACCAGCTCCCAGAGTTCGTCGGGGCTGCCGACACCGCCGGGGTAGCGGCAGCCCATCCCGACGATCACCACGGGGTCGTCGTCCCCGGCCCGCCGCACCGGCTCGTCCGCGTCCGTGTTCCCGTCGGGCCGGTCGCCGCCGATCTCGGCGCAGAGGTACGCGGTCAGGGCCACCGGCGTCGGGCAGTCGAAGACGGCCGTCGCCGGGATGCGCAGCGCCGTCGCCGCGCTCAGCCGGTCGCGCAGCTCCACGGCGGTGACGGAGTCGAATCCCAGGTCGAGGAAGGCCAGGTCAGCGGGGACCGGGTCGGACCGCCCGGTCAGCACGGCGATCTCCTCGGCCACCAGCCGTGCCAGCACGGCACGCCGCTCCGGTACGTCCATTCCGGCCAGCTCCGCGCGGAACGTGGTCCCGGCCTCCCGGTCACCGCCAGTGCCGCCCGGCCCGTCCGCGTCCGCCGGGCCGGACTGCGCGAGCGCCGCCAGGACAGCGGTCGGCAGCTCCCGCACCCGGGCGTGGTGCGCGGCGGCCGGCGCTTCCCGTGCCGGGGTGACACCGCGCACGTACAGGTCACCGAGCGAGGTCAGGAACCGGCCTGGACCGCCCTGGTCCCGGCGCAGCGTCCCGAGGACGGCGGCCCGCGCGCCGTGTTCCGCCACGCAGTCCGTGAGGGCGGAGGTCAGCACGGTGTGCGGGCTGACCTCCAGCAGGACGTCGTGCCCGTCCCGCAGCAGGGCCTCGGTCGCCTGGTGGAACCTGACCGTGTCGCGCAGGTTGCGGCACCAGTAGTCGGCGTCCAGGACCGGGGCGTCCAGTCGTCCGCCGGTCAGTCCGGAGTAGTAGGGCAGCCGCGGTGTACGGGGCCGGATCGGTGCGAGGCCGGCGCTCATCCGGGGGATGATCGTGTCGATGTGGGGGGAATGGGCGGCCAGGCCCACGGCGATCCGCCGTGCGTGCACCGCGTCCGCGGCCAGGTCGGCGAGGAGTTCGGCCGCCGCGTCGCGGTCGCCGGAGACGATCACGGACCGAGGGCCGTTGTGCGCGGCGACGACGAGGCGGCCCTCCCAGCGGCGCAGCCGCGGCTCGACGTCGTCGGCCGGGGCCATGACGGAGACCATGTCGCCCCGCCCGGCCAGGGTCGCCTGGGCCTGGCTCCACAGGGCCACCACCCGTGCGGAGTCGTCCAGGGACAGCGCGCCGGAAACCGCGGCTGCGGTGACCTCGCCGACGCTGTGCCCGAGCACGGCGGCCGGTTCCACGCCGTGGGAGCGCCACAGCGCGGCGAGCGACACCGTCACGGCGAACAGCAGGGGCTGCACCACGTCGGCCCGGTCCGCGGCGGGTGCGCCCGGCGCGTCCGGGTCGCGGAGCACGTCGAGGGGCGACCAGTCGACGAAGGGTTCCAGGGCCTGCGCGCACGCGTCCATCCGGTCGCGGAACACCGTGGAGGTGTCCAGCAGGTCCGCCGCCATCCGGGGCCATTGCGCGCCCTGTCCGGGGAACACGAAGGCGACCCGGCGGGCGGCCCCGGCGGCGCCCTCCACCAGGCCGGGCATGCTCCTGCCGTCGGCGAGCGCGTCCAGCCGCCGCAGGAATCCGTCACGGCCGTCCGCCACCAGAGCGGCCCGCCGGCTCCCCTCGGAAGCGGTGCGCGCGAGGGTGGACGCGATGTCCTGGGGGCTCCAGTCGTCGCGACCGGCCAGGTACGCGTGCAGGCCGCGCGCGCCGGCCGCCAGCGACTCCTTGCCGCTGCCGGCCAGGGTCCACAGCAGCGGTGCTTCCGTACCGTCGGGGTGCGCCATCGTGTCTTCGGACTCCTTCACGGCGAGCAGGACCATCAGTCACCGGACCGGGGCGGGTGCCCGCTCCCATGGGGCGCGCGTCGGCCGGGACGCCTTCGTCATGCCCGGCGTGTACCGCCACCGGACCTGCGAGGTCGATCGTGCCCACGTCGCATAGCGGCCCGATATCGCAGGCCGCGACACGATGCGGGTACGGGGAGCGGGCGGGGGCGCGGAGCGGCGGGAGTGCCGCGCGCGCCCCGTGGGGCGGGTCAGCCGTCCGTTCCGGGGGACGGGTGCGGGCCCGGAGTCCGCGTCACCCCCAGTTCCCGCCAGATCCCGTCCAGTGCGGCGACGAACTCCTCGACCTCCGCGGGCTCGTGGACGGCGCCGGGCGCGCTCCTGAGGATCTCCTGGCCCGCGCGTACGCTCGGCGCGTTGATCGCCTGTACGTAGATGCCATGGCGTTCCAGAAGCAGGGCGGAGATCCGCCGGGCGAGTGCGTCGTCCCCGACGAAGACCGAGACGATGTGGGACCCGTCGGAGACGAAGGGGATGCCGTGTTCCGTGAGCAGCCGGTGCGTCAGTCGCGCGTTCTCGCGGAGCCGGTCGCGTTCCTCCTCCGAGGTGCGCAGGTGCCGGACCTCGGCGAGCGCGCCCGCCACGACCGCCGGCGGCAGGGCGGTGGTGAAGATGAAGGAGCGGGACAGGCCGCGCACCGCGTCGACCAGTTCGGCGGGACCGGCGATGTATCCGCCGGTGGTGCCGAATCCCTTGGCGAGCGTTCCCATGATGACGGTGAACTCGTCCGCGATGCCCAGGCCCGCGGCGATACCGGCTCCCTCCGGCCCGTACATCCCGACCGCGTGAACCTCGTCGAGGAACGTCATCGCGCCGTGCTCGCGGGCGATCCGGGCGATTTCGGCGAGCGGGGCGACATCACCCGCCATCGAGTAGACCGATTCCATGACGATCATCTTCGGACGGTCAGGGTCGGTGGCGGATATCAGCTCTTCCAGATGCGCCGTGTCGTTGTGGCGGAAAATGCGTTTCTCGGCGCCGCTGTGGCGGAGTCCGTCGATGATCGAGGCGTGGTTCATCTCGTCGGAGAAGACGACGCAGTTCTCCAGCCGGCCGGCGAGGACCGTGAGGGCTCCGTCGTTGGCGGTGTACCCGGAGGTGAAGAGGAGGGCGTCGGCCTTGCCGTGCAGATCCGCGAGTTCCTTCTCCAGCAGCACGTGGTAGTGGTTGGTCCCGCCGATGTTCCGGGAGCCGCCCGAGCCCGCGCCGTACTCGTCGAGGGCTTCGCGGGTCGCCGCCAGAACCAGCGGGTGCTGACCCATCCCCAGGTAGTCGTTGCTGCACCAGACGCTGATCTCGGAGGTGACCCCGTCCCGCAGGCTCCGGGCCGCCGGAAATTTCCCGGCGAGCCGGCCGATCTCAAGAAACTCCCGTTTCGCCTCCGGTGACCCACCTTTCCCTATATGCCGCGAGAAGAGCTCCAGGTAATGGTTCATGACGACCCTTTTCTCCGAAGACCAAGCCGATACGGGGGCCGAACCGGTAGAGGGCATTGTCTCAGAGCGGAATATCACTTCGATGGCGCGGCCTGCGACAATTCAACACCTCCCGCGCATCCGATTCTTCAATTCGCACTCCTGGTATACCTGATTTGCTTGTTGTAGGCTCTGCGGAAATTCCTCGACACGGCACCACTGGAGTTTCCTATGCCGTCGAACGAAACGTATGTCAGCCAGATCCTTCAGGTGATCTCCGCGGAACCGGATAAAGTTCTCCTGTCCTGGCGTGACAAGACGCTCACCGCGGCGGAGCTGACCACCCTGGTCCGGTCAGCCGCGCAGGCCCTGCACCAGCACGCCGGCGGGACCGACGGCGGGGCCGTGGTCGCTGTCCTGACCGTCACCAACACCGGCCCGACCCTGGTCCTGCGGTACGCCGCGAATCTGGTCGGGGCCACGGTGGTCCATCTGCACACCACCAACGCGGTCGACCCGGCGGACCACCTGGCCGCCGACGCCAAGCTCAAGATCCTCCGGCAGACCGGTGCGACGTATCTGGCCGTCGACGAGGAGAACGTCACGGCCGCCCGTGAGCTGCGCGAGCGGCTGGGTACTCCGCTCACCCTCATCGCCCTCGGCGACCTCGGCCCCGATGTCCTTGACCTGACGGCCGGAGACCCGGACGCGCTGGACCCGGACTCCGTCGGGATCGGACCCGACCGGCCCGCGGTGGTGACCTACACGAGCGGGACGACCGGTGAGCCGAAGGGCATCGCCTTCGACTTCCGGGCCCGCGACGGTTTCATCTCCGCCGGACTCCAGATGGGCTGGCGGTCCGTCTACCTGGCCTGTCTCCCGCTGAGCCACTCCAGCGGCGCCACGGCCGACGACTCACTCGCGTCCGGCGGCTCGGTGGTCCTGCGGGACGGCTTCGACCCGGGTGACGTGCTGCGCTGCGTGGAACGGCACGGGATCACCCGGATGCTGCTCTCCCCTCCCCAGCTGTACCTGCTCATGGACCACCCGGAGATGGGCTCGACCGACCTGTCCCGCCTCCAGATGGTCACGTACGTGGGCTCCCCCGCGTCTCCCGAGCGACTGGGCGAGGCGGTCAAGGTCTTCGGCGAGGTACTGATCCAGGTGTACGCCACCAGCGAGGCGGGCTTCGTCAGCATGCTCTCGCCCGCCGAGCACCTCGACCCCCGGCTGCGGGCCACGGTCGGCCGGCCGATACCCGGCTGGGTCCGGATCACCGATCCGGACGACCACCGCGACCTGCCGCCCGGCGAGACCGGCGAGGTCCGCGTACGGTCGCCGTTCACGATGAGCGCGTACGTGGCCGAGCCCGAACTCACCGCCCGGACCGTACAGGACGGCTGGGTGCGCACCGGTGACCTCGGCCTCGTCGACGACGACGGCTACCTTCACCTGCGCGGCCGGATCGGCGAGGTGATCAAGACCAACGGCATCAAGATCCATCCGGTGACGGTGGAGAACGCCTTCCTGGCCCATCCCGACGTCGTCCAGGCCGCCGCCTTCTGCGTCCGGGACGGGGACCGGATCGAGCACCTGCACGCCGCCGTGGTGCTGCGCGAGGCGCACACGGCCGGCCCCGGCGAACTGGCGGAACACATCCGGGCCACCCTCTCGCCCAAGCACGTTCCCGCGCGGATCCACGTCCGGCGCGCTCTGCCCCTCACCGGCGTCGGCAAACCGGACAAGGCGCGACTGGCCGTGGAAGCGAGCGGGTGACACACCCATGACCCTCTCCGTGGCGTCCATACTGGCCGAATCCGCGCTCCGGCGGCCGGAGCACCCGGCGCTCGTGTCCGGTTCCCGGAAGATCACGTACCGCGAGCTGTGGGACGGGGCGCGGAGGTACGCGGCGGCGCTCCGCGCGCGGGGCATCGGCCCCGACGACAAGGTGGCGCTGCTGCTGCCCAGCACACCGCACTTCCCGGCGGCCTACTTCGGTGTGCTCGCGCTCGGCGCGATCGCGGTTCCGGTCCACGCCCTGCTCCGGGCGGACGAGATCGCGTACGTCCTGGAGGACTCCGGGGCGGCGGCGCTGATCTGCGCCGCCCCGCTCCTCACCGAGGGCGGCAGGGCGGCGGAGACGGCCGGCACGCCCGTGCTCACCGTCATGGAAGAGGAAGGGGACGAGGAGGAGTGGCGCACCCACGCGCCACGGCTGGACGTGCTCGCGGAGCGGAGCACCCCGATCGACCGTCAGGTGCCGCGCGCCCCCGAGGACATCGCGGTGATCCTCTACACCTCCGGCACCACCGGCCGCCCCAAGGGCGCCCTGCTCACCCATCTCAACGTGGTGATGAACGTCGACACGACCATGCTGTCGCCGTTCGACTTCACCGAGGACGACGTCCTGCTCGGCTGTCTGCCGCTGTTCCACACCTTCGGTCAGATCTGCGGCATGAACACCTGCTTCCGGGCGGGGGCGACCCTGGTGCTGATGCCCCGGTTCGACGGGCCGGGCGCGCTGGACCTCATGGTGCGGGAGGGCTGCACCGTGTTCATGGGGGTCCCGACGATGTACACGGCGCTCCTCGACGCGGCCCGCGCCGACCCGCGCAGGCCCGCGCTCGACCGCGTGTTCTCCGGCGGCTCCGCGCTGCCGGTGGCGGTCCTGGACGCGTTCCGGGAGACGTTCGGCTGCCCGGTCCTCGAAGGGTACGGACTGACCGAGACGTCTCCGGTGGTGGCCTACAACCAGAAGGCGTGGCCGCTCAGACCGGGCACGGTGGGCCGGCCGATCTGGGGTGTCGAGGTCGAGATCGCCCGAGCGGACGTGGAGGGCCGGATCGAGCTGGTGCCCGCCGGCGAGCTGGGGGAGATCGTCATCCGGGGGCACAACGTGATGGCCGGCTACCTGAACCGGCCGGAGGCGACCGCCGAGGCCGTCGTGGACGGCTGGTTCCGCTCGGGTGACCTCGGCGTCAAGGACGACGAGGGCTATCTGTCCGTCGTCGACCGCAAGAAGGACGTGGTGCTGCGCGGCGGGTACAACGTCTACCCGCGCGAGGTGGAGGACGTCCTCGCCCGCCACCCGGCCGTCGCCCAGGCAGCCGTCGTCGGGCTCCCCCACCCCGTCCACGGCGAGGAGGTGTGCGCGGTGGTGAGGGCCCGCCCCGGCACGGCGCCGGGCCCGGCCCTCGGCGCCGGGATCATCGCCTGGAGCAGGGAGCGGATGGCGCCGTACAAGTACCCGCGCCGGGTGGAGTTCGTGGACGCCTTCCCCCTCGGCCCCAGCGGCAAGGTACTCAAACGGGAGCTGGTCGCCTGGCTGAGCGCCGCGGATCCGGACAAGCCGCCGGACGGCCCGCCGCGCCCGCACTGAACGCGAGCACGAGCCGAGCGAGCGGTGGTGTCGAGGGTCCGGCCATGGACCGGTCCGGGCGGTCGGCCCTGCCCGGACCACTCACGACGCCCCTCACCCGGCCGGTCGGGCCGGCTCGTCCAGGTGCGTCAGCTTGTGAGGGTCGCGCACCACGTGGATCCGTGTGATGAGACCGTTCTCGACCTCGACGCTCACCGCGGCCGGCTCGTCGAGGGCATGACGGACGGGGGCGAGGATGCCCCCGCCCCGGCGCGCCCCGCCGGGCGACACCACGGCCGCCGGGTCCGGTCACCAGCTGATCCTGGCCGCCACCGGCAGATGGTCGCTGCCCGTACCCGGCAGCACCCACGCACTGTCCGGCGTGACGCCCCTGACCAGGATGTGGTCGATCCGCGCCACCGGGAACGTCGCCGGATAGCTGAAGCCGAAGCCGTCCCCGGCGGCCTCCTGCGCCGACGTCATCCGCGAGGTGAGGGGGACGAACGCGCGGTCGTCCAACGTGCCGTTCAGGTCGCCGAGCAGCACCACCCGCTCGTGCTCGTCGGCGGCCATCGCCTCGGCGAGCGCCGGTACGCCGCGATCCCGGCTCTCCGTCCAGAAGCCCTTCCGCGGCATCACGCGTACGGATCCCAGGTGCGCCACGTACACCGCGAGCGGCCCCCGGTCCGTGGTCACCGTGGCGCGCAGCGCCCGCGCGTCAGCCTCCTTCACGGCGAGCGGCTTGGCGGCGCCCAGCGGTCCGGCGTCCTGCGCGATGTCGACCATCCGCGTGTCCGACAGCGGCAGCTTGCTCCACAGCCCGATCGTGCCCATCACCGTGTGGTACGGGTACGCCTTCGCCAGCCCCTTCTCGTACGCCGGCTCGGCCTGCGCGGTGATCTCCTCAAGAGCCAGTACGTCCGCCTTGGAGCCCACCAGATCGCGAGCGGTGGCGGCCGGGTCGGGGTTGTCGGCGCCCACATTGTGGGTGGCCACGGTGAAGCCGGCGGCGCCCGCCCGGGACTTGTCGGTGAGCATGCCGCCGAACATGCTCAGCCACACGGTTGTCGGCAGCAGCAGCGCCACCACCGCGGCGGCGGAGCGCCGCCACAGCGCGCACGCCAGCAGCACCGGGACGCACAGGCCGAACCACGGCAGGAACGACTCGATCAGGCTGCCGGGGTTCCCGAACCCGTTCGGGATCCGCGCGTGGCACAGCATGAGGAAACCGAGCAGCAGCGCCGGCGCCGCGAGGATCCGGCCGCGCCTCCACGGCCCTGGCCGTGAGCCGATGCGGACCAGCCGCCGCAGAAGTGTGTCCCGGCCGTCCGCGTCGCCGGCCGCCGGGCCGGGGGCAAGGTCGGTCACTGTCGGGTCGGATGGTGCGGTACGCGTCATGCCGCCAGTCAAGAGAGCGCGGTGTTGCCGGGGCGTATCCGGTTTTCGATACGCGGACGATACACACCGGCTCATAGCATGAACGGCATGCGTGTGCTGATCGTCGAGGACGAGCCCTACATGGCAGAGGCCATCCGCGACGGCCTGCGCCTGGAAGCGATCGCGGCCGACATCGCGGGGGACGGCGACACCGCTCTGGAACTGCTGGACCTCAACACGTACGACATCGCCGTCCTGGACCGCGACATCCCCGGCCCGTCCGGTGACGAGATCGCCGAGCGCATCGTCGCCTCCGGCAGCGGCATGCCGATCCTCATGCTCACCGCCGCCGACCGGCTCGACGACAAGGCCACCGGGTTCGCGCTCGGCGCCGACGACTACCTCACCAAGCCCTTCGAACTCCATGAGCTCGCCCTCCGGCTCAGAGCGCTCGACCGGCGGCGCGCCCACCACCGGCCGCCCGTGCACGAGCTCGCCGGTCTGCGCCTCGACCCGTTCCGCAGGGAGGTCTACCGCGGCGGCCGCCATGTCGCACTGACCAGGAAGCAGTTCGCCGTACTTGAGGTCCTCGTCGCGGCCGAAGGCGGTGTGGTCAGCGCCGAAGCGCTTCTGCGGCGGGCCTGGGACGAGAACGCCGACCCGTTCACCAACGCCGTGCGCATCACCGTCTCCGCCCTGCGCAAGCGGCTCGGCGAACCCAGGATCATCGCCACCGTGCCGGGCGTCGGCTACCGCATCGACGTACCGCCCGGCGGCAACGGTGCCACCGGTGGCAACGGTGGCACCCGCGAAGGCGGCGCGGCCGGTGGTAACCGTGGGTAGGCCCCGCGGGCCGAGCGTCCGCCTCAAACTCACCCTGAGCTACGCCGGGTTCCTCATGCTGGCCGGTGCCGTGCTGCTCGCCGCCATCGGCTTCTTCCTTCTGCGCAACGGGTGGCTGCGGACCAACGAGCAGGGGCGGTGGCAAGCCACACCGGGCACCTCCTTCGTGCAGGGCTTCGCGCCCGTGGCCGCCGGGGTCATGGTGTTCCTCCTGCTCTTCGGCCTCCTCGGCGGATGGCTCCTCGCCGGCCGGATGCTCGCTCCCCTGGACCGCATCACGCGGGCCACCCGCGGGGCCGCCGCCGGATCGCTCTCCCACCGCATCCGGCTGCCGGGCCGCCAGGACGAGTTCCGCGAACTCGCCGACGCCTTCGACACGATGCTCGTCCAGGTCGAAGCCCATGTCGGGGAACAGCGGAGATTCGCGGCCAATGCCTCGCACGAACTGCGCACCCCGCTCGCGATCTCGAAGGCCCTGCTCGACGTCGCCCGCAACGATCCGCACCACGACCGGGAGGAGATCCTCGACCGCCTCACCGCCGTCAACACCCGGGCGATCGGTCTGACCGAGGCCCTGCTCCTGCTCAGCCGCGCCGAGCAGCGGTCCTTCACCCGTGAACCCGTCGACCTGTCCCTCATGGCGGAGGAAGCGGCCGAAACCCTGCTGCCGCTCGCGGAGAAGCACGGCGTCACCCTGGAGGCCGGCGGCGCCGTCGCGTTCACGACGGGATCACCGGCGCTGCTGCTGCAGCTGACGATGAACCTCGTGCACAACGCGATCGTCCACAACCTCCCCGCACAGGGCACCGTACGGGTCACCACCAGCGTCTGCCCGCACACCGTGGCGATCACGGTCGAGAACAGCGGCGAGCAGGTCCCCGCGGACCTGGTCGCCTCCCTGACCGAACCCTTCCGGCGCGGCACCGAACGCGTGCACACCGACCACGCGGGCGTCGGCCTGGGCCTGGCCATCGTCAAGACCATCACCCAGGCACACGACGGCACGCTCACCCTCACCCCACGCCCGGGCGGAGGCCTGCGCGCCGCCGTGGAACTGCCCGCGTGCGGCCCCGCACGCGGGGAAGCCGGCAAGCGGTGCCGGGCGTCGGCCACCGTTACGTAGAGACCTCTGCGGATACAGCCCGTGGGGTGCGCGGGCCGGGCACGTGAAAGCGCGAGGTCACAGACGCGCCTTCGCCGGAACGGCGCCATGACGCGAGACCCTGAGCCCATGGAGCCGACGGACAGCGATGCCTCGTACCTGGCCGGACTGTTGGCGCTCACGGTCGCTACCGGCCTCGTGGACGCGGTCAGCTACCTGGCACTCGACCACGTCTTCACCGGGAACATGACCGGCAACGTGCTGTTCGTCGGCTTCGGGCTCACCGGGTCCGGGCAAGTGCCGCTGCTGAACAACGCGGTCGCCCTGGTGGGGTTCCTCGCCGGCGCAATCGTCGCGGGACGCCTCGTGCACGGACGTACGCACGTCACGCGCCTCCCCACCGCTCACCTGCTGGTCCTGTTCGGCACCGCTGCCACGGTCCTCGTGACCGGAGCCGCCTGGCTGGTGCTGGGCGCCCCGGCCGGAGAACGGCTGATCGGGCTCACGGCCCTGCTCGCCACGGCGATGGGTATGCAGGCGGTGGTCGCCCGCGGGACACGGATCTCCGACGTCACCACGGTGGTCATCACGAGCACGCTGGTGAACTTCGCGCTGGACAGCCCGCTCGCCGGCGGCACCGGCGACAAGTGGGTCCGCCGCGCGGGAGCGGTCGTCTCGATGGGCGCGGGAGGCACTTTCGGCGCACTGCTGATCAGCGCCTGGTCCGGTGCCGGCGCGCTTCTCGTGGCCGGTGCGTGCATGACCCTCGGGGCGATCGGGCTCGGGGTGGCGCGGCACCGGGAAGGACGCCGGGCGGCCGGCACCCGGACGATCCCCGAACGAACCGGATAGAAGCCGGACGATGAACGACAAGGAGTCGGAGATGAGCGAGAACCGAGTAGTGGTCATCACCGGGGCGGCCCGAGGGATCGGTCGCGCCACAGCCGTGGCCTTCGCACGAGAGGGATACAGCGTCGCCGGGGCCGACATCGCCGCCCCGGCGAGCTCCGCGATGGACTACCACCCGGCGGCGCCCGAGGACCTCGCCGAGACCGGGCGGCTCGTCCAGGGGGCCGGGGCCGAGTGGCTGCCGGTGGTCTTCGACCAGCGCGACCGGAGTGCGGTGAAGGCCGGGCTCGACCAGGTCGTGGAACGCTTCGGTGGAATCGACGTCGTCTTCGCCAACGCCGGTATCCAGGGCTTCGCGTCCCTGCTCCAGATGAGCGACGAGCTCTGGGACGACCAGATCGACATCAACCTCACCGGCACGGCCAACGTTCTCCGCGCCGCCGCGCCGCTGCTCGTCGAGCGCGGGGGCGGGCGGATCATCGTCACGTCCTCCACCCAGGGGCAGCACGGCACCCTCGACGGCGCAGGCTACTCGGCGTCCAAGTGGGGACTGATCGGGCTGATGAAGTCGGCGGCCCTCGACCTCGGCAAGCACGGCATCACCGTCAACGCCGTGATCCCGGGGCTGGTCAACACGGCGCTCACCCGTCACGAGGACCGCTACGCACAGATCATCCGTACGGGCGGCCACGAACCCACCGGCGACGTCGCCGAGGACGAGCGGACGGCAGCCGACGCCCAGCGCGGCAAGCTGCCGCTCGGGGTGCCGTGGGTCGAGCCCGAGGACGTCGCACCGCTGGTGGTGTTCCTCGCCTCCGACGATGCGCGCATGGTGACCGGTACCAGCTTCGCCGCCACCGGCGGCGACAGCGCCAACATCACGGCGTGACGACCGCGTGAGCGACGCTCAGGCGGCCGACCGAACCGCTGAGTGGCCAACTGGCGTGCTCAGTCACATCGACGTGACTGAGCACGTCACTTGGCGAGTGGGCGTGTGAGTCGGTGACCGGGAATCCGGTGCCGACGGCTCGGTGAGCCGGGGCATGGCCAGAGACCGCCGGTGCCACCGCGGTCGCGACTACCGTCTTGTGCGGGCGGTTCTTGAAGGTTGGCCTCGCGCCACCTGATTGATCTGTAAATGCCTGGAGCGGGGCGCGGGTGGTCCCGCGGCAAAGATCTCTGGGCCGTGCCTTGAAAGTGGTGCACGATGGGGTCGACCGCGTACCGATCGAAAGAAGCCTCGTGGCTGACTCCGTGCTCGAGCACGCCCTGCGCCGTCTCCGCTCTGTGAAGTCGCAGCAGCCGTCCGATGCGTGCTCTGCCGAGTTTGCTGACTGGCGGGAGAGGATCGCTGGGGCCTTGGATGCGTTGGCCCCCGTGCTGATCTTCGAGGAGGACAGGGTCAGGGCCAGAGCGGAGGCGGCAGCAGCACGGGAGCAGGCCGCAGACGTGCGACGCCAGGGTGAGATCAGGGCTAGCGAGCGCTGATGAGCCCCCATCGTTGTCGCTCCTCGCTCTGTCCACCGTGGTCGCGGTCAGCATGGCATGCGTGAGCGACGGCACCGGCAGGTCACAGCTATTCGCCGATCGCGGCTACCAGGACGGTGGCCTCGAAGCAGACCGCGAGTTCGTCGAACCGTGTGCCACCGCCCGGTTGCGCTTGAGCCGGTTGATCCCGTCCTCGGCCGCGTGCCGGGCCTTGTAGTCCTCGCGGTCGAAGGCCGGGGGCCGCCCACCAGTCCTCCCCTCCGCTTGCGGTTCCCGGCCTGGTCGGCGGGCTCCGGGATCGTGCACCGGATCCCGCGCTTTCGCAGGTAGGCCCGGTTGGCGCGGGACGAATACGCCTTGTCGCCCCGCAGTCGCGGCGGACGGACACGCGGACGGCCGGGCCCGGTGCGGGGTACTCGAATACCTTCCAGCACAGCGGCGAACTGAGGGCTGTCACCGCGCCGGCCTGCGGTGACCAGCAGTGACAAAGGCCGCTGGCCTTGTTCGCAGGCCAGGTGGACCTTGGTTGGTCAAGCCTCCCCGGGACCGGCCCAGGCCGTGGTCGTCGGGTTCGACCTGGAGACCGCCTGACGGACCCCTCTGGGCCTGTCCGTCGCGGCGGGCGCCCGCGGCGTGCTGGTGGGCCCGCAGATCGTGGAGTCGATGGATGTTGACCTCCCACGTGATCAGGAGCCCTCTCCTACAAGCTGAAGATGGCGATCCTCGCCGAGGCCACGGCTCAGACCAGCCGGACGACATCACGATCACGAGCTGGCTCGTGATCGTCGCCGAACTCCTGGAAGCGGCATGCCCCCGAACGCGCCTGCCGCAGCGTCCTCTATGACGGCAGAATCCCTCCTCGTCAGCCCGTCGCCGCAGGAGCTCCCGCGGCGGCGAGCATCGTGCACGACGCACGCCGACGACCCGCAGGCCCTGACGGACGCGCTGGTCACAGCCGCCACCGCGGACGAAAAGGGCTACCGCGACGACGCCACCGTCGTAGTGCTCTGCGCCGAAGTGACAAGCCCGCCTTCGTCCGCGACTGACCGACCACGCCGTGATGAAGCTGCGCCTGGGCTGCACACCATGGTGCCCCAGCAACGAGCCCCGGCTGACAACCGATCGCGACAGCACCCGACCCTCGGCGTTTCGGCCAACCACCCCCGCGCCGCGTGCCCTTGCGCGGCAAGGGTCGGTGCACCGCGCACCCTCGGAAACCGCTGAATTGCCGCGCGCACAGACAGTCCGAAAGGAACGGGTGCTCGAAATCATGCTGCGTCGTTGAGCACTGCGTCACGACCACGAGGGGAAAACACATGGCCACCAGTCGAGCCAGGCAGCGACAAGAGCGCGAGCAGCCCGAAGACCGGAACCGCAGACGACATCTCGAACGCCGAGCGGGAACTCTACGGCGGTCGGCTGCGCTACGACCAGTCCTACGCGCGACACGAACGCCCCCTGACCCGAACGAAGTTCAGGCACATGGCTGCGGCGCTGCCCCGCATGGTGCTGCGCACCAGCTGGGAGGCGGACCGGCGCGTTGTGATGGGGGGCGTTGCGGCCGAACTCGGGCAGGGCGTCACGGCCGGGTGGGGGCTGGTGGCAGTCAACACCGTCCTCGCCCAGCTGTTCGCCGACGGCCCGACCGTTGACAAGCTCCGCGACGCCCTGCCGTCCCTGGTGTCGACGAGCCGACCAGTGCCCTCGATCCTCATGCGGAGATCACTGCGTTTGCGGGCTGTGGTCCCTGGCCGAGGAGGGGCACGCGGTCGTGCTCGTCACGCACCGGCTCGCCGCGACCATGCACGCCGACCACATCTACGTCCTCGACCGGGGCTCTGTCGTCGAGGACGCCACCCACGAGGACCTGACGGCCATCAAGGGCGGCCTGTATCAAGGGATGTTCGCCGTCCAGGCAGCACAGTACGGGATCATGCCGGCCCCCAACGGCGTTCGCCGCCCCCGGGGCACGCAGCCAACCGGCCACGAGACGGCGAGCTGATCCACCCGCGCGGCCTCCCCCTTCCCTCAGCCTGCCCGCCACCCTCCCTACGACATCGAAGGCGAGACGACGCCCATGTCACCCAGTTCCACCGCGATCCGCAGGACCGTCGAGGCGTACCTCGGTCGGCACCCCGGCGAGCGTGACGCCCTGGCCGGACTCCTTGCCGCGCTGGAGCGTGCCTTCGACGCGACGGCACGGATGCCGCTGCCCGGGCACATCACGTGCAGCGCCGTCGTCATCGACCGGCAGGGCCGGGCCCTGCACGTCCGGCACCCGGCCACCGGCGAACTCGTACACACTCCCGGCAGCCACATCGAGCCCGAGGACCGCACACTGCTCGCCGCGGCATTGCGCGCGACGGTGGAGGAGGCCGGGATCGCACCGGGCACCCTGTGCCTGACCCGGCAGATGCTCGGCACTCCGATCGACATCGATGTCCACGACGTGGCTGCCAGCCCGTCCAACGGGGAACCGGCCCGCCACTACGACATCCGTTACGTCTTCTACCTCGCCGTCGAGGAGCCGCCGACGATCGCGCGGCCGGACGAGAAGGGGGCCGCCGCCCAGTGGCTCCCGCAGGCGGAAGTCACCTCGCCGACACTGCGCGCGAAACTCCTCGCGGCGCGGCTGGACGGCCGGCCCGAGCCGGTGAACGCTTCCGCGCTGATCTACGACGCGACCGGTCGCTACCTGCTCCATCTGCGTGACCACAAGCCCGGCGTCATCTGGGAGTCGGGGGCATTCGCTCTTCTCGGCGGCGGCCGCACGCACGACGACCAAAGCCTTGAGGGCACCCTGATGCGGGAACTGTCCGAGGAGGTGCCCGACCTCCGTCTGGAGGACGTGACGCCCTACTCCGTGGGGGCCGCCACCAGCATCGACGGCCTCAGCGTCCCCGTCCAAGTCTTCGCCGGCCGGTGGCGCGGCACCGACCGGCTCCGGCTACATGAGGGCGTACTGCTGCGCTGGTTCACCCCCGATGACCTGGACCGGCTGCGCCTGAGCCCCGCAACCCGGGAGCTGATTCGCCAGCACGCGGCCGAGAACCCCCCGAACATCAAGCCGGCCGTGGCTCCTCCCGTGTGGGACTGGGGAAGCCAGGGGGTGCTGAACGGTGTCGGAGTCCACCTTCACCTCGAAGACGCGGAAGGCCGGGTGCTTCTCGGTCTGCGGCATCCCGACTCGAAGTACGCGGACAATACCTGGCACTACCTCGCCGGGAGGTGCGAGCAGGAGCCCGCCCTCGCGTGCTTGGTCCGCGAGGCGTGGGAGGAGGCGGGGCTGGTCATCGACCCCGCGGATGTGGAGCTCGTCCACGTCATCCACGTCGTTGACGCCCCGGGCAGCCTGCCCCTGATGCAGCTCGTCTTCCGGGCTCGCCGGTGGGAGGGCACCCCCGAAGTTCGCGAGCCTGACAAGTGTCTGGCCTGGCAGTGGTGGCCGCGGCACGAGCTCCCGGACCGGATCGTCTCGTACACCCGCACGGCCATCACCGCGATCTCCGAAGGCCGCCCTTATTCAGAGATGGGCTGGTGAACAGGATGAGCCACCGCGCGGTGGCCTACCCGCCCGGCAGGCCCAGGGCCGAGCCCACGCACGTGCAGTGGGGGCTCCTGGCAGGGCAGAGGGAGGTACTCCGTGCCACCCTGCGCTGAGACCCCTTCCGCCTCCGGCACTCTTGCTGCTGATCCCGCTCGTCGTCCTGCCCGCTCCCCGATGTGCGCCCTACGGCAGTTGCCGGACCCGCTCGCGGACCGGACGTCCCCTCCGGCCGCACCCTTCCCCGCGCGCACGGACGACGCGCGGCACGAGCACGCACTCGGAGGCGATGCCTCGTGGCCGAGGTGCCGAACTCGGCGGCGCCGCCCGCTGCTTCCCCGCCCGATCCCCTGGAGTGCACTGTGCTGAGCGACCCCACCGCACCCGCCGCGCCCCTCCTGCCGGCCCAGCGCGGCGCCGACACCGGGGAGGCTGGGGCGGCCCGGGCGGCGATGGTCGCCCGGCTCGAAGACAGCGGGGCCCTCGGCCCGGGACCGGTGCGAGAGGCGCTGCTCGCGCTGCCGCGCCAGCTCCTGATGCCCCAGGCGTACGTGCGGCGCAGCGCCCCCGACGTGACGCCGCCGTGGTGGGATCTGCTGGACTTCTCCCGTCCGGCCGACCGGGAGGAGTTGCTGGGGCGGCTGCACAGCGGGGACAGCGTCTCGATCCAGCACGACGGCGAGCCGATCCTCGGCCGACCTCCCGGGCCGCGCCGCGGGGGCGTGATGACCGCCATGTCGAGCACGATGAGCCTGACCGCGGACCCTGCTGCAGCAGTTGGACCTGCGGCCCGGTCAGCGGGTGCTGGACGTGGGGACCGGCGCGGGGGTGACCGCGTCGGCGGCCTGCTTCGTGTGCGGCGACGAGGGCGTCGTCACCCTCGACATCGACCCGCACGTCACCGCGGCCGCCCGCGAGCGGCTGTCCGCCCTCGGCTACCGGCCGGCCACGGTGACCGGGGACGGCACCACCGGGTGGGCCGCTGCGGGCCCGTACGACCGGATCTTCGTCTCGTTCGCCGTCCGCTACGTGCCACAGGCCCTGGTGGAGCAGTTGGCGCCGGGCGGCCGCGCGCTGATGACGCTCGGCACGTCGTCGCCTTCGTGGCCGGGTCTGGCCGTGATCGAACGACGACGGGACGGGAGCGTGGAGGCCCAGCTGCGGGCGGTTGAGTTCGGTCACCGCGCCGGTGCCGGCTTCGACCGGCTGTTCCTGTCCGCCGCCTTCCGTGCGGAGATCGCCACGGCCGACGGATGGAAGCAGCGCAGCATGCTCGCACCACCGCCCGACACGGCGCGCGGCATGTGGCTGGCCCTGGACCACCTGTATCCGGGGCTGGTGCGTCACTTCGGCGCCGAGGACCTGACGATCGGCGCGCCCCAGTGCCGGTCGTGGATGCGCGTGCGGGCCGTCGGCTACCGCCGGTGGGACGTGACGACGTCGGGGCCCCGGGACATCTGGGCGGAGATCCCGCATGTCGCCGACCGATGGCGGGCGGCCGGTGCACCGGGCGCCTTCCGGCTCCACTTCGATGCCGACGACGGCCAGCGCGCCACCAGCCCGAACGGCGCACTGACCTGGAAGCTTTCCCCCGGTAAGACTGGAGATGCACGATGATCCGCCCCGGCCTAACCGCCGCTCTCCTCCTGCTCCAGGACCATGCCGACGGCGGAGTCCTGCAAGAGGACGCGGTGTTCACCGTGCTGCTCGCGCGCCGCCCCGGCGGCACAGTGTGAGCGGCGCCCAGCGGCACACCGAGCCGCTCGACGTCCACCTGATCGCCGTGCGCGACGGCGCGGCGGGGCCCGAGGTGCTGATGTCCCGGCGGGCCGATGATGTGTACGCGGCGGGCTGGTGGCCTCTCGTGTCCGGGCACTTGGACGGCCCGTGGGAGGACATGGTCGCCGCCCTGGTGCGCGAGGCCCGGGAGGAGTCCGGTGTCGTCGTCGACCCGGCCGATCTCCGCGCGGCCGTCACCGTGCATCACCGCTCCCCCGCTGGCGATGGCAAGATCGGGGTGTTCTTCGAGGTGCGGCGGTGGAAGGGCACCCCGGAGGTCATGGAGCCCGATGTGTGCGACGCCATGGGGTGGTTTTCCTTCGATGCTCTGCCGGAGCCGATGGTGGCGTACTGCCGGGCCGGGTTGGATGCCTACCGGTCCGGCGCGCGGATGGCCGTGCACTTCCAGGAGCCCGGCGACCCGATCGCCTACGACCGGTCCGTCGACCGGCTGATCCTTATCCCGGGCCCCCGCGGGCGCGGCGCGGTCCCGGAGCGGGCGGTGCGCGCGTTCGTCGAGCAGGCGGTCGGTCGGGTCACCGCGTGGACGGACGTGTCCTGGGTGCGGGAGGAGAGCCGCGTGTGGCGGGCGGGCGGCGCCGAGGGCGGCGAGTGGTACGTCAAGATCCACCAGAACGACCGCTTCCACCACCGTGAAGTCGATGCCCTCCGCAGCTGGGTCCCCGGCCTCGGTGCGGCCGGGCCCCGGCTGGTGGCCGCCGACCCCGCGCTGAGGGCCGTTGTACTCACCGCGGTGGGCGGACGCACCCTGCACGGCGCCGTCCACCCGCCTGAACAGCAGCGGCGGATCTTCCACCGCATCGGGCGGCTCGCCGCGTCCATCCACCACAGCACCCCGCCCCGCCCGGCCGCCGACAACTTGCCGTTGGCGAGGTTGGAGCGGCATCTGGCCGGTGCCCTGCCTCATCTCGCGCCAGGCGACGAAGAGTTCATCCGCGCCACCGCCGAGAGGTCCACCGGCCTGGCCCCCGTGGAGATCGTGCCCACCCACGGTGACTTCCAGCTTCGCAATCTGCGCTGGGACGAGAGGGCCGAGGACCTCTACGTGATCGACTTCGAACGGTCGGAACCGGGCCCGGCCGTGCGGGACTTCGTACGGCTCTCCGACGCTTGGCACGGCCGGCCCGACCTCTTCCAGGCCCTGCTGGACGGCTACGGCCGTCGATTCCAGCCTGAGGAAGAGGCCCAGTTCACGGTCTTGTCCGTCCTCGACGCCGTCTCCGGCATCGCCTACGGCACCGCCCACGGTGACCCCGAGCTGGTGGAGCGCGGCCTGCGCACCCTGACCCGGCTGCGCACCGAACAGCGTCCCTGACCCCCGCCCGCCCGACACGAGGAGCAGCACCTTGACGTACACAGAGCGCGACGAATGGGAGCAGCACTACCGCGGGGGGAAGGGGTGGCGCCGGCTCGGTGAGCGCGAGCAGGAGCTCCTTGCCGAGCACGTCCCGGTACCCGAGGGCGGAGGCCTGGCCCTGGACGTGGGCTGCGGGACCGGGGAGCTGGCCGCCCACCTGGCCCGGGCCGGCTACACCGTGAACGCCGTCGACTTCACGGACAGTGCGATCGCCCGGGCCCGGGAGGAGCACGCCGGCATCGAGGGTGTGCGCTGGCTGCAACTGGACATCGAGCGCGACGACCCCGCCTTGCTGCACGAGGAGGGCTACGACCTGATCACGATGCGGCTGGCGTATCCGTTCGTGAGGGACCGCGGCCGGATTGCTCACGGGCTGGGCGAGCGGCTGCGCGAGGGCGGCGCGTTCGTCGTCATCACCCCGACCGTCGATAACACGCCGTCGGAGCGACGCGGGATCGCCCTGGACGAGGACGAGATCACGCTGCTCGGTGCCGACTGGGAGACGGTGGAGCGGCTGGACGCGGACGGACTGGCCTTCCTGGTGCTGCGCGGGCCATGCCACCTCGACACCCGGGCCGTCGAGAAGCGACCGACCACCGGCCACGCCCTGACCGGCGCCCTCGCCGTCGTCACCGACGACGCCGGCCGGGTCCTTCTGGGCCGCTCCCGCCTTGGCATGCTCGAGCTGCCCGGCGGCAAGACCACCGGCCCGGAGAACTTCGCCGCCGCAGCAGTGCGCGAACTCGCCGAGGAGACCGGCCTGGTCGCCAACCCGAGCGACGCGCACGTGGTGACGATGCTGGTCGACGACAGCCACGGCATCCCGCGGCTCACGGCCGTTGTCCGTATCACCACGTGGACGGGAACTCTGACCACCGTGGAGGCGGACAAGTTCGACCGCTGGGAGTTCTTCGACCTGCACGCTCTCGCCTGTGTCGGAGACATCTTCGTCCCGGCCGCACTCGCGATCGACAGCGTGTGGCCCGGCGTCATCCCGGGCCTACCGCCTGTGGTTTCCTACCCGCTCGCCACCGAGCGGCCGCCTGTGCCGGGTGAGCCGGACGAGGCCGTCCGGCTGCGTCAGGCGATGGCCCAGACGGTGATCGACGGCGGCTGGGCCCCGTCCGAGCCCGTCCGCGACGCGCTTCGCACGGTGCCCCGCCACCGCTTCGCCCCGGAAGCGAACCTGGCAGCCGCGTACGACGGTGGAGACCGGGCCGTCATCACCCGGCGCGACGCGACCGGGACGGCCATCAGCTCGGTGTCCGCGGCCTGGCTCCAGGCCGACATGATCGAGAGCCTACGTCTTCGGCCGGGTGCGATCGTGTTCGAGGCGGGGTCAGGTGGCTACGACGCGGAGCTGATCGCCCACGCCGCCGACGGTCGCGTGGTGAGCGTCGACATCGACCCGTGGGTCGTCCGCCGCACCCGCGCCTTCCTTGCGGAGGCCGGCAGCGGCCGTGTCACCGCCGTCGAAGCCGACGGCGCCCTCGGCGCGCCCGCCCACCTGGTGCCCCGCGGCGGCTTCGACGGCAGCGTGATCACCTACAACTGCTGGGACATCTCCCCCGCCTGGCGCGATCAGCTGGCCGAGGGCGGGCGCCTGGTCATGCCGCTGGAGATGGGCGGGTACACCCGGGCGATCGAGTTCGAGAGGCGTGGTGAGGTGCTGCACGCCCGCCGCTTCACCTACTGCGGCTTCGTCCGCGACCAGGGTCAGCAGGGCCGCCCGGCCCCGACCGTCCCCTTGCTGGATGGAGCGCTGACTCTGCGCTTCGACGACGGCCCCGCTGTCGGCACTCAGGGCCTGGAGGAGGCGCTGCGCGGGCGGCGGTACGAGGTCGCGACCGGCGTGACCATGAGGGCCGCGAACTCCTACTTCGGCTCCCTTCAGCTGTTCGCGGCCACCACTGTGCCGGGCTTCTGCCGGCTGGCCGCCCACCAGGAGTCCGCCGAGGCAGTGACCGGCATCGCGAAAGACCGCGACGCCCCCGCGCTCCTCGGCGAGGCCTCGCTGGCCTATCTGATCCACGTCCAGACCAAGGACAGCCACCGCCGGGAAGACAAGGAGTGGGAGTGGTTCGCGTACGCCTTTGGCGAGCAGGGGCCCGAGCTTGCCGAGCGGCTGGTGGCCACGGTGCTGGCCTGGGACCGGCACATCCGCGCCGAGGCCAACGACGAGCACGCCGATCCCGTCCTGTCGGTCCACCCGGCCGGCACGCCCGACGATGCGCTGCCCGCCGGTGACGTCTTGGACAAGGTGAACTGCCGCTTGGTGTTCCGGTGGCCGGGGCGTGACGTTGTGCTGCCCGGGCCCGTTGAGCGTCCGGTGGCCGACGCCGTGACGGAGGGGGTGTGACGGTGGGACGGGCTGTGCGACAGGCGGTGTTCGTCGCCCCGACGGAGCGCGACGAGCTCGAGCGGATGCGGCGCGCACACGCGGTCGCCGCCATGCAGTTCCGGGTGTCCGCATCAGGGCCGGAGGTATGGGGGTGGCAGGGCCGCACCCTGGGGCACCGGGCCGGGGACTGCTGGCTGCGCATCGTCTCCGCCGAGGCCTGCAAGGCGGGCGGACGGCTGTGGGAGGGGACGGCGACCGCGGACACGCACGTACCCCGGTCGGTGCCGCGGCCACGGCTTCGCGGCGTTCTCGACTGGGCCTCCCGGGACGTCACCTACCGGGCGGAGCTCACCGAGCACGTCTCCATCGAGCCGGTCACCAGCGGCACGCCCGCGCTCGACCAGGACATCGCTCTGCCAGACTCGTGGTGGGCGGAGCTGAGGTCCGCACTCGGGACGCTCGCGACGGTGAGCACCGACCGGGAATCGGTACGGCAGAACTGGGTCGACCGGAACTTCCGCCGCTTCCTCGGTATCGACCCCGTCCGGATCCGTGAGACGACGACCGGGCACGCCGATCTGCACTGGGCGAACCTTACCGGCGCGCCCCTGGTCCTGCTGGACTGGGAGAACTGGGGCCGGCTGCCCGTGGGCTACGACCTGGGGCTACTTCACGCGTACTCGCTGGCCGCGCCGGCGACCGCCGCCCGGATCCGGCTCGAGTTCGGCCACGTCCTGGACACGGACGCCGGCCGGGCCGGGGAGCTCATTGCCCTCGGGCAGCTCCTCCAGGCGTGCTCCCGGGGCGTTCACCCCCACCTCGCCCCGCTCGTCGCCCGTCAGGCCAAGCACCTGACCGGCATCCCCGTCCCCACACCCTGACCGGCCCCGACGGCCTGGAGGAACCCATGTCCCGCCCGCGCGTCGACGTCGTCGTTCTGACCATGAACGATCGCCCTGCGGAGGAAGCAGCCGCGCAGGCGACACTTCGTGCCCAGAGCGGCGTCGACGTGCGGGTGGTGGTGGTCGGCAACGGCTGCACGCCCGAGGTCGTGCCACCCGATGCGCTCACCGTGAGCCTGCCCGGGAACGTCGGCATCCCAGGTGGTCGCAACGCCGGCGCCCACGCGCTGCACGAGGCGGGCGATCCGGCCGAGTGGCTGTACTTCCTCGACAACGACGCCGGCTTCCCCCGTGCGGACGTCCTCGCTCGGCTCGTCGCCGAGGCCGAACGGCATCCAGAAGCCGCCTGGGTGCAGCCCCGGCTGACCGGCCCGGACGATGCGGCCACGCCGCGCCGCTGGGTCCCCCGGCTCCGCGCCTCGAACCCGGGGCAGCCGGGGAAGGTCGCCTCGATGACCGAAGGCGTCGTCCTGATCCGGCGCGACGCCTTCGACGCGGTAGGCGGGTGGGAAGAGCGACTCTTCCTGTATCACGAGGGGGTCGACCTGGCCTGGCGGCTGTATGAGGCGGGCTGGGGCGGCTGGTACGCGGCCTCGATCCGCATGCACCACCCCCTCACCGAACCCGCCCGCCCGCCACGCGCTGTACCACCGGCTCGCAGCCCGCAACCGGATCTGGATCGCCCACCGCAACCTCCCCGCCCTGCTCCTTCCCCTCCACCTGAGCGCCTGGACCACAATCACCCTGGCCCGGGCCGGGCGCCGCGGCGGACTGAGCCAGACCCTGCGCGGCATGCGCGAAGGATGGACAAGCCGGCGTACGCAGCGGCGGCGCCCGATGAGCTGGCGCACCGTCCACCGACTCACCGCCGCCGGGCGGCCGCCGATCATCTGACCCTCCGCCCCATCCGCCCCTACGAGGAGTCCTCTTCACCATGTACCAACCGCCGTTGCCCTCGCTGATGGGGGTGTTCGCCCATCCCGACGACGAGAGCCTGTTGGCCGGCGGTGTGCTCGCACAGCACCACACCGCCGGTGCCCGCACTTGCGTCGTCACCACCACCTGGACAGCCAGCAGCCACCGAGTTCCCGAACTCGCCGACGCTCTCGCCGTCTTGGGTGCCGGGGCGCCGCGGCTGCTCGGTTACGCCGATGCCCGCAATACCGACTCGGCCCCCGACGGCGCCGTCCGCCTCGTCGACGCGCCCCTCGACGAAGCCGTCGGACGACTGGTCGCACACATCCGCGAGGTCCGGCCCGATCTCGTGATCGGTCACGACGCCCTGGGCCAGCTCACCGGGCACCCGGACCACCGGCGCGCCCACCAGATCACCCTCCTCGCAGTCGAGGCCGCCGGACTGCCGCACCTGTATCCCGACGCCGGGGAGCCCTGGCAGCCTGCCGCGCTGTACGCGGCCACGCACCCGGAATCCGGCGTCGGCCGGCTCGGCCCGCTCCTTCGGAGCGTGGGCAAGACGCTCCTCACGCTGCCGGACGCGTACGTGACCACGAGCGTCGACGTCTCACCGTGGGCCGCGGTGAAGTGGGAGGCCATTTGCGCCCACCGCAGCGAGGCCGCCCGCGCGCGGCCCCTGCCCGGTCTGCTCGCCCGCCTCACCGAACCGGAACGCAACGACATCATCAGCACCGAGCACTTCACCCGGCTCTCCCTCGGCCCCGCCCCGGGCGAGCCGCACAGGCTCGTCGCCTGACCCGGCCCACCATCCGCAAGGTCCCGCCCGCACGATCGGAAACCAGATGACCACACGCCCTCCCCCGCCCCGCCGCCCGGCACGAAGATGACCGACGAGGACCACGCGGCGGGCCGGTTGCGCCGCAACCGGTGCTGCTGCCCGGGGTGTCGGTGTTGGCAACCTGAACCTGCTCTGCCGCTGCAGCTTCACCGCCAGCGTCCCGGCGGCCGGCGCCCTGCGTCCGCTGCGCGACCCGGACGCGCCGGAACTGGACGAGGACGACGACGGCCAAAGGTGAGCGCCAGCAGCCGTGGCGGCCCTGGCGGTGTCCCGGTGTGTCGGTCAGCAGTCATCCCAGTGCCAGGCGCCGTCCTCGCGGATCCACGTGTCGAGCACTCCGGGGTATTTACCTATGTCCTCGGGGTCATTCCCTCTGATGCTGATCTGGGTGCGGTCGTCGTCGTACCAGTAGATCCAAATGTTCTGCATGGTCAGATGCCGGTAGTCCGGATGGGTGTTCTCAGACACTGCCTTGAAGTCGGCCCTGGAGAGATCGACCTGGCACCGCTTGGAGAGCAGGTCGTAGCCACTGATGTCGTTCTCGATACGGGCTCGGGCGAAGTCAAGGGCGGCCGTCTTCAGCGCAGCGACATCATCGGGTGCGGAGTCCCCCACGCTTGGAGTAGGGGTGGCGTTGCTGGTGTCACCGCCACTGCCAACTGAAGCGGACTGGGTGGGCTTGCCGCTCTCCTTGGCCTCGATGTCGTCACTGCAGGCTGTCAGCGGCAGGCAGAACACAGCGGCGATAGCCACAACAGAGCGAGCGCGCATGGGCCCCCCTCGGAGTGATGTGCACGGTGTTGCGGGAAGAATGCAGCGTATCGAGGCGAAGAGATACGTGAGTGGGGAACGACAAAGGCCCAATCGCCATCGAGGCAGCCTTGCAGACTTGCCTGCGCCTCAAGGGGGTCTCATGTGTCGTCAAACGATGGCGAGCTCAACCGGTCAGCGCATCACCGCTGTTCAGAAGGTCAGCGTAGACCTCCGCCGGGATCAGCGGAGATGTCCCGAAAGGCTTCCCGGAACTCGTGGACGTGCCTGAGAAGCGGGATGAATATTCGGGACGGTCCGTGTCGAGCGGACAAGCGGGAGAGGAACGCGTGGACGGCGGCTTGGACGAGATCACCCGCGCCGAGCTGATCGAGCGCGAGCCGTGCCCGCGGTGCGGGCACCGCCCGGGTCGGTGTGCCCGGGCGAACTCCGGTGTCGTCGCCGTCGACTACCACACCGGCCGCTACGCCAAGATCCTCACGCTGAAGTCCGGACCCGCGATCCGCATACCCGCCGCGCGCGGCCCCGGCCGCACCCGGCAGCCGGCCCCGCACCCGACCTCGACCCGGAACTCCTCACGAGGGCCGGCGACCGCATCGGCTACGCCCGCGTCTCCAGCAAGGGCCAGGACCTCGCCGGACAGATCCGGCTTCTGAAGAAGGCCGGCCTCGGGCCTCGGGCCTCGCCGAGAGGCTCTGGAGGACAGGGCGGCGGCCTCAGAAAGCGATGTGGGCGTCGCTTCGCGGATCCCCTGATACCCGATGGTCGTCGTAGAGCCCGTTCTGTGCCGAACGGCGCCACGGCCGGGCGTAGCGGAGGGCCACGTCGATGTCCGGGTCAGTCGAGTCGAGGTTGATGTCCGCGACCGCCAGAGCGGGTTGCCCGTCGGCGGGGCACTGCGCAAGCCACCGGCCACCGGGTGCCACGATTCCGGACGGCACCGTGGTGCTGAACTGGGCCGGGATGGAGTGGCCGAGCCAGTAGCTGTAGAGAGTTCCGTAGGCTTGGGCGACCCGGGCCGCGGCGCGTCGTCGACCATCACGGAGAGCAGGACGCAGTCGACGTCCAGGCGTTCGTACTCGGCGAAGAGCGGCGGGAAGTTCGCCTCGACGCAAAGCGCGCAGCCGATGCGGATGCCGTCCACCTCGAAGACCACAGGCTCGCTCCCCGGGGTGTACAGGTAGGAGACCTCGGTGTGCGGCAGGAAGCGCTTGTCGTAGCGCGCGACTAGGAATCGACCTACGGGAGGCGCAGCCGCGCCCCTCCGCCGCACTGGCGGGCGGGGGGAGGCAGCGAGCGCACGCGACAGGGAGCGCCGGAGAACACGTCACTCCAGGTCAGCGCACCCTTCCTCGTGGTTTCAGCGCCACCGGCGGGAGCGCCGGAGCGGGCAGTCTGGCGCCGTCGTAGCCCTTCACCTCGCCGAAGCGCGGGCCCTCCATCCAGTCCAGCCGGGCCGCCTCGATCTCCTCGTGGGAACGCCCGACGAAGTTCCACCACATGACGATCTCCTCCTCGAACGGTTCACCGCCCAGGAGCATCAGCCCCGCGTCGGACGCCGCGCGCAGCGGCAGTTCGGTGCGGCCGCAGCCGAGGTACAGCATCGAGCCCGGCAGCACCGGGACCCCGTCGACCTCGGCCTCGCCGGACATCGAGAGCACGGCGTACTCGAAGTCGGGGTCGAGCGGCAGCCGGGTCTCGGTGTCGCGGGTGAGGGAGAGGTCCGCCCCGACGATCGGGGTGTAGGCGGTACCGGGCGAGCGGGCGCCGTCCAGTTCGCCCAGGATCACGGTCGCGGTAAGGCCCGGCGCCGTGACGGTCGGCAGATCGGCGTGATGCTCGAAGTGCGGTTCCACGCTGCGGTGGGCGTCGGGAAGGGCCACCCAGAGCTGGGCGCCGTGCAGATACCTGGCGTGTGGCCTCGGGCTCTCCTCGGAGTGGCTGATGGCCCTGCCCGACGTCATCAGCCCCAGCTCCCTCGGCCGGACGGTCCGCAGGCTGCCCAGGCTGTCGCGGTGCAGCACCTCGCCGTCATGCAGCCAGCTCACGGTCTGCAGACCCATGTGGGGATGCGGGGGGACCTGCATCCCCGGCTCCTCCGCGATGTCGTCGGGGCCGTAGTGGTCGACGAAGGCCCAGGCTCCCACCATGCGCCGGCCCAGGTTGGGCAGCAGCCGGCGGACCTCGGTCGACTCCCCGAGCCGGACGTGGCGCGGGGAGAGTAGCTCCCGCACCGGCTCGGCGACGACGAAGCCGCGCCCTCCGCAGACGGTGGGTGTGGCCTGGCGATCGAGATTGCTCATGGCACTCAACCTATTCCCGTGCGGACGCGGAGCGGTGGTCCCCACGCCGAAAATTTAGTGGAATGTTAAACTACCTCACGGTGTTGACACCACCGTGAGCCGTTCCGGTCAAGGAGGAGAAGTGGACGAGACCTACTACGAGTTCGGTACGCCCGCCGACCGCTGGGACCGGGCGAACCTGTTCTTCGAGGCCAAGGAGTACATGACCGCCGCGCGGATCCTCGGCGGGCTCGTGAAGGAGACGCCCGAGCAGGTCGCCCCGCGCCTGCTGCTGGCGCGCGCCTACTACCACTCCGCGCGCCTGGCCAAGGCCGAAGCGGAGCTGCGTGCCGTGCTGGAACGCGACCCCGTGGAGCACTACGCGCGGCTGATGCTCGGCCGCACGCTGGAGCGCCAGGGCCGGAACACCGAGGCGGCCACCCATCTGCGTATGGCCGCCGCTCTGGCCGGGGACTTCGGTCCGGTGCCGTCCGGGTCCGGGCGGACGGCACGGTAGGCGGACAGGTGCGTACGGACCGGCCCGGCGGCGACCCACGGAGGCCGCCGGGCCGGTCCGCGTCACACCGGGCCGGTCCGCGTCACACCGCCGCCGAGCCGCGTCACACCGGGCCGCGGCCTGCCGCAGGGCTGCACGTCACCACACGTGGGGCAGCGTCACCGCCGTCACGACGAAGCCCTTGTCTGCCAGCCATGTCCCCTCGAACACACGCGGCATCCCGGGCGCGGTGCGCAGCAGCTCCGCCGTGAACGTGCCCTCCATCGCCGCGTCGTCGTCCCGGTGGAACCTCACGTCGGCCTCCGCGAAGTCGAGTTCGATCCGGGTGAGCGGGAACCACGCCTTGAAGACGCTCTCCTTGGCGCTGAAGAGGAGCCTGTCCCAGTGCGGCGACGGGGCGTCCGCGTCAGGAGTGATCCGCCGCCGTTCCGAGGGCAGCGACACGGCCGGCCACACGTCGGGCGGCAGGGTCTCGTCCGGTTCGGCGTCGATGCCGAGCCCCCGTATGTCGGACGCCCTCGCCAGGACCGCCGCTCGGTAGCCGTCGCAGTGCGTCATGCTGCCCACGGTCCCCTCGGGCCACAGAGGCATACCGCGATGGCCCCGCAGCACGGGCGCCGGAGGCAGCCCGAGGGCGGACATCGCCCGTCTCGCACAGGCCCGTACGGCGGTGAACTCGTGCCGCCGCCGGTCCACGCTGCGCTCGATGAGCGCGGCCTCCTCCGGGTACAGGCCCGCCGCCCCCTCGGCTCCCGTCTCGTGGGTGTCCGCGCACGCCACGTACGCGGGCAGCAGCCGTTCGATCACGACGCGTCCTCCGTCACGGCCGGGGCCTCCCGCGTGCCGTCGTACGGGAGGATCTGCCGCAGAAGTCCGCGTGGGTGCCCCCGTTTGCGCCACTCGCGCGGATAGCCGATGGAGACCTCTTCGAACCGCACACCGTCGTACCAGGTGGTGCGGGGGATGTGGAGGTGACCGTAGACCACCGCCGCGACGTTGAACCGGCGGTGCCAGTCGGCGGTGAGTTCGGTGCCGCACCACTGGGCGAACTCCGGGTACCACATCACCGAGGTGGGTTCACGCACCAACGGCCAGTGGCCCGCGATCACGAGGGGGACCTCGGGATCGTGGGCGGCCAGCCGTCGTTCGGTCAGGGCGACCCGCGCCCGGCACCAGGCGTCCCGGGACGGGTGGGGGTCGGGGTGGAGCAGGAACTCGTCGGTGCAGACGACGCCCGCCTCGTGCGCGCGGGCCAGGGACTCCTCCTTGGTGGAGGTGCCCGGGGCCCTGAAGGTGTAGTCGTACAGCAGGAACACGGGGGCGATCGCCACGGGCCCGTCCTCCCCCTCCCCCTGCCAGCGGGGGTACGGGTCCTCGGGCGTCGTCACACCGAGCTCGCGGCAGACCCGGACGAGATGGTCGTAGCGCTCCTGTCCGCGCAGTCGTACGGGGTCCTTGTCCAGGGTCCACAGTTCGTGGTTGCCGGGGGTCCACACCACGTGGGCGAACCGGCCGGCCAGCGTCTCCAGCGCCCGCTCGACCTCTTCGGCCTGCTCCGCCACGTCGCCCGCGACGATGAGCCAGTCGGCGTCCGACGTCGGGCGCAGCCGGTCCGCGACCGGCTTGTTGTCGGCGATTCCGACGTGCAGGTCGCTCACGGCGAGGAGCCGGCCCCGTCCGTCGGGAGGCCGGGGGGCGGAAGCGCTCTTCGGGCTCATGCGCCGAATCTACCGTCCCGTGGCGTCCTGTCAGGCGGCCTCGAAAGGTTTCCTGTCCATGCGCCCGCCGCCCTCGGCCGTCACCCGTCCTCGGCGTCCCGTACCTCGCCCGTGCGCGCCGCCATGAGGGACTCGTAGTACGTGCCCAGCCTCCGCAGATAGAAGAGGTCACTCGTGTCGTTGTCGCGTTCGAAGCGGGGTGCCGCCTTGATCTCGTCCTTGCCGCACCTGACCTTGACCGTTCGCCCGGCCTTGTCCACCTCGGTGACCAGACCCGCCGGAACGACCACGCTCCGGCCGAACTTCCACACACCCGCGTCGACCACCAGATGGTCGAACCCCGGGATCCGCGACAGCCTCACCACGGTTCCGAGGCTGCCGTCCGCCGCCTCCACGCCGTACTCGACCACGTCCTCACCCAGCGCGGATGTCGGGTCTTCCCAGATGCGGACCGTGTCCATCGTCGTCCTCCGTGCTCTCGGCTCTCTGCTTCCCGGTCTCCGGTTTCCGGCCGGCTCTTCCGGCCCGCCCCCGGTCTGTCTCCGGTGCTTCGGGACCTTCCGTATGCCCCGGAACACGGAACGGAACCGTGTCTCACCGGGCTGTGCGGGGACGTGCCGGCCGTGCGCCGAAGGAGCGGCGGGTGGCGGCTCACGGCAGGACGCCCGCGCGGCTGCCAGGCCCCCTGCGGACGGACGGGTGGGGGCGTGGCAGTCGGCGGGGGTCCCTGCGTGGCACGAGCCTCCGAGGACCGCCTCCACGTCGGGTACGGCGTCAGCTACGGGACTTGAGCCGTTCGAGAGCGGCCACACCGACGACGGCCAGGCCGACCTGGATGGCGAGTTCGATCCAGTCGATCCCCTTGGTGTCCGCGACCCCGAAGGCGGCCGCGACCGCCGTACCGACGAAGGCCGCGACGATACCGACGACGATGGTCCAGAGCACGCCGATGTGCTGTCGGCCCGGGAGTACGAGCCGTCCCAGGATGCCGATCACGATGCCGACGACGATCGCGCTGATGATGCCGGAGATCTCCATGCCTGCCCCTTCTTCCGTGGCTCTCGGGTGTCTCCCGGGTTCGCGCCCCGGGACATGTCCGCTGTCTGCCCCGATCCGACGGAAACACGCCCGTTCCGGCAGGCCCTCGGCGAAAGCCGCGCCTCTGATCTCACCGACCCGCCCCCTCCCCCGCACCGAGGAAGATTGTTTATCCGCGTTCGTACTGTTTTCAGCTCTTCGCACCGGGTACCACGCAGAGAGGGTTACGTGGGCGGAACGCTTTGTTCCGTCTGTTCCCCGCTGCCCCGCACAGCCCGCCGCACCACCCCGTCGTACTGGAGATTCCATGTCGGATCAGCGCAAGAGCCCGTTCGCCACGGTCAGTCCGTACACCGGGGAAACCCAGGCCACCTTCCCCGTGATCGAGGGTGCGGAGGTCGACTCCGTCCTCGATACCGCAGGTCAGGCGTTCGGCGCCTGGCGGAAGCGGCCGATCGGGGAGCGCGCCGCGGTAATCGGACGGGCGGCCGAGCTGATGAGGGAGCGCAAGGAGCCACTGGCACAGCTGCTCACCCTGGAGATGGGCAAGCTGATCTCCGAGGCGCGGGGGGAGGTGGATCTCGCGGCGTCGATCCTCTCCTACTACGCGGAGAACGGTCCCGCGTTCGCGGAGAACGAGCGGCTCGACGTCGAGGAGGGCGAGGCGTACCTCGTCAACGAACCGCTCGGTGTCCTGCTGGGCGTCATGCCGTGGAATTTCCCGTACTACCAGGTGGTGCGCTTCGCGGGGCCGAACCTGGTCCTGGGGAACACCGTCCTGGTCAAGCACGCCGGGATCTGCCCGCAGTCGGCGCTCGCCCTGGAACAGCTGTTCCGTGACGCGGAAGCCCCCCAGGGCGTCTACACCAACCTGTTCGTGAGCCACGACGAGGTCTCGCGCATCATCGACAGCCCGGTCGTACGGGGAGCCTCGCTCACCGGCAGCGAACGGGCGGGCGCCCAGGTCGCCGAACGGGCCGGGCGCAACATGAAGCCCAGCCTGCTGGAGCTGGGCGGCAGCGACGTCTTCATCGTCCTGGACGGCGAAGGGCTGGAGCGCACGGTCGGCGCCGCGGTGGCCGGCCGGATGGCGAACACCGGGCAGAGCTGCGTGGCGTCGAAGCGGTTCATCGTGCTGGCCGACGTCTACGACGCCTTCGTGGACGGGATGCGGCGCGGGTTCGAGGCGTTGCGCCCCGGCGACCCGGCGGACGAGGCGACCACCCTGGGCCCGCTCTCCTCGGAGCAGGCGGCGTCGAGCCTGGCCGACCAGATCCGCGAGACGGTGGACCAGGGAGCCGAACTGGTCCTCGGCGGCCACCGGATCGACCGTCCCGGCGCCTTCGTCGAGCCGACGATCCTCACCGGCGTCAAACCCGGGATGCGGGCCTACGCGGAGGAGCTCTTCGGCCCCGCCGCGGTGGTGTACCGGGTCGCCGACGAGGACGAGGCCGTCGCCCTCGCCAACGACAGCCGGTACGGCCTCGGCGGCTCCGTCTTCTGTGCCGACGTGGAGCGCGGCCGCCGGGTCGCCGAGCGGGTGGAGACCGGAATGATCTGGGTCAACCACCCGACCTCGACCCAGGCCGACCTGCCCTTCGGCGGGATCAAGCGGTCCGGCTACGGGCGTGAGCTCTCGGCACTCGGCATGCGGGAGTTCGTCAACCGCAAGCTCGTACGCGTCCTGCCGCCCGACGCCGAACTCCGCGGCATCGCCGGCTGAGGACGACCCCACGGCGGCACCGTCCGGGAGCCCCCGGCGTCCCGCCGTCCCAGACCACCGACCGACAAGGCAAGGAGTCACCGTGTCCGCAGTACCCGACGTCACCCTCAACAACGGCGTGCGCATCCCCCAGCTCGGCTTCGGGACCTTCCAGATCCCCCCGGAGCAGACGCGCGAGGCGACCCTGGCGGCCCTGGAGACCGGCTACCGCCACATCGACACCGCGCAGATGTACGGCAACGAGAAGGAGGTCGGACAGGCGGTCCGGGACTCCGGGCTCGACCGCGCGGACGTCTTCGTGACCAGCAAGCTGGACAACGGCGCCCACGCGTACGACGACGCCCTCAGGGCGTTCGACGGGACCATGGAGGCACTGGACCTGGGCCACCTGGACCTCTTCCTCATCCACTGGCCGCTGCCGGGCAGGGGTGACTTCACGGAGACCTGGAAGGCCATGGAGGAGATCTACCGTTCCGGGCGGGCCAAGGCCATCGGCGTGTCCAACTTCCAGCCGCCGCACCTGCGCCGGCTGCTGGAGAGCGCCCAGGTCGTGCCCGCCGTCAACCAGATCGAGGTGCATCCCTACCTCACCCAGGACGCCGTCAGGGCCTTCGGCGCCGAGCACGAGATCGCCACCGAGGCCTGGTCCCCCATCGCCCAGGGCAAGGTGCTCGGCGATCCGGTGATCGCCGCCGTCGCCGAACGGGTCGGCAGGTCGACGGCCCAGGTGACGCTGCGCTGGCACCTCCAGCGCGGGGACATCGTCTTCCCCAAGTCGGTGACGCGCGAGCGCGTCGAGGAGAACTTCGCTCTCTTCGACTTCTCCCTCACCGAGGGCGACATGGCCGAGATCTCGGCGCTGAACCGCGACGAGCGGACCGGGCTGGACCCGGACCACTTCAACGGCTGAGTCCTCGCCGCCCGGCCGGGAGGGACGGTCCCCCCGTTCGGCGAGGCGGGATCTGCGAGCCGGACGGTCCGGCCCACGTCAACCGCCCCGGTCCACGCGTCGTGCGCCACCGACGTGACGGCGCACGTCCTGCACGGTGTACGAACCGGGGCGGTCCGGGGCGGTCACAGCTGACGGGGCGAGGGCGCTCAATACACCTAGAACGCGGTCCAGGTGAAGGCGACCGTGTCCCCGGCGTTCAGCTTGAACTGGCATCCGCCCACGGGCGTCGGAGTGCCGTTGACGGAGATGTTCCAGTAGGCGGCGCCGCCTCCACCGACGTTCTTGATCGTGTCGACGGAGAAGTCGTCGAACGAGGCGTACCAGGCTCCGTCCCAGGTGAACTGTCTCTTGCGTGCCGCGTCGTCGAGGGCCGCCGTCGGGGTGGGGACGGCGCTGGGGTGGGCGCCGCCGTTGGTGCCGTCGCATCTGTGGGTACCGCCGGTGGCGGTGGTCACGTCGTGCCCCTGCGTCCTGGTCCTGCCCTTGAAGAGACGGCCGTCCGGCCCGTCCACGACCACGGTCACCTTGACCGGGGTGTTCGTCGGGACCGTGCCCTGCGGTTGCGCGACGGCGGGTCGGGCGACAGCGGGAGCGGAGGTGAGGGCGAGGCCGAGGGCGGCCGAGACAAAGAGGGTGCGACGGGCTGCTGTCAGGTGCACGGAGGTGCCTTCCTGGTACGGGTCGTCTGCCGCCCTGACCGGAGCCGGCCGCTCGCCGTCGTACCCGTCCGCACGGCGTGCGGCGGGGCGGGGCGGAGCAGTGCTGCGGGCTTCGCGCTGCAGACCATGACAGAGGGAAGCGGTGCACGTCACGCGCCGGGTTCTCCGACTCGCGGCCCGGAGAGGCCGCACACGGTTGCAGGTCAGCGCCGGATTCCCACCGGCTTCCCCCTGAGCACGCACGCATTCAGTTGTCGCCCCGGACGTGCCGAAGCAGTCGCATGCTAAGGCCAGTTGGCGAGATGCCGCCAGGGCGCGCCTCGGCGGCGGGGTAGCGCCGCCGGAACTTCTCCGGCCCAGAACAACGAGCCCCGGAGAAGGCACATCCCCGGCCTCGATCCGAGGGGTACGTGACCCACGACACTCCTTCACCCCGGGCGGTAGATTAGCCATACCTGAGAGACATCTGTGCCCTCCGCCCGCACGCGTATGAGCGGCGGAGGGATCAGGCTGCGCCGGGCTCGCCGGCGCCGGGGCGTGGGAGGACAGGAGAGACGGTGCCGAAGAAGCGTCGGGACGAGAGACGTCAGCACGGCGAACTCGTCGCTGAAGTGCTGGCAGTGCTGTGGGAGGCGGGTGAGCCGATGACCGCGCAGCAGGTGAACGCCGCGCTCGACAACGGGCTCGCCAGGACCACGATGGCCACGATCCTGAGCCGCCTCCACGACAAGGGCACCCTGCGCCGGATCCCTGTGACGCGCGGTTTCGCCTACGAGCCGGTGCACGACGAGGCGGGGCTCGTCGCGGGTCGTATGCGTCGCGAGCTGGAGAGCGATCCCCGCCGTGACCTGGTGCTGAAGCGTTTCGTCTCGTCCTTGTCCGAGGGGGACGAGGAGACGTTGCGGCGCCTGCTCCTGGAAGCTGAGGGCGAGCCCGAGTGACGTATGTGCTGGTCGTGGTCGTCCTCGCTCTCGCGCTCCCGTGGGGCGGGGCGGCCATCGCGACACGTCTCGCCGACCGGCTGCCGCCCCGATGGGCGTGCTGGGAGCTGACGGGCGCGTCCGTCCTGCTGGCGGGCGGGACGATTTCCGCCCTGGTCGCCTTGTTCCACGTTCCGTTCCTCGCCTCGCTGGAGCGGTTGTCCCTGACGCGTGTGCTGGAGGAGTGGCCGACCGCGGTGCCTCTCGCCTGCGCCGCCGGCGCGGTGATGGTGGCGCAGCTGGTGCTGCTGGTGCGGCGCCGGCTTCAGCATCGTGGTGTGCTCGGTCGCGCGTGGGCGGCGGCGGACGAGGGCACGAGCGACGGCGACGTGCTGGTCGTCCCGGGGACCGACGTGGATGCCTTCGCGCTTCCCGGGTACCGGGGCCGCCGTGGCCGGGTCGTCGTGACGGCGGCGATGGTGCGGTCGCTGAAGGAGGGCGAGCGAGAGGTGCTGCTGGCGCACGAGCGGGCGCACCTCTCCGGACGTCATCATCTGCTGTCGGCGGTGGTCGATCTCGCCGCGGTCGTCCATCCCGCGATGCGTGGCGTGCGGGACGCGTTGGCCTTCCACCTGGAGCGGTGGGCGGACGAGGTGGCTGCCGCGGTCGTGGGCGATCGGCGCGCGGCCGCCGCGGCCATCGCGCGTGCGGCTCTGGCCAGGTCCGCGCACGGTCGTGCGGCCCGCCATCCGCTGCTGTCGGCGACCAGCGGGCCCGTGCCGCGACGTGTCCAGGCCCTGCTCCTGCCGGAGCCCGCGGCCCCGCGCGGGGGCGCCCGGCGCGCCGGTGCCGTCGCCCTGGCGGGGGCGGTGGTCGTCGCGGCCCTCGCGGCGCTCGCGCTGGCGTACGGGCTGCACGAGTACGTGGAGTACGCGGCGCGACAGCTGATCGGAGCGCCGTCCGGCCGCACGGTGCGTTGAGCGCGTGGTGCGGATCAGACGCGCCCGAGGGGTTCGGCATCTCGTCGTTCGCATGCGACACCCATGACGAAGGAGCAGCCCATGGACTCGCTGCCGGCCTCCGGCCGGTCGGCGAGTCCGTGGGAACCCGGTGGTCAGGCGGTGGCCGACGTGCGCCGAGGGCGGGTCGCGGCGAGTGCGGTGTTGTACCGGCGCAGCAGCAGAAGTGCGGTGGCGGCGAGGCCGGTGAGGAGCCCGAGCCAGATGCCCAGGGTCTCCAGGTGAAGCCCGTAGGCGAGGAACCACGCGGCGGGCAGTCCGATGACCCAGTAGCCGATCAGCGTGATGCGGAAGCCGCTTCTGGTGTCGTCCAGTCCGCGCAGGAGGCCGACGCCGATGTTCTGGGCGCAGTCGAAGAACTGCAGGAACGCGGCGACGATCAGCAGCTGGGTGGCGATGGTCAGAGCCTGGTCGGAGCCGGTGTCGAGGAACGGGGCCAGGACCAGGTGAGGCAGGGTGAGATACACGATGCCGACCAGGGCCATGACGGCGCCGGCGCAGGCCAACGCGGTGTTCCTGATGCGGCGGGCACCGTCGTGGTCACCGAGGGCGAGTTCGCGGCTGACGTTGACGGACGCGGCGTGGGAAAGACCGACGGCGACCTGGAAGGCGATGTAGACGAGCTGGTTGACGGCGGTGTGCGCGGCGAGGGCGTCGGGGCCGAGGGAACCCGCCATCAGGGCGGTGACGGAGAAGAATCCGGCCTCGGAGCCGTAGGTGGCCGCGATCGGGACGCCCAGGCCGAGGAGACGCTTGAGGGTGGCGGCGTCGGCGCGGGTGATGTCCAGGGTCAGCAGCGGCGCCAGCTCGCTGTCCCGCTTCGCGGCGAGGTAGAGGGCGAGGAAGGACAGCAGGTGGACGCCGGAGGTGGCGATGCCGACGCCGGTCAGGCCGAGCTCGGGCAGGCCGAAGGTGCCGTGGATGAGGACCCAGTTCAGTCCGGCGTTCACGGCGATGGAGGCAAGGGTGATCCGCAGGAGGGCCTGGGGGCGGCGCATACCGACGGTGAACTGACGTATCGCCTGGAACCACAGGCAGGGCAGAAGACCGGGTGCGAGGGCGTAGAGCATCGGCTGTGTGAGGTCGACGATGCCGGCGTCCTGCCCGAGCGAGGGCAAAGCCTGTCCGATGAGAATCATGACGAGGGCGCCCGCGGCGCCGGCCAGTGTGGCGACGGCCAGACCGGCCCGGACGATGCGCCTGGCCTCGTCGGTCGCCGCCCTTCGTGCGTTCCCGTCGTCCGCGCCGGTGCTGGTGCGTTCCGCTCGGGCGGCCGCCGCGGCGATGTGGTTGCCGACGGAGGTGACCAGGCCGACGCCCATGGTGCGGATCTGGTTGAAGATGACGACGGCGAGGCCGCCGGCCGCGAGTTCGGTGGTACCCAGCAGGCCCGACATCACCGTGTCGGTGGTCGTCAGGGCGACCTGCGCGAGTTGGGTGAGGACGAGCGGAACAGCGAGGGCACCGAGCGCGCGGCTGTCGCGGAGGAGGGTGGTCGGCATCGGGTCTACCGGTTCCCGCGGAGCTTGGTGAGGTGTTCTTCGACTTCGCGTTCGGTCTCGGCGCTGAGGAGATCGCGTTGGGTCATCCAGTCGTCGTTGAAGACGGTGTCCATGTACTTCTCCCCTCCGTCGTTGATCAGGGCGACCATGGTGGTGCCCGGCGGCAGAGAGGACAGACGCGTGAGGGCCTCGTAGACCACGCCGCCGGCGGAGCCGCCGATGAGCAGCCCGGTCCTGGCGACGGCGCGGCAGGTGGCGAAGGCTTCGACGTCACCGACCTTGACGCCCTCGTCGATGAGGGCGAAGTCGACCAGAGCGCCGAGTTCGGCACCTTCGGGGGTACCGGTGCCGGACTGGTAGTAGTCATGGGCGGGCCCGCCGAACGCGGTCGATCCCTTGGGCTCCACGCCGATCGTCGTGAAACCGGTGATGAGCTTGGCGAGTTCGCGGCTCGTACCGCACAGACCACCACCGGTGCCGACGGCCCCGACGAGAACGTCGAGGCGACCGTCGAGGGCTTCCGCCAACTCGTGTGCGACGGGGAAGTAGCCGACGCCGTTGGCCGGGTTGTTGTGCTGCTCGGTGAAGACGGTGTTGTCCTCGTCCCGGGCCATGTCCTCGGCGAGTTCTTCACGGGCGGCGGTGTGGAGTTCGCTGCCGTCACCGCCGGCATCGACGTAGACGAGTTCGGCGCCCAGGGCCTTCATGGCGCGCAGCTTGTCGGCGGCGGCGTGGTGGTCGACGACGGCGGTGAAGGTGTAGCCGCGCTCGGCTGCGATGACGGAGAGGCCGAGTCCGGTGTTGCCGGAGGTGGATTCGATGATCCGCCCCCCGGCGCGCAAATCGCCTGCGGATTCGGCGGCGTCGATCATGGCGCGGGCCATGCGGATCTTCGCGGTGCCGGTGGGGTTGAACATCTCCAGCTTCAGCAGCAGGCGGCTGCCGGTCTCGGTCGTGGCCAGTGCCAGCAGGGGGGTGCAGCCGATCAGGTCGGATACGCGGGAGACGACGGCGGGCCGCTGAAGGGCTCCGGACATCAAGGGGGCTCCTGTGACGGGAAGGGTGCGGGGCGGGTGGTCAGGCGTCAGGGGTCAGGGATCAGGGATCAGGGGTCAGGTGAAGTGTCGGTCGAGACGCCAGCGCGGCCGGACCTGGTCGATGCGGTCGATGACGACCTTGGGCGGCAGCGGCAGGTCGTGGAAGGGGGACTCGTTGGAGTCCATCTGGTAGCCGGCCGTGTTCGGGTAGAGCAGCAGGTCCCCGACGCGCGGCGGGTGCGGGAAGGCGATCTTGCGCCAGGTGAGCATGTCCGATTCCAGGCAGGTCGCGGCTCCCACGCTGGCCGGGAACACCCCGGTGGCGGCGTCCTGGTCGACGGGGATCAGCTGCGGGTCGGGGAGGTACTCGCTGTGGAACCACTGCTCGGAGAGGCTCAGGCTGGTGCCGTCGACGGTGAGGATCTGGTAGCCGTCGCGGTCCTTGACACCCTGGATCCGGAAGACGGTGGCGCCGGCCTGGTCGAGCAGGGCCCGTCCGGGTTCGAGGAGCAGTTGGATTCCCGCGTCGCGGATGACCTCGGCCAGGGCAGCCTCGGAACCTTCCGGGCAGGTCGCCAGCAGCGCGGCCAGCGCCTCGGGTCCGGCGACGGGTGAGTGGTAGGGGTAGAAGTCGCGGGGCTGGAACGTCTTGCGGGCGTGGAAGTGGGCGGGGTGCTGGGTTTCGAGGAAGGTGTGCCAGCTGTCGGCGTCGGTGTAGCTGATGGGCAAGCCGCCGCCGATCGAGATCCGGCCGGCTTCCAAGCCCATGACCCGTGCCTTCAGGCACTGGTCGGCCAGGCGTGCGGCGAGGTCGGCCCGGGGCTGGAGAGCGTAGCCGGACAGGTGGAAGCTGAAGCCCTCCATCCGGATCGCGTCCCTGGCCTGAAGACACCGTTCGAGGGCGGTGGCCAGTTCGCTCTCGCTCATGCCGAACCGTGAATGCGGCTGGGCACCGGGCAGAACGCGCAGCAGCACTCGGGCCGGGCGCACGCGGCCCGTCAGCGCCAGGGAGATCACCCGGTCGAGCTCGTCGAGGGCGTCCACGGCGATGGTCGCGCCGTGTGTGACGGCCAGGCGCAGCAGGTCGGGATTCTTGGCGGGTCCGGTGACCATGAGGTGTTCGGCGCGGACGCCGTGGCCGAGGGCTTCGCGCAGTTCGCCGGTGGAGGCGACGTCGATGCCCGCTCCGCCGGTGGCGGCTCGTTCGACGAAGACCGCCGCTTTGTTGGCCTTCTTCGCGTAGTAGATGAAGCCGTCCACGCCGGCGCCGGTGAGAACCTCCCGCATGGCGGCGAGGTTGGCGGTGAAGGCGTCAGGGAGCAGGAAGTGGAACGGGCCGTCCAGCGCGTAGGCGAGTTCGGCGGCGAGTCCGCCGACGACGACCGGAGTCGTGGCCGGGTCGGGCAGGGCGGGAAGCGCCGGCCAGGAGGTGGTGGTTACTTCCACAGTGCTATCTCCGTTCCGAGCCCCTGTTCGATGGCGAGTTGTGCGAAGCGGTGCCCCAGGGCGATGTCGGTGACCACCAGACCGCTGTTGTAGGCGAAGACGCGCTGCTTGGCCGCGGTACGGGCCTTGGAGACGCCCGAGACGATGGCGGGCAGCTCCAGGTCCACGGCGGGCAGGTTGCCGTCGGCGTCGGCCATGTCGGTCCCGGTGATCCGCATCTGCGCCTCGCTGGTGGCGATGACCCGGTCGGCGCGGTGCAGGGTCGAGGGGGCCAGGCCATGGCCGACGAGGACCGCGGTGGCGCCGGGCTTGAGCCAGTCGGCCTCGATCGCGACGGGCGTGTGGGCGCCCGCGGTTGCGACGACCACATCGGCTTCACGGGCGGCGGCCTTGAGGTCGCTGACCAGTTCCACGTCACGGCCCGGGAAGTGGCGGGCGAGTTCGGCGCGGACGGCGGCGATGCCGTCGGGGTGGGTGCCTGACAGCAGCAGGCGCTCCAGCGTGGGCAGGGTGGTCAGCAGGAAAGGCAGGGCGAGACGCCCCTGGGTGCCCGTACCGATCACGAGCGCGGTCGACGCGCCGGGGGCGGCGCATGCGCGGGCCAGGAGGGCAGAGGCGGCCGGGGTGCGCAGGGACCCGATGCGGGAGCAGTCCATCATGGCGACCGGCAGTCCGGTGACGTCGTCGTAGAGGGTCAGGGTCGTGTAGTAGTGCTGCCGGTCGCGGCTCTCGTGCAGTCCGTGCTTGTACGAGGTCTTGATCGCGACGACGTCGCGGACGCCGTCGCGGCCGAGCATCGCGTACGAGACGGAGTGGCCGTCGGCGGGCTTGGCGGTGAGCTTGCGCGGGTTGTCCGACGTGCCTGCCGCCAGCGCGCGGTACGCCTGCTCGACGGTGTCGACGACGTCGGCCAGGGGCATGTCCAGACCGGCGAGGTCACTGGTGGACAGTACGCGCAGGGTGGTGTCGTCCCGGTCCATGGAGGGGCCTTTCGAGAAGTGGTTCATCGGGGGGTGGAACGTGCCCGTCAGGCAGGCCAGGCGGTCAGGGCGGCCTGGCCGTAGCCGTGTTCGCCGCGTTCGGCCGCGGGGCGGGTCGGGCGGCCCCCGACGCGGACGGAGGCGCGCTTGAGCCAGCGGTCGGTGCCGTCGTAGCGGGCGGTGAAGGGAACGCGCCCGTGGACGACGACGTCGTTGTCCACGACCAGGACGTCGCCCGGCTCCAGACTCACCGCGACGGAGACACGGGCCAGTTCGTCCTCCAGTCGCCGGTACGCCTCCCTCCACTCGGCATCGGCCTCGTCCAGGGGCGTGTAGGCCGGGTCGAACCGCATGGTCAGACCCTCGGGCGCGGCGAACAGGGTCGGCACCGGCGCGGGACGGCCGGCGAACCGCTGTGCTTCCTCGTAGGCGTCGTCGGGCAGGATCGGCACCACAGGCCGCTTGAGCCGCTCCACGTCCGCCTGGCCGAGGGCGGTTCGGCGAATGCTGGCCGCGGTCGTGGCGATGTCGTCGTGGTTGCGCAGGCAGCACAGCAGGAGCAGGTGGGCACGGCCGGGGTGGAAGGCGTCCTCGGTGTGCGGGGTGAGCAGCACATCGCTGGAGGCACCGGTCTGCTCGCTCTCGTGACCGGGCGAGGGAACGATGTTGTGGACGAACCGGCCGTCCTGCTGGCCGTCCCAGGCGATCGGCGTGCCCATCGACGTGGAGACGAGCAGCAGGACCACGTCCCACAGGGCTCCGGCGTCACCGACGCTCGACCAGTGGCCGGGGGTGGGGCCGAGTTCGGTGTCGTCCACGTGCAGGCCGCGCAGGACGAACAGTCCGTCGGCGGTGTCCACGGGGCGCAGTGCGTGGCGGACGGTGTCGGAGAGCTGAGCGCATGTGCCGGGCAGGGCGGCCAGCAGTTCGGGCGAGGTGGCCGCGTTGTGGTCGGCCAGCAGCTTGGCCGCGAGGGCGGTCAGTTCGGCTGCGGCGGCATCGTCAAGAGGGCGTACCGGGGCAGGGCAGGTGGGCACGGTGGCACCTTCCAGGCAGGACGCGACGGAGCGCGGGCATGCGGCATCGCCGCACCGGCTCTCACGGCGGGGAAATGGGAATTCCGGTCGGGCGTCGCACGGCTCGGGGCGCCGCCGGACACCAGGAAACTAACAACGCCGACCAGGTAAGGCAACCCTGATCGATGCGATTGACTACATCAACGTAGTCCTATTTTCGGTCGATTCGAGTCGACCTGACGCTCCGTCAAAACCCTTATTGAGCAGGCACGTTACCGATTCGAGCGCAGGTTCGGGCGGCGCTCGGGGCGGGGCGGAACGGCTTGCCAAGTCTGGCCGACTTCGGTTAGGTAACCCTAAGAACGACCAAGCGCAAACCTGAGACGAGGATCAGACGTGGGCGTCACCAGACGACAGCTGCTGTGGGCCGGCACCGGCATCGGAGCGGCCGGACTTCTCGCGGCCTGCGGCGGCGGCAACGAGGACTCCAAGGCCACCGCGGGCTCCGGCGGCGCCGGTGAGCCCCGCTCCGGCGGCACCCTGCGCGTCGGGGCGCTGGGGCATGCGAGCGCGATCACCCGTGACCCGCACGGCACCCAGGCCAACGAGAGCGACTACCTGATCCTCGCCCTCGTCTTCGACACCCTCACGGTCCCGGGCGCCGAGGAGAACACCGCTCCGCGGCTCGCCGCGTCGTGGGAGTCCTCCAAGGATCTGAAGACGTGGACGTTCGAGATCGCCAAGGGTGCCGTGTTCCACGACGGTTCTCCGGTGACCGCCGAGGACGTGGTGTGGTCGTTGAAGCGGCTGCGCGACACTCCCTCCGGCGCGGCACGCCTGCCCGGAATCCAGGCAGAGAACATCAGAGCCCAGGGCGCGGACACGGTCGTCCTCGTCTCGGACTACGCCAATGCCGACTTCCCCCTGCTGACCCGCTTCGCCACGTTCGTGATGAAGAAGGGCACCAAGGACGCGGACCTCGCCAAGGCGCCCGGCACCGGTCCCTTCAAGCTGGACTGGTTCAGGGGCGGCAACGCGCGCCTGGTGCGCAATGACCGGTGGTACGGCCCCGAGGTCCGTCTCGACGCGATCGAGGTCACGATGTTCGAGACGCCGCAGGCCATGGCGAACGCCCTGCTGGCCGGTCAGATCGACCTCGCCTCCAACGCCGGTGCGGTGGCCGCGCGTACCGCCGGATCGCGCGAGGACATTCAGGTGCTGCGCCGTCCCAACGACATGGCCATGCCGATCGTGATGCGGACCGCCAAGGGCAGTCCGTTCGCGGACGTGCGGGTTCGTGAGGCGATGCGCCTGGTGGTGGACCGCGAGGCGATGGTCAAGCAGGTCCTGTCCGGGTACGGCACCGTCGCCAACGACATCCTGGGCACCGGCGACCCGGAGTACGCGAAGGACATCCCGCAGCGCGGGCGCGATGTGGCCAAGGCCGGACAGCTGCTCAGGGACGCGGGCTTCGACCTGTCCAGGACGTACGAACTGGTCACCACCGAGGACATCTCCGGCCTCGCGGACTCGGCCACGCTGTTCGCGAACCAGGCCCGCGAGGCCGGCATCAAAATCAAGGTCGTCAAGCAGGAGTCCGGCGCGTTCTGGGAGAAGACCTGGAAGTCCGGCGACTTCTACACCGGCTACTGGGGCACCAACGACTCGGTGATCTTCTTCGCGTCCAAGACGATGGTCAGCGAGGCGGGCCAGAACGAGGCGGGCTGGGACGATGCCGGATTCGACGCCGCCTACCGCGAGGCCATCAGCACCGCCGACACGGAGAAGCGCGCCGCCGCACTGAAGGAACTCCAGCAGATCGAGCACGATCGTTCCGGCTACCTGCTGTGGGGCATGGCCGACGGTATCGACCTGGCCGCGGCCAGGGTACGGAACCTGCCGAAGCTGCCCGGCTACGGCCGTGTCCAGCTCGAAGGCGTGTGGCTGCGTTGAGCCGGACGGCCAGGACCCGCGCGGTGACCGACCCTGCGGGGGCGGTCACCGCGCGCCGGGCCGGGACGGTCGCCGTGCGGATCGCGGGAGTTGTCGGGCGCCGCCTCCTCATGCTCTTCGTGTTGCTGGCGCTGGTGTTCGCGGCCGTCGAGCTGCTGCCGGGGGACGCGGCCGGCACCGCCGCCGAGCGCGGGGAGAGCGCGGCCGACCTTGCCGCGCGCCGTCACCTGCTGGGCCTGGACCGGCCGGTGTGGGAGCGGTTCGCGGACTGGCTGACCGCGCTGCCCACCGGAGACCTCGGCACGTCCGCCCGCGGACAGAAGGTTACCGAGCTGCTCGCCGATCCGCTGCCCAACACCCTTGTCCTCGCGGTGAGCGCGTTCGTGATCACCGTGGTGCTCTCCCTGCTGCTCGGCTGCTGGGGCGCCTCACGTCCCGGGCGGCCGGGCGACCGGCTCCTTTCCCACACCTCGACCGCCGCGTTCGCGGTGCCGGAGTTCGTGGTCTCGGCCGTCCTGCTGCTGGTGCTGTCCCTGTGGACCGGCTGGCTGCCCGCGGTCACCGTGACCGGCGGCGACGGCAAGCCCGCCACCTGGACCATGCTGATCATGCCGGTCCTCGCCCTCGTCATCCCGCAGACCGGCTGGAACACCCGCGTCGTACGCGGAGCTCTGGCCGACCAGGCGTCCGCCCCGCACGTCGAGGCCGCGCACTTCGACGGTCTGCCACCACGCCGGATCCTGCTGCGCCACCAACTGCCCGGCGCGGTACCGGCCATCGCCACCGGACTCGCGACCTCCACCGGCCTGCTGTTCGGCGGAGCGGTCGTGGTGGAGACCCTGTTCAACTACCCGGGTATCGGCAGCGTCCTGGCCGGCGCGGTCGCCGCCCGCGACACACCGCTGATCGCCGGAGTCGTCATGTGTGCCGGAGCAGTGATCAGCCTCGTACTCCTGGCCGCCGACCTCATCCGCTACGCCACCCTGGGAGACCGCGCATGACCGTCACCCCACCCGTGGCCGCACGCCGTCCCTCCCGCGGAGCCGGAGCCACCGCACTCGTGGCCGTGGCCGCCCTGCCGCTGCTGCTCGCCCTCACCGGACCGCTGATCGCCCCGCACACCGTGGACACCCCCGTCACCGCACCGTTCGCCCCCGCCGGCGACGGCGCCGTGCTGGGTGGGGACCAGCTCGGCCGGGACGTGCTCAGCCGCGTCCTGCACGGCGGCACCCCTGTGATTCTCGGCGCCCTCCTCGTCGCCGTCGTCACCACCGTCGCGGCCGTGCTGATCGGCTGCCTCGCCGTGCTGCGACCCCGGCTGGGGCGTGCGGTCGAACGCAGCGCGGACGTCGCGATCCTCCTGCCGCCGCTCCTGGGCATCATGCTCATCGCCCTGGCCTGGCCCGGCGGCGGGCGCTGGGCGGTGATCGCCGCCGCCGTCGTCCTCGGCACGCCGTACGCGGTACGGGTCGTCGCCGCCGCCGCGTCCCCGCTCGCCACGGCCGGCTACGTCGAAGCCGCCCTGACCCGCGGGGAGTCCACCCCCTACATCGCGCTGTGCGAGATCCTGCCCAACCTCCGCGCCACCGTCCTCACCCTGTTCGGACTCCGGTTCGTCGAAGCCGTCTACGTCATCTCCATGGCGGGTTTCCTGCAGATCGGGCCGCAGCCGCCGGCCTCGGACTGGTCACTGATGGTCCGCGAGAACGCCTCCGGCATTCTCCTCAACCCCTGGGCGGTGATGGCCCCGAGTCTGGCGATCGCCCTGCTGGCGATCACCGTCAACCTGGTCACGCTCTCCCTGACCCCCGACACCACAGCGAAGGCGGTGACCCGCTCATGAGCGACCTCGCCCCTGCCCCCCTCTCAACCACCGTCTCCCCCACACCTGTCGCCTCGGTCACCGGTCTCGGAATTCGGGTGCCCGACGGCCCGGTTCTGCTGCCCGAAACCAGCGCGCAGTTCCACGCCGGACACGTCACCGCCCTCATGGGTGCCTCCGGATCCGGCAAGACCACCCTGCTGCGCGCACTGATCGGTCACCTCCCGCCAGGCGCCGGCGTCACCGGAAGCCTCGATGTCCTCGGCCGCACCCCGCACCAACTGCCCGCCGAGGAGCTGCGCACGCTGCGCCGTACCGCGCTCGCCTACGTCGGCCAGGACCCCGGTTCCGCTCTCAACCCGCGGATGACCGCGCGCCGTCTGGTCGCCGAACTCGCCACCGACCCGAGCGAGGACACGGTTCTGGCGCTGCTCGCCGAGTGCCGGCTGCCCCTGGACACGGGGATCGCGGGGCGCAGGCCCACCGCCCTGTCCGGCGGCCAGCAACGACGCGTCGCTCTCGCCCGCGCACTGGCCCACGCCCCGAAGATCCTGCTGCTCGACGAACCGACGTCCGGACTCGACGACACCGTGCGCGACGAGATCGCCCATCTGCTGCGTCACCTCGCCGCCGCCCGTGATCTCGCCGTCGTCATCGCCACCCACGATCCGCACCTTGTCGAGACCTGTGCGGACCACACCATCCGCCTCACTCCGAAGACCCTGCCCGTCCCCCGTACGCGCACGGCCGAGCCCGCCACCACCGTCACCCGCCCAGACCGTCTCCCGAGTGGAGACGGTCTCGCCGCCCACGCGGTCAATGCCTTCTTCCGGGGCAGCCGGCGTCCCGTCCTGAGTGATGTCGCGTTCGGTGCGCCGCCCGGCGCCGCCACGGCCGTCATCGGGCCCTCCGGCTCCGGCAAGACCACCCTGCTGCGCGTGATGGCCGGACTCCACCCCACCCACACCGGCCGACTCGTCCTCGACGGACGTCCCCTGGACGCCCTCGTCCGGCGCCGCACCCGAGAACAGCGGCGGCGCGTCCAACTCGTGCCACAGAACCCGCTCGCCGCGCTCAACCCCCGCCACACCGTCGGCCGGCAGCTCACCCGCCCCCTGCGCCTGCACACCGGTCTGCCCAAGAGCGCCCGCCCGGAACGGGTCACCGAGCTCCTGGCCCAGGTCGGCCTTCCCGCCGACTACGCCGACCGCCGTCCCGGAGAGCTGTCAGGAGGCCAGCGTCAGCGGGTGTCCATCGCCCGCGCGCTGGCCACCGGACCCGACATCCTGCTTTGCGACGAGGTCACCTCCGCCCTCGACGCCGACACCGCGGCGGGCATCATGGACCTCCTGACGCGCCTGCGCGCCGAACACCGGATGACGCTGGTCGTGGTGTCCCACGAACACCACCTGGTCGCCCGCTACACCGACACCGTCCACGTCCTGGAGGACGGCCGCATCACCGGGAGCGGGCCCACCGCGGCTCTCCTCGACCGCTTCAGCGGCAAGGGGCCCGCCCAGGCCCACGATCAGTCGCTTCCTCGCGGCTGACAGCCCGGGTCCCGGGAACGGACACCTGCGTGATCCGCCTGTGGCGGCCCGGCAGCCGACGCCTACGAGTGGTCGCGTCGCATGAGCCGGTACCCGTGGGTGGGGGCGGTACGCCCCGGTTTCCGAGGCCGGTAGGACGGCGGGACATAGCTCCTCGGTCCGCGCGGCCGTGCGCTCCTCGCCCTGTCCACCAAGGCCACCAGCATGGGAGAGGACCGCCACATCTGACGGAGTCCGGACCCGGTGATGCCCGCGATCTCGGCGGCCGTGTTCCAGGACTCACCTCTGCTCATGGCCAGGATCACCACGCGGATGACCGCGGGAGTCCTCCTCCCGCCCGGCTCAAGCCCGTTGGCCGCCGCCAGGGTCGCGGCCGCCCGTACGGCGGAGGCGAACTCCTCGTCGTGTGCCAGCCACTGCTGGACGAGCCGCTCGGGCACCCCGGCCCACACCGCGGCTGCCCGTACCCCGAGGCCTTGTGCGGTGGCCTGGAGGATGTCACCCATCCGTGCCATGCGGTCGTCGCGTTCGTTCGGCAGGCCGTCCAGCGAGTCGTGGAAGGGCTGTTCGGCCTCGTCCCGTGCCTCCAGCCAGGCCAGCGCGCGCTCGGCTCGTGGTGCCGCTTCCCTGACCAGGTCGGCTTCGGGCCTTCGGCTCTCGTACATCAGCTCCCTCCGGGGACCGCACGACGACGGGGGCACAGGGGCCGTGGGGGTGCTGTGCCGCGGCTCGGTGCGGTGATGCGGCAGCGGGCGACCAGTTCGAGGGTGACGGTAACCGCGACGGCCTGCACGGCCATCAGGGCGACGAGGACGAAGAGCTGTACGGCTCCGGCGGTGAGTGCGTCGGCTCCGCCCAGAAGCATGCCGACGAACGCGCCGGGGAGAGTGACCAGGCCCACCGTGCGGGTCTGGTCCAGTCCGGGGACCAGCGCGTCGGAGGCGGCAGGGCGCGCGATCTCGATCCGGGCGTCGCGTTCGCCCAGGCCGAGAGCCAGGCCGGCTTCGACCTCGCCGTGCCGCTGCTGGAGGGTGGCCACGCTCTGCCGGCCGGCCAGGACGGTCGCGGTGAGGGCGCCGCCGATCAGGATTCCGGTCACCGGGATGAGCGCGATGCCACGCGGCGGAAGCAGGCCGGTGGCCAGCAGGAGGGTGACGGCCGGCAGGACACCGGCAGCGATCGGCAGGGCCGCCCACCACCAGGTGCTGTCGGAGGTGATCCTGCGTCCCGCGGTGCGTACGGCGACGGCGTACATCAGGAGCAGGAAGCCGAGCACAGCGGTGCCGTGGTGGACGACCCAGCCGATGGCGGCGGAGACGGCGGCCAGTTGGACGGCCGCGCGCACCCCGGCGGCCAGCACTCCGCGGGCGCGGCCGAAGCCCTGCTCCGGCGAGAGCCTGGCGACGGCCGTGACCGTGACGGCCACGGCGAGGAGCACGGCCAGGACCCAGCCGAGCACGGCGTTGACCGGCAGGAGCGCGGCCGAGGCGGAGTTCATGGGAAGTCACCGTCGCTGTCGGATTCCGGGCCCGAGGGATGTCGCGGGCCCGTCGGGCGCGGTACGGCCCCGGCTCGGGAAGGCGCGGCGACCGGCGGGGGGGTCACTCGGCGCTCGGCCGACCCACGGGCTGCCGCGGCCGGACGGCGGGACCCATGCGTCCAGGGGCGAGGAAGAGGGCCATGACGGGGACGAGGTAGAGCAGCCAGACGATGACCTGGAGCACGGTGGGGTCGGGCTGGAAGTTGAAGACGCCCTTGAGCAGAGTGCCGTACCAGGAGTCGGCGGGAATGGTGCCGCTGATGTCGAAGGCGAGGGTGCGCAGCCCGGGAAGGAAGTCGCCTTCCTGGAGGTCGTGGATGCCGTAGGCGAGGACACCGGCGGCGACGAGGACGAGCATGGCGCCGGTCCATCGGAAGAACATGGCCAGGTTGATGCGCAGCGTGCCCTTGTAGAAGAGCCAGCCCAGGACGACCGAGGTGGCGAGACCGAGCACGGCGCCGATGAGCGGGCGCACTCCGTCACCGCTGGCCTGCACGGCGGTCCAGATGAACAGGGAGGTCTCCAGTCCCTCACGGCCGACGGCGAGGAAGGCGGTGATCACCAGGGCGCCGGTGCCCAGCGCGAGGGCGGCATCGAGCTTGCCCTGGAGTTCGCTCGTGAGGTGGCGGGCGGTGCGCCGCATCCAGAACACCATCCAGGTGACCAGGCCCACCGAGAGGATGGACAGGGTGCCGCCGAGTATCTCCTGGGCCTGGAAGGTGAGGGTGGAGGACCCGAATTGGAGCAGGGCTCCGAAGGCGAGTGAGAGCGCGACGGCGATGGCGACGCCTGTCCAGACGGGCGCCAGCCGGCTCTTGTTGTCGGTCTTGACGAGGTAGGCGATGAGGATGCAGACGACGAGGCTCGCCTCCAGGCCCTCGCGCAGTCCGATCAGGTAGTTGCCGAACACGCCGGTTCCTTTCTCCGGTGGAAGCAGTGGGGCACTGTGGTGTGTCAGGTGAACAGCGCCCGGCCCCACCAGTCGTCCGTGTCACGGACGCCGGGCGGGACGGCGAACAGGGCCGAACCCACGTGCTGGACGTACTCGTTGAGCGCGTCGGAGCGCGCCAAGCTCCTCTGGACGGGAATGAACCCGGTGCGCGGGTCTCGCTGGTAGGCGAGGAAGAACAGGCCGGCTTCCAGGCGGCCGAGGCTGTCGGTGCCGTCGGTGAAGGAGTAGCCGCGCCGCAGGAGGGTCGCCCCCGCGTTGGAGTCCGGGTGCGCGAGGCGGACGTGCGCGTCCGGCTTCATGGCTTTGAGGAACGGCTCGTCGTGCTCCGTGGCCTTGGTGACCGGTGCACCCTCGCGTTTGTCGCGGCCGAAGACGTCCTCCTGCTCCTGGAGGGAGGTGCGGTCCCAGGTCTCGATGTTCATCCGGATCCGGCGGGCCACCAGGTACGAGCCCCCCGCCATCCAGCCCGCTCCGCCGTGCCCGGTGGCCCACACGTGCCGGGCGAGACCGGCGGGGTCGGTGCCGGAGACGTTTCGGGTGCCGTCCTTGAACCCGAACAGATTGCGCGGGGTCTGCGCGTCGGGCGTGGTCGAGGACGTCTTGCCGAACCCGAGCTGGGACCAGCGCACCGCGACCGTGCCGAAGCCGATCCGGGCGAGATTGCGGATGGCGTGTACCGCGACCTGCGGGTCGTCGGCGCACGCCTGCACGCACAGATCGCCGCCGCCACGGGCCGGATCGAGGTTGTCGCCGGGGAACTTCGGCAGGTCGACCAGTGCGTCCGGCCGCCGCCGGGACAGGCCGAACCGGCCGTCGAACAGGGACGGGCCGAATCCGATGGTCAGGGTGAGACGGGACGGCGGCAGGCCGAGGGCCTCACCGGTGTCGTCGGGCGGCGCCTCCGGCATGCCTCCGTACGCGCCGTCACCGACGGCACGCCCCGCCGTCATCCGCTCGGCCGCCCGGGTCCACTCCTTGAGCATGCGGATCAGCTCGGCACGGTCGCCCGTCTTCACGTCGAAGGCCGCGAAGTGCAGCCGGTCCTGGACCGCGGTGGCGATGCCGGCCTGATGGGGGCCGTGGAAGGCGACGGCGCCCCCACCGGATGGGCTGTCGTCTCCTGCGGCGCCCGCGACGGCCACGGCGCCGCCCGCGGCGGCGGCGCCCAGCGCGAGCCCGGCGCCGCCCCAGCCGAGCACCGCGCGCCGCGAGAAGGCGGCCTCAGACGGTTGACCGGACATTCCTGTTCCTGCCTGTGATGCCGTGCGGTTCACTTCGCGACTGCGGCGGCGAGCTTGGAGAGCGGCTCGGCCAGCGCGTTGACCCCGTCGGAGAGTTCCTTGCGCTCGGCCTCGGAGACCGTGTCGTAGGACGTGTAGGTGTAGGAGTCCTCGTCCGCGCCGTCGTCGGTGCGGTAGGCGTCCAGCTGCCCGGTCAGCGACGCGAACCGTTGGCCGAGCTCCTTGGCCAGCGCCGGATCGTTCTTCTGGGCGATCGGCTTCAGCAGGTCGTACGACCGCCGCGCGCCTTCGAGGTTGGCCTTGAAGTCGATCAGGTCGGTGTGCGAGTAGCGTTCCTCCTCGCCGGTGACCTTGTTGCGGGCGACCTCGTCGAGCAGGCTCTTCGCGCCGTTGGCCATGGACGTCGGGGTGATCTCGGCGGTACCCACCTTCTTCACCCAGGCGTTCAGGTCGGTCATCAGCTGATCGGCGAGTTCCTTCTCCCGGTCACCGATCTTCTTGTCCTGCCACAGCGCCTTCTCCAGGCGGTGCCAGCCGGTCCAGTCCGTCGTGGGGTCCTGGCCGTCCTCGAGGCCGTCCTCACGGACGTCGACCTTGGGGTCGATGTCACCGAAGGACTCGGCGACCGGCTCGGTGCGCTCCCACCCGATCCGGGAGGAGGCGTACAGTCCCTTCGCCTTCTCGACGTCGCCGGCCTTCACCGCGTCGGCGAACGCCTGTGCCCTGGGCAGGGTCTGCTCGGCCTGCGCCAGCACATAGGAGCGGTAGGCGGCGACCGCGGCGTCGGATTCCGGACTGCGCTCGGCGGCCGTGTCCTTGCCGGTGAGCGCGATCTTCTGCCGGATGCCGTCGCCCTTCATACCGGGCTTGCACGCGATCTCGTAGTCGCCCGCCGTGAGTTCGGTGACCAGAGTCGCCTTCGTACCGGGGCCGATGTTCTCCCGCTCGGCCGCGATCCGGCCGTCCGGGAAGAGGACGTACACCTCGGTGATCTTGGAGCCCTTGTTCTCCAGGGCCAGGCTGACGTGCCCGGCCGGCAACTCGGTCCTGGAGACCTCGCACACCGAGTCCGAGGCGGTCACCGAGACCGCACCGTCCTCACTCGACGCCTTCTGCGTGCAGCCCGACAGTGTCACGGCGACGGCTATCGCCGTGCCGGCGCCGAGGAGAAGGGGACGAGGTCTGACGGACATGGGGTGCCTCAATTCACGAGGGGGAGCCGACGGCGCGGGCATGACCGCCCGGCCGCAGCGGAGTCTACGCACATGTAGACAGTGAGGGAAGGCTGCCCTTATCGCACCCTCGGCGACACAACCGTCCGGCCGGCCGCGCGACAGGCAGGAACAGGTGGCGCCGCGCGGCGAGATGAGCCCGTCCGCGCGCCGGCCGCACCCGGGGCAGGACCAGAGGGATCAGGGGCAGGGCGATCAGCGGTCGCCCCCGCCCGGCAGTCGCCTCAGCTCCGCCTCGTCGGCGGGGTCGAGCCCTCCGACGAACCGGGCCGGCACCACACCGCGGTCACGGCCTGCGCTCCCCCACCGCGCCGGTCACGGAACCGCCCCTTCCGCCGAATCGTCTACAGTGACGTAGACCGCCTACTGGCCTGTAGACGCAAGGGCTGTGCGCTGTGTGTCGCGGCAGCGGTCCTCGCCCGCGTCCGGTAGGCCCGACCACCCGTTGCCGAAGGGGCCCAGCGCCGATGACGCTCGCGTACCAAGCCGTACCCCCGCCCCGGCTCGCCGTGAAGATCCCCGACGCGCAGTCGCTCCTCGCCGCCTTCGGCACGACCGGCATCGGCGTCGTGGTGTTCGCCGAGACCGTGCTCGGCGGACTCGTGTGGACCGTCGGCCTGGTGCTCACCGGATACGCCTTGGTCGTCTCCCTCGTCCCTGTCGCCCTGGAATCGCCGCGCTCCCGGCGCACACACGAGACCGACGGGGGCGAAGCCTGATGCACGCCGCCACGACAACGATCACCGCCGCCTCGGGCCATGACGGTTCGGGCATCGACGGGAACGTGTACACGCACGTCGTCGATGCCGCGCGCGACGCCCCGGCCTGGCTGGACGGTCTCGTCTCGGTGTTCTCCACGTACGGGCTGGTCCTGTTCGCCGTCCTGATGCTGATCGGATGGTGGCAGGCCCGCACGCGGGACGCGCGGCAGGCGGTGAAGGCCCTGGCCGCCCCGGTCCTGACCGTGATCGCGTTCGCCGTCAGCACCGTGCTGAAGCAGGCGGTGCACGAGAACCGGCCGTGCCAGTCCTTGCACGTCATCACCGTGGAAGCGTGCCAGGCGCCCGGCGACTGGTCCTTCCCCAGTAATCACGCCACGCTGGCCGCCACGGCGGCCGTCGCGCTGTGGTCCGTCTCGGCCCGCCTCGGCGTGATCGCGACCGTCCTCGCGTCGGCGATGGCGGCCTCCCGGGTGTGGGTCGGGGCCCGCTATCCGCACGACGTCCTCGCCGGACTCGCCGTCGGCGCCCTCGTCGCCCTGTCTCTGGCGCCGCTGGTGTCGCGGAACGCCCGGACGGTGGCGGGGCTGTTCGGCCGGACCCGTCTGCGTCCGCTGATCGCCTCATGAGTCCGGCCCGTGCGTCCGCGTCCGCCCGTGCGGCCGTGCGCCGGGCCCGACGCCGCACGGTGTGGTGGTGCGTGCTCGCCGCTGTGGCGTTCGCGGCTGTGTCGGGCGCGGTGCTCGCCGCGGACGGCGGGCCGGTCGTCCCCGACACCTCTGTGCGCGGCTGGGCCCTGGACAACCGGCCGTCCCAGCTCGTCACCGTCCTCCGCGCCGTGACGGCCACCGGCACCGGCGTCGTCCCGTACCTGGTGGCGCTGGGGGCGGGCCTGATCGCCGCACCCGCCCTCCCACTCGTACGAGAGCGCCCTCCCGCGGTCCGGTTCGCCCTGCCGGCGCTCGCGTCCGCCGCGTGGCTCGCGCTCGGGCAGGTACTGCGCTTCGGGCTGATGACGGCGATCGCCCGCCCGCGGCCTCCGGCGCAGGACTGGCTCACCCACGCCTCGCGCTGGTCGTTCCCCTCCGGCCACACCACCACCTCGGCGATGGCCGCCGGACTCCTCCTCCTGGCCTTGCTCGCGCGCCGCCCGGCCGCGTACCGGCTGTGGGTGGGCCTGACCGTGGTGTGGGCCGCCGTCGTGGGGGTCAGCCGGGTGTGGCTGGGCGTGCACTGGGCCACCGACGTGCTCGCGGGCTGGCTCCTCGCCGCGGCGTGGGTACTGCTGGCGGCCGCGATCGTCGCCCGTGTCACCGCGCCGCCTTCCGGTCCCAGGGCGGGGTGACCGCCGCGCTGCCCCGACACACCGGCGCTCCGAAGCCCCGGTGTGCGGAGAGTCCGTCCCCGGCGGCCTCCTGGGCCCTGAAGACGTCCGAGGACCTGTCAGCCCCGGTACGTCTCCAGCAGCCGCAGCCAGACCTCGCTGATCGTCGGATACGCCGGAACCGCGTGCCAGAGCCGGTCGAGGGGCACCTCGCCCGCCACCGCGACCGTCGCGGAGTGCAGCAGCTCACCGATGCCCGGCCCGACGAAGGTGACCCCGCGCAGGATCTCCCGGTCCAGATCCACGACCATCCGGGCCCGTCCCCTGTACCCCTGCGCGAAGAGGCCGGAGCCCGCGACCGAGGCCAGGTCGTAGTCGACGGCCCGCACCCGGTGGCCCGCCTCCTCCGCCTCGGCCAGGGTGAGTCCGACCGAGGCGGCCTCGGGGTCGGTGAAGACGACCTGCGGTACGGCGGCGTGGTCGGCGGTGGCCGCGTACGCGCCCCACGGCTCGGTCCGCGACAGCGGGTCCCCCTGGGCGCGGGCCGCGATCGCGGCTCCCGCGACACGGGCCTGGTACTTGCCCTGATGGGTCAGGAGCGCCCGGTGGTTGACGTCTCCGACGCCGTACAGCCAGTCGCTCCCCGCCACGCGGCAGCTGTCGTCCACGTCCAGCCAGGAGCCGGGCTCCAGGCCCACGGTGTCCAGGCCCAGGTTGTCGGTGCGCGGGGCGCGGCCGGTGGCGAAGAGGATCTCGTCGGCCTCGACGCTCGTACCGTCGTCCAGTTCCACCGTGACGGGACCGTCCGGGGCGGGCCGGCCTACCGAGACCGCCGACACGCCGGTACGGATGCGGGCTCCGGCCTCGGTCAGCGCGTCGGCGACCAGTTCCCCGGCGAAGGGTTCCATCTTCGGCAGCAGCCGCCCGCCGCGGATCAGCATGGTCACCTGGGCGCCGAGCCCCTGCCAGGCGGTGGCCATCTCCACCCCGACCACTCCCCCGCCCACGACGACGAGCCGGCCGGGTACCTCCTTGGCGCTGGTGGCCTCCCGGCTGGTCCACGGACGTACATCGGCGACACCCGGCAGGTCCGGGACGACGGCCCTGCTACCGGTGCACACCGCGACGGCGTGGCGTGCGGTGAGGCGGGTCTCCCGGCCGTCCGGACCGGTGACGGAGACCTCGCGGACCCCGGTCAGCCGCCCCTTGCCGCGGTAGACGTCCGCGCCGACGCCGTCCAGCCAGGAGACCTGGCCCTCGTCCTTCCAGTGGGAGGCCTCCTCGTCGCGGTAGGCGAGGACGGCGTCCGCGTCGAGGGGCCCCTGGACGGCTCCGCCCAGACCGGGGACCTTGCGCGCGTCGGCGCGGGCCACGACCGGCCGCAGCAGGGCCTTGCTGGGCATACAGGCCCAGTACGAGCACTCGCCGCCGACGAGTTCGGACTCGACCACCGCGGTGCTCAGTCCGGCGGCCCTGGTGCGGTCCGCGACGTTCTCGCCGACGGGCCCGGCGCCGATCACCACGACGTCGTATGCGCTGTTCTTCACTGCGTCAGTCATGGGCCCAGTGTGATCGTGGGTGTGGGCCACGGCCACATGGGAAGGCGGAATAGCGCAAGCGACGTCGCCGTTGTGCGGGAACAGGTCCGAACGGACCCAGGAAGAGGTATCAGCGTATGAGCACCGTAGAGCTCACCAAGGAAAACTTCGATCAGGTCGTGACCGACAACGACTTCTTGCTGATCGATTTCTGGGCTTCCTGGTGCGGGCCGTGTCGGCAGTTCGCGCCGGTGTACGACGCGGCGTCCGAGCGCCACCCCGACCTGGTCTTCGCCAAGGTGGACACGGAGGCGCAGCAGGAGCTCGCGGCCGCCTTCGAGATCCGTTCCATTCCCACGCTGATGATCGTCCGTGACAACGTGGCGGTCTTCTCCCAGCCCGGGGCGCTTCCGGAGTCGGCGCTCGAAGATGTCATCGGGCAGGCGCGGAAGCTGGACATGGACGAGGTCCGCAAGTCGGTCGAGCAGCAGAAGCAGCAGGCACAGCAGGAGAACCCGTAGCTCCACGGATCCGTACGGCGCTCAGGGGCCGGACCCGGGAGGTCCGGCCCTGAGACTGTCCGGAACCGTTGAACACCGTACGGACACTCACCGGTACGCCGGAACGTACGCCCACGCCCTTGTGCCGGTCGGGGACCCGCGTGAGACGCGGCCTCAGCCCGCCGGTGCGTCCGTGCCCGTGGCGCCGGGGCCCTCTTCTTCCTCCCGCCTCCCGCCGATGTGCTCCGCGATCCGGACCGTGAGGCCGTAGTCGATCTCCGTGCCGTCCACCAGGAGTGCCTCCACGGTGTGCGTCGCCGGATCGATGTCCGCCTCCACGCCCTCGCCCGTGTAGCGGGGGTAGCCCGACTCGCCGGTGTCGCCGGTGGCCTCGACGACCGCCGAGCGCAGGGCCGTGTCCGGGTCGGGCGTCCTGGTGTCCGCCTCGTGTTCCGGGACCAGCAGGATCTCGTAGCTCTGCGGATGGCTCATGGTGCCGACGCTAGACATCCGGCGCCGCCCGCGCACGTCGTGGGCGGGACACCCGGCGCCTCCCGCGCGGCGTGAGGTGACCGGCGCGTCAGCCGGACTCACGCGCCACGGTCCTGGCCCGCAGCAGATCATGGCGCTCCGGTGCCCCGCCGGGGTTCCTGACCAGCCGGTCGATCATCTCGGCCGGGGGCTGCGCGGTGGCCAGTTCCATGCTGACGCTGCTGAGCCGGGGCCTCAGCAGCCGGCCGAGCATCAGGTCTCCGGCGCCGACCACCGCGGTCTCGGCGGGCACCTCGACGCCCGCGTCCTGAAGGGCCCGCATCAGCAGCATCGCGTACTCGTCGTCGTAGGCGAAGACGGAGTCCAGTCCCAAGGTCCGCCAGCGGGCGGCGAGTCCGGCGGCCGATGTCTCCTCGTAGCGCAGCGGCAGCCGCCGGACGCGGGCGCCGGCGCACGCCTCGGCGGCCTGGAGCGCCCCCGCCAGGCGGGGTTCGGAGAAGAGCGCGAGACCGGGTTCCTGGGGCATGACCACCCCGATACGGCGGCGGCCACGGGCGAGCAGGTGCCGTACGGCGCTGCCGCCGACCACCCGTTGGTCGAGGACCAGGGCGTGGGCGCCCTCCACCGGTTGCGGGCCGAGCGTGATCACCGCCTTGGCGCCGGACCGCGTCAGCATGCCTATGCCGTGCGGGGTGAGCGGGACACCGGCGGGTGCGACGACGGCGACCGGCCGGAGTTCGGCCCAGGCCCTGACGGCCTCGTCGGGGTCGAGTCCGGCGCTGCCGTACTGCACGACGGTGTAGTCCAGGCGGCGCAGATCCGACTGGAGGTCGGTGAAGAAGCGCCGCTGGAGGAGGCCGGCCGGGAGGCGCGTGGCGGGCAGCAGCACCATCCTGCTGTGCCCGGCCCGCAGGCTGCGGGCCGCCGCGTGCGGGACGTAACCGAGGTCGAACGCCGCCGCTCTGACGCGGCGTCGGGTGGCGTCGCTGATCCGCACGGTGGTGTTGTCGTTCAGTACGTAGGACACGGTGGCCCGGGAGACCCCGGCGGCCCGTGCCACGTCGGCGCTGGTCGGGACGGAGGTGCGAGCGGACTGCTCGGGTAACTGGCTCATGGCTTCCGGAAGTCTTCCAGACCCGGGGGGCAGGGTCGTGGACCGGGGCCACCGGTGCCGGACCCCGACCCTCACGCTGAAGTCGAGGTCGACGGTTTTCTCTCCGGGACGGGGGACAGCGGGTCCGGACGCGCCCCGGCACCAGGAATCCCGGCCCCGCTCCACGGCCGCCGGACCACCCGCTCTACGGTGTTGCGATGACGATTCACCACCAGGACCACAGCAGCGACAGCTCCACCGACTTCCCCGGCCGGACCGGCCCCGCGGCCACCGTCGAGGCCGACCCGCTCGACGTGGGCCCCGTCCGCACCTCGTACGCCCCCGACCGCGACGGTGACCCCGACCCCGGGGAGATCGTGTGGACCTGGGTGCCGTTCGAGGAGAACGACGGGCGGGGCAAGGACCGGCCGGTGCTGGTCGTGGCCCGGGAGGGATCGGGCACGGTCCTCGCGGTGCAGTTGTCGAGCAAGCAGCACGACCGGGACCACGAGTGGGTGTCACTCGGGGCCGGCCCGTGGGACAGCTCGGGGCGGCCCTCCTGGGTGGACCTGGACCGGGTGCTGCGGGTGCACGAGAACGGCATGCGCCGTGAGGCCTGTGCGCTGGACCGGGGCCGTTTCGATCTGGTGGTGGTACGCCTGCGGGAGCGCTACGGCTGGAACTGAGCGGCGAACACCCGGGTGAACACGTCCCGGACGGGGAACCGGGGGCCGCGCTCCAGGATGCCGAAGACGACCTGCTCGAAGTGGCCGGCGAACCGGCCCCGGCCGGTCAGCAGGGTGTGGAAGGCCCCGGCCACCTCGGCCGGGTCGTTCCGGAACACCCCGCACCCCCAGGCACCCAGCACCAGCCGGCGGTAGCCGCATACCGCGGCGACTTCGAGGACCCGCTCGGCCCGGCTCGCGAGCGCCGCGGGGACGAGGTGCGCGCGCTCCGGTTCGCGGGCGCGGACGACCCCGGCGTTCGGTGCGGGCGAGGTGAGGAATCCCGCGGTGAAGGGGGCGTCCAGGAGGCGGCCCCGGTCGTCGCGGAAGACCGGCACACCGGGCGAGTGGATGACACGGTCGCTGTACAGGGCGTCGCGTTCGGCACGGTGGTGGGCGTAGTACTCAGGTGCCCGCAGCAGGGTGGCGTAGAGCGCCGAGCCGCGGCACAGCGCCTCTTCCTGGGCCTGCGCGCCGTTGAGGTAGCCGCCGCCGGGGTTGCGGGCGGAGGCGTAGGTGAGCACCGCCACCGCGCCGGGTGAGGCGGCCGTCATCCGCCGCGCCGCCCGCAGACTGCTCTCGCCGGTGACCTCGAAGACCGGGGTGCGGTCGGTGTCCAGGACCGCGACGTCCACCGGCTCCGGGCCGTACAGCCGGGTGCCGGAGAGCGCGGCGGACAGCGCGCGTGCGATCGACACCTCACGCCCGTCGGCGGTGCGGTAGCGCCCGGCCGCGACGACGTCCTCCGTCTCGCGCGCGATCCCGCGCAGTCGTGCGCTCATCGGCGCTCCCCCGTGTGGTGCATACGGGGCATGCTGGACGTCCGCGCGGCATGGACGCAAGGGGTTTTCCGTCGTCCGGGGGCACCCTTGTGCGAACTCCCGTTACGGGTTTGGGTGGTAGGGACGCACCCGAAGAGGAGGCCCCAGCATGCCCCTGGACACTCCCGGCGCGCGCGGTCCGGCCGTCGAGGCCGAGCCCCTCGGCGAGAACGAGGCGGAGGACCGGCTGCGCGGCATATGTTTCAAGACGGGACCGCCCCGGACCGTCGGTGTGGAGCTCGAATGGCTCATCCACGACCGTGAGCGTCCCGAGGTCGCCGTCTCCCACGAGCGTCTGACCGCCGCCGCCGAAGCCGTGCGCGCGACCCCGCTGGACTCGGCCCTGACGTTCGAGCCGGGCGGGCAGCTGGAGCTCAGTTCCCGGCCCGCCGGATCCCTGACGGCCTGCGTCGACGCCGTCGCCGCCGATCTGGCCGCCGTACGCGCCGTCCTCGACCGGTCGGGACTCGAACCGGTCGGCCTCGGTGTGGACCCGCGCCACCCGCCCCGCAGACTGCTCCAGGAGCCGCGTTACACCGCCATGGAGGCGGCGCTCGACCGTTCGGGGAGCGCGGGCCGGGCCATGATGTGCACCTCCGCCTCCGTCCAGGTCTGTGTGGACGCCGGCGAGGAGGAACCGGGCCCGCTGGGGTACGGGCGGCGCTGGCAGCTGGCGCATCTGCTGGGCGCGGTGCTCGTGGCCGCGTTCGCCAACTCGCCGTACCGGCAAGGGGTGCGCACCGGCTGGCGGTCCACCCGGCAGGCGTTGTGGGACGCGCTCGACCCGGCCAGGACGCTGGCCCCGGCGGGCCGCGGGTCGCCCCGGGACGCCTGGACGGCCCATGTGCTGGACACCTCGGTCATGTGCGTCCGCAGCGACGACGGCACGCCCTGGGGCGTCCCCGAGGGGCTGACCTTCCGGGACTGGATCCGCGGGGGCTCGCCCCGGCCGCCGGTCCTGGCCGATCTCGACTATCACGTGACGACGCTGTTCCCGCCGGTGCGCCCGCGCGGCCACCTGGAACTGCGCATGATCGACGCCCAGTCGGGACCTGACGGCTGGCTGGTGCCACTGGCCGTCACCACTGCTCTCTTCGACGACCCGGAGGCGGCCGAGACCGTGTACCGCACCGTGAAGCCCCTGGCCGAGACAGCGGGCCCGTCTCCGGCGCCCCGCAATCCGTTATGGAGGACCGCAGCCCGCGACGGGCTCGCCGATCCCGAGCTGGCCGCCGCCGCCACGGTGTGTTTCGCCGCGGCCGCGCGGGCGCTGCCCCGGCTCGGCGCGAGCGGCCCGGTCCGCGACGCCGTGGCCGCCTTCACCGACCGGTACGTGGCACGGGGCCGCTGCCCCGCGGACGACCTGCCCGACCCGGCCTCGGCCCGGCACGGAAGGGGCACCGGCCGATGACCGACACCGCGCCCGGTCTCCCCCACGGCCGAGAGCTGGACGCCGAGGTCCTGCGTGAGCGTGCCCTCGCGGCGCTGGTCGCCGCCCGCGAGCGCACCGCCCTGCTCACCGACAGCGTCGACGACCACGACCTCACCGCCCAGCACTCCCCGCTGATGTCGCCCCTGGTGTGGGACCTGGCGCACATCGGGAACCAGGAGGAGCTGTGGCTGCTGCGGGCCGTGGGCGGACGGGAGGCGATGCGCCCGGAGATCGACGGGCTGTACGACGCGTTCGAGCACTCCCGCGCCAGCCGGCCCTCGCTCCCCCTGCTGCCGCCCGCCGAGGCACGGGCGTACGCCGCCGAGGTGCGCGGCCGGGCGCTGGACATCCTCGACGGCGCGCCGCTGCACGGGGCGGGCCGCCCGCTGGAACGGGCCGGCTTCGCCTTCGGCATGATCGCCCAGCACGAGCAGCAGCACGACGAGACGATGCTGATCACCCATCAGCTGCGCGCGGGTCCGGCGGTGCTCGGCGCCCCGGAACCGCCCCGCCCGGCGGAAGCGGCCCCGCTTCCGGCCGCCGAAGTCCTGGTCGAGGGCGGCCCGTTCACCATGGGGACGTCCACCGAGCCCTGGTCGCTGGACAACGAACGCCCCGCGCACCGCCGGGAGGTGGACAGTTTCTTCATCGACACCGCTCCGGTGACCTGCGGCGCCTATCTGCGGTTCGTCGAGGACGGCGGCTACGGCGACCCGCGCTGGTGGGAGCCCGCGGGCTGGGCGATGGTCCGTGAACACGAGCTGTCCGCACCGCTGTTCTGGTACCAGGACGCCGGGCAGTGGCTGCGGCGGCGGTTCGGGGTGACCGAACCGGTGCCCGCCGACGAGCCGGTGCTGCACGTCAGCTGGTACGAGGCCGACGCGTACGCCCGCTGGGCGGGCAGGCGGCTGCCGACCGAGGCGGAGTGGGAGAAGGCGGCCCGGCACGACCCGGCGTCGGGCCGTTCGCTGCGCTATCCGTGGGGGGACGGCGATCCGACCCCGGACCACGCCAACCTGGGCCAGCGCCATCTGCGTCCGGCGGCCGCGGGGGCGTATCCGGCGGGCCGGGCACCCTCGGGCGCCGGTCAGCTGATCGGTGACGTGTGGGAGTGGACGGCGAGCGACTTCCTGCCCTATCCCGGGTTCGCCGCCTTCCCGTACCGGGAGTACTCGGAGGTGTTCTTCGGGCCGGAGCACAAGGTGCTGCGCGGGGGGTCGTTCGCGGTGGACCCGGTGGCCTGCCGGGGCACGTTCCGCAACTGGGACCTGCCGGTGCGCCGCCAGATCTTCTCCGGCTTCCGGACCGCGAGGGATGCCTGATGTGCCGTCATATCGCTTACCTGGGACCGCCGGTGGCGCTCGGGGAGATACTCACCGTCCCGGCGCACTCGCTCGTACGCCAGTCCTGGGAGCCCCGGCGCCAGCGGTCCGGCACGGTCAACGCGGACGGTTTCGGGGTCGGCTGGTACGCGGACGGGGACCCGGTGCCCGGCCGCTACCGCCGGAGCGGGCCCGTCTGGGGCGACGAGACGTTCGCCGATCTGGCCCGGGTGGTGCGCAGTACCGCACTGCTCGGTGCCGTACGGGACGCCACCCGGGCGGGCGCGGACAGGGAGGCCGCCGCCGCGCCGTTCGCCTCGGGTCCCCTGCTGTTCAGCCACAACGGGGCGGTGGCGGGCTGGCCCGGTTCGCTGGTGCCACTGGCCGGCGCCCTGCCGCCCGAACGGCTGCTCGCCCTCGCGGCGCGCAGTGACTCGGCGCTGGTCTGGGCGCTCGTGCTCCACCGGATCGCCGAGGGGGACGAGATCGCCGAGGCGGTCTCGGGCACGGTGCTAGACATCGCGGGGGCGGCTCCCGGTTCCCGTCTCAATCTGCTGCTCACCGACGGTGCGGTGATCGTGGCGACCGCGTGGGGCGACTCGCTCTGGTACCTCCACGAGCCGGGTCTCCGCACGGTGGTGGCCTCCGAGCCGTACGACGACTCCCCGTCGTGGCACGAGGTCCCCGACCGTACGCTGCTGGCCGCGACCCGCGACGACGTCCTGCTGACCCCGCTCAAGGAGCCCTCCGCGTGAGTCCTTTCCTGCTGACCCGCACCCTGCCCTCGGACGCGACGGACGCGGCGCTGCGCGCCGACGTGCTCGACGGTCTGACCCGGCACCCGAAGTCGCTGCCGCCCAAGTGGTTCTACGACGCCCACGGCAGCGACCTCTTCGAGGAGATCACCCGACTGGAGGAGTACTACCCGACCCGCGCGGAGCGGGAGATCCTGCTCGCCCGCGCCGGTGACATCGCGGCGGCCTCCGGGGCCCGGACCCTGATCGAGCTGGGATCGGGCTCCTCGGAGAAGACCCGGCACCTGCTGGACGCGCTGCCGGGGCTGCACACCTATGTGCCGGTCGACGTCAGCGAGAGCGCCCTGACGGGTGCGGCCCGGTCGTTGCTGGCCGAACGCCCGGGGCTCTCGGTGCACGCGCTGATCGCCGACTTCACGCACACCCTGGAGCTGCCGGACAGTCCGGGGCCCCGGCTGGTGGCGTTCCTGGGCGGGACGCTGGGAAACCTGCTGCCGGGCGAGCGCGCCGAGTTCCTGCGGTCGGTGGGCGCGCGGCTCTCGCCCGGTGACGGTCTGCTGCTGGGCACGGACCTGGTCAAGGACGAGGCGACGCTCGTCGCGGCGTACGACGACGCGGCCGGCGTGACGGCGGCGTTCAACAAGAACGTGCTGTCGGTGGTGGACCGTGAGCTGGGTGCCGACTTCCAGCTCGACGACTTCGAGCACGTGGCCCTGTGGGACGCGGAGCACGAGTGGATCGAGATGCGGCTGCGCGCCCGCCGGGCGCTGACGGTGAAGGTCCGCGAACTGGACCTGGTGGTGCCGTTCGAGGAGGGCGAGGAACTGCGGACGGAGATCTCGGCGAAGTTCCGCGAGGAGGGCGTGCGCGCGGAGCTGGCCGTGGCGGGGCTGCGGCTGGACGAGTGGTGGACGGACCCGGCGGGCCGGTTTGCCCTGTCCTTGTCCACGGTGCGCTGACCCGGTCCTTCGCCCCGTGCGCCGAGGAGGTGTCCGGCCCGCTCCCTCGCGGGGAGCGGGCCGGCCGGGGCGGACCGTGTCAGCCGGTGATGAGCTTGGCCGTGATGCGCTCGGACGCCTCCTTCGCCTCCTTGGCCGGGTCGGCGCCCTCCAGCACCGCCGTCATGTACGGCTTGATCGGGTTGACCGCCTCGACGGCGGCCCAGTGCGGGGAGTTCGGGGTGGCCCGGCCCTGGGCGGCGCCCTCGGCCATCGCCGCGGTCCCCTCCTGCCCGTCGATGACGTGCGCGAGGGAGGGCTTGTTGGGGACGTAGCTCATGGTGCGGGCCAGCTCCTTCTGCCACTTCTCGCCCGCCAGCGCCTTGACGACCTCGATGCCCTCGCCGCGCTCCTTGCTCTTCTCCGGGACGATCAGGTCCGATCCACCGGTGAAGACGGCCCCCGGCTTGTTCGCGGTCTTGCCGGGGATGGGGAAGAAGCCGAGCTTGCCCTTGAGCTCCGGGTTCTTCTGCTCGATGGCCGCGGCGTCGCCGGGTGTGCTGATGATCTGAGCGATGTCGCCCCCGGCGAACACATCGGTCTGCGGGGGCGTCACCTCGTCGGCGTCCTTGGGGCCGTCGCCGTGCTGCTGGAGCTGCTTGTAGAAGTCCATGCCCTTGAGCGCGGCGGGCGTGTCCAGCGCGCCCTGCCAGTCGCCGCCGCTGTCGTCGGCCAGCTCGCCGCCCTCGTCCCAGACGAAGCCGGACAGGACGTACCAGTTCTGCCCGGCGAGGTAGATGCCCTGCTGTCCGGACGTGTTCAGCTTCTCGCTGACGTCCAGCCACTCCTTGCGGGTCTTGGGCGTCTCGGTGATGCCGGCCTGCTCGAAGAGGTCCTTGTTGTAGATGACGACGCGGTTGGCGGCGTACCAGGGGATGCCGTACTGGCCGCCGTTGACGCTGCCGGGCTGGGCCAGGCCGGGCAGCCAGTCCTCGCCGCCGAGGTCCCGCATCGATTCCAGGGTGAGGTCGCGCAGGGCGCCGCTCTGCGCGTACTGGGCGACCTGGGTGTTGCCGACCTCGATGACGTCCGGCGCGTCGTTCCCCTTCAGCACCTCCATGACCTTGGGGCCGATGCCGCCCCACTCCTGGATGACGAACTCCAGTTCGACAGAAGGATGCTCGTCCTCGTACGACGCGGTGAAGCGGTCCAGGAAGTCCTGGGACACGCTGCCCTTCATCAGCCACACCGTCACCTTGTGGCTGTCGCCGCCGAGGCCGGGAAGGTATCCGCAGCCACTCAGCGCGAGGGAGGAAACGAGCACGACGGCTCCGGCCACAATGCGGTTCTTCATGGGGGTCACCTTCTGCGAAACGGCACGACGGAACACAGGACCCGAGTGGGGGGCTGCGGGCGACGCTCGCACGGGTGTGTGGCTGGATTTTGGTATGGACCAATTGAGAGGTCAAGCCCTGATCAGTGGCGGTTCGGCCACCTCGAAGCCTCGCGCGGCGCCGCCGGGTGAGGCACCGTGGAGGGACGAAAGGGGACACGCCATGCCAAACCACACCTACCGGGTCACCGAGATCGTAGGAACCTCCGAGGAAGGCGTCGACGCGGCGATACGCAACGGCGTCGCAAGGGCCTCCGAAACGTTGCACAATCTCGACTGGTTCGAAATTGTACAAGTGCGGGGGCACATCGAGGACGGCCGTATCGCCCACTACCAGGTGGGCCTCAAAGTGGGCTTCCGGCTCGACGGGGACTCCTGACGGAGCCCGTGGCACGGGAGGCTGAACACACAGGATCCCACAGGACCACACAGAACTGACAGGTCAGGACGGCGGAAAGGCAGAGACCATGACGGACACCGACCTCAGTGGGCGCCGTGTGCTGGCGATCGTCACCAACTACGGCGTCGAGCAGGACGAGCTCGTCGTCCCGGTCCGTCACCTGCGGGACGCGGGCGCCACCGTGGACGTGGCGGCCGTCACGGCGGACGCCATCCGCACGCTCGTGGGGGACAAGGACCCCGGCGAGACCGTACGGCCCTCCATGGCGCTGTCCGACGCCGATCCGGCGGGCTACGACCTGCTGCTCGTGCCCGGCGGCACCCTGAACGCCGACACCCTGCGCCTCCAGAGCGACGCCCTGGACATCCTGCGGTCCTTCACGTCCTCCGGCCGGCCCGTCGCGGCGATCTGCCACGGCCCGTGGCTCCTGGTGGAGGCCGGATCCCTCACGGGCAAGACCCTCACCTCGTACGCCTCCCTCCAGACGGACATCCGCAACGCGGGCGGCACCTGGGTGGACAAGCCGGTCGTCGCCGACGACGCGGACGGCTGGCGTCTGATCACCTCACGCGACCCCGGCGACCTCGACGACTTCCTCCGCGAGATCGACACGGCGCTGTCCGCCCGCACCAGCTGAGCTCACGGCGCGGATCCCCTCCGCACCGTGCGGAGGGGATCCGCGCCGCACGGCCGGGGCCGTCAGCCGGTCTGTTCGTCCGGCACCGGGTGTTCGGGGTGGGCCCCGGCCTGGCGCTGCTCGCCGCGCCCCGCCCCCGACTCGTCCAGGTCGGGCAGCCCGTCCGGCCCCTCTCCGGCGTCGGGGGCGTCACCGCTCCGTCGGCCCAGCTCCGGCGGTGCGGGCACGTCGAGCGGGTCCTCGCCTTCCCCCACCTGCTGGTCGGGCAGGTCCCGGGGCAGTGGCGGAGCGGCCTCGTCCGCGCGTGTGGACGCCGTCGTCCCGGGCCGTTGTTCGGTCATGGCGTGCCTCCTGTGGCCCCGCTGTCGTGGTCGTCCGTCGCCTACCCGGCGTCGGAGGGCCAAACGTCTCCCGCCAGGGCGTTCGAGATGCAGGCCGGCCGCGCCGCTGCTTCGCTGGGCGTGACCGCTCCCCACGGATCCAGGAGGGCCCATGAGCGTCGCAGGTGAGTCCGGCGGCCGCGTCCAGCAGATGCGTGCCAAGGCGCAGGAACTGAAGGAAGCCGCGGAGCGGGCGACCGACCCGGAGCAGCGTCGGCGGCTCCAGGACAAGGCCCGGCGCCTGCGGGAGCAGAGCGAGACGGAGAGCGGCATGCGGGACCGGGGCATGGACCCGATGGTGTAGGTCCGGTCCGTCCGCCGCGCACTCTGCCGGTGAGCGCCCGCGACCGACGTGTGCGGGATGATCACCGGCAGAGCCGTGTCCGAACCACCGATCCGTACGGAGCCGTACCGCCCATGACCACCACCGACGACCCGTACGTCCGGGTGCGCGGCGCCCGGGAGCACAATCTGCGCGATGTCGACGTGGACATCCCCCGGGACACTCTCGCCGTCTTCACGGGCGTGTCCGGCTCGGGGAAGTCCTCGCTCGCCTTCGGGACGATCTACGCGGAGGCCCAGCGCCGCTACTTCGAGTCGGTGGCCCCCTACGCCCGGCGGCTGATCCACCAGGTCGGGGCGCCGGACGTCGGGGAGATCACCGGCCTGCCGCCCGCGGTGTCCCTGGAACAGCGCAGGTCGGCGCCCGGTTCACGGTCGTCGGTCGGTACGGTCACCACGCTCTCCAACTCGTTGCGCATGCTGTTCTCCCGCGCCGGTGACTATCCGCCGGGCGTCGGGCGGCTGGACTCCGACTCCTTCTCGCCGAACACGGCGGCGGGTGCCTGCCCGGAGTGTCACGGGCTCGGGCGGATCCATCGTACGACCGAGGAACTGCTCGTCCCCGACCCGTCGTTGTCCGTCCGGGAGGGCGCGATCGCGGCCTGGCCGGGTGCCTGGCAGGGGAAGAACCTGCGCGATGTGCTGGACGCCCTCGGGTACGACGTGGACCGTCCGTGGCGGGAGCTGGCCGCCGAGGACCGGGAGTGGATCCTGTTCACCGACGAGCAGCCGGTGGTGACGGTGCACCCGGTCCGTGAGGCGGGCCGCATCCAGCGCCCGTACCAGGGCACCTACACGAGCGCCCGGCGCTACGTGCTGCACACCTTCGCCGACTCCCGGAGCCGGACGCTGCGGGCCAAGGCGGAGACCTTCCTGACCAGCGAGCCGTGCCCGGTGTGCGGGGGCGGTCGGCTGCGGCCGGAGGCCATGGCGGTCACCTTCGCGGGCCGTACGATCGCCGAGCTCGTCGATCTTCCGCTGGCGTCCCTTGCCGAGCTGCTGCTCGCCGAGGGCGGAAGGAGCGAGACCGCCCGGATGCTCACCGCGGATCTGCTGGCCCGGATCGAGCCGGTCACGGAGCTGGGGCTGGGCTATCTCAGTCTCGGCCGTACGGCGCCGACGCTGTCGTCCGGCGAGTTGCAGCGGCTCCGGCTGGCCACGCAGCTGCGGTCGGGGCTGTTCGGCGTCGTCTATGTGCTGGACGAGCCGTCCGCCGGTCTCCACCCCGCCGACACCGAGTCGCTGCTCACCGTGCTCGGCGGGCTCAGGGAGGCGGGCAACTCGGTGTTCGTGGTGGAGCACCAGGTGGATGTGATGCGGCGGGCGGACTGGCTGGTGGACGTGGGGCCGCTGGCCGGTGAGCACGGGGGCCGGGTGCTGTACAGCGGGCCGCCCGCGGAACTCGCCGGGGTGGCGGAGTCGGCGACCCGGCGGTTCCTCTTCGACGAGGACCCGGTGCCCGCGCGGGAACCACGAACACCGTCGGGGTGGATCCGGCTGCGCGGGGTGGACCGGCACAATGTGCGCGGGGTGGATGCCGACTTCCCGCTCGGGGTGCTGACGGCGGTCACCGGTGTGTCCGGGTCCGGCAAGTCGACCCTGGTGGGCCAGGTGCTGGCCGGCGCTCTGGCGGACCGTCAGGCACCGGAGACGGCGGAGCGGGACCCGGTGCGGGAGACGCGGGACTGCGCCTCGGCGGAAGGGCTGGAGGCGGTGGACCGGCTGGTGCGGGTCGACCAGAAGCCGATCGGCCGTACGCCCCGCTCCAACCTGGCCACGTACACCGGGCTGTTCGACGTCGTACGGAAGCTGTTCGCGGCGACGGACGCGGCGCGGTCCCGCCGCTACCGGGCCGGGCGGTTCTCGTTCAACGTGGCGGGCGGGCGGTGCGAGACGTGCCAGGGCGAGGGGTTCGTCTCGGTGGAGCTTCTCTTCCTGCCCAGTACGTACGCGCCCTGCCCGGACTGCCACGGAGCGCGGTACAACCCGCCGACCCTGGAGGTGACACTCGACGGGCTGAACATCGCGGAGGTACTGGACCTGACGGTGGAGGCGGCGGCCGGGTTCTTCGAGGGGACCCCGGCGGCGGAGCGCCCGCTCCGGGCGCTGCTGGACGTGGGGCTGGGCTATCTGCGGCTGGGCCAGCCGGCGACGGAGCTGTCCGGCGGCGAGGCGCAGCGCATCAAGCTCGCCACGGAGCTCCAGCGCACCCGGCGCGGGCACACCCTCTATCTGCTGGACGAGCCGACGACGGGGCTGCACCCGGCGGATGTGGAGGTGCTGATGCGGCAGTTGCACGGTCTGGTGGACGCGGGTGACACGGTGGTGGTCGTGGAGCACGACATGGCGGTGGTGGCGGGCGCGGACCACGTGATCGACCTGGGGCCGGGCGGTGGTGACCGGGGCGGCCGGATCGTGGCCACGGGGTCTCCCCGCGTGGTGGCGCGGGCGGCGGGGAGCCGGACGGCCCCGTACCTGGCGAAGGCGCTGCGGACGGGCTGACCCGCCGGCCGGGGCGCCGGCCGGCGGGTCAGGTGGATCGGCGGTGAGTGGGAGGGAGCGGCAGGGGGCGCGGCAGTGGGTCAGCGGCGGACCTTGCGGGTGGCCCGCAGCCACTCCTTGTTCATCGCGGCGATCGAGGGCAGCGGGATGCCCTTGGGGCAGGCCGTGGCGCACTCGCCGGTCAGGGTGCAGCCGCCGAATCCCTCGTCGTCCATGGTGGCGACCATGTCCAGGACCCGTGTCTCCCGTTCGGGCGTGCCCTGGGGGAGCACGTTGAGGTGGTTGACCTTCGCCGAGGTGAAGAGCATCGCGGAGCCGTTGGGGCAGGCCGCGACGCAGGCGCCGCAGCCGATGCACTCGGCGTGTTCGAAGGCGAAGTCGGCGTCCGGCTTGGGCACCGGAGTGGCGTGGGCGTCGGGTGCGGTGCCGGTGGGGGCGGAGATGTATCCGCCGGACTGGATGATCCGGTCGAAGGCCGAGCGGTCGACGACCAGGTCCTTGACGACGGGGAAGGCGGAGGCGCGCCACGGTTCGACGTCGATGGTGTCGCCGTCCCGGAAGGAGCGCATGTGGAGCTGGCAGGTGGTGGTGCGCTCCGGGCCGTGGGCGTCGCCGTTGATGACGAGGCTGCACGCGCCGCAGATGCCCTCACGGCAGTCGTGGTCGAAGGCGACGGGCTCGTCCCCGGCGAGGATGAGTTCCTCGTTGAGGGTGTCGAGCATCTCCAGGAACGACATGTCCCGTGAGATGCCGTCGACTTCGTAGGTGGCCATGGCGCCGGGCGCTTCGGCGTTCTGCTGGCGCCAGACGCGCAGGGTGAGCTTCATGCGTAGCTCCGCTGGGTGGGGTGGACGTACTCGAAGACGAGGTCTTCCTGGTGCAGGACGGGGGCGTCGCCGGTGGCGGTGAACTCCCAGGCGGCGGCGTAGGAGAACTCCTCGTCGCGGCGGGCGGCCTCACCGTCCGGGGTCTGCGACTCCTCGCGGAAGTGGCCGCCGCAGGACTCGGCGCGGTGCAGGGCGTCGAGGCACATGAGTTCGGCGAGTTCGAGGTAGTCGACGACGCGGTTGGCCTTCTCCAGGGACTGGTTGAACTGCTCGCCGGTGCCGGGGACCTTGATGCGGCGCCAGAACTCCTCGCGGATGGCCGGGATGCGTTCCAGGGCCGTGCGCAGACCCTCCTCGGTGCGGGCCATCCCGCAGTAATCCCACATGAGTTCACCGATCTCGCGGTGGAAGGAGTCGGGGGTGCGGTCTCCGTCGACGGCGAGGAGCAGGCTGAGCCGGTCCTCGGTCTCGGCCACCGCGTCGGCCACGGCCGGGTGGTCCGCGTCGATCTCGTCGGTGTGCGGGTTGCGCGCCAGGTAGTCGTTGATGGTGGAGGGCAGGACGAAGTAGCCGTCGGCGAGGCCCTGCATCAGCGCGGAGGCGCCGAGCCGGTTGGCGCCGTGGTCGGAGAAGTTGGCCTCACCGATCGCGAACAGGCCCGGGACGGTGGTCTGGAGGTCGTAGTCCACCCAGAGGCCGCCCATGGTGTAGTGCACGGCCGGGTAGATCCGCATCGGGGTCTCGTACGGGTCCTCGGCGGTGATCTGGGCGTACATGTCGAAGAGGTTGCCGTACTTCTCCTCGACCTTGGCGCGTCCCATGCGCCCGATGGCCTCGGCGAAGTCGAGGTAGACGCCCTGGCCGCCGGGGCCGACGCCCCGGCCCTCGTCGCAGACGTTCTTGGCGGCGCGGGAGGCGATGTCACGGGGCACGAGGTTGCCGAAGGACGGGTAGATCCGCTCCAGGTAGTAGTCGCGCTCGTCCTCGGGGATCTCGGCCGCCGGGCGGGTGTCGCCCTTGGCCTTGGGGACCCAGATGCGGCCGTCGTTGCGCAGCGACTCGCTCATCAGCGTCAGTTTGGACTGGTGTTCGCCGGTGCGCGGGATGCAGGTGGGGTGGATCTGGGTGAAGCAGGGGTTGGCGAAGTAGGCGCCCCGGCGGTGGGCCCGCCAGATCGCGGTGGCGTTGGAGTTCATGGCGTTCGTCGAGAGGTAGAAGACGTTGCCGTAGCCGCCGCTGGCCAGGACGACCGCGTCCGCGAAGTAGGTCTCGATCTTCCCGGTGACCAGGTCGCGGGCGACGATGCCGCGTGCCGTGCCGTCCACGACGACCAGGTCCAGCATCTCGGTGCGGGCGTGCAGTTCGACGTTGCCGGCCGCAATCTGGCGGGACAGCGCCTGGTAGGCGCCGAGCAGGAGTTGCTGTCCGGTCTGGCCCCGCGCGTAGAAGGTGCGGGAGACCTGGACGCCGCCGAAGGACCGGTTGTCCAGGAGTCCGCCGTACTCGCGGGCGAAGGGGACGCCCTGGGCGACGCACTGGTCGATGATCTCTACGGAGATCTCGGCGAGGCGGTGGACGTTGGACTCGCGGGCCCGGAAGTCGCCGCCCTTGACGGTGTCGTAGAAGAGCCGGTGGATGGAGTCGCCGTCGTTGCGGTAGTTCTTCGCGGCGTTGATGCCGCCCTGGGCCGCGACGGAGTGGGCGCGGCGGGGCGAGTCCTGGAAGCAGAACTGGACCACGTGGTAGCCCTGTTCGGCGAGGGTGGCGCCGGCCGAGCCCCCGGCCAGGCCGGTGCCGACCACGATGACGGTGTGCTTGCGCCGGTTGGCCGGGTTGACGAGCTTGGCCTCGAAGCGGCGGGTGTCCCAGCGGTCGGCGACGGGACCGCGGGGTGCCTTGGTGTCGGTGACGGGCTCCCCCGTCGTGTACTGCGTGTAGTCGCTCATGTCAGCTCACCACTCCGGTCATGACGGCGACGGGTACGGAGACGAAGCCCAGCGTCAGCACCGCGGCGAGCAGGTTGGCCAGGGTCTTCAGGACGCGGTCGCGGGTCGCGTTGCCCACGCCGAGTGTCTGCGCGGCGCTCCAGAAGCCGTGCTGGACGTGCAGGCCCATCGCGAGCACCGCGACGATGTAGATGACGTTGCCGTACCAGGTGGAGAACGTGTGGACCACGTTCTGGTACGGGTGTCCCTCCTGGAAGCCGCCGCTGTGCACGGTGCCGGTCGTCAGGTCGAGGAGGTGCCAGACGATGAACAGGGCGAGGATGACGCCGCCCCAGCGCATGGTCCGGGTGGCGTAACTGGCACGCGGCTTCGTGTGGACGTACTTCGCCGGGCGCGCCTTGATGTCGCGGCGGCTGAGCTGGTACGCGGAGACCCCGTGCAGGACGACGGCGGCGACCAGCACCACCCGGACGAGCCACAGGCCCCACGAGTAGTGCAGGACGGGGTCGCCCATGGTGCGCAGCCAGTGGGCGTACCGGTCGAACTCACCGGGCCCGAAGAAGATCTTCAGGTTCCCCACCATGTGGGCCACGAGATACCCGAGCATGATCAGACCGCTCACGGCCATGATCGTCTTCTTGCCGACGGACGAGTCCCAGAGCGTACGCGTCATCGACGGCCGTCGGTCCGTCCGCGTTGCCAATGCCATGGACACGACGCTAGGGCCGAACGGCACCATCAGTCCAAGACATGGATGGTCTCATCTCCATAGGCATCGACTATGACGATCGGATACCCTGGTCACCATGCACTTCCAGCAGCTCGCCTACTTCGTCGCGGTCGCCGAGGCGAGGCACTTCACCCGGGCCGCCGAGACCGTGCACGTGTCGCAGCCCTCCCTCTCCCAGCAGATCAAGGCGCTGGAGGGCGAGCTGGGCGCCGAGCTGTTCAGCCGGGCCCGCGGCAACATCGCGCTCACCGACGCGGGCGAGGCCCTGCTGCCGCTCGCCCGCCGGATCCTCGCGGACGCGGACACCGCCCGGCACGAGGTGCAGGAGCTGGTCCAGTTGCGCCGGGGGCGGATCCGGCTCGGCGCCACTCCCAGCGTGTGCACCGGTCTGCTGCCCGAGGTGCTGCGCGCCTTCCACGACCTGCACCCGGGTGTCCAGCTCCTCATCGAGGAGGGCGGCTCGCACGACCTCGTACGGCAGCTGGCCCGGGGCGCGCTCGACCTCGCCCTGTTGGTGCTGCCGCTGCCCGCCGCCTCCCCGGTCCTGACCACGGTGGAGCTGCTCCAGGAGGACCTGGTCGTCCTGTCCTCGACGGCACGGCCCGACCCGGGGACGGGGGGTGTCGTACGGATCGCGGATCTGGCGGACGAGCCGATGGTGATGTTCCGGCACGGCTACGACCTGCGGGAGCTGACGGTGGCCGCCTGCCGCGCGGAGGGCTTCGAACCGCAGTTCACGGTGGAGGGCGGCGAGATGGACGCGGTGCTCGGCTTCGTCCGGGCGGGCCTGGGCATCGCGGTGATGCCCAGGATGGTGGCCACCCGGGCCGGCCAGGACCTGCGGATGACCCAGCTGGCTCCCCCGGGCCTGCGCCGCACGATCGCGCTGGCGCACCGGGGCGACGTCGCGCCGCCCCGGGCGGCGCGTGAGCTCCAGCGGCTGCTGCTCGCCCACCGGCCGGACGCCTCCTCGGCGGGCCCGGCCGGGCCCTCAGCGGCCGGCCGGGCCGCGGCCGACCGCTGAGGGGTCCGTGCTTCAGACGGCGTCGGCCAGCAGGAGCGAGTGGATCCGGTCCGGCGCGCCGGGGCGCGCGTAGTACCAGCCCTGCGCGGTGTCGCAGCCGATCCGCCGCAGCTGCTCGGCCTGGGCGCCGGTCTCGACGCCCTCGACCGTGACCGCGAGGTCGAGGCTGTGGGCGAGCGCGACGATGCCCTCGACGATCTTCAGGTCGACGGGGTCGGCCGGGTGCTGCTGCATGCCCTGGGTGAAGGAACGATCCAGCTTGAGCACGCTCACCGGCAGCCGGCGCAGATTCGCCAGATTCGAGTAGCCGGTCCCGAAGTCGTCGAGCGCGATGTCCACGCCCATCTCCGCCAGTTGGCGCAGCGGCTTGAGCAGGTCGTCGTCGGCGCCGATCAGCGCCGACTCGGTGACCTCCAGACAGAGGGCGCCCGGCTCCAGCCCCGAGCGCTCCAGTACGTCGACCGTCTCGGCGACCAGCCCGGGGTGGTGCAGCTGGGTCGGGGAGAGGTTGACGTTGATCCGCAACGGGCCGCCGTCGGTGTGCCGTTCCTGCCAGAAGTTGGCCTGGCGCACCGACTCCTCCAGCACCCAGCGGCCGAGCGGCACGATCAGCCCGGTGTGCTCGGCGAGCGGGATGAACCGGTCGGGGCCGAGCACCCCGTGCTGCGGATGGCACCAGCGCACCAGCGCCTCGGCACCGTGCACGGTGCCGTCGCCGAGGTGGACCAGCGGCTGGTACTCGATGAAGAACTCGCCCCGGTCCAGGGCCGTGGGAAGCGCCGTGGTCAGTCCGTGCCGGGTGATCGCCCGTGCGTCGGCCGCCGCGTCGGCGAGCGCGAAGCGGTTGCCGCCCGCCGCCTTCGCCCGGTACATCGTGATGTCGGCGCTGCGCAGCACGTCGGCCGCGGTACGCGAGCCCGAGGGCCCTTCGACGACGCCGACGGAGCCCCGTACGGTCAGCTCCCGGCCGTCGAGGCGGACCGGGGTGGCGAGCGCGGAGAGGATGCGTCCGGCCAGTTCGTGGACCTCCTCCTGGGTGCGCGGCCCGGTCGTCAGGGCCACGAACTCGTCGCCGCCGAGACGGGCGACCATCTCGCCCGGGGCGGTCGCGCAGCTCTGCAACCGGTCGGCGACCTCGACGAGCAGCCGGTCCCCCGCCGCGTGCCCCAGGCTGTCGTTGATCGCCTTGAAGCCGTCGAGGTCGAGGTAGCAGAGCCCGAAGCGCATGTCCTCCCGGAAGGCGAGGGCCTTCTCCAGGCGTTCGAAGAACAGCGTCCGGTTCGGCAGCCCGGTGAGCGCGTCGTGCGTCGCCTCGTACCGCAGCCGCAGGTTGAGCAGGCGCCGCTCGGTGGTGTCCTCCATGAGGGCCAGCTGGTACTCGGGACGCCCGTGCGGGTCACGCAGCAGCGACACCGTCAGGTTGGTCCACAGCACGGTGCCGTCGTTGCGGTAGTACGGCTTCTCGACGCTGTAGTGCTCGCGTTCGCCACGTACCAGTTCGTCGTAGTACTTCCACACGTGCGGCGAGTCCTCGGGGTGGACCCACTCGTTGACCTTGTGGCTGCGGACGTGGTTCTCCAGACCGCCGAACATCCGGGTCAGGGTGTCGTTGATCTCCAGGATGTTGCCGTCGAGGTCGGCTATCCCGATCCCGATCGCGGCGTCCTTGAACACCGCCCGGAAGCGCTCCTCGGTGGCGTGCAGCGCCTGTTCGGCCTGGGAGCGCGCGGCCAGCGCCGAGCGGGCGATGGCTTCCTGCTCGGCGAGGGTGCGTTCCCGGAGCGCCTGGGTGAAGCCGCCGGCCAGCGCGTGCTGGATCCGCGCGCACCGGGCCCGGCTGTCCTCCGTCGACAGCGCCACGGGGCCGTTGCCCCCGCAGTAGAGCACCAGGTAGGAGTCCACGACGCCGAGCGTGGAGCTCAGCGCGTCGGGATCCGTGCAGTGCGCGGCGACCAGCGCCGCTCCCACCCGCTGGGCGGGTGCCGCGTCGAAGGGCCGGGCGTGGAGTATGCCGCTGAGCTCCCGTGCCAGCGGCAGCAGATGCTCCTCGAACTCCGGCCGGGTCATCGACGTCGCCGTGGACGGGAAGATGGCCCGGCTCCAGATGGTGGCGAATCTTCGGAGCCGGTCCTCGGGGCCGTCCGGTTCCGCGTCCGGCGCGCCGGACGCCTGGGCGGGAATGCTCACGCCTTGCGCCCGACCCCGGCGAAACCCGAGTAGGCGTACGGGTCTTCCTGGGCCCTTGCCCCGGTCACCTCCGGACGCCAGTCGGGCATCGGGACGAGGCCGGGCTCGACCATCTCGTACCCCTCGAAGAAGCGGCTCGTCTCCGCGTGGGACCGCATGATCAGCGGGTTGCGGATGGTGCGGTAGACCCCGACCGCTCCCCCGGCCTCCTCCTGCGGGAGCGGTATCCCCTCGTAGGAGGCGTGGGTGAGGATCAGCAGGCTGCCGGGGGCGAGCGCCTCGCGCAGCTCGGCCACCGCCGCGCGGGGGTCGTCGGCGTCCTCGATGAAGTGGAGCACCGCGACGAGCAGCAGCGCGACCGGCTTGTCGAAGTCCAGCAGACCGCGGACCTCCTGGTGCTCCAGGATGCCGCTCGGCTTGCGCAGGTCCGCGGTGACGACGGCGGTCCGGTCGTTGCCTTCGAGGACCGAACGGCTGTGCGCGACCGCGACCGGGTCGTGGTCGACGTAGACGATCCGGGCCCGCGGATCCGCGGCTTGGGCGACCTCGTGCACGTTGCCGAAGGTCGGGATGCCGGAACCGATGTCCAGGAACTGTGTGACGCCCGAGGTGACCGCGTAGTTCACGGCCCTCCGCATGAACGCCCGGTTGGCCTGCATGATCTTGGGAAGTCCCGGCAGGAACTCCATGGCCTTACGGGCCGCTTCCCTGTCCACCTCGAAATTGTGCGAGCCGCCCAGATAGAAGTCGTACATGCGAGACACGCTCGGCACCGAGATGTCAATGCCCTGCGGGGCCCAGGCGGGACGCTCCATCGATGTCTCCAACAAGTCGCCACGGTGATCCGGCCATGTTCATGGTCAGTGTGGACCAGAGGCTACTGATCGTCCGCCAGGAGAGCGAGTGGAAACGGAAATTAGAGATCCGTTATTGGTCACACACCAGTGGCATGTGCAATCGTCCGTCGCTGCGTGTGAACGCGGCGCGACGGAACGGCACCACGGAGCACTGCCCGCCCTCTCCACGCGCGTTCCGACCGGAAGCCCACCGAACCCGACTGCTCGTCATGTACGCGTGAGGTTCCCGCTGTTGGCGGGCGCGGAGGCGGTGACGGTCCGCTTCCCGGGACGGCCGCCCGCGTCCGCCGAATTCCCCGGTACGGCGAAGACGTTGGTGAAGCGTTAAACAGCTGTGCGCCTTCTCGGCGTCGATATCAGCGATTTCGGGGCCGCACCGACCGAAAAGTCCCGCGGCCGCCTCCCGTTCACGACGGAAGGCCCTCGTGACAGCCGTTTTCTCTGCCGAGGCGGCACGGCGCCCGCGCCTCTCCGGTCTTCCCCCGGCACGCCGGCCGACCGGAGAGGCGTCCGACCAGGCGTTCGACATGCACCGGCGAGACGTTCCGCGCCCTCAAACGCACATCCCCGGATGTCCCCACCATCAGGCGATTCGGGCCCGGGACCCGCGTGTCGCGCGGCGGCGGGGAACATGCTCCCCGGCGTGAACGGATCACGCATACGCGGGCTCGCGGCCGTCGCCGCCCTGCTCTGGCTGCTCTCCGCGCCGGCACCCGCCGCCGGTGACGACTGCGCCGTCGCCTCCATCGGGCAGGGGGACCAAGGTTCCTCCGTCGCCGTGTCGGGCGCGGGAGGGTGCGAGGCGTTCCTGGGCGAACCGGAACCCGAACCCTCTTCGCCGCCTCCGCCCGCACCACCTCCGCCCCCGCCGCCACGGCCGTCGCCTCCGCCGTCGCCTCCGCCTCCCCCGCCTCCCTCGCCTCCCCCGACGACCCCGCCGGTCCGCTCACCGGAGCCTCCTCCGCCGCCGCCCGCCCCACCGCCTCCGCCGTCGCCCACGGCGCGCCCTTCCTCCCCCTCGCCCCGGCCGGTGGCCCTTCCCACCTACCGCAAGCCGCCTCGAAAGGTCCCGCGGCCTCGCTCCTCGCTGGTCTCGACCACGCTCCTGATCACCGCACCCGCCGTGTTCGCCGTGGCCGTGCTGCGGCCCCGCTCGTCCCGCTGACCCGCGCCCCGCCGCCCGCCCCGCGAAGGAGATCCATGTCGGAATGGCTTGTTCTGACCCTTGCCATGGCCTCGGCCTGTGCCGTCGTCCTGACCATCGCCGTCCTCAACAACCGGCGCGTCGGGGAGGACGACGACCCGTCGCAGACACCCGACGTCATCGAGTACATGACGATGATGATCGGCGTGGTGTACGCCATCGTGCTCGGCCTGGCGATCGCCGGGGTCTGGGAAGGCCGCAGCGCGGCCCAGGAGTCGGTCCGGCTGGAGGCCCAGGCCCTCCACGAGGTCAGCGCCCGCTCCGCCGTCTACCCGGCCGCGGTCCGCGACCGTATCCGCGGTGACGTCGACGCGTACGTGGCCCATGTGGTCGACACGGAGTGGCGGGCCATGACCACCCACGGCGACCTCACCGACGAGGGCGCCCGCCTGCTGGACAAGGTGCGGGCCGACGTCACGGAGTACGAACCGCGCACCGAGCTCGAAGGGCAGGCGTACCAGCCGCTGGTGGACCAGGTCGCCGCCGCCGACGACGCGCGGGGGTCCCGGGCGCAGAACGCGGGCGCGACCATGCCCGGGGTGGTCTGGTTCGGCCTGATCATCGGGGCGCTGGTCACGGTCGGGCTGATCTTCACGCTCCAGATCCGCAGAACCTTCCGCGAACTGCTGCTGGCGGGTCTCTTCAGCGTCCTCATCGCGTTCCTGCTCTTCCTCATCTGGGACTTCGACGCCCCGTTCGGCCGGGCCATCTCGGCGACCACGGCACCGTTCACCGACCTCTTCCCGCACGTCACGGGCGGGTAAGGGGTCGCCGGGCGGCTCCCCCGGCCGGTGCGCCGGTCGGGGGACACCGCTGCCCCATTCGCCGGACCCCGATCGCGGGTGGTATGCGGCACTCCTACCGTTTCGCCCGTCGAGGTGCATGTTCCACGCCCGCGGAACCGTTCCGCGACTGCTCCTCGGGGACCCGGAGGATTCACATGCGCGCGATACGTGTCGCACCCGTCGCCCTGCTGGGGGCCGCTCTGTGCGCCGTGGCGGCACCGGCCGCGTCGGCCACCGTACCCACCGGCGGCACACCCACCTCGTTCACGCCGACCATCACCCCCTCGGCGGTCGCGCCCGGAGGCCAGGTCACCCTCGGCGCCGTGGGGTGCGCCGGCGACGCGACCGCGTTCTCGGGCGTGTTCGACACCATCACCATCCCCCAGGGGAGGTCGGCCACCGTCACCGTCGACAAGCAGGCCCGGCGGGGTGCCTCCTACCCGGTGACGTTCCGCTGCGGCACCGCCACCAAGACGGCGAACCTCTCCGTCACGGCCGCGCCCACCAGCACGCCGACCACGGCTCCCACCACCAGTTCCACCGTCGCCCCCCAGGGCGTCCAGGGCGGCCTCGGCGGCAGCGCGGAGGCCATGGACCCCACCGAGATCGCCGCCGGCTCCGCGCTGGTCACCGTCGCGGCCGCCGGCGCCTTCTACGCGCTGCGCAAGCGGCGCGCCGAGCGCCGCCACTGACGGCCGCGCGCGTCCCCTCGTACGGAAGTCGCCCCGGGTCCTGGTCCAGGACTCGGGGCGACGGGCGTATCGGGCCGGACGGAAGGCCGGACGCCTCAGGCCGGCGCATGGCCGGTCCGGCGCCGGATGACGAGCGCGGCACCGCCGAGCGCCGCCGCGGCGACGAGACCGCCACCGACGCTCATCTCGGTGGAGCTGGGGCCGATGGAGCCGCCGAGGCCGCCCTGTGCGCCCCGGCCGGGGATCACCGTGAAGCGCGCGGTCGCGACCGCGTCGTTCCCGCCCTGGTTGCCGCGGTCGCCGCCGTTGCCCCGGTCGCCTTCGTTGCCCCGGTCGCCCTCGTTGCCGCCCCTGTCCCCGTTCCCGCCGCCGTAGTTGTTGTCGCTCTCGTTGCACTTCACCGACAGGCTGTACTGGCCGGGGGTCGTGTTGTCGCGGATGTGCGCGGTGGCGTAGCCGACCCGGCCCGGTGAGAGGTTCACCGTCGGGAACGCGTTCGACCAGACCTTGCCGCCGGAACGGCCGCAGCCCTCGGCGCTGACCTGCATGGTGGCGCCCTGGTGGACGCGGGACGGGTTGACGGTGACATGGGTGGGAACATTGACGGGCTCGGTGCCCGGACCGCCGCCCGCGGCGGCCAGCGGGGCAGCGAGCCCGACCGCCGCGAAGGCGGTCGCGGTCACCGCGAGAGCGCGTGAAGCACGCATCTTGTGAACCTCCAGCGGGAAGCGCCCCGGAGGCCTGTCCTCCGGGATCGGTCGATGAGGACGCGTCCCATGACGAACCATCACCAGAGGTGGCGTACGGCGCACGTCGGCGCTGGTCCACCCCGGTGAGCCGACACGCCGTGGGGATACGCCCGTATCTGACGGAGCCGCAGGTCACACTCGGTCAGGACTCTTATCCGCTCATTACTCCGAACAGCACGGCCCTGTGGCGGCCGTCCCCCGTTCGCCCTTCCCTGATCGCCGTCGCCCGGCCCCGCGCCTAGCGTGACGCTGTCGCGACGAAGGGAAGAACCATGGGCCGGGACCGGTGGGACACCGTACGGAGCAGACGGACGCCGTGGGGGGCCATCGCCTTGGTGATGCTCACCGGGCTCGCCCTCATGCGCAACGGCGTGGAGACCTCCGCCGGACCGCCGCAGCCGGCCGCGGCCGCCTCCGTCGCCGCTCCCCGTGACGCGGTGGCCGCCGCCCCCCTCCCCGACGAGCCGGTCCAGCCGCTCGCGTACGCCCCCGCCTCCCGGGTGCGGATCCCGTCGATCCAGGTGGACGCGCCGCTGATCGACGTGAACCTCGACCCGGCGGGCTGGATCGAGGCGCCGCCCCCACAGGACGCGAACCTCGCCGGCTGGTACCAGAACGGCATCGCCCCGGGCCAGCGGGGGACGGCGGTGGTGGTCGGCCACGTCGACAACCTGGCGGGTCCCGCGGTCTTCTACGGCCTGGGCTCCCTGGAGAAGGGCCGGCGCGTCGAGGTCACCCGCTACGACGACACGGTCGCGGAGTTCGAGATCTACGGGGTCGAGGTCTTCCCCAAGGACGACTTCCCCGGCCCCCGGGTGTACGGCGACACCGGCTACGCCGAACTGCGGGTCATCACCTGTGGGGGCGGTTACTCCAAGGCCGGCGGCTACGACGGGAACGTGGTCGTCTTCGCCCGGCTCGTCGGTACCCGTTAGGGCGTGCCCGCGAAGTCCCCTCGGCCGGAGGGGACTTCGCGGGTCACGCGGTGGCCACCGCGTGGCGTCAGCCGCGGTGCGGCACCGTCGGCCGGTAGCCGCCCTCGATCAGCGCGGGCAGATACCTCCGCAGGGCGGCGACACTCTGCGACCGGTCGCCGCCGGCGTCGTGCGAGAGCACGATCACGCCCGGCGCCGCGCCCTCTTCGACCCGGCGGACGATGGTGTCGGTGCCCGGTGTCGTCCAGTCCAGGGAGTCGACCGTCCAGGCCAGGGGCTCCATGCCCATCTCGGCCCCGATCTCGAAGGAGTTCCGGTTCCAGGCGCCGTACGGTGCCCGGTACCAGAGGGGCGCCTGCCCCAGCGTCTCCTCGACCACGTCGCTGGTGCTGCCCAGTTCGTCACGGATGCGGCGCCGGGAGAGCTTCGGGATCAGCGGGTGCGACCAGGAGTGGTTGCCGACCACGTGCCCGTCGGCCGCCATCTCACGCAGCAGGTCCCGGTTGCCGTCCGCCATCTCGCCGCAGACGAAGAACATCGCCCGCACCTGGTACCTGCGCAGGGTGGCCAGAATGTCCGGCGTGTAGAGCGGGTCCGGGCCGTCGTCGAAGGTCAGGACCATGGCGTCGTGCCCCGGCTCCGGCATCTCCTCGAAGGGGCGGGTGCGCACCGGGGGCGGCCCGGGGCTGAAGCGGGGCGGGGCGTGTCCGGTCATGGGCCGCAGCCGGTAGGGCGCGGTGGCGGCTCCGACGTGCGCCGAGGGGCCGGCGGCCGGCGGTGCGGGCTCGCCGCCCGGCCGGACGGGCGTACCGGCCGGGTCGGCGGCGATCAGGCGTACGGCGGTGGCGGCTCCCAGGCCGAGGGCGAGGCGTAGTGCCACGCGGCGACTCGCGGGAATCTGATCATCTTTCATGACTGACTGCTCGCACGGTTGCCCGCCGACCACACCGGGGGGCCCGCGAGGTGCACCCGTTGGACGGAGCACACCGCGGTGTCCTGGGACGACGTACGCGCGTGGCGGGACGGGCCCGGGGCCGGGCGGCCGAGGGCGAGGGGCTACCCTCGTGGCCGTGACAGAGCAGCAGCCCCACCGGTTCGAGCGCGGCACGGACGGCCCCAAGGTGATCGTCGTGGGTATCGACGGGTCCGAGTCCTCGATGCGGGCCGCGGCCTACGCGGCGGGGCTCGCCCGGCGCCAGAACGCCATGCTCACCCTCGTCTACGTGCAGCCGGTGATGGTGGCCGGTGCGGCCCTGGGTGTCTCCGTCGCCGAGACGACCGGCCAGGTCGCGGAGGGGCTGGTGAACGAGATCAGGACCGCGACCGAGCGGCTCAAGGACATATGGGACGTCCGCTGGGAGTTCCATACCTTCCACGGGGATCCGTACAACGGCCTGGTGACGGCGGCCGACGACCTCAAGGCGGACGCCGTGGTGGTGGGCGCCTCCGAGTCCGCGGGGCACCGGTTCATCGGCTCGGTGGCCGTCCGCCTGGTCAAGGCCGGGCGCTGGCCGGTCACCGTCGTCCCGTGACCGGCCTTCGGTGACGTCCCGCCTCGTGACCGTCCCCCCGCCGCGCGTCCGGCGGGTCACTTCCCGAGGACGAGGCCGTCCTCGGCGGCGCCGCGGCTGAGGACCACACCGCTGATCCGGTCGCGGATCGCGCGCAGCCTGCCGGTGCCGTCCGCGGGCGGTGCGCTCAGGCCGACGACGCGTCCGGCCACGGGGTCGTACCACTGGGGGAGGTACTCGGCCCTGCGCACCGTCCAGCGCGCGCCGGGCCGCGCGGGCGGGGCGAACGTGAACCGCGCCATCGAGCTCTCGTTGCCGCGCGGCTCCTGGGCACCCTCGTCGTTCACCATCGCTCCGGCGATCTGGTCGCCCATGCCGTAGACGACCCAGGTCCCGTTGACCTTCTCGTACGCCTGTGGGACGTGGGCGTGGGTGCCGATGATCAGGTCGATGTCGGGGCGGCCCCCGGTGGCGGACGCGGTGAGCGTGTGGGCCAGGTCGAGCTGGTCGTCGTCGGGGTCCTCCTGCCACTCCGTTCCCCAGTGCAGGGAGGCGACCACCACGTCGGCGCCGGCCCGGCGGGCCGCCCGCGCGTCGGCGACGATCGTGTCCTGGTCGAGCACGGCGACCGCCCAGGGCTGTCCGGCGGGCGGCTCGTCGGCGTTGGTGCCGTAGGTGTACGCGAGGTGGGCGACCTTCGCGGCGTTCTTCGCCTTGCCGGCCCTCAGCAGGGTGGGGCGGGCCGCCTCGGCGGCGGAGCGGGCGGATCCGGCGTGGGCGACGCCCGCCTCGTCCAGGGCGTCCAGGGTGCGGGCGATGCCCGGTGCCCCGTCGTCCAGGGTGTGGTTGGAGGCGGTGGAGCAGGAGTCGTAGCCGGTCGCCCGCAGCGCCGCCGCCACCTCGGGCGGCGACTTGAAGGACGGGTAGCCCGTGTAGGGGCCGCCCCGCTGTCCGTACACCGTCTCCATGTGACAGATCGCCAGGTCGGCTCCGGAGACCGCGCGGGCGGCGCCCTTGAGCATGGGGCGGAAGTCGTATCCCCGGCCGGCCGCGTCGTCGGCGGCGCGGTCGATGACCGAGGAGTGCGGCAGGACGTCCCCCGAGGCCAGCAGGGTGAAGGTGCGGTCGCCGTCCGCTCCCCCGCCGCCCGGCCCCTCCGCCCCGCGCTCGGCGGCCAGTTGGCGCCCGGCGAAACCGGGAGGCGTGGTCTGCGGTACGGAGCAGGCGGTCGCGGCTGCGAGCAGGCCCGCCGCCGCGATCACCGCGCCGTGTCGGAGGTGCTTCGTCATCTGCGGGGCTCCCGGTTCGAACGAGGTCGGCCCTCCGAATAGATATATGTTCATACCAGCGAGTCAAGGACAAAGGCCACCAAGGGCCCGAAGTACCTGAACCGGCCGTATCGTCGCCCGCCGACCGTTCACCGCACCACTCGTCGCTCCGTGCGACCGCTCGGCGCACACCTCGGTGAAGCGCCTGTTCCCGCGCGCCCCGATGCGTTCGTATACGCCAGGCGGGAGCGAGGCGGCAGGGGCCTCCTCGGGAAAGGACGTCCACGATGACCACGGCGACCACCGACGAGCGGACGCTCGCGGAGTTGCAGCGGGAGCACGGTCCGGCGCTCCTCCACTTCCTGCTGGGGCTGACCTTCGGCGACCGGCAGCGGGCGGAGGACCTGATGCAGGAGACGCTGGTACGCGCCTGGCAGCACCCGGAGGCCTTCGACGCCCCGTACGAGTCGATGCGCCCCTGGCTCTTCACCGTCGCCCGCCGCCTCGCCATCGACGCCCGCCGGTCCCGCCAGGCCCGGCCCACCGAGGTCAGTGACGCGGTGCTGGAGAGCGCGCCGGCCCACGAGAACACCGCGGACTCGGCGGTCCGGGCCCTCGACGTGCGCCAGGCGGTCAGGACACTCAGCCCCGAACACCGGGCGGTGCTGGTGCAGATCTACTTCCGCGGGCTGAGCGTGGGCGAGACGGCCGAGGCGCTCGGCATACCCGCGGGCACGGTCAAGTCCCGTTCGTACTACGCGCTGCGGCTGCTGTCGCGCCATCTGCCCGGCTACTCCAGCAGGTCCTCCTCGTCGAGCAGTGCCAGCAGGCAGACGGCGTCGGCCACCTCCACATAGGCGGCGGCGCAGGCGTCACAGCGCTGGAGGTGCCGGGCGACCGGGCCGCTCTCGGCCGCGGACAGCGCGTCGAGCACGTACGCGCCCAGCAGCTCCCGCACATGCGGATCGGCACCGCGTTCGGCGGTCATCGCACCTCGTATCTCCCGACGGATCCTGCCCTTTGGCCCACGCGGGGCGCGCGTCCCCGGTTCAATGCTGCGTGAAGCCCGGTGTGACCGGTACGAGAAAGAGGCGAGACGGGATGCGTCCCGAAGAACATGACGAGACCGGCGACGGACTGCTGGTCCCGATGGCCTGGATGTACGCCGAGTACGTGGCGGACGGGCTGCTGGAGACCGGCGACCTGATGGAGCCGACGACGCTGGAGTACCGGGCGGGCCGCGACGCCCTCGCCCTGACCCTCTTCCTCTCCGAGGGGCCGGTGGCCGGCGCGCTTCCGGCGGCCCGGGTGGACGAACTGCGGCTGCTCACGGCGTCCGGAGCGGCATGGCAGCGGTGGGTCGGCGCGCGGCTGGACGCCAGGCGGCGGGGGTCGGCGCCGGGCGCGGACCCGGATCTGGCGCTCGCCCGCGCGGCCTGGCGGTGGCTGGAGGAGACCGAGCTGCTGGCCGCCGACCTGGAGGCCCTGGGCGCCGCGCCCCGGGGGCAGGCGGGGTACGAGGGCGAGGACGGCGAGAGGCGGGTGTGGACGCCCGCCTGGCGGCTGGGGCTGCCGCTGGGGCATCTGGCGATCCACCTGTACTGACCGGGCGCCGGGCGGGAGGCGACGGCCGGGATACCGCCCGGGGTCATGAACCGTGCACGCCCGCACGGTACTTGGGAAGCCGGAGGGTGATCTTCATACCGGCTCCGACGCCCGTCTCGATGACCAGCCCGTACGCGTCCCCGTACACCTGGCGCAGCCGTTCGTCCACGTTCAGCAGTCCGATGCCGGTCGAGGCGCCTCCCTCGCCGCGCAGGATCGTGCGCAGCCGCTCGGGCTCCATCCCGATGCCGTCGTCCTCGATGACGACCTCCGCCTCGGCGCCCGCGTCCAGGGCGCTGATGGTGATGCGGCTGCTGCGTACGGCGCCTTCGAGGCCGTGCTTGACGGCGTTCTCGACGAGCGGCTGGAGGCAGAGGAACGGCATAGCGACGGGCAGCACCTCCGGGGCGACCTGGAGGGTGACGGAGAGGCGTTCGCCGAAGCGGGCCCGCACCAGGGCGAGATACTGGTCGATGGAGTGCAGTTCGTCGGACAGCGTGGTGAACTCGCCGTGCCGGCGGAACGAGTAGCGGGTGAAGTCGGCGAACTCCAGCAGCAGTTCACGTGCCCGCTCGGGATCGGTGCGGACGAACGAGGCGATGGCGGCCAGTGAGTTGAAGACGAAGTGCGGCGAGATCTGGGCCCGCAGCGCCTTGATCTCCGCCTCGATCAGCTGGGTACGGGAGCGGTCCAGCTCGGCGAGTTCCAGCTGTACGCACACCCAGCGGGCCACTTCTCCGGCGGCCCGCGCCAGCACCGCCGACTCGCGGGGCGCCCAGGCCACCAGTGTGCCGAGGACCCGGTGGTCGACCGTGAGGGGCACCGCGACGGCCCAGCGCAGCGGGCAGTCCAGGTCGTCGCAGCCGGTGCGGAAGGCGGTGTCCCGGCCGCTGTCCAGCAGCCCCCGGACGTGGTCCATCACATCCGTGCCGTGGTGGTCGCCCTCGCCGTCCCAGACCAGCACCCGGTCGCGGTCGGTGAGGCACAGGGCGTCGGTGCCGAGCAGCGAGCGCAGCCGGCGGGCCGCCCTGCGGGCGCTCTCCTCGGTGAGTCCGGCGCGCAGCGGGGGCGCCGCGAGGGACGCGGTGTGCAGGGTCTCGAAGGTGGCGTGCTCGACGGGGGTACCGACGTCGCTGGTGCGCTGGGGGCGGGCCGCGCGCCCCAGCAGGAAGCCGGTGCCGAGGAGCAGCACGGCGAGCACGGCGATGACGGCCACCGCGGCCCCGGTCACCGCGCCCTCCCCGAGGTCAGCGTCTCCGGCAGGTGGAAGCGGCTCATGGCGGCGTTGGTGCCCGGCGGGACGCGGCCGGGGGTGGCGAGCGACACCAGGATCATCGCCAGGAAGCCGACCGGCACGGACCAGACGGCGGGCCAGGCCAGCAGTGCGTGCGGCCAGCCGGGCGGGCGCACGGCGCCGCTGACGGTGATGGCGACGGAGAGCAGCGCGGAGCCACCGCCGAGCAGCAGTCCGGCGAGGGCGCCCGGCGGGGTGAGCCGCCGCCACCAGATGCCGAGGACCAGGAGCGGGCAGAAGGACGAGGCGGAGACGGCGAAGGCCATGCCGACCGCGTCGGCCACCGGCACCCGGCCGACCACCAGCGAACCGGCGAGCGGCACCGCGATGGCGAGGACGGTGGCGAGCCGGAAGTGCCGTACCCCGCGCGAGGGGAGCACGTCCTGCGTGATCACCCCGGCGACGGCCATGGTGAGCCCCGAGGCGGTGGAGAGGAACGCGGCGAACGCCCCGCCCGCGATCAGCGCGCCCAGCAGGTCGCCGCCGAGTCCGCCGATGACCCGGCCGGGCAGCAGCAGCACGGCGGCGTCGGCGTCGCCGCCGTGGATCAGCTCGGGGGCGTACAGCCGGCCCAGCGCCCCGTAGACGGGCGGCAGCAGGTAGAACAGGCCGATCAGGGCGAGGACGGCGACCGTGGTGCGGCGGGCGTCGCGGCCGTTGGGGCTGGTGTAGAAGCGGACGACGACGTGCGGCAGGCCCATGGTGCCGAGGAACGTGGCGACGATCAGACCGTACGTGGCGTACAGCGGGTGGTCGGCGCGGAAGGCGGAGACCTGCTCGTCGAAGCTGACGCGGGGCGCCCCGTCGCCCTGCCACGCCAGGACCAGGAAGATCGCGGGGACGAGCAGCGCGGTGAGCTTCAGCCAGTACTGGAAGACCTGGACGAAGGTGATGGAGCGCATGCCCCCGGCCGCGACGGCCAGCACCACGACGGAGGCCACGAGCACGTCGCCGAACCACCCCGGGGCGCCCGTGAGGATGGTCAGGGTCAGCCCCGCGCCCTGGAGCTGCGGTACGAGGTACACCCACCCGGCGCCGACGACGAAGACGCTGACGAGCCGGCGCACGTGCCGTGACTCCAGGCGCCCTTCGGCGAAGTCGGGCAGGGTGTACGCGCCCGAGCGGCGCAGCGGGGCGGCGACGAACACGAGCAGCACGAGGTAGCCGGCGGTGTAGCCGACCGGGTACCAGAGCATGTCCGGGCCGTGGACCAGGACCAGGCCCGCGATGCCGAGGAAGGAGGCGGCGGAGAGGTACTCGCCGCTGATCGCCGCCGCGTTGAGCCGGGGCCGCACGGTCCGGGAGGCGACGTAGAAGTCCGAGGTGGTGCGGGAGATGCGCAGCCCGAAGCCGCCGACGAGGACGGTGGCGAGCACGACGAGGGCGACCGCCGCCATCGACGCCGGGTGGTCGGGGGTGCTCACGGTGCGGGGCGGCCTTCCACGAGCCGGGCGAAGTCGCGTTCGTTGCGCTCGGCCCGTCGTACGTACCACCAGGCGGCCAGGGTCAGCGGCGGGTAGGGGGCGAAGCCGAGCACCGCCCAGACGACGGCGTTGCCGCGCACCGCCTCGAAGACGAGCGGCAGGGTGCCGGCGACCAGGGCGAGTACGGCGAACACCGTGAGCCCGGCTCGCAACTGACTGCGCATCAGGGAGCGGACGTACGCGCCGCCGAGCGCGGTCTGCTCGTCTATCTCGGACTGGGCGCGGTAGCGCGGCAGCGGCCGTACCCGCCGGGGCTCGCCCGTGACCACTTCGCGCCGGGGCGTGCTCTCGTGGGACATGGGCCCGGAGTGTAGGCGGCCGGGCCCCCGGCTGGGAAGGGGGTGTGGGCGGGTAGGCCCAGGTCAGCGGCCGGTCTGCCGCATCAGGAGGTCGCGCAGGGCGCGGGTGTGGCGGCGGCTGACGGCGAGTTCGGCGTCCCCGATGCGCACGCTCATGCTGCCGGCGTCGAGCCGGAGTTCGTCGATCCGCCCCAGGGCGACGAGGTGCCTGCGGTGGATGCGTACGAAGCCCCGGGAGCGCCAGCGTTCCTCCAGGGTGGTCAGCGGGATGCGGACGAGGTGGCTGCCGGTGGCGGTGTGCAGCCGGGCGTAGTCGCCCTGGGCCTCGGCGTAGGCGATGTCCTCGACGGGGACGAAGCGGATCACTCCGCCGAGTTCGACGGCGATCTGGTCGGCCGCCGTGTCGTGGACGGGTGCGGAGCGTTCGCCGACCTGCTCGGCGACGCGCCGCACGGCTTCGGCCAGGCGTTCGCGGCGGACCGGTTTGAGGACGTAGTCGACGGCCTTGAGGTCGAAGGCGTGGACGGCGAAGCCCTCGTGGGCGGTGACGAACACGATGAGCGGGGGTGCGGCGAAGCCCGCCAGGAGTTGTGCCACGTCGAGCCCGGTCAGGCCCGCCATGTGGATGTCGAGGAAGACGACGTCGATGGCCGAGGGGTCCTCGGGCCCGGCGTCCACGGCTCCGCCGATGCGGCGCAGCGCCTCGGTGGCCCCGGTGGCTCCTTCGGCGCTGCGGATCCGGGGATCGGCGCGCAGCAGGTAGAGGAGTTCCTCCAGGGCGGGTTCTTCGTCGTCGACGGCCAGTACGCGCAGCATGGCGGGAGTTTAGGTGGTGGCGCGGGCCAGGAGCTCCCCTGTTGTTTCCTCCGGATCCCCGGAGGGCCGGGACGGGGCTACTTCAGCAGGCGGGACATGCGCCGGTCGGCCAGCGGCTTGCCGCCGGTCTGGCAGGTGGGGCAGTACTGGAGGGAGGAGTCGCTGAACGACACCTCCAGGATGGTGTCGCCGCACACCGGGCAGGTCTGGCCGGCGCGGCCGTGCACGCGCAGGTTGCTCTTCTTCTCGGCCTTGAGGCGCCCGGCGGCCACTCCCCGGGAGCGTTCGACGGCGTCCTTGAGGGTGGTGCGCGTCGCCGTGTACAGGTGGCTGATGTCGGTGTCGCTCAGGCTGGTGGTGAGCTTGAACGGGGACATCTTCGCGACGTGCAGGATCTCGTCGCTGTAGGCGTTGCCGATGCCCGCGATCAGGGACTGGTCGCGCAGGGCGCCCTTGATCTGCCGCCGCTGCCCTTCGAGCAGGCGGGCGAAGGCATCCCGGTCGAAGTCGTCGGCCAGCGGGTCGGGTCCCAGGCGGGCGACGCCGGGCACGTCGGCCGGGTCGCGCACCAGGTGAACGGCGAGGCGTTTGGTGGTACCCATCTCGGTCAGGTCGAAGCCCTGTCCGTCGGTGAGGACGGTACGCAGGGCGAGCGGGCCCTTGCCCGGCCGGGGCGGGGTGGCGGGGACGCTGTCCTGCCAGCGCAGCCAGCCGGCGCGGGCCAGATGGATGAGCAGGTGGAGGCCGCCCGCGGTGACGTCGAGGAATTTGCCGTGGCGGCCCACGTCGGTGACGGTGGCGTCCCGCAGGGCGGTGAGCGGCGGGTCGTAGGTCTTCAGGACGCTGATGGCGACCGGCAGGACGCGGGCGATCTCCTTGCCGACCAGGTGGTCGCCGAGGAAGTCCCGCAGGGCTTCGACTTCGGGCAGTTCGGGCATGACTCCAGCCTGCCTCAGTGGCCCGGCGCGTGCCCGCCCCGTCAGGCTTCCGGGGCGGCCGGACCGTCTTCCAGGGCGGCCGAACCGTCTTCCGGGGCGGCCAGACCGTAGACGCGCCGCGCGGTGGCGCCGAAGACGGACCGCCGGTCCTCCTCGTCCAGGTGCGCGGTCAGGGTGTGCGCGGCGTCCACGACGTCGGCGTACGGGGCGGCGAGCCGGCACACCGGCCAGTCCGAGCCGAACATCAGCCGGTCCGCCCCGAAGGCCTCGACGACGGTGTCCGTGTAGGGGCGCAGGTCCTGCACGCTCCAGGAGCGCGGATCGGCCTCGGTGAGCAGGCCGGAGAGCTTGCAGACGGTGTTGGGCAGCGCGGCCAGGTCCCGCAGCCCACCGGCCCACGGCCGTGTGCGCCGCTGGGCGATCGGCGGCTTTCCGGCGTGGTCGAGGACGAAGGTCAGTCCGGGCAGCAGGGCGGCGGCGCGGACGGCCGCGGGCAGTTGGTGCGGGCGGACGACCAGGTCGTAGACGAGTCCGGCGTCCGCGACGGCCGCGAGACCGCGCAGCACGTCCGGGCGCAGCAGCCAGGCGGGGTCGGGCTCGTCCTGGACCTGGTGGCGGATGCCCACGAGGCGGTCTCCGCCGGGCAGGGCGGCGAGGGCGGCCAGGGTGTCGGCGATGTCGGGCGCGGTGAGGTCGGTCCATCCCACGACGCCCGCGACGAGACCGGTACCGGCGGCGAGCGCGAGGAGTTCGGGCGTCTCCTCGGGGACGGTGACGGTCTGGACGAGAACGGTGGCGCCGATGCCCGCGGCGCGCGCCTCGGGTTCCAGCTCGGCGAGTGCGAAGGTGCGGCGGAGCGGGGCGAGTTCCTCGCCGGTGATCCAGTCCTGGTCCCGTACGGAGAGGTCCCACACGTGGTGGTGCGCGTCGACGGCCGTCGCGGCGGTCACCCCGTCTCCCCCGCCGGGGCGGCCGACAGGCCTTCGGCCCGCAGCTCCTCCCAGAGCGCGTCGGGGACCGGTGTGCGCAGCAGGGCGGCCGCGTCCCGCACCTCCTCGGGGGAGCGGGCGCCGACGAGGACGCCCGCGACGGCCGGGTGGCCGAGCGGGTAGCGCAGGGCGGCGGCACGCAGGGGGACGCCGTGCCGTCGGGTCACCTCCTCGATGCGCAGGGCCCGTTCCAGGAGGTGGGCGGGGGCCGGCGCGTAGTCGTACGTGGCACCGGGGCGCGGGTCGGCCAGGAGCCCGGAGTTGAAGACCCCGCCGACGACGACGGCACGCCCCCGGGCCGCGGCCTCGGGCAGCAGGGCGGCGAGGGCGCTCCGGTCGAGGAGGGTGTGGCGGCCGGCGCACAGGACGGTGTCGACGTCGGTGTCACGGAGGAACCGGGTGAGCATGGCGGTCTGGTTCATCCCGGCGCCGATCGCGCCGACCACGCCTTCGGCGCGCAGTCGTTCCAGTGCCGGGTACCCCTCGCGGAAGGCGGCTTCCTCGTGGTCGTCGGGGTCGTGCAGGTAGACGAGGTCGACCCGGTCGAGGCCCAGCCGTCCGAGGCTGTCCTCGATGCTCCGGCGGATGCCGTCGGCGCTGAAGTCCCAGCGGCGGCGGTGGGTGTGCGCGACCGCGAACCCCTCGGACAGTCCGTGCGCGGGGGCTGTCCCCGGGGGCAGCGGTTCGAGGAGCCGGCCCACCTTGGTGGACACGGTGTACGCGTCACGGGGGCGGTCGTGCAGGGCCTCGCCGAGCCTGCGTTCGGACAGGCCGAGGCCGTAGTGCGGGGCGGTGTCGAAGGAGCGGACGCCCTCGTCCCAGGCGGCGTCCACGGCGGCGGCCGCCTGTGCCGGATCCACCTCGGTGAAGAGGTTGCCGATGGCCGCCGCGCCGAAGGAGAGTTCGGTGATCCCGACCGCGCTCCGTCCGAGCTTGATCCGCCGCATTCCCGCTGCCCCTGACGCCGGCCCTGATGATTTGTTTCGGTACCGTGTCGGTCCCGCACAGCGAATAGTCATCGGATCACTGAGCCGCGTCAACCGTCCCAGCTGCCCGAAAACCGGAGACGACCGCTCGACCTGTCCGATCTCTCGGCTCTGCGAAGGCACCTGCGGCGCCGGTGCCGGTTACGACCTCTCGGCAGAGTTATGACTACTCAGCAACGTTACGAGTCGTCACGGCCGGGCGCCTCGCCGCGGACCTCAGTCGCGCTCCCCGATGCCGAATTCACACCACACGCATTTTCCGCTGCCGCGGGCCTCCACGCCCCAGTCGTCCGCCAGCAGGTCCACGAGCATCAGCCCGCGTCCGGAGACGCCCGACTCCCCCGCGTCCCGGCGCCGGGGCAGCGCGCTCGACCGGTCCTCCACATCGACCCTGAGACGCCGTCCGGGCCCGGTCAGCACCCGGATGGTGACGATGGCTCCACCGTCGGTGTGCATCAGCGCGTTGGTGATGAGTTCGTCGGCCGCGAGCTCCACCTCGTCCGCCCGCTCCCTGGCGCCCCACGCGCGTACCGCCGTCCTGATCATGTGGCGGCACGAGGTCAGCGCCTCGGGGTCGTTCTGGGAGACGTGCTGCTGGAGCCTGCCTCCGGGGTGCGGGGCGTGCGCGGCGTCGCGGCGCAGCAGGAGCACCGCCACGTCGTCCTGGCCGCCGCGTTCGTCGACGACCTCGCAGAGCCGGTCGGCGAGCCGCTGGAGGTCCTGCGGACCCTCGCGTACCAGGGTCTCCAGCAGCCGCATGCCCTCGTCGAAGTCGGCGCCCGGCAGCTCCACCAGGCCGTCCGTGTACAGGATCATCGTCTGCCCGGGGTCCAGGTCGATCGTGCTGACCGGGTAGTCCAGCTGCCCGAACTCGGCCGAGAGCCCCAGGGGAAGACCGCCCTCGGACGGCAGCTTGCGGCAGCTGCCGTCGACGTTCCGGACGAGCGGGTCCACATGGCCCGCGCGGACCAGCTGCACCACTCCGGTGACCGGGTCGACCTCGGCGTAGGAGCAGGTGGCGAAGCGGTCGGTGTCGAGCTCGTGGAGGAAGACGGAGGCGCGGGCCATCACCGTGGACGGCCGGTGCCCTTCGGCGGCGTAGGCGCGCAGCACGATCCGCAGCTGCCCCATGACGGCCGCGGCGTGGGTGTCATGACCCTGTACGTCGCCGATGACGGCGCCGACGCGGCCGCCGGGCAGCGGGATGATGTCGTACCAGTCGCCGCCGATGTCCTGGCCGAGCCGCGCGGAGCGGTAGCGGACGGCGACCTGGGCACCGGCCACCTCGGGGATGCGGCGGGGCAGCATCGCCTGCTGGAGCCCTTCGGCGAGGTCGTGCTCCTGCTCGTAGAGCATGGCCCGCTGGAGGCTCTGGGCGATGGAGCTGCCGAGGGCGACCAGCAGGTTCCGCTCGTCCCCGGAGAAGCCCGCCTTGCCTCCGTAGAGCAGGCCGAGCGCGCCGATCGGGCGGGCCTGGGCGATGAGCGGGAGATAGGCGGCCGCCGTGATGCCGAGGTGGCTGATGTGCGGCCACAGGATGGGGTACGAGGTCGCGAAGTCCTCGGCGCTCTCGATGAAGCGGGGCTTGAGCGTGCGGATCACCTCGCCCATCGGGTAGGCCTCGTCCACCCGCGTGTAGCGGGTGCCGGCCACGTACGCGCCCTCGGGCCCGTCGGCCACGAGGTGGATGCGCGTGCCCTCCAGCAATCCCATGACCAGGCTGGTGGCACCGAGGTGCGCGAGCCCCTGGGAGTTCTTCAGCACGTCCGTGACGTCCTTGACGGTGCGGGCGTGCGCCAGGGCCGCCGTGGTGCTCTGCACCAGGCTGGTACGGCGGCGGCGTTCCTCGTCGATCGTCCGGCGGGTGACGGAGTCGGCGAGTTCCTGGGTGGCGTCCCGGACGATGCCGATGATCCGCCGGGGGCGCCCTTCGGCGTCCCGGCGGATGAATCCCTGGGTGTGGGTCCAGCGCAGCGAACCGTCGCGCCGCTTCCTGCGGAAGTAGGCGCCGTAGGTGTCGCGGCCGCTCTTGAGTGCCTGGGACACCAGGGCGTCGAGGCGCGTCCCCTCCTCGGCGGGGATGCGGTCGGCGAGCGATTCGGGACGGTCGTCGTACTCGTCGACGCCCAGGTCGAACACGTCGAGCGCGGGCTCGTCCATGTGCATGAGTCCGCTGTCCAGATCCCAGTCGAAGCTGCCCATTCGGTTCAGGGCGAGGCTGAGGTCCGGGTGGGCGGGCCAGTCGTCCGGGAGTGACAGGGCACCCGCAACCCGATCATCCATGTGCGCCACTCTGCCATTATTTGTCCGATTCCTCGACCGAGCAGACCGCCTTGAACGCGTTCAAGAAAGCCTCTACGCTCACCCCATCGGCAATTGAACGCGTTCAAATCAGTGGTGGGCCGGAGGCGTGATGTCTGTTCTGGTGGGGCTCGTCGTGATGCTGGGGATGCTCGTGATCGTGCCCGCCGGCCTGGGGCTCGTCGGGGACCCCGCGCTCGCGCGGATACGCCGCCTGTGGCCGCTGTTCGCCGTGCCGGGCGCCGTGGCCCTGTGGCTGCCCCGCGGCACCGCCGCGACCGCGGCGGCGGCCTGCTACGCCCTGGGGACCCTGATCCTGGCCGCCCACGCGCCCCTGCGCCTGGCACGTACCCGCGGCGCCGGCCCGGCCGAGATCGCCCTGTTCACCGCGCTGGTCACCCCCTCGGTGGCGGCCCTCGCCCTGGTCGCCGAGCGGTCCGGCCACGAACTCTTCGGCTTCGGGCTCGGCATCCTGGCGCTCACCGTCCCGCACTTCCACTTCGCCGGCTTCGCCGCCGCCCTGGTCGCGGGGCTGGTCTGCCGGGCCGGGGACGACAACCCGGTGGGCCGGTTCGCCGCGCTGAGCGTCCCCCTGGGCACCCTGCTCGTGCTGGCCGGTTACTTCATCGGCGACCTGGCCGAACTGGCCGGGGCCGTCGTGCTGACCGCCGGGATGTGGGCGGTCGCCCTGCTCACCCGGCGCACCGCCCTCGGTGTGGGCCGGGACCGCGTCACCCGGATCCTGCTCACCGCCTCGGCCGCCGTCCTCGTGGCGACCATGGCGCTCGCGCTGAGCTGGGCACTCGGCGAGGCCACCGGGCTGCCCCACCCCAGCCTGACCTGGATGGCCGCCACCCACGGCGTGGGCAACGCGCTGGGCTTCGCCCTCTGTTCGCTGCTCGCCCTGCGCCGCCTCCAGCACCCCACCCACCCGGAAGGCAGGACCGCATGACCACCCTGACGTACCCCGAGGTCGGAGCCACCCGCCACGGGCCGCTGCCGGACGGCTACCACCATCTGCGCCACCGGGCCGCCGTCGGCCGGGGGCGGGCGGACTTCGCCGCGGCGGCGGCCGCCGTCACCGAATGGCGGATGCACCGGGCCTCCGGAGCCCGGGTGCGCGCCTCCGCCGCGCGGGCCGACGCCCAGGTCACCGTCGCGGTGTCGCTCGGCGTCGGCCCGCTCCGCTTCACCGCGCACTGCGAGGTCGTCTGGGCCGAGTACGGCGAGACCCGCGCCGGCTTCGCCTACGGGACCACCGCGCGCCACCCGGAACGGGGCGAGGAGTGCTTCGTGGTGGAACTGGCCGAGGACGGCACCGTGTGGTTCACGGTCATCGCCTTCTCCCGTCCCGCCTCCTGGTACGCCCGCCTCGGCGGCCCCCTGGTCCCGGTCCTCCAGCGCCTGTACGCGCGCCGGCTGGGCGACTCGCTGCGCGAATGCGTGTCCGCGGGCTGATCCGGTCCGATACTGGGGGCGATGCAGTGGTTCACCGCAGACGGGTACGAGCTCAGCCGGACGGTCTTCCAGCGGGCCCTCGCCACCGTCTACCTGGTCGCCTTCCTCTCCGCCGCGCTCCAGTTCCGGGCGCTGATCGGCACGCGGGGCATGCTTCCCGTGCCCGAACTGCTGCGCCGCACCCCGTGGCGGGCGGCGCCCGGCCTCTTCCGGCTCCACTACTCCGACCGTTTCTTCGCGGCGGTCGCCTGGACCGGCACCGCGCTCTCGCTCGCCCTGATCGCGGGTGCCGACGGACACGTCCCGCTGTGGGCCGCGATGCTGCTGTGGGCGGTGCCCTGGGTGCTCTACCTGTCGATCGTCCAGGTCGGCCAGGTCTGGTACGGCTTCGGCTGGGAATCGCTGCTGCTGGAGACCGGATTCCTCGCCGTCCTCCTCGGCAACGCGGACACGGCTCCCCCGGTACTCGTCCTGTGGCTGCTGCGCTGGCTGCTCTTCCGGCTGGAGTTCGGCGCCGGTCTCATCAAGATGCGGGGGGACGCCTGCTGGCGCCGGCTGACCTGTCTGGATTTCCACCATGAGACCCAGCCGATGCCGGGGCCGCTGAGCTGGTTCTTCCACCATCTGCCCAAGCCGGTGCACCGGGCGGAGGTGGCGGCCAACCACGTCACCCAGCTCGTGGTGCCCTTCCTGCTCTTCACGCCGCAACCGGTGGCCGGCGCCGCCGCCGGCCTGATGGTCCTGACCCAGCTGTGGCTGGTGCTCTCGGGCAACTTCGCCTGGCTGAACTGGCTGACGATCGTCATCGCGCTCTCCGCGATCGACTGGGCCCCGTGGTCCGGGCCGCCGCCCGCGCGGCCCGCGCCACCCCTCTGGTACGAGGTGGTGGTCATCGCGGCCACCGTGCTCGTGGTCGCCCTCAGCTACCGCCCGGCGCGCAACCTCGTCTCCCGCCGCCAGGTGATGAACCGGTCCTTCGACCCCTTGCACCTGGTCAACACCTACGGGGCGTTCGGCAGCATCAGCCGGACGCGCCTGGAGGTGGTGGTGGAAGGGACGGACGAATCCGTGATCCACGAGGGGACCCGGTGGCATGAGTACGGCTTCCGGGGCAAGCCGGGCGATCCGCGCAGGATGCCGCGGCAGTTCGCGCCGTACCATCTGCGGCTCGACTGGATGATGTGGTTCGCCGCGCTCTCCCCCGCGTACGCGCGCTCCTGGTTCGGGCCGTTCGTCGAGCGGCTGCTGCGAGGGGACCGGGACACCCTGCGGCTGCTGCGCCACAACCCGTTCCCGGACGGTCCTCCGGCCCACATCCGCGCCCGGGTCTTCCGCTACGAGTTCACCGACCGGCACGAGCTGCGGACGACCGGCCGCTGGTGGCGTCGGACCTATGTGCGGGACTTCATGCCCCCGGTGGCCCGGCCGGTACCGCTCCGGCCTCCGGGGCGGCAGCCCTGACACGGCGAGAACCGGACCTCCGTGGAACGGGGGCCCGGTCCGCGTGCGGCGGGAGCGGTGTCGGCCGTCAGTCGATTCCGGGCAGGATGTGCGGCTCGGCCAGGTCGTCCTCGTACCCGGCCAGTCTGATCGGAGCGGACCTGGCCCAGACCTCGATGTTGCGGAGCTTGTGTGGCTGGGCGGCCGGTTCTCCGGTGGGACCGGCGGGGGGCTGCTCGCTCGTGGTCGTTTCAGGTGTCACCGCGGACTCCTTTTGTGTCGCGTAACCCCGGGGCGGTGGCGACGCTGCGGCTGTGGGAACCGTGTCGACCGCTCCTGCGGGGCAGGGGCAGAAACAGTTCGGTCGCGGTGGCGCCGTTACGGGGCGGGACGGCCGGCCTGTTTGAAGACCTGTCCCAGGACGGCCGAGGAAGTTTCGTGGATTCCTTGGTGACGTCCGTTCGCTTCAGCGTAACCAAATGAGCGCCGTCCCGCTCGACAGAACGTATGGCCTGGATCACTTTCAGCCAACGAGCGGGGGGTCAGCCGTGAAGAACGGCGCCGCGCCCGGGGGTGATCCGGGCGCGCCGCCGTGGCGCCGTGGTATGTGGGGGCGCCGGTCACCAGCCGGCGGGCGCGTAGTCCTTCAGGAAGCAGCCGTACAGCTCCTCGCCGGCCTCACCGCGCACGATGGGGTCGTAGACGCGGGCGGCGCCGTCGATCAGGTCGAGCGGGGCGTGGAAGCCCTCCTCGGCGAGGCGCATCTTGTCGGGGTGGGGCCGCTCGTCGGTGATCCAGCCGGTGTCCACGGCCGTCATCAGGATGCGGTCCTTCTCGAACATCTCCTGGGCGCTGGTGCGGGTGAGCATGTTCAGGGCGGCCTTGGCCATGTTGGTGTGCGGGTGGCCCGCCCCCTTGTAGCCGCGGCCGAAAACGCCCTCCATGGCGGAGACGTTCACCACGTAGGCGCGCTTCGACGCCGTCGCCGCCATCGCGGGGCGGAGCCGGCTGATGAGGATGAAGGGTGCCGTGGAGTTGCAGAGCTGGACTTCGAGGAGCTCGATCGGCTCGACCTCCTCGACGGTCTGGATCCAGCTGTTGGTGTCGTGCAGGTCGGGCACCAGGCCGCCCGCGTCGATCGCCGTGCCGGCGGCGATGCGGGCCGGCGATGCGGACCCGGTGACCAGGGCGAGGTCGGTGACGTCGTTCGCGGTCAGGCCCCCGCTCTCCGTGCGGGCGGCGGGGATGGCGGCGACCCGGTCGACGGTGCCGCTGTTGAACGTGCCGATCACCTCGGCGGCGGGCAGCGCGCCGGCCGGCAGCGGCGCGGACTCGGCGTTCACCAGCTCCCCGTAGGCCTGCGGGGAGCGGCGCACCGTCTGGGCGGCGTTGTTGATCAGGATGTCCAGCGGTCCTTCGGCGGCGACCGAGTCGGCGAGCGCGACGACCTGGGCGGGGTCGCGCAGGTCGATGCCGACGATCTTCAGCCGGTGGATCCACTCGTCGCTGTCCGGCATCGCCTTGAAGCGGCGGATCGCGTCGTTGGGGAACCGGGTGGTGACGGTGGTGTGCGCGCCGTCACGGAGCAGCCGCAGCGCGATGTACATGCCGATCTTGGCGCGGCCACCGGTGAGCAGGGCGCGGCGGCCGGTGAGGTCGGTGCGGGCGTCGCGGCGGGCGCGGTTCTCGGCGGCGCAGTTCTGGCAGAGCTGGTGGTAGAAGGCGTCCACCTCGACGTACCGGGTCTTGCAGATGTAGCAGGACCTCGGGCGCCGGAGGATGCCGGCGATCTCGGCGGTCGCCGTGGAGGAGGGGAGCACGCCCTGCGTCTCGTCGTCGATGCGCTCGGCGGAGCCGGTCGCGGTGGCCTCGGTGACGGCCTTGTCGTGCGCGGTCTTGGCGGCCCGGCGCTCCTGGCGGCGGCGCTGCTTGACCGTGCGGTAGACACCGGCGGTGGCCCTGCGTACGGCGATGGCGTCGGGGTGGTCGACGTCGATGGAGTCCAGTTCGTCCAGCACGCTCAGGCAGACGGCCAGCCGCTCGGGGTCGACGCCGGGACCGAACCCGTCGGTCCCGGGAGCGGACTCCGGGCTGTCCTTGGTCACCGTCATGGCCGTTCCTCTGTCACTCGTCGCTCATGCCGCTTGTCGGGCTTCGGTGGGCAGGAGTCCGGCCGGGAGCCGGCGAGGGCAGGCGCACACGGGCCGGATGCCCCGGTCAAGTCTGCCATGAGTCCCACGTCGCCCTGTTCGAGCCGGGCAGACGTCCTCCTTCCTGGCGGAGGGCTGGGTCGCGATGCCGGTCCCGAGGCCGATCACGATCAGACCGTGCCACCGCGATCAGGGCAGCCGGTCCAGGCGTGCCCGGAGCGAGAGCCGGCTCACACATCCGTGCCCTTTCCTCTCGGGCACATCAACGCGACACGTGATGAAGCGGCACATCTGAAGGCCGCTCGTGGCCGCTCGTGACCGCGCGACGCGCCCGTCCGGAGAACATCTCGGAATCCGGGGGCATGACTTCGGCGAGGGCGGGAAGGTGCCGATCGATACACCGGATCCAGGGAGGGTGACCATGACGGCCATGTCAGTGCGGACCACCGAAGCGATCGGCACCGCGACAGAGCGGCGCGACGAGGCGGACACGGGTTCCCACGAGGCCGTGCTCCCGTGGATCGAGGACGCCGGGAAGGTGGCGCCGCAGGACGCCCGGGCGATGTCGAAGCTCTTCTTCGACCGGCTCCAGACCCTCGAAGAGGGCACCCACGACTACCAGTACGCGCGCAACACCCTGATCGAGATGAATCTCTCACTGGTGCGCTTCGCCGCGTCCCGGTTCCGCAACCGGGGCGGGGACGACACCGAGGACATCATCCAGGTCGGCACGATCGGCCTGATCAAGGCGATCGACCGGTTCGACCTCTCGCGCGAGGTCGAGTTCGCCACCTTCGCGGTGCCGTACATCGTCGGTGAGATCAAGCGGTTCTTCCGCGACACCACCTGGTCCGTCCATGTGCCGCGCCGGCTCCAGGAGTTGCGGGTGGAGCTCGCGAAGGCGAAGGAGGCCCTGTCGGCCGACCTCGACCGCGATCCGACGGTCGCCGAGCTGGCCGCGCGCCTGGATCTCTCCGAGGAGGAGATCATCGAAGGCCTGGTCGCCGCCAACGGCTACTCGGCGGGCTCGCTCGACACCCCGAGCGCCGACAGCGAGTCCGGCAACGAGCAGCGGGCGTACGCGGATCTGCTCGGCGAGGACGACCCGGGCATGGAGAGTGTCGAGAACCTGCACGCGCTGGCCCCCTTGCTGCGCCAGCTGGACGACCGCGAGCGGGCCATCGTGCGGATGCGGTTCGGACAGGAGATGACCCAGGCCCAGATCGGCGCGGAGCTCGGCGTCTCGCAGATGCACGTCTCGCGGCTGCTCAGCAGGATCGTGCGACGGCTGCGTACGGGGATGTGCGTCGAGGCCTGAGCGGGAAAAGTCACGTCCCGGATTGCTGATGCCCGGCGTACTGCCGGGCATCAGTCACATATGCTTCCAGGCGAAACGGCACGGGGTGTCCCCGTGCCGTCCGTCCGTCGGAGGGGATCGAGCGTGATCGAGCTGCCGTTGGGCGCGTCCGCGCGTCTGATGGGGCCCACCGGGATCCCGGCGCAGAACGCGGGCTCCGCCACCGCCGATACCTCCGTGTGGGATCTCGGCGCGGCCATCCTCCTGGTCGAGGACGACGCCGGGGACGCCCTGCTCGTCGAGGAGATGCTGGCCGACAGCGAGGTGGACTCCACCCTCACCTGGTGCAAGACGCTGGCGGAGGCACGGCGGTTCCTGCGTACGAACAACACCCCCGTGTGCGTCCTGCTGGACCTGCACCTGCCCGACGTGCACGGCCTCGACGCCGTCCGCCAGCTCGTCGATTCGGCGCCGGACGCCGCCGTCGTCGTCCTGACCGGTCTGGCCGAGGCGGAGACCGGTCTGTCCGCGGTGGCGCACGGCGCCCAGGACTACCTGGTCAAGGACCGGATCGATCCCGAGTCGCTGGGACGCGCGGTCCGCTACGCCCTCCAGCGCAAGAACGCCGAGCGGGTGGCGTCGGCGATCCGGACCAGTCAGCTCATAGCCCAGGAGAACGCCCGGCTGGAGCGCGCGCTGCTGCCGATCCCGCTGCTGCACGACGATGGCTTCGGCGTCGCCGCGCGGTACGAGGCCGGCCGGGCCCACGGGCTGCTGAGCGGCGACTTCTACGACGTCGTGCAGACCGCCGACGGCGCGGTGCACGCCGTGATCGGCGATGTGTCGGGGCACGGCGCGGCGGAGGCGGCGCTCGGCGTCTGTCTGCGGGTGGCCTGGCGGACCGCGGTGCTGACCGGTGTCACGCAGTTGGAGAAGATCGGTCTCCTGGAGGAGATACTCGTCGCCGAGCGGTCCGATCCCCATGTCTTCGCCACCGTGACCACGCTGGTCTTCCCACCGGAGCGGGACCGGGTCCGGGTCGCGCGGGCCGGGCATCCCGGCATGCTGCTGCGGCGCGGTACGGACGTCAGCTGGGTGGAGCCCGACACGGGCATCGCCCTGGGGCTGATGCCCGGACTCGGCCGCTGGACGCTCACCGACCTGGAGCTGTACCCGGACAGCGAACTCGTCCTGTTCACCGACGGCCTGTTCGAGGGCCGCACCGGGCCGCAGACACGGCTGGGCGAGGAAGGGCTGCTGGAGATGGCCGCGCGGCACGGATCGCTGGAGCCGCGCGCGTTCGTCGACACGCTGGTCGCCGAGGCCACCGAGAGGGCCTCGCCGTACGGAGGCCTCGCGGACGACGTGGCCGTTCTGCATCTGGGCTGGCGGAACGCATGAGTGACCAGAACACCGCGGACACCACCGGACGGCCCGGCCTCGCGTCCTGGCTGTCCGTGCAGAACTGGGTCCATCTGATCCTGGCCGGCTTCGTGCTGGTGGTCTGCGGCTGCGTCGTCGTGGGCGGAGTCGTCATGTCCCGTATGTCCGACCGGACGACGGAGCTGGTCGACCGCATCCAGCCCGCCCGCTCCTCGTCGTACCAGTTGCAGACCTCGCTGCTGGACCAGGAGACGGGGGTACGCGGATACGCGCTCACCGGGGACGCCTCCTTCCTGGAACCGTACGAGGCGGGGATGGCGGCCGAGCGGCTCAGGCTCGGCCGGGTGCGCCAGCTGGTCGGGAACGAGCAGCCGTTCGCCGACGACCTCGACCGGATCGAGGAGGCCGCCGACGAGTGGCGGGACCGGCGCGCCGGGCCGCTGATCGCCTCGGTGGGCGAGAACGGTCCGGCCCGTGAGTCGTCGGCCCCGATCGGCCGCAGCAAGGCGGAGTTCGACACGCTGCGGCAGCTGAACACGACGTTGCAGGCCCATCTGGACACGGCACGCGACCAGGCCCGCGCGGAGCTCGACGCCGCCCGCGCCACCCGCGACCGGGTGCTGTGGGCGCTGGTGGCCGGTTCGGTGCTGGCCGTCGTGGTGCTCAGCCTGCTGCTCCACCGGATCGTGGGCCGGCCGCTGAACGCCCTGGCCGCCGCGTCCGGCGCGGTGCGGTCGGGTGCCTTCGGGAACCGCATCGAGGTACACGGTCCGTCGGACGTCCGGGCGGTCGCGGCCGCCGTCGAGGACATGCGCCGCCGCCTGGCGGCGGAACTCGCCGAATCCCAGGAGCGGGAGACCCTGCTGGCCGAGCAGACCGGAGAGCTGCGCCGCTCCAACTCGGAGCTGGAGCAGTTCGCGTACGTCGCCTCGCACGACCTCCAGGAGCCGCTGCGCAAGGTGGCCTCCTTCTGCCAGTTGCTGGAGAAGCGGTACGGCACGGAACTGGACGACCGCGGCAAGCAGTACATCGCCTTCGCGGTCGACGGCGCCAAGCGCATGCAGGTACTCATCAACGATCTGCTGACCTTCTCCCGGGTGGGGCGGGTCCAGGAGAGCTGGAAGCCAGTGGATCTCGACCGCTCCCTGGACCGGGCCCTGGGCAACCTCACCCTGGCCGTCGAGGACGCGGGGGCCACCGTCGTACGCGAGAACCCGCTTCCGGAGCTGCTGGGCGACGCCACCACGCTGGCGATGGTCTGGCAGAACCTGATCGGCAACGCGATCAAGTTCCGCCGCCCCGACGTGCCCTGCCGGATCACCATCGGGTGTGTGCGGGAGGGCGAGGACTGGCACCTCACGGTCGCCGACAACGGGATCGGCATCGCCCCGGAGTTCTCGGACAAGGTGTTCGTCATCTTCCAGCGCCTGCACGCCCGCGACGAGTACGAGGGCACCGGCATCGGCCTGTCCCTCTGCCGGAAGATCATCGAGTTCCACGGTGGCCGGATCTGGCTGGATCCGGAGCCCACCGAGGGCACACTGATCCACTTCACCCTGCCCGTCCGTCCCGACGCGCCCACGCACACCACGGCCGAACTTCTCTCACCCGCCCTGCTCACCCCCCAGTCGGGAGACACCCCGTGAACGACCCGGTACAGCCCATCGAGGTCCTGCTCGTCGAGGACGACCCGGGCGACGAACTGATGACGCGTGAGGCGTTCGAGGACAACAAGATCCGCAACACGCTGCACGTGGTACGCGACGGCCAGGAGGCGCTGGACTTCCTCTACCGCCAGGGCGAGCACACCGACGCCCCTCGGCCGGATCTGGTCCTTCTCGACCTCAACCTGCCCAGGTACGACGGGCGGCAGGTGCTGGAGAAGATCAAGACCGACCCTGAACTGGCACTCATCCCGGTCGTGGTGCTCACCACGTCCTCCGCCGAGGAGGACATCCTGCGCAGCTACAAACTGCACGCCAACGCCTATGTCACCAAGCCGGTCGACCTGGAGCAGTTCATCGGCGCGGTGCGGCAGATCGACGACTTCTTCGTCAGCGTGGTGCGGCTCCCCGGCCGTGCGTAAGATCTCAGAGATCCCCCGGAGTGGGATCTCTCGACGCGGGTAGACGAACGGCGAGAAAGAGGTCGACGACGCGGCCTCATCCTGCGGCGCCTTGGGTGGAGCACATGAACGAACAGGCCACCACACGGCCGGACGACCCCGTACGGGGAGCGCCGTCCCCGGACGTTCTGCTGACCGCCGAGGTCTTCGACGGTGAGCCGGGATGCATCGCGCAGGCCCGCGCGCTGGCCGACCGCTTCCTGACCCGCCTCGTGGCGGAGTGGCTGGCGGTTCTCGGCGACCACACCCGCAGCGATCTGATGCTGGCGGTGAGCGAGCTCATCACCAACGCCGACCGCTACAGCCACGGCCCGTACATGCTGGAGCTGGAGGGCAACGCACAGCGCATCAGCGTCACCGTCTACGACAGCAGCACGGCGCTCCCCGTCCTCTACTCCCCCGATCCGGCGCGGTTGGGCGGGCACGGCATGGAGATCGTGGTCGCGCTCTGCGACCGCGTGACGGCGGAGCGCGTGCCGGTGGGCAAGCGCATCCGCGCGGAGTTCGAACTCAGCACCTGAACCCTCCGCACACCACGGACGGCCTCGCGGCGCCCGTTCCCGGACCACGTCACGGTCCCCGGGGGCGGGCGCCGTCGTGTGACGCGCGTCCGCGCCGTGGATACCTCATGGTCCGGCGGCCCGCCGCGATGAGGGTCGGGAGGGGACGTACTACGGTCAGGAAAAGGACGTGGAAATGATGGACGTACTACTGGAGCAGTACGCGAAATCGCCCCCTCAAGGACGACGACGCGGAGGCTCCGACGGGACATCGTGGTGTTCATGAGTTCCCTTGCGCTGTCCGTGCTGTTGTCGCTGGTCTCCGCGGTCGCCTACGCGGCCGGGGCGATCGTCCAGGAACGGGTGGCCGCCGGCGACGAGCGGCGTGCTTTCGCGCCGCTGCGCAACGGCGTCTGGTGGGTGGCTGTGGCGCTCAACGGGGCGGGGGCGCTGCTCCACGTGGTGGCGCTCGCGTACGGGCCGCTCAGCCTCGTACAGCCCTTGGGGGCCCTGACGATCGTCTTCGCGCTGCCGTTGGCGGCGCTGTTCGTCCGCCGCAGAGCGGGGCGTACGGCGTGGCGCGGTGCCGTGATGGCCACGGTCGGCCTGGCCGGGCTGCTGGCGCTCACGGGCAGCGCGGGGTCGCACGCCCTGTCCGGGCCGGACCGGTTCGCGCTGGCGGTCGGGGCGTTCGGCGCGGTGGCCGCCCTCTTCCTGCTCGGGGCCGGGCTGCGCCGGCCCATGGGGCGCAGCGTGGCGCTGGCCACGGGTGCCGGAATGGCGTTCGGTATGGCCTCGGTCTTCACCAAGACGGTGGCGGTGGAGTGGACGACCGGCGCGGTCGGCTCGGGGCTGCCGACGCTGCTGGTCATCGCGGGGCTGGCGACCGCCGGTCTGCTGCTTTCGCAGGCGGCGTACCGGGGTGCCGGGCTGACCGCGCCGCTGGCGGTGGTCACCGTCGTCAATCCGGTGGTGGCCGCCGCGGTGGGTCTCTCCTTCTTCGGCGAGGACTTCCGCTACGGGATGACGGGGGCCCTGGTCGCGCTGGGCTGCGGGGCGCTGGCCGCCGCCGGGCTGGTCCTGCTGACCACGGAGCGGGTGGGGAGCCGGCACGTCCCGGATCCGGTGCGCGCCGGCCACCGGCCCGGGGCGGAGGCTTCCGGTGACGCGGACGAGGGGGCGGTCGTCGTGGTGCTGCCCGAGCCGGCGAAGCCGCTGACCTCTCCGGCGACGGGACCTTCGGACGTGATTCCGGCCCCGTCGCTTCCCTCGGCCATGCCCCTGGAGCACGGCGGGCGGGTCGAGTTCAGCGCGAGACCCGCCGGGCCGGTGCCCGGCGGGCCGGTTCAGACGCTGACGCCGCCTGCCCGCAGATAGGCGAGCGGGTCGACATCGGATCCGTAGCCGGGACCGGTACGGACCTCGAAGTGGAGGTGCGGGCCCGTGCTGTTGCCGGTGGAACCGGAGCGGGCGATCCGCTGTCCGCCGCCGACCTGCTGGCCCTCGCGCACGTGCAGCGCGGAGAGGTGCGCGTACTGGCTGTACTTGCCGTCGCTGTGCCGGAGCACGACCTGGTAGCCGTACGCCCCCGCCCAGCCGGCCGAGACGACCTTGCCGGATGCCACCGCCTTCACCGAGGTGCCGGTGGGCACGGGGAAGTCGACGCCCGTGTGGTAGCCGCTCGCCCAGGAACCGGACTGGTGGTAGGGCGTACCGGTACGGGCGGACACCGGGGCGGTGAGGCCCGAGTGCTGCTTGGCCGCGGGCTTCGCCGTCTGCTTCGGGGCCGCCTTCTTCGGAGCGGCCTTCTCGGACGCCGCCTGCTTGGGGGCCGTCTGCTTGGGGGCCGTCTGCTTGGGGACCGCCTTGTGCTCCGGGGCCTTTTCGGCGGTCTTCGGCGCGGCTTCCCGGGTGCTCTTCGGGGTGGCCGGGCGCTTCGGCGCGCCGGTCGTGTCCAGGGTGAGCCGCTGTCCCGGAAGGATGAGGTCCGGGTCGGAACCCACCACCGTGCGGTTGGCCGCGTAGAGGCGCTGCCAGCCGCCCCGGACCCGCTCGGTGGCCGCTATGCCGGAGAGCGAGTCACCGCGGGCCACCGTGTACGAGTCGCGGACGCCCGGCACCGAGGTCGGGGAAGCGGTCTTGGCGCTCTGCGGCGTGGTCTTCGCCGCGGGCGCCGGTGTGCTCTCCGCCTTCTTCCCCGCGTCGGCGGGCCTGCTGCCCTGGGTCTGCGGGGCGATGTCGGGTGCGTCGCCACCGCGCGTCAGACCGGCCCGCACCGAGCAGGCGGGCCAGGCGCCCGGTCCCTGCCCGTCCAGCACCTTCTCGGCGATGGCGATCTGCTGGTCCCTGGTGGCCAGATCGGCCCGTGGCGCGTAGACCGTGCCGCCGTACGCCGCCCATGTCGACCGGGTGAACTGGAGGCCGCCGTAATAGCCGTTGCCGGTGTTGACGTGCCAGTCGCCCGTCGATTCGCAGGCGGCCACCTTCTCCCACATATCGGTCGAGGCGGCCCCGGCGGAGGCCGCCGTGAGTAACGGGAGGGCGATGCCCGCGCCTCCCACCGTCACCGTGAGCGAGGCACGGTTGATCCGGCTGGGCTGATATCTGCGGTGCCGTCCGTTCGCGGCCATGACTTGGCTCCCCCACTGGCAGTAGGACACGTCGCAAGCGGCCAACTTATGGGCATACGAGGGTGATGACAAGGGAGCGGCCACGCCTTGGCACGCGCGCCCCGGCGCACGCGCGGGAGGGCGGGCGCGCGGGCTCGCGGAACGGAGATCTCCGCATCCTGGTGGCCGGGTACCCGGTGGGCGGTCCGTGTGGCAGGCAGGTGCGGGGAGGGGGCGTACGGGAGGCGGGGGGCGGTCCGGGGCGGGGGCGGTCCGAGCTGCGGGCGTCAAGGCGTGGGAGAGCGCTCTCCATGGTGCATTCCCTGATGCTATAAATGCGCTCATGACGGATGCTCTGCGATCGGACGGCGCCGCGCCCACCCTGGAGGACGTGGCGCGGGCCGCGGGTGTCTCCCGCGCCACGGTCTCCCGGGTCGTCAACGGCGTGCGCAACGTCGATCCGGCGATCCAGGAGACCGTCCGCCAGGCCGTTTCCGTCACGGGCTACACACCCAACCGCGCGGCCCGCTCCCTGGTCACCCGCCGCACGGACGCGGTCGCCCTCGTGGTGTCGGGTACGGGGGTGGAACCGGCGGCCGGTGGGGGCGGGCAGGCGGAGCGGCCCGGGGAGGGTGACGCGGCGGGACGGGGCGGCGAGGGGTCGTTCACCGCGCGCGTGTTCGCGGACCCGTTCTTCGGGCGGGTGGTGACGGGCGTCGTCGACTACCTGCGCCCGCGCGGGATACACCCGGTGCTGATGTTCGCCGAGGCCTCCTGGGCCCGGGACGACGTGGTGTCGTACCTGCGCCAGGGCAGCGCCGACGGGGCCCTGATCGTGTCCACCCACGCCGAGGACCCGTTGCCCGCCCTGGTCGCGGAGGCCGGGCTGCCCGCCGTGCTGTACGCACGCCCCGCCCGGCCCGCGCGCATCAGCTACGTCGACCTGGCGCACCGGGACGGGGCCCGGCTGGCGGCCGAACACCTGCTGGCCCGCGGCTGCCGCCGGATCGCCACGATCAGTGGTCCGTTGGACATACCGGCGGGAGCGGACCGGCTCGCGGGGTTCCAGGAGACGATGGCGCGGCACGGCCATCCGTACATCCCGGTCGCCGAGGGCGGGTTCACCCAGGAGAGCGGCGAGGCCGCGATGGAGCGGTTGCTGACCGCGCACCCCGGCCTGGACGGGGTGTTCGCGGGGAACGACCTGATGGCGACGGGCGCCTGCCATGTGCTGCGGGAACACGGCAGGCGGGTGCCGGAGGACGTCGCCGTCGTCGGGTTCGACGACAGCGGGGCCGCCGCCGCGTGCCGGCCGCCGCTCACGACGGTGCGGCAGCCGGTGGAGGACATGGCCGCGGAGATGGCCCGGCTGCTGCTCGACAGGCTGGCGGAGCCGGAACGGCCGGCCACGTCCGTGATCTTCGAGCCGACACTGGTCGTACGGGCGTCGGCGTAAGCACCCCGGGGCGCCCGGAACCGGCGCCCCGGACCGGCGGCCAGGGTCCTCGTCAGGGTGGGCCGCCGCCGTGCGGCACTGGGTCGGCGCCCACGCCACCGCGTGGCGCCGCCCCCTCAGCCGGTCGCGGCGCGACTGTAGTTGTGGGCCGGCAGGCGTCCCGGGCCGGGCCTGGTGCCGGCGCGCGGGTCCGGTGCGGGCCGGGTGCCACCCCGGGCGAGGAAGTCCGAGAGGGGCAGCGTCGCCGCACCGACCGTCACCGCGTCCGGGCCCAGGTGGCCCAGATCGATCGTGGTGCGGGCCGCCGCGTGCCCGAGGGCGTACTCCTGGGCGTACCGCCGGATCTCCGGCAGCAGGTGAGGGCCGATCAGCAGGCCCGCCCAGCCGCCGAGCAGGATGCGTTCGGGCAGGAAGAGGTTGATGAGGTCGGCCAGGGCGGCCCCCAGGCACTCGGCCGTCTCGTCCAGGATCGCGGCTGCCACCGGGTCCGGGCCGGGACCGTCGGGTCCAGGCCGGGCGGCCTCCAGGAGGGCGGCGAGAGCGGTCTCGTCGTCGGTGTCCTCGGGCAGCGGTCCCCCGGCCTCGTACCACCGCTCACGCATGGCCTCCGCGCCGGCGTAGGCCTCCAGGCAGCCGATCGACCCGCACCGGCAGCGGCGGCCCCGCAGTTGCACCGTGGTGTGGCCCCATTCCAGGGCCGCGTTCGAGAGGTCCTGGTCGAGCATGTCGCCTCGGTTCACGCTGGCGCCCACCCCCGAGCCGATCAGGGCCACGGCGGCGGACTGGGCTCCCCGGCCGCCGCCGAACCACATCTCGGCCTGGCCCAGCGTCCGGGCGCCGTTGTCGATGAAGAACGGCACCTCCGGCGGCACGTCCACGGCGTCCCTGAGCAGGCGTTCGAAGGGGACAGCGCTCCATCCGATGGTCGGCCCGTGCACGACGGCACCCGGTCCGCCCGCCGCCTCCGGGGCGTCGCGTTCGATGATGCCGGGCACGCCGATCCCGATCCCCAGCAGGCGCGCGGGGTCGGCGCCGGCGTCGCGCAGGACGTCCGACACGCCGGTGCGGACATGGCCGACGATGCGCTCGACGTCGTAACCGTGCTGGGCCAGCAGGCGGTCGGTGCGGGCGAGTTCCGTGAGCGAGAGGTCGAACAGCTCGATGCGGACCCGGGTCTCGCCGATGTCGATGCCCACGAACAGCCCGCCGTCCGGGGCGACCCGCAGCAGCGTACGGGGGCGCCCACCGTCCGAGTCGACGATCCCCGCCTCCTGGAGGAGCCCCTCCGTCGCGAGTTCGGCGACGACGTTGCTGATGGAACCGGAACTCAGGCCGGTCGCCGGACCCAGTTCCTGACGGCTCAACGGGCCGTCGAAGTACAACCGCTGCAAGACCCTGGACCGGTTGCCTCTTCTCAGGTCACGGACGGTCCTTCTGCTGCGCTCAGCCATGATGCTCCCTTCGTACCGGCAACATATCCTGGCCCGGCCGCGCCGCGTCTCCTTCTTTCACTGCTTAAATTCTACCCTAATTTAATAAACGGACCTCGAAGGCCGGAGTGGAGGCTTGTTCGCGACCTCGCGCGGGGGACACCTCCGTCCCACGATCGGGTACGGAAGGCCCCGCCACATATGCTCACCATATGGAGCAGAGCGAAGTCCTCAAGCGAGTGATCGGCATCCTCACGGAGGCCGGGGAGATGCAGCGCCAGGCCGAGCAGGACATGGGCGGCGGCGATCCGGACGTGGGCGGGAGCATCGTGACCACGCTCCTCAACGAGACGATGCCGCACATCGCCATCTCCGGCGACGCGTCCGTCGAGGAGGTGGCGCTCCTCGTGGGCCGCGAGGTCGGCGGCGCGGTCGAACAGCTGGTGGGCGCCTTCACCCTGGCCTTCATCGCGCTCGCCCAGGTGCATGATTCCGGGCAGGAGGAGGTCACGTCCGCCGATGTCCTCCAGGACCTGGCCCTGCGCGCGGAGGAGCTGAGCGCGGGCGGGGACGGCGACGAGGGCCCGGAGGAGTCGCTGTAGCGCTGCGGCTGCCGCCTCCGGGCGCCGGCGCCGCCGGACTCGTGTCATGTGGCCCATGTCCGTGACGGGTGACTCGTGCTCCCGTGACGGGCGACTCGTGGCCTGTTGTCCTTGGCTTGCGGCCTTGGCTTGTGGCTCTGACTCGTAGGGGTCGCCCGTGGGGGCGGTCTGCGGCCCGTCCTGGCTCGTGGCCCTGGCCGCGGGGTGACCCCCGGGGTGACCTGCGGGGTGGCCGTGAGGTGGCTATCCGCCCAACACCTTGCGCAGCGTCGCCGCGAAGGCCGCCGGGCGTTGCACCACTCCCACGTGCCCGCCGGGGAACTCCACGGCCTCGCGCCCGAGCCGTTCCGCGAGGACCCGGACGGGGCGGGCGGTCAACTGTCGTCCGGACTCCTCCCCCACGGCGAGCACCAGCCGTTCGGCCCCGGCGGCCAGGGCCGTCGTGTCCGGCACGTAACCGGTGAACGGGCACAGCATGTGCTCCAGGAAGACCGGGTTGTTGGCGCGCATCCTGCGCAGCGCCTCCGGGTCCGGCGGGGACAGTTCGGCCGCCGGGTCCTCCTGGGGCCCCTCCGATCCGGTCCCGGACGCGCCCCGGCCCACGGCCGGTCCCGGGTCACCGATCCCGGCGCTCATCGTGGCCGAGGCCGCCTCCGCGCCGTCCCGGCGGAACACCGCGCGCACCTCGGCGAACAGGGCCCGCCCCACCGTCGCGTCGGGCAGCACCTCCACCACGGGCGGCTCGTGCGCCACGACCCGGTCGAGCCGCTCCGGGTACCGGCTCAGCAGGTCGAGGGCGACGACGGCGCTCGCACTGCTGCCGAAGACGGAAGCCCGTTCACCGTCCGGGCAGACCAGGTCGATCAGCCGTCGGACGTCGTCGCTGTGCTCCTCCACCCGCTGGTCCGCGACCGGGGCGGCGAGTCGGCTGCGCGAGTAGCAGCGCGGGTCGTAGGTGAGCACCGTCCAGCGGTCCGCGAGGTGTTCCGCGAGGGGCCCGTAGAGACCCGCGTCGGCGCTGCCGCCCGGCATCAGCACAAGTACCGGTCCCGCGCCACGCACCTCGTAGTACAGGGTCGCGCCCGGCACCTCCAGGGTGCCGGTACGGACCGTGGTGGATCCTTGCTCGCTCATCGTTTCCTCTCCGTGTTCTTCGCTTCCCTCGGGGGGTGCCCCGGTGCCGGGTGCGGGACCTCCACGGCCTGCTCCCAGGACGTCCGTATCCCGGAGTCGCGGAACGCGGACTGCGCGCGGGCGGACGGTGTCCGGTGAGGTCGGGCTCGTCCTCCGCGTGGACACGGGGCCTCCCGCAGGCCGCCCGGCCACCCGCGCCTGACGCCGTACCGGTCCGCGACCGCTGTGCCGACCCGGTGGCGACACCCCGCGCCATCGGCGGGGCGAGCCGCGCCGGCAGGCTTCCTGCGCGGCGACCTGGAGTACACAGCAGGAATCCGCGGCGGGCAACGGAATTTCCGCTGCCCGCCGCGGACTTCCCGCGCCGCCGGCGGGGTCGGGGACGGCGCGGGAGTTACGGGATGTCGCGTCGGTGTCGCTGTGTCACGGAAGTTCGTAGTTCTCATCCAGGGCCGCGCCCTCGCCCGGGTTGCTCTCGTCGTAGCCCCGGGCGTCGCACTGGAGACCGCCCACGATGCAGTGGTCCACCATGGCGTCCAGCGTGGCCTCGTCCCAGGCGTTGAAGAAGTCGTAGTGGAAGGAGTGGCCGGTGCCGCTGGCGAGACTCACCTGCGACATGTCGCCGTTGACCGGCCAGGCCATCTTGAACTCGATCATCGGCAGGGCGACCGGGTGGGTGGGCGGGCAGACGTTCTGGTTGGCGCCCTGAGCTCGCGGATAGGCCATGTGGGCCTGGTGGTCAGGAGTGTCCAGGTGCTGTCCGTCCCAGCAACTGGGCGCCTGCATACGCAGGTTGAGCTGCACGTCCGGACGGGACGGGCAGGTCGCCGGGAACTCGAAGTTGTTGTAGCTCTCCCCGCACTCCCAGCCCTCGACCTTGCCCGGGTGGTTGCGGAACTCGTCCGCCGTCTGCATCGGGTTGCCGACGACGAACCGCAGCCCCTTGGGGAACGGGCGGACGCTGGTGTAGTCGGTCACCCCCGCCTTGTAGTAGATGGTCTGCGGGCCGACCGGGCGGACCTCCTGATCGCCGTTGTAGAGGGTCGGTATCCAGTACGCCGACAGGTCCCCCGGTGCCTTGCAGGCGGTACCGCCCGCGCTCAGGGAGGCCGTGGTGCTGTTCTCGTCCGTGGTGTCGTTGCCCATGAACGTGTGGTTGTGGGACTTGTTCAGCTGCCCCGGGTAGACGATCGGGTCGACCGAACCGGTGTGGGTGACCGAGCAGTTCGCCTGGAACTCGTGGAAGTACCGGTGCGGCGGGATGTCGGTGGAAGGCTGTACTCCGGTGACCGGTGGGTTCGCCGGTATGTACCCGTCGCCGTCCGGGTCGTCACCCGACGGGACAGGCACCGCCATGACGTGCCCCCGCATGGCGTGCGCCGCCGTGGCGGGCTCGCCGGCCGCGCGCGGGGCGGCGTCGGCGGACGCGCCGCCGGCCCCGGTGATCGCCTGGAAGCCCAGAAAGACCAGCGCCAGGGACGTGGCGACGATCAAGGCGGACACCAGGGTGCTTCTGCTGATTCTTTCGGCCATGCGGACCTCCATGCCGCTCTGCGTCCGCGCACATCGGGTACGCGGTGGGGGGAAAGTGGAACTGGTGACGCACGACGGAGCCACCCGCCCGGTGAAGCCCGGAGACCAATGGTTCCGGGCTGCGGGAACGCTGGGAGAGCGCTCTCCGAAGCGCTGTCAGTGTTGCGCTGCCGTTGAGACCGTGTCAATGGTTTGCGAACGACGCGTGACAGCGGGGCTGTTGGCGGATCAGGGGTGGGATCGCCCTCGGAGGAGAGAGCGGCAGGACGGCGGGGACGGGCCGGTGGAGGCCGCCCGCACACACGGTCCGGGCGGGCGTATGCGAATGCCGAGCTGTCGTACACGGGGCGGGCACCCGCTCCCGAGCGCCTATTGCACGCCGCTACACGCCCGTAGCTCGGGCCAGGGCTGGGGCTGGGGCTGGGCGGCCCACAGCCGCCGCTTCCCGGCCCTACGCGTGCCGGCCAGGCGCCGTGCCCGCGTAGGCGTGTGGCGGCACGGACACGTCGCCGTGTGGCCACGCGGAGGCGTCGCCGCCTGGGCTGGGCACGTGGGCGCATGGGCAGGCGGCCGCGTCACGCGGTCGCGTCGTGGGTGCCACCCTGCATAGACACGGGAGCCTTCCCGGAGCCTCGGACAACGGGCCCCGGACAGCTGGAGCCGCACCAAGGGCTGTCCGATAGCTCGACCGAGGCGTCCCCTCCGGGCAGGCGGGGAGCGACGCGGACGCACGTTCCGGTCGCAGGTCCGGCGCGGCCGGAGACGCGGGTGTCGAGATGTCGTCGGCCGGTCGGGTACGGGGCCCGAGGGCCCGGTACCCGACCGGCCGGTGCGGCGGAACGGGCCCACCGCAGGGCCCGGTTCCGCCGCCGGGTCGGTCCGCCACGGCGGCAACCGCCCTGCTGCCGCGGCGGACCGAGGTCATGCGCACCGCCGGGAGCCACGGAGGCTTTCCGGTGTGCTGAGGAAAGGGACGCGCCGCGGTCAGGCGGTGTGCAGCGTCAGCCCGTACCGGTTGAGGATCTCGTTGATCGGCTGGTGCCAGGTCTCGCCGCCGCTGCTGCAGTTGCCCCAGCCGCCCGAGGTGACGCCCTGCGCCTGGTCGCCGCTGATGAACGAGCCGCCCGAGTCGCCGGGTTCGGCGCAGACGCTCGTCTTGGTCATCTGGTGGACGGCGCCCTCGCTGTAGTTGACGGTCTCGTTCTTGGCCAGGACGTTGCCGCAGTGCCAGTGGCTGGTGGAGCCGGAGCGGCAGATTGAGGCGCCGATCGGGGCCTCGTTGGAGCCGCGCACGAGCTGGTCGGAGATGGTGCCCCAGCCGAGGACGACGGGAACCGTCCACCAGCCGCTGCCGACGTTGACCCAGGCGTAGTCGTTGTCGGGGAACGACGAGCCCTGGATGTTCCCGATGCCCGAGCCGTCCCAGCCCCGTACCTCCTGGCCCGCCTTACCGCAGTGGCCGGCGGTGACGAAGCCTCCGTGCACGGAGAAGCCTATGGAACAGCGGACGTTGCCCGTGTAGAACGGGTCGCCGCCCACGGTCCCGGCGGCGAAGGTCTGCGGAGCCTCGCTGGTCTCCTTCACCGTGACCGGGCCGGCCTGCCGTGCCTTCGCCAGGAAGGCGAGGACATCGTTGTCAGCACGCTCGGACGCCACCACGTCGACGACGACGCTGTTCGTCTTCGGGTCGACGTGCCAACTGCTCACACCCTGCGGCGCGGCGAGGGAGTCCATCCGGGCCTTGGCCGCGTCCAGCCGGCCTGCGGTATGGGTGACGAGCTGGGTCTGCGCGCCGGTCGCACGGACCTGGCGGGCGCTCGCGTCGTCCGTGACGGCGACCGTGAGCTTCCCGCTGTCCGCGTCGAACCAGGCGCCGCCGAACGACGCACCGGCCGCCTTGCGGGCGGCCCCCTGGAGGGCGGTCGCCTCCTTCTCCGCGGCGAGCCGGGCCTCGGCCTGACTCTTCGTCAGCCCGAGGTCCTTCTGCATCGCGGTGAGCAGGCCTGCCGAGGCGGGGGCTTCGGTGGCGGTGGTGGAGGGATCCGCCGCGGCCGCCTGGCTCAGGCCGGCGGTCGCCCAGGTGCCGATGATGAGCAGTGCGGACAGACCGGTCCGCACCATCGTCTTTGGTCTCAAGGGAGTTGCCCCTTCTGTTGTTCCAGCATCGTGGGGGTGGAACAGGAGGCGGCCGAGAATCTGAGAGCGCTCTCAGGGCCACTGCGACGGACTGTAGCCCAGCTCGGGCAGACAGGTCCATGCCAATGACCGGCGCAGTTGAGTAGCCGCGTCCGACCGACGTCCCGTCAACAGCCCTACGGTCACAGGGCATGGGCGGCGCAGACAGCCCGGAGAAGTCGATCATGGCCGGATCACGACGTACCCAGCCTGGCTCACGACGTGGACGGGCCGGTCCACGACATGGACGGGCCGGTTCACGACGCGAGCGGCTGAGGACCGCGTTCATCGGTACGGTCGCGGAATCGTGGCCGTCTCCCCTGGACGCCTGCGGAGTTCTCGGCATCGACGACGCCCTCCCGACCGGCGGAGGAACTGGCCGGGAAGCACTTCCGCCCCGCCGGCTGGAGGTGCTCGGTGCCCGTACCCTGCTCCCCCGCACCGGCTGCCCCGAACTCACGTTCGAGGTGCCGGATGATGCCCTTCCGGCGGAGACGCACGCCGGCTCGCTCGGGACCGCCCAGGCGAAGGCTCCTCGCGGGCTCCCCGCCATGCCGGTGCGATCCACGCGTCCGGTGCGCGTCCGGGCGGGGCGGCGGCCGGGGGCCGGGGGCCTCTTCAGCGGTATCTCACCCACGGCGGACATCCGCTTCCGTTGCGTCCCTCGCCGGACGGGAGTGGAATTGCTGTGAGAGGGGCCCGGAAGAGGGTGCGGCGGACCCCGGCGCCCGCCGCGGCGGCACGAACCCCCAGCCGGACGGAGAGGACACGCGATGACTGACACCGACCGGGGAGTCGGCATGACCGCCTGGACCGGCCCGGGGTCCGACGAGTGGGGGGACGATGTCTACCAGCCCCAGCGGGACCAGGCCGCCGACCCCGAGGAACAGCTCGACGCGGAGGACAGCCTGGACGACTCGGGCCTCGACGACCTCCTGGACCGGGGGTACTCCCCGCCCGAGCGGCCGCTGGCGGTCGACGACCGGGGCACCACGGCTTCCGAGCAGCACACCGGCGAATCCCTGGAGAGCCGTCTGGCCAGGGAGGTCCCCGACACCTCCGAGACGGCCGACGAGGGGACGGAGGATCTGGCGGGCGGCGCCCGGGGGGACCTGGAGGGCGGGGACGGCGAGTTGTCCGACACGGAGGTCGGCACCGACCGGGCCGGGCGCCTCACGCAGCAGGGAGACGGACACGTACCCTCAGCGCTCACCGCCCAGGACGTCGGCATCGACGGCGCCGCCGCGTCCGCCGAAGAGGCGGCGATGCACGTGGTACCGGATCCGGAGGACCAGCCCTGAGCGCGGGCCCCCGGACGAACGCCCCGGACACGTGACCCCGACACCCGCACGCGCACCTGACCCCCACCCGCGACTCCGGCTCCGGCTCCGGCTCCGGCTCCGGCTCCGGGCGAACGCGTAGAAGCACCGTTCCGTGGCAGCCGCAGACGAGGCACCGCACCACGCACGCACACCCCCGACCAGACCGCAGGAGCGCACCTATGAGCGGCACCGCCCAGATCGGCGTCACGGGACTCGCGGTGATGGGCCGCAACCTGGCCCGTAACTTCGCCCGCCACGGCTTCACCGTGGCCCTGCACAACCGCACCACCGCCAAGACCGACGCGCTGGTCGAGGAGTTCGGCGACGAGGGGACCTTCGTCGCCGCGCGCACACCCGAGGAGTTCGTCGCGGCGCTGGAACGCCCCCGCCGACTGGTGGTCATGGTCAAGGCCGGGGACCCGACCGACGCGGTCATCCAGGAGTTCGCCCCACTGCTGGAGGAGGGCGACGTGATCATCGACGGCGGCAACGCCCACTTCGAGGACACCCGGCGCCGCGAGAAGGAGCTGCGCGAACGCGGCATCCACTTCGTGGGCACGGGGATCTCCGGTGGTGAGGAGGGTGCGCTGCACGGGCCGAGCATCATGCCGGGCGGCTCGAAGGAGTCGTACGAGTCCCTCGGGCCGATGCTGGAGAAGATCGCCGCGAAGGCGGAGGACGGTACCCCGTGCACCACCCACATCGGCCCGGACGCCGCCGGCCACTTCGTGAAGATGGTGCACAACGGCATCGAGTACGCGGACATGCAGCTCATCGCCGAGGCGTACGACCTGCTGCGGAGGGTCGCGGGCTACTCCCCCGCCCGGATCGCCGAGACCTTCCGGGACTGGAACACCGGGCGCCTCGACTCCTACCTCATCGAGATCACGGCCGAGGTGCTCGCCCACACGGACGCCGCCACCGGCAAGCCCTTCGTGGATGTCGTACAGGACCGGGCCGAGCAGAAGGGCACGGGCCGCTGGACGGTGCAGATCGCCCTCGACCTCGGTGTCCCGGTGTCCGGGATCGCGGAGGCCGTCTTCGCCCGCTCCCTGTCCGGCCACGCGGATCTGCGCGAGGCGGCCCGCGAACTGCCGGGACCGTCGCCCGCCCCGATGGACGAGGCCGAGGCCGCCGCGTTCGCGGACCGGGTCGAACAGGCCCTGTACGCGTCCAAGATCGTGTCGTACACGCAGGGCTTCCACCAGATCCGGGCGGGCAGCGAGGCGTACGACTGGGACATCGACCTGGGCTCGGTCGCCGCGATCTGGCGTGCCGGCTGCATCATCCGGGCGGCGTTCCTGGACCGTATCCGGGCGGCCTACGACAGCCGGCCCGACCTGGTGAGCCTGCTGTCCGACGAGCAGTTCGCCCAGGAGATCGGTGGGGCCCAGGACGACTGGCGGGCCGTGGTCGCGGAGGCCGCGCGGCAGGGGGTGCCCACCCCGGGCTTCGCGGCGGCGCTCTCCTACTACGACGGGCTGCGCTCCGACCGGCTGCCCGCGGCGCTCACACAGGGGCAGCGGGACTTCTTCGGGGCGCACACCTACCGCCGCACGGACCGCGAGGGCTCGTTCCACACGCTGTGGGGCGGCGACCGGTCGGAATCCACGGCGGGCTGAGGAGGCTCAGGGCGTGTCCGGGCCCGGACCCGGCTGTGCACACGGCCCGCGGGACCGGGTCGCGCGCCTCGCGGGGCGTCCGAGGTACCGCCCGTGCCCGGTCCGCACGAGGAGGCACGCCCGTCGGACCGCTGCTCGTATGCTCGGCCGATGACCAGCAGCCCCGCCCCCGGCGAGCCCGGGGGTGCCGTCGAGCCCAGCGGTCCCGGCCCCGGAGGCACCGCCGGACCCACCGAACCCGTCGAACCCACCAAGTCCGCCGGACCCACCGAACCCACCAAGTCCGCCGAGCCCGTCGAGCCCGTCGAACCCGGAGGTCCGGGCGGGGCGGAACGGCCGGCCGGGCCGACGCTCCGCCGCATCCTCGCGTTCGACGACGCGGGTACGCTGCGGCTGCTGCTGGCTCCCGGGGGCACGGATCCCGTCGTCCGCGAGGTGGTCTTCTCCGACTCGGGCGGCGAGCAGACCGGCAGGGGCCCCGGGGGCCGGGTGTTGCTGGCGGTGGGGCCACCCGCGTCGTCCCCGGAGGCGGCCGGCGCCGTGTACGGAGCGGCCCGGCAAGGCGGCTGCGCCGTCGTACTGCGCGATACCGAAGGGGTGCCGCCCGCGCCCGAGGTGCTGGCGGCGGCCGGGGAAACCGGGCTGGCGCTGTTGGCACGGGCGCCATGGACCGACTGGGGCGAGACCGCCTCCCTCCTGCGTTCCGCGCTCACGCTCTCCGGCGCCGAAGAGGACGCCGGGTGTGACGCTCCCCCGTACGGCGACAGCCTGGACGCGCTCGCCTCCGCCATCGCCGCGTCCACCGGCGGCTCGATCACCATCGAGGACACCGCGTTCCGGGTGCTGGCCCACTCGGCCACGCTCCCGGAGGCCGACGGTGTGCGCCGGTCCACGATCCTGGGCGGCCGGGTCCCCGAGGCGCGGCTGGCCGAGCTGCGCCGCAGCGGGCTCCTGCGGGCCCTGTGGACCTCGCGCGACGTCATCCGACGCCCGGCGAGCGACGAGGGTCCGGAGCGCCTGGTCGTCGCCGTGCGCAGCGGTCCCGAGGTGCTGGGGTCCATCTGGGCCGCGGCCGACGGCCGCAGCCTCTCCCCACGGGCCGAAGACGCCCTGCGGCGTGCCGCCGAGGCCGCCGCCCCGCACCTGATCCGGCACCGGCTGCGGGAGAGCGGAGCGGTACGCCGCCGGAACGACGCCCTGCGGGGGCTGCTGTACGGGCAGGGCGACGCCCGCACCCACGCGTGGTCCCTGGGGGTGGCCGCCGATGCCCCCTGCGCGGTGGTCGTCGCGGAGCACACGGGCGGCGATGCCCCGCCCGCCGTCCGACGCACGCTGGATGTGCTGGGCTTGCAGGCCGTGTCCTTCCGCCCTGGCGCGCTCGTCCTGCGGGAGGCGGAACGGCTGGTGGTACTGCTGCCCCTGACCGGCGGGCGGGGCGGCGAGGTTCCCGAGCGCGGACCGGGTGGTCTCCGGGGGCGGGGGTGTGAGGCGGGGGGCCGCGCCGCGTCGGGTCTGGCCCGGGAGCTGGCCTCGCTCGCGCCGTCGCTGCCCGGTGGCGTACCGGTGCGCGCCGGCGCGGGCCCCGTGGTCCCGTCCGCGCTCCTGGCCGCCGCGTCGTGCGAGGAGGCGGGGCTGGTCGTCCGGGTGCTGGCGGAGCGCGAACGCCGCGGTGGCGTCCGGAACCCGGTACGGTACGCCGGACCCGCCGAGGCGGGCCCGGCCCTCGACGTACTGCGGATGCTGGACGCCGTGCGGCCCCTCTGGGAGGCGGGCTCGGGGCCGGTGCACGACCTCGTGCGGGCCGACCTCGCGGCGGGCGGTGAGCTGATCAGGACGCTGGGCGCCTGCCTCGACGCCTCGGGCGACGTCAGGCGGGCGGCCGAGCGGCTGGTCCTGCACCCGAACACGCTGCGCTACCGGTTGCGGCGGGCCCGGGAGCGTTACGGCGTCGACCTGGACGACCCGGACACCCGGCTCCTGGTCACCCTGGCCGTGCGCCTGACGGGTGATGTCTGACCGTCTGACGGGTGATGTCTGACCGTCTCCCCCGACACCGGCGGGTGGTTCGTCCGTACGGACAAGGAGACAGGCCAGTCTTGTCCCTCGCGACAAAGACCCGGAGGGCCGTCATCACCGACTCTCGCCGTATGACACCGACGACGTCCGCCGCGTCCCCGGCCTTCCTCCCGGCCGACCGCCCCGACAGGTTCGCAGCGGCCCTCCGCCAGGCCGTCGCGGGCGGGCTGCTCGGCGAGGAACAGCCCGTCGCCGGCTTCCTCGACACGGACGGGGTGCGGCACGCGGTCGCCGCGCTGCGGGACGCCTTCGCGGGGGTGCCAGGCGTGCCCGTCCTGCACACGTTCGCCGCGAAGGCGGCCTCGCTGGTGCCCGTACTGCGGCTGCTCGCCTCCTGCGGCATGGGCTGCGAGGTGGCGAGCCCCGGCGAACTGCGTCTGGCCGTCGAGGCCGGATTCGCGCCCGAGAAGATCGTGCTGGACTCACCCGCGAAGACCCGCGCCGAGCTCCGGTCGGCGCTCTCGCTCGGGGTGGCCGTGAACGCCGACAGCTTCGACGAACTCCGCCGCGTCGGGGACCTCCGTTCCGCGGGCACGGCGTCGGTGCTCGGGCTGCGGGTCAATCCGCAGGTGGGAAGTGGTTCCATCGGTGCGATGAGCACAGCCACGGCCACCTCGAAGTTCGGGGTGCCGCTGCGTGATGCCGGGGTCCGCGAACAGGTCGTACGGGCCTTCGCCGAGCGCCCCTGGCTGACCAGGCTGCACGCGCACGTGGGCTCGCAGGGGTGTCCCCTCGACCTCATCGCGGAAGGCATCGCGGAGACCTACCGGCTGGCCGAGGAGATCAACGCGACGGTGGGCGCCCGCCGTGTCACGGGCATCGACATCGGCGGCGGCCTCCCGGTGAACTTCGCCGACGAGGAGGACCGGCCCGCCTTCCACGACTACGTGACCGCGCTGCGGACAGCGGCGCCCGGCCTCTTCGACGGGCGGTACGCCCTGGTCACCGAGTTCGGACGGTCGCTGCTCGCCAAGAACGGCTTCATCGGGGCGCGGGTGGAGTACACCAAGGACGCGGGCGGCCGCCGTATCGCCCTCACCCACGCCGGCGCGCAGATCGCGACGCGGACGGTCCTCATGCCCGAGGCGTGGCCGCTGCGGGTCGGTGCCTTCGACGGGGAAGGCCGTCCGCGCGGCGGTCCGCCGATGGTCCAGGACATCGCGGGGCCGTGCTGTTTCGCCGGGGACGTGGTGGCTCACGGCCGGGAGCTGCCCGAGCTGCGGGAGGGCGATTTCGTGGCCCTGTACGACACCGGCGCGTACTACTTCTCGACACACTGGGCGTACAACAGCCTGCCGCGCCCCGCCGTGCATGGCTTCGCCCTCGGCCCGGGGGTGAGGTGCGGTTCGCCCCGGTGCGCGACGCGCAGTCACTGGACTCGCTGGCGGCCGAGAGCGGGCTGGCCCACGTGGACGCCCTGACCGGCCCGACCGCTCCGACCGGCCCGGGAACCGCCCGGTAGGCGGCCCGGCACGGCGAGGACCGGAGGCGGGCCTGCACAGGTGTGAGGGCCCCGCCTGGGCGGGGCCCTCACGCCTTTGTCCACTCGTCGCGTTCGCCCCGCTCATCCCGCCGGTGAGGGCTCCGGTTCCGGCTCGGGCACGGGGTCGGGGTCGGGTCCGGGCGGCTGCGGGATGGGCTCCGGAGCCGGACCGGGCGGCACCGGCCCCGGCGGCACGGGCGGCGGTGGAGGCACCGGCGTCGGCGGCCCCGGTACGGGCGGGGGCGTCGGCGTGGGCGGCGGCACCGGTTCGGGATACGGATGGGTCATCTCGTCCTCCAACAGCGACGGAACGTACGCGTGGATCACGTCTCCACCGTCTCTCCGTGCGGCTGCCCCCGCCTGCCGAGACCATACGTACCGGCCGGGCGGGCCACCGGTCAGAGCAGCTCGGGGTGCGAGGCGAGCTGCCGCCTCGCCTCTTCCACCAGCTCGCCGGACGGCTCGGGTGCCTGCTCGGGGTGGCGCTGGGCCCACCGCACGACGTACGGACAGAGCGGCACGACGGGCACGCCCTCGCGGCCCGCCATGGCGTAGAACTCCCTGGCCAGCGCGCCCGCGATTCCCCTGCCCTCGTACTCCGGCCCGACGACCGTGTGCACGGGCACGAGCGCCCCGGGGGCCGGATCCATCACGAAGTACGCGATGGTCCCGGCGGCGGTGCCGTCCTCGTAGGCCACAAGCTTGTGGCGTTCCCGGTCGTCCCTGATCTCCACCGACTCGTTCTCTGCTGCCATGGCGCGTTGCTCCTTGTCCGACGGACGGGTCGCTGCGACGCACCGGCGGGCCGTCGCCGCTTCCGGTGGTTGGGTTCCGCTACGGCGCTCCGGGTGGGTGGGTCCCGCTACGGGTGGCGGGTGCCGCTACGGCGCGGGGACCGCGTGCGGGCTCCGCTCGGTACGACTGCCCGGCACCGGCGCCGAGGCGTCGGCCCCCAGAGCCACGATGCGGTTGTCGGCGTCGACGTGCACCACGTTCGGGACGAGCGCACGGGCCTCGGCGTCGTCGACCTGGGCGTAACTGATGAGAATGACCAGGTCACCGGGGTGGACGAGGTGCGCGGCCGCACCGTTGATCCCAATGACGCCGGAGCCGCGCTCGCCCTCGATGACGTACGTCTCCAGCCGGGCGCCGTTGTCGATGTCCACGATGTGAACGAGCTCGCCGGGCAGCAGATCGGCCGCGTCCATCAGATCCGCGTCGATGGTCACGGAACCCACGTAGTGCAGGTCGGCCTGGGTGACGGTGGCCCGGTGAATCTTGGACTTGAACATGGTGCGCATCATCGAAGTACTCCCGGTCTAGGCTCCCTGCCTGCGTTATTGCAGGTCAAGTGCTGTTTCGACATTCTACAACGAGTCCCATGTCCGGGCAGATGTCCCGGCTCTCCCAGGACTCACGCCGACCACTTACTCACCTTCCTGACGCGCCGTCAGGTGACAAAAGGAAGCTAAGTCCACCCTCGCGGCCCCCAAGGTGGAGACGACCCAAGCCTACGCAGCCCCCCGAAGCACGTCCGTGATCACCGTCACGCCCTTGCCGAAAGAGCAGCATGGGGATCTGGACCGACGCCGTCATCGCACACCCGAACCCGACTCTTCCCCGTGCGGAACGTTCGGCCGACTCGCAGTCGGGCTGGCGCGCGAGCGTGTGGTCCGGACCCCGTGGAAGCTCCTCGCGGGGCAGCTCTGCTGTCAACGCGAGCCTCACCTGGGGCAGCGTCAGAGGGCAGGCCCGCCGGGACCAGCCCTGCGCGCCGTACCTCCTCCTCGACGTGGGCGACGAGCCAGTCGTCTCCGTCTCGGACTGGACCCCGCGCCGCCGGGCACCTGGCCGACCGGCACGAGAAGGCGCCGGGCTCGGCGAGATGCGGGATGGATGCGGGGCCGAAGGCCCGCAGCCCGCCCCGATACTCAGCGGCCGAGCCCACGGCATCGACCTGAGCAAGACCGCTCTGATCCTCACCACCTCCAAGGACCTCTCCTTGCCCGGGCTGTGCGCGGGACCTCCGCCGCCTGGGACTCGCTGTATCCAGATGGCTGGCTCCTGTGGGTCAACCTCTCTCAGGCCCCGGTCGCCTTCAAGCAGGGCCTGGGCTTGATCCGCCACCACGCACGCCGTCCCAGCCCTTTGCCGGGTCCGCGAAAGGACGGCGCAAGCCCCTGATCGGGTGCCGCACGTCGTCAACCACTCGAACGTGTGAGTTCGAAAGTGACCAGGCAGGCGGCTCTTGCCTGAGAGCCGGATTCGTATTCATGTTCGAGAGATTCGCCCGGTCGGGGCCGTAACCGCCCGGGATCCGGCGCGTTCTTAGAGCACCAGTACCAACCGACCGCCCAGACGGAGGGACACCATGAACACCGAGCCCGCTCTCACTCATCGCCCCGGATTCGAACAGCGGCGGCCGCCCCCGCCCGTGTCCCCGACCTGCGCCGCTCGGCCGTCCTACACCTACGCGCGCCGCTCAACACGGCTGGATACGGGGTGGGGGTCATCAGCAGCGGCAGTGACGCAGACGAGAATGAACCACCTGCTGTGGGGCAACCAGATCCCGCGCGCCCACCGGCACTGCGTTCGGGGACGTGAGGCAGCAGCGGACCCGGCTTCGGGCGACCCGCTGTCCTTCGAGGCGCTCGATCTCGGGCGCCAGGACGAGGAGCAACTGCGGGCGAATACCCGAGCTCTCCGCGAGCCGCTGATCTCCGACGGCCGGTCGGGGGTGCGGCGATGAACGGCGCCGAGTCGGACGTGCTGGTCGTGGCAAGGATCCTGCCGTTCTTCCACCGGATCGTCCCCACCGCGGTCGACGAAGGTCCTGCGGGGACCGCGACCCGCAACTACGTGGCACGCGACAGCGACTGGCGCCCGGTGGTTCGGGAAGGCCTACCCGGCAGCACCGATCTGGACGCGGGGCGACGGGCGCTGGAGCACGCCCCCGGCGCTGCCGGTGCCGGCCCTGCCCGGCTCCGCGGTCGCCGTGGATGTGCGGCGTGACCGCTCTTCGGGAGGTGGCCCGTGAGCACGAACCTCAACAACGCCCCTGGCACGGAGCCGTCATCGGCGAGCCCGCCGTCAGGCGCGCCCCTCCAGCTCAGCACCTACTCCCCGCTTTCCACTGTCCGAGGTGATCACGTGCCCCCTTCCCGCTCTCATGTCCGCGCGACCGTCGAGGCCTACCTCAGCCGGCACCCCGGGGAACGGAAGGCCCTGGAAGGGCTGCCGGCTGTCCTCCACGGCGCCGAGGAGCCTTCCAGCCGCGCCACGCTGCCCGGTCACATCACCTGCAGTGCGGTGGTCATCGACCGCGACCGCCGGGTGCTCCACATCGTTCATCGGGCGACGGGGCTGCTCCTCGCCCCAGGCGGCCACGTTGAGGCGGGCGACCGTACGCTCCTGGCCGCAGCCGTTCGGGAAGTGTGCGAAGAAGCCGGGCTCCGTCCAGGCGACCTCTGCCTGACCGCACAGTTTCTCGACGAGCCGATCGACGTGGACGTCCATGACGTCGACGCCAACCCGGCGAAAGACGAGCCCGCTCACCAGCACTTCGACTTCCGCTTCGCGTTCCATCTCACCTCCGAGCAACCGCCCGCGCTCGTTCTGCAGGACGAGGAAGTCGCCGGAGCCCAGTGGCTTCCGTACGCCGAAGTGCGGCCCCCTGTGCTGCGGGCCAAGCTCCTGGACGCCGAGGCGGACGGCCTCGATGGGCGCCCGGAGCCTGTCAACGCGAGCGCCCTGATCCACGACGGGACCGGTCGGTACCTCCTGCATCTGCGGGATGACCGGGAGGGCATCTGGGAGCCCTGGGTGCTGGCCCTCCTTGGTGGCGGCCGCACGAGGGACGATTCCTGCCTTGAGGCAACGCTGCGGCGCGAGCTCGCCGAGGAGGTGCCGGGCCTGGAACCCACGGAACTGGTGCCGTTCGCCGTGGAAGAGGCGACGAGTGTCGACGGCCTTGCGGTGCCCGTCAGCGTCTATGCCGGGCGCTGGAGTGGGGATGCCGAGGCGGTGAAGCTCCGCGAAGGTGTCCTGTTGACGTGGTGCACCGTCGACATGCTCGACCGGCTGCGCCTGAGCCCCGGGCTCGGTGATCTGATCCGGCGCCACGCGGCCGAGCACCCTGCGGCCGAGGGACCGCCGGACGACACCGATCCGCTGCCCGGCGAGGACCCGCCGGGGACCGAGCCGCACATCGTCGGTGTACACCTCCATCTCCAGGACGACCAGGGCCGGATCCTCCTTGGCCTGCGCCACCCGGACTCCACGTATGCGCCGGACACCTGGCACTTCCTGGCAGGTCACTGCGAGCGGGAAACGGCGATCGACTGCCTGGTTCGGGAAGCAAAGGAGGAAGCGGGCCTCACCATCGCGCCCGAGGACGTCGACCTCGTCCACACTGTGCACCACGTCGACTCCCCCGATGCCCGGCCGAGGATCGCGCTCGTCTTCCAGGCCCGCTCCTGGACCGGCGACCCGGAGGTCCTGGAGCCCGACCGGTGCGTGGAGTGGCGGTGGTGGAGGCCGCAGGACCTTCCGGCAGAGGTCGTGCCGTACACCCGCATGGCGATCGACGGCATCCTTCGGGGGTGCCCGTACTCGGAACAGGGCTGGGGCGAGCGATGAGCACTCTGGACACCTGTCCCACCGCCGGCCCGGTCGGCGGAGCCACGCCGACGCAAGCGGAAGCCGATCCGGCAGCCGCGCGGGCGGCGATGGTCGCCCGGCTTGAGGAGGAAGGGTCCCTGCGGCCGGGCCCGGTCCGCGACGCCCTCCTCGCGCTGCCCCGCGAAGTGCTGATGCCGCAGGCGTTCGTTCGGCGCAGCGGTCCGGGCGAGGAGCCACCGCGGTGGGATCTGTTGGACTGGTCGGCGCCGCAGGACCGCCCCGAGCTGCTCGGGCTGCTGTACGGCGGGGCCAGTGTGCTCGTCCAGCACGACGGGGAGCCGTTGCTGGGCCGGGAGCGCGGGACGCGGTCGGGGCGTCGATCACGTCGATGTCGGCGGTGACGGGTCTGACCGTCGAGCTGCTGGAGGAGCTGGACATGCGCCCGGGTCCGCGGGTGCTGGACATCGGGACGGGTGCCGGGGTGACCGCCGCAGTGGCCTGCCAGATCTGCGGCGACCAGGGGGTGGTCACCCTCGACCGGGACCGGTACCTCACCGACGGGGCCGCCGTCCGCCTGTCCGCCCTGAGCTTACGGCCGCAGGATTGATCAACTACGGGGCCGAGCGGTGGCACCGGTCGTTCGGCTACCGGTACCGGGCACCGCAGACCCAGCAACCGGCCGCCCTCTACGACCCAGTCGAACTGCCCTGACACCACGACCATCCCGCCTTTCACGAACAAGGAGCGACCTGTGGGAATCACCCGGACTGCCTGGTCCGAGCACTACAACACCGGGCGGGACTTCCGGCGGCTCGGTGACGAGGAGAAGGCCTCCTCGTCGAGCACACCCCGGCCCCCGAGGGCGGCCGCGCGCTCGACATCGGCTGCGGGACCGGCGGGTTGTCCGTCTACCTCGCCTCGCTCGGCTACACCGTCGACGGAGCGGACTTCGCCGAAGGGGCGCTCGATCGGGCCCGCGCGCGGCACGCCGAGGTGGAGGGGGTGCGCTGGCTGAACCTGGACGTGGAGCACGAGGACCTGGCCGGCCTCGCCGAGGACGGCTACGACCTGATCGTCCTGCGGCTGTCGATCGCATTCATCCGCGATCGCGCCCGTGTCCTTCGCGCTCTGGCCGCGCGGCTGCGCGAGGGCGGGGCACTCGTCATCATCACGCCGATCGTGGAGAACACCCCGGAGGAGCGGCGCCACATCGCCCTGGACGAGTACGAACTCGCCTCGCTCACCGACGGGTTCGAGCACGTCGAGCAGTTCGACGCGGAGGGCATGGCGGTGCTGGTCCTGCGCGGACCGGCCGGATCGTTCAGCGCGGAGGAGAAGCTGCGGCCCGAGCCGCAGGCCGTCTTCGGTGCCGCAGTGGTGGTCACCGACCCGTTCGGCCGGGTCCTGTTGGGCCGCTCCACCCGGGGCATGTGGGAGCTGCCCGGCGGCCGCGTCGAGACGGGCGAGCATGCGTCGGCGGCCGCCGTGCGGGAGTTGACGGAGGAGACCGGGCTGACGGCGCTCGTGGAGGACGCTCACGTCATCACCGTGCTGCACGACGACCGGGTGGACGTGCGCCGCGTCACCGCCGTGGTCCGCGTCTCCCGCTGGGACGGTGTGCTCGCCCTGCCCGAGCCACACCGCTTCGTACGCTGGGAGTTCCACGACCTGAACACCCTGGCGACTCTGGGGAAGATCTTCGCGCCCAGCGCTCAGGCTCTCACCGCGGTGTGGCCCGGGGTGCTGCCCGGGCTCCCGCCCGTCCACTCCTACGCCTGTTCCCCCGCCGCCCCGCCGGTGCCCGGGGAGCCGGCCGAGGCGGTCCGGCTGCGCGAGCGGATGGCGCACCGCGTGATCAGCAAGGGCTGGGCGTCCTCGCCGCGGGTCCAGGCCGCGTTGCGCGAGGTGCCCCGGCACCGGTTCGTCCCCGAGGCCCGACTCAAGACCGCCTACCACGACAACCTCGCCGTGGTGACGGTCCGCGAGTCACCCCAGAGGGCGCTCAGCTCCGTCTCCGCGGCCTGGCTGCAGGCCGACATGATCGAGCAACTCCACCTGGAGCCGGGGATGACCGTGCTGGAAGTCGGCTCCGGCGGATACAACGCGGAACTCCTGGCGCACGTCCTGGGAAAACGCGGCCGGGTGGTGACCGTGGACATCGACCCGTACGTGGTGCACCGAACACAACGACTCGGCTCGGAGGCCGGCAGCGGCCGGGTCACCGCGGTCCTCGGCGACGGTGCCCTGGGGGCGCCCGCGCTGGTACCGGCGGGCGGGTTCGACGCGGTGGTCGTCACCCACACCGCGACGGACATCGCCCCCGCCTGGCGGGAGCAGCTGGCCGAGGGTGGGCGGCTGGTCGTCCCGCTGGACGTGGGCGGGTACACCCGGGCGATCACCTTGGTCCGGCGGGGCGACATCCTGCACGCGGAGCACTGGACGTACTGCGGGTTCGTCCGGGACCGCGGCGCCGCCGCCCGCACCGTGCCGACCGCCGCCCTGGCCGGTGGTGAGGTGACCGTGCGGTGGGAGCTGGGGACCGCCGAGGACACGAGCGGCCTGGAGGAGGCCCTGAGCGGAGAGCGGCACGAGCTCAGCACAGGCGTGGTCGTCGCCGGGCAGTTCAGCTTCGAGACGCTACAGGTGCTCGCCGCGACGACCCTAACCGGGTACTGCCGCCTGACGGTGGCCCCCGGCTCCGGGCTCGTGGCGCAGGAGGACGCGGCGGCGATCGTCGCCGACGGAGCTCTCGCCTACCTGACCCAGGTCAAGATCTCCGACGGGCCCGAACGCGCCGACCGACGGTACGAGTTCCGCATCCACTCCTACGGGCCCGCCGGCCTGGAGCTGGCCGAGCGGTTCGCCACGTGTGTGCGGACCTGGGACCGGGAGGTCCGCGAGAGCGGCTACCCGTCCCTGAGCGTTCACCCCGCCGGTACCCCCGCCGACCGGCTGCAGCCCGGCGACCCGATCGACACCCCGGCCTGCCGCATGATCTTCGGCTGGCCCGGCCGGGTGCCCGCTCCCCGACCCGAGCACGAGGCCGTCACGGTGCGGGCGGGGGCGTGATCATCCGGCTCAACGGGCCGTTCGGCGTGGGGAGGAGCACCCTGGCCGCCGAGCTGCACCGGGCCCTGATGGGGTCGCTGGTTGCCGACCCGGAACGCGTCGGTGTCGTGCCCTCCTACCGCCGCCGTCGGCAGCCGGCAACCAAAGGGCCGACGGCTCCTGGACGCCCCGCTCGACGAGGTGGTCACCGCCGTCGTCCAGGAGATCCGTGCCGCCCGCCCCGACATCGTGGTCACGCACGACGCCCTGGGCCAGCTGACCGGTCACCCGGATCACCGCCGGACCCACCAAGCGGCACTGCTGGCCGTGCGGGACGCGGCACTCGGGTACCTTCGCCCCGAGGTGGGTGACCCGTGGCAGGTGCACGCCGTGTACTGCGCCACTCACCCGGCCTCCGGAGTCGCCGACCTCGCGCCGCTCCTGCGAGGTGTCGGCAAGCAGGTGCTGTCCGTCGACGATTCCTTCGCGACCACCGCCGTCGATGTGACGCCCTGGCAACAGCAGAAGTGGACGGCGATTCTCGCGCACCGCGGGGAGGTCGCCATTGAACGGGCGTTGCCCGGTCTGCTCGCCCGCACGGACGAAGGGACGCGGGCACAGATCCTGCGGACCGAGTACTTCACCCGGCTCACGCCCGGACCGCACCGCGACGACCCGTACCAGCTGACCGCATGAACGAACCCCACCCGGCCTCAACTACCCGCTGGACCCTTCCGATCGGAGACACCCATGACAAGGTCCTCTGCCTCTGCCGTCCCTCCCGCCCAGCAGCGCCATGACCGCCGAGGCGTACGGGAACCTGCGCGCCGCCGCCGCACTCTGGGCAGGAGCATCCGTACTGATCACCAATGAGGCACGTAGTGCTGGTCCAGGAAGTCGACTACCGCTCCACGCGGTCCTTGTCGCTCTTGGGCCGGTTGGTCTTCGCGGTCACCGCGACCCGACTGCGGCCGCTGGCGAAGTCGTTGGCGTCCTGATCGCGGCGCTCTGCGGTCCCTTCCGGGGCTCCGACCGGCGAGGTGCGTCATTTCGACGGTGTTGAATTCGAAGGTGTCGGTGGGTGGTGCGGGCAGGGTGTCAGAGGCAGGCGCTACGGTGCGTGGTCGTGGACGCTTCTGATCTTGAACACCGGGCCCGGACACGGTTCGGCTGCATCCCGCCGGAGCTGGTCTCGCGGCTGCTGGAGCTCGGCCACGCCCAGGAGGTGGAGCGCCAGGCACTCCGCGGGGAGTGGTTCTGCGCGCTGGAGTGGGCAAGAGTGCTCGGCGGGCAGGACCGGCAGGTCGAGGCGCTTGAAGTGCTCGACCCGTACCTGGCCACGGGCTGGTGGACAGCAACCGCGGCCACGGCCGGACTGTTGGAGGAATGGGGACGCGGTGAGGAAGCCGTCGCCCTCGCCCGCACACACATGGCCTCGGCCCGCTCGTACGCGGAGACCGGGGGCGGGCTGGCGCTGGAGTCGTTCGCGCGGCTCCTCGCCCGGAACGGCCTGGCCGACGACGCGTTCGACCTGCTGCAGCCCCACATCGACGACTGGCCCCTCGCCCACGCGCTGATCGACGTCGCCCAAGCCGCCGGCCGAGACGAGGAGGCCGCCGGACTGCTCGCCACCCGGATCCCGGCCGGGCACGAGTGCGGCTCCCCATGGTGTTGCCGCGGCCTGGAACCCCGCCTGGCCGTCGGATTGCTCGCCACCGTCCACGAACGCCAGGGCCGCGTCGAAGAGGCGGTCGCCCTGCTGTCCACCCATCAGTTCACCTCGATCAACGGCCGTGACCAGCTCGCCGACCTGTTCGCCCGGCACGAGCGGATCGACGAGCTGCGCGCCTACGCGCACACCGAACCTCTCGGGTACGCCGCGCAGCGCCTCGCAGAGCTGCTGGAGGAGCGCGGCGACGTGGACGGCGCGATCGCCGTCTACCGGAAGGCCGGCCAAGGGTCCCTTCGCCGGGGCAACACGGCAGTGGAACTCGCACGGCTCCTGGCCAGGCACGACCGTTACGACGACGCGATCGAGGTGATGCGTGTGCCGGCCGACGCCCCCGGTGGCGCGGAGGACTGGATCGTCGACGCGCTGTGCACGCTGTACGCCGAGCAGGGCCGCCCGCAGGACGCTCTGGCCTGGCTCGACGACCTCAAGACCCGTCGTGGCAAGGAGGAGTGGGAGCTGTTCTGGATCAGGCTCCCGCTGATGGCCGCCTGCGGACGGGTCGACGAGGCCGTCGAGCTGACGCGAGCCCACCCCGAGGGCACCACCTCGTATGCGGCGGAGCACGTCGCCACGATGCTGGCCAACGCCGGGCGCACCGAGGACGCCGTCACCGTCCTTGAGCGGTACGCCCCCGCCAACTCCACCACCCTGGCCGGATACCTCATCGACCTCGGTCGCGTCATGGACGCCCTGGCCCTCCTGCAGCACACACACCCACCACCGCCCGCCGTACCGCCGACACGCCAGTGGCTGGACGAGCCTCCATTCTGAAGTCCTGCCTGGTGCAGGCTGCGAGCCGCTCGCCCGTCGTACCCGCGCGGGAGGGGACCGGCCACCGACGCGTGCGGATGGGGAGCCGGATACGCGCCGCCGCCGTGACCTGGCGCCACGCCAGGTCACGTCCGGCTGAGGCGGTGTCAGGTGGAGATGGTGGTGACGGCGTCGACGCCGTAGGTGCGGGCATAGCCGTTCTCGGTGCCGACGAGGAGGTCGACGACCTCGAAGTAGCGGTCCCAGAAGGGGGTTTCGCGCAGGGCGTCGACGAGGAGCTGGTAGGCGTGGTGGTCGACCGCCTCCCAGACCCAGACGTCGGTGACGCGGGCGGAGTAGAACTCCGTGTCGTAGAAGCGTGACCGGACGCCGGTGGTCCTGGCCTTGACGACGGGGACGACCTCGGTGGCGAAGGCGTGCGTCCGCTGCTCGACGGTCATGGCGAGCCACTCGGGTGTGGTCTTGACGAGCATGAACGCGGTGACCGGGGTTTCGGTGGTCTCTGTAGGCATGGTTTTCCTGTTCGGTCGTGGGTTCAGGAGAGGACTGCGGGTTTGAGGGTCTGGGCGACCCACTGCTCGAAGGTGGTCGGGGAAGCCGTCCGGGGGGTTCGGGTGACTCCCGCGTCGAGGCCGCCGTCCTTGGCCCGCTTCATCTCGACGATGCCCTCCACGAACTCCCTGTCGAGGCCGTGGCCGACAAGGGTGGTGCGCAGGTCGTCGAGCGCCTGACGCTCGTAGCGGACGGGGCGGCCGAGCCGCTCGGTCATGACGCGGGCCAGGTCGTTGGGCGACAGGTCCTGAGGACCGAGGACCGGGACGCTGTCACTGCCGGTCCAGGTCCGGTCGAGCAGCAGGCCGGCGGCGACGGCGGCGATATCGGCGACGGCCACCAGGGGCGCCTTACGGTCGGCGTCGGCCACGTCACTGAAGACCCCCTGCTCCCGGATCGAATCGGTCTCCTCCAGGAGGTTCTCGAAGAACGAGGGGTCGGCCAGGGCCCGGTAGGCGACGCCGGATCCCGAGAGGAGGTCGTCCATGGCGAGGGACGCGGTGACGAGTCCGGCGCGGCCGGCGACCGGGGTGCCGCGCCCCAGGGCGGAGACGCCGACGACGTGTCCGACACCGTGCGGAGCGAGGGCGCTCGCGGCGGGGCGGGTGAAACCCCGGAAGGCTTCGTCCGGGGTGCGGGAGGAGTCCGGCGGGACGAGCCAGAAGACGGCGTCGGCGCCGTCGAAGGCCCGGTCGACGACGGCGGCGTCACCGTGCGATCCGGTGACCACCTCGACTCGCTCGCGCACCGTGTCGGGGAGGCGCGCGGGGTCGCGCACGATCACGCGCAGTTCCTCGCGGCGGGCGGGAGCGGATTCCAGGAGCAGCGCCAGCAGATGGCGGCCGATGTTCCCGGTGGGAGCGGTGATGACGATCATGAAACCCTCGTGGGTCGTGTCGGATCGGTACGACCTCAATACTGCGAACGCGCGAAGCATTGCCACAATGGGAACTTCAGCAACGGATTATTGCCTGAAACGGAATGACACCGATGAACAGCACAGATGCTCTGGCGCCCGTCATCGACGCCAACCTCGCCGTGGCCCTCGACGCCCTGCTCGCCGAGCAGAGCGTCACCCGCGCCGCGGCCCGCATGCACACGTCCCCGGCCGCGATGAGCCGCACCCTCGGCCGCCTCCGCCGTATCCTCCAGGACCCCCTGCTGGTCCGGGCCGGACAGAGCATGGTGCCCACCCCCAGGGCACTGGCTCTGCGGGACGAGGCCGCCGCCGTGGTGCGCCGGCTGGGCGCTCTGTTGACTCCGGCCGCCGACATGGACCCCGCCTCGCTGCGTGGCACTCTCACCCTCCAGGCAGCCGACCTGGTCGGTGCGGCACTCGCCACCGGCCTGCTGGCCCTGGCCGGGCGGGAGGCACCCGGGTTGTCATTGCGGTTCCGGGCCGAGGAGTTGGAGGCGGGGCCCGCCCTCCGCGACGGCCGGGTCGACCTGGAGGTCGGGGCCATTGACCACGTGGATCCCGAAACCCAGGTCGAGGAGCTGGTCACCCTGTGGATGACGGCCGCCGTCCGGCCGGGTCACCCCCTCGCCGGGGAGCCCCTGACGCCGGCCCGGTTCGCCGCCGCCGAGCATGTCGCGGTCAGCCGCCGCGGACGCTTCACGGGTCCCGTCGACGACGCCCTCGCCGAGCACCGTCTGAGTCGCCGGGTCACCGTGGTCCTGCCGAACCACCTGGCCGCGTTGGGCCTCGCCGCCCGCAGCGACGTGGTCGCCCTGGTCCCCGCCGCCCCGCCCGACGCCGCCGTCTCGCCCCTGACCGAGCAGGCGACCCTCCTCGGCTTGCGCCTCCTCGACATCCCGCTGCCGCTGCCGCCCGTGACCATCGGCATGGCCTGGCATCCCCGGCACACCGCCGACAGCGCACACCGCTGGCTACGGAGCGCCGTCCGCCGGACCCTGCGTGCCCGGCCTTCCGACGGGTCCACCAATACGTTCGACTCTGTCCCGTAATCGGTCGTACCGAAAGGGCGTTGAGCGGTCCGTGCGCCCCCCACCGCACGGACCACGTGATCCCAGGGCACGGCCGCCGTTCCGTGGAAAGGGCGTCGCTCTGCTTCGGTGAGGCCTCCTTACGGCCACCTGCGCCAGGGCCATTAGCGCCGGACACGGCCACGGCGGGGTGAGCCAGTCGGTCTCACGAACGCGCCCAACCGGCCCTCGCTCGTCCACGCCACCGAGTCCCGTTGTACCGCCGAGACCGGGCGGCACAGCCCAGGACGCGGACAGGTGGTCGGGGAGTTCACGTCCGGGTTCCGTCCGTTCGCACCGGACGGCCGTCCATGGACGCGAAGCCCTCGACTCACGGAACGATGCGACACGGCACAAACCACCGGGAGCAACTACCCCCTTTTCACCGGCTCTTCGGGCGACAATCGCTCCTGGTTCCGGCACCATACCGACACCACCCCTGAACTGCCGTCCACTTCCGACCACTTCCGAAGCCATCCCCCGTCGGACGCGGGCTGGAGCCTTCTTCCATCCCATGACAGTGACCCATGACAAGGGGAATGAACAATCGAATGAAGAGACTCTCAGGCATAGTGAGCGCCGCCGTCGTGTGCGCTCTGCTCGTTCTGCAGTCGGGTACCGGCAGCGCGAGCGCCGCAGCGGACGGTGCGCCGTCCCCGGCCGTCTCCTCCGGAGCCCCGTGGCCCGAGGTCAGCTCCCTCCCCACGGACGACAACGATGGCGGAACGCGAACAGCGGCCGTACGAGCAGGTGGCACGGGCCCCCGCCACGACTACAACGGGGACGGCCGGAGCGACATGGTCGCCTGGTACGACTACGCCGACGGCCACGACGCCATGCACACCTTCTCCGCCACCCCGGACGGCGGCTTCTCGGCGCCCCTCGTGGGCTGGGAAACGGCCAAGGGCAACTTCTGGGCCGAGCACATGAAGCGTGTCACCGGTGACTTCAACGGTGACGGGACGGGCGACGTCGCCGCCTTCTACGGATACGACGACGGACGGGTCTCCCTCTTCACCTGGCTGGGCAACGGCGACGGCACCTTCGCCACCTACTTCTCCTCCTGGGCCGTGGCACCCGGTAACTGGACCTTCGACGCCATCACCGCCCAGGCCGGGGACTTCAACGGTGACGGCCGCGACGACATCGCCGCCTGGTACGACTACCGCAACGGCGACGACAAGCTCTTCACGTTCCTGGCCGACGCCAACGGCGGTTTCGCCGCCCCCTTCTCGTCCTTCCAGCGCCCCGCCGCCGACGGATGGGAGGTCGGGCGCATGAAGTTCGCCACCGGTGACTACGACGGTGACGGCCGCGCCGACATCGGCGTGCTGGACAGCTACACCTCCGGCACCGTGAGGCTCATGGTCTTCACCGGCAGGCCCGACGGTGGTTTCAATGAGCCCGTCCGCGGTGCGGAGCTCAGCGGCTGGCAGTTCGACCGGGTGAGTGTGTACTCAGGAGACTTCGACGGCAACGGCCGTGACGAGTTCGCCGCGTGGTACGACTACGCCGACGGGCACGACGCCCTGATCGGCTTCGACCTGGACGCCGACGGGAAGTTCGGCAACCGGCGCGAGCTTCTGAACGCCGTGGACGGGTGGTACAGCCGCTACAGGATGGACATCGTCACGGGGGACTACAACGGTGACGGCCGCGACGACCTCGCCACCCTCTACGGCTACAGCGACGGCCGGGTGAAGACCATCACCTTCACGGCCAAGCCGGACGGCACCCTCGGCGACGCCCTGCACAGCTGGGAGGTCCCCGCCGGTAAGTGGACGTTCACCAGGGCCCACATGGTCGAGCGCTACAACAGTCCCCTGCCCCTCTGCCCGACGGTCTTCGGACACGGCGGCTACCCCACCGGGCCGGACGCCTGGGAGCGGGACCAGGTGCGCCAGCCGAACCACCCGAAGGGCCTCGCGCAGCAGAAGAGCTGGGGTGCGAGCGGTGTGGAGGCGGACCTCCGGCTCACCAAGAACGGCACGAAGGGCGTGATGTGGCACAACCTCTCGACCAGGGGTCTGACCGGCACCAAGGCCGACGTCAGGGACATCTGGTGGGCCACCGGCGCCGACCAGCTCAAGGGCCGTACGATCGACCACGGCCCGTTCACCGGTGAGACGGTGTACACCTTCCGCGAATGGCTCGACAGTGCCAAGAAACAGCAGATGGCAGCCTTCGTGGAACTCAAGGGCGAAAACGAGCTGTCCCTGCTCAACGCCGACGCGTCCATCCGCGAAGCCGCGTGGAAGGAAGTCATCGCGCCCATCTCGGAACGTGCGGCCACGCAGAAGATCATGATCTACACGCTCCACGACAAGCTGCGCCCCGAACTCGTCAAGCGCATCGAGGCGGCGGGGCTCGGCGCCACGCTCACGAACCACCCGCGCTGGATCGACGCGCCCACGGTCCGCTGGGAGGAGCCCGCTCCGGCGGCTTCCGGCCACTACGCCACCTGGCAGGAGAAGATGGATCAGTACGCTTCCCCCGTCACCTCCGTGCCGATGGTCACCACCTGGACGAAGGACTTCACGTCGTGGCTGGACAGAAGGTGCCGCTGACCCCGCACGGCAACGTGACGCCGGGAGAGTGAGCGGCCGCCACCGGCCGCTCACCGGCCACACGGCGGTCGAGCCCGCATTACGCCGGTACCGGGGGACGGCTGGATCGTCCCCCGGTACCGGTGGCGTGGCTACGAAGCCGCGTTCACCGACCCGACGCGCGACCTGTCGACGTGAGAATGAAAGCGGCTCACTGTATACATCATGCTGGAATACGGACCGCTCCGGCCCTGCTGACCGTGGCGGTCGCCTCACCACCGAGCCGGCTCCGGATACGGGCCGGCCGATGGGGACGCACCCTTTCCCAGATGTCTCCGAGGGGAGCCGTTCATGACCACGGCGAAAGACCTGTTCGTCATCGCCATAGACCAGGGGCCGGAACACGCCGTGGGGCAGGGTGACCTGTCGCTCGCACTCGCGGGAGCCGAGCTGATCGATCTGGTCGGCGCGGGGGCCGTCACCGTGGACGGTGACCGCGTCGTGCCGGGCGGGCCACCGGCACCGGACGATCGGCTCCTCGGCGAGGCCGCGGAGCGGCTCACCCGGCAACCGCCGTACGAGCGGATCGAGGACTGGCTGTGGCGCCGGGGCCGGGACCTCTCGGCCGTGTACCAGACGGCGTTGGAGGAGGACGGCGAGCTGACGCGGAAGCGGGGCGGCCGGTTGTCCTTCGGTTCGGAACGCGTGGAACCGGTCGACTCGCCCGGCCGCCGCCGGGCGGCCGGGCGCTGGGAGGCGAAGGAACCCGTCCTGGCCGCCCTCGCCTCGGTCGTGGGCATCGACGACGGACGGTCCGGCGACGAGCCGGGCCTGGACGACGAGGCGGTGACGACCGTGGTGGCCGCCGTCCACGACGCGGTGATGGAACTGGAAGCCGTACGCCAGAGGCGGACCATCGAGAACGCGGCGTACGCCAACCTCTGGCGCGGCCCCTGAGACGGACGGTTCCGGCGCGGGCACCGGGCGTCCTCGTCATGCCCCGCTGTGCCCCTCACTCCGCGTGCTCTTCACCGGTGGCCACGTTCCGGCGTCACCAGCGGGCGACGAGCGTCTCCTCCTCACCCCGGTTGCGATACAGCCAGGTGGTCCCCGGCGCCACGGTCCCGGTCAGATGGCCGACGATCGGGTCCCGCTGCGTCGCGCTGTCCAGTTCGCCGAGCAGCTTCAGTGCGTCGGGCAGGGGGAAGAAGGCCGCCTGTTCGATGTCGTCGTCCGTGGGCGCGAGGTTCCCCGACCACGCGTCGATCTCGAAGGCGACGGCCAGGGCCGAAGGGTGCTGCTCGGAGTCGATGTGCATGAGGAACGCGGTCCGTACCGGGTTGCCCACCAGCAGCCCGGTCTCCTCGCGCAGTTCGCGCCGGAGGGCTTCGTTCATGAGCTCGCCGTCCTCGACTCCACCGCCGGGAAGGGACCAGAGGCTCTCGCCGTTGATGCCGAGGCTCTCTCGTACGAGCAGGATCTCGTCGCCCTTGCGGACGATGCCGATGACCAACTGCACCCGGGGCTCCGGGGCCTTTCCGGCCCTTCCGTTCTCTGCTGCCATGCCCGGAAGCGTAGGTGATGGCCCGTTCGCCGGCAGGCCGGGCCGTCACGGAGACACGTCGGCTCACGGGGCCCCGGCCGGTCCGGTCGTCCGGCCGGGGCCGATCTCGTCGAAGAGGTGTGTCAGGAACGCGGTCAGTGGAAGATGCCGCTGTAGGCGTTGAGCGCGGGCTGGCCTCCGAGGTGGGCGTACAGGACGTTGGAGTCCTTGGGGATCTCGCCGCCGCGCACCAGGTCGATGAGTCCGGCCATGGACTTACCCTCGTAGACCGGATCGATGATCATGCCTTGGAGCCGGCCGGTGAGCTTGATGGCATCGACGGTGGACTCCACCGGGATGCCGTAGAGATCCCCTGCCCAGCCCTCCAGCACCGTGATCTCGTCGTCCCGCACGTCCCGTTTCAGGCCGATGAGTTCGGCGGTGTTACGGGCGATCCTCGCCACCTGGTCGCGGGTCTCGGCTATCTTCGCCGACGCGTCGATGCCCAGCACCCGGCGCGGCCGGTCCTGGCCCGCGAATCCCGCGATCATGCCGGCCTGCGTGCTGCCGGTGACGCTGCACACCACGATGGTGTCGAAGAAGACGCCCAGTTCCGCTTCCTGCCGCTGCACTTCGCGGGCCCAGTTGGCGAAGCCCAGGCCACCCAGCGGGTGGTCCGATCCGCCGGCGGGGATCGCGTACGGTGTGCCGCCCGCCGCCCGTACGTCGTCCAGGGCCTGGCGCCAGCTGTCCTTGACGCCGATGCCGAACCCGGCCCGCACCAACCGCACGTCGGCGCCCATGACGCGGGAGAGCAGGATGTTGCCGACCTTGTCGTTGACCGCGTCCGGCCAGTCCACCCAGCTCTCCTGGATCAGTACCGCCTTCAGTCCCGCATGGGCGGCCACGGCCGCCACCTGCCGGGTGTGGTTGGACTGCACACCGCCGATGCTGACGAGGGTGTCCGCGCCCTGCCGTAGCGCGTCGGGGAGCAGATACTCCAGCTTGCGGGTCTTGTTGCCGCCGTAGGCCAGCCCGGCGTTGCAATCCTCGCGCTTCGCCCAGATGCGGGCCCCGCCGAGATGGTCGCTCAGCCGGTCCAGCGGATGCACCGGGCTGGGGCCGAACAGAAGGGGGTAACGCTCGAAGTCGTCAAGGGACATCGGGGCTCCTCGCGGTAGGTCCGGCCCGGCGCCTGAGGGCAGGGCTCGTGGTGGAGAGGTGGTCAGGGGAAAGGGGGCGTCATCACCCCGGTGCGTGGCCGCCCGCCGTGGCGTCGCCCGGTTCTTCGCCGGAGGCCGGCCAGGTGTCGAGCAGCGGCAGGAGCGTCTGCCAGTTGGCGCGGGTGGCGGCGACCGCTCCTTCGACGTCTCCGGCCGCGCTCAGCGCGATGATCCGCTCATGCTGGGCGACCGATCCGCGACCGCTCAACGAGGAGAAGCGCAGCCGCTCCAGGCGTCGCAGCACAGGCGTGAACTGATCGAGGACGGTGCGTACGGCCTCGTTCGCGCAGGCGGCCACGGCCACGTGGTGGAAGTCGTCATCGGCTTCCAGCGCCATGTCGGCGTCGTTGCGCCGCAAGGCGTCGGCGAAGCGCGCGTTCGCCTCGCGCATGGCGTCGAACTCGGCGGCGTCCAGGTGCGGGACCGCCTCCCGGACGGCCAGTTCGTGCATGGCCGACGTGACCGACTGCGCGGCGCGCACGGCGCGCACGTCCAGCGGGCTGACGATCGTGTAGCGGCCGGGCTTCGTCTGTACCAGGCCCGTCTGCTCCAGCCGCGTCAGGGCCTCGCGGACCGGCGTGCGGCTGATCCCCAGCCAGGCCACCAGGTCGCCGTCGATGAGACGTTCGCCCGGGACGAGCGTGCCGTCGACGATGGCGTCACGGATGGCGCGGTAGGCGCTCTCCCGGAGGAGTGGCCGGGAGACGAGGCCCCGGCTGTGCGGAACTGGCATGCAATATATTGCATGCGGCCATGGCTGAACTGTCAAGGGGCGGGCTGTCGGTGAAGGGCGGTGACGGCGTTACGGGTGAGGCGGCCCGCCGGACCGCGAACGTGGAAGAAGGGCGGCCGTGCCGGGACGTGACGGACACCGGGCGAGCCCCTCGCCGCTGATGCCCCACGCACACAGGGCTACCCGTGGCGCGGGCTCAACAAGGCCGCCCCGGACGGCCGTTCATCGCCCCGTACGCTCATAGACGTGCTCGCCGCGACGGCACGCGCGGGGCGTTGCCCTCCCTCGGCGGGAGGGCAACCGGGCCCATGGTGTCCGAGCGCCCGCGGGTCACACGTGTGCGCGGCTCACACCTTGCGGGCCACCGCGCCGTACATGGCGATGGCCCGGCCGTCCACGCCGTCCTGTTCCGAGCCGGGCCGCCAGGTGTGGACCTGGGTCACGCCGGGCTCGACCAGTTCCATGCCGTCGAAGAACGAGGAAGCGACCCGTAGGTCGCGGAGCACCATCGGCATACCCTGCCGGGTGTACTCCTCCGACACCCGGCCGACCTCCTCGGGCGCGAAGTCCCCGGTGCCGACGGTCATCGCCAGGTGGCTGCCCGGCGGCAGCGGATCCAGCAGCCGCCGCACCAGACGCCGGTCGTCCGGGGGCATGATGAAGTGGAGGACCCCGATGATCATCAGGCCGACCGGCTCGTCCAGGTCGATCAGCGACCGGAACTCCGGGCTCTCCAGGATCGCCTCGGGATCGTGCATGTCGGCATCGACGTAGGCGGTGGCGCCCTCGGCCGAACCCTGCAGAAGGGCGCGGGCGTGCGCGAGGACGATGGGGTCGTTGTCGACGTAGACCACGCGCGACTCCGGCGCCACCTCCTGCACCACCTCGTGCAGATTGGGGGCGGTGGGCAGGCCGGTTCCGATGTCGAGGAACTGGCGGATGCCCCGCTCCTGCGCGAGGTAGTGGCCGGCCCGGTGCATGAACCGCCGGTTCTCCCTCATGTGCACGGGCAGCGCGGGCCAGTGCCGGCACATCGCGTCGCCCGCCTCGGCATCGACCGGATAGTGGTCCTTGCCGCCCAGGATGTAGTCGTACACCCGCGCGGAGTGAGCCGTCGAGGTGTCTATCCGCTGTGTCCGCTCGTGTAAACCAGCCATGCCGTTCCGTTCCTCGTTCTCGTGCGCAGGTGATCGATAAGGCCCACCGACCGTATCGCGCACGCCCCGACGTGCAACAGCCCGCGGGCACCGGCCGGATGGAGCGATGCGGCCCGTCCACAGGCCGTCCCTCCATGGGCCGCGCCCATCGGCCACTCACCGTGACAGCCCTGAGACATTCTCCGCGAGAACGCGCGGGCAGGAATCGTGTTGACCATGGTTCTGACGGAGAACATCCGCGGAGCCATTACAAGCAAGGCAAGGAATGCTCATGACGCGTATCAATCGGAAGGTCGCCGTCGCTCTCGCCGCCATGGTGCTCGCGGGCACCGCGGGCGGGGGAATCGCACAGGCCTCGTCGGCGACGACCGGTGGCCTCGCCCCCTCCGCGTGCCGTCCGGCGAACCACATCGCGAAGATCACCGCCGCGCCCAGCAGTTCGGGGCACCGCCACTACCGGGTCACCCTGACCGCCCCGGCCGGGTACGAGCCGTGCACGCTGGCCGGCTCCCCCACCGGCGTACGGTTCTCATCCGGGGGTGCGGAGAGCGGCATCACGGCCAGCCGCTACGGGGACCAGAAGACGGCCGTGTCCTTCGGACCGGGGCACCCGGTGCACTTCGACATCCAGGTGCCCAACACCGGCCGTGTCACCGCCGCGGACGAGGTGGCCTTCACTCTCCAGGCTCCGGGCGGGGAGATCCCCGGAAACTCCTTCGCCGAGGGCGAGTTCACGGTGGCCGAAGGCACCCTCATCGGCCCGGTGCTGAGCGGCTGACCTCCGTCCACGCCTGACCGGGGCGTCCTGCGGCAGTGACTCCGCGGGCGGGGCGCCCCGTCCGGCGACAGCGGGCACCGCACTCCACCGGACGCCTCCACGCGCGTGACACCGCCGCCGTCACGCGGTCAGTCCTCGTCCCACGGGTGGACACCGTGCTCCGCCAGGCGCTCTTCCTCCCTGTCGTGCAGGAACCGAGGGCTCGGGATCCCCACGAGAGAGGTGTCGCTGATCGGGCACTCGGGGAACTCGCCCCGCAGCAGCTTGCCGAGGAACTCCGCCGTCCCGCACGGGTGTACGACCCAGGCCGCGTCCCCTCTCACCCACACGGCGACCGGCCAGGTCGCGGGATCGGGGCCGAGGACCACCCAGGCGAGCACGTCGGCACTGTCCGTCTCGCCCCATACGAGCATGTGGTCCGACCCGTAGGCGTGCGAGCCGAACCGGACCTCCCGGCCGTACGTCGAGGGCGCGCGCACCAGGTCGGACAGGTACGCCACCCTCCTCGTCGCCGGTTCGGCGGTGGCGACGGGCAGCATGACGCAGATCTTTCCTTCGACGGTCCCTTGTCCGAACCGTCGCACAAATTCCTTGTAGTCGGAGGGAAACTCCACGCCGTAGGCCGCCTCGGCCTCGGCCCAGTCCACCTCGTCGCCCAAGTCGTCGCCATAGGGCACCAGCAACGACGACAGCGCGTCGGCGTGGCTCCTCATGTCAAGCATCTCCGCACATCCCTCGCACGCCCACCGAGCCGGAGCGGGTCGCCGTTCGGCCGTGCCGCGATGGTACGAGGCGGCGGGTCCCGTCGGTCGCACGGGTGTACGAGTGGCGTTCCCGGTCGTCAGGCCTGGTGTCCGGCGTTCTCCCGCAGCGCCTGGTCCACCGCCTCGCGTACCCGCTCCTCCTCCCGCTCGGCACGCCGGGCGCGACGGCGCCGGGTGAGCACGAACGCCGCCACGGCCGCGGCCACGACGAGGATCAGGATCACCAGCGCCGTCCACGGCACGGCCCAGCCGTGCCCCGTGGCCCGTACGGGGTCGAGCGCGGTGGTGGAACCGGCCGCGTCGGTGATGAGCGGGGTGACGGTCGCGGTGGCGGTGAGCCGGAAGGCGGGGGTGACGTCGTGGACGGGGACCGTGACCTTCCAGCGCTCGCCGGGCAGCAGCTCAGGCGGCGCCGCGACATCCGCCGCGTCGGTGCTCAGCGTCCCGAAGGGGCCGGTGAGGGTGACCTTCTGGGTGCCGGAGAGCAGGGCGTTGCCGGTGTTGTGGAGGGTGTACGTGACCGTGGCGTCGCCCCGGGCGAACGGGTTGGCCGATCCGTCGTACCCGACGCGCACGTCCTCGACCGCGAGGGCGGGCCGCAGGGCTCCGCTGACGCGGAGCTTGATCCGGATGCCGAGGCGCCGGTCGACCGCGATGCCCTCGGCGTCGTCGGACTGCTTGAGCGAGGTGAGGATGCCGCCCACGTAGTCGCCGGGGGTCGCGTCGCGCGGGACCGTGACGGTGAAAGGGATCTCGGCGCTCTTGCCCGGGGCTATCTCCACGCTCGTCCTGGGGGTGTGCACCCAGGAGCCGATGGAGCGGGACTTCTTGTCCTGGGTGAGGAGGTCGAGGCCGCCCTTGTCCGTGGTGTAGCCGTCGGCCGCGTAGACCGCCAGGCGCAGCGGTTCCTTGCCGTGGTTGGCGACGACCATCGCGTCCTCGGCCTCGCCGCCGGGGTTGACGCCGTAGCTGAAGCTCGACCGGTCGTCCCCGTAGTCGTTCGCCGCCGTCCGGACCGTCCAGGTGACGTCGCCTCCGGCCGCCAGGGCCGGAGCGGCGGACATGCCGGACACCAGGGCCGTGAGCAGGATGAGGAGGGCGGTGCGGGCGAGGGCGGGGAGGGGGCGGCGAGGTGGTGCCACTGCGTACATGGGGTCTCTCTCGGAAGGGGGGCGTGGCGGGCTCCGGCGAACTGCCGGAGCCCGCCACGCCGGTGGAGCGGGAACGTCAGCTGCTCAGCGCGGTGATGGTGAGGGTGGCGCGGTAGCCGCCCTTCTGGACCGTGTCAGGGATCTTGAGGGCCAGGTCGGCACCGAGCTTGGCGGTACCGCGGGGGTGGCCCTGGGGCGCGGAGCCGAGGCCCCGCGAGATGGACAGGCCCTGCCCCTTGCCGTCGTAGCCGGAGGCGACCGGCGAGCCGGCCTGGGCGCCGGCGCCCTGGTCGAGCACGTACGGCTTCCAGCCCAGGTAGGAGCCCGCGAACGTCTTCTCGGCGTCCTTGAACGCGCTCACGTCGGCCGAGACCGACCACGGGGAGAGCGAGCGGCGGGTGTCCGACACGAGGATCGGGTTGATCTTGCCGGAGGCGGTGAAGTGGTCGCCGTTCTCCTCCTTGGCGGTACCGAGGTCCACCAGGCCGTTGTAGCCGTCGATGGTCCAGCCGAACTCGCCGGGCGCCACCTCGGGCACGTCCACCTGGAGGGACTGGCCGTCACCGTTGTACGGGTGGACGGTCACCTTGTCGACGACCGAGCCGACCGGCTGCGCGGCGGTGGTGTTCTTGCACCAGTCGCCCTTGGAAACCTGGGAGTTGGGAGCCTCGCAGGTGCCGCTGCGGAGGTTCTCCACGACGAGCTTGTCGTTGCGCACCCCCACCTTGACGTAGCTGCGGACGTGCTCCTGGTTCTGCACCGAGTTGTACCAGTAGCTGTCCGGGTTCAGCGGGTCGGGGCCGTTGCCCGCGCCGCTGGTGCCGCTGTTGTCGGGCGTGGTGATGTCGTAGTACTTGGAGCCCGAGGCGGAGTTGGCCGTGACGTACAGGACGCCGCCGGGGCCCGGGTAGACGTCGGACGCGCCGGGCTGCTCCTTCGCGTCGGCCTTCTCACCGTTCTTGATGAGGTAGCTGCGCGAGTAGCTGTGGTCGTGACCCTGGAGGACCAGGTCGACGCCCAGCTTGGAGAAGGTCGTCGGGAAGTCCACCCGGCGGACCTTGTTGTCCTTGTCCTTGGCGTGCGAGGCCGGGGAGTAGATCGCGTGGTGGTAGACGAGTACCTTCCACTTGGCCTCGGAGCCGTGCTGGTTGATGACGTCGGTGACGTACTTGGTGTGCGCCTCGTCGCCCCCGCCGCCCTGGGAGGTGGCGTAGCTGTTGCTGTTGAGGTCGATGAACAGCACATCCTTGTAGATGTACCAGTAGTTGCCGCCGGAGGTGTTGGATTCGGGGTTGCCGTTGGCGTACAGCGAGCCGGAGCGGTCGGTGTTGGGCGTCGAGAAGTGCTGCTCGTACGCCTTGCCGCCGACGTCGTGGTTGCCGATGGTGGCGGCCCACGGGTACTGGCGGAGCTGGTCGGGCGCCAGGAAGGAGGTCCACTGGGACTCGTTGTTGGCGCTCTCGACCTGGTCGCCGCCGGAGACCAGGATCTCGGCCTTCGGGTTGGCCTTGGTGGCCACGTCGAGGGTGTCCTCCCAGCCGGCCTGGTCCTGCGCCAGGTCCCCGGAGGAGCCGATCTGCGGGTCGCCGAGGAAGAGGAAGTCGTACTCGCCCTCGAAGTCCTGCGTGGTGAAGGAGTACGTCTTCGACCAGTTGCCCTCGGTGCCGACGCGGTAGGAGTAGGCGGTGTTCTCCTTCAGGCCGGTGAGGGTGGCGTTGCGGTTGTAGCCGCCGCTGCCGGCGATGTTCGCGGCGCCCAGCGCGTCGAAGACGGCGGAGTCGGCGGGGAACTCGCCGCCGGTGAGGCGCGCGGAGGGAACGAGCTGGACCTTCTGCGCGGTGTCGGCGGAGGAGTACCAGTTGACGGTGCGCTGGGTCTCGTTGGCGCCGACACCCAGGACGATGCCGGAGAGGGTGGAGGATTCGGCCGCGGCGGCCGGTGCGGCCTGTCCGCCCGCGAAGGCCACGGTCAGACCGAGGAACGCGGCGGTCGCGCCGGTGGCCACACGGTGCCGCACAGGCCCACGGGCCTGCGGGGAGGAGTTCGATCTCATGAAGTGTCGTTTCTTCTGTGTACGAACGGTGCGCATGCGGTGCACATGCGAGGGTGGACGCCACGCTGTCGGCGCCAGATGAACGCCGCTTGAATGTGATCTTGGCGTGGGCTGAACATCACCGCTGACCTGCGCTTACGATCCGGTCACCCGCTGCACGAACCAGACGAGCCCCATCACGGCCACGCCCGCCGACAGTGTCCCGGTGGCCCACAGCGCGGCCCGGGGCGAGCGGCGCCCGAGCAGCAGGAGAAGGGGGAACAGCACGGCGATGACGGCGAGTTGGACGGCCTCGATGCCGATGTTGAACACCAGCAGGGACCACAGCAGCGTCCAGGACCACGCGGCCTCGATGCCGAGCGCCCCGGCGAAGCCGAGTCCGTGCACGAGTCCGAAGCAGAACACCACGCAGAGCCGGGTCCATCCGGCGCGGTCCAGACCGAACCGGCCCCCGGTGGGCGCCGGGAGGTCGCCGACGGCGGTGCCACGCCCGCGGATCCGCCACAGGTGCCAGCCGGCGACCACGGCGATGGACAGGGCGATGACGGGTTCCACCAGGTCGGCGGGGACCTCGACCAGCCCCAGCGCGGCCAGCAGGAACGTCACCGAGTGGGCCAGGGTGAATGCGGTGGCGGCGAGGACGACCTCGCGGGGCCGCCTGGACCCGGCGATGAGGGCGAGCAGGAACAGGATGTGGTCGGTGCCGGTCAACAGGTGCTCGGCGCCGAGCCGGAAGAACTCCCAGAAGCGCTCCGCCCAGGACTGGCCGATCGAGAAGGACGGGTGCCCCGTGTCGAGGGCGGCGCTGCCCGTGAGGCCGTCGACGTCGTAGGTGACGATCGTCTTGGTTCCCTTGACGTACCCCTCCGCGTCGGGGAAGAGGGTGCTGCGGATCTCGTGGTCGCCGGTGCCGTGTCCGGCACAGGTCCAGTCGAGCGTCAGGAGCGCGTAGGGCACGCCTTCCTCACGGCCCGTCCGGAACGTGCCTACGGGGGCCGGTGCGCAGACGGCGCCGCCCGTGGTGACCGTGAAGCGCCGGGTGACGTAGTCGACGGCGGTCTCGCGGTGGGCGTCGAGGGCCGCGGACCGCGCATCGGCGTCCCCGTTCTCGAACGCGTCGGTTCCGTCCCGGAAGAGGGGGTCGTCGTCGCCCGCGTCGGCGGCCGAGACGACGAGCAGGTCGTACTCCAGTTTGAGTTCGGTCCGGATCGGGCCGTCACGGTCGGCGGTGACGTGCGCGTACACGGTGGAGGTGAAGCCATGGGCGGCGGCGGGCCGCACAAGGCCGAGGAAGAGGAGAACCGCCGCGGCGAAGGTGAGCAGAAGGCGGCGGACACGGTGTGACATGGGGCTCCTTGGGGTTGCCCGTGCACCGTGCTGGTCGCGGATGAACCGATGACGACCGAGCGGCGAATCATGAGAAAACAAACGTTCGACGGGGGTCGGGGTGATGGAGATCGTGCGTGGCGGAAGCGCAGGATGAGGGAGAAGCCGCGTCGAGCCACCCGCGCCCCGCGCTCCCGCCGGGCCGCCGCCGCGGACCCTTGTACCGGAGGACGATCGTCGTGCACCGCCCGCTCCTGGCCGCCGTACTGCTCGTGGCCGCCGCCCTGCTCACCGGATGCGCCTCGGGTGACGACTGGTCGAAACCACGCCCCGGCCCCGCCGCCGTCGGCGAACTGGGCGTGGGATTCATCGATCCGGACTCCTCGCCCGCACCGGAGTCGACCGTGACACCGAGCCCGGGGTCGTGGTCCGGCGTCCGGCCCTCGGCCGGCACGCGTGTCGTCCTGCTCACCGCGGGTCAGGACCGTCCGACGAAGGCCCTGGTGAAGGCGGTGAAGGCGTGGGCGAAGGACGAGGACGTCGATCTGCGGACGGTGACCGCCTCGGACGCCGCCGACCACGTGCCCGCCGTCACCCGGGCACTGGACCTGCGCCCCGACCTGATCGTCAGCGCCGGCAACGACCTCGTGGACCCGCTGGCGACGGTCAGCCCGAGCCATCTCGACCAGGAGTTCCTGATCGTGGGGGCCGAACTCGCCGAACCCACCGAGAACGTGACGGCCGTGGACTGGTCGGGCGCGTCGTTCCGGGGCGAAGGGCTCGGCATGGCCTCGACGTACGACCCGGGCTCCTTCACCGATGCCCGCTGCGCGGCCGCCGTCCGGGCGGGCGTGGCGGCGGTGCTGACGGGACACACCGGGATCGTCCTGTGGCTGGACAAGTTCTAGGACGTCTCCGCGCGGCCCGTGACGGGCTTCGGGCGCGCCCAGCCGTACGAACCCGGTGGTCGCCCGAGCACCAGTGTGGGCCACACCATAGGAGGCCCACTTGCCAATCGGTCGCAACAACACATTGGATGCATATGTAAATGACGTTCGATCAGGAGGTGCCCGCCGGTGCCTGTCGCTCCCACACGCCGAAACGCGCTCCTCATGGCCGCCGCCGTGGGCACCGGCCTGTTCACCGGCTGCTCGTCCGCCGCCTCCGGCTCCTCCTCCCCCAGGAAGGGCGGAAGCCTGCGGGCCGCCTTCCCGGGCGCGGGCGTCAAGGAGACGATGGACCCGCACGCGCAGCGGCAGTTCGTCGACATCGCCCGGCACAAGGCCGTCTTCGACAAGCTGGTCGACCTCGACGCCTCCCTGCGCCCCGTCCCGAGGCTGGCCCGCACCTGGACCAGCGACGCGTCGGCCCGCGTCTGGAGGTTCGAGCTGCGTGAGGCACACTTCCACGACGGGCACGTCCTCGACGCCGACGACGTCCTGTACAGCCTCGCGCGCATCCTCGACCCCAAGGCCGCCGACCATCTGGCGAAGAAGTCCCTCTCCTCCGTGGACCTCCCCAACTGCCGTGCGGTGGGCAGGCGGAGTGTGGAGATCAGGCTCACCCGGCCCAACGCGGAGCTGCCCGCCCTGCTGGCGATGACCGGTACGGCGATCGTCCGCGACGGCTGGGACGATCCGCGGCATCCCGTGGGGACCGGCCCGTTCCGGTTCGTCTCCTTCACCGCCGGGCGCTCGTTCGTCGCCCGCCGCTTCGACGACCACTGGAACGGTGCCCCACACCTGGACGAGGTGCGCGTCCTGTCCGCGGAGAGCGAGGCGCGGGGCGCCGCCGTGCGCAGCGGCGAGGTGCACTACGCGCACGAGATGACCCCGACCTTCGCCCGCACCGTCGAACACGACAGCCGGGTACGGGTGGTGGCCACCGCGCGCAGCGGCGTCCAGGGCTTCGCCCTCAAGACGGACCGGCCGCCCTTCGACGACCCGGACGCGGCGATGGCCGTCAAGCTGCTCGTGGACCGCGAACGCCTGGTGGACGTGGTCTGCGCCGGCCGTGCCGAGATCGGCAACGACCTCTACGGCAAGGGCTACACGTACTACCCGGACGGCCTGGAACAGCGCGAGCGGGACGTGGCGGAGGCCCGGCGGCTGCTGCGGCGGTCCGGGCTGCTCGGCAAGACCGTGTCCTTCTACACGTCCACGGCCTCGGACAGCTTCGCCCAGGCCGCCCACCTCTTCGCCGAACAGGCCGAGGAGGCGGGACTGAGGGTGAAGATAACCAACGGGCCTCCGGAGTCGTACTTCACCGATGTGCTGACCACCGGGACGGTGACCAACCACCGCTGCGGCGCCATGTCGATCCCCACGTACATCAGCGAGCGGCTGCTGACCGAATCGCCGCAGAACGCCACCGCGTGGCAGCGCCCCGACTTCGACGAGGCCTTCGCGGCGGCCCAGGCAGTCACCGACGACGAGGAGCGCGAGCAGCGCTACCGGTCGGTGCAGCAGACGCTCCGGGACCGTGGCGGGCTGGTCCTGTGGGCCCACCCCCAGTGGCTGAACGCCGTCTCCCGCACTCTGCGCGGGGTGAAGGAGGCGCCGCCCAACACCGTGGACTGGGCCAGGTTCGACACGGTGTGGCTGGACTGAGGTGCTGCGGTACGCCCTGCGCCGCGGCGGCTGGACCGTCGTCCAGCTCGCCGTCCTCAGCGTCGTGGTCTTCCTGCTGACCGACCTGCTGCCGGGCGACGCGGCCACCGTGGACTTCAACGAGCAGGCCGGCCTGGACCAGGTGGCCCAGCTACGCGAACAGATGGGGCTCGACCGGCCGGCGGCCGAGCGTTTCGCCGACTGGGCGCGCGGTCTGCTCACCGGCGACCTCGGCACCTCCCTGGTCGGCGGCGGGCCCGTGAGCGGGGTGCTGGCCCGCTCCGTCACGGCGACGGCCGCCCTCGCCGCCGTCACGATCCTCCTGCTGGTTCCGCTGGCCGTCGTCATCGGGCTGGTGACCGGGCTGCGGGCGGGCAGCCGCACCGACCGCGTGGTCTCCGCGGTGACACTGACGCTGACCTCCGTGCCGGACTTCGTCCTGGCCCTTCTGCTGGTGGCCCTGTTCTCCCTGCGGCTGGGGTGGCTGCCCTCCACCTGGGTGGGGGCCGACGACCTGTGGTGGCAGCGCCCCGAGCTGTTCGTGCTGCCGGTGGCGGTCCTGCTGGCCAGGACCGTGTGCGTGCTGTCACGGCAGATCCGGGCCGGCACCCTCACCTCGCTGAACGCCGGATACACCGTGCAGGCCCGCCGTCTCGGAGTGCCCCCCGTCCGGCTCGTACTGCGGCACCTGCTGCCCAACGCCGCGGTCCCCGGCGTGCAGGAACTCGCGCGCACCGGCGACCATCTGCTGGGCGGTGTGCTGGTGGTCGAGGCCGTCTTCGCCGTTCCCGGCACCGCGACGGCTCTGGTGGAGGCCGTGCAGAACCGTGATGTGCCCACCGTCCAGGCGCTCACCCTCACCCTGGCCGCCGTCGCCTGTCTGCTCAACCTCGCCGCCGACCTGGTCAGCCGACGGCTGGCCCCCCGCACGGAGGTACTGCGATGAACGGCCGCCGGTACCGGCGCACGGCCACCGGGGCGCTGCTCCTGGCCCCGCCGTGCGCGGCCGCCCTGATCGGCCCGTTCGTCACGGACTCGCCCGTTCCGTCCGAGGGCATGCCCTACGCCAGGGGCGACGGGCACGTGCTGGGCACGGACGCCCTCGGCCGCGACGTCCTGGCGCTGCTCCTGCGGGGCGGGGCGAGTGCGCTCGGGGTGGCCTGCGCCGCGGTGGCCCTGGCCTGCGTGGTCGGGGCCGCGATCGGGCTGACGGCCGCGGCCTCCCGCAGCCGGTGGCTCGACGATCTGCTGATGCGGCCGGTCGAACTCCTGCTGCCCCTGCCCTCCCTGCTGGTGATCAGCGTCATCGGGGTCGGGTGGCGCGGGCATCCGGTCGCCGTGGCCCTGGCGGTCGCGGCTCTCAACGTGCCCGCCGTGGCACGGCTGTTGCGGGCGGCGGCCATGGACGCGGCCGGCGGTCCCGTCGCGGAGGCGATGCGGCTCCAGGGCGAGTCGGCGGCGCGCGTCCTGATCGGGCACGTGGGGCGTGCCGTCCTGCCGGTGGCGGCCGCCGACGCCGGTACCCGGGTGGGGTCCGCGGTCTTCACCGTGGCAGCGGCCAACTTCCTCGGACTCGGCCTGGACCCGACCTCCCCGGACTGGGGCGTGGTGATCGCCGCGAGCCGGGAGGCGCTGTTCGTGCAGCCATGGGCGGTCGTCGCCCCGGCGCTGATGCTGGTGATGTTCACCGTCGGTGCCAATCTGCTGGCCGACGGCCTGCTGCCGCGCGGGGACGGACGCGGGGAGACCACGCGGGGGAAGGAGCGGGCATGGAACCGGTGATCGAGGTCCGCGGACTGACCGCGCGGGCGGGGACGGCCGTCCTGCTGGACGGCGTCGGCCTGACCGTCGCGCCCGGTGAGGTGACGGCTCTCGTGGGGCCCTCCGGCAGCGGCAAGACCACCGCCGCCCTGGCCCTCCTGGGGGAGTCGGCCACCGGTGTCCGGCTCAGCGGCGAGGTCGAGGTCGCGGGCACCACGGTGGTATCGGCCGACGGGCCGACCCGCCTCGCGCCGTCCGTACGCGGCCGGGTCGTCGCCTACATGCCCCAGCACCCGGCCCATGCCCTCAACCCCGCCCGGCGGACGGGCTCGGTCCTGGCCGAACTGGCCCGCCTGCACCGGCCCGGCGGCGGGCGCCCCGCCGCGGCCGGGTACGCGGCCGAAGCCCTGCGGACCGCCGGACTGCCGGACGGCCCCGCGACCCGTCGCCGCTTCCCGCACCAGTTCTCCGGCGGGCAGCGGCAGCGGGTGGCCCTGGCCCAGGTGCTCGTCTGCGGCCCCCGTGCCGTGGTCCTCGACGAGCCCAGTACGGGCCTGGACACCGTGGCGCGGCTGCGGCTGGCGGGAGAGCTGACCCGGCTCGCGGCCGACGGGATCGCGGTGCTGCTGCTGAGCCACGACCACGACCTCGTACGGGCGGTCGCCACGCGGACCGTGCTCATGGACCGGGGACGGGTCACGGCCGAGGGCCGCACGGCGGACCTCCTGCCGGCACGGCCGGCCGCACCTGTTCCGGCCCCCGCCTCGGACCCGGCCCCCTCCCCCGGCGGCGGCCGGGCCGCCCTGCACGCCCGCGGCCTGTCCGCGTGGCTGCGCCCCGGACGGCGGGGCGAGGTGCTGCGCGACGTGACCGTGCGGGTGCCGGAAGCCGGCTGCACGGCCGTCGTCGGCCCCTCGGGCAGCGGCAAGACGGTCCTCGCCCGGTGCCTCGCCGGGCTCCACGAACGCCACGACGGAGAGGTGTCCCTGTTCGGCGAACCGCTGCCGGTCCTGCGCCACCGGACGCCACGGCAGATCAGGGCCGTGCAGTACGTGTGGCAGGAGGTACGGAACTCGTTCGACGAGCGGCGCACCGTACTGGAGCAGGTGGCCCGCACCGCGGTACGCCTGCGCGGGCTGTCGCCGCGGGAGGCCGAGCGGCGGGCGATGCGCGTGTGGGAGCGGCTCGGTCTGTCCTCGGAACACGCGGCGCGGCACGCCGGATCGCTCTCCGGCGGGGAACTGCAACGCGCCGCGCTGGCCCGCGCCCTGCTCGCCGAGCCCGTGGTGCTGATCTGTGACGAGATCACCACCGCGCTGGACGAGGTCAGCACCCGGGCGGTGACGGAGGAGATCACCCGGCTCCGCGAGGGGAGCGGCACCGCCGTGCTGTGGATCGGTCACGACCTGCGTCTCGTGGAACGGCTCGCCGACGACCTGGTCGTCCTCGACACCGGCACCGTCGTGGACCACGGCGACCGCCGGTCCGTACTCACCGCCCCGCGCTCGGAGACCACCCGCCTGCTGCTGCGCTCCCGGCATCTGGGTGCCGTGGCGGCCGCGGGCACGCCCACCCCGTACGACGCGCCGAGAGAGGGACAACCACACTCATGACAGCAACGACCAGCACCGACTGGCAGCGGTGGCAGACCAGTTGGGACCGCCAGCAGGAGTGGTACATGCCGGACCGCGAGGAGCGGTTCCGGGTCATGCTCGACACCGTCGAGGCCGTGGCCGGACCCGCGCCGCGCGTCCTGGACCTGGCGTGCGGCACGGGCAGCATCTCCGACCGGCTGCTGCGCCGGCTGCCCGGGGCCACCAGTACGTGTGTGGACATCGACCCCGCGCTCCTGACCATCGCGCGTGGCCACTTCGCCGGGGACGACCGCGTCACCTTCGTCGAGGCCGACCTCACGGCACCCGGGTGGACCGAGCGTCTCCCGCACGTGTCCTACGACGCCGTGGTGACGGCCACCGCCCTGCACTGGCTGGACACCGAACCGCTGCGCCGCCTCTACGGGGCCCTGGCCGGTCTGCTGCGCGAGGGCGGTGTGTTCCTCAACGCCGACCACATGGAGGACGACTCCGCTCCTCGCATCAACGCGGCCCTTGGAGCCCTGCACGCCCGACGCCAGGAGGAGCGACGACGGCAGGGGGCTGCGGACTGGGTGGACTGGTGGCAGGCGGTGGCGGACGACCCCGTCCTGGCCGGTGCCGCGGCCGAGCGCTTCGCCCTGCTGGGCGACCCGAGGAAGCCCCGGACCGGCGACGGACCACGCGATCGCCCCACCCTCACCCGCTGGCACGTCGAGACCCTGCTGGAACAGGGCTTCGGCGAGGCGCGGCAGGTGTGGTGCTCCGCGAGCGACGCGCTGGTGGCCGCCCTGCGCTGACGGCGGCACGTGCTGACGGTGACGTGGCGGGGACGCCGGGCGGGCCCCGCGGACTCAGTGGTTCCGGTCGCGCACGGCGGCCACGACCGTCAGCACGGTGCCCCACGACCGGCACGGTCACCGCGAGCGGCTCACCACGGCGAACCGTTCGCGCGGCCTCGGCCGACCGCGCCCCCGACCGCGGCGGGTGGCCGCACACCCCGCCTCGCGCCGGGTGTGCGGCCCTCCGTCACCAGGACGACTTGGTCACTCCGGGAAGGAACCCGGCGTGTGCCTCCTCACGCGCCCGGACCCGGGACAGCCCGAACTTCCGCAGGTAGCCGCGCGGGCGGCCGTCCACGGCGTCCCGGTTGCGGACCCGTGTGGCACTGGCGTCACGCGGCTGGCGCCGCAGTTCCTCGACGGCCGCGGACCGCTCCGCCTCGGGCGTACCGGGACGCCGGATGATCTCCTTCAGCTCGGCCCGCCGGGACGCGTACCGCCGGACGACCAGCTTGCGCTTCTCGTTCTGCGCGATCTTGCTCTTCTTCGCCATCAGACCTTTCCCCCTCGCGCCCGGATGCGGGCCACTGCGGCCTCGATACCGATGGTGTCGACGGCCTTGATCGCCTTGGCGCTCAGCGTCAGACGCACATGACGGCCCTCGCCGGGCAGCCAGTAGCGCTTGCGCTGGATGTTGGGGTCGAACCGGCGTGAGGTGCGCCGGTGCGAGTGGGAGATGTGGTTGCCGAAGCCCGGCTGGGCGCCGGTCAGTTGGCAGTGGGCGGACACGATGATACCTGCCTCTCGTCGAGTGGCCCCATTATTGAACATGGAAACCATTGCCATATAGTAGCCCGCATGGCTCGCAACGAACTACGCCCGATCATCAAGCTCCGCTCCACCGCGGGCACCGGATACACCTACGTGACCCGCAAGAACCGCCGGAACGACCCCGACCGGCTCGTACTGAGGAAGTTCGACCCGGTGGTGCGCCGGCACGTGGACTTCCGCGAAGAGCGCTGACCACCGACCCGGCCCGACCTGCCGGCCTTGCCCGACCTGCCCGACCTGAACGAAGGACATCGCCATGAAGCCCGGAATCCACCCCTCGTACGGCCCCGTCGTCTTCCGCGACAAGGCCGCCGACTTCGCCTTCCTGACCCGCTCCACCCTCGCCGGAACCACCGGTGGGCGCACCGTCGAATGGGAGGACGGCCACACCTACCCCGTCGTGGACGTGGAGATCTCCTCCGCGAGCCACCCCTTCTACACCGGCACCGCCCGCGTCCTGGACACCGCGGGACGGGTGGAGCGGTTCGAGCGCCGCTACGGCAGCCGGGCGGACCGGTGATGGACGACAACCGGAAGCTGTCCGTCGCCGTCGTCAGCGGGCTGCACTCCGACGCCCGCCGCGAGGTGGTGGAGGGGCTGCTCAGGGCCGTCCCGCGCAGCGTCGCGCTGCACCACGACCTGACCACGGCGGACGGCGGTACGGTGCGCCGCACGGTCCGCGACGCCTCCGGCGAGCGGTCCGCCGGCGAGGCGCCCCTCGTGAACGACTGCGCCTGCTGTGCCCTGCGTGAGGACCTGATCCCGGAACTGGAGCGACTCGCCTCCGACGGCAGCACCCGTCTCGCCGTACTCGAACTCTGGGACTCCGTCGAACCCAAGGCCATGGCCGAGGTCGTCGCCGCCCACGGCGCCGGGTGGGCCGAGGTCACGAGCGTCATCACCGCGGTCGATCCGGCCCTCGTCCTGCCCTACCTGGTCAACGGCGACGACCTGGCGGACGCCGGGCTGGCGGCGGCCGCGACCGACCAGCGCACCGTCGGCGACACCTGGGCCCGGCAGCTGGAGTACGCCTCCGTGCTCGCCCTGACCGACAGCGAGGCGGCCGACGACGAGGACCGCGCGCTCATCGGGCAGCTGCACCCCACGGCCCGGCACGCGGCGGCGGGTTCACACGCGCTGGCCGAACTCGCGCTGTCCGGGTTCGACGTGGAGGCGGCGGCCGCCCGCCAGCACCCCGCGTGCGCGCTCCTCCCCCAGGAAGCCGACGCGTCGGGAGTCAGCACCCTCGTGTGGCGCAGCCACCGTCCCTTCCACCCCGAGCGCCTCTACGACGCGCTGGAGGACCTGTGCTGCGCGGCCGCCCGCAGCCGTGGCCGGTTCTGGCTCGCCGACCGGCCGGACACCCTGCTCTCCTGGGACGCGGCCGGCGGCGCCCTGTGCGTGGAGGACACCGGCCCCTGGCTCGCCTCCCTGCCGGACGCGGCCTGGGAGATGGTGCCGCCCTTCCGCCGGGCCGCCGCCGCCCTGGACTGGCATCCGGAACACGGCGACCGCTGCCAGCACCTGGTCTTCGTCTCCCCCGGCCTCGACCGCGAGGGACTCACCGCGCTGCTGGACTCCTGCCTGCTCACCGACGCCGAGTACACGGCCGGGCCCGAGGCCTGGAAGAGCCTGCCCCCGGCCTTCGACCCCCTCCTCGACCCGGCGCACTGACCACCCCGGCCCGCCCGGCCGACCGACCACCGAAGGAGTGCCCGATGGCACGCCGTACAGACCCCCGCAAGCCGCTCAAGACCCGTCCCAACCCGCTCGACGCGGCCGAGATCACCTACATCGACTACAAGGACACCGATCTGCTGCGGAAGTTCATCTCCGACCGGGGCAAGATCCGCAGCCGCCGGGTCACCCGTATCAGCGCCCAGCAGCAACGCCAGATGGCCACGGCGATCAAGAACGCCCGGGAGATGGGTCTCCTGCCCTACTCCAGCGCCAGCAGGTGACGCGGCCGGGTGACGCCGGGCGGCGCGGCCGGCACCGGCCGCGCCGTGGCCGGACGCCCCGCCCGGCGGCCCCGGACGGCGCGGCCGCCGCTACTTCTGGCCGGCCAGCCACTCGTACCAGTCGGCCAGGCCCTCACCGGTGGTCGCCGACATGCCCAGCACCCGGACGTCGGGGTTGACCTCACGGGCGTACCGCTCGCACCGCTCCACGTCGAAGTCGACGTAGGGCAGCAGATCGGTCTTGTTGACGACGATCAGGTCCGCGGCCTCGAACATGTACGGGTACTTCCGCGGCTTGTCGGTGCCCTCGGTGACCGAGATGATCACGACCTTGCTCTGTTCTCCCAGGTCGAACAGGGCGGGGCAGACGAGGTTGCCCACGTTCTCGATCAGCAGCAGCGAGTCCTGGGCCGGGGAGAGCGAGGTGAGCGCCTCGCGCATCATCTCCGCGTCGAGGTGGCAGCCGGCCCCGGTGTTCACCTGCGCCACCGGGCATCCGGCGCGCCGGATGCGCTCCGCGTCCAGTCTGGTCTCCTGGTCGCCCTCGACGACCGCCAGCGGCCGCGACCCGGCCAGCTCGCCAATGGTGCGTTCGAGCAGGGTGGTCTTCCCCGCGCCCGGTGAACTCATCAGGTTCACCGCCACGATCCCCCGGGCGGCCATCCAGCGGCGGTTGCGCTCCGCGAGGCGCTCGTTCTTGGCCAGGACCCGCTGTTCGAGCGTGACCGTCTCGTGGTCGGGCGCCGGACGGCCGTGCTCGTGCGGGTGGTCGTGGTCGTGGTCGTGGTCGTGCACATGGTCGTGCCCATGGGGGGTTGCCGCCCGCCCGTCCAGCACGGTGACCCTCGTACCGGCCTGCCCGCCGTCCTCGTCACCGCAGCCGCAAGTACCGCACATGGAAGTCAACCCACTTTCATCGAGACGATCTGGAGTTCCCGTCCCGACGTGACCCGTACGTCCGCGCTGCCGCACGGGCACAGCGGGATCAGGTCGGCAAGGGCGAATTCGACACCGCACGTACGGCATCGGGCCGATCCCGGCGGTTGATCGATCTCCAGCAGCGCACCCTCGGCCACCGTTCCCTCGGTGACCAGGTCGAAGCAGAAACGCATCGAGTCGGCGACGACCGCGGTGAGCGCACCCACCCGGACGACGACCGACCGGACCGGACGTCCGGCGGCGCGTTCGCATACGGCGTCGACGACGCTCTGTGTAATTGCCAGTTCGTGCACCACGGCCTCGTTCGTACCGTTCTCGCGATGGGCGTCCCGACCGTAGGCCGTCGTGCGCGCCGCGCGACGCGGCAAATCGCCCCGCGGACCGGGTGTGTCACCCGACCGGCTCATTCCGTCCACGGAATCACCGTGTTGCCGGTGCTCCCGCGCCGGGGCTAGATGGTAGCAATATGCGCGAACCCACCCGTGTGTGGAAAGCCGGGCTCAGCGACACGACGGGACGGCTGTCTCCCCGAAAGGCGAGAGCACTATGCCTACAGAGGAAGCGGTAAAGGCGGAAGAGACACTGATCCATGTGCTGTGGATCAATGCGGGACTCAGTTGTGACGGTGATTCGGTGGCCCTCACCGCGGCCACTCAGCCCAGCATCGAGGAGATCGCACTCGGCGCTCTGCCCGGCCTTCCGCAGATCGCGGTGCACTGGCCCCTGATCGATTTCGAGTGCGGCCCCAACGGCGGCGCCGACGACTTCCTCGAATGGTTCTTCAAGGCGGACCGCGGAGAACTGGAACCGTTCGTCCTCGTGGTCGAGGGGTCCATTCCCAACGAGCAGCTGCACGACGAGGGCTACTGGTGCGGATTCGGCAACGACCCCACCACCGGGCAGCCCGTCACCACCAGCGAGTGGCTCGACCGCCTGGCGCCCAAGGCCACCGCGATCGTGGCCGCCGGGACCTGCGCGACCTACGGCGGGATCCACGCCATGGCGGGCAACCCGACCGGCGCCATGGGGGTCCCCGACTACCTGGGCAAGGACTGGACGTCCAAGGCGGGCATCCCGATCGTGTGTGTCCCCGGCTGCCCGATCCAGCCGGACAACCTCTCGGAGACGCTCACCTACCTGCTCTACATGGCCACCGACCAGGCCCCGATGATCCCGCTCGACGACGCACTGCGCCCTGCCTGGCTGTTCGGGCAGACGGTGCACGAGGGCTGCGACCGGGCCGGCTACTACGAGCAGGGTGACTTCGCCACCGAGTACGGCTCGCCGAAGTGCATCGTCAAGCTGGGCTGCTGGGGTCCCACAGTCAAGTGCAACGTGCCCAAGCGCGGCTGGATGAACGGCATCGGCGGATGCCCCAACGTGGGCGGGATCTGCATCGGGTGCACCATGCCGGGATTCCCGGACAAGTTCATGCCGTTCATGGACGAGCCGCCCGGCGGAAAGCTCTCGACGAACGCGGTCGGACTGTACGGAAACACGATGCGGCGGCTGCGCCACCTCACGACGCACACGCTCGACCGCGAGCCGAAGTGGCGTAAGCCCGGCAGGAAACTGACCACCGGCGCCACCCGCACCTGGTAAATCACCGCAGGAGAAAGAAAGACGAGGGTGGCGTAATGACCGCGACGCAGCACACGGGCGCCAAAACGGCCCCGGGTAAAGACGGCCTGGTGGAGATGGCATGGGATCCCATCACCCGGATCGTCGGCAGCCTGGGAATCTACACGAAAATCGATTTCAAACAGAAGGTCGTCGCCGAGTGCCACAGCACCAGCTCGATCTTCCGCGGATACTCGGTCTTCATGAAAGGCAAGGACCCGCGCGACGCGCATTTCATCACCAGCCGGATCTGCGGAATCTGCGGGGACAACCACGCCACCTGTTCCTGCTACGCGCAGAACATGGCCTACGGGGTGAAACCGCCGCACCTCGGTGAATGGATCGTCAATCTCGGCGAAGCCGCGGAGTACATGTTCGACCACAACATCTTCCAGGAGAACCTGGTCGGGGTCGACTACTGCGAGAAGATGGTCGCCGAGACCAACCCGGGCGTGCTCGACCAGGCCAACCGGACCCCCTCGCCGCACGCGGACGCCCACGGGTACAAGACCATCGGCGACATCATGCGGTCGCTGAACCCGTTCACCGGTGAGTTCTACCGGGAGGCGCTCCAGGTGAGCCGGCTGACGCGGGAGATGTTCTGCCTGATGGAGGGGCGGCACGTCCACCCCTCCACGCTCTACCCCGGTGGTGTCGGCACGGTCGCGACCATCCAGCTGATGACCGACTACATCACCCGCCTCCAGCGCTACGTGGAGTTCATGAAGAAGGTCGTGCCGATGCACGACGACCTCTTCGACTTCTTCTACGAGGCCCTGCCCGGGTACGAACAGGTCGGCAACCGGCGCATCCTGCTCGGCTGCTGGGGGTCGTTCCAGGACCCGGAGCACTGCAACTTCCAGTACAAGGACATGACCGGCTGGGGCCGGAAGATGTACGTCACCCCCGGCGTGGTCGTCGACGGGAAACTGGTCACCACGGACCTGGTGAAGATCAACCTGGGCATCCGCATCCTGCTCGGCTCGTCGTACTACGGCGACTGGGAGGACCAGGAGATGTTCGTGACCCACGACCCCCTCGGCAACCCGGTCGACCGGCGCCACCCCTGGAACCAGCACACCAATCCCCGGCCCCAGAAGCGGAATCTGGAGGACAAGTACAGCTGGGTCATGTCACCCCGCTGGTTCGACGGCAAGGACTACCTCGCGCTCGACACCGGAGGCGGACCGCTGGCGCGTCTGTGGACGACGGCGCTGGCCGGACTGGTCGACATCGGCTACGTCCAGGCGACCGGCACCAGCGTGAAGATCAACCTCCCCAAGACCGCGCTCAAGGGCCCGGTGGAGCTGGAGTGGCACGTACCGCGGTGGAGCAACACCATCGAGCGCAACCGCGCGCGGACCTACTTCCAGGCGTACGCGGCCGCCTGCGCGCTGCACTTCGCGGAGAAGGCCCTCGTGGAGATCCGGGCCGGACGCACCAAGACCTGGGAGAGGTTCGAAGTGCCGGAGGAGGGCGTCGGCTGCGGCTTCACCGAGGCGGTGCGCGGCGTCCTCTCGCACCACATGGTCATCCGGGACGGCAAGATCGCCAACTACCACCCGTACCCCCCGACCCCGTGGAACGCCAGTCCCCGCGATACCTACGGCACACCCGGTCCCTACGAGGATGCGGTGCAGGGGCAGCCGATCTTCGAGGAGAACGACCGGGAGAACTTCAAGGGCATCGACATCATGCGCACGGTGCGCAGCTTCGACCCCTGTCTGCCGTGCGGGGTGCACATGTACCTCGGTGAGGGCAAGAAGCTGGAACTGCTGCACTCCCCCACCCAGTCCGCCGGCGGTGAATGACGTGGCCGAGGTCTCGGAGCACCCCTCCGCCGACTGGCGCCGCACCGGGGAGCGCATCGACACGCTGATCGCGGCCAGCGCGTCCGGCGGCACCGTCGCGCGGGAGCGAAGCGAGGAACTGGTGCGCCTCGTCGTCGACTTCTACGGAGCGGGTCTCGAACGGCTGCTCGATCTCGTGCACGAGCACGGCACCCTGGACGACACGGTCCTGGCGGCGCTCGCCGGGGACGACCTGGTGGCCAGTGTGCTGCTGGTGCACGGCCTGCACCCGTACGACGTGGAGACGCGGGTCGAGAAGGCGCTGGAGAGCGTCCGTCCCTACCTCGGCTCGCACGGCGGCGACGTCGAACTGCTGGCCGTCACCGACGACGGGACCGTGCGGCTGCGGCTGCTGGGCAGTTGCGACGGCTGCCCCTCGTCCTCGGTCACGCTGAAGCTCGCGGTGCGGGGAGCCGTGGAGGCGGCGGCTCCGGAGGTCACCTCCATCGAGGTCGAGGCCGCAGAGGAGGAGACGGCCGGTCCCGTCGTCCCGGTGGACGCCCTCTTCACCCGGCTCCACGGGGAGGCCGAGGAGGGCGCCTCGTGGCGAGTCGTCCCGGAGCTGTCCGCCGTGGAGCCCGGCGCGGTGGTCCGCTTCACCGTCGAGGGTGTCGCCGCCGTGGGCTGCCGGATCGGTGCGGACCTGTTCGCCTTCGCCGACCGGTGCGCCCGCTGCGAGCGGCCGTTCGACGGTGCCGCGCCGGAGCGGCGGCTCGGCGGCGCGGCCGGGGACGGCGTGCTGCGGTGCGCCGGCTGCCGGGCGCGTTACGACGTGCGTCGGGCGGGCTCCTGCCTGGACGTGGAGGGGCTGCACCTCGATCCGCTCCCGCTGCTCGCGGACGGGGCGGGCGTCTCGGTCTGCGTCCCCGCGACGGTGGCGACATGAGTACGACGGGCCGTCAGGGCTCCCCCGCCGCGGTGTTGTCGCGGATCGCGCGCGAGCGCCCGCGGCCGGCCGACGGTGAGCGCTGCGAGCTGTGCGCCGCCCCGGTCGGTGAGGACCACGCGCACCTGGTGAACGTCGAAAGCCGTGCCCTGCTGTGCGGTTGCCGGGCGTGCTGCCTCCTGTTCGCGGACGAGGGGGCCGATCTGCGCTACCGCGCCGTCCCCGACCGCTATCTGCGTTTCGAGGGCCTGACCATGGACGGGCGCGCCTGGGACGAGTTACAGATCCCGGTCGGGCTGGCGTTCCTGTTTCGCAACTCGGTCCAGGACCGCGTCGTCGCCTTCTATCCGGGGCCCGCCGGTGCGACGGAGTCCGAGCTGCCGCTCGACGCCTGGGAGCGAGTGGTCAAGGCCGCCCCGGAACTGTCCGTCCTGCGGCCCGACGTCGAGGCACTGCTGGTCCGCCGCTTCGACGGCGGAGGCGGCAGCTGCCATCTGGTGCCCGTCGACACCTGCTACGAACTGGTCGGCAGACTGCGGACGGTGTGGCGCGGTTTCGACGGCGGCCAGGAGGCGCACACCGCGATGGACGCCTTCTTCGCGCAGGTGGACGGCCGCAGCCGGCCGGCCGCCGGAGCCGAGGCGCGGTGAGCGACCTCGCGTTCTCCGTGCTCGACGTCGTCGCCGAGCCGTACACGGCGGCCCCGCAACTGACCGCGCGCCTGCGGATCGAGGAGAGGGCCGGCCGGCGGATCCACGCGATCGCCCTGCACTGCCAGGTGCGCATCGAACCGCAGCGCCGCCCCTACGACGCGATCGAACGGGACGGCCTGCACGCCCTGTTCGGGGAACGGGAACGCTGGTCGGACACCCTGCGGCCGTTCCAGTGGATGCAGTGCGACACGACGGTGCAGGGGTTCACCGGCGCCACCGAGTTCGATCTGCCCCTGCCCTGCACCTACGACTTCGACGTGGTCGGGTCCCGGTATCTGCACGCCCTCCGGGACGGCGCCGTGCCCCTGACGCTGATGTTCTCGGGGACCGTGTTCACCCGGGGCCAGGCGGGGTTCGCGGTGCAGCGCGTCCCGTGGGACCGCGAGGCCCGGCACGAGCTGCCGGTCGCGGTGTGGCGGCAGATGATGGCGTACCACTTCCCCAACACCGGCTGGATCAGGCTGGATCACGACGTGCTCGCCCGCTTCGCGGATTTCCGTGCGAAGCGCGGCCTCACCAGTTGGGAGGAGACGGTGGACGCTCTGCTGGCCGAGAACGGTGAGGTGGTCCGGTGAGCGTCGACCAGGTGCGCGCGGTCGCCGACGCGGTCCTCTACGAGGGGTACCTGCTCTACCCGTACCGGGCGAGCGCGCACAAGAACCGGTCGCGGTGGCAGTTCGGAGTCCTCGGACCACCGCTCGCGGCGGCGGCGAGCTTCGGTGAGGAACCGGAGATGGAGACGCAGTGCCTGCTGGCTCCCGGAGAGTCGGGCGGGGCGGTCACGGTGCGCCTCCGCTTCCTCCAGGTGCGGGTCAGGGAGGTGGAGCGGCGTGAGGCGGACGGCGGGCACACCCCGGTGGCGTCGCTCGACGTGGACGGGGTGCGGCAGCTGACCTGGGACGAGGCGGTCGAACACGAGATCACCCTGCCCGCGGCCGGCCTGACGGGGCCCGTCGACACCCTGCGTCAGGTGGCCGGCGGTGAGGAGTCGGAGCCGCTGACCGACACGCGCGGCTCGGTGGTGGGCCGGATCGTGCGCAGGCGGCAGCCGTTGACGGTCCGGATCCGTACACGGCCCGTCGTCGACGACGGCTACGTCCGTCTCTCGGTGTCCGTCCGCAACGAGCACCCCGAGCCCGCCGACGACAAGGACGCCGCCTGCCGCGCCTCGCTGATCGGCGCCCATCTGATCCTGGACGCGCACGACGCCGCGTTCGTGTCCCTGCTCGAACCGCCGGACGAGGCGGCCGCTGCCGCCGGTCGCTGCCGGCAGCGCCGGTGCTGGCCGGTCCTGGCCGGGGTGCGGGGCTCGACGGACACCGTGCTGGGCGCCCCGATCATCCTGTACGACTACCCGGAGGTGGCCGAGCAGAGCGCCGGGGCCCTCTTCGACTCGACCGAGATCGACGAGATCCTGACCCTGCGGGTGATGACCATGACCGAGAAGGAGAAGGCCGAGGCACGGGCGACCGATCCTCGGGCCCGGGAGATCATCGACCGGTGCGACGGCATGTCCGAGTCCGGCATGCGGCAGTTGCACGGCCTGCTGCGCGATCCCCGGGCGGAGACCGCCGCCCCGGACACCTTCGGCACCGAGGGTGCTCCCTGGTGGGATCCGGCGTCCGACGCGGACGTACGGCCGGGGAGCGACGCGGTGGTGGTCGACGGTGTGCGCGTCGCCAAGGGCAGCTTCGTCAGGCTGCGCCCCTCCCGGCGGGCCGACGCCCAGGACCTCTTCCTCGCCGACCAGGTCGCGCGGGTCACAGCCGTCCTCTCGGACGTGGACGGCGGCACCCATGTCGCGGTGGTCCTCCTCGACGACCCGGCGGCCGACCTGCACGACTGGTACGGCCGCTATCTCTACTTCGCGCCCGACGAGCTCGAACCGCTGCCCGCCGGGAGTCCGGAACACCGAGAGGAGAGCCGATCGTGAAGACCCTGGGCGTACTCACCACCGCCGTCGTCTCGGCCGCCGCGCTGATCGCCGTGGGCGCCGCGGTGAAGTCCATCCCCGACATCCGCCGGTACCTGAAGATCCGTTCGATGTGAGTGAGGACGTGGTTCCCATGACCGACAGGCCGTATTCCGACGTGCCGGGCGAGCACCTGGCGGAGGAGCCCCAGGAGGTACGGGGCCGCAAGGGCTCACGCGACACGGGGTCCGACCAGCCGTCCGGCGGCCCGGCCGACCGGCCCGAGGGTTCCTCGGACAAGAAGTCCGACACCTCAGTCCAGCCGCAGGGCCCCCACGACCCGGACGCCCCGGACCTCCGGTCCGGCGGCGGCTGACCCGCACGGGTCAGCCATCCACCTGAGGAGCGGAACATGCGGAGCGACGTGGCCGGGCGTGTGCTCGTGGCGGGCGTCGGCAACCTCTTCCTGAGCGACGACGGCTTCGGTCCGGAGGTGGTGCGGCGGCTCGCGGAAGCCGGCGGACTGCCTCCGGGCGTCCGCGTGGTCGACTACGGGATCCGGGGGATGCATCTCGCGTACGACCTGCTCGACGGATACGACGCGCTGATCCTGGTGGACGCGTATCCGGGAGACGGCCCGCCCGGTGAGATGACCGTACTGGAGATCGGTACGGATGACCTCGGAACGGGTGAATTCGACGCACATGGCATGAATCCCGTTGCGGTGCTGGCAAACCTGGGCCAACTGGGCGGTACTCTTCCGGTCACCTACCTCGTCGGCTGCACCCCGGCCGGAGTGGAGGAGGGCATCGGTCTCAGCAGCACGGTCCACGCGGCGGTGCCCGGTGCGGCCGACGTCGTGCGCGCGCTGGTCGGGCGGCTGCTGCCGGCCGCGCCCGGCCCGCACGCCGGACATCCCCAGAGCGTCTAACACCGGAGAACCTGATCATGTGTCTTGGCATCCCCGGCCGCGTGGTGGAGATCGTGGACGGGTACGCCGGCCAGCTCGCGCTCGTCGATGTGGAGGGGGCGCGGCGGCGCGTCAACATCGGGATGCTCGACCAGGCCCCCGCCGACGGCGACTGGGTGCTCCTGCACATGGGGTTCGCGGTGGAGGTCATCGACCGGGCCAAGGCCAGGGAGGCGCTGGCGGGCCTGGAGATGATGGGGCAGGCCCGCACCCAGCGGATCCGGCGCGGGTTCGAGGTGCGCGGGGTGGTGCAGGGCGTGGGTTTCCGGCCCTTCGTCTACGTCACCGCCTCGGAGCTGATGCTCGCGGGCCGGGTCACGAACACCGGCGCCGGTGTGGTCGCGGAGGTCGAGGGCGCTCCTGAGGCGGTCGAGGAGTTCGGCCGGCGGCTCGTGGCCGACGCCCCGCCGCTCGCGATCGTCGAGGACGTCCGCGCGTTCGATCAACCGCCCACCGGCGCGACCGAGTTCACCATCGAGGCCTCCACCGGGGGCGGCCGGGCCCGCACGCTGGTCTCCCCGGACATCGCCACCTGCCAGGCCTGTCTCGACGAGATGCGCGATCCGGCCGACCGGCGCCACCGCCACCCCTTCATCACCTGCACCCACTGCGGACCCAGGTTCACGATCGTCACGGGCACCCCCTACGACCGGGCCGCCACCACGATGGCCGGCTTCCCGATGTGCGAGGACTGCCGGGCCGAGTACGAGGACCCGGCCGACCGGCGCTTCCACGCGCAGCCCATCGCGTGCCACGCCTGCGGCCCCCGGCTCGAACTCGTCCGCACGGACACGGCGGTACCCGTCACCGGCGAGGACGCCCTGCGGGGCGCGCGCGAACTGCTCGCCGCGGGACGGATCGTCGCGGTCAAGGGCCTCGGCGGCTACCACCTGGCGTGCGACGCCCGCAACGACGACGCCGTGCGCGAGCTGCGGCGCCGGAAGCGGCGCGGGGACAAGCCGTTCGCGGTGATGGTGTCCGGTCTCGCGGCCGCCGGGGAGCTCGTGAGGCTCACCGACGACGAGGAGGCCCTGCTCACCGGTGCCCGCAGGCCGATCGTCCTCCTGCCCCGGCGACCGGCGACCGGAACGTCCGGCGGGGTGTCACCGTCCGTCGCACCGGGCAACCCGGACCTCGGGGTGATGCTCCCGTACACGCCGGTGCACGTCCTGCTCTTCGGGACGGGGGACGACCCTCCGGGGCCGGACGCGCTGGTGATGACCTCGGCGAACCTGTCGGGTGAACCGATCGTCACCGGGGACGCCGAGGCCCTGGCCGAGCTGGCCCCGTTGGTCGACGCCTGGCTGCGGCACGACCGGGAGATCCATGTGCCGTGCGACGACTCGGTCAGCCGGTTCGTGGCGGGTGCCGAGCTTCCGGTGCGCAGGTCACGGGGGTACGCGCCCCTGCCCCTCGCGCTCCCCTTCGACGTACCGCCCACGCTCGCGGTCGGCGCCGACCTCAAGAACACCTGTGCGCTGGGCGAGGGCCGCTACGCCTGGGTCAGCCAGCACATCGGGGACATGGACGCACCGGCCACGGTCGAGGCGCTGACCCGGACCGAGGAGCGTCTGGAGCGCCTCACCGGGGTCACCCCAGGGCAGCTGGTCACCGACCCGCATCCCGGCTACCGGTCCGGGACCTGGGCCCGGGAGCACGCGCGGGGGCGGCCGGTCCGGACGGTGCAGCACCATCACGCGCACATCGCCTCTGTCATGGGGGAACACGGACTCGGCCCGGACGAGAGCGTGATCGGGATCGCCTTCGACGGCACCGGCCAGGGCACCGACGGAGCGGCCTGGGGCGGTGAGGCGCTGATCGCCGGTTACAAGTCGTTCAGCAGGGCGGGCCATCTGGGATACGTGCCGCTCGCCGGGGGTGACGCGAGCGTGCTGCGGCCGTACCGGATGGCGCTCGCCCATCTGCGGGCGGCCGGGATCGGCTGGGACGAGGAACTGCCCGCGGTCCGTGCCTGTCCGCCGAGGGAACGGGACGTGCTGGCCCATCAGTTCGGCACCGGCTTCGGCTGCGTACCCACCTCCGGGATGGGCCGGCTGTTCGACGCCGTCGCCTCGCTGTCCGGTGTCCGGCACACCGTGGACCACGAGGCGCAGGCGGCCGTCGAGCTGGAGGGGCTGGCGCGGGCCGCGCGGGCGGAGGAGTGCGCCCCCCGCGACCGCTACGCCTTCGGCCTGCCCTCCGCGACGTCCCAGGAGCAGGCCGTGGCCGATCCCGGGCCGGTCGTCCGCGCGGTGGTCCGCGACGTACGGGCCGGGGTGGCGCCCGAGGTGATCGCGGCGCGTTTCCATGCGTCCGTCGCCGGGCTCGTCGCCCGGTTCGCGGAGATCTGCCGGGAGAGGACCGGCCTCGGTGTGGTGGCGCTCGGCGGTGGCGTCTTCCAGAACGCCGTCCTCCTGGACGCCGCCCACCGCCTCCTGACCGAGCGGGGCTTCACCGTGCTGCGTCCACGGCTGCTTCCTCCGAACGACGGCGGGATCGCGTTCGGGCAGCTTCTGGTCGCGGCCTCCGGCTGACCCGGCCGCGCCGGCGGGCTTCTGGGCCTTCGAGGGATCCACAGAGAAGAGAAACCATGTGTCTGGCAGTACCAGGACGTGTCCTCAGCACCGTCGAGGTGGACGGCACCCTGATGGCCGACGTCGACTTCGGTGGCGTACGCAAGGAGGTGTGCCTCCAGTACATCCCTGATGTGACGATCGGCGAATACGTCATCGTGCACGTCGGATTCGCCATCCAGCGCCTGGACGAACGCTCGGCCGAGGAGACCCTGGCCAACTTCGAGCGGCTCGGGATCCTGGCGGAGGAGTTCGGCGACGGTCTCGAACAGGCCGCCCAGCAGCGGGATCTCGTAGAAGGAGCCGGCCGGTGAAGTACCTCGAAGAGTTCGGCAACCCCGAGCCGGCCAAGCGGCTGCTCGACGAGATCCACGCGGTGACCACCCGGGCGTGGTCGCTGATGGAGGTGTGCGGCGGCCAGACCCACTCGATCATCCGGCACGGTATCGATCAACTGCTGCCCGAGGGCATCGAGTTGATTCACGGCCCCGGCTGCCCCGTCTGCGTCACACCGTTGGAGGTCATCGACAGGGCCCTGGCGATCGCCGCCCGGCCCGATGTCGTCTTCTGCTCCTTCGGCGACATGCTGAGGGTGCCGGGCAGCGGTCAGGACCTGTTCTCGGTGAAGAGCGCGGGCGGCGACGTACGGGTGGTCTACTCCCCCCTGGACGCCCTGAAGATCGCCCGGCAGAACCCGGAGAAGGAGGTCGTCTTCTTCGGGATCGGCTTCGAGACCACCGCGCCGGCCAACGCGATGGCCGTGTACCAGGCCAAGCGCCTCGGCGTCCGGAACTTCTCGCTGCTCGTGTCCCATGTGCTCGTGCCGCCGGCGATCGCCGCCGTCATGGAATCGCCCGCCTGCCGCGTCCAGGCCTTCCTCGCCGCCGGGCACGTGTGCAGCGTGATGGGCACGTCGGAGTACCCGCCGCTGGCCCAGAGGTACGAGGTCCCGATCGTGATCACCGGATTCGAACCGCTGGACATCCTGGAGGGCATCAGACGGACGGTCATCCAGCTCGAATCGGGCCGCCACGAAGTCGAGAACGCCTATCCGCGCGCCGTGCGCGACGAGGGCAACGCCCCGGCCGTCGCGATGCTGCGGGACGTCTTCGAGGTGACCGACCGGACGTGGCGGGGCATCGGGGCGATTCCGCTGAGCGGCTGGCGACTGGCGGAGAAATACGGCGCGTTCGACGCCGAGCGGCGCTTCGACGTGTCCGGCATCCGCACACAGGAGTCGTCGCTGTGCCGGTCCGGAGAGGTGCTGCAGGGCCAGATCAAACCGCAGGAGTGCGCGGCGTTCGGCAAGGAGTGCACACCACGCAAGCCGCTGGGCGCGACGATGGTGTCCTCCGAGGGCGCCTGCGCCGCCTACTACACCCACCGCCGGCTGGAACTGGTCGATGCCACATGACGGACACCGTGCACGACGGGGTGGAGCCCCTCGACTTCGAGGGGTGGGTCTGCCCGGTTCCGCTGCGGGACACCGGCTCCGTCATGATGGGCCACGGCGGCGGCGGCGCGATGTCGGCCGAACTGGTCGAGCATCTGTTCCTGCCCGCGTACGGGACGGCGGCCTCGTCCGAACTCGGTGACTCGGCCGTCCTGGGCATCGGGGCCGCCGGGACCCGGCTCGCGTTCTCCACCGACTCCTACGTGGTGAAGCCGATGTTCTTCCCGGGCGGGTCGATCGGTGATCTCGCGGTGAACGGGACGGTCAACGACCTGGCGATGTCCGGCGCGGTGCCGCTGTACCTGTCCACCGCGTTCATCCTCCAGGAGGGCACGGCCCTGGCCGACCTGGGCCGGGTCGCCGAGGCCGTCGGCGCGGCCGCGCGGGCCGCCGGGGTCCGGCTGGTCACCGGGGACACCAAGGTGGTGGACAGCGCCAGCGGCGACGGTGTCTACCTCAACACCTCCGGCATCGGCCTGGTCCCCGACGGCGTGGACATCGGCCCGCGCCGCGCCCGGCCCGGAGACGCCGTGCTGGTCAGCGGCGACATCGGGGTGCACGGTGTCGCGGTGATGAGCTGCCGGGAGGGCCTGGAGTTCGGTACGGCCGTGGAGAGCGACACCGCGCCCCTGCACGGGGTGGTCGCCGACATGATCGCCACCGGCGCGGACCTGCGCGTACTGCGCGATCCGACCCGCGGGGGCGTCTCGGCCTCACTCAACGAGATCGCCCGCGCCTCGTCGGTCGGCATCGACCTGGTGGAGCGCGCGCTGCCGGTACCGGTGGCGGTACGGGACGCGTGCAGCCTGCTCGGACTCGACCCGTTGCAGGTGGCCAACGAGGGCAAGCTGATCGCGATCGTGCCGTCCGCGTCCGCGGACCAGGTGCTCGCCGCGCTGCGGGCCCATCCCCTGGGGCGCTCCGCCTGCCGGATCGGGACCTGTGTACCCGAGCACCCGGGGATGGTGGTGGCGAGGACCGGGCTGGGCGGCAGCCGGGTCGTCGGGCTCCCGGTCGGCGAGCAGTTGCCGAGGATCTGCTGAATGTCCGCCGAGGGCGCGCTCCTGTTCGCGCGGTACGCGTACCCGCCCAACGCACTCGGATACTGCGGTCCCGACGACGCCTCCGCGCTGCTCCGGCCGGGGGCGACCGCGGACATCGAGCGGCGGGCGCGGCGGTTCGAGGGGGCCTGGTGCTATCTGGAGTTCCTCGCGGAGGCGGCCGGGATCGCCGACCCGCTCGACGCGCGGGTGGTCGAGGCCTACTGGATCGGCAACGACCTGCTGGGCCCGGCCGATTCGGCGGCTCTCGTGGAGCGCCTGCTCGACCGCTTCCGCGGGCAGCTCGGGGGTACGTGGCGCGAGGCGTCGGAGCGGGCCCTGGCCCACCACAGCTTCCAGGTGTTCGAGGTGTACCCGTGGGCGGCGCTGCTGCGCGGCAGCGGCCACCCGGCCGCCCTGGACGTGCTGGACCGGTGCCGTATCCGGACCGCGCGGGTGGTGCGCGTGGACGGGGGGAGTGCCACCGTGCGGTCCCGGCCGCTGGTGTGGGACGGCGTGACGCCGGCGCCCGGCCCGGAACGGGAGGACACCGTGCGCTGGGCCGTCGGCGGCCGGAGCCTCATCGACCCGGTCGCCGCGGGTGATCTGGTCACGGTGCACTGGGACTGGATCTGCGATGTGGTCACCGAGGAGCAGGCCGCGCGTGTCGAGGCGCTGGAGGCCCGGCAGTGCGGACACCTGGCGGCCCCCGCCGCGCCGGTGTGACGCGGCGGGGGGCTCGGTCGGCGGCGCGCGGGGGCCAGGGCGTTCCGACCCGCCTGGCGCGGGCGGTCACCAGGTCACGGCGAGGCTCTGCGGGCTGCGGGAGGTGCTGCCGGTCCGCCAGGTGACCGTGCCCACCGGTTCGGCCAGGCGCAGTCCCGGGAAGCGGGCGGCCAGGCGGTGCAGGGCGGTCTGGAGTTCCGCCCGGGCCAGCCACGCGCCCAGGCAGTAGTGCGCTCCGGCACCGAAGGAGAGGGTCGGCGCCTCCAGCGGGGTGAAGAGGCCGTCGGCCAGACCGCTCGGGAAGACCTCCGGGTCGCGGTTGGCCATCCCGCAGTCCGCGAGGACGACCGCCCCGGCCGGGATCGTCACCCCGCCGATCTCGACGTCCGTGGAGGCATGGCGTGCGGAGCCCCGGTCGTCCCCGAGCGGGACGAGGTGGATGAGCCGGTCCGCGACCGTGCCGGCCGCCTCCTCGTCGGCGCCCAGCCGGTGCCAGGTCTCCGGCCGCTCCCCGAGGAGGTAGAGCAGTCCGTTGCCGAGCATGGTCATCGTGCTGTCGTGGCCGCCGACGACCAGTCCGCACACCAGGCTCACCAACTGCGCCTCGGGGATGCCGCCTTCCTGGTCGGCGGCCCGGACCAGGCCGCTGATCAGGTCGTCGCCCGGTGTGCGGCGCCGTTCCGCGAGGAGCTGGGCGCCGAAGTCGCTGAACTCCCTGAGTACGGACTCCACCTGCTCCCCGGCGTGGGAGCCGTCGGAGAAGGCGTGCTCGCTCCAGTGGCGCATCCGGCCCCGGACGGACTCGTCGAGCCCCATCAGCCGGCTGATGACGGCGACCGGGAGCGGCAGGGTGAACGTCTCGACCACGTCGGCCGGGCGCGGTTCCTCTTCCAGCCGGTCGAGGAGCTGTTCCACGATGCCGGTGATCCAGGGCCGCCAGCGGGCGACGGCCCTCGGGGTGAAGGCGCGGCGCAGGGTGCGGCGCAGCCGCAGGTGGTCGGGGCCGTCCTGGTTGAACATCAGGTCGGGGTTGTTCACCAGGTCGGGTACGCCGGAGGGTGAGGGCGCCTCGTCCGCGTACAGCCGGGCGCGGCCGAAGCGGGGGTCCGAGAGGACCCGGCGGACGTCGGAGTGTCTGCTGACCAGCCAGGCGGGGGACCCGTCCGGCAGTGCGGCGAGGCGGGGCGGGCCCGGTTCCTCGAAGCGCAGGCGGTGCATCGGGACCAGGGGCGGGGCTGCGGGGTCGGCGGTCTGCTGTTCGATGGCGGTCACTGTGCCTCCTTGGCCGTACCGGTGAGGCCTTCGTTCGGAGTTCGGAGTTCGGCGTGCGGATGGGAGCGCCGGGTCGGTCAGAGTTCGACCAGCACCTTGCCGCGGTTGACCGCGCGATCGCGGTACAGGCTGTCGTAGGCGGTGGGGATGTTGTCGAAGCCGTAGTGGAAGGTGTGGTCGCAGACGACCTCGCCGCGCCGGACCCTGCTGCCCAGTTCGGTGTGGAGGGCCTGCCAGTTCTCGTCGGTGAACCACTCCAGCGAGAAGACCCCCCGGACGGTCGCCCGCGGGAACATGAGGTAGGGCAGCAGCCGGGGCCCGACGCCCTCGTTGCCGACCTGGGTCGCCCACTGCCAGCACACGGCTACCTGGCCGCCGACGTTGAGCATCGGGAACACCGCGTCGGTGACGGCGCCGCCGAGGTTGTCGAAGTACCGGTCGACGCCGTCCGGGGCCGCCCGTGCCAGGTCCTTGGCGATGGTGTCGGCGCCGTCCCCGTGCCGGTAGGTGACGACGGTGTCGAAACCGAGGCCGGTGAGGTAGTCCGCCTTCTGCGGGGAGGAGGTGGTGCCGACGACCCGGGCGCCCGCGAGGGCGGCCAGCTGGCCGACGAGCGCGCCCACCGCGCCGGAGGCCCCGCTGATGACGAAGGTGTCGCCGGGTCTGACCGTCATGTACTTGGTGAGGGTTCCCCAGGCCGTCATGCCGGGTCCGCCCATCACGCTCAGGGCGGTGGAGAGCGGCAGGGCGTCGTCGTACCGGCCGGGGTCGAGCCTGCGGTAGGCGGGGAAGACCATGGGGAAGGTCCCGGTCTGCCAGAGTTCGGCGGCGCCCGTGCCGACCAGGTGGGAGCGCCAGCCGCCGAATCCCTGGACCAGGTCGCCGGGGCGGTGGGCGGCGAGCGGTCCGGACTCCAGCACCTCCATGATCGAGTCGGCCCCCATGTGGCCCCCGAGCGGGGTGTCCAGAGCGATGCCCTGGAGGTAGGGGTCGACGGAGACGTAGAGGGTGCGCAGGAGCATCTCGTCGGGCGCGAGGTCCACATCGAGTTCCTCGACGACCTTCTCGTAGACGCGGTCCACGTCGGGCACGCCCTCGACGTGCTCGCGGACCACCCACTTCTTGATCTTCATGGGGTCTTTCCTGCCTTCCCTGTCGTCCGTGTGCCGGTGGTCCGCCGGCCGGCCGCGGCGCGGGGGTCGGGGCGTGCCGGTACGGGGATCACGCGGTGGGTGGGCAAAGGCGCGGTGCGGTCCACCGACGCGGTGAAGGGCCTGCCGTCGTCGCGGCACACGAACTGCATGACGTGGCGTCCGGCGGCGGCGGCCCGGATCAGCCCGCCGGTGGTGGCCCATACGCCGGACTGGTAGAAGTCGCGCAGCCCGGGGAGTCCGGGGCCGTGCTGCTTGATCAGCTCTTCCAGCGTCTCCCCGCTCTCCACGAAGGGCTGCCAGCCGAGCACCGTGCCGTCGTAGTTGCCCGTGTAGCGGACCTGGGTGAGGGGGCTGGACACGTCACGGACGACGATCGCGTCCCGGACGCCGGGGAAGCGCTGCTCCAGGAAGTCCACGAGCGTCTCGCGCGCCCGCCGTTTGGCGGCGTAGTAGCCGCGGCCGTGCCGGACCGGCAGGGTGTGCAGCTGCTCGCCGCCGCGGACCCGGGTGACCTGTTCGGGGCCTTCGTCCAGGGCGCGCCAGGGGGCGATGTCGCAGAAGTAGGTGGCGTAGACGACGGTGGTTCCGCTCGGTGAGAGTTCGGGGTAATGGCGGCTGCGGAACTGGACGTTGACGCTCGGGTGGCGGATGCCGGTCAGCTGGGCCGCCGTGGACTCGTCCAGCAGGTAGGTCGTGCAGGGGTCTCCTCCGGGAAAGGGGCGGGAGAGGCCGAGGAAGAGGGTGAAGTAGCCGGGGAAGACCATGCCGGGTTCGTGGATGGTCCGGGTGTACAGGCGCCGGTAGGTGTCGTCGAGATAGCGGCCGCCCAGGAGCTTCATGGTGGTGGTGTAGCCGTCGCAGGCCGACACGACGATGTCCGCGCGGAGTTCCTGTCCGTCGCTGAGCCGGACGCCGACGGCGCGGTCGTCCTCGACGAGCACGGTCTCGACCTTCGTGTTGTACGAGACCTCGCCGCCCAGGCGCCGGTAGCGGTGTTCGATCGAACGGGCCAGGCCCAGTGAACCGCCCTCGGGGACGCCCGCGGAGAGGTTGGCGTGCGAGGCGAGCTGGAAGTGGAAGGGGAGCACCGGGAAGGCGGGGTGCTTCTCGTACAGGATGAAGTTGAACGCCTCGCGCAGGAGCGGGTCCTTGAACCGTGCCGAGAAGTCGGTCATCAGGACGGTGATGGTGCTCCGGACGGTGTTGAAGTACGGGAGGAACGAGGCGAGCATCCGCCAGCGTTCGGTGCGGGTCATCAGGCCGACGGGTTTGAGGAAGGGGTAGACGGCGAGGGCCTTGCGGAAGGTGCGCAGGTGGGCGCAGAACCGGCGGACCGCTTTGGCGTCGGCCGGTGAGAGCTGGATGAGGTGGGCCTCCAGCCGGTCGGGGTCGGAGTAGAAGTGGACGGCTCTGCCGTCGCGTCCGCGGACGATGTTGAACACGTCGAAGTGGCGTACCTCCTTTCCCTGCAACGCGCCGAGCTCCAGCCAGATCTGGTGCATCTCGTTGCCGGGGCCGCTGCCGAGGAGCCAGCTGACGCAGGCGTCCAGGGTGAAGCCGCCGCGGTCCCAGGCGGTGCAGCAGCCTCCGGGCAGTTCGTGCATCTCCAGGATGTGGGTGCGGTAGCCGTTCATCTGCGCGTAGCAGCCGGTGGAGAGGCCGCCGAGCCCGGCGCCGATGATGATCATGGTCTCTCTGCGGTCGGGGGCGCCCGGCCGGGTCCCGTTCGTCCTGTCCGTCATGAGCCGGTCTCCTCCCGCGCGGACCAGCGGTCGAGCTGGGGCAGGTGCCCCAGCTTCCCCGGATGCCAGGGCTCGGCCCCGTCGCTCTCCCACGCCCGGAACTCCAGGCCGAGTTCGCGGCAGAGGTACTGGACGGCGAAGCGGCCGGTGGAGGCGGCGCGGATCAGACCGCCCATGCCGACCCACTGGCCGGCCATGGAGAAGCCGCTCAGTCCGGGCAGCCGCATCCGGTCCTTGCCGACCAGCCGGGCGGCGACGTCGTCGGCGTCGGAGAACGCCTTCCAGGCCAGGATGGAACCGTCGTGGTTGCCGGTGTACCGGTGTGTGGTGGCGGGAGTCGCCACGTCGATCAGCTCGATGCGCTCGGCAAGTCCCGGGGTACGGCGCCCCAGGAAGGCGCGGACGAAGTCGGCGACCTCGCGTTTGCGGGCGCGGTACTCCTTGCGGTCCCTGGTACGCAGTTCCTTCCAGTAGCCGAAGTCGCTGAAGTAGGTGCAGTGCACGACGCTGTGGCCCGGCGGAGCGAATCCGTCGGAGTAGCGGGAACGCACCTGCGCGACCAGGCTGTTCTGGAGGGTGCCGGGGAGCCGGGCGGCGTCCTTCGCGGACAGCAGATGGGTGGTGCTGTGGGCCTCCTCGGGGCCGATCGTGCCCCGGACCCCGACGAAGGCGGAGACGACCGCGGGGAACAGGGTGCCGGGGCGCTCCAGCAGGTCGGTGTAGAGCTTGTCGATCCGGGGGCTCGTGTACCTGCCGCCGAGCAGGGTGTGGACGGTGGTGTGGCCGTCGCAGGCCGCGACGACGTGCTCGGCGTAGTAGCGGCGGCCGTTCCTGAGCTCCACGCCGATCGCGCGGCCGTTCTCGACCAGGATCCTCTCGGCGCGGGCCCGGTAGGTGACCGTGCCCCCGAGACCGAGATAGCGCTCCTCCACGGAGCGGGCGAGGCCCAGCGAGCCGCCCTGCGGGAATCCGGCGTTGCCGTGGTGGGCGGCGGCCATGTTGAAGAGGTACGGCAGGAGCGGGAAGCCCTCCGGGTCCTGGAAGAAGATGTTGCGGAACGCCCGGCGCAGCAGCGGGTCCTGGAAGGTGTCGGCGAAGGTGTGCATCGGTGTCGCCGCGGTGCGCCAGAACAGCCGGAAGGCGGGCAGGACCGTGCGCAGCAGCGCCGCCCTCTCCCGGACGGTGCGCAGCGGGGGCGCGGTCAGGAAGGGGTACAGCTCGATGCCGGTGAACCGTCTCAGGTCACGCGTGAAGGCCCGGACGGGACCGGCGTCGGCGGGCGAGAGGTCCAGAAGGTGGGCCTCCAGCCGGTCGGGGTCGTTGTAGAAGAGCACCGACCGGCCGCTCTCGTCCTCGACCTTGTTGAACAGGTCGAAGTTGGTCATCGTCTTGCCGTCGAACGCGCCCAGTTCGCGCCACACCCGGTGGGCGTCGTTGCCCGGAGCGGTGCCGATCAGCCATTCGATGCAGTAGTCGAAGAGGTAGCCGTCGCGCGACCACGCGGTGCAGCAGCCGCCGGGCAGCACGTGCTTCTCGAAGATCCGGGTCCTGGCGCCGCTCATCTGCGCGTAGCAGCCGGTGGAGAGGCCGGCCACACCGGCGCCGATGACGATGACGCGCGGTGCCGTGCCGGGTGCGCGCCGCCTGCTGGTCCAGTCGGTGGAGTCGTCATCCGCCATGGGCCGCGTCCCCCGTCAGTACGGCGCGCACCAGCTCGGCGTTGCGGGCGAGGTGCTTGGGGTCGAGCATGTCGGCGTGGGTGCCGGAGCCGCGCAGCACGGTGGTGGTGCCGGCGGAGCTGCCGTGCCAGGTACCCCGCTCGCCCGCGGCGTACAGGGATGCCTTCTCCTCGTCGGTGATGACGCTGACCGCCGCGGTGACGGTGCCGGTGTTGGGGGTACGTCCGCAGAAGGCCAGGTATTCGGCGGCGTGGGCGAGTGTCTCGCGGGCGACGGCCTCGGAGCCGGTGTGTTTGCGCAGGTGTTCGGCCAGCTCGGCCTCGAAGGCGCGGATCCCCTCGTCGCCCGGTTCGTAGGGTTCCAGGATGCGGCGGGAGTCCAGGACGACGACGTGGGCGACCTGGCGCCCCCGGCGTTCGAGCTCCTTGGCGGTCTCGAAGGCGAGGTTGCCGCCGAGGGAGTAGCCGAGGAGCAGGCACGCCCCCTCGGGCCGGGCCGACTCGATCAGGTCGGCGTACCGGGTCACCTTGTCGTCTCCGGGGAGGTAGTTGAAGCCTATGACGGTGTACTCCGGGAGGTGGGCGGAGAGGCCGCGGTAGACGAGTCCGTGGCCGCCCGCGGGCGGGAAGGCGAAGAGGAGCCGGGACTGCCCGCCGTTGAACGAGAGGAAGGGCAGTTCGTCGGCGGACGTGCCGTGCAGGACGTCCTGGACCGTGGCCGCCATGCCGTGCAGGGTCGTGGTGCGGTACAGCCGGCTGACGGGGACGCTGACACCGAATTCGGTCCGCAGGTGGTGGAGGAGTTCGATGAGCTTGACCGAACTGCCCCCGGACTCGAAGAAGTCGTCCTCCAGACCCACCTGTTCGAGGTCCAGGAGCGCCTTCCAGTGCCGGGCCACGCTCACCTCGTAGAGGGTGGTCGGCGGCTCGTGGGTGCGCTCCCGTGTCTCGGCGCGGGGGGCCGGGAGGGCCGCGAGGTCGACCTTGCCGTTGGACGTGAGCGGCAGCGCGGACATCTCCACGAAGTACGACGGGATCATGTACGAGGGCAGGGCGCCGGCCAGGTGGCGCCGGAGCGCCCCCCGGTCCAGCGTGGCGCCGGGTGCGGGGACGCAGTAGGCGCAGAGCGCGGGGTCCTGGCGGGTGTCGGTGCGTACGGTGACCACGGCACGGGCGAGCGCCGGCCAGCGGTGCAGGTGAGCCTCGATCTCGCCGGTCTCGACGCGGTGGCCGCGCAGCTTCACCTGCCCGTCGGTACGGCCGAGCAGGTGGACGCGGCCGTGCGCGTCCCAGCGGGCGATGTCGCCGGTCCGGTAGAACCGCTCGGGCGTGGCGCCGGGCCGGCGACTCAGGGTGCGGGTGACGAAGCGCCGCGCGGTCTGCTCCGGGTCCCCCGCGTATCCCAGGGCCACGCCGTCGCCGCCGATCCACAGTTCGCCGGGGACGCCCGGCGGGACGGGTTCGCCGTGGGGGTCGAGGACATGGAGCGTGCTGTGCGGCAGGGGCCGGCCGATGGGGACCATCAGGCCCGGTTCGAGGTCGTCGGCGGGGCCCTCGAAGAAGGCGCTGTCCACCGTCGCCTCGGTGAGGCCGTAGGAGTTGACGAGGCGGGTCCGGGGGCCGCACAGCTCGCCCAGTCGCCGGTACTCCCCCACGTTCCAGGCGTCCGAACCGACCACCAGCAGCCGCATGAAGTCCAGCCTCAGGTCCTCGCGGACGCAGTGGTCCATCAGGCCGCGCACCACGGCGGGCACGAACTCCGCGCAGTCCACGTGTTCCTGACGCATCGTGCGGTAGAGGCGCGGTGTGTCGAAGAGGAGGTCGCGGTCGGCCAGGACGAGGTTCCCGCCCGAGCACAGGGCACGGACCAGGTCGCCGGTGAACACGTCGAACGACGGACCGGCCATCTGGAGGTGCACCCGGACGTCCTCCTCCAGGCGGTAGGCGTCGCGCCACGCGGTGTACGCGGAGGCGAGGTTGCCGTGGCCGACCCGGACGGCCTTGGGACGCCCGGTGGAGCCCGAGGTGGTGATGACGTACGCGGGAGAGCCGGGGCCCACCTCTTCCTCCGGGGCCGGGGAGGTGCCGGGCTCGGGCCCGGTGGTGTGCAGCGCCTCGAGGGTCACCGTCGCCACCGGCAGCCCTTCGGACGGCCCCTGCTCCGCCGTGCCGTCGGTGACGAGCAGCACCGCGCCGGTGATCCGCAGGAGATGCGCCAGCCGGTCCGAGGGCTGGTCGGGCTGGACGGGGAGATAGGATCCGCCCGCCTTGAGCACGGCGAGGAGGGTGACGATCAGTTCGGGTGACTTGTCGAGGCGGAGGGCGACCACCGACCCGGTGGTGACCCCGCGTGCGCGCAGCCGCTGGGCGCACTCCCCGGCACGGCGCTCCAGCTCCGCGTACGTCATGCGCCGTGCCCCGCCGTCCGGGGCCGGCACGGTGACGGCGACGGCCTCGGGGCGGGCGGCGGCAACCCGGCCGATCCGGACGTGCACCGGCAGGAAGGGCTCCGGCCCGACGGTGGAGGCCGGAGACGTGCGGGGGGCGGGCAGGGCGGGCCGGCCCCACCGCCCCACCAGCCGCTCCCGTTCGGCGTCGTCGAGCATCTCCAGCCGTGACGTGGGCCGGTCCCCCGCCGCCCGGGTCATCCGGTCCAGCAGCCGGGTGTAGTGGGAGGCCATCCGGCGCACCGTCTCCGCGAGGAAGAGGTCGGTGTTGTACTTGAACACACAGTGGAAACGGTGCTCGGACTCGTCCTCGTACACCGACAGGGTGAGGTCGAACTGCCCTTCCTCCTCAGGTAGTTCGATGTAGTCCAGCTTGTATCCGTACTGCTCGGTGACCACCTTGTGGGTCAGCAGGATGAACATCGCCTGGAACACGGCCGAGCGGCTGGGGTCGTGCTGAAGGCCCAGCTCCTCGACGAGCAGCACGAACGGGTACTCCTGGTTGTCCAGTCCGCCGAGCACGGTCGTGCGGACCTGTTCCAGCAGTTCGGCGACGGTCGGGGCGCCCGAGAGGTCGGCGTGCAGCGGCAGCGGGTTGACGAAGTAGCCGTAGACGGACGCGAAGTCCTGGCGGGTGCGGCCGGTCACCGGGCTGCCGACGACGATGTCGTCCTGGCCGGAGTAGCGGTGGAGCAGGAGGTAGTAGGCGCTCAGCAGCACCATGAACGGGGTGACGTGGTGGGCGCGGGCCAGGGCGTGGACGCGGGCGCTGAGTTCGGTGTCGAGCGCGAAGAACTCCGAGGCGCCGTTGTGGGTCTGCACGGCGGGGCGCGGCTTGTCGACGGGGAGGTCGAGGAGCGGGACCTCGGCCGGCAGGTGGGAGCGCCAGTAGTCGAGCATGCCCGCGGCCTCGCGCCCGGCCAGGAACTGGTTCTGCTGGTTGAGGAAGTCCAGGTAGCGGGCGGCCGGAGGCGGCAGCTGCGGTTCCTGTCCCTGCCGCAGCGCCTCGTACACCTCGAAGAGTTCCTCGATGAAGGTGAACGTGGAGATGGCGTCGGAGACGATGTGGTGGACGGCCTTCATGATGATCCAGCGCTCGGGCCCGCGCCGGAAGAGCCGGAAGCGGACCAGCGGATCGTGTGCGAGGTCGTAGGGCTTGCGGTACTCCGCGACGATCGTCCGGTGGATGGTGTCCCAGTCCTGGTCCCGCACGTCGAAGAGGGCGAGGTCGGGCTCGGCGTCCGGGGAGACCCGCTGGACGGCCCGGCCGTCCTCCAGGACGAAGTTCGTGCGCAGGGCCGGGTGCCGTGCGATCAGCCTGCGGACGGCCTCGAACATCAGGTCCGGTTCGAGGGCGACGGTCACCTCGACGGCTCCGCCGATGTTGTAGGCGTAGCCGTCGGGGTTGAGGTGTTTCAGGAACCAGAGCGCCTTCTGGTTCTGGGTCAGCGGGTACCGGCTCTCGTCGTGGTGCGGTTCGACGGCACGGGTCCCGTCACCGGAGTCCTCGGCGGCGACCAGGGCGCTCAGCCCGTCGTGCAGCTGGGTGGCCAGCTCTCCGGCCGGGGTGCCGCTCAGCAGGGCGACGACGGGCAGGGCCACGCCGAGTTCGGCGTGGACGCGGGCGCGCAGTTCCATGGCGAGCAGCGAGTCGAGTCCGAGGGTGCCGAGGCCGGACGCCATGTCGACGCTTTCCGCGGTGGTGCGCAGGACGGCGGCGGCCAGCTCGGCGAACCGCCCGGCCACCAGGGAGCGGCGGGTCTCCTCGTCGGCGGCGCCGAAGGCGTCGAGGAAGGCGTTGCCCGATCCCCCGGACGCCGGAGGGGCCGCCGCCGCGGCCAGGCCGGCCACCAGCGGCGGAGGGGCCGGGTACCAGGCGAGGAAGACCGGCCAGTCCACGACGGTGGCGACGACCAGCTGTGCGTGGTCCTGGCCGATGACGCGCTCCAGGACGCCCATGCCCGCCTCCGGGGCGAGGGAGCTCATGCCGCGGCTGTGCAGATAGTGGTCGACCAGGCCGAGTTCCTCGATCATCCCGGTGGCCCAGGGACCCCAGTCCAGGCTCAGCGCGGGCAGGCCCTGGGCACGCCGGTGATGGGCGAGGGCGTCCAGGAAGGCGTTGCCCGCCGCGTAGTTGGTCTGGCCCGCCGTGGTCAGCAGGGAGGCGATCGAGGCGAACAGCACGAAGTGGTCGAGCGGTTCGTCCCTCAGGTGCCGGTGCAGGAGGAAGGCGCCGACGGTCTTGGGGTCGTGGACGGCGTCGAAGGCGGACCGGTCCAGGTCGGTGACCAGGGTGTCCCGTACCTGTCCGGCGAGATGGAAGACGCCGCGCACGGGCGGTGGGTCGGTGCTGCGGTACGCGTCGAGCCAGCGGGTCAGCGCGTCCTCGTCGGTGATGTCGAGCGGGGCCAGGACGGTCTGCGCGCCCAGGTCCTCCAGCTCGCGCAGCAGGGCGACGGCACGGCCCTCCGCCGCGGTCGGGTCGGCGCCGGACCACTTCTCCCTGGCCGGCACCGGTGTGCGCCCGACCAGGATGAGCCTGCGGGCCCCACGGCGGACGAGCGTGCGGCACAGGAGGCGGCCGAGCGCGCCGAAGGCGCCGGTCACCAGATAGCTGCCGTCGGCCCGCAGCCTGAGCGGCAGGGGGCGGGTCAGGCCCTCGGCGGGGCTCAGCCGGCTGGTACGGCGGTCTCCGGCGCGCAGGGCCACCTCTTCCTCGTCGCGGGTGAGCACCTCGCGCAGCAGCGCCTCGGCGTCGGCGCGCACGCCGTCGGGCCCTGACCGCTGCCGGGGGTCGAGGTCGATCAGCTTGCCGGGGTGGTCGATGAGCTCCTGGTGGCGCAGTACCCGGCCGATGCCCCAGGCGGGCGCCCCGAGCGGTTCGACGGCCTCGCCGGGCAGGACGGGCTGGGCGCCGCGGGTGACGATGTGCAGCCGGCCGGCGCCGCCCCGGGCGAGCAGGGTGCGGGCGAGCACGACCAGCGAGTAGGCGCCGGGGCCCGTGTGGTCGCCCAGTGCCCGCCGGTCGCACCGGGCGAGCGGGGGGCGGTCGAGGTTCCACAGGTGCAGGACGGCTCCCCGGAAGGGGCCGCCCTGCCGGTCCAGATGGGCGAAGAGGCGGTCCAGGTCGGCCGGGGACCCGGGGTCGACGGTGAGGGCTCCGCCGATCCCGCCTTCGGTGTATCCGTCGCCCGCGCGCACCAGGTGGCAGCGTTCGCCCCGGGCCGCCGCGAGGGCGGCGAAGGCGTCGGCGACCCCCTGGCCGTCGGCGAGGACCAGCCAGCCGTGGTCCCGCGCCGCGGCCGCCGCGTCGGCGTCCTCGTCCGGCTGCGGCGGGGCCTGGGTCCAGACGGTCTCCGCGAGCCAGGAGTCGATGGTGGTCCGGGCGACGGTGGTCGCCGCCTTCTCCACGTCGGCGGCCCGGAATCCGCTGATCCGGCCCAGCGGGGAGCCGTCGTCGGCGTAGAGGGCGATGTCTCCGAGGGTCGTGTCCTTGTCGCTGGGGAGCAGCGTGGCGTGGACCCACAGCGGTTGGTCGCTGACCGGTTCGAGGGCGACCTCGTCCAGGGTGAGCGGCAGCCTGATGCCGCCGCCCGGCTCGGTGTCCTCCCGCAGGGTCTGCGGTGTCAGCAGCGACTGGAAGCAGGCGTCGAGCAGGACGGGGTGGAGGTGGTGCCGGGCGGCGTCGTCGCCGATGGCCTGGGGCGGGCGGATCCGGGCCAGTACCTCACCGGTACCGATCCACACCTCTTCGATGGCCTGGAAGGCGGGGCCGTAGTGGTAGCCGAGCCGGGCCAGCGCGGTGTAGCAGTCGGGTCCGGCGAGCCGCGTGGTGGTGCGTGCGCGGATCGCCGCCGCGTCGAGCGGGGGCCCCGGATCGCGCCGCTGCCCGGTGCGGACGACCCCGCTCGCGTGCACGGTCCGCTCCCCGTCGCCGCCTGCCGGGGACGCGACGGTGAAGGCGGCGTCCTCCAGGGAGAGCGACAGCTGCACGGTCCTGTCCTCGGTGCCGGACAGGAAGAGCGCCTTGCGCAGGTCGATGCCGGCGAGGACGGCGCGGGTGCCTCCGGTGATCCGCAGGACGGCCTGGGCCGCCATCTCCAGGTAGCCCGCGGCGGGGAACACGACGGTGTCCTGGATGCGGTGGTCGGCGAGGTAGGGCAGGGTCTCGGTGTCGAGACGGGCCTGCCAGGTCGGCTCCGCGTGGTCGGTGCGGCGGCCGAGCAGCGGGTGGTCGAGGCGGCCCAGGCGTACCTGGGCGACCGCCGCCGGCTCGGTCCAGTGGCGGTCGCGCCTCCACGGATAGCGGGGCAGGGTGACCGGGCGGCCGGCCGGCTGGAGGGTGTCCCAGGCGATGCCGGTGCCCAGGTTGTGGAGCGAGGCGAGCGAGGCGGCGAACCGCTCGCTCTCGTCCTCCTGGCGGCGGATCGAGGGCAGGGTGAGTCCGGACGCGGCCCTGGCGTCGAGGCATTCGCGGATCGAGTGGGCGAGCACCGGGTGGGGGCCGATCTCCAGGAACACCTGGTGGCCGTCGTCGGCCAGGCGGTCGACGGCCGCCCGGAAGCGCACCCGGTCACGGACGTTCTTCCACCAGTAGGCCGCGTCGAGTTCGGGGCCGTCCGCGGTCCCCTCCTGCCCGGTGAGGTACAGGGGGACCCGGGCGGGGCGCGGGGTGAGGCCGGCCAGGGCCTCGAACAGGTCGTCCTTGATCCGTTCCATGCCGACGCTGTGGTACGGGACCTCGACCGTGAGGAACTTGGCGAAGAGCTGTTCGGCCCGCAGTTCCTCGGCCAGCAGGGTCAGCGCCTCCTCCTCCCCGGCGAGGGTGAGGGAGGTGGGGCTGTTGACGGCGGCGATCGACACCCGGTCCCGGTAGGGACGTACCCGCTGTTCGGCCTCTTCCTCCGAGAGGCTCACGGCGAGCATGGTGCCCGTCCCGGCCAGGGTCTGCTGGAGCCGGCTGCGGTGCACGACGATCCGGACCGCGTCCTCCAGCGAGTAGACGCCCGCCTCGTAGAACGCGGCGATCTCACCGGTGCTGTGTCCGGCCACGGCGTCCGGACGCACTCCGTACGCCCGCCACATGGCCGCGAGTCCGATCTGCACGGCGAAGTTCGCGGGCTGTGCGAGCCAGGTCTCGGCCATCCGCGACGTGGACTGCGGGGCGGACATCTCCGCGAGCAGCGACCAGTCGGTGAACCGGCCGAGGACCCGGTCGCATTCGGTCACGGCCTCGCGGAAGGCCGGTTCCTCCCGGAGGAGTTGCCGGCCCATGCCCCACCACTGGGGTCCCATGCCGGTGAAGACCCAGACCAGCCGGCGGTCCTCCGCGGTTCGCAGACGGCCCTGGACGACCCGGGGGTGGGGCTCACCGCGCCGGTATGCCGTGAGCGCCTCGTCCAGTGAGGCGCGCGAGGTGTAGACGACGGACAGCCGTTCGGTCAGGTGCTGGCGGCGGTGTGCCAGGGTGTGACCGAGGTCGGCCAGGGACACCGGGGCGCGGCCGTCGCCGCCGGCCAGTTCGCCCGTGATCCCGGCGGCCAGCTCGCCGAGCGCGTCCGGGTGGCGGGCGCTCAGCGGAAGGATGCTCCAGGCGCGTCCGTCCGGGGCGGTGGGCGCGCTCCGGACGACGGGTGGGCCGGCGGCGGTGGCCGCGGTGCGTCCTGCGGTCGTGGCGGGGCCGTCCGGCGCCACCGGTGGGGCCTCCTCCAGCACCACATGGGCGTTGGTGCCGCCGAATCCGAACGAGTTCACCCCGGCGCGCGCGGGCCCTTCGTGCTCGGGCCACGCGGTCGGCCGGGTGGGGATCTCGTAGGGCAGCGCGTCCGCGTCGATGGCGGGGTTGAGGCGCTCCAGGTTGATGTGGGGCGGGATGTACCGGTGCTTGAGGCACAGCACGGTCTTGATCAGCCCGGCGATTCCGGCGGCGGACTCGGTGTGCCCGATGTTGGTCTTCACCGAGCCGACGTAGCAGCGGTCGCCGGGGGCGCGTCCGACCGCCAGGGCCCTGGCCAGCGCGTTGGCCTCGATCGGATCGCCGACGGGGGTGGAGGTGCCGTGTGCCTCCATGTACTGGAGTCCGCCGGGGGCGATTCCCGCCTCGGCGCACACGCGCCGGATGAGGGAGACCTGCGCCTCGGCGTTGGGGACGGTGATGCCGTTCGTACGGCCGTCCTGGTTGACCCCGCTGCCGAGGATCACCGCGTGGATCCGGTCCCCGTCGCGGACGGCGTCCTCCAGCCGCTTCAGCGCGACCAGTCCGACGCCCTCGGCCCGCACATAGCCGTCGGCGCCCGCGTCGAACGTGCGTGAACGGCCCTCGGGTGACAGGAAGCCACCCTTCGTCTCGGCCACGGTGTACTGCGGGGCCATGTGCAGGAGGGTGCCGCCGGCGAGCGCGAGGTCGCTCTCTCCCCGGTCCAGCGCCTGGCAGGCCAGGTGCACGGCCACCAGGGAGGAGCTGCACGCGGTGTCGATCGAGAGGCTGGGCCCGCGGAAGTCGAAGCAGTGCGAGACACGGTTCGACACCATCGTCATCATCGTGCCGGTCGCGGTGTGCGCGGCCAGCGAGGTGAAGCCGAGGTCGGAGAACTGGAGGATCTTGTAATCGAGGGTGAACGCGCCGACGTAGACGGCGACATCGCTGCCCGCGAGCTCGGCGGGGCGCTGGCCGCCGTCCTCCAGGGCCTCCCAGGCGACCTCCAGCAGTTTGCGCTGCTGGGGGTCCATGTAGTCGGCCTCGCGTGGGCTGATCCCGAAGAACGCGGGGTCGAACTCGTCGAATCCGTCGATGTATCCGCCCCGGCCGCCGGTGAGCCGTCCGGGCTTGTCCCGGAGGCGGCTGCCGAGGGTGGTGACGTCGTACCGGTCGGGCGGCGTGGGGGTGATGCAGTCCTTGCCCTCCATCAGGTTGCGCCAGAACGTCCGGTGGTCCGAGGCACCGCCCGGCAGGCGGCAGCCCATACCGATGATCGCCACCTTGCTCCGTAACGGGTTGTTGATCGCGTCGGCCATGTCGAACTCCTCAAGTCGTAAGGCGGGACAGGAGAGAGGCGGCGGAGGGGTGGAGGTCCGTCGGGACGCGGCCGGGCCGGCGTCCGGACGGACCGGCTCGGTGGTCAGCTCGGCCCGCGCCCGGCTTCCGGGCGGCGTCTCCAGGGGTGCAGAAGGCTGGCGAGGATCTCGCCGGTACCGGGGAACGAGCCCGGGTCGCTGAGCCCGATCGCGGCGGGTTCACGGCCGGGGTGCCAGGTGAAGCTGCCGAAGAAGTGGTCCCAGCACGAGAGGTCGGAGCCGTAGTGGCCGGCTTCGGACAGGTCGGTGCTGTGGTGCAGGCGGTGCTGCTCGGGGCTGGCCAGCAGATGGTTGAACCGGCCGATGCGGACGTCGATGTTCGCGTGGACGAAGTAGCCCTGGGCGGCCACGAAGAGCCCCACCACCAGTACCGACGAGCGCGAGAAGCCCACGAGCGCCAGCGTCAGCTGGACGAGGCTCTGGGCCAGGACGATGTCCAGCACATGGTTCACGCCGTTGTTGGCGACGTTGACCTTCCGCGGCACGTGGTGCACCCCGTGCAGTCGCCACAGGAGCGGGTTGCTGTGCCCCAGCCGGTGCACCACGTAGCTGACGAACGATCCGGTCAGCAGGGCCCCGGGGATCTCGATGCCGAGGTGGTGGGACGGCTCCGCGGGCGAGATCCAGCCGACGGTGGCGGTGACCAGGAGCTGGGCCAGCGCGCTCCCGGCCATGGTGAGCACGAAGTAGGCGCCGTACCAGCGCCACTCGTCGCTTCCCGGGTGCCACTCCCGCTCGTACGGGATCAGCCGTTCGAGGACGGCGAGATAGACGAGGGTCCCGACCAGGAATAGCGGGCTGACCCGGGCCGGATCCCAGCGGAGGAGCAATGCCGCCGCACCGACCGTGACAACCGCCAGCAAAAGCACCGGATAGGCGGTCACGCGGAGAAGGGCGGCCAGGGAATTCCTGACCTCACCGGTCCCGCCGCTCGAAAGGGGGACCGCAGGATTCCCGCCATCGGCCGACCGTTCGCACTCGTCCACCAGCAACCCTCCGCACAAGATGGTGACCCAGGAGAGAAGACCGCATCGGCGCAGTTCAAGGAAGCCCGAGGGGCCCATGGGCACCCCAGGGCATCAGCTGCCCACCCACCGATTGATTTCGGGCGCCCGGTTCCGACGAAGCGGGTCCCGCCCGGCTGACGCCCCCAGTCCCATCAGCCCAGATCATTCATTTCCGATTCCTACGGCTTTAACCACCGACCGGCTCCCGAAATCACGGGCGGCTCACAGTCGTTGGGTATCCGCCACTCCATTGAAGCGGATTTATCCACGCGGACGGAATAGCGGAAGACCCGCATCGTCAATGTGAGCTAATTAGTGCGAGTAATAGGCTCACACGCTCATCGCATCGCGGGGTGAAAGGCTCCTCGGCGCACGCCGAGGCGTGCGCCCGCACCAGGAACAGCCCGGGCCGCAGGACGGCTCGCGCCCCCGGATGAGGTGACGAGCCGGGGCGCGCATCCGGTGCCGTAACGGGGCTGGCGCACGCTCCGTCCCCGCCCGGACGCGCGGCGGGACGACGCACGGGGTCCCGGCCGTGTGGCCGGGACCCCGTGCGGGCGGTCGGACCGTGCCGGTCCGTCATGGTTCGCTCAGTGCGTCACCACGGCCGCGGACTTCGCCTCGGCGGCTGCGGTCTCCTCCGCGAGGCGCTCCATGCCGCTCTGGGTCCTGAGCGGCTTCTCCTTGATGAACAGGACCGCGATCAGGGCGAGGAACGCGAAGGGGGCGCCGACCAGGAAGACGTCCGCGGTCGCGACCCCGTACGCCTGCTCGACCACGTGCCGGGCCTCTTCGGGCAGGGTGGAGAGGTCGGGGACGCTGTGTCCGCCGCCCCCGCCGGCCGCCGCACCACCGAAGCCCTTCTCCATCTCGTCGGCCACCCGGTGGCCGAGCACGGCTCCCAGCGCGCTCGTACCGATGGCACCGCCGAGGCTGCGGAAGAAGGACAGCACCGAGGTGGCCGCGCCGAGTTCCGAGGCGGGCACGTCGTTCTGGGCCGCCAGGACCAGGTTCTGCATCAGCATGCCGACGCCGACGCCGAGCACCACCATGTACACGCTCAGCAGACCGAACGAGGAGTCCGCGCTGATGGTGGACAGCAGGCCCATACCGGCGGTCATGATGATGCCGCCCGCCACCAGGAAGCCCTTCCACTTGCCCCGGGCGGAGATGATCTGTCCGGCGATGGTGGTCGAGAGCATCAGACCGAGGATCATCGGGAGGCTCATCAGACCCGCGGCGGTGGGCGTCTTGCCGAGCGAGATCTGGAAGTACTGGGAGAGGAACACCGTGCCGCCGAACATGGCCACACCGACGAGCATGCTCGCGACGGTCGTCAGGGCCACCGTGCGGTTACGGAAGATGGCCAGCGGGATCATCGGTTCCTGGACCCTGGACTCGACCACGAGGGCGCAGCCCAGCAGGATCACACCGGCGGACACCAGGGCGACGGTCTGCCACGACGCCCAGTCGAAGTTGTTGCCCGCGAGCGTCACCCAGAGCAGCAGCGCGCTGACACCGCTCATGATGAGGACGGCTCCGAGGTAGTCGATCTTCACCTCTCTGCGGACCATGGGCAGCTTCAGCGTCAGCTGGAGCAGCACGATGGCGATCAGGGCGAACGGCACACCGATGAAGAAGCACCAGCGCCACCCCAGCCAGGAGGTGTCCACCAGGACACCGCCGATGAGCGGTCCGGCGACGGTGCCGACGGCGAAGACGGCGCCGAAGATCCCGGAGTAGCGGCCCAGTTCGCGCGGCGGGATGATGGCCGCCATCACGACCTGTGCCAGCGCGGTCAGACCGCCCGCGCCGATGCCCTGGAGCACCCGGCTCACGATGAGCAGGGCGACGCTGTGGGAGAACCCGGCGACGAGCGAGCCGACGACGAACATCCCGAGGGAGAGCTGGATCAGCAGCTTCTTGTCGTAGAGGTCGGACAGCTTGCCCCAGACCGGGACGGTCGCCGTCATCGCCAGGAGTTCGGCGGTGACGACCCAGGTGTACGAGGACTGGCTGCCGTGCAGGTCGACGATGATCCTGGGCAGGGCGTTGGCGACCACGGTGGAGGCCAGGATGGCCACGAACATGCCGGCCATGAGGCCGGACATGGCCTGGAGTATGTGTCTGCGTGTCATGGTCGGTGCGGCACCTTCGAGCGCACCGGCGGTACCGCTTTCAGACGTGGGAGCAGCGGTCATCGGCTCACGTTCCTCGTTCTCTGCTACAGGCCCCGACGGGGGGCCACGGATGTACGCCAGCCGCTGAGGCCGGCGGCGTCAGCCGCTCAGACCGGCGGCCAGCGAGGTGAAGGCCTCGCGGTAGATGCTCTGGAAGGAGCGGGTCCGCCCGGACGCCACCCAGAGTTCGGCGGCCGCGCGCACGGCCGCGACCGACACGTGCGCGAGGAGCCTCGGGTAGAGGTCGGCCCCGGGATCCTGGCCGAGCCGCTCGGCGAGGACGGCGACCATGGCGCGTTCGTCCGCCCCCTGCGCGGCCAGGAAGCCTGGCAGCAGCGAAGGGCTCTTCGTCAGCGCGGCCGCCTGGAGCTCCCAGCGCTCCTGATCCTCCTCGATGTCGGCGAGTTCCCTGCCGATCGCCTCGCGCAGGGCGTCGAACGCCGGCAGTTCCTCCGGTGCGTCGAGCACCGCCTGACGCAGGCGGGCGGCGCAGCCCCGGTCGGGGCGGGTGATCGCGTCCTCCAGACAGGGGAAGTAGTTGAAGAACGTGCGGACGGAGACACCGACCTCGTCGGTGACCGACTCGACCGTCACGTTCTCGATTCCCCGCTCGGCGGCGCCGCGCAGTGCCGCGTTCGCAAGGGCGTCACGCGTCGCACGCTTCTTGCGTTCACGCAGCCCGACGGACGGGGCGCCGTCGGCACTCATGAGGATGCATCCTATGCAAGTTTGCACGATGTGCAAAACTCGGTTTCCAGCTCACGTCCGTCCGCGGTCCGAGGAGGGCCAGACGTACGGCAGATCGGAGGGAACGCCGGGGAACAACGGCTGATAGTACGCGGGGTCCTTGCGCACCAGCGCGGAGCGATGGCTCAGGTGGAACGCCTCGTCACCGAGCCACGGGGGCAGCTCCCGCGCCTCGGCGAGCGCGGACTGCGGGCGGACGGCGGCGGGGCGTCCTAGCGAGGCGGTAAGGTCCTCGCGCAGGGTCGCCGCGCAGGTGTCCGCCCGGCCCTCCGCCGTCCAGACGGCGCACATCTCCAGGCCGTAGCGGACGAGCGCCTCCTGGTACCCGGCCCACATGTGGACGGCGGGATGGTGGCGCCAGCCGTAGCCGGGGACGGTGAGACCGCGGAGGACCTGGATCGTCTCGACGCGCTGCTTGCCCAGCCGCCTCGGGTCCAGCGCGAGGGCGCTCCGGCGGAAGTCGGCGTGGGGCAGGAAGGTCTGCATGTCCTCTGCCTATCGCACGCGCGTGGATATCGGTCCCGACCGGCCCGGCGCGTACCACTCGCAGGGCGCCGCGTTGCTCATGTGGGGGCCGCCACCGCCATGCTCCGCGCCTCTGTCCGGGTCTTCCGCCCGCCGCCGGGCCGGATCGTGACGCCGGGGAACGGATCCGCGCGGCCGGGCGGCCCCGGGGCGGTGACCGGCTCGTTCCGACCGTCCGAGACCGCCGGGTACGCCCGTGTCCGTCCGCGAACGTCCGCGACCGTCCGCGACCGCCGGGTACGCCCGTGTCCGGCCGCGAACGTCCGCGACCGTCCGTGTCCGACCGCGACCGTCGATGTCCGCCCGTGACCGTCCGTGTCCGCCGTAGTGGGTGAACACCGCGGGCCGCCGCACACGTGGGCGGCCCGCGGTCGTGGTCACGTCTTGGTCAGCCGTTCGGCAGGATGACCGCGCGGCCCTTGATCTTGCCCGCGTGCAGCCGTTCGTAGGCGAGCGGGGCCTCGTCGATGGAGTACGTCTCGACGTGTACATCGACGGCACCGGCGTGGGCCAGTTCGATCACCTCGGCCAGCTCCCGCCGGGTGCCCCAGTACGGCGCGCTGACCGTCGTGGAGAAGGGCAGCACGCCGAACCCGACCGGAAGCGTCCCGCCGCCGATGCCGACGATGGTGACGTCGCTGTCGATGGAGGCGGACTCGCCGGCCGTCTTCACGGTCGGCGGGGCGCCGACGAAGTCGAGGACGACCTCGGCGCCGACACCACCGGTGAGTTCCCGGACCCTGGCGGCCGCGTTCTCGTCGGAGATCACGGTCTCGTGGGCTCCCACGGAGCGGGCGAGTGCCAGCTTCTCCTCGGAGACGTCGAGCGCGATGACGCGGACGGCGGTCAGGGCGCGGAGCAGCTGGATCCCGACGTGCCCGAGGCCTCCGGCGCCGATGACCACGGCGGTCGCGCCGGGCACCAGCTTCGGCAGGGACCGCTTGATCGCGTGGTACGGGGTGAGACCCGCGTCGGTCAGCGAGACGGTCTTGACCGGGTCCAGGTCGCCGATCGGGGTCAGGTGCCGGGCGTCGTCGACGATCATGTACTCGGCCATGGCGCCCGGGTTGCCCAGTCCGGGCGGGTTGATGCCCAGCTCGGCGGCGCGCAGGCAGTAGTTCTCCCGGCCCTGGGCGCAGTTCACGCAGGTGCCGCAGCCCCAGGGGCCGTAGACCGCGACGGAGTCGCCCACGGAGAAGCCCTGGGCGCCGTCACCGAGTGCGGCGACGGTACCGACCCCCTCGTGGCCCAGCGTGAGCGGCAGCTCGTAGGGGAAGCCTTCGGCGGGCCAGCTCATCACGGCGATGTCCGAGTGGCAGACGCCGGCGGCGCTGACCTTGAGCAGGATCTGTCCCGGTCCCGGTGCGGGCTCCGGAATCTCGACGACCTCGGGCGCGGCGCCGACGGTGCGGTACTGGACGGCTTTCATGGCTCTCCTTCGTTCTTTCTTCCCCCACCTTTGTGACCCCGCCGGTGGCCGTGCGCCACTCAGGGCTCAGGAGGCCGAGTAGCCGCCGTCCACCAGGTGGTAGCTGCCGTGGACGAACGACGCCCGGTCGGAGAGCAGGAAGGCGGCGAGCTCCGCGACCTCCTCGGCCGTGCCGAGGCGGCCCGCCGGGTGGAGGGAGACCAGGTGGTCGCGGGCCGGACCGTCGGTGTCGCGGAGCAGCGGGGTGTCGATGAAGCCGGGGCCGACGGCGTTGACGCGGATGTTGTGCGCGGCGTATTCGAGTGCGGCGGTCTTGGTGAGGCCGACGACGCCGTGCTTGGCGGCGACGTACGCCGGGGAGCCCGCGAAGCCGTTGGTGCCGAGGATCGACGAGATGTTGACGACGGCGCCCCCGCCGGCGGCCAGGATGGCCGGGAGTTCGTAGCGCATCGAGTAGAAGACGCCGCTGAGGTTGGTGGCGACGACCTTGTCCCAGTCCTCGACGGCGTACTCGCCGGTGGGCTGCGAGGGGCCGCCGATGCCGGCGTTGTTCACGGCCAGGTGCAGGGCGCCGAAGGTGTCGACGGCGAACCGCACACCGGCTTCGACGGAGGCGGGGTCGGTGACGTCGAGGGCGACGGCCGCGGCCCGCGCGCCGGTGGCCTTCAGCTCCTCGGCGGCCTTGGCCGCACTGTCCGCGCGGTAGTCGGCGACCACGACGGCGGCGCCGCCCGCGGCCAGTCGGCGCGCGAGGGCCAGGCCTATGCCGGATGCGCCTCCGGTGACGAGGGCGACCTTGCCGGCGAACTCCGCTTCGTAGGCGGTGGGGAGGTTGGTGCTCATGACGGTGTGCTCTCTTCTGTGGTGCTGTGGGGCGCCGGCCCGCTCTGCCGGGGTTCCAGCAGGTCTGCGGAAAGGGCGTCGAAGGCATGGACGACGAACTCGGGCAGGGCGGCCGGCCGGCCGCTCCGCACCCACGCCGCCTGGGCCGCGAGGAGCGCTCCGGCTCCCGCGGCGACGGCGACGGCGGGACGGAGGTCCTGCCGTGCGTCAACAGCGAGTCTGGCCGCGAGGACGGCGACGGACTCCTCCTGGGCGTCCACCCGGATGTGGTGGAACGCCGCGTACAGGGTGGGTTCCTCCTCGGCCATGACCAGCAGGTCGAAGAAGCGTGGCCGCAGGTGCCAGGGCTCGGCCTCCGGGTCGTCCAGCCAGTCCAGGACGGCCCGCCGGTAGGCGGTGAGCGGCGGCTCGGCGGCGGGCCGGGCACGGAGCGCCCGGTTGATGCGGTCGCCGTCGCCCCGTACGGCGTCGAGGACGGCGGATTCCTTGTTCGGGAAGTAGCGGCTGAAGGTACGCCGGTCGACGTCGGCCGCCTGCGCGATCTCCTCGACCGTCACACCCCGCAGGCCCCGGTCCAGCACGAGCTCGAACGCATGCCGTGCCAGCGTGTCGCGGGTCCTGCGGGCCTTGCGGCCGCGCCGTTCGGAACCGTTCCCTGTCGCGTCCATAACTGCACTGTACAGCTAAAAATGTCCCACGGGGACTTCTGTCCCGATGAGACGTGATTGGGGCCGGGTGGGGGTGGGGAGACTCCCCCGCGCGAGGGAGGGGGACCACCCTGGCGGGGGAGGCTTCGGGCACCGCCGGCTGCCAGGTTGGGCACATGACCTACAGCGCACAGCCAGCCAACCGCCCGGATCCCGGCCGCGAGAGCGCTCGCGAAGCCGTTGGTCCGGCCCCGGGACCCGTGGGAGGACCGCCGGCTTCAGGAAGCGGACGCCACGGCCCGGAGCCGTGTCAGCACCTCGTCCTCGCACAGCGCTCCGGCGAGCCCCGCGGCGTAGGCGTCGTCGGCCGACACGCCGAGCCGCGCGGCGAGCGCGTGTTCCCGCCCGAGGTCGGTGCCGAACATCGCGGGGTCGTCCGTGCTGACCGAACACAGCACACCGGCCGCGCGCAGTCTCGGCAGGGGGTGTGCGGCGATGTCCCGGACCACACCGGTACACAGGTTGGACGTCACGGAGACGTCCAGGACCACTCCTCTGTCCGCGAGTTCGGCGAGCAGCGCCGGGTCGTCGGCCGCGCGGATCCCGTGCCGCAGGCGGGCCGCCCCGAAGTCAAGGGCCTCCCTGATCCGCTCGGGCCCGCCGGCCTCCCCCGCGTGCGGTACGAAGGCCAGTCCGCCCTCCCGCGCGATACGCACCGCCTTGCCGTAGGGGGCGAGGGGGGTCCGCCGCTCGTCGCCCCCGATCCCCAGGCCCACCACTCCCCTGTCCCGGTACCGCACGGACACCCGGGCACACTCCTCCGCCAGTTCCACCGGGCAGCCTCGGTAGAGGTCGGGGGTGAAGCGGACGGTCAGCCCGAACCTCTCCCGCGCCTCGACCGCCCCCTCCGTGTATCCGGTGAACATCTCGTCCCAGTCGATGGCGTGGGACTCGACGCGCTCGGCCGGCGAGAAGATCGCCTCCAGGTAGACGGCACCGTGGCCGTGGGCCTCCCGCGCGTAGTCCACGACCACACGCCGGAAGTCGTCGGCCGTTCGCAGGCAGTTGGTGGTCATCCGCCACACCGACAGGAAGTGCCGGAAGTCGGTGAAGCGGTACAGCGCTTCGAGGCCTTCGACGGTGTCGGCGGGCAGCGCCTCGCCGTTGCGCCGTGCGATCTCCAGCAGCGTGGCCGGACGTATCGCCCCTTCCAGATGCACATGCAGTTCGATCTTCGCGCTCACCATGGGTGCAGGCTACGGGAGTTCGGGCGAAGCGAGCCGGGACTGCCGGAGGCGGGGCTACGGGAGGGGGCCACGGGCCTCGGCGGCCGGTTCGTCGGAGCGGCGGCTCAGCGCCCCAGGCCACCAGGCCAGGCGTCCGATGTCCCGGACGAGCGCGGGCACCAGCAGCGAGCGCACGACGAGGGTGTCCAGCAGGACTCCGAAGGCGACGATGAACGCGATCTGGACCAGGAACGCCAGCGGGATGACGCTCAGGGCCGCGAAGGTGGCCGCCAGGACGACACCCGCCGAGGTGATGACCCCGCCCGTGGTGGTCAGCCCGCGCAGTACGCCTTCCCTGGGGCCGTGGATCAGGGACTCCTCCCGGACCCGGGACATCAGGAAGATGTTGTAGTCGACGCCGAGGGCGACCAGGAAGACGAATCCGTACAGCGGCACGGACGAGTCGGTGCCGGTGAAGCCGAAGACGTGCTGGAAGACCAGCGACGCGATGCCGAGGGTGGCCAGGAAGTTGAGCGCCACGGTCGCGACGAGGAGCAGGGGCATCAACAGGGAGCGGAGCAGCCCGATCAGGATGACCAGGATGATCACGAGCACCACCGGCACGATGATGCCGCGGTCGTGCTCGGCGGTCTTCTGGGTGTCGTACTGCTGCGCGGTGTAGCCGCCGACCAGTGCGTCCGCGCCGGGCACCGCGTGGACCGCGTCGCGCAGCCGGGCGACGGTGTCCTTGGCGGCGTCGCTGTCGGACGCGGCCTTCAGTGTGGCGTCGACGCGTACGCGGCCGTCCACCACGATCGGTGTGCCCTGGCCGGGCCGTCCGGACTCCGTCACCACGGACACGCTCGCCACGCCGCTGACCCCCTTCGCGGCACCGGCCACCTGATCGGCACGGTCGGCGTTCGCGATGACGACGGCGGGGTTGCCGGACCCGCCGGGGAAGTGCTTGCTCAGGGTTTGCTGGGCGGCGACGGACGGCGCGTCGTTGACGAAGATCTCCTTCAGGGGGACGCCCTGGGAGTTCAGCGTGGGCATGAAGGCGGCGCAGGCGAGAAGGCCGATCAGGGTGACGGCCCAGACCTTGCGGGGGGAGCGGTCGACCAGGGCGGCGACCTTCGACCAGATCCCCGTGGATCCGGAGGCGGCGTCGCCCTCCTTCGGCTTGGCCGGCCAGTACGCGGTCCTGCCGAGCAGGACCAGGACGGCGGGCAGGAAGGTGAGGGCGCTCAGGACGGAACAGACGATGCCGATGGCGCCCACCGGACCGAGCGCCCGGTTGTTGGTCAGGTCGCTGATCAGGAGGGCGAGCAGGCCCAGCGCCACGGTGGCGGCGCTGGCCGTGATCGGCCCCGCGGATTCGCGCAGGGCCGCGCGCATCGCGGTGAACCGGTCGGCGTGCCGGCCCAGTTCCTCGCGGAAGCGTGCGGTGAGCAGGAGCGCGTAGTCGGTGGCGGCGCCGATGACGAGGATCGACAGGATGCCCTGGACCTGGCCGTCCACACGGACGACGTCGTGATCCGCGAGGACGTACACCACCGCGCAGGCGACGGCGAGCGCGAAGACCGCCCCGATGATGATGATCAGCGGCAGCAGAACACTTCGGTACACCAGCAGCAGGATGACCAGCACGGCCGCCAGGGCGACGCCGAGCAGCAGCCCGTCGATTCCGGCGAAGGCGTCGGAAAGGTCCGCCTGGCTGGCCGCGGGGCCCGCCAGTTGCGCTTGCGTGCCGGGCACCCGGTCCGCGGCCTCCTGGACGGCGGCGAGGGCGTCGGGCAGTCCGTCGCCCAGGTCGGACCGCAGCTGGACGACACCCTCCAACGCCTGGCCGTCCTTCGACGGCAGTGCGGGGGACACCTCGCCCGTGACACCTGGCTCGCCCTTGAGCCCGGCGAGTGCCGCCGTGGCGGCCTCCCGCTGCCCGGGGTCAAGCCGCCCGCCGTCCTTCTCGGACGTCCAGACCACGATCGCGGGCACCGTCTCCTGCCGGCTGAACGCCTTCTGGGCGTCGATCACCTGGGTGGACTCCGCGCTCTGCGGCAGGAAGGACGCCTGGTCGTTGGTGGCCACCTCGCCGAGCTTCCCCGCGTACGGACCGAACGCTCCGCCCACGGCGAGCCAGGCGACGAGGAGGAAAGCGGGGATCAGCCAGCGGACCGGCCTCGATGCGGTGGACATGGCACTCCCGGGACGAACGAGATCACTCAAGCATTGAGTATCTTAATCATTGAAATACATGTTCGCGGCCCCGCGCGTGCCGTACCCGGCCACACCTGGGGTGACAGAGGGTCAGCGCCGGGGGGACTCCGTACCCGCGAGTTCTCCGTTCATACGGGCGAGGAACCGCAGCGCGGCGGCCACTTCTCCGGGCTCCGAGAGGGCCTGAGCCCTGGCAGCGGCCTCGGCCAGGGGCATGAAGAAGGTACGGGCCGCCGACTTCGCGGCGGGCTCGTAGTGCAGGTGTACGACACGCCGGTCCGCGCTGTCACGCGAACGCCGGATGTGCCCGGAGCGTTCGAGGCGGTCCAGACAGGCGGTGACCGCACCGGAGGTCAGACCGAGGTGGTCGCGCAGGCGCCCCGGGGTGAGCGGGTCCTCCGCGTCGAGTATCGCCGCGAGAGCCTGCACGTCCGTGGCGTGGAGGCTCTCGGCATGCGCGAAGGCGTGCGCCAGCCGGCTGACCTCTCCGTTCATACGGCGGAGCTGCACGGCGAGTGCCTGGAGCTCAGGAGCGGCGGGCCCCTCGCCGAGCGGTCCACCTCGGGCGCCGTCCGTACTGTCCACGGCCCCATAGTAGAGCCGCCTCGACCCCATCTCACCTCTATGCTTCTACAGTTGCGTAGAAACGCGATCGAACGCGTCACACCGTGTTCCCGCGTACGGAAGAAGGAGTGAACGCCACGATGGTGTTCAAGAAGCTGCTCGGTTCCCTCGGCGTGGGCGCCCCGACCGTGGACACGGTGCTCACCGGCGGCGCCGCTGTTCCCGGAGGCTCACTGAGCGGACAGGTCCACCTGAAGGGCGGCAGCGCCGACTTCACGGTCGAGGGCATCACGCTCGAACTCGTCGCGCGGGTCGAGGCCGAGCACGAGGAGGGCGAGTCCGAAAGGATGGTCAGCTTCGGCCGTTTCACCGTATCGGGTGGTTTCGTCCTCGCGGAGGGCGCCGAGCACAGCGTTCCGTTCGATGTGCCATTGCCTTGGGAGACCCCGGTCACGGAGCTGTACGGCCAGGATCTCGGCATCGTCCTCGGCGTACGCACGGAGCTGGCGGTGGCGGGCGCCCGGGACAAGGGCGACCTCGACCGGCTCTCCGTCGCGCCCCTCCCCGCCCAGGAGGCCCTCCTCGAAACGCTCGGACGGCTCGGCTTCGGGTTCAGGTCGGCGGATCTGGAGCTCGGACACATCCGCGGTACCGGGCAGCAACTGCCCTTCTACCAGGAGATCGAGCTGTCTCCCGCACCCCAGTACGCCCACGAGATCAACGAGATCGAGCTGACGTTCCTGGCCGATCCCGGCGGCCTGGAGATCGTCCTGGAGGCGGACAAGCGCGGCGGGTTCTACACCGAGGGCAGCGACGTCCTCGGCCGCTTCGCCGTCGGCCACCACGACTACCAGGGGCGCGACTGGGACACCGAGATCGACTCCTGGATCCGCTCGCTGGTCGCGGCCCGCTCCGCGCACGACGCCCCGTCCGCGTACGGACACGGCTACGGACACGGCTACGGACACGATCACGGGGACGAGCACGGCGAGGCACACGGGCACCGCTCCGGTCCCGGAATGGGGACGGCCGTCGCCGCCGGAGCCGCCGGACTCGCCGTCGGGGTGGCGGGCGGACTGGTGGCCGCCGAAGTGGTGGACGAGGTGGGCGACTTCTTCGAGGACGACGAGAGCGGCGAAGACGGCGGCGAGGAGGACTGAGGCCCCCGGCCCGGCGGCACCACCGGGCCAGTCGTTCTCACGTGCGGCAGGCACGAGGCACCCTGCCGCACGGCTCTACAGTGCTGTAGATTCGTCACGACCGGGGACACGACCGGGGAAGCGGGCCGTCCGGCACGGACAGGCCGATCAGGGGAGCAACAGTAGTCATGTTCGGCATCAGCGAGATCGCGATCCTCCTCATCATCGTCGTCTTGATCTTCGGCGCCAAGAAGCTCCCCGAACTCGCCCGTTCCCTGGGCAAGTCGGCCCGCATCCTGAAGAGCGAGGCACGCGCCCTGAAGGGCGACGGAGGCTCCACCGCCCCCTCACAGGCCGCCGGCTCCTCCACGGGGCCGCATGCCGGCTCCGCCACGAGCCCGCACACAGACGTTCCCACGGACCTCGGTACGGATGCGGACGGCCACCGCGTCATCCGTGGCACGGCCACCGAGCGGCCGGGCACGCCGCACTGAGCCAACCGCGTCTCCGGCTCCGCGGCACCGGCTCTCCCGCCTCTCCGGCTCCGCCGCACCCGCCGCTCTCCGGCCGCCTACCGGCCGTTCCGGCTCCGCCCGACACGTGCTGCCGCCTTGCCCGGTGCCCGCTGCCCGCACCCCGCTGCCCGCTGCCCGCTGCCCGGAAAACCCTCATCGTGCCATGTCCGCGTCCCCCGGGCGCGTCGCAGGCACATCGCCGTGCGGTTCCCGACAAGCGGAACGGCCTCAGGCACGACACCGTGGACGCAGGTGGATCGATCAGAACGGAGCGGCCATGGAGACAGGCGACGACCGAAGCGGGCTGCGCTGCCTGGTGACCGGCGCCACGGGGTACATCGGGGGCCGGCTCGTCCCGGAACTCCTTGAGGCCGGCCACCGGGTCCGCTGTCTGGCACGCACCCCGAAAAAGCTGCGCGACCTCCCCTGGGCGGACGAGGTCGAGGTCGCCCAGGGGGACGTCACGGACCCGGAGTCGCTCGGCGCGGCGATGCGGGACACGGACGTCGCCTACTACCTGGTCCACGCCCTGAGCAGCGGGGCGGGCTTCGAGGAGACCGACCGCAGGGCGGCCAGGGTCTTCGGCGAGCAGGCACGGGCGGCCGGAGTGCGGCGCATCGTCTATCTGGGCGGGCTGACCCCGGCCGAGGTCCCCGAGCGGGAGCTGTCGCCCCATCTGCGTTCCCGGGCCGAGGTCGGCCACATCCTGCTCGCCTCCGGCGTACCGACGACCGTGCTGCGCGCGGCGGTCATCATCGGTTCCGGTTCGGCGTCCTTCGAGATGCTGCGCTACCTCACGGAGCGGCTGCCGGTCATGGTCACCCCGAGCTGGGTGTCCACGCGCGTCCAGCCGATCGCGGTCCGGGACGTGCTGCGCTACCTCGTCGGCAGTGCACGGATGCCCGAGGACGTGAACCGTACGTTCGACGTCGGAGGCCCCGACATCTTGACGTACCGGGCCATGATGCAGGCGTACGCGCGGGTCGCGGGGCTTCCGCACCGGCTGATCCTGCCGGTTCCGATGCTGTCGCCGGGGTTGTCCAGCCACTGGGTCGGGCTGATCACACCGGTTCCGGCCTCCATCGCCCGTCCGCTCGCGGAGTCCCTGCGCTACGAGGTGGTGTGCCGCGAGCACGACATCGCGGACCACGTCCCGGACGGCCTGGGGCAGCCGTTCCCCTTCGCGACCGCGCTCTCCCTCGCCCTGCAGCGGGTGCGCGAGGCGAAGGTGACGACCCGCTGGTCCTCCGCCTCGACGCCCGGCATCCCCAGCGATCCGCTCCCCACCGACCCCGACTGGGCGGGCGGAAGCCTGTACACGGATGTGCGCGAAAGGGAGGTGGACGCCTCGCCCGAGGCCCTGTGGCGGGTGATCGAGGGGATCGGCGGCGACAACGGCTGGTACTCGTTCCCCCTGGGCTGGGCGTTCAGGGGCTGGCTGGACCGGCTGGTCGGCGGCGTGGGGCTGCGCCGGGGCAGGCGGGACGCGGAGCATCTGCGGGTCGGCGACTCGCTGGACTTCTGGCGGGTCGAGGAGATCGAGCCGGGCCGTCTGCTGCGGCTGCGTGCCGAGATGCGGCTGCCGGGACTGGCCTGGCTGGAGATGTACGTTGAGCGGGGCGCGGACGGTGACGGCCGGTCCCGCTACCGTCAGCGCGCGATCTTCCATCCGGCGGGCCTGCTGGGCCACGCCTACTGGTGGAGTGTGTCACCGTTCCACGCGGTGGTCTTCGGCGGTATGGCACGCAACATCGCCCGCGCCGCGGCCCGGTCGGTGAACAGGAGAACGGCATGAGTGTGGCGGTGGCGCTGTTCACCTCCGACCTGAGGCTGCACGACCATCCGCCGCTGCGCGCGGCGCTGGCGTCGGCCGACGAGGTGGTACCGCTGTTCGTACGGGACGACGGGGTGGAGCACGCCGGGTTCCTCGCCGCCAACCGGCAGGCGTTTCTCGCCGACTGCCTCCGCGATCTGGACGCCGGTCTCCGTGACCGGGGCGGTCGCCTGATCATCCGTTCGGGTGATGTTGTGGACGCGGTCCGCCGGGTCGTCGCGGAGACGGGCGCGGGTGAGGTGCATGTGGCGGCGGACGTCAGCGGGTACGCGCAGCGCCGCGAGGAGCGGTTGCGGAAGGCCCTGGAGACGGAGGGCCGCCGGCTGTGCGTCCACGACGCGGTGGTGACCGCGGTCGCTCCGGGCGCGGTGGTGCCCTCCGGTGCGGGCAAGGACCACTTCGCCGTGTTCACCCCGTACTTCCGCAGCTGGTCCCGGGAGCGTCTGCGTACCCCGTTCGGCGCGCCGCGGGCCGTGCGGGTGCCGGACGGTCCGGCGTCCGAGCCGCTCCCCGAGCGGTCCCGGGTGCCGGGGGTGTCCGAGGGGCTGGCCGAGGGCGGGGAGAGCGCGGGCCGCGCGCGTATGGCCGCCTGGCGCCGCCACGGTCTGGCGCGGTACGAGGACCTCCACGACGACCTGGCCGGTGACGCCACCTCGCGGCTCTCCCCGCATCTGCACTTCGGCACCCTCTCCCCCACCGAACTGGTCCACCGCGCCCGTTCGGCGGGTGGTGCGGGCGCCGAGGCGTTCGTCCGGCAGGTGTGCTGGCGGGACTTCCACCACCAGGTCCTGGCCGCCCGCCCCGCCGCGTCCCACTCCGACTACCGGCCGCGTGGCGACCGGTGGCGTACGGAGCGCGCGGCGGCGGACGACGTCGAGGCCTGGAAGGAGGGCCGCACCGGCTATCCCCTGGTCGACGCCGCGATGCGCCAGTTGCGCCACGAGGGCTGGATGCACAACCGCGGCCGCCTGCTGACCGCCTCTTTCCTCGTCAAGACGCTGTACGTGGACTGGCGGGTCGGCGCCCGCCACTTCCTGGAGTTCCTGGTGGACGGGGACGTCGCCAACAACCAGCTCAACTGGCAGTGGGTGGCGGGGACCGGCACCGACAGCCGGCCGAACCGGGTGCTGAATCCGGTGGTGCAGGCGAAGCGGTACGACCCGGACGGGGCCTATGTGCACCGCTGGGTGCCGGAGCTGAAAGAGCTCGGCGCTCCCGCCGTCCATGAGCCGTGGAGGCTCTCGGGGCGGGAGCGCGCCGCGTTCGACTATCCGGAGCCACTGGTCGAACTGTCCGAGGGGCTCGCGCGTTTCAGGGCGGGGCGGGGTCTGGACTGATCCGGCGGGGCGGGCGCCCCGGCCCGTGGGCCGGATCGGTGTGCGGCCCACTCGGACCGGGCGCCCACTCGGACCGTGGGCCCGCTCGGACCGTGCGCCGGTGGTCAGGTCCTGCGCCAGCGGGCGTTCGCCCAGGAGAAGAGGCCGAAGGCGGCCAGTCCGAGAGCGATCAGGGCGAGCAGCCACGGCCCCGCGGGTGTCTGGGTGAAGGAGCGCAGGGTGTCGTCCATTCCCTTGGCCTTCCCCGGCTCGTGCCGGACGGCAGCGGCGATGGCGAAGCCTCCCGCCGTCGCGAAGACCGTGCCGCGGGCGGCCCCGCCGAAGACGCCGACGACATCGACGGCCTGACGGGCCCTCCTGGTCATCTCGGCCATCTTCAGGTGCTTGTGGTACGTGCGTGTGACGGCCCGGAAGGCGATCCACAGACCGGCGCCCGCCACCACGGCCCCCGCGACGCCGACGATCCACTGCCCGCCGGTCCAGCCCAGCGCCTTCGCCGTGACGTCGTCGGTCCGCCGGTCGCTCGACCCGCTGCCGCTGCCCCGGTTACCGGTGGCGTAGGAGAGGACGGAGTAGGAGACGAAGCCGTAGAAGACGAAGCGGCCCGCGGCCATGGCCCGCTTGCCCGGGGTGCGGCCGTCGGGGCCGGCCTGTCCGAACACCGCCTCGGACAACCGCCACAGCGCCATACCGGCGAGGGCCGCGCCGAGCGCCCACAGCAGAACGCTCCCGAAGGGCTTGTCCGCCACCTCCGCGATCGCGCCTCCCCGGTCGGCCTGCTTGCCCGAGCCGCCGGAGAAGGCGATGCGCAGCGCCAGCACGCCGACCAGGAGGTAGATCACACCCCGGGCGACGAAGCCCGCACGGGCTCCCAGGTCCACGGCCTGACTGTTCGCCGCCCGCCTGGCGTGGGCTTGTCCGTTCGCCGACAACGCTTTCGTATGCATGCATGGCCGGTTGCCCGTGAAGAGGCGATCAATGCGCGCCGGTCGATACGCCCCTTGGAAAGGGACCGCGCCCGCGTCAGCCCTCCTCGGTGCCGGCGCTCTCCGCCCGGCCCTTGGAGCGCCGGCCCACGACGGCAGCCGCTGCCAGCGCGCTGCCCGCGAAGGCGAGGCCGACGACCCACGGCCGGTTGAGGACGTGGCAGGTGACATGGTCCAGGGAGTAGGCCCCCGGGCCCGCCAGACCGATCGCGGCCGCGGCGAAGCCGAGGAACGCCGGGTACTCGTAGCCGCCGCCCATCGCGAAGAAGCCCGCCGGGGCGTGGACCGCGACGGCGCCGGCCATCGTGCCGGCCGCCGCCGCTCCGGCCGCCGGTGTGGCGAGACCGAGCGCCAGCAGGACACCGCCACCCGTCTCGCCGAGCCCCGCGGCCAGGGCGCTGTGTTTCGGCGGGAGGAAGCCCATGGACTCCATGGCGGCGGTCGTGCCCTCGATACCCCCGCCTCCGAACCAGCCGGCCAGCTTCTGGGTGCCGTGGGCGGCGAGGACGGCCCCCGTTCCGACCCTGAGCACGAGAAGTCCGAGGTCGCGTCGGTTGAAGGTGGTCATGGCTGTCTCCCGTCGGCGGGGAACGCGGACGATTCCGTACGGACCCACTGTGTGCTCACCCGGGTGGCGGAGTCCGGTGGTGTTGGGCCATTCGTGGTCCGGCCGTACGGGGACGGGCCGCGCACCGAGCGTTTCCGGCCAGGTCCCGGCGCGGGGGGGGCGTGGCTCAGGGGCCGGGCACCGGTTCCGCGTGCAGGGGAAGGGATTCGGCGGCCCGCGCCCCGGCGACGGGTGGTCCCCCGACGGCGACGCGCGACGGCGGCCCCTCCCCGGTGGCGCGTGGCGGGGCGGCGGCGTTGCGGTCCTGGGCGCGGCTGAGCAGGATCACGCCGCGTACGGCGGCCGCGGCTCCCGCCAGCGCCGGGGCCAGACCGGTCACCCCGGACTGGATGTGTTCGCCGAGCAGGACCAGACCGATGGCGGCCGCGGCGACCGGGTTGGTCAGCGTCACCACCGCGAGGGGGGCGCCCAGACCGCCCCGGTAGGCGGTCTGGGAGAGCAGCAGACCGCCCAGCGCGAAGGCCGAGACCAGCAGCGCCACGGTGACCAGGCGCCAGCTGAGCAGCGGTCCGGAGCGGTCGGTCGTGGCGACGGTCAGGGTCTGGGTGAGCGCCGAGGCCACCCCGGAGGCGAGCCCGGACGCCGCCGCGTGCCGGAGGCCCGGCCGGGCGCCCGGCCTGCTGAGGACGGCGACGAGCGACAGGGTCACCGCGCCCACGGCCAGGGCCTCGGCGAGGCTGAGCGTGTCGTGCGGGGCGGCGCCGCCGGCGGCCAGCAGCAGGGCGCCGAGCCCGAGCAGGGTGAGAAGCGTGCCGCGCCACTCGGTGCCACTGACCCGGCGTCCGGCGGCGCGGGCGCCCAGTGGGACAGCGGCGACCAGGGTGAGCGCGCCGAGCGGCTGGACCAGGGTGAGCGGCCCGTACTTCAGCGCGGCGACATGGAGCAGTGCCCCGGCCGCGTTCAGCCCCACCGCCGACCACCACGCGCCCCGGCCCAGCAGCCGCAGTACCCCGGCGGACGCCTCGGTACGGCCGGCGAGGCGGGCCTGCGCCACCGCGGCGGAGGCGTAGGCGGCGGCGGAGACGAGGGACAGCGCGACGGCTACGAGCGTGGCGTTCACCGGCGCGCTCCGGAGCGCGCGTAGGCGCGGAGGGTTCGCGTCGGGAGCTCGGGCGTACGGCGTGTCCGTATCCGGGGGAGACGGGCGCGGGTGGTGCGCGTTCCGGGGAGTCGGGCGCGAGTGGTGCGCTTCCCGGCTCCGTACGCCCCCGTTCCGGAGACGCGGGTTCCGGCTCCGTACGTCGCGGTCCCGGCTCCGTACGTCGCGGTTCCGGAGGCATACATTCCGGTTCCGAAGGCGTACGCCCCGAGCGCCGGGGCCGTGGCGGGCGGGGCGGCCTGTCCGGCGGGGGCCTGCCGTGGCCGGCGCGTGCGGGCCGGCGGCCGGAGCACGGCGTAGGCGACGCAGATCAGGGCCGTGACCACGACCGCGTCGAGCCAGTAGTGGTTGGCCGTTCCCACGATGACGAACAGGGTGACCAGCGGGTGCAGCAGCCACAGCGGGCGCCACCGGGAGCGGGTCGCGACGACGAGCCCGACGGCGACCGCGAGCGCCCAGCCGAAGTGCAGGGAGGGCATGGCGGCGAACTGGTTGGCCAGGGAGTCGTCGGCGGGCGTGTCCCCATACACCGAGGGCCCGTAGACCCTGCCCGTGTCCACGAGGTCCGCGGCCGGCAGCATCCTCGGCGGTGCCAGCGGGAAGAGCAGGTGCAGGGCGAGCGCGGCACCGGTGAGTACGGCGAGGACGCGGCGCGACCAGACGTAGTGGCGCGGGCGGCGCAGGTACAGCCAGACCAGGAACACCAGCGTGGCCGGGAAGTGCACGGTCACGTAATAGGTGTTGGCCGCCTGGACCAGCGTATGGCTGTGCAGCAGGAGGCCTTGGACGGCCGCCTCGTCAGGGAGGTGGAGGACGCGTTCGAGGTCCCAGACGTGCCCGGCGTTGTGGAACGCCTCCTCGACGTGTCCGTTCGCGGCCAGCCGGCCGAGTTTGTACACGAGGAAGAGTCCCGCGACCAGGAAGAGCTCGCGGACGAGGGGCGGCCGGACAGAGGTGTCCGGCTCCGGGTCCACGGGCCCGCTGCGGGCGTGTATCACCCCGTGCCCCTTCGCTGACGAAACGCTGTGACCAGAACGCTGTGACCTGGTGGGAAAGGTGTGCCGACGTGGGCACGGCCACGTCGCGCCACATCGATACGCCAGTGTACCGATACGTTTGCGTATCGGTACACGCGCGTATCGGTACACTGGCGTATCGAAGGCCTTCGCGCCAGACCACCAGAGAGGCAGGCAGATGTCGTCGCCCGGTCCCGCCCAGGATTCCGCCCCCGCGTCCCGCCGGTCGAAGATCACGCCGGAGCGGGCACAGGAGCTGTACGCGGCCGTGCTGGACCTGCTCCGGGAGAGCGGCTACGCGGCCCTGACGATGGAGGGTGTCGCCGCCCGCACCCGGTGCGGCAAGTCGACCCTGTACCGGCAGTGGGGCTCGAAGCCGGAGCTGGTGGTGGCCGCCCTGCACGGCACGAGCAGGACGTCACTCGCCGCCATCGACACCGGCAGCCTGCGCGGGGACCTGTCCGCGGTGGCGGCCACATTCGACGGCGCCGATCGCGACACCGCCCTCATGCACGCGCTCACCCATGCCGCGCTCCAGAGCCCCGAACTGCTGTGCGCCCTGCGCCAGACGCTGATCGCGCCGTCGGTCGCGGCGATCGACACCATGGTCCGGCGGGCGGTCGAGCGCGGCGAGGTCGCGGCGGACAACCCCGCCGCCCCGTACGTCGCGGCGCAGCTGCTCGGCATCATGCGGGCCAAGCCGCTGCTGGCCGACCGCTACGCGGGCGACGGTTTCCTCGTCCGCTTCATCGAGTGCGCCGTCCTGCCCGCGCTCGGCCTCCCGGCACCCCCGCCCGGGACCTGATGACGTGGGCCGTCGTCGCAGTGGACGACGACGGCCCGCCGCGCCGGACCGTGGGGACGGGGCCGGCGCACCGACGACCGGCCGCAGGTTTCCGAGGAAACCGGCGGCCGGTCGTTTTTCACCCTCCCCCTTTTCGTCTACTTGACGCTATGACGGTCCACCGCTTATCGTCATAGCGACGAAAAAGAGGGGGTCCCCGACATGGCCGACATCACCCGGCGCTTCGGGCGGCGGCATCTGCGCTCCGCGCCCACCGCCCACATCCGCCACCACAAGCGCGGCAGGCTCACCCACGACGGTCCCGGGCTCAGCTTCTGGTACCGCTCGCTCTCCGCCGCCCTTTCCGAGGTCCCGGTGAACGACCGCGAGCTGGCCATGGCCTTCCACGCGCGGACGGCCGATTTCCAGGACGTCACCGTGCAGGCCACCGTCACCTACCGGATCAGCGACCCGGCCGAGGCGGCCGCTCGGATCGACTTCTCGATCGACCCGGACACCGGGGTCTGGCGGGGTGCCCCGCTGGAGCAGATCGCCACGCTCCTCACCGAGACGGCGCAGCAGCACACGCTGGACGTGCTGGCCCGCACTCCGCTCGCCGCCGCCCTGATGGACGGGGTCGCCGCGGTGCGGGAGAGCGTCGCCACCGGGCTGGCCGCCGAACCCCGGCTGCCCGCAACGGGTATCGACGTGGTGGCCGTCCGCGTCGTCGCGATCCGCCCCGAGGCCGAGGTGGAGCGCGCCCTGCGCACCCCGGCCCGGGAGCAGATCCAGCAGGAGGCGGACCGCGCCACCTACGAGCGCCGGGCCGTCGCGGTCGAGCGGGAGCGCGCGATCGCGGAGAACGAACTCGCCAGCCAGATCGAACTGGCCCGCCGCGAGGAGCGGTTGGTTGATCAGCGCGGCACCAACGCCCGCCGCGAGGCCGAGGAGAAGTCCGCCGCCGACGGGGTGCGGACCGAGGCGGAGGCCGCGCGCACGGTACGCCTGGCGCGTGCGGAGGCGGAGGCGGCCCGCGAGACGGGGGCGGCCCGCGCCGAGGCACAGGCGGCCTGGCTGCGGGTGCACGCCGAGGTGGACCCGGGCACGCTGCACGCCCTGGCGGCGACCCGGCTGGCGGACAACCTGCCCCGCATCGACAGCCTCACCCTGTCGCCCGACGTCCTGACGGGCCTGCTCGCCAAGCTCGGCGGACCCCGGCCCGAGGCGGGGGCGTGAGCCTGGCCCCACGCGCGGTCCTGGTCCACCGGACCACGGAGTACGAGGAGTTGCTGGCCCGGCACGGGACCCACGGGCAGGCGGAGTTCTTCCTCTCCAGCCGCGGCCGGTCCCTCGCGGAGGTGACCGAACGGCACCACCGCCACCGGCGGGCCCTGACCGACGTGGCCGCGGCGGTGCCGCTGCGCTGGCGGCGGACCCAGGTCGAGCGGGCGGACCTGGACCGCTTCCTCTTCGGGCCGGAGGACGTGGTCGTGGTGGTCGGCCAGGACGGGCTGGTCGCCAACGCCGCCAAGTACCTGGCCGGGCAGCCGGTGGTGGGCATCGACACCGACCCCGGCCGCAACCCCGGCGTCCTCGTACGCCACCGGGCCCGCGACACCGCCGCGCTCTGCCGGGCGGCCACCGCGCCGGACGGCCGGACGGAGTCGCTGACCATGGTGGAGGCCGTCGCCGACGACACCCAACGGCTGCTCGCCCTCAACGAGATCTGCCTCGCCCCGCCCGGCCACGGGACCGCCCGCTACCGCATCGGCGCCCCCGGAGAGCCCTCGGCCGGAGAGCCGCAGGCGTCCTCGGGCGTCCTGGTCGGGACCGGCACCGGCGCCACCGGCTGGCTGCGCTCCCTCTGGCTGGAACGCGGCAGCACCCTGCGTCTGCCCGCCCCGTCGGACCCCCGGCTGCTCTGGTTCGTACGGGAGGCGTGGCCGTCCCCCGCGACCGGCACCTCGCTGACGGCGGGCGCGCTCGGACGGCGCGAAACCCTGGCGCTCACCGTCGAATCGGACCGCATGGTCGTCTTCGGTGACGGGATGGAGTCCGACGCACTGGAACTGACCTGGGGCCAGAGCGTGCGGCTGGGGATATCGCGGACGGCGCTCCGGCTGGTCGTGTGAGGATGACCCTGCTTCGTACACCGCCTCACGACCAGCCGGGAGCAGAGCCGCAGATGACCACCGACGGCCAGGACACCGCCACCCGCAACACCCGCCCGCCGCTCGCCCAGGCCGCCTTCGGGGTGGGGGTGATCGTCCGGGACGGGCAGGGCCGGATCCTGCTCGGCAGGCACCGCGACGGCACCTGGGAGCTTCCCGGCGGCAAGATCGACCCGACGCACGAGTCGGTCGCGGCGGCCGCCGCCCGTGAGCTGCGCGAGGAGACCGGGGTGGACGTCCCGGAGAGCGCGGTGAGCGTCTTCGCGATGGTGCACGACGTCGTCGGCGGGATCAACCGCATCAGCATGGGGGCTCTGGTCACGGTGGAGTCGGCGGTCGCCGAGGTGACCGAGCCGCACCTCATGAGTACCTGGCGGTGGAGCGACGTCGAGGCGCTGCCCGGTGCCCTCTTCCACCCCTCCGCCCAGATCCTGGCCGCCTGGCGGCCGGACCTCGGGATCGCCCACCCGCCGGCCCACCACCTGCCCATCGCAGCCCCGTGACACCCGTACACCCGCACCTCTGCACCTCTGCACCTCGGCACCTCACGAGCGGACCTATAGACATTAAACATTTGCCTATAGGTTGTAGGCAGTTTTAGCCTCGGAGGCATGAGAGCCCTCAGCGAGCAGGACATCCGCACGTCGTTCGTCAATTGTTCCAAGGGCGAGGCGAAGCGCCTGCCCCTCCCCCGCGATCTGGAGGAGCGGCCCTGGGACCATCTGGACTTCCTGGGCTGGCGTGATCTCTCGGCCCCGGACCGCAGCTACATCGTCACGGAGCTGCGCGGTGAGCTGGTGGGGGTCACCCTCCGCTTCCCGTCGCAGCAGCGGGGCTTCCTGCACCGCAGCATGTGTTCGGTCTGCCTGACCACCCACCCGGGCAACGGGGTCTCACTGATGACCGCCCGCAAGCGCGGACAGGCGGGCCGGGACGGCAACTCGGTGGGCATCTACCTCTGCACCGACCTCGACTGCTCCCTCTACGTACGAGGCAAGAAGCTCCCCGCGTCCGGCCGGCGCCTCGAGGAGTCGCTGACCGTGGAGCAGCAGGCGGAGCGGACCAGGAACAAGCTGGCGGCCTTCCTGGACACCCTGGCCGACTGAGCCCCGGCCCCCGCACCACGCCCATCTGAGCCCCGGCCCGTCCGGGCCCCGGCCCCTGAGCCCCCACCGCCCGCGCCCCGGCAGACACCGGGCGAAGCCGTCACCGGAGCCGGCGCCGAGTGGTCCGGTTTCGGCCAATGGGTCGCGGGCGCTTCCCCACCTGCGGTCCGGCCACCCACGCCGCCGGCTCGATCCGGCCCGCCGTCACCGGCGTGAGCGTCCGCACATCCCTCCCGCCCTGAGGCCCGGTACGGCTCGACGCGGCGGGCCGCCTCCCCCGGAGCGCGGGAGGAGACCGAGAAGGAGGACCTGGCGGCCCGTGGCGGTCCACGGGCCGATCTCCCCTTCCAGCGGCGGACGTTCACCCTGGCGGGTTTCGGCTGTTCCCGTCCGACCCCCTTGCGCGACCTACATAAGGGTAGCCTAACCTAAACCCAACCGCCCGGTTCCGGTGGGTGCCAGGGCTTCGCCACGCCCTGAAACGGCGTCATGTGCGAAGCCCTCTTCAGACATGCATCGGAAGAGCTCACCGGAACAGAGACCGACACGCACACAGACGGAGATTCCAGGCCATGGCGCCCAGTTCGTTCCCTCCCTCCCGCCGCCGTACGCGTCCCCCGTCCGCCGTGTCCCCGCTCCCGCTCCGCCTTCACATGGCCGTGGTCAAGTGAGCGGCGGACAGGAACTCTCCGGGCGGCTGGCCCTCGTGACGGGCGCGGGCCGGGGCATCGGCGAAGCCGTGGTCCACGCGCTGGCCGGTCAGGGCGCCCGCGTCCTCGCCACCGATCTGGCCGTCGAGGGCGTCACCACCTCCCCCGCCGGGACGTACGACGGCCGGCTCACCGCCCGCACCCTCGACGTGACGGACGCCACGGCGGTCGAGGCACTCGTCGCGGAGACCGAGAACACCCTGGGCCCGCTCGACATCACGGTCAACGTGGCCGGGATACTGCGGAGTTCGCGTGTCGCGGAGCTGACCGACGAGGACTGGGCGGCCACCTTCGCCGTCAACACCGACGGGGTGTTCCACGTCTCGCGGGCCGTGTCGCGGCGGATGGCCGAGCGGGGCGGCGGCAGCATCGTCACCGTCGCCTCCAACGCCGCGGGCATCCCCCGGTCCGGCATGGCGGCGTACGCCGCGTCCAAGGCCGCGGCCGTCATGTTCACCAAGTGCCTGGGCCTGGAGGTGGCGTCCCGGGGAGTGCGGTGCAACACCGTCTCGCCGGGTTCGACCCTCACCGACATGCAGCGCGCCATGTGGTCCGCGGGCGGCGGCGACGAGGCGGCGGGGGCCCGCGGCGTCCTGGAAGGGGACCTCGCGGGCTTCCGGACGGGCATACCCCTCGGCCGCATCGCGGACCCCTCCGACATAGCGGACGCCGTCGCCTTCCTGGTGTCCGACCGCGCCCGGCACATCACCATGCACGACCTGTACGTGGACGGCGGCGCCACCCTGCGCGCCTGACGCGCCCGTTCCGTACCGCCGCCGTCCAGCCGCAGCCGTCCGGCCGCCGCCCGAGCCCACCACGGGAGACCACCATGTCCGCCTCTCCGAGTGTCCCCACCGATCATCCTCCGCACGCCTCCCCCGGCACGGCCACCGCCCTGCTGGACGCCTACCGGCCCGGCACGGACCGGTTTCTCGCCACGCCCCGGCACACCCTGCTCGGCAGCGGCACCGCGGCCGAGGTACCGCGCGACTCCCGCCCGGTGGCCGTGCGCGTGCGCGAGGTGCTCGACGCGCGGCGGCGGGCGGGCGACCCCGCGCCGCTCGTCATCGGCGCGCTGCCCTTCGCACCGGACGGCGCCCTCGCGCTGGCGGTCCCCCGGACCGTGCGCCGGGCGCCCGCCCTGCGCGAGGACCCGCTGATCGCGCTGCGCGCCCCGGAGGGCGGGCACACCGCCGACTGGCACCTGCGCGAGGTACCGGACCCCGGGCGGTACGGGGAGGCGGTGGCGGCGGCGATACGGCGCATGCGGGCCGGGGAGTTCGACAAGGTCGTGCTCGCCCGCACCCTGGAGCTGACCTCGCCGCGCCCGCTGGACCTCCCGGGGATGCTGAACCGGCTGGCCCGCCGCGATCCCGAGGGCTACACGTTCGCCCTGCCCAGCGGTCCGGGCCGCACCCTCGTCGGCGCCAGCCCCGAACTCCTCGTCGCCCGCCGGGGCGGAGGGCTCGTCGCCAACCCGCTGGCCGGATCCGCGCCCCGCAGCGCCGATCTGGCCGAGGACGTACGGCGGGCGGCGGCGCTGCTCGAATCCGCCAAGGACCTGCACGAGCACGCGGTCGTCGTCGACGCCGTACGGGAGGCGCTCGCACCGTTCTGCACGGGGCTGGACGCGCCCGAACGCCCCACGCTGGTACGCACCGCGGCGATGTGGCACCTCTCGACCACCCTCACCGGAACGCTCACCGACCCCGGGGCCACCTCCGCGCTGGACCTGGCGTCGGCGCTGCACCCGACACCCGCGGTCTGCGGCACCCCGACGGACACCGCCCGCGCGGTGATCGCCGAGTCGGAGCCCTTCGACCGGGGCGCCTACACCGGCATGCTCGGCTGGCAGGACGCCGACGGTGACGGCGAGTGGGTCGTGACGATCCGCTGTGCCGAGGCCGAGGGCAGGACCCTGAGGCTGTTCGCCGGGGCCGGCGTGGTGGCCCAGTCCTCGCCCGCCGCCGAGACGGCGGAGACCGGCGCCAAGTTCCGTACCTTCCTGAACGCTGTGGGAGCGACACTGTGACCAACGACCCCGGGGCCGACGCGCCCACCTGGCCCGCCGAGTTCGCCGAGCGCTACCGCGCGGCCGGCCACTGGCGCGGGGAGACCTTCGGCTCCGTGCTCGCCGAGCGCGCCGCCGCCCACCCGGACCGGATCGCGGTCGTGGACCCGGCGCCCGCGCGCCGGGTGTGGACCTACCAGGAGCTGGCGGAGCGCTCGGCCCGGCTGGCCGCCGGGTTCGCCGCGCGCGGCATCGCCAAGGGCGACCGGGTCGTCGTGCACCTGCCCAACGTCGGTGAGTTCGTCGAGGTGGTCTTCGCGCTCTTCCGTATCGGCGCCCTGCCCGTGTACGCGCTGCCCGCGCACCGGGAGACGGAGATCGCGTACTTCTGCTCCTTCACCGAGGCCGTCGCCTACGTGATACCCGACCGGCACGCAGGGTTCGACCACCGCGCCCTCGCCTCGAAGGTCAAGGCGGCCACGCCCACGCTGCGGCACGTGTTCGTCGCCGGGGACCCGGGCGAGCACACCGCGCTGTCCGACGTGCCGTGCGAGCCGGACCACCTGCCCGAGGGCCCGGCCCCGGACGACCTCGCCTTCCTCCAGCTGTCTGGCGGCACCACGGGCGTGCCCAAGCTCATCCCCCGGACGCACGACGACTACATCTACTCGCTGCGCGGCTCCGACGAGATCTGCGGAGTGGACGAGGACACCCGGTTCCTGGTCACCCTGCCGGCCGGGCACAACTTCCCGATGAGCTCGCCCGGCTGGCTGGGCACCCTGTACGCCGGTGGCACGGTGGTGCTCTGCCCCCGCCCCGATCCGGCGACCGCCTTCCCCCTCGTGGAGGCCGAGCGCGTCACCATGACGGGCATGGTGCCGCCGCTCGCCCTGCTCTGGACCGAGGCCGCCGCCGGGACCACGGCCGACCTCTCCAGCCTCGGCCTGGTCCTCGTCGGCGGTGCCAAGTACAGCGAGGCCGCGGCCCGCAGGCTGGAACCTGCCCTCGGCTGCCGGCTGATGCAGGTCTTCGGCATGGCCGAGGGGCTCGTCAACTACACGCGTCTGGACGACGACGAGGAGACCGTCGTCACCACACAGGGCCGCCCCATCTCACCGGACGACGAGATCCGCGTCGTGGACGACGAGGACGACGACGTCCCCGACGGCGACTTCGGGCATCTGCTGACCCGTGGCCCGTACACCATCCGCGGCTACTGGCGGGCCCCCGAGCACAACGCCCGCTCGTTCACCGCGGACGGCTTCTACCGCACCGGCGACATCGTGCGCCGTACCCCCACCGGGCACCTCGTCGTGGAGGGCCGGGCCAAGGACCAGATCAACCGGGGCGGCGAGAAGATCGCGCCCGAGGAGATCGAGAACATCATCCTCTCCCACCCGTCCGTGCACGACGTGTCCGTGGTGGGCGTCGCCGATCCGTACCTGGGCGAACGCTCCCTCGCCTACGTCATCCTGCGGGACGGCGCCGAACCGCTGAAGCCGCCCGCCGTCAAGCGGCTGGTCCGCGAGCGCGGTGTCGCCGCCTACAAGGTCCCCGACCTCGTCGAGTTCGTGGACGCCTTCCCGCAGACGGGGATCGGCAAGGTCAGCAAGAAGGGGCTGCGCACCGACGCGACCTCCGGCCGATCCGCGACGCCCCAGCACTGATCCCCGTCCCGCGCGGCACCGAAAGGCCCTCCCTCCCATGGCACTTCCCGCCATCGCTCCCTACGCCCTGCCGGCCCCGGCCGAACTGCCCGTGAACCGCGTCGACTGGGCCGTGGACCCGGCACGCGCCGTACTGCTCGTCCACGACCTCCAGAACCACTTCCTCAGCGCCTACCCGGCCGGTGAGCAGCCGCTGACCGGGATGCTCGACAACACCGCCCGCGCCGTCGAGCGGTGCCGCCGGGCCGGTGTCCCGGTGGTCTACTCGACGCAGAAGGGCGGTCAGACACCCGAGGAACGCGGGCTCCAGCTCGACTTCTGGGGCCCCGGAGCGGCGGACACGCCCGAGGCTCTGGCCGTTCCGGCGGTGGTCGCCCCCGAGGACGGCGACATCGTCCTGACCAAGTGGAAGTACAGCGCCTTCGTGCGCACCCGGCTGGCGGACGTCCTCGCCGAGTCGGGCCGCGACCAGCTGGTGGTCACGGGGGTCTACGCGCACATAGGCGTCCTGATGAGCGCCTGCGACGCCTGGATGCGGGACATCCAGGCGTTCGTCGTGGCCGACGCCGTGGCCGACTTCTCCCGCGAGGACCACGACATGGCCCTGCGGTACGCCGCCGGCCGCTGCGCCCGGGTGCTCACCACCGACGCGCTGCTGAAGGAGATCTGACCGCCATGGCGCCCAGCGACCTCACCGGTCCGGCCGGGCCGCCCGCCGCCCGGAGCGGGCCCGCACGTCCGGGAGCGGTCTCATGACGGCCCTGCTCACCGACCGCTCCGGCCGCTCCGGCCGCGGTCAGGTGACGCTTCCGCTGACCGCCGCCCAGGCGGGCGTGTGGCACGCCCAGAGCCTCGATCCGCTCAGCCCGGCGCAGAACACGGCCGAGTACCTGGAGATCGACGGCCCCCTCGACCCCGAGGTGTTCGCCGAGGCGCTGCGGCGCGTCACCGCCGAGACCGACGCGCTGCGGGTGCGCGTCGAGAGCGGCGAGGCGGGCCCCCGCCAGTATCTGTCCGCCGCCGTGGAGCCGGGGCCCATCGTCCGCGATCTGCGGGACGCGCCGCGTCCGGACCGGCGGGCCGAGGAGTGGATGCGCGCCGACCTGGCCGAGCCGTTCGACCTGGCGGCCGGCCCGCTGTTCCGCCACGCCCTGCTGCGCGTCGGCGAGGCCCGGTGGCTGTGGTACGTGCGCGTCCACCACCTGCTCATGGACGGGTTCGGCCACACCCTGCTGGCGCGGCGTACCGCCGAGGTCTACACGGCGCTCGCGCGCGGCGCGGTCCCCGGCCCCCGTACCTTCGGCTCCCTCGCCGACGTGGTGGCGGAGGACGCGGCCTACCGCTCCTCCGGCGCCTTCGAGGCGGACCGGGCCTACTGGAGCGAGACGTTCGGGGACCGGCCCGACGTACCGCGGCTGGCGGGTCGGGGTACGCCGGCGTCCCGGACGTTCCTGCGGCGCACCAGCCAGCTGGACGCGCCCGCCGCCCAGGGCCTACGGGAGCTCGCCGGCCGGTCCCGCGCCACCTGGCCGGACGTACTGATCGCCGCGCAGGCCCTGTACACCTCGCGGGCGACCGGACGCCGTGAGGTGGTGCTCGGGCTGCCCATGACGGGGCGTCCGGGTTCGGTCTCGCCGCGGGTGCCCGGCCTGGTGATGAACGTGCTGCCGCTGCGGCTGACCGTCCGTCCCGACCGGACCTTCGCCGAGCTGGTGGGACAGGTGGTGCGGGGCGTCCGCGAGGTCCGCCGCCACCAGCGCTACCGCTACGAGGACATCCGCCGTGACCTGCGGCTGCTCGGTGAGGGCCGGGGCCTGGTCGGTCCGCTCGTCAACGTCGTGCCCTTCGACTACGCACTGGACTTCGCGGGGGCCCCGGTCCGCGCCGGGAACCTGTCCACGGGCCCGGTCGAGGACCTGACGGTGAACATCTACGACCGGGGCGACGGCCGCGGTCTGCGCGTCGACCACGACGGCAACCCCGCCCTGTACGACGCGGCCGGGCTCGCCGCCCACCACGAGCGGTTCCTCGACCTGGTGGAGCGCCTGATCCACGCGGACCCGCATACCCCGACCGCGGCGCAGACCGTCGCGAGCCAGGCCGAACTCGCGCTGCTCACAAAGGAGTTCGACGCCACGGATCGCGCACTGCCGCCGACGACGCTGATCGGCCCGATCGAGGCGCGCGCCGCGCGCACCCCCGGCGCGACCGCCCTGATCCAGGGTCGGACCGCCCTCAGCTACGGGGAACTCAACACCCGGGCCAACCGGCTGGCACGCCATCTGCGGACCCTGGGCGCGCGGCCCGGTGCGGTGGTGGCGGTGGCGGTACCGCGCTCGGTGGACCTGGTCGTCTCCCTGCTCGCCGTGCTGAAGTCGGGGGCCGCTTTTCTGCCGCTGGACCCGGAGGACCCGGAACCGCGGCTCGCCACGCCGCTCGGGGACGCGGGACCGGTGTGCGCGATCACCGACCGGGCGGGGCGGCTGCCCGGGACCACCGGGACGCCGCTGGTGGTCCTGGCCGGTCTGGACGTCTCCGGCCATCTGTGGTCCGACCCGGCGCGCCCCCTGACCCCGGCCCATCCGGCGTACGTCGTCCGTACCTCCGGCTCCACGGGGCACCCCGAGTGGGTCGTCGTGTCGCACAGGGCGGTCGACAACCGGCTGCGCTGGATGCAGGACGCGTACGGCCTGACCGCCGAGGACCGGGTGCTCCAGAGGACCCCGACACCCTTCGACGCGTCCCTCTGGGAACTCTTCTGGCCGCTGCGCCAGGGGGCGGCGCTGGTCCTGGCGGATGCGGAGGCGCACGGGGACCCGGCCGGCCCGGCCCGGCTGATCCGCGAACAGGCCGTCACCACCTGCCACTTCACGCCCCCGACGCTCCCCACGTTCCTGGCGGAGACGGGCCCGGAGCCGTGCCCGGCCCTGCGTCAGGTGTTCTGCGGCGGTGAGGCGCCACCCCGCGAGACGGCCGCCGCCTTCCACCGGGCGCTGCCCGGAGTCGCGCTGCACCACCTCCACGGGCCCGCCGAGGCGGCCGTGGACGTGACGTACCACGCGTACGGGGCGGACGGCACCGGGCCGGTCCCCGACGGCCGCGCGGTGTGGAACACCCGGCTCTACGTGCTGGACGAGGCACTCCAGCTCTGCCCGCCGGGCGTACCCGGTGAGCTGTACGTGGCGGGCCACCGGCTGGCCGACGGATACCTGGGCCGTACGGGACCGACCGCCGAACGATTCGTCGCCGACCCGTTCGGGCCGCCGGGCGGCCGCATGTACCGCACCGGCGACCGCGCGCGCCGGACCGCCGACGGTGAGGTCGTCCGTGTCGGGCGCGCCGACGACCAGGACGGGTCAGAAGGCGGGCGGGGCGAACCCGGTCGGGCCGAGGCGGCGTCCGGGACCGGGGCGGGCGGGAGCTGAGCCCCGGCCCCTCGCCGGGGTGCCGGGGCCCGGCCCGGACCTCGCCGGTCCCGGACGTACCACGCCCTCAGCCCGGGGTGTCCGGCCCGGCGGCCCGCGCACCGGTCCCGGTCCCGGTGCCGTCGCCGGAGCCCGCGCGCCTGCGCCGGGAGTGGCGGGCCACCCGGGCCCGGTTGCCGCAGGAGGGCTTGCACCATTCCTGCCGTCCGTGGCTCCGGACGAAGTAGCGCACGCAGCGAGGGGCGCCGCAGGCCCGCAGCCGCTCGCGTCCGGGACCGGTGAGGAAGTCCACGGACGCGCGGGCCAGCGCCGCGAGGAGCCGGACCGCCGGGTCGTCCTCCGCCGAGGACCAGCCGGCCGTGGGAACCTCGCCGGGCGGCCAGGACAGCAGAGGGACGACGGGTTCCCGGGCGGCGTACGCGTTCAGCAGGGCCACCGCCCGACCGGGTGCCGCCGGGCCCGCCTCCGCCGGGCGGGAGGGCGGGGCACCGACCGTGTGCGCGAACAACGCCCTGACCGCGTCCCGCAGTTCGGCCAGCTGCCGGCGGAACGCTTCGTCGGCCACGACCGGCCCGGCCGGGACACGGCCGTCCAGGAGCTCCGCCCGGTCCTGGATCCAGCGGTCCGTCGCGTACGTGGTGGCCAGATCGTCGGCGACCCCGCCGCTCCCGTCGTGGCGGATCGTGTTCACCAGCTCCACGGCCGGCCAGCGCTCCACCCGGCACCCCCTTCCGCGACCCCTATGGCCGCGCCCTTGCCCACGTCGTGGCGCACACTCTAGGCTCCTAACGGTAAACAGGGAACTTACCGTTAGCGGCCGGAGCCGTCCCCGCGACGTCCTCCGAGCCCGGAGGGGGACGGAACATGACGCTGCTACTGGCTCAGATCAGCGACCTGCACCTGGACGGCGGTGAGCGGGCCACCCGCCGCGCCGCCCGGGTGATGGACTACCTACGGGCCCTGCCCCGGCCGGTGGACGCGGTCCTCGTCACCGGGGACATCGCCGACCACGGCGCGGAGGCGGAGTACGAGGAGGCGGCACGCCTGCTGGTCGCGCCCTTCCCGGTGCTGACCTGCCCGGGAAACCACGACGCGCGGCCCGCGTACCGCAAGGCCCTGCTCGGCGAACCGGCCGGGGCCGACGCCGTCAACCAGGTCCACCACATCGCCGGCACGGCCCTGCTGATGTGCGACTCGACCGTCCCCGGGCGCGACGAGGGCCGTCTCGACGACGCCACCCTGGCCTGGATCGACGCCACCCTCACCGGACTGCCGCGTGACACGCGGGCCCTGATCGCCTTCCACCAGCCGCCGGTCGCGGTGCACCACCCCCTGCCCGACTCGGCGATGCTCGAACAGCCGGAGGGGCTGGCCGCGCTGCTGGAGGCGCATCCGCGGGTCGTGGCGGTGCTGACCGGGCACGCCCACACGGCCGCCTCCTCGACCTTCGCGGGCCGCCCCCTCGTCGTGGCCCCGGCCGTCACCTGGACCCTGCGCATGCCGTGGGAGGGTGACGCCCCGGCCGACCGCGACCAGCCGCCCGGGATCGCCTTCCACGTCCTGGACGACACCGGGCGCCTGACGACGCATTACCGCGTCGTGCTCTGAGCCGGAGGCGGACGGCCCCGGCCCGCGCGGCGCGGAGCGGGGGCGGCTGCCGGTGCGCGGTGCACGACCCGGTCCGCACCGCCGGGTCGTGCACCGCGCACCGGGTCCGTCAGCCCGCGCCCCCGAGGGGGCGGGGCGGCTCGACGCCGAACTCCTCGGCCTTCGCCAGGAGTTCGCGCCACACCTTCGGGGCCACCGGCACCCCCGTACGACCACGCTCCGCCGACAGCGCGGCGGAGCGCTCACCCGGGTAGAACACCCCGGTGGCACCGTCCGCCGCCGGCAGGCCCTTGAGCGTGCCCAGGGTGGTGTCCACCGCCTCGGTGAACGCGCCGGGGTCCCCGAAGGCGGCCGGGTCCACCGCGATCAGCAGGGCGTTCTGGCGGTGCTCGCGCCCCCGCGGGTCGTCCGAGTGGAACGACGAGAAGATGGGCGCCCCGACCAGCACGCTGGTGAGCAGCTCGAAGGCGAGCGACATCCCCGAGCCCTTGACGCCGCCGAGCGGCAGCGGCATGACGGCCTGGTCCGGGTCGGTCGTCGGCGTACCGTCCGCGGTGGCCGCGGCCCCCTCCGGCAAGGGGGTGCCGTTCGCCTTCGCCTGGCGGATCCTGCCCAGCGCGATGGTGGCGGTCGCCATGTCCAGGAGCAGGGGGGCGCGGCTGTCGGCGGGGACCGCGACGGCCAGCGGGCTGGTCGCCACGGCCGCGCCCTTCACCCCGGTGTAGCCCATGTTGGGCATACCGGAGACGAAGCCGAGGCCGATCAGGCCTTGTTCGGCGATCCGGGACACGTAGTAGCCGATGGCGCCGGTGTGGACGGTGCGGCGCACACCGACCGTGGCGATGCCGTAGGTCCTGGCCCGGTCCACCGCTTCACGGGCCGCGCGGGTCAGAGCCACCGGGCCGGGAGCCCGGTCGGCGTCGAGCACGGCGGCCGCCGGTGTGGTGGACTCGACGGTGATCCGGGGCCGGGCGTTCGCCACGCCCTTGGCCAGCAGCTCCAGGTAGGCGGGGACGCGGGCGGTGCCGTGCGAGTCGACCCCGCGCCGGGCGGCCCAGACGAACACGTCCGCCGTGGTGCGGGCGTCCTCGGGGGTCAGGCCGCCCTTTTCGAGGAGTGCGGCGGCGAAGGCCGTCAGGTCCTCGGCGGCGACCAGGGTCTTGCCCGGCTTGGGGGCAGGGGTGTCGGTCATGGTGGGCTGGTGTCTCCTGTTCAGCGGGTGACGAGGACGTCGACGACGGCGGTGGTGCCGTCCGCCACCGCCTTGAGCGCGCGCTCCAGGGCCGGGGCGAGCGCGTCGGGCGTGTCGACGGTCTCGGTGTGCATCCCGAACGGCTCCGCGAAGGCCGCGAGCCGGGGCAGCCGGCGCAGGTCGGTGCCGAGCCATTCGCCGGTCCCGGCGGCCGCCCCGTCGGGGTAGAACCTGCGGTGGTTCAGGTTCATCGACTTGTAGACGCGGTTGTTGAAGACCACGATCAGCACGGGCAGGTCGTACGTCCTGGCGGCGTCGTACGACGGGATCACCGGGTTGTAGGTGAAGGCCCCGTCGCCGACGGTGAAGACCACCGGGCGGTCGGGCGCGGCGAGTTTGGCGCCGAGCGCGACCGCGATGCCCTGCCCGAGCCCGCCCTGCACGTAGAAGTACGAGTCGGGGCGGGAGGTCTTCAGGTGGCGCTTGACGACCCGGCTGTGTGTGATGGTCTCGTCGACGACGAGCGCGTCCGTGCCGTCGAGCAGCCGCCGCAGGGTCGCGGCGACCAGGACCGGGTCGGTCCCCCCGGCTCCCTCGGGCCGGTCCGTCCGGGACCCGGCCTCTTCCGCCCCGGTCTCCGCCAGGGCGATGGCGTTCCGCTCGGCGGCGTACCGCTCCTCCTGGGCGCTCCGGCGCCGGGCCACGGCCGCCGGGTCGAGGTCCTTGGCCCGCTTGGCGAGTTGGCGAAGGGAGTTGGCGACACCGCCTTCCAGGTACCGGTCCGCGAACAGCACCTGGTAGACGATGTGCGGTCGCTGCGGCACCTCGTCGATGACCACGATCGTCGCCTTGGCGGGGCGGCGGCTCGGCGGGTAGAAGGGGACGCGGCAGTTGACCAGGAGGATCAGGTCCGCCTCGTCCATCCACGGACCGATGTCGCTGCCGGCGTGCAGCGGATGGGTACGCGGGAAGTTGCCGCAGACCGCGGAGTCGGGTTCGACGACCGGGATGTCCCATGCCTCGGCGAAGGCGACGAGTGCCTCGAAGCCCCCGGCCTCGCGGCCGGCCGTCTCGGTGACGATCACCGGGTTCTCGGCCTCACGGAGCAACTGGGCGACCTGATCGGCCTCTTCGGGCGAACTGTGTGTGGAGCCGGGAGCCACGACCGGCTTGGCCTCCCGGCCGTCCCAGTCCTCCAGGAGGATCTCCAGGGGGACGTTGAGGTAGGCGGGGCCCGCCGGTGCCCTCCAGGCCAGCTCCGCGGACCTGGTGATCATGGTGGGCAGGGTGTGGACGCTGGCCGCCTCGTTGGACCACTTGGTGAACGGACGGGCGACGCCGTGCGGGCCGCCCACCACGGAGAGGTTGCGGTACCACTGGCCGCCCGGGTCCTGGCCGGGGCCGTCGCCGTAGGTGCTGGACTCCGAGGAGGCGACCACCATGGGGACGCCGGCGAGCAGCGCCCCGTGGACGGCCATCGAGCCCTGGAGCAGTCCGGGCGCCGCGTGCAGGAGGACCCCCTGCGGGCGGCGGGTGACCAGGCCGTAGCCGGTGGCCATGCCGACCGCGACGGTCTCGTGGGTGAGGTCGAGGTAGGCGGGGGCCGGGTCGCCGTCGCGGTGGCGCCTGGCCAGGGACTCCCACACCGGGGCCCATTCGGACCCCGAGGAGCAGAAGAGGTAGTCGGCGCCGACGGCGGTGAAGGCGGAGACGAAGGCTTCCCCGCCGTCGGCGCCCGGTGTGTTCGCGCTGTCCTTCATCTCAGGTGTGTCCTCAGCCCTCGACCGGCCAGTCCAGGACCTCGCTGATGCCGCGGCCCATCATCCACTCCAGCTCCTCGGGGCTGAAGTCCCAGTGCTTGGTGAACTGCTCGATGGTGTCGGTGTAGGTGATGCCGTGGCCGAGCAGGCGGGTGATGTCCGTGCCGTAGAAGCAGCGCCGCGGGCCCATCCTGTCGACCATCTCGCGGACGTACTTCTCGATGTTCTTGTTCGGGAAGGCTTCCGTGGAGTATCCCGGCAGGGCCGAGAGCTTGACGTAGATGTTGGGGTGCTCGGCGAGGTCGGCGGTCTCGGAGACCCAGTAGCCGATGGCGTCGTCCACGCAGCGGGCCATGATGCCCATGTGGTCGATGACGATCTTCAGTTCGGGGTGCCGGGCCGCGATCTGGCCGAGCTCCTTCTTCCAGATCGGCGCGTGGACCATGGTCGGGACGCGCAGTTCCTCGGCGACCGGCCAGTACCAGTCGTTGGTGCCGTCGATCATCCAGTTGCGGTCCTGCGGCCGGTGGAAGGTGAGGCGCGTGCCCTTGATGTGCGGGTTCTGCGCGAAGTCCTTCAGCAGGGCGGTTCCCTCGGCCTCGTTGTCCTGGGGGACGCGGGCCATGATGCCGAAGCGGTCGGGGTGGGCCTCGCACGCCTCCAGGGCGTAGTCGATGCGGTTGCCCTCCCACGAGGGCGGAAGGATCAGCGCCCGGTTGACTCCGGCCTCGTCCATCAGCTCCAGGGCCTCCTCGTAGGAGAAGGCCTCCTCGCGGTGGCCGTTGAGCCGGATGCGCTCACGGGCTCCGGGGACCCAGGGGCGCTCCGGGGTCTCTTCCTTCCAGATGTGAATCTGGGTGTCGACCACGAACATGGTGAGCCTCTTTCGTTTCGAGGGGTGGGGTGGTGTGCGTCAGACGTTAGGGCGGGGAGTGGGTGTCCGCGCAGATCCGGGCGTGCAAGCAGTTGTTGCGCGATCAGCCGGGTCGGGCGGGCTCAGGCCGGGTCGCCGGCGTTCGCGAACACGGCCTCGCGGATGTGCTCGGCGATGGCCATGGAGGCGGTGGCGGCCGGTGAGGGGGCGTTGCGTACGGCGGTGACCCGGCCGACCCGGTGGATGCGGAAGTCGTCCACCAGCGAGCCGTCGGGGTCGAGCGCCTGGGCCCGTACCCCGGCGCCGCCGCGGACCACGTCGTCGGTGCCCACCCCGGGCACGTAGTCGCCGGCCCTGCTCATGAAGGCGGCGACGGACAGGGAGCCGCGGTACTCCCTGATGCCGGTCCGCCAGTGCTGGGCGGCCATCTTCCACACGCCCGGGTAGGCGGCGAGCCGGGCGAGGTCCCGCACGGACACGTCGGACAGTTTGTAGCCCTCCTTGGCGAGGGCGAGGACGGCGTTCGGGCCGACCTCCACCGAGCCGTCGACCCGGGGGGTGAAGTGCACCCCGAGGAAGGGGTAGCGGGGGTCGGGCACGGGGTAGACCAGTCCCCTCACCAGGTCGGTGCGGTCCGGTCTGAGCAGCATGTACTCCCCCCGGAACGGGACGATCCGCGGGTCCCCGCGGTCCCGGGCCAGCCTGGCGACGGAGTCGGACTGGAGCCCCGCGCACAGGATCAGCCGGTCGACGCGGACGCGTTCCTCGCCGGAGCCCACCTCGATCCCGCCGGGTACGTCGGTGAGGGACGACACCGGGAACCCGAGCCGCACCTCGCCGCCGTGGGCCACGATGTCCTCGGCGAACCGCCGGGCGACGGCGGGGTAGTCGGTGATGGCGGTGCGGGGCGAGTGGAGCGCCGCGATACCGCCGGCGTTGGGCTCGATCTCCCTGATCTCGTCCTTGGAGATCCTGCGCAGATCGGGCACGTGGTTGCTCCTGGCCCGCTGGTAGAGGTCCTCCATGCGGCCGAGCTCGTCCTCGCGGACGGCCACGACCAGTTTGCCGATCTCCTGGTACGGCAGCCGCCGCTCCTGGCAGTAGGCGCGCAGCAGGGACACACCCCGTACGCACAGCTCGGCCTTGAGGCTGCCGGGCGCGTAGTAGATCCCGGCGTGCACCACGCCCGAGTTGTGTCCGGTCTGGTGGACGGCGACCCGCTGTTCCTTCTCGAACACCACGACCCGGGTGCCGGGGCGGCGCAGCGCGATCTCCCGGCCGGTGGCCAGACCCACGATGCCGGCGCCGACGATGCCGATCGTCTCGTCAGCCATCGGCGTCCTCCTCTCTGTCTGGGTGACCCGCCGTCAGGAGCCGAAGTGGAAGGCGACGGTCTTGACGCGGGTGTAGAAGCGCAGGGCTTCGGTGCCCTGCTCCTTGAAGGCGGAGCCGGAGTCGCGGAAGCCGCCGAAGGGGTGGTGCACGTCCCAGCCCGAGGTCGTGGTGTTGACCGCGATCTGTCCGCAGTCGGCCTCGTCCGCGAAGCGGTGGGCGGCGCGCAGGTCGCGGGTGAACACGGCGGCGGCGAGCCCGAAGGCGGAGTCGTTGACCTCGTCGAGGGCTTCGTCGAGGCCGTCCACGGCGCGCAGGACGAGGACGGGTCCGAAGACCTCCTCACGCCAGACGGCCATCTGCCGTGTGACGTCCCCGAGGACGGTGGGGCTGACGTAGCAGCCGTGGGCGTGCGCCTCGTCGGCCGGGGTGCCGCCGCCCGCCAGGACGGTGGCCCCCTCCTGTACCGCGCGTTCGATGTCGGCGAGGACTCCGGCGCGCTGTCCGGGGCTGACGAGCGGGCCGACGACCGCGGTCCCGGAGGCGCCGGGGCCCGTCCGCAGCGCGGAGACCGCCTCCAGCAGCAGGCCGGTGAACTCCTCGTACACGGAGCGCTCGACCAGGACGCGGCTGGTGGCGGTGCACCGCTGGCCGGCCTGTCCGAACGCGGAGGTCATCAGTGCCGTGACGGCGGCCGGCAGGTCGGCGTCGGCGAGGACGACCGTGGCGTTCTTGCCGCCCAGCTCGCCCTGGAAGCGGACGGAGCGGTCGGCGAGCGCGGCGCGCAGCGACTCGCCGACGGCGTTGCTGCCGGTGAAGGTGACCGCGGCCAGGCGCGGGTCGTCGAGCAGCGGGGCGGAGATCTCGCGGCCCCGGCCGGTGACCACGCCCAGCACCCCGGCCGGCAGGCCCGCGTCGTGCAGGGCGCGGGCCAGGTGGAGTCCGGACACCGGGGTCTCGGAGGCGGGTTTGAGGACGACGGCGTTGCCGGCGGCCAGGGCGGGGGCCAGCTTGCGGGCCGGCGTCAGCAGAGGGTCGTTCCAGGGGGTGATGGCCAGGACGATGCCGAGCGGCACGCTCTGGAAGCTCGTACGGGTGTCCGGGCGGGCGTCGTGCAGGAGCGTGCCGTAGCCGCCGCGGGCGAGGCCCGCGTAGTACTCGAAGAAGTCGGCGGCCTTCTGGGCCTCTCCCCCGGCCTCGGCGAGGTTCTTCCCGTTCTCGGTGACCACGTCCGCGGCGATGGTGGCGGCCCGTTCGCGGAGCAGTCTCGCCGTCTCGTGGAAGACCCGGGCCCGTTCGAAGGGGCTGGTGCGCCGCCAGACGTCGAACCCCTTCTCGGCCTCGTCGTACGCGCGGGTCACCTCCCGGGCGGTCAGCGCAGGGACCCGGACGACGGGGGCGCGGGTGTCGGACGGGTCGTGGACCGGCAGCCACGCGTCGGCCGTCACCCACTGTCCGCCGAGAAGGGTTTCCATGGTGCGCATCTGGATCATTGCTCCCGTTCGACCGCGGCGAGCGCGGTGTGTCAGAGGGGACGGTGTGGTCGTCACGACCACACAGGAAGTCGCCGGAGGTGACCAGGCCCGCGGCGGCAGACATTGCTTGCGCGTCACGCACGGCCCCGGGCGCGTGAACCGTGCTGGAATCGGCACCGCCCGAAGCCCTGTGCGAACGAGGAGAAGACCCATGGCATTCGCCGTCATAGCCCACTACCGCTGCGCCCCCGCCGACGAGGACGCCGTGCGCGCCGCGCTGCTGAAGATGCGTGAGCACACGCTCGCCGAGCCGGGGAACCTCGGCTACGAGGTGCACGCGGACGTGGAGGGTCCGGGTGCCTTCGTGCTGTACGAGCGGTACGCGGACCGGTCCGGCTTCGACGCCCACGCGGCGGCCGGCTACTTCGACGAGCTGATCGTCAGGACGGTGCGGCCGCTGCTGACCGACCGGACGGTCACCTTCGCCGACGTCCTGTAGGCCGGGGGCCGGGGCCGTGGGGCGCGGGCGCCCGCCGGCCCCCGGCCCCGGCCGGTCAGAACTCGTTGCCCCAGCAGTAGCGGGCCAGGGTCTCGACCTGGACCAGCTTGCGGTTCTGGTCCACGGTGGACAGCAGCGGCCGGCCGGCGACGTCCTCGAAGCCCCGGGACGGGCACAGCGCCATGTCCTCCAGGTCCTTGATCCCGGCGGCGGCGTCGATGCGGACCATGACCGCGTCGATCTCCTCGGTCTCCGGGACGGTCGCGTCGACCGCGCCCAGGCATGCGTCCCGGTCCTCGGGCAGCGCCCGGAGCAGGTCGAGTTCGGCGGCGGTGCCCTGGTCGAACGGCAGCACCCAGCGGTCGGCCGGGACACCGGCGTACATCCGCTCGGCCCTGGCCCGGTCCACCGAGGCGGGCGCGGCGAAGCCGGGGCTGACTCCGATCCGTACGCCTTCGGGGTGCTCCTCCGGTGGCAGGGCGAGCGCCTCCACGGCCAGGGCGTCCTCGAAGGAGAGCGCGCCGGCGTCACCGGGTTCGGTGGCGGTGTGGGCGAGCAGGAGCGGGTTGGTCAGCTGGACGAGGCGCACGCCCCGGGCGACGAGCAGCCGGATCTCCGCCTGGACGATCTCCGCCAGGGCCTCACCGAGCTCCCGGGCCGACGCAGGGCCGCCGGAGCCGGCCAGGGACGGGTCGAAGCAGGTGGCGGCGAGGTAGGCGGGCGACGGCAGGGTCACCTTGGGCGCGATCAGGGTGAGTTCGCCGAGCAGGGCGGCCCAGTCGGCGAGCAGCGGGCCGTCCGCCTCGGGCAGGGACTCGGCCACCCAGCCGGCCAGACCGCCGGTCACCTCGCCGGTGCGGCGGAAGCCGGAGACGCCGTCGAGGACGGCGCCGCGGAAGTCCTCGCGGGGGACGTCGCCGTCGGTGACGACCGTGGAACGCAGCTTGCGCTGGAAGGCCACGGCCTCCGTGACGGCGGCGCGTTCGGCCTCGCGCAGCGGCCCGGTGTCCCCGTCCCGGGCGGCACGCTCGCGGGCGGCGAGCAGGGCGGCGGGGCGGACGAGGCTGCCGTGGTGATCGATGCGGTAGTTGAACGTGTCGGCCATGGTTCAGGCTTCCTTTCCGGCGGGGCTGCCCAGGGCTCCGGCGGGGCTGCCCGGGACGCCCCAGGCGGCGAACTCCAGTTCGTAGCCGAGGGAGGCGAGGACGTCGTCGGCGATCTGCTGGTCCTCGTCGGCGGTGCCTCCGGCGATGCCCAGTCCGCCGATGACCTCGCCGTCCTTCTTGATCGTGACGCTGCCCTCGGTGGCGAGGATGGGCAGGGCCGCACCGGGCAGCTGGGAGAGCTGGGAGAAGAAGACGGGCTGGCTCTCCTGCCACTTCTTCAGCATCCGGCCGGGGCGCTGCATGATCGCGGCGGTGTACGCCTTGGCGCGGGCGATGTCCGGGGTGAGCGGGCGGGCGCCGTCCGCCCGGCGGATGGCGACGGGGAAGCCGCCGGCGTCCACGACCGCGGCGCTCACGGCCTTGCCGAGCGCCTGGGCGCGCCGGTGCGCGGCGTCGATGATCTCTTCGGCGGCGTCGAGGGTGAGGGTGCTCATACGGCTTCCTTCGGGGCGGTGAGGGTGCGGCGCAGGCGGGCGACGGCCGCGTTGTACTTCTGGGGTGTCTCCCAGTACATCGAGTGCGGGGCGCCGGGGACGATCTCCAGATGGGAGCCGTCCACCAGTTCGTGGGCGCGGGTGACGGTCTTCACACCGAGCACCGCGTCCCGTTCACCGGCCAGGAAGGCGACCCTGACGCCGGATTCCCGGATCTCGTCCAGTCCGGGGCCGTCGGTGTCGAGGTTGCGCAGGTCCTGCATGGTGGCGGTGTTGAACGTGCCCATCTGCCGGAAGAGGAAGGTGAGGTCGGCCCGTTCCCGCTGGAACTCCTTGGTGAGCAGCCGGTCGATGACGGGGAGCTTGACGGCCTCGGCGCGGTCGGCCGCGGCCAGCTCCCTGAGTTCGGGGTGGCTGATGCTGCCGAGGGAGTGGCCGAGGACGACCGAGCTGACGCGGCCGGGGCGCTCCAGGCCGGCCCGGAGCGCGGCGATCGAGCCGATGGACTGGCCGACCACCATGGCGTCGGTCAGATCCTCCTGGTCGAGTACGGCGACGACGTCACGGTGGAAGGCCTGGCCGTCGAACTCGGTCCGGGGCGCGGACAGCCGGGTGGCGCCGAAGCCTCGCAGGTCGAGGGTGACGACGGTGAACGCGTCGCGCAGCGCGGCCACCTGCTGCCACCAGATGGCGTGGTGGCCTCCCGAGCCGTGCACGAACACGATCGTGGGGCCGTCGCCGTGGCGTTCGTAGTAGAGGGAGGCTCCGTCGGAGTCGACGTAGGGCATGGGGACTCTTCTCCTTGGCGGACGCTGCGGCTCAGTTGGGGCGCTTGCCGTGGAAGACCAGCTCGATCATGGTGTGGTCGGGGTCGTGGATGTAGCAGAACTTGGAGTGGTTCTCGGGGCGTTCGATCGGCCGTGTGTGGCGGATGCCCAGGTCCTTGAGGTGCCCCAGGAAGTCGTCCCAGTCGTCGACCTCGACGGCGAAGTGGTAGGGCGCCATCCGGTCCATCTCCTCGACCGGGGTGAAGTGCAGGTCGAAGTTGCCCCGGGTCATCAGCACGACCCGGGTGTTGGACTTGGGCTGGATCCTCTTCATCCCGAAGACCTTGGTGTACCAGGCGGCGGTCCGGTCGGGGTCGGTGGTGGGGAAGTTGACGTGGTGGATGTAGCGGGGTTCCTTGCTCACGGCTGCTGCCGCCTTTCGGGTGGGGTGGCCGGGGGCCGGGCGGTCTCCGCCCGGACGTGGTTGGACAGGACGCCGATGCCGCTGATCTCGACGTCGACGGTGTCGCCCGGTTCGATCCGGCAGGTGGACTCGGCGCCCATCCACAGGACGTCGCCGGGGTGCACGGTGATGTACTTGGTGATCTCCACGAGGTGGTCGAAGGGGTCGAAGACCATGTCGCCGGTCGGGAACAGGGCGCGGACCTCGCCGTTGACCCGCAGGGTGGTCGTCTGCGCCAGGGCGTCGACGTCGGTCTCGATCCAGGGGCCCATCGGCTTGAAGGTGTCGCTGTTCTTGCTGCGCCAGAACGTGCGGTCCTCGTGCTGCCAGGCGCGGGCGCTGACGTCGTTGCCGATGGTCCAGCCGAAGACGGCGTCGCGGGCCTCCTGGCGGGTGGCGTACCGCAGGGTCCGGCCGATGACCGCCACCAATTCGGGTTCGGCCTCGAAGCGGCCGCGGAGCCCGTCCGGCTTCACGATCGCGGTGCGGTGGCCGGTGAGCGCGTTGTTGGCCCGGTAGCCGGCCTCCGGGCGTTCGGGGACGACACCGGCCTTGTCGCCCAGCAGGCGGGCGTGCTCGATGTGGCGCGGGTAGTTCATGCCGACGGCGTAGAAGACGGGCGGTACGACGGGGGGCAGCCAGCGCGCCTCGTCCAGCGGGACCGTGCCGATGACCGTGGGATCGCCCTCCAGGGGCGACCCGGACAGCAGGAGCACGGCGTCGTCCTCGACGCGGCCCCACACCGCCCGGCCGCCCAGACAGACCCGGGTGTATCGCATGGCGCCTCAGTCCGTCAGCAGGTGGGAGACGCGCTTGGTGACCAGGTAGGCGTCCAGCCCCTCCGGTCCGCCCTCACGCCCGTAGCCGCTGGCCTTGACGCCCCCGGAGGGCGCCTCGTGCACGGATCCGCCGCAGTGGTTGAGGGAGAGGATGCCGGCCTCGAACCCGCGGGTCAGGCGCTCGGCGGTGGCTGCGGAGCGGGTGAAGCCGTACGCGGCGAGCCCGTACGGCAGGGCGTTGGCCGTGCGCAGGGCGTCGTCGAGGTCGGTGAACGGGACGACGGGCGCGAGCGGTCCGAAGGGCTCGTCGGTCATCAGCGCGGCGTCGCCGGGTACGTCGGTGAGCACCGTGGGGGCGAAGAAGTAGCCCGCGCCCGGGAGGCGTCCGCCGCCGGTGAGCACCTTCGCGCCCCGGGACACGGCGTCGGCGACCAGGGCTTCCATGGCTGTCAGCCGGCGTTCGTTGGCGAGCGGGCCCATGGTGACGCCCTCGTCGAGGCCGTCGCCGACGACGACGGCCTCGGCGGCCCGGACGAACTCCTCCGTGAACTCCGCGAGGAGGCTCTCGTGGACCAGGAAGCGGCTCGGCGAGGTGCAGACCTGTCCGGCGTTGGCGAACTTCGCCGCGGCGGCGCGGCGGGCGGCGGCCACCGGGTCGGCGTCCTCGCAGACGATGACCGGGGCGTGTCCGCCCAGTTCCATGAGGGACGGCTTCATCTCGGCGCCGGCCGCGGCCGCCAGCAGCTTGCCCACGGGCACGGAGCCGGTGAAGGCGATCAGCCGGGTCGCCGGGTGGGCGATCAGATGGGCGGAGACCTCGGACGGCTCGCCGAACACCAGGTTGAGGACGCCCGGGGGCACCCCGGCGTCCTCGAAGCAGCGGACCAGCCGTACGGCGGTGCCGGGGGTCTCCTCGGACGCCTTGACGACCACGGAGCAGCCGGCCGAGAGCGCCGCGGCGATCTTCCGCATCGGTGAGCCCGCGGGGAAGTTCCAGGGGGTGAAGGCGGCCACGGGCCCGATGGGGACGCGGCGTACGGAGAGCAGGGTGCCGGGCTCGGAGGGGATGACCCGTCCGTAGGCACGGCGGGCGTCGTCGGCGTCCCAGCGCAGTGCCCCGGCGACGCGCCGGGCCTCCCCGGTCGCCTCGCGCAGCGGCTTGCCCTGCTCCAGGGTCATGGTCCGCCCGACCTCGTCGGCCCGGGAGACCAGCAGGTCGGCGGCCTTGTGGAGGATCGCGGTGCGCTCGGCGACCGGGGTGTCGCGCCAGACCGCGAATCCGGCGGCGGCCGCCTCGGCGGCGCGGTCGAGGTCGGCGGTGGTGGCGAGCGGGACGTGTCCGATCACCTCCGCGGTGGCGGGGTTCACGACCGGCGCGGTGCGCCCGGTCCCGCCCTCGCACCACTCGCCCGCTATGTACATGCGGACGGAGGGGTATTCCTGATGGCTCGTCATGGGTGCGTGTGGCCTCTCACGCTCGGCGGTCGGGGGGTCAGGAGGCGGGGTTCCCGGGTGTGTCACGGGAGCCGCGCAGGGTCCAGATGTGGTGCGGAGGTGTGGTCGCGTGGACGCGGGTCTCGTAGGAGTCGTCGACCCGGTCCATGTCGGCCGCGTATTCGACGCGGCCGCCGCACGGGGCGTGGATGAACCGGAAGACGTTGGAGCCGATGGTGTGCCGGCCGAGTCTGCGGGCCTCCGTCCACCCCTGGGCGATCATGTGGTTGCCGCCCTCGACGACGTCGTCGAAGCCGGGGACCTCGTAGGAGACGTGGTTGACGCCCGCGCGGTCGGGGCGGTGGCACAGCAGGAAGTTGTGCTGGTCGTCGTCGCCCTCGCACTGCATGAAGGTGCCCATCGGTTCGACGATGTCGGTCGGCCGGAAGCCGAGGCGTTCGGTGTAGAACGCGACGGCCCGCTCCCGGCCCGCCTTGGGGATGTTCAGGGCGACGTGGCACATCCGCAGCGGGCGGACCCGGCCGACGGGGCCGAGCGGCTCGTTCCAGCGGCGCACGCTGCCCGAGACGTTGGGCCGGCGCACCTCGGGGGCGGGAAGTTCTCGCGGCCGGGCGAGCGCCAGGCCGAGCCCGAACCCCGTCTCGTCCACCGTGTGGTGGGTGCCGTCCGGGGTGGTGGTGACGGCGCGGTCCACGGCGACGGCGGCCACCAGCGCGTCCAGTTCCTCCGCGGTGTCGACGCCCCAGACGACCTCCCGCAGGGTGGGCAGGGCCTCCAGCGGCTCGGGCAGCGACGGGTCGGGGACGGTGTCGAGGTGCAGGGTCTGCCCCGCGAGCGTCCGGAACGAGGCGCGTTCGCCGGTACGCTCCACGAGCGCGAGTCCGAAGTCCTCGAAGAAACGCACGCACACGTCGAGTGCGTCGACACCGTAGGTCACCGATTCGATTCTCTGGATTCCCATGAACTCCTCATTTCGCGGACCGATTCCGTGGAACCGCAACGGCTGGGCCGATCGTATTTTTCGGACCCGGTGACCTCAACGGACGTGGTGGGCCGGATATCGCAAGCGTTTGTTGCGCGGACGGTCGCGTTCACCCGGAATTACGGCTCGCCGTCACCGGGTGATCGCGGCGATGGGATTGCCGGAGAACCACTGGGTGAGGAAGTCCAGGAACACGGTGACCTTGCGCGGGGTGTCCTGTCCGGGGCCGTAGATGGCGTAGAGGGGCCGGTCGGGGACGGCCAGTTCGGGCAGGAGGACCTGGAGGGCTCCGGACACCAGGTCGTCGTAGGCGGACCGCTGCGGCAGCAGGGCGATGCCCCGGCCGTGCACGGCGGCTTTCTGGAGGGCGATGTAGGAGTTGGACGAGAAGGCCACGTTGCGGATCTTGTGCAGGGTGCTGGCGTGGCCGTGGCCGATCCGCCAGACCGGGTCGTTCACATGGACCAGGCAGTCGTGGGCCGCGATGTCGTTGGGGTGGCCGAGGGTGCCGTGCCGTTCCAGGTACTCCTGGGACGCGCACAGGACGAACGGCAGCGAGGAGACCTTCTTGAGCCGGACACTGGAGTCCCGCAGGTCCCGGGTGTGGAAGGCGATGTCGAAACCGCTGTCCAGGAAGTCGTACGTCCGGTCGGACATGCCGCCGAGCTCGAAGCGCACCACGATCTTCGGGTGCGCGGCCGAGAAGGCCGCGATGGCGTCCCCGAGGTCCAGACTGCCGATCCACTTCGGGCAGATGATGCTGAGCGTCCCCTCCGCCCGGTCGTGCCGCCGCGCGAGGGTGGCGTCCTCCGCCTCGATCTCGTCGAGGATGCGCGCGGCGAACTCCGCGTAGCGCCGGCCGGGTTCCGTGAGGCTGACGGAGCGGGCGGTGCGGTTGACCAGCCGCACACCGATCTGCCGCTCCAGCTCGGCGACGTGGCGCGAGACGAGCGACCCGGAAGAGCTCAGTTGCCTGGCCGCTCCGCTGAAGCTGCCGATGTGGGCGACGGTCACGAAGCTGCGCATGAGAAGCAGGCGGTCCATGGTTCCTCCGGCCCCTTCACGGCCGAAGGCGCCTTAGGCCGTGAAGGGTGTGGTCGGTGCGGCTGAGCGTGGGGACCCGTGCGGGTGGGATGCGGTGACGGGGGGTGGGGCCCGGTCTCCGCAGGTGCGGGTGACGGGGTGGGTGCCCGGTCGGAAGGGGGCGCGAGGGGTGCGGCGCGGTGACGGGCGGGTGGTGTCCGGGTGTCAGGACTTCTTCTTCTCGACGGAGCAGTACTTCGGGGCGCTGTTGACGTTGTCGGCGGTGATGAGGCTGATCGGCGTCATGGCGATCTTGTCGGTCTTCTTCTCGTCGAGCAGTTTGATCGCGTTGGTGACGGCGATCTTCCCGGTGGTCATGGCGGAGTTGGCGACGGTCGCGGCGAAGCGCCCGTCCTTGACCGCGGCCAGGCCCTCGTCGGTTCCGTTGACCGTCACGATCTTCACATCGGCCCCGGCCGCTCGGAAGGCCTTGAGCGCGCCGAAGGCCATCTCCTCGTTCGCCACGAAGGCGTACGTCATCTTCGGGTGGGCCTGGATCATGTTCTCGGCGACGTCCTGGGCCTTGGCGGCGTTGAACATGCCCGGCTGGTTCGCCACCACCTTCGCGTTGTCCGGCAGGGCCTTGGTGAAGCCGTTGACCAGCAGGTCGGAGGCGGCACCGGGGGCTCCGGCGATCACTCCGACCTCGACGGGCGAGCCCGCCGCGTCCTTCTCCACGTAGCCGGCGTCGAGTTCGCCGACCTGCTTGAGGTCGACCACCACCGCGCCGAGGATGTCGCTGGGGTCGTCGGTCACCACGGACGTCAGGAAGATGGGTATGTTCGCGCTCTTGGCCTTGGCGATGTCCCCCTTGAGCGCGTCGACATTGACCGTCTGCACGATGAGCGCGTCGACGTTGCGGGAGATCATGTCCTCGATGTTGGACAGCTCCGTACCCGGGTTCTGGTGGGAGTTGGCCGTGAAGATCTTGGCGTTCTCCGCCTCGGCGGTGTCCTTCACGGACGCCTGGAGACAGGTGTGGAACTCGGTGTCGCCGCCGTTGACGAAGCCGAGCGAGACCGCCCCGTCGCCGGAGCCGGCGCCGCAGCCGCTCAGGACGAGGGCGAGCGCGGCGGCGGCAGAGGCGGCGGTGGCTCTGCGGGAGCGAACGGAGACGTTCATGGAAGGGGCCTTTCGAACGGTACGGGCGGGGGGTACGGCGAAGGGGTACGGCGGCTGTCAGTGCGGGGAGGGCTTCTTGTGGAGCTGGTTGGCGATCGCGGCAACGAGGAGGACGGCGCCCACGGAGATCTGCTGGAAGTAGCTGGACACCTGGAGGAGGTTGAGCGCGTTGGCCACCACCCCGAGGAGGACCACACCGAGACAGGTGCCGATGACGGTGCCGAAGCCGCCGGCCAGCATGGTGCCGCCGATCACGACCGAGGCGACCGCGGTGAGCTGGAGCTGGAGGCCGCCGGTTCCGGGGCTGCTCGCTCCGAGCCGGGACAGCAGCATCAGCCCGGCGAGGCCGGACAGGGCGCCGGCCAGGCTGTAGAGCACCAGCTTCCGCCGGTTGACGTCGATGCCGCTGAGCCGGGCGACGTGCTCGTTGCCGCCGACGGCGAAGGCGTCGCGGCCGAAGACGGTGAACCTCATGACCAGGCCCACGACGAGGAGCACCAGGACCGCCACGATCAGCAGGTTCGGCAGGCCGAGCGTCTTGCCGGTGCCGAGCGCGGACAGATGGTCCCCGATGGAGACGCTGAGCCCGTTGAGCACCAGGAGGGCGACCCCGTCCAGCAGGGTCGCGGTGGCGAGGGTGGCCACGAAGGGCGCCACGTTCGTGTAGGTCACGACGAGGCCGTTGACGAGTCCGATGGCGGTGGCCAGCAGCAGTGACACGATCACCGTGAAGGCGGTGGAGCGGCCGTCCGCGAGGAACTGGGCGGCGACGGCGGTGGTGACCGCCGCGTTGCTGCCCATCGAGAAGTCCATGCCTCCGGCGGTCATCAGCAGGGTGAGCCCGGCGGCCAGGACGGCGACGACGCTGACCTGCCGCAGGACGTTGACCAGGTTGGTGGAGGTGGCGAACGAGTCGGTCTGCACCCCGGCGAACACGATGACGGCGACGAGGACGGCTGTCAGGCCGGCGTGTGGGACGCCGGTGAGCGCGCGGAAGGGCCCCGCCGTCCGGCCGGCGTGTGTGGGGCTCTTGGTTGTGGGTGTCTCCGGCGGAGCGGTGAGGCTCATCGGGGGTGTCCTCCGAGGGCGGTGGCGACGAGTTCGTCGCGGGTGATGGCGCTGACGTCGTGCTCGGCGACCACACGGCCGGCGCTGACGACGATCACGCGGTCGGACAGACGCATGACCTCTTCGGCGGACGAGGAGGCGAGCAGGACGGCCACGCCCCGGGAGGCGAGTTCGTCGATCAGCGCGTGGATGTCGGCCATCGCCGACACGTCGACGCCGTTGGTGGGGTCTTCGAGGAAGCAGGCGACCGGTGACGTCTCCAGCCACTTGGCGAGCAGGACCTTCTGCTGGTTGCCGCCGGAGAGGCCGGCCACCACCGGGTTGGGGGTCAGCGAGACCACCCCGTAGGCCTCCCGGCGCGGGGCCGCGCGGCGGCTCGTGTCGGCCCGGCGCTGCCACCGCCGCCGGCCGAGCCGGTCGGTGGCCAACATGATGTTCTCGTCCACGGTGAGCCCGGGGATCAGACCGAGCGCACGGCGGTCCCCGGTGACGCAGCGCAGTCCGCCGGCCAGCGAGCGCGCGACGTCACCGAAGGGCACCGCGGCCCCGCCCACCTCCATCTCCCCCGCGTCCGGGCGCCGTCGGCCCGACAGCAGGTCGAACAGCCGGGACTGGGCGTCCCCGGCCGGACCGAGGACGCCGACGATCTCGCCCTCGCGGACCTGGACGCCGAAGTCGGCGATGTCGCGGCCGTGGGAGAGACCCCGTACGGACAGCGCGACGGTCGGCGCGGGAGCCGGGCGTTCCGGCCGGCGGGAGACCACGTCGCGGCCCACCATGTGGCGGACCAGACCGGCGGAGTCCGTCTCGGCGGCGGGGCCGCTGTGCACCACGGAGCCGTCCCTGAGCACGGTGACGTGGTCCGCGACCGACAGCACCTCGTCGATGTAGTGCGAGATGTAGACGACGGCCACCCCCTCGTCGCGCAGGGTGCGCACCAGGGTGCGGATCCGGTCGGCGGCCGCCGCGCCCAGGCAGGCCGTGGGCTCGTCCAGGATCAGGACCCTGCCGCCGCGCCGCACCTCGCGGGCGACCTCCACCATCGTCTGCTCCGCGACGGTGAGTTCGCCCGCGGTGCGCCGCACGTCGATGTCGATGTCCAGGTCGAGCAGGGCCTGACGGGCCTGGCGCTCGACGGACTTCCACGACACCACGGAGCGTGCGGAGGGGAGGTCACCGAGGAGGATGTTCTCGGCGACGGTCAGTGTCATGACCAGTTCGCGGCGCTGCGGGACGGTGGAGATGCCGAGCTGACGTGCCGTGCGGGCGGTGAGTCCCGAGTGGCGCGTCCCGCCGATCTCGATCGTGCCGCCGTCCCCCTGGTGTGCTCCGGAGAGGAGCTGGACCAGGGTGGACTTCCCGGCGCCGTTCATGCCCATCAGGGCGTGGACCTCACCGGCTCTGATGTCCAGGGAGGCGCCCCGCAGAGCCACGGCTCCGCCGAAGCGCTTGGTGAGGTCGCGGACGCGGACCACCGGCTCCGCGACCGGACGGTCCACGGCGCGGGCGGTCTCCGGAGAGGTCGTGGCGGACACGGCCGTACTCCCTTCCGTACATGGCTGTGGGTGGGCTGTCACGGCTGCGGCCGGTCTCCGTCACCGGTGACGCGGGCGAAGCCGCGGATGTCGGGGAACGGGGGCTCGCGGTCGGCCTGGAGGTCGACCTGGAAGGCGTTCAGGCACATGCCGAGCATCGTGAAGTTGCCCAGGGACCCGATGGCGTCGACCAGGGCCCGTGAGCCGAAGTGGGCGTGTGCGCGGGCGAAGGTGTCGTCCGAGACGAAGTGGGTCGCCAGCAGTTCCTCGCAGAAGGCGTGGAACGCGGTGTCCGCCTCGTCAGTGAATTCGGGCGTCCGCCGTTCGGCGATGGCCTGGACGGCCTTTTCGGGAACGCCGGCCTCGACCGCGGCGGCCACATGCGCGTTCCAGGAGTACTGCGCGTCGAAATGGCGTGCGGCCATCAGCAGGGTCAGTTCCCGCAGGCGCTTCGGCAGACCCGACTCGAAACGCGCGAAGGCGCCGAGCGATTCGACCCGCTCGCACAGTTCGGGGCTGTGCAGCCATACCCGGAAAGGCCCGCGCACACCGCCGCGGCGTGCTGTGATCCTCGCGTGGAGTTCCCGCTGACGGTCGTCCATCTCTTCGGCGGCGAGTACGGGGAGTCTCATGGGAGTTGCCTGCCTTTCATCCGGTGACACGGGTGGTTCGACCGTGCAATGGGAGCCGACCGTACCCCCGAGTCGCCGAGGCTCACCCCTCCCGGAACGCAAGGTAAAGGTGCACGCCGGACGCCCCTCGATTCCCGCTTCCGGCGCCTAACGTCGGACGACGCACCGACGTCGAGAGGGATTCCGTATGACCGTCATCATCAAGGCCGCCGCCGTCCGCACGCTGGACCGGGGAGGTTCCGTCGTGACCACTCCCCTGGTCACGACTCAGGCGGCGAACGGCGAGAATCTGATCACCAGCGGAATGAGCGTGTATCCGGTGGGTTCCGGGGCGCCGATGCACTCACACAACTGCGACGAGCACGTGACGGTCCTGGACGGCGAGGCCGAGGTGCTGGTGGGCGGAGAGGTGACGCGCCTGGAGCGCTTCGACACGACGTACATCCCCTCCCCCCTGCCGCACCTCTTCCGGAACGTCGGCGACACGCCCCTGCGCATCCTCTGGGTCTACACCTCGGGCACGGTGACCCGGACCTTCACACAGACCGGTGTGACGGTGGAGCACCTGTCGGCGGAGGACCAGATGGGGTGAGGCGGGGGCTCGTCGCTCCGGGGTCCCGTTCGTCCGGCGCGGGCCCGTTCATCCCGGGGCGGGCCGGTTCATCCGGCGGCGGACCGGGCTGGTAACCGCCGGGGATTGCCGCGCACGGCCGGGCCGGTGCGTGGTGGGGTCCGGTGAGGGGGCGGGGAGACGTTCCCGTGGAGGCGGCGGGCCGTCGTACGGGACGGCGGGGGAGGCAGCGGGTCGTCCATGTCCTGCTCCTCGGTCGTGCCGGCGGTGGCCCGCCCCCGTGCGCGCGCCGGTCACGACCGGAACCTCGCACGGGTGCCGGAACCGCCCGCACGGCGGTGCGCCCACGAACGCCGTGCCGCACCCGGCCGGGCGGACTGCCCTGGTCAGGAGGCGGACGGCGCCTGCTTCTTGGCCGTGACCGTAACCGCACGGAGCGGACGGCGGCAAGATGTCTCGCACGATCGCCGGCTGTGAATCCCGGGCTCCCGCCGCGACGTCCCGCCCGGGAGTGTTCCCAGCTCAGCCGTGCTCCCCCGCGTCCCGGAACGCCGAAGGCGGCACCCGGAGCGATCCGGGCGCCGCCTTCGGCCCTGTGGCACCGTACGTCCGGCGCCGCGGGATCAGACCGTGGACGGGAAGCGGTCCCAGACCCGGTGGCCGCCCAGGAGTTCGGTGACCTCCTCCAGCACCTCGGTGGCGGCTTCGCCCTCCACCACACCCGGGGCGTCCAGCGGCACGCCCGCCATGGAGAGCAGCCGCCCGCCTCCGGCCCAGGTGCCGATCGCCTTGCCGTGCCGGTACGCCTCGTCGAGGAGGACCGTCACCCGGGGGTCGGGGGCGGCGCTGGCGTCGCCGGGGGCCCCGGCGACCAGGACGGCGTCGAACTCGACGGACCGGGCGGTGGCGTAGGTGCGCTGCACGGTGACCGGGTCGCCGTCCGCGCCGATGACCCCGCCGGCGGGGGCGATGACCAGGGGCACCATGCCGGTGTCGCGCACGGTGCCGCACACCGCGCGCACCCCGTCCAGGTCCGCGTCCTTGCCGACGAGGATCCCGACGACACGGCCGTCGACCGGCCAGAGGGCGCCGACCTGCGACAGGGCGGGGCTCGGGTCGGAGTCCACGAGCGGACCGTCGGGCTCGGGGGCGGGGAGGCCGAGACCGGCGGCGACCCGCGCGCACAGCTCGCCGTCGATCCGGGCGAGCACCTTGAGACCGCGTTCCTTGACGGCCTGTTCGTAGCACTTGCCGAGTTCGAAGGTGTAGGCGGCGATGATGTGCTCGCGCTCCACGGGACTCATGCTGAGCCAGAACAGGCGGGGCTGGCTGAAGTGGTCGTCGAACGAGGCGGCGGCGTCGCGCACCTTGCGGCTCGCGGCGACCTCGGCCGGTACCTCGACGAAGGCGCGGGTGTCCTCACCCGCGAGGAACGGGCAGCCTCCGTCGAGGGAGTTGGGCCGGTAGGGCGCCACTCCCCGGTGGACGGCGGTCTGGTGCATCCCGTCCCGCAGCATGTCGTTGACGGGGGCGTGCGTCCGGTTGATCGGCAGCTGGGGGAAGTTGGGGCCGCCGAGCCGGGTGATCTGGGTGTCGATGTAGCTGAACAGCCGCCCCTGGAGCAGCGCGTCGTTGGTGACGTCGATGCCGGGCACCATGTTGCCGACGTGGAAGGCGACCTGCTCGGTCTCGGCGAAGTAGTTCGACGGGTTGGCGTCGAGCGTCATCAGCCCGACGGGCTGCACCGGCGCGAGCTCTTCAGGGACGATCTTCGTCGGGTCCAGCAGGTCGATACCCTGGAACATCTGCTCGGGGTTGTCGGGGAAGGTCTGGACGCCCAGCTCCCACTGCGGAAAGGCGCCGGACTCGATCGCGTCGGCGAGGTCCCTGCGGTGGAAGTCGGGGTCCACCCCGCAGGCGATCTGGGCCTCCTCCCACACCTGGGAGTGGGTGCCGAGCTTGGGCTTCCAGTGGAACTTGACCAGGGTGGTGGCGCCCTCCGCGTCGACGAGCCGGAAGGTGTGGATGCCGAAGCCCTCCATCATGCGGTACGAGCGCGGGATGCCCCGGTCGGACATGTTCCACAGCGTGTGGTGGGTCGCCTCGGTGTGCAGCGTCACGAAGTCCCAGAAGGTGTCGTGGGCGCTCTGGGCCTGCGGGATCTCGCGGTCGGGGTGCGGCTTGCCGGCGTGGATGACGTCGGGGAACTTGATCGCGTCCTGGATGAAGAAGACCGGGATGTTGTTGCCGACGAGGTCGAACACGCCCTCCTCGGTGTAGAACTTCGTGGCGAAGCCCCGGGTGTCGCGCACGGTGTCGGCCGACCCCCGCGAGCCGAGCACGGTGGAGAACCGCACGAAGACGGGTGTCTCCACGTCCCGGCCCAGGAAGGCGGCCTTGGAGATGTTCGACGCCGAGCCGTAGCCCCGGAACACGCCGTGGGCGGCGGCCCCGCGCGCGTGCACCACGCGCTCCGGGATGCGCTCGTGGTCGAAGTGGGTGATCTTCTCCCGCAGGTGGTGGTCCTGGAGCAGGACCGGCCCCCGGGGGCCCGCCTTCAGGGAGTGGTCGGTGTCGTACAGCCGGGCGCCCTGCGCGGTGGTCAGGTAGGCGCCGCTCTGCGCGTTGCGCGCGGGGTCGGCCCCGGTGGGCTGGCCGGTGGGGCTGACCGTCTCCGGTCCGCCCTGGTCGGGCTTGGGCGGCAGGGGCTCGTGCGGCTCCGTCGGTTCCGCGACGGACGGGGGGACGCTGCCCGGCGCACCGGGGATGGGCTGTTCTGCTGGGTTGTCCGTCACTCTGGCTCTCCTTGTGGGGTGTCGCCGGCCACCGACCGGCCTGCGGTACGTGCGAGGAGACCGGCCCGCGTCGGGCCGCCCGTGGACCCCGGCCCCCAGGCGTGCGCCCGGCCCGCACGGCGGTGTGACCGCGTGGGGCCCCCGGCCCGGCCACGCCTATACCTCCCGCCGCCGGACCGGTGTGCCACGGGGGGCGTCGGGCCGTCACTCCTTCGGCAGCGCCCATCGGTGTGCGCCGCCCCGGCAGGGCCGGACGCCCCGCCGGGGACGTGCTCGTGCCGGGTGCCGTGCCCGCCGGCCCTCCCGTACGGAAGAAGGCCCGGCGTCCGTCCCCGTGGCCGTGGAGCGGGGCGTCCGCGCGGAAGGTGGCCCGGTCGCGGGGCGGCCTCCCGGACGGGTTCAGCGCACCCCGCGCGGCCGGTACTGGACGCTGATCCGCGGGCCCTGGGCGTGCGCGGTCTTGGGGACGGCGTGCTGCCAGGTCCGCTGGCAGGAGCCGCCCATGACGATCAGGTCGCCGTGTCCCAGCGGCCGGCGGACCGTCCCGCCGCCGCCGACGGGACGCAGGAGCAGGTCGCGCGGGGCGCCGAGGGAGAGGATCGCCACCATCGTGTCCTCGTACGAGCTGCGCCCGTGCGTGTCGCCGTGCCAGGCGACGCTGTCGCGCCCGTCCCGGTAGTAGCACAGCCCCGCCGTGGTGAAGGACTCGCCCAGTTCCTCGGCGTAGTGCGCGGACAGCGCCGTGCGGGCCTCGTCCAGGACGGGGTCCGGCAGCGGGTCGGCGGCCCCGTAGAAGGCGAGCAGCCGGGGGACGTCCACGGTCCGGTCGTACATCCGGCGGCGCTCGGCCCGCCAGGGGACGTCGGCCGCGAGGGCGGTGAAGAGCGCGTCGCCGCCGCTCAGCCAGCCGGGCAGCAGGTCCACCCAGGCGCCGTCGCCGAGGACGGTTCTGCGCAGCCCGGTGAGCCGGCCCAGGAGCGGGCGGTCGGTCTGGTCGAACAGTGAACCCTGGAGATGCGCGGACATGGCACCAGCCTACCGCTAATCGAACATGCGTTCCCTTACCGAGGGGAGTGCGCTTTCCGGCCACCGGGTCCGGACCCGCTCGGGGCGTCCGGCACGGCCCCCACCTGCGGCGGGGCTCCGGCCGGGCCGGCGGGTGTGCGGGACGCAGATGCGTTACGCATGTCCCGCCCCCTCGGCCGGTGGTGACATCCGCGACTGTCGCGCCCCGCCGCCCCGTGGCACTTTTCTCCGTGCCGACGCAATCGCACGGACCGAAGAACGCACGAGCCGAGGAGCGCGGGTGAATCCGGAGTACGCCTCGTACTGCACGGTGGACCGTCTGTTCTACGACGCGCCCCACCGTTCCTCCGGGAGCTCCGGCGAGCGGGGGGAGCTGTACGGCCCGGCCCGCGAGCCGGCCCCCGAGGGCTGGGAGCGGTCGCGGCGCGGTGACTGGTTCTCGCTCACGCCCCTGGGCGTCCGGGTGCCCTCGCAGGGATGGAAGATCCACGTCTCCTCTGCACTCGACAACGCCCCCTCGGTGCTCGACCGGGTGGCCGCCTACTGCGTCTCGCGGCGCCTGCCCTTCAAGTTCGTCCCGGCGCCCGGCCTGCTGCACCTGCGCAACGCCAAGTACGCGGACCGCGCGGGCAGCGGGAAGTTCATCACCGTCTATCCGCGCTCGGACGCCGAGTTCCCCCTGGTGTGCGGCGACCTCATGCGGCTGCTGGAGGGCGAGCACGGCCCCGGCATCCTCAGCGACCTGCGCTGCGGCGGCGGGCCGGTGCACGTGCGCTACGGCGCGTTCGCGCCGCGTTTCTGCGCCACCCCGGACGGCCGGCTCGTACCGGCCGTGGCCGACCCTCAGGGCACCCTCGTACCCGATCCCCGGGGGCCGTCGTTCACCGTGCCCTCGTGGGTCGAGACGCCGCCGTTCCTGCTGCCCCACCTGGCGGCCCGCGCCGCGGTGAGCCTGGACGGCCTGCCCTACCAGGTGGAGCGGGCGCTGCACTTCTCCAACGGCGGGGGCGTCTACCTCGGCCGGGACACCCGCGACGGGGCGCGGGTGGTGCTCAAGGAGGCCCGGCCGCACGCCGGACTGGCGGCGGACGGGGCCGACGCGCCCGCCCGGCTGGAGCGCGAACGCGCCGCCCTGGAACAGCTGGCGGGGCTCGACTGCGTGCCGTCCGTCCGCGATGTCCTCGACATCGGCGAGCACCGCTTCCTGGTGCTCGAACACATACCCGGCGATACCCTCAACACCGTCTTCGCCCGGCGCTTCCCGCTCACCGTCCAGGACCCGTCGCCCGCGGACCTCGCCGCCCACGCCGCGTGGGCCGACCGGATCCACGCCCTGGTCGAGCGGGCGGTGCGCGACGTGCACGGCCGCGGGCTGGTCATCAGCGATCTGCACATGAGCAACGTCATCGTCTCCGAGGACGGGGCCCGGGTGGTGCTCCTCGACTTCGAAGCGGCCTCACCCACCCACCGGCGCGAACGGCAGATCGTCGCCAATCCGGCCTTCGTGGCGCCCCCCGACCGGCGCGGCACGGACATCGACGGCTACGCGCTCGCCTGTCTGCGGCTGGCCCTGTTCCTCCCCCTGACCACCCTCTTCGGGATCGACCGGGGCAAGGCGGCCCCGCTGGCCGCCCGTGCCGAGCGGGTGTTCGGCCTGGCACCCGGCGCCCTGGACGCCGCCGTCGAGGAGATCGAACGCCGTCCGGCCGGGGACACCGCCGCCGTGCGCCCCTCCGGCCCGGCGGCGCACGGCTCCGGTGGTACCGGCACGGGCGGGGGGCGCGCGCTCCCCGCCGCCGCCGACTGGCCGCTGAGCCGGGACGCCATGGCCCGCGCGATCGCCGCCTCCTGCACCCCGGAGCGCGAGGACCGCTGCTTTCCCGGGGACATCGCCCAGTTCGCCTCGCCCGCCGGTGGCCAGTCCTTCGCCCACGGGGCCGCGGGCGTCCTCTTCGCGCTGAGTGAGACCGGCGCCCCCTCCTGCCCGCAGGCCCTGGACTGGCTGGAACGGCGGTCCGCCGACCCCGCCCCCGGCACCCCGGCCGGTTTCTACGACGGACTGGCCGGCATCGCCTGGACACTGGGCAGGCTCGGGCGCGCCGAGCACGCCGGCCGGCTGGGCCGCCTCCTCGCCCGGCAGCCCTTCGAAGGGCTGCCGGCCGGACTCCACAGCGGTCAGGCGGGCATCGCCCTGGCCCTCGACGACCTCGCCCGCACCGCCTGCCCGGACGACGCGGCCGCCCTGTCCCGGGCCGCCGACCGCTGCGCCGCCCTGGCGGTCAGGACGCTCACCGAGAACCGTCCACTGGCGGGCACCGGGCTGCTGCACGGCGCGACGGGCATCGCCCTGCTGCTGATCCGGCGCTACGAGGCCACCGGTGACCCCGGGCTCCTGGACCTCGCCGCGATCGCCCTGCGCCGCGACCTCGCCCGGTGCCGCCCCGGGGCGGACGACGCGCTCGTGGTGGTCGAGGGGAAGCGGACCATGCCGTACCTGGGGGCGGGCAGCGCCGGCCTCGCCACGGTCCTCGACGACTTCCTGGCCCACCGGCCGGACGAGGAACTGGCCACCGCCCGGCACGCCCTGCTGCGGGCCTGCGGCTCGGCCTTCTACATCCAGCCGGGGCTCTTCCGGGGCGTCGGCGGTCTGGTCCTGCACCTGGCACGCACCCCGGGGGACGCCGGGGCGCGGCAGCGGGTGATCCGCCGTCACGCCGGCCTGCTCGACCTGCACGCCGTGCCGTACCGCGGTGGCCTGGCCTTCCCCGGGGAGCAGTTGCTCCGCCTGTCGATGGACCTGGCGACCGGTACCGCCGGCTGCCTCCTCGCTCTGGGCAGCGCGTTCGCCGGACGTCCGGTGGCCCTGCCGTTCCTGCCGCCCGCCCGGCTCCCCGAGCCGCGCACCGCGGCCCACAGCCCGGTCCCCTCCGGGGCCGTGAACAAATGACGCTCCATCAGTCCCGAGAAAGGGTAAGCATCATGGCACTGCTCGACCTTCAGGCATTGGACACCCCGGCGGAAGAGGCCTTCGACGAGGTGGCGACCGGCAGCCAGGTCAGCCTGCTCGTCTGCGAGTACAGCTCGCTCAGCGTGGTGCTCTGCACCCCGTGACCTGAGACCGGCGGGCCGTCCGCGCGCACGCGGACGGCCCGCCGGCGGCCGGTGGTCCCCGGGGGTTCCGCTCCCGGGGCCGCCGTGTGCCCGTATCCGCGCGGTGAGGCAACCGCGCCCGGCAGAGGGGCCACGCTTGATTCCGCGTACGTGGGGCCGTCGGCGCCCCGTCGCCGTGATCGGTACCGGCCTCTGCTCGGCGGGGGCCGCCGTCGCCGCCGTGGCGCTCCCCGCCGCACTGGGCGGGGCCGTCAACGGTGTGGTGTCCGGCCCCGGCGTCCCCTGGGCCCTGCTGTGGCTGTGCGCGGCGCTCACCGCGGCGGAGGTACTGCTGGACTGCGCCGCCACCGTCGTCGGCGGCACCACGACGGCCGGGCTCGCCGCCCGGCTGCGGACCGACGCCCTGGACCGGGTGCTCGGCACCGGGCTCCGGAACACCGAGCCCGTCCCGCCGGGCGACCTGACGACACGGCTCACCGCCAACGCCCCCGACGCCGCCGCCGCGCCGGTCACCGCCGCCGGTGCCGTCGCCGCGGTCCTCCTCCCGGTCGGCGGCCTGGCCGGACTCTTCCTGGTGGACGTGTGGACGGCGCTCGCGCTGCTCGCCGGCTTCCCGGCGCTCCTGCTCCTCCTGCGGACGTTCGCCCGGCAGACCTCCGGAGCGTCCGCGGACTACCAGGCGGAACAGGCCGTACTCGCCGCCCGCCTCACCGAGGCCCTGGAGGGCGCCGCGACGATCCGCGCCGCCCGGACCGGGGCCCGCGAGTACGCCCGGATCCTGGAGCCCCTCACCGCGCTCGGCGGGCACGGACGGCGCACCTGGGAGGTCTACGGCCGGGCGTCCGCCCGCAGCGCCGTGCTGCTCCCCCTCCTCACGGTCCTCGTCGTCGCCGTCGCCGGACTGCGCCTGTGGGCCGGGGCGCTCGACGTCGGAGGGCTGGTGGCCGCCTCCCGGTACGCCGTACTGGCCGTGGGGATCGGCTCCCTGACGGGGGCGCTGGGCTCCCTCCAGCGCAGCCGGGCCGCCGCGCGCCGCCTGGAACCGCTCCTGGACCTGCCCCCCGTGCCGCACCGCTCGCTGGAACTGCCGCCGGACGGCCCGGGAACGCTGGAACTGCGCGGGGTGGACGTCGTACGGGACGGCAGGTACCTGCTGCGGGACGTGGCCTTCACCGTGCCCGGGGGGACCTCGGTGGCCGTCGTGGGGCGTTCCGGCTCGGGCAAGTCGGTGCTGGCGGCGGTCGCCGGCCGGCTCACGGACCCGGACGCCGGCACGGTCACCCTCGACGGGGTGCCGCTGGACGGGGTCGATCCCGTACGGCTGCGCCACACCGTCTCGTTCGCCTTCGCCCGCCCGGTGCTGCCCGGGACGACCGTCGAGGAGGCGATCTCCTTCGGGGTGCCGCGTCCGTCGCCCGGCCGGGTGCGGGCCGCCGCCGAGGCGGCCTCCGCCGGTTTCGTCGCGCTCCTCCCCCAGGGCTACGCGACCCCGCAGGCGAAGGCCCCGCTGTCCGGGGGCGAGTACCAGCGCCTCGGCCTCGCACGGGCGTTCGCGCACCGGGGACGGCTGATGATCCTGGACGACGCGACCAGCGGGCTCGACACGGTCACCGAGCGCCGGGTGCACCGGGAACTGGACGGCTTCGCCGGAGAGACGACCCGGCTGGTCGTCGCCCACCGGCTGTCCGTCGCGGCCGGTGCGGACCAGGTCGTCTGGCTGGAGGACGGCGAGGTACGCGCGGTGGGACCGCACGGCGGACTGTGGGCCGACCCTGACTACCGGGCCGTCTTCCGCTCCCCGGACGGCGACGGGCCCGGCCCGTCCGGCGGGAGGGGGACGGCGTGACGGTGGAACAGCGCACCGAGGCGCCGCCCCTGGCCCCGCCGCCCGCCGCGCGGCGGACGGAGCGCTCCGTCCGGGACCCGTGGGCGGGGGCGCTGGGCCGGGTGCTGCGGGAGGGACGGCCCTTCCTCCATGCCCGCCGGGGCGTGGTCGTACGGCTGGCGGGCTGGTCCGCGCTGGAGTTCGGCCAGACCTTCCTCGGCGGCTACGGGGTCGCCCGCGCGCTGGACGACGGATTCCTGGCCGGGCGTCCGGGGGTGGGCCTGCTCTGGCTGCTGGTCGCGGTGGCGGCCACCCTTCCGGCCGGGGCGGCGACCCGGGGGGTGTTCGGCCGGCTCGCGGACCTGGTCGAGCCGTTCCGCGACGGCCTGGTGCGGCGCGCCGTGGCCCGCGCGCTCGCCGACGCCCTGGAGGGCCCCGGGGAGGCGTCCAGCGGTGCGGTGTCCCAAGTGACCCACCAGAGCGAGATCGCCCGGGACGGCTGGGCCGGGACGGTGCTGGCCCTGCGGTCGTTCGTCTTCACCACCGCAGGCGCGCTCGCGGGGATGGCGGCGCTCGAACCGCGGCTGCTGCTGGTCGTCCTCCCGCCGGTCGCCGTGGGTGTCGCGCTGTTCGCGGCGACGCTCGGACCGATGGCCGCGCGCCAGCACGCCTATCTGACCGCCGACGAGGCGTACGCCGGGTACGTCGGGCAGACCGCGTCCGCGCTCCGGGACATCGCCGCGACCGGGGCCCGGGACGAGGTGTCCGCCACCGCGCGGGACCTCACCCTCCGTCAGGCACGAGCCGCCCGGCAGCTGGCCCGCTGGAGCGCCGTACGGATCGGGGCGACGGCGCTCTGCGGCCGGGTGCCCCCCGTGGTCCTGCTGTTCGCCGCGCCGTGGCTGCTGGACCACGGGCTGACCGGTGGGGCGCTGGTGGGCGCGCTGACCTACCTCACCCAGGCCCTGGCTCCCGCGGTGCACGCCCTGATGAGCGTGCTCGGTACGGCGGGGGGCCGTCTGGTGGTGGTCCTGGACCGCTTCACCGACCCCCTACCACCGCCGCGGCCGGACCCCGTGCCTGCGGCTCGTGCCGTGCCGCCGGCGCGGTCCGGAGGCGGGGCGCCCCGCCACGAGGCGGAGCTGCGCGGCGTCACCTTCGCGTACGGCCCCGGCGCCCGGCCGGTGGTGGACCGGCTGGACCTGCGCGTCCGGCGGGGCGAGAGGCTGGCGGTGGTCGGCCCCAGCGGCGTGGGGAAGTCCACCCTGGCGGGTCTGATCGCCGCGGTGGTGCCGCCCGACGAGGGCCGGGTGCTCTGGTCGGGGCGGCATGCCGCGCCGGTGGAGGCCGCCTCGGTACGCACCCTCCTGCCGCAGCGGGCCTTCGTGTTCAGCGCCTCCCTCCGTGACAACCTGCGCTATCTGCGGCCGGGGGCCACGGACCGGGAGATCGCCGAGACCGTCGGGGCGCTCGGCCTGGACGCCCTGGTGGACCGGGTGGGCGGGCTGGACGCCCCGGTGACACCCGGGCACCTGTCCAGGGGGGAACGGCAGCTCGTCGCCCTGGGGCGGGCCCATCTCTCCACGGCTCCCCTGGTCGTCCTGGACGAGGCGACCAGCGGCCTCGACCCGGTGACGGAGGCACGGGTCGAGGACGCCCTCGCGGACCGGGCGCGCACCCTGGTCGTCATAGCCCACCGCCCGGGGTCGGCGCATCGCGCCGACCGTGTGGTGGTGATGGACGGGACGCACGTGGTGTGCGGGACACCGGCCGAGCTGCCGGCGCTCTCCCCCTTCTACCGCGAGCTGACGGGCGTCCCGGGCCGGTGGCCGGGAACCGGTGACCGCTGAGGCGGCGCGGTTCTGACGGGCCCTCCCCGCTCAGAGCCAGCCGAATTGCTTGGACAGCCGTATGGCGTCCAGGCGATTGCGTGCGCCGGTCTTGCGTATCGCCGCCGCCAGGTAGTTGCGCACCGTCCCGTTCGTCAGGTGCAGCGCACCGGCGATCGAGGATACGGACTCTCCTTCGGCCGCCAGGGCGAGCACCCCCAATTCCCGCCGGGACAAAGGAACATCGGCGGCCTGGAGAAGTCCGAACGCCAGGGATTCGTCTATGTGCCGTCCGCCGCCGGCGACTTTGCGCATGATCTCCGGTAATCCCTTCGCGGTACCGAACTTGTCGATGTATCCGCGGGCTCCGGCGTCGAACGCCCGGCGCAGGGCGCCGGGTCTGTCACCGCGGGCCAGCACCACCAGGGCCCCGTCCCCGCTGTCGGGACATCGCAGCGACTCGACCTCGGCGAGGACCTCCACGGAGTCCGGACAGTCCAGGTCGGTGAGGAAGATGTCGGGCGACCACTCCTCGGCCGCCGCGCGTACCCCGCCTTTGTCCGTCACCTCGACCAGCAGTTCGCGGTCGGCGCTCAGAAGGCAGGCCAGTGAGGCCCTCCACAGCGAGATCTCGTGCACCAAAAGCACCGTCGTCATGAACCGGCCCTCATTCGTGAACGGGGAACAGGACTTGTACGGATCCACGAATAACCGGTGCGACCCGACAAGGCACCCATTCTCCGGTGAAATGGCTGATTGCGGGGAGGTGTTGACGTGACGTACGCGAACGAGCCCCCCGCTCAAGCCGTCCACGCGCCCTTTGCGCCCGGTGTGAGCCCGGTTCCGGTACGGTCGGCACGCCCCGTCTCATTTTGTGGTGCCGCCGTCCCGTGTTCCGGTCCGGTGGGTCGCCGTGCCGCGCCGCGCGCCGGCGCCTTCCGGGTCGTCGCGGCCCAGTTCGGGCTCCAGGCCCTCGCCGACGTCGGTCCGGCCGAGCCCGGCGTCCGCGCGCCAGGCCTCGAAGGCCCAGCCGGTGAGCGCGACCACGGCGAGCCCGAGCGCCCAGCCCCCGACCACGTCACTGAACCAGTGGACGCCCAGCGCGACCCGAGTGAAGCCGGTGCCCAGCACGGAGAGGCCCGCCACGGCCCAGCACAGCGGGCGCAGGCGGCGGCGCACCACGGGCAGCAGGACGAGCAGCAGGATCGCGAAGGAGGTCATGGCGGTCATCGCGTGGCCGGACGGGAACGAGAAGCCGGGGGCGTGCGCCACCGGATCCGGGAGGGACGGCCTGGCCCGCTCGACGACCGCCTTGGCCAGCAGGCCGATCAGGCCACCGGTCACCGCGGTGACCGCGGACCAGGTGGCGAGCCGCCAGGCGCGGCGGTGGACGAGCCACAGGGTGAGCAGCGCGACCGCCGCGCGCAGGGTCACCGGGTCCCACACCACGTGGGAGAGGAAGCGCAGGGTGCCGGTCCACGCCGGATGGTCCAGGGCGGTCCGGTTCAGGCTGCGGGCCGCGCCCGCGTCGAGGTGCCGCAGGGGGCCCCAGCCGCTCTCCACCAGTGCGAGCAGGAGGCCGAAGAGGACGGCGGCGGCCGCGGCGACGGCCGCGGAGGCGAACAGCCGGACACCGAACCTGCGGTCGGCGTCCCGGCGGCGGTCCGCCGGTGCGGAGCGGCCGGTGCTCCCCCGGTGGCCGCGTGGGGAGGGGTCGGCGGGTCGGGCGGGCATGTCAGGCTCCCGGATCGGGTTGTACGGGTCCGGGCAGCCTGGCCCGGACGGCTTCCATCTGAGCGGCGAACGACAGGCCGAGGAACAGCGCGAGAGAGGTGAGGTAGGCCCACAGCAGCAGCGACATGAAGGCGGTGAGCGGACCGTACACGGTGTCGAAGGACCCGCTGACCTCGAGGTAGAGGCTGAACAGCCAGGTGAGGGCGGTCCAGAGCACCAGGTAGACCGCGGCGCCGAAGGCCAGCCAGGTGTAGCCGGGCTGGCGGCGGCGCGGCGAGCGGCGGAAGACGGCGCTCGCCGACAGCAGCACCAGGAGCACCCCGACGGGGCGGCGCAGCAGGTTCAGGGCGTGTTCCGCGCCGGCGCTCAGGCCGTACACGTCCACGACGGCCGCCACCAGGTCGCCGCCGGCCACCATGGCGACGAAGCCGATACCCAGCGGGATCCCGGCGGTCAGCGACATCACCAGCCCGCGCAGGTACTTGCGGTGGAAGTCCCGGTCGCGTTCGACCCCGTAGATGCGGTTGGCGCCGCGTTCGATCTGGCACATGGCGGTGGTGGTGTTGGTCAGCGAGAAGGCGAGTCCGAACCAGAGGGCGACCTGGGCGCCGTCGTCGGCCCGCCGCCGGCTGCGTTGCAGCGCGTCCTCGACCACCTCGGCGCTGGGGCCCGCGGTGATCCGGTGGATCGTCAGTTCGGCCACCCGGCCCAGGTCCTCGGTGTGCAGGGCGCCGGACAGCCCGACGAACGCGATGACCAGCGGGACGACCGCCAGTACCGTCTGGAGGGCGAGCGCCCGGGAGTGGCTGAAGCCGTCCGCGTACCGGAAGCGGACGAAGGAGTCGCGCAGCAGCGGCCAGCGCCCGTAGCGCCGCAGGGTGGCCAGTGCCTCGTCGCCGGAGAGTTCGGTGCCGCGCATGTCGCGGGTCTGCGGGACCTTGGTGGCGGTACCCATCTCACTCCCCTCGCTCCGGTACGAGCACCGTCAGCGCGCCGGGTACGGCCTCGGCGGACAGGCGCCGGCCCGGGGCCACGGGGTCGCCGTCCAGCTCACGCGGCTGCGGCGCGTCGAAGTGGATCTCCGCGCGGCGGAAGGTGAAGTACTCCACCGCGCGCCGGCTCGTGTCCGTGCGGGGGCCCGTGGGCGGGGACGGGCGGCGGCGCAGCAGTGAGCGGACGGCGGTCAGCCATCCGGCGGGGCCGCGCGGGTCGAGGACCATGAGGTCGAGCAGCCCGTCGTCGGGCCGGGCCGCCGGTACCAGGGCCGTCCCGCCCTGCACCGTACCGGCGTTGGCGACGAGCACCATCCTGGCGCCGCGGCGCAGCGGCGGTGCCCCGTCGAGGCGGAGGGTCAGGCGCGTCCGGGGCGCCCGCAGTTCGCGCAGACCCGCGACGAGGTAGGCGGGCCAGCCCCAGGTGGCCTTGGCCCGGTCGCTGGTGCCCTCCAGCATCGCGGCGTCCAGGCCGGCTCCGGACATCACGGTGAAGTGGGCCGGCGGCAGGCCGTCGCCCTCGACCCGTCCCAGGTCGATGCGGCGCGGTGTGCCGCGCAGCGCGGCGGACAGGGCCTTCGCGGGTTCCAGGGGCAGGCCGAGGTTGCGTGCGAGGAGGTTCCCGGTGCCGCAGGGCACCACCGCGAGGGGGGTCCCGGTGCCCGCCAGGGCCTCCGCGACCGCGCGGACGGTCCCGTCGCCGCCGCAGACCACGACGAGGGTCGCTCCGTCCCGGAGCGCGTTACGGGTCGGGCCCTCCCCCGGGTCGTCGGCCGTGGTCGGTACGAACCGGACGGAGCGGTGACCGTGCCGTTCCAGGACGCCGCGCACCGCGTCGCGGGCGGCCTCGTCGGTGACGGTGGGGTTGTGGATCACCGTGGTGCGGCCGGGACCCGGACCGGTCGGCGCCGCACGGGCGATCCGGGTGGTCCCGGGGTGCCGGGTGGCGCCGGACGGGAGCGGCGCCGGTATGTGCGGGCCGGCCAGCAGGGCACGGCCGACGATCAGCAGGGACAGTCCGCCGTTGAGCAGACCGCCCGCGACGTCCGTCGGGTGGTGCATGCCCCGGTACGCGCGGGCCAGCCCCACCAGCAGGGGCAGGAGCAGCAGCAGGGCGGCGACGACCCTGCGCCAGGGCCCCTTCGCCCGGTGCAGGACGAGGACGGCGAGGCCCGCGTAGAGGGCGGTGGCCGCGCCGGTGTGCCCGGAGGTGTAGCTGGAGGTGGGGGGCGAGGCGTCGAGGCGGTCCACGTCCGGCCGGGTGCGGTCCACCGCCTCGGTGACGACGAGGAAGACCAGGGACTGGAGCGAGACGGCGACGGCCAGGAAGACGGCCTCCCGCAGGCGGGGCAGCCGGGGGATCAGCAGGAGGGCGAGGCAGCTGACCAGGGTGCCGAGGACCACCGTCCCCGTGTTGCCCGCCTCGGAGACGACGGACGACACCGTGTCGAGCGTGCCGGTACGGGCCCGCTCCAGCGCGTCGTTGACCCCGTCCTCGGACGACAGGGGCCATACGCGGGCGGCGGGCCCGGTGATCAGGAGCCCCAGCCCCACCATCAGGGCGGCCTGGCAGACGGCCGCGGCGGCGATGACCCCGGCCGCGCGTGCGGTGCCGCTGGAGGCCCCGGACGGACGCCCGGTGGCGTCGGCGGCGCCCGGCAGGGGGCCCGGAAGCCCGGTGGCCGGCGGCCCGCCCGGGGCGTGGGGGGCGGTTTCGCCCGGCCGGCCCGTGTGGTGCGGTACGGCCGTGGCGGCCGGTACGGCGGCGCCCCCACTCGGGACGGCCGCGTCGCCGGAAACGGCCGGGGCGTCCGTGACGTCCGGGACAGCCGTGACGTCCGGGACGTTGGGGACGTCCGGGACGTTGGGGACGTCCGGGACAGACAGGGCGTCCGGGGGCTGTTCGTCGGTGCGGGTGTCGCGTCTTCCCGGTATGTCGGTCGGCATGGCTTCCCGTCCCTTCGGCTGTCCCGCGGCTACGGGCGGACCCGGAGGCGTCTCGCCCCCGGCGTCTCGCCGTCTTCCCCCTCGCGGGCCCGCCAGACCTGTGGAATCAGCCGGTCCCCGGCCGCTCCCCACCCGGCCCCCGGTCGCCCCCGCTCCGGATCGGCCATAAGCTGCCGGGGCCGTCGAGTGGTGGCCGCGACGGCTCCGACCAGGCCTTCCGCTCCGCCCCAGAGCCGCATCGCCGGACCGGATGCACGGGGTGGACCGGACCGGCCGCCCGTGGGAATCCGGCGCTTCCACATCACTGAGCCGGGCTCGCGCGGGCAGGAGAGCGACGACGCCGCACGACCGTGCGTACGGACGTGACGGCGGGTAGGGCATACCCCGAAGGAAGGAACAGGCACATGTCCGGAGAAGGACGCGGCGACGACGTGTACCAGCCGGATGGTTCGGACACGGGCAACCGGCCGACGGACGAGCTCGACCCGGAGAACGTGCTCGACGAGCCCGACCTCGACGACACGATGGACACGGGGTACTCCCCGCCCGAGAAGCCCCTGGGTGTGTCGAAGTACGGCACGACCGGCGAGGAGCAGCGGGAGGGCGAGTCCCTCGACCGGCGCCTGGCGCAGGAGGAGCCCGAGCAGGGTTCGGCCGAGGACCGGACGGGAGGCCGGGAACCGGAGAGCAACGGCCCGGCGGAGGACGAGGCGGGCGACGAGCGGGCGGGCCGTGTCGCCGCCCCGGAGGCACCCGGCGACGAACGCCACAACCGGGTGCTGGGCCGCGACGTGGGGATCGACGGAGGCGCGGCCTCCGCCGAAGAGGCCGCGGTCCACATCCAGGACGACGAGGCCTGAGCCACGCCGGGGGCCGCGCCGGTGTCCCGGCGGGGGCCCACACCGGCGGGGCCCCACCGGCCGGGCCCCACACCCTCCGGGCCCGGCGCCCGGACGTACCGGACGCCGGGCCACGGCGTCATTCGTCGGCCAGATCGCTCCTGCTGCAGGCCAGCACACCGGAGGTGCCGGCCAGTCGCGCCGTGAGCGCGTCCACGTCGCCGCGTCCCTGGACGTTGAGGGCGATCTCCACGGTCTGCTCGACCGACTGCCGCTCCTCCGGCCGCCGGCGTCGGAACACGCCCGTCCCCTGGGGGGTCAGGGTGGTCAGCTCCGAGATGGAGAACCCGCCGTCGGTACAGTGGTTGACCAGCTCCCGCAAGGTGCCCATGCCCTCGGTGTAGGTGATCCGGTACCCGATGGCGACCGTACGCAGGGCCGGGAGCATGTGGGCAAGCGGCCGGACGCCGTAGGAGACCAGGAAGTACGAGAGGGTCGCCAGCGTCGCGAGGACGGGGAGACCGGCTCCGGCGGCCGCCCCGACCGCCGCGGTCAGCCAGATGGAGGCCGCCGTGGTCAGGCCCCGGACGGACCCCCGGTACACGAAGATGACGCCACCGCCGATGAAGCCGAGCCCGGAGACGATCTGCGCCGCCACCCGCGACGGGTCGAGCACCACCCGGCCCTCCAGCAGGACATCGCTGAAGCCGTACTTGCTGACCAGGGTGAACAGGGCGGCCCCCAGCCCGACGATCGTGTAGGTCCGCAGACCGGCGGCCTTCTGACGGATCTCCCGTTCCAGACCGATCGCGCAGGAGAGGGCGAACGCGATCCCGAACTGGGCGGCATGTGTCCAGTTCTGTCCGAACGGTTCGTTGATGTCGAGTGCCACCGTCCCTCCTTACCATGTGCCTTGAGGGCTGTCCCGTCGTCCGACATGCGGAAAACAGTAGTGGCCGGCGCGACGGGCGGGGTCGTTCCGGCCGCCGCGCCGGTCAGGTGTCCATGGACGCCGCGAGGGAACGGGGGCGCAGATCGGTCCAGTGGGTCTCGACGTATTCCAGGCACGCCTCGCGCGTGTTCTCCTCGAAGGCGACCGTCCAGCCGCCGGGCACCTCGGCGAACGACGGCCAGAGCGAGTGCTGGCCCTCGTCGTTCACCAGGACCAGGAAGCGGCCTTCGGGGTCGTCGAACGGGTTGGTGCTCATCTGTCACTGCCTCCTCGGGTCCGGCGCGGCCGTGACGGCGGCGCCGGAGGGTGTGGGCCAGTCTCCGGCGGGGTGCGGCCGGATCTGGCTGATGCCTGGTCAGCGGCCCCCGTGCGGTGCTCCGTCACGCGGCCACCGATGGAAGGAGAGGGCACGCTTAGGTTAGGCTCGCCTAATTCATTGCGAGCTTAGCCTTTCACCTTGCCTCTCACAAGGAGACGCCGCATGCGCCTGGTGTTCGAACGGTTCCCCTTCGAGAGCGGCACCGGGCCGCACGCCGGCGTGCGCGCCGGGGCCGTTCACGACCGCGTCACCCGCCGGTCGTGAACGGCCCCGCGACCGGCCGCGCCGCCGGTACGGAGGAGGTCTTCGCCGCGTACGGGCTGCCCGGCGAACCCGGTACCGACGCCTTCTGGGCGGCGGCGCGGACACCCGTGCCGGTGCCTTCCGGCGACGGTGGCTGGGTGGCGTTGTTCCTGTGGCGCGGGGCCCCGGCGACCGTCGGCTTCGAGAGCTGGTCGCGGCCGGTTCCGCTGCGCCGGTGGGCCGGCACGGACTGCTGGTACGCCGAGGTCCCCATGCCCGCGCGGCTGCGGGTGACCTATCAACTCCTGGTGGACGGCGCGGCGTACGCGGACCCGTTCAACCCGGCCGGCGCGGGCGCGGACCGGTCCCTCGCCGCCACCCCGGACGCGCCGGACCAGCCGCACTGGCCCGTCGTCGGCCCCGACGACGTCCCGCCCCTGCCCCGCACCCGGATCCGCTGGAGCAGCGAGAAGCTCGGCGGGCGGCGCACCGTACGCGTCCATCCGGCGGGCGGCGGCGGGCCGGTGGTCCTGCTGCTCGACGGGGACGACTGGCTGTATCTGCACCCGGCCGTGTCCGCGTTCGACTCGGCCGTCGCCGCCGGGGACATGCCCCCCGTCACCCTGGTCTTCCTCCCGGCCAAGGGCAGGAAGGCCGAGTTCGGGTGCGAGCGCCGGCTGTGGGAGGCGGTCCGGGACGAACTGCTGCCACTGGTCGCGGAGTCGGGCGTGCGGGCCGGCCTGGACCGGCTGGTGGTCGCGGGGCAGAGCCTCGGCGGGCTGAGCGCGCTGTACGCGGCCCTGGAGTTCCCCGGCCTGGTGACGCGCGTCGCCTGCCAGTCCGGGTCGTTCTGGTGGACGCCCGACGCCTTCGACCGGGCGGACCCGCTCGCCGGTCCGGTCGGCGGCAGCGTCGCCGCGCGCCTGCGGGAGCACCCCGGACTGCCCGGACTGCGGGTCGCGTTCGACGTCGGGGAGCACGAGGCGCGGATGCTCCCCCACTGCGGGCTCGTCGAGACCCTGACCGAGCGGGCCGGGGCGACCGTGCGGGTCTCCCGGTCGCCGTCGGACCACGACCGGGCGGGCTGGCGGCACGCCCTGCTCAGGGACGTCGCCTGGGCACTCGGCTGAGGGCCGCCCAGGCCGCGGTGCCCGGCCCTCGGCCGCCGGTCAGCGGGCCACCGCCCGGCAGTACGCCTCGTCGGTGGCCAGGAGGTTGCGGTGGGAGTCCTCCGCGGTGACCGCGCCGTCGTCCAGGACCAGGACCCGGTCGGCGGCGTCCAGGAGGGCCGGGCTGCTGGTGAGGACGACGGTGGTGCGGCCCCGGCGCAGTTCCGCGATGTTGCGCGCGATGAGCTGTTCGGTGACGGCGTCGACCGCCGTCGTCGGGTCGTGCAGCACGAGGACGTCCGTGTCGGCGGCCAGCGCGCGGGCCAGGGACAGCCGTTGGCGCTGTCCGCCGGAGAGGTTGGCGCCGCGGTCCCGGACGGCGTGGTCGAGCCCTTCGCGGTGGAGGGCGACGACATCGGTCAGCATCGACGCCTCGACGGCCTCGGCGACCGAACCGCTGGTGCCCGAGGGGTCGATGTTCGAACGCAGGGTGCCCGCGAAGATCTCCCCGTCGTACGGGTTGACCAGCATGTGCGCGCGGACGGCCTCGATCGACAGGTCCGCGGTCTCCCGGCCGCCGAGCCGCAGCGCCCCCTCGTAGGCGTGGGGCGGGGTGTTCCCGGCCAGGACCGACGCCAGGTCGGCCGCCGCACGCGGCTGGTAGGCGGTGACGGCCACGAACTCCCCCGCGGACACCCGGAACTTCAGTTCGCGCAGCGCGCCGTACCGTACGCAGTCGATCTCCAGGTCTCCCCCGGCGGCCGGGCGCTCCGTCCCCGGGGTCGTCACCGGCGGCGCGGAGAGCACCAGGGCCATCCGCTCGGCCGAGGCACGCGCCATCATGACGTACTTCGGCATCTCCGAGAACATCTTGAGCGGCTCCATGATGAACTGGGCCAGCCCCACCGCCATCACCAGCTCCCCGATGGTGATGCGCCCTTCGAAGGCGAGCCAGCCCGCCGTCAGCGTCACCGCGGCGGCCAGGACCGCGTTCAGCGCCAGCGCGGTGCCCGCGTAGACGCCGTTCACCCGGGCCACCGTGATCGCCTGGTTCCTGGCCTCCGCGCTGACCCGCCGGTAGGACCGGAACGCCGCGTGGTTGCCGCCGAAGCCGTGCAGCGGGCGCAGGCCGATGATCAGGTCGGCGACCTTCGCGCCCGCCCGCGCCACCCGGGCCTGCTGCTCGCGGGTGCTGGAACCGATCCGTCTGGACATCACACCGAGGACCGACAGGATCGCCACGGTCCCCACGATGACCAGCAGGCCGAGCCGGAGGTCGGCCAGGCCGAGCGCGACCGCCGCGACCACCACCGCGACCAGGGAGCTGACCAGCAGCGGCACCACCTCGATGATGTCGGCGGTCTGGTCGGCGTCCTCGGTGGCGATGGTCAGCACCTCGCCGGACTTGAGGTCGAGGTCCCTGGCCACCGGCTGGAGCCCGCAGGCCGCGACCCGCACCCGCCAGCGGTGCGCCTCGGTCGTGTTGGCCTTCTGCAGGACGCGCATCCCGAACCGCCAGGACAGCGACACGGTCGTGATGATCACGGCCAGCGCGGCGACCGACAGGCCGAGCGAGCCCAGGTGCCGGTCCCGCAGGGTGTGTTCGACGATCAGGCCGAGCGCGATGGGGAAGGCGGTCTCGCCCGCCTGGTACAGGCCCATGAGGACGGTGCCGCCCGCCATGGCGCCGATGTTGCGGCGCAGGGCGGTACGGAGGATGTCGGACCCCGGGCGGGGCCGCTGTGTGTCAGGAGTCGTCATCGATGTGGCGCGCAATCGCTTCCGGGGTTCGCAGGGTGAGCAGATCACGGATCGTGACCACAGGACCGTATGCGCGGCGGAGCAGTCCGATCAACCGCACCGCCAGCATGGAATGACCGCCCAGGGAGACGAAGTCGCTCACGGCGCCGACCTCGTCGTCGTCCAGGTCGAGTGCCTCGGCGAAGAAGGCGCAGACCTCGCTCTCCGTGCCGCTCCTCGGCGCGCGCTCGCCGCCCGTGGTCAGCACGCCGAGCGGCCGGGCCTCCGGCAGCGCCTTGGTGTCGGCCTTCCCGTTCACGGTCAGCGGGATGCGGTCGACCTGGGCGTAGTGCGTCGGGCGCATGTAGTCCGGCAGGCCGGCGCCCGCCTCGGCGGCGACCGTCGCCAGGTCGGAGCCGGTCAGCACGAGATAAGCGGCGAGCTGGTACGCGCCGTCCGCCTGGGGGGCGGGCTGGGCGACGGCGGCGGCGAACCGCACCGCCGGGTGCGCCGCGAACGCGGCCTCCACCTCGCCGGGTTCGACCCGGTGGCCACGGATCTTGACCTGCTGGTCGGTGCGGCCCAGGTACATGAGGTTCCCGTCGGGCCGCCGGACCACCAGGTCCCCGGTGCGGTACATCCGTTCGCCGGGGGCGCCGAACGGGCAGGCGACGAACCGGTCCGCGGTCTGCGCGCTCTGCCCCAGGTAGCCGCGCGCGATGCCGATCCCCGCGACGTACAGCTCACCGGGGGCGCCGTCCGGCAGCGGGCGCAGCCACGGGTCCAGGACGTGGGCGTCGGTGTTGTCGATCGCCGTGCCCACCACCGGGTCGGGGCAGTCGAAGGTGCCGACGCCGAGGGTGTTGATGGTGTACTCGGTGGGCCCGTACAGGTTGTAGCCGACGGTTCCCTCGGTCTCCGCGAGCCGCCGCCACAGGTCCGGGGTGACGGCCTCGCCGCCCAGCAGCACCAGGGCGGGCCGCCGGGCGGTGGTGTCGAGCAGCCCCTCGTCCACCAGTTGCCGCGCATAGGTCGGGGTCACGTTGACGACGTCCACGGCGTGCTCGCGGCAGTACTCGACCAGGCGGGGCGCGTCACGGCGCAGCTCCTCGTCGCAGATGTGCACCTCGTGTCCGTCGGCCAGCCACAGCAGCTCCTCCCACGACATGTCGAACGCGAACGACACGGTGTGGGCGACCCGGAAGACCCGGTGGCCGTGGCGCGCGAGGACCGGCTCGAAGATCCGGCGCCGGTGGTTGACCAGCATGTTGGTGAGGCCCGCGTACTCGGTCACCACCCCCTTGGGCTTCCCGGTCGATCCGGAGGTGTAGATCGTGTACGCGGGGTGGCGCAGGCGGTGCGGGTCACCGGGCGCGAACGTCACGAACGGGGCGGCCTCGGGCAGCGGGCGGTCCAGCTCGATGAGTTCGCCGGTCAGCCGGGGCGCCACGGTACTCACGGTGAGGATGACGTCGGGGCGGGCGTCGGCGGTGATCGCGGCGATCCGCTCGTCCGGGTGGTCGAGTTCCAGGGGGACGTAGGCGGCCCCCGTACGCAGTACCGCGAAGAGCGCCACGATCGAGTCGAGGGAGCGCGGCAGGGCGAGGCCCACGGTGCGCTCGGGGCCGATGCCGCGCCCGGCGAGCACCCCCGCCAGCGCCCGGCTGCGGTCCCGGAGCCGGGCGAAGGTCATGGTCGTGCCGTGGGCGACCAGGGCGACCCGCTCCGGGTCGCGGTCAGCCGCCCGGTCGAACCGGTCCACGACGGTGTCGGTGCCGATGTCCGTGCGGGGGGCGGGCCGGGGCTCCGGTCCCAGCCCCTTCAGGGCGCCCACCGGCCCGTTCGAGCGGGCCAGGTCGTCCAGCACGCGCAGGTAGTCGTCGAGGAGGCGGCGGGCGTGTCCGGTGTCGTCGCCGCGGTACTCCAGCTTGACCGTGAGCCGGTCGCCGGGCGTGACGACCCAGGTGTACGGGTAGTGCGTCGAGTCGTCGGCCCGCACCGAGGTGATGCCGTGCCGGGCGTTCATCGCGGCGAGCGCGTCCAGGTCCAGGAAGTTCTGGAGGACGAAGAGGTTGTCGAACAGGCTGTCGTGTCCGCCGGCCCGCTGGATCTCGCCCAGTCCCAGGTGTTCGTGGTCCATGGCCTCGACCCGGGACGCCTGGACGGCCGCCAGGTACGCCCCGACCGTGTCGCCGGGCCGCGCCCGGGTCCACTGGGGGACGGTGTTGAGCAGCACGCCGACGACCTCGGACAGGCCCTCGCCCTCCCGGCCGGAGACGGTCACACCGAACACGGCGTCGGCGCGTCCGGTGTGCGCGCCCAGCAGGAGGCCGAAGGCCCCGGTCAGCAGGGAGTTGAGGGTGACGCCGTGTCTCCGGGCGGCTTCCCTGAGCAGGTCCGACCGCTCGGAGGAGAGCGTGTGCGCGAGGGCGCGCGGCAGGGCGTCCGAGAACGACGGGCGCGGTCCGGCGAGCAGCGTCGGTCCGGCCAGGCCGGCCAGGTGCCCGGCCCAGAAGCGCTCCGACGCGGCGGTGTCCCGGGCGTGGAGCGTCCGGGCGTGGTCCTCGAAGGACGGGGTGGCCGGGGTGGCACGCAGCGGTTCACCGGCGACGGCGGCCCGGTAGGCGTCGAACAGGTCCCGCAGGAGGATCTCGCGGGACCAGCCGTCCCAGAGCAGCAGGTGGTAGCTCAGCAGCAGACCGTCGCGGTCGTCGGACAGGCGCACCACGGTCAGCCGGACCAGCGGCGGGCACCCCGGGTCGAATCCCGTGTCGCGGTCCCGGGCGCGCAGGGTGTCCACGTCCGCCTCGGACTCCGCGCGCACCGTGCGCACCTCGACGCGCCGTCCGGCCTTCAGATTCTGGACCGGGTTGCCGTCCCGGTCGGTGGTGAAGCCGGCGCCGACGACCGGGTGACGGCCGATGACGTACGCCATCGCCTCGGCCAGGGCGTCGGTGTCCAGCCGCCGGTCGAAGGTGAAGTAGCTCTGCGCGACGTAGTGTCCGGCGGAGCCCGCCATCTGGGCCTGGAAGAACAGGCCCCGTTGGAGCGGGGTGACCGGTGCCGTGCGTTCGGCCGCCGCGGCGGTGTCCGCGACGTGCTCAAGGGCGTCGCGCCAGTGCCGGGTCAGCTCGTCGGGGACGCCGTCGGCGAGGGTGAGGACGGCGCACAGGCGTCCGGTGTCCTCGTCGGTCCACGCGTTGACCTCGACGGCGTAGGGGCGGCCCTGGTCCTGGCCGGTGACGGGGAGCGCCTCGGACTCGCGGCCCCGGCCGAGGTAGTTGAAGAGCACCTGGGGGCGGGCGGTCAGCAGCGGTGCCGTCTGCGGGTCGAGGTACCGCAACTGCCCGTAGGCGACGTGTCCCCGCTCGTCGGGGAGGCGTTCGGTGAGTTCGCGCGCCGCCGCGACGGGGTCGGTGCGCGGGGTGAGGCGTACGGGGGCGACGGCGGTGAACCAGCCGACCGTACGGGTGTAGTCGTGGTGGTCCAGCGCCGGGACCCGGCCGTGCCGCTCCAGCTCGATCGCCAGGTCGGTGGGCGAGGGCTGGACACGGGTCAGCGCGGCGCGCAGCGCGCCGCACAGCAGTTCGGTGAGACCGATGCCGAGTGCGGCGGGGGCGGTGCGCGTGACCCGGTCGCTCACGTCCGGCGGGAGGACGACCGTGGTCTCGCGCGGGCCCGTGACCTCAGGCAGCAGCGGGGGTGCCTGGAGCGTGCTGATCCAGTGTCCGAGGGCGTCGAGGGCGTGGGCGGGCCGGGAGTTCAGCGCGTCGGCGTACGCGGCGTAGGAGGTGGTGGGCGGTGGCAGGCTGTCGCCGCGCAGGGCGGTGGCCAGGTCGTCCAGCAGGATCAGCCAGGACACCGCGTCGACGGCGAGGTGGTGCGCGGTGACGACGAGGGTCCGGGTCGCTTCCAGCCAGGCGAAGGCGACGACCTCCCCGGACTCGGGGTCCAGGCGCCCGGCGGCCTCGTCGGCCGCGGCCGCCGGGTCCGCGGTGTCCGGCCGGGCCACGGTGACGTGGTGGGCGGGCCCGGTGCGCAGGGCCCACACCCCGTGCTCCACGCGCAGCCGCAGGCGCAGGACCGGGTGCGCGGCGACGACGGCGTCCGCGGCGCGTCCGGCGTCCTGGAAGCTGGTGCCTTCGGCCGCCACCAGCGCCCTGGCCTGGGCGAACCGGGCGAGGGAGCCGCCGAGCGAGCGCCTGCGCAGGATGATCGGTGTGAGGGCCAGCGGGCCGTCCTCGGGGTGGGCGGGCGCGGGCGGCACGGCGCGTGGTGTGCGTGCCGCGAGGTGGCCGGCGAGGGCGCGCGGGCTCTTGTGCAGGAACACGTCCCGTGGCGTGATCGACAGGCCGAGGGCCCTGGCCCGGTTGATCAGGGTGATGGCGACGATGCTGTCGCCGCCGGCCATGAAGAAGTCGGTGTCGCCGTCCACGTCAGGGGCGCCGGGCAGGGTCGCGCGGTAGACGCCGACCAGTGCGGTGAGCACGGAGTCACCGCCGGCGGCCGGAGGGGTGTCCTCCGGCACGGTGGCGGCGTGCTCGGTCAGGGCCCGGCGGTCCAGTTTGCCGTTGACGGTCAGCGGCAGGGCGTCGAGCCGGATCACCCGGCCGGGCACCATGTACGCGGGCAGTCTCGCGGAGAGCGGGCCGGTGACGTCGCCGGTACCCGCGCCGACGACGTGTGCCACGAGATGGTCGCCGCTGTCCGCGACGGTGACGGCCGCGTCGGCCACGCCGTCGAGTTCCCTGAGCGCGGACTCCACCTCACCGAGCTCGATACGGAAGCCCTTGAGCTGTACCTGGTCGTCGGCGCGGCCGACGAAGACCAGCTCGCCGTCGAGCGTGCGCCGGGCGAGGTCGCCCGTGTGGTACATGCGGGTGCCGTCGTCCACGAACGGGTTCGCCACGAACCGTCCGGCGGTGAGACCGGGCCGGCCCAGGTAGCCGAGGGACACCTGGTCACCGGCGACGTAGAGGGCGCCCACCCGGCCCGGCGGCACCGGCCGGAGCCGGTCGTCGAGCAGATGGACCGTCAGCCCGGGGACGGGGCCGCCGATCGGGCTCGTGTCACCGTCGACGTCCTCGCCGGTGAGCACCCGGTGGGTGACGTGGACGGTGGTCTCGGTGATGCCGTACATGTTGACCAGCTCGGGTGAGCCGGTGCCGTGCCGTTCGGTCCAGGGGCGCAGCCGTCCGGGGTCCAGCGCCTCGCCGCCGAAGATGATCCGGCGCAGTGCGGTGACCGGCTCGGCGGCCTGCCGGTCGGCCTCGACGAACTGGTGGAAGGCGGACGGGGTCTGGTTGAGCACGGTCACCCCGCGCTCGCGGACCAGCCGGTGGAAGTCCACCGGGGAGCGGGTCAGGCCGTACTCCGGCACCAGCAGCTCACCGCCGTGCGCCAGGGCGCCCCACAGCTCCCAGACCGCGAAGTCGAAGGAGTACGAGTGGAACTGGACCCATACGTCACGCGGGCCGAACTCCATGTCGGCCCGGGTGTGGGCGAGCAGCGCGACCACGGCGGAGTGCGGGACGACGACGCCCTTGGGCCTGCCGGTCGATCCGGAGGTGTAGATCACGTACGCGGGGTCCCCCGGGCGGGCCCGGCGGGCGGTGGCGTCCGGCGGCGGCCCGGCACCGGGCGTCTCGTCGCCCAGGACGAGCACACGGGCCGGCAGGTGCGCGAAGCGGTCGCGGTGCTCGCGGTCCACGAGGACGACCTGGGGTGCGGCGTCCGCGAGGACGTACTCCAGCCGTTCGTCCGGATAGGCCAGGTCGAGGGGTACGTACGCGGCGCCCGCGGTGACGACCGCGACCAGGGCGACGACCTGTTCCGCGGACCGCGGGACGGCGACGGCGACCCGGGTGCCCGGTCCGGCGCCGGCCGCGCGCAGGGCGGAGGCCAGTCCGTCCTTGGCGTCGGAGAGCTGACCGTAGGTCAGTGACCTGGTGGTGCCGTCGAGGGCGCAGTGGGTGACGGCGGTGGCGGCCGGGTCGCGGCCGGCGGCGGCGTCGAACAGCGCGTCCAGGGTCGCCGGGGCGCCCGGGACGGCCGGGGCGGGGCGCCGGACGTCCTCGCGGACCAGATCACCGACCGGGGTGCCGGGGCGGGTGAGCAGGCCCGTGAGGGTCCGGGCGAAGGTCCGCAGGATCGTCCGGGCGCCCGCCTCCCGCAGCAGCGCCCCGTCGTAGATCAGCTGGAAGCGCGGACCGCCGTCGAGCGCCCGCTCCACCACCAGGGTCAGCGGGTAGTGCGGGGCCCCCTCGTTGACGATGCCGGTGACCACGAGGTCGTCGTCCGGCCCGCGCAGCGCCTCCACGTCGGTCGCGACGTCGAACACCACCAGGGTGTCGAAGAGCGGTCCGGTGCCGGTCCGGCGGCCGATCCGCGCCAGTGAGACGTGCTGATGGGGCAGTACCGCGCTCTGGTGGGCGCGGACCGAGTCCAGCAGGTCGCCCGCTGTGGTGCCCCTGGACCAGCGGGCGCGCACCGGGACGGTGTTGATGAAGAGGCCCACCATGTCCGCGATGCCCGGCACGTCGGCGTCGCGCCCGGAGACGGTGGAGCCGAACACCACGTCGTCGCGGTGCAGGATGCCGCCCAGGGTCAGCGCCCAGGCGCTGTGCACGGCCACGCTCAGCGGCACCCCGGCCGACCGGGCGGCGGCGTCGACGTCCCCGTCCGGGGCCACGGCGGTGTCGGCGAACCGGTCGGAGGGGGTGTGCCCCTCCGCGACCAGTGACGGGCCGGGCAGCCCGGCGAGCTGGTCGTGCCAGACCCGGTCGCTCTCCTCGTCGTCCCGTGCGGCGAGCCACCGCACGTAGTCGGGGAAGCCGCCGAGCGGATACACGCTCCCCGGCGCGTGGTACTCGGTCAGCAGCGCGCGGAGCATCGGCGGTACCGACCAGCCGTCCGCGACGATGTGGTGCACGGTCTGCACCAGCACGTTCCGGCCGTGGCCCGCGCGGACGAGGGTGTACCGCATCAGCGGTCCGGTGGCGAGGTCGAACCCGGCGCGGCGGTCGCGCTCGGCGTGGTCGCGCAGCTCGTCGCCGGTGATGCCGGGGCGGTCCAGGACGGTGAAGGGCGCCCGGACACCGCTCTCCAGCACCGAGACCACCCGGCCGTCCGCGAGGGCCGTGAACCGGGCGGCCAGGTTCGGGTAGAGGGTGAGCAGCCGGGTGGCCGCCGCCGCGAGCCGGCCGGCGTCCACCTCGCCCTCCAGCGTGAGCACCTGCTGCTCGACGTAGCTGCCCGTCGCGTCGTCGTCGAAGACCGAGTGGAAGTACAGGCCCTCCTGCAACGGGGTCAGCGGCAGGATGTCGCGCAGGGCCGGTCCGTCCAAGGCGTCCACGTCGTCCTGCGTCAGCGGTACGGCGGCGAAGTCGCCCGGGGAGTGGCCGCCCCCGTCGAGCGCGGCCAGGGCGGTCAGGGCGTCCTGGAAGTAGGCGCCGAGGGTGGCGGTGTCCTCGTCGGTGAACACCCCTTCGGGCCAGGAGAGGGTGGTGACCAGCTCGTACCCGCCGGCCGGGGCGGGCTCCGCGATCGCGTTGAACTCCAGGGCGCGCGGCAGACGCATCCGCGGGTCGCGCCGCTCCCCCAACTGCCCGGTGGGGCCGGCGAACCGCCAGTCCCCCGGGGTGTCCGAGTCGAAGCGGCCCAGGTAGTTGAAGAGCACCTGCGGCGCGGGTGTGTCGAAGCGGATGCCGGCCAGGTGGCGCAGGACGCCGTAGGAGAGCCCGTTGCCCGGTACCCGGCCGAGGTCGTCCTTGACCGCCTTGAGCGCGGCGGCCAGGTACGCGGGGTCGGTGAGGTCGTCCGCCGGTCCGGGGTCCACGGTCACCGGGAACAGGGTGGTGAACCAGCCCACGGTCCGCGACAGGTCGGGCTCGGAGCCGGCGGTGCCCGCGACGAACCGTCCCTCGCGGCCGTGGCCCTCCAGCTCGATGTGGGCGAAGGTCTGGTCCTGCCCCAGGTCGCGCCGCCACCGGGCGAGGGCCACGGCGAGCCCGGTCAGCAGGACGTCGTTGACGCCCGCGTGGAACCTGGCGGGGATCTCGCCCAGCAGCGCGGAGGTGACCTCGGGCCCGACCGTGACGGTGCGCAGGCGTTCCTGGGCGACGGTGTCGTCCTCGGACGGGGCACGTCTGCCCAGCGGGTGGTCCGGGCCGGGCAGCGGGCGCCGGAAAAAGGCGCGGTCGGCCTCGAAGTCCGTACGTTCCAGCAGCCGCGTCCAGCGCCGGAAGGAGGTGCCCACCGGGGGCAGGGCGAGAGGCGTGCCCGAGGAGAGCTGCCGCCACGCCGTGGCCAGGTCGTCCGTCAGGACGCGCCAGGACACCCCGTCGATCACCACGTGGTGGACGACCAGGACGAGTTGCCGGGCCTCGCGGCGCCAGACGGCGCGCAGCATCACCCCGTTGTCCGGGTCGAGTCCGCGGGTGGCGAGCGTGGTGCACGCGTCGAGCGGAGCGTCGCTCTCCTGCCAGTGCGCGGTGACGTGGTCCGCGGGCGGGACGTAGAAGCTCCAGCGGTCGCCGCGTACCAGCCTGGCGCGCAGCATGACGTGGTGGGTGACCAGGGCGGTGAGCATCGTGTCGAGGGCGTGGGCGGTGAGGTCCGCCGGGGTGCGCACCACCACCGACTGCACGAACCCGTCGATCGCGTCCGTGGTCGCGCCGAGCCACCGCACGACGGGCGGTGCCACGACGTGTCCGGTGGCCTCGTCGCCGTGTTCCGCCGGAGTGGCGTCCTCACGGCTCGCGACCGCGGCCAGCGCGCCCACGACGCTGTGGGTGAAGATCTGCCGTGCGGTGACGTGGAGGCCCGCCTCGCGCAGTGCGCTCAGCAGCGAGATGGCGAGGATGCTGTCGCCGCCGAGCCGGAAGAAGTCCTGGTCGGCGCCGACCTCCTCCAGTCTGAGGACCGACGCCACGGCCGCGCACACCAGGCGCTCGTTCTCGGTGGCCGGCGCGACGAGCGGGCCGGTGGAGAGCACGGGTTCGGGCAGCGCGTTCCGGTCGATCTTGCCGTGGGCGGTGAGCGGGAACTCCCCGGTCACCACGATGTGGGTGGGCACCATGTACTCCACCATGTGCGCGGCGGCCCACGCCCGGACGTCCTCCGCGCTCAGGTCCTCGTGGCCGGCCGCCGGGATGACGTATCCCACCAGGTAGGTGCCGCCCGCCGGGTTCGTTCTCGCGACGACACAGGTGTGCCGTGCCCCGGGGTGCTCGGCGAGACCGGCCTCGACGTCCTCGATCTCCAGCCGCATGCCGCGGATCTTGATCTGGTTGTCGGCGCGGCCGAGGAAGTCCAGCGACCCGTCCGGGGCGAACCGGGCGAGGTCACCGGTCCGGTAGAGGCGGGAGCCGTCCGCCGCGAAGGGGTTGGCCACGAACCGGGAGGCCGTCAGGGCCGGGGCGTTGACGTATCCGCGCCCCAGGAGGAGCCCTCCGGCGTACAGTTCGCCGCCGGCCCCGACGGGGACCGGGCGCAGCTCGTCGTCCAGCACGTACAGCTGGGTGTTGGGGTTGGCCTTGCCGATCGATGTCGACAGGCGTTCCGCCGCGCCCCGGTAGACGACGTGCGAGACGCCGATCGTCGTCTCGGCCGGGCCGTAGCCGTGGTACAGGGGGATGTCGAGGCGGGTGCGGAACCGCTCGTACAGCTCCGGGGTCAGCACCTCGCCGCCGCACCACACGTGCCGCAGGCTGTCCAGGCGCCCCGAGTCGCCCACGATCTCCAGCAGGACGTCCAGCATGGAGGACACCAGGTAGGTGAAGGTGACGCCGTGCCGGGCGATGACGTCCAGCAGGTGGTGCGGGTCGCGTTCGCCGCCGGGGCGCAGGACCACGACCCGGCCGCCGCGCACCAGCGGCAGGAATATCTCGTTGACGGAGATGTCGAAGGACAGGGGCGCCTTGAACAGGGACACGTCGTCGGGGCCGAAGCCGAGGATCTCGTCGGCCTGCCACAGCAGGCGCTCGCTGATCGCCTCGTGGCGGATCATCGCGCCCTTGGGGCGTCCCGTGGAACCGGACGTGAAGATCACATAGGCCAGCGAGGCGCCCGGGACGCGCGGGCCGGGCTCCTCGGCCGTGCGGGAACCGAGCCGCCAGGCGCCGAGGTCCACGGCCACGGCCTCCGGTTCACCGGCGGTGTGCTCGCCCGAGGTGTTGAGCTGGAGCACGGCGCGGGCGTCCTCGATGACGACGGCCCGGCGCGCGGCGGGCCATCGCGGGTCGAGGGGGACGAACGCGCAGCCCGCCCGGAGCACGCCGAGCAGTCCGACCACCATCTCGGCGGAGCGGCCCAGCGAGATGCCGACGACCTGTTCGGCGGCGAGTCCGCGTTCGCGGAGTAGGTAGGCCAACTGTGCCGATGAATCGTCTACTTGACGGTACGTCAGCACACGGTCGCCGTCGACGACGGCGACCGCGTCCGGCCGGGCGCCCGCCTGCTCGCGGAACATCTCCACGACGGTCGGGCGGACCCGTTCGGTCGCGGTGTCGTTCCACCGGGCCAGGGCCTCGATCCGCTCGGCCGTTCCGCAGGGGCCGATGGTGCCGAGCGGGCGGTCCGGGAAGTCGGTCAGGTCCTCCAGTGCCCGCCGCGCCTCGTCCGGTGCGACGCCCTCGGGGACGGTGATGCTCCCGCCGTCCGCGCCGACCTCCCAGCCGTCCGGGCCCGGACCGCCGTTGTCCACCCAGCCGAGGACGTCGGCGAACAGGGTGGCGGGGGTGAGGTCGAGACCGTCGGGGCTTCTGCCCGTCGCCCAGTACGCCAGCCCGACGGCGCAGGCCACGGCCACCGTCCGGTCGCCGTACGCGCCGGTCCGCCGGCGCACGGCGGCCACCCCCGTGGGGGAGAGCGGGAGGAGACGCGCACTCGGTTCCGTCATCGAAGACTCAACGCCCTTCCGTGGGATGAAAGTCGACCCCGGTCCGACCGGGTCCGCCTAACTGCCTTCTCGCCACGCACGCCACAGGCGCGCGTACCGGCCGCCCAGAGCCACCAGTTCGTCGTGGGTTCCCTGCTCGACCACGCGTCCCGCGTCCAGCACGGCGATCCGGTCCGCCGCCATCGCCTGGGTGAGCCGGTGTGCCACGAACAGCGTGGTCCGGCCCGCGCACGCGGCCCGTACGGCCCGCTCCAGCTCGGCCGCCCCCTCGCTGCCCGCCTCCGCGGTCGACTCGTCGAGGACCACCACCGGTGTACGCCCCAGCACCAGCCGGGCCAGGGCGATCTGGGCGACCTTGGTGACGTCCAGGCGTTCGCCGCCCTCGCCGACCGCGGTGTCCAGCCCCTCGGGCAGCGCCTCGGCCCAGGTGCCGGCGCCGACCGTGCGCAGCGCGTCCATGAGCGCGGTGTCGTCCGCCCCGGGCGCGGCCAGCCGCAGGTCGTCGGCGAGGGAACCGGAGAACACGTGTGTCTCCTGCGTCAGGATGCTCACCAGGGCGCGTGCCCCTGCCTCGTCCAGATCGGCCAGGTCGTGGGGCCCGACCCGCACCGATCCCGCCTGAGGGTGTCCGATGCCCGCGATCAGCGCGGCCAGGGTGGACTTGCCCGCCCCCGTCGCGCCCACGAGGGCGAGTGAGCCGCCCGCCGGGATCGTCAGGGAGATGTCCTCGAGGACCGGCCGCCCGGCGTCCGGGTAGCTGAACGTGAGCCCCTCCACGGTCACCGGGTGGGGCACGGCGTCGGCCGACGTGACGGAGGTGTCGCCTACGAGACGGTCCTCCGCGGCCTCCCCCAGGACGCCGACCAGGCGAGTCAGGCTCGCACCCGACTTCTGCGCCTCGTCGAAGGTGAACATGATGGCGCCCAGCGGGGTGAACAGCCGGTGGAACATGAGCGGGGCCGCCGCCACCTCGCCGAGGGTCGCGGCGTCGCCCTCCAGCAGGGCGTACCCCACCAGGAGGATCAGCACGAGTCCGATGAACTCGGCCCGGTTCTCCCTGCCGACGAACCGGCCGAAGAACCGGAACACCTCGACGCCGAGGTCACGCACCCGCCACGACTCGGCGGTGACCTTCTCCCGGAAGGCTCCTTCGAGGCGGTACGCGCGGACCGTGTCGATCCCGTCGAGTCCGCTGATGAGCGCCTGGGCGCGGTCGGCCTGGGCAATCCGCTGCCCGCGGTAGAGCGGGGCGGAGCGCGGAAGGTACCAGCGCAGCGCCAGCGCGTACGCCGGAAGCGCGCCGGCGCCCGCCAGGCCGAGCCGCCAGTCCAGTCCGAACATGCCGATCGTGGCGATGGCGACCAGCACACCGGCCGAGAACACGGTGGGGACGGCACTGCGGATGCCCCGGGACAGCACGGCCACGTCGTCGCCCACCCGGGAGAGCACGTCTCCCCGTCCGACCTGCTCGATCCGGGCGCTCGGCATGCCCAGGACCGCCCGGACGGCTCCCTCCCGCAGCCGCGCGAGCAGGTCCGCGCCCAGCCGCCCGATCAGGTACGTCGACAGGGCGGTGGCCGCCGCGCCGAGCAGCGCGGCGGCTCCCATCCAGATCCCGACGGTGACCAGGACCGAGCGCCCGTCGCCCTGGACCACTCCGTCGACCACCCGGCCGAGCAGGAGCACCGGAAGCACCTGGAGCGTCGCGCCGGCCACCGTGGTGAACACGGTGGCCGCCGTGAGCCAGGGCAGTTCGCGGCAGCGCGCCGCGACCCATCGGGTGGACTCGCCTCCGGCCGCGGTGCGCAGGGCCGCCGGGGCGGCGCGCGTCCCGGCGCCGCTCACCCAGGTACCGGTTCGGTCCGGCGGGACGGGCCCGGCGTCACTGGTCGACCGACTTGACGAGCTCGTCGATCGCGTACGGCAGGGAGAGCAGGGTGCCCTGGGACATGGCGGCGCCGACCGCCGGGCCCTCGCCGTCCAGCAGGTACGAGACCTTGCCCTTCTTGACCGCGTCCAGGTTGGCGAACAGCTTGAACTTCTTCAGCGCCTCCTGGTCCGCCTTGTCGGCGATGACGAAGATGCGGTCGACGTCGACCAGGTCGACGCGCTCCGGGGAGAGCACGGTGTAGAACTTGCCGTCCGCGATCTCGTCGATCTTCGTGGCGCCCTTGAAGCCGATGCCCGTCACGAGCCGCCCGCGCACGTCGGTGGTGGTGAACGGCGCGACCGAGTCCTCGTACCAGGACAGCGGGACGGCGGTCTGCTCCGCGAACTCCGGGTGCGCCGCACGGGCCGCGTCGAGCTTGTCCTGGATGCCCTTGACCAGCGCGGCGCCTTCGGTCTCCTTGCCGAGCGCCTTGGCGATGTGCAGCGCGTTGTCCTGCCACGGGGCGCTGAACAGTTCCTTCTCGCCCTTGGTGCGGCCCACGGTCGGGGCGATCTTGGAGAGCTTGTCGTAGGCGGCCTGGTCGATCTCGGAGTAGACCGCGATGATCAGGTCCGGCCTCAGGGCGGCGATCTTCTCGTAGTTGGGGCCCGAGTCGCCGTTGCTCATGATGACTTCGGGGCGGGCGTCGCCCCACTTGTCCTTCACCCAGGGCCACTGGGTGTTGACGTCGGGGGTCTGTCCGGCGGGGTTCGGGTACTGGTCCACCATGCCGACGGGCTTGATGCCGAACGCCAGGATGGCCTGGTCGTCGGTGTAGCCGACGGAGACGACCCGCTGCGGGGCCTTGGTGACCTCCGTGGAGCCGAACGCGTGCTCCACGGTGACCGGGAACGCGCCGGTCGCGGCGGCGGGGGCCTTGCCGGTCTTCTCGTCCGCCGTGTCGGAGCCGCAGGCGGCCAGCAGACCGACGCCGAGCGTCACGGCGGACAGCGTCGCCGCCAGCCGTCGCCATGGCTTCACACGCGTCGTTCGTTGGAAGAGCATCCCGTATCCCCTGCTTTCGCACTGTTCCCGCGCCCCGACTGAGGGCAGCCAAACCTTATCCTCACAAGATGAGGTTAGCCTAGCCTTACTTTCTCTGTTTCCGTACGGAGGCGCCCAGTTGGGCGATGTCAGGCGGGGGTGCCCCGGTCGAGCCGGACGTGGGCGCGGCCGATGGGCACGATGAGCGGGCGGTCCCCCATCGGGTCGTCGATCACCTTGGCCCGCAGCCCGAACGCCTCGTACAGCAGTTCCTCGGTGACCACCTCGCGCGGGTGGCCCTGCGCCAGGATCGCTCCCGCCCGCATGACGACGAGATGGTCGCTGTAACGGGTGGCCAGGTTGAGGTCGTGGAGCACCATGACCACCGTGCGGCCCGACTCGTGCAGGTCGTCCACCAGGTCGAGTACGTCGATGGCGTGCGCCAGGTCCAGATAGGTGGTCGGCTCGTCCAGCAGCAGCAGGTCGGTGCCCTGAGCCAGCGTCATCGATATCCACACGCGCTGGCGCTGGCCTCCGGAGAGCGAGTCCACCGGGCGGTCGGCCAGGTCCAGGACCCCGGTCATGGCCAGCGCGCGCTCGACGACCGAGGCGTCGTCGGAGGACCACTGCCGCAGCCAGCTCTGGTGCGGATGGCGCCCCCGGGCGACCAGGTCGGCCACCGTCAGCCCCTCCGGCGCGACCGGTGCCTGCGGCAGCAGGCCGAGCCGCTTCGCCACGTCCCTGGTCCTGAGCCGGCTGATGTCCTCGCCGTCCAGCACGACCGTGCCGCCGGCCGGTTTGAGCAGCCGCGTCAGGGTGCGCAACAGGGTGGACTTCCCACAGCCGTTGGGCCCGATGATCGTGGTGACCAGTCCGGGCGGGATCGACACGTCGAGGCCGTCGATGACGGTCCGTCCGCCGTAGCCGACCGTGACGCCCCTGGCGGCCAGCCGGGAGACACCGCCGGCCGTGGAATCAACCGTGGTGATGTGCGAAACGGCCACAGCTCCCCCTGTCTCTCAGGATCTCGCTCATTCTTGTCATCGGCTACCTGAGGTTCGCCCGCACCAGCAGGTACACGAGGAAGGGACCTCCGACGGCCGCCGTGACCACGCCGACCGGGAGGGTGAACGGCAGCGCCGTACGCGCGACCAGGTCCGAGCCGGTCAGCAGCAGGGCGCCCACCAGGCCGGAGGCCGCCATGGGAGGCGTGGGGCACCTGGCCAGACGCATCGCCACCTGCGGGGCCACCAGCGCCACGAACGGGACCGGGCCCGCCGCGCTCACCGCGGCGGCCGCCAGCAGGACCGCACAGAGCAGCAGGACCGCCCGCACCCGGGTGTAGCGGACGCCCAGCCCCGCCGCCACGTCGTCGCCGAGGTGCATCGGCTTGAACTGGAACGCGGCGCACGCCACGACCACCACGAGCACCAGCACGCACCAGAACGCGGTGCCGACCTCGTCCCAGGACCGGTTGTCCAGCGAGCCGACCAGCCATGCCTGGGCCCTGGCCACGTCCCGGATGTCGGCCGAGACCAGCAGCCAGGTCGTGAGCGCCTCCATGACGGCGCTCACCGAGATGCCGATGAGGATGAGGCGGAAGCCGTCGATCCCGCGCCGCCACGCCAGGAAGTACACCAGCAGCCCCGTGGCGAGCCCGCCGGCGAGCGCCGCGGCGGACAGCCCCAGGGTGGAGACGACCGCGGCGGCGGTCCCGCCGGACACCGTCACCAGGAACACCGCGACCGTGCCGGCCCCGCCGGTGATGCCCAGGACGTCCGGGCTGGCCAGCGGGTTGCGCGCGACGGACTGCGTGATCGCCCCGGACACCCCCAGGGCGATGCCCACCACGAGTCCGGCCAGCGCGCGCGGCATCCGCAGGTCCATGACCACGAACGCGTCGACCTGCTCGCCGCCGCCCAGCAGGGTGGCGATCACCCGGGGCAGGGCGATGGGGAAGTCCCCGACCGCGATGGACAGGCAGAACACCAGGAAGGCCGCCGCCGCCAGCAGCAGGGTGACGCCGGCGATCCAGGGCCGCCACACGAACGACACCTGCCCGAGCCGTACGCCCGGGGCCGTCGCCCGCCCGGTTTCGGTCGTGTTCATGCGCTCCTGAACTTTCCTCGCCACACCAGAGCCGCGAAGAACGGGGCGCCGAGCAGGGCCACGACGATTCCGGCGTCCAACTCGCCCGGCCGCACGACCAGTCGGCCCACGATGTCACAGACCAGCAGGACGACGGCGCCGAGCAGGCCCGCGTACGGCACCAGCCAGCGGTAGTCCGGTCCGGTCAGGTACCGGGCCACGTGCGCCACCATGAGCCCGAGGAAGGCGATGGGGCCGCACGCCGCCGTGGCCGCCCCCGCCAGCAGGGTGACGGCGACGATGCCCACGGTCCGGCTCAGCGCGATGTTCACCCCGAGCCCCCGCGCCACGTCGTCCCCGAGGTTCAGCAGGTTGAGGGACGGCAGCAGGGCCAGCGCCGCCACCAGCCCCACCGCGACGAACACGGCCACCGGACCGATGACGCCGAACCCGACCCCGGCCACGGAGCCCGCGTTCCAGAACCGCAGCGCGTTCAGCGACTTCACGTCCGACAGCGCGACCGCCGTGGTCATCGCCATGAGGAACACCGTGATGCCCTGCCCGGCCAGCGCGAGGGTCAGCGGATTGCCGGCCCCCCGGCCGATGCTCGACAGCCCGAAGACGACGCCACCGGCGAGGGCCGCCCCGGCGAACGCGAACCAGACGTACTGGAACGGGTCGGTGAAGCCGAACAGGGCGATCGCCGACACCACGGCGAAGGAGGCACCGGAGTTCACGCCGAGCAGCCCCGTGTCCGCGATCGGGTTGCGGGTGAAGCCCTGGATCAGCGCGCCGCCGGTCCCGAGGGCGAGGCCCGCGACGACCGCGAGCACCGTCCGGGGCACCCGTACCGTCCGTACGATCAGCCTGATCTCGGTGTGGTGCCGGTCGGCGTCCGGCGCGGCGGTCAGCCCGTGCCACACCTCCGCCGGACTCAGCGCGCGCGCACCGACGGCCAGCGACACGGCCACCGCGACCACCAGCACCACGACCAGCGCCACCGAGCCCGCCACCCGTCTTCGGCGGGCCGCCGTCATACCGGTGGGCGCGGTGCGCTCCAGTGCAGTCGTGCTCATGTCGACGTACGATATCCCTTTGATCAACGGGGACTTGCGGGGCCCGTGGGGCATCTCACACCGTGACGTGGCAGGCCGCGGCTCCGGTGGGAGCGGGTGCGGGTCAGCCGCCCGCGACCGGCCGGGCCGCGTCGGGGGCGGCCTTGACGCTCCGGTCGATCAGCGAGTCCAGGATCTCGCCGACCCGGATCGCGGTGTTGGACAGCAGGGCGGAGGTGATGCCGTGCGTGTGCTCCGTACCGCCCTGGAGGTAGATGCCACAGCGCAGCCGGGGGTCGGTCGCGATGCGGTAGTCGCGCTCGACGCTCACGCGCCCCTCGCCGTCGCGCAGGCAGTGGTCCCCGACGCCGCCGAGGAGGCCGAGCGGATCGACGGGGCTGTAGCCGGTGGCGAAGACCACGACGTCGGCGTCGAGCAGGGTCTCCTCGCCCGTGACGAGGGACTTCACGGTGGCACTCACCTTGTCCGGCGTCTCCTCGACGTCGGTGAGGCGGGAGACGTTGAGGAACCGCAGCCGCTCGGTGCCGAGGACCTTCTCCCGGTACACCTGCCGGTACAGGTCGTCGATCAGATCGATGTCCACCACCGAGTAGTTGGTGTTGCCGTGATAGTCCATCAGCCGGCGCTTGACGTCCTCGGGCGAGGCGAAGTAGTCGTCGACCGCCTCGGGGTCGAAGATCCGGTTGGCGAAGGCGCTGTCGTCGGCCGGGCTGTACCCGTAGCGGGTGAAGACCGCGCATATCTCGGCCTCGGGGAAGCGGCGGTGCAGATAGGCGACGTTCTCGGCGGCGCTCTGGCCCGCGCCCACCACGACGAACCTGGAGGGCGAGGTGCCTTCCAGGCCGTCGACCTTCTTGAGCAGGTCGGAGTTGTGCCAGACGCGGTCGCCACGCTCGACACCCTCCGGCAGGCGGGGGCGCAGACCGGTGCCGATGACGAGGTTGCGGGCCCGGTGGACCGCGAGCCCCTCGGCCGAACGGACCGTCACGTCCAGGTACTCCACCGCTCCGTCGTGGAGTACGGGGGCGACGCCGACGACCTCGTGGCCGTAGGAGACCTGGTCGCCGACCTGGGCGGCAGCCCACTCGAAGTAGTCGTGGAACTCCACCCGCAGCGGGAAGAGGTTCTTGTGGTTGATGAAGTCGATCAGCCGTCCCTTGCTCTTCAGATAGCAGAGGAAGCTGAACTCACTGGCCGGGTTCCGGAGCGTCACCAGGTCCTTGAGGAAGGACACCTGCATGGTCGCGTCGTCGATCAGCATCCCGCGGTGCCAGCCGAAGCGCGGCTGCTGCTCGAAGAAGCGCGCGCTGATCTTCTCGCGTGTGCCCGGGTCCGCGTTGTGCTCGCCGAGCGCGATCGCCATGGCCACGTTGGACGGCCCGAAGCCGATACCGATGAGGTCATGGACCGGTGGTGCGTCGTCGGGATGAACCTGCGACATGTCACTCCCATCGTGCGGGGAAACCCCCCGTCAGGCGCGGGGAAGTACGAAGCGTGGGCACACCGACGGGGCACCCACGCTGGAACTTAGGTGAGCCTAAGCTAATCACGTGAGGCTGTCGACAGCGGCAAATCAGGCACCCCGGACGCCGGTCCCGCCTCAACTGCGCTGCGAAGCATACCCATTGCAGAGTAAGGTAAGCCTTGCTTTACTGACATCGACCACTCCCCGTCCTGTAGGAGGAACCGCATGCGTGTCGTCATGTTCGGATACCAGACCTGGGGGCACCGCACCCTGCAAGCCCTCCTGGACTCCGAGCACGACGTGGTGCTGGTCGTGACCCACCCCAAGAGCGAGCACGCGTACGAGAAGATCTGGAGCGACTCCGTCGCCGACCTCGCCGAGGCCAACGGCGTACCGGTCCTGATCCGCAACCGCCCCGACGACGAGGAGCTGTTCCGGCGCCTGGAGGAAGCGGCCCCGGACATCATCGTGGCCAACAACTGGCGGACCTGGATCCCCCCGCGCGTCTTCGCCCTCCCCCGGCACGGCACGCTGAACGTCCACGACTCGCTGCTGCCGAAGTACGCCGGTTTCTCGCCGCTGATCTGGGCCCTGATCAACGGCGAGTCCGAAGTGGGCGTGACGGCGCACATGATGAACGACGAACTCGACGCCGGCGACATCGTCCGGCAGGAGGCGGTCCCGGTCGGCCCGGCCGACACCACCACGGACCTCTTCCACAAGACCGTCGGCCTGATCGCCCCGGTCACCATCGGCGCGCTCGACCTCATCGCCTCGGGGCGGACGGAGTTCACCAAGCAGGACCGCTCACGGGCGAGCTTCTTCCACAAGCGGTCCGAGGAGGACATCCGCATCGACTGGAACTGGCCGGCCGAGGACCTCGAACGCCTGGTCCGCGCCCAGTCCGAGCCCTACCCCAGCGCCTTCACCTTCCACCGGGGGAAGCGGCTGGAGGTCCTCGCCGCGAGGGTCTCGGAGAACCGCTACGGCGGCACGCCCGGCCGTGTCTTCTACCGCGAGGGCGACGGCGTGGTGATCGTCGCCGGCTCCGACGCCCGCACCGGCCGCAACCGCGGCCTGGCCCTCACCCGGGTACGGACCGAGGACGGCCGGGAGATGGCCGCGGCGGAGTACTTCACCACGATGGGCGGCTATCTGACCGGCCGTCCCTGACACGGCGGGCCGCCCGGCCCGGCGAGGACCGGGCCGGGCGGCCGTCAGGCGGCGAGCGCGGAGCGCAGCGCCGCCCCCGTCGCGGCGCGCACCTCGTCCTCGGTGACGCCCGGCGCGGTCTCCACCAGGATCAGGCCCTCGCCGGTCACGTCGATGACGGCCAGTTCGGTGATGATCCGGTGGACGACGGCGCGCCCGGTCGCGGGCAGGGTCAGCTCCTCGACGATCTTCGGGCTGCCGTCCTTCGCGGTGTGCTCCATCACGACCAGGATGCGGCGGGCGCCGTGGACGAGGTCCATCGCGCCGCCCATGCCCTTGACCATCTTGCCGGGCACGGTCCAGTTGGCGAGGTCGCCGCGGGCGGAGACCTGCATGCCGCCGAGCACGGAGACGTCGATGCGGCCCGCGCGGATCATGCCGAAGGAGAGCGCGGAGTCGAAGTAGGCGGCGCCCGGCAGGACGGTCACGGTCTCCTTGCCCGCGTTGATCAGGTCGGGTCCCTCCTGCCCGGCGACCGGGTACGGGCCGACGCCGAGGACGCCGTTCTCGGAGTGCAGCACCACGTGCACCCCGTCCGGGAGATGGGCGGGGATCAGGGTCGGCAGGCCGATCCCGAGGTTCACGTACTGGCCGTCACGCAGTTCGCGGGCGGCGCGGGCGGCGAGCTGGTCGCGGTCGAGCGGCATCGTCAGTTCTCCTTCGCCGCCGGGGAGGCGGACGCTTCGGCGGGGACGGGGGGCTCGGCGGCCGGCCGGACCGTACGGCGCTCGATGCGCCGGTCGTCCGGGTCAGCCGCGACGACGCGGTCCACGAACACCCCCGGCAGATGCACCCGGTCGGGGTCCAACTGCCCGGGTTCCACGATCTGTTCGGCCTCCACGACGGTGACGCGGCCGGCCATCGCCGCCAGCGGGTTGAAGTTCGCCGCGGCCGCGTGGAAGACGCAGTTGCCGTGCCGGTCGGCGACGGCGGCACGTACCAGGGCGTAGTCGGCGGTGATCGCCTCCTCCAGCAGATAGCGGCCGCCGCGGAACGCGCGCACCTCCTTGGGCGGCGAGGCCACCGCGACCGAGCCGTCGGGGGCGTACCGCCAGGGCAGGCCGCCCTCCTCCACCTGGGTCCCGACACCCGCCGGGGTGAAGAAGGCGGGGATGCCCGCGCCGCCCGCGCGCAGCCGCTCGGCGAGCGTGCCCTGCGGGGTCAGCTCCACCTCCAGCTCGCCGGAGAGGTAGCGGCGGGCGAACTCCTTGTTCTCACCGACGTAGGACGACGTCATACGGACGATCCGCCCGGCGCGCAGCAGCAGGCCGAGGCCCCAGTCGTCGAGGCCGCAGTTGTTGGAGACGACCCGCAGTCCGCCGGTCCCGGCCTCCACGAGCGCGGCGATCAGTCCCGAGGGGATGCCGCACACACCGAAGCCGCCGACGGCCAGTACCGCGCCGTCGGGAATGCCGGCCACCGCCTGCGCGGCGGAGCCCACCACCTTGTCCATGTCCTCGTGCTGCCTTCCGTACGGGGGGACCGGGGGCCCTCGGGGCCCCGTCACGCGGCGCGGAGTGCGCGGCGCGGGCGGACGGCCGCCCGGCGATCCGGGACGCGGCACCGCGCCGGGGCCGACCGTCCCTCACGATCGCCGTCCCCGGGACGCCCCCGCCATGTGGGACGGACACATGAGCGCCGCCGCAGGTGCGGTGCGCGGCACCATGTCGGCGCCGGTGGCCAACTTTTACCGTCCCAACCGTCAGCAACTGCGCCGCCGCCGCCGTCCGCCGCAGATGTGCCCCGGTCCCCCGGGGCACGACCGGGCCGGTGCGGCAACCACTCTCCGGGAGCCGTTCCCATGCCTGTCACCTCCGCACACCCCCGCCGCACCAGAACCCTCGCCTCGGTGGCCGCCCTCGCGGTCGCGGCGCTCCTCGCCTCCGGCTGCGCCAAGGCCGGCACGGCGGGCTCGGACTCCGCGGCCGGGGGCGGCAAGGACTCCGCGCCCGTCGAGGTCGGTCTCGTCTACTCCAAGACCGGCCCGCTCGCCGCCTACGGCAAGCAGTACGTCGAGGGCTTCCAGGCCGGACTCGACTACGCGACGAAGGGCACCGGCAAGGCCGGCGGCCGGACCATCAAGGTGACCGAGCGGGACGACGCCGGTGACGCCTCCAAGGCCGTCGCCGCCGGCAAGGACCTCATCGGCAAGGGCACGAAGATCATCGCGGGCAGCACGGACTCCGGTGTCGCCCTCCAGATGGCCCCGCTGGCCGCGCAGAACAAGGTGCTGTACATCGACGGGCCCGCCGCCACGGACGCGGTGACCGGCATCAACGGGTACACGTTCCGCTCCGGCCGCCAGTCCTACCAGGACACCCTGACCGCCGCCGCCATGCTCGGTGACGCCAAGGGCAAGAAGGTCACCGTCCTCGCCCAGGACTCCACCTTCGGGCAGGCCAACGTGAGCGCGGTCAAGGCGGTCCTCGGCGGTGAGGGCGCCAAGGTCTCCTCGGTGCTGGCACCGCCGAGCGCCACCGACCTCACACCGTTCGCGCGCCAGGTCAAGTCCGCCGGTCCCGACCTGGTGTTCGTGGCCTGGGCCGGTGCCACCGCCCCGGCACTGTGGACCGCGCTGGACCAGCAGGGGGTGCTGTCCTCCTCCACCGTCACCACCGGTCTGGCCGGCACCGCCTCGTACCCGGTGTTCGGGTCGGGCGGCGCGAAGATCACCTTCCTCGCCCACTACTTCGCGGGCGCGGCCGGCACCGACGCGGAGAAGGCGATGATCGAGTCCGTCGAGAAGGCCGGCGGCACCCCCGACCTGTTCACCCCGGACGGTTTCACCGCCGCGCAGATGGTCGTGCGCGCCGTCGAGGCCGGCGCCGACGACGTGGACGCCATGGTGAAGTCCCTGGAGGGCTGGACGTTCGAGGGGGTCAAGGGCGAGCAGAAGATCCGTGCCGAGGACCACGCCATGCTCCAGCCGATGTTCCAGGCGAAGCTCACCGGCAGCGGCGCGACCGCGGTGCCGGAGCTGATCAAGACCCTCCCCATGGGCGATGTGACCCCTCCCGTCCAGCCCCAGGCGGGCTGATCCATGACCGCGGCACCCGAAGGCGCCGGGCACGGGCCCGGCGCGGCGGTCGCCCCCGCCGTCCTCGCTCTGGAGTCGGCCGGCTGGACCGTCGGCGGCGCGACCATCCTCTCGGACGTCTCGCTCGACGTCCGCGAAGGTGAGTTCCTCGCCTTCATCGGCCCCAACGGGGCCGGCAAGACGTCGCTGTTCAACCTGATCAGCGGTCTGGTCCCGGCCACCACCGGCCGGGTCCTCCTCGACGGGGCCGACATCACCGGCGAGGCCCCGCACGCCCGTGCGCGGCGCGGCCTCGGCCGCACCTTCCAGACGTCGAGCCTGTGGCCCGCGATGAGCGTCGCCGAGCACGTCCGCCTCGCCGCGCAGGCGGCGGGCGGCGGCTCGTACCGGATCTGGCGGCGGGCCTCCCGCTACCAGGACCAGGTGGACGACGTGCTGGTCCGCACCGGTCTGACGCACCGCGCCGACGTACCGGCGCGGTCCCTCTCACACGGGGAGAAGCGCAAGCTCGAACTCGCCGTCCTGCTGGTCGGTGAACCCCGGCTGATGCTGCTGGACGAGCCGATGGCGGGCGTCAGCGCGGAGGAGGTACCCGCCCTGACCGAGCTGATCCGCGGTCTGCACCGCGACGAGGGCCGCACCGTGCTCATGGTGGAGCACCACATGGACGTCCTGCTGGGCCTGGCCGACCGGCTCGCCGTGATGCACCACGGCAGCCTGCTCGCCCTGGACACCCCGGAGGCCGTCACCGCCGACGCCACCGTCCAGCGGGCCTACCTCGGGGCGGCCCTGTGAGCCCCGGCCGGACGGCACGCACCGTCCCCACCACCCGTCCCGCCGCGGGCGGCCCGTTGCTCGCCGTCCGCGGCCTGCGCGTCCTGATCGGCGGACGGCACATCCTGCACGGCGTGGACCTCGACGTCGCGGCCCAGGGGGTCACCGCCCTGCTCGGCCGCAACGGCGCGGGCAAGACCACCACCGTGCGCGGGGTGCTCGGCCTGGTGCCCCGCACCGGCAGTGTGCTGCTGGACGGCGAGGAGACGGTGGGCCTGCCCACGCACACCCTGGTCCGCCGGGGCATCGGTTACGCCCCCGAGGACCGGGGCGTCTTCGCCGGTCTGACCGTCGCGGAGAACCTGCGCCTGGCCGAACGCGGCGACGGGGAGCCGGACTACGCGCTCGTCCACGAACTGTTCCCCGAACTCCTCGCCCGCGCCCGGCAGGCGGCCGGCACGCTCTCCGGCGGCCAGCAGCAGATGGTGGCCATCGGCCGCACCCTGCTCAACGGCAACCGGCTGATCATCGCGGACGAGCCGACCAAGGGCCTCGCCCCGAAGGTCGTCACCGAGGTCACCACCGTGCTGGAACGCGCGGCCGAGGCCGTCCCGGTGCTGCTCGTCGAGCAGAACCTCGCCATGGTCCGCCGGCTCGCCACCCACTGCACGGTGCTCGCCGACGGCCGCACCGCCCACCAGGGTCCCGCCGCCGCGCTGCTCGGCGACCCGGAGGCCACCCGCCGCCTCCTGGGCGTCGGGCGCGCCCCCTCCCCCGCCACCCCGCCCACCACCGCCGACGACGCGGCCGGGGCGGGGCGGTCCGACCGCACGGAGGCCGACCTCTGATGGACACCGTCGTCCTGCTCACCCTGACCGGCCTCGGTCTCGGTGCGCTGTACTTCCTCGTCGCCTCCGGGCTCTCGCTGATCTTCGGCCTGATGGACGTGCTGAACTTCGCGCACGGCGCGCTGCTGTCGGTCGGCGCCTACGCCACCTGGTGGGCCGCCTCCGGCCACCTCCCCGGCGCGGGTTCCGGCGGACTCGGCTTCGTCCTGGCCGTCGTGTTCGGGGTGGCCGTCGGCACGCTCGCGGCGATCGTGCTGGAACTGGTCGTCGTACGGCCCCTCTACACCCGCCCGCGTGAGCAGGTGCTCGCCACGGTCGGGGTGTCGCTGGCCGTCCCCGCCCTGCTGTCGGGGATCTGGGGCACCGATCCGCTGACGTTCCCCGGCCCGGAGGCTCTGAAGAGCACCGTCGGGGTGCTCGGTGCCAGCGTCCCGGCCAACCGGCTGGTGCTGATCGCCGCGGCCGTGCTGGTCTGGGCGGGCCTGAAGCTGTTCCTCGACCGCACCCGGCACGGGCTGGTGGTCCGGGCGGGGGTCGAGGACCGGGCCATGGTCACCGCGCTCGGCATCGACGTCCGCAAGGCCTTCACGCTCGTCTTCGCGATCGGCGGCGCGGCCGCCGCGCTCGGCGGGGCGCTGGGCGGCCTGTACTTCGGTTCGGTCGACCCGGGCCAGGGGACCTCGCTGCTGATCTTCGCGTTCGTGGTCGTGGTGACCGGCGGCATGGGCTCGGTGACGGGCGCCGCCGTGGCGTCCGTCGTCATCGGCCTCGTCCAGCAGTTCGCCAACTACTACACCACCGCCGGTCTCGGCGACCTCGCCGTCGTCGTGCTGCTCGCCGCCCTGCTGCTGGTGCGCCCGCGCGGTCTCACCGGGAGGCTCGCATGAGCACCGTCACCGACACCGCCACCCACGCCGCCGCCCCCGGCACCGGGGGCTCCCCCGTACACCGCCTGCTGCGCCGCTGGCCCGTAGGGCTGTTCGTCCTGCTGTTCCTGCTGCCGTACTGCGCCCTGGAGGTCCCGGGCCTGCTGGACGGGCCCGTCGGCAGCGCCGGCAGTCTGCAACTCCTGGCGACGTGCCTGCTCTTCGGGGCGCTGGCGACGGGATACGACCTGCTGCTCGGCCGCACCGGGCTGCTGTCCTTCGGCCACGCCCTGTACTTCGCGGCGGGCAGCTACGCCACCAACACGATGATGCAGGAGGCGGGCCTGCCGTTCGGCCTGTCGGTGGTGCTCGGGCTGGTCTTCGGCGTCGTGCTCGCCGTGCTGCTCGGCTCGGTCAGCCTGCGGGTCACCGGTATCGGCTTCTCGATGGTGACGCTGGCGTTCGCGCAGGCCGGTTCGATCGTGGTGGCCCGGGACCCGGGCGGCTTCACGGGCGGCGAGGAGGGCCGGGCGGTCGCCGCCGGATTCCTTCCCTCCTCACTCGTCGGCATCGACAACACCGCCAACCTGTACTGGATCACGCTCGCCTTCCTCGGTCTGACCCTCGCCGTCGTGCACCTCACCACCCACTCGCCGACCGGCCGGGTCTGGGAGGGCATCAAGGAGAACGAGCGCCGCGTCGAGGTGCTGGGGCTGCGCCCGTACGGGTTCAAGCTCGTGGCCTTCACCGTGGCGGGCGGTCTGGCCGCGCTCGGCGGTATCGTGCACCTGCTGCTGACCGGCGGTTCGACCCCGCACACCACCAGCTCCGAGTTCACGCTGTCCCTGCTGGTCATGGTCGTCCTCGGCGGCTCCGGCACCCGCTGGGGCCCGATGCTCGGCGGTATCCTCTACACCTGGGCCGACCACCGGCTCGGCGACGTGGCGAACTCGGCGGCCGTGGCCGACCTGCCCGCCGTACTGCGGGTGCCGCTCAGCCAACCGCTGTTCCTGCTCGGCGCGTTGTTCGTGATCGTCGTCAACGTGCTGCCCGGTGGCCTCGCGGCCCTGCCCGGCCGGATCCGCGAGGCGCGCGCTGCGCGCCGGGGTGGCGGGAAGGGCGTCCCGGACGCCCCGGCCCCGGACGACCCGGCCCCGGACGACCCGGCCTCGGCCGCCGCCGACACCGACACCGACACCGACACCGACACCAAGGAAAGGCACACGCCGTGACCCCCACCGGCACCACGCCCGCCGCCGTATCCGCAGGTCCCGAGCCGCTGTCCTTCGAGGAACTGCGCGTCCCGGTCCCCGGCGGTGACCTCGCCGTCCTGCGCTGGCCGGCGTCCGTCCCGCGGGCCCCCACGGTGCTCGCCCTGCACGGCATCACCGCCAACGGCCTGTCGTGGGGCGCGGTCGCCCGCCACCTCGCGGGCCGCGCCACGCTCCTCGCCCCCGATCTGCGGGGCCGGGCGGGCAGTTCGGGCCTGCCCGGCCCGTACGGCATCGACGCCCACGCGGACGACGTCGCGGTGGTCGCCGAGGCGCTCGCGCCGGAGCGGCCGGTGCTCGCCGGTCACTCGATGGGCGCCTTTACGGCCGCGCTGGCCTCCGTACGCCACCCGGAGCGGTTCGGGCCGCTGCTGCTCGTGGACGGCGGGGTCGGCTTCCCCGCCCCCACCCATCTGTCACCGGACGAGCTGATGACCGCGGTGATCGGCCCGGCCATGGACCGGCTGTCCATGACCTTCCAGGACCGCACCGCCTACCGGGAGTTCTGGCAGGCGCACCCCTCGTTCGCGGACCGGTGGACGCCGGAGACCGAGGCGTACATCCAGCGCGACCTGGTGGGCACGGAACCGGTGATGCGGTCCTCGTGCCGGCTGGAGGCCGTCCGCACGGACGGCATCGGCCTCTTCGACGCGGACGTGCTCGCCGCCGTCCGCTCCCTGCCGGTGCCCGCCACCCTGCTGTGGGCGGAACGCGGGTTGATGGACGAGCCCCAGGGCCTCTACGACCCCGAGCGCCTCGCCGCCGCCGCCCTCGACGGCACCGGCGTCACCCCGCTGCCCGCCCCGGACACCAACCACTACACGGTGCTCACAGGCGAGTCGGGGGCGGCACTCGTCGCGGACCTGCTGCTGAAGTCGGCAGGGGTGCAGGCCGCCTGACGGTCCCTCGTGTGTCGAGCGCCCCGCCGGTCCGGTGGGGCGCTCGGCGCTCAGAGGTGCAACTGCTGCAAGCGCAATGCGAGTTGTAGTTCCAGCGCCCGGTCGGGGTGGTTCCAGTCCGGGCCGAGCAGGGCCTCGATGCGGTCCAGGCGTTGCACCACCGTGTTGACGTGCACGTGCAGCGCGGCCTTGGCGCGGGTCAGGCTGCCGCCCGCGCCGAAGTAGGCGGCGAGTGTGCGGACCAGTTCGGTGCCGCGCCGGGCGTCGTACTCCAGGAGCGGGCCGAGGGTCCCGGACACGAACCCGCCGACGTCCTTGGCGTCCCCCAGCACCACTCCGAGGAACCCGAGTTGGCCCGCCGACGCCCCGTCGCCGTGCCGGCCCAGGACATGCAGGGCGCGCAGACAGCGCACCGCCTCGGCGTGCGCGTCCGCGATCGCGGAGGGACCCGAGGTCGGTCCGGCGGCGGCCACCGTGACCGGCGCCCCGGTGAGATGGCCGAGCTGCACGGCGGCGGCGCGGGCGGCCTGATCCGGGGCCTGCGCCCCCTCGGCGCTCACCAGCAGCACGACCGCGCCCGCGTGTTCGGCGCTCGCGCTGCCTCCCGGCGACCCGAACAGATGGCGGACGACGGCCGAGCTGAGCCGGTCCCGGGCCTCGGGCGCGGTGTCGGCGACCAGCACCAGGTGCGGCCGGTCGAGGTCCACTCCCAGGCGGCGGCCGCGTTCGGCGAGCAGCGCCGGATTGCGGCCCGCGTCGGTCAGCAGGTCGGTGACGAGTTCGCCGCGCACCCGGTTCTCGGTCTCGGCCACGGTGCGCCGCAGCAGCATGAGCAGGCCGGTGACGACGCCGGCGCGTTCGAACATCCGCCGGTCCGCGTCCTCCAGCGGCTCACGCCGGTGCAGCACCATGATGGCCAGGAGCTCCTGCCCGGCCAGGACCGCGCAGATCCACCGTCCGGAGCGGGCCACCGCGCGGGCCGCCGCACGGGATTCCTCGGCGGCCGAGACGAGCCAGCCCGCGTCCATCGAGTCGGCGGCGAACGGGCCCCCGTCGTGCCGTACGGCGGCCAGCGGGCGGCCTCCCGGATCGTGCACGGTGAGGGCCCCGTCGAGCAGTCCGGCCACCGCCGCGGCCACGTCCCGCACGCCCCCTCCGCGCAGCACGAGGTCGGTGAGCCGGTCGTGCGCCTCCTCGGCGCGCTGCACGGCCGCCGCGTGGGCCCGTACCAGCGCGTTCACCTCGGCGAGTTCGGCGAGGGCGGCGCGGGTGTCGTGCAGCGCGCGGGCGGTGTCGATGGCGATGGCGGCGTGCGCGGCCAGCGAGGAGAGCAGGGCCACCTCGTCGGGGCTGAACGCGCGGGGGGTGCGGTCGGCGGCGAAGAGCACACCGATCACCTTGCGGTCGCCGCCGTGCACCGAGCCGAGCAGCAGCGGCACGCCGAGGATGGCGACCAGGCCTTCCTCGAAGACGCCCGCGTTGATGTTGCGGGTGTGCCGGAAGCGGTCGTCCGTGCGGTAGTCGGGGGTGGCGTACGGGCGGGTGGTCTGGGCCACCAGTCCGCCGAGTCCTTCCCCCAGTTCGAGCCGGAGGTTCTGGAACACCGGCGACACGGAGCCGTCCGTGACCCGCATGTAGGTGTCCCCCGCCTCCTCGTCGGGCAGCGTCAGATAGGCGGTGTCGGTGCCCAGCAGCATCCGGGCCCGCCGGACGATGGCCTTCAGCACCTCGTCGAGGTCGCGGGAGGCGGCGAGGTCGCCCGCCGTGTCGAAGAGGGCCGCGAGTTCGAGCTCGCGGCGGCGGTGGGCCCGCAGCGAGCTGCGTACCCGCAGGGCCGTGGCGACGGCCCGCTCGGTCTCCGCCAGGTCGGCGCCGCCGACGCCCGCCTCCCGGGCCTGCCCGATGACCGCGCCGAGCGCCTCGGCGGGCGCGTCAGCGGCGAGCAGGTCGAACAGGCGGCGCAGATGCGGGGCGGCGGAGGCGTCCGGAGCGGTCTCAGGGGTGCGGGGGCCGCCCCCGTCCGTCGCGTGCCGCCCCTCGACGCCCGCCGCCGTGCTCGCGTCCATCTCCGCCTCCCTGTCCGTCCCGCCGCCCCCGCCGTTCCCGCCGCACGGGACCGGCCGGTGCGGCGCGCCGGGTGGACGTCGTGCGGGAAGGGGACGGCGTGGCCGTATCGCGGCTCGTGCCCGCCGATGCGCAACCCTGCCAGCCCTGCCTGTCCACGTCACCCCTGTGAGCTGGCCTTTTTTGATCTCCCTTGACCGCCGGACCGGGGCGGCCCCCGCCCGTACGGCCTTCCCGAGGCGTACAGCGTGCCGTCCGCCGGGTCAGCGGGCCGTCCACGCCCCGTCCATCGGCAGGGACGCCCCACTGACCGATCCGGTGTGCGGTCCGCACAGCCACAGCACCGCCGCGCCGACCTCCTCCGGTTCGATCAGGCGCTTGACGGCGCTGCGCTCCAGCAGCACCTTCTCCAGCACCTCCTCCGGCGGGATGCCGTGCGCGCGGGCCTGGTCGGCGATCTGTCCCTCGACGAGGGGGGTGCGCACGTAACCGGGGTTCACACAGTTGCTCGTCACTCCGTGCGGGGCGCCTTCCAGGGCCACCACCTTGCTCAGCCCCTCCAGCCCGTGCTTCGCGGCGACGTACGCGGACTTGTAGGGGCTGGCCCGCACCCCGTGCACCGAGGAGATGTTGACGACCCGTCCCCACCCCCGCGCGTACATCCCCGGCAGAGTGCGGCGCAGGATGCGGAACGGGGCCTCCAGCATGACCCGCTGGATCAGTGTGAACCGGTCCGGGGGGAACTCGTGCAGCGGCGCGACGTGCTGGAGGCCGGCGTTGTTGACGACGATGTCCACGCCGTCGACCGCCAGGGCGTCCACCTGTTCCGGGTCCGCCAGGTCCGCCCGCACGCCGGTGCCGCCGATCAGTGCGGCGACCTCCTCGGCCCCGTCCCCGGCGATGTCCACCACCAGCACATGTGCCCCCGCCGAGGCCAGCGCCACCGCGCAGGCCCGGCCGATGCCACTCGCGGCCCCCGTGACGAGCGCGGTCCTCCCGGCCAGGAACCGGCCGTCGGGCGCGGGGCCGGCCCCGCCCTGGCGGTGGGGCTCGTCCGGTCCGGCGAGGCGGACGGGGGGCGGGGCCGGGGCGTTGGTCCGGCGGTCGGCGTCCGGACGCGAAGTGCTCTCCATGAGCGTCACCGTAGAAACCGGGAAGGACCGCTCACACGTGGCCGGCCCACACAGTTCCGCTCCCCGCCATGGTGCCCCGCCCCATGGGCGGGCACGGGCCCCCACCGCGCACGTCCGCGCCGGGTGCCGCCGCGCGTACGCCGGACGGCGGCACCCCGGACAACGGTCCGTACGCACACTTCCCCCGGCGCCGGATGGCGTACGTGCACATGTCGGCGCCCGTCGCCCCCCGCCTAGCGTCCCTGCTCGGCGGGTGACCGGTGGCCCTCTCCCCCGGGCCTCCCCGCCACCGACCCCGGGCGGGACCCCGGGAGCGGTGGACCGCCCGCCGCACCGACCGTCCAGAGCCGCACCGACCGGTCATCCCCCGAAGCCGGGCGGCTCGCGCATCCTCGGAGGTACCCCCCGTGCGCCCCACCTTCCTACGCCGCCTCGCGCGGCGGATCGGGACGTTCGCCGTGTCCGGTCTGCTCGCGGCAGCCGCCGGGACCGTAGCCCTCGCCCAGCCGGCCGCCGCGGCGGGCGGGTTGACACCGGTCATCGGCTTCGGCTCCAACCCGGGCAACTTGTCCATGTACACCTACGTCCCGGCGGGGCTGCCGGCCGGCGCCCCCGTCGTCGTCGCCCTGCACGGCTGCGCGCAGAGCGCCGACGCCTACTACGCCAACAGCGGCTGGCCGAAGATCGCCGACGCGTACGGCTTCGCCGTGGTGTTCCCGCAGACCAGCTCGGCGAACAACGCGCTGTCCTGCTTCGGCTGGTTCGACCCGGCCGACTCCACGCGCGGCAAGGGCGAGGCCGCCTCCATCACCCAGATGGTCACCAAAGCCGGGTCGCTGTACGGCTCGGACCCGGACCGGGTGTACGTGACCGGTCTGTCGGCGGGCGGCGGCATGGCCGCGAACCTGCTCGCGGCGTACCCGGACGTCTTCGCGGGCGGGTCCATCGCCTCGGGCCTGCCCGCGCAGTGCGCCACCAGTCAGGTCGGGGCGTCGAGCTGCCAGTACGGCAGTCTGAACCTCACCCCGGCCCAGTGGGGCGCCAAGGTCCGGGCCCAGTACCCCGGTTACACGGGTCCCTGGCCGCGCGTCGCCATCTGGCAGGGCACCTCTGACTACACGGTCTACCCGGTCAACGCCACCGAGCTGCGCGACCAGTGGACCGATGTCTGGGGCATCTCCCAGACCCCCTCCAGCACCGCGACGCTCCCCGGCAACACGACGATGACCAGCTACGACGACGCCTCCGGCAAGCCCGCCGTACAGCTGTACCAGATCAGCGGCATGGGACACGGTCTCGCCGTGAACCCCGGTTCCGGCGCCGAGCAGTGCGGTTCGACCGCCGCGTACTTCCTGAACACCATCTGCTCCAGCTCCTACACGGCGAAGTTCTGGGGCCTGGACCAGGACGGTGACGGCGGTACCGACCCGGGCGAGGGCGGCGAGAAGCTGCCCGCGCCGGGCGGTCTCGCGGCGGGCACGGTGACGGACACCTCGGTGGCGCTGAGCTGGTCCCCGGTCCAGGGCGCCGCCTCCTACCGCGTCCACCGGGGCGGCACCCAGGTCGCCGCGCCCACCGGCACCTCGTTCACCGACACGGGTCTGTCCCCGGCGACCGCGTACACGTACACGGTCGCGGCGGTCGCCGCGGACGGGACGGTCGGCACGGCCTCCGCCGCCGTCTCGGCCACCACCACGGGTTACACCCCGACGTGCGCGACGGCCACCAACTACGCCCACGTGGTGGCGGGCCGGGCCCACACCGCCGGCGGATACACGTACGCCAACGGCTCCGAGCAGAACATGGGCCTGTACAACGTGTTCGTCACCCACACCCTGAAGCAGACGTCCCCGGGCCACTACGTCATCGCCGACTCCGGCTGCTGACCCGGACGGGAAGCGGACGCGGGGGCCGTGCCGGAAGGGACCGGCACGGCCCCCGCCGAGGTCCGGGCCCGCGTCGGGGCGGGGCGCTCAGCGTCCGGCCAGCCGCTCCATCAGCGCGGCGCCGCGGGCCAGCGTCTCCCGCTCCTCGGGGGTGAGTTCGGCCTCGATGGCCTGGGCGAGCCAGCCCGCCCTGCGTCCGCGTTCGCCCTCCAGCGCGTCCCGGCCCGCGCCGGACAGCTCGACCAGGGACTTGCGGCCGTCCGTGGGGTGCGCCCGGCGGACGACGAGGCCCTGCTCCAGCAGGAGCCCGACCGCGCGGGCCATGGACTGGGGCCGCACACGCTGATCGGCGGCCAGATCACTGGTGGTCATGGCTCCGTCCCGGTCCAGGACACCGAGTACGGCGACCTGGCCGTGCGGGATGTGGTCCTCGTGCTTCACGCGCCGCGTGAGCTTCCCCATCGCGGTACGCAGTTCGGCGGCGACGGTGGCGGGTTCCGGGGTGGCCATACGGCACTTTATCGCGCGCCGCCGAGGGCCCACGCACCCTCGTCCACCCAGCTGACCTGCACCGCTGCCCCGCACCGTGCGAGCGAACAGCCTGCACAGCCAAGCTGAACAGCAGAACTGAACAGCCACACTGAACAGCATTGCTGTACAGTTGACCTCGCCGCGGCAGGCGCCGACGTCGTCGCAGCAGAGCCGCGGCACGCGTCAACGGGAAGGACATCCCATGGCTTCCACAGCAGTCGGCCCCACCGCCATCCGGTCCGTCACCGCCCGCCGGATCCTCGACAGCCGGGGCAACCCCACCGTCGAGGCCGATGTCGTCCTCGCGGACGGCTCCCTCGGCCGCGCCGCCGTCCCGTCCGGCGCCTCCACCGGGGCGCGGGAGGCCCTGGAGCTGCGCGACGGCGACCCCGGCGCCTGGCACGGCAAGGGCGTCGACCGGGCGATCGCCCATGTCGACGGCGAGATCGCGGCCGCGGTCGTGGGCCGCGACGCCGACGACCAGGCGGGCCTGGACGCCGCGCTCATCGCGCTCGACGGCACACCCGACAAGTCCCGGCTCGGCGCCAACGCCGTCCTCGGCGTCTCCCTCGCCGCCGCCAAGGCCGCGGCGGCCGCGCACCGCCTCCCGCTCTACCGCCACCTCGGCGGCGCCGACGCCCGCCTCCTGCCACTGCCGATGATGAACATCGTCAACGGCGGTGCCCACGCCGACAATCCGCTGGACTTCCAGGAGTTCATGATCGCCCCGGTGGGTGCGGAGACCTTCGCGGAGGCGGTCCGTATGGGGTCCGAGATCTTCCACACCCTCCGCCGCGACCTGCTGGCCGCCGGGCACTCCACCGGCGTCGGCGACGAGGGCGGCTTCGCCCCCGCGCTGCGCACCGCCGAGGAGGCGCTCGACTTCGTCATGGCGGCGGTCGAACGCACCGGATACCGCCCGGGTACGGACGTCGGCCTGGTCATGGACCCGGCGTCCTCGGAGTTCTTCCGGGACGGCGTGTACGTGTACGCGGGCGAGGGGGTGCGCCGCACGCCCTCGGAGCACGCCGACCACCTGGCCGGGCTGATCGAGGCGTATCCGGTCGTGTCCGTCGAGGACCCGATGGCCGAGGACGACCTGGACGGCTGGCGGGAGCTGACGGCCCGTGTCGGTGACCGCTGCCAGCTCACCGGCGACGACGTGTTCTGCACCGACGAGAAGCTGCTCGCTGAGGGCATTCGCACCGGTGTCGGCAACTCGGTGCTGGTCAAGGTCAATCAGGTCGGCACCCTGACCGAGGCGCTCGCCACGGTCGCCACCGCGCACCGCGCGGGCTGGACCGCCGTCATGTCGCACCGGTCCGGCGAGACGGAGGACACCACGATCGCGGACCTGGCCGTGGCGACGGGCTGCGGGCAGATCAAGACCGGCTCGCTGTCCCGCTCCGACCGCACCGCGAAGTACAACCAGCTCATCCGGATCGAGGAGGAGTTGGGCGACAGCGCGCGGTACGCGGGCGGATCCGTGCTCCACCGGTCCTGAGGGGCGGAAAGGCGCGGGCCCGGCGGTCACGGGCCCGCGCCGTCACAGGCCGGGCGGGCTCCCCCAGGGTGCCGCCCCTTCCAGTTGCGACGCCAGGGCGAGGAGGGTTCCCTCACCGCCGAGGGGTGCGGCGAACTGCACCCCCAGTGGCAGCCCCGCGCCGTCGTGGCCGAAGGGGACGGACATCGCCGGCATCCCGGTCACGTTGTGGACGCTGGTGAAGGCGGAGTAGTCGGAGGCGTGCCGGTGGACCGACTCCGGGTCGGCCGTGTCCAGGACGCCGAGCCGGGGCGTCGGCCGCGCCAGCGTCGGGGTCAGCAGGACGTCGTACGCCGCGAACGCCGCGCCCACCCGCCAGCCGATCTCCTGTGCCCGGCGCAGCGCCCGGCTGACGTCGGCCGCGGTCAGGGCGCGGTAGGTGTCGTACAGGACGCGGGTGAAGGGTTCGATGTCGTCGTCGGCCAGGGGTCTGCCGAGCAGGGCGAGGCGGGCGTCGATCTGGGCCACCAGGTCGGCGCCCATCAGGACGCCCGAGGTACGGCCGACGTCGTCCGGCCGGTAGGGGGCGGTGGTCTCGGCCACGTGGTGGCCGAGGCGTTCGCACAGCAGGGCCGCGGCGCGGGCGGCCTCGGCGCACTCCGGGTGCGTCTCGGGGCCGTCCGGCAGCGCGGTGAGCAGGCCGATCCGCAGACGCCCCGGGGCGCGGCGGGCCAGTTCGGCGAAGGGGGCGGCCGGTCGCGGTGCGGCGTACGCGTCGCCGGGCAGGGGCCCCTCGGCGACGTCGAGGAGCAGCGCGCTGTCGCGTACGGACGTGGTGACGGCGTGGTGTCCCGAGACGAGCCCCGACAGGGTGGTCGGCCGGGGCGCCGGGGTGACCCGGCCACGGCTGGGCTTGAGGCCGAACAGTCCGCAGGCCGCCGCCGGGATGCGGATCGAGCCGCCGCCGTCGCTTGCGTGCGCGACCGGCACCAGGCCCGCCGCCACCGCGGCGGCGGACCCGCCGCTGGAGCCGCCCGGCGAGTGCGCGGTGTTCCACGGGTTGCGGGTGGGGCCGAAGAGGGCCGGTTCGGTGGAAGCGTTGAGGCCCAGTTCGGGGGTGTTGGTGGTGCCGAGGACGAGCGCGCCGGCCCGCCGGTACCGGGCCACCAGTTCGCTGTCGCGCGGTGCCGTACCCTCCACGAAGAGCCGGCTGCCACCGGTCGCGGGCAGCCCCGCGACCTCGGTGCCCAGGTCCTTGACGAGCATCGGGACACCGTGCAGCGGACCGTCCGGCAGGCCAGCCGCCACCTCGTCGAGGGCGGCCTCGAACCGGGTGTGGACCACCGCGTTGAGCGCGGGGCCGAGTCGCTCGATACGGGCGACGGCCTCCGCGACGAGGGTGCGTACGTCGGTCTCACCGTTCCTGACGGCCTCGGCCGTGGCGACCGCGTCCGCGCCCCTCACGCCACGTACCCGGCGGGCTTGCCCCAGGTCTCGCGGCGTGTGGTGCCCCGGTCGACCAGGACGCAGCGGGTGCCGGTGAAGTTGGTCGGCATGCACTTGTTGCAGTGGATGCACAGGGACGGCGTGGAGGCGTCGTCGCGCAGGCGGTTGACGAGGTCGGGTTCGCGCAGCAGGGCCCTGGCCATCGCCACGAACGCGAAGCCCTCGCGCATCGCGAGGTCCATGACCGGCCTGCCGGTGATCCCGCCGAGCAGGATCATCGGGAGCCGCACGGCGGCCCGTACCTGCCGCGCGTCCTGGAGCAGATAGGCGTCCTGGTAGGGGTAGCTGCGCAGGAAGTGCTTGCCGACGGCCCGCACGCCGAGCTTCATGGGCTGCGGCATGACGTCGGCGAACTCCTTGAGCGGGGCGTCGCCCTTGAAGAGGTACATCGGGTTGAGCAGGGAGCTGCCGGCGGTCATCTCCAGGGCGTCGACGGTGCCGTCCCGTTCGAGCCACTGGACGACCGGGATGGCCTCGTCGAGCCAGAAGCCGCCCGGTACGCCGTCGTCCATGTTCATCTTGGCGACGACGGCGATCCGGCCGCCGGCCGCGTCGTGGACGGCGCGCATGATCTCCCGGGCGAAGCGGGCCCGGTTCTCCAGGCTCCCGCCGTACGCGTCGGTGCGGTGGTTGATCCGGGGGCTGAGGAAGGAACTGGCCAGGTAGTTGTGGCCGAGGTGGACCTCGACGGCGTCGAAGCCCGCCTCGACGGCGCGGCGCGTGGCCTCGGCGTGTGCCTCGGTGACGCGCCGGATGTCGTGGACGGACGCCTCCCGGGCCCAGCTCAGGGTGGTGGCGTGGAAGTGCTTCGTCGGCGAGAGGGCCGGGGCGCCGTTGCCCTTGGGGTTGGCGACGGGCCCGCCGTGGCCGATCTGCGCGCAGACGGCGGCCCCTTCGGCGTGGACGGCGTCGGTGAGGACGCGCAGGCCGGGCATCGCCTCGTCGGTCCAGTGGATCTGGTGCCGGTCGGTGCGGCCTTCCCTGGCGACCGCGCAGTAGGCGACGGTCGTCATGCCGACCCCGCCGCGGGCGTAGGCGACGTGGAAGTCGACGAGGTCCCTGGTCACCAGGGACCTGTGGCTGAGCCCCTCGTAGGTCGCGGCCTTGATGACGCGGTTGCGGAGCTTGACGGGGCCCAGCACGGCCGGGGCCAGCACATCGGGGGTCTCGGGGGTGGTCACGGGCGGTTCCTCCTCGGTTCGGCGTGGTGGCAGGCGACCCGGTGGCCGGGCCGTATCTCCCGCGGTACGGGTTCCTCGTCCGCGCACCGTCGGGTGGCCAGGGGGCACCGGGTACGGAAGCGGCAGCCCGACGGCGGGTCCAGGGGTGAGGGCAGTTCGGCGGCGTGCACGGGCGCGTCGGCGGGGGCGTCCGTGGTGCCGAGCTGGACCTCGGGAAGGGAGGCGAGCAGCAGCCGGGTGTAGGGGTGCGCGGCTTCGTGCGGCAGCCCCTCGGAGGGCAGTACCTCGCAGACCTTGCCGAGGTACATCACCATCACGCGGTCGCTGATGTTCTTCACCACGGACACGTCGTGGGCGATGAACACCATGCTCAGTCCTCGACGGCGGACCGTGGTCTCCAGCAGGTTGAGGATCTGCGCCTGCACGGACACGTCCAGGCTGGAGACGGGTTCGTCGCAGATCAGCACCTCGGGTTCGAGCATCAGGGCGCGGGCGACGCACACCCGCTGGCACTGGCCGCCGGACAGCTCGTGCGGTCTGCGGTCCCGTACGGTGGCGGGGTCGAGGCCGACGTCGCGCAGTGCCGTGTCGGTCCGGGTGTCCTTGTCGCGGGTGTCGCCGCCGCTCCCCCAGATCGAAGGGCCCTCCCACACCAGGTCCTTGACCTTGCGGCGGGGGTTCAGGGCGGAGACGGGGTCCTGCGTGATGAGCTGGATCCGGGCACGGGCCCGGCGCAGTGCCTCGGGGGCGAGGCCGGTGAGGGTCGTGGTGCCGAGGCGGACGGTGCCGGAGTCGGGGGGCGGCAGCTGGATCAGGGAGCGGCCGACGGTGGACTTGCCGCAGCCGGACTCGCCGAGGATGCCGAGGGTCTCACCGGCCGCGACCTCCAGTCCGACGCCGGAGACGGCGTGCACCCTGCGGCCGCGCCCGGCGGGGTACTCGACGACGAGGTCTTCGGCCACCAGCGCGGGGCGCGGGTCCGGTCCGGTGCCGTGGGTGGTCGTCATGGGGTGGCCTCCTCGGCGGCGCCCAGGGGGTGGTGACAGGCGACGACACCGCCGGCGTCACGGTCACCGGCATATCCGGCCGGCTCGGGCGCCTCGGTGACGCAGCGGTCCGTCGCGGTGGGGCAGCGCGGCGCGAACCGGCATCCGGCGGGCGGGTGCAGCAGGTCGGGCGGCCTGCCCTCGATGGTGGGCAGCAGGGTGTGCGGGGGCTGGTCGAGGCGCGGGATCGAGGCGATCAGGGCGCTGCTGTACGGGTGCCGGGGGCGGTCGAAGACGGCGGCGGTGTCCGCGTACTCCACGAGGCGTCCGGCGTACATCACGGCGACGCGGTCCGTGCGGCCGGCGACCGTGGCGAGGTCGTGGCTGATGAGGATCGTCGCCATCCGCAGGTCCTCGGTCAGCGAGCGCAGCAGGTCCAGGATCTGCTTCTGCACGGTGACGTCCAGCGCGGTGGTCGGTTCGTCGGCGATGAGCAGCCGGGGGCCGCAGGCCAGGGCCATGGCGATGACGACGCGCTGCCGCATCCCGCCGGAGAGTTCGTGCGGATACTGCGTGGCGCGCCGGGCCGGTTCGGGGATGCCGACCTTCCGGAGCAGGTCCACGGCGCGTTCGCGGGCGTCGGCCCGGCTCAGCCCGAGGTGGAGGCGGACGCTCTCGGAGAGATGGGCGCCGACCTTCTTCACGGGGTTCAGGGAGGTCATGGGGTCCTGGAAGACCATGGCGACCTCGGTGCCCCACAGGGCACGCCGTCCGGCGGGAGTGAGCCGGTGGACGTCCTTGCCGCCGAGCAGCACCGAGCCGGACACGGTGGTGCCGGGGCCGTCGGTGATCAGGCCCATCAGGGTGCGGCCCAGCACCGACTTGCCCGATCCGGACTCCCCCACGATGCCGAGGGTCTCTCCCTCGGACAGCGACAGCGAGACGCCGTCGACGGCCCGCACCGGTCCTCGCGGGGTGCGGAAGGCGGTCCGTACCCCGGTGGCGGTGAGCAGGGGGGTGCCGGTGGCGACGGGCGGGGTGGTCACAGTTTCACGCTCCGGGAGTCCCCTCGCCCGCGAGCCTTCTCGCCGACGATGTTGAAGGCGAACACGGTGAGGAAGAGGAAGGCCCCGGGGACGAGCACGATGTGCGGGTGCTCCTCGAAGACCTGGCCCTCCCCCTCGGCGATCATGTTTCCCCAGGTGGGTTCCGGCGGTTGGATGCCCAGTCCGAGGAAGCTGAGGGAGGCTTCGGCGACGATCAGGACGGAGATCATCACGACGGCGAGGGACAGGACGGGCAGCAGGACGTTGGGGAGCAGTTCGCGCACCAGGACGCGGGAGCGCTTGGCGCCCATGGCGCGGGCGGCGACGACGAACTCCCGGTTGGCGTAGGCCATGGTGGTGGCGCGGGCCAGGCGCACCATGCCGGGGATCGTCAGCAGCGACAGGGACAGGGCGACGTTGCGCGGGTGCGGCTGGAGCACGGTGGCCAGCGCGATGAGCAGGATGAGCGGGGGCACGGCGAGCAGGGAGTTGGTGGCGATGCCGACCGCCCGGTCGACGGTCTTGCGGAAGTATCCGGCCACCATGCCGATCGCGCCGCCGGCCAGGGTGCCGACGGCGACCGCGGACAGGGAGATGAGCAGGGAGGAGCGGGCCCCGTAGAGGGATCTGGCCAGCAGGTCGAGGCCGAAGCCGTTGGTGCCGAGCGGGTGGGCGCCGGTGAAGGCGGGGGCGGCGAAGACCGGTTCGGTGACGGTGGTGGCCACGTCGCGGTCCTCGGCGAGCGGCAGCCACGGGACGAACACGATGGCGAGTCCGAGCAGCAGGAGCCAGCCCGCGCCGAACCAGAACACCACGTCGAAGCCGGGCCCGGCCCACCGTTTGCCGAGCCGGGAGGCACCGGCCAGGAGCAGGCCGAGTCCGAGGAGGGCGACGGCCGTCCTGGCGGGCGCGACCAGGTAGGGGGTGGTCGCGCCGGACACCAGCAGGACGAGGCCGGCGACGGTGAGGGACACGGCGGTGGGCAGGGGCGGGAGGCTCCGCGTGCGCGGGGCGAGGTCAGACATGGACACGTCGCGTCCTGGGGTCGAGGTAACCGTAGGAGAGGTCGATTCCGGCGTTGAGGATCACGTAGATCACGGCGATCGTGAGCACGGCGCCCTGGACCATCGGGTAGTCGCCCTGTCCGGCGGCGTTGACGACGAGCGTCCCCATGCCGGGCAGCGAGAAGAGGTACTCCACGACGACGGTGCTGCCGATCAGCCGGCCGAGGCTCAGGCCGAGCAGGGTGACCAGGGAGAAGGAGGAGGGGCGCAGGGCGTCGGCGAACAGGATGCGCGGGGGGCTCATGCCCTTGGCGCGGGCGGCGAGGATGTAGTCCTCGCGCAGGGTGACGATCAAGTCGCTGCGCAACACCCGGGTGAACATGGCGAGTTCGGCGAGGGCGACGGTGAGCGCCGGCAGGAACGCGTGACGGAGATTGCCCAGCAGGTCGCCGTCACCGAGCCGTACCCATTCCGAACGGGGGAACCAGCCCGTCGAGTTGACGAGGACGAGGATCAGCAGCAGCCCGGCCAGGAAGCTGGGCACGGACAGGATGCCGAAGGTGCCGGCGCCCAGGATCCGGTCGGCCGCCGAACCCTCCCGGTAGGCCGACCACATGGCCGTCGGCACCGCGATCAGCAGGGCCAGCAGCAGTCCGAGCACCGCGATCTCGAAGCTGACGGGCAGCGCGGACAGCACCCGGTCGGTGACCTCGCTCTGCGGGGGTACGACGGAGTGTCCGAGGTCTCCGGTCAGCGCGCCGCCCAGCCAGTCGAGGTAGCGGGTGACCAGCGGTTGGTCGAGTCCGAGGTCGTGGCGGAGTTCGGCGTACTCGGCCGGGTCGCGGCCCGCGCCGAGGATGTCCACGGCGGGGTCGCCGGGCAGCAGGACGGCCAGGGAGAACACCCCGACGCTGGCGAGGAGGAGCACACCCGCCAGCTCCAGGGCCTTCCTTGCCAGTCGGCGCACCACGGCGGTGCTCATGGTTCCTCCAGGTCTGCCTGGGGTCGGCGTACGGGTCCGCGGGGCATCAGGCGGCGGGCGCCGTCCGCGGACGGGCCGGGGCCGGGCCGGTGGACGGGGCGGGCGGCCGTCATGTGCCGATCCATGCCTCTCCGAGGAGCACCATGTACTCGTCGGTCGGCACGATGCCGTGCACGTGCTCGCCCCAGGCGGTGAATCCGGCGCTGGCGCCGAGGTTGATGACGGGGACGTCCTCGTTGAAGAGCGTCTGGATGTCGTCGAGGACCTTCTGGGTCCCGGCCTCGTCCTTCGCGCCCTGGAGCCGGACGAGCAGCTGGTCCATCTCCGGGTCGGCGTAGCCGCCGGGGTTGCCGTAGCTCTCGGAGTTCAGGATGTTCTGGAGCCGGTGGTAGGGGTCGCCCTCGGAGACGCTCGCCGCGCCCCGGCTGATGTCGAAGTCGTGGTCCACGTAGGTCTTCGACACCCGGTCGGCGATGGAGGAGACGAGGTCGAGCTCGACCGTGAACCCGACGCGTTCGAGCATCGCCTTGACGACGACCGCCTTGGACCGGGAGACGGGGTCGGTGCCGTCCATGTAGGTGACGGTGCCGTCGTACCCGTCCTTCCTGGCCTCCGCGAGGAGTTCCTTCGCCTTGTCCAGGTCGATACCGAGGGGTTCGACGCCGGAGTGCCAGCGCGATTCGGGCGGGAAGATCTCCTGACCGGGCAGGCCCTTGCCCCCGTAGGCGCGCGCGGTGTCGAGTTCGGGGTCCAGGGCCAGGGCCATCGCCTTGCGGATCCGGACGTCCTCGCCTGGGCGGCCCTCACGGGTGTTGACGGTGACCATGTTGCCGAGACCGGTCAGGGTCAGCTCCCCGGGGTGGCCCTCCTTCACGGCGTCGTCCACGACGTCGGGGCTGCGCATGTACGTCACGTCGGCCGTGCCGTCGTTCAGCGCGTCGAGTTTGGCCCGGTCGGCCTGCGGCCAGACGAACCGCACCGCGTCCAGGTGCGGTTGGCCCTTCCAGTACTTCTTGTTCGCCTTGAGGATCATCTCCTCCTGAGGGGCGTGCTTCTGGAGGGTGAAGGGGCCGGCGCCGATCGGTCGGAAGGTGTCGCCGGCGTACGCGGCGGGGGCGACGATCATGCCCGGGGCCTGGGCGAGCATCGCGGGGAAGGTCGCCCAGGAGGTGCGGAGGGTGAAGACGACGGTGGAGTCGTCGACGGCCTCCGTCTTGGCGAGGTCGGGGGCGAGCAGCGCGGTGTCGGCGCCCTTGCTCTCCTGGTACCACGCCAGGCTGGCGACGACCGCCTTCGCGTCCAGGGGCGTGCCGTCGGAGAACTCGACGCCGTCGCGGAGCTCGAGCGTCCAGACCGTGGCGTCGTCGTTGCTCGTCAGTGACTCGGCCAGCCAGGGTTCGTAGCTCTGGGCGGCCGTGTCGTAGCGCATCAGGACGTCGTAGACGGCGGCGAGCGCGGAGCCGCCGGAGGCGCCGGTGGCGTAGGTGGCCGCCGGGCTGAGACTGCGGGCCTCGGCGTAGTCCGCGAAGCGCAGGGTGCCGCCGCGCACCGGCTCGCCCGCGTCGGGCTGTTCACCGACGCTCCCGAACGTGTAGCGGCCGCGTTCGGCCTTCTGCTGCTTCCCTCCGTCGCCGCCACCGTCCGGGGAGGCACACGCGGAGCTGAGGAGCGCCGCGGCGGCCAGGACGGCGGCGAGGCGGGCTCGTACCCGTGGTGCTCGCTTCATGGTTTCCTCCAGAGGTCCGGTGGCGGGGAGCGGAGAAGGAGCGGGGCCGGATCAGGTGGGGGGACGCTACGGTGAGCGAATTCCGGCCGACGTGAGGCATCCCACTCACCGGGAACCCGGCGGGGCGCGGACCGTGCCCGAGGGGTGGCCGTTCCCTCCCGGGTGGGTGAGTGGCGCGGTGTCCCGGTGACCGGAACCCGTCGGTGAGCGAAGCCTCGCCCTCGGCCGACACTGAGCCCGACAAGCGATCCGTCTGGAGTTCCCGACGCACCAGGAGTCCCGATGCCCAGCGAAACGGACCACCGCTCCCCCGCTCTCGCCGCCGTCGCGGGGCTCACAGGCCCGGGTGGCCGGTTCGAGCTCTCCGACGACGACGTCCTGGGCACCCGGCTGCCGGTCTTCGTCCACCGGCAGCGGGCCCTGCACGAGGTCCTGCACGCGTCCGTCGCGCACGGCGACCGCGATCACATCGTCACCGCGGACCGCCGCGTCACCTTCGCCGAACACGCGGCGCAGGTCGCCTCGCTGGCCCGGGTGCTGCGGGAGGAGTACGGCATCGGCAAGGGCGACCGGGTGGCGATCGCCGCCGCCAACAGCGTCGAGTGGATCGAGGCGTTCTGGGCCACGGTGTCCGTCGGAGCGGTGGCCGTCGGGTTCAACGCCTGGTGGTCGGCGCGCGAGATGGCCTACGGGGTGGCGAACGCGGAGCCCGCCCTCGTGCTGGCGGACGCCCGGCAGTCGGCGAAACTGGACGGCTGTCCCGTCCCGGTGCTGTCCCTGGAGGACGACGTCCGCCGCTTCGCCGGGGCATACCCCGACGCGCCGCTGCCGTCCGCCGACGTCGCCGAGGACGACCCGGCCGTCATCCTGTACACCTCGGGGACCTCGGGCCGCCCCAAGGGCGCGGTGCACACCCACCGCAATCTGCTGGCCGTCGTGGAGTACCACCGGCTGAACGACGCCCTGCTGGCGGAGTCCGGTGACCCGGTGGCCTCCGAGGACCGCGTCTACCTGCTGGCGCTGCCCCTGTTCCACATCGCGAGCCTGCACAACCTGGTCGCGCCCCGGCTGGCCACGGGCAGCCGGATCGCCCTGCACCAGGGGGCGTTCGACGTGGACGCGGTGCTCGGCATGGTGGAGCGGGAACGCGTGACGAACTGGGGGGCGGTGCCGACGATGGCCCACCGGCTCCTCGAACACGGCGGGGTGGACCGGTACGACACGTCCTCGCTGACCGCGTTCGCCCTGGCCTCGGCGCCCTCGACGACGGAGTTCAAGGAGCGGCTGCGCCGGGAGGTGCCGTTCGCGAAGGACTCACTGGTGGACAGCTACGGCCTGACCGAGTCCTGTACGGCCATAGCCGCGGCGAACCCGCGGGACCTGGCGGCGGCGCCGGGCAGTCTCGGGCGGCCCGTCGTCGGGGTCCGCCTGGAGATCCGCGATCCGGCCGGCCGGGCCCTCCCGGAGGGCGAGGAGGGCGAGGTCTGTGTCCGCAGCATGTTCAACATGCTGGGCTACTGGCGCGATCCGGAGGCGACCGAGGCGGCCGTCGACCGGGACCGCTGGCTGCGCACCGGCGACCTGGGGCAGTTGCGGGAGGGCCGGCTGTATCTGCGCAGCCGCCGCTCGGACCTGATCATCCGCGGGGGCGAGAACGTCTACCCGGCGGAGATCGAGACGGTGCTCGCCCAGCACCCGGACGTCGTGGAGTGCCTGGTCCTCGGGGTGCCGCACCCCGATCTGGGCCAGGAGGTGGCGGCCGTGGTGGTGCTCAGGCCGGGATCGACGGCCACCGAGGAGTCCCTGCGGGAGCACGCGGCGGACGCGCTGGCCTACTTCAAGGTCCCCAAGCGCTGGCGGCTCACCGCCGAGCAGCTGCCGCGCAACGCGACGGGCAAGGTGATCCGGCACTCGGTACGGGTCTGAGGCCGCCGGTACGGGTCTGAGGGCGGCCCGGGGCGGGACGGTCCGGCCCTCTGCGGCGAGCCGTGGGGGGCCGTCCGGCGCGGAGCCACGGATCATGTCCGTAAGGACGGCGGTCTCGCGCTCCGGACGGCGGCCGCCGGGAGCGCGAGGCCGCGCCTCCCGGTTCAGCAGATGTTGAGGGAACCGCCTTCGTAGCTGACGTTGTCGGCGGAGATCCATCCCTTGGTCTGCGTGCCCTCGACACGCCCGTAGACCCACGCATTACCGTAATAGTTGTAGATGTAACACCATATGTAGAGTTTCGTGCCGGCGCTGAACTTCTTGACGTTGGAACACTCCGCCGCCGGGCGGGTCTTCAGGTTGTACGAGCCGAAGAAGTAGCCGTAGGCACTGGAGTTGTTCTGGTACGCGCGGGCGTCGCAGGGGCTGGCCGCCGACGCCGGGCCGGCACCGATGGTGGTGAGGCCGCCGAAGAGCAGGGCTGTCGCGGCCACGGTCGTTCCGAGTCTCTTGGCCAGGTTCATGGAGTGTCTCCCTGTGGGTGCCGTGTGAGTCCTCGGAGATTCTGTGGTCCGGGGGCACCTGTGGGACAGGCCTGATTCGGACAAGCGTGCCGTCTCGGGCCGGACCGCCCTGCCGGATCGCCCTGGAGTTCGGTCCGGACGGCTCATCAGGTGAGGGGGCGTGCGGGGGGCCGATGGATGGGCCCCCGGTGCCGGTTCAGAAGATGTCGGGGCCGCGCAGGGTGGCCTCCGCGCCGCCGTCCACGTACAGCACCTGTCCCGTGATGTGGCTGTTCGCGTCCGAGGCCAGGAACAGCACCGCCCGTGCGACGTCCTCGGGCCGCAGGTAGCCGTTGAGCGGCATGGGCACCGCCTCGTCCATGACCCTCTTGGTCTCCGGGTCGTCGAAGAGGCCCGCGCTCATCGGTGTGAGCACGATGCCGGGCGCGATGACGTTCAACGCGATCCCGGTGTCCGCCCAGCCCTCGGCGAGCGCCGTGCGCCGCGCCCACCGGGCGAGCGCGGCCTTGGAGGAGGGGTACAACTGCCGGGCGCGGCCCTCGGCGACGGCGGCTTCCGCGTGGCGCAGGGCCGCGGCCTCGTCGTCGGCCAGACAGGCGGCGACGACGTCCGGGTCGGCGGGCCGCGTACCGGAGATGGAGCCGATGGCCACGGCCCGGGGCCGCTCGGCGGCGGCCAGGGCCGGCCGCAGGACGGTCAGGAACCCGGTGGTGCCGAAGTAGTTGACCGTCACCATCGCGGTGCCCGGTACGGAGGTCCCGGCGCAGGTGACGACCGCGTCCACCACCCCGCCGGCCGCCTCGGCCGCCTCGGCGGCCGCCGATGCGCGGCCCGGGGCCGTGGAGAGGTCGGCGTCGATCTCACCGCCGCGCAGGTCCACCCCGATCACCCGGTCCCCGCCCTCGCGCAGCAGGGCGGTGACGGAGGCTCCGATCCCGGAACCGGATCCGGTGACGACGACGGTGCGGGGCATGAGTACTCCTGGGGTGGGAGGTGACGGCGACGGCCGCGGGTCCCCGGAGGGGGACGCCTCCGCAGGACGCTAGGCCTCCGTGCCCGCTTCGACGGGCCCACTCCCGCTGACCGGACGGGACGGGGCGGGGGCGCCACCACGCCGGGGTCGTGCGGGGGCGGTCGTCCGTCCAGGAGCGGGCCGAGGAGGAACCGGCGGGCCGGGCCGTCCGGTGCCGATGTCGGTGCGGCCGGCGCCTGTGCGGCTTCGTCGAAGTGACGGGTGACCGGGCCGGCTCAGTCGGCCTGGGCCGCCTCGCCCCGTACTCCGGCGACCAGCAGCGCGGGCGACTCCGCGCGGCCGTCCAGGATGCGGTTGGTCCGGGTGACCACCTGCCACCCCGAGGGTGTGCGGCGCAGCCGCCAGTGGTTGGCGGTGGCCCGGCGGACCACGTACCGGCCCTCCTCGTGCACCACCATCAGCGAGTGGCACACCGCCACCGCCTCGTCGCCGTCGACCGTGATGTGCGGTGGGCCCACCACGTGCGCGCACCCCTGCCGGATCCAGCCCTGGTGCGCGGGGGAGGCGACCATCTCGTGGATGCGCTCCCGGCCCGCGAGGAAGATCTCGTCGATGTCGTACAGCCCGTCAGGTGCCCACAGCGCCGCGACCCCCTCCGCGTCCCCGCCGTCCACCAGCGGCCCGTAGGAGGCCATCGCCCTGGCGACGGCGCGTTCGTCCTCCAGCAGCCCGATCCGGGCCTCCAGCGCGGCGATCCGGTTCTCGCTCACGCCCGGCCCTCCGCGTCCGACGCCGTGCCCGCGAGCGCGGCCAGCGCCTCCATCTGCTCGACGTAATGACCCGCGGAACGTGCCGTCAGCGACACGCTCACCAGCGTCGCGCCCGCCCGGACCACCTTCCGCAGCGCCTCCCCGGTCCCCTCCGCGTCACCGGAGGGGTCCAGCGGCCGGCCCGCGCTCAGCACCACCTCGAAGCCCTCCGGCAGCGGGGCCGCGCCGACCATCTCGCCCAGCCGTTCCAGGGGCAGTCCGAACGGCACCCAGCCGTCCCCGTACGTCACGGCCCGGCGCAGCGAACGGGGCGTCCGGCCGCCGATCCACAGCGGCACCCGGTCCTGCACCGCGTACGGCTCCACCACCAGGCCCTGGTAGTCGAAGTGCGCACCGTGGTAAGACGGTTCACGCCGGGACAGGGAGGCGCGCAGTGCGGCGACGGCGTCGTCGGCGATCGCGCCACGGCCCTCGAAGGGCGCTCCGAGCAGCCGGAACTCCTCCTCAAGACTGCCGACGCCGAGCCCCAGGACGAGCCGTCCGCCCGAGACGCGGTCCAGCGTGCCGTAGCGCTTCGCGAGGGCCAGCGGGTGGTGGTAGCCGAGCACCAGCACCTGGGTGGCGAACCTGATCCGGCGGGTCCGGGCGGCCAGATAGCCGAAGGTGGCCAGCGGGTCCCAGTAGGTGCCGCCACGCACCTCGGCGATGTCCGCGGGCACCGCGACATGTTCCGAACAGGTCAGATGGTCGAAGCCGAGCCGGTCGGCCGCCTCGGCGACCGCCCCCAGCTCCTCGATGCCGGCACCGCGCTCCCAGGGGGAGTGGACACCGGGTACCGCTGTGACGACGGGGCTGTTGACACCGAGCCGCATGAGGGGACCTCTCTCAGGCAGGACAGGACAGGACGGGAAGGAGGGGAGGCGGAGGGCCCATCCAAGTCCCCGGCTGCCGCATGCGCAGGCCGCATCCCGGTGGGCGGGAGCTGACACCACGTCACCACCCGCCCCCACCCCACCGCGTGCCGTCAGCGCGCCCCGTACACCGGGTGGGGCGGTTCGGCCGCGGCGAGCAGTCCGGTGGCCGCCGCTCCGGCCTCGGCGGGGGTCCAGCGGGCACCCCTGTCCACGCCGGGGCCGGGCCGCCAGCCCTCCATCACGGTGATCCGCCCGGCCTCGGCCTCGAAGACCCGGCCGGTCACCCCGGTGGACGCGGCGGAGCCCAGCCATACGACGAGCGGCGAGACGTTCTCCGGCGCCATCGCGTCGAAGGCCCCCTCCTCCCCCGGAGCCGCCATCGTCGCGGCGAAGGTGTCCTCGGTCATCCGGGTACGGGCGGCCGGGGCGATCGCGTTGACCTGGATCCCGTAACGGCCCATCTCGGCGGCCGCCACCAGGGTCAGCCCGACGATCCCCGCCTTGGCGGCGGCGTAGTTGCCCTGGCCCACGCTGCCCAGCAGACCCGCCCCTGAGCTGGTGTTGACGACACGCGCCTCGGGCGTGCGGCCCGCCTTCGCCTCGGCCCGCCAGTGCGCCGCCGCGTGCTTGAGCGGGAGGAAGTGGCCCTTGAGGTGGACGCGCGTCACGGCGTCCCAGTCGTCCTCGTCCAGGTTCACCAGCATCCGGTCCCGGAGGAACCCGGCGTTGTTGACGAGGGTGTCCAACCGGCCGAAGGCGTCGAGCGCGACGGCGACGAGAGAGCCGGCGCCCTCGGTGGTGGCGATGTCCCCGTGGTGGGCGACCGCCTCGCCGCCCGCCGCGCGGATCTCCTCCACGACCCGCTGGGCGGGTCCGGTGGCCGGGCCGGAGCCGTCGGGGCCCACGCCCAGGTCGTTGACGACGACCCGCGCGCCCTCGGCGGCGAAGGCCAGGGCGTGCGCGCGGCCGAGTCCGCGGCCGGCTCCGGTGACGGCGACGACACGTCCGGCGCACAGTGGGGCGGCGGCAGGTGAGGTCATGGCGGCAAGTCCTTCCGACGGGGCGGGAGACAGCGGGGACGGGCGGTGGCCGGGCGGGACGAGGGCGGCCGTACCGCTCAGTGGCATCGCACCCTCCCGCGACGTCCGGGACGCTGCTACCTTCGGGCCTAACAAACGTTTGGTGGAAAGGTAGCTGATCTGCTCATGGGTGTCTCCACCTCCGTCCCGGAAGAAGGCGTCGCCTTCGTCACCGTGGACTTCCCCCCGGTCAACGCCCTGCCCGTACGGGGCTGGTACGAGCTGGCCGCCGCCGTACGCGCCGCCGGCGCCGATCCGTCCGTCCGGTGCGTGGTGCTCACCGCCGAGGGGCGCGGCTTCAACGCGGGCGTGGACATCAAGGAGATGCAGCGCGCGGACGGGCCCGAGGCGCTGATCGGCGCCAACCGGGGCTGCTACGAGGCGTTCGCGGCGGTCTACGAGTGCGAGGTGCCGGTGGTCGCGGCCGTGCACGGCTTCTGCCTGGGCGGCGGCATCGGCCTGGCCGGCAACGCGGACGCGATCGTGGCCGCCGACGACGCGACCTTCGGCCTGCCGGAGCTGGACCGGGGCGCCCTCGGCGCGGCCACCCATCTGGCCCGGCTCGTCCCGCAACACCTGATGCGGACCCTGTACTACACCTCGCGCACGGTGACGGCGCACGAGTTGCACCGGCACGGATCGGTGTGGAGCGTCGTCCCCCGCGACCGGCTGACCGGGGCCGCCCTCGCGCTGGCCCGGGAGATCGCCGCCAAGGACGGACACCTCATCCGGCTGGCCAAGGCCGCCATCAACGGCATCGACCCCGTCGACGTACGCCGCAGCTACCGCTTCGAGCAGGGCTTCACCTTCGAGGCCAATCTCAGCGGGGTCGCCGGCCGTGTACGCGACACCTTCGGCACGGACCCGGCTTCGGGCCCGGACGCGGACAAGGAGCGGCAGGCGTGACTCAGGACAAGACGATGACGGCCGAGGAGGTCGTCGGCCGCCTGGAGAGCGGCATGACGATCGGCATCGGCGGCTGGGGCTCGCGCCGTAAGCCGATGGCCCTGGTGCGGGCCCTCCTGCGTTCGGACCTCACCGACCTGACCGTGGTGTCGTACGGCGGCCCGGACGTGGGACTGCTCGCGGCGGCGGGGAAGATCCGCACGCTCGTGGCGGCGTTCGGGACGCTCGACTCGATACCGCTGGAGCCGCACTTCACGGCGGCCCGGCAGCGCGGCGCGTTCGAGATGGTCGAGCTCGACGAGGCGATGATGATGTGGGGGCTGACGGCGGGGGCCCAGCGGCTGCCCTTCATGCCGGTACGGGCGGGTCTCGGCTCCGACCTGATGGAGGTCAACCCGGCACTGCGCACGGTGACGTCGCCGTACGAGGACGGGGAGGAACTGGTCGCGGCCCCGGCGCTGCGGCTGGACGCGGCCCTGGTCCACCTCAACCGGTCCGACGCACAGGGCAACGGCCAGTACCTCGGCCCCGATCCGTACTTCGACGACCTGTTCTGCGAGGCGGCCGACCAGGCGTACGTCTCGTGCGAGCGGATCGTGGAGACGGCGGACCTGCTCAAGGAGCACGGGCCGCAGACCCTCCTGGTCAAGCGCCTGTTCGTGGACGGGGTCGTCGAGACACCGAACGGCGCCCACTTCACCTCCTGCGTGCCCGACCACGACCGGGACGAGTCCTTCCAGCGGGCCTACGTCCGGGCGGCCCGCGACCCGGAGGCGTGGCCGGCCTTCGCCGCACGGTTCCTGTCCGGCGACGAGGCCGCCTACCAGGCCGCCGTCACCGCGTTCCATCTGGAGGAAGCATGAGCGCCACCGAGACCCCCGGCCTCCCGGCGGTCAGCCGCGCCGAGTACTGCGTGGTGGCCTGCGCCGAAGCCTGGCGGGACGCGGGCGAGATCCTGGCGAGCCCGATGGGCACCGTCCCGGCGATCGGGGCACGCCTGGCCAGACTCACCTTCTCACCGGACCTGTTGCTGACCGACGGAGAGGCGCTGCTGATGGCCGACACCCCCTCCGTCGGGGAGCGGCCGGGGAGCATCGAGGGCTGGCTGCCGTTCCGTGAGCACCTCACGCTGACCGCCACCGGCCGCCGCCACGTGATGATGGGCGCCAGCCAGCTCGACCGGCACGGCAACCAGAACATCTCCTGCGTCGGCGACTGGTCCCGGCCCACCCGCCAGCTTCTCGGCGTGCGCGGCGCGCCCGTGAACACACTGAACAACCCGACGAGTTACTGGGTGCCGAAGCACTCGACCCGGGTGTTCGTGGAACACGTGGACATGGTGAGCGGGGTCGGATACGACCGGGCGGCGGCGGCCGGTCCTTCCGCGACCCGCTACCACCGCCTCCCGGGCGTGATCACCAACCTGGGGGTCTTCGACTTCGAGACCCCCGACCGCGTGATGCGGCTGCGTTCGCTGCACCCCGGAGTGAGCCTCGAACAGGTCACCGCGGCCACCGGGTTCGCCTTGGCGGTCCCCGACGAGGTGCCCTTCACCCGGGAGCCCACGGAGGACGAACTGCGCCTGATCCGCGGGGTGATCGACCCGACAGGGCTGCGCGAACGCGAGGTTCCGGCATGAGCGGACCCTTCCGTACGGCGCTCACCGACCTCACCGGGGTCCGGTACCCGGTCGTGCAGACCGGCATGGGCTGGGTCGCCGGCCCGCGCCTCGTCTCCGCCTCGGCGAACGCGGGGGCGCTCGGCATCCTCGCCTCCGCCACGATGAGCGTGGAGCAGCTGCGGGCGGCGGTCCGCGAGGTCAGGTCCCGTACGGACGCGCCGTTCGGCGTCAACCTGCGGGCCGACGCCGGGGACGCGGGCGAGCGGGTGCGGATCATCGTCGAGGAGGGGGTGCGGGTGGCGTCCTTCGCGCTCGCCCCCTCCAGGGACCTCGTCGCCCGCCTCAAGGACGCCGGCGTGGTCGTCATCCCCTCGGTCGGTGCCCGCCGGCACGCCGAGAAGGTGGCGGCCTGGGGCGCCGACGCGGTCATGGTGCAGGGGGGCGAGGGCGGCGGCCACACGGGGAACGTGGCCACCACCGTGCTGCTTCCCCAGGTCGTGGACGCGGTGGACATCCCGGTGATCGCGGCGGGCGGCTTCCACGACGGCCGCGGGCTGGTCGCCGCGCTCGCCTACGGGGCGGCCGGGATCGGGATGGGGACGCGCTTCCTGCTCACCTCCGACAGCACCGTCCCCGAGGCGGTGAAGGCGAGGTACCTGGCCGCCACCGTCAAGGACGTCACGGTCACCACCCGGGTGGACGGGCTGCCGCACCGCATGCTGCGGACCCCCATGGTCGACGCGCTGGAGCGCTCCGGCCGCCTCTCGTCCCTGTGGCGGGCCCTGCGGCACGCCTCGGCCTTCCGGAAGGAGACCGGTGCGGGCTGGCCCCGACTCGTGAGGGACGGACTGGCGATGAAGCACGGCAAGGACCTGACATGGAGTCAGGTACTGCTGGCGGCCAACACACCGATGCTGTTGAAGGCCTCGATGGTCGAGGGCCGTACGGACATCGGGGTGATGGCATCGGGACAGGTGGCCGGGCTGATCGAGGACCTGCCGTCCTGCTCGGAACTGGTCGAGCGGATCATGGATGAGGCCCGGACGGCCCTGAGATCCCTCCCGGACACCGGCTGACGTCACGGACCTCGCTCCTTGGGTACGCGGGCGGTCCGGGCCGCACGGGGACAGTGGGCGGTCCGGGCCCCGACCGGGCCGCCCCCCGCCCGGGACGCCCCGTGGACACGGCCCGGCCCGCGATGTCAGGCCCAGGGGCCGAACGGCGGCCGGGCGGGAGCGGGGCCGAGCGTGGTGGTGCCCGGCTCTGCGCGGTGCCCGAGCCCGGTGCGGTAGGCGTTCAGCGCCGCCTCCGTCCGGCCCTCGCGGCGCATCAGGTCTCCGAGCAGTCGGCAGATGTCGGCGAGGTCCCCGGCGGCTCCCGTCTGTTCGAGCAGGGAGAGCGCGGAGGCGTAGTGCCGCTCGGCCGCCTCGACGTCCCCCGCCTCCTCGGCGATCAGCCCCAGGAGCCGGTGGGCTCCGCCCGCGTGCAAGGCCCCGCGCCCCGGCTGGAGGCCCACCAGCAGGCTTTCCAGCAGCTCCGCCGCCTGGGCCGGCTTCCCCCTCCTGCGCAGGACGTCGGCCAGCTCGACCTCCACCTGTGAGACGTACAGGGCTGCCCGCCTGGACACCAGCATCGAGTGCGCGGTGCGCAGTTCCGCCTCCGCGCGCTCCAGTTCGTCGTGCTGGGCGTGGACGTAGCCACGCATCCAGTGGCAGTGAGCGAGTTCGGTACGGATCTGCAGCTGCTCGTAGAGCTCGGTGGCTCGCGCCAACGACGCCTGGGCGGCCTCGACCCTGCCTTCGGCGATCAGCGTACGGGCCACCGTGCGGTGCATGGTGGCGACCAGGGCCGGGTCGGACACCTGGGACACCAGGGCCAGCGCGAGTTCCGCGGCCTGCGCGGCACGGGCATGGGCGCCCATGTCCATGTACGGGGCGATCGACGCCGTGTAGAACTGGAGCAGCGCGCCCGGATCGTGCAGCCCTGACGTGTTGAGCTCGTCGATCGCGCTCTCCAGCAGGTAGCAGGCGTAGCGCAGTTGGCCCGCGAGGTAGTGGGCGACCGCCTGGCCCCGGACCGCCCGCGCACGCGCCGGCAGTGGTTCGTCGGCCAGCGCGTGTTCGGCCGCCTCGAACCGGGCCAGGGCGTCGGCCAGTTCGCCCGTCTCCAGCGCGCATTCCCCGAGGCCCGTGAGCGCGGCCGCCCGCTCCCGCGTGAGCCCGTACTCCTCGGCCTGCCCGAGGATTTGCTCGTACGCCGTCCGCGCGTCGGTGGCGTCCTCGACGGCCAGCACCCGCTGGGCGTCGGCCAGGCGCATCCGCAGGGCCGTGACGAGGTGGGTGGGCTTGCCGGTGGCGAGCTCTTCGTAGGCCACGCCGAGACGTTCCGCGATGTGCCGGAGGGCGGCTTCGGAGGGCCGCACCTTGCCCGCTTCCAGGGTGGAGACATAGGCGGCGGTGTACACCGGCTCGGCCAGCTGGCGCTGCGTCAGTTTCCGTTGTCCACGCAGTCGCTTCACCCGGCGACCGATCGCCGACGGCGCCTCCCGCCCCTCCCCCGCTTCCTGGTCCGGCGCGCCGGAAGCCTCACTCCCGGCCGTCCGCCCCGGTCCGTCGCACGCCGCCGTCGCCCTGCTGGTGCCCGCCATGGCCATCCCCTCGCCCTGTCGTCCGCCGGTGGCCACCGGCGGCCTCACGCCCGTGACTGTTGCCAACCCCCCTGCGCACAACCTAAGTTAACCACCACTTAATTCCACTTATCTTATCGCTTTACTTCACCTCCGAGCTGGACACCAGAGTAAGGATTGACATGCGCACGAGCAGAAATGCCGCCATATCCGTGAGCGTAGGGCTCATGGCGATGATGGGCACGGCCCTCGCCACGCCCGCGTCCGCCGTGGATCCGCAGCCCGCGCCGGGGCCGCGCGTCACCGTGGAGTACTTCCCCGAGCCCGGGGGCGAGGGCCGGCGGACCGAGGTTCCGGTCACCACGGAGCGGGCGGCCGGGCGGTCCACGGCCCGGACCGCGGACCCCACGGCGGGCACCACGGACGGCGAGGTCAACGAGCTGTCGGTGACCGGCCCTTCGGCCGACCGCCTCGACGTGGTGATCATCGGCGACGGATACACCGCCGGCCAGCAGGACGCCTTCCACACCGCGGCGGCCGCCAAGTGGGCGGACATCACCCGGGTCGAGCCGTACGCGAGCTACCAGGGTCTGATGAACGTGTGGACCGTCGACGCGGTCTCCGCCGAATCCGGTGTCTCCGGCGACCCCTCCGTCGACGTCACCAAGGACACGGCGCTCGGCAGCTACTTCTGGTGCTCGGACACCGAGAGGCTGGTCTGCGCCGACATCGACAAGGTCGCCTCCTACGCGGCCAAGGCCCCCGAGGCCGATCTCGTCGTCGTCCTCTCCCACTCCGCCAAGTACGGCGGCGCGGGCTACTCCGGACTGGAGGCCGAGGGGTATCCGTTCGACGGCGTCTCGACCCTCTCCTCGGACAACGAGCAGTCCAGCATGATCGCCGTCCACGAGATCGCCCACTCGGTGGGCCTGCTGGCCGACGAGTACGCCTACGACGGTTACGGCACCTGGCCCTCCGGTGAGCCCGCCGACATCAACTCCAGCACCTACACCACGCGGCAGATGGCCGCCAAGCGGGCCAAGTGGTACCGCTGGCTCGGCGAGACCGATCCCACGGGCGGCACCGTCGGCACGTACGAGGGCAGCAGCTACTACCCCTACGGGATCTACCGCCCCACGTCCAACTCCCTCATGCGGGCCCTGAACGTCAGCGAGTTCAACCTCCCCGGCCGTGAGGCCATGATCGCGGGCTTCTACCGCGAGGCCAACGCGCTGAGCAGCGAGGTCGCCGCAGGCAGTGCTGTCCTCAGGACCACGCGCATCAAGGTCTCCCAGGCCGAACTCACCGGTCTGGCCGCGCCGGAGCTGCGCTGGTACGTGGACGGGGTCCAGGTGAAGCGGGCGAAGGGGCTCACCGGCGTCGTCCCCGCCGCACTGGGGGTGGCCGCGGACGGCAGGACGCACACCGTCACGGTCAGGTCCGAAGACCGGAGCGCGTCGATCCGCGACCCCCAGGTCCGCGCCGAGACCACCGAGACCCTGACCTGGACGGTCAAGGCATCCGGACACAAGCCCCGCACGCACCACTGACGGCCGGGCAGTACGCGGCACAAGACCCCGGAGACCCCGCCGGACCGGGACCCACGCCCCCGTGAGGGCGAGACCGCCGCGGTTCCGGCTCGCCGAGGGTCCGTCGGGCGGAATACTCTGTCGGCATGAGCGAACGAGGAATGCAGGAGCTGGCTCTGCTGCTGCTGACGGCGCTGGCGAATGCCCCTCGGCACGGGTACGCCATTGCCCAGGAGGTCAAGACCATCACCGACGGCCGGGTGACGCCGCGCACCGGGGCGCTCTACGGGGCGCTGGACAGGCTGCTGGCGGAGGGTCTGATCCAGGTGGAGCGTGAGGAGGTGGTGGGCGGCCGGGCTCGTCGGGTCTTCGCCCTCGCTCCCGCCGGGCGGGAGAGGCTGGAGGCGGAGGCGGAGCGGCTGGCCGCGACCGCCCGGGAGGTCAGGCGGCGTCTGGCCGACGGCGCGACGGCGCCGGCGTGAGTGATCCCCTCGTCCGTCTGTATCCCGCCGCGTACCGGGCTGCTCACGGGCAGGAGATCATCGACGTGCACCGGGAGATGACGGCGGACATGCCACGTCCGGCCCGGCTGCGCGCGGACGCCGATCTGGTCGCGCACGCCCTGCGGGTCCGGCTGGGGCTCGACTCGGCGTCGCCCGCGGGGCGTTTCTTCGCCCTGGCCGCCCCGTTCGCCCTGGCGGCTTGCGCGGTGGGCAGCGGGCTGCGTCTCACGCGCTGGTACACCGGGCTCGCCCTCTCGCCGGCCCCGGTACGCGTACAGCTCCACGCCACGGACGGTGCGTGGATCCTGTACATGCTGCTCTCGCTGCTGGTGTGCGTCGGCGCGGTCGTCGCGTTGACCGGCCGGTGGGGGCCGGGTGCGGGGCTGGCCGGGTGCGGGCTGCTGGGGACGGCGGTCGTGCAGTGGGCCGCCGGCGCACGCGTGTACGAGGACGGGGCCCTCACTCCGGTCGCGGCGCTGCTGACCGTCGCCGTCGTCCTCGCCTGCCCTCCGGACCGGCGCGGTGACAGGAGACTGTCGGCGGCGGCCGGAGCCATGGCTGCCGTGGGGTGGTTTCCCGTCGTCGTGGTGAATGCCGGGGCATACACAGGGGCCTTTGGTGTGACCACGGACTACGGCGCCTGGCCGTTGCTGGTCCTCGCCTTCACGGGGGCCGTCCTCGCCCTCCGCGCGCGTTCCTCAGGTCTGCGTGAGATGGGCGCGATGGCCGTGTCCGCTCCGCCTCTGGTCGCCTACTCCTGCGCGACCGTCTGGGGCGATCTCCGGCCCGTCCTCGGCACCTTTCTCCTGCTGTCGGTCATGGCCGCGCTCACGGCGTTCCTCCAGACGGTGCGCCGCCGAAGCTGACCCCACCGCTTTCTTCCGGCCGGCCGCCGACGGGCGGCCGGCTCTGTCGTGCCCCTCACGCACGCGTCATGCCCGGCGGCTTCCTCGCGCCGGCAGCACACCGTACTCACCAGCGCCTCCGCGCCGTGCCCGCGTTGCAATAGTCCGTTGAGATGAATACTCTCTCCGGTGTTCTATCCATGCGTGTGTCCCTCCTGGGCCGGCCGGTCGTGAGTGCCCCCAGCGAACGGGCGCCCGCGGAACGACGTGCAGTGACCCCTGCCCGGTCCCTTCCGAACAGAGAAGATCACCGAGTTGCCGTTCACCTTGTCCCACCCCGCCGCGGTGCTGCCGCTGATGCGCCGGCCCTTCGTACCGGCGGCTCTGGTCGCAGGCGCCCTGGCGCCCGACGTCCCGTACTTCCTGAACACCCTCGGCGTGTCCGAGACGAGCCCCGAGGACTGGTACGGGCCGCTCCTCAACGCCACGGAGACCCACTCACTCGGTGTCGGCCCGGCGGTCGGTCTGCCCCTTGCCGTCATGCTGGTCGCCGTCTACCGGATGCTGCGCGCGCCGGTCACGGCGCTGCTCCCGTCCGGCCTCCGTCTTCCGGAGCCCGAGCGGACAACCGGCCTGCCGGCCAAGGCCCGCCACACCCTGTGGCTCCTGCTCTCCGCCCTGATCGGCATCGCCTCCCACCTCGTGTGGGACTCCTTCACCCATGGCGACGGCTTCCTGGTCACCCACGTGCAGGCGCTGCGCGCACCGGCCCTGGGAGGCCTGACGGGTGCCCGGATGCTGCAGTCCGCGAGCACCGTCTTCGGCCTGGCGGCCGTCGGCCTGTGTCTCTGGCGGCGCCGGGACCGACTGCGCTCCCACGGCGGCACCGGCACAGTGGCCCGTCCGGGGCCCGTCACGCGGTGGAGCGTGGTGGCTCTGCTGGTCGCGGCACCGGTGCTGGGCGCCGCCGTCAACCTGCGTGACGACTTCGACGCGTACCGCTACGTGACGGAAGTGGACTACGGCCGGCCGACCACCGTGGACCTGGGTGACGGCACGAGCGAGACCACCTACCCCTCCACGACGGTCCCGGCCCGATGGGGGGCCCTCGCCGAAGGCGTGTTGACCGGGGCCGCCAGGAGAGCGGGCGCTTCGGCCGCGGCCGCGCTGCTGCTCTACTCCGCCGCCTGGCAGATCAGCGCCGTCTCGCGCCGGCCGTCGACGGCGTCCGGCCCCGCCCCCTCGCCGCGACCGGCCGAGGACGGGGAGTGACGGCGCCCGGCGGACGACTTCCGGGCCCTGACCGCCGCGATGTACCGGAACCGGGCCGTCAGAGGCGCTCGACGATCGTGACGTTGGCCTGGCCGCCGCCCTCGCACATCGTCTGGAGGCCGTACCGTCCGCCGGTGCGTTCCAGTTCGTGCAGCAGGGTCGTCATCAGCTTGGTGCCGGTCGCGCCGAGCGGGTGGCCGAGCGCGATGGCGCCTCCGTTGACGTTGACCTTGTCCGGGTCGGCGCCCGTCTCCTTCAGCCAGGCCAGGACGACCGGCGCGAACGCCTCGTTGATCTCGACCAGGTCGATGTCGTCGATGGACATCCCGGCCTTCTTCAGCGCGTACGCGGTCGCGGGGATCGGCGCCGACAGCATCCGGATCGGGTCCTCGCCACGCACCGAGAGGTGGTGGACGCGGGCCCTGGGGATGAGGCCGTGCTCGGCCACCGCCCTCTCGGAGGCGATGAGCAGGGCGGAGGCACCGTCGGAGACCTGGGAGGAGACCCCGGCGGTGAGCCGGCCGCCCGCGACGACCGGCCTGAGACCGGCCATCTTCTCCAGGGAGGTGTCGCGGCGCGGCCCCTCGTCCACGGTGACGTCTCCGTAGGCGACGGTCTCGCGGTCGAAGCGGCCCTCCTCGATGGCGCGCAGGGCACGGTGGTGGGAGCGCAGGGCGAACTCCTCCATGTCGCGGCGGCTGATACCCCACTTCTCCGCGATGAGTTCGGCGCCGTGGAACTGGTTGACGGGCGCGTCGCCGTAGCGGGCGCGCCAGCCCTCGGAGCCCGCGTAGGGGCCTTCGGTCAGTCCGAGGGGCTCGGCGGCCTGGCGGCTGGCGAAGGCGATCGGGATCATCGACATGTTCTGGGTGCCGCCCGCGACGACCAGGTCCTGGGTGCCGGAGAGCACCCCCTGCGCGGCGAAGTGGACGGCCTGCTGGGAGGAACCGCACTGGCGGTCGACGGTGGTGCCGGGCACCTCCTCGGGCAGGCCCGCGGCGAGCCAGGCGGTGCGGGCGATGTTCCCGGCCTGCGGGCCGACGGTGTCCAGGCAGCCGAAGACGACGTCGTCGACGGCGGCCGGGTCGATGCCGGTGCGCTCGACGAGTGCCCGGACGACGTGCGCCCCGAGGTCGGCGGGGTGGACGGCGGACAGCCCACCCTCGCGCCGGCCGACCGGGGTGCGGACCGCTTCGACTATGTAGGCCTCGGCCATGACTGCTCCTTCGTCAGGGGTGGTGCGGGGTCAGGTACGGGGGGTGATGCCTTCGAGGACCATGGACAGGTACTGGCGGGCGATCTCCTCCGGGCTGTGCGTGCCGCCGGGGCGGTACCAGGAGGCGGCCACCCACACGGTGTCGCGGACGAACCGGTAGACGAGGCGGACGTCGAGGTCGGCGCGGAAGACCTCTTCGGCGACGCCGCGTTCCAGGGTGCGCAGCCAGGCGTTCTCGAACTTCACCTGGGAGTCGGCCAGATAGGCGAAGCGCGGCTGGGCGGACAGGTGCCGGGCTTCCTTCTGGTAGATGGCGACCGCGGGTCCGTGGCGGTCGATCTGGCGGAAGGACTCGGTGACGAGGGCCTCGATGGTCTCCCGGGGACCGAGCCCGGCGGCGAGCACGGTGTCGTAGCCCGCCCACAGCTCGTCCAGGAAGGAGGAGAGGATCTCGTCGAGCATCGACTCCTTGGAGTCGAAGTGGTAGTACAGGCTGCCCGCGAGGAGTCCGGCGGCGTCCGCGACGCGGCGGACGGTGGTGGCGTTGTACCCCTGGTCGGCGAAGACCTGGGCCGCGGTGGCCAGGAGTTCGGCGCGGCGCTCGGCGCTGGAGTTCGTGGTCATCACGTTCACGCCCTCTGGCTGCTGACGGAGACGGTCTCCCCGGTCATGTACGAGGAGTAGCCGCTGGCCAGGAAGACGATGACGTTGGCGATCTCCCAGGGTTCGGCGTACCGGCCGAAGGCCTCGCGCTCGGTGAGGCCGTCCAGGATCTCGGGGGTGGTGACCTTCACCAGGTGCGGGTGCATGGCGAGGCTCGGGGCCACGGCGTTGACGCGTACGCCGAAGTCGGCGGCTTCCAGGGCGGCGCACCGGGTCAGGGCCATGACGCCGGCCTTCGCGGCGGCGTAGTGGGCCTGGCCGCGCTGGGCCCGCCAGCCGATGACGGAGGCGTTGTTGACGACGACGCCGCCGGTGTCCTGCTCCTTGAGGTGGCGCAGGGCGGCGCGGGTGCAGCGGAAGGTGCCGTTCAGGGTGACGTCGAGGACCGTGGACCACTGGGCGTCGGTCATGTCCACGAGCTCGGCCGTGCCGCCGAGACCGGCGTTGTTGACGACGACGTCGAGTCCGCCGTGGCGTTCGGCGGCGAGGGCGAAGAGGGCGTCGACCTGCCGCTGGTCGGTGACGTCGCAGGGCAGTGCGGCGACGTTGTCCGCGCCGAACTCCTCGGCGAGGGCGGCTGCGCTCTCCTTCAGGCGGCGCTCGTGGGCGTCGCCGAGGACGATCCGGGCACCCTCCTGGAGGAACTTGCGGGCGGTCGCTCCTCCGATCCCGGCGCCCGCGGCGGCGGTGATCACCGCGGTGCGTCCTTCCAGGAGTGAATGCCCCGGTACGTAGGGCGGTTGGGGGGTCACGGGCGGTTCTCCTTGGGCAGGCCGAGGACACGCTCGGCGATGATGTCGCGCTGGATCTCGTTCGATCCGGCGTAGATGGTGTCGGAGCGGGAGAAGAGGTACAACCGCTGCCGGTCGTCGAGATCGTACGGCTCCCCCGCGGCGAGCATGCCGGCGGCGCCGCTGACGTCCATGGCGAGTTCGCCCAGCTCGCGGTGCCAGGTGGCCCAGAAGATCTTCCCGATGGACGCCTCGGGGCCCGGCGCCCCCGAGGCGGCGCCGTCGAGCAAGCGCAGCGCGTTGCAGCGGATGGTCTCCAGTCCCGTCCAGGCGCGGGCGAGGCGGTCGCGGATCAGCGGGTCGTTCGCGGCACCGTTGTGTTTCGCCAGCTCGATGACGGCCTCCAGCTCGCGCCGGAAGCCCACCTGCTGGCCGAGGGTGGAGACGCCCCGCTCGAAGCCGAGGGTGGCCATGGCGACCCGCCAGCCCTCGCCCGGTGCGCCCACGATGTGGTCGGCGCGGGCGCGGGCGCCGTCGAAGAAGACCTCGTTGAACTCGGAGGTGCCGGTCAGCTGGGTGATCGGCCGGATCTCGACACCGGGCTGGTCGAGCGGCACCAGGAGGTAGGAGAGTCCGTGGTGGCGGGACGAGCCGGGTTCGGTGCGGGCCACCACGAAGCACCACTGCGACGCGTGGGCGAGTGAGGTCCAGGTCTTCTGTCCGGTGACCACCCACCCGCCCGTGTCGTCCCGCTCGGCCCTGGTGCGTACGTTCGCCAGGTCGGACCCGGCGTCGGGTTCGCTGTACCCCTGGCACCACAGCTCCTCGGCCGCGACGATCGGCGGCAGGAAGCGGGCGCGCTGCCCGGCCGTGCCGAAGGCCACCAGGGTGGGGCCGAGCAGTTGCTCGCCGATGTGGTTGACGCGGGCGGGGGCGTCGGCGAGGGCGTACTCCTCGTGGAAGGCGACCTGCTGTTCGAGGCTCGCGCCCCGGCCCCCGTACTCCTCGGGCCAGCCCACACAGGTCCAGCCCTCGGCCGCCATGTGGCGTTCCCAGCCGAGGCGTTCGGCGAAGGCCTCGTGCTCCCGGCCCGGTCCGCCGCGACCGCGCAGGCCCGCGAACTCTCCGGTGAGGTGGGCGGCCAGCCAGCCGCGGATCTCGGCGCGGAACTCCTCGACGCTGCTCATGGCCGTACGTTAATCTACCAAACACTTGTTAGGGAAGGAGGGGCCGATGTCCGCTGCCCACGAGGAACCGGACCGCGACCGGTCCGCAGCCGACGCACCGGTACCCGGCGAACCGGTGCTGTACGAGAAGCGGGGCCCCGTCGCGACGGTGACCATGAACCGGCCCGACTACCGCAACGCGCAGAACTCCGCGATGACCTACGCCCTGGACCGGGCCTTCTACCGCGCGGCCGGGGACGGCGAGGTCAAGGCCGTCGTCCTGGCCGGCGCGGGGAAGCACTTCTCCGCGGGGCACGACATCGGCACCCCGGAGCGGGACGCCCACCTGCCGTTCGACCGCAGGGCCGGACTGTGGTGGGACCACTCGGACAAGGAGGGCGCGGAGAGCCGCTTCGCCCGGGAGTCCGAGGTCTACCTGGGCATGTGCCGCCGCTGGCGGGAACTGCCCAAGCCGGTCATCGCGTCCGTGCAGGGCGCGTGTGTGGCGGGCGGGCTGATGCTCGCCTGGGTGTGCGACCTGATCGTGGCCTCCGAGGACGCGTTCTTCGCCGACCCGGTGGTACGGATGGGCATCCCCGGTGTGGAGTACTTCGCGCACCCCTGGGTGATGCCGCCGCGCGTGGCGAAGGAGTTCCTCTACACCGGCGACCGCATGGGCGCCCGCCGCGCCTACGAGGTCGGCATGGTCAACCGGGTCGTCCCCCGGGAGAAGCTGGCCGACCGCACCCGCGAACTGGCCCTGCGCATAGCCGAGATGCCGCGCCTGGGCCTCGCCCTGACCAAACGCGCCGTCAACCAGGCCGAGGACCTCCAAGGCCTGCACACCGGGCTGGACTCGGTGTTCGGCCTGCACCACCTGGCACACGCGCACAACGCCGAGACCGCGCCGGACGCGCTCGGCGGCATGGACATCCGGGCGATGAAGAAGGCGGGCGGCTGATGGACCTGGCGTTCGACGCGGCGGACGAGGCGTTCCGTACCGAGGTACGCGACTGGCTGGCCGCTCATGTCCCCTCCGTCCCGCTGCCGTCCCTGGAGACGGCCGAGGGCTTCGCCGCCCACCGGGAGTGGGAGGCCACGCTGGCGGCCGACCGCTGGTCGGTGGTGTCCTGGCCCGAGGAGTACGGCGGGCGGGGCGGCTCGATCCTGCGCTGGCTGGTCTTCGAGGAGGAGTACTTCGCCGCCGGGGCGCCCGGCCGGGTCAGCCAGAACGGCATCAACCTGCTCGCCCCCACACTCCTCGAGCACGGCACCGCCGAGCAGCGCGCCCGTGTCCTGCCCGCCATGGCGCGCGGTGAGGTCGTCTGGGCGCAGGCCTGGTCCGAGCCGGAGTCCGGTTCCGACCTCGCCTCGCTGCGCTCGACGGCGGTCCGCACCGACGGCGGCTGGCTGCTGCGCGGGCAGAAGGCCTGGTCCTCACGGGCGGCCTTCGCCGACCGGGCCTTCGGCCTCTTCCGCAGCGACCCGGACGCGGACCGGCCGCACCGGGGGCTCACGTACCTGATGTTCCCGCTGGACGCCGAGGGGGTCACCGTGCGGCCCGTCGGACGCCTCGACGGCAAGCCCGCCTTCGCCGAACTCTTCCTGGACGACGTGTTCGTACCGGACCGGGACGTCATCGGCGGGCCGGGCCAGGGCTGGCGGGTCGCGATGAGCGCCACCGGCGACGAGCGCGGACTCACCCTGCGCAGTCCGGGCCGCTTCACCGCCGCCGCCGACCGGCTGACCGCCCTGTGGCGCGAGCGGGCGGACCCCACCGACACCGCGCTGCGCGACCGGGTCGCCGACGCGGTGATCGGCGCCCGCGCCTACCGGCTGTTCTCCTACGCGGCCGCCTCCCGCGTGCTGCACGACGAGGGCGGACCGGCCGGGGCCGCCTCCAGCCTCAACAAGGTCTACTGGTCCGAGCTGGACATCGCGCTGCACGAGACGGCGCTCGACCTGCTGGGTCCGCTCGGCGAACTCGCCGACCACGCACCGGAGTCGCCCGCCCGGGGCGGCTGGGCCGAGGGCTACACCTTCTCCCTGGCCGGGCCCGTCTACGCCGGCACCAACGAGATCCAGCGTGACATCATCGCCGAGCGGCTGCTCGGCCTGCCGAAGGGACGCCGCTGATGCGCTTCCTCCTCGACGCCGAACAGCGGGAGTTCGCCCGCTCCCTGGACGGTCTGCTCTCCTCCGCCGGCACACCGGCCGCTGTCCGGGCCTGGGCGTCCGGCGATCCGGCACCGGGACGGGCCCTGTGGACGCGGCTGGGCGAGGCGGGGCTCTTCGCGCCGGCCGTGCCCGAGCAGTACGGCGGATTCGGCCTGATGCCGGTCGAACTGACCGTGGCATTCACTGAGTTGGGCCGGTATGCGGTCCCCGGCCCCCTGGCCGAGACGGTCGCCGCCGCGGCCCTCCTGGACCGGCTGGGCGGCGTGGCCACCGGCAGGCTGCCCGGCATCGCCGCCGGCACGACCGTCGCCTCGCTCCAGGTGGCGTCCTTCGGCCCGTACGCCCTGGACGCCGACGCGGCCGACGCGGTGTTCGCCGTGGACGGTGACACCCTGCGGGTGGCCCGCGGGGCCGGTCCCGTACAGCACTCGGCCGATCCGGCGCGGCGCCTGGCGCGGCCGTCCGGCGGGGAGGTCCTGGCCCGGGGGCCGGCGGTGGCGGCGGCCGCCGCGTACGCCACGGACGTGGCCGCGCTCGTCACCGCGGCCCAGGCGCTCGGTCTCGGCCGCACCCTGCTGGCCCGTACCGTCGCCTACGTCGGCGGGCGCACCCAGTTCGGTGTGCCCGTGGGCTCGTTCCAGGCCGTGAAGCACCGGCTGGCGGACACGCTGGTCGCCCTGGAGTTCGCCGAGCCGCTGGTGCGCGGCGCCGCGCTCGCGCTCGCCGCCGGAGACGACGCGGCGGGCCGGGAGATCGCGGCGGCCAAGGTCACGGCCGGCGAGGCCGCCTACCGGGCGGCGCGCACGGCACTCCAGCTGCACGGCGCCGTGGGCTACACCGACGAACTGGACCTGTCCCTGTGGATCCGCAAGGCCCGGCCGCTGCGCGACGCCTGGGGCACCCCGGCCGCGTGCCGGGCCCGTGTGCTGGCCGCCTGACGCGTGACGGGGCGCACCCCACCGAGAGGAGCAGCCGATGAGGCTGACTGAGGAGCAGGAAGAACTGCGGTCGGCCGTGCGGTCGGCGCTGACACGACATCAGGGGGCGAACGCCTGGTCGCTGTTGTCGGGCCGGATGGGGCTCGCGGGCCTGGCCGTGCCCGAGGGGTACGGCGGGGCCGGGGGCGGCGCGCGGGACGTCCATGTGCTGATGGAGGAGCTGGGGCGGAGCCTGAGCCCACTGCCGTACCTCGGCTCGGCGGTGCTCACGGCCGGGGCGCTGCTCGCCTCGGGCGACGAGGAGGCCTGCGGACGGCTGCTGCCGGGGCTCGCCGGGGGTACCTCGGTGGGCGCCCTGGCCTGGGCCGAGGCGGGTTCCTGGGACCCGGCCGCGCTCCGCGCCGAGGCGGTGCCCGGCCCGGACGGCGGCTGGCTGGTCGACGGGGTCAAGGAACACGTACTGGACTGGCCCGGCGCCGATGTGCTGCTCGTCGCCGCCCGGACGGCGGCCGGGGTGTCGCTCTTCGAGGTGGCGGCGGACGGCGCCGGGGCGCACCGGACCCCCCTGGTCACCATGGACGGGACCAGGGCCCAGGCCCGGTGGGTGCTGGACCGTGCCGAGGGACGGCTGCTCGGGGTGGACGGCGACGGGGCGCGGTGCCTGGAGCGGGTGCGGGACCTGGCCTGTACGGCGCTGGCCGCCGAGCAGGTGGGCGCCGCGGGGCGGGCTCTGGAACTCACCGTCGCCTACGCGCGCGAACGGGTCCAGTTCGGCCGCCCCATCGGCTCGTTCCAGGCCGTCAGGCACCGGCTCGCGGACGCCTACGTGCGGGTGGAGTCGGCGCGTTCGGCGGCACTGGGAGCCGCGTTCGCAGCCGATCTGGATCCCGCCGCGCTGCCGAGGGCCGCCGCCGTCGCGAAGTCGGTCTGCTCCGAGGCGTTCTCGGCGGTGGCCGGCGAGATGATCCAGCTGCACGGCGGAATCGGTATCACCTGGGAGCACGACGCGCACCGCTACTTCAAGCGGGCCCACGGGGCGGGCGAACTGTTCGGTCCGCCCGCACGGCACCGGGAACGGCTCGCCGCCGGCCTCGGGCTGCCGTCCGCGTGCTGATCCCCCCACCGGCGCCCGTACCCCGCACCCTTCCGACCGGCAGAGAGGCCGCACATCATGGACATCGGCGATCCCCTGAACTTCACGGGCCGGGTGGTCCTCGTCACCGGCGGCACCAAGGGCATCGGTGCCACCGTCGCCGAGGCGTTCCTCGGGGCGGGTGCGGAGGTGGCCGTCTGCGGACGCCACGCACCTGAGGCCGGGCCGGCGGCGGGGGGCCGGGAGGCGTTCTTCGTCCCCGCCGACGTACGCGATCCCGCGGCGGCGGCCGGGCTGGTCGATTCCACGGTGGAGCGCTTCGGCCGCCTCGACGTCCTCGTCAACAACGCGGGCGGCTCCCCCGACGCCGACGCCGCCACCGTCTCGCCCCGCTTCGTGGAGAGGATCGTCGCGCTGAACCTGCTCGCGCCGTTCTACGTGGCGCAGGCGGCCCACCGCGTCATGCGGGACCAGGAGGAGGGCGGGTCGGTCGTCAACATCGGCAGCGTCTCCGCGCACGACCCGCAGCCCGGTACGGCCGCTTACACGGCTGCCAAGGCCGGGCTGCTGGGCCTCACCAAGGCCCTGGCCCTCGAATGGGCTCCACGGGTGCGGGTCAACCACATCACCACCGGGCTGATCCGCACCGAGAGCGCGGCGTCCGTCTACGGCGCCGACGGCGGGGCGTCGGTGGCCCGCACCCTCCCGATGGCCCGCCTGGCCGTCCCCGGTGACGTCGCCCGCGCCTGCCTCTTCCTCGCGGGCCCGCTCGCCGGATACGTCAACGGCGCGGACCTGGCGGTGCACGGCGGCGGGGAGTTCCCGGCGCGCTACCTGGCCGCGCGGGCGGCGGCCCCGGGGCGGTAGGAACGCCGTACGCCACACCGGCCCGGACCCCACGCGGGGGTCCGGGCCGTGGTGTGCGGGGCCGTCGCGGCGGGGCCGGGCCGGGTGTGCGGGGCCGTGGCGGGGGCCGGGCTCAGACCAGGTTGTCCTCGACCGTCAGCCCGAAGGCCCCCCGCCCGTACATCGCCAGGGCCCGTTCCACGTCGTTGGCCACATGGACGCTTCCGGCATGGGCGTCCCGCCACGCGCGCTCGACGGGGTTGCCGCGCCGCAGCGAGGTGCCGCCGGCGGTCTTGAACAGCAGGTCGATCGCGGCGACGGCCCGTTCGGTGCCCCGGACCTGGTCCCGCCGTGCGCGCAGCCGCAGTTCCACGGGGATGTCCTTCCCGGCCTCGGCCAGTTCGTACAGCTCGCGCAGGTTGCGGTCCATCTGGAGGACGGTCGCGTCGATGTCGGAGGCGGCGCGGGCGATGGCCACCTGGGCGAACGGGTCCTCGGCGAACTTTCCGCCGCCCAGGCTGAGCCGCACCCGCTCCTTCATCAGGGAGACGTAGGAGGCGTAGCCGCCGGACACGGCGCCGATCACCGGGGCGGTGATGGCGCTCGTGAAGACCGTCCCGAACGGCAGCCGGTACAGCGGCCCCTGGTTGACCTGCTGTCCAGGGCCCCGCAACTGGGCCTGCTCGTAGTTGCGCAGGACCCGGTGGGCCGGGACGAACACCGTGTCCACGAGGATGTCGTTGCTGGCGGTTCCGCGCAGCCCCACGACGTCCCACACGTCCTCGATGCGGTAGTCGCGGCGGGGCACCAGGACGGTGAGGAAGTCCACCGGACGGCCCTCGGCCCCGACGACGAGGGCACCGAGCAGGGCCCATCCGGCGTGCTCGCAGCCCGAGGAGAAGCTCCACCGGCCGGTGAGTTCGTAGCCCCCGTCGACGGGTGTGAGCCGCCCCACCGGCGCGTAGGAGGAGGAGATCCGGGTGTCCGGGTCCTCGCCCCAGACGTCGTCCTGCGCCCGCCGGGGGAAGAGGCCCAACTGCCAGGGGTGGACGCCCAGGACGGACGCCACCCAGCCGGTGGAGCAGCACACCGCGGAGATCTCCCGCACCACCCGGTAGAAGTCGGCCGGGTGGGCTTCCAGGCCGCCGTAGCGGGCGGGCTGGAGCATCCGGAAGACTCCGGCCCCGGCCAGTTCGCCGATCGTGCCCTCCGGTATCCGCCGGTTCTCGTCCGCGGCGACGGCCCGTTCGCCGATGGCCGGCAGCAGGGCGCGTACCGCGTCCAGGACCTCGTTGCCCATCGTCCGTCCTCCATGCCCGTGTGGATCGTGACCGTTCGGCTGCGGGACGCGTCCGTCAAGTGGTCCGCAGGGCGGATTTGTCGACCTTGCCGGAGGCGTTGCGCGGCAAGGCCGCCAGGACGACGACCTCGCGGGGGACCTTGAAGTTGGCGAGCCGTTCGCGGCAGTGGCCGACCAGGTCGTCCGGGCCGGTCGCGGCCCCGGGGCGGACCGTCACGTACGCGCGTCCGACCTCGCCGAGACGCGCGTCCGGGACACCGACCACGGCGGCCTCGGCCACGGCGCCGTGGCCGGTGAGCACCTGCTCGACCTCGGCCGGGTACACGTTGAACCCGCCGACCACGAACATGTCCTTGGAGCGGCCGGTCACGACCAGGTTGCCGTGTGCGTCGAGGTGGCCGACGTCCCCGGTCGCCAGCCAGCCGTCGGCGTCGACGGCCTCGGCGCTCGCCTCCGGGTCGTCGAGGTAGCCCAGCATCACGTTGTAGCCGCGTACCAGGATCTCGCCGTCGTGCCCGGCCGGCAGCGGGACCCGGTCGGGGCCGGCCACCCGCACCTCGACACCGTCGATGGGGCGGCCCGCGGTCAGCGCGACGGTCTCGGCGTCGTCCTCGGCGGAGCAGACGGAGACCGTGCCGCAGCTCTCGGTCAGCCCGTAGGCGGTGAGCACCTCGGGGAAGAGTTCGGCCCGCAACCGGCGGACGAGGGCGACCGGGACGACGGCCGCGCCGGTCACCGCGAGCCGCAGCGACGACAGGTCGAAGCGGTCCCGGCCGGGCGCGTCCAGCAGTTCGGTGTAGATCGTGGGCGGGCCGGGCAGCACGGTGATCCGCTCGGACTCGACCGCGCGCAGCGCGCGCCGGACGTCGAAGACCGGCTGGAGGACCATGGTGGCACCCCGCAGCAGGCAGGCGAGGACTCCGGCCTTGTAGCCGAAGCAGTGGAACATCGGGTTGATCACCAGGTAGCGGTCCTCGCCGGTGAGCCCGGCGCGCGCGGACCAGGCCCGGTAGGTGAGGAGGTTCTGCCGGTGCGTGGTCAGGGCGCCCTTGGGCCGGCCGGTGGTACCGGAGGTGAAGAGCAGGTCGCAGGGGTCGTCGGGGCGCACCGCCGCGGCGCGGGCGGTGGCGTCCTCGTCGGGCCGGGCGGCGCCGCGCCGCAGGAAGTCGTCCCAGGACAGAGTGCCGGGCCGGGTGGCGGCGTCCAGCGTCACCACGTCCGCCAGGGCGGCCGGCCGGGGCACCGCCCGGCCCTCGGCGCTCGTGTCCAGCATCGCGAGGTAGTCCTTGCCGAGGAAGCCGTTCTCGACGAACAGCAGCCGGGCCTCGGCGCGTTCGAGCAGCAGCCGGGCCTCGGCGCCCTTGTAGCGGGTGTTGACGGGGACCAGCACCGCCCCGGCCGACGCCGTGGCGAGCGCGGCCACCACCCAGCGGTGGCTGTTGGGGGCCCAGACCGCGACCCGGTCGCCGCGCCGGACACCGAGCGCGATCAGCGAGGTCACGACGGCCCGCACCCGCTCGCGCAACCGCGCCCAGGTCAGCCGTACGTCACCGTCCACGACCGCCTCCCCGCCGGGATCGCGGAGCGCGGCGAGGTCGAGGGCGCCGGGAATCGTCAGGGGGTGCTCGCTCTCGCTCATCTGCTCTCCGGAACGGGGCTTCCTGGACGGGGACTTACAGCGACGGGGCTTACTGCGACGGGGCTTACGGGGAGCGGGCTCACGGCAAGCGGGCTCACGGGGACGGGGCTTCCCGGACCGGGGTGGCGGCCCGTGCGCGCCCTGGCCGACGGCACGTCAGGAGGACGCGGGCAGCAGCCGCTCGGACGCCTCGTGGGCGCCGAGGACGAGTCCGGCGCGCGGGAAGCCGCTGCGGCGCTCGGCCGTACCGGCGTTCCCGCCGGCGACCAGCACGGGCCCCTCGGCGAGGTGGCTCAGCCCTTCGCGGGCGACGTCCTCGGGTTCGGCGACCCGCAGGCCGGGCAGGTCCATGCGCAGCCCGGCGCGTTCCATGGCGGGGGTCCGGGTGACCCCGAGGACCAGTTCCAGTACGTGCACGTCGTAGGGGCGCAGTTCCAGCCAGAGTCCCTCGGCGAAGACGCGGCTGAAGGCCTTGGCCGCCGAGTAGACGCTGATCCGCGCCTGGCCCAGGTAGCCGGAGAGCGAGCCGACCAGCATGATGCCGCCGCGCCGCCGTTCCCTCATCAGGGCCCCGAAGTGGTGGGTGAGGGCCAGTTGCGCGGTGATGTTCAGGTCCAGGACGCCCCGGACGCGGTCGAGGTCGCCGGTGACGAAGTCGTGGCCGTAGCTGTTGGCCCCCGCGTTGAAGATCAGCAGGCCGACCTCCAGACCGTCGGTGACGGCACGGACCGAGGCCGGGGCCGCCGGGTCGAGCAGGTCGAGTTCGAGGGTGCGGACCTCGACGCCCCGGGCGCGCGCCCGCTCGGCGGTCTCGTGCAGCGGGCCGGGCTTGCGGGCGATCAGGACCAGGTTGATCCCCGCGTCCGCGAGCTGGTGCGCGAACGCGGCGCCGACTCCCTCGGAGCCTCCCGCGACGACCGCCCACGGCCCGTACACGCTCTTGTCGATCATGAAATCCCTCTCTCGTCGTGCCCGGCGGCCCGGCCGGCTCCACGCCGGGGGCGGGGCGGCGGTGCGGTGCGGTGACCGTAGAACGGGCCCGCGCGGTGCCGCCGCCGGACATCCCACTGGGCGGGACGCCTGGCCCGCCGCCCGGATCAGGCGGTGCGCTCCGGCTCTTCGGCCATGTGCCGCACGGCCAGCGAGGCGAAGACCATCGCGGTGCCGAGGGGGACGCCGGGGCCGGGATAGACGCGGCCCGTGAAGGAGGCGCTGGTGTTCCCCGCGGCGTACAGGCCGGGGAGCGGGCGGCCCCCGGCGTCCAGGACCCGGGCGTCGGCGTCGGTACGGAGGCCGCCCTTGGTGCCGAGGTCGGCGAGGACCAGCCGGGCCGCGTAGTACGGAGGCCGGTCGAGCGGGACCAGACACGGGTTGGGACCCGGGGCGTTCCGCGTGTCGGCGAAGAACAGGTCGTAGGGGTCCTCCCCCCGGTGGTGGTCCTCGTCGGTACCGGTGGCGGCGAAGCCGTTGAACCGGGAGACGGTATCGGCCAGGGCGCCGGCCGGGACCCCGATGAGGCCGGCCAGCTCCGGCAGCGAGTCCGCCCGCACCCAGGTGCCGGCCGCCAGATGGGCCTCGGGCGCGGCGGACGGCACGGTGACGGCGGGCAGCGCGCCACCCTCGCGGGAGTCGAAGACGAGGTGGACACACGGCCCGTCCCGCCGCGCGGCGGCGAGGGCACGGCCCATCCGGTCGTACGGCAGCGACTCGTTGGCGAAGCGCCGCCCGGTGGCGTCCACCATGAGCCCGCCGCGCAGGCCGAGCGTGAACGCGGCGGTCCCGTCCGGGAGTTCGGTGCCCGGACACCACCAGGCCTCGTCCATCAGCGCGGTGGCGGCTCCGGCGGCGACGGCGGCGCGCAGTACCTCACCGGTGTTCGTCCCCCGGGGGGCCATGCTCCAGGCCGCGCGGCCCGGCACCTCGTGTGCGGCGCGCCCCTCGTCGTCGCGCTCGAAGCCGCCGGCGGCCAGCAGGACACCGCGCCGGGCCCGCACACGGACCGTGCCGTGCGGGGTCCACGCCTCCACGCCGGTGACCCGGCCGTCCTCGGTGACCAGCCCGGTGACCCGGTGTTCCGCGCGGATGTGCGCGCGGCCGGTACGGGTGGCGGCCAGCAGCAGGCGCCCGATCAGTGCGCGGCCCGCGCTCAGCGGCCCGTCGGGGTGTCCCAGGCCCGCGCGGTCCCGGTCGACGGCGGGGCGGACCAGGGGCAGCAGGTCGCCCAGCTCGTCCGGTGCCAGGTCGAGCGGGACGAAGGAGCGGCCCGCGTCCATCCGGCCGGGGGCGGCGACGTAGTCGGGGAAGGCACGCCACTCGAACACGAGGGCCGGGTCGCGTTCGAGCCGGGCGACCAGTGCGGGGGCGTGCCGCAGGAAGGCCTCACGGCGTTCGGCCTCGGCGTCGCCGGTGAGGGCGCGCAGATAGGCGCGGGCCGCCTCGGTGGAGTCACCGAGGCCCGCCCGTTCCTGGACCTGGGTGCCGGGCAGCCAGCAGGCGGCCCCTGAGTAGGCGGAGGTGCCGCCGAGCAGCGCCGTCCGTTCGAGTACGACGGTGTCGAGGCCCTGCGACGCGGCCTCCAGGGCCCCGGTCATCGCTCCCGCCCCGGACCCGACGACGACCACGTCGTGGGTGGCGTCCCATTCCTGTTCCTGCCGGCGGCCTCGCATGTGCCCTCCCGTGCCTCGGTGGTGTGAGGCCTCAGCAGACCGCGCGGGCGGCGGACGGGGCGGGGGCGGTCCCGCTGACCGGTACGGCGGCGCCTGACGCGCGGCCGGGCTCGGCGTATTGTCGGTGGCCGTCGACACCACCGATCTCCGGGAGGGGAGCGTGCCCAGAATCGCCGAGGCCAGGGCGGGGGCCGAGCCCAGTTCGCCCCGGCAGCGCGCCCGCCGTCAGAGCATCCTGGAGGTGGCGGCGGACCTCGCCGCCGAGTCCGGGCTCGAACGGGTGCAGATGCACGAGGTGGCCAGGTCGGCGGGGGTGGCGATCGGCACCCTGTACCGGTACTTCCCGTCGAAGACCCACCTGTTCACGGCGCTCATGGCCGACCAGATCGAGGGGTTCGGGGCGCGGCTGCCCGAGCGGGCGGAGGGCACCTCGCCCGAGGACGCCGTCTTCGAGACGCTGGGCAGCGCCACCCGCAAGCTGCTGCGCCGCCCGGCCCTGGCCACCGCGATGATCCAGTCGGCGAACGCCGCCCGCGCCTCGACCGTCCCGGACCTGGCGCGGATCGACTCTGGCTTCCTCGACCTGCTGCTGCGGGCCTGGGGCGTCGAACGGCCCACGGACCACCACATCGCGCGGCTGCGGCTGCTGATCCTGCTCTGGTACGGGGTGCTCCAGTCCCGGCTCAACGAGCGGCTGTCACCGGAGAAGGCCGACGCCGACCTGCGGATGGCGTGCCGTCTGCTGCTCGCGCCGGGGCCGGAGGCGGGCTGATCCGGCCGGTGTCGGGGACACCGGCCGGACGGACCCACCGGGCCACGGGCCTCACGGGGTCTTCTGCGTGCCCGTCGTGTCGAGTCCGGCGACGCTGTAGGCCGCGTAACCGCGGTACGGGTCGCGGCCGACGAAGTACGGAGTCAGCTGCCGCTCCAGTTCCTCCGGGGTGAAGGCCCCGTCGGCGGCGGTGAACTTGTGCTCCACGGTGGGCGGGGCGAGCAGGGCGACCATGTCGCCGTAGACGACGAAGACCTGTCCGTTGATCTCGTCGGCGGCGGGCGAGGCCAGGTGCGCGACGAGGGCGGCGACCCGCTCCGGGGCCATGATGTCCAGGCCGCCCGGCGCGCTCACGCCCTCCCCGAAGGCCTCGGCGGTCATCGCGGTGCGGGCGCGCGGGCAGATCGCGTTGGCACGCACCCCGTACCGGGCCAGGCCCTGGGCCGTGGACAGGGTCAGCGCGGTGATGCCGGCCTTGGCGGCGGAGTAGTTGGGCTGGCCGGGGGAGCCGAACAGGAAGGCCTCGGACGAGGTGTTGACCACCCGGCCGTAGACCGGGGCGCCGGACGCCTTGCTCGCCGCCCGCCAGTGCGCGGCGGCCGCGCGGGAGACGCCGGCGTGGCCCTTGAGGTGGATCCGGATCACGTCGTCCCAGTCGGACTCGGTGAGGTTGAACAGCATCTTGTCCCGCAGCACGCCCGCGTTGTTGACGACGACGTCCAGGCCGCCGAACGACTCCACGGCGGTCCGCACCAGGCGGTCGCCCATGGACCACTCCCCCACGTCACCGGTGACCGCGACGGCCCGGGACCCGCGCTCCTGGATCTCGGCGACCACGTCGTGGACGGACGGGCCGACGTCGTTCACCACCACGGCGGCGCCGAGTTCGGCGAGCGCCAGCGCCTCGGCGCGGCCGAGCCCCGCTCCCGCTCCGGTGACGACGGCGGTACGCCCCTCCAGGGTCTTCGTCGGGCTCATGCTGCCTCTTTCCGTTGGTACGTCGGTCCGATGGGTACGCCGGGGCCCTCCCCCCACTGCCGAGGGGAGCGCCCCGCGCCCCGCGAAACTAGTGCCGGTGTCCGTCTTCCGGCCGCTGGTGTCCCGTTGAGTGGACGAACGCGACCGACACCGGGCCCAGCCCCTCGAAGTCGGCCCGGAACGTGTCGCCCGGCGCCACGTCCACCGCCCGGGTGCACGAGCCCGGCAGGATCACGTGCCCGGCCTCCAGGCGCACCCCGTAGGACGCCACCGTGCGGGCCAGCCAGGCCACGGCCTCGGTCGGGTCGCCGAGCACCGCGCCGGTGTCGCCCCGGGCGATCTCCTCGCCGTCGCGGTACAGCACGGCGGCGATGCCGGCCAGGTCGATGTCACCGGGGCGCACCCGGGCCGAACCGAGGACGACCCCCGCGGACGAGGCGTTGTCCGCGATCGTGTCGGCGAGCCGGATCCGCCAGTCCTTGATCCGGCTGTCGATGAGTTCGATGCTCGGGACGACGTACTCGGTGGCCGCGAGGACGTCCGCGGTGGTGCATCCCTCCCCCGGCAGGCTCCGGCCCAGGACGTACCCGAGCTCGACCTCGATCCGGGGGTGGCAGTAGCGGTCGGCCTCGACGGGGGTGCCCTCGGGCAGCACCATGTCCGAGAGCAGATGGCCGTAGTCGGGCTCGTCCACGCCCATCATCCGCTGCATGACCTTCGAGGAGAGGCCGACCTTGTGTCCGCGGACGGTACGGCCCTCGGCCAGGTGCCTGCGGACGTTGATCAGCTGGATCTCGTAGGCGTCGGTCACCTCGATGGCCGGGAACCCGGCGGTGAGCGGCTCGACCGGGGTGCGGTCGCGCTGGGCGGCCCACAGTACCCGGGCCGCCTCGGTGCGCTGTGCGGCCTCAAGCATCGTGCTGCTCCTTCTGATCGGGGAGGTCGGGGAGGTCGGGGAGGTTGGGGACTCCGGGGGCGAAGCGGGCGCGCGCGCCGGAGAGCACGGTGCGGCCGTCGGCGGCGGACGCCTCGAAACGCACGGCGGTGCCGCCCCGGTCGTTCGGGCCGGTGCGGTCCTGGTCGGCGCGGTCACCGTCGGCGCTGTCCCCGTCGGCGCGGTCCTCGTCGGTGGTCCAGCCCCGCAGGGTGAGCCGGTCTCCGGGGAAGACCGGGGCGGCGAACCGGGCGTCCAGTTCCACCAGTGCGGCGGGGTGGGCGCCGAGCGCGTCGGCCAGCGGCAGCAGGCTCGCGGCCAGCGTGCACAGTCCGTGCAGGAAGGGCCGGGGCATCCCCGCCGCCCGCGCCGCCCCGGGGTCGATGTGCATCGCGTGGCGGTCGCCGAGCAAGCGGTAGAGCGCCGCCTGCCGCGCGTGCGTGGCCACGGTCAGGGTGTGCCCGGCCGGGCCGTCCGGGCGGCGCGGGGCGGACGGTCCGCGGTCGCCGCCGAATCCGCCGACGCCCGGGGCGAAGACCGACCAGGTCGCCGTGAAGGACGGACAGGTCACCTCCACGTCGAAGACGGCGGCCGAACCCTTGTCCAGGACGCGGGCGACGCGCGCCGTGGTCGTCAGCTCCCCCTCCGGCTCCAACGGCCGCCGTACGAGCAGGCGTTGGCTGCCGTGGACGGCGGTGGTGACGTCGAAGGCGCCGAGCGTCCCGAGCGCGTCGGGCGCCCACTGGGCGAGCGTCAGCGCGAAGGTGGGAAGCACCCGCAGACGCTCCTCGTACACCAGGTCGAGCCGGTCCGCCGGGGCGCCGACGGCGAGCGCGTAGAGGATCGCGTCCCGGGCGGTCCAGGAGACCGTACGGGTGCCCAGGGCGCGGCCCTGCCACGGGGAGGGGGTCATCGGTCCGCTCCCAGGATCAGCCCGCTGGTGGGGACTCCGGTGCCGGCGGTGACCAGGACGTGGTCGGCGGTGTCCGGCTGGTTCACCGAGGTGCCGCGCACCAGTCTGACCCCCTCCGCGATGCCGTTCATGCCGTGCAGATAGGCCTCGCCGAGCTGCCCGCCGTGGGTGTTGAAGGGCAGCCGGCCGCCGAGTTCCAGATGGCCGTCGGCGATGAAGTCCTTCGCCTCGCCGGGGGCGCAGAAGCCCAGTTCCTCCAGTTGCGGAAGGACCAGCGGGGTGAAGTGGTCGTAGAGGACGGCCGCGTCGATGTCGTCCGGTCCCAGCCCGCTCTGTCCGTACAACTGGCGTCCCACCAGGCCCATTTCCGGGATGCCGGTGATCGTGGGCCGGTAGTAGCTGGTCATCATGTGCTGGTCGGCACCGAGCCCTTGGGCGGCCGAGCGGATCACGGCGGGCGGGTGCGGGAGGTCGCGGGCGCGTTCGGCGGAGACGATCACCAACGCCTGGCCGCCGTCCGTCTCCTGGCAGCAGTCCAGCAGCCGCAGGGGTTCCGCGATCCAGCGGGAGTCGCGGTGGTCCTGGAGGGTGATGGGGCGGCCGTGGAACCAGGCCGCCGGATTGTTCGCGGCGTGCTTGCGGTCGACGACGGCGACCCGGCCGAAGTCGTCGGTGGTGGCGCCGTACTCGTGCAGGTAGCGGCGGGCGAACATGGCCACCCACTGGGCGGGGGTGCTCAGCCCGAACGGGGTCGTCCAGGCGTAGGCGGCCCGGTCCGCGGTGGTGTCCATGGGGCGGGCCGCCTGACCGAGCCCGTACCGCTCGCCGGAGCGCTCGTTGAACGCCCGGTAGCACACCACCACGTCGGCGACGCCGGTGGCGACCGCCATGGCCGCCTGCTGCACGGTGCCGCAGCCGGCCCCGCCGCCGTACCCGACGCGGGAGAAGAACGTCAGCTCGCCCATCCCGGTGTTGCGGGCCACGTGGATCTCGGAGCTGGTCTCCGCGGTGAAGGTGACCAGCCCGTCCACGTCGGCCGGGGTGAGCCCCGCGTCGGCGAGTGCGGCCAGCACGGCCTCGCAGGCGAGCCGGAGTTCGCTGCGCCCGGAGTCCTTGGAGAACTCGGTGGCGCCGATCCCGGCCACGGCCGCGGTGCCCGCGAACGTCCCCCTCATCGCTCCCCCTCGGGCAGCCGCACGGACACGGTTCCGGTGACGTGGTCACCCAGGCCGGTGGTGCCCCGGACGGCGATCTCCACCTGGCGGTCCGTGTCGGACGTCCCCGTCACCGTGCCGGTGAACACCAGGGTGTCGCCGGGGTGTCCGGGGACGCCGAGCCGAATACGGATGGCCTTGACGACGCAGGCGGGACCGGCCCAGCCGGTGACGTACCGGTCGACCAGGCCGTTGCTGGTCAGGATGTTCAGGAAGACGTCCTTCGCACCGCGCTCCCGGGCGAGGTCCGGGTCGTGGTGCACGTCCTGGTAGTCGCGGCTCGCGAGCGCGGTGGCGACGATCAGGGTGCGGGTGAGCGGGACGGACAGCTCGGGGAGCACGTCCCCCGGGGCCACCTCGGCGTACGCGCGTGTCCTTGGCAGGGCGGGCGCGGCCTCGCCGGCCGTGGTGGCGGGTGCCACCTCGGTGGCCGTGGTGGCGGGGTCCCGCGGTGGCCGGGTCATGCCGTCACCGCCTCTCCGGTCACCAGCGCGCCGAGGCGTTCGAGGTCGGCCCCGGCGCCGCCCAGGGTGGTGGAGATCTGCTTGCCCCACAGGAAGTGCCGGTGCACCGGGTAGTCGGTGTCCACGCCGATGCCGCCGTGCACGTGCTGGATCCGATGGACGGTGTTCAGGCCGCCCTCGGTGGCCCACCACTTGGCGACGAGGGCGGCCCGGTCGGCCGTACGGGCGTCGAAGGGGTCGGCCAGCGCGTCCACCGCGTGCCAGAGCGTGACCCGCATCGCCTCGATGTCGATGTAGCAGTCGGCGAGTTGGTGCCGCACCGCCTGGAAGGTGGCGAGCGGGCGGCCGAACTGCTCGCGCTGCGCGAGATGGCCGGCGGCGTACCCCAGGGCGCCTTCCGCCACCCCCGTCTGCACGGCGGCCAGAGCGACGAGGGCGCTCCTGACGAGGTGGGCAACGGCTCCGTCCCCCGGAGCGCCGACCGCCTCGGCCCGTACACCGTCCAGCGCGAGGTGGGCGCTCATGTCGTGGCTGGTGGTCTCCGCGTCCCGCCAGGTCACCCCGGGGGCGTCGGACGCCACCAGGAAGAGGCCGGGGCCGGCGTCGGTGGTGGCGGTCACCAGGACGTGGCGGGCACCGGCGGGCGAGGGGACCACGGCCTTCAGGCCGTCGAGCCGCCAGCGCGGACCGTCCGCCACGGCCCCGGTGCCCGGCATCAGCGGGTCCGCGGGACCGAACTCCTCCAGGGCGAGGGCCGGCCGGCCGGTGCCGTCCGCGAGGGGCGGCAGCAGCGAGGCCCGCTGCGCCGCGCTGCCGTACGCGGCGACCGCGAGCGCCCCGGTCAGCGCGGGCCACAGCGGTACGGGGGCCACCCGTCGGCCCTGCTCCTGGAGGAGGACGCAGAGGCCGGCCGTGCCGAGCCCGGCGCCGCCGTCCCGTTCGGGCAGCACGGCCGCGAGCAGCCCGGCCGAGGCGAGGTCGTCCCAGAGGTGTTCGTCGACGCGGGTCGGTGAGGTCTCCACCTCGCGCAGCCGCTCGGGGGTGGCGCGGTCGGTGAAGATCTCGCGCGCCAGGTCGCGGACCGCTTCGAGCTCCTCTCCCAGGGAGAAGTCCATCAGGGGGCCTCCGTCGGTGCGGGCCGGAACACCGGCAGGGTCGGATCGTGTGCGGCGGTCAGCCAGTCGAGGACGACGGGCATGCCGATGGTGACGTCGTCGGGGGCGACACCGGTCAGGTTGGTGACGAGCCGTGTCCCCTCGGCGAGTTCGACGACGGCGACGAGGTACGGCGACGTGAAGGCGGGGTGCCGTGGGTGGTGGCTCACCACGAAGCTGTACACCCGCCCCTCCCCGGAGGCCTCGACGGTGTCCCACTCCAGGGAGCCGCACCCGGGGCAGCAGGGGCCGGGGGGATGGCGAAGGGTCCGGCAGCCGGTGCAGCGCTGGATGAGCAGGCGGTGCCGCTCGGCCCCCTCGAAGAAGTAGGCGTTGTCCCGGTTGACGGCGGGACGGGGGCGCGGGGCGGGTGCGGCGTCCGGCGGGGCGGCGGGGCGGCGGGGGCCGGGCGGAAGCGGAGGGTGCGCCAGCGCTGGGTGGCGACGGTGGCGCCGTGCCCGTCGGTGTAGGTCTTCAGGGTGGTGACGAACCGTCCGGTGCCGAGCGCGGTCCGCTTCTCGGCGGAGACCGACTCGACGGTCTCGCGTACGGCGACGTGGTCGCCGGTCTCCAGCTCCCGCAGGAAGGTGAACTCGGAGTCGGTCGCGACCACGGAGGTGTAGCCGCCCTCGTCGAGCAGGGCGACCAGGGCGTCGAAACCGCCGGGGGCGGACGGTGACGGCGGTGCGACGGTGGCCGCGTAACCGCGCATCGTCCAGGCCTGGACCATCGAGGCGGGTGCCACCACGCCCGTACGCCCGGTGGCGCGGGCCGCCGCCGCGTCCGTGTAGACCGGGTTGGTGTCGCCCATGGCCTCCGCCCAGTGCCGGATCATCGGCTGGTTGACGGGGTCCTGGGCCGGTGTGAGCGGGCGCAGTTCGCGTCCGGTGAAGGCCTGGAGCCGCTCCTCGTACCCCGGCCGGGGCCGCTCCTCGTACCCGCTCACGCGCCACGCCTCTCGCGCGGCAGGCCGAGACCCTGGGTGGCGACCATGTCGCGGAGCACCTCGTTGACGCCGCCGCCGAAGGTGTTGACGATGCCCTGCCGGGAGAGCTGTTCGACCTGTCCGGCGAGGACCGCGCCCGGAGACTCGGGCCGGACGCGTCCGGCGGCGCCGAGGATCTGGGTCAGCCCGCGCTGGACGTCGATGTGGGTCTCGGTGCCGTAGGCCTTGGCGGCGCCCGCGTCGGCGCCGGTCAGGGTGTCGCGGGCGACGGCGGCGGTCATCTTCCAGTTCATCAGCCGCATCGCCTCCAGCCGGGCGTGCGTACGGGCGAACTCCCGCCGCACCCAGGGGATGTCGGCGGTGCCGTTCTCCCGGGCCCAGTCCAGGACCCGTTCCCACAGCTGGATCATGCGGCCGCCGAGGGCCGCGAGGCCGATGCGCTCGTGGTTCAGCTGGGCCGTGATCAGCCGCCAGCCGCCGTTCACCTCGCCGACCACGTCGGTGGCGGGGACGCGGACCCCGCTGTAGTACGTCGCGGTGACGACCATGCCGCCGACGGTGCGGACGGGACTCCAGGAGAAACCCTCGTCCGAGGTCGGCACGATCAGGATGGAGATGCCCTGGTGCCGGGGGGCGTCGGGGTCGGTGCGGGCGGCGAGCCATATGTGGTCGGCGGTGTTGGCGCCACTGGTGAAGATCTTGCTCCCGTCCACGACATAGCTGTCGCCGTCCCGGACCGCCCGGGTGGTCAGCGAGGCGAGGTCCGTGCCGGCGGCGGGTTCGGTGTAGCCGATGGCGAACACGACGTCCCCGGAGAGGATGCCGGGCAGGTACCGCTTCCGCTGCTCCTCGGAGCCGTACGCCATGAGGGTCGGACCGACCGTGTTGACCGTGACGAACGGGAAGGGCAGGCCCGCGCGTTGCACCTCGTCGAAGAAGACGTACTGGTCCTCGGCCGGACGGCCCTGGCCGCCGTACTCGGTGGGCCAGCCGATGCCCAGCCAGCCGTCCGAGCCGAGCCGTTTGACGACCTCGCGGAAGCGGTCCCCGCCCACGCCCTCCTCACCGGCGCGGCGCCGTTCGTCCTCGGGCATCAGGCCCGAGAAGTACGCCCGCAGTTCCCGCCGCAGCTCGTGGTGCGCGGCGCTCTCGCGCAGTTGCATGTGGTTCTCCTTGGTTGTCCGGCGCCGGACGGGCCGGGGCCCGGTCAGGGCAGGAAGCGCCCGCGCCCGTTGGCGAGGAACTCGTCGCGCAGCGCGGCCTTGTCGTCGTCGGTCATCGGTGTGTAGACGGGCCGGCCCCGTCCCGCCCACCGGTACACCGGGTCCCCGGTGCGCCATCCCTCCAGCTGCATCTCCTTCTTGCGCAGCTTGTTGGATCCGGTGGTGGGCAGGGCGTGCGAGACCCGTACGAAGCGGGGGGCGCCCTTGGTGCCCAGGTCCTCCTGCTCCTCCAGGAAGCCGGGCAGGTCCAGGTCCTCGAATCGGGTGCCCCCGGCGACCTCCACGGCGGCCATGACCTGGTCGCCGGAGCGCGGGTCGGGGACGCCGAAGGCCCCGGCGGCGACGACCGCGGGGTGCCGGCGCAGGACGCGTTCGGTGAGCAGGGCGGAGATGTTCTCGCCGTCGACGCGGATCCAGTCGCCGGAGCGGCCCGCGAAGTAGAAGTAGCCCGCCTCGTCGACGTATCCGAGGTCACCGGTCCAGTACCAGCCGTGGCGGACGCGTTCGGCGTTCGCCGCCTCGTTCTTGTAGTAGCCCTCGAAGCGCGCGGCGCCCTCGGTGTCCACGATCTCGCCGACGGCCTCCTCCGGGTTGAGCACCCGGCCGTGGGGGTCGAGGACGGCGGGCGGGCACGTCCGCCGGGTCGCGGGGTGCACGATCCGGACGCCCTCCCGGGCGGGCCTGCCGAGGGCGCCCGCAGGTGCGTCGGAGACCCGCTTGAGCATCCCGGCGCCCTCGCTGGAGCCGTAGCCCTCGACGAGCCGGCAGCCGAAGCGCTCCAGGAAGCGCGTCGCGTCCTCGGGCGACGCCTCGGTGCCGAAGGCGTGGGTGAGCTGGTTGTCGGCGTCCTCCCCGGTCTCCGGGCGGGCCAGGACGTAACCGATCGCCTTGCCGACGTACGTGAAGTAGGTGGCCCGGAAGTGGCGTACGTCCGGGAGGAAGCCGGAGGCGGAGAACTTGCGGGTGAGGGCGATGGTGGCCCCGGCGGTGAGGGCGGGAGCCCAGAGCGCCATCAGCGCGTTGCCGTGGAACAGCGGCATCGGGCAGTAGCAGACGTCCTCGCGGGTGATGTCGTACTTGGCGCTGTTGGCGGCGCCGAGCCCGGCGAGCCGGCCCTGCGAGCAGATCGCGGCCTTGGAGGTGCCGGTGGTGCCCGAGGTCAGGAGCAGCAGCATCCGGCTGGCGGCGGTGACGTCCGGGGCGGCCGGGCGGCGGCCGGTGTGGGCGGCGAGGCCGGTGGCGTAGGCAGGTTCGCCGACGACGAGGAAGCGGTCGCGGTCGACACCGGTGTCGAGTCCGTCGAGCAGGGCGGCGCCCGCTCGGTCGGTGACGATCATCCGGCAGTCGGTGTGCCGCACCTCCTGGGCCAGTTCGGCTCCGCGGCGGGTGGGGTTGATGCCGACGACGGCCGCACCGGCGAGGGCCGCGGCGCCCAGCCAGAAGACGTACTCGGGTTCGTTGTCCAGGAGCACGCCGATGTGGAACGGTCCCCCGGCGCGCAGCTCCCGGGCCCAGGCGGCGCGGGCCGCGCTCTCCTTCACGACCTCGTCCCAGGTCCAGGACCGTTCACGGGTCAGCAGGCCGGGGTGGTCGTCGCCGGCGCGGGCGAGCAGCAGGTCGGCAATGGTCTGGTGTGGCAACGTCGGTCCCTCTCACCCGGTGGCCGGGTCTGCCGGTGTCGGTACAGGGGTGCGGTGCGGGTGCGGGCCGCTCGGTGATCACGGGGTCCAGAGGCGTCGGGTCGTCGCCCTTCCCGGCCGCCCGTGCCGACCGGTGGCGACGCTATGCGCGGTCCAGCCGGTGCGGCCCCGTGTGGTCCCGCTGACCGGGAGGGGCCGGGGCCGGGCGGCTCGGGTCGTGCGGCGGTCAGCCGAAGTTGGCCTGGCCGCCGTCGAGCGGGACGGTGGCGCCCGTCAGATACCGGGCGTCCGGGCCGCACAGCATCACGACGGCCCGTCCGATGTCCCGCTCGCAGTCACCGACGTACCCCAGCGGGATGGACGCGGCGAACTCTGCGGCCTCCTCGGGGTGGGCCTCCTGCCACCGGGCGTACGCCGGTGACACGGCGTGCGGGGCGATCGCGTTGACCCGGATGCCGTCGCGGCCCCACTCGTCGGCGGCGGCCCGGGTCAGCGTGCGCAGTGCGGACTTGGCGGCGGCGTACGCCCCGTACGTGCTCAGGTCCCAGCGCTCCATGGCGGAGGTGACGAGGTTGATGATCACGCCCCCGCCGTTCTCCCTCAGATAGGGGTGCGCGGCCTTCATGAAGGCGAACGCCGCGAACGGGCCGCTGTCGAAGCCCCTGCGGAACTGTTCGCCGCTCAGCGACAGCAGTGGCCCGTAGCACCCGCTGTAGGCGTTGTTGACCAGGATGTCGATCCCGCCGAAGCGCGCGGCGACGTCCTCCACGACGGCCGGGACACCCGCCGTGTCGAGCACGTCGAAGACGAACGGCTCGGCCCGCGCGCCCCGTTCGCGCAGCAGCTCGCAGGTCGCCACGAGTGTCCGCTCGGTGCGCCCGAGGACGGCGACGGAGGCCCCCTCGGAGGCGAGGGCCAGGGCGATGCCCTGGCCGACCCCCTGGCCCGCGCCGCTGATGACCGCGGTCCTGCCGTCGAAGTGCCCCATCGAACGTCTCCCTCAACTCGGCCTGGGCAGTTGCTTGTTGATGAACAGCCCCGCCGCGGTGACACAGACGCGGTCCCCGGCCCGGATCTCCCCGGCCGTCCGGATCCGGGAACCGTCCACCGAGACCTGGCGGCCGGTGACAGTCAGGGGTTCGAACAACGGGGTGGGCCGCAGATAGCGCAGGGTCAGCTCGGCCGTCATCCCGGAGGTGCCGGCCCAGTGGTTGGCCACGCCCAGGGTGTGGTCGAGGAGCAGCGCCGAGACACCGCCGTGCACATGGCCGGGCGGCCCCTGGTAGGGCAGGTCGAGGGTGACCACGCCTTCGACAGTGCCCTCCTCGGTGCCGTACAGGCGCAGCGGCGGTGCGAGGGCGTTCTCCGGGCCGGTGACGGGGTCGTGGCGGGTGACGCCCTCGCCGCGCCACATCTCGGCGAGGCGTTCGCTCACCGGGGGCGCGCCCTCGGTGAGCCGGACGGCGACGGCGTCGAGTTGTGCGGCGACGGCGTCCAGGTCGGCGCCGGTGCCGTCACCGGCCCGTAGCAGGGCGGTGACCAGCCGGCGGGCGGCGGCCACGGCGGCGTCGACACCGTCCTTGTGTTCCTCGGCGACCAGGCGGGGGCCGGTGGATGCCGCGGTGTTCTCGGGGGCGGGGACGGTCATGACGCCACCACCGTCGCCGTCGCGTGGGTGAGCACGGGCGCGCCGTCGCGTTCGGGGCAGGCCGTGTGCAGTACGAGACGTTCGGTGCCGTCACCGGCGGGTCCCGTACGCCACACGGAGGTGGTCAGGGACTCGCCGGGGACGAGGGGGCCGGCGAAGCGTGCGTCGAGGCCGGTGAGGCGGGTGACGTCGCCGTCCAGGACGCCGTCGACGAGGGCCTTGCCGACCAGGCCGTACGACGCCAGTCCGTGCAGGATCGGCCGGTCGAACCCGGCGGCGCGGGCGGTCGCCGGATCGGCGTGCAGGGGGTTCAGATCGCCGTTGAGCCGGTACCAGAGGGCCTGTTGGGGCGCGGTGACGGAGGTGAGGACGGTGTCGGCGGGGCGGTCCGGTGGGGTCACCCGCTCGTCCTCCGGGCCGGGGTCCTGGCTGAAGCCGCCCTCGCCACGCGCCCAGACGCGGGTGGTGGTGGTCCACAGCGCCCGGCCGTCGGGGCCGGTGGCCGTGGACTCCAGGACGACGAGGGCGGCCCTGCCCTTGTCCCAGACCTCGGCGACGCGGGAGCGGAGGGTGGCGGTGCCGGACGCCGGGAGGGGCCGGTGGACCCGGAGTCCCTGGCCGGCGTGGAGGAGGGCACGCAGGTCGACGTCGATGCCGGGCAGGTGGAGACCGGGTCCGGCCGTCTCACCCGAGGAGATCCCGGAGCCGGCCACCAGGGCGAAGGTGGGCAGCACCGTGAGGCCCCGCTCATAGGTCAGGGACAGCTCGGGTCCGGTGGCCGGGTCGGCTCCGGCGCCCAGGCTCAGGTGGTACAGCAGGACGTCGCGCGTGCTCCAGCGGATCTCGCGGACCGACGGGTCCGCGGTCAGCGCCTTGTCGCGGTCGATGGGCATGGTCAGCCTCTCTCGGTGGGCTCGGGGTCACGGGGCAGGCCGAGCATGCGTTCGCCGATGATGTTCAGCTGGACCTCCGTGGTGCCGCCGGCGATGGACAGGCAGCGGGAGTTGAGGAACATCCAGACGGCGTCGTGGCGTTCGCCCTCGCCGGTGAGCGCGTCGGTCCCCTGCCACTCCACGCAGGTCTCCCAGACGCGTTGCTGGTGTTCGACCCCGAGCAGCTTGGCGACGGAGGCCTCGGCGCCGGGCTGCTGCCCGGAGACGCTCCGCAGGGTGGTGCGCAGGGCGAGCACGGCGCCCGTCTGGGCGTCGCAGAGGTGGCCGCCGAGGGTGGTGAGCCGCTCGTCGTCGAGGGTGCCGGAGGCTGCGGCGATCTCCAGCAGGGCCTCGGCGCCGGAGCCGACGGAGTCGTGGGAGAGGGCGACACGTTCGTTGGCGAGGGTGGTGCGGGCGAGCTTCCAGCCGTCACCGGGGGCGGCGACGAGCAGTGCGTCGGGGATGAACACCTCGTCCAGGAAGACCTCGTTGAACTCGGCCTCTCCGGTGATCTGGCGCAGCGGCCGGATCTCGATGCCGGGGCTGGTCATGTCGAGGAGGAAGTAGGAGATGCCCCGGTGCTTGGGTACGGCGGTGTCGGTGCGGGCGAGCAGGACGCCCCAGTGGGCGTCGTGGGCCATGGAGGTCCACACCTTCTGCCCGGTGACCAGCCAGCCGCCGTCCGTCTTCACCGCGCGGGTGCTGAGGCCCGCCAGGTCCGATCCGGCGCCCGGTTCACTGAACAGCTGGCACCAGACGAGGTCGCCGCGCAGGCTCGGCGCGAGGAACCGCTCCCGCTGGGCGGAGTCCCCGTGGGCGATGAGCGTGGGGACCACCCAGCCGCCGATGATCATGTCGACGGGGGTGAGGTCCGCCGCCCGCAGTTCCTCCGCGATGACGAGCTGGGTCACCGGGTCGGCGCCCTTGCCCCAGGGGGCCGGCAGATGCGGTGCGGTGTAGCCGTGGTCGGCGAGGTGGGTGCGGCGTTCCGTGCCCTCCAGGGCCGCGGCCTCCCCCAGTTCGGCACGGATCCGCTCGCGTACGGCCTCGGCCTCGGGCGGGAGTTCGACCCCGAGAGTGCGGCGGGTGCCGTCCAGGGCGAGCCGGGCGACGCGGCGGCGCCAGGCGCCGGCCGGTCCGAGGGTGACCCGGAGGGTGTGGGCGCGGCGCAGCGCGAGGTGCGCGTCGTGCTCCCAGGTGAAGCCGATACCGCCGAGCACCTGGACGCAGTCCTTCGCCACCGCGAACGCGGCGTCCACGCCGACCGCTCCGGCGACGGCGGCGGCCAGCGAGGCCTCCCGGGGGTCGGTGGCGCCGTCCGGGCCGGCCGCGCGGGCGGCGTCCCAGGCGCAGGCACGGGCCTGTTCGGCCTGGGCGAGCATGCGGGCGCAGCGGTGCTTGACGCCCTGGAACTGGCCGATACGGCGGCCGAACTGCTCCCGGACACGGGCGTAGCCGGCGGCCGTGGCCACGCAGCGGTCGGCGAGCCCGGAGGCTTCGGCGGCGAACAGGACCGCGGCGAGGTCCAGGGGCGTCCGCGGGTCCAGGTCCAGCAGGTCGGCGGCCGGGACGGGCACCGAGCGGACGGTGACGCGGGAGGAGCGGCGGGTGAGGTCGTGGCTGCGGACGTCGGTGGTCCCGACGGCGGCGCGGGGCAGCACCAGCCAGGTGGTGCGGCCGTCGTCGGCGGCGGGCAGGACGAACACGTCGGCGAGGTGTCCGCCGACGACGAGTTCACTGGTCCCGGTCACCGTGGCCGTGCCGTCGTCGGCGCGGTCCAGGACGAGGGTGCCGGGGGCGAGTCCGACCGCGCCGAGGGTGGTGCCCGCGGCGAGCGCGGCGAGGTGGCCACGGTGTCCGGCGGTGTGCAGCACGGCGGAGGCGAGCGTCGTCGGCAGGAACGGCCCGGGGGCCACCGCGCGGCCCAGTTCCTCGGTGACGACGGCGAGTTCGACGAGTCCGTACCCCGCGCCGCCCGCCTCCTCCGGCAGGTGGAGTCCGAGGAGTCCCTGTGCGGCGAGACCGCCCCAGTGGGCGGGGAGGGTCTCCTTGTCCGCGTCGGCGGCGGCCCGCAGGGTGTCCTCGGTGATGTGCCGCTCCGCGAAGGCGCGCACGGCGTCGCGCAGGTCGCGGTGTTCCTGGGTGAGTCCGATGGTCATGGCGCCCTTCAGATGCGTTCGATGACGGTGGCGGTGGCGTGCGCACCGCCCGCGCACATGGTGATCAGGGCGGTGGACCCGCCGGTGCGCTCCAGTTCGTGCAGGGCCTGGGTGACGAGCCGGGCACCGGTGGAGCCGACGGCGTGGCCGAGCGCGATGGCGCCGCCGTTGACGTTGACCTTGTCCAGGTCGGCCTTGTGCGCCTGGGCCCAGGACAGGACGACGGAGGCGAAGGCCTCGTTGATCTCGACGAGGTCGATGTCGGCGAGGGTCATCCCGGCTCTGCCGAGCACCCGTTCGGTCGCGGCGACGGGTCCGTCGAGGTGGTAGTAGGGATCGGAGCCGACCATGGCGGAGGCGACGATCCGGGCGCGGGGGCGCAGTCCTTCGCGGGCGGCGCGCTCCCGGCTCATCAGCAGGACGGCGGCGGCGCCGTCGCTGATCTGGGAGGAGTTCCCTGCGGTGTGGATGCCGTCGGGCAGGACGGGACGGAGGCCTGCCAGGGCTTCGGGGGTGGTCGCGCGCAGCCCTTGGTCGCGGCTGACGAGGGCCGTCTCGCCGGTCGGTCCCCCGGGGCCCATGACGGGGGCCTGGATCTCGATGATCTGCCGGTCGAAGCGTCCTTCGGCCCAGGCGCGGGCCGCCTTGCGCTGGGAGGCGAGGCCGAGGGCGTCCGCGTCGGCCCGGGTGATGCCCCGGTCGCGGGCGATGCGTTCGGCGGCCGTGAACTGGTCGGGCATGTCCAGGGTCCAGCTCTCCGGTGCCGGGGAGCCGGTGCCGGGGGCGAGGGCGGCGCCGAGGAAGACCCGGCTCATCGATTCGACGCCGCAGCCGATGCCGGTCTCGACGGCGCCGGAGGCGATCAGTCCGGCGACCAGGTGCACGGCCTGCTGGGAGGATCCGCAGGCGCAGTCGATGGTGGTGCAGGCGGTGGTGTGCGGGAGTCCGCTGTGCAGCCAGGCGTTGCGGGTGACGTTGTTGGACTGTTCGCCGGCCTGGGTGACGCAGCCTCCGATGACCTGTTCCACGGTGTCGGGGGCGATCCCGGCGCGCTCCAGGAGGCCCTTCTGGGCGAGTCCGAGGAGTTCCGCCGGGTGGAGCCCGGACAGGGCACCCCGGCGCCGGCCGACCGGTGTCCGCGCGGCTTCGACGATGACGGCCTCGGTCATGGCTCTCCGTAGGGTGAGGCCCCTGGTGGGGCGGTCGGCGTTGGCACTGACGGAAAAACTAGAATTGGTTCTGGAAACGGGCAAGGGCCGGTCCCGCTCAGTGGTCGCGCCCCCGCCGGGAGAGCGCACCGGGCGGGGGCCGCCGGAACCGTCGGACATGGGCCCGCCCGAGCCGTCGGACACCGGGCCCGCCGGACGCGTCAGATGCGGGATCCGCCGTCCGCCCGGAGCTCGGCGCCCGTGAGGTACCCCGCGTCCCGCAAGTCCGCGAGACCGCGAGTCCGCGAAGGCGATCACCCCGGGGATCTGTTCCGGCAAGGCGGCGGACCGTATCCCGGACGGGCGCGGCGGAACGCGCTCCGTCCCACCGACCGGGACCGCTCCTCGACGGCGCCCGGCGTACCGGTTCCGGTCAGTGGGACTCCCCCGGCCGAGCGGTGGCGCGCGGGCCTACCGTCCACGGACCGTGAGACCACGCGTCCTGACGAGGGGATGAGAGCAACGTGAGCGCAGTCGAGTCAGCACCCGACGAGGTCAGGGCCATCGAGGCCGGTGCGGCACCCACCCGGTTCGCCCGCGGCTGGCACTGCCTGGGCCTCGCGGAGAAGTACAAGGACGGCGCACCGCACGCGGTGCGGGCCTTCGGTCAGAAGCTCGTGGTGTTCCAGGCGGGCGACGGCACCCTCAACGTGCTGGACGCCTACTGCCGGCACATGGGCGGTGACCTCTCCCAGGGCACCGTCAAGGGCGACCAGGTCGCGTGTCCGTTCCACGACTGGCGCTGGGGCGGCGACGGGCGCTGCGAGCGGATCCCGTACTCCAAGAGGGTCCCGCTGCGGGCCCGCACCGCGTCCTGGCCGACGCTGGACCAGGACGGGATGCTCTTCGTCTGGAACGACCCGGAGGGCAAACCCCCGCCCGCCGACGTGACGATCCCCCGCATCGAGGGGGCCACGAGCGAGGAGTGGACCGACTGGCTCTGGTACGAGACGGTCGTGGACGCCAACTGCCGCGAAGTCGTCGACAACGTGGTGGACATGGCCCACTTCTTCTACGTCCACTACTCCTTCCCGACCTACTTCAAGAACGTCTTCGAGGGCCACACCGCCACGCAGTACATGCGCGGCACCGGCCGCCCCGACGCCCGCCCCCAGGAGCAGGACGGCAAGCCCAGGACCACCGGCAGCAACTCGGTGGCCTCCTACCACGGGCCGTCCTTCATGATCGACGACCTCACCTACCACTACGACACCGGTGACGACGTGCGGTCGGTCCTGATCAACTGTCACTATCCCGTGGACGCCAACCGCTTCGTGCTCCAGTACGGCATCGTCGTCAAGCGCTCACCCACCCTGTCCGGTGAGGCCGCCGACGAGCTCGCGGCGGGCATGGGCCAGTTCATCAAGCTGGGCTTCGAGCAGGACATCGAGATCTGGAAGAACAAGTCGCGCATCGACAATCCGCTGCTCTGCGAGGAGGACGGGCCGGTCTACCAACTACGCCGCTGGTACGAGCAGTTCTACGTGGACGCCGCCGACGTGACACCGGAGATGACCGACCGCTTCGAGTTCGAGCTGGACACCACGCGCCCCGTCGAGGCGTGGCAGAAGGAGGTCGAGGCGAACCTCGCCCGCAAGGCCGCCACCGAGGGCCGGCCGGTCTGATGCGGCTCGACAACCGGCTGGCCGACGGCCCTGCGATGCGTCCCCTGGCCTGCGACCGGTGCGCGGCGCGGGTCCTGGTGCGCAAGAGCAGCTGGCAGCAGACGAGCGTGCAGTGGGACGGACGGGCCACGGCGGCGTGCGCCGAACGCGGCCCGTCCGGCGGGGCCTTCGAGGGGTGCGGGGCGCTGCGCGACACCATCCGGGAGGCAGCGCTGCGCGGCACGCTCCCGCTCGTGGACGGGGCGGGGGACGTGGCTCCGCCCTCCTGACGACGGAGCCCGTCCGGACCGTCAGGTCCTCCTGGGTCCTGGGTCCTGGGTCCGCCCGGGGCCCAGGACCGTCCGCGTTCAGCCGCCGCCCGCCGCGGCGGTCCCGGCCCGTCGCCGGAAGGACGTGCCGTCACCCGGCGAGGGCCGGGCGGGGCTCATCCGGTCTTGTCCGGCGGGGCGAAGGCGGCGAGCGGTTCGGACCCGGACCAGTCGTGACCCCAGTAGCTGTCGGCGGTGATCTCCTCGGCGGTGTAGTGCCGTTCGTCGACCCGCATGCCCTGGCAGCCGTACTCGATGTCCCAGCCGCCGGGCGCGCGCACGTAGAAGGAGACCATCTTGTCGTTGGTGTGCCGCCCCAGCGTGGAGGAGAGCGAGAAGCCCCGCTCGCCGACGTTGTCGAGGGCCCGGCCGACCGCGTCCAGGGTGTCCACCTCCACCATCAGGTGCACCAGTCCGGGTTCGCCGGCGTGCGGGGCGGGGCAGACGGCGAGGCTGTGGTGGCGTTCGTTGACGCCCATGAAGCGGACCCTGCGGGGCGGGGCGTCGGGTGACTGGCCACCGAGCCTGATCCCGCCGCGCGGCAGGAAGCCGAGCACCTCGGTGTAGAAGGCGACCGTGTCGTCCATCGCGGTGGTGGGCAGGACGACGTGCCCCATGCCCTGGCCGCCGGTGACGAACCGCTGGCCGAGCCCGGTCAGGACCGGGCTGTGGTCGAGGATCGGCGCGAAGAAGACCTCGACGGGCACTCCGGCCGGGTCGAGGAAGGTGAGGGCCTCCTCGACGCCCCGGTCGTCCGCCTCCTTCCGGTCGAGCACCTTCACCACTGTGCCGGACGCCTCGACGGCGCGGCCCACGGCGGCGAGCGCGAACTGGTCACGTACCTCCCAGCCGACCGAGAGCACCGTGTCGCTGTCACCGGGCAGGACGACGAGGCGGGCCCGGCGTTCGTCCATGCGCAGGTAGAGGCCCTCGGGGTCGGGGCCCGTCCCTTCGGCGAATCCGAGCGCGTCCACGGTGAGTTCGCGCCAGCGGGAGACGTCCCGGGTCTGGACCCGGAGATATCCGAGTCCGCGGATCTGTGTCATGACGGTGTTCCTCTCTGGTCCGGTCGGCTGCGTCCGGACGTCGGGGCGTCCGGGCATCCGGGGTTCCGTGCGTCGGGGCTCAGATCATCGAGCGCATCGGGCCCTGCGGCGGCTCCACGCCGATCTCCGTCAGGGCGGAGGCGTGGAAGACGGACCCTGGCACATGGATGGCATGGGTCAGGCCGGTGTGCGCGTCGCGCCAGAACCGCTGGATGGGGTTGTCCATGCGCATGGCGTTCCCGCCGGAGCGGGCGACGACCTCGTCGACCGCGCGGACCGCCCGCCAGGCGGCGGCGGCCTGGGTGCGCCGGCCGACGGCGCGCCGTTCGAAGGTGATCTCCCGGCCGGCGGCGACCATGTCGTACATCTGGCTGACGTTGTCCAGGAGCGCCGAGCGGGAGGCGGCGATCTCGGCGGCGGCGTCGCTGACGGCGTAGAGGACGTACGGGTCGTCCCGCACGGCCTGGCCGGTGATCTGCACGCGGTCGGCCTGGTAGGCGAGGTGGTGTGCGAGGGCGCCCTCGCACATGCCGATGACGGCGGCGGTGATGCCGAGCGGGAAGGCGGCGGAGAACGGCAGCCGGTAGGCGGGGTTGGTCAGCCCGGACTCGGCGGCGAGGGAGCCGTCGACCACCTTGGCGTACTCGATCACCCGGTGGGCGGGCACGAAGGCGTCCTTGACGACGACGTCCTTGCTGCCGGTGCCGCGCAGCCCGACGACGTCCCAGGAGTCGTCCACGATCTCGTAGTCGGCGCGGGGCAGGATGACGTGGACGGACCGCGGGGGGCTGAGCCGGCCGCCGTCGGCGTCGGTGAGGAATCCGCCGAGGAAGATCCACCGGCAGTGGTCGGTGCCGGAGGAGAACTGCCAGCGGCCGTCGAAGACGTATCCGCCGTCGACGGGCCTCAGCAGGCCCATCGGCGCGTACGGGGAGGCGATCCAGGTGTCGTGGTCCTCGCCCCACACCTCCTCCTGGACCCGGGGGTCGGCCATCGCCATCTCCCAGGGGTGGACACCGACGACCCCGGCGACCCAGCCGGTGGCACCGTCCAGGGAGGCGATCCTCATGACGGTCTCGGCGAACTCGCGCGGGTGCAGTTCGAGGCCGCCGTACGTCGTGGGCTGGAGCATGCGGATCGCTCCGGCCTCCCGCAGGAGCGTGGCGGCCCGGTCGTCGAGACGGCCGAGCGCCTCGTTGGCAGGGCCGAGGGCGCGGATCTCCTCGGCGTGTGCTTCGACCGCTTCGCGTACGGGATGGGACATGGCTTCACTCACTTCCCGGCGGGGTTCTGGGTGCTGGCGGACCGGTCCCTCGCCGCGAGGGCGACCGCGATCTCGATGAGCTGGTCCTCCTGGCCGCCGACGAGCTCGCGGCGGCCGGCCTCCATGAGGATCTCGGCGCCGGACACCTGGTAGGTGGCGGCCTGGCGGGCGGCGTGCTTCAGGAAGCTGGAGTAGACACCGGCGTACCCCATCGTCAGGGAGAGCCGGTCGAGGAGGCATTCGCCGTCCATGACGGGCCGTACGACGTCCTCGGCCGCGTCGATGATCTTCAGTACGTCGATGCCGGTGCGGAGGCCGAGCTTCTCGGCGACGGCGGCGAATCCCTCGACGGGCGTGTTGCCGGCGCCCGCGCCGAAGCGCCGGGTCGATCCGTCGATCTGCCGGGCTCCCGCGCGGACCGCGAGGACGGAGTTGGCGACGCCCAGGCCCAGGTTCTCGTGGCCGTGGAAGCCCACCTGGGCGTCGACGCCGAGCTCGGCGACCAGTGCCGCGACGCGGTCGCTCGTCTGCTCCATGACGAGGGCACCGGCGGAGTCGACCACGTACACGCACTGGCAGCCGGCGTCGGCCATGACGCGGGCCTGCCGGGCCAGCTCCTCCGGCGGCCGGCTGTGCGACATCATGAGGAACCCGACGGTCTCCAGGCCGAGTTCGCGGGCGAGCCCGAAGTGCTGGACGGAGATGTCGGCCTCGGTGCAGTGGGTGGCGATACGGCAGACCGCGGCACCGTTGTCGGCGGCCTCGCGGATGTCGTCCTGGAGGCCGAGACCCGGCAGCATCAGGAAGGCGATCTTGGCCCGGCGCGCGGTCTTCACCGCGGCCTTGATGAGTTCCTGTTCCGGGGTGTGGCTGAAGCCGTAGTTGAAGGAGGAGCCGCCGAGGCCGTCACCGTGGGTGACCTCGATGACGGGGACTCCGGCGTCGTCGAGGGCGGCGACGACGGAGGTGACGTGGTCGACGGTGAACTGGTGCTGCTTGGCGTGCGATCCGTCCCGCAGGGACGAGTCGGTGACGCGGATGTCCAGCTCGGAGCTGTAGGGCGTGGGCATGACTCGTGTACTCCTCGGTGAGGGGGTCAGACGGCCGCGCGACGGGCGGTGATCCGCCGGGCGAAGCCCTCGCCGACCTCGGTGGCGGCGGCGGTCATGATGTCGAGGTTCCCGGAGTACGGCGGCAGGAAGTCGCCGGCGCCCTCCACCTCGATGAACACCGCGACCCGGGCGAGCCCGCCGCTGACCGCGGTCGGCCCGTCGAACTGCGGTTCGGTGCGCAGCCGGTAGCCGGGGACGTACGCGGCCACTCGGGCGACGGTCTCGTGGACGGAGGCCGTGACCGCGTCGCGGTCGACGTCGGCGGGGACGGCGCAGAAGACGGTGTCCCGCATCAGCATCGGCGGCTCGGCCGGGTTGAGGATGATGATGGCCTTGCCCTTGGCGGCGCCGCCGATCGTCTCGATGCCCCGGCCGGTCGTGCGGGTGAACTCGTCGATGTTGGCGCGGGTTCCGGGTCCCGCGGACGGTGAGGCGACGCTGGCGACGATCTCCGCGTAGGGCACCTCGGTGACCTGGGAGACGGCGTGCACGACCGGGATGGTGGCCTGTCCCCCGCAGGTGATGAGGGAGACGTTCGGCGCGTCGAGGTGGTCGCCGAGGTTGACGGCGGGCACGACGGCCGGGCCGATCGCGGCGGGCGTCAGGTCGATGGCCTGGATGCCGAGCCGGGCGTACGCGGGGGCGTTGGCCCGGTGGACGGAGGCGGAGGTGGCCTCGAAGACCAGGTCCGGCCGCTCGTCGCCGGCCAGCAGGGCTTCGACGCCGTCGGCGCTCGTACGCAGGCCGTGGTCGGCGGCGCGCTTGAGGCCGGGGCTCTGCTCGTCGATGCCGATCATCCAGCGTGGCTCGATGGCCTGGGAGCGCAGGAGCTTGTACATCAGGTCGGTGCCGATGTTGCCGGATCCGACGATCGCGGCGGTCGCCTTGGGCACGGTTCGAACCTCATCCGGGTCGAGTGGGTACGGGAAACGGGTACGAGAGGAGCGGGCCGGCCGCCGTGAGTGACGTTCAAGCGGCCGGCCGGCCGCCGCGGGTGATCTTCAGGTGGCCGGTAGCCGTCGTGGGTGACCCCCCGGGGGCTGATCGGCCGTCACAGGCCGCTCCCAGGGGCTGGGCCGGGCCGGTCAGCCGTCGTAGGTGACCTTCAGTCGCTCGCTGAGCGGCCGCGCCTGGCAGGCGAGGATCAGGCCGTCGGCGAGGTCCTGGGCGTCGAGCACCTCGTTGCGCTCCATGGCCACCTCGCCCTCGGTGAGCACGCAGGCACAGGCGCTGCAGGCGCCTTCCCGGCAGGAGTACGGGGCGTCCACCCCGGCGGCGAGCAGCGCGTCGAGCAGCGGCGCGTCCCGTGGCCAGCCGACGGTGCGGCTCTCCCCGTCCAGCTCCACCTCGGCGGTGCTGACCGGCCCGGTGGTTCCGGGCCCCGGCTCCGGTGCGGGCTCGCGCGCGGCGAACGGGTCGCCGGTCAGCGAGGTGAAGCGCTCCACGGTGACCCGGTCCGGAGGCATGCCCAGGGCGGTGAGCGCGCCGGTGGCGAGGTCCATGAAGGGGCCGGGCCCGCAGACGAAGGCGTCCCGCTCGGTGTACGGCGCCAGGAGGGCCCGCAGCCCGGCTCCGGTGGGCCGGTCCTGGACCGACTCCAGCCAGTGCACGACGCTCAGCCGTCCGGCGTACTCCTGTGCCAGGGAGGCCAGTTCGTCGCGGAAGATCACCGACCGCTCGTCCCGGTTGGCGTAGAGGAGGGTGATCGCCCCGGTCCCGGCGTGCAGGGCGGAGACGAGGATCGACATCACCGGGGTGATGCCGCTGCCCGCGGCCAGGAGCAGGAAGTCGCCGTCCAGTGAGGCGGGGGTGAACGTGCCGGCGGGCCGCAGCACTTCCAGGGTGTCGCCCTCGGTCACGTGGTCGCAGATCCAGTGGGAGGCGTACCCCCCTCGGACGCGTTTGACGGTGACCTTCAGATGCTCGTCGCGCGCCGGGGAACTGCACAGCGAGTAGCAGCGGGCGGCTCCGCCGGGGCGTTCGGAGGGCACCCGGACGGTGAGGAACTGCCCCGGCCGGTAGGTGAACCGGGCCCGGTCCGCCCCGGCGGGCTCCAGGACCAGCGAGTGCGCGTCGTCCGTCTCCCGGATCACTTCGACGACTCGTACGGTCAGCGGGGGCGTCATGCCGGGTCCGTACGGGTCGCGGCGGCGTGCCGGGCGGCGATGTGGCCGAAGACGATGGAGGGGCCGATGGTGGCGCCCGGCCCCGCGTACTCTCCGGCCATCACGGAGGCGGAGGTGTTGCCCGTCGCGTACAGGCCGGCGATGACCGAGCCGTCCTCGCGCAGCACCCGGCTGTGCTCGTCGCAGACGAGGCCGCCCTTGGTGCCGAGGTCGCCGACCTCGATGCGTACGGCGTAGTAGGGGGCCTTGTCGATCACGTCGAGGTTGGGGTTCTTCAGGGTCGGGTCGCCGTAGTAGCGGTCGTAGGCGCTGTCCCCGCGGCCGAAGTCCGTGTCCGTGCCGGTCCGGGCGAACCCGTTGAACCGGCGTACGGTGTCGCCGCGCGCGTCGGCGGGGACACCGATGGCGCGTGCGAGTTCGTCGATGCTGTCCGCCCGGTGCACGGTGCCGTTCCCGTAGAAGCCCTCGGGGAACGGCATTCCGGGGAGGACCTGCGCGAACGGGTAGCGGGCGCGGGCCTTGGCGTCCATCACGAACCATGCCGGGACGTGGCCGCCGTCGAGCTGGTCATGGACGAAGTTGACATAGGGCGACGACTCGTTGGTGAAGCGCCTGCCGTCCCCGGAGACGATCACCGAGGGCGGGATGCACCGCTCGGAGACCAGCGGGATCACCGGTCCGGCGGGATGGCGCACGGACGGCATCCACCAGGCGTCGTCCATGAAGTCGAGGGCGGCGCCGAGCGCTTGACCGGCGGTGATGCCGTCGCCGACGTTCTCGACGGCCCCGGCGCTGTGGTTGCCCCGGCCGCCCTTCGGCAGGTACTTCTCGCGCATCTCCTGGTTGTGGTCGAAGCCGCCGGTCGCCAGGAGCACCCCGTGCCGGGCGCGGACGCGGACGGTGCGGCCGTCCCGCTCCACGGTGATGCCGCGCACGGTGCCGTCGGCGCCGACGACGAGTCCGGTCATCGGGCTGCGCAGCCACAGGGGTGTCCCGGTGTCCTTCAGCGCCATGCGCATCCGCGCCACCAGGGCGCGTCCGCCGGTCGCCATGTGACGGCGGCGGACCGTGTTGGAGGAGACCCGCCAGGCGGCGACGACCGAGGCCCAGCGTCCGCGCCAGGTCCGTTTGACCATGGCGAGGTCCCGGTAGTCCTTCGCGGTGATCCAGAGTCCGAGCGGGCCCTTGAGGCTGTTGGGCCGCTGGTACTTCTCGTCCTCGCCGAGCTTGCGGGTGTCGAAGGGCAGCGCCTCGACCGAGCGGCCGAGCGGGCGTCCGCCGTCGTACTCGGGGTGGTAGTCGGCGTAGCCCTTGACCCAGAAAAACCGCATCCACCGGCTCCGGCCGAGCAGTTCCATCGCGGCCGGCCCCTGGGCGATGTACGCGTCCAGCCGGGCGTCCGGCACCCGGCCCTCGGTGAGCCGGTCGAGGTAGCGGCGGACGGAGGCGGGGCTGTCGTCGTGGCCCGCGGCCCGCAGGGTGGGGTTGTTGGGGATCCAGATGCCGCCGCCGGAGATGGCGGTGGTGCCGCCGTACTTCGCCCCCTTCTCGACCACGAGGGCGGACAGACCGCTGTCGGCCGCGGTCAGCGCGGCGGTCATCCCGCCACCGCCGCTGCCGACGACGACGAAGTCGAACTCCTCGTCCCAGGTCTCCTGGGCGCCGGCGCTCACGCCGCGTCCCGGCGGGTGAGGAAGGCGAGGACCGCGCTCTCCCAGGCGGCCTTCCGCTCGATCATCACCCAGTGCCCGCAGTCGGGGAAGACGTGCAGTTCCGCGTCGGGGATGGTCCGCATCGGCAGGATCGACATGTCGAGGGGACTGACCCGGTCGTCGCGCCCCCAGGTGAGCAGTGTCTTCGTCCGGAGGCGGTGCAGCGTCGCCCAGTACGGTGCCTCGTCGGAGGCGGCCGCGGCGGCGGTACGGGCGGCGAAGGCCTCGCTGCCGTACATCCGGCGGGCGGCGGCGAGGGTGTCCGGGTCGGTGGCCTGCTCCCACCTCTCCTCGATCAGTTCCTCGGTCACCAGGGACCGGTCGTGGACCATGGAGTTCAGCCAGCGCACCAGCTTTTCGCGTGAGGGGGCGTCGGTGAACTCGGTGAGCAGGTTGATGCCTTCGCCGGGGCCCGGGCTGAACAGGTTCCGGCCGATGCCGCCGATCGTCACCAGCCGGCGGACCCGGTCGGGGTGGGCGAGCGCGAACCGGGTGCCGACGATGCCGCCCATCGAGTTGCCGATGACGTCCACCTGGCGCAGCCCGAGTCCGTCCAGGAAGCGGGTCACTGCCGAGCCGGCCGTGACCATGGGGTGGCCGTCGGCGGGGTCGCTGACCCCGAACCCCGGGAACTCCAGGACGAGACAGCGGAAGTGCGCGGCGAACGTGGCGAGGTTGTCACGGTAGTTGCGCCAGCCCGTGACACCGGGGCCGGATCCGTGCAACAGCAGCAGGGGAGGTCCGTCGCCGGCCTCGTGGTAGCGCAGTACGCCCTGTTCGGTCGGGAGTTCGCGCCGTGTGGAGGCGTGGGTCAGCTCCGTCATCATCCCTGCCCTCGATTGGACTCGGTGGTCCGTGGATCTGGTGTCCGGCGGTCCGGCGGCGGGGTGGCCCCGGGCCCCGTTCGCTCGGTTCCAGGACGGTAGCCACGGCCGTCCGGACCCCGCGGCGGATGTCTCGGTCACCGGGACAGGCGCGGTCGCGGGGGTACGGCTGCGGGCCGCCGCCCCGCGCCCCGGCACCGTTCCACTCATCGGGAACGGCGCGCCCCGGGCGGCCGGCCGGTGTCCTACCTTCGGCCCCTGCCCGGTCCCGGGCAGACCACCGCACCGTCCCCGTCGAGGTGAAACCGATGACCGCAGAGTCGCTGTCCGCGCCGGAGGCCGCTGAGGAGACCGCGCCGACGCCCCCGCACATGCGGCGCGCCATGGGGACCTTCGCGTCCGGGGTCACCGTGGTGACCGGGGTCGGCCGGGACGGCGATCCGGTCGGCTTCGCCTGCCAGTCCTTCGCCTCCGTCTCCCTGGACCCGGCGCTCGTCCTGTTCTGCGCCGATCACCGGGGGCGTGCGTGGCCGAGGATCAGGGAGTCGGGACGGTTCACGGTGAACGTGCTGGCCGCGGAGCAGACGGATCTCTGCGCCCGCTTCGGCTCCGGCAAGGGCCGCAAGTACGAGGACCTGCGCTGGGAGTTGTCCCGGTGGGGCACGCCGTCGCTGCCGGGCGTACTGACCCGTGTGCACGCCGACGTGTACGACGTGCACGGCGCGGGCGACCACGACGTGGTGCTGGGCCGGGTCCTCGCCCTGGAGACGGTGAGCGACCGGGAGCCGATGCTCTTCTTCCGCGGCGGCTTCGGTGTGGACCGCCCGCCGGCCGCCCCGGCCCCCGACCCGTGGGGCTGGGGCGACCACTGGGGCTGAGCTGTGCCGGCGGGGGGCGAGGGGCCACTTTCCCGTGCCCGCCGCCTCGTAGAGGCGGTGCCTGATGCCGGTCCCGTACGGGGGCCATGGCGCCGGTCCCGTACGGGTGGCGCCTGGTCCGGTCCCGGAACGGGCGGCCGGGTGCCGGTTCCGTACGGGTGGCCTGGTGTCGGTCCCGGAACGGGGGCGCCAAGTCCCGGTCCTGGTCCCGGTCTACTGCCAGTCCCCGTACTGGCCGACGGTGAGCAGCCGGTCCATGGTCTGCGCGGACCACGTCTCCTCCGGGGCGGGGCCCGACCGACGCGAGGCCTGGGCCCGCCCCTCCTCCTGTCCGGGGAACAGTTCGAGGGAGACCTGCCGGGCCGCGTCCACCACCAGCGGGGCGACCTTCTCCAGCGGGGACCAGGCGTCACCCACCAGGGAGATCGCGGCGACGGGCCCCTCGGGGCCACGGACCGCGGTGGCGACGCACGCGATGTCGGGAAAGCACTCACCGCGTTCGAAGGCGAGGCCGTGGCGGCGCCGGATGCGGTTGAGCTCCTGGTGCAAGGTGCTGAGATCGGCGATGGTGCGCGGGGTCAGCCGGGTGATGGAGCCGCCGGCCCGGGTCTCCACGTCCTCCGGGTCGAGCCAGGCCAGCATGGCCTTGCCCAGGGCCGTCGAGTGGGCCGGTGCCCGGCCGCCGACCCGCGAGGGCACGGTGGCGGCGAAGCGCCCACCGGCCTTGTCGAGGTAGTGGACCTCCGCCCCGTCCAGAACGGCCAGGTGTACGACCATCCCGGTCCTGATCTGCAACTGGTGCAGACGGGCGGCGGCGGCCTCGCGGATTCTGCTGTGCGCCCCGTCCCCTCCGCCGAACCCGAGGGCGCGGCGCCCGAGTCCGTAACCGAGAGCGGTGTGTTCGAGCCAGCCCAGCCGTACGAGCTGGTCGAGTATGCGGTGCGCGGTGGAGCGCGGCAGGCGCGTACACCGGGACACCTCCTCCAGGGAGAGCCGGGACGACCGCCCCTCGAACACATCCATGATCAGCGTCACCCGCTCGACCATCGACGGTGGCAACTCTCGACGGGCCGGCGCGTGCACGGCGGGAACACCATCGACAACCGTCATGGGGCCTCCAGTCACAGACTGAAATGAATTCTTGTTTTCCGGAATGTAACAGCGCCCCACGGACCAGGAGAAGACATGTGCACCGGCTCTCTTCCGCCGCCCGCCCACGAGGCAGCCCCACTCACCGCCTCACGCACACACATCCGCACCAGGGGAGATCCGGGACCGGTACGTGCGCGGGCAGGCGGACTCACGGGCGGGCGGCAGAGGGGGCGGCCCTCGACGCGGTCGTGGTACCCGTTCAGACGCCCCGCGTCGCGGCGAACCCGGCGAGCAGCGCGTCGAGGGCGAAGTCGAACCGCGACGCCGCACCGGACGGCCGGTCGTCCCGGGCGGCCCGGGAGAGCAGCGGGTGGACGTCGGCGGCGACGCCGGACAGCAGGGCCGCGCCGTCGGCCCCGCCGCCGGGACCGGCCTCCTCGATCCGCGTCTGGACGGCGACGTGCCCCAGGACGAAGCCGGTGAGGGAGTACACCACGTCGAGCGCCCGCCGGGGTTCGAACCCGGCCGCGCACAGCGCACCCAGCATGGCTTCCATGGCCCGCAGGTTGCGCGGTGTCATGGCGGGCCGGGACATGAACAGGGGTACGAGGTCGGGGTGGGCTTCGAGCGCCCTCAGGAGCGAGCGCGCGTAGACGCGGAGCCCTTCGGACCAGGAGGAACCGTCGAAGTCGGGCGGCGACGCCTCGGCGACGACGCGTTCGACCATCCCGTCCAGCAGCGCGCTCTTGTTCGGGATGTGGTGGTAGAGGGCCATCGCCTCCACACCGAGCTCGGCGCCCAACTGCCGCATCGACAGAGCCGCCAGCCCCTGCCGGTCCACCAGGCGCACGGCGGCCTCCAGGATGGCGTCCCGGGAGAGCCCTGCGTGCTGCCCGCGGGCCCGGCTGACGGCCATGGACTCCCCTGCCGGGTTGACGGGTTTTACGGCGTAAACATAGCATCGGTCCACCGAGATTTACGGTGTAAAACTCGGGCCCTGGGCAGGGGCGCCACACAGCGGCAGGAAAGAGGTTCGCCCATGAGTGTTCTGATCGTCGCCGAGTCCTACTTCGGCAACACCCGCGTCGTCGCCCGGAGCATCGCGTCCGGCCTCACGAAGGCCCTGGGCCCACAGGCCGTCACCCTGACCCGGCCGGGCGAGGCACCTCGCGAACTCGACCCGGACATCACCCTGTTACTGGTCGGCGCGCCCACACACGACTACGCGCTCCCCAAGGAGCGGACCCGCGAACAGGCCGCCGCCAAGGGCGCGACCGAGCAGGGCGGCGGGGGCGTCCAGGAGTGGATCGCCCAGGTCGCCCCTCGGGCGGATCTGCGCGCGGTGACGTTCGACACCTCGCTCGAAATGCGCTTCACCCTGGGATCCGCCTCCAAGTCCGCGTACAAGGCCCTGAAGAAGCGCGGCTTCCGGCTGGCCGAGCGCGGGGAGAGCTTCCGCGTGAGCGGCATGGCGGGCCCCCTGGTCGCCGACGAGGAGGCACGCGCCGAGGAGTGGGGCGCCCAGCTCGCGGCGTCGCTCCACCCCTGACACCGCACCGGCGCGAGCCGGACACCACCAGAAGGAGATGCGCTTCCGCCGGAGGCAGCCGCGTTCACACCTTCGGGTCTCCATGAGGTCCTCCACCGAGGAAAGAGGGCAACAGGTGGGGCGAGGGTGGCACGATACGTAGCCACGAAGCTCCTTGCTCCGTAGCGGATGTTGACATTGACGCAACGGACAAGGAGCTTCGTGCGTCGCGGTCACGGCCCTGCCGTCACCCGACCCGGGCGAGAGCGGACGGCTCGACGGACCCAGCACATTGAACTCCGCGAAACCTCATACGCCCCCGGACTCTCCTTGGCCCCGGACACATCAGGGCTCTCGGCCAGGCACCAGGGGAGATCCGTACAAGGCGGCCGCCCCGCGTTCCCCGGGTGAGACCTACCGGCCTTCCTGGTCCGGGAGACCGTTCCATGAGAAATGCCCTTGCCGATCGGCCAGTACCGGCAGGACAATGTGCCGTCAAGTCCCGATAAGGCGCCTCCCGGTCAGGGATCGGTTCCCACGGACAGCAGACTCACAAGGAGATGGACGTGCCCCGAAAGTTCCGTGTTGCTTCGGTAATCCTCAAGAAGACCGTAGAACCAGGGGACACATCTCTTGACAAGCGTGACCATCGGAATTCTGGCGCATGTCGATGCCGGTAAGACCAGCCTGACCGAGCGGCTGCTGCACACCTCCGGCGTCATCGACCATGTCGGCAGCGTCGATCGCGGGGACACCCAGACCGACTCGCACGAACTCGAACGCCGACGCGGCATCACCATCCGGTCCGCCGTGGTGTCCTTCACCGTGGACGGTGTCAAAGTCAACCTCATCGACACACCCGGCCACCCGGACTTCATCTCCGAGGTGGAACGGGCCCTCGGTGTGCTCGACGGTGTGGTGCTCGTCCTCTCCGCCGTGGAGGGCGTGCAGGCGCAGACACGATTGCTGATGCGCACGCTGGTGAAGATGCGCATGCCGGTGATCCTTTTCGTCAACAAGATCGACCGCACGGGAGCCCGCCACCACGATCTGCTGGCCGAGATCCGCGCCGAGCTCGCCCACGCTCTCGTACCCCTGACCACGGTCGAGGGAATCGGCCGCCCCGGGGCGCAAGCCATCATCCGGACCGTCGGGCCGCACGATCCGGATTTCGCCGCCGAACTCGCCGAGGTCCTGGCGGACCACGGCGACGAGTTCCTGGCCCGCTACCTCGACGACGGGACGACCCTGGCCGCGCACGACTACACCGAGGAACTCGTCCGTCAGACACGCCAGGCGCTCCTCTGTCCGGTCTTCTTCGGATCGGCGAAGGCCGGCGCCGGTGTCGACGCCTTGCTGGAAGGAATCACCCGGCTGTTCCCGGTCGATCGGGCGGGTGACGAGGGCACTCTCCAGGGCACGGTGTTCAAGATCGAGCGCGGCTGGGCGGGCGAGAAAGTCGCTTTCGTCAGGCTGCGCCGGGGGTCGCTCGGGTCGCGGTCGAAGGTGTCGGTGTTCCGGCGCGACCAGCACGGTGCCGTCGTGGAACTGCCCGGCCGGACCAGCGTGGTCGAGGTGTTCGACCGTGGCTCCACCGTGGTGGAGGCGCGGGCCCGTTCGGGGGACATCGCCAAGGTATGGGGACTCAAGGACGTCCGGATCGGCGACCGGCTCGGGTCCGCCGATGCGCTGGGCCGGGAACACCGGTTCGCGCCGCCGGCCCTGGAGACCGTCATCCGGCCGACCCGGCGCGGCAAGATGCCCGAACTCCACGACGCGCTCATGCGGTTGGCCGACGAGGACCCGTTCATCAACGTCCACAAGGACGACCAGGAGGGGACGATTTCGGTCTCGCTCTACGGCGAAGTGCAGAAGGAGGTCATCGCGGCGACGCTGGCCGACGACTTCAAGCTGGACGTGGTGTTCGAGGACACCCGGGTCGTCTGTGTGGAGCGCCCGGTGGGGACCGGCGAGTCGGTGGAGGAGATCGACGGTCGGAGCAAGACCGTCTTCTGGGCCACAGTCGGTCTTCGGGTGGAGCCCGGGGCGCCGGGCTCGGGCGTCGTCTTCCGGCGCTCGGTGGAGCTCGGTTCGCTGCCACGTGCTTTCCACACGGCCGTGGAGGAAGCCGTCCGGGCCACTCTGAAGCAGGGACTGGCGGGATGGGAAGTGCTGGACGTCCTGGTGACCCTCACCCACTCGGGGTTCGCCAGCCCGGTGAGCGCGGCGGGTGACTTCCGCAAACTCACCCCGCTCGTGCTGATGAACGCGCTCAAGCAGGCGGGTACCCAGGTCTACGAACCGGTCAGCCGCTTCGAACTGGAGGTACCGGCCGAGAACGCCGGTGCCGTGCTGCTGAATCTGGTGGAGTGCGGTGCCGTACCGGAGACGACCCGGGGACAGGGCCGCAACTGCCTGGTGGAGGGGACGATTCCGGCGCGTACTGTGCAGAAGTTGGAGCAGCGGCTGCCTGGATTGAGCCAGGGCGAGGGAGTGATGGTCACCCGGTTCCACGGCTTTCAGCCGGTCGTCGGACCGGTGCCGAGCCGTCGGCGGAGCGACCTCAACCCGGTGGACCGCGCGGAGTACATGCTCCGGGTGTTCGGCCGCGCCTGACACGCACGCCTGGGCCCTGAGCACTCCCCCGGGGTCGTCGGGCCGACGGCGTCACGGTTGACGTCGCGGTGCGGTCGATCTGCCGGTCCGGCCGGCGCGGATCAATCAATGTGCACCACCGCCGACGTCCGCCTCCCGCGCCCGCCGCGCTGCCCGGACCGGACCGGTCGCGGTCGCGGTCGCTCGACGATGCGCATGAGTCCGATCTCGGTGCGCCCGCCGGGGACGACGTCAAGGCGGTGGGCGGTGTCCAGGAGCGCATCGGTGGCGATGCGCTCCTCGCCGGCGATGATCCGCCGCACGTCCGATCTGCCTGTTCCTGCCGGTCAGGTGCGGCGTCCGCCGTCGACCGACAGCGTGGTTCCGGTGATGTAGGAGGATTCGTCCGAGCACAGCCAGACGGCGGCGTCGGCGATCTCGTCCGGGGCGGCGAGACGGCCGAGCGGGGTGAGTGCCTTGTGCTGGGCGATCAACCCGGTGCCCTCGGCGGCCCGGTCCAGGTGCGCGGTGCGGGTCATCCCGGGGGCGACCGCGTTGACCCGGATGCCGTCGGCGGCGTAGTCGACGGCGGCAGCCTTCGTCAGTCCGACGACGCCGTGCTTGCCGGCCACGTACGCGGGAGACAGCGGGATGGCGTGCAGGCCGCCGCCGGAGGCGATGTTGACGATCGCCCCGCCTCCTGCCCGGCGCAGTTCGGGAATCCCGTGCTTGAGGCAGAAGAACGTGCCGGTCAGGTTGATCCGCAGCACGCGTTCCCACTCCTGTGCCGGCATCCCGGTCAGCTGCCGGCCGCTCGACGGGACGCCGGCGTTGTTGACCGCCAGGTCCAGCCGCCCGAACTCGGCGACGGTCCGGCCGATCGCCGACCGGACGGAGTCCTCGTCGGCGATGTCGACCCGGATGACGATCGCACGCCCCCCTGCCCCGGTGATCTCTTCGGCGGTCTCGTGCGCCGCGGCCTCGTCCAGGTCGAGGACTGCCACCGCCGCGCCGCGGCGGGCGAGACCGGACGCGATGGCGCGTCCGATCCCGCTGCCGGCCCCGGTGACCAGGCCGGCCTTGCCGGTGAAGTCGCTCACGTCAGCGTCTCGTGATTCGCCCACGCCGCCTTGAACGGGTAGCGGGTGCGCCACGTGTCGAAGACCTCGCCGACCTCCGACGCGGCGAACAGGGTCCCCAGCGCCTCCATGTCGGCGGCGCCGAGCTGGACGACGGCGGTGGCGATGAACGCCGGAATCTGCTCCTCGCCGGGGACCGGGATGTGGCGCTTCGCGGCGAACGTCTGGAGCACGCCGGTACCCTTCGTGGCTTTTTCGAGGTCCGCGAAGTACCGGTTCAGGTCGGCGTCAGGAATCGGTTCGGTAAACTGGACGAACATGGTGTGGTGGATCATGACTCCATATGAACACCGGATACCGGGCCGTGTCCAAGACCTCTTCCGCAGGTATTCGATAACCTGAAGGAATGGATCTTTTGGAGGTCAGGGAGCTGCGGTACTTCGTCACCGTCGCCGAGGAACTGCACTTCGGCCGCGCCGCCGACAGGCTCGCCGTCGCGCAGCCCGCCCTGTCCAAAACCATTAAGCGCGTCGAGTCCCGGCTGCGCGTCACTCTCTTTGACCGCACCAGCCGCAGCGTCGTGCTGACACCCGCGGGCGCGGCCCTGCTGGAGCATGGACGGCATGCGCTGAACGCGATGACGGTCGCCGTGCAGAACGCTCAGCGCGCCGCCGACGACGCACCGCTCAGGTTCGTGATCAAACCCGGAGGGGACGCGAACCTGCTCTCCGGAATCCTCGCCGCCTACGCGGAACAGCCCGGCGCACGACGGGTCGACATCCTCTTCAGCGGCGCCACTGACCGCACCGATCATCTGCGCGACGGGCGCGCCGACGCGGGCCTGCTCTACGCGCCGTTCGATGACCTTGGCGGGCTGGCCACCGAGACCCTCCACGTCGAGGACCGGGTGGCCGTCCTCCCCGGAGAACACCGGCTCGCCCGACGCGACCGTGTCGCCCTGGGCGACCTCAGCGACGAGGTCTTCCCGCGGTGGCCGGGCGTCCCCGGCGGCGGGAGCGGTCCCGAGATCGCCGATGTCAGTGAACTCACCGCTCTGGTCCGGATCGGCCGCGTCGTCGCCGTCCTGCCCCGCTCGCTCATCACGCCCGTGCCCTCGGGCATCGTGTGCGTCCCTGTCCCCGACGCGGGACCGAGCCGGATCCTCATCGCCCGCCGGGACAACGACCACCGCGACCACGTCACCGCGCTCATCACCGCCGCTGCATCACTGCGACAGAAATGACCAGTTGCAGCACCGGTCTTGGGCAAGCCTCTCGTGAGCCTGGCGAAAGGGTGAGGTCCGGACTTCGTCCGATTCCGGCCTCGGTACTGGTGGGCTCGCGTATACAACTGTCGCCAGTTCCCCGAGGAACCCAGCCCACTGGTGTCTGTGTGTGATCTCCAGCGGCGTATCGACTCCGGATGAGCTGCTTGTGCTGGTTCGGGGCCGGGCCTTCGACCCCGGGGAGCGGTGATTCAGCGATACGGCTCCGGTGCAGTTTCGCCTCCCAGTGCCGTCCACCCAGTCTCCCGTGTCTTGGAACCAGCTCGGTGGCTCGGAGTTATCCATCTGCCTGTGCACGAAGTTGCCGCGCTCCAGACTCCGGATAACGCTCCGGCGGCCGGGCGCGGCAACCTCGTCGACCCCAGGGCCGAATCGGGCGGGCCCCCAGATCACCAACGGCAGTTCCGTACGCATAGCTTCGTCGTCATGCGGTCTGGCTGAGTGATCCCGTCCGGCCTCGTCGCGTACTGTGAGAGTGAGCCTTTTCCAACCTCACGCTGAGGCGTGGTGGAGGAGGGCTGCCCGGACCATGGTCGTGATGCGAGGCCACCAGGAGTGAGCGCGACCGGGCTGTTGCCGGACATCTCGCGCCCCTTGGCCGGGCGAGGCCACCACAGTCGCCCGGGGTTCGTGGTCACGCAGTCAGGCGCATGGTGCCGCCAGCAACAGGCCTTGCAAGGATGCTTCCTGCACGCATGCTTCTACGGGGGTGGGTTCGTTGGTCTGGTTCGCGGAGAGGTTCCTCTGGGACGGGGAGCGTCCTGAATGGACATGGGATCCGTTGAAGTCCGTGGGGCCCATGCGGTTCGGTCAGAGCAGGGAGGAAGTCTCAGCCGCTCTGGGCGAGCCGATTGATGCATGGGATGTCGAGAAGTACGCGCGTTGGTACCCCTTCTGCGGGGTTGGCATCGACACCTATTACGACCCGGAGACTGGGACGCTGGCCGCAGTAGCTGTCGACGCCTGCCGGGGGCCGCAGGTAAGCATCGGCGGCACTCCTCTGGTTGGCCGACTGCCCTCGGAGCTCGAACCCTGGCTTGAGGAGACTGCGTCGACACTTGAGGATCCGACCCTGCCCGAGTATGTGGACGGTCTGCGCTTCGGGCCCCGCGGGGAGCCGTATCTCCTCAGTTTGGGATTGGTCCTGCGTTGCCAGCAGAACGGTGACCACGCCCGCTGTCGCCCAGTGTTCCTTGCTCCTCAGTGGGCTATGCGAGGCCAGGAATGGATCGAGGACTTGATCCCCGACACGGAGTGGCTGACGTATTGAGCGATGTCCAACCTCATGTTGACGCGTGGTGGAGGACGAGTACGGCCTTCACGACGTCGGTGATTCGGTTGGTGCTGCAGCGGAGCTTGCGTAGGAGGCGCCAGTTCTTGAGGGTGGCCATGGCTTGCTCGCCGAGACAGCGGATCTTGGCGTGGGTGGCGCTGTGGCGATGCTTCCACCGCTTGAGGTGCCGCCCCCTGAACGGTACGCGGACGGGTCCGCCGGCGCCTTGATACGCCTTGTCCGCCCAGCACCGGAGTCCTGCTTCAGTAAGGGCTGCGATGATCCCGTGGTGTCGCGCGGCGGTCAGGTCGTGGGTCGAGCCGGGCAGAGCCGACGAGGCCCAGAGCAGTCGTCCGAACGGATCGGTGAGAACCTGGACGTTCATGCCGTGGCATTTGTGTTTCCCGGAGTAGTAGGGGGTGTCGGCGGCGATGCGGTCGATCGGCAGCACGGTGCCGTCAAGGATCACGTACGCCTTCTTGCGGACGGTCGTCATGGCCTGTTCCAGCGTCGGCGCGAGAGCGGCCAGGCGATCGACGGCCTCGCGTATATAGCGGTAGGCCGTGGCGATCCCGATGCGGAAGCCCGCGGCGAGACGGGCGTAGGTGTCGCCGCAGCGCGGATGGCCCAGGACGAGCAGGGCCTGCCGACCACAGGTCAGGCGCCGCCACCGGGAGCCGATCCGGCGGCGTTGACCTGCGAGAAGGGCGGAGAGATGCCTCAAAGTGACCCGCGGGGTGTTCGCTGACGGAGGTCGACCAAGCGCACGGCCCCCGCTGCCAAGGCGTGATCGACGCCGAGATCGCCGGCATCGCCATGGAGCGCGCAGGGATGGGTCACCCGGCAGGACGGCCGGCCCGCCACCTGAGGCCAAGGCCGGATGGAGTCGGCCGCGGTCGTACATCGTCTCTTCGTAACCGTCCCACGCACTGCCTGCGCTTTGCTGTGCCGATTCAGCCAAGCGATCCCTTTACGTCATCATCCAGTGACTGCAAGGCACGGAACGAGGGAGACGGGTACACAGAGGAGTCGGAACGAGGCCGAGGGTGACCGGGGGCGGAGGAACGTGCTGACGATCAACGTGGGAGTGCTGCTCGCCGTCATCGTGCTGCTGCGGCTGCGCCGGCGCACCGAGGCCCGGAGCCGGAACGACGAGAAGCTGACCGTGATCATCGTGCTCGCGCTCGGCATCGTCATCGCCCCGACCCCACTGGGCCAGGGCATCGGTGACTTCCTGGGCCAGCTCGCCTCCGGCGTCACCGACTCCTCCCGCTGAATCCCGGAGCGCGCCCGATGGCCAACCGCCGCCCACCACCCCGCCGCAGGACCGCAGCACGTCGTCCCGCACGCCGCGGCGCACCGGCGCGCCGTCGCCGCTCGCGCCGGCAGCAGCAGCGCGACACCCAGCTGCTCCTGCTCGGATTCGGTGCCCTCGCGGGCCTCGCGCTGGTGTGGGCGGTGATCTCCTGGCTGCTGGTGAACTGGTGGGCGCTGATCGTCCTCGGAGCACTCGCTACCGTGGGCGGGACGGTCTGGGTCCACCGGTATCGCCAGCAGCGGACATGGGACCGAGTCCGGCAGCAGACCCTGCGCTACGGGCTCCCGCAGCTGGATTCCCTGCACCACCGCGACTTCGAGTACGCGATCCGCGATCTGATGCTCCGCGACGGGTGCACCGACGCCCGCCAGATCGGCGGGGCCGGCGACAACGGCGCCGACGTCCTGGCCACCGACCCCCTCGGCCGCGCCTGGGTCATCCAGTGCAAACACCGCCGCGACGGCGACCGCGGCTCGGCCGTCGGCACCCCCGACCTCCAACGCGTCAACGGCACCGCCCGCCAGCTCTACGGCGCCGACATCGTCCTGGTCGTCACCAACGGCCGCTTCTCCACCCGCTGCCAGCCCCTCGCCACGCAGCTGCGCATGCACCTCGCCGACCGGCGCACCCTCGCCACCTGGGCCAGCGGCGGGCGCCCCTTGTGGGAGCTCCTGCCGAGGATCCCGCCGCCCCGCAAGGGCCGGTAGCCCGCGAGACGGCGTCAGGCGGGCTACCGGCCGATCAGGCCGGCCGCTTCAGCTCACGCTCTTCTCGCGGCAGCTGCCGGAGCCTGGCAGCCGTTCAGCAGGTGCGCCGAAGGCGAGTGGTACACGGACCATGCTCTCCCTGCCGGCGCTGAACTCGCCGCGCCTGGTGGTTTCGAAGGAACCCAGGCGCCGGTAGAACACATGCAGCCGGTCCACGTCCCCACCGAGCTTGCCGCTGGGGCTGAGCGTGATCGGCCGGTGCGTGTCCGGGCACGACGGTTCTACGACCACTGACACTTCGGTTCGCGGGGGAGGGCGTCGGCGGAGAAGCGCGGGGCGGCCGTCGAACGGCTGTCCCGGCTGCTCGCAGCGGGAGAAATCGCGCGTGAGCGGCCCCTGCCCGGCATCCTGGCCCGTCCATCCGGAGCCGAGCGACTCCGGATCATCCAGACCGAACATTTCACCCGCCGCAGCCCCGGCCCAGCTGGCCACCTGACCTGCCGCCGCGGGCAGGACCCCACCGATCGGAGAGAGATGTCCACGACTTCCGCACCCGGCGAACGTCCCGGCGTGGCGATGACCGATGAAGCGTACGGTGCGCTGCGCGCTTCCCACGCCCTGTGGGCCGGCACGTCGGTACTGATCACCGACCAGCACGGCCGGATCCTGGTCCAGCGCGTCGGCTACCGGCCCACCCGTCTGCTGCCCGGCGGCGCGCTGGATCCCGGCGAATCCCCGGCCCAGGGTGCCGCCCGTGAGCTCGAGGAGGAGCTGGGCCTCGCGGTGCCCCTCACCCGCGGGCTGGCCGTCGACTGGGTGTCCCCGGCAGGCCGCAGGACTTCTCCCGAGGCACGGTTCCCCGGTGAACTGCTGCACGTCTTCGACGGCGGCGTCTGGGACGAGGACCGGATCGCGTCCATCCGCCCGGCGCCGGGCGAGATCGAGGGCGTCGACTTCGTCGAACCTGCTGAGCTGCCCGCGCTCATGTCTCCGGACGATGCCCGCCGCGCGCTGTCCGCTCTGCGCGCCCGCGTCAACGGCGCCGGCCCCGCGATCCTTGAGGACGGCCGCCCACTCGCCCCCACCCTGCTCGACCGTGTGAACGCCTTCACCCGTCGTCGTGCCGTCCACCACTGGCCCTGGCAGGACGGGCCCGCTCCGGCAAGGCTCCCCGTCCACCAGAGCTGGGGGTGGCTGTTCGCCCCAGACGTTATGCAAGCAGAATGCGTGTCCATTCCTCTCGTGTCTCAAGCCGAGACCGTGACCGGCATCGTGTACAGGAAGATCACCATCACACGGGCCAAGCCCTTCGAAGCCCTAAGTCAGGAGCACATCGTCTTCCGCGACCCCACCCGCAACTCCCTGTCGGTGGCCTCAAGGGCATCCGAAGTCCTTCTCCTCAGACGTCCTGGCCGGGGCGGCGCCCCAATGAAGCCCCGCCATCTTGAAGTCGCTGGTCATCGGGGTGGCGTGATCGTCTGTGAGCATGCTCGAGCTGGTCGTGGGCGGCAGTCTGTGCTCTTGATCGTAAAGCGGCGTTCAAGGCCGGTCTGTTCGTTTCCAGGTCGCGGGGTCGTACGGGTTCGTAGGCTCGCGGGATGACGGAGATCAACAAGGTCGCCGAACGCGTTGCGGCCCGCCGGGCGGAGCTCGATGAGGAGGAGAAGCTCCTGGCCGAGCGGCTCGATGCGGTCCGTGCTGAGCGCGAGGAACTCGTGGTGGCGATGCGCGTGTGGGAACGGATGCACGCCCAGCTGGACGCCGAGAGACAGGCAGCGACGGTGCAGGTGGGCGGGCGCGGCGTGCTGCTGGTCCCACACCGGGAGGCGGGCGCGGGCGAGGAGGTCCTGTCGCCGGACTACCAGCGGCTCATGATGATCGTGCGGAATGCCGGTGGCCCCATCCGGGTCAAGGACGTCGGCGTCGAGCTTGGCCTCGAGGTCGAGGCGAAGGGCCGAATGGAGCCGCTGCGCGGCAAGTTGAGCGAGCTCGCCGGGCGGGTCTGGCTGCGCAAACTGCCTGACGGACGCTTCCAGATCGCACCGTAGGGACGAGGGCCGCGCCCGTAACCGGCATGCCCCCGGCGGCCGTTGGCTCGACGTGTGCATGAAGAGGATCAGCGAGCCCGCCGGGGACACCGGCTTCCCTGTCTACCAGTGCCGCCTGCCGGTGTCCCGAAGAACCAACGCATACTGGACCGATCTGCTGAGCCGCTACCTGAAGTAGATCGGATCCCGCTGGCGAGCCCTGCCGCCCGGACGGTGCGTGATCATCGTGCTCGCCGTGCTCCGCCACGACCAGCGCATCGCCGACATGGCCGCGGCAACGCCGTCGGCGACACCACCGTGCGCCGCTGGCGCGACGAGCTGATATCCTTGCTCGCCGCCCGCGCACCCCGCCTGGACCGCGCATGCAAGAAGATCGCGAAACGGGGTGGCGAGGTCGTCCTCATCGACGGCACCCTGATCCCCACCGGCGCCGCGAACCGGCCCAACTACTCCGGCAAACACCGCCGTCACGGCCTGCACTTCCTTGCCCTCACGGACGAAAACGGCCACCTGATCTGGATCTCCGCGGCCCGCCCCGGCCGCACCCACGACATCACCGCCGCCCGCCGCGAGCACATCCTCACCCACCTGCGCGCGGCCGGCCTCGGCGCCCTGGCCGACCTCGGCTTCCTTGGCCTCACCGACGACGGCGACGACCCTGTGATCGTCACCGGCTACAAGGCCACCCGCGCCCGCAAGCTCACCCCCGGCGAGAAGCAGGCCAACCGGGTCCTGGCCGCCGCACGCGCTCCCGTCGAACACGGCTTCGCGCACCTGAAGACCTGGCGCATCCTCACCAAACTCCGCACCGATCCCGCTCGCGCCACCGACCTTCTGCGCGCTCTCCTGGTGCTCTCGAACCTCGAGCTCTCACGCTGACAGATGATCAGTCATATTCGGCGCGGCACGGCTCCGTCCTGCCAGCGGTAGAGGTCGCGCAGCAGGGAAATCTCGGCGCCGTGATGGATCAGCTCCCTGTTGACGTGCAGGACCCGGTTCTCCATGGGAAACCGCTCGGGACCCACCGTGGGCGGATTGTCCAGGTCAGCGTCCGAGAGCTCGCGGACCCCCGCGTTCCATCTCCCATACATCTCATCGAGCTGTTTTAGCGCCTCGTCAGCGGTCCCCGCGTAGGCGAATGCCTGGGACTCGAGGTCCTTGCCGCCGAAGTGCCATCCGACCCGATAGCCCAGGCAGGAGACGATGATGTGCGCCAGCCGCCAGGCAATCGTGGTCACCGGCGCAGGCACCGGGGCAGGGGACGCGAAGTCCATCGTCCATCCCCCCGAACCTTCCGACATCGGTGCGGCCGACGTGCCACGTGGGCGGATGCTCCAGCAGCCGCGCACCGGCTCCCAGAAGTACTCCTCGTCGGTAAGACCCTCCAACCGTGGCCGCAGGTTCTTGCTCCAGTACCAGTCCAACTGGTCAGCGAGTCGCACGCTTCTTTTCATTTCCGCACATTACATACAACGGAGACCTGGCTGCGCCCCTCGCGGACGCCGTCGCCGGCCGTGGGCAGCGAGACGTACCGCACCGGGAGATGATGCTGGGGCCTGATGTGCCCTTCGGGCCGCGCCGCCGCGAGCGGCTCAGCCTCGACCGATGACATGACGGATTATCAAGTCCGCGGACTCCCGCCCGAGATCAGCATGGAGCGCCACTCCAGAGCTTCCGACCTGCATGTTCGAGGACGGCGAAGACTCAATAGACGACCACCTGCCCCAGCCGCCCCCGGGCAGGTCCTGGTGCCCCGCGCATGAGGCGCCCATCGCTCCATAGACAGCTGGACTCGCTTGCTGTGACCGCCTACCGGCATGCGGGTGCTCCAGTTGATCAACTGTGCAGCGCCCTGGCCGAGCACCATCCCAGCGACGGCCACGATGACATGTCCGTCCTCATCCTGCGCACCCCTGCGAGTACAGACGAGTCCCCATCCAGCGATCAAAGCGACTGCGTGGCGCCAGAGTGGGAAACAGGGTATGGCGGGCGGCCACGGGAGATGGACGCGCAGTGCGCGTCGGGTCGGTGCGCACGTCCCACGCATGAGTGGATGCCCTGATGCCTGGCTCCGTGGCGCGGCAGGCTGATGCATCTTGGCTGTCCGACGGACGGTGAAACTGTCCGGGCCGTCGGGCTGGCGAGGTGGCTTCCCGTCCGGGGTCGAGATGTTCGGCGCTGCGCTCAGAGGGTGCAGCCCCGATGTCCGCCGGGGATGACCGCGCCCTGCCTGGCATCTGCTGAGGCTTCAGCGCCTGGAAATCACATCAGTATCTCGGCATCAAGTATCTTGATACCGAGATACTTGATGTGGGGTCCTGAATCGGACTCGACGACCGAAGTTCGAGAGGGATGTTCCGTACATGGCGAAAATCAAGGTGACTGGGCCGGTTGTTGAGCTTGACGGTGACGAGATGACCCGCATCATCTGGTCGTTCATCAGGGACAAGCTGATCCTTCCGTACCTTGATGTCGAGCTGAAGTACTTCGACCTGAGCATCGAGCACCGTGACGCTACCGACGACCAGGTGACGGTCGACGCGGCGAACGCCATCAAGGAGTACGGCGTCGGCGTGAAGTGCGCGACGATCACTCCGGACGAGGCGCGGGTTGAGGAGTTCGGCCTCAAGGCGATGTACCGCTCACCGAACGGAACGCTCCGTAACATCCTGGGGGGTGTGATCTTCCGTGAACCGATCATCATGGACAACGTGCCGCGCCTGGTACCGGGCTGGACCAAGCCGATCGTCATAGGCCGCCACGCCTTCGGCGACCAGTACCGCGCCACCGATCTGAAGGTCCCGGGTCCGGGCACGCTGACCATGACCTTCACCCCGAGGGATGGCTCCGAGCCGATCGAACTTGAGGTCCACGAGTTCCCGGATGCCGGCGTGGCGATGTCGATGTACAACCACGACGACTCGATCCGGGACTTCGCCCGTGCCTCGTTCCGCTACGGCCTGGCCCGCGAGTACCCCGTGTACCTGTCGACGAAGAACACGATTCTCAAGAAGTACGACGGCCGCTTCAAGGACATCTTTCAGGAGGTCTTCGACGCCGAGTTCAAGGACGCCTTCGATGCCAGGGGCCTCACCTACGAGCACCGCCTGATCGACGACATGGTCGCCTCGGCTCTCAAGTGGGAGGGCGGGTACGTCTGGGCCTGCAAGAACTATGACGGCGACGTGCAGTCCGACATCGTGGCGCAGGGTTTCGGCTCGCTGGGCCTGATGACCTCCGTCCTCATGTCGCCTGACGGCAAAACCATCGAGGCCGAGGCTGCTCACGGCACGGTCACCCGCCACTACCGCCAGCACCAGCAGGGCAAGGCGACCTCGACCAACCCGATCGCGTCGATCTTCGCCTGGACCCGTGGCCTGGCGCACCGCGGCAAGCTGGACGGCACCCCCGGGGTGACCCGGTTCGCCGAGACCCTGGAGCGGGTCTGCATCGAGACCGTCGAGAGCGGCATGATGACGAAGGACCTGGCGCTGCTCATCTCCAAGGACGCCCCGTGGCTGACCACGGAGCAGTTCCTGGACGCGCTCGACAGCAATCTGCAGAAGAAGACCGCGGCCTGAGTCCCACGTACGATGGCGGCCCGTTTCCCCCGTGGGGATGCGGGCCGCTTGTGCCCCACCGGCCGCCCCTGGGCCCGTGACGAGCACTGCGTCATCGCTTTCGCGGACCGGCTGAGCCGCCGTGACACCACGGCCAGCTTGCCGCTGTGCGCGCCGAGCATCCGACGGGAGGACGCTAAGCCCGGAAGGATCTAGGCTCGCGGCCACTCGGGCACGCTACAATTGAAGAATTCTTCAATTGGTTAGTTTCATATGTGCCCAAGTGGCGCAGGCTGCGGAGGTCGGGGTGGGCGAGTTCGCAGGGGCGGTACGGGAGCGGCTGCGGGCGGCGCGGGCTGATGTTGAGACTGCGCACCGCAGCGAGGACGCTTTCGAGGTGGCTGTGGCATGCGACGTGCTGGAGGACGTGCAGAGGGTCGCGCGCGAGCACGGGGTGGGGCTGCGCTGTGAAGTGAGTAGCGGGGGGCCGCGGTGAGCGGGGCGCAGGTTCCGCTGTACCAGGCGAAGGCCGAGTTCTTCCGGATGCTGGGGCACCCGGTGCGGATCCGTGTGCTGGAACTGTTGCAGGAGGGCCCGATGCCGGTGCGGGATCTGCTGGCTGCGATCGAGATCGAGCCGTCGAGCCTTTCCCAGCAGCTCGCGGTGCTGCGTCGTTCGGGCATCGTGACCGCGACCCGCGGTGGCTCGACCGTGGTCTACGAGCTGGCCGGCGGGGATGTCACGGAGTTGATGGGGGCCGCGCGGCGGATTTTGACGGTGCTGCTCGCCGGTCAGCAGGACCTGTTGGCGCAGCTGCACGCCAGCGGTGCCAAGGAAGGTGCGTCGTGAGCTGGGGTGGTCCCGAACAGGGGCGGGCAGGAGTGCGTGCCCTTCCGAACGTGCAACGCCATGCGATATCGGTGCCCCTGGTTCCGGGATCCGTGCGCGCGGTGCGTATCAGCACCGCGGAGGCTATCGCCTCGTTCGGAGTGAACCCCGGGTCCGCGCTTGTGGACGCCGCGTTGCTGGTGGTGAGCGAACTCGTCTTCAACGCCGTGCGCCACGCAGCCGAAGGCTGCACGGAGGCTGAGGTCACCGTGACGGTGGCGGCTGGGCAGCTGGTGATCGGGGTGGGCGATCAGGATCCGCACATGATCGATCTGGAGGGCGGCCCGCGTGGCGGGGGGCTGCAGACGGTGGCTGAGCTGGCGTCCGAGTACGCCGGTGACGTCAGCGTCGGGCCCGCTGCGAAAGGGCGGGGCAAGACGGTTCTGGTCCGCTTCCAGCTCCCTGGCGCAGGGTGAGCGGCGAGATGAGGGATACCGCGGCGCGTTTTGAGATCACCTACCTGAACGCGGACGACGGTCATGTCACCCACACCGCGGACGCGGTCGAGGTGCGAAGGCTAGTCGAGTGGGCCGGCCGGCACGGAGTGAAAGTGCGCGTCCGTCCCTGCAACAGCGTGGCCGCCGCCGATCACGAGACCGGCCCGATACCAGTACCGCGCCACAGCCAGACGAGTGAAAGGAGAAGTACCGTGAGTAACGAGTCCCAGGGGACCCCGCCGAGCGAAGAAGGCGGCGGCGGAAGCGAGGAGTGGAAGGAGAAGGGGGTCGCGCTGCGTGCCCTCTTCTACATCGGCGGAACGCACGTCTTCGCCGGCTTCATCTGGCTCCTGTTCTACCTGGGTGAGCATGCACACAAGTGAACTGAACGGCCCCTGACGCGGGACGGGCTGCGGCTCAGCACCCACAAGGAATTCGTCGGCCTTTCGCACAGTTTCGATGACGTGCTTGCAGACGTGCGCTACGTAGGACTCAACTGGGGCGACCCCCACCGGGCTACATCCGTGATCACGTGACACGTCGGCGAGCCCGACACCTGGGACACCGGGGTATCCGGCACGGCGATGATGGTGAGAGGGACCACAGCCTCGCGGCAGCGCGGCGCCCGCAAGCAGGCGCATCATCAGCACCCGGTTCATGGTGCTCCGGCAGGTGCGGGCACTCGGTGATCCGGTCACCGCCCCGGACAGGGATGGCCGAGGCCCCTCGCCGCGAGTCCGGTAGATTTACGGGCATGCCCGACGTCGCTCCCTCATCACCCGCTGAAGCCTTCGCCGCTCTGTTGGAGGGGAACGCCCGCTTCGTTCACTGTGAGCGCCTTCACCCCAACCAGGATGCCGATCGCCGTTCGGAGTACGCGCGGCAGCGTCCGTTCGCGGTGCTCTTCGGTTGCTCGGATTCCAGGCTGGCCGCCGAGATCATTTTCGATCGCGGCCTGGGCGACCTGTTCGTGGTGCGCACCGCCGGCCACGTCGCGGGGGCCGAGGTACTGGGCAGTATCGAGTACGGCGTCCACGTTCTCGGCGCACCGCTGGTAGTGGTCCTTGGACATGACTCCTGTGGCGCCGTCACCGCGGCCTCGGAAGCCGAGCGCGACGGTATCGCTCCGGCAGGTTACCTGGGCGACGTGGTCGAGCGCGTGATGCCCAGCGTGCTCGCGGCACGGGCGGCTGGCTCCACCGAAATCGATCAGTTCGTGGACGCACACATCCAGCGCACCGTCGACGGGCTGGTGCAACGCTCGGTGCTGCTGGCTACCGAGGTGGCCGCGGGCCGGTGCGCGGTCGTGGGTCTCTCATACCGACTGGCCGAGGGAACCGCCAACCTCGTCGCCAGCCACGGGCTCCTGGACCCAAGCCTCGGCCGGTAACCGTTTAGAGCCCACACATAGAACGCTTATGACCGACTGGGCGGTGACACAGTCATGATCCGTCATCTACGCGCCGACTGTGACCGATTCGCTCACCGCGCTGCCCGGGATTCTCACGGCTGCTGTGGCCACCCAGAGCCTGCGGGTGGGCATCGACGTCCTGGCAGCCGTGGCCCAGCTGCTGGCCACCATCTCTGCGGATGCGCCGCTGCCCGCGCCGGATCCAGCTCTGACCGACAGCATCGACTGGGTCGCTCGCCAGGCCATTCGCCATTCGCCACCTGCGAGGCTCTTAACCGCGAACTGTCCTCGTGCGTGGCCGGATCGTTTCACCGTGGGTCAGGGGACGACGATGACGGGCCGGCGCGGGTGTACGGTCAGGCGGCTGCCGACACAGCCGAAGAGCCTTGCGGCGATGCCGCGGCTGGCGCCGACGACGATGGCGTCTGCTGCGTAGTGTCTGCCGATCTCGTCGAGTTCGAGGCAGACGTCGCCGCTCGCATGAATGGTGGCCCGCGGGCTCTGCGACATTTCTCCACTGTGGGTCAGCGCGGCAGTGAGGACGTCGTTTCCGATGTCGGGCATATCTGGGGCCATCAGTGCTTCACCACCGTGCCACCAGTCAGCGAGCGGCCACGTGTGGGAGACGTGGACGATTATCAGGCCCGCCCCCGTTCGCCCGGCCATGCCGCAGGCGTACGCGAGGGCGCGTTCGCTGGTGGGGGATCCGGTGTATCCCACGACGACGCCGTGCCGGAAGCACGGGTCGTGCCCGTCAGGCCGCGCCGTGCCGGGGGCTGGTGTCGCACCGGGCTGGTGCGGGGGGTGTTCGCCGCTGGGGTGTATATGCGGGGGCCACTGGTTCATAGGTCGTTTCCGGCGTAGGAGAGATTGAAGCTCTTGTTGGCCAGCGGGAAGTCGGGGACGATCGTGTCGCCCAGCGCGACGGGCAGGGCCGGCCAGTTGAAGAAGGACGGGTCGACGGGCTTGACGCGGCGCAGAGTGCCGTCGGGTGCGAGTTCGATGCGCGTGGTGATGGTGCCGCGCCAGCCCTCGACGATGCCGACACCGGACCCTGTGGTGGTGGGGTTGGGTGGGGGCGTGCCTGCGGTGGTGCTCAAGGGGGCCAGGCCATCGGCGAAGTGGGCGATGAGGCAAAGGGAGGCGTCGATCTCCTCGGTTCGCAGGAGAAACCGGGCCAGGACGTCGCCGCTGGTGTGGACGGGGATGGTGAGCGCTGGACCGTAGTCGAGGAGTGGGTGGGTGACGCGGGCGTCGGCGGGCAGGCCGCTGGCGCGGGCCACGTACCCGAGACATCCCAAATCTTGGGCGGCCTGGGTGCTGAGCTGTGCGGTGCCGGTGAATCGGTCGTGGACGGTGCTGTGGCCCAGGGCGAGAGCGGTGATCTCGCGGATGTCTTCGCCGATGGCTTTCATTCGTGCCGGGTCCGGTACCGAGCGCAGTTGGGCGCCGCCGATGACGACGCCGTCGCGCAGCAGTCGGTGTCCGGTGGTCTCGTGGTTGAGGCGCAGCAGCTGTTCGCGGATGCGCAGGGCGTGGGTGTTGAGGATGGAGTGGCCGACGTCGTTGCACAGGGCGCCGATGTCGGTGATGTGGTTGTGGAGGCGTTCGAGTTCCAGCAGCAGGGCCCGGGCGCGCCGTGCGGGGGCCGGGACGTGGATGCCGGTGGCTTCTTCGACGGCGAGGCAGTAGGCGAGGGCGTGTCCGACCGCGGTGTCGCCGCTGATGCGTTCCGCGAGCGGCAGGCCGCGCTCGACGGTGCGGCCTTGGAAGAGCTTCTCGATGCCCTTGTGGACGAACCAGAGGCGGGCTTTGAGTTTGATGATGGTTTCGCCGACGACGGAGAAGCGGAAGTGTCCGGGTTCGATCATTCCGGCGTGGACCGGTCCGACCGGGATCTCGTAGACGCCTGCGCCCTGCACTTCCAGGAAGGGGTAGGGGCCTTCTGGTTCGGTGAAGGGCGGTGGGGGTCCGGCGTCGGGGCGCATCGGGTACCAGTTGCGGGGCCAGTGGAAGTGGCGGACCAGGCGGCGGGGCATGGGGTGGTCGAGGGGGGTGATGCCGTGCAGGTCTGCCATTTCGCGTTCGAACCGGCCGCCGGGGAAGGACAGATGAGCGATGGTGGGCAGCTGGGGGGTGTCCGGATCGAGGCGGACGTGGAGTTCGGTGCGGGTGTCGGGTGGCCCGGATGCGAAGAGGTAGACCACGCGGACGGCCCGACCGCCCGGCGTGCCGGCGTCGTCGTGGTGGGCGGCGACCAGTGCGAGCCGCTGGCCGTCGTCGAGGAGTTCCTTGGCGCGGTCGGGCAGGTCGGCGGCGCTGATCACGGTCTGGGTGCGGTGGGGTGGCTGGGGGTGCATGGGGTCAGTGCCCTCCGAGGATCGCGGCGGCGTCGGCCAGGAGTCGGGTGAGCGGGCCGGTGGTGATGCCCAGGGCCGCGCACGCGAGCAGGCCGATGGCCAGCGGGATGCCGGCGGCGGCGCCGAGCCGGACCGGGACGGCGGGGGTGCCGGGTGCGGCGGGGGCGGGGCCCAGGAGCATGCGGGCGGTGCGGGCGGACAGGGCGGCGAACGCGGCCAGGACCAGGACCAGGGCGATGGCGGTGGGCCAGCCCATTCCGGCGGCGAATCCGGCGCGGGCGATGCCCAGTTCGGAGGCGAAGAGGCTGAAGGGGGGCAGGGCGAGCAGGGCCAGGGTCGCCAGGGCGAAGAGGGCGCCGAGGCCGGGGGCACGGGCGAGCAGGCCACGTACGCGGCCGATGCGGGTGGTGCGCTGCAGGTGCAGGATGTGGCCGGAGGAGGTGAAGGCCACGGTTTTGGCCAGTCCGTGGCCGGCGATGTGCAGCAGGACCGCGGCGATGGCCAGGGGGCTGCCGATGGCGCCGCCGAGGGCGATCAGGGCCATGTGTTCCATGCTGGAGTAGGCGAGCATGCGTTTGTAGTCGCGTTGGCCGAGCAGTAGGGCGGCGGCCAGGGCCAGGGTGAGGAGGGCGGTACCGGTCAGCAGGGTGCGGGTGAAAGCTGGGCCCAGCGCCGCGTCGGCGATCACCTTGTAGCGCAGGATGGCGGTGAAGGAGACCGCCAGGAGGACCCCGGACATCAGGGCGGAGACGGGGGCGGGGGCCTGGCTGTGGGCGTCGGGCAGCCAGGCGTGCAGGGGGACGAGTCCGGCTTTGGCGCCGAAGCCGAGGATGATCAGGGCGATGCCGAGCCGGGTGACGTCCGGGTCGAGGCGGTCCGCCCGGGACACCAGGGTGGGCCAGTCCAGCGCCCATGCCTCTGGGATGCCGGCCTGCCGGGCGGCGTAGTAGATCAGTACGGTGCCCAGGAACGCCAGGGCGATTCCTGCCGAGCAGATCACGACATACTTCCAGGCCGCCTCGACCGAGGCGCGGGTGCGGCGGTGTCCTACCAGGAACGCGGTGACGATCGTGGTGGCCTCGATGGCGACCCACAGCACCCCGAGGTTTGCGGCCAGGACGGCTGCGCACATGGCGGCCAGGAAGCCGTGGACCAGGGCGTTGTACTGCCGGGCGGCGCCTGGATCGCCGTGCCCGGAGGCATGCTCGTGTGCGAGGTAGGCGGGGCTGGACGCGCAGGCGAGGGCGGCAACCGCGCCGACGACCAGCAGCATCCACGCTGTCACCGCGTCGGCGCGCAGCAGGGAGCCGGGGATGGTGAGCGGTCCATCGCCCGGGATGCTGGTGGCCAGCACGCTTCCGCAGGCCAGGATCGTGGCTGGAGAGAGGAGTCCGGCCCATGCGGTAAGGCTGCGCCGGCGGGCGCCCGCGTAGAGGCACGCAGTGGCCAGCGGTACGGCGATCGGGGCGGTCAGCAGGGCGGTGGTGGTGGCGGGGGTCATCAGTCGCGCAGCTCCCGCAGGTCGTCGATGTCGGTGCGGCCGAAGGCCGCCCGCATCCGGGTGGTGAGGATGTGCAGGACCAGCACGGCGAGCAGGACGTCGAAGGAAACGCCGAGTTCGACGATCAAGGGCACCCCGGAGGCGGCCAGGAAGGCCACGGCGGTGATGCCGTTGTCCAGCAGCAGGAAGCCGACGACCTGGGACAGGGCACGGCGCCGGGTGACCAGGATGAAGAAGCCGATGAGGACCACGGCCAGTCCCACCGGCAGCGCCTGGGTCGCGGGGGACGGGTCGAGGGCGACCAGGGGGCGGGAGACCGCATAGGCGAGCAGGGTCAGGGCCGCCGCGGTCAGCATGGAGGCCGCGACATTGACCAGGGGCTGGGTCTCGCGGATCTCGCCGCTGGCTGCCAGTGCCCGACGCATCAGGTAGGGCAAGACCCCGGCGCGCAGGACACCGATGCCGGCCGCGACGGCCAGCAGGTCCCACCGTTGTTCGTGCACGCCCAGCAGGGTGGCGATGGCCAGGAGGGCCACGCCCTGGAGCGCGAAGACCCGCACGATCGAGGCGAGGTCGCGGCGCCAGAGCACCACGACCGCCGCCAGGAGGAACGCTCCGCAGGCCAGGTCCAGCAATTGGGTGTAGAGGCTGTCGCTCACTGTTGTCCTCACTCGCCGCTCAGGAAGAACGAGGCGGCCACCGCGAGCAGCGCGAGCAGGAAGGACCCCGCCAGTAGTTCGGGCACCCTGAACAGCCGCAGCTTGGCCCAGAACACCTCGGCTGCGGCGAGGACAGCTCCCAGCACGGCGACCTTGACGGCGAACAGCGCCAGGGCCAGTGCCACCGCCGCCCACGTGGTTGTGGTGGCGATGCCCCAGGGGGCGAACAGTGAGGCCAGCAGCCCCAGCAGCACCGTCAGCCGCATCTGGGCACCGAGTTCGACGAGCGCGAGGTCGGGCCCTGCGTATTCCAGCACCATCGCCTCGTGAATCATCGTCAGTTCCAGGTGCGTGGACGGATTGTCGACCGGCAGCCGTCCGGTCTCCGCCAGGATGGCCACGGCCAGTGCCGCGGTGGCCAGCAGACCGACCGGGGAGGCCAGGCGTCCCGGTTCGTGGATGGCGCCGGAGACGATGGCGGGCAGGTTGGTGGACCCGGCCGGTATCGACAGGGCGAAGACGGAGAGCAGGATCGTCGGCTCGACCAGGGCGGCGACTGTCATCTCCCGCGATGCCCCCATCCCTCCGAACGCGGTGCCGGTGTCCAGGCCGGCCAGCGCCAGTGACACGGTGCCCAGCGCGAGCAGGGCGACCACGACGATCAGGTCGGCGCGGTCGCTGAGCGGGGTGTCGGTGGAAGCCAGCGGCACTAGGGCGGCCACCACGGCCGTGGTCGCGACCAGGAGCAGCGGCGCGATGCGGAAGGCCGGGCCGGTACCGAGCGGGGTGATGGGTTCCTTGCGCAGGAGCTTGCGCAGGTCCCGCCACGGCTGTCCCACCCCGCTGCCGGCCCGGCCCTCCAACCGGGCACGCACCTGCCGCATCAGCCCCGCCAGCAGCGGAGCCCCCACCGCCACCAAACCGACCTGGGCGATCACGGTCACCACACCAGTGCCGGTCACTGCATCACCGCCAAGACCACCAGCACCGCCACCAGTGCGAAGAACCCGTAGCCGAGATACAGGTGGACGCTGCCGCCGGCCAGCCGGCGGGCGGATGCGCCCACGGCGGTCAGGGTAGCGAGTACAGGACGGTAGAGCCGGTGCTCGATCCGGTCGGGAACCTGGCGCTGGAAGCGCACCCGTTCCACCAGGTAGGCGGATTCACGCACGTGCGTCACGTTCACGTCCTGTTCGGGGGCCAGTACGTCGTCGAAGACACGCTGCAGGGGTTCGGCGAAGGAGGTCGCGGTGTAGGCCATGCGCGGGGTCGGCGCGCCGCCGCCGCAGTCCCACAATTTGGCGTTGGTACGGCGCTTGCGGTGCGCGGCCAGGCGGATCAGCCCCGCTGCCGCCATCAGAGCAAGGACCAGGGCGGCCGCGATCCACAGTGGCCACAGCGCCGCGGAAGCCTGAGAGATCCGGACCTGCAGTCCCCCGCCGGACACGGGCTGGGCGCCGTCGATTCCGGCGGCGGACGTCGCCCGTGACAGGCCGGGAGCCAGCGCTCCGGGGACCAGGGCCAGGGCTGCGCAAGCGGCACCCAGCAGGCCCATGCCGGCCAGCATGCTCGGCGGGCTCTCCTGTGCCCTGGCCGCCTGCGGGCTGCGTGGGCGGGCGAAGAATCCGACGCCGAGGGCCTTGACGAAGACGGCGGCGGCCAGCCCCGCGGACAGGGCGATCACCGCGACTGCCAGCGGCAGCAGGATCGCGGTGGACACGCCCGGCACGCTCAACCCGTGGATCAGGGACTGCAGCAGCATCCACTCGCTGATGAATCCGTTGCCGGGCGGCAGTGCCACCGCCCCCAGAGCCGCTACCGCGAAGAAGCCCGCTGTCACCGGCATACGGGCCCGCAGGCCGCCCAGCCTGTCCAGGTCGCGTAGCCCCGTAGCGTGCAACACGGATCCGGCCACGCAGAACAGCAGCGCCTTGAACGCGGAGTGGTTGACCACATGCAGCAGGGCGGCAGCCAGCGCGAGTCCGGCCAGCGCCTGGTTTCCGGCCGCGTGAAACATGCCCGCCGCCCCCACGCCGATCAGCACCAGGCCCAGATTCTCCGACGTCGAATACGCCAGCAGCCGCTTGAGATCTGACGCCATTGCCGCCTGCAAGATCCCGTAGACCGCCGAGACAGCTCCGGTGGCCAGAACCAGCCACCACCACCAGCGAGGACCACCGCCCAGCAGGTCGAGCCCGATCCGGACGATTCCGTACACACCCAGGTTCACCATCGCCGCACTCATGAGGGCCGAGACGTGGCTGGGCGCTTCCGGGTGGGCCCGCGGCAGCCAGGCGTGCAGCGGCACCATGCCCGCCTTCGAGGCGAAAGCAAGCCCGGCCAGGACGAACACGCCGTCCCGGGCGGCCGGTGACATCGCGCCCGCACCGGCGCGCAGCGCGGCGAAGGTCTCCCCTCCGGCGCCGGCGGCGAACCACATCAGACCCACCAGCAGCAGTACCAGGCCCATATGGGTCATCACCGCATACCAGAGCCCGGCTTCGCGTACGGAGGACCGCTGCCGGTGCTCGGCCACCACCAGCACCAGCGAGGTCAGCGCCATCAGCTCCCACAGCACCAGGAACGTGGACAACGAGCCCGCCGCCGGCACCAGGATGAGGGTCAGGGCGAAGACGGGCAGCACCGCCTGCACAGCGCGCGAGGACAGAGCGTGCCCGGTGGCGTAACCGATGCCGTAGACGGCGACCGCTAGCACGACCGCACCCGCCACCGCCATGAACAGCCCCGACAGGGCGTCCACCGCCAGGTGCACACCGGCCAGCGGCAGCAGATCAGGCAGATCCGCCGACCACCGCTCACCCTTAAGCGCGGCCGCTCCCGCCACCAGCCCCGCCGCGCCGAGCCCGGCCGTGCACCCGCCCACCACAGCAGGCCGGGCCCGTTGCGGCACCCACGTCCCGGCGGCCACCGCAACACCTGCGGCACCCGATGCGACGGCCAGCGCGGGCCCGACCATGCTCACCTGCCGGTCACGGTGCGCAGCGCCGCCACGATCTTCTCCGGCCCCGGCGGACATCCGGGCACCGACACATCCACGGGCACCACGTCGCTGACCGCGCCCTCAATGCCGTAACCCCCGGCGAATTCCCCGCAGTTCATCGCACAGTCGCCCACCGCCACCACCAGTCCAGGCTGGGGCATCGCCGCGACGGTGCGTCGCAGCGGCTCGGCCATGTTGCGTGTCACCGGCCCGGTGACCAGAGCGAGGTCCGCATGCCGGGGCGAGGCCACCAGACGCGCCCCGTACCGCTCTGCGTCATAGACCGGTCCGAACGCCGCTCCGATCTCGATCTCGCACCCGTTGCAGGAGCCCGCGTCCACATGGCGCACCTGCACCGAGCCGCCCAGCGCCCGTGCCGCCGGGAGCGGCTCCTCGGCCGGGCGGGGCGGGGCGGGCTCCGCCACGCGGCCGGTTCCGCGGATCTTGCGCAACAGGTTCATCGGCATGCCCTTCCTGTTTAGCGTTATCCCGCACGGCCCTGGCGTGGGCACTGGCGGGTGCGGGCTACGACGCGTCGGTGTCCGTGCCGCTGTCCGGCGAGGTGGCCTGAAGGTCAGCCAGCAGCTCGGCCTGCTCCGCCAATATCCGGGACAGGATCGTCCGGGCCACCGACATCAACTGCGCCACCTCAGGGCTGGCCAGTGCGTAGTAAACGGTCGCACCCTCCTTGCGGGTTACGGCCAGATTCGCCCGTCGCAGTACCGCGAGCTGCTGGGACAGGTGCGCCGGCTCCACGCCCACGTGCGGCAGCATCTCGGCGACGGCGTATTCGCGATCACTCAGCAGCTCCAGCACCCGGACCCGGACCGGGTGGCCCATGGTCCTGAAGAGCTCGGCCTTCAACTGGTAGAGCGTCACACTCACGCTTGCCTCCCGTCGGCGCCTTGAGCCGCTAGCGCGATCAACTGACTTGCCGCAGCGGGCCTCCGCATGCCCGCGCCGCACGCCAACTTCCCGCAATACAACGAACTCAGTAATTGCAAACATTAGCAACTATGAGGGTGCGGGGAGAGGAAATTGCGTGTGCCAGTTGGGGCGAACCCCTGTTCCCGCCGGGGCTGCAGGCGGTGCGGAAGCCCACCTGCAGCCGAGCTGGAGTCGCCCAGCGGGAGTCCGTGCAGCGTCGGTGGCAGCCGGTACCGGTCCCGGCTGGGGCCTGGGGTCTCCGGGCGCACGGGCAAAAACCGGATCGGAGCCCTCAGGGCAGGGTCACTCTTGCGTGGCCTGTGATGCCGTGTCGAGGAGTGTCTGCAGCCGTGCGGCGGTGAGGATGCCTACGGCGAAGCCGTCCTCATCGACGACGGGCAGGACCGTCAGAGACCGTTCGCGCATGGCGGCGGCGGCCTGAGAGGCGGGCATGCCGGGGCGGGCGAACGGGCTGTGGTCGTGCGCGATGTCACGGACGCGGGTGTTCTCGGCATACCAGGGTTTTTCCCCGTGAGCGGCGAGCTGGTCGCGGGTGACGATGCCGGCGCACCTGCCGGTGTCGTCACGGATCAGGACGTACTGGTTATGGGATCCGCGCAGAACGTCGAGCGCCCTGTCGATGCTGGTGTGGTCACTGACTTGCAGGTCCGGCGCGATCATGGCGTCGGCGGCGGTAGGGCTCGTCGGAGGAGTGATCGTCGGCTCCAGGGGCTGGGGGCACGCGGCGTCAAGCCGAGCGCGCACGGGAGGGTGCGCCGGCGGAGGGCGCTGCGGCCCGAAGGTCTTCGAGGAGTTCGGCCTGGCCGGCCAGGACACCGCTGAGGATGCTGCGGGCCACCGTCAACAACTCGGCGACCTCGGGTGTGGTGAGGCGGTAGAAGACCGCCGAGCCTTCCTTGCGGTTGGCGACCAGATTCGCGCGGCGCAGGATGGCCAGCTGCTGGGAGAGGTGCGCGGCCTCGATACCCACCTCGGGAAGCAACTCGGCGACGGCATGCTCCCGCTGGCTGAGCAGCTCGAGCACGCGGATGCGCACCGGGTGGCCCAGGGTTTTGAAGAAGTCGGCCTTGAGCTGGTACAGAGGTGTACTCATGGCCGCCGCCTCCACGGGCTTGGGGACCGGTGCCGACGGTACGTGGCACCCGGCTGGTACGGGGTATCCGGCAGGGACGCTCACCCGGTCAGGTGCACCTTCCGCCTGCCGCGGACAAGAGATGATCGGTTTCCGACTTTATCAATTCACATCGCTCCCCTCACCCCGCTCCCTTCCTCCGGGCGGGAAGCTTCCGCCGGACCTTGCACCGCGGAGGCCAGGTGGGCCACCGCGGAGGCAACGTCCGGGTAGATCCGGATCAACGCCTTGTTCGCAGCGAGGAGTGGAGCGGGGCGCTCACGCAGACCGCACACGGCCAGCGAATTCCCGGCCGCTCGCATCACGGCGGCCTCGCCCTCCCCGCTCCAGCCGAGCAGGCCGGACATGTCGAGCACGAGCGGGCCCTTGCAACGGGAGCGCACCCAGTCCACCGCCCCCTCGAAGCGGTGTGCATCCTGACGGCCCAGGTAACCGAACAGCTGCAGCACCCCTACGCCGTCGCGCTCCGTCGAATCCCAGTGCATGCTCACCACCGTCCCAGCCGGTGCCAGGCCCGCACCGGCCCGGCCCGGTGCAGCTTGCGGCGGGGGCCGGACCGTACAAGGCGGGTGCCCCCGCATCGTGAGCAGCGCCCTTGGCCGTCAAGTGCGGAGGGGCGGCACAGCAGCCCGCACGCCGGGCAGAGCAGGACCGGGGCCCTCTCCCCGCGAATCGGTGTGATGCGCATTGCTCCTCCTAGTGAATCCATTAATTGCCAATCTTAGCAACTGATAACGTATGCAGCTAGTGGTTGCCCCGGAGGACGGCGCCGGGGCAACCGCATTGCGCCCCAGGGCGGTGTCACGAAGTGGCGCATTTTGCATACGTGTTGCACCCGAAGAGCGTGGGTGCGCGAGCAGGGCACGGGAGGCGATTGATGGGCGAGCCGGAGCTGCGCCGTCGGGCGGCGCAGTTGCGCCGGGGCCGCGTGGTGGCTGACGAGCAGGGGGACGCGTGGGCGGTGGCCCTGCATACCGTGGCTCTGGAGGACGTCGAACGCCTGGGACGCGAGCGGGGTATCGATCTGACCGACGAGGCGGACCCGAGTGCGGGGGTGCACGGGTGACGAGCCGATCCCATTCGGACGCGGACCCGATCCCGGTGACCCGGCCTTTGCTCCACCCTGTCGCGCTCGGACCCGACGAAGGGCTGCCCCTGCTCGACATCCTGACCGCGGGGCGCCTGATCCACCATGAGGCGGGACTGCCCGCGGTGCGTGTCCTGCGCCACTGCCGCGATTTCGGGTACCTCGTCGTACGCGTCCAGCTCCCTGTCCCGCCCGCGGTGTTCCGGTGCCCCGGCCGCCTCACGTATCAGACCGAATGGGTGGATCCGCAGGACCACACGGGCTGGACGGTGACGGTCAGCGGCCCGGCACAGCGCATCACCAACGGCTACCAGCAGGCCCGCTATCGCCTGATGCTGCACGCCGGGCCGCAGAACTCATATGAACACCTCCTGCGGATCCGCCCGGACAACGTCACCGGATACCGCCTCACCCGCGCCCCGGCATGAGCAGCGCAGCCCACCAGCCCGAATAACCCGGATAAGGAGCCAGGCCCGTATGCCGCACAGCAGCAGCAATCCTCATATTCCCTCGCCGGGCAGACCCTGCCCGGCCTTCAGCCTCACCGCTCATGTGCAGCCTGCCGCGGCTACCGCGGTGGCGGCGCTCATCGCCTCCGTCGCCGGGGCCGCCATGACCGAGACGGACCACGACCCCGGTGTCGGCCTCGACCGGATCAGCGCCGACACCGACGGGCCTGTGACTCTGCTGCGGCTGCGCACCCTGTTGCGGAATCGTCTCGGCACTGCCCTGATCCACCTGGGCGATCCCACCCTGGACGCTGCCGCAACGGGCAAAATCACCCAACGGCTGTGCGTGCCCGTCGGCACCCCTCGCGAGAGGGCGCTTCTGGACACCGAAGCCGACCACCGCGTCATCCAGCATCTGCTCCTCAATCCCGGCAGCGTCGACTCCTACACCGGCCGGCGCCGCCGCATCGCACTGCTCTCCAACGCTTCCGCCGTCGCCGACCTCGGTCCCCTGCCCGCCGCTGTGGTCCTGCCGGCCCTGGAGTCCGCCGCTGTCCACCTGCGCAGGACCACTGGCCTGGACATCTATCCCCTGCCGATCACGGCCGACACACCCGAGGACTTTGCTGCCACGGCCGCCGCGCTGGCTCCCGGCTTCGCGGCATTGTGTCTGTCGCACACGCACCCCGCCTACGTCGGCGCGGTCCGCGCCGCCTTGGAGCCCACCGGCACCCCGGTCGTGGACGCCACCGGCCACGCCCACGCGGTCGCCGTTACCGCTGCTGCACTCAACGCTCTGGACCACAAGGCGATCCCCGCCTACGAGGCGCGTGTGATCCTCACCGGCGCCCATCGCGGCGGGGACCTGGCCGGTCTGCTCCTGGCTGCCGGCATCAGGACCCTGACCCCGCATCAAACCGGGGCGCCTCTGGTGGACCCGGCCGGCCCCGCCGACCTCCTGATCGACCTGACCGGCGTCCCCGCCCCCCGGGACGGAACACCCGTGCTGCGCGCCTGTCCTCAGGACCTGCCCCCGCTGCGTGCAACGACCCGTCGCGCTCACCCCCTCCATGCTCTGCCGGCTCTGCTGTCCACCGCGGCACGCACCCGGCGGCTCACCCCGCACAGTCTCCTGAGAGCTGCCTTCGCACTGGCTGAGCTGGCCGGGCCGGGCCAGCTGCTGCCCGCCGTCGACGAACCCGGGCTCACCCAGGCCCTGGCGACCGCCCTCACCCGCGACTCCGCACACCCCACCGATGCCTGAATCCTGACCCGCGGGACGCCACCGCCACGTCCGAAGCCCCTCTGCGTGCTACGAGACGCGGACACCCGCGTATGTCAGGGCCTCCGGGTGAGGACGGCCACCGTCGCCGGCACTGTCCGAGCACGCCCAGCCCACGGCCGGTGCGGAACGCGGCAGGCCAGAGCACGCCAATGCAACGGTGCCGCGCCGACCGCCCGCCCGCCGGAGCCCAAAGGTCCGGCCCTCCGCAATTTCGCAGCCTTGAGGTGACGCACATGCAGGTAAACCAGTCCAGTAAGCTCGCAGGAGTCTGCTACGACATCCGCGGACCGGTACTCGACGAGGCGACACGCCTGGAAAACGAAGGCCACAGCATCCTGAAGCTCCACACCGGCAACCCGGCCGCATTCGACTTCGAGGCACCGGCGGAGATCCTGCGGGAGATCACCGGCAACCTGGCCGGCGCGCACGGCTACGGTGACGCCAAGGGACTGCTCCCAGCCCGTCAAGCCATCACGGACTATTACCTGCAGCGCGGTGTGACCGGCCTGACAGCCGAAGACATCTACCTGGGCAACGGAGCCTCCGAGCTGATCCAGATGTCCATGCAGGCGCTGCTCGACAGCGGCGACGAAGTGCTGATCCCCGCACCCGACTACCCCCTGTGGACAGCATCGGTCTCGCTGGCCGGCGGCACGGCCGTGCACTACCGCTGCGACGAGCAGGCCGACTGGTTCCCGGACCTCGCCGACATCGAAGCCAAGATCACCCCTCGTACCCGGGCCCTCGTCCTGATCAACCCGAACAACCCCACCGGCGCCGTCTACTCCGCCGAACTGCTGCACGGCCTCATGGAGATCGCACGCCGCCACCAGCTGATCGTCTGCTCGGACGAGATCTACGACAAAATTCTGTACGACGACTTGGTCCACACCTGCACCGCGTCCCTCGCCCCCGACCTGCTGTGTCTGACGTTCAACGGCCTGTCCAAGGCATACCGGGTAGCCGGATACCGATCCGGCTGGATGGCCGTCTCCGGCCCGAAAGCCCACGCCACCAGCTACATCGAGGGCCTCAACATCCTCGCCAACATGCGCCTGTGCGCCAGCATGCCCGCGCAATACGCCATCGCCGCCGCCCTCAGCGGCCCGCAGTCGATCAACGATCTGCTCCTGCCCGGCGGGCGGCTGACCGAACAGCGCGACACCGCCTGGAAGCTGCTCAACGACATCCCCGGTGTCTCATGCGTCAAGCCCCAAGGCGCGCTGTACGCGTTTCCGCGACTCGACCCGAAGGTCTACAAGATCAACGACGACGCGCAGATGGTGCTCGACCTGCTCAGAGCCCAGCACATCCTCATCGTCCAAGGCACCGGATTCAACTGGCCCGAACCCGATCACTTCCGCCTCGTCACCCTCCCCCGCACCGAAGAACTCACCGACGCGATCACCCGTATCGGGACCTTCCTCGACGGATACAGCCAGCACTGACCCGTGGGCCCGCCCGCGGCCGACACCGGAGATCGGCAATTGCTTAATTGTGCAATTCGCTACATGATGTTGTGGTCATGCCCGCGCTGTGCGGGCGGGCATGACACCTAATCCGTCGCACACACGAGGGCAGAAGACCCGGAACCACAGTCGGCATGCGCCGGGGCCCCCGGAGACCGCAGCACAGTAGGTGTATCGCGCCTGCCCATCACGGTCGATGACGTAAAGGAGGACGGACCCCGAACCGGCACACTGGGCTGCGCCGGGTGGGTGCGGAGTGTGCATAGCCGCTTTATGCGTCGCAAAAGCAGCTGACCCAGACACAGTGCAACCACCGTGCAGGTCATTCCGCCGCCGGAAAGTTACCTTTGACCAGTGAGCAGAAACGCGATGTACATCGCTGAAAGGAGCAGCCCCCGTGCCCCATGCCGATCCGCAGGGCCCGCTTCCGGAACATGATCCACCACTTGCAGCGAATGGCCCGATCGAGCGCGTGGCTACCGTGCGGCTCGTCGGTGAGATCGACAGCAGCACCGCGGACAGTGCCGCTGCCCAGTTGCGCGCTCCCTTGACCAATGGTCCGGATGTCATCGACATCGACATGTCCGGTGTCACGTACCTGAACGCTGCGGGCGGTCACGCCTTTGTCTCTCTCATCGGCGCCGCTCTTCCCGCAGGAGTGCGCCTCTTGATCCGCGACGCCAGCCCTCTGGTGCGTTCGGCCTTGAGTACTCTGGGGCTCGACCGGTTCTTCACGTACGTCGTTCGCGCAGACTGAAGAGGAACGGGGCCCGCCCGCGTAATCCGGACCTCGTGCCCCGGGCGTCGGGACCCGCCTCGGCCCAAAATCGTTACGCTTTTTTCAGGAACTGGGTCTTCAGTACGAGGCCCTTGACCTTTTTGGTGTTGCACTCGACCTCGTCGCTCTTGCCGGTGAGACGAATTCCTTTCACGAGAGTGCCGCGCTTGAGGGTCTCCGAAGTGCCTTTCACCTTCAAGTCCTTGGTCAGAGTGACGGAATCACCGTCCTCCAACGCAGTCCCGTTGCTGTCCTTCACGATGACGTCGCTCATGGTGTCCTATCAGCCTCTCTTTTGGGGTATTGCCTACATCAGGCCGTGTGCCGCCGCGGTCCGCACGCCGGGCCAGGCGGCGGTGCGCCACTCCCGCTGTCCCTGCGAACCGCCCTGATGTGCCGCGAGTGCGGCGGGCAGGTCACAGTGGACGGGGATGGCAGGGTGGTCGGCGTCGGGGACGAGGGAGCCGTCTGCGGGAATCGCGGCGAGTTCCAGCTGCCGCCCCTCATCGGCGAGCCGCTTGGGCGACAGCGACCTGCCCGACCACCGACCAGCTGTGCAAGTCGGTCAGGTCAAGCACGACCGGTCCTGCGCCGCGGGCGAGCACCCAGCAGACCGCGCCCTGGAAACGGGCCACGGTGTCTGCGCCGAGGTGACCGGACAGGGAAAGGACGCCGACGCGGTCGCGAGTGCGGTAGCACCACTCGATCGTCATCGGCTGGACTCATTCCTGCTGGAAGTCAGGGGGAGGGTGATCCAGATGCTCTTGCCTCGGCCGTCCGCGTCCCGGCGCACGACTGCGGTACCGCTAAGGCCGAGGGTGAGTTCAACGACCATGGCGAGCCCTCCGCCGGCCGGGCCGGTGACGGAGTCGTACAGGGCGGGCTGGTGGGGGTGACGGTCGTGGACCGCGAACGCGAACACGTCCGGGCCGGCCGCGTAGATGACCGTGACGTTCGGTGAGAGCACAGCGGCGTGCCGGACACTGTTGGTGACCAGTTCGCTCACGATCAGCAGCGCCGGATCCACGACGGGATGGCGCAGGCTGACGCCCCACTCGGTCAGGACCTGCTCGGTGGTCTCGCGCGCCATCCGGACGGCGGACCCCATGGCAGGCACGGTCAGCACATGGCGGAGCGGGAGGCTTTCAAGCTGCGTGTTCACGGGGTCTCCGCGTGGGCAAGGCGGAAGCCGGCCACGGTCTGAGGGTGGATGCGTACCAGGGTGTCATGCGGGCCGTGGGCCCAGCCCAGGAGTGTGCGGCGGTAGTGCGCGGCCTCGTGCGGGTCGGTGATGATCTCGGCTGGTCCGCTGGCGCTCACCGTCCAGCCGGTGCCGGTCGCTGTGCGGATCTCATCCGCGTGGTAGGTGAGTGTGGCCCGGCCCGCCAGTGCCTCGGCCTGGGCCGGAGCGCGGACGATCAGCCGGCCGTACTCCAGGACGTGGGTGGCCGGGCGGATGACGGCGCCGTTGCGCTGGAGATACACCAGACGGCCCTGCGTGATTCCTTCGAGCAGCCACAGCGCCTCGGGGCCCGGAACCTCGACCATGCGCCGAGTGTGGTGATGCGCGGTCACCGAGACGTCTCCTCAACGGCGGATTTCTGAAGGGGGATGACTGGCAGTACCCCGGCACACTGCAGGTGCTCACGCGCACCCGCGATGGCCTCGGGCGTGGTGGCATACTCGCGCCCCTCCAGCCGCAGCAGATCCAGAGCCCCCACGGACTCAAGGACCTGGCGCTGCCCGGGCCGTATCCCCGACGTCATCACCGCGACGCCGCGCCGGTTCAGCTTCTGCACCGCGTCCTTGAGAACCAGCGCACCGGTCGCGTCCATGGTCGAAATACGGGACATCCGCAGGATGACGACCCGCACATCGGCAACCTCGCTCAGCTCCAGCAGGAAGCGGTGCGCGCCGGCGAAGAACACCGGCCCGTCGATCCGGTACGCGACGATGTGCTCCGCCAGCAGCGCGTGCTCCTCATCGCTGTGCTCCCCGGGCAGATCCGGGCGGAAGGAGACCTGATCCATCCGGGCCTGCTTCGCCACTGCCCGCAGTGCCAGAACGCCCGCCACCACCAGGCCGATGATCACCGCGTAGACGAGGTCGAGAGCGAGAGTGGCGAGCGCGGTCATCACGAGCACGACCGCGTCGGAACGGGTCGCCTTGACCATCGCGCGCAGCGCGCCGACCTCGACCATGCGGATCGCCGTCGCCAGCAGGACACCAGCGAGAGCGGCGAGGGGAATCTTCGCCACTACAGGGGCAGCCGCGAACACGATCACCGCGAGGACCGCGGCGTGGACCAGTGCGGCCAGCCTCGATCCCGCACCGTTGCGTACGTTGACAGCGGTGCGCGCAATCGCGGCGGTTGCCGGAACACCCCCGAACAGCGGTGCGGCCAGGTTCGCAATGCCCTGCCCGAACAGTTCCTTGTCCGGGTCGTGCTTCTGCCCGACCGTCATGCCGTCCGCGACAGTGGCCGACAGCAACGATTCCAGCGCCGCGAGGGCGGCAATCGCCACCGCAGGGCCCAGCAGACCACCCAGCGACGAGAGATCAATGAAGGCCAGTGAGGGAGCGGACAGACCCGACGGCAGGTCCCCGATCGGGGCCGCCGCATCCAGATGGAACAACTGGGCGACCAGCGTCGCAGCGATCACCGCCACGATCGAGAACGGAATGGCGGGCCGCCACCGCGCACCCAGCAGCATCACCGCGGCAACACCGACGGCAAGCGAGGCGGCGGTCCAGTTCGGCGACCGCAGGAACTCCTCAACGGCCCGCCAAGAAACCACAAGGATCTTCTCGCCCTCGGGCTTGGCCACCCCGAGGGCATTGGGGATCTGCTGCAGACCGATCACGCACGCGATACCGAGGGTGAAACCTTCCACCACCGGAGCTGGGATGTAGCGCATGTACCGGCCGGCACGGAGCAGAGCGAGCCCGATGAGGAGAATTCCGGCCATCAGACCGACTGTCAGCACACCGCCGGGCCCGTGCTGAGCCACGATCGGCACCAGCACCACCGTCATCGCACCGGTCGGCCCGGATACCTGAAGGTTCGAGCCACCGAACAAGGCGGCCAGCGCGCCCGCGACCACGGCGGTCGCCAGTCCGGCCTCAGCGCCAAGCCCGGAGGACACCCCGAATCCCAGCGCGAGTGGCAGCGCAACGATCGCCACTGTCAGCCCCGCAAGCAGATCCCGACGCGGATTGCGTGCCATGAGCACGTAGTCAGCACGGGCAGGCAGCAGGGAACGCACCCGGTTCCAGACCAAAGCAGGCACCGTACTCATCGTGAGGAGACCTCAGCTTCCCTCAGCTCCGCCAGGAGCTCGTTCTGACCAGTCAGCACCTGCGCCAGAATCCGCCGCGCGGCCCGCAACAGATCAGCCACGTCCCCACCCGCCAGCTCATACACGACGGTCGAACCCTCACGAGTCGCCGTCACGATCCCCGACCGGCGCAGAACTGCCAGCTGCTGGGACAGTGCCGACGGTTCCACCTCAATCGCCGCAAGCAGATCCCGGACCGGCATTGGCCCGCCCTGCAACAACTCCAGCACTCGGATCCGTACCGGATGCCCCAGCATGCGGAAGAAGTCGGCTTTGGCTTGATACAGCGGAACCAACACGACGCGGTCTCTCTCTCATCGCCCGGTGAACGGGCACGGCTAGTGCTGCGCCTACGGCTACTAGGCAGGTACAGCAGCCACATCATGTAACTAATTGCAGACTTTTGCAATTCATGTATTGCGTGATGCGCTAGGGGTGGCCGTCCGCGGTTGAGCCCGGGCGGCGTGGCAACCGTGCGATTCAAGCCCAGAGGTTCTGCCAAGAAGCACGCACCGGGCCGTCTACAGTGATCGAGCTGAGCCGCAGGCACCCGCGAGCGCAGCCGCAGTACCGACCGCGCTGTTGCGTCACGTTAGGCAGGGGCAACGACAAACGGCCCTGTCCTGCGCTCACCGGTCTTCTATGCGGCATCGAACTCGCACATAAACGGCGCTTGCCTGCCGCTCGACGAGCAGGTTCCCGACAGACCACGTCCAGGATTCAGCGAACCCGCGCGCTTCTAGAAGCACCGCAGCCAAGATCGGGAGGGACGAGGTTGGTCACCGCAGTGGCGAGTAGCGCCTCGTCGGGTTCGGCACACCGCCCCGGGGGTTCGGACAGGCACTGTGCCCCATCTCGCCGGTGGCCTCTTGTCACGAGGACGGCCGCCATCATCTCGGCATGCTGGCCAGTGCAGCTGTGGGCTACACATCTGGTGTGTGCGTGCTGGTGGACCGGCGTCAGGGCTCATGACGCGGGCGGATGGGCCGGACTGCGCCCCCGGTCGCTTCCTTGATCTGACCACGCAGAACTGCGGTTTCACCTTCCAGTTCCTTGTTCCTCAAGGTCAGAACCTGGATGTGGTTCGCGTAGACGGCGACCGTCTGCCCGAGTTCGCCGATCTCCTCGGCCTTCTGACGGCGTAGCTTGCGTAGTTCCTTGCGCAATCTGGCTGCCTCGCTCTTGAGTTCGTCGACCTCTGGCCGTTCGGTGGCGGGGGCGGCCAGGATCCCTTTGATGGCTGCTGCGACGGGCGATCGGTAGTACGAGGCTCGGGAGATGCCGGCCTCGGCGGCGATGTTCACCACGGTGACTGAGCCGTCGGAGATTTCCGGGCGGCCGTCCATCAGCTGCTCGAACGCTCGCATGATGGCCCGGTCTGTGTCGGTCAGGCGGTTCTCACGGCTGAGCTGGGCGAAGACGGTGCGTGTGTTCTGCAAGCTGGCCATCAGGGAGTGTCCCTTTTGGTCTGTCGGAGTTCGTCGATCAGCGAGTCGAGCGTGGTGATGAAGTGACCCAGGGCGCTCTGCTGGTGGGTCGGCAGTTCTCTCGCGTCCCCGAGTTCGTTGACCGCGCTGTCGCGCGCCTGGTGGAGCCTGGGCAGGTGGACCGACGAGCGGCGCGAGTTCGGGCAGGTGAGGCACATATTCAGCATGGGTAGCGGACGGCCCAGCCCTTTGGATCGCTTCTCGCACACGGCTGTTGCTGGTTGATGAAAGCAGTCGTTGAGGACGCCGGGGTGCAGGGTGCGGGTCATGTGCCGCAGCATCGTGCGCAGACGCTCGGGGCTCGCGGCCGTTCCGGGCAGGTCGCCGAGTTCTGCCCGAATGCGGTCGAACTCGGCCTCGATGCGTGGGGTGGCGCCGCCTGCGGACTGTCCTCCTTCGTTCCAGTCGTGGTAGAGGTCCTCGACATAGTCGAGCTTGGCTGTGGCTTTGTCGGCTTCGACCTCGTCGGCGAAGCCTGACGCCGAGGTCCCCGCGTATCCTTCGAAAATTGCGAAGCTGGCGTGTTTGTACTGCCGGGTCCCAGCCACCATCCCGAAGGGCTGGTTCGCGATGTGCCAGGCCAGGGTGCGGCGGAACTGCAGTGTGTCGAACCGCCAGGCCATCGGCTCGGCCGGCACCGGCCCGGTGTTGTTGACCGCCTGCGCTTCTTCGTCCTGCGGATCAGGGTCGTCCGTACCGGTGACGGTAGGCGCGGGAACAAAAGGCCCCGCCTCGTCGCTGAAGAGCTCATTGAGGTGGTCCCGGAAGTCGTTCAGCCGCTGAGGCACCTGTCTGATCAGTCCCAGCGTGCCGTGGGAAGCGGTATAGCCGAAGAGGTGCGTGGGGTCGTCGTTGAGTTCCAGCAGAACCTCTACGGCCCGGTGCACGAGATCAAGCACCACCCACTCGGCTTCCTCGCCGGTGACCTTGCGGTCCTTGTAGACCCGCCCGTGGATCTTGTACCGCAGGCGGCCGTCCGCGGCGGTTTCCACCCGCGCGCAGTCACGCCGGAGATCCCGTACCTCGACGTCCCGCATGCCGGAAAGATAGGCGATCGCCGCCCAGCAGGCCGTGCGCACGTAAGAGGTCTCTGCCTCCAGCGTGCTCCGACTGAACTCGGGCCGCCATGGGCGGCCAGTCGGCGGCCAGCCTGCGCGGGAGAAGGGCAGGCCCCCCTCCTCGTAGCCGAGCTCCCTTCCCGCGTCCTCGAGCAGAGGGAGCAGGTGGTAGGCACTGCGGACCTGAGTGAGCAGTTCGACCATCGTCAGGTTCGGCCCCTGCACGACACCGTCGATGACGGAAGCGTCCGGCCTGCGAGCCTGATGTTCGAGCGGTAGGGCGGGGATGCCCCGGCCCTGGGTTCTGCGCTCGGCGATGAACTGCTCGAACTTCCGGCGGGCCCCACCCTGGCCGCTCCTGGGAACTGCAGTCGCGTCGATTCGGGCCAGTTCCTCGCGGGCTGTAATCAGGTCCTGAGCGGCGGTCTCCACGTAGAAGACCACGCCGGTCAGGAAGGGCCGCATGATCTCCTCGGGTATGCGTGCGGTGGCGTTCTCCTCCCCCTGCTGCAGCCCTGAGATCTGTCGGGCCGAGCGGTAGGGCCAGGGCACGAACGCGAGTCGGTCGCCACTGAAGTGGTCGCCGAGCGCGGCGATGGACTTGAGCGTGGTGATCTGGTTCTCGACGGTGTTCGGCCCGAAGGGACGCACGTGGGTGAGGAAGAATTCGAGGTGTTCCTTGCGGAGATCCTGCAGTCGGGGCGCGCCGATCGCAGCGAGCGTCTTCATAATCCGCAGGAAGTTGCGTCCGTCCTCTGCGAGCCAGGTCACCTTGATGGGCTTGGCCAGCCGGCCGACCGGAACGCGCAAACGTGCGTACAGGTATTCCTTCATGGTGCGGCGTTCAAGGTCACCGGTGGCACCGGTGAGGTTGACGAACCTTTGCCGGCTGGTGCGTGGGATGAAGTCCCTCAGGTCCCAGACATCTTCGCCGAGTCTCGGGCCACGATCGCGGTGTCCCTGGGTCAGGGCTGCGGGCAGGACGAAGTCGGTGTCGCGGGGGTAGCGGTGGGTGGCGGACTTCTTCCGCGCTGGGGCCGCGGTCATCGAATCGTCTCCAGGAAGGCCGTCGGCAGAGCCAGACGTGCGCCGTCTGCCTCGGCGATCGCCTTGGCGGTGGCGATCTGGCGGGCGGTGAACCGGTTGAGCACGCCGGTGGTGATCCGCTCGTGGGCCAAGCCGAAGCGGATGGTCCACTCAGCGGTAGGGAACTCCTCGCGTTGCTGCTCGATCGTGTCCAGGATGGAGAGAACGGCGGGCAGGTGGCGGCTGGTGAACACCGCGTTCGTGCATTCCAGGCACACCCACGGCGGCACCGGGCACGGGGTACCCGGCCTGCTCGCCCAGGGGGAGGCGAAGAAGTCGGTGCAGGATGACACCCACACGTCCGCCGCTCCGGACAACGCATCAGTGACCGCTTCGGGCGCGAGTTCCCCTTCGCCGTCGTCCAGGCGATTGCCCTCGTCGTCCAGGACAACAGGGGCGGGCAGGGTGATAGCGAGGGCCTGGGTAAGCCCGGCCTCAACGGCGGCGTCGTGGATCTCGTCGTGGGCGGGGATGTCCGCGTAGTGGCGGCCCGCGACCTGCTGCGTATGTCCGCTGGTGAAGTCCGGCAGTACTCCCCCGGTACTCAGGTACAGCTTCGACTTGTAGGTCTTGCGCAGCCGCCGCAAGTCCACCGACCGAAGTGGCGCCCCGTCCCGGTCGGTCAGCGTCTCAAGCCCGCACTCGGCCAGGAACAGCTGCCGGTGATGCGTCGTCGACGTTGGCTTGTGTCCGTAGACGGGGGCTATCTGGCCGGTCATCTGATTCACGGGGACGAACAGGTCATCGACGCCCGCCAGGTCCCGGGCCCGCTGTCCGAGCCGCATGGCGAGCCGGATCACGCCTCCGGGCCTGCGGAGGTTGCCACCGTCGCGCACGCGCATCGACTTGTCCCAGGCTCCCCGCGCCCGCCGTTTGAGGTACTGGACGCTGACGTACCCCTTCGTGGGGCTGATCAGGCAGCCGGCCTTCAGGGTGCCGATGCATTCGGGTTCCATGCCCGTCTGGCAGCCCAGTAGGATCTGGAACCTGATCACATCGCTCACGCTCAGGTATAGCCTCGCGTTGAGGCGGCGCATCCGCCCATGCTCCAGGACCCCGGGAATCTTTTGCTGCCCGGGCACCAGCGGCCCGCGGTGGGCGATGTACCAGCAGATGTTCTCCAACGCGTCCCAGCCGTGCAGGTCGGGGTCTCGGCCGGCAGCGGCCAGCCGTTCACCCTCCAGGATCCGGTCCCGGATCCTGCCCACCTCGCTCAGTGCCGCGGCCTCCAAGGCGTCGAACACAGGGAAGGGGTAGGCGTCCAGCGGCCGCTCGGAGCCTTGCTCCACACTGACCGGTAGGTCGAGGCGCTGCCGGAAAGCGTGGTCGAACGAAGCCGGGCTGAACTGCTCGGTGCGTTGCAGCAGGCGGCACAGTTCCCGCATCCGCTTCCGCCGCGAGCTGCTGTTGGCCCGGCGCCTCACAGGGAGCCTGGCCTCGTAGGCATCCAAGAGGTCCGGCTCCAGGTCACCCAGGTCGATCTCCTCACCGAACTCCGGGCACATCATGCGGGTGAACAGCACGAAGTCCCGCAGTGTCTTGACGTACCGGCGCAGGACCTCCCGCCTGCGGTGCGTCTCGATCTGCTCGACCCCGTCCACGACTGCCTTCGCGAAAGGCCGCACGAGCCGAGGCACCCCGATGTCGGAGAGGTCCACCTCCTCACTTGGCCCGGACGGCATCGGCACGGTGACCGCGATGAGCCCCAGATCCGGCACGGCCGCCGCGGGTGTCTCTGCGGCTTCCGCAGGGCTGAACCTGACATGGCGCGGGCTCACCCGCTCACCTCGTCAGCCTGCAGACCTTCCAGCACGGCGGAATGCTCGTCCCACTCCGCCAAAGCGGCCAGCACGATCTCCTGAGCCTCATCCAACACATCGAGGTACTGGTGAACCGTGTGCTCGTGCGCATGACCGAGAAGAAGCTGCAGCTTACGCATCGGATTGCCGATCAGCAGCCGCTTGATCTGGGCGAGAGTGAACCGGCGGTCCTCCCTCATCCCCAGCGCACGGACGGTCTGGCGGAGCAGCAACCCCAGCATGTGGACGGCGAATGTGTGCCTTAGCGTGTGCGGATGGACGTCGAAGTCGAGGCCGAGGGCTGCGCATCGTTCGTTCGCGCGGCGGAAGGCCGACTGCCATGTCGAGCTTCTCAGCGGAAGGCCGCTCTCCCCCAGCCACAGCCACAGCGGCCCCAGCTCAGCCCCGCAGGCATCCACCGAGAGCAGGCGGAGCCTGTCCTCGTAAGTCAGACTCGCGGCGGTCCAGGCGCGGGAACGCCCCTCGACGACCAGCGCCTGCCGGCTCGAGCGCACGACTCGGTGGCCGTCCTCCCACCCGTAGGCGCCGGCCGTGCGCTTGCGCTGCACCAACTCGTCGCGCTCGATCGCGATGTAGTGGTGGAGGTCACGCAGTACGCGCCGCCGCGCGTACACCGTCCTCGTCTTGTTCCGCTTCGTCGTGGCCTTGGACAGCCGGAAGCCACCTCTGCCGTGCGCCAGCGGCGGAACCTCCGGAAGCAACAAACACGACGCCTCGGTCAGCCGCATCCCGGTGCACACCAGAAGGTCCGCGAACAGCGCGTTCCGCTCGCCGTTACGGCCCCGCCACTTCGGGTCCCGTCCGCCGTCAGGAAGGAAGCCGCGCAGGCCCACGTCCCGCCACAGCAAGTAGTCCTCGTAGTGCAGAAAACGGACCGGCTGACCACTCTTACCGGGTTCCGACTCCGAGTTCACCCTCACCTGCTTGGGGCCGTTTGGTGTCATCACCACCTTGTCGACGTACCGGAACGGTTCGACGGCCAGGATTTCGGCATCCAGAGACCACGCCACCCACTTGTCCAAGGCCGCGATGTACCGCTGCCATGAGCCGTATTCGATCCGCTCGTCCGGATCCTCCGCGAACAGGCGGGTCTGCTTGAAGGCGCGCAGGTCCGCGCCGCCCATTTCCCAGATCGTCTTCCCGCCCCTGGCCTCGTGCAGAAAGCGGCAGGTCAGCATCAGTTCCGAGCAGTACGCCTCCTGGCCGTTACGCGAGGGGACACCCCAGCTCGGCAGATCACACAGCATCCGATTCAGTGCCAGGTCGTACGAGCCGTCAGGCCCCAGGATGAACCGCTGTCCCTCCTCGACACCCGCCCGCCGCAGAACACCGGCCGCGTCCTCCAGACCCGCTATCTCACCCAGCTCGACCACCGTGCGATGGCTCGCGACCACCGCCTCCGCAGCGCCGCCCTCTTCTGTACGCATCAAACCCACTCCTCGCCGCCCGACAGCATGAGACACACCGAGCGGTCAGATAACCCAGCGATCTTTGAGACACCTCATACTGCCGCGATAACGGACGGCCGCGTCCTGGTGCTTCTCGACCCTGCGAACGGTGCCGCCTGCCTCCCCGGCGGCACACCTGAGCCCGAAGACGACCAGGACCCCGCAGCGACCCTCATCCGTGAGGCCGTTGAAGAAGCCTCCGCTCACATCAGCGCCCCGGTGCTCCTCGGCCACCTGCCGGACCAGGAACACAGCGCCGGGCCACGCAGTCGTGTCCGTATGGCAGCTGCCCTCACGTACGTCGGCCCCTCCCGGCCCGACCCCGCCACGGGTCAGACCTACGTGCGGGCCCTGGCCACCCCCGAACAGGTCGTAGAACTGTTCAACTGGGGCTCCGGCGCTGCCGACCAGCTCAACGCCGTCCACCGGGAACGGGCCCGGCTCGCGCTGCCTCACGCTCCCCGTCAGCCCATCACCCCCGTTACTGACGAGGACTCCGCCTGAGCCGTTCGACGACCGCCTCGGCTGCGACGGTGGCCTCGGCGCGAGCGCTCACCTGGAGCCAGCCTTGTCGGCCCGCGCCGAAGCGAAGGGTTCCCGACGCGCGTCTCTTCCGACAGCGGCCGGGCACACGGTGTCCACTACAGGGAGCGGTCCCTGCGGCCGGCCGTTGAGCTACGGGGAGATCCCCGCTCTGGTGGAGGAGTGCCATGTCGTCCATGGGCCGCAAGCAATTCGATCTGGAAGCCTACGAGGCCAGGGCCCGCCTCGGGCCGTGCTTCGTCTGCGCGTTCTTGAAGGGAGAACCCGACTACGCGCACGATCTGGTCTATGAGGACGCTGACCATGTGGCGTTCCTGGATCGGTGGCCCACGCTGCCGGGCAAGGTTCTCGTCGCACCCAAGGCGCATGTGGAGGATGTGGTCAGCGGGTTCTCGGAAGACGGTTACATGCGAATGATGCAAGCCGTACGCAGGGTGGCGCGCGCGGTCGAGGAGGTGCTGGAGCCGGAGCGGGTGTATCTGCTGTCGTTGGGGTCCCGGCAGGGAAACCCGCATGTGCACTGGCACGTCGCTGCCCTGCCGCCCGGGACCCCTTACGAGCAGCAGCAGTTCCGTGCGCTCATGGCGGAGCACGGGGTCGCCGATGTGGCGCCGGCCGAGACCGCAAGGATCGCGGCGGAGTTGCGGCGGCGCCTCGCCTGACTTTCGATGCTCCGGTTCGGAGGCCCTGTCGGCGGGTGGTGGTGGCGCTCTGGGCTGCGAGGGTGAGGTTGCGGGCGGAACCGGTGTCGGTCGCGATGCGGACGGTGTCGGCGGCGTGACGGGCCGCCTGGTCGAGGTCACCGTTGGCGAGGTAGATGCGGGCACTGGCGGTGATGACCCCGGCGGATCCGCAGCGTGCCCCTCTTGGCCAGTCGGCTCGGTCTTCTTCCAGGGCTTCAATTCCGTCGCTGGTGTACTGGGGGCGTTTTGTGGCGAGGCGGACGAAGGTGTGGCCGGCCCACTTACTGATCTCCATGGAGCTGATGCAGCCGGTGCAGGGAGGGATCTCGCCGTCGTCGCGGTGGCAGAGGAGCCTCCACGCCTCGTTGAGGGCGGCTGAAGCGTTGTGCGCGTTATCGGTGGCGTGGGTCAGAAGCTGCACACGACCATGCCGGCGGTGGCTCCGCCGGCCCATCCGATGAGGCCGCCCGGGAGCGCTCCGACTCCACCGGCGAAGGCGCCCGCGAAGGCTCCGGTGATCGCGGTTCCGACGGCCCACTGGGCCACGCACTTGTCCCAGTCACCGTCCTTCTTGAGCTTGTCCTCGTACGCCTTCTTCTCCGCGTCCGAGCAGGTGTGGCCGTGGTACCTGGCGCAGGCGTCACCAACGTCGTCCATGGGCGACATTCGCAGGGGCTGTGCCTTCAGGCTCTTCGTCTTGGCGGCGGAAGCTTTCAGCGGCGCGCTTCCGGGGAAGGTACCCGGGCCGAACGTGACCGAGGACGGGTTTTCGATTCCCTCGATCGTCGTTCCGGTGGCGGCTTCGAGGGTCTGGGTGAGGGTGTTCCCGTCGACCGTCAGCTTGAAGGCATGCTTGACGCCCTTCGTGTCGGTCACGCTGCCCGGCTGCATCCGCATGATGGGTGTGCCCTGGGCGTCGGCGATTTCAGCGCCGTTCGCGGTAGGAGCGAGGTGGGTTCCGGGCGGAAGGTCGAGCTTCGCGCTGGTGGAGGTGGCGGCGAAGGTCTGCACGGCGGGCTTCTGTGCCGGGCTGGTGCCGCTCGTGGGCATGTCCGGGCTGGTGTGTGCGACGTACATCGTGGAGCCCGCCGGGGAGTCGACCACCGGAACGGTTACCGTGGCGTCCGTGGTCCACGGCTGGTGGTCGGTGTCGAACGTCCACGTGCCGGTGACCTTCTTGCCGACAGCCGCGAAGTCGACCCAACCGTAGTTCTTGGTGGGGACGGTGACGACGACACCGTTGATGGTGCTGGAGTCCGACTGGTAGGTGGTCGTCGCCGTCAACTGGGCGGAGATCATCGCCTGCACGGGAACCGAGACGCCGACCGACGTGGACAGGCCGGACGACAACGACTGCGACCACCCGGAGTGGTAGACGGTGGTGAAGACCTGGGTGACCTTGTCGGAGGTGTCGTTGTACCAGAGCGAGGACGCCTTCACGCGGGGCAGCGCTTCGGGCTGGCCTTCGGAGGTTTGTGTCCATGAACAGGTCGACGTCTGCCTGGAGCACAGGTCGGCGTAGTAGTCGAGTGCCAGACTCCTGGCCTCGGCCGCCTTCGCCGCCGGGATGGTCCATTCCTGGCTCGGGCTGCCGTCGCAGGGATTGGGGTTGGCGAGGATCCCCCACAGATGCAGACCACCGGCGTTGTCCAGGCAGTGCGCGGCACCGGTGTCGGCGTCGCGGCGCACGATGCCGAAGCTGTTGGGCTTCCCGTCGATCGGACGGAAGTGCCACTGCGCGCCGTCCTGGCCGCACGACTTCTGTGTGGCGAACGAGGTGGCGTAAATACACTTTCCGGAGGACGTGTTGGCGATCTCGAACTGGCCCGGGTCGCTCAGTTTGATCAGACGGAATTCGGTGTAGTTGCTGCCGTCGGGGGTGACTGAGATCTGGTTTCCGTCGTTGTTGCCGGTCGCGTTCAGCGTGCCGTCGGTGTTGGTGAACGTGTAGGGGTCCGTCGCGGCGGCGGCGGGGGTGGAGGCGAGGGCGGGCACGAGCAGGGCCAGCACAACAGCCGGCGCGGTGAGCAGTTTCGCGGCCCTTCTTATGTGTCTTCTCATGAATACCTTCTGTGTAGCCTTTTGTGGATCTCCTGTCGCTCTCGGTGAGCGTAGAGGGGCGGAACCCGGAATGGAGGATTCCCTCAGGAACCCGTCCCCAGGGCTCTGAAACGCGCCGTTTACCGGTTGCGAACCGGCCAGTTGAACCGTTCATACCCCACAGTGCTCCAGCCCCTGCTCCAGTGCGCCGAGACCGACGGGAGCGCCGCCCGCACCGCCGGGCAGCAGGCGCGCGCAGCGCGGTGCGGTGCGGTGCGCGGATCAGGTCGTCCACGTCGTCCACGTCGTCGGCAGTGAGCGGGGCGAGACGGGCGGCGTGGTCGTCCAGGATCTCGGTCGGGCTGCCGCCCTGGCCGACGAGCACGCGGCTGCGCAGACACCGGGTGCGGCCCGGCACAAGGGCCAAGACCAAGGGTCAAGGGCCAAAAGCCAAGGGCCAAGGTGATCACACGGGCCGCTGATTCGGTGCTCAGCAGGCGGCGCGACGACCTCGGTGAAGAGGGCCGAAGAGGCGGGACCCGATGTCCTCCGTCATCAGGTCCCCTACCGCTTCCGGGTTCGCGGCGCGGGCGGACATCACCCGGGTACGAGCACGGCGGCCCCGTTCACCTTGTCGGCGGCCAGGTCGGCGAGCGCCCGGTCGGCGTGATCCATCGGATAGCGGCTCGCCACGACACGGATGCCGACGCGTTCGGCCAATGCCAGGAAGTCCCTTCCGTCCTGACGGGTGTTGGAGGTGACACTGCGCAGATTCCGTTCCTGAAACAGGTGGCGCTGGTAGTTCAGGACCGGAATGTCGGAGAGGTGTATGCCGGCGACGGCGAGCGTACCCGACCGGTCCAGGGACTCCAGCGCCACCGGCACCAGATCCCCCACCGGGGCGAAGAGGATCGCCGAGTCCAGCGGTTCGGGCGGGCTGTCGTAGGCCCCGCCGGCCGACGCCACGCCAAGTTCCAGGGCAAGTTCACGCGCACGGGCCGACCGTGTGAGCACATGGACGGTGGCACCCTCCGCGAGTGCTGCCTGAGCGGCCAGATGGGCCGAGGCGCCGAAACCGTAGATGCCCAGCCGCCCGCCCGGAGGCAGCATGCTGCGCCGAAGCGACCGGTAGCCGATGATTCCGGCGCAGAGGAGAGGCGCGAGCAGCGCCGGATCCCGGTCGTCCGGCAACCGGTAGGCGAACGCTTCCGGAACCAGTGCCTTTTCCGAGAAGCCGCCGTCCGCGTCCCACCCCGTATAGGTGGACCTAGCGCAGAGATTCTCCCGGCCGGCCCGGCAGTACCGACAGCTCCCGCACGTCCCGCGCAGCCACGCCCCGCCTGCCCTGTCACCGGCGCGAAACAGGCTCACCCCTTCACCAACAGCCTCGACCCGGCCGACGATCTCATGGCCGGGAATCGTGGACGGGCGGTGCGGTACAAGGTCCCCCTCGGCCAGGTGCAGATCCGTACGGCACACGCCGCACGCCTCCACACGCAGCAGTAGCTCCCCCGGGCCAGGTGCCGCCGTCTCCCGCTGGACCTGCTCCAACGGTCTGGTAGCGACAGGCCCCGGTGTTCTCACGGCCCAGCCCCGGTACGTGGCAGCGGCAGACGGAGAAGTAGTCATGGCTCCAGCCTGAGCCGGATGTACGAACGGGGCAATCGGGCGGGCGGCGGCAAGGCGGACACTCGCCCCGGCTGGTCCCCAAAAAATGATCAAGGGCCAGTTTCGGATTGCTCCGAAACCGGCCCTGACCTGCGACTGTATCCAGTCGGGACGACAGGATTTGAACCTGCGACCCCTTGACCCCCAGTCAAGTGCGCTACCAAGCTGCGCCACGTCCCGATGCGATTCCTCCCGGTGTTCCCGGGCGGCCGCGCAGGACAAACATTACCTCACTCCGAGGGCCGGATCGACGCCCGTACCTGCCGGGCGCGGGTCGCCAGTGTCTCGGCGCCGCAGGCCGTGGCGAGTTTCTGTGCCCGGGTGAGTTCCTTCGGGGAGCGGATCGCCCTGCCGTACTCGAAGCGGGCGAGGGCGTGCTCGTATGCGGAGGACGAGGACTCCAGGTGGCGTACCGACTCGGCCAGCAGGTGGGCCGCCTCCTCGGGTGGCGCGAACAGGGCGAGGCAGCGCAGGGCTTCACCGATGGCGGTGTCCGTGCCGAAGCGTTCGGCGTGGATCCGGGCGTCGGCCGCGATGTGGGCCGCCCTGACGGGGTCGGTGTCGGCCAGGGCGCGGGCGAGGTCTCCCGCCCAGGGTGCCCAGACCCCGTTGAACCTGCCGCGTGGTTTCAGCGCCGCTCCCGCCGCCTCAAGCTCCGCCACGGCCTCCTCGGTACGCCCTTCGGCCAGCAGAAGTCGTCCGTGGACGCACGGGGCATCGGGCAGCACCATGGCGCCGCCCGGGTAGGGCGGGCCGAAGTCGTACCGGTCGGCGACCTTCCGCGCCTCGGCCGTGCGGCCGCGGGCCAGCAGGGTGTCCACCAGCAGGCAGGTCGCGTCCCAGTGGACCGGCAGGCCGCTGCCCGCGCGGTCGGCCAGCCGCAGTCCCTCGCGCAGGAAGCCCTCGGCCTCGGCGAGGCGTCCGCGCCGGCGGTGGACGAGACCCAGCAGGGTGTGGGCGAACGCCAGGTGCGCACCGCTCCAGCCGGAGATCTCGAACGCCCGCACCGCCTCGCCGAAGAGCTCCTCGGCCCGGTCGAGACGGTCGGTGAACGCGTAGGTGATGCCGACCATGGCGGGGAGCTCGAAGCCCCACTCCGTGTCGGTCCAGCCGAGGCCGCGGGCGGGACGGCCGTCCACCAGGGCACGTTCGAGGAAGTCGACGACGAGTTCGGCGTTCTCCCCGCGCAGCATCGCGTCGAACGCCCGCAGGGTGAGCATGGCGCGCTCCGCGTTGTCCCGGCCCTTGAGGTGGTCGGCGTTGCGTGCGAGCCGTGCCGAGCGCTCCGGTCCGTCCTCCTCGGTGGCCTGCATGCCCTCCCAGAGGAAGTGGGCCGCCTGGAGGCGCATCAGGCCGGGGCCCGGAGCCGTACGGGAGGCCTCGGCGGCCAGCGACAGGGCCGCGTCCTTCAGCTGGTTGTTGTGGGACAGCGCGGCCGCCAGCCGGAAGGTGGCGTCGATCCGCAGCGGCTCGTCCAGGCCCGGTGTGTCCAGTGCGGCGCGGAGGTGCTGCACCGTGGTGGAGGGTGAGCTGAGCAGGGTGGCGCAGCCGAGTTCGTAGAGGATGCCCGCCCGGTCGTGCGGCCGGGGCGGTTCCGCCAGGGCGCGTTCCAGGCAGCGCCGGGCGGCTTCCGGGGCGCCGACGGCGAGGTGCTGGCCCGCCGCCGCGCGGAGCTGGGCGACCACTTCCTGGTCGTCGTCCGGGTGGACTTCGAGGAGGTGCCGGGAGGCGGCCGCGGGGCCCAGTCCCGCGTCGGAGATGGCCCACGCGGCGCGTCCGTGCATGGCGGTGCGGGTGGCGGGCGGGATGGAGCGGTAGACGGCGCTGGCGATGAGCGGGTGGACGAACTCCAGCGGGTCGAATCCGCTCACGATACGGGCCTCGCGCAGCCGTGCCGTGCAGTCGGCCGCCTCCGCCGGGCTCATCCCCGCCAGCCTCGCGGCGAGTTCCTGGGAGATGTCGGTGCCGAGCACGGCCGCCGCCCAAGCGAAGCGGTTGGCGTTGGTTCCCAGGCGTTCGAGGCGGGTGATCAGGCCGCTGCCCCGTGCGGAGGCGCCGAGTTCGCGCAGCAGTCCCGCCGAGTCCTCCACGGGTGCCATTTCGCCGTCCTGCGCCTTGGCGACGAGCTCGACCGCCTCGTACGGGTTGCCGCCGGTGACGGCCCACACCTCGCGGCAGAACGGGTCGTCGGCGTGCTCGCCCAGGGCCGCGCGCACGAGTTCGGCCGTGGCGTCCGGGGTGAGCGGACGCAGGGCCACCCTGGTCAGTGCCGTCCGGCCGCCGCCGCTGCCGCCGCTCTCCTCTTCACGGGCCTGGGCCCATTCGGCGTTGCGGTCGGCGAACTCCTGGGGACGGTGGGCCTGGACGACGAGGACCGGCAGTTCCGACAGGCGTGCCGTGAACCCGGCCAGCCAGGCGAGGGATTCGCCGTCCGCCCAGTGCGCGTCGTCCACTATGAGCAGTAACGGCCGATGGCTGAGCCGGGAGGCGAGCCGGGACACGAGGAAGTCCAGGCCGTCCCTGACACCCTGGGGGTCGGGCTGTGGGCCGCTGGGGACGGCGAGGCCGAGGGCGGGCGCGGTGATCTCGAACCAGTCGCCGAACAGGGCCCGGGTCTCGTCCACGGGGAACTGGTCCAGCGCGGGTTGCAGCAGTTGGCGTACGACGTGGAACGGTACGGACGTCACGGTCTCGCCGCCGCGTGCCGACCACACGGTGCAGCGGTCGGCGGCCAGCGTGCGGATCTCGTCGAGCAGGGCGGTCTTGCCGATCCCCGCCTCGCCGGTGAAGACCAGGAGCCCGCCGGCTGCCTGTCCGCCACAGAGGGCGTCCACCGCCTCTGCTGCGGCGGCGAGTTCCGGTTCGCGCTCGTACAACGGCCGGGACGGCTTCATGCCTCCCCTTCCCAGGGTGGTTGCGGAGGGGTCCGAGCCTAGTCGTGCGCGGGTGCCCACGGACAGGGTTCACGGGGTAATCCGCAGGTACGGGGCACAATCGAGGGGTGGACGAAGCACGCAGGGACCGTGACGAGGAAGGGCGGGCGCGCAACGCGCGCCCGCGGGACGGGCTGGGGCGCCCCCTGCCGTACGGCACTCCGGGGGTGGAGCGGCAACCGGAGGGGGTCGTGCGCTCCCCGGAGGAGACGGTGCGCGAGGCCCAGCGGCTGCTGGACGCGGGGATGCCCTTCCACGCGCACGAGGTGTTCGAGGACGCGTGGAAGTCGGGGCCGGACGCGGAGCGGGAGTTGTGGCGGGGTCTCGCGCAGATGGCGGTGGGACTGACGCACGCGGCCCGGGGCAACACGGCAGGCGGGGCACGGCTGTTGCGCCGGGGCGCGGGGGCGGTGGAGGCGTTCGCGGGGACGGAGCCGCACGGCATCGAGGTGGCGCGGCTGACCGTCTGGGCCCGTGACCTGGCCGGCCGGGTGGAGGCGCCGGCGGACGCCACGGCGGGTGGTCCGGGCGTCGGAGGTACGGTGGACGCGGCGGCGGAGGCACCGCGTCTGCGCGGAGCAGGGCGTCAGGGCTAGGTCGTGTCCGGCGGTACGCGGCGATCACCCGGTGCGGCGAACATCCCGGTGCCCAGCGATTACGATCCCGCACCATGACCAACTCTGACCACGCCCGAGGCCGCGTCGTCGACGGCGCCACCGACGATGCCACCGACGGCCCCGACCAGGGCCCGCCCGAGGGACGCGGCCGGGACGGGGAACCGGACCTGGACCACAAGGGGAACCCCGGCCCGGCCTCCGCGACCGATGCCGATGCCGATATCGACACCGAGGCCGGTACCGACGCCGGTACCCGTACCCGTGAGGCCGCTGCTCCCGCCCCACCTCGCACGACCGCTCCCCGCCCGGAGCTCACGCCGGACACCACACCGGACGAGAAGACCGAAGAGCCCGGAAAGATATCCGGGCCCGAGGACAGAGCCGCACTCGACGGCGTCACCGAGACGGCCGAAGACACCGAGAGCGCCGAGAGCGCCGAAATCGTCAGAGAAGAACGGCGATTGACGCCCCGTCAGGCCCGGCGGTTGCGCATCGCCCTGTCCTCGGTGGGCATGGTCGTGATGGGCGTCGTCCTGGCGCTGCGCATCGCCAGCCGCTCCTCCGTCCTGGTCGTCGGGGTGTACGGCCTCGCGCTCATCCTCTGCGGTGTGGTGATCGAGCTCAGCAGGAACGGGCGCACCCGTCTGGGCAGTTGGCTGCTCGGCATCGGCCTGGTGGCGGCCGTGGCCGCGGACCAGCTGCTGATTCCCTGATCCCGGGCCACCGGCAGACGGCCCGTCAGTTCAGCAGCAGTTGGAGGCCGCCCAGCACCGTGGCACCGATCACGATCCGGTCGAACACCGTCTGGTTGATGCGGCCGGCGCAGGCGCGCCCCAGGTAGGCGCCCGGGAGGACGAACAGCACCAGGACCGCGTCCAGCAGGAGCGACCGGGCGTCGATCAGCCCGAGGCCCACGCTGAACGGCACCTTCGAGGTGTTGACGATCAGGAAGAACCACGCCGACGTGCCCAGGAAGCCGAGTTTGCGGAAGCCGGCGGAGAGCAGATAGAGCGACAGCACGGGGCCGCCCGCGTTGGCGACCATGGTGGTGAACCCGCCGAGCGCCCCGTAGGCGCGGGCCTTGAGCCGCCCGGTACGCGGCGGTTCCTGCTCCGCACCCGGCGGCCCCGCCTCCGTACGCGGTTCGCCGCCGGGCGGGGCGCCGCTCCGGGACGCCCCCGCTCCCGCCGTCGGTTCACGGACGCGCTCCGCCGCGTCCACGGCCCGGGCCGTGGCGCGTCGGCGCCAGAGGGTGATCCCCGACATGAACAGCAGGATCGCGCCGATGGAGGTGCCCACGGCGTCGTCGTCGGCCCACAGCATGAAGACCGTTCCCCCGACCACCCCCGCGGCGACGGCGGGGAAGAGCCGGAGCAGGGTCGGCCAGTGGGCGTGGCGCCGGTAGACGAGTACGGCGAGGACGTCCCCGGCGATCAGGATCGGGAGCAGCACCCCGGTCGATTCGCGGGCCGGAAGTACGGCCGCGAACACCGCGAGGCTGATCGTGTTGGCACCGCTGACGGCTGTCTTGGAGAAGCCGACGAGGGTCGATGCCGCCGCGAGCGCGGCCAGTGGCCAGAGTGTGATGGTGTCCATTCCGGATCAGATGGTAGACAGACCGCCGTCCGGGCCGATGATGGGACGGTAACAGCGCACTCCTCCCCGGGGAGCGGCGGTGTGCGCTCCTCGCCATGGGCGGCGGGCGTGCGCTCTTCGCACGGACGGCATCGCCCAGCTCTCCGCGTACGCCTGCCGGGCAGGTGCGCCCCCGGCCCCCGCCCGGAGGACCGATCACCGCAACAGGAGGACCATGCCCGGCACCCGCCCCGTACGCCGCCGGCCGCGCGCCGCGCTCGCGATGAGCCCGGAGGCCGCTGCCGCGGTGCTCTCCCCCGGCGCCCTGGACGCCCTGGACGCGGTGTGCGCGCTGGGCCCGCACCCCGTCGTCGACGACTTCGCCACCTCGGCGGCCCGTGCCGCGCTCGCCGACGCCGAAATGCTGGTGACCGGCTGGGGGTGCCCGCCGCTCGACGCGGGCGTCCTGGCCGCGGCGCCCGCGCTGCGGGCCGTCGTGCACACGGCGGGCAGCATCCGCGGCCATGTCACCGACGCCTGCTGGGAACGGGGCATCGAGGTCTCCTCGGCGGCGGCGGCCAACGCGCTGCCCGTGGCGGAGTACACGGTCGCGATGATCCTGCTCTCCGGCAAGCGGGTGCTGGAGCGTGCCCGCGACCTGCGGGCCGCGCGGGCGCCCGACGACTGGCTCGCCACCCCGCCGGACGTGGGCAACTACGGCCGTACGGTGGGCATTCTGTCCGCCTCGCTGATCGGGCGGCGGGTGATCGAGCTGCTGCGCCCGTACGACCTGCGGGTGCTGCTCCACGACCCGTACGTCTCCGACGCCGAGGCCGCCGCGCTCGGCGTCCGGCCGGTCACCCTGGACGCCCTGTTCGCCGAGAGCGACGTGGTCAGCGTCCACACCCCGCTGCTGCCCACGACGACGGGCCTGGTCAGCGGTGAACTCCTCGCCCGTATGCGGCCGGACGCCGTCCTCGTCAACACCGCCCGGGGCGCGGTCGTCGATCAGGAGGCGCTGGTCGGCGCCCTGCGCCGGGGGCGTATCAGGGCGGTCCTCGATGTCACCGACCCCGATCCGTTGCCGCCCGCCCATCCGCTGTGGGACTGCGACAACGTCCTCATCACCCCGCATCTGGCCGGGTCGCAGGGCAACGAACTGCGGCGGCTGGCCGATCTGGCCGTCGAGGAGGTCGCCCGCTGGGCCGCCGGCGACGGTTTCGCCCATCCCGTACGACGTGAGAGGCTGGCGTTCCTCGCATGAGGTTGCCGCCCGCTCGGTCCCCGTACCCGTTCGCGCGGCCGACGGTGCGACGGTGCGACGACCCGTGTCGGCTTCGCTCCGCCGGAGGCCGGTCACAGCCGCCGAGCCGTCAGGCGTCGGTGCGGATCACCACCGCGAGGGTCCGGGGGCCATGGACGCCCTCCACACGCTCCAGTTCGATGTCGGAGGTGGCCGAGGGCCCGCTGATCAGGGTCGTCGGCCGCTCCGGCACCAGACGGGCCACCGCCTCCGGGACGCCGACGACGACCGAGGACAGGTCCACCACGCACACGTGCAGATCGGGCACGAGGGACAGGGCCCGGCGGCCCTGGTCCGGCGAACCGTCCAGAAAGATCGTGCCGGTCTCCGCGCAGCTGACCGCCGAGGCGGTCACCACACCGTCCAGCTCGCCCAGGGCCGGCGCCGGGATGTCGCTGGAGTCGGACACGACCTCACCGTCGTAGGCGCCGAGCCATCGCTCGTCCAGTTGGGCGGGCACCCCGACGCGGTGGGCACCGCGCTCGCGCAGCACCCCGGCGATGACCTCGGCGGTGCGGTCGCGGGTGCAGGGGTGGACCTGTGCCTTGTAGTCGGTGAGCCGGTCGGTCAGGAGTGCCAGGCGTTCGGCGTCGGGCAGGGTGCGTCCGGTGCGGTAGGCGCGGGGGACGGTGGCTGCGGGCGCGGGCGCGAGGGCCAGCGCGTCCCGGATCCTGCCAAGCACCGTGTCACGGGCGGTCGTGGTCACTGCTCCTCCTGGTGGTCGCCCTCGGTGCGGTCGTCAGCGGTCCGGTCGTCAGCGGCCCGGTCACCGCCGGTCCGTTCGCCGTCCGTCCGGCGGGCGCCTTCCTCGGCGGCGGCCCGCATGGTGGCCGCGCCCTCGGCCGAGGCCAGCCAGGAGCGGAAGGACCGCGTGGGCGGGGCGGCGGTGTCGCGGCTGTCGCTCCAGCCGTTCAGCGGGGCGGGCAGACGGGAGAGGGTCCGGTCACGTCCGCCGACGCCGACCGGCCTGCTGAGGGAGGCGGCTTTCTGTACGGCCGTGTACAGCTTCGGGTTCCTCATCACTGCGGCGGCGGCCTTCATGGCCAGCTTCTCCGCGGTGGTACCGGCCTGTTCGGTGTTCTGGTGGCGCAGTTCCACGAGCAGCGACGGGATGTCGATCTTGACGGGGCAGGCGTCGAAGCAGGCGCCGCACAGGCTGGAGGCGTACGGCAGCGAGCTGTTGGGGTCGTCCTTCGCCGCGTGCATCCCGGCGAGCTGCGGGGTGAGGACCGCGCCGATGGGGCCCGGGTAGGTCGATCCGTAGGCGTGGCCGCCGGCCCGTTCGTACACCGGGCAGACGTTGAGACAGGCGGAACAGCGGATGCAGTTGAGGGCTTCCCGGCCGATCCGGTCGGCGAGCGCGGCGGTCCGGCCGTTGTCGAGGAGGACGAGGTGGAAGTCCTGGGGCCCGTCACCGGGCGTCACCCCGGTCCACATCGAGGTGTAGGGGTTCATCCGTTCGCCGGTCGAGGAGCGCGGCAGCAGTTGGAGGAAGACCTCCAGGTCCTGGTAGCGGGGCAGGACCTTCTCGATGCCCATCACGGTGATGAGGGTGTCGGGCAGGGTGAGGCACATCCGGCCGTTGCCCTCCGACTCGACGACGGACAGGGTTCCGGTCTCCGCGATACCGAAGTTGGCACCGGAGACGGCCACCCTGGTCGTCATGAACTTCTCGCGCAGATAGGCACGGGCGGCGGCGGCCAGGTGCGCGGGCACGTTGTCGAGGCCCGGATCGACGCCGGGGATCCGGTCGAGGAAGATCTGCCGGATCTCGTCGCGGTTGCGGTGGATCGCGGGGACCAGGATGTGCGAGGGCCTGTCGTGGGCGAGCTGCACGATCAGTTCGGCGAGATCGGTCTCGTACGGTGTGATGCCGGCCGATTCGAGGTGTTCGTTGAGGCCGGTCTCCTGGGTGGCCATCGACTTGACCTTGATGACGTCGCTGCTGCCGGTGGCCCGGACGAGCCGGGTGACGATCTCGTTGGCCTCCACACCGTCGCGGGCCCAGTGGACGGTGCCGCCGCGTTCGGTGACCTTCCGCTCCAGTTCCTCCAGGAGTTCGGGCAGCCGGTTCATGGTGTCGGTCTTGATCGCCGCCCCGGCGTCCCGTAGCTCCTCCCAGTCGGGGAGTTCGCCGGTGACGGCGATGCGCTTGGCGCGGATGGTGTGGGTGGCGCGTCCGAGGTTGCGGCGCAGCTGTTCGTTGCGCAGCTCGTCGCGGGCGGCCTGGGGGAACGTCCGCTCACCGCGCAGGTTGCCCGTTCCGTACGGGGAACGGGGCGGGGTGGCGGGCATGCCGAGGAACGTGCTCATCGGGCGGCCTCCGTCAGGACGTACGGCGCGGTGCGGGTGGATCCGAGGATCTGGGCGAGGTGCGGGGTGCGCGTACCGGACCTGATGCGGGAGAGTCCGCCGCCGATGTGCATCAGGCAGGAGGAGTCGCCGGCGGTGCACACCTCGGCTCCGGTGGACAGGACGTTGCGCATCTTGTCCTGGAGCATCGCGGTGGACGTCTCGGCGTTCTTCACGGCGAAGGTGCCGCCGAATCCGCAGCAGGCGTCCGCCTCGGGCAGCTCGACGAGGTCGATCGCCTCGACGGCGCGCAGCAGCCGCAGCGGCTTGTCACCGACCCGGAGCATCCGCAGGGAGTGGCAGGTGGGGTGGTAGGTGACGCGGTGCGGGAAGTAGGCGCCGACATCGGTGACGCCGAGGACGTCGACCAGGAGTTCGGAGAGTTCGTACGTCTTGGCCTTGACGGTGGCGACTCCGGCCCGCAGGGCGGCGTCACCGTAGCGCTCGGCGACGATCTCGTGCTGGTGGCGGACCGAACCGGCGCACGAGCCGGAGGGCATGACGACGGCGTCGATCGACGTGTCACCGAACTGCTCCGCGTAGTTGCGCACCAGCGGGACGGGCTCGCGCTGGTAGCCGGTGTTGACGTGCATCTGGCCGCAGCAGGTCTGGCCGGGTGGGAACACCACGTCGTGGCCCAGGCGGGCGAGCAGGACGGCGGTGGATTTCACCGCCTCGGGGAAGAGCGTGTCTCCCAGACAGGTGGCGAAGAGTCCGATGCGCATGGGGCCTCCCCGATCGTTTGTGGTCGGACCATACTATCCTCCGTCCATTTCGGGAAGCGTGTGTACGGCATGTCGGCCTTCCTCCACCCGGTCCGGTCCGGGTGACACACACGCCCACCCGCACACGCGAAGGGGGCCGGCGCTGGTCGCACCGGCCCCCTTCGCGCGAGGTGTCACCGACCCCCGGCCCGCCCGTCGTCGGCGGCTGCGGTGTCGGCGGTGTCCGGGGGCCGGCTCTCGTCGACCAGGGTGCCGTGGAAACCGCGGATGTGGACCTCCGCCAGGTCGGCCGCCTCCTCGCCGCGTCCGGCGCGGACCAGGGCGAGCAACTCCGTGTGCTGGGCGTTGAGTTCGGCGGCGGTGGCCGCCCAGTCGTCCGCCGCTTCGAGCGCCCGCAGGATCAGGGGCCGTACGGACTCGCGCACCGCGGCGGTCAGCGTGGAGGTGAGGGCGTTGCCCGAACTGTGCGCGATCTGGACGTGGAACCTGGTGTCCAGCTCGTTGAACTCCTCCGGCGGGACTCCCGGACGCGTCATACGGGCGAGCAGTTCCGCCGCCTCGTCCAGCTCGGCCGGTGCGGCCTGCCGGGCCGCGGCGGCGAAGCTGGAGCGCTCCAGTGCGACCCGCGCCTCCAGCACGTCGTGCAGGCTGTAACTGCCGAGCGCGAAATGCAGGCGCAGCAGGCGGCTCAGGGCGTCGTCCGGGTTACGCACGATCCGCGCCCCGGCGTCCGGGCCCCGGCCGGGCTGGGCGACCAGCACACCGATCGTCTCCAGCACCCGCAGCGCCTCCCGCAGCGCGGAACGGCTCACCCCGAAGACGGGGGCCAGCTCCCGCTCGGGCGGCAGCCGGTCACCCGCCCTGAGCTTTCCGGCGAACACCTGCTCTTCGATGCTCTGGAGCACCAGCTCATGGGTTCGCGACTGCCGCACGGGCTGCCACTCGACGGGCATCCACTACTCCCTGGTCCGGCCGATACGCATGGGGCCGACTATGTCACACAGGAGATGTGGTCGGACCACACAAGGGACGGGCCCCGCACCTGTCGCCGGATCCAGGACAGGGGGCCGAAGGGCACGGCCGGATACCGGACAGCAGGCCACAGGCCACTGCCGTAGACCGAGCCGCTGCCGGGGAGTCGAAGGCTGCGAACAGGGGACAGCCCGGAGCCGCTCCCGTGAGGGAGCGGCTCCGGGCCGTGGGGACGCGCGCCGCGCGGCGGACGGGGGATCCGCGCGAGGGGCGCGCTCAGGGTGCGGGCAACTGCCGGGCGCCACCGCCACGACGGCGGGGGCCGCGACGGCGCCGGTCCGGGTCGAACAGCTGGGCGGCCGCTCCGGCCACCACGAGGCCCGCGGCGATCAGCAGTCCGTCACCGATGGCGATACCGACCCCGAGCGCGCCGAGTCCGACGACGAGCCAGAGCCAGAGGTGGCCGTTGCGGCGCCGGCGCGGGGCGCGGGGGGTCTCGGGGGCCGTGGCTCCGGGGCCGGCCGGGCTCTCCCGGTCGGGCAGGTCCTCGTGAGCGCGCAGCCTCTCGTCCTGGTAGGTCATGTGCCTCTCCCTCCCTCTGGGAACCGCCGGGGCCACCGGACTGTCCATGCTCCTCCGAAGGCCCCGTCCCCGACCATCGGTGCCAGCACCCATATACCGGGGTGCCGACCATGCAGACGGGCGCACCGGTGGACCCGGCGGGGCGGAGACGCTCGCACCGGCCATAGTGGAGGCAGCCGTCTGCCCGCACAACCATGAACCGCACAACCATGAAGGAGACACCGCGGCCTTGTCCCTGTTCTGGCGAATCTTCCTGCTCAACGCCGCGGTCCTGGTCGCGGCGGGTGCCCTGCTCCTGCTCGGCCCGATCACCGTGTCGGCCCCGGTGGTTCTGACCGAGGCCCTGATCCTGGCGGGTGGCATCACCGCGATGCTGGGTGCCAACGCCATGCTGCTGAGGCTCGGGCTCGCACCGCTCCAGCGGGTCACCCGGGCGATGACGACCACCGACCTCCTGAGCCCCCGCCCGCGCCCCGAGGTCGCCGGGCACGGGGAGATCGCGGATCTGATCGAGACGTTCAACAGCATGCTCGACCGGCTGGAGGCGGAGCGCGCGGCCAGCAGCGCCCGCGCGTTGTGGGCGCAGGAGGCCGAACGCCGCCGGGTCGCGCAGGAACTGCACGACGAGGTCGGCCAGACGCTGACGGCGGTGCTCCTCGAACTCAAGCGCGTGACCGGACATGCCCCGGAGCCGCTGCGGGAGGAACTGGCCCATGTGCAGGAGATCACCCGGGGCAGCCTGGACGAGATCCGCCGGATCGCCCGCCGGCTGCGTCCCGGGGTGCTGGAGGAACTGGGGCTGGTCAGCGCCCTGACGGCCCTGACGACCGAGACGCCGACCCCCAACAGGCTCACGGTCAGGCGGCACATGGAGAAGGACCTTCCCGAACTCGGCCAGGAGGCCGAGCTGGTCGTCTACCGCATCGCCCAGGAATGCCTCACCAACACCGTGCGGCACGCCGGGGCGACGCTGCTCGAACTCTCCCTGCGCCGTAGCCCCTGCGGCGTGGAGCTGCGCATCCGTGACAACGGCCGCGGTCTCGGGGACGCCCCCGAGGGCGCGGGCCTGCGCGGCATGCGTGAACGCGCCCTGCTCATCGGGGCAGGGCTCACCTTCGGTACCCCTCCCGGGGGCGGCACGGACGTACGCCTCGACGTGCCCGTACCGGACCTCGACACAGCCGCAGCGGCACCGGACCACGACGTGGACGTACAGAACGGAAGCGCCTGATCATGCCTCACACCCCGACCACCGAACCCGCCGGGAAGACCCGCATCCTGCTCGCCGACGACCACGCCCTGGTCCGCCGGGGCGTGCGGCTCATCCTCGACGGCGAACCGGATCTACAGGTCGTCGCCGAGGCGGGTGACGGGGCCGAGGCCATCGAGAAGGCCCGCTCCACCCGGCCCGACCTGGCGGTACTCGACATCGCCATGCCGCGCCTGACAGGCCTCCAGGCCGCCCGGGAGCTGTCCCGGACGATGCCTGAGCTGCGCATACTGATGCTGACCATGTACGACAACGAGCAGTACTTCTTCGAGGCGCTGAAGGTGGGCGCCTCGGGGTTCGTCCTGAAGTCGGTGGCCGACCGGGACCTCGTGGAGGCGTGCCGGGCGGCGATGCGCGACGAGCCGTTCCTCTACCCGGGCGCGGTCACCGCCCTCATCCGGAACTATCTGGACCGGGTCAGGGACGGCGGCGACGTCCCCGCGCGGGCCATCACCGAACGTGAGGAGGAGATCCTCAAGCTGGTCGCCGAGGGCCACTCGTCCAAGGAGATCGCGGGCATGCTCGTGATCAGCGTCAAGACGGTGGAGCGGCACCGGGCCAACCTGCTCCAGAAGCTCGGACTCAGGGACCGCCTGGAGCTGACCCGGTACGCGATCCGGGCCGGGCTGATCGAGCCGTGACGGGCACGAGCGGGGCCGTGAAGGGCGCGGGACCAGGCCGTGACGGGCGCGGGTGGGGCCGTGAAGGACGCGGGCGGGGCCGTCCGCGTCATGAACAGGCTGTGCGTTTCATACGATTCTCACCGAGTGCGCTTACGGTTCTCCCGTGACCCAGACGACCCCGCCCGGATGGCATCCAGACCCCGGGCACTCAGGAATCGGCCCCGTCCAGGAACGCTGGTGGGACGGGAGCCGGTGGACGGACCAGCTCCGCATACCGCCCGCGACCGTCCGGCGCCGCCGGATACGCGTCGGCGCCGGCATCACCGCCGGTGTCGTCCTGCTCGCCGCCGTCGGCGGCGGCGCGTATCTGCTGGGAGTCGGCAACTCCGGTGACGGACACAGCACTTCGACCGCGGAATCGGCTCCCTCCGACACGCCGGGCGGCCCGGACGCGCCGGACGGCGGCCGGGGCGGGGGTGGCCAGGACGGCGACGGGCGGAGCCGGGAAATGCCGGGGAGCGAGGACGGGTACGCCACCGACCTCGCCAGCGGCATCAGCATCCCGGTACCCGACGGCTGGACCGGGCAGTCGGGCGCGATCGGCGCCGGGGTGACGACCGGCGAGTACGCCTGCCCCGGTGACGAGAGCCAGAGTTGTGTCCTGGGCGGGGTATTCTCCGCACCGGCCCAGGCCCTTGAGGTCACCGCGACCACGTCCAAGGCCGCGGCCCAGGAGGACATCAAGACCAACGCCGAGCAGTCGTACGGCGAGAAGATCTACGGCGGGATCACCTCGCACGAGCAACTGAAGTCCGAGGCGGTCACCGTGGCCGGCCAGGACGGCTACCGGGTGCGCTGGAAGGTGGTGACGAAGAAGGGCGACGACGGGTACGTCGAGTCGCTCGCCTTCCCCTCCCCCAACTCCCCGGACTCGCTGATCGTGATCCGCTCCGGGTTCGACATCAACGACAAGGCGCCGAAGCTCTCCGTACTGGACGACATCACCAAGGGTGTCAAGAAGGCGACGGGCCTGGGATCGGGATCGGGCTCGGGCCGGGGCGCCTGAGCCGAGGCGTCCGGGCCGGAACACGGACACCGTGGCGGCCGTACCGGGAAAGTCCGGTACGGCCGACGGTGCGTGCGCCGCAGATCCAGCGGTCCACCGGTGCGTCGCCGACCCGCCGGCCGGAAGCCCGGCCGGCGGTGGAGCGAGCCGGGCCGGGCCCGACTCGAAAGGATCAGGCCACCGGTACCGGGAAGGTCGGGTACTCCACGCCCGAGACGTGCTGGACGACCCGGATGACCTGGCAGGAGTAGCCGAACTCGTTGTCGTACCAGAGGTAGAGGATCGCGTCGTCGCCCTCCACCTTGGTGGCGCCCGCGTCGACGATCGAGGCGTGGCGCGAGCCGATGAAGTCGCTGGAGACCGCGTCGGGGGCGTTGGTGAAGTCGATCTGCCGCTTGAGCGGCGAGGTCAGCGACACGTTCCGCAGGTACTCCAGGACCTCTTCGCGGGTGGTCTCGCGCGCGAGCCGCAGGCTCAGGATCGCGATCGAGACGTCCGGCACCGGCACCCGGATCGAGCTGCCGGTGATCCGCGCGTCGAGGTCGGGCAGCGCCTTGGCGACGGCGGAGGCGGCACCGGTCTCGGTGATGACCATGTTGAGCGGCGCGGAGCGGCCCCGGCGGTCGGACTTGTGGTAGTTGTCCAGCAGGTTCTGGTCGTTGGTGAACGAGTGGACGGTCTCCACGTGGCCGCGCAGCACGCCGTACTCGTCCGCCATCGCCTTCAGCGGCGGGACGATCGCGTTGGTGGTGCAGGACGCACAGGAGAGGATCTGCTCGTCCGGCTTGATCGTCTCGTGGTTGACCCCGTGGACGACGTTGAGGACGTCCCCCTTGCCGGGCGCGGTCAGGACGACCTTGTCGATACCGGGGCGCAGGTGCTGGGAGAGCCCGGCGCGGTCGCGCCAGCGGCCCGTGTTGTCGATGAGGATGGCGTCCTTGATGCCGTACGCCGTGTAGTCGATGTCCGAGGGGTCGTCGGCGTAGATCATCTTGATCTCGTTGCCGTTGGCGACGATCATGCCGCGCTCGTCGTCGACGGTGATCGTGCCCTGGAACTGGCCGTGGATGGAGTCGCGGCGCAGCAGCGAGGCGCGCTTGACGATGTCCTGGGCCCCGCCCTTGCGGACGACGATGGCGCGGAGCCGCAGCCCGTTCCCGGAGCCGGCCTTCTCGATGAGCAGGCGCGCCAGGAGGCGGCCGATGCGGCCGAAACCGTACAGCACCACGTCGCGGGCCTCACGGCGCTCGATCTTGTTGTCCCCGGTGGCGCCCGCGACGGCTTCGGCGGTGAACTCCTCGACCGTCAGGCCGTGTCCGTCGCAGCGGTAGGTCGCGGCGAGCATGCCGATGTCGATCTGGGAGGGGCCGAGATCCAGGGCGGTCAGCGCCTTCAGGAACGGCAGCGTCTCGGTCACCGAGAGCTCTTCCCCGGCTATCTGCCGGGCGAACCGGTGGGTCTTGAGGATGCTCACCACCGACTTGTTCACCAGGGAGCGGCTGTGCAGCAGGATCGTCACATCCCGCTCGCGGTGGAGGTTCCCGATGAGGGGAATCATCGACTCCGCGATCTCTTCGCGGTTCTTCCAGTCGGTGAACGAGTCGTCATTGACAGTCACAGGAATCTCTTTCGAGCTAGGCAGCGCTCATATGCTAACCCGCCGAAAATTTGATCGTTCAGAGGGGCGCCATGGGGGCCACAAGCCGCCCGCCACGGCGATCCGGGCGCACCAGGACCGGCGCGGGCGCCCGTACTCCGGAGGCGGTTTGACCCTCACCCCACGTCAGGCGCGACCCTGACTCCACGGCAAGGAAACGGAGGGGCGGGCGGGACATGGACTACTCGGTGGGTCAGGTGGCGGCTTTCGCCGGGGTGAGCGTGCGCACGCTGCACCACTACGACAAGGCGGGGCTGCTCTCCCCCGGCGGCCGCAGTGACAGCGGCTACCGCCTCTACGGCGACGCGGACCTGGCCCGGCTCCAGCAGATCCTCTTCTACCGCGAACTGGGCTTCCCCCTCGACGAGATCGCGGCGGTGCTCGACGGTCCGCGGCGGGAGGCCCTGGAGCGTCTGCGGGCACGGCAGCGCGCGCTGCACGAGGAGATCGCCAGGCTCCGGCACCTGGCCGACGTGGCGGAACGGGCCCTCGCGCTCCAGCGGACCGGTGTGCCCATGACGGCCGAGGAACGCTCCGAGGTCTTCGGGGAGATCACCTTCGACCTCAGTTACGCCACCGAGGCCCAGCTGAAGTGGGGGCACTCCGCGACGCACGGCGAGGCCATGGCCCGCGCGTCCCGCCACACGAAGGAGGACTGGCGCCGCCTCATGGCCGAGGCCGCCGACTGGCGCGCGGACCTGCTCGCGGCCTTCGGCGCCGGGGAGCCCGCCGACGGTGAACGCGCCATGGACCTCGCCGAGGCCCACCGCGCCCATCTCGCCCGCTGGTTCACCCCGTGCCCGCCCGAGGTGCACCGGCGCGTCGCCGACGACTTCGCCGCGGATCCGCGTGCCTTCGCCCTCGTCGTACCGGCGTCCGAGCAGAGCCCCGGGCTCGCCGCCTATCTGCGGGACGCCGTCCATGCCAACGCGGCCCGCACGGACCGCGCCTCCACCGAGAAGGACGAACGATGAGGATCATGATCGCCACCGCCGGTTCGCGTGGTGACGTCGCGCCCTACACCGGGCTCGGAGTGGCCCTGCGCGGCGCCGGGTACGACGTGGCCCTGGCCGCGACGGACACGTTCGAGCCCCTGGTCCGCCGCGCCGGGCTGGAGTTCCGAAGGCTCCCCGCGGACACCCGGAGCCACTCCGGCGTCCGGAGCAACCGCGAGATGCTGCGGGCGGCGGGCGCCTTCACCACCGAACTGGGCCAGGGGTTCGCCGACGCGGCGGCGGTGGGCACCGATCTGCTGCTGCTGTCCGCCACCACCGCCCCGCTCGGCTGGCACGTCTGCGAGGCCACCGGCACGCCCTCCCTCGGGGTGTACCTCCAGCCCACGGCGCCGACCGGCCACTTCCCGCCGGTGGTCACCGGCACCCGGTCACTGGGCAGGCTCGGCAACCGTACGGCCGGACGCCTCGCGCTGCGCATGGCCGACCGGGTCTACGAGGACGCGGTCACCCGGCTGCGCGCACGGCTCTCGCTGCCCCCGCTGCGCGCTTCCGCGATGCGCGCACGGCGGGAACGGGCGGGCTGGCCCGTCCTGCACGGCTTCAGCACCGCCCTCGCCCCGCGTCCCTCCGACTGGCGCCCCGGACTGGAGGTCGTGGGCCCGTGGTGGCCGCACCACGACGCCGCCCTGCCGCTGCCGGCCCGGCTGGAGGACTTCCTGGGCGCGGGCCCTCGCCCCGTCCTCATCGGCTTCGGCAGCATGGCGGCCGGAGACGGCGAACGCCTGGGCGACCTCGCCGTACGGGCGCTGCGGCTGGCCGGTCTGCGCGGCATCCTCCAGTCCGGGAGCGCCGGGCTCACTGCCGCCGGGGACGACGTCCTCACCGTCGGGGACGTACCGCACGCGCTGCTGTTCCCCCGGGTGGCCGCCGTGGTCCACCACGCGGGGGCGGGCACCACGGCCGCCACCCTGCGCGCCTCGGTGCCCTCGGTCCCCGTGCCGGTGACCGCCGACCAGCCGTTCTGGGCGAGCCGCCTGGCTCGTGTGGGGGCGGCGACCGCACCGGTTCCGTTCGGATCGCTCACGGCCGGGAATCTCGCGGACGCGCTCCGGCGGGTGGTGACCGAACCGTCCTACGCGCGGGCGGCGGCCGAAGCGGCGCGGCACCTGGCGACGGAGGACGGAGCGGCCCGGACCGTCGAGGCCGTCCGGCGGCTGACGGGGGCCTGACGCCGGGCCGGGACGGAGGGGTCAGGCGGGGCCCCCGCAGGACGCGACCGGCGACGCGGGCCATCCGTACGGCGGCGGCTGGCCGGCCGGCGCGGTCCGTGGCGACCGGTCCGGTGCCGGTCAGCGGCTTCCGGTCAGTGGCTTCCGGTCAGTTCGCCGCTGAGCCGGTCGTGGATGCGGGCGCTCGGCCCGTTCAGCCCGGTGATCTCGACGGACTTGCCGCGCTGGGCGTACTTGGCCGCGACCGCGTCGAGGGCGGCGACGGAGGAGGCGTCCCAGAGGTGGGCGGCGCTCAGGTCGATGACGACCGTGTCGGGGTCGGTGGCGTACGCGAACCGGCCGACGAGGTCGTTGGACGACGCGAAGAACAGCTCACCCGTGACGGAGTAGACGACCTGCACGCCGTCCGGATCGATGACGGCGGTGACGTCGGCGAGGTGGGCGACGCGCCTGGCGAAGACGACCATGGCCGTGACGGAGCCGACGACGACACCGATCGCGAGGTTGTCGGTGGCCACCACGCAGGCGACGGTGACGAGCATGACCGCGGTCTCCCCCACCGGCATCCGCCTGAGGGTCTTCGGGGCGACGGAGTGCCAGTCGAAGGTCGCGAAGGACACCATCACCATCACGGCGACCAGCGCGGCCATCGGGATGTCGGAGACGACCGGCCCGAAGACGATGCACAGCACCATCAGGAACGCGCCCGCCAGGAAGGTGGACAGCCGGGTACGGGCGCCGGAGACCTTCACGTTGATCATCGTCTGGCCGATCATGGCGCAGCCGCCCATCCCGCCGAAGAAGCCGGTGACGATGTTGGCGATGCCCTGCCCGATCGACTCGCGGGTCTTCGAGGAGCGCGTGTCGGTGATCTCGTCGACCAGTTTCGCCGTCATCAGCGACTCCATCAGGCCGACCAGCGCCATGGCGAGCGCGTAGGGGGCCACGATCTTCAGTGTGTCCACGGTGAAGGGCACGTCCGGCAGTCCCGGCACGGGCAGGGAGGACGGCAGCTCGCCCTTGTCGCCCACGGTCGGCACGGCGATCCCGGCGGCGACCGTGATCACGGTGAGGACGACGATGGACACGAGTGGGGCGGGTACCACCGTCGTCACCTTCGGGAAGAACACCATGAGGGCGAGGCCCGCGGCGATCAGCGGGTAGACCGGCCACGGCACGTCGCGCATCTCGGGGACCTGAGCCATGAAGATCAGCACGGCGAGGGCATTGACGAAGCCGACCATCACACCGCGCGGGACGAACCGCATGAGTTTCGCGACGCCCAGCGCGCCCAGGACGATCTGGAAGACGCCTGCCAGGATCACGGCGGAGATCAGGTAACCCAGGCCGTGTTCGCGGTTGAGGGGGCCGATGACCAGGGCGACGGCGCCGGTCGCGGCGGAGATCATCGCGCGGCGGCCGCCGACGACCGACAGGGTCACCGCCATGGTGACGGAGGCGAACAGGCCGATCGCGGGATCCACCCCGGCGATCACCGAGAAGGAGATCGCCTCAGGGATGAGCGCCAGCGCGACCACCAGGCCGGCCAGCACCTCGGTACGCCAGACCGTGGGGTCGGACAGCCAGTCGGGGCGCAGGCCCCGCAGCAGCGCGGCCGGGGTCGGTGAGGACGTGGACAAGGAGAAGTACCCGTCGTGTTCGGGCACGCGCCCGGCATCACCCGGGGCGTACGGAAAGGCGACGGAAGGCCGGGACGGCCGTCCGCGGAGCCCGCGTGCCGCACGGGCGCGGTCCTGTCCCGGGCGTCGTCCGTGACGACGGCGCCCGGTGACCCGCGTACCGCACGAGGCGCGGGCAGGGCCCTGGGGCCGTCCGCGCCGGACGCGGCCCGCCTCAGGGGACAGGGGTCGAGGGCGGGCAGGCCGGGGCGCGGACGTCCTGGCCAGGCGCACGGGTCCTGCCGGCGGCCGCCGTCCCGCCGGGGGCGTCGTCGGCCCCGGCACGCCGGTGGTCGCAGTGACGGGTCCGTACCACGCCGGTGAGGGGCGGGGCGCGCACGGGCCACGACAACTCCATACTCTACCCTGACGTTAGGGTAGGGATGGTGGCGGCCGATCACGGCCCTGCGGCGGAGAGGCAGGCACCCCGTGAGCGGCGAACACATGCGGATCGGCGAGGTCGCGACACGGACCGAGCTGTCGCTGCGCACCATCCGGCACTACGAGGAGACCGGCCTCGTCATCCCCTCCGCGCGCTCCCAGGGAGGCTTCCGGCTCTACACCGAGTCCGACGTGGCCCGGCTGATGGTGATCCGCCGCATGAAGCCGCTGGGTTTCAGCCTGGACGAGATGCGCGACCTGCTGGAGGTCACCGACCGCCTCGACTCCGGCGAGGAACTGTCCGGGGACGAGCACGAAGCACTGCTGGAACGCGTCCACGCGTACGAACGGGCCGCCGCCGACCAGATGGAGAAGCTCCGCGTCCAACTGGCACGGGCCGAGGAGTTCACCGCCGCGCTCCGCGCACGCCTCACGCGCGACCCCGCCCCCTGAGCACTCACGCGACACGACCGGAACCGCCGCCGGACACCTCCACCCCGCACCCCTTTGTCCGGACCGGTGGTCAACTGACCCCCAGCCGGGGCCGGTTCGAGCACCGGCACGCCGTGCGCCGCGGCCGTTCCACCCGCGTCGAGAGCCTTGCCAGCCCCATACGGACCACCCTATCCTCAGCTTAAGAAAGCGCTTTCTGAACGCACCACCCCGCACCGGTGAAGGCGAAGTCACACCACCCCCCGCGACTTCGCGCACGAGCCGCCACCGATCCGGCACGGGGCAGCACCCAGGACGCCGACACGCCATGGAGCCGAGCGCGAACGCCATGGTGACGGGGCGTCATGCCGTCCCTCGCGGCCACCGCCCGGCAGGGCGACGGCCGGACGGGACGGACGGAACACGGCCACGGCGGCAACCGCGGCCGGGCGCCGGCGAGCCCGCAGGGGTCGAGCCGTAGCCGTACGCCCGACCCGACCGCACCGAGGAGCACACACCAGCACAGGCCGGAAGCCGCCCGGCACCACGTCGGCGGCCCGCGCCTCTCAATGTCATGCCCATGACTACGTCGGTCCCGCACGCCCCCCACACGTACGGCGGTCCCGTGCGCGACGACGGACAAGGAGACGAACATGAGGAGACCAGTCGCACTGCGACTCAGCGCGGCCGGGGCCACGATGGCCCTCGCCGCCGCCACCGGCGTACTGGTGGCCATGCCCGAGGCGTCGGCGGCCACGAGCGGCGCCACCGGCTACGCGACCCAGAACGGCGGAACCACCGGAGGCGCCGGCGGGCAGACCGTACGGGCCACCACGGGGACCGCGATCCACCAGGCCCTGTGCGGACGAGCCAGCAGCAGCACCCCGATCACCATCCAGGTGGAGGGGACGATCAACCACGGCAACACCGAGAAGGTGTCGGGCGGCAGTTGCAACACCGCCGCCGGAGTCATCGAGCTGAAGCAGATCAGCAACGTCACCATCGTCGGCGTGGGCGGCGGCGCCGTCTTCGACCAAGTGGGCATCCACGTCCGCGAGTCCAGCAACATCATCATCCAGAACGTCACCGTCAAGAACGTCAAGAAGTCCGGCTCGCCCACCTCCAACGGCGGTGACGCCATCGGCATGGAGAAGGACGTCCGCAACGTCTGGGTGGACCACACCACCCTGGAGGCCTCGGGCGGCGAGTCGGAGGGCTTCGACGGCCTCTTCGACCTGAAGAACAACACCCAGTACGTGACCCTGTCCTACAGCGTCCTGCGCAACTCCGGCCGCGGCGGCCTGGTCGGATCCAGCGAGAGCGATCTGTCGAACACCTTCATCACCTACCACCACAACCTGTACGAGAACATCGACTCCCGCGCGCCCCTGCTGCGCGGCGGCGTCGCCCACATCTACAACAACCACTACGTGGGGCTCAGCAAGTCGGGGATCAACTCCCGTGCCGGGGCCCGCGCCAAGGTGGACAACAACTACTTCGAGGACTCCAAGGACGTCCTGGGCACCTTCTACACCGACGCGGCCGGCTACTGGCAGGTCAGCGGCAACGTCTTCGACAACGTGACCTGGTCCAGTCCGGGCACCGACAACAAGCCGGCCGGGCCGAACCCGCAGTCCAACACCTCGGTCAGCGTGCCCTACTCGTACACCCTGGACGGGGCCAACTGCGTTCCCTCCGTGGTGCGTTCGACGGCAGGCGCCGGCAAGGGCCTGAAGGTGTCGGACGGCAGCTGCTCGCCGCAGACGCCGGACCCGACCGACCCGACACCGGACCCGACCGACCCCAACCCGCCGGGCGGGACCAACCTCAGCATCGGCGCGGGCTCGGACGGTTCCAGCAAGGCCTCCGGGACGAGCTACGGGGACGTACGCGACGGTGACATGAGCACGTACTGGTCGCCGTCCGGCTCGACCGGTTCCATCTCCGTCAAGTGGAGCGCCGCCACCAGCGTCTCCAAGATCAACATCAGGGAGGCCGCCGGCTCCGTGGGCGCGATCGGCTCCTGGAAGGTCAGCAACGCCGACACCGGCGCGGTCCTGACCTCCGGCAGCGGGGCGGGCGTCATCACCTTCCCCAAGACCTCACTGCGGAAGATCACGTTCGAGATCACCAGCTCGACGGGCACCCCGAAGGTGGCCGAGTACGAGACCTACGCCGGCTGACCACACGGTCCCGCCGGCACCCCCGGCGGGACCGCACCCGTGGAAGCCGTTCACGGGGCGGGCGGTCCGCGTCAGACCCGGCGCCCCTCGGCAGAGGCGAAGCCCAGCCAGGTGTGCCGGTTGCCCGCCCAACACCACCCGACCTTGGGGGCGTCGCGGCGCTCGCGGCCGTCCCGCCCGGTGCCGTTGCTGATCCAGACCGCCGGAGTACGGGCGTCCAGGGCGCCGTTGGACTTGCGCAGCCGCGAACCGATGGTCATGAAGCAGTGGTTGCGATCCAGAACGGCGGGCTGCTGGAGGACCCAGTGCATGCCCTCGGTGAGCAGCAGCGGGGTGCGGGCCCGCGCGGTGAGGGCGGGCAGCGCCTCGTCGGGACTCCAGTTCGCCATCCGGTCGCCGCGCTCCAGGCCGGTGAGGAGGTAGAGGGGCGCGTCGGGCATCGCGAGCGTGTCGAGCGGGGCGAAGAGATCGACGTCGTGCATGTCGGTGACGACGAAGCCCGGCCTGCCGTCACGGAGGAGCAGCGGTGCGAGGGCGGAGGCCGGGGCTCGGTCCGGGTGGACGGCGAGCAGGGCACCCTCGGCGCCTCCGGCGCTCTCGGCGGCCTCGGCGAAGGCACGCAGTTCAGCGGCGGCGAGCCCCGCGATCCGGTGCACGCCCCGCTCGATCAGACGCTCGGCCTGCGCGCCCAGGGGCGGGGCCGACGGAAGAACGGTGGGGGTGACGGGCTGGGTTGTGGTCACGACGCTCCCAGGGCAGCTACGGAGACGGACCCCGGGTGAACGAGCCCGCCCGCCGCATGGTTCCCCACCCATAGCGGTACCCCCGGTAAAAACCACCTCAGGATGGACTTAGGGTAGGCATACCTAACCAGCCCTCACCCGGAGGTGGCCATGCCCCCTGCCGTCCTTCCCCCGCACCCGGCGTCCCCGCCCAGCCGACGGACCGTACTGCGCGGCCTCGGTGCCGGCTCCCTCGCCCTCGGCGGGGCCGGCCTGCTGGGCGCCTGCTCGTCCCGGGACGCCCAGGACACCGGGGCGAAGTCCCCGGAGGCCGGGTTCACCATCACCGACCAGCGCGGCAAGAAGATCTCCTTCGACGGACCGGTCACACGCATCGCGACCGCGATCATCCCGTCCCCCTCGATGCTCGCCGCCGTCGACGGCGGCTACGACCGCATCGTCGGCATCAACGAGTCCACGCTCACCGCCAACCGCCAGGGCGTCTTCGGCACCCTCTTCCCCGCCTCGAAGACGACCACGACCATCGCGGGCGCGGACTTCGTCCCCAACGTCGAGACGATCATGAAGCTGGCCCCCGATGTGGTCCTGCAGTGGGGCGACATGGGGGACGAGGTGATCGCCCCACTGGAGAGCGCGGGCCTGAAGGTCATCGGACTCACCTACGGCACCCAGGAGATGATGGAGACCTGGATCACGATCTTCGGAACCCTCCTCGGCAAGAGTGAGCGCGCCACCGCACTGCTGGACCGGATGCACGACGAGGACACGAAGGTGCGCGCGCTCGTCGATCCGTACCGCAAGGCCGCCGCGCCGAAGGTCCTGTACCTCAAGGCGGCCTCCGACGGATACACGACCGCGACCGGCTCCGACTACATGACCCACTGGACCGAACTCGCCGGTGGCGTCAACGTCGCCCATGACATAGCGGCCGACTCCCCGCAGGTCTCCACCGAGCAGATCCTCTCCTGGGACCCGGACGTGATCCTGCTGTCCGCCTTCGACGACAAGGCACCCGCCGACCTCTTCGGGGACAAGGCGCTCTCCCCCGTACGCGCCGTACGCGACCGCCGTGTCTACAAGGTGCCGCTCGGCGGCTACCGCTGGGACCCGCCCTGCTGCGAGTCCCCGCTGATGTGGCGCTGGACGGCCCAGATCCTCCACCCGGAGATCGCCTCGCGCAACGGACTGCGCGCACAGATCAAGGACACCTTCGACCTGCTCTACGGCTACGGCATCTCGGCGGCGCAGACCGACGAGGTGCTGCGTCTCGACCTCAACTCGAAGAGCGCGGGCTATGACGGCTTCCGCGCCTGAGGCGGGCCCGGCGGGACCGGACTCCGCACCCGCGACGGACGCGCCATCCGGCCCGGCGGGCGCGCCCGCGACGGACGCACGGCACAGCACGGAGAGCGCACCCGGAACGGGAACACCACCCAGGACGCATGGCTCCCCCAGGACGCACACACCGCCCGGTACGGAGAACGCCCCCAGGACATCCACACCGCCCGGCCCGCCGGACGCGTCCCCCTCCCCGCACCGCGTCCCCCGGCTCGTGGTACTGCTCCTGATCACCGTCGTCACCGCCCTCGCCGCCCTGGCCCTGGGCAGGTACGTCGTGCCGCCCAACGAGGTGCTGCGGCTGCTCGTCGGCCAGGTGCTCCCGCTCGACCGCACCTGGACACCCGCCGAGGAGAGCGTCGTCCTGGACGTACGTCTCCCGCGAGTGCTGCTGTCCCTCCTGGTCGGCGGCGGACTCGCGCTCGGTGGCGCGGCGTTGCAGGGCGTCTTCCGTAACCCGCTGGTCAGCCCAGACGTCATCGGGGTCTCCTCGGGCGCCTCCTTCGGCGGGGTGCTGGGGCTGCTGCTGGGCCTCGGCTCCGCCGCGGTGGTCGGCGGGGCCTTCGCCTTCGGCCTGGCCGCGCTGGTCACCGTCCTGCTGATCGGCCGGCTGAACAGTGGCAGCCCGATCCTCATGATCGTGCTCGGGGGCACCGTGACCGGGGCGTTCTTCACCGCCCTCGTCTCCTTCGTGAAGTACCTCGCCGACCCCGAGTCGCAACTCCCGTCCATCGTCTTCTGGCTGCTGGGCTCCCTGGCCACGGCCACCTACGCCAAGGCGCTCACCGCCGCCGTGCCGGTCCTGGTGGGCGCGACCGTCGTCCTCGCCCTGCGCTGGCGGCTCAACGTGCTCTCGCTCGGCGACGAGGACGCGACCGCGCTCGGGGTCCCGCCCCGTTCCACCCGGGTCCTGCTCCTGACCGCCGTCGCCCTGATGACCGCGGGCGCGGTGGCGGTGGCGGGGCTCGTCGGCTGGGTCGGTCTCGTGGTCCCGCACCTGGCACGCCTGTGGACCGGCAGCGACCACCGGGTGCAACTGCCCGCCGCCTTCCTCATCGGGGGCGCGTACCTCACCGTCATCGACACGCTCTCGCGGACCGTCACGGCCGCCGAGATGCCCCTGGGCATCCTGACCGCGGTGATCGGCGCGCCCTTCTTCGTCTTCCTGCTCGCCAGGTCCCGTAACAGGATGTGGTCCCAGTGATCCAGGCCCGTTCCCTCGGCCACCGCTACACCCGGGACACCTGGGTCTTCCGGGACGTGGACGTGACCGCCCGCGAGGGCAGGGTCCTCGCCGTGCTCGGCCCCAACGGGCGCGGCAAGACGACCCTGCTGCGGTGTCTCGCCGGCCTGCTGGCACCCTCCGAGGGCACCGTCACCACGACCACGCCGGTCGCGTACGTCCCGCAGTCGCACAGCGCGTCCTTCGGTTACTCGGTGGCCGACATGGTCCTCATGGGCCGCTCCCGGCATCTGAAGGCGTACGCCACCCCCGGCCGCCGCGACCACGAACTGACCGCCCAGGCCCTCGACCGGGTCGGGATCACGCACATGGCCAGGCGCTCGTACGCCGAACTCTCCGGCGGCGAGCAGCAGATGGTGCTCATCGCCCGCGCGCTGGCGTCGCAGTGCCGGGTCATGGTGCTCGACGAGCCGGTGTCGGCCCTGGACCTGCGCAACCAGGCCAGGGTGCTGACCCTGCTCCAGGAGCTGACCGCGTCCGGCATGGGCATCGCGCTGACGACCCATCACCCGGACCACGCCCTGCACCTGGCCGACGACGCCCTTCTCGTCCTGGGGCCCGAGGACGTCCGTACCGGGCCCGCGGCCGAACTGCTCGACGCCGACGCGCTCGGCGAGCTGTACGGCCTGCCGGTCACCACCTGCTCCGTACGGGGGCCGCGCGGGCCGCGCACGGTCGTCGTCCCCGACCTGGGGCCCACCCGGGACGCCCCGCGACCGGCCGAGGAGGCCGCCTGATGTCCGACTTCCCCGCCGATGGCCGTGCGGCCGACGCCCTGGCCGCGGGCCCGGTCCGTTACGTGACCATGGGCCCCTCCCCCACGGTGGACACCGTCCCGGGGCGCCCGGTGCCCACGGTCGATCTGTACGACCTGGACCGGGCGCTCGACGAAGGCGTCAGGGGGCTGATGTTCTCCCTCAACTGCGACCAGGTGCACCTGGAGCGGCGACGGGCGGCCCTGGAGGACTTCGTACGCTGCGGGGGCCGGGTCCTCGTCAACGGCCATGTGCACCTGCCCTTCCTGCCCGGTCTCGCCCCCTGGCGTGCCATCGACCACCACGGTCCCGAGGACCTGCGTGTCACTCCGGTGACGGCGCATCGCATCTGGGAGGGGGCGGACTTCCACGAACTGCTCTTCCGTACGGGCGTCCCCGGCACGCCCGTCGGCGACGAACTCGCCCGGGTCGGTGTCGCCGGCTTCTACGGGCGCGGCTATCACGCGCACGTCCCCGAAGGGGGCACCGTCCTCAACGGGATCGGCCCGCACCTGCTCCCCCTGGACATCGTCTTCCCGCTGGGCGAGGGGGCGGTACTCGCCCACGCGGGCAACGACCTGCTCGGCTTCAGCGACCCGGAGCGCTCCACGCGGAGTCTCGGTCCCCGTCTCCTCGACTGGCTGGAGGGCTCGGCCTCATGAACCTCGGATTCCTGCACGGCGGCTCCTTCCATCAGCTCGCCGCCCTCCGCGACCCGGCGGTCCGGGCCTGGCGTCCCCGGGAGATCTACCTCCCCGAGGCGCGGGAGGCCGATTTCGACGGCCTGGACACCCTGGTGGTGTCCGACCGGCTCCATCCGGTCCTGCTCACGCGGGCGGCCCCCGCGCTGCTGCGCGTCGCGCACGCGGGCGGCACGGTCGTGGTCCTCGGCGAGAACACACTCACCGGCTGGCTGCCCGGCCTGCGCGGTTCGCTGCCCGCCGAGACGAACTTCTGGTGGTGGCGCACCGGTGAGGACAGCGGTGTACGCCGGAACCACGAGGACCACGAGGCGTGGGAGTTCCTCTCCACCCGGTCGGTACGCTGGCACTACCACGGGCTCCTGGAGCCCCCGGAGGGCGCGACGGCCCTCGTCCACACGGTCAGGGAGCGCGAGGGCGACCCGGAGCGCGCGCAGGTGCTTCTCTACGAGGACCGGGTCTCGACCGCGGGCAGGCTGATCGTGACCACGATGGATCCGGTCTACCACCACGGCTCACGCTTCATGCCCGGCGCCACCGAACTGCTGTACGGGCTGCTGCGGTGGACCGGTACGGCGGTCGGCCGCGTCCCGGGACGCGGGCCCGCACCGTCAGGCTCGGAGCACGGACCGGCGCGGTGAGCACGGCGGCCTGTCCCGGCGCGGCGGCGTTCGTCGCGCTCCGTCCTCACACGGTCACCGGGGCTCCGGACGGGGCACGGACGACGGTGTGGGGGTGGTGGTCGTCAGCGGGCGGTGACCACGGCCGGCAGTGCCGCGAGGGCTGCGGCGATTTTGCCGGGTCCGAGTCCGCCGCCCTGGGCGACGTCCGCCGAGCCGCCGCCGCGGCCGCCGAGGAGCCGCTTCACCACCTGGGAAGCGTGCAGCCCCGCTTCTCGTGCCGCGTCGTTGAGGGCGAGGACGAGAGCGCCGTCTTCCGTGCCCACCGCGACCGTGCCGGGGACGCCGCCGGGCAGTCGGTCGCGGACGGCGAGGGCCAGTGCGCGAGCCTCCGGGACGCCGCCGTCCACCGTGGTGGTGACGATCCGGACTCCGTTCGCGTCGCCCGCCCTTTCGGCGAGCTCGACGGCGCGTGCGGTGGTGGCCCGCTGCTTGAGGCGTGCGTTCTCCCGGTCGGCGGCCTTCAGCCGGTCCAGGAGACCGGCGACACGGTCGGGCAGTTCGGCACGCGGGGCACCCAGTTGCCCGGCGATCCGGGACACCAGGTCCCGTTCGCGGGCCAGGTAGCCGAAGCCCTCGATACCCACGGCCGCTTCGAGGCGGCGCATGCCCGCGCCGACCGAGCCCTCGGAGGTGAGCGCGACCGTTCCGACCTGCGCGGAGTGTTCCACGTGGGTGCCGCCGCACAGTTCCCGGGACCAGGCTCCGCCGATCTCCACGACGCGCACCTTCTCCCCGTACGTCTCGTCGAAGAGGGCGAGCGCACCGAGTTCCTTCGCCTCGGGCAGGGTCATCCACCGCACGCCGACCGGCAGGTCGCGGCGCAGGGCACGGTTGGCGGCCTCCTCGATCTCGCTGCGGACGGTCGCGGACAGGGCGCCGCGCCAGGGGAAGTCGAGGCGTAGGTAGCCGGGCCGGTTGTAGGAGCCGGCCTGGAGGGCGGTGGGGCCGAGGACCTGGCGCAGAGCGGCGTGCAGCACGTGGGTGCCGGAGTGGGCCTGTCGTGCACCGAGCCGCCACTCGGCGTCGACGGCGGCGTGCACGGTGTCGTCGGGCGCGAGTTCGCCCGCGGTGACACGGACCTGGTGGGCGACGAGGCCGGGCAGCGGGCGCTGGACGTCGAGCACCTCGGCCTCGACCGAGCTGCCGGACAGGAGCCCCGCGTCGCTGTCCTGACCGCCGGACTCCGCGTAGAACGGCGTGCGGTCCAGGACGACGGTGACGACATCACCGGTACCGGCCACCGGCACCGGTCCGGCCGGGCCGAGCAGCGCGAGGACGCGGGATGTGGTCTCCAGGGTGTCCCACGCCCGCCAGTCGGTGGGCCCGTGCGCGTCGAGGACGGCGCGCAGGGCGGTGGTGTCCACCGCGCCGCCGGCCTTACGGGCGCGGGCATCGGCACGGGCCCGCTCCCGCTGTTCGTTCATCAGGGCGGTGAAGCCTTCACGGTCCACCTCGACGCCGTGCTCGGCGGCCATCTCCAGGGTGAGGTCGATGGGGAAGCCGTAGGTGTCGTGCAGCAGGAACGCCTGCGCGCCGGGCAGCGACCGGCCCCCGTCGGCCCTGATCCGGGCCACCGCGGTGTCCAGGACGGTGGTGCCCTGTCGGAGGGTGGAACGGAAGGCGTCCTCCTCGGCTCCGGCCTGACCGGCGATCCGCGTGAACGCTTCCGCGACCTCCGGATAGCTCGGCGCCATGCGGTCGCGCGCCACCGGCAGCAGTTCGGCCAGCACCGGGTCCTCGTATCCCAGCAGCCTCATGGAGCGGACGGCGCGGCGCAGGATCCGGCGCAGCACGTAACCGCGGCCCTCGTTGCCCGGGGCGGTGCCGTCGGCGAGAAGCATCAGGGCGGTGCGCACATGGTCCGCGACGACCCGCAGCCGTACGTCGGCCTCCGGGTCCGCACCGTAACGGACCTGGGCCAGGTCGGCGGCGCGCTGGAGGACGGGGCGGGTCTCGTCGGTCTCGTAGAGGTTGTCCACGCCCTGGAGGAGCGTCGCCATACGCTCCAGGCCCATGCCGGTGTCGATGTTGCGCCGGGGCAGCTCACCGAGGATCGGGTAGCCGCTCTTGCCCGCGCCCTCACCGCGCTCGTACTGCATGAAGACCAGGTTCCAGAACTCCATGTACCGGTCCTCGTCGACCGCCGGACCGCCTTCCGGGCCGAACGCCGGACCGCGGTCGTAGTACAGCTCGGAGCAGGGACCGCACGGGCCGGGGACGCCCATGGACCAGAAGTTGTCCTCGTCGCCACGGGCCACGATCCGCTCGTCGGGCAGGCCCGCGACCCGTCGCCAGATTCCGCGCGATTCGGTGTCGGAGTGGTGGACGGTCACCCAGATCCTGTCCGGGTCCAGCCCGTACCCGCCGTCGGTCTGCGGCCTGGTGGCGAGATCCCAGGCGTAGGTGACGGCCTCTTCCTTGAAGTAGTCCCCGAAGGAGAAGTTGCCGTTCATCTGGAAGAACGAACCGTGCCGGGTGGTACGGCCGACCTCCTCGATGTCCAGGGTCCGTACGCACTTCTGCACACTGGCGGCCCGCTCCCAGGGGGCCGGCACCTCGCCGGTCAGGTACGGCTTGAAGGGGACCATGCCCGCGTTGACGAACAGCAGCGTCGGGTCCGGGGTGGGCAGCGGGGCGCTGGGGACGACGGTGTGGCCCCGTTCGGCGAAGTGCTCCAGGAATCGCTGGCGGATGTCGGCGGTACGCACAAGTGGCCCTTCGGTCGGTCGGAGCGGGCGGACGACGGCAGTGCGCGCCGGGAGCCGGGCCGAGGACCACGGACGGTGCCGGTCCCCTCGGGGGCGGGCCGAGCGACCGGGATCCGGTCCGGGCGCGAAGGCATCCGGCCTGCGGACCCCCACGGTCCCGCCTATCGCATGGAATTTGTTATTGCATTCTATAGGCAATAACACGCACACCCCGCGACCGCCGCACAGGGAGCAGAACGGGGCTGACCGGCCGACCGGGCGGAAAGCAGCCGGGGGCCGCTCGCCGTGTCGCGCGAGCGGCCCCCGGCCCGTCCTGCCGCAGGTGTGCTCAGTTGGTGTTGAGCGTCAGCCCGTAGTAGCGCAGGGCGTCGTCGAGCGGCTGGAAGTAGGAAGAGCCACGGGAGTTGACTCCGCCCGAGCACCGCTGGTCGGTCGGGCCACCGGAGGTCATGCCCTGGGCCTGGGTGCCGGAGATGTAGGCGCCGCCGCTGTCACCGCCCTCGACACAGACACTGGAGGCCGCCAGGCCCGATACGACCGTGTCAGGACCACCGTTGCGGTCGGTGTAGGTGACGGTGTTGTTGTAGGAACTGACGGTGCCGCAGGTCCAGCCGGTGGTGGCGCCGGACTTGCAGATCGCGGCACCGGAGGAGGCGCGGCTGCTCCCCTGGACGGCGATCGGGCTGGTGTTGCCCCAGGTGCCGACACTGGTGGTGATGGAGTGGCCGGAGTTGACGGTCGCGATGCCCATGTCGACGCTGCGGGTGCCGAGCGCGTAGCGGGTCTTGTAGCCCTGGGCGAAGGCCGTCCCGTCGTAGCGGAGGGTGTTCACGATGCAGTGCCCGGCGCTCACCAGGTACTGCCGGCCGGAGCTGTCACGGGCACCGTAGCCGACCGAACACCACTGGCTGGTGTTGTTGAAGGTCATCTTGCTGCCGGGGTAGATCGCGGCCTTGGGCTCAAGCTCCTCCTGGCCACGCACGATGTCGACGGCGGCACCGTGCTTGGCGGCCTGGGCCAGAAACGCCTTGGCGGCGGCCGTCCGGTCGTTGTTGACCTTGACGGTCACCTTGTCGGAGGCCAGATCGACGGACCAGGCGACCACTCCGGAGGGAACCTTCTTCGCGGCGAGGGCGTCCAGTTCGGCCTTGACCTCGTCGAGCACGGCCTCACCGCGGGCGGGTACCCGGGCGACGAGGCCGGCCTTCTCGATTCTGGCCGTCTCACCGGCGTCGTCGGCGTTCACGGTCAGCTTGCCGGAGGCGTCGAAGAAGGCTCCGTCGTCGGCTATCCCGCCCTTCCTCAACTCGGCGAGCTTGGCCTGCTGGGCGTCCTGCCGGTCAAGACGCTCGATCGCGGCCTTCTCGCTCACCCCGAGCGAAGCGGCCAGGGCCCGGACCATCTCGGGCTGGTAGCGGGACGCGGACCGGGTGTCCTGTGCCTGCGCCACGGTCTGGGTCCCCAGGACCACGGAGGCCGAGAGTCCGATGGCCACCGCGGCCAGGCGGTACTTACGAGAGTTACGCACGTTGACTCCTTCCGAATGACAGCCAGAAACCCAATGGGGGGTATGCCGCCGGGGTACGCCAACAGGGCCCCGACGAAGGGTGATTCCTGCCTGACGGTGAGTCAGCGACTCGCCGCGACCCGAACTATTGCCTAGCGGTCGAACGGATTTCAAGACGCGTACAGCGGGAATTTTTCAAGAGACTTCGTGGCGCCTCTGTTGCATCAGAAGGGGAACTCACCCTGTGCGTGGCGGGACATACGATCGCACCTCCGGCGGCACCGCCCGGAGGCACGGAATAAATCGACGAAGCGGACCGATCGTGACGGTGCGACGTTTCACTGTGGAGGGCAGCCCGGCCCGAAAGGTAGGGCAGGTATCGATGCGAGCGCCTCAGAACGCACCACGGACACAGCCGTCGGCATTCTGAGAACGAGCGGCAATCCGCTCCACACCTGACAGAAACGCCCGCATTCACCACCACCCTTTTTCGGCGCGCCTGACAGCCTTCGCGGCCGTCCCGTTCCTCCGGATCCGCCGGCGGGCAGAGCGCGGTCGTGGTGTCCTGCCGTCAGGCCGTTCGTGGTGGCGGAGGGGCGTTCACCATGTCTTCGCCACCGGAGAGGACCCGGCCCACCGGCGCACGAAGGCGAGCGCGCCCTGCTACACACGGAGGGACCAGGGCGGCAGCCGCTGTGGCTCCGAAGGGGGTGTGGGGGGCTGTACGGCCCATGCGCGCTCCCGAGCGAAGAGGGTCCGCCCAGCGAGAAGGCTGAGCGGACCATGCCAAGACTTCTGGCCGGAACCATAGAGGCACCACGTCCGCCGTTCGCATCAGGAGGACGGATTCACGGATACGCAGAAAACCCGGCAAACACCGGGCACCGCGGATTCCGGTGGCCGGAGACAGGTCCCCCCGTCACCCCGCATCGCTCCGGACAGGGCACCGGATCCCGTCCTGGGGGCGAGCCGAACAGGTTGCGCGGAACGGCAGAGGGCGGCTGCGAGACCGAGAAGTCCGGGTACACACAAGGATGACGCGAAGTAGGTATAGGTGTTGACCGGTCCCGGATATTCGAGGCTCGGGCGATTCCGTACGCTGATGCGTAATCAATCGGCGACCGAGCGGACACCACGTCGGACCGGCCCGAAATCGAGCATCCGCGAAAAGGGTTCCACCACTGCGCGGTGAATCCACCGTCCGGACGTCGGCAGATCAGGAAGAGAGAGAATCCAAGGACGCGGTGCCATGACCAAGGCCCCTTTCCTGCTCCGCGTCCCCATGAGAAATTCCGCGCGGCCGGGCAACCGGTGCATGGACTCCGCGGTGTTTCAGCCGCGTGGAGAGGTTTCGACGTCCGTGACGAGAATGTGTCCCGCCCCCAAAGTCATGAGCGGGCCAGGTCCCTGGGGCAGCCGGCGACAGTCGCACCCACGTGCTCACCAGCAGAACGTCGGCTACAGGTCGGCGATCCAGGGGTGTCCCGGGTGTACGCGCGCGAGCAGCCCGGCCAGCTTCTCGCGCTGAGCCGAGGTCATGTGCGGGACGGTCGCCTCGAAGTCCGTCTGATCCTTCCGGCGGGCGTGCTTGGCCTTGAACAGCAGGACCAGTTCGGGCGCCAGGTAGGGGATGCCTTCCGGGGTGTGATGGACGATGTCGCTGTAGGGGAACCGGATCGTCTCATCCCGTCGGCAGATCCAGGTGTCGCCGCCGTGCGGCTCGCGGAACACGTCGAGGAGGTAGTTTCCGGTAACCGGATCGCGGAGCCATGTCTGGTGTACGGCGGCCAGCGCCTCCGGTGTGGCGGCCTCCCAGATCCGGCCACTGCCTGCCGCGTCGAAGACGTATCCGGGGAAGCGGTGGCGGACCTCGGGAAAGCTCGCGGCCGGAATCGCGATCTCGATGTCTCCATGAGCGCGCGTCTGCCCGCCACGGAACAGGTCCAGTGCCCAGCCCGCAGCCACGTACCAGGGCGTGGTGATTCCGGCCAGCCGCTGCGCGACCTCACCCGGGGTCCAGCAGGATGACCACCTGGTGGAGAGGGCTTCGATCTCGTCGGGTGACAGCTCGACGCCGCCGCCGGGTAGTTGCTCGCTCACCGCAGGAATCTATCAGCGAGCCCGAAGCCCCGACCACGGTCGATGAAGGGGACCAACGAGGCCTTGAGGCGTACGCCGCCGGCGATCACACGAAACAGCCGGCCGGTCGGGCCCCTCGGCCAACTCGCCAGGGCCGCATCCGAGATGCCACCCCCCACCGGTATCAACCCGGCTGTTCCTGACGGACGAGGGGGCCCTCACCGTCCGAAGAACCGCCTCCCGGACGGGAGGCGAGGCCACGGCGGGAGAGCGCGCCGGTCTTGCGCATGGCGCGGGCGATGTGCTGCTCCACCGTGCGGGGCGAGAGATGCAGCGTCACGGCGATCTCCCGATTGGTCAGACCGGAGGCCGCGAGCTGGGCGACCTCCGCCTCACGGGGCGACAACTCATCAGCGTGCGAGGGCCGTCCGGGAGGGCGCCCCTTCCTGGCCGGCTGCCGGGTGCGCAGCAGGGCCCTGGTCCGAGCCGCGTCCCAGACCGCGCCCAGATCGGTGAAGCGCTGCGCGCAGGACTCCAGCTCCGTGACCGCTGACAGGACAGAGGTGCGGGAGCACGCCGTGCCCGTCGGCGCGGAGCTGTCCGCTCCCTCCGCGACCGGGCCGGGGCCGGCTTCGCTGTGCGCCGCGAGCACACAGCGCGCGGCTCCCTCCGCCGCCAGTGCCTGGGCGTAGGGGCGGGGCAGTGAGGCGTAGGCCGCCGCGGCCTCCTGGTACAGCTCCACGGCCCGCAGCAGTCCGTCCCGCTCCTCCCGGGCCGGCGCTCCCGTTTCGGCGAGCACGGCACGGCTCCAGAGCAGTGCGGCCCTGGCGGCCGGCGCGTCGCCCCGGTCGAGGCCCCGCGCGAAGTCACGGACCATGGCGTGCGCCGTGGCGCTGTCCCCCGCGCGCGTCAGCGCTTCCACGGCCCACGGCGCGAGTTCGGCGGCCCATGACCACACCCCCTTCCCGGCCACCACCGCCCATGCCGCACGCGCCTGTTCCGCCGCGGCTTCCCGCTCCTGGCGGGCCAGGGCGAGGCGTATCAAGGCGCCGGCCGCGGTCGCCGCCAGCGGCACGGGAAGGCTGTTCGTGCCGCTGGTCCCACGTTGGGACAGCCAGGAGGCCGCCTCTTCCCAGTCACCCTGGGCCAGGGCGAGCAGACCGCGCACGATGTACGCGTCGGAGGCGATGCGCGGCATGTCGGCGGTGGCGGCGACGAAGTCCTCGCACCGCTTGGCCAGGCCCGACCATTGCCCGGTCCACCAGGCCTGGAGCAGTTGTGCTCCCAGGGCGTTGTGCTCGATGTAGGGCGCGCCGCTCCGTGCGGACAGGTCGCGTCCTTCCGCGAGCAGGTCCTCCGCCCGTTCGTGCAGGCCGAGCCAGACGGCGGCGTCCGCGGCGTTGCACAGGCCGCGTGCCGCCTGCCGGGCGCACGCGGGGTCGGTGGTCTCCCTCGGCAGCCTCTTCACCAGCTCCCACGCGTCCGGTTCGGCGCAATGCGTCGCGAGAGTGACCCGGTTGGCCAGCACCGCCGTACACGTCGCGTCGTCTCCGCTCGCGTCCGCGGCGGCCATGGCGTTGCGCAACCACCGTCGGTGGACGTCGACACAGTCGCCCGGCCAGTAGGGGCTGGACAGTGCCGCCATGGCGCGTGCGGCCAGGTCCGGGCGGACCTCGCGCAGTTCGGCGGCCGCGGTCTCCAGAGCCTGCCACCCCTCGGCGTACTGTCCGGTCTGGTTGCCCAGCATCAGTCCCAGGTCGAGCCGCAGCTCTCCGCGTACGGACGAGGGGAGGGAGGAGTCCCGCACGATCTGCGTGAGGACCTCCACGGTCTGGTCCGAGCGGAGCCCGGTCACCGCGCTGCGGGCCAGCAGCGGTGCCAGCCGTGCGCGGGCCTGGGGCGGCAGGCCGGGGGTGGCCAGCGTCTGTTCCAGCAGGGTGACGGCGTGCTGGTGCCGACTGGCCGCTGCCGCCGACTCGGCGGCCTTCTCCACCGCCTGGAGCCATCTGCGGCTGTCGCCGGCCGCCCTGCGGTGGCCGGCCACGGCGTCCCACGCGACGGGCTGTCCGCGGCTCAGCACGCCCGCCGCCCGCCCGTGCAGGTCCTGTCGGACCGGTCCGGGTATGGAAGCGCGCACGGCCGGTACCTCCAGCGGCACGGCGAAGCCGTAGCGGTCTTCGCCCAACTCCACGAGTGCCGCGCCCTCCAGGGCCCGCAGCAGCGCGGTGTTCCCTTTCGCGGCTCCGAGCCCTGACACGGCGGTCAGCTCGTCGCGGCCGGCGGGTCTGCCGAGGACGGCGGCCGCCCAGACCACCGGCCGGTCCGCGGGGGACAACGCGTACGTACGGCTCAGCACCAGCTCCGCCAGCCGGGCCGGAGTACCGGCCGCTTCCACCTCGGCGGCGGTGCCGGTGAACGCCGGCCGCCGCTCCCGCAGTGCGTCGAGGAGGTCGACGACCACCCGGGGGACTCCGCCGGTACGCTCGTACAGCCTGCGCACCGCCTCGGGCGTCCAGTCCTCGCCGAGCGCCTCGACGGCGGCCTGGCGGACGCGTTCCTCGTTCCAGGGGGCCAGCCGGTACCGCAGCACCGTCATCCGGGACGGGTAGGCCATCGGCGGGCCGCCCAACGGCAGTCCGGGCACGGGGAGTTCCTCAGGACGGTAGGTCACCGCGGCCGCCGAGCCCGGCTCCAGCACCTCCAGCACGTGGCGCAGCCGACGGAGTTCCTCCTCGTCCGCCCGGTGGACGTCTTCCACCAGCCACAGGGCCGGGGTGCGGCGGTGCTCGTCCTCCGGCGAGGGGCCGCCGCCGGTTCCGCACCGCCACCACAGACAGACCGTCTCCGCGTCCTCGGCCAGGTCGGCCACTTCCTGGAGCAGGTGGCTCTTCCCCCCTCCGGCGGCGCCTTCGACGAACAGCAGCAGCGGTTCGGCACGTCTCTGGACAAGGGCGTGCGCCAGGGGCGACCCAGCGGACCCGCACGTCGCGATCACGCCGTCATCCTCGCTCTCCTTCTTCCGGACAGCCAGGCACACCGCGTCCGACACCTCACCGGGGGTCCGTCAGCGCGCCGCCAGGGTGCCGGACACGGAACCCTCTCTTCACGGCACGTCCTCGGAACGAACCCGGTGCCCGGGTCCGGCTCACCGGTCCGTGCCGGCCCCGGTTCCGGCACCGTACCAAGCCGGTGAGACAGCCGGACAGGGACGGGAGCGAAGCCTCGACCGCGACTCCTCGCACGGCCACCGGCCCGAAGACGGTGCGGACGGAACGGACGACCGCCGCTGAACGGCCGCCCCGGAACGCAGGAAACGCCGACGCTCCGGGCGCCTACGCCACGCCTGGAGCGGACCGTACTCGGTCGAACGCGGTGCACGCACGGCGCGGCCCGGAGCTCCGGCGCCGTTCCGCAGGCACCCGGTGGTCGGGCCGGTGCGTCGTCGCGCACCGGCCCGGCCCACATCGGTCAAGCAGCCTGTCGGCCGGGCTTGAGCACCACCTTCGAGTATCCGTCCTCCCTCTTGTCGAACCGCTGGTACGCGTCCGGGGCGTCCTCCAGGGGCAGCCGCTTGGAGACGACGAAGCTCGGCTTGGCGCGGCCGGCGATGATGAGGTCGCGCAGTTGCTGGTTGTACGCCTTGACGTTGGCCTGGCCGGTGGCCATCCGCAGCCCCTTCTCCCAGAACTCCCCGAGGTTGAACAGCAGTCGGCCGTGTGCGGCGTCCTCGTTCGGGGCTCCGGGATCGGAGGGCACGTACAGGCCGACGACACCGAGCATGCCGGTGGCCCGGACGGCCTTCACGAGGCTGTTGAGGACGATCGCCGGCTGTTCCTCGCCTTCCTGCACGGTGGCCTGGTAGCCGACGGCATCGATGCCCTTGTCCACTCCGGCGCCGCGTGTCTGCTCGATGATCTGCTCGACCGCGTCGACCTTGCTGTAATCGACGGGAATGGCACCGATCTGCTCGGCGAGCGCCAGGCGGCTCGGCACCTTGTCGATGACGAACACCTTCGACGCGCCGCGCAGCAGTGACGAGTAGGCAGCCATCAGTCCAACCGGTCCGGCGCCGGACACCACTACCGTCTCGCCCGGGCTGACCTGGGCCAGCTCGGCGGCGTGGTATCCGGTGGGGAAGATGTCGGCGAGCATGGCGAAGTCGTCCTCGTGGTCCGTCCCGGGCGGCAACTGCAGGCAGTTGAAGTCGGCGAACGGCACTCGCAGGTACTCTGCCTGTCCACCGCCGTACGGGCCCATGGACACATAGCCGTAGGCGCCCCCCGCGAAGCCGGGGTTGACAGTCAGGCAGAAGGCGGTGCGGCCCGCCAGACAGTTCCTGCAGAAACCGCAGGCGACGTTGAACGGCATGCTGACCCGGTCGCCCGGCTTGACGCTGGCAACCCCTTGACCGACCTCTTCGACGATCCCCATGTTCTCGTGTCCGAAAACGATCCCCGCTTCGGCGGCGGTACGGCCCTCGTACATATGGAGGTCGGAACCGCAGATCGCGGTCGAGGTGACGCGGACCAGGACATCGGTGGGGTCCTGGATGCGGGGGTCTTCGACCTGTTCGACGGCGACCTTGAACGGTTCTTTGTACACTACGGCCTTCACCCTGTGCTCCTTCCACCGAGACAGCACTGATGCGACGTACGCCGTCCTTCGGCTCAGTCGCGTTCCGGCCGAGGGCCGGGCACTACCAGCCCGGTGGCCGCCGTGAGCGGCTTCCCTGGCGGTGTTGATGTGTTCCTGGAGAGCTCGGCTGACGTGGGCCAGACGTCTGGCCCCCTGACGCGGGTGCTCCCTTCCTGCGACGAGGCTGTCCGTCACCTTGCGCCGAGGCGGTTGCCTCGTACCGGGAGGCGGGAATGGGCGGCGCGCCGGGAAAAGCTCGATGCGCGGCACCCACCAGCCAGGACGGGGTCACGGGCTCCCACGGCATCTGTCGCGGCCCTGGTGGCCCCACGCTCCTACGACCAATTCCCGTCATCCAGTTGGGCGGGCCTCCAAGACCTTCTGTCCAACCGTGCCACACATCTCTGCGGTCGTCCTGTCCGGTGGCCTGACCAGCGTGGCCGGGCAGTTCGCCACCGCCTGAGATCCTCCAGGCGGTACCGGCCGGGAAGGCCGTACGGGTCGCGCTTGGACCCGGCAGGAGGTGAACCGTATGTGTATCAGCCGTTACGCGGGATCCGGCCATTCGCCCCCAGACCCGCCGGAATCGGCTGTACGGGTGGCAGTCGCACGGAAGACTGCCCGTGTAACTGTACGCATACTCAAAGTGAGGGTGACGTGTTCTTCGGCAAGAACGGCGGGGACGACGCGGACGGCAACGGGGACCGCGACGAGGCTTCCAGCGGGCTGACCATGCTGCATCAGGCGATGCTGCACACCAGCACCACGCTGAGTGAGACCCTCGACCGGGGGCTCACCGATGTGAAGAGCGCCAACACGGAAGCCCATACCGCCGTGACCAAGGAGCTCGCCCGCATGACCAGGGCGCTCCAGGACACGCAGAAGCTTCTGCCGTTGCCCTACTCGACCCAGGGCTCGGACAAGGACAGCGCTACCGCCGATCAACTGCACCAACTGCACACGCTCGTGACCGGCATGCGGACAACCCTTGAGGGTGTCGCCCAGGGCATCGCGTCCCTGGCGTCCGTGCCGGTTCCGGCGAGGGTCACGGCCGGCGAGGTCAACGGATACGCCACGGCGGCCGAGACCGCGCACGCAGGAAGGTCTCTGCTGGAAGGAGTGCCGGAGCAGCGGGCGGACAGCGTCACCACCGGCACCCCATCGGCCGGAGAAGGCCTCGCCCCGGCGGACGGCGCGGATGCGACCGGTACACATGCTGTCGAAACCGGGGCCGCGGTCGAAGGCGGACCTGGCGACGAGGGCGGACCGCGAGCCGGGCTGGAGACGGAGGTCCCGCCGACGCGGGAACAGGTGCGCGAGGCGCCGACAGAGGGAACGGACCCGCTTCTGACGCGCAATCAGGTGGCCGAGGTGGTACGGGAGGTGGTGGCCGAGGCGCTTGCACCACTGGTTGCCGCGCTCCCCGGTCCCGAGGCTGACGACGCGTCTTCCACTGCCGCGGAGCTGAGCGGGCAGATCGCCGCCCTGCACGCGAAGGTCGCCGGCCTCGCCGAGCGCCTCCCGGCCGAACCGCGGGACGAGGACACGGAAGGGCAGGAGCGGCCCGTCGCCGATCCGGAGCACAGCAGGGTACTGACACAGGCAGCGGGGATCTCTTCCGCCGTGCTGGTGTGCCACCGCGACCTGTGGGAGCTCCTGTCCGGCTGGGCCGGCGGGCACCCTCACTTCCGTATGCCTCCGCAGATCGCCGACCAGGGCGAGAACCGCATCGCGGCGGACATCTCGGGCCGGTCACTCATCGCCGTCCTCATCAGCCTGTCCCACCTGCGGCACACCGCCACCGAAGGCGACGGCGACCGGGAACTCGCCGAGGCCGTCTACCAGCGCATCGCCAACAGCCTCGCCACCCTCTCCCCCGACGACGGCCCACTCGTCACCATCACCCTGGACGACCGCACCCCTCACACCGGTGACGTCTCCGACTCCTGACCGCCTCACGGGTGCGACGGAGGGTGGTCGCACGTCGGCCACCCTCCCCACCGACAGGAAAGCGACCGCATGAACGGCCACACGGCCACCAGCGGCGCCGGACTCGACAGCCGCCCTGCCCAAGTCCTGACAGACCGGGGATCGCCGGCCTCGCTTCACTGACCACCACGTAGCGCCACCCGCACCCGGACGTCCACACGATCACGGCAGCTGGCACAGCCCTCTCCGCGCACCACGCCGGCCGCCGAGCCCGATCAGCACAACCCGCCGCCCCTGTCAAGGACGCTGATCCCCGACTGGTCCCCAAAAACGGTCAGGGCCGGTTTCGGATTGCTCCGAAACCGGCCCTGACCTGCGACTGTCTCCAGTCGGGACGACAGGATTCGAACCTGCGGCACCTTGACCCCAGGAGTGGGGGTCAACCCTTTTGTCGCGGAGCCGGGCGGTGCGGTCCGCAAGGTGATCTATCCGGTGGCCGGGGAGTCCATGCTGAAGGCGCTGGCGGCGAAGACAGCGGCGAACGAGGCGCGTTACCGGGCCCGGGGGCGTACGGTGCTGCGCTCGTCGTACTCCAAACCACTGGCGGCGGACGACGCGATCCTCCGGCCGCAGGACCCGGGTAGATCGTTCTCCGGGTTCTGCCACCAGTTCGCGCCCCGCACCGAACGTCGCTGGGGCGGCACCATCGGCCTGATCGGCATTCTCAAGGAGGCCGAGTTCGCCACCGGCTTCACCGGCGAGTGAGCGCACCGGCGGGTGTCATTGGGCGGGGAGGCGTACGGAGTAGATGGAGGGGGTGTCGAGCCGACGGGAGACGAGCATGGCGCCGGTGACGGCGAAGAGCAGGGGGACCATCAGGGCATCGACTGTGCGGGTGAGTTCCAGCATCAGGACGACGGCGGCGATCGGAGCCTGCATGGCGGCGGCGAGGAACGCAGCCGCTCCGATGACCGCGAAACCGGCGGCCGGGGCGGACCATGCTTGTGACCAGCCTTGTCCGGCAAGGGAGCCGAGCAGGGCACCGGTGGCGATGGTGGGGGTGAACAGACCGCCGCTGGCGCCGCTGCCCAGGCTGGCGGCGGTGGCGATCGGTTTGAGGAAGAGCAGAGCCACCAGGAGGGGCGTGGCGACCTGCGCGGTGAGTGTGAGCTGAACAATGTCCTTGCCGTTTCCGAGCAGTTCGGGATAGGGAATGGCCAGCACACCGACCAGGGTGAACACCAGGAGCGGTGCGACCAGCGGCCCCCACCCCGTGGGCCGGTGTCCGTGCGCGATCCGGATCATCCGCACCCAGCCGACCGCGATCAGTCCCGCGAGGGGCCCGATCAGCACGGCGAACACGGTCAGGGACGTGGACAGTCCCGCTTCGGGCAGCTGGTAGGTGGGCCCGTCGGGCAAGATCGTCCAGGAGACCGCGGTGGCGATACAGCAGGTGGCCAGAGCCGGCAGGGCCAGGCGTAGCGACAGGACGCCGAGCATCACCTCCAGTGTCAGCAGCGCCCCGCCCAGCGGGACGTTGTACACGCACGCCATACCCGCCCCTGCGCCGCAGGCGGCGAGCAGCCGGCGGTGTGTGGTGTCCAGACGGGCCCAGTCGGAGAGCCGGGAAGCCAGCGCCGCACCGGCCAGCCGCGGTGCTCCCTCGCGCCCCAGTGAAGCGCCCATGCCGACGATCACCACGGACAGGACCGCGGTGCCCAGACTCCGCCGCAGCGGCAGATGCCCTTCGTGGCGCCACAGCGCCGTACTCACCTCCGAGCTGCCAGGGCCCGTCCACCACCGCAGGAGCCACCAGCCGATCCCGGCCACTGCCCCCGCGGCGGCCAGGGCCACCACACGGCGGCCCGCGCCGGCCTGCTCGACCGCGGTCAGGAAACTCCCCGACCGGTAGGAATAGGTGAGGTGGGCCGCCGTATGCAGCACCACCATCAGCGCGGCACCCGCAAAGCCCGCGAGCACCCCCGTGGCCACCACCAGAACCCAGAACCGCGCGGACAGCGCGGGAACATCCGACGGCGCGATGAGGTTCGGCTGCCCCGCCATGCCCACGCTGCCGGACTTGTCCTGTCCCTGGGTGCTGCCCCGTTTGCCGTCCATCGCCCGTCTTTCCCCGGAAGCCAGCCGCTGCTGGACCCTCACCGGGCATCGTCTCCCGTCCCGCCCGGCCGAAGGAGTGCCCGGCGCGCGTGTCGCGCCGGGCACGCATACCGGCCGCCAGCACTCTGGCCAGGGAGTCCGTACGCCATTCGAACGGAACGCGACGCCGTACACGTTCCTGCGTACGTGACGCGACGGAAGGAACATCCGCTCTCACAGACGTTCCTCTGCGCGAGCAAGATCAGGAACTCGACTCCCAGCTCGACACGCTCAGCAAGCACGGTATGCCGACAGACAAGATCTTCGGCGAGAAGATCAGCACCCCCGGTCCGCGTACGGCCGACGTGCGAGGAGGCGCTGCGGACCGCGCGGAAGGCCAAGGCGCACGCCCCGCACCGCCGGCTCATCGTCACCGTGTACGAGACGAAGCAGCCCGGCCGCGACGCCGCCGAACACATCGCGCTCGCCGACCACCTCACCGCCCATGGCCTGGCCCTGGAGAGGCTCGCCGGGTCCCGGGCCCCTGCCCGGGATCTACGACCCGACCGGGCCGGGGAAGCCGCCGTTCACGTTTTTCGCCGCGATGGCGGAGACCGAGCGGGAGAAAATCCGGGAATCGACGCTGAAGGGGCTCGACACCGCGGCCCGCAAAGGGCAAGCACGGCGACCGGCCTTGGGTCATCACCGACATGCCCCACACCATGCTGCGTGGCCGCACGGGCGGCGAGCCCGTCGAGCAGATCCAGCCCCACCTGATCATCCCACCGGCAAGCGCACGGAACAGAGCCCCTCGGAGGCCGAGCATCTACCGGGCGCTCACCGAGCCCACCAAGCGCGAGACATGCCCCGAAGCCGCCACCCAGCCCACACCGACTTCGCCGACCTCAAGGTCGCGAAGTCCCCGGACTCCGGATCGCTCTCCCTGACCGAGCGTCGCTCTGATCACAGAGGGCTACGTGTCACTTCGCCGTAACTTCGGGAGAACAGGGCCTTCTCGGAGCGGAAGCGCACCTTGCCACGCCATCGCGCCTCTGCGCAGCCGAGTTCGGGTAGCCGGCGATCTTCTCGACACCATCGGGCCGCTCGGGCCGCTCGGGCCAGTGCAGTTACGTCCGGCGTCAGCCATGGTCTGGACCGGCCGGTCGTCGGCGACCCGCCGCATCCCGGTGCGGGCGGCGGTGTTCTGGCTGCGACCCTTGTACGTTTCGACCTTGACCCAGTAGTAGAGATCCGGCGCCATGCAGCCGGCTCAGCTCGCGTCCCATATGACAGCATCGAACATGTTGCGGTTATCGCTACCGATGCCGTCGGAGCCGAGCGCAGTGAGCTTGAGCCGGGCAATGTTCCCGGCGCTGGTGCGTACGCATAGCACCCCGTTCTTGGTGAGTTGCTGCTTTCGGGTTCCTTCCGCATCAACCATGTTCGTGCATTCCTCGTAGCTCGGCAGTCTGGTCGTACGTCCTGACCAGAGAGAGATCATGGTGCCGTTCCACCCCTCGATCTCGTTCCCGGGCAACGTGTACACATCGCCTTCGTCGGCAAAGCCGACAGCGACGGGCTGTCCGGTGTCCAGATCCTTGGGCTCGTGGTCGAGCAGCAATGAGCCTCGCCAGAGTTCGCTTCCTGCGGGCGAAGGACTGTCGTCGGGTTCGTGCGTGTCGGTCTGCTTCGACGGCGCACTGGAGGCGGGTGAGGATTCGGGCGCCGAGACGGAAGGTGATGAAGGCACCACGGTCGGGGTGCCGTCGGCCTTGTCGTCACCGGGCGAGCCGAGAACAGGCACCACGGCCGTGATCAGGGCGGCGAGGACCGTCGCCCCGGCCGCGATCCAAGCTGCCTGCTGGTGTCTGCTGAACCAGCCTCCGCCCCCCCACCGCCATCCCCGCCGTCAGGCGTTGGCGGGTCCGGTGGTGGGGGTGGCGATGCGGGCGGTTGCGCACCGTCCGCACGGTTGCCGCCCCGGCCAGGCGTGTGTGCATCAGATCGATCGTCAGCCACCGTGCCGAGCACCCCCATTGCCCCCGCCGGTTCATGCGCGTCACCCAGAGGCTAGCAGCACGCGCCGGCCTCGCCCGCGTCCTCGATGACCACGCAGGCGATGCCGATGTCCCTGGCCCGCAGGGCCTGGACAGGGGCGCGCCGGTGACGCCGTCGGGCTCCATCGGAGAGCAGGTCAGCAGGGGTCCGGCGAAGCATGACCCGGGGGTGCACATGTCCGACGCGAAGGCGCGGGCGTTCGCTGTCGCCTCCATCGCGGTGCGCTCTGTCGCGTCCCGGGTGTGGAGCGGGCGCGGGCAGGTGGTCGCGGATCTGCCGATCATTGAGCTGGGAGCCGGCCCCACCCCGTGGGTGGTGTCGTCGTGGGCTCACGGGGAGGCTCGGCTCTGGTGGTGGGCGGCGGGGCTCGCTGCCGGCGTGGCGGCAGACAACCGGGTCGTAGCGCGGACACAAGAGGGGTAGGGGCCTTGCGGCAATCCCGCGCCCACCCGAAGACGAACATGTTCGTTACGATCGGAGTATGACTACGAAGCGAGAACCGATCAGCCGGCGTGAGCGACCTGCCAAGCCCGCTCTGACCCGACACGGAATCATCGACGTGGCCGTGCTGGTGATGCGCTCCGAGGGGCTGGAGAAGGTCACCATGCGGCGCCTGGCCCAGGAGCTGGACACCGGCCCGGCCTCGCTCTACGTCTACCTGGCCAACACCGCCGAACTGCACGCCGCCGTCCTGGACGCCCTTCTGGGCGAGGTGGCGATGCCCGCCGACGAGCCCGGCGGTAACTGGCGCGACCAGCTCATCGCGGTCCTGACCTCGTACGCACACTTGCTCTTCGAGCACCCGCAGCTGGCCCGGTCCGCGCTGGTGGCCCGCCCGAGCGGTGAGAATTACCTCAATCTGGTCGAGCGACTTCTGCTCCTGCTCTCCCACAGCGGGGCTCCCCGGGCACAGGTCGCCTGGGGTGTCGACAACCTGCTGCAGTACGCGACGGCCACCGCGGCCGAGCACGGCACGCAGGATCGCGACCCGACGAGCCAAGACGACTGGGACGCCCTCGCTCGGGCCGCGTACGGGGTCGATGAGGCCACCCACCCGATGACCAAGGCCCACCTTCCGGTCCTGCTGGCCGGAACCGAGGCCAGCAGATTGGCCTGGGGCTTCGATGTCGTGATCAACGGCATCATTCACACGCACGTACCGGGCGCCGAGGGCTGATCACCGGCCCGGAACCGGCCGCATGCGCCCTGGCGTGCTGGTGCGCATCGACCAGGTCACGTCCGAACACGGTCCGCCGTTCGACCGGTGTCCGACCGTTCACATCGGCTGACACCGGCCGCTTGTCCCGACGTCGGCGTGGCGCTGCCGTAGGGGACGCCGACCTGTCGAGCGGCCAGCCGCCGGCTGGATGCCGGGGTGCGGCGGCACGGCGTTTCCCTCTGCGGATGGAGCCGGGAGCGGGGCGCGGACTTCATCACCGCCGCCCAACCTCCTCAACGGAGAGGGAACGGCCCAGCCGCGCTCCGGAGGGGCGGCCGACGTCACGGACGACGAGCGAGAGACCTGGTCCGCGCTTCGTTGGGCTCCCGGCCTCCACGTCGGCCGCTCGGGTCGAGGCCGTGCCGCGCCCGTGGCGGCTGGGGAGGGCTCCGTCCAGCCTTGAAGGGGCGACACGGTCGCGACGAACTTGTTCGTGGCGAACGTGTTCGTTACCGTGGATGCGTGAGCGCCGGTACCCGGTGCGCCCGCGGCGTCACACTCCCCTATCCCTGCTTGGAGTTCCCGGATGAGCACGCACCACCCCATCGCGATCATCGGCGGCGGCCTCGGCGGCCTCACCGCCGCCCGCGTCCTGCACGTCAACGGCATCGAGTCGGCCATCTTCGAACTCGAAGCCACCCCCGAGGCCCGCACCCAGGGCGGCATGCTCGACATTCATGAGGAGAACGGCCAGAAGGCCCTGCGCGCCGCCGACCTCTACGACGGCTTCCGCAAGATCATCCACGAGGGCGGCGAGGCCATGCGCCTCCTCGGCAAGGACGGCACCGTCCACGTCTGCGAGGAGGACAGCGGCGACGGTGGCCGTCCCGAGGTGGACCGCGGCGATCTGCGCGACCTGCTCACCGACGCGCTGCCCGACAGCACGATCCACTGGGGCAAGAAGATGACCGGGGCCCGCGTCCTGGACGGCGGCCGCCACGAGGTCACCTTCGCCGACGGCACCACCATCACCACCGAGCTGCTGATCGGCGCCGACGGCGCCTGGTCCCGGGTGCGCCCGCTCGTCTCGAACGCCAAGCCCGCCTACACCGGCATCTCCTTCGTCGAGACCGACCTGCTCGACGCGGATGCCCGCCACCCGCGCAGCGCCGAAGTCATCGGCGGCGGCTTCTTCATCTGCCTCGGCGACGAACGCGGCTTCCTCGCGCACCGGGAGACCGACGGCAGCCTTCACGTCTACACCGCCCTCAAGACGGACGAGGGCTGGCTGGACACCATCGACTTCACCGACCTGCCGGCGGCCAAGGACGCCGTCCTCGCGCACTTCGAGGGCTGGGACGAGCGCCTGCGCGGCCTGGTCGCCGACGCGGACACGATGACCCCGCGCCGCATCCACGCCCTGCCGGTGGGGCACCGCTGGGAGCAGGTGCCGGGCGTGACCTTGCTGGGCGACGCGGCGCACGTGATGTCGCCGTTCGCCGGCGAGGGCGCCAACCTGGCCATGTTCGACGGCTCCGAGCTCGCCTCCGCCGTCGCCGCCCACCCCGGCGACACCGAGGCCGCCCTGGCCGCCTACGAGGAAGCTCTCTTCCCGCGCAGCGAGACCTCCGCCGCCGACTCCGCCCAGAGCCTGGACACCATGTTCGGCCCGCAGGGCCTGGAGCAGATGGTGTCGTTCTTCACCAACAGCCCGGCAGGCCGATAACCGCTGGTCGGCGAGAACCCTCTGCGGGCCGCCGCATACCGCTCAGCCGTACCCGGAGGCCTGTGCAGGCGGCCTCTCTCGCCACTTTCACGGCTGATCATTTTTCGTCCATAGGAGCCACGTTGCCGAAGATCGCGATCATTCTCAGCAGTACCCGCACCGGCCGTGCCGGAGCGAACGTCGCTCAGTGGGTTCTGCGACAGGCCACCCGGCGCGGCGACGCCGAGTACGAACTCATCGACCTCGCCGAGGTCAACCTGCCGCAGATCGACGAGCCGTTCCCGCCCGCCATGGGCCGCTACACCCACCCTTACACCCAGCAGTGGGCCGCCACGGTCGCCTCCTTTGACGGCTTTGTGATCGTGACCCCCGAGTACAACCACTCCTTCCCCGGCGTACTCAAGAACGCCCTGGACCGCGTCTACGCCGAGTGGAACAACAAGGCCGTCGGCCTCGTCTCCTACGGCATCGACGGCGGGGTGCGCGCCGTGGAGGCCCTGCGCCCGGTCCTCGGCGCGCTGCAACTCGCGGACGTGTCCGCCACCGTCGCTCTCAACCTGCGCACCGACTTCGCGGACTTCGGCAAGACGTTCACCCCTGGAGAGCACCAGGGCCCCGCCCTGACGACGATGCTCGACCAGCTGCTCCCCTGGACCGAAGCGCTCGCCCAGGCCCGCGACGCGAAGGCCGCCGCTCCTGCCTGACCTGCCCGTCTCCTGGCTTACGGAGCCGCTCCATGGGGCGGCTCTCGGACCCTTACCAAGCTCCGCACCGGCCCCGCCCGCGCCACCCAGCTCCTGCGCGCCCCGCCTGTCTTGACGAACCTCGAAGTCAACCGCTGGCGGAGGCGCGGGGCCGCACCGTCTGAACGTCCGAAGTCACTCGGCGGGGGCGAGTGAACGAAGGTCAGCGTCCAGCATGCGGACCAACTCAGCAACTCGTCCGCCGCCACTCGGCGCCGTGGGGAATCGTTTGAGCACGTCAACGACGGCCGGTGTCGCACGACGCACCGCCTGCTCAAGGTGTTCGTCACCAACGCTCCGATCGTCGTCGGCGACGAGTTCGGCCGCTCTGGCCGCGTAAGCGCCAGCTCCGAGAATGTGCTTGACCTGGGTGCCCTTGGCCAGCGGATGCAGGTAGGCAGCGCCCGCCGCGGACATCGCTGCCCGAGCCGCCTCGCGCGCAGCCATGGTGTCCGCGCTCTTGGCTGCCTTGAGTGCTGCCCAAGCCCTGTCGCGTAGAACCTGCCCACGCTCACCGCCTTGAGCGAACTCCCACGCGGCACCGACAGCCTCTCGGGGCCGCAAGTCGTCCGGCTGATCGTCTTCGAATACCTCCAGCACCATTTCCGCGCACGCCGCAGCGAACGCGGTGACCTCACGAAGATCTTGCTTACTCAGAGCGATCTCGCTCACTTCCCCTGGCATGACTCCATCCTCGACCATTACGCGGGACAGCCAGGCGGCTGGGCCGGCTCCGGGTCGGCCCCATGCCGACCGGCTCCGAGCAGACCGGATCGTGGAAGGCCACCCGGCCACAGCAGGCAGGAACCGGCCAGCCGACCGCTCCGCCAGATGATCTACTCCGCAGACCGTCGCCCTCGACCAGCGTGAGCACCCCGAGAACCAGTCACACCAGCCCTTCGGCCTGCGATTTCAAGTCGGCGGGAGCTCACTGCGGATCATCCGGCGCGGGCTGAGGCGTGCACTGGCCAAGTCGGCCTGCACCTCGGTGAGTTGCTCGGAGGCCGGCGGCGCCGATCTGATCAAGCTGTTGACACAGGTTGCGGCGCACGGCGCCCTTGAGATGCTCGGGCTCCTGCCGCGGCAGCCGGTTGTCCTCCTGGAGTAGCTGCTCTTCCACCCTCCGCCCGGCCGGCTCTCTGGCCCCGCCGCGCGGGCGTCGTTGGTCGCTCTGCGTTCCTGGCGGCGCCGGTTGCGGCGGACCGTGTGGTTGTCCCCGATCGGGATACACTCGCCGTCCCGCGCTTCGAGGCAGTCCATGCGCAGCCAGCGGGCCTCCCAGGCGCGGCAACCCGTGTCACGCACCAGGACGTAGGCGGTGCGCAGCATGACCTGCACGGCCTCGGCGGCATGTCGCCGTAGGGGGTAGCCGACGCCGATCAGATGGACGTGGGCGTCGAACCGGGTGACGACGCACCAGGGGATGACCTTACGCGGCCGGAGCGACCGAGGCCGAGGTCGCCGAGCTCCCAGACCGGCCTCTGCCGGGTCCACCCGGCGGACGCGGTCGAAGGCGCCGCGCACCGGGCGCACGACATCGTTCCAGTGTGCCTCGCGGTTGCGGTCGAGGTAGGTCGTGCCGTGGAAGATCGGGCAGGCGTCGCCGCAGCCCAAGGTGATGACGTAGTCGGAAGCCTGGACCGTTTCGTTGGCCAGTACCTTGGGTGTCGCGGCGGTGAGGTCGATGCCGACTTCGACCATGGCCTCGACATCGGCCGGGTTGACCTGGTCGGCGGGCAGGGAACCGCTGAGCGGACCTCGATGTGATCACCGGCGAGGCGGGTAAGGAAGCCGACGGCCATCTGGGAGCGTCCGGCGTTGTGGACGCAGACGAACAGGACCGAGGGCTTGACGCGTCAGACACGGGCGGAGCCCTCCGGTTCGGCGGCCGGTGTGGCCGCCGGTGCCGGCGGGTTGGGGAAGTAGCGGCGGGCGGCGAGTGCCACGTACACGAGGCCGATCAGGACCGGTACCTCAATGAGCGGGCCGACGACGCCGGCGAGAGCCTGGCCGCTGGTGGCACCGAAGGTGGCGATGGCGACCGCGATGGCCAGCTCGAAGTTGTTGCCCGCGGCGGTGAACGCAAGCGTCGTCGCCTTCGGGTAGTCGAGCCCGACGGCCCGGCCCAGGGCCATGGCCCCAGCCCACATCAGCGCGAAGTACACGAGCAGCGGCAACGCGATCCGGGCGACGTCGAGCGGCTTGGAGGTGACGGCGTCGCCCTGGAGCGCGAACAGCACGACGATGGTGAACAGCAGGCCGTACAGGGCGAACGGTCCGATGCGCGGGATCAGCTCGATCTCGTACCAGGCGTGGCCCTTGGCCTTCTCGCCCAGGCGACGGGTCAGGAACCCGGCGACCAGTGGAATGCCGAGGAAGATCAGGACGCTGCGGGCGATCTCCCACACCGACACGTCCAGCGTAGTCTGCTCCAGCCCGAGCCATCCCGGCAGGACGGACAGGTAGAACCAGCCGAGCAGACCGAACGCCACGACCTGGAAAACGGAGTTGAGGGCAACCAGGACGGCGGCTGCCTCGCGGTCGCCGCAGGCGAGGTCGTTCCAGATGACGACCATGGCGATGCAGCGGGCCAGGCCGACGATGATCAAGCCCGTGCGGTACTCGGGCAGGTCCGGCAGGAGGATCCAGGCAAGGGCGAACATCAGCGCCGGGCCGAGCACCCAGTTCAGCAGCAGCGACGGGATGAGCAGCCGGCGGTCGCGGGTGACGGTATCGAGCCGGTCGTAACGCACCTTGACCAGCACCGAGTACATCATCACCAGCAGGCCGAGGGCGATCGGCAGCGAGACGCCGGTGACGGTGACCTTCGCCAGCGCGTCACCCAGGCCGGGCACGAGACGGCCAAGGCCCAGGCCGGCGGCCAGGGCGGCCAGGATCCACACGGCGAGGTAGCGGTCCACGAAAGACAGTCGCCCGGCGACCGGCGCGGTGGTCGGGTCGCTCACAAGGACGCCTCCGCGGTGGCGGGCCGGCCGGGGCGGGTGAGAACGCCGGCGAGTTTGTCGGTCATCTCCGGCAGCAGCCAGTAGTAGACCCAGGTCCCGCGCCGCTCGCAGTCGATGAGCCGGGCCTGCCGCAGCAGTTTGAGGTGGTGGGAGATCGTCGGCTGGGAGAGGTCGAAGGCGGGGGTGAGATCGCAGACGCAGATCTCGCCGCCCTCACGCGAGGCGATCATCGACAGTAGCCGCAGGCGGACCGGGTCGCCGAGCGCCTTGAACACCTTGGCCAGCTCGACCGCCTGTTCCTCGCCCAACGGCGTGGTCAGCAGCCCCGGGCAGCACTCGTCGGCGTCGTCCTGGCCGAGCACCATGAGTCCTTGTTTCGACATGTGTCTATGTTGACGAACTTCGATCCAACACGCAAGCTTGCATCGAGAGCCATCGAATCAAGCCGTTGTGGACCACGCCGACCCTGGGGGCATTGCGATGAGTAGTCACACCACTGGCCTGCGCGAAACCGTCCGTGACCGGTACGCCGCCGCAGCCGTCCAGGTCACCGAGGGCGGCACGGCCTGTTGCGGTCCGCAGGCCATCGAGATCGACGACAACTTCGGCTCCACCCTCTACGCGGCGGACGAGCGCGAGTCCCTGCCCGCCGAGGCCGTCGCGGCCTCCCTCGGCTGCGGCAACCCCACCGCGGTGGCCGACCTCCACGAAGGCGAGCGCGTCCTCGACCTCGGCTCCGGCGGCGGCATCGACGTCCTGCTCTCCGCCCGCCGTGTCGGCGCGAGCGGCAAGGCGTACGGCTTGGACATGACCGAGGAAATGCTCGCACTGGCGCTGGCGAACCAGAAGAAGGCCGGCGCCACCAACGTCGAGTTCCTCAAGGGCACCATCGAGGCGATCCCGCTCCCGTCGAACACCATCGACGTCGTGATCTCCAACTGCGTCATCAACCTGTCCACCGACAAGCCCTCCGTGTTCGCGGAGATGTTCCGCGTCCTGGCGCCAGGCGGCCGGATCGGCGTCTCGGACGTCGTCGCCGACGACGGACTCGCCCCGGCCCAGCGCGCGGAGCGCGGGGACTACGTCGGCTGCATCGCCGGCGCGCTGTCCTTCGCCGAATACCGCGAGGGCCTGGCGGCGGCTGGGTTCACGGACATCGAACTCGACCCGACCCATGCGGTCGCCGACGGCATGCACTCCGCCATCGTCCGGGCGGTCAAGCCCACCACCGCGCCCTTCGGCGTCGAATCCGGTGTGGCACTGCCGCTGGCACAGGACAGCTCCGGCTGCTGCGGCTGAAACGTAGTCCGAGACCGGCGTATGCGGTCACGGCACGCGCGGGGCCGTGACCGGATCGCCCTGGCTCGCCGGGCGGGCGCTGCCTGCGGTGCGGGCCCGGTGGGCGCCGTAGGAGGCGTCCTCGCCGCCGCTCCCGGCCATCCAGTTCGCGGCGGTCTGCTCGCTGAAGCCGAGCAGGAGGCTGAAGGCGAACGCGGGAAGTTCGGCGGCGAGGTCCATGAGCGAGGCGTTGCGGTGGGACGGCGTCGGATGCCGAGCCGCGTCCGCGTCGGCCTGGATCTGTCGTAGAAGCGCCACTGCACGCCCGTACGGATCCGGTACAGCACCCCCCGTTCACGACCTGGCGATGATCCCGCCACCTGCCACAGCGCCCAAGGCTGACGGGTGGAAGCGGCTCCAGCGGATCCCCTGAGTGCCCGTCAAGTCCCCCTTGTCCCGCAGGGCCTTGTCAACGACTGGACTGATCGTCGGGGCGTCTTCCAACCCACCGGCGATGCTCGGTACGGACGGCTGAATACGCTGGAGGGGCCCGGTTGAACGAGAGGACGCGAAGACGTGGATGTGTATGAGGCCGTGAACAGTCGCCGGGCCGTGCGGGCGTTCGACGACGAGCCCGTGCCCAAGGAGATACTCGAACGAGTGCTGACCGCGGCGACGCGGGCTCCCTCCAGCGGCAACCTCCAGCCGTGGCACCTGTACGTCGTGACCGGTGAGCCCTTGGCGGAACTCAAGCGGACCGCGACAGCGAGGGCACTGGCGGGGGACCCCGGCGACGAGCGTGAGTACCCGGTGTACCCGGACGGGTTGGCCTCACCGTATCTGGACCGTTTTGCTGCCGCCGCCGCCCAGCGGTACGAAGCGCTGGGGATCGAGCGCGACGACCCAGACCGGCCCAGGAAGATCGCCACCTTGAACTCGGAGGCGTTCGGGGCACCGGCAGTTCTGTTCTGCTACCTCGACCGGACGATGGGGCCGGGGCAGTGGGCTGACGCCGGGATGTACCTACAGACGGTCATGCTGTTGTTGCGAGCTGAAGGGCTGCACAGCTGCCCCCAGGTGATGTGGACCATGTACCGGGAGACTGTCAGCCGAGCGGTCGGAGCCGATGACGGACTCGTGCTGTTCTGCGGCGTCTCAGTGGGATTCGAGAAGGAAGGCGTCCCGCAACTGCGCACCGGGCGGGCGGACATGACAGAAACGGTGAGATTCATCGGAGTGTGACCGCCGGTCGGCCGAGATCGAGAGGACAGGCCCTCAGGGCAGGCGGGCCCGCGAGGTTCCCCTCGTCGGGCAGATCCGCCCCCTCGTCGCCCGGCGCATCCTGTCCGCCGCCCCCGTCCGGACGCCCCCCTGTTCACGGGCCCGCGAGGCGGACACAACTCCACCGCCGTCCCGCGCGACGCCGCACACCGGGACGACGTGGTCACCAGGCTCCGCTACGGGCATCTGCGCCGCCACGACCTCCGACACACGGGACTGACCCGGTTCGCCGACGCCGGGGTCCAAGTGCACGTCCTCCGCAGAATCCCCGGCCACGGTTCACTGACCACCACCCAGCGCTATCTGCACCCGGACGTCCACAAGATCACGGCCGCCGGGGCGGCGCTCTCGGCCCACTTCAACGCGCTGCGCGCACCACGCTCGCTGCCGAGCCCCATCGTCATGACCCGCTGACCCGGTCAAGGACGCCGGACCTCCAGCTGGTCCCCAACTGGTCCCCAAAAATGATCAAGGGCCGGTTTCGGATTACTCCGAAACCGGCCCTGATCTGCGACTGTCTCCAGTCGGGACGACAGGATTTGAACCTGCGACCCCTTGACCCCCAGTCAAGTGCGCTACCAAGCTGCGCCACGTCCCGCTGCCGTCTGACCTGGGGTTTCCCCTGGCCGAACGCGCATGAGAACAATACCGCACTCGGGCGGGTGGTCACGAACCCTTTCGGCGCTTGACCTCAACCTTGGTTGATGTTGAACGCTGAGCCACATGACGAACACGACCGCCGCGCCGGTGTACGGATACGACGACCTGCACCGGCTGATGAGCCTGATGACGGGCGACGAGAAGCACGGACCCGCGGCCACCTCCACGCTGGACACCCTGTGGGTGCTCTACGACCGGGTCCTGCGGGTCTCCCCCGCCACGGCCGGCGCCCCCGACCGAGACCGCTTCCTCCTGTCCAAGGGACACGGCCCGATGGCCTACTACGCCGTACTGGCCGCGCGCGGCTTCTTCGGAGAGGAGCTGCTGCCCGGGTTCGGGGCGTACGACTCGCCGCTCGGTCACCATCCGGACCGGCTGCTCGTGCCGGGTGCGGAGATCGGCAGCGGCTCGCTCGGGCACGGGCTCCCGCTGGCCGTGGGGAGCGTGCTGGGACTGCGGGCCCAGGGGTTGACCGGGCCCCGCGTCTGGGTGCTGACGGGGGACGCCGAACTGGACGAGGGCAGCAACCACGAGGCGATCGCGTACGCCGGCCCGGCGGGCCTGGAGCAGCTGCACACCGTGGTGATCGACAACGCCTCCGCGTCGCACTCCCGGCCGGGCGGGATCGCCGCCCGGTTCGAGGCCGCCGGCTGGTCGGCCCGGACGGTGGACGGCCGGGACCACGACGCACTGTACGACGCCTTCACCGCCCCGCATCCCGGCCGCCCGCACGCCGTGATCGCCCGCGTCGACCCCAAGCGCTGAGCGTCGCACCCCCGGCCCCCGTGGCTGACGGCGCGGGGGCGCGGAACAAGCCAGGGCCCGGGACACAGGACCCGGGACACAAGACCCAGGACACACGGAGGACACCCATGGACACGATGCGCGACCGCTTCATCACCACCACCTCACGGTTGCTGGACGAGGACCCCCGCCTCGCCCTGGTGCTCGCCGAGATCAGCCGCGACGGCTTCGAGGGTGCCGCGCGGGCCCATCCCGACCGGGTGGTCAACGTCGGCATCAGGGAGCAACTGCTGATCGGCGCCGGGGCCGGGATGGCACTGACCGGGATGCGCCCCGTGGTGCACACGTTCGCCAGCTTCCTGGTGGAGCGGCCGTTCGAGCAGGTGAAGCTGGACCTGGGCCACCAGGGAGTGGGCGGCGTACTCGTCAGCGCCGGGGCGTCCTACGACTGGCCGGCCGGCGGGTTCACCCACATGGCACCGGGCGACGTCGCCCTCCTGGACACCCTCGACGGCTGGACGGTGCACGTCCCCGGGCACCCCGACGAGGCGGAGGCACTGCTGAGGCACGCCGTCACGGGGGACGACCGCGTCTACGTACGCCTCTCCCTCCAGTCGAACCGTGTGGCGCATCCGGTGACCGGGGACGGGTTCACACCCCTGCGGCAGGGGTCCGCCGGGGTGGTGGTGGCCGTCGGCCCGACGCTCGACAACGTGCTCGCCGCGACCGAGGGACTGGATGTGACGGTGCTGTACGCGACCACCGTCCGCCCCTTCGACGCCCCGGGGCTGCGGAGTGCGGTCGGCGCGGGTCCTGCGGCCGACGTGGTGATCGTCGAGCCCTACCTGGCCGCTACGTCGACGGCCGCGGCCAACGACGCCCTGGTCGACCTTCCCCACCGGGTGCTCGGCCTCGGAGTGTCCCGTGAGGAGCTGCGCCGGTACGGGCAGCTGGAGGAGCACGTCGCGGCGCACGGCCTGGACCCGGACGGACTGCGCCGGCGGATCACCGGGTTCCTGCGCGGCTGACGCCCGCCGCGAGCACTCACGGGTGCCGCGGGCAACTGCCCGGTGCCGGGAGGCCGGGCAGACGGGCAGTGGACAGACGGCACCGGGCAGGCGGCGTCAGCGGGCCGCGAGGAAGCCGCGGTACCAGGCGAGCGTCTCGTCCAGGGCGTCCGCGAGCGGGGTGGGGGCGAGACCGTACGCCTCCCGTATGGCGGAGGAGTCGACCGTCTGACCCTCGGTGTGCTGGTAGAACATCTCGGCGTACTCCGCCATGAAGACGTCGTCGAACGGACCGAACGGGCGGGGTTCGCTCATCACCGTGACGTCCAAGGGCCGCCCGGTGCGCTCCTCGATCATGCCGAGGATCTGACGCGTGGTGAGCGCCGGGGCCGTCGGCAGGTGCCAGACGCGCCCGTCCCCGTCCGGGTGCTCGGCGAGAGTGGCGAGCCCGCGCGCCACGTCACGGATGTACGTGTAACTGTGCGGAAGGTCGATGTCGCCGAAGCCCGGGACCTCCCCGCCGGTCAGCGCCGCGGGGAAGACCGCGCCGCCGAGCGTGGAGTTGAGGACGCCGGGGCCGAAGAAGTCCGCGGAGCGGCCGAGCACCACACGGACGCGCCCCTCGGCGTGCGCGGCGAGGTAGAGGGCGTCCAGCTCCGCGCGCATCACACCTTTGCGGGTGGTCGCCCTCCAGGGCGTGTCCTCGGTCATCACGGCGCCGTGCGTCTCGCCGTACGGGTAGAGCGTGTCGAGGACGACCAGACGGGCACCGGCCTCTTCGGACGCGGCCAGCACGGCCTTCTGGATCAGCGGCATCACCTCCACCTGGAGGTGGTAGCCGACGTTCACGCAGTGGTGGACGACCGCTGCTCCCGCCACGGCCGCGCGGGCGCCGTCCACGGTGGACACGTCGGCCGTGAACCTGGTGACGCCGTCGATCGCGGGCCCCTTCCCCTGCCGGTCGACGAGGCGTACGTCGTGCCCCCGGCTCGCGAGCTCCCGAGCGAGGGAGGTACCGGCCGGCCCGGCGCCGAGCACGGCGTGCGGCGCGGGTACGGGCGAGGAACCGGGAGTGGACGAGGACCCGGGAGCAGGCGAGGACGCGGGAGTGGATGCGGCGGTCATGGTGGGTGCTCCTTCGCTGAATGCCGACTGGAAGCCAGCGGACGTGTTGCGGTGTCGCTTTCGACACACTCTCTATCAACAGTTACGGAGCATAACTCGAGTGAGAGGTCGTCGCAAGAGTGCTTGTTAAGCTCCGTAACGGAAGTGAGTCGTCCTCGCAGGGCTCACCCCTCACCCACGGATGAAGGAGCCGACGATGGTCCGAGCCCAGGAGAGCCCGCGCGCCAGGTATCGGGAGCAGACCCGGTCGGAGATCAAGCAGACGGCGCTCGGACAACTGGCCGAGTCGGGGGTCGGCGCCCTGGCACTGACCCGCGTCGCCAAGGAGATGGGGCTCTCGGGCCCGGCGCTCTACCGCTACTTCGCCAATCGGGACGACCTGCTGAGCGCCCTGATCAGGGACGCCTACGACGACGCGGCGGCAGCCGTCGGGCAGGCGGCCGCCGAAGCCGAGACGCGTGGCCGAAGTCCGCGTGAGCGGCTGGAGGAACTGGCCGGTGCCTACCGCGCCTGGGCGATCAACGAGCCGCACCGCTATCTGTTGATCCAGGGGGCACCCGTGCCCGGTTATGTCGCCCCGGACGACACTCGGGGCCGCGCCCGCGCGGTGCTCGGGCCGTTCCTGCCGGTCTTCGCCAACGGCACACCGGAAGCCGGGCTGGCCGCGCTGGTGGTGGAGATGACGGACTGGCTCGCGGAGGACGAGAGCGTGGGCGCCTGGGTGGCGGAGTACGCGCCCGACGTACTCGGCGACCTGCGTGCCCCGTCGTACGCGCTGGCCGGCGCGGTCCTCGTATGGGCGCAGCTGCACGGCTCGGTCGGGCTGGAGGCGGCGGGGAACTTCACCGGGATGGGGCACGGTGGGGGCACCCTGCTCGTCGCTCAACTGAACCTGTTGGCGGACGCGTTCGCGCTGGACTGAGCGGGTGCCCCACCCGGGCCCTCAGGACGACGGACCGACCGTGGGCCCACCGGGCGTCATCGAGGACCGACCCGGGCGCCCAGGCCCGGGCGCCCGGGCGAGCGCCCAGGCCCGGGGCCCCGGGTCGGCCGCTCCCGCCCCGCACCCGTCCACCCGTGCGCCGTCGCCGTGCTGCCCCGTCCCCCGCTCCCCTTCCCGCGCCGTCCGCCCCGTCACCAGAGGTGCGGCGCCCGCCCGTCGATGTGCCCGACGAGTTCCCCCGCCAGCACCTTGATGGCGTGCAGCCCTTCCCGGCCCCAGGCGCGTGGCACGGTGTCCACCGCGCAGACGGTGCCGAGTGCGACCCCCGTACCGTCGATGAGCGGGGCTCCGAGGTAGGAGCGGATCCCTATGCCGTCGACCACGGGGTTCCCGGCGAACCGGGGGTAGTCGCAGACGTCCTCCAGCACGAGGGCCTTGCGCCGCGCGAGGACGTGCGGGCAGTAGCCGTGGTCCCGGGCGAGTTGGCGCAGCCGGCCGCCGCTGCCCGCTGCCGCGACACCCAGGTCGTGTCCGCTGCCGGTTCCGGCCGGGGTGTGCAGCCCGGCGAAGAACTGCCGGTTCTCGTCGATGAAGTTGACCATCGAGTACGGGGCCGAGGTCACCGCGGCCACCCGGTCGGCGAAGTCGTCGAAGCTCTCGAACGAGGCGTCGGGCCGCCGCCCCAGGCCGAGTCCGCGCAACCGCGCGCCACGGACCGACGCGTCCCGGTCCACCGGGGTGAGGAGCGGCCGGTCCGTCCCCCCAGGGCTCACGAACGGGCCCCGAAACCGGAGAACGGCGCCGGGACTTCGGCCGTGGCGTTGATGAGGTGCTGCACCAGGGTGACCAGCGCACCCGTGCCCGAGCTGGCGATCCGGGCGTCGCACAGCACCACCGGCACCGCGGGACCGAGGTCGAGTGCCGCACGCACCTCGTCGGGTTCGTAGCGATAGGCGCCGTCGAACTCGTTGACCGCGACGATGAACCCGATGCCGCGCCGTTCGAAGTAGTCCACCGCGGCGAAGCACTCGGCGAGCCGCCGGGTGTCGGCCAGGATGACGGCCCCCAGAGCCCCCTTGGAGAGTTCGTCCCACATGAACCAGAAGCGTTCCTGCCCCGGCGTCCCGAACAGGTAGAGCACATGCTGCTCGGAGAGGGTGATCCGGCCGAAGTCCATGGCCACCGTGGTGGCCGTCTTGGACTCGATGCCGTCCAGGTTGTCGGTCGCCACACTGACCTGGGTCAGCAACTCCTCGGTACTCAGCGGCGCGATCTCGCTCACGGCGCCCACGAATGTCGTTTTGCCGACGCCGAAGCCGCCCGCGACCAGGACCTTGAGGGCCACGGGAAAGTATCCGGAGCTTCCGGTGCTGTCAGAGCTGTCGTCGTAGACCATCGAGCACTGCCTCCAGCAGGGATCGGTCGGTGGGCATGTCATGGAAGGCGGGGGCGTGCGCGGTGACCGCGCCGCAGTCGACCAGGTCACACAGAATGATCTTGGTGATCGCCGCGGGGAGCCGGAGATGGGCGGCGATCTCGGCCACCGAGGTCGGGCCCTCGCACAGGTCCAGGGCCACCGTGTGTTCCGGTCCCGGCGGAGGGTCGGGCTCGATGCCCGTGGCCATCACCAAGGAGAGCAGGTCGAGTTCGGCGGTCGGCCGGGTCCGGCCGTTGCTGACGGTGTACGGGCGGATGAGCCGGCCGGCCGCGTCGTCGAGCAGGGGCCCGTCCTGCGGGGCCGGCATCCTCACAGCCCCGGGGCGAACGGCGCTCCGGCCGTCTGCCGGACGGGTGTCATCAGGTACGGCCGGACGCTCTTGACCAGCATGGCCATCTCGTACCCCAGCACGGCGGCGTCCGCCTCCCGGCCGGCGAGCACGGCGAGACACGTCCCGGACCCGGCGGTGGAGACGAACAGGAGCGTCGAGTCGAGCTCGACCACGACCTGGCGCACATCGCCGTTGTCCCCGAAACGGGCACCGGCGCTGCGGCCCAGCGAGTACAGACCGGCGGCGAGGGCCGCCATGTGGTCGGCGCTGTCGGCGTCCATGCCGTGGACGGATTTCACCAGGCCGTCGGCCGAGAGCAGCACGGCGCTGCGTGTATAGGGCACGCGCTGTACCAGCCCGCTCAACAGCCAGTCGAGGTCGGCGACCTGACCGGACGGCATATCGCTCGTCATGGTGCATCTACTCCTTGAACGTGTTCTCGGTTCGTGGGCCGGCCTGGGGCGACAGCGGGCCGCCGTAGCCGGATCCGGCCGCTCCCGGGCCGCCGTATCCGGTACCGGTCGCCCGCGGGATGCCGTCGCCGGGGTCGGGCAGCGCGCCGGACTCGGTGGCGGTGTGGCCGCGGACCGGCAGGGGCGCGAGGCCGTGGCCGGCCGGCCGGCCACCGACGGCCACCGCGGGCCCCGGTGCCTGTGCCCGCGCCCCGGCGGCGTACCCGGTGGGCGCGGGATCCTCCGGGGTCTGGGCGTCCGCGAGATCGACCCCACGGCGGAAGGCGGCCATCAGCCCCGGGTCGTGCAGGATGTCGGTGCCCTCCATCCGGGGTGCGGGTGCCTCCCTGAGCTGCGGGACCAGGTGCTCCTGGTTGCTGCGCCGGGGCAGTTGGGGGCGTCCGGGAGCCTCCGGCGGGGCCGCCGGGCCGTCACCGCCGGGCGGAGGCGCGGTGTGGGAGACCGGCCGGGCGCCCGGCGGGGGTGCGGCGGCGCTCGGGATGCCGGTCCGCTCGTGGTGCGGCGGTGGCGTCTCCCGCACGCGCGGGGTCTGCCGGGGCATCCGGTCGGGAGGGGGCATCCGGTCGGGACGGGGCTCCGACTGCCCCGTGGACGAGGGCGGTGACTGCGGCGCGGGGGCGGGCCGCGACAGCACGGGACCGGCGCGGTCGGGAGGCGGCGGCGCCTCGGCCGGGGAGGGCGGGGGCGGGGTCTGCGGAGCGGCCACCCGGTCCGGGTCCCGGGGTACGGCACCGGTGTTCCGGGGTGTGGTTCCCGTGGGCTGTACGGCCGCCGCGCCGGGCACCTCCCCGGTGTCGCAGTCGATGCCGAGAAGGACCTGCGGCAGCACGAGTACCGCCTGCGTGCCGCCGTAGATGTTGCTCTGCAGTCGTACGGCGATGCCGTGCCGGCGAGCCAGGGAGGCGACGACGAACAGACCGATACGGCCGTCCTGGAGCAGGTGGGCGACGTTGACCTGGTCGGGGTCGGCTAGCAGGGTGTTCATCCGCTGCTGCTCGGGGGCGGGCATGCCGAGCCCCCGGTCCTCGACCTCCAGGGCGAGCCCGGCGGTCACCCGCTGGGCGCGGAGCAGGACCTGGGTGTGCGGGGCGGAGAACACGGTGGCGTTCTCGACGAGTTCGGCCAGCAGATGGATGACGTCGGCGACGGCGTGCCCGCGCAGGGTCCCGTCGACGGGAGGCACCAGCTTGACCCGGGGGTAGTGCTCGACCTCCGCGACCGCCGAGCGGAGCACCTCGGTCATGCTGACCGGGTTGCTCCACTGCCTCCTCGAGACGGCTCCGCCGAGCACCGCGAGGTTCTCGGCGTGCCGGCGGATACGGGTGGCGAGGTGGTCGACGTGGAAGAGGCCCTTGAGGAGGTCGGGGTCCTCCACCTCGTGTTCGAGTTCGTCCAGGATCTGGATCTCCCGGTGCACGAGAGACTGGAGCCGTCGCGCGAGGTTGACGAACACCTCGACCTTCTGTTCGTTCCCGGTGCCGCTGAAGAGCTGTGAGGCCTCGACGACGGCGGCGACGGCTCCTTCGTGCGCCCGGCCCATCTCCTGGGCGAGCAGGTCGAAGGCGTCCGCGGTGGGGCCGGTGGGCGGCGCCGGGCACGGGGGCGTCACGGGGTCGCCTCCGCGCAGCCGCTCCACGACCGCGCGCAGTTCGGTCTGCTGCTCGGCCTGGGTGCGCCGCAGGGCGAGGGAGCGGTCCTGTACGCCGGCGGAGACGCGGTGCGCACCGAGGAACGCCGCCGCCACGGCCGCGACGGCCAGGGCGCCGGAGCCGCCGAGCGCCGCCAGGAGGCTTCCGGACGGGCGTACTCCGGAGGCCCGGACGGCGAAGAGCACGGCAGCGGCCCCGCTCAGCGCGGCGGCGACGGCGGGCAGCACCGCCGTGCGGAGCAGTTGGCGGCGCAGCGGGACCTCGGGGGCGGGCTGCCCGGCGCGCGGCCGGCTCGCGGCCGACTGCGAACGGCCACCCGGGCGGCCGTGCCGCCCGCCTTCTCGGCGTTCCGGTCGCGCGGTGGGTGCGCGAAGTTGAGACATCATCGTCCTCGGTACGGGGCACCAGGAATCGGCATTCGTGTGGTGACACCCACGGTGGTCGGTCAGGCCGGGGCCAACGGCGGCGCGGACTCGACCGATAGGAGCCCACCGTTGATCACCGACCACACACGGTAGTCACGAATCCCCGGGCCCCGATGCGCAGTTGTCGAACTTGCCCGCCAGGCGTCCCGCTCTGGTATGACACCTCGCACGGGCTGCCGATTACCCCTGGGGCCGTGTTCGACCACCCGCTCGGCATGCCGTCAGGTGTACGCATCAGGCGGGTGCGGCGTCGGCCGTGTCCGCCGCGGGGCCCGGACGCTCCGAGGGCCCCGGCGCCTTCCGCGCTCCCGCGTGCGGCACCAGGCCGTGGTCGGCCAGCGGACCGACGGTCAGACCACTCGCCCTGAGGCCGCCGACGAGTTCCGGGAGCATCGCCAGGGCCGGGCGCCAGCGGTCCGAGCCCGACAGGTCGGCGTCGTGCAGCAGGATCGTGTCGCCCACGCCGTACAGCTGACCGCGCACGGTCTCCAGGACCCCCTTGGGGGTCGCGTCGGCCGTCCAGTCCTTTCCCCAGGCCGACCACAGCACCGGCCGCAGCCCGCAGCGGAGCGCGGCGGCCCAGCGGCCGCCGGTCAGGATCCCGTAGGGCGGCCGGTACCACCGCGGGCGGACGCCTGAGATCCGGCGTACCTCCTCGGCGGCTCCCGAGACCTCCCGCAGGTCCCGGCCGGGAGCGGGCAGCCACGGGCGGCTGTGCGTCCAGCCGTGTACGGCGAGTTCGTGACCGCGCCGGACGATGTCGCGGCCGAGCTCGGGGTGCTCCGCCAGCCTCTCCCCCATCACGAAGAAGGTGGCACGTGTGTCCAGCCCGTCGAGCGCGTCCAGGAAGTGCGGGGTGGAGCGGGGGTCCGGGCCGTCGTCGAACGTCAGGGCCACGTGGTCGGGGTCGCCCAGGCCCGTCAGGGCGGGCAGGAAGGTCCGGCGCAGTCCCGGCAGCCAGGTGCCGGCCGGGGCGATGTGCGCGGTGGCCGCCAGGGCGGTGGCGGCCAGGGAGGCGCGGAGTACCGGGAGGGTGATCGGGGTTCCGGGGTGCATCTGGATCGTCTCTCGCCTTCGTCGTCGTCCGTCATCGGTGGCCGCCGCGGGCACGGCGCCTCGGCGGTGTCTTCGCGTCCCAGTCGCCCGCGACGGCCGGGGAGAGCGAGAGGCCCACGGTGCCGGCGGCCAGCAGGCAGACACCGAACACGGCCTGCACGGGGTGGGCTCCCAGGGCGACGTGCTCGTCGAAGAGCACCTTCCCCAGCCCCACGCTCACCAGCGCGTCCCCCAGGGTGAGCGCCGGCTGCGAGGCGGCCAGGGAACCGGCGCGCAGGGTGCTCTGGAGCAGCAGGAGGCTCAGCAGTCCGGTGGCACACGCGGCGTACAGGTACCCCGTGGCCAGGAGAGCGGTCATTCCCTCCGGGATCCGGCCGGTCACCTCTTTGACCAGGGCGGCGGTGCAGGCGAAGCAGGTGGCGGTCGCCATGCCGAGCACCGCCGCGGACACCGCGCCGCCGAGCACCTTGCCCAGCGCGACCAGCCCGGCCACCGCGGCGGCGGCGCAGACGCCGGTCGGCAGCCAGGTGCCCGCCTTCCCCGTCGCGTCACCGGTCGACGGGCCGGCGGCGCCGAGGAAGAGGCCCAGCCCCACCGCGAGCATGAGGAAGGAGAGCCAGGTGAGAGTGCCGGGACGGTGCCGGAACACGATCGTCCCCAGCAGCAGGGTGAACAGCAGTTCGGTGGCCATCAGCGGCTGGACGACGGACAGGCTCCCCAGCGCCAGCGCCCCCGCCTGGAACGCGGCGGAGAGCCCCAGCGCCGCCGCCCCGGCCAGCCAGAACGGCCGCCGCAGGAGACGTACCAGCCAGGCGGCCGCCCGCCGCACCTGCCACCACCGGCTCGGCGGTAGGTCCTGTGCCTCCGCCTGTTCCATGACGGCCCGCCGTTGCAGGACGGACGCGGCGCCGTTGGCCAGGGCTGCCAGGAGGGCCAGCACCACGGCCGGTGAGATCATCTGCGCGTCAGCCGAAGCGGACGGCGAGCCGGCGGTAGAGCCCGGGGGCCACGGCCCGCACCATGCCGGGCACCCGCAGCCAGCGCGGCACGTAGACGTCGTCGCGCCCGGAGACCACCGCCTCCCAGACGGCGTCCGCCACCCGCTCCGGCGCCATCGGCCGGGGCCACGAACGCGCGTACGACATCCCCCGGGTCGCGAAGAACGGCGTGTCGACCACCCCCGGGACCACCAGCGTGACCCGTACGCCCGTTCCTCTGAGTTCCTGGCGCAGCGCGTCCGCGAAGGCGGCGACCGCGGCCTTCGCCGCCGAGTAGACCGCCTCGCCCCGGACGGCCGTCGCTCCCGCCACCGATCCGACCAGCACGATGTGGCCGCGGCCCGCCGCGACCATGTGCGGCAGCAGCAGCCGTACGAGGTGCACGACGGACGCCAGATCGACGCCGAGGACCCGGTCGACGGCCGCCGGGGACATCGAGAGGAACGGCCCCGCCCAGCCGACCCCCGCCGAAGCCACCACCAGATCGATCCGGCCCGCCGCCTCCAGGGCCTCACGGACCAGGCGTTCCATGCTGTCGGGGGACGTCAGCTCGGCGTGCAGAGCCGTGGAGCCCGTCGAGGTGGCGACCTGTGCGAGCCGGTCCCCGTCGCGCCCGCTGGCCAGGAGCCGCCAGCCCTCCTCGGCCGCGATCCGGTGGCAGACGGCGGCCCCGATACCGGAGGAGGCCCCCGTCACCAGCGCCACGCCTGCCAGGCCCTTCCCGCCGCCGACCGATCCGCCGCCGCGCGCCTCGCGGTGGGCGATGCCCGGTGCACGTGACATGTCCTCTCCCTGCGTCCGTTCTGCGCGGCACGGCCCGCCGCCCGGAGGCCGGACATGCGGGACATAACGCCGGGAGGCGGGTAGGGAAGTACCCCAGGACCCGCCGAGCCCTTGTCCGAGGTGATCGCATGCGCCGGCCACCACCGCCGACCGACCTCACAGTTGGATCCACTCTCTGCCGACGCCCGGGAGCACGCAACCGATGAACGCAGTACAGGGACGTTTCCTGATCCTGAGCGCCGGCATGGGCTCGGGTCATCACGCGGTGGCGGACGAGCTGGCCCGCCGTCTGGAGGCCGGCGGCGGGCTCACGAGGACCGTCGACGTCCTCGACCTGCTGCCGCCCGGTGTCGGGCACGGGCTGAGCACGTTCTACCGAACAGTCATCTGCCATGCTCCGGCCGTCTACGCGGGGCTGTACGCGGCGTTCTTCCGCACCGGTGACGGACCCAGACCGGGGAGCGCCCCGCTGGCCGCCCTCGCCGAGCGCCGGTTCCTGGACCTCGTCGCGCGCTTACGACCGGACGTGGTCGTGCCGGTCTTCCACCTGGCCGCGCAGCTCACCGGCCGGCTCCGCGCCCGGGGGGAGCTCACCGTCCCGAGCGCCGTGGTCGTCACCGATTTCGCCGTCCACCGCCAATGGCTGCATCCGGGTAACGACACGCATCTGTGTCTCACCCCCCAGCTCGCCCGTGAGGTCGGTAGCGCGCTCGACCGCCCGGCGGTGGCCTCCGGCGCCCTGGTCGCGCCCCGGTTCCACGGCCCGGCGCCCACGGCGCCGGACTGGCGTCGGCGCCTGGGGCCCCCGGACCGCCCGCCGGTACTGATCTCGACGGGCGCCTGGGGGGCGGGGGCGGACGTCGCGGGAACGGCGCGGCTGGTGGCGTCGGCCGGCTACCGGCCCGTCGTGCTCTGCGGCAGGAACACCCGGCTGTTCAGGGAGGCCTCGCGCGGCGCGCCCGAGCACGCCGTGGGCTGGGTGGATGACATGCCGGGGCTTCTGTCGGCGTCCCACGCGCTCGTCGACAACGCCGCGGGCCAGACGGCACTGGAGGCGATGGCCGTCGGTGTACCGGTCGTCAGCTACCGCACCATTCCGGGGCACGGACGCGAGGGCGCCAGGAGGATGGCGGCGGACGGCCTCACCGACCACGCGCCGGACGCCGTGGCGCTGACCCGGTCCCTGGACGTCCTGACCCGTCCGGGACCGGCGCGGGAACAGCGGATCGCGACGGCCCGCGCCCTCCTCACGGGCGAAGGCGTACGGCCGCTGGAGGCACTGCTGCGGACGCCCTGACCACACGCCCCGGCCTGATCCGCTGTCCGGTCCGTCGCCTGGGGGCTACGGACCGGCTCGGCGCGGCGTGGGCCTGGTCCCGACCGACCCGGTGGTCGGTGTGGTCCAGGTCGGCGCGGCGGAGCCCCGGTCCGGTCCGCGACGGTGCGTCCGGGTCCGGTACCGCCCGCCGCCGTCCGGTCAGCGTCGTCCGGCGGGCCTTCGGCGGCCACCCGGTGGTGGGCGGCCGCCCTGTCCGTCAGGCATCCGCCACCAGATCGCCGCGCGCGAGGTGACGGGCGAGCGGTACGTGGACCGGGGGCCAGTTGCCCCAGCCCGCGGCCGGCTCCTGCGCGACCGCTCGCCACCACGGCTCGACCGGCCGGGGGTCCGCGGGCTCGAAGGGCTGGCCCGGCCGTGGCGCCGCCATCGTCGCCCCGACGGACTCCATGGCGCGCATGGACCACTCGGCGGGCTCGGCCCACGGGTGCATCGCGAGATTGAACGTGCCCCAGTGGATCGGCAGCATGACCCCCTCGGCCGGATCGCCGCCCTGGAGGTCGAGATGCGCCCGGACCCCCTGGTCGGGGGTCATGTGGATGTCGGGCCAGGCGCCCGGGTCGGGCTCGCCGTGCCTGCGGTCGTCCGGCCAGTGGTTGGAGTAGGCGCCGATCTGGATCATGGTGGCGTCGAAGGGGCCGTGCTCCGCGCCGATGTCGTGGAAGCCGGAGAAGTACCCGGTGTCGCCACTGTGGTAGACGCGGTGTTCCGGCCCCGCGGCGACCCAGGAGGCCCAGAGGGTGTGCTGCTGGTTACGCAGCGCGCGCCCGCAGAAGTGCCGGGCCGGTGTGGCGGTCAGAGCGATTCCCGCGACCCGCACGGTCTCGTTCCAGTCCAGTTCGTGGATCCGGTCGGGGGCCACGCCCCAGTACTCCAGATGGGCGCCGACGCCCAGCGGCACCGCGAAGACCGTGGAGCTCTTGGCCAGGGCCCTGATCGTGGGGAGGTCCAGATGGTCGTAGTGGTCGTGCGAGATGACGACGACGTCGACGGAGCCCAGCGCGGCCAGAGGTACGGGCACCGGGTGCAAGCGCTTGGGTCCCGCGAAGGAGAACGGTGAGCAGCGCTCGCCCCAGACCGGGTCGAACAGCACCCGTGCGCCGTCGATCTCGGCGAGCACACTGGAGTGCCCGAGCCAGGTCAGACGCAGGCCCGAGGCGGGCGGGCCGGCGAGATCGGCCACCGTGGTCGCGTGGACCGGCACGGTCCCGGTCGGTGCTCTGCGGACCCGCTCCTCCTTGCGGAAGTAGGCCTTGGCGAAATCGGTCATGGAGCCGGACGGGACGGTCCGTGCCTCCAACGGGTTCTGGAACACACCGTCGGCGAAATGAGGCGAGTTACGGATGCGCTCCATCCGGGCGCCGTCCGGTTCCGCGCCGAAGGCCACGGGACGCAGCGAGCGGACTCTCGCTCGGAGGGAAGGCCGCTTGTCGGCACCGGTCACAAGATCTCCTGGGGCAGTCGGTAGGTCATCGTCAGAGGCGGGCGGTACGCCGGGGCCCGGTGGGCGGTACGCCGGGGCCCGCCCCCGTACGGGCGCGCGTCAGGCACGCGGCTGCCCGTACACGTGCTCGATCCGCAGGGTGAGGACGACCCTGCCGTCCCGCACCATGGCCCGTCGGTAGTCGTCCCAGTCGGGGTGTTCGCCCTGGACGTCCCGGAAGAGGGTGATCAGCTGCTCCACCGTCTCGTCATGCGGGTCGGCGGCCGGCGGACCGAGTTCGGCCGTGGCGTCGACGACGGTCCACGCCCACCGGTCGTCGCTGGTCACGTGGTAGCTCGCGCGTGGGTCCCGGCGCAGGTTGCGCGTCTTGGCCCGGTCCTCGGTGACCGACACCCGGATCACTCCCTCCTCGGGGTAATAGGCGTGGTTCACGTTGGACAGCTGAGGCCTGCCGTCGCGCTTGAGGGTGACGAGCACCCCTCCGTCGTGTTCGCCGAGGAGACGGAGCAGCGCTTCGCGCGCGGATTCGTTGTCGGTCATGCCGACTCCAACGTCCGTGCGTGCCGCAGGATTCCGCATCCAGGACTCCGGATCCGGGTCCCGCTCCGGCGGACACGGGCGGGGCGGTGACGCGGCCGGGCATTGGTTAGGGTGGCCGGATGGCGAGAGTGCGGCTGAGCGTGGCGGAGCGGCGTGAGGAGCTCCTGCGCGCCGCCGTCGAGCAGATCGAGGTGCGGGGTGTGTCCTCGCTGAGGATCGCCGATGTCGCCTCCGTCCTGGGCGTCAGCAACGCCCTGGTGCTCTACCACTTCTCGTCCAAGGAGAAATTGGTCGCCTCGGCCTTCGCCTACGCGGCCGAGGCCGACCTGGCCCATCTGCGCGGGATCCTGGCGCGCCGTACGAGTGCCGTGCGGCGGCTGCGGGCCGCCGTCCGCTGGTACGCCCCGACCGGGCGGGCCAAGGGCTGGCGCCTGTGGATCGAGGGCTGGGCCGCCTCCCTGCGCGATCCGGCGCTGCGCGAGGTCGCCGGCGATCTCGACCAGCAGTGGAAGGCCGAGCTGGCCGAGGTCATCGAGGAGGGAGCGGCGGCCGGGGAGTTCCGCTGCGAGGACCCGGTCTCGGTGGCCTGGCGGCTCACCGCCCTGCTGGACGGCCTGGCCCTCCAGATGACGTCGTACGCGGGCCCGCTCTCGCGGGCCACCATGCTCCGGTGGACCGAGGAAGCGCTCGCCCACGAACTGGGCATCGAACACGCGGTCCTGACCGCCTGACCACGCCCGGCGGCAGGCGGAGGGCCAGGGGACGCCATCGCCCGCCCCTGGCCCACGGCGCACGCCCCGCCGCTCCCTGCCCCTGGCCGTGTCCCTGCCAGACCGCCGGCCATCGCCGTCCCGGTGGTCCAGGTCAGGTCTGACGCAGCGGGGCGTAGGCATCTCCCTCGATCCCGAACGTCCAGGCGACGCCGTCCTTCGCCGTCCTCGTGCCGGGCGGCACCCGCAACCAGTACGTGCGGTGGGTGCCGTCCGGCTCCGGCGTCGAGTTGACGACCTCGACCATGACGACGTCCTCGTCGCCCTCCAGCGCGATCCGCCAGAGGATGCCGGTCTCGTCCCGATGCACGGGCTCGGCGTCCGATTCCGCCAGGTAGCGGTCGTAGCCGTAGTACTCCAGCATCACGCGGCGCAGCTCGGCGTTCTCCTCGGCGCGTATCCGCTCGGGCGTCAGATCCGCGAGTCCGTCGAGGAATTCGGCCGGTACGGGCATGCCCCGCCAGGCGTGCAGCGCGAAGCCGTCGCGGTAGGCGAGCGCGGGGCCGTCGCCCCGATCGAGCCGTCCCGCCTCGTCGCGGTGGAGGGCGACCGGACGTTCGCTGATCACCACGGCCCGCTCGTAGGGCCACCACCAGCCGGCGTTCCTGGCGACCTCCGCCAGGCCGTTCAGCCGGTCGCCTCGGCCGTCGAAGGCGGCGAGCCAGGCCGCGTCGTGCTGGCCGAGGACCGCGTCGAGCAGGACGAGCCGCACATCGGACTCGTCCTCGGGCACGTCTGCGAGCTCCGCGACCACGCCCGCCCGTATCCGCTCGGCCAGGGCGGCCGTGGTCTCCCACAACTGGGCCCCGGTGGCGGACCACAGGGCCGACCAGCCGGCCGGTCCCAGTTCGTCGTACATCCGGCGGCGCTCCTCGGCCCACGGCCGGGTGCGCACCTCCTCGCGCACGGAGCGTCCCGCGTCGGTCAGCTTCTCCACCGCCTCGACGGCCGCCCGGGGCGAGTCCACCCAGATGATCCGCTCCGGTTCCGCGAGTCCGGCGCGGCGGTAGGCGAGCCGCACCCCGTCCTCCGCGGTCCCCCGGTCCGCCGCGCCCGTCGCCGCCGCCACGGCCCGCCAGTCGTTCACGTACTGCATCAGTGTTCCCCGTCCCCAATTCGTCTGCGCTGACCGCACATCACCCACGGCACGTCACCCGTGCCGGTCCCGTCCCGTCGCCGCCGCACCGCCCGCCCCCGTCAGTCGGCGACGATGCGGACGGCACCCGGCGCGTACTCCCGCTGGCGCACCACCCTGAACCACCCCTTGGGCAGGGGTATGGGGGCGTGCTCCTCGTGCACCACGCGGCCGCCCTCGGGGAGATGGAGCAGCATCGGCCCGAAAGGACCGGCCTCCCGCAGGAGCCTGCCCGGCCCCCGCACCGCGTGCGCGTGCCCGGTGACCTCGCCCAGTGCGAGCACCAGCCGCCCCCGCCCGTCCCGCAGTTCGCCCGGCGCCTCGAGGAACTGGGCCGGCACCGCCGACTCCTCCAGAGCCATGATCAGCACGTCACCCTGCCGGTACACAGACGTCTCCCCTCCACGGCGGCACCCGCTGTGCCGACCACGAACAGAACGCTACGGCGAGGGTCTGACAACGGCCCCGGACCGGGCCCGGAAGCCGCCGTCCACGCCCCTTCGACGCGCTCCGGCCCGGCCCGGCCGCGTCGTTGTCAGTGGGGCTTGATAGACCTTGCGGACATCAATCGTCCTCAGCAACAGGAGCTCAGCGCCATGCCCGGTGTGGAACATCTGCACGAGTTGCTCGGCCTCCCGGCCGTGGATTTCGAGCTTGAGACCGGTGGGACCGTACGGCCGGAGGCGGGGGAAGCGGCCTGGCGCCTCCGGGTCGATCCGTACGACGACGAGAGGGACGACGCCTGGGGGCAGCAGTTCGACGCGTTCCTCGAAGCCGTCGATCCGGCCGGGGTGCGGGCGCTGATCATCGGGCAGTGGGGGGAGACCTACGAGAAGAACTCCTCGTATCCCATCGGCCTCGTCGTGGCCGCCGCCGACCGCCTCACCTCACTGGAGGCGGTCTTCGTCGGGGACCTGGAGATGGAGGAGGCCGAGATCTCCTGGATCGAGCAGTCGGACGTCACCGCTCTCCTCTCCGCCTACCCGGCCCTGACCGAACTCGGTGTCCGTGGCGGCAGCCGCCTGGTGTTCCCGCCGGTCCGACACGCCTCCCTGCGGGCGCTGACGATCGAGAGCGGCGGCCTGCCCAGGGAGGTGGTGCGCGGGGTGCTGGACAGCGAGCTGCCTGAGCTGGAGAGGCTCGAACTCTGGCTCGGGGTGTCCGCGTACGGAGGAGACGCGGCGCTGCGCGACCTCGCGCCGCTGCTCTCCGGCACCCGCTTCCCCCGGCTCCACCACCTCGGCCTGCGCAACAGCGAGTTGGAGAACGAGATCGCCACCGCGATCGCCTCGGCCCCGGTCGTCGCCCGGCTGCGGACCCTGGACCTCTCCTCCGGCACCCTCGGTGACGAGGGGGCGGCCGCGCTGCTCGAAGGCCAGCCGCTCACCCACCTCACGGCGCTGGACCTGCACCACCACTTCCTGACCGAGCCGATGGAGCGCCGGGTCGTCGAGGCCCTGGAGCCGCACGGCGTGCGGGTCGACCTCTCCGAGCGCTGTGAGCCCTGGGACGGCCGGGGCGCAGCGGGCCGCTACACCACGGTCGCGGAGTGATGCCGCGATGACACGGACGGGACACACGAAGGACGAGCGCGGGGACATCGGGCACATGGCCGTCGAGCACCTCGACATCGACCACCCCGAGGTCTTCCACGGCCTGCCGGTGTTCACCCTCCCGGAGCCGGACACCCTTCCGGCACCCACGCTGCCGGAGCCCGGCTCCGTCGCGTGGAGGCTGCACTATCCGCCTGAGGACGGCGGATTCCCCGCGCTCTGGCGGCACTTCCTCGGCACGGTCGACACGCGCCGGGTCCGCGCCCTGCTGATCGGCCCCTGGTGGCACGAGGACTACATCTCCCTCGGACCTGCCCTGAGGCTGATCGCCTCCGACGCCGGCCTGTTCCCGGAGCTGCGCGGCCTGTTCCTCTCCGATGTGACCGGCGAGGAATGCGAGGTCTCGTGGATCCAGCTGTGCGACATCACCCCGGTGTTCGAGGCCTTCCCCCAGCTGGAGGAGCTGGTCGTGCGGGGCGGTGGTGAGTCCATGTCGGACGACGAGGAACTGCGGCTGGAGCCCGTGCACCACCGGGCGCTGAAGTCGCTGCGCTTCGAGTCCGGGGGGCTGCCCGGCCATGTGGTCCGTGCGCTGGGCGCGTCCGACCTGCCCGCTCTGGAGCGGCTGGAGCTGTGGCTCGGCACCCAGGGGTACGGCGGCGACGCCACGGTCGAGGACCTGCGTCCTCTCCTGTCGGGCGCCGCCCTCCCGAGCCTGCGCCATCTGGGCCTGTGCAACAGCGAGATCCAGGACGAGATCGCGGCGGCGGTTGCCTCCGCCCCCGTCGTCGCCCGGCTGGAATCGCTCGCCCTGTCCATGGGGACGCTCGGTGACATGGGCGCCCGTGCCCTCCTGGACGGCCAGCCGCTCACCCATCTGGTCTCGTTGGACCTGCACCACCACTACCTCACCGAGCCGCTGATGTCGCGCTTCCGTGACCTGTGTGCCGGGGCGGACGTCCACGTCGATCTCAACGAGGCGGACCACTCGGATCCCGAGGACGACGAGTTCCGCTATGTCGTTGTCAGCGAATAGCGCGCCGCCGCGCCTCGCGGTCGTCGGCAATCCCGGCAACCGCAGGGTCGGTCTCTTCCAGGACGCGGTGCGGGCCGCCGGGCTGCCCGAGGCGCGCACCGTGTCCTGGCGGCAGGTGCTGCGGGGTGAGGCCGCCTTCCTTCCGGGCGAGCGGGTCCGTATCGACTCGCCCGGCGAGGACACCGAGGTCGAACGGCTGCTGCGCGGGGTGGACGACCCGACCAGGGTGGAGGGTTCGGCCCTCTGGTACACCCGCTTCACCTCCGCCGTGCGGGACGTGGCCCGGACGGCCGCGTCGGCCGAAGCCGTTCTGCTGAACGACCCGGACGACATCGCGGTGCTCTTCGACAAGCGCCTCTGCCACGGGGTCATGGACGCCGCCGGGGTGCCCGTGCCGGAGTCACCCACCTCGGGACAGGGGGCGCCACCGGTGCGGGACTGGGCGGACGTACGCCGGCTGATGGCGGACCACCGGATGCCGCGGGTGTTCGTGAAGCTCGCCCACGGCTCCTCCGCCTCGGGGGTGCTGGCCGTGGAGGCGGCGGGCCCCGGCCGGGTGCGCGCCACGACGTCCGTGGAGCGGGACGAGGCGGGCCGTCTCTTCAACTCGCTCCGGGTGCGCCGGTGCACGACTGAGCGCGAGGTGGCGGCGGTCGTCGACGCCCTCGCTCCGGACGGGCTGCACGTCGAGCGCTGGCTGCCGAAGGCCTCGGTGCGCGGCGGCCGGGTCGCCGACCTCCGGGTGGTGGTGGTCGCGGGCCGGGCGACGCACGCTGTCGTACGGACCAGCCGCTCTCCGATGACCAATCTGCACCTGGGCGGGGCGCGCGGCGATCTCGACGAGGTGCGGGCCGCCGTCGAGGAGGGGGGCGGTGGCTGGGCCCAGGCCCTCGCGGTGTGCGAGCGGGCCGCCGCGTGCTTCCCGGACACCCTGTGCGTGGGGGTCGACCTGCTTCCGGCGACCGGCTGGCGACGCTTCGCCGTGGGTGAGGTCAACGCCTTCGGGGATCTGCTGCCCCGTCTGACCGGCCTGCCGGGCAGTGGTGCGGAAGCCCAGGACACCTACGCGGCCCAGGTCGCCGCGGTCCTGCGGGCCGCCAGGGAAGAGCGCCGCCCCGAGGAACAGCCGACGAACGACCGAGCGAGGAACGACCGTGCCACCCCAGCCCCCTGACCCCGTCACCCGCGTCCAAGGCGCCCCTGACCCCGATATGAACGCGGTGGTGGGCAGCCACGACCTGCTCTTCGTCACCCTGGACACCCTGCGTTTCGATGTCGCCGAGGAGCTCGCCGCCGCGGGCCGCATCCCTCATCTGGCCCGTCACCTCCCCGGTGGCGTCTGGGAGAAGAGGCACGCTCCGGGCAGCTTCACCTACGCCTCGCACCAGGCGATGTTCGCGGGATTCCTGCCGACGCCGGCCTCTCCCGGGCCGCATCCGCGCCTGTTCGCGGCGCGTTTCGCGGGCAGCGAGTCCACGGCGGACGGCACCTTCGTCCACGAGACGCCCGATCTGCCCTCGGGCCTCGTCGGCGCCGGTTACCACACGGTGTGCATCGGCGGGGTCGGCTTCTTCAACCGCCGTCCCCCGCTCGGCTCGGTGCTGCCCGGCCTGTTCCAGGAGAGCCACTGGGAGCCGGAGTTCGGCGTCGCCTCCCCCACCTCCTTCGAGGCCCAGGTGGAGTGTGCCGAGCGGGTGGTGGCCGCTCTGCCACCGGAGCAGCGGCTGTTCCTCTTCGTCAACGTGTCGGCCCTGCATCAGCCCAACTGGTTCCATCTGCCCGGCGCCACCGCCGAGGCGGGCGACTCCAGGGCGACGCACGCCGCCGCCCTGGAGTACGTGGACCGGCACATCGGACGCCTCTTCGCCGCCGCGAGCAGCCGCCGCCGGTGTTTCGCGATCGTCTGCTCCGACCACGGCACGGCGTACGGGGACGGCGGCTACACCGGTCACCGGCTGGGGCACGAGGCCGTCTGGACCGTGCCGTACGCACACTTCTTCCTCGACCCGGGGGCATCTCGATGACCAGCACCACCCCGTACCGCGGTTACGTCTACGCCTATCCGCACAAGACGGCCTACCGCCCGCTCGCCGGGCACCCCGCCGGGCGCCCGCTCCTGAGCGAGCTGTGGGCCTCCGAGCCCAAGGACGCGCTCTCCCTCTACCTGCACATACCGTTCTGCGAGGTCCGCTGCGGCTTCTGCAACCTGTTCACCAGGATCGGCGCACCGGACGAGCTGACCACCCGCTATCTCGACGCCCTGGACCGGCAGGCCGCGGCCGTCCGGGACGCGCTGGGCGACGCGGAACCGGTGCGTTTCGCGGCCGCCGCGTTCGGTGGCGGCACGCCCACCTTCCTGACGGCGGGTGAGCTGGAGCGGCTCTGTGACATCGCGGAGAAGCGGATGGGCGCGGATCTGCGGTCGGTGCCCCTGTCGGTGGAGACCTCCCCGTCGACCGCCACGGCGGACCGGCTGGCGGTGCTCGCCGAGCGGGGCACGACCCGCGTCAGCATCGGTGTCCAGAGCTTCGTGGACGCCGAGGCACGGGCGGCCGTCCGTCCGCAGCACCGTGCGGAGGTGGAGGCCGCACTGGGCCGGATCCGCGACGCCCGCGTCCCCGTCCTCAACATCGACCTGATCTACGGCATCGACGGGCAGACGGAGGAGAGCTGGCGCTTCTCGCTGGACGCCGCCCTGGCCTGGCGCCCGGAGGAGCTCTACCTCTACCCCCTCTACGTCCGCCCGTTGACGGGTCTGGGCCGGCACCGGACCGACGGGGACGCCCCGGACTCGGCCTGGGACGAGCAGCGGCTGCGGTTGTACCGGGCAGGGCGCGACCATCTGCTCGCCCACGGCTACGAACAGGTGTCGATGCGCATGTTCCGTCTCAAGGAGGCCCCGCAGACCGGCCCCGACGACTACGCCTGCCAGACCGACGGCATGATCGGGCTCGGCTGCGGCGCGCGTTCGTACACCTCCTCGCTGCACTACTCCTTCGACTACGCGGTGGAGATGCGGGAGATCCGCGGCATCATCGACGACTTCACGGCCACCGAGGACTTCTCCCGGGCGGAGGTCGGCAGGTACGTCACCGGTGACGAGGCGCGCAGGCGCCACCTGTTGCAGTCGCTGCTCCAGGCCGAGGGACTGGAGCGGGCCGGGTACCGCGAGCGGTTCGGCACGGATCCGCACGCCGACTTCCCCGCCGAGCTGGACCGCTTCGCGGCCCGCGGCTGGCTGGACGGGTCCGCGGCACCGGGCCGGCTGCGGCTGTCACCCGAAGGTCTGGCGCACTCCGACGCGCTGGGCCCGGAGCTGTTCTCCCCCGCGGTACGGGCCGCGATGTCCGCGTACGAGGCGAAGTGAGCACCCCGATGAGCACCGACCCGCCCACCACCGGCACCCGCACGGGAAGCGGTCCGCCGGCCACCGGCACCAGCCCCGGCGCGACGGCCCCCGGCACCGGCCTCGGCCCGACCGTCTCCGGCGCCGCCGAGTGCATCGACCTGACCGTCCTGTACCGCGGTCCGCTGGCGTCCTGCGACTACGACTGCCCGTACTGTCCGTTCGCCAAGCGCCGGGACAGCGGTGAGCAACTGCGGGCGGACCGCGCCGCCCTGGAGCGCTTCACCGGCTGGGCCGGCGCGCAGACCGGCGACCGGCTCTCGGTGCTGTTCACCCCGTGGGGCGAGGGTCTCGTGCGGTCCTGGTACCGACGGGCGCTGGTCGAGCTGTCGCGGCTGCCGCACATCCGCCGGGTCGCCATCCAGACCAACCTGAGCTGCCGCACCGGATGGCTGGCCGACGCCGACCGGGACAAGGTCGCCCTGTGGTGCACCTACCACCCGGGCCAGACCCCGTACGAGCGGTTCCTGGGACGGTGCCGGGAGCTGTCGGAGCTGGGGGTGCGCTTCAGCGTCGGAGTGGTGGGCCTGGAGAGCCACCTGGAGGAGGCCCGACGGCTCCGGGCCGCGCTGCCGCCCGAGGTGTACCTCTGGGTCAACGCGGCCGAGGGCCACACCTACACGGACGCGGAGGCGGACCGATGGACCGCGCTGGACCCGCTGTTCCCCTACAGCAGGCATCCGCACACCTCGGCGGGACTGCCGTGCCGGACCGGTGAGTCGGTGATCTCGGTCGACGGTGACGGCACGGTGCGCCGCTGCCACTTCGTCCGGACCGAGCTCGGCAACCTCTACGACGGCGGCTACCGGAGCTCACTGGGCCCGCGCGGCTGCCCGCTCGCGGTGTGCGACTGCCACATCGGCTATGTGCACCTGGAATCCCTGCCGTTGTACGACGTGTTCGCCGGAGGGGTGCTGGAGCGCATACCCGCCCGCCCGGTGCGGGCACCCACTCCGGACGGGCCGGACGGCCGGGCGCCTCACCGGCGGCCGCTGCCTCTCGTCACCGGCTGAGGACCGGCTGAGGACCGGCTGAGGCCTCAAAGGGGCAGCAGGTCCGGCCGCTTGGCTTCGACGTGGTCTCCGGAGGACTCTCCGCGCAGCCTCCGGCCGATCCACGGCACCAGGTATTCACGCGCCCAGTGGATGTCGTCGCGCCGCACTTCCAGCGCCCCGCGGTGTGCCTGCGGCGGCCAGGCCTGGTCGGGATCGGCGGGCACCTCGATACCGAGGACCTGCGCGGCCCGCAGCGCCACCCGGGTGTGCCCCTCGGGCGAGAGGTGCAGCCGGTCGCCGTCCCAGGCCCGCCGGTCCTGTACGGAACGCAGGGACCACAGGTCCAGCACCGGGCAGTCGTAGCGGTCGGCGATGGCCCGGACGTGGGCGGTGTACGTGGCGATCTTGCCGCGCAGGTGCCGGAGGACCGGGACACCCCGGGTGTCGAAGCCGGTGGTGACCATGACCGTGCCGACCGAGCCCGCCAGGTCCGCGACCGCCCGCTCGAAGCGTTCGGCCACGTCGTCGGGGTCGGTGCCGGGCCGGATGATGTCGTTGCCGCCCGCGCAGAAGCTCACCAGATCCGGTGCCAGCTCCTTGGCGCGGGGGACCTGCTCCTCGACGATCTGGTCGAGGAGGCGTCCGCGTACGGCGAGATTGGCGTACCGGAAATGCCCGTGCGCTTCGCCCGCCGGGCCCGTCGCTCCCTCGGAGTCGGGGAGCTGGTCCGCGAGGAGGACCGCGAAACGGTCCGCCCAGCCGACGAACGTCCCGTCGGGGCCGGGATCGCCGACCCCCTCGGTGAAGCTGTCGCCTATCGCCGCGTACGACCCGATGCTGCCGTGCTGTCTGTTTCTCGAATCGTCTGCCACGAGCACATATCTTGCCCCGTTGAATGTGACCTACGCGACCGTAATAAAGGGTTGACGGGTGGTGAGAAAGACCACCCGGTCAGGTTTTGGTAAAGCTGGAATAAGCGGAGGGGCGGTACGCGACCGCGTACCGCCCCTCCGTTCCGGGCGAATCAGGAGGGAGAACCGCCGTGGCCGCCCGGCCGCGTCAGACGGAGACGCCGTGCGAACGCAGGTAGGCGATCGGGTCGACGTCCGAGCCGTAGCTCGGGCCGGTGCGGACCTCGAAGTGGAGGTGCGGACCGGTGGAGTTGCCGGTGGAGCCCGAGAGGCCGATCTGCTGACCGCCGGTCACGGTCTGGCCGGCCGAGACGCCGAGCGAGGACAGGTGGGCGTACTGGGAGTACATGCCGTCGCTGTGCTGGATGACGACCTCGTTGCCGTACGCACCGCTCCACCCGGCCGAGACCACGGTGCCCGGACCGATGGCCCGGACGCTGGTGCCCGAGGCGGCCTGGAAGTCGGAGCCCGTGTGGTAACCGCTGGACCAGCTGGCACCGGAGGCGTGGTACTGGGTGGTGACGTTGGCGGAGGCCACGGGGGTGGTCCAGCCGGAGCTGTCGCTCTCGGAGCTCTCGGAGGCGGACGCCGGCGCGGACGACTCGGCGGCCGTGTTCTGGGCCGGGACCGAAGTCTTCGGGGCGGCCTCCGTCTTCGGGGCGGCCTCGGACGCGGCGGACTTCGAGGGAGCGGCCTTCGAGGGAGCGGCTTCGGACGGAGCGGTCTGGGTGGCCGCGCCGGACGCCTTGGCGCCGAGGGTCAGCTTCATACCCGGGAAGATCAGGCTCGGGTTGTCGCCGACGACGTCCTTGTTGTCCTGGTACAGCTTCTGCCAGCCGCCCTTGAGCTTCTGGTCGGCCGCGATCTTCGACAGGTAGTCGCCGGAGACCACGGAGTAGGTCTTCGGGGCACTGGCCTTCTTGGCGGCCGGGGCGGTGGACGCACCGGCCGCGGTGGTCGCGGACCCGGCGGTCGGCGCTGACGGCTCCGCCGCGTGGGCGCCGGTGGCGCCGAACAGCGGAAGGGCCAGGACGGCGCCGCCGGCTCCCGCGGCGAGGACGCCACGGGCTATCGGACCGGACGTCGTACGGCGGTGCTTACCCTTTGCGGGCATGGGGATTTCCTCTCCGGCGCCTGCGAGGTGAGCTGTCGGGTTCGGACTGGAGATGCCCGGCCGCGTGGGACGCGACTTGACCCCGAGCCGTTCCGGATGACTCCGGTCGGCGACTTACCTGGTTCCCCCGCTCCTGCCACACGTGGGTCGGTGCGGATTCCGGGCGGCGGCAGGATTAGGCGTTCCGTCCGGATTGACGGTGACCGTAAGCGAGCCGGGAGGCCGGGAACAAGCCACCGGCCGTACCCCGGAATCCATCATTCAATTCCGTGCCGGAATTCCCGTCACACTCCGTGGATTACGGATCTTGGCTTTCCGCACGACGTACGGAAGCGCCGCCACGCTCTCCGCCACACACCGTCACGGATATGATCCCGCTCACCTGACCGCCACCATCCGCCAAGCAAATGGGGCATGTTATTTCAAATGCTCCAATACGGACACGGCCTCATCGTCGCCCCTCGCCGGGCGACCGAAACGATTGCCTGATGAACCCATGTCGTAGGGTCGCCAGCGTGCTCTCGTCGGCGAGCGGCGCCGACACCCGACACCCCAGGAGTGCTTGTGACGCAGCTGCCAGAGGTTCCGTCGACCGACACCGAGCTGACCGGTGTCCGCAACTTCCGTGACGTGGGCGGGCTCCCCACCCTGGACGGGCGCAGGGTGCGATTCGGGCGCCTCTACCGCAGCGGCCACCTGGCCCACGCCTCCGAGGCCGACACCGTGTTCCTGTCCGGCCTCGGCCTGCACACCGTCTTCGACTTCCGTAACGCGGCCGACCACAAGCTCGACGGATACGACGTGGAGCTGCCCGGCGTCCGGAATGTCAGCATCCCGCTCTCCGACCCGGCGGACGGCGCCGAGTTCTGGCGGCTGGTGCGCGACGGGAACATCGAGCAGCTGCGTTCGATCCTGGCGGGCGGCAAGGGGACGGAGCGCATGATCGCCTCCTACCGGTCGATCATCACCGACCGCACCGCCGAGCACAGCCGGGTGCTGCACGCGCTGGCCGAGGACAGTGTGCCCGCGCTGATGCACTGCGCCGCGGGGAAGGACCGTGCCGGACTCTCGATCGCGGTCGCACTGCTCGCCGTCGGCGTCGGGAAGGAGGCCATCGAGGCCGACTACCTCAAGTCCAACGACGCGCACCGCCGCTACAAGGTGCAGCGCAGCGACACCTCGGCGGCCGGCATGTCGGACGAGGTGATGGAACTGCTCAACCCGCTCTTTGGCGCGCGTGCCGAGTACCTCGCCGCGGCCTTCACCACGATCGAGGAGAGCTGGGGCAGCACGGACCGCTATCTGACCGAGGGGCTGCGCCTCGCCCCCGAAACCCGCGAGAAGCTGCGCGAGCACCTGGTCGAGGACGCCTGACATCTCACCCGGGCCCCAGCGCACGGGCCCCAGCGAACCGACCGCGGAGCACGGACCCCAAGGATCTCAGGCCCCTGAGGCCTCAGGGCATAGCAGGACACACCGGCCGGCCAGACGCGGGGCGTACGGCCGGCCGGCCTACGGAACGCACCGGCACCGCCCGAGCGACCGCCGCCCGCCCGGCGTTCCCACCGGACCGGCCGCCCCGGCTCCAGCGGGCCCCGGCGGCCCCGGCGGCCCCGTCAGCCTTCCCCGGCGACGGTGAACAGGATGTAGAGGAACGCGGCGATGACGTGTCCGGCCACCAGGTAGGCGAAGAGCCGGATGACGACGCCGCGCGGCATCCGCCGCTCCTGCGTCTCCTTCTTGTCCGGCCGGTACGGAGTCAGCGGGTCGTAGTTCTCGGAATCGGACATGACAGTCCTCTCTTCCGCCCGCACGGGCCGGAGGATGACGAAGGAGGATGGCGAAGGAGGTGGAGGGGAGCCCGGCGAGGAGTGCGCGGGGGCGGCGGGGGCGGCTTCAGAGCCGATGGATCCCGTTGCCCAGGCACAGCTCGGCGGCGGAGCTCTGCAGCAGCGTGTGGACGAAGAGCAGCTGGGCGCCGGACCGGTCGAGCGAGGCGATCCGGTGCGGGGTCAGCGAGTCGAAGTGCGCGCTGTCCCCGGGGCCGAGATCGTGCAGCGTCTCCCCCAGGGCGACCCTGAGGCGGCCTTCCAGGACGTACAGCCATTCCTCGCCCGGATGGACCCGCACGAGGTCGCCCTCCGTGCCGTACGGCACACGCACGCGCAGGGCTTGCATCGCGCGCCCCGACCCGCCCGCCTGCCGGTAGCGCCACCCGTCCGCCTCGCTCGCGCCAAGGGGACCGCCACGGACGATCGCGTCACGTTCGGGCGGTACCTCACCGAGAAGCGCGGAGACCGTCGTACCGTAGATCCGGGCGAGGCCCAGCAGCATCGGCAGCGAGGGCTGTCTGCGGCCCGTCTCCAGCCGGGAGAGGTGCGCCGGCGAGAGTCCCGCCCGGCCGGCGGCCGTCTCCAGGGTGAGGCCCCGGTCGCGCCGCAGGTCCCGCAGGCGGGGCGCGACGCCCGGCACCTCGTCGGTCACCGCTCCTTCAGGGTGGTTCATACCCCCTATTGAGCCAGGATCTTTCCTCCCAGGCAAATTCCTTACCTGAGAGGCAAGAATGCTGGCCGAGCCGCCCCGCCGAGGGCGGCCGGCCTTCCCGAGGGCGGCCGGCCGGTCCGGCAGGGCCTCTCCGACAGCGCCCCACGCCCCCGTTCAGCGGTTGGCGACGGCCTGCTTCACCAGGGTCCGGCCGAAGTCCCACATCAGCCCGCCTCCGCTGTGCGCGTCGTCCATGACGGCCGTGAAGGCCGTGACGAACCGCTCCACCTCCGCCTCACCGATGACCAGGGGCGGAATCAGCTTGATCACTTCCAGGTGGTCCCCGGAGACCTGGGTCAGGATCCGGTGCTTCCGCAACAGCGGTACGACGACCATCTGCGCGAACAGTCCCTTGCGCGCGGCCTGGAGCATCGCCCACCGGCTCCGGAGCTTCAGTGACGAGGGCCGGCCGAACTCGATCCCGATCATCAGCCCCCGGCCGCGCACCTCGTGCAGCAGCTCGTAGCGGTCCACGAGCCCCGCGAGCCGTTCGCGCAGCAGGTCCCCGGTGCGGCGGGCGTTGGCGACGGTCTCCTCGTCCTCCATCACGGCGAGCACCGCGAGTCCCGCGGCCATGGCCTGGGCGTTGGAACCGAAGCTGGCCGAGTGGACGAGGACGCGGTCCATGGAGGAGTAGACGCGTTTGAAGACCGACTCCTTGCCGAGGGTCGCGCCGACCGGGACGTACCCGCCGGAGAGCGCCTTGGCCACGCAGACCAGGTCGGGTTCGACGCCCTCCTCGTGCTGGTACGCGTAGAAGTCGCCGGTGCGGCCGAGGCCGGTCTGCACCTCGTCGGCGATGAGCAGCGCCTTGTGCTGGTGCAGCAGTTCCTGGGCCTCCCGCAGGAAGCCGGGCGGTGCCGCGTGGACGCCCTTGCCCTGGACGGGTTCCACGATCAGCGCGGCCACGTCTCCGCGCCTGAGTTCGCGCCGCAGCGCGTCGAGGTCGCCCAGTTCGATCGCGGTGTCGGGCAGCAGGGGGGCGAACCCGTCCCGGAAGCCGTCCTCGCCGTTGACCGAGAGGGAACCGGTCGTCAGTCCGTGGAAGGCGTGGGCGCAGTAGAGGATCCTCGGCTTCCCCGTGGCGTATCTGGCGAACTTCAGCGCCGTCTCGACCGCCTCGGTGCCGCTGTTCCCGAAGAACACCCGGTCCAGATGCGGGCTGTGCGCGAGCAGTCTCTCGGCCAGGAGCCCCGGCAGCGGCTGGCAGTCGAAGCGGGTGAGGTCGGCCAGCGAGGCGTCCAGGACGTCGTGCAGGGCCTGGCGTACGACGGGGTGGTGCCGACCGAGCCCCATCACCCCGAACCCGGCCAGCATGTCGAGGTAGTCGTTCCCGTCCGCGTCCCAGAAGTAGGCGCCCTGGGCCCGCTCGTAGACCCGGTCGAAGCCGATGGTGCGGAGCATGCGCGGCAGTTGGTGGTTGAGGTGCCGGGCGTGCAGCTCGTACCTCTCGTCGCCGCGCTCCGCCAGGAGTTTCGCCAGGTCGAAGCCCCCCGGCCGGTTGTCCTTCATTCCCCGCTCTCCTTCGGCATGTCCACTCCCCCACTGTCCTCGGCCGTGCAGGCCGCCTCGGCCCGCGCGGCGGCCCCCACCGGAGCCGGGCCCGCGCGGCCGCCCGTACCCCGGCGTCACACCGCGCGGGGAGGGCGCACCCTCCCCGCGCGTCCTCCCGGACGTCAGCTCGGGGCGATCGTCTCCCGCATCGCCCGCAGCGACTCCTTCAGGGACGCCGTGGTGGCGAGGACGGCGGTGGGCTCGTAGCCGCAGTGCGCCATGCAGTTGGCGCAGCGCGGGTCCTTGCCCCGGCCGTACTTCTCCCAGTCGGTCTCCTCGATGAGCTGCCGGTACGTCGGGACGTATCCGTCACTCATCAGGTAGCAGGGCCGCTGCCACCCGAAGAGGGAGTAGTTGGGGATCGCCCAGGCCGTGCACGGGAAGTCGGCCTTGCCCTCCAGGAAGTCCAGGAAGAGCGGCGAGTGGTTGAGCCGCCAGCGGGCCCGGTTGCCTCCCGCGAAGGCCTTTTTGAAGAGCTCGCGGGTCTGCTCGACGCCCAGGAAGTGCTCCTGGTCGGGTGCCTTCTCGTAGGCGTAGGCGGGCGAGATCATCATCTCGTCGACCTTCAGCTCGTCGTTGAGGTAGTTGAGGACCTCGATGACGGTCTGCGGGGTGTCGGTGTTGAAGAAGGTGGAGTTGGTGGTGACCCGGAAGCCGCGCCGCTTGGCCTCCTTCATCGCCGCCACCGCCTCGTCGAAGACGCCTTCCTTGGCGACGGACTCGTCGTGCCGCTCCCGCAGTCCGTCGATGTGCACCGCGAAGGCGAAGTAGGGCGAGGGGGTGAACTTCTCCAGCTTCTTACGCATGAGCATGGCGTTGGTGCAGAGGAAGACGTATTTCTTCTTGGCCACCAACTGACGCACGATCTCATCGATCTGAGGGTGCATCAGGGGTTCGCCGCCGGCGATGGACACCATCGGGGCACCTGATTCGAGCACCGCGCCGACCGCCTGCGCGACCGGCATCCGCTGCTTGAGCACACCGGCCGGGTGCTGGATCTTCCCACAGCCCTCGCACGCCAGATTGCAGGCGAACAAGGGCTCCAGCTCGACGATCAACGGGAACTTGTCCCGCTTGCGGAGCTTCTGTTCGACGAGATACGTCGCAACCTTGATGGACTGACGGAGCGGCATGGCCATCTGGGCTCACCTCCTGGGGAGCAGCAAAGATCGGTGCCATTCGTGAAAAGCCGGAAGGACAGCACGGAGAACGCGGAATGCCGATATTCCACCGCGGACCGTGCCGATGCGGACGAGCTCATGCTCTGGAGCGTCCACGACCACCCGTACGGCCGCAACGGGGCGCGGTCCTGTCCGTACGGCGGTACGAAGCGTGGCGGCGGACTCCATGTCCACCGCGATGGCGCCGGTCGCCCTGAGACCGGCGCGTTCGGTTCCCCGGACGACGTGGTCGGAGCCGGTCAGCGGACCGGTGTGGACGGTGCGTCCGGGCACCGCCCTGACCAGGGCGTCCACCAGCACGCCGGTGCCCGTGCAGGGGGTGGTGCCGCTGTGGTCCCGGGTCTCCTCGGCGACGACGATGTCCCCGGGGTGCATCCCGGGGCCGAGGCCGGCGCAGAATCCGGAGGCCATGACGGCCGCGTCACCCGTGCCGTCGCGGCCGAGCGCGCGCCGGACGGCCGTCTCGGCGGCCTTGGGCCCCATGCCGGTCCGTACGACCGTAGTGGGGCCCGAGGCGCCGCCCGCCCGCCCGGTGCGCAGGGCCAGCAGTTCGATGCCCAGGGCGCAGGCGATCACCAGGGGCGGAGCGGCCGGCGGCCTTCGGGGATCACCCATCGGGTCAGGCCTCCCTGCCGGCGGCCGTGCCCGTAGCGGCGGCGGCGAAGGGCTCGCCGTGCACATAGCGTCCCAGCGCGGTGAGCGGGAACACCTGCCGGTACAGGTGGTAGTTGATGGAGAAGTCCCAGGGGAAGCCGGTCCCGGTGAAGTACGGCTCGTCCCAGGACCCGTCGGCCTGCTGGGTCTCGGCCAGCCAGGTGACGCCCCGCTCCACCACCCTGCTCTCCCGCTCCCCGGCGGCCAGCAGCGCGAGCAGCGCCCAGGCGGTCTGGGAGGCGGTCGAGGCGCCGTGGCCGATCCACTTCTCCTCATGGTAGGACCGCAGGTCCTCGCCCCAGCCGCCGTCGTCGTTCTGGACGGACTCCAGCCAGTTGACGGCCCGTCGGACGGAGGAGTGGGACGCGGGCAGTCCGGCGGTGATCAGCGCGGGCACCACGGAGCCGGTCCCGTAGATGTAGTTGACGCCCCATCGGCCGAACCAGGCTCCGCACTCCTCCTGTTCGTCGAGCAGCCACTGGATGCCCCGGCGGGTACGCGGGTCGGTGGCAAGGCCCTCGACGGCGAGCATCTCCACCACGTGCCCGGTGACGTCCGCGGACGGCGGGTCGATGACCTCGCCGAAGTCGCAGAACGGCAGCCGGTTGGGGAAGGGGCTCGTGTTGTCCGCGTCGAAGGCGCCCCACGCCCCGTCGCGGGACTGCATGCCGAGGTTCCAGCGGACCCCGCGCTCGATGGCGGCGTCGACCAGCGGCTGGTCCGGGTGGCGGACCCGGCGCAGGGCGAGCACGACCTCGGCGGTGTCGTCGATGTCCGGGTAGTTGTCGTTGTGGAACTCGAACGCCCAGCCCCCGGGCGCCAGTTGAGGGCGGCGTACGGACCAGTCTCCGGGCCGTACGATCTCCTCGCCGAGCATCCAGTCCGCCGCCCTCACCAGGGCCGGGTGATCCGGTGGCACCCCGGCGTCGGCGAGCGCGATGGTGGCCAGGCAGGTGTCCCAGACCGGGGACTGGCAGGCCTCGACCATGCGGGAGCCGTCCTCGCGCCAGACGGTGAAGCGGTCGAGCGAGGCGATACCGGCCCGCATCACCGGGTGTTCGAGGTCGTAGCCCAGCAGATGGAGGGCGATGACCGAGTACACCGCGGGCGGCTGGATGCCGCCCCAGCAGCCGTCGTTCTCCTGCCGCTCGATGATCCAGCGGGCCGCCGCGTTCATCGCGACGCGGCGCAGCCGGCGCGGGGCGACCTTGTGGTAGACGTGCAGCGCCTTGTCGAGCCGCTGGAAGACGCCGTCCCAGCTCGCCGCGGGGGCGAGCGGCCGGGGCGGGGCGGGCTGCTCCGGGTCGGTGTGCAGTTCGTCGAGCGCGAACGGGGCGGGGCGCACGGGCCGCTTCGCGGAGACGATGGTGAGCGGCACGATGGTCTGGCGGGCCCAGCAGCCGAAGTCGTAGATGTTGAGCGGGACCCACGAGGGGAAGAACATCAGCTCGGGCGGCAGTTCGGGCAGGTCCTCCCACTTCCACCAGCCGAAGAGGGCCAGCCAGATGCGGGTGAAGACCCGTGAGGCCGCGATGCCGCCCTGCTCCCTGACCCAGCCGGCCGCCCGGAGCATGTGCGGGTCGTCCGGCAGGTCTCCGGCCAACCGGAGTGCGACGTACGCCTCGATGGTGGCGGAGATGTCGGGCGGTCCGCCGTGGAAGGTGTTCCAGGTGCCGTCGCCGAGTTGCTCGCCCCGGATGAAGCGGGCCGCCGCCTGGACGGTCTCCGGGTCCTGGATCCCGAGGAACTGACGGAGCAGCAGGTCCTCGGCGTCCATGGTGACGTTGGTGGCGAGGTCCCCCTTCCACCAGCCTTGTTCGTCCTGCCTGCCGAGGAGGTGCTCCACCGAGCGCCCCGTGGCCCTTCGCGCGGCGGCGAGGACATCGTCCGTGTCGGTAGTCGGTTCGATCGGATCGCCGAACGTGACCGCGCGAAGGTTCGCGGCCCCGGTGCTTCCGTCGGTCGTCGCTGTCATGGCTTCCCCTTCGTGCAGTTGGTCCTCTGCTGTGCTGGGGTCTCCGTCGGCGGGCGCCCTTTGGTGGGCGCCCGCCGGCGACGCGTCATATCTGAATGGTCATCATCTCTTTCGTACGACGACGAAGTCGGCGAGCGCGGTGAGCTGCGTCCGCACCCTTTCCGGCATGTCGACACCGTGCAGGGCCTCGATGGCCACCGCATGCTGACGACGCGCTTCCTGGGCGGTCCACTCGCGGCCGCCCGCCTCCTCGATGAGTGCCGCGCGGGCGGCGAACTCCTCTTCGGAGAAGCTGTCGAAGTCACTGCTCTTGGCGTCGGCGGCGAGCAGTTCACCCAGACGCTCGGAGGCCGGTCCCCCCGCGGCCAGCGCGGCGACGACCGGCAGGGACTTCTTGCGCTGGCGCAGATCGCTCCAGGTCTGCTTGCCCGTGGAATCCGGGTCGCCCCAGATGCCCAGCAGGTCGTCGACGGCCTGGAAGGCGAGGCCGAGGTGGTAGCCGTACGCCTCCAGGATGTCGGCGGTGCGGTCGTTCGCGCCGCCGAGCACGGCGCCGATGGAGACCGCGCAGGCGAGCAGGGCGCCCGTCTTGTTGCCCTCCATCTCCAGGCACTCCTCGACGGTGACCCGCTCGCGGTGCTCGTAGGAGATGTCCTGGGCCTGCCCGTCGATGAGCTTGCGGGTGGCGGTGGTCAGCCGGCGGGCCGCCCGGCCCGCCTCGGCGGTGCCGAGCTCCAGCAGGACCTCGTTGGCCAGGGCGAACAGGGCGTCACCGACCAGGATCGCCTGGGCCGGGCCGTGCACCTTCCATACGGTGTCGCGGTGGCGGCGCTGTTCGTCGCCGTCCATCAGGTCGTCGTGCAGCAGCGAGAAGTTGTGCACGAGTTCGACGGCGACCGCGCCGGGGATCCCGGCCTCCGCCTGAGCGCCGGCCGCCTCGGCGGACAGCAGTGCGAGCGCCGGTCGTACGGCCTTGCCGCCGTCGCCGTCGGCGGGGCGGCCCTGTGCGTCGATCCAGCCGAAGTGGTAGGCGGCGACGGTGTCCATGGGCGGCGCCAGCCGGTCCACCGCGGCTCGCAGTACCGGCGCTGACAGGGCCCTTCCGCGCTCCAGAAGCGCGGTGACGTCCGTGGTGTCCGCCACGGTGTCGAAAGCCGGGTTCGCCGGGGTCACAGACTCTCCTCTTGTTCCGGTGGTACTGCTCATGCCGCCTCCTGCAGCGGATGTCGGTGGGGCCTGCCGAGCACCTGGAGCGCGGCGTCCGCGGCGGTGAACCCGCTGCGGACGGCGCCCTCCATCGTGGCGGGCCAGCCGGTGGCGGTCCACGCGCCGGCGAGGTGGAGCCCGGGGGCACGGGTGTGCGCGCCCGGCCTCAGGCGTCCCACCCCGGGAGCGGGCGCGAAGGTCGCCGTGCGCTCGCGGGTGACGAAGAAGTCCCGGATCCCCGCGCCCCGGGCGGCCGGAAGGAGCCGCTCCAGTTCGGGCAGATAGCGGGCGCGCAGTTCCGCGACCGGCAGGTCGATCTCGTCCTGCGCCGCGGACTGGGAGACCGCGAGGTACTGGCCCGCGCCCTGGAGCCCGGAGGAGGCGGTGCGGTCGAAGACCCACTGGACGGGCGAGCCGAGCGCGGCGAAGAACGGCCTGCGCAGCACCTTGCGGTCGTAGATCACATGGACGTTCAGGATGGGCGAGTCGGTCATCTCCAGCAGCCGGCCCGGGTTCTCCAGGGCGCCCTCGGGCAGCAGCGCGTGGGCCTGCCCCTGCGGGACGGCGAGGACGACGTTGTCCGCCTCGAAGCGCTCGCCGTCGGTGTCCACCGCCCAGCGGCCGTCCTCGGTGCGGGTCAGACCGGTGGCCCGGCTGCGCACCCGGACGTCCACCCCGGCGGATTCGAGGGCCTTGCGGGCGAGCGTGTCGTGGAGGTCGCCGAGCGGTACGGCGGCCCAGCCGATGTCGGCGGCGCCCGGGTCGGAGAGCAGCCCCGTCTTGAAGACCATGGCGGCGAGCGCCATGGAGGCGTCCGGTGCCCTGGCGTTGAGCGTGGCGACGCCGACGAGGTCCCAGAGGGCCGCGAGGGTGCGGTCGGACTGGCCGTGGCGGCGCAGCCAGGTCGCGAAGTCGATGCCGTCGAGCGCCGGATCGGCGGGGTCCAGGCGGCCCAGGGCCAGGGCGGCGCGGGCGACACCCGCCTTCTCGGCGAGCGAGAGGTGCGGGTAGGCGGCGAGTCCGCCGGCCAGATGCAGCGGTACGGGCAGCCCGCCGCGGCGCAGCCGTCCGAGCCGGGGTCCGCCGGAGCGCCCGACGTCCAGGACGGGCACGTCGAGACGGGTCTGCAACGGGGCGAGGGCGGTGCCCTCGACGCGGTCCAGGAACCACCGGTAGGCGGTGCAGCACCGCAGGTAGACGTGCTGCCCGTTGTCCACGGACAGGTCGCCGCGGCGGAAGGAGAAGGCCAGCCCGCCCAGCCGGGGGCGTCCTTCGAGCAGGGTCACCCGGACACCGGCGTCGGCGAGGCGGAGGGCGCCGGTGACTCCGGCGAGTCCGCCGCCGACGACCACCGCCCTGGAGGGGTGCGGGGTCCGGCCGTTCATCCGTCTCCCTTTCGCAGTGTCGTCGCGGTCAGGGACGCACGGGCCGGGCGCGGGGTTGCCCGCTCCGCCCCGCCGTCCGGCAGGAGGATACGCCCCGTCACCGGCTCCGCCCCCTGGTCGTACGGCGCGAGATGTGACGCGCGTCGAGACCCGAGAGCCCGCGGACCGCGACATAGGCCTTCTCGTGGCCAGGCAGCGAGACCCGTCCGCGCAGGACGGCCTCGGGGTCGCGCTCGATGCGGTCCAGGAGGCGGCGGTAGATGCCGGCCATCGCGGCCACGCACGCTCCGCTGCGCCGGTCGAGCATGGGCAGCAGCCGGTAGCCCTCGGCGAACAGGGCGCGGGCCCGCCGGACCTCGAAGTGCACCAGTCCGGCGAAGTCGGAGCCGGGGGGCGGGGTGGCCCGGTGGAAGCCCGCGGAGCAGCCGAACTTGGCGAGGTCGTCGGCGGGCAGGTAGGTGCGGCCGTTGCCCGCGTCCTCCCTGACGTCGCGCAGGATGTTGGTGAGCTGGAGGGCGAGGCCGAGGGTGTCGGCGTACTCGGCGGCGCGGTCGGCGCCCGGTACGCCCGGTGCCGTCCCGAAGACGCCGAGGCTCAGCCGCCCGATGGCTCCCGCGACGCACCGGCAGTAGGTCTTCAGGTCGTCCCAGGTCTCGTAGTGCTCGCCGCGCACGTCCATCAGGACGCCGTCGATCAGCTCGTCGAGGCCGCCGAGCGGCAGCGGGAACCGGCGGGCCGCGTCGGCGAGCGCGACGGCCACCGGGTCGGTGTCGTCCTCGTCGACGGCGCCGTGCCGGACCCGGTCGAGCAGCGCGCGGGTGCCCTCCAGCCGGGACCGCTTGGTCTCCGGCTCCAGTACCCCGTCGCCGATGTCGTCGACCCGACGGGAGAAGGCGTACAACGCCGACATGGCCTGCCGCTTCTCGTACGGCAGGAGCCTGATGCCGTACGCGAAGTTGCGGGCCTGCTGTCCGGTGACGGCCTCGCAGTAGCTGTACGCGGCCTGTACCGGTGCCGACATGTACGTCGTCTGTCCCTCCACGGTCCGGCTCACCTCTCTCTGTGCGCTCTTCGCAGGACTGCTCCCACGTCGCGCAGCAGTCGGGGCGCGGTGGGCTTGGGCGGTCCGGGCAGTACGTCGAAACCGGCGGCCGAGACGGCGCCAAGGGCGGCCCGGCCCCCGCCGACGAATCCCGCGAGCAGCAGTCTGAGTCTGCCGTGGACGCTGCCCACCAGTGCGGTGCCCTCGTCCAGCAGCTCGTGGGCGCGCTGCGCCTCGAAGGCGATCAGGGCGCGCAGCGAGGCTCCCGCGCTGGGCAGGGCGAGGTCGTCCTCGCCGACGTGGAAGCGGGCCATGTCCTCGGCGGGCAGGTAGATCCGGTCCCGGGCGAGGTCCTCGGCGACGTCCTGGAGGTGCTCGACGATCTGCAGCGCGGTGCACACGGCGTCGGAGCGGCGGACGCGCTCGGGGCTGGCGGTGCCGGTGATCTGGAGGACGAGGCGGCCGACGGGGTTGGCGGACAGCTCGCAGTAGGCCAGGAGCTCCTCGTAGGTGGCGTAGCGGCGGACCTTCTGGTCCTGCCGGTTGGCCTCGACGAGCCCGAGGAAGGGGTCGGGGGTGAGCGCGCAGCGCCGCACGGTGGGGCGCAGGGCGCGCAGCAGGGGGTGGCGCGGGCCGTCGCCGGTGGTCGCGAAGACGCGGTGCAGGTCGGCCTCGAACGCGTCGAGCAGGGCGAGCCGGTCCTCGTCGCCTCCGGCCTCCACGCCGAGGTGGCGGGCGTCGGCGCCGCCGGGCGCGAGATCGCCGTCGCCGATGTCGTCGACGAGCCGGGCGAAGCCGTACACGGCCATGAGGTCGTCGCGCCAGGCCTGCGGCAGGAAGAAGGGGGCGACGGGGAAGTTCTCGTCGGCGGCCTTGCCGAGGGTGCCGGTCGCGGCGGCGTCGGTGTACGCCTTCGGGGTACGGGTCACCGCGTACCGCCCGACGCGGGGACGGCGAAACCACGTCGGAGCTGGAGATTTCCCATCATTGCCGTCATATCTCCCGTTCTACACTGCCGACCCAAAACATCCCTTTTCGGACACGCCGCTCACACTCTCCTGTGCGACGGACAGAGACGATCGATACACCGGGGCGTATCACCACGAAACGGCCGCGAATCAGCACCGGTACAGCTTACGTTGTACAACTCGCACCGGGGCGCCGGGGTGCGGCGCGCCCCGGTACAACGCCGCCCGCCCCGCCAACCTTCCCCGTAACGACCGCGATTGGCGTCATCCGCCGGAAGGAGATGTCCCAGGTGCCTCTGCCGCATCCGCCGTATCCGCGGCCACACGCCGTGGCCCCCGCCGGGGGTTCCTCTCCGGCGGGGGCCACGGACACGTGGAGACTACTTGCCGGTCTCCCGCTCGTAGGCCTTGAGCACCTCGTCGGTGGAGCCGTCCATCAGGAGCTCGCCCTTCTCCAGCCACAGCACCCGGTCGCAGGTGTCCCGGATCGTCTTGTTGTTGTGGCTGACGAGGAAGACCGTGCCGGCCTCCTTGCGCAGCTCGCGGATCCGCTCCTCGGAGCGCACCCGGAACTTGCGGTCACCGGTGGCCAGCGCCTCGTCGATCATGAGCACGTCGTGGTTCTTGGCCGCCGCGATGGAGAAGCGCAGCCGGGCCGCCATGCCGGAGGAGTACGTCCGCATGGGCAGCGTGATGAAGTCGCCCTTCTCGTTGATCCCGGAGAAGTCGACGATCTTCTGGTAGCGGGAGCGGATCTCCTCGCGGCTCATGCCCATCGCGAGTCCGCCCAGCACGACGTTGCGCTCGCCGGTCAGGTCACTCATCAGGGCGGCGTTGACACCCAGCAGGGACGGCTGGCCGTCCGTGTAGACCTTGCCGCTCTCCGGCGGGAGGAGTCCGGCGATGGCCCGCAGCAGGGTGGACTTGCCGGAGCCGTTGGTCCCGATGAGCCCGATCGCCTGGCCCCGGTAGGCGGTGAAGGAGACCCCGCGCACCGCGTGCACCTTGCGTACGCCGCGCGGCTCCCCCTTGCCCCGGCGCAGGATCCGGCTCAGCGCCGCGGTGGCGCTGCCCTTGCCGCCGCCCGTGCCGTTGACGCGGTACACGATGTGCACGTCGTCGGCGATCACGGTCGGGATGTGTCCCTTGGACGATTCCTCAGCCACGGCCGTACCGTTCCTCTGCCTTCCAGAAGTACACGAAGCCCACGACGCCCACCACGACCGCCCAGGCGAGCGCGACGGCCCACACGTGGTCCGGCAGGTTCTCCGAGCCGTAGCCGTCGATCAGGGCGAAGCGGACCAGGTCCATGTAGATGGCCGCCGGGTTGTACTGGAGCACGTCCGCGATCCACCGCGGCTTGTCCGCCAGCATCACGGGGATGGAGTACATGACGCCCGAGGCGTACATCCAGGTCCGCATGATGAACGGCATCAGCTGGGCGAGGTCAGGGGTCTTGCTGCCCAGCCTCGCCATGATCAGCGCGAGTCCGCTGTTGAACAGGAACTGCATGGCCAGCGCGGGCAGGACCAGCAGCCAGGACAGCGCCGGATAGCTGCCGAAGCCGACCGCGATCGCCAGCAGCACGATCATCGAGAACATCAGCTGCTGGAGCTGCTGGAGCGAGAACGAGATCGGCAGGGAGGCGCGCGGGAAGTGCAGGGCGCGGACCAGGCCGATGTTGCCGGAGATCGACTTCACCCCCGCCATGACCGAGCTCTGGGTGAAGGTGAAGACGAAGACGCCGGTCACCAGGAAAGGGATGAAGACCTCCTGGGTCATCCCCCTCCTGGTGCCCAGGATCAGGCCGAAGATCAGGAAGTAGACCAGGGCGTTCAGCAGCGGTGTGACCACCTGCCACACCTGGCCGAGCTTGGCCTGGCTGTACTGCGCCGTCAGCTTGGCCCGGGAGAAGGCCAGGATGAAGTGCCGGCGGCCCCAGAGCTGCCGGATGTACGCGAGGAGTCCGGGCCTGGCACCGCTCACGGCCAGGCCGTACTTGGCGGCCAGCTGGGACGCGCTCAGCCCGTCGTCGGCGGACGGCGGGGCGCTCAGGGCGAGCCCGCCGTCTTGGGTCGTGTCACTCACAAGTCAGAACTCTCGTCTTCACAGTGCGCGGCGCGAGCGGGCGCGGCCAGGGCGGACAGGGGTCCCCGTACATATGTCTACGGCTCATGTTCTCAGAGGAGAGCCTCTCAGATCACGGGTGGTCGGCCCAGTCTGGTCAGCCGCCATACCGTACGCCACCTCATGGGACGCCGCGGCCCGCAGGGCTTGGTCCAGCCCTCCCGGAAGCCGCCGAACCACGCCTTCAGGGCCGGTGCCGAGGGCCTGCGCACCAGCGTGAGCAGCAGCCAGACCCCGACGTAGAGGGGCACCAGCGGCGCGGGCAGGTTCCGGCGGGCGAGCCAGACCCGGTTGCGGGCCACCATGCGGTGGTAGACCGCGTGCCGGGAGGGCGCGGTGGTGGGGTGGTTGAGGACCATGTCCGCGCGATAGTCGATCATCCAGCCGGCGTCGAGGGCCCGCCAGGCGAGGTCGGTCTCCTCGTGCGCGTAGAAGAAGTCACCGGGGAGCCCCCCGACCTCGGCGAGCACCTGGGTGCGGACCGCGTTGGCCCCGCCGAGGAAGGTCGTCACCCTCGACGAGCGCATCGGGTCGGAGGCCCGCAGCCGCGGCACGTGCCGGCGCTGGGTGATCCCGGTGTCCGGGTCGGCGATGCGGAAGGTGATGATGCCCAGCTCAGGATCCGCGTCGAACGCCCGCCGGCACAGCTCGGCGGTGTCGGTGTTCGCCAGGAGCCCGTCGTCGTCGAGGAAGAGCAGCCCGTCCACGTCCGAGCCGGACGGGCCGAAGGCCTCGATACCGACGTTGCGGCCGCCCGGGATGCCCAGGTTCTCGGGCAGCTCCACCGTCCGTACGCCCTCGGGGACGTCGGGGACCGGGGCACCGTTGCCGACGACGACCACCTCGACCCGGTCGCCGTCCTGCCGGGCGACCGAGTCGAGGAGGGCGCGCAGTTCGTCGGGGCGGTTGCCCATGGTGATGATGACCGCGCCGAGTTTCATGGAGGAGCTCACTTCAGCCTGCTGGACGCCAGGATCGAGACGAGGTGCAGGACGGTCTGGAGAAGGGCGATGCCGGCCAGCACCGCGACCGCGAGACGGGTGAAGAACAGGTCGTCCCTGACCATGTCCACGACGGCGGCGGCCAGGATGACCAGCGAGGCCTCGACGCCCAGGATCAGCCGGTGGAACTTGAGCGCCCCGGCGGCCCGGCGGGCGAACGCCATGCCGGAGGAGCGGGGCTCGGAGGCGGCCTCCTTGACCGGCGGCAGCCCGCCCTGGTGGCGCGCGACGCCGACGAGGTCGGTCTCGGCCTTGATCAGGATCGCGCCGAGCGCGGCGAGCGTGCCCAGGAACGCCCACAGCCAGTCGATGCGGCCGCTGCCCCACAGGTCGGCGGCGCGCAGCCCGAGGCCGACCAGCACGGCCGCGTCGCACAGGTAGGCGCCGACCCGGTCCAGGTAGACCCCGCCCAGGGAGAACTGCTTCTTCCAGCGGGCCACCTCGCCGTCGACGCAGTCGAGCAGCAGGTAGAGCTGGACCATGAGCACACCGAGCAGGGCCCCCCAGACGCCGGGGACCAGCAGCGCGGGCGCGGCGAGCACACCCGCGACGGTCATCACATAGGTCAGCTGGTTGGGCGTGATCCTGGTGTTCACCAGGTGCCGGTCGATGCGCAGCGAGATCTCGCGCATGTAGAGACGGCCCGCCCAGTGCTCCCCGCTGCGCCGGTCCTTCACGCCCGCGGGGTGCACGACCGGCCGGAGTTCAGCTATGGATGGCTTGTGCATAGTCGGCGTACGCGTCCCTGATCTGGTCGGTGGACAGGTTGAGGTGTTCCAGGATCGTGAAACGTCCCGGGCGCGTCTGCGGCGCGTACTCCACGGCCCGGACGAACTCGTCGGCACTGAAGCCGATCTCTTCGGCCAGGACGGGCAGCCCGTGCCCGCGCAGGACGGACGCCATGTGCCGCGACTCCTCGCGGGCGCCCCGCAGGTGCATGGCGAAGCAGGCACCGAGGCTGACCTGTTCGCCGTGGCTGGCGGCCCGCTTCGGGTACAGCAGGTCGAAGGCGTGGTTGATCTCGTGGCAGCCGCCGGAGGCGGGACGGGAGTCCCCGGCGATCGACATCGAGATGCCGGTCAGGACCAGTCCCTCGGCCAGCACCTTGAGGAAGGCGTCGTCACCCACTCCTCCGGGGTGGCGCAGCACGGCCTCGCCGGCCTGCCGGGCCATGGCGGCCGCGAGCCCGTCGATGTCCTCGCCGCGCACCTCGTGGGCGAGTTCCCAGTCGGCGACGCAGGAGATGTTGGACACTGCGTCGCCGATGCCGGAGCGCACGTAGCGGGCGGGGGCCTCCCGGATCACGTCGAGGTCGATGACCACGGCGATCGGGGTGGGGACGCCGTAGGAGCCGCGTCCGTTGTCGTTGTCCAGGGTCGCGACCGGGGAGCAGAGGCCGTCGTGGGAGAGGTTCGTCGCGACGGCGACCATGGGCAGGCCCACGCGCGCCGCGGCGTACTTCGCCACGTCGATGATCTTGCCGCCGCCGAGGCCGACGACGGCGTCGTACCGGTTGCCCTTGATGCCGTCGGCGAGCCGCACCGCGGCGTCTATCGTGCCGTTGCCGACCGGGTACCAGTCGGCGCCCGCCAGCGCCGGGGCGAGGCGTTCGCGCAGCACCCGTCCCGACCCCTCGCTGATCGCGACGGCGAGCTTTCCGGAGGCGGAGATCCGCTGGTCGGCCAGGAGGCCGGCCAGGTCGTCCAGGGCGCCGGGCCGGATGTCCACGACGACCGGGGAGGGGATGAGGCGGGTCAGTACCGGCACGCGATCTCCCTGCCGCGGGCCAGGTCGTCGTGGTTGTCGATCTCGACCCAGGTGACCTCGCCGATGGGCGCGACGTCCACGGTGAAGCCGCGGTCGACGAGCTCCTGGTAGCCGTCCTCGTAGTACAGGTCGGGGTCCCGCTCGAAGGTGGTCTTCAGCGCGTCGGCGAGCTCCTCGGCCGCCTCCGGCTCGATCAGCGTCACGCCGATGTACTCGCCGGTCGCGGTGGCGGGGTCCATCAGCTTGGTGATGCGCCGCACGCCCCGGCCGTCCTCGGTGACGACCTTCATCTCCTCGTCGGCGAGGTTCTTCACGGTGTCCAGGGCGAGGATGATCTTCCGGCCCTCGCCGCGCGCGTCCAGGAGGGTCCTCTCGACGGAGACCGGGTGCACGGTGTCGCCGTTGGCGAGGATGACGCCCTGCTTGAGGACGTCACGGGCGCACCACAGGGAGTAGGCGTTGTTCCACTCCTCGGCCTTGTCGTTGTCGATGAGCGTCAGCTTCACGCCGTACGTGGCCTCGAACTCGGCCTTGCGGGCGTAGACCGCCTCCTTGCGGTAGCCGACGACGACCGCGACCTCGGTGAGACCGACCTCGGCGAAGTTCGCCAGCGTCAGGTCCAGGACCGTCTTCTCCCCGTCCACGGGCACCAGGGCCTTGGGCAGTGTGTCCGTATAGGGACGCAGACGGCGTCCGGCACCTGCTGCCAGTACGAGGCCGATCATGCGAGTTCTCCTTCGTCGTGTACGGCGGGGGCCGAGGAGGACACCCAGAAGCGGATGGACTCCACGAGCACCACGAGAGCCACGGCGACCGCGAGCACGGTGAGCGCCGTGGTGAAATCTGAGCCGGCGGTGAGCAGGGCCGCGAGCAGGGCCACGACGAGGGTCCGGCCCTCGTGGCCGCCGACGGCGCGCACCAGCCACCGCGGCGGGGCACCGGTACCGCCCCGGATGCGGTAGACCGTGTCGTAGTGATGGTAGGCGACGGCCGAGACCAGCCCGAACGCCGCCGGAACCGCGTGCGGGCTGTCGCTGCGGGCCGCGAGCACCAGGATCACGCAGTACTCCGCGGCCCGGAAGGCGGGGGGGACGAGCCAGTCGAGCGCGCCGCCCAGCGGACGGGAGACCGCGAGGCCGCCGAGGACGGCGTACAGGACGGCGGCGCCGACGGTGAGCCATCCGCCGAAGGGCGCGAAGAGGGCCGCCGCGACCATCAGCGCCGCGGCGAGGAGCGCCAGCAGCGGGGCGGTGAAGCCGCCGCCGGGGCGCCTGAGCACCGCGGCGACCGCCTGGGCGAGGGGTCCGGAGTCGGCGAGGTCGGCCAGGGCCCGCATGGCGCGGTCGGTGCGCCGGGCCTTGCGGGTCAGCGAGCGCAGCAGCCGGCCCGCCGTGGTGTAGCAGGCGGCCAGCGCGCAGCCCACCAGCAGGGCGTAGAAGACGATCCGGGGCGTGGTGAGCGCGGTCAGCACCGCGATCATGGCCCAGCGTTCACCGATCGGCAGGACTATCATCCGGCGCGCCCAGACGGTCCAGCCGACGCTGTCGAGCCGGTCGGAGAGGGCGGCGGTGGGGCTGGTGTTGGAGACCGCGTCGTGGTTGGCCTCGTTGAAGGAGAAGTCCACGACGTGGCGGCAGGCCTGGAGGACCATCGCCCCCAGCGCGAGGACCCATACGTCGTCGCCGCCGCGCGCCGCGCCGAGGGCGAGGCCCGCGTAGTAGGCGTACTCCTTGGCCCGGTCGAAGGTGGCGTCCAGCCAGGCGCCCATCGTGGAGTACTGGAGCGAGTAGCGGGCGAGCTGCCCGTCGGTGCAGTCCAGGACGAACGACAGGAGCAGCAGCACCCCGGCCGCGACGTAACCGCCGCGGGTGCCGGTCGCCGCGCTGCCCGCCGCGATCAGGGCGGTGATCAGCGAGGCGGTGGTGACCTGGTTGGGGGTGAGGCCCCGGCGGGCGCACCAGCGCGCGAGGTAACGGGAGTAGGGGCTGATGCAGAAGGTGGTGAAGAAGCCGTCGTGGGCCTTGACCGCGCTGCGCAGCCGGACCGCCTCGTCGTCGACGGCGGCCACGGAGGTCCGTGCGGCGACCCGCTCCTCGGGGCCGGTGGGCACCGCGGCGGTGAGCGATCCGAGCTCGGGACGCTGTACGCGGATGCCCTCGGCGTCAAGGGCCGTGGCCAGCCGGCCGGGGACCGTACGGTCCTCGGTGCCGGCCACCTCCCCGGCTCCGGGAGGCGCCACGGGGCTGCCGGCGCCGACGGCGGCCACGGTCCGGCGCAGGGCGCGGAGCAGCGCGCCGCGGGCCGCGGGCCGCGCGGTGAGGGCACCGGGGACGGCGGCGGCGTCGAACCGGGGGTCGGTCAGTCCGAGCCTGAGGGCGTGGAGGTGGCCGATGAAGCGGGGATCCACCAGGGCGACGCGCTGGTCGGTGGGGACGGTGGCGAGCAGCTCGGCGGCCTGGGTGGCGTCGGTGGCTGCGGTCACGTCGAAGCCGAGGGACCGCAGATCGTCCGCGAGCGACGATCCGGGTACCGGTGCACCGGTGAGGATGGCGGTCGACAGACGAACTCACTCCTTGGCGGTGACGGGAACGGCGCGCGACTGTACGGCCCCGAGGCGGGGGCCGGCGGCTCGTCGGCTGAGGCTATCGGATGAACGGAAGACCGAGTTCACCGCCCGTTTGTGCTTCGTTCGGGTGAAGTGGCCATCCTTGTTCGAGTGAAGCGGCCATCCTGCGGCGCGTTCGCGATCATCATCGTGGATCACCGCCCCGTCCTACAAACCGCGCGCTCCCCCGGGGCCCCGCGCCCGGGGCGATCCTGGGCATCGGGGGCGAAAGCCTAAGCTGACGCCCATGACATGGCTGATCACAGGCGGGGCGGGATACATCGGGGCGCACGTGGCGAGGGCCATGGCGGGGGCCGGGGAGCGGGTCGTCGTCCTCGACGACGTCTCCACGGGCGACGCGGGGCGGCTGGACGAGGGCGTCACCCTGGTCCGGGGCTCGGCGGCGGACCGCGGGCTGCTGGACCGGGTGCTGACCGGGCACGGTGTCACGGGGGTGGTGCACCTCGCGGCGAAGAAGCAGGTCGGCGAGTCCGTGGAGGACCCGCTGCTGTACTACCGGGAGAATGTGGGCGGGCTCACCGTCCTGCTGGAGGCGGTGGTGGCGGCCGGGGTGCGGCGCTTCCTCTTCTCGTCGTCGGCGGCGGTGTACGGCGTCCCCGACGTCGAGCGGATCACGGAGCTGACCCCGTGCGCCCCGATCAACCCCTACGGCGAGACCAAGCTCGCCGGGGAGTGGCTGGTGCGGGCGACCGGGCGGGCGCACGGTCTGACCACGGCGTGCCTGCGGTACTTCAACGTGGCGGGGGCGGCCGAGCCCCGGCTCTCGGACACCGGGGTCCACAACGTCGTGCCGATGTTCTTCGACCGGCTCACCCGGGGTCAGGCGCCACTCATCTTCGGTGACGACTACCCGACCCCGGACGGCACCTGCGTCCGCGACTACATCCATGTCGCCGACCTCGCCGACGCGCACCTGGCGGTGGCCGGGAGCCTGGCCTCCCGGGGGGCCGGCGAGGACCTGACGGTGAACGTCGGCCGCGGCGAGGGCGTGTCCGTGCGCGAGCTGGCGGTGCTGGTGGGCGAGGTCACCGGCCGGCCCGTCGAGCCCGAGACCGGACCGCGCCGCCCCGGTGACGCGCCCCGGGCGGTCGCGTCGGCGGAGCGGATGACACGGGAGCTGGGATGGACGGCGCGGCTCGGCGTGCGGGACATGGTCGAGTCGGCCTGGGAGGGCTGGTGCCTGCGCCACCCGGACGCCCGAACACGCTGACGACCGCGCCCGCACCGCGTGGACCTGCGAACATTTGCGCAGGTCAGGGCACATGACAACGGTGTTCAGTGCCGTGTTGCCGGATACCCCCTCCCCGTAGTTCACTGGCCGCGTCGGGCGGTGGGCGCCCGACGCGTACACGCGCTCGGGAGGCGTACTCATGGGGGCTGGTCACGACCACGGGCACACGCACACGGGGCCGCCGCCGACGGGGACGGCGGCGGCCGCGTACCGGGGGCGCCTCCGGGTCGCGCTGGTCATCACGCTCGGCGTCATGGTGATGGAGATCGTCGGCGGGCTGCTCGCCGACTCCCTGGCGCTGATCGCGGACGCGGCCCACATGGCGACCGACGCGCTGGGCCTGGGGATGGCGCTGCTGGCGATCCACTTCGCCAACCGTCCGGCGGGCCCCAACCGCACCTTCGGGTTCGCCCGCGCCGAGATCCTGGCGGCGCTGGCCAACTGCCTGCTGCTGCTCGGGGTCGGCGGCTACCTGGTCTTCGAGGCCGTGGAACGCTTCATCACCCCGGCCGACACCCGGGGCGGGCTGGCCCTGGCCTTCGCCGCGGTCGGCCTGGTCGCCAACATGGTCTCCCTCTCCCTGCTGGTACGCGGGCAGCGGGACAGCCTCAATGTGCGGGGCGCCTATCTGGAGGTCCTCGCGGACACCCTCGGCTCGGTGACCGTGCTGGTGGCGGCCGGCGTCATCATGGCGACCGGCTGGCAGGCCGCCGACCCGATCGCCTCGCTGCTGATCGGTCTGATGATCGTGCCGCGCACGGTCAAGCTGCTGCGCGAGACGCTCGACGTGCTGCTGGAGTCGGCGCCGAAGGGCGTCGACGTGGCGGAGGTCCGGGCCCACATCACGGCGCTGCCCGGGGTGCTGGACGTCCACGACCTGCACGCCTGGACGATCACCTCGGGGATGCCGGTCCTCTCCGCCCATGTGGTGGTGCACCAGGAGGTGCTGGACTCGATCGGGCACGAGAAGCTGCTGCACGACCTCCAGGGCTGCCTGGGCGACCACTTCGACGTGGAGCACTGCACCTTCCAGCTGGAGCCGAGCGGGCACGCCGCGCACGAGGCCAGGCTCTGCCACTGACCGCCGGGCGCCCGGCGGTACGGCCGCGCCGGGCCGGGAGAGCCGCGGTACGGACCAGGACGGGGCCCGGCGCGGCCGGCGGGCTTCACTCGTTCCGGTACCGGGCCGTCCGGGCCGCCGCCCGCCGTCCGGCTCCGCCACGGCGTCCGGGCCCCGCCCCGGCCCGGCTCCCGGAGGCCGGTCCCGGCGGCGAGGGCGCTGGTCCCCGGGGTGCCGCCGCCGGTGCGCGGACCAGCCCGGCCCGCCGCCGGGGGCCGGGTGGCACCCGCCCCGCCGCGCCGCCCGGTCCGGCGGGACGGACATGCCCGCACCCGCAGTGCGGACAAGCGGCTTTTGTACGGCAGACTTGACCGGACTCCAGGGGTCCGGCGCACGAGGCCGGTAACCAAAGCGAAGGATGGGTATGCCGACCACACCAGCCACCGCGACGCACAGCTCGTCGAACGGCACAGCAGAAGCGATCATGCTCGAACTGGTCGACGAGAGCGGCACCACCATCGGCACCGCGGAGAAGCTCGCGGCCCACCAGGCGCCCGGTCAGTTGCACCGGGCGTTCTCCGTCTTCCTCTTCGACGAGCAGGGACGGCTGCTGCTGCAACGCCGGGCGCTCGGCAAGTACCACTCCCCCGGCGTGTGGTCGAACACCTGCTGCGGTCACCCCTACCCGGGCGAGGCGCCCTTCGCGGCCGCCGCCCGGCGTACGTACGAGGAGCTGGGAGTGTCGCCCTCGCTGCTCGCGGCGGCGGGCACGGTCCGCTACAACCACCCGGACCCGGCCTCCGGGCTGGTGGAGCAGGAGTTCAACCACCTCTTCGTCGGGATGGTGCAGGAGCGGGTGCGGCCGGACGCGGACGAGGTGGGCGAGACCGCGTTCGTGACCGCGGAGGAGCTGGCCGGGCGCCATGCCGCCGCGCCGTTCTCGGCGTGGTTCATGACGGTGCTGGACGCGGCGCGGCCCGCGATCAGGGAGCTGACCGGTCCGGCGGCCGGCTGGTGAGGCGGCGGCGGGCGGGGGACGGTCAGGGCACGGTGCCGAGGGGCATCGCCGCCCAGATGATCTTGCCGCCGCCCGCCGTGTGCGCCACGTCGCAGGTGCCGCCCGCCTCCGCGGTGATCTCGCGGACCAGCAGCAGCCCCCGGCCGCCCGTCTGCGCGTGGTCGGTGACCAGGGCGGTGGGGCGGTAGGGGTGGTCGTCCTCGACGGAGACCCTGATCCACTCCGCCCCGACGGCCACCTCCACGGCCAGTTCCGGTGACAGCACGGCCGCGTGCCTGACCGCGTTGGTGACGAGCTCCGAGACGATCAGCAGCAGTCCGTGCAGGAGGTCGTCCCCGGCGGGCACCCGCTGCCGCTCCAGCAGGTCCCGCACGGCGCGCCGGGCCTGGGGCACCGAGGCGTCGACGGCGGGCGCGGTGAAGCGCCACACCCCGGTGAACGGCACGGGGCGGGCCGGTACTGTCTCGCGGCTCTCCATCGACCGGCACCCGCTCTCGGCTCGGCTGTCACTGACTTCGCCTTCCACTGACTTTCGAGTAATGAGTGTCGGGAATGACACGGCCCGGACTCGGCAGCTGACCACAAGTGCCCGCTCATGACAGCAACGCGAAGGAATGCGTCCGCAGTTGTTCGGCAGCGGACCACTTTCCGCCATGTTCAGGATCCATCCGGTCCGTCACGTTCAGGGCGCCCTCGGTCACGGGTCCGGCTGTCGACAGCTCCTCACGGCCCTTCGACAAGCTCCTCACGGCCCTTCGGCGGCTCCGTGCGGGGTGTCGCAGGCTCCGCACCGTCCTGTCCGCTTCGCGCTCCTTCTTGACCCTTCGTGATCACGGGGCCGGTACCTGCCGATAGCATCCGGCGCATGGACAGGCGACAGGCGCAACGCGGCACGGCGGCCGGGCCCCGGCTGGAGCACGAGGTGGCGGACGGCGTCGCCACCGTCGTCATCAGCAACCCCGCCAAGCGGAACGCGATGACCGCGGACATGTGGGCGGCGCTGCCCGGCCTGCTGGACTCGCTGTCCGCCGACCCCGCCGTGCGCGTCCTCGTGCTCACCGGGGCAGGGGGGACCTTCTGCGCCGGTGCGGACATCACCTCGCTCCAGGACCCCGCCGGCCGCGCGCAGGAGGCCGCCGTACGGGCCGAGGAGGCGCTGGCCGCCTTCCCCCGGCCGACGCTGGCCGCGGTGCGCGGCTACTGCGTGGGCGGCGGGTGCCAGCTCGCGGTCGCCTGCGACCTGCGGTTCGCCGATCAGGAGGCGTCGTTCGGCGTCACCCCGGCCAAACTCGGGATCGTCTACCCCGCCTCGTCGACCCGGCGCCTGGTGACACTGGTCGGCCCGGCGACGGCGAAGTACCTGCTGTTCTCCGGCGAGCTGATCGCCGCCGAGCGCGCCCTGCGCACCGGGCTGGTGGACGAGGTGCTGCCGGCGGACGGGCTGGAGGAGCGGGTAGGCGCCTTCGCGCGGGTGCTGGCGTCACGCTCGCAGCTGACCCAGGCCGCCGCGAAGGAGTTCGCCGACGGACGGACCGACCGGGACGCGTACTGGGAGGCGCGGGCGCGCGGCAGCGGCGACACCGCCGAAGGGGTCGCCGCCTTCATCGAGCGCCGGGCGCCCCGCTTCACCTTCACGACGGGCCAGGACGAGGACGCCCCCGGGAGCCCCGCGGTCACGTCAGGATGAAGCGGCTCCTGGAGCGGGCCTCCTCGACCAGGGCGGCCGGGGCCTTCTCCGGCGACCCGGCGTCGTAGGGCGGCCTGGGGTCGTACTCGGTCAGGAGCTGGACCGCCTGGGCGTGTGTGTCACCGGCGATCCTGCCGAGCAGGGTGAGGCCCATGTCGATGCCGGAGGAGACGCCCGCGGCGGTGACGTACTTGCCGTCCAGGACGACGCGCTCGCCGGTCGGCTCGGCCCCGTACTCCTCCAGGGCGGCCAGGGCCAGCCAGTGCGAGGTGGCGCGACGGCCGGTGAGCAGTCCCGCAGCGGCGAGCAGCAGGGAACCGGTGCACACGGAGGTGGTCCAGGTGCTGGTGGCGTCGGCCGCGCGCAGCCAGTCGAGCAGGACCCCGTTCTCCATCTGCGCGCTCTGCCCGGGGCCGCCCGGCACGACCACCAGGTCGGGGGCGGGTACGTCGGCCAGGGCACGGTCGGCGACGAGGGCGAGGCTGCCCTCCTCGTTGCGTACGGCTCCCGGCCGCTCGGCCACGAAGAGGGTCTCCGCCCCCGGGGCGCGGCTGAGGATCTCGTAGGGGCCGACCGCGTCGAGTGCGGTGAAACGGTCGAACAGGACGATGGCGATCTGCATGGGTTCCCTCGTGTCGTGGCAGTGGTGCCGGTCGGACGGGTGCCGGTCGGTGCGCGGTCGTGGGCCCCGCGCCGTCACCCGGGGTGGGGGCGGAAGCGGCGGCGGTACTCGGCGGGCGCCGTGCCCAGTGCTTTGACGAAGGCGCGCCGCATGGCCTCCGGGGTGCCGTAGCCGCTGGCACGGGAGATCGCGGAGACGCCGTCGCCGGTGTCCTCCAGGAGGCGGCGGGCCTGCTCCAGTCGTACGCGCTCGACGTGGCGTCCGGGGGTCAGTCCGGTCTCGGCCTGGAAGGCGCGGGCGAAGTGACGAGGCGAGAACCCCGCCCTGGCCGCCAGCGCCTCCACCGAGAGGTCCTCGTCCGGGTGTTCGGTGATCCACTGCTGGACGTCCCGCAGGGGCGCGCGCACGGCGGTCTGGGCGGTGAGCTGCGCGCTGAACTGGGCCTGGTTCCCCGGACGGCGCAGGAAGACCACGAGGTGCCGGGCGACGCCGAGCGCGACCTCGCGTCCGTGGTCCTCCTCGACGAGGGCGAGCGCGAGATCGATGCCGGCGGTGACCCCGGCCGAGGTGGCCAGCCGGCCGTCGCGGACGAAGATCGGGTCCGGGTCCACCTCCACCGCCGGGTGGTTGCGGGCAAGCGTCTCGCAGACCGCCCAGTGGGTGGTCACCCGGTGGCCGTCGAGCTGCCCGGCTTCGGCGAGCAGCAGGGCGCCGGAGCAGACCGAGACCAACTGACCTGCGCGAGGGGCGTGTTCACGCAGCCAGTCGATGAGTCCTGGGGCGGGGGTCCGGGTGCCCTCGCCACCCGGCACGAGCAGGACGTCGGGCACGTCGGCGTCCCCGAGCGCCCCGTCCGGGACGAGGGTGAGTCCGTTGGAACAGCGGACCGGTGCGCCGCCCGGTGAGGCGGTGCGCAGGGCGTAGGTGACGCCGGGAAACCGGGAGGCTCCGGCGAAGACCTCCATCGGGCCGCTCACGTCGAGGCTCTGGACGCCGTCGAAGAGGACGACGAGCACGGTGCGCTGCTTCATGCCCGCCATCCTGGACGGGCCGGCGGGGCGGCCGCAATGACGGATTCCCCACCTTTCCTGCCATCGGCGCGGGCCCGCAGGCGGGCCGCGGTGCGCATCCGGGGGTTCGCGGGCCGGCCTCGACGCACCGCCGGGGCCGTGGGGGCGGCCTGCGGGGGCAGGTCATCCCCGCCCCGGGGTTACGGAGCGTACCGACCAGTCGGTAACGTGCAGCCATGCCTACTCTTCCGCCGCGCGCCGGCCGGCGCTGTCACAACGCGCTCAACCCGCTGCACTCCTGCGTCTACTTCTCCCCCGACCTCGGCAAGGAGTTCGGGGAACTGGGGCTCGACGACCCCACCGCGGTCTACTTCGCCGCCCGCGCCGGTGTGCTGGGCGCGGTCGGGCCCGGCACGGTCAGCGCCGCCTTCTACAACTTCAACCACGAGCTGGTGTCCCGTCATGTGCCGGCCGTGTGGTCGGTCGTGACACCCGCGGCCGCGGTCGGCGCGCGGCTGCGCGCCGCCGACGCCACGCTGCGCCGGGTGCTCGGCGAGGAGGTCGTCGCCTCCCCGGAGATGGCCGAGGCCGCCCACCTCGCCCTGCGGGCCGCCGAGGGATGCGCCCGGCACGCCAAGCCGCTGTACGCGGCGCACGCCGACCAGCCGGTGCCCGAGGCGCCGCACCTGGCGTACTGGCACGCGGCGTCGCTCCTGCGGGAGCACCGTGGCGACGCCCACCTCGCCGCGCTGCTCGCGGCCGGACTCGATCCGGTCGAGGCCCTGGTCAGTCACACCGCGACGGGCAAGGGCATGGCGCCCCGGTGGGTCCTGGCCACCCGGGGCTGGCAGCGCGCGGACTGGGACGCCGCGGTGGAACGGCTGCGCGAGCGCGGGATGCTCGACGGCGCGGGCGAGCTGACGGACGCCGGCACGGCGCTCAGGGCGGAGCTGGAGGAGGCCACGGACCGGATGGACGCGGCACCGTACGAGCACCTGGGAGCGGCGGGGGTGGAGCGGCTGACGGAGCTGGGGCGCGGCTTCCTGTTCACGGCCGCGGCGGCCGGGGCGTTCCCGGACGACCTGCTGGGGAAGGGCTGACCGGTCCGTGAGGCGTTCGCGGTCCGCGGATCCGCGGACCGCGTTCGAGGAGGTCGCGCGACACGGCACCCGGCCACCCGGCACAATGCAGGCGAAGGGGACCACCCGGGTGTGGACCACCCCCGTGGCACAGCCAGCACAGCCAGTACGAGAAGGCGAGTCGGGAAAACCGTGACGACGTCCATCGAAGGCAGGATCGCCGAGGAACTCGGCGTACAGGAGCGTCAGGTGAGGGCGGCGGTCGAGCTGCTCGACGGCGGGTCGACCGTGCCGTTCATCGCGCGCTACCGCAAGGAAGCGACCGAGATGCTCGACGACGCGCAGTTGCGCACGCTCGAGGAACGGCTGCGGTACCTGCGGGAGCTGGAGGACCGTCGTACGGCGGTCCTCGACTCCGTACGCGACCAGGGCAAGCTCGACGAGGAGCTGGAGGCGCGGATCCGGGCGGCCGACACCAAGGCGCGGCTCGAAGACATCTACCTGCCCTTCAAACCCAAGCGCCGGACGAAGGCGCAGATCGCGCGCGAGGCGGGTCTGGAACCGCTGGCGGACGGGCTGCTCGGCGACCCGTCCCTGGACCCGCTCGCGGCTGCCGCCGCGTTCGTCGACGCGGACAAGGGCGTGGCCGAACCCCAGGCCGCGCTGGACGGCGCCCGCGCGATCCTGACCGAGCGGTTCTCGGAGGACGCGGACCTCACCGGTGAGCTGCGCGAACGCATGTGGTCGCACGGCCGGGCCGTGTCGAAGGTGCGTGAGGGCAAGGAGGAGGCGGGCGCGAAGTTCGCGGACTACTTCGACTTCGCGGAGCCGTTCACCGCGCTGCCCTCGCACCGGGTGCTGGCGATGCTCCGGGGCGAGAAGGAGGACGTGCTCGACCTGGTCCTGTCGCCCGAGGACGGGGAGAGCGCCGAGCGGACCGGCCCCTCGGTCTACGAGAACATGATCGCCCGCCGTTTCGGTGTGGCGGACCGTGGCCGGCCCGGTGACACGTGGCTCGGTGACACGGTGCGGTGGGCCTGGCGCACCCGGATCCTGGTGCACCTCGGCATCGATCTGCGGCTCCGGCTGCGGACGGCGGCGGAGGACGAGGCGGTCCGGGTCTTCGCGTCGAACCTGCGGGACCTGCTGCTCGCGGCTCCGGCCGGCACCCGGGCGACGCTGGGGCTCGACCCCGGTTTCCGTACGGGCGTGAAGGTCGCCGTGGTGGACGCCACCGGGAAGGTCGTCGCCACCGACGTCATCCACCCGCATGTGCCGGCCAACAAGTGGGAGAAGTCCCTGGACACCCTGGAGCGGCTGGCCAGGGAGCACCGGGTGGAGCTGATCGCCATCGGCAACGGCACGGCGTCCCGGGAGACGGACAAGCTGGCGGGTGAGCTGTGCGAGCGACACCCGGAGCTGAAGCTCACCAAGGTGATGGTGTCGGAGGCGGGCGCCTCCGTGTATTCGGCGTCGGCCTTCGCCTCGCAGGAACTGCCCGACATGGACGTGTCGTTGCGCGGGGCCGTGTCGATCGCCCGGCGGCTCCAGGACCCGTTGGCCGAGCTGGTGAAGATCGACCCGAAGTCGATCGGCGTCGGCCAGTACCAGCACGACCTGTCGGAGGTGAAGCTGTCGCGTTCGCTGGACGCGGTGGTCGAGGACTGTGTGAACGGCGTCGGGGTCGATGTGAACACGGCGTCGGCACCGCTGCTCTCGCGGGTGTCGGGCATCGGCTCGACGCTCGCCGAGAACATCGTGGCGCACCGTGACACCAACGGCCCGTTCCCCTCGCGCCGGGCGCTGAAGGACGTGGCGCGCCTCGGCCCGAAGGCGTACGAGCAGTGCGCGGGGTTCCTGCGGATCCGGGGCGGTGACCCGCTGGACGCTTCCAGCGTGCACCCGGAGGCGTATCCGGTGGTGCGGACGATGGTGAAGCGGACGGGCGGCGACGTCGCCTCGCTGATCGGCAACTCGGGCGTCCTGCGCTCCCTGCGTCCGGACGACTTCGTGGACGAGAAGTTCGGTCTGCCGACGGTCACGGACATCCTCAGGGAGCTGGAGAAGCCGGGGCGGGACCCGCGTCCGGCGTTCCGGACCGCCACCTTCCGGGAGGGTGTCGAGAAGATCGGGGACCTGGCTCCGGACATGGTGCTGGAGGGCGTCGTCACGAACGTCGCGGCGTTCGGCGCGTTCGTGGACGTCGGTGTCCACCAGGACGGTCTGGTGCATGTGTCGGCGATGTCGCGGACGTTCGTGAAGGATCCGCGCGACGTGGTGAAGCCGGGCGACGTCGTCAAGGTGAAGGTCATGGAGGTGGACATCCCGCGCAAGCGGATCTCGCTGACGCTGCGGCTGGACGACGAGGCGTCGGCGCCGGGCGGCGGCCAGGGCCCGAAGCGCGAGCGCGGCGGCGAGCGTCCGCCGCGGCAGCGCCAGGGCGGCCAGGGCCGGCAGGACCAGGCGCGGTCGGGCCAGGGGCAGTCCGGGCAGCGGCAGGGCGGCGGCCAGGGCCGTGACCGGCGGGGCGGTGGCTCCTCGCGTCCGTCGGCCGCGCCGGCCAACAGCGCGATGGCGGACGCGCTCCGCCGTGCGGGGCTGACGGGCCCCGACCAGGGCGGCCGCAAGCGCTGAGGACACCGGTGCCGGGCCCGCCCTCCGCCGTACCGGCAGGGCGGGCCCGCCGTGTCAGCCGGCCTCGACGACCTTGCCGCCGGCGACCTCCAGGCGGCGGGTGGTGCGGACGGCTTCGAGCATCCGGCGGTCGTGCGTCACCAGCAGCAGCGTGCCGGTGTACGAGTCGAGCGCCGACTCCAGCTGTTCGATCGCCGGCAGGTCCAGGTGGTTGGTCGGTTCGTCCAGCACCAGCAGGTTGACGCCCCGGCCCTGGAGGAGCGCGAGGGCGGCGCGGGTGCGCTCACCCGGCGAGAGGGTGGTGGCGGGGCGCAGCACATGGGCCGCGCGCAGCCCGAACTTGGCGAGCAGGGTGCGGACCTCTGCGGGCTCGGTGTCCGGGACCGCCGCGCAGAAGGCGTCCAGGAGGCTCTCCGTACCGTGGAAGAGCTTCCGCGCCTGGTCGACCTCCCCGACCACGACGCCCGAGCCGAGCGAGGCGTGGCCGGAGTCCAGCGGCAGACGGCCGAGCAGCGCGGCGAGCAGCGTGGACTTGCCCGAGCCGTTGGCGCCGGTGACGGCGACCCGGTCCGCCCAGTCGATCTGGAGGGTGGCGGGGCCGAAGGTGAAGTCGCCGCGGACGACGGACGCGTCGCGGAGCGTGGCGACGACGGAGCCGGAGCGCGGTGCGGAGGCGATCTCCATCCGCAGCTCCCATTCCTTGCGGGGTTCCTCGACGACGTCGAGCCGCTCGATCATGCGCAGCGTCTGCTTGGCCTTGGCGGCCTGCTTCTCGCTGGTCTCGCTGCGGAACTTGCGGCCCATCTTGTCGTTGTCGGTGGCCTTGCGGCGGGCGTTCCTGACGCCCTTCTCCATCCAGCCGCGCTGTGTCTGGGCGCGGCCTTCCAGGGCGGAGCGCCGGTCGGCGTACTCCTCGAACTCCTCGCGGGCGTGGGCGCGGGCCCGTTCGCGTTCCTCCAGGTAGGAGGCGTATCCGCCGCCGTAGAGGGTGACCTGCTGCTGCGCGAGGTCGAGTTCGAGCACCTCGGTGACCGTACGCATGAGGAACTCGCGGTCGTGGCTGACGACGACGGTGCCGGCCCGCAGTCCGGAGACGAAGCGTTCGAGGCGTTCCAGGCCGTCCAGGTCGAGGTCGTTGGTGGGCTCGTCGAGCAGGAAGACGTCGTAGCGCGACAGCAGCAGCGAGGCCAGTCCGGCGCGGGCGGCCTGACCGCCGGAGAGGGCGGTCATCAGGGAGTCGAGGCCGACGGTCAGACCGAGTTCGGCGGCGACGTCCTCGGCGCGCTCGTCGAGGTCGGCACCGCCGAGGGCGAGCCAGCGCTCCAGGCTCTCGGCGTAGGCGTCGTCGGCGCCGGGCGCCTGGTCGACCAACGCCTGCGTCGCGGCGTCCATCGCCCGCTGGGCGTCGGCGACCCCGGTACGGCGGGCGAGGAACTCCCGTACGGATTCGCCGGAGCGGCGCTCGGGCTCCTGCGGGAGGTGTCCGACGGTGGCGCCGGGCGGGGAGAGCCGCAGTTCGCCCTCCTCGGGCCGGTCGAGCCCGGCCAGGAGGCGGAGCAGGGAGGACTTGCCGGCTCCGTTGGCTCCGACGAGCCCGATCACGTCGCCGGGGGCGACGACGAGATCGAGGCCCGTGAAGAGGGTGCGGTCGCCGTGCCCGGCGGCGAGGTCCTTGGCGACGAGGGTGGCAGTCATCAGGATGCGATCCTAGCGAACCGGCGGGCCGGCCCTGAGCGGGCCCGTGCCGGGCCGCGGGGCCCGGCGGACGAGGCGGAGAACGGCGACGGGAGTGGGCGCGATGGGCGGGACGGCGGACGTGGTCGTGGTGGGTGGCGGGGTCAGCGGGCTGACCACCGCGCTGGTGCTGGCGGAGCGCGGACGGCGGGTGCGGATGTGGTCCCGGGACCCGGCACCGGACACCACCTCGGCGGTGGCCGGGGCACTGTGGTGGCCGTACCGGATCGAGCCCGGGGCGCGCGCCGGCGACTGGTCGCTGGAGACGCTGCGGGTGTACGGGGAGCTGGCCGCCTCCCCGGCGGAGACCGGCGTGCGAATGGTCGCCGGGACGCACGCGGGCGTGCGCCTCGCGTCGCTGGGGCCCTGGGCGGACGGGCTGGCGGGGGCGTCGGAGGGGGCAGGGGGGCTGCGGGTGACGTTGCCCCTGATCGACATGCCGGTCCATCTGGCGTGGCTGGAGCGGCGGCTGGCGGCGGCGGGCGGGGTGCTGGAGCGGCGTACGGTCCGCGGCTTCGGGGAGGCCGCCGCCGAGGCCCCGGTGGTGGTCAACTGCACGGGCCTGGGCGCCCGTGAGCTGGTCCCGGACCCGGGGGTGCGGCCGGTGCGGGGCCAGTTGGTCGTGGTGGAGAACCCGGGTGTCCGGGAGTGGTTCGCCGAGGCGGATCCGGCGTCGAGCGCGACGACGTACTTCTTCCCGCAGCCGGGCGGCCTGGTGCTGGGCGGCACGGCGGAGGCGGACGACTGGCGTACGGAGCCCGATCCGGGGACGGCCGAGGCGATCGTGGCGCGGTGTGCGCGGGTGCGGCCGGAGATCGCGGACGCCCGGGTGACCGCCCACCGGGTGGGGCTGCGGCCGTCCCGGGACGGCGGTGTGCGGATCGAGGCCGAGGAACTGCCGGGCGGCGGCCTGCTGGTGCACAACTACGGGCACGGCGGGGCCGGGGTCACGGTGGCGTGGGGCTGTGCGCGGGCCGCGGCCGGCCTGTTGCGCTGAGCGGCGCCCGGCGGAGGCGCCGGGCCGGGGCCCGGCCCGGCGCCCTTCCTCAGGTGGGCGGGCGGGGCCGGTGCCGTTCGTCGTAGGTGACCTCCTCGGCGCCGGGGCCGATCCGGATCTCGAAGTCACCGTCGTACTTGGCGTGCCCCTGGATGACCGCCGACTCCACGGCCTCCACGCCGAACTCCCTGCGGACGATCAGGGGGTCGTGCCGCAGGTCCCGCATCAGGGAGACGCACATGCCGACCATCACGACGGTGAACGGCGCGGCCACCAGGATCGTCAGGTTCTGGAGGCCTGCCAGCGCGTCCCCCTCCCCGTTGCCGATGAGCAGCATGACCGCCGCCACCGCGCCGGTGACCACGCCCCAGAAGATCACGACCCAGCGGGCGGGTTCGAGCACGCCCTTCTGGGAGAGCGTGCCCATCACGACCGAGGCCGCGTCGGCGCCGGAGACGAAGAAGATGCCGACCAGGACCATGACGAGGATGCTCATCAGCGTCGCGGCGGGGAACTGCTGGAGGACCCCGAAGAGCTGTGCCTCCTGGGTGGCGCCGACCCCCTTGAGCCGGCCCGCCTCGTCCAGTCTGATCGCGGTGCCGCCGAACACGGCGAACCAGATCAGGCTCACCGTGCTGGGCACCAGGATCACACCGCCGACGAACTGACGGATCGTCCGGCCACGGCTGATCCTGGCGATGAACATGCCGACGAAGGGGGTCCAGGAGATCCACCAGGCCCAGTAGAAGACCGTCCAGCCGGCGAGCCATTCGGCCACCTCGCCCTGTCCGGTCGCCTCGGTACGCCCGGCGAGCTGCGGCAGGTCGCCGAAGTACGCGGCGATCGAGGTGGGGATGAGGTCGAGCACGATGATGGTGGGGCCGACGACGAAGACGAAGGCCGCCAGGATCAGGGCGAGCACCATGTTGATGTTGGACAGCCACTGGATGCCCCGCTCGACCCCGGACACGGCGGAGGCGACGAAGGCGGCGGTGAGGACGGCGATGATCGCGACCAGCAGGCCCGTGCCGGTCTTCTCCATCCAGTTGAGTTCGTGGAAACCGCTGCCGATCTGGAGCGCGCCGAGCCCCAGCGAGGCCGCGGAGCCGAAGAGGGTCGCGAAGATGGCCAGGATGTCGATGACCCGGCCGACGCCCCCGTGGGCGTGCCGGGATCCGATGAGCGGTTCGAAGACCGCGCTGGTGGTCTGCCTCCGGCGCCTCCGGTAGGTGCTGTAGGCGATGGCGAGTCCGACGACCGCGTAGATCGCCCACGGATGGAGCGTCCAGTGGAAGAGGGTGGTCGCCATCGCCGTCTGCATCGCCTCGGCGTCGTCGGCGGGACGGGTGCCGGGGGGCGGCGTGCGGAAGTGGGACAGCGGCTCGCTCACCCCGTAGAACATCAGGCCGATGCCCATGCCGGCGCTGAACATCATCGCGACCCAGGAGACCGTGCGGAATTCGGGCTCCTCGCCCTCCTGGCCGAGCGAGATCTTCCCGTAGCGGCTGACCGCGAGCCAGAGGGCGAAGAGCACGAAGCCGGAGGCGGCCAGCATGAAGCCCCAGCCGCCGTTGTGGATGAGGCCGTCGAGCAGGGTGTGGGAGGCGTTCTCCAGCGAGTCGGTGGCCGTGGAGCCCCAGATCACGAAGGCGAGGGTGAGGCCCGCCGCGACGCCGAAGACCACCCGGTCGGTCGTGGGACGGCCCTGAACCGGCTCGGCGGGTAGGTCGGCCGTGACCGGGAGGTACTCCCGGCCGCCGGTTCCCTGCTCATCATGTGACACAAATGGCACCTTTCACGCAATCCCGCAGATATCGCCTCCTGTAGGCAGTACCACACATGGCGTACATCTCCCGGCATCTGCGGACCGCGACGGCACGATCGCCCGACGGCGGAGAGGCGTCCACCGCGCCGTACGTCCGCCCGGCGCGGCCGGTCGGGCGGTTAGGCTGGCGGGCGTTCGTGCTGAACCCGCCCGTTGTGCTGAACCCGCCGGTTCGGCCGTGCCCGATCGGGCACGCGCGTCCGAGGAGCGTCCCTTGCCCGACCCGACCCCCCATCCGCAGCGTGACGTCCGGCCCACCCTGGAGGCGGTCGCCGCCCACGCCGGTGTGTCCCGGGCGACGGTGTCCCGGGTCGTCAACGGCGGTGCCGGGGTGCGCCAGCCGCTGGTGGACCAGGTGCGCAAGGCGGTCGACGAGCTGGGGTACATCCCGAACCACGCGGCCCGGACCCTGGTCACCCGGCGCAACGGCGCGGTGGCCGTGATCATCGACGAACCCGAGTTCCGGATCTTCTCCGACCCCTTCTTCTCCCGTCAGATCCGCGGAATCAGCCGCGAGTTGAACGCGCACGACGCTCAACTGGTCCTGCTGCTGGTGGAGGGCAGGGGGGACTTCGACCGGGTCACCCGCTATCTGGCCGGCGGGCATGTGGACGGGGTCCTGGCCTTCTCGCTGCACACGGACGACGAACTGCCCGCGATCATCCGCCGGTTCCGGGTGCCGGCGGTCTACGGCGGACGGCCTGAGCGGCCTCCGGAGGGGGACGGCGCCGGGACGCCGGTGCCCTACGTCGACTGCGACAACCGGGGCGGCGCCCGGGAGGCCGTACGTCATCTGGTCTCGCTGGGCCGACGGCGCGTCGCGCACATCGCGGGGCCGCGCGACCAGACCTCGGCACTCGACCGGATCGACGGCTACCGCGACGTGCTGCCGGACGCCGATCCGGCGCTGACCGTGGACGGCGACTTCACGGCGGACGGTGGCGCGCGGGCGATGGAACGGCTGCTGGAGGTCCGCCCGGACCTGGACGCGGTCTTCGTGGCGAACGACCTGATGGCCTCGGGTGCCCTGCGGGTGCTGCGCGCGCGGGGGGTGCGGGTGCCCGAGGAGGTGGCGCTGGTCGGCTTCGACGACATGGCCTCGGTCGCCGAGGCCACCGACCCGCCGCTGACGACGGTCCGTCAGGACGTGGAGGGCATGGGGCGGCTCATGGTGCGGCTGCTGATGGAGCGGCTGGACCATGGCGCCGGGGAGTGGCCCGCCTCGGTGGTCACCCCGACCGAGCTGATCCGGCGCGCGTCGGCCTGACGCCCCGGGCCCCGCGCTCCGCGTGCCAGGCCGCCCGTGCCTCCCGGGCGAGCGGCAGATAGCGCAGCCGTTCGGGCAGGACGGGCACGACGCGGCGCACCACCCCGCAGAACCTCCGTAGCCGCCGTTCCTGGGCAGCGCTCCATGCGAGACCGATCGCCTCGCGGGCGTCCGGCGGCATCAGCCCGATCGTGATGAACCGGCGGAACCGCGCGAGCGGCGGGAACAGCACCGGCCACAGCGCCCGGAGCAGGAGGCGCGCGACCAGCGGCCCCCGGTCCGGCGGCGGTACGGGACGGTCGGTGGCGACCAGCTCGTCCACGACGACGGTCCGCTCGATCTCCTCGGCGAGCACGGCGCGGTAGTACGGCCAGAACTCCTCGATGGTCTGCGGCATGTCCCGGTCGTGGATGCCGAGCACCCGGCCGACCTGGAGCCACTCCCGGTACAGCGCCCGCTCCTGCGCCTCGGTGAGCGGCCGGACCAGGTAGCGCGTGGCGTGCCGGTAGACGGGGAAGCCGGTGGCGTGCACCCAGGCGTAGTTGGCGGGTGTGAGGGCGTGATACGGGCGGCCCCGGGTGTCGGTGCCCTGGATGGTGCGGTGCAGGGCGCGCAGCCGGCGGCCCTCCGCGACGCCCGCCTCTCCCCCGTACACCCACAGCTGGAGGGAGTGCAGGGAGCGTTCGCCGCGCCCCCAGGGGTCGGTGCGGAAGACCGAGTGCTCGTCCACGCCCGCGCCGACGGCCGGGTGGGCCACCTGGAGGGTGAGCGCGGCGGGCAGCATGAGCAGTGCCCTGACGTCTCCGGCCAGGCTCCACAGCACACCGCCGGGCGGGGGCGGCACGGGCTCGGCCGCTCCGGTGTCCGCGCTGGTCATCCAGGTGCTCCCCGGGGGTCGGCGGCTGCCCGGGTCGGGTCCCGGGCCGGGCACCTCCCAGTATGCGGCGCCGGCTCCATGTGCGGCGGGCCGGTGTCCCGGAGCAGGGGTGTTGACGCCTCGGTGAAACAAGTCAATAGTATTTGTAACTTTGACTCTCCGGGGCGGGAGTGGGCCGTCACACGCCGTGCGAAGGACGGGAGCCGCGCCCGGGAGGACCCCACAGCACCCGAGCTTCAGGAGGTCGCAGAGATGGGCCGTTACAGCCGCTTACGCGAGATCCGGCGGATGGATCCCGCGCGGGACTGCGCCGAGATCCTCCGGCTGATGTCGCGGTACGAGTTCCCCTGGGACTTCCGGCAGGGCCTCGGCGTCGCCTTCCTGCGCGACTACGGGGTGCCCCGGATCTCCGTACTCCTGGACCGCACCCAGGAGTTCGAGCGCAACGGGCAGAAGCGCTACGACGACACCGTCCTGTTCGGGTACGAGATGACGGCGGAGGGCTTCGAGTCGGAGCGGGCCCGCGAGGCGGCCCGCCGCGTCAACCGGATCCACGCCAGGTACCGCATCCCCAACGAGGACTACCTCTACGTCCTGGCCACCACCGTCGTCGGGCCCAAGCGGTGGATCGACCGGTTCGGCTGGCGCCCCCTGTGCTCGCAGGAGGTACGGGCCCTGGCGGAGGCGGCACGCAGGACGGCGGCCCTGATGGGGATAGCGGACGCCCCGGAGACGTACGAGGGGTTCGAGGAGCTGCTGGACTCCTACGAGCGCGCGATGTTCGCCTACGACCCGGCGAACCGGCGGGTGGCCACCGCCACCTTCCGGGTCATGGCCCGCTGGTACCCGGCGCCGCTGCGCCCCGTGGTGGCCTGGGTCTCGCTGGCCCTGCTGGACGAACCGCTGCTGCGGGCGCTGGGGTTCCCGCCGCGGCCGCGCTGGGCACGGGCCACCGCGGAACGGCTGGTGCGCGCCCGGTCGCACGGCGTCGGCCTGTTGCCGGCCCGGCCCCGGTGGCTGCCGTCCAGGCCCCGGCCGCGCAGCTACCCCTTCGGCTACCACCTCGACGACCTGGGGCCGCACTGGGCCAGGAGCCGCCCGCTGGAGCCCCTGCCCGTGGAACGGCCCTGAGCGGGGACGGCGGCGCGGGCCCCGGTCAGCGGGGGCCGAGCAGCGGCAGCAGATAGCCGCGGGCGAAGGCGCGCACCTGTTCGTCGTCGTCGAGCGCGAAGCAGCTCACCGGGTTGAGGAGGAAGGAGACGGTGATCCGCACCATGAGCTCGGCCACCGGTGTCGGGTCCGTCTCCGGCCGTCCGTCGGCGCGCTGGGCCTCGCGCAGCCGGTCGGCCAGATACCCGCGCATGGCGAGGAAGGCGGGCCCGCTCTCCAGGGTGAGGAAGGGCAGCATGATCTCCGGCTCCAGCCTCAGCAGCCCGCCCACCAGGGGGTGTTCGCGGATGTGTCTGAGCACGGCCACGAAGCCCTCGACCAGGCGGTCCTGGGTGGTGGGCAGGGCGGCGACCGCCTCGTCCACGTCCCCCACGAAGCGGCGGTACTCGCGCAGCAGGCAGGCCGACACCAGGCTGTCCTTGTTGCCGATCCGGCGGTACACCGTGACCCGGGAGACCTTGGCGCGTTTGGCCACGTCGTCCACGGTCGAGCGGCGCAGCCCGAAGGTCATGAACTGCTCGCGCGCCGCGTCGAGGATCTGTTCGCTCAGCGCGTCGGAGGGCGGCGACTGCCCGAGCGCGCCGGCCAGCAGGGCTTCCCCGGTGTCCCGCGCCTCCATGTGAGCCCTCCCCGTACGCCGTGACGCGCTCCACTCAACCACAGGCCCGCCGGAACACAGACACTTGAAGCGTCACTCTGTATCGCACGTCCGGACACCCGGGCCCCTTGCCTCCCCGGCCCGGGGCCCTACCCGTGGTCGTACACCGTCACCGCCAGGCCCCGGCTCACCAGTTCGCCGGTCAGCAGGGGCTCGACGCGGTCCCAGGAGCCGCCGGCCAGCCCGCAGCCGATGCGCGGCATGTGGACGGAGGCGTCCAGCTCCGCCGCCCGCACGGCCACCTGGCGCAGGCCCGCCTCCAGTGCCTCGTAGCGCACCGGGACCCCCGTGGCGCCGGTGCGTATGCCCCGCTGGCCCACCAGGTTCGCCACCCAGACGTACGGCTCCACCTGGACGAACCGCACGGCCCCGAGGCCGAAGTCGTTGTCCGCGCGCTCGCGGTACCAGCGGCGGTAGGCGGCCTCCGGCTCCGGCCAGCGGCGGGAGAGGGCGAGGACGAACCCTCTGCCCCAGCCGCCCACGTCGTTGCAGCAGTGGACGATCAGCTTGACGCCCTCGCCGCGCGGCGCGGTGGCGTCCCCCCGTACGTACCTGATCCCCGTCATGCCCTCACCGTACGGGCCGCCACCGACAACCGGCCCGTTCCCCGGGTTCACGGGCCCGCGGGGCGCGGGGAGGGCGCGTCGTCGGGCAGCGGCCGGGGCTCCCGGGCAAGGTGAGGGTATGAGCGTACGAGGGATCGATCATGTGGGTGTCACCGTCCCCGACCTGGAGAGCGCGACGCTCTTCCTGGTCCGGGCGCTCGGGGCCGAGGTGCTGTACGACACCCTGAGGCGCGCGGACGGGCCCCGGGGCGGCCTGGAGACCGAGGAGCGGCTCGGGGTGCCGAAGGGGACGGAGCAGCGGGCGGTCCGCATGCTGGCGCTCCCCCGGGGGCCCGGTATCGAACTGTTCGAGTTCGACGGGCCGCGTCAGGAGCCGCCGGCGCTGCCGTGCGACTTCGGATGGCAGCACATCGCCCTGTACGTCGAGGACCTCGACGCGGCCGTCGAGGACTGCGTACGGGCGGGCGCGGTCCTGCTCGGCCGGCCCCACCCGCTGCCGGGCCCGGAAGAGGGCGAGCGGAACCGCTTCGCCTATCTGCGGACGCCCTGGGGAAGCACACTGGAACTCCTGACCTACCCCGACCCGCAGCCCTACGAGCGGACCACCCCGCGCCGTCGTTGGCGTCCGTGACGGCCGGCCACTTTCACAACGGTGGTGAGACAGCAATACTGTTGCACCTGATCGACGCAAGGCCCGGACGGACGGGCCGTCCGCGACAAGGAGCAGTCATGGCCACCGGGACCGAGGAGCCGACGCTCACCGTGGACGAACTCGCGGCCCGCGCGGGTGTCACCGTCCGCACCGTCCGCTTCTACGGCACCCGGGGCCTGCTGCCGCCCCCGGTCATCGGTCCGCGCAGGGTCGGGCACTACGGCCCGGCGCACCTCTCGCGCCTCGCGCTGATCGAGGAGCTCCAGCGCCAGGGCATGACGCTCTCCGCCATCGAACGGTACCTGGAGCAGTTGCCGCCCGATCTGAGCGCCCACGATCTGGCCATCCACCGGGCGCTGGTGGCGTCCTGGGCGCCGGACGCGGCGGAGGACATGGACCGGGCCGAGCTGGAGCGGCGCGCGGGACGGGCGCTCACGGAGGCGGACCTGGACCGGCTGGCGGCCATGGGCGTCCTGGAGCGCCCGGCCGACGCCGGTGCGTACCGGGTGGACGTGGGGCTGCTGCGGCTCGGGGCGGAGCTGTTGGACGTACCGATCGCGCACGAGACGATCCTGGCCGCGCGCACGGTGCTGCTGGAGCACACCCGCTCGGCCGCGCAGGAGCTGACCCGGCTGTTCCGGGACGAGGTGTGGGGTCCGTACCGGGAGCGGGAGTCGGACCCCGAGCACGTGAAGGCGATGAAGTCGCTGTCGGCGCATATGCAGCCGATGGTGCTCCAGGCCCTGCTGACCGCCTTCCAGCGGTCGCTCAAGGAGGAGTTGCGGGCCGCGTTCACCACGGAGTGAACACGGCCCGCGGACCGGCGCGTCCGGTGCGCGTCTGTCGTGCGCGGACGAGCGTCGAACGCGCCTGCGACGGACGCCCGTCGCGCGTCAGTCGTGGAAGGTCTCGCCCTTCTCCGCCTTCTCCAGCAGCAGCGGCGACGGCAGGAAGCGGTCCCCGTAGCGCTCCGCGAGCTGCCGGGCGCGGGCCACGAAGCCGGGCAGACCGCCCTCGTAGCCGTTGATGTACTGGAGCACTCCGCCGGTCCACGGCGGGAAGCCGATGCCCATCACGGAGCCGATGTTGGCGTCGGCGACCGTCGTCAGGACGTTCTCCTCCAGGCAGCGGACGCTGTCCAGCGCCTCGGAGAAGAGCATCCGTTCCCGCATGTCCTCGAACGGGATCTCGGCTCCGGGCTTTGTGAAGTGCTCGCGCAGCCCCGGCCACAGGAGGCCACGCCCGCCGTCCTCGCCGTAGTCGTAGAAGCCCGCTCCCCCGCTGCGGCCGGGCCGCCCGAACTCGTCGACCATCCGGTCGATCACCGCGTCGGCGGGGTGCTCGGGCCAGGTGCCGCCCGCCTCCTCGACCGCCCGCCGGGTCTCGTCGCGGATCCTGCGCGGGAGGGTGAGCGTCAGCTCGTCCATCAGGGAGAGGACCTTGGCCGGGTAGCCGGCCTGGGCCGCCGCCTGCTCGACGGAGGCGGGCTCGATGCCCTCGCCGACCATGGCGACGCCCTCGTTGATGAAGTGGCCGATGACGCGGGAGGTGAAGAAGCCCCGGGAGTCGTTGACGACGATCGGGGTCTTCCTGATCCGCCGCACCAGGTCGAAGGCGCGGGCCAGCGCCTCGTCGCCGGTCCGCTCGCCCTTGATGATCTCCACCAGGGGCATCTTGTCGACCGGGGAGAAGAAGTGCAGCCCGATGAAGTCGGCGGGCCGCTCCACGCCCTCGGCGAGCACGGTGATGGGCAGCGTGGAGGTGTTGGAGCAGAGCAGCGCGTCGGGCTCGACGACGTCCTGGATCTCCTGGAACACCTTGTGCTTGAGCGTGGTGTCCTCGAAGACCGCCTCGATGACCGCGTCGCATCCCGCGAGGTCGGCCGCGTCGCCGGTCGGGGTGATGCGGGCGAGCAGCGCGTCGCGCTTCGCCTCGGTCGTACGACCCCGGGAGAGCGCCTTGGCCAGCAGCTTCTCGCTGTAGGCCTTGCCCTTGGCGGCGGCCTCGGCGGAGACGTCCTTGAGGACGACGTCGAGTCCGGCGCGGGCGCAGGAGTAGGCGATGCCCGCGCCCATCATCCCGGCGCCGAGGACGGCGACCTTGCGGACCTGGCGTTCCTCGACGCCCTGGGGGCGGCTGGCACCGGAGTTGACGGCCTGGAGGTCGAAGAAGAAGGCCTGGATCATGTTCTTCGCAACCTGGCCGGTGACCAGCTCGGTGAAGTAGCGGGCCTCAATGGTCTGCGCGGTCTCGAAGTCCACCTGGGAGCCCTCGACCGCCGCGGCCATGATGTTGCGGGGCGCGGGCATGGGCGCGCCGGCCAGCTGCTTCTTCAGGTTGGCGGGGAAGGCGGGCAGGTTCGCCGCGAACTTCGGGTGGGAGGGGGTACCGCCGGGGATGCGGTAGCCCTTGACGTCCCAGGGCTGGTGCGACTCGGGGTGGGCGTCGATGAAGGCGCGCGCCTTGGCGAGCATCTCCTCGTGGGTGGCGGCGGTCTCGTGGACCAGGCCGTGCTCCAGGGCCCGCGCGGGGGTGTACTGGGTGCCCTGGAGCAGGACCTTGAGCAGGGCGTCGGTGATGCCCATGAGGCGTACGGTGCGGGTGACGCCGCCGCCCGCGGGCAGCAGGCCGAGGGTGACCTCGGGCAGGCCGATGCGGGAGCCGGGGGCGTCCAGGGCGACGCGGTGGTGGGCGGCGAGGGCGATCTCGTAACCACCGCCGAGCGCGGCACCGTTGATCGCCGCGACGACCGGCTTGCCGAGGGTCTCGATGCGACGCAGCGAGCGCTTGATGGCCGTACCGGTGTCGAAGGCGGCCTGGGCGTCCCCGGGGCCGGCCTTGATCATTTCCTTGAGGTCGCCGCCCGCGAAGAAGGTCTTCTTGGCTGAGGTGTAGACGATGCCCCGGATGGAGTCCTTCTCGGCCTCGGCGCGGTCGGCGACGGCGGCGAGGGAGTCCTTGAACGCCTGGTTCATCGTGTTGGCGGACTGGCCGGGGTCGTCCAGGACGAGGGTGACGATGCCGGTCTCGTCCTGTTCCCAGCGGATGGTCGTGCTCTCGGTCATGGGTGTTCTACTCCGTAAGAGAGGGGGCCGGGGACGGTCAGAGACGCTCGACGACGGTGGCGACGCCCATGCCGCCGCCGACGCAGAGGGTGGCGAGGCCGTAGCGCCGGTCCCGCCGCTCCAGTTCGTCGACGAGCGTGCCGAGGATCATCGCGCCGGTCGCGCCGAGGGGGTGGCCGAGCGCGATGGCGCCGCCGTTGACGTTGACCTTGTCGAGGGAGAGTCCCATGTCCCGGACGAAGCGCAGGACGACGCCGGCGAAGGCCTCGTTGATCTCGACGAGGTCGATGTCGTCGATGGTGAGCCCGGCCTTGGCGAGCGCCTTGCGGGTGGCGGGCGCGGGGCCGGTCAGCATGATGGTGGGCTCGGAGCCGGAGACGGCTGCGGAGACGATCCGGGCGCGCGGGGTGAGGCCGTACCGTTCGCCGGCGTCCTTCGAGCCGATCGCGACGAGGGCCGCGCCGTCCACGATGCCGGAGGAGTTGCCCGCGTGGTGGACGTGGTCGATCTTCTCGACCCAGTGGTACTTCTGGAGGGCGACGGCGTCGAAGCCGCCCATCTCGCCGATGGTGGCGAACGAGGGTTTCAGCGCGGCGAGCGAGTCGGCGGTGGTGCCGGGGCGCATGTGCTCGTCGCGGTCGAGGACGAGCAGCCCGTTGCGGTCCTCGACGGGGACGACGGAGCGGGCGAAGCGCCCTTCCTTCCAGGCCACGGCGGCGCGCTCCTGGGAGAGCGCGGCGTACTCGTCGACGTCGCGGCGGCTGAAGCCCTCGATGGTGGCGATGAGGTCGGCGCCGATGCCCTGGGGGGCGAAGCCGGTCTGGAAGCTGGTCATCGGGTCCATGGCCCAGGCGCCGCCGTCGGAGCCCATCGGCACCCGGGACATCGACTCGACGCCCCCGGCCAGGACCAGGTCCTCCCAGCCGGAACGGACCTTGGCCGCCGCCAGGTTGACCGCCTCCAGGCCGGAGGCACAGAAGCGGTTCTCCTGGACGCCGGCGACGGAGTCCGGGAGTCCCGCGGCGATCGCGGCGATCCGGGCGATGTCGGAACCCTGGTCGCCGAGCGGGCTGACGACACCGAGGACGATGTCGTCGATCGCGGCGGGGTCCAGGTCCGGGAAGCGGCGGCGGATCTCGTGGATGAGGCCGACGACGAGGTCGATCGGCTTGGTGCCGTGCAGGGCCCCGTCGGCCTTGCCGCGGCCGCGCGGGGTGCGGATCGCGTCGTACACGTACGCTTCGGTGCTCAAGTCAGCAGCCTTTCGGGAGGGGTGCGCGGGGAGTTGTCGGCGGTCCGGGCGACGGCCGGAGGGGGTCAGGCGAGCAGTGAACGGCCGATGATCTCCTTCATGATCTCGGTCGTTCCGCCGTAGATGGTCTGGACGCGGCCGTCCGTGAAGGCCCTGGCCACCGGGTACTCGGCCATGTAGCCGTATCCGCCGTGCAGTTGGAGGCAGCGGTCGGCGACACGCTTCTGGAGTTCGGTGGCCCACCACTTGGCCATCGAGGCGTGTACGGCGTCGAGGGTCCCCTCCGCGTGGTCGACGACGCAGCGGTCCAGGAAGGTACGGGTGACGGCGCACTCGGTGGCCATCTCCGCGATCTCGAACCGGATGTGCTGGAGCTTGGCGAGCGGCCGTCCGAAGGCCTCGCGCTCCTTGACGTACCGGGTGGTGATCTCCAGGAGGTGTTCGGCGGCGGCGATCCCGGCGACCGCTATGGCGACGCGTTCCTGGGCCAGGTTGGTCATCAGGTGGAGGAAGGCGCCGTCGCGCTCGCCGAGGAGGTTCTCCTTGGGGACACGGACGTCGTGGAAGAAGAGTTCGGCGGTGTCCTGGGACCTCTGGCCGATCTTGTCGAGGTTGCGGCCGCGCTCGAAGCCCTCGGCGCCGCGCTCGACGACGATCAGCGAGAGGCCCTTGGCCCCGCCCTCGGGGGTGGTCCTGGCGACGACGATCACCAGGTCGGCGAGGATGCCGTTGGAGATGAAGGTCTTGGACCCGTTGAGCAGCCAGTGGTCGCCCTTGTCCTCGGCGGTGGTGCGCACGGCCTGGAGGTCGGAGCCGGCGCCGGGTTCCGTCATGGCGATGGCGGTGACGGTCTCGCCGGAGCAGAATCCGGGCAGCCAGCGGCGCTTCTGCTCCTCGGTGGCGAGCGAGGTCAGATAGGGGCCGATGATGTCGTTGTGCAGGCCGACGGCGAAGCCGGGGGCACCGGCCCGGGTGAACTCCTCGGCCAGCACCGCGCTGTAGCGGAAGTCGGTGGTGCCGCCGCCCCCGTACTCCTCGGGCACGGCGAGGCCGAGCAGCCCCTGCCTCCCCGCCGCCAGCCAGGCGTCACGGGAGACGATGCCGTCCTTCTCCCACTGTTCGTAGTACGGGAGGACCTCCTTGTCCAGGAAGGTGCGGACGGTCGCGCGGAACGCGTCGTGCTCTTCGGTGAAGATCTGCCGCTGCACTTCGGACTCCCTGGGGACGGTCGGTGGGGGCGGGGCCGGGGCCGGGCCCCGGTGCGGAGGGGGACATCAGCCCACGGGCCCCTCGGCGGTCCGCAGGCCGGGTACGTCCCAGTCCGCCGCGACCTCCTCGGTGTCCGCTCCGGGCCGGGCGGGCGGGCGGCGCACGGCGGTGGGTGTCGCGGAGAACCGCGGCGCGGGCGCAGGCTGGGTGAGACCGCCGTGCTCCACATAGGTGGCGCGGGCGGCGAGGTGCGGGTGGCCGGGCGCCTCGCGGAGCGAGAGGACGGGGGCCACGCAGGCGTCCGTCCCCTCGAAGACCTCGGTCCACTCGGCCCGGCTGCGGGTGCGGAACCGTGCGGCGACCGCGGCGCGCAGTCCGGGCCAGCGGCCGGGGTCGTCGCGGGCGGAGGCGGTCTCCTCCTCGATGCCCAGCAGGGTGGTGAACTGCTCGTAGAAGCGCTGTTCGAGCGGCCCGACCGCCATGTACCGGCCGTCGGACGTCTCGTAGCAGCCGTAGAACGGGCAGCCGCCGTCCAGGAGGTTGGAGCCGCGCCGGTCCTGCCAGGCGCCGGCCGCCAGCATGCCGTGGATCATCGTGGCGAGGTGGGCGGAGCCGTCCACCACGGCCGCGTCCACGACCTGTCCGGTGCCGTCGGGCGTACGGGCGTGGCGCAGCGCGGCGAGCACGCCGACGACCAGGTAGAGCGAGCCGCCCGCGTAGTCGCCGACCAGGTTGGCGGGGAGCGCGGGCGGTCCGTCGGGGTCGCCGATCATGGAGAGGGTGCCGCTGAGGGCGATGTACCCGACGTCGTGGCCCGCCCGGTCGGCGAGCGGCCCGTCCTGGCCCCAGCCGGTCATCCTCCCGTACACCAGCCGGGGATTGCGCTCCAGGCAGGCGTCCGGGCCCACGCCCAGCCGCTCGGCGACGCCCGGCCGGTAGCCCTCGATGAGGATGTCGGCGCGTTCGGCCAGGTCGAGGACGTGTCCGGCGCCGTCCCGGCTCTTGAGGTCGACGCGGACGGAGCGCTTGTTGCGGTTGGTGAGGTCGTACGCCGGGTCGAGGACGAGCGCCGAGGCGTCCGGGCGGTCCACGCGCACCACGTCGGCGCCGAGGTCGGCCAGCAGCATCGCGGCGAACGGTCCGGGCCCGATGCCCGCCAGTTCGACGACACGCACCCCGGCCAGCGGGCCGTCCGGACCGCGCCCTGTCGTTGTCATCAAGCCCCCAGCGGTGTGACACAACTGATGTAACATCGATGATGCTAAGAACGGAGTCCGTTCCGCACAACCCTTTCGGGCGAGCAAGCGCTTAGGGCGTGTTTCGAACGTAGCGCCGTCCGCCCGGAGGGCGGGGCCCGCGGCGTCCGGTGCGTGCGATCGCAAGGCGGAGGATCGCCCTCGTACTGGACGTACTGGGGCGACTCCGACAACGCGGCGAGCGTGCGTGCCGGGCGTCGCGGGCCAGGCGGGACTTTCGAAACACGCCCTGGTTCCCTGGGATCCTCTCGCACCGGACACCGCCCGGCCCCGCGACGCCACGGACGGCTCCGCTAGCCTCTGGCTGCTCACATCGGCGCCGGCGCCCCAGCGGAGGCATTCCATGAACAGGCAGCACGGGACAGAACGCCCTTGGGACATCGTTCTCTTCGGAGCGACGGGGTTCGTGGGGTCGCTCACCGCCGCGTATCTGGCGGCGCACGCGCCGGACGGCTGCCGCTGGGCCCTGGCCGGCCGCAGCCTGCCCCGGCTGGAGCGGCTGCGGGACCGGCTGGCCCTGACCGATCCCCGGTGCGCGGACCTGCCGCTGCTCACGGCGGACGCGGACGACGCGGAGGCGCTGGGCGAACTCGCGGCGTCCACGCACGTGGTGGCCTCGACGGTGGGACCGTACATCCGCTACGGCGAGAAGCTGGTCGCCGCCTGCGCGGACGCGGGGACGGACTACGCCGACCTGACCGGTGAGCCGGAGTTCGTCGACCGGATGTACCTGCGCCACGACACCCGGGCCCGGGAGACGGGCGCCCGGCTCGTGCACGCCTGCGGCTTCGACTCCGTGCCGCACGACCTCGGCGTCTACTTCACCGTCCAGCGGCTGCCCGAGGGGGTGCCGCTGACCGTGGACGGCTTCGTCCGCGCCGGCGCGGTCTTCTCCGGCGGCACGTTCGCCTCGGCGCTCTCGGCACTGGGGCGCGGCCGGCAGACGGCGCGGGCCGCGCGGGAACGCCGGCTGCACGAGCCCCGCCTGGTCGGCCGCCGGGCCCGCGCTCCGCAGGGCTCCCCGCACTTCAGCGCCCCGACCGGCACCTGGGCGCTGCCGCTGCCGACCCTGGACCCCCGGGTGGTGGAGCGCTCCGCGCGTGCGCTGGAACGTTACGGCCCCGACTTCCGCTACCGCCACTTCGCCTCGGTGAAGCATCTGCCGGTGGCGCTCGGCGGCACCGCGGCGCTCGGCGTACTGGCCGGGGCCGCCCAAGTACCGGCGGTACGCGACTGGCTGACGGGCCGTTACGCACCGGGGTCCGGCCCCGACGAGGAGCGCAGGCGCCGCAGCTGGTTCACGGTCCGCTTCATCGGGGAGGGCGGCGGCCGGCGGGTCCTCACGGAGGTCTCGGGCGGCGACCCGGGCTACGACGAGACGGCGAAGATGCTGGCGCAGTCCGCGCTGTGCCTGGCCCTGGACGAGCTGCCCGCGACCTCGGGGCAGGTCACCACGGCCGCGGCCATGGGCGACGCGCTGCTGGACCGGCTGCGGTCGGCGGGCATCGGCTTCCGGGTCGCGGCGGCGCACTGACCGGGGCGCGGTCCGAGGGGGCGCGGTCCGGGCGGGGCCGCGTCCGCGGAGACGGGGTCAGAGCATCCAGGAGGCGAGGGTGCAGACCATCGAGACGGTCCAGGCGGCTCCCGCGACGACGCCGAGGGTCATGCCCACGGCGACACCGCGCTGGGAGAGGCGTACGGTTCCGGCGCTCATGCGAGGCGTGTTCTGGTCGATCATGTGTACCAGCCTGCCCCCGATGTTCGACGAACAACATCCGGTCCTGTCCCCAGTCGGCAACAATCGCGGCCGGGCCCGCGCACTCAGGCGAGGGCCTCCCGCAACGCGGACCGGCACAGGGCGTCGGCCCTGCGGGTGGTCTCCGGCTGACGGAAGTCCCGGGCCAGCGCGAGGGTGTGGGCGCAGGCGTTGTCCAGACTCGTGCGGTGCCCCACGGAGACGAAGACGGGCTTGGTGCCGTCCTGGGTGCGCAACGCCCGTCCCACCTCCTCCTCCCCGTCCAGGAGCGGGCTGAAGTCGCCCCGGCGGGGGCCCGGTCGCTCGTGGCGGAAGGTGAAGGGGTTCTTCGCGACGCCGATGACGGGCAGCCCGGTGAGCACCCCGAGGTGGCTGGCGAGGCCGAACCGGCGCGGGTGGGCCAGCCCGTAGCCGTCGCAGACGACGAGCCCCGGCCCGACGGGAAGCCTCTCCAGCGCGGCGAGCACGGTGGGTATCTCACGGAAGGCCAGCAGCCCGGGGACGTACGGGAAGCTCACCCGGCCGCGCGCGGTGGCCTCGGCGACCACGTCGAGCGTGGCCGCGTCCAGCACCACGGCCGCCGCGACGACGACGTCCCGCTCCTCGTCGTAGGCGACGTCCACACCCGTGACCCGTCCGGTGCCGGGCGGCGGGCCGGTCTCGTCGAGCACCACCTCCGCGCGCAACGCGTCCTGGACGGCACGGGCTTCGGCCTCGTCCGCGGGCATCGGGAAGGTCGTCATGATGCGGTCAGTGTAAGGGCCCGCGCACGCCGCTCCCCGCGCCCCCGCGGGAGTTGGGCGGCGCACCCGGACCGCCCAGGGTGCGGCGGCCGAAACGGGGCAGGGGCTCTGGGGGAAGCCGGGCGGTGACACAGCTCACGCCCCGCAGCGGTGCACGGATGGGGGCGTTCCGTCGTCTACTCCCATGCCGGGATCCGTTCGTCCGACGAGAGAGGGAGCAGGCCTTGTCCAGCGTTATCGAGCAGTCCGTGCAGGCCCGCATGGTGGCGTCCGCTCCACGGATGGAGACCCTGCCCGCCACCTTGCACTACGACCGCCAGGACCCCTTCGCCGTCCGCATGGCGTTCCCCGGCCCGGCGACCCTCGAGGGCACCGAGGTCTCCTGGGAGTTCTCCCGCGAACTGCTGGCCACCGGCATGGACCACCCGGCCGGGGCGGGTGACGTACGGGTGCGGCCCTTCGGCTACGACCGCACCGTGCTGGAGTTCCACGCCGCCGAGGGCATCGCCATGGTGCACGTGCGCACCGCCGAACTGCGCCGCTTCCTGGAGCGCGCCCACGCGCTGGTGCCGGTGGGCCACGAATTCCGCTTCCTGGATCTGGACCGCGATCTGACGGACCTGCTGGGCGGGGCCGGCTGAGCGCCGCACGCCCTGTTCCCGGCCGTCCCGCGCGCCGCTCCTCCACCCCGGCACACCCGGCCGCGGGTGTCCTTCCGCGCCGCCCGGCGACCCCCTCCCGCCTCCCGCGCGCACGCGTCCGGGCCCGTTCCGACGCGTCCCCGCACGCCTCGGAAGAGGCGCCGGGAGCGCCGGACGGGGGCCGCACGGCCCGGTCGCACCGTTCTCCGCCGGACCGGAACAGAACCGCTGACGGCACGTCCCACCTGCATGGATAACGGTACGCAACCGGGCACATCGAGGTCCCGGCTTGGCTATGAGCTTACCGCCGCCTTAACCTACGGTCACGTAACCTACGTAGCCGTAGGTAAATTCTCCCGTCCCCAGGAGTACCCCGTGACGATCACCTCTCCCCACCTCGGCAGTCCGAAGGCGTGGACCGACGCCCAACTGCTCTACGCGCTGGAAGAGGTGGTCGAGAAGGAGCTCAACCGGCACCTCAAGGTCGCCAAGGACTGGATGCCCCACGAGTACGTTCCGTTCTCCGACGGCCGCAACTTCCCCGGCCAGTTCGAGGACGGCGAGGCATGGGCCGCCGACCAGTCCAAGGTGACCGACATCGGCAAGATCGCCCTCGTGGTGAACCTCCTGACCGAGGACAACCTCCCCAGCTACCACCACGAGATCGCCTCGCTCTTCGGCCGCGACGGCGCCTGGGGCACCTGGGTGCACCGCTGGACGGCCGAGGAGGGCCGCCACGGCATCGTGATGCGCGACTACCTGCTCACCTCGCGCGCCGTGGACCCGGACAAGCTCGAACAGTTCCGCATGGCGCACATGGCGGAGGGCTTCGAGTCCGACAACCGCCACTCCATGCTGCACTCCGTGGCGTACGTCGCCTTCCAGGAGCTCGCCACCCGCGTCTCGCACCGCAACACCGGCCACCAGTCCGGAGACCCGGTGTGCGACCGGATGCTGGCCCGCATCGCGACCGACGAGAACCTGCACATGGTCTTCTACCGCAACCTGCTCGGCGCGGCCTTCGAGCTCGCCCCGGACCTCACCATGCAGGCCGTACGCGACGTCGTCGTCAACTTCCGGATGCCCGGCCACGGGATGCCCGGCTTCGAGCGGGCCGCCGCGCAGATGGCGATCGGCGAGATCTACAACATGCGGATCCACCACGACGACGTGATCCAGCCCGTGCTGCGCTTCCTCAAGGTCCTCCACATCGACGGCCTCGGCCCGGAGGGACTCAAGGCGCAGGACGAACTCGGCCTGTACATGGGCGGGCTCGACACCGAGGCGTCGAAGTTCGACGAGAAGCTGGCCGCCCGCAAGGCCCGCATGGCGGCCCGCGCCCAGGCCTGACCACTCCCCCGCGCGGTGAGGCGGCGGCGCGCGTGCGCCGCCGCCTTCGCGCCGAGGGGCCCGGCGGACCGGCGGACTGACCCGACAGGTGTGCGGAACGTACCCTGTGCCGGTGAAGCCAGTGACGCGTCTTGCTCTCTTCGGTGCGCCGATAGTCATCGCCGTTTCGATCATCTTCAGCAGCGGTGGTTCCGAGCCGCCCGAGCTCGTCCCGCAGTCCGCCCGCCCGGCGAAGACCGGTTCGGACCCGGAGCCGACGCCGGAGGCGGTGGAGCAGGCGGAGGAGCACGCCGAGGAGATCGACGCGCTTCCGCCGGGCCTCGCCGCACCCGAAACGAAGGAGATCGCCTCCCGTCTCGTGTCCAGCGCGGACGCCTCCACCCTGGACTGGCAAAGCCGGTACGGCGCGATAGAGGACCTGGGCGACGGCAACGGCTACACGGCCGGGATCGTCGGCTTCTGCTCCGGCACGAACGACATGCTGCAACTGGTCGAGGCGTACACCGCGGAGCATCCGGACAATCCGCTCGCCGCGTTCCTCCCGGCACTGCGGAAGGTGGACGGCAGCGACTCCCACAAGGGGCTGGACCCCGGCTTCACGGCCGCCTGGCGTGAGGCCGCCGAGGACGACGCCTTCCGCGAGGCGCAGGACGCGACGCGGGACCGGCTGTACTTCGAACCGGCCGTCCGCCTGGCGAAGATGGACGGGCTGGGCACGCTCGGGCAGTTCGTCTACTACGACGCCATGGTGCTGCACGGGCCCGGCCTGGAGCCCGACGGCTTCTACGGCATCCGCGACACGGCGATGCGGCAGGCGGACACCGCCGCGGAGGGCGGCGACGAGAGCGCGTACCTCGACGCGTTCCTCGACGCCGGCCGTGCGGCGATCAAGGCCCGCACCGTCCAGCGCGACACCACCCGCATCGACACCGCCCAGCGGGTGTTCCTCCGCGAGGGCAACCTGGAGCTGCGCACCCCGCTGGTGTGGAAGATGTACGGGGAGAGCTTCCGCATCCCGTGACGGCGGCCCGGCGGGGCCCCGCGCGGCCCCTCGACCCGCGAAGCCCTCGGTCCCGCGAAGCCCCTGTCCGGCACGGACCCCCGCCCCGCGGGGCGACTCGCCCCGTGAGCGCCCCGCCCTCCGCGCGCCGTCGGGCCCTGACGGGGCCGCCCGGTCAGCCCCGGGATCCGCTTCTGCGCAGCCGCTCCCGCTCCTTCTCGGAGAGCCCTCCCCAGACACCGAACCGCTCGTCGTGGGTGAGCGCGTACTCCAGGCAGGCCATCCTGCCCTCGCAGGCGCCGCACAGCTGCTTGGCCTCACGGGTCGAGCTGCCCGGCGCCGGGAAGAAGAACTCGGGCCCGGCCTGCGCGCAGAGCGCGGACTCCTGCCAGGCGAGCGGGTCTTCGGTCACGGTGTTGATCGGCATGGGGCTCACGGTGCCCCTTGCCGATAAACAGGCGATCAACGGTCCGTCAACGACCGGCCCGCGCCGTCAGCTCCGCACTGTCTCAGCTCCGCTCCATCGGCGCGGGCTTGATCACCGCGAACGCCGCTCCCGCCGGGTCGGCGAAGGTGGCGACCCGGCCGACGTCCGGGATGTCCGTGGCGGGGATCGTGACCGTGCCACCGAGCCGTTCGACGTCGGCCGCCGCCTTGTCGCAGTCCTCCACGTGGAAGTACGGCAGCCAGTGCGGACCGACCGCCGCCCGTTCCGGTACGGAGTCGAGGGCCACGAGCCCGCCGAAGGTGGACTCGGCTCCCTCGCTGCCCGCGGGGCGGACCATGGTGTAGGAGCCGTCGGAGAACTCCATCGACTCGGTCTGCCAGCCGAAGACCGTCTGGAAGAACGCGGCGGCCGCGGGCACGTCCGGGGTGTACAGCTCGGACCAGATCAGCGAACCCGGCTCCATGATCACGCCGAGTCCGGTGTTCGTCCCCGGCTGCCACACCCCGAAGTACGCCCCCGCGTTGTCCGTGAAGCCGCCCATCCGCCCGTAGTCCATGACGTCCATCGGCGGGAAGGCCGCGGTGCCGCCGGCCTGCTCGACTGTCCTGGCCGTGGCGTCCGCGTCCGGGGTCTGGAAGTAGACCGACCAGGCGGGCTTCCCCTGCTCCTCGGTCACCGTCATGACACCGGCGACCGTCTTGCCCCCCAGCTGGTACATGCCGTAGCCACCGGTCTCGGGGCCGCCGCGTACCAGTTCCCAGCCGAGGAGGCCGTGGTAGAAGTCCGTGGCCGCCTCGATGTCGGGGGTACCCAGGTCGGTCCAGTTGGGAGCGCCGGTCACGAAGGATGGGTCGCGCATGATGTGCTCCTTCGGCGAGCGGTCCGCGAGCCGCGTTCACCCGCGCCGCGCGCGCTGTTCATAGGCGTGTCTGTCCCTTGCTCCGAGTCTCGCACCGGCCACCGGCCACCGCAGTTCGCGCGGGGGCGGCTTCCGCTCGAAGCGGCCGCCGCCCCCGCGTGCCGTCAGACCGCGTCCCCGGGGCAGCGGGCCACCCACAGTTCGCGCCGGGACCGTACGACGAGGTCGTCGCGGTGGCGCACGTCGTCCGGCCCTCCCCCGACGAGGGCGTCGAGCGCCGCCAGGTCCTCACCGGCGACGCGCCCGTCGAGGGTCTCCCGGACGCGGGCCAGTACGAGGTAGGCGTACAGGCCGGCGCCCGCGGGCAGCGGGGCGCGCAGCTCCAGGTCCTCGGCGTGCTCCAGCTCGACGGTGAAGCCGGCCGCGGTCAGATGGGCGCCCCAGTCGTCACCGAGGTGCGGGACCTGCTCGGCGTGCAGCGCGTCCAGCGCCGCGCGGAGGCGGCCCTCCAGCCCCGGCCGGTCCGGTACGACGTCCTCGGGCAGGAAGCGCGGCATCCCGTCCATCTCGGCGACGGCCAGCAGCCCACCGGGGCGCAGGGCCGCGCGGATACCGGCGAGGGAGGCGGCGGGGTCCCCGAAGTGGTGCAGGGCGGCCGACGCCCAGACGAGGTCGGCTCCGGCGGCACCGGGGAGGCCCTCGGTGACGTCCGCCTCCAGGGTGGTCAGCCGGCCGTCGAGGCCCCGTTCGCGGGCGGCGGCGGTCAGCAGGGCCAGCATGTCCGGGGAGGTGTCCACCGCGGTCACCCGCGCGGCGGGGAACCTCTCCAGCAGGGCGAACGTGCCGGTGCCGGTGCCCGCGCCCAGGTCGGTGATCCGGGAGACGCCGTCGCCCGCCAGGTGCGCGAGCCGGTCCAGCACTCCGGCCCGGTACGGGGCGAACAGCTCCGCGTCGAGGTCGAGGAGCCGGGCGAGGCCGTCCTGCGGACCGGCCCCGTCCGGGGCGGTATGACCATGACGGTGGTGGCCGGCGCCGTGCGGAGCGGGCGTGTGCGGGCCGGGCGTGTGCGGGTGCGGGTGCGAGGGGGAAGGTGCCATGCGACCGACCGTACGAGGACTTTGCGGAGAACGCATATGCTCTTGCTCATGACGCAAGAAGCGGACGGTCTCGACAGCCTCGTGCGCAAGCGGGTCCGGGCCCTGCGCGCCGCCCACGGCTGGTCGCTCGACGATCTGGCCGCCCGGTGCCACCTCAGCACCTCCACGCTCAGCCGGATCGAGACCGGGCACCGGCGGATCGCGCTCGACCAGCTCACGGCCATCGCCCGCGCCCTGGGCACCTCGCTGGACCAGCTGGTCGAGACCGCCTCGGACGACGTCGTCTCCCAGCCCGTCTACGACCAGGCGCGTGGACTGACCCTGTGGACCCTGCGCCACGAGCCGGGCGTCACGGTGGCCCGGATGCGGCTGACCGGCCCGCCCCCGGAGGGCCCCTCGGCCCTCAAGGCCCATCCGGGACGGGAGTGGTTCACCGTGCTCTCCGGCACGGTCGTGCTGCTGCTGGGGGACCGCCGGCTGCGGGTGGAGGCCGGGCAGGCGGCGGAGTTCCCGACGATGCTGCCGCACGCGGTGGGCGCCTTCGGCGGCCCGGCCGACATGCTGGGCATCTTCGACCGGGAGGCCCAGCGCTCCCACCTGGCCACGGGCGCCCGGGAGCGCTGAGTCCCGCTTCAGTGGGCGTGCGAGCCCGTGGCGCCGGCGGCGTGGTGCGACGGGTCGTAGCCGGGGACCGTGCCGTCCGGCTTGGCGACCAGCAGCAGCCCGGCCATGCCCATGTCCGAATGGCTCTGCACATGGCAGTGGTACATCCACGCGCCGGCCCCCACGTGCTCACCCGCGATGATCTGGAAGCCGAAGGAGTCGGCCGGTCCGCAGATCTTGGTGTCGATCACCCGGCTGGGGTCGTCGGGGCCGGTGAGCAGCCCGGTGCGGTTGTCCGCCCAGCGATGCCCGTGGATGTGGAAGGTGTGGTAGTACTCGCCGTGCGTGATCATCACCACCTCGACCCGGTCGCCGACCGTCGCCTCGAAGTCCGGACTCGCGTCGGCGGGCTTGTTGTTGATGGTCATGTCGTTGAACACGATGGTGATCGTCCGGTCCGGCAGGACGTCCCCCTTGCGCCGGACGACGAGGGGGCCGTAGAGCCCCTTACGGATGCCGCCGGTGCCGTGGTCGGTGCCGACGACGTGGTCGTGGTAGTGCCAGTAGCCGGCGCTGCCCGCCTGCCAGGTGCCGTCCTTCCGGCGGCCGGGAACGTGGGTGCGCCAGGTGTAGGTGCGGGTGCCGCCCGGCTCGACGTGGCTCCGGTTCATCCGGGTGCCGTCGCTGGCGATGTCGAAGTCCACCCCGTGGACATGGAGGCTCACGTCGCCGTCCGTGAGGTTCTCGAACTCGATGTGGAGCGTGTCGCCCTCGTTCATCTCGATGAGGGGGCCGGGGACCGACGCCTTGCCCTTCTCCAGGCCGTAGCCGATCTGACCTCCCGCCAGTTTCTCGGCGTACAGCTTGAGATGGCGTACCGCACCGCCCGCGGGCGCGGTCTTCGGCGGGTCGATCACGGCGGCCTGGGCGTCGGTGGCCTGGACCGCGCCGAGCGACATCGATGTCACCCCGGTCGCCGCCGCCACACCGCCGCCCACCAGCATCCGCCGGTTGAAGGTCCTTCGGTCCATGGTCGAACTCCCCACTGCGCTAAGGAAACTGACGGGCCTTCCTCCAGACGGCCCACACCGTAACCGGGTGATCTTCGTTTATCCACACTCAGGACAAAGTTCGTCGGATTGCTGCCGTACCTATTGGCGCGCCACGAAAAGAGGTCTAGCTTCGAGCGCTGTCGCAGTGAGTACGAAGGCGCCGTGACGCAAGGAAGCGACCAAGGAGGGGTGGGTGACCACATGCAGCGCACACCGCATCACAGGTCCAGATCACGACGCGGCCTCGCATCGGCCGTGGCCGTAGCAGCACTGACCGCGTCCCTGCTGGGCGGCAACGCCGCCAGCGCGAGGCCGTATCCGGACCCCGGGCTGAAGGAACGGGTGGCGACAACGTTGTCCCTGCCCACGCCGCCGGGCGGGAAGAACGTCAAGGTGCTCGTCTTCCACGCCTCGGCGGGCGAGGAACCGCCCACGGTGGACGCGGGCATCGCCGCCATCGAGAAGATCGGGCTCAGCGGCCCGGCCGAGGGCCGTTTCAAGACCGTCGCCACGGACGACCCGGCGGTCTTCACCAACGGCAAGAGGCTCGGCACGTTCAACGCGGTCGTCTTCCTCACCGGCGGCGGTGACGTCCTGGACCCGGAGCAGGAGGCGGGCCTGGAGGCGTACATGGAGGCCGGTGGCGGCTTCCTCGGGATCCACGACGCGGCGCGCACCGAGCCGTACTCCGACTGGTTCACCGGTCTGGTGGGGGCGCGTCCGGCTGCGGACAGCCCGACGGCCGTCCAGCGGGCCACGGTGGAGGTCGGTGACCGGGTCCACCCGGCGACGAAGGACCTGCCGCTGGAGTGGAAGCGCCCCGACACCTGGCTGAACTGGAAGGAGAACCCGTCCGGGGACGTGCACACCGTGGCCCGGGTCCGCGAACTCACCTACAGTCCGGGCAAGAGCGCCAACGGCTGGGACCACCCGGTCTCCTGGTGCCGTGACTACGACGGCGGCCGGTCCTTCTACACGGCCATGGGCGGTACGGCGGCGAGCTTCGCCGAGACCGACTTCCGCGACCACCTGCGCGGCGCCCTGGCCTGGACGAGCCGTACCTCACAGGCCGACTGCAAGGCCACCATCGACTCCAACTACACGGCCGAACGCCTCACCCAGCCCAACCAGCCGGGGCAGAACGACCAGATCGGGGAGCCGCACGGCCTGGTGACCGCGGCCGACGGGCGGGTGTTCTCCATCGGACGCGGCGGCACGGACAGCAGTGTCCCCGTGGTCACCGACTGGAACGACCCGGACATCGGCCGGGGCAAGGGCGAGATCCACGTCTACGACCCCGCGACGAAGAAGTCGACCCTCGTCGGCACGCTGGACGTCTTCGGCAACAAGGGCGGCGGCGACGAGCTGGTCAAGGTGGAGGAGGGCCTGCTCGGCATCGAGCTGGACCCGGACTTCGCCACCAACGGATGGGTGTATCTGCACTACACACCGCACTCCAGGATCAACCGCGACACGCACATGGCGGTGCGTCAGGTCTCCCGCTTCACCCTCGACCGCGCCACGGACAAGCTGGACCTGGCCTCCGAGAAGGTGCTGCTGGACTGGCCGGTCCAGATCCACAGCTGCTGCCACGCGGGCGGCGGCATGGCCTGGGACTCCAAGGGCAACCTCTACATCGCCACGGGTGACAACAACTCCTCCCAGTTCAGCGACGGTTACTCCGGGAACAACCCGGAGCCCAACTTCAAGGGCGTGTCCTTCTCGGACGCCCGTCGCACCGCGGGCAACACCAACAACCTCAACGGCAAGATCCTGCGGATCCACCCCGAGGACGACGGCACCTACACCCTCCCGAAGGGCAACCTCTTCACCGGCGAGGAGCCGGACGAGGGCGGCGGCAAGACCCGGGGCGAGATCTACGTGATGGGCGTGCGCAACCCGGCCCGGATCTCCGTGGACCCGGCGACGGACACCCTGTACGCGGGCTGGGTCGGCCCGGACGCCGGCGAGCCCAGCACCACCTGGGGGCCCGCCAAGTACGACACGTTCGCCGCGATCACCCAGGCCGGCAACCAGGGCTGGCCGTACTGCATGGGCAACAAGCAGCCCTACCGCGACCGCAATCTGCCCGACCCGAAGAAGCCGCTGGGCTGGTACGACTGCGACGCGCCCAGGAACGAGTCGCCGAACAACGACGGCCTGGTCAAGCTGCCGCCGGTGACCGGCAACACCATCTGGTACTCGCCCCAGGGCGGCGGCGTGGACTACCCGCGGGACGAGAACGGCGTCCCGAGCTACAAGACGGACGAGCAGAAGGAGCTGCTGCCCTGGCTCAAGGGCGGCGGCCAGGCCACCATGAACGGCCCGGTCTACCGCTACGACGCGGACAGCGACAGCACCGCCAAGTGGCCCGAGTACTGGGACGGCAAGTGGTTCGTCGGCGACTTCTACGACGACACCCAGCCGCGCCACGCGGTGATCACCGACCCGAAGACGGCCGGCAAGGGCGGTCTGCCCGTGCACGCCGAGTCGCTGCGGAAGATCATCCCGGTGGGCGCGGACGGCATCCGCAACCTGATGGACTGGAAGTTCGCCCCGGACGGTTCGCTCTACGTCCAGGACTACGGGCGCGGCTTCTTCACCTCCGACTCCAAGTCCGCGCTGTGGCGCGTGACCTACACGGGCGGCGGCCCGACCCCGGCCGTCGCCGACCTGGCCAGGAAGGCGGAAGCGCAGTGAGACACCCTTCACTCCTCGCGCGTCGGCGGTACGGGCCCGCCCGGTGGTGGCTCGCCCTGCTCGGCTCGTTCCTGATGGTCCTCGGTCTCACCTCGACGGCCGCGTACGGACAGGGCGGCTCCGCGAAGGCGGCCGACCAGGTCCTCACATGGACGGCGGGCGATGCCATCGACCGCTATCTGACGGCTCCCACCACGGCGGTGGCCGGTGCCGCGACCCTCGTCTTCGAGAACAGCGAGGCCACCGGCAACACGACGAGCATGCCGCACACGCTGACCTTCAGCGTCTCGGACCCGGAGTACAACAGCGACGTCCAGGTCAACATCCTGGCCAACCCCGGTGACAGCGAGGGCGGCAGGCACAGCGTCGAGGTCACCCTGACGCCGGGCAAGTACTTCTACCACTGCACGATCCCCGGCCACCTGGCCATGCAGGGCGTCCTGACCGTCACCGAGGACGGCGGCGGCGGTGAGGACACCACCGCCCCGGAGACCTCGGCGACGGTGGACGGCGACCAGGACGCCGACGGCGCGTACATCGGCCAGGCGACCGTCACCGTGGCGGCGTCCGACGCCGGTTCGGGCGTGGACACCGTCGAGTACGCCCTCGGGGAGGACGGCGAGTGGCAGCCGTACACCGCGCCCGTCGTGGTGGACGAGGTCGGCACGCACACGCTCCGCTACCGGGCCACCGACAAGGCGGGCAACGCGGCGGAGGAGAAGTCCGTGGCCTTCGCGGTCGCCGCGCCGCCCACCGACGACGAGACCCCGCCGGAGACCTCGGCGACCGTCTCGGGCGAGCAGGACGACGCGGGCGCCTACCTCGGTATGGCGACGGTCACCGTGACCGCGTCCGACACCGGCTCGGGGGTCAACTCCATCGAGTACGCGCTCGGGGAGGACGGCGTCTGGCAGCCGTACACCGCCCCGGTGATGGTGCACGAGGTGGGCGTCCACACCGTCCGCTACCGGGCCACCGACCGGGCCGGCAACGCGGCGGCCGAGAAGACGGTGGAGTTCACCGTCGTCGAACCCCCGTCGCGGGACAAGACGCCGCCGGAGACCTCGCTGAAGGTGACCGGTGACAAGAACTCGGACGGCGCCTACATCACCAGCGCCAAGGCCACCGTCACCGCGACCGACGACGACTCCGGGGTGGACAGGATCGAGTACTCCCTGGACGGCGGCCCGTACCTGGCGTACACCACGCCGGTGATCGTCGACCGGGTCGGCCGCCACACCGTGGCCCACCGGGCGACGGACAAGGCGGGCAACACCTCCGAGGCCGGGCGCGCGTCCTTCACCGTCGCCGTCGGCGGCGGCGTCCCGGCGCCGAACTGCCCGGAGTTCGACGAGCGCCACACGGTGATCGTCGGCACGGTCGACACCGGGGTGCCCAACCGGCTCACCGGCAACCGCTGCACGGTCAACGAGCTGATCGAGGACGAGAAGGACTGGTCCTCGCACGCCCTGTTCCTCAAGCACGTCGACACCGTCCTGGACAAGCTGCTCGCCGACGGGGTCATCGACAAGCGCGAGCACAAGAAGATCTACCAGGCGGCCAAGCAGTCCGGCATCGGCAAGCCGGGCCAGGACGAGGGCTACCGCAAGCTCTTCGACGGTACGGCCGGCTCCCTCGCGAAGTGGGAGCAGGTCGGCGGCGGACAGTTCTCACTGAACGAGGAGGAGGGCTCGATCACCAGCTCGACCACCGTGGACGGCATGGGCATGCTGTGGTTCCCGGCCCGCCAGTACGGGGACTTCTCGCTGAAGCTCCAGTGGCGGGACGACGCCCCCGGCACGGGCAACGCCAACGGCGGGGTCTTCGTCCGCTTCCCGTACGTCCACGACCACCCGGAGGAGCCGAGCCCGGAGTGGGTCGCCATCAAGTACGGCCATGAGATCCAGGTCAACGACCGGCCGGACGGCGACATGTACAAGACAGGGTCGGTCTACGGCTTCGACCGGGTGGGCCTCGGCGGCGCCGGGGTCACCCCCAAGGGCACCTGGAACGACTACGAGGTCCGGGTCGTGGACCAGCACTACGAGATCTACCGCAACGGTGTCCTGATCAACGAGTTCGACAACAAGGGAGGTCAGGCCTTCGAGCCGCCGCGCGGCGACGACCCGGGCACCGACGGCAGGCGCTACGCCTCCGGTTACATCGGGCTCCAGGTCCACAGCACCTCGGACGTGATCTCCTACCGGGACATCCGCGTCAGGGAACTGTGACCCCAGGCCGTCAGGAGGCCGTGGCCGCGTGCTCCGGCATGTGGTCACGGCCTCCGGGGTGCCGGTGGCGCCACACCCAGAAGACCGTGCAGGAGACCAGCGACCAGACCCCCAGCACCAGATAGGGGAAGACGTACTGGTGCCCCTGGTAGTAGACCGCCGTGTGCTGGGCGTTGACCGAGGCACCCGGCGGCAGCCAGCGGCCGATGTGCCCGAGCAGCGAGGGCAGCAGCGGCCAGGACACCGCGCCGCCGGAGGAGGGGTTGCCGAGCAGCACCATGACGCCCCAGGTCGGGATCATCGCCCAGCGGCCGATGAGGGTGTTGAACATGGTGAAGACCATGCCGGAGGTGAACATCGTGAACGCCAGGATCAGCCAGGACTGGACGAACGGCAGATGGAGCGCGCCGAGCCCCCAGTCCACGACGGCCGCGATGGCGAACCCGCCGAGCAGGGCGTAGGCCAGGGTGAACAGGATCCGCTCCAGCGGGAGCAGCGCGCGGGCGTGCACGCTGAGCTGGATGGCCCCGACGAAGCCGATGATGACGGCGGCGAGCGAGATGTAGAACAGGGCGAGGCCGCGCGGGTCGCCCTTCTGGAGCGGTTTGACGTCCGTGACGGTGAGGGGGGCGCCGATCTGGTGGGCGACCTTCACCCCGGTCTCGTCGAGGAGTTGGGCGACGGTGGCCCCGGAGGCCGCGGCCAGTTCCATCACCACGGTGTCGCCGTCGCTGCGCAGGATGACGAAGACCTTCTGCTCCTCCAGCGCCGCCCGTGCCCGTGCGCGGTCCGGGTAGCGGTGGAGTTCGAGGGAGGCGTCGAGCGCCTTCTCCATCCCCGCGAGGAACGGCTCGGCGTAGGGCGTCCTGGGACCTTCGACGACGGCGGCCGGGATCCGGTGCGGGGTGGGGTTGGCCATGGCGTAGGTGTACGAGCCCGCGAAGAGCCCGGCCGCGGCGGCCAGGATGAACAGGAGGACGACGGCCGGGACGTAGGGGGACTTCTTGTACGTCTCCCACTTCTCGCGCCGGGTCGGCGGCCTGCCGTGCGCCCCGTGGGCCCGCTGCCCGTCGGCGGGGCCGTCGGCGGGCTCCCGGGCCGGGTCCTCGGCGGGGTCCTGGCGCTGATCCTCGGTGGGGCCCTCGGCGGGGTCCTGGGTCATGCCGCCCCGCTGTCGTCGTTCCTGGCGCGGCTGGGCTGGACGCGCTTGGGCTCGCCCGGCATCTTGGGGTGGTCCGGGGGATAGGGCAGGTCGCCGAGTTCGTGCTCACGCTCGTCGCGCCGGGCGAGCTCCAGCAGGGCGTCGAGCCGGAAGGCGTGCTCGTCCATGTCGGCGTGCAGGTCGCCCACCTCCGCGAACCGCCCCGGCATGGTCCGGATGTCGAAGTCGCGGGGCTCGGCGTCGTCGAGCTCGTCCCAGCGCAGCGGCGCGGAGACGGGGGCGTGCGGGAACGGGCGTACGGAGTAGGCGGAGGCGATGGTGCGGTCGCGGGCCGTCTGGTTGTAGTCCACGAAGATCCGTTCGCCGCGCTCCTCCTTCCACCAGGCGGTGGTCACCCGGTCCGGCATCCGTCGCTCCAGCTCGCGCCCCGCGGCGATGGCGGCCCGCCGCACCTGGGTGAAGGTCCACTCGGGCACGAGGGGGACGAAGACATGGATGCCGCGTCCGCCGGACGTCTTGGGCCAGCCGCGCAGCCCGTGGTCGTCCAGGACGGAGCGCAGTTCACGGGCGGCGCGCACCGCGTCGGCGTAGTCCGTGCCGGGCTGCGGGTCGAGGTCGAGACGCAGTTCGTCGGGGTGGTCGGTGTCGGCCCTGCGGACCGGCCAGGGATGGAAGGTCAGGGTGCCGAGGTTGGCCGCCCACAGGACGGCGCCCAGCTCGGTGGGGCACATCTCGTCGGCGTGCCGGCCGCTGGGGAACTCGATGCGGGCGGTGGGCGTCCAGTCGGGGAGGTTCTTCGGCGCGCGCTTCTGGTAGAAGAACTCACCCCCGAGGCCGTCCACGAACCGCTGGAGGGTGGTCGGGCGCTCCCGCAGGGCGCGGAGGATGCCGGGCCCGACGGCCAGGAAGTAGTCGGCCACGTCCTTCTTGGTGTAGCCCTTGTCCGGGAAGTACACCTTGTCCGGGTTGGACAGCCGTACGGCTCGTCCGTCCACGTCCAGTTCCATCGCTGCTCCTGCTCCCATGTCGGACACCGTAGGCGGGGCCCACATATGCCGCATATCGGGAGACAGGCCCGGCACGGCGGTCCAGAATCGGGCCATGGATCTGCCGGTGATGCCTCCCGTGAAACCGATGCTCGCCAGGCCCGTATCCACGATCCCGCCCGGTATGCAGTACGAGGCGAAGTGGGACGGGTTCAGGGCGGTCGTGCACCGGGACGGCGAGGAGGTGGTGCTCGGCAGCCGGACCGGGAAGCCCCTCACCCGCTACTTCCCCGAGGTGGTCGAGGCGGTGCGGGAGAACCTGCCGCCGCGCTGCGTCGTGGACGGCGAGATCGTGGTGGCGTACGACGGGCGGCTGGACTTCGACCGGCTGAGCGAGCGCATCCACCCGGCCGACTCCCGGGTGCGGACCCTGGCCGGGCGGACCCCGGCGTCCCTGGTCGTCTTCGACGTCCTGGCGCTCGGCGACGACGTGCTGACCGGACGGCCGCTGACGAAGCGGCGGGCAGTGCTGGAGCGGGTCATGGCCGAGGCCTCGGCCCCGGTGCATCTGGCGCCCGCCACCACGGACGAGACACTGGCCCGCCGGTGGTTCGAGCAGTACGAGGGCGCGGGGCTCGACGGGGTGGTGGCCAAGCCGCTGGACCTCCTCTACCGCCCCGACGTCCGGGCGATGTACAAGATCAAGCACGAGCGGACGGCGGACTGCGTGGTGGCGGGCTACCGCCTCCACAAGAGCGGCCCGGTGGTCGGCTCGCTGCTGCTCGGCCTGTACGACGCGCGGGGCGCGCTCCAGCACGTCGGGGTGAGCGCGGCGTTCCCGATGAAGCGGCGCGCCGAACTCGTGGAGGAGCTGGAACCGCTGCGGATCGACCCCGCCGAGCACCCGTGGGCGGCCTGGGCGGACGCGACGGCGCACGAGGGCGCGCGGCTGCCGGGCGCGCCGAGCCGCTGGTCCGGGAAGAAGGACATGTCCTGGGTGGCGATCGCCCCGGAGCGGGTCTGCGAGGTGGCGTACGACCACATGGAAGGCGGCCGCTTCCGCCACACCGCCCGGTTCAGGCGGTGGCGCCCGGACCGCACCCCCTCCGGTTGCACCTACGCGCAACTGGAGGAGGTGGTGCGGTACGACCTGTCCGAGGTGCTGGGCTCCGGGTGAGCCGTCAGACGGAGGGCGTGGGGGCGGCGCAGGGCTCGTCGGAGGGGGTGGCCGGGTCGGCCGCGGTGGTGGGCTCCGGGCAGCCGGGGTCCGTGGTACCGGGCTCGGGATCGGGTGTGGTGGTGGGGTCCGTGGTGCCGGGCTCCGGGTCGGGCGTGGTGGTGGGGTCCGGCGTGGTGGTGGGGTCGGGGGTGGTCGTCGGGTCCGGGGTGCCGCTGTCGGTGGGAGTGGGGCTCGGACCGGGGTCGGTGGGGGTGGGCGAGCCGCTCGGGTCCGGGGAGCCGGACGGGCCGGGGGTGGGCGAGGTGGAGGGGCGCGGGGTGCCGCTGGGCGGGGGACCGATCACGATGCCGCCGCCGCCCTTGCCGGGGGCGCTCGGGCTGCCGGGGCCGCCGACCGGCGCCTTGGGGGCGTTCGGGCCGCCGGCACCGGGGCTGCTGGGGATCACACCGCTGCCGTCCGCGACCGGGTGGGTGCCCCCGCGGTAGAACTCCAGCCACGACAGGACCGTACGCAGATACGTGTCCGAGTGGTTGTAGCTGAGGATCGCCCGGTCGAGGTCGGCGCGCACCGACAGGTCGCGGGGTCCGGCGCAGAGGTAGTGGCCGGCGGCGAGGGCCGCGTCGTAGACGTTGTCCGGGTCGGCGCGCCCGTCGCCGTTGCCGTCGGCGCCCCAGTGCGCCCAGGTGGAGGGGATGAACTGCATGGGGCCGACGGCCCGGTCGTACACGGGGTCGCCGTCGTACCGGCCGCCGTCGGTGTCGGGGATGTGGGCGAAGCCCACGCCGTCGAGCACCGGGCCGAGGATCGGGGTGAGCGTGGTGCCCCGGGTGTCGACCCGGCCGCCCGCGGCGTGGCCGGACTCCACCTTGCCGATCGCCGCGAGCAGTTGCCAGGGCAGGCGGCAGCCGGGGTCGGTACGGCCGACGGAGGTCCGCGCCGAGCGGTAGGCCGCCAGGACCGTGCTCGGGATGCCCGCCTCCGCCCAGCTCCGCGAGGCGGCCGGGTAGGTGGCGCCGCCCTGGGCGGTACCGGCCACGCCGGTGGCGGCCTTGGGCGGTGCGGGCGTGGTGAGGGGCGGCAGCTCGGTGTGGTAGCTGTCGTCGTTGGGCACCTCGGTCCACACCACGTCGTCCGCCGCCACGTTCTTCATGTCCGCCCCGAGGCCGCCGGTGAGCCCGGGGGCCTGGGACGCGGTGAGCGCGGCCATGGCCGCGACCGCGGTGGCCGTACCGCACAGGCCGCGGCGGACGGTTCCGTTGAACCTCATAGGTCCTCCCTCTCCCGGGTCATCGGGTGAACGTGTCGATGGCCGCGATCCGCCAGGTGTCCCCCCGGCGGACCGCGTCCACGGCGAACATGGCCGCCGCGTACGTCGTCTCCTCGTCCTTGCCGGTGCGGGTGTTGCTCTGGTCGGCGAAGACCAGCAGCCGGGCCCGGTCGCCGTCGAGCAGTTCGACGCCGCTCTCGGTGACGGTCGTGGTGAGCACGAGCTTCTGTTTCGGCGCCTGGGCGCGTACCTCGGCGAGCATGTCCTGGTGCTGCTGGACCGCCTTGCCCGTCAGATACGTCCGCGCCGCCTTCTCCGACTTCTCGGGCGAGGCGTAGGTGTAGGAGAACACCGCGCCGACGGCCTCGGTGATCTGCCCCTTGACCTCGCTGGTCCGGCTGATGTCGGTGAGGGCCGTGTTCTGCCGGGTCGGGTCGTCGCGCAGGGTCGCGGCCGAGGTGAACGCCCAGGCGGCGAAGGCACCGAGGAGGACCGTGGCCGCGCAGAGGACGGCGGGGAGGCGGACGCGCGGGCGGGACGGCCCGGAGCGGGGCGCGGCGGACGGCGCGTCGTCGCCCGCGTCGCCCGCGTCCTCCGGGGCCTCTGCCCCTGCCCCTGCCCCTGCCTCGGTATCCGTCTCCGTCCCGGTCCCGGTCTTCGCCTCGGTCCCGGTCTCCGCCGCCGTCTCCGCGTCGGACGGCGTGCGCGGTCCGGCCGCTTCGGTGTCCGGGGCGGTCGCGGGACCGGGTACGGCGGATCCGCGCGGCGGTGCGGCCGTCGCCGCCGCGACCGCCAGCCGGCGGCGGCGGTTCACGAGGTGTCGGGTCGTCGACATGTCAGTGGTCCTCTCGGGGTCTGCGGGGGCGGGGCACGGGCGGGTCTCAGCCGTCGGTGTTGCCGACGGGCGCCTGGCCCAGGGCGCTGAGCTTCCACCCCTCGGAGGTGCGGGTGAGCCGGCCGAGCATCCGGCTCTCCTTCACCGCGGGTTCGCCCTCCGGGGCGGTCACGGTGACCCGCAGCGCCACCATCACCCCCGCCCTGCCGGCCCGGTCGTCCAGCTCGGTCACCGCGCCCGACAGGATCTTGGCGGTGCTGACGGTCTTCGCCGCCTCGATCTGCTTGACGAACGCCGCCCGCCCGTCGACGAGTTGCTGGTGCAGATCGCCGGTGGTGGAGTCCTCCCAGGTGTCGAGGCCCTGCTCCAGCCGCGCGTGGTCGAGCGTGTTCATGTTCTGCACCGCCTGCTCCCCTGCGGCCAGGGCGTCGTCGCGGGCCCGTGCGTAGGCCGCCGCGTCGTCGTGCGCCGCGTCGTACCGCGACCAGCCGCCCCAGCCGGCCGCGCCGGCCGCCGCGACCGCCAGCACCACCGCGGCCACCAGCAGTGGATTCCCCGTCGTCCGTACCCGTGCCATCGGTGCCTCTCCCCTACCTGGACGTGATCTCGACGACGACCCAGCGTCCGCCGCGCAGTTCCGCGGTCACGGAGAGCTGGGCCGCCGCCGTGGTGGCGGCCTTTCCCTCGCGCTCGTACACCTGGTCGAGGAAGACGAGGAGATGGGCGCTGCCGGTACCGAGCCGGGTGACCCCGGCGTGCACCACCTGTGTGGTGAGCGTGAGCTTCTGGTCGGCCGCCTGCTTCTCGACCTGGCCGTACAGCGCCGCGTACTGCTGGAGCGCCTTGCCGGCCAGTACCCGCTTCGCCGTCGCCTTGGTGGCGGCGGTGGACCGCGGACCGTACGAGAAGACCTTGCTCAGCGCGCTGCCGACCTCGCCGGTGACCCGGTCGGTGGCCTCGGTGTCGGTCAGCGCGTGGTTCGAGGTGGCCGGGGTGTCGCGGAGCCGCTGGCCCATGACGAAGAGCGTGGCGCCGGTGGCCAGCAGGGCGACGGTCAGGACCCCGGCGAGGACGCGGAGCCAGGGGGTGCGCCGGGGGGACGCTCCCGTTGTCCCGGTGGCCTCCTCCGGCTGCCCGTTCCCGGCGTTCTCCCCTTGCCCGTCGGGTTCCCCTTGCCCATCGGGTTCCTCATGCCCGTCGGGTTCCCCGGGGCCCTCCGTCTTCCGGGCCTCTTCGGCCTCCAGGTCCGGCGAGGTGTCCGCGACCGTCGTTCCCGCAGTCCGTCTCATGCGCCGCTCCCGACCGGTAGCGCGTCCAGTGCCGTGATCTTCCAGCCGCCCCCGGTACGGGCCAGGGACGCCTCGAAGCGTTTGCGTTCGGTACCGGCCTGGCCGGTACGCGGGGTGACCTCGACGTCCACGGTGGCGATCAGCGCCGCCGTCCCCGCCCGGTCGTCGAGGGCGGTGAGCGCGGCATCGGTGACCTTGCCGCGGGCCGTCGCGCCGGACTCGGTGAGCGCGGCCGTGTCCTTCTCCCGGGTGCCCTCCAGCCGGTCGCGCAACGGCCCGGTGGAGGCGTCGAGCCAGGCGGTGAGCCCGGACTCCACGCTCCGGGCGCTCGTGCCGTCCAAGGTGTTCAGCCGGGCGAGGTGCCGGGTGCCGTCGGCGAGCGCGGCGTCCCGGCTCTTGGCGTACGCCAGGGTGTCGTCACCACGCGCCTGGGCGTAGGACCAGCCGCCGAGGGCGCAGACCAGCACGGCCGCGAGCAGCACGGCCCATCCGCCGAGGTCCTTCGTGCGGGGGTTCACTCGCCGCCTCCCAGGCCCAGCAGCCCGGCCATGCCGTCCGCCGTCCGTCCGGTCTCCCCGGTGGTGCCGAGGGCTCCCGGCAGCCCGGTTCCGCCGGTTCCGGCGAAGAGCGAGCCGGGTTCGGCCGGTTGGGGCACCGGCCCGCCCTTGGGGGCGTTGGCGCTGCCGCGGACGTTGATCCCGGTACCGGGGCCGGAGGCGCAGCGGGCCGCGGTGTTGACGGCGGGGGCGGCGGAGAGGTCGGTGCCGGTGCGGTAGGTGGTGCCGCCGTAGCCCGAGGTGCAGGGCAGTGGTTCGAAGAAGGTGACGGACATCCCGAACCGCGCGGCCCCGTCCTCGTCGATGACGCTCGCGCCCGCCGCCGCGACGGCGGGTACCTTGACGAGGAGTTCCTCCAGGCCGCGTTGCCGGGTGACGGCCACCTCCGAGGTGGTGAGGAGGTTGGCGACGACGACCCCGAAGCCCGGTTCCACGTCGCGCAGCAGTCCGCTGATCTGGGCGGTGGCGCCGGGCGCGGCGGCGATCAGCCGGCGCAGGTCGGTGTCGGATCCCTTGAGTGCGGCGGCGAGTTGCTCGGCTCCGGTGGCGAACCCCTTCAGGGCCTCGCCCTGTTCGGCCTGGGTGCGCAGGACGCGTTCCCCGTCCGCCATGAGCTTGGTCGTCGTCGGCAGTGCCTCGTCGGCGGCTTCCACGAATCTGCTGCTGGTGTCGAGCAGCACCTGGAGGTCGTCGCCACGCCCTTCGAACGCGGCGCCGAACTCGTCCACGACGGTGCGCAGGGCTTCGGCGTCGACGGAGGCGGTGAGGTCGTTGACGCTGGTGAGGACGTCGGTGACGGGTGCCGGGATGGTGGTGTCGGCCTGGTCGACGACCGAGCCGTTCCCCAGGAACGGGCCGTCCGCGCGGGTGGGGCGCAGATCGATGTACTGCTCGCCGACGGCGGAGAGGCTGGCGACGACGGCGTGCAGGCTGTCCGGGATGCGCGGCGCGTCGTTCTGGATGCGCAGTTCGGCCTCGACGCCGTCGTCGGTCAGTTCGATGGGGCCGACCCGGCCGACGGAGACGCCCCGGTAGGTGACGTCGGAGTGGGTGAACAGGCCGCCGGTCTGCGGGAGTCGCACCGTGACGGTGTAGTAGTCGCGCAGGCCGACGTAGTGCCCGAGGTCGGCGTAGCGGGCGCCGAGGTAGCCGAGGGCGAGCACCGCGACGACGAGGAAGGCGAGGTTCTTGAGCCGGGTGGCGAGGGTGATCATCAGCGGGTGCCCTCCGTGCCGGACGAGGCGACCGAGGGGAGCGGCAGGGGCAGTGCCGTCGTGGAGTTCTGCCGGCTATTGGGGAAGGTGGGGGTGGGAGGGCCGGGGGTGAGCGCGGGGATGATCTGGGTCCCGGGCATGGCCGTGACGTCCAGGTAGACGTTGAGGTAGTCGCCCTTCACCCCGCGCAGCACCTCGTCCGTGAAGGGGTAGGTGAGCAGCACCTGGAGGGAGTCGGGGAGGTCGTCGCCGGAGTCGGCGAGCGCGGTGAGGGTGGGGGCGAGTGCCTTCAGGTCCGCGATCATGTCCGCCTTGCTGCGGTTGACCGTGTCGACGGCGACGGTGGAGAGCGTGTCGAGCGAGCGCAGCATGGTCAGGAGCTGGCCGCGCTGCTTCTCCAGGACCTTCAGTCCGGGGCTGAGGCCGGTGAGCACGGTGCCGACCTCCTGTTTGCGGGTGGCGAGGGTCGCGGCGAGCCGGTTGACCCCGTCGAGCGCGTCGGTGATGTCCTCCTTGTGGTCGTCCAGGTCGGTGACCAGGGTGTCCACCCGGTTCAGCATCGAGCGGATCTCGGGTTCCTGTCCGGCGAGTGCCTTGTTGAGCTCCGTGGTGATGGTCTTCAACTGGTTGACACCGCCTCCGTTGAGGAGCATCGACAGGGCGCCGAAGACCTCTTCGACCTCCGGGTTGCGGTTGGTGCGGACCAGCGGGATGCGGTCGCCGTCGGTGAGGGAGCCCTGGGCGGTGCCGTCGGCGGGCGGCGAGAGCTGGACGTACTTCTCGCCGAGGAGGCTGGACTGTTCGAGGTGGGCGTAGGCGTTGGCGGGCATCCGGATCTTCCCGTTGACGCGCATGGTGACCTGGGCGGTCCAGCTGCCGGGAGTGAGGGAGATCTTGGTGACCCGTCCGACGGCGACGTCGTTGACCTTGACGGAGGACTGCGGGGCCAGGCTGAGGACGTCGGCGAACTCGGCGGTGATCTCGTACGGGTGGTCACCGAGGTCGGCGCCGCCGGGCAGCGGCAGTTGGTCGATGCCGGTGAAGGAGGGCAGGTCGACGGTGGTGGCGACGAGCGCGAGGGCGGCGCCGGCGGCGACCAGTGCGGCGATGCCCGCGGTGGCGCGGGCTCCAGGTCTGCGCGGGGCGCGGCTCATCGGTCCGCCTCCTTCTTCTTCTCGGCCGTACCGCTCCTGGTGCTCCCGGCTTTCTCCGGGGTGCCGTAGACGGTTCCGACGGCCGGCAGCGGCAGCGCGGGCAGCGCCTTCTGCCGGGCGGCGTCCACGGGGGCCAGGCCGTCCAGCCCGGTGGCGTTCGGCTCGGGGTCGAGGAGCGGGCCGCCCATGGACAGTTCGTTGAGGTTGGTGCGTCCGTTGAGGGTGCGGTTCGCGGGGTCGTAGGCGTTGAGTACGTTGCCCGCCGTGAGCGGCAGCGTGTCGAGGGACTCGGCCAGCGAGGCGCGCTGGTCGACCAGGGTCTGGGTGAGCGGCACCAGGAGGTCCACGTTCTTCTTGAGGGCGCCCCGGTTCTTCTCGACGAAGTCCTTGACCTGGCCGAGTGCCGTGCCCAGTTCCTTCAGGGCCGCGCTGAGGTTCTCCTTGTCGTCGGCGAGGAAGCCGGTGACGGAGTTGAGCTGCTGTTCGGCGGCCCGTACGTCGCCGTCGTTCTCCTTCAGCATGGTGGTGAAGGTCTGGAGGTAGGACAGCGTGTCGAAGAGGTTGCCGCTGCTCTTGTCGAGGGTCTTCGTGGCCTTGCCGAACTGCTCGATGGAGTCTCCGATGGCCTCTCCGTTGCCCTTGAGGTTCTCGGATCCGGTCTCCAGGAGCCTGGAGAGCGCCCCGTCGGCGTTGGCGCCGTCGGGGCCCAGCGCGGTGGAGAGTTCGGTGATGGACTCGTACAGCTGGTCGACCTCGACGGGGGTGGCGTTCTTCGCGGCGGGGAGTACGGCGCCGGCCTCCAGCCGGGCCCCTCCGGTGTAGGCGGGGGCGAGCTGGACGTACCGGTCGGCGACGAGGCTGGGGGCGACGACGACGGCGTGCGCGTCCTTGGGGACGTTGACGCCCTTGTCGAGCCGCAGCGTGATCCGGACCTCCTTGCCGTGCGGTTCCACCGACGCGACGGTGCCGACCTTCACCCCGAGGATCCGCAGGTCCGATCCGGCGTACACCCCGGTGGCCTGGTCGAAGTAGGCGGTGACGGTGGTCGTGCCCTCCTGGTCCAGGGCCGCCACGCCCGAGGCGACGGCGACGGCCACCACGGCCAGTCCGGCTCCGATTCCGATGACGCGGGTGCGTCTCATGTCAGCGGCCCCCTTGCTTCGGCGGCATGCAGTCGTTCGCCGGGGGCGTGCCGGCGGGCAGGTAGTTCTTCGGGACGACGCCGCAGACGTAGTTGTCGAACCAGCGGCCGTTGCCGAGGGTGTTGCCGACGAGCCGGTTGTAGGAGCCGGCCAGGGAGAGCACCTTGTCGAGGCTCTTGCGGTTCTTCACCAGGACGGTGGTGACCCGGCCGAGCGAGTCGAGGGTGGGCTTCAGCTGCTTGTCGTTCTCCGCGACCAGGCCGGTGAGCTGGGTGCCGAGGTCGCGGGTGCCGGTCAGCAGCAGGTGGATGGAGTCACGGCGGGCCTGGATCTCGCCGAGGAGCAGGTTGCCGTCCTCCAGCAGGGTCTCGAAACTGCTCTTCTTGGTGGCGAGCGTCCTGCTGAGCTGTTTGCTGCCCGACAGCAGGGTGGCGAGCTGGGCGTCGCGCTCGGAGACGGTCTTCGACAGCGCGGAGAGTCCTTCGGCGGCGCTGCGCACATCGGGCGGTGAGTCCTTGAACGTCTCGGAGATCGTCTCGAAACTCTGGGCGAGCTGGGCGGTGTCGATCTCCTCGATGGTCTCGCCGAGCCCGTTGAACGCCTGGGTGACGTCGTACGGGGAGGTGGTGCGGCTCGCCGTGATGCGGCTGCCGGGGTCCTGCGGGGCGTTGCCGAGCGGGTCGACGGCCAGGTACTTGTCGCCCAGGAGCGTCTTGATGGCGATGCCGACCGTGGAGGAGTTGCCGATCCAGGCGTCCTTCACCTTGAAGTCGACCTTCACCTTGGCGCCGTCCAGCGAGACGCCGGTGACCTCCCCGACCTTCACTCCGGCGATCCGCACCTCGTCGCCGGTGCCGAGGCCGGCGGACTCGGTGAAGTCGGCGCTGTAGGTGGTGCCGCGGCCGATGAAGGGCAGGGTGTCGGCGCGGTAGGCGGCGAGGCCGACGAGGGCGAGGACGAGGAGTCCCACGACACCGACGGCGACCGGGTTGCGTTCCCGTACGGGCTTGATGTTCATGCCTGGCACCTCGGCCGGCTGATGGTGATGCCCGTGGGCGGGGCGCTGCCGTCGTCGGTGCTCACGCCGCCGACCTTGGCCTCGCAGAGGTAGAGGTTGAGCCACGACCCGTAGGAGGTGAGGCGGGTGATGGCCTCCATCTTGGCGGGTGTCGTCCGCAGGAAGCTCTCGATGGTCGGCGCGTTCTCGTCCAGTTGCCCGGTCAGGCGGCCGAGCTGGGCGATGTCCTTCTTGAGGGGCTCGCGGCCGTCTTCCAGGAGGCCGGCCGTGACGGTGGTGAGCGCGCCCATGGCGGTGACCGCGTCACCGAGCGGTTCACGGTCCCCGGCGAACCCGGTGACGAGTTCCTGGAGGGTGACGACCAGGTCGTCGAAGCCCTTCTCGCGGTCGTTGACGGTCTTGAGGACCGTGTTGAGGTTCTTGATCACCTCGCCGATCACCTTGTCCTTCGCGGCGACGGTGCCGGTCAGCGATCCGACGTGGGAGAGGATGCTGTCGACGGTGCCGCCCTCGCCCTGGAGGACCTGCACGATGGAGCCGGCGAGCTGGTTGACGTCCGGCGGGGAGAGCCCTTCGAAGAGCGGCTGGAAGCCGTTGAAGAGCTGGGTGAGGTCGAGCGCGGGCGTGGTGCGGTCGAGCGGGATCGTCGCCCCCGGGCCGAAGCGCTCACCGACCGGCCCGGCGCCCTGGCCGAGGTCGATGTAGCGCTGGCCGACCATGTTGAGGTACTTGATCGACGCGGTCACCGAGGCGGGCAGCTCACGGCCCCTGCGTACGGCGAAACCGACCTCGGCCAGCCGCTTGTCCGCGACCTCGATGGACTCCACCTGGCCGACCTTGACGCCCGCGATCCGGACGCTGTCACCGACCACGAGTCCGGTGGCGTCGGTGAACCTCGCCTTGTACGAGGTGGTGTCACCGACTCCCGTGTCCGCGATGGACAGGGCCAGGACGGTGGTGGCGAGGGCGGTGACCACGACGAAGACGAGGGACTTCACGACGGGTCCCGTGAGGGAGCGGCGCTTCACTTGAGCTTCACCTCCGCACCGCGGAAGGCCGGACCGATGAGCACGCTGCTCCAGTCGGGCAGGGACCGCGGCTGGACTTTCAGTGAGGGTGCGACGAGTTCGTTGACCAGGACGCTCTCCTGGGGGGAGTTGGGCATGCCGAGGGAGGTGTCGGTGGCCGTCGGTCCCGGTGTCTCCGGGCCGGTGGCGTCCCCCTGGGCGGGGGCGGCGGCGGTGCGGGCGTCCGCGGTCGGGACGGTGGCGCCGGTGTAGGGCACCGCGTAGCAGTGCGGGCCGCCGGTCGCGCCGTAGACCGGGGTGTCCTTGCCGGCCACGTACCTGCCCTTCGACTCCACGGCCTTGACGTTGACGTGGAGTCCGGGCCGGTCGGTGCCCTTGCCGAGCGCCTTGTCCATGGCGGGGACGAATCCGGCCATGGTGCGCAGGGTGCAGGGGAAGGCGTCGGAGTACTCGGCGAGGAGTTCCAGGGTCGGCCGGCCGGCGGCGGAGAGGTGGATGAGGTTGTCCTTGTTCTTCCGCAGGAAGGCCGTGACGTCCCTCGCCGAGGCGGTGGTGGAGCCGTAGAGGTCCGCGAGTTCGGCCTGCTGTTCGGCGATCGTGCCGCTGGTCGTGGTGAAGTCGGTGAGCGCGTCCAGCACGTCGGGGGCGGCGTCGGCGTAGAGGTGGCTCACCTTGACGAGTTCCTTGATGTCCTCGTTGAGCGTGGGGAGCTGGGGGTTGAACTCCTTCAGGTGCGCGTCGAGGGTGAGCAGGGTGTCGCCGAGCTTGTCACCGCGTCCTTCGAGCGCCTGGGAGACGGCGCCCAGGGTGGCGGCGAGCTTGTCCGGTTTGACGGCGGTGAGCATCGGCAGGACGTTGTCGAGGACCTCTTCCAGCTCGATGGCGTTGCTGGAACGGTCCTGAGGGATCTCCGCGCCCGCCTTCAGGGTCCGCGCGGAGGGCACGGTGGGCGGTACGAGGGCGACGAACCGTTCCCCGAAGAGGGTGGTCGGCAGCATCTGCGCGGTGACGTCCTCGGGGATCCGCCCGAGCCGGTCCGGCCGGATGGCGAGGGTGAGACGTGCCCCGTCCCCGTCGGACTGGATCCGGCGCACCTGTCCCACGACGACGCCGCGCAGCTTCACGTCGGCGTTGTCGTGCATCTCGTTGCCGACGCTTCCGGTGCGTACGGTCACGGTGGCGTCGTCGGTGAACTTCTTCTGGTAGACGGAGACCGAGAGCCAGATGAGCAGGGCGGGCACGAGCACGAAGGACACGCCCGCGAGTCTGCGGCGCACCGTCCGCGCCTGGGGGGAGAGCATCAGCCGGCCACCTTCACCGTTGTCGTCGCGCCCCAGATGGCGAGCGAGAGGAAGAAGTCGGTGACGCTGATGAGCACGATGGCGTTGCGCACCGACCGGCCCACGGCCACGCCCACCCCGGCGGGGCCGCCGGTGGCGTGGAAGCCGTAGTAGCAGTGGGCGAGGATCACCAGCACGCTGAAGATCAGCACCTTGAGCACCGACAGCAGCACGTCCTGTGGGGAGAGGAAGAGATTGAAGTAGTGGTCGTAGGTGCCCGCGGACTGGCCGTTGAACAGGACCGTGGTGTACCGGGAGGCGAGGTAGGAGGAGAGCAGCCCGATGGCGTACAGCGGGATGATCGCGACGACACCGGCGATGATCCGGGTGGTGACGAGGTAGGGCATCGACCGGACGCCCATCGCTTCGAGCGCGTCGACCTCCTCGTTGATCCGCATCGCGCCGAGCTGGGCGGTGAAGCCCGCGCCGACGGTGGCGGAGAGGGCGAGGCCGGCGACGAGGGGAGCGATCTCCCGGGTGTTGAAGTAGGCGGAGATGAAGCCGGTGAAGGCGGAGGTGCCGATCTGGTCGAGGGCGGCGTACCCCTGGAGGCCGACGACCGAGCCGGTGGCCAGGGTCATGGCGATCATCACGCCGATGGTCCCGCCGATGACGCCGAGTCCGCCGCTGCCGAACGCGACCTCGGCCAGGAGGCGTTGGACCTCCCTGAGGTAGCGGTGCAGGGTCCTCGGGATCCAGACGAGGGCGCGTACGTAGAAGGTGAGCTGTTCGCCGGAGCGGTCCAGCCAGCCGAGCATCGACATCGCTCAGCCCCCCTTCGGGGGGACGATCTGGAGGTAGATCGCCGTCAGGACCATGTTGACCGCGAACAGCAGCATGAAGGTGATGACGACGGACTGGTTGACCGCGTCGCCGACGCCCTTCGGGCCGCCACGCGGGTGCAGGCCCCGGTAGGCGGCGACGATGCCCGCGATGAACCCGAAGATCAGCGCCTTGAGTTCGCCGATGTACAGGTCGGGCAGCTGGGCGAGCGCGGAGAAGCTGGCGAGGTAGGCGCCGGGGGTGCCGCCCTGCATGATCACGTTGAAGAAGTAGCCGCCGAGGGTGCCGACGACGGAGACCAGTCCGTTGAGCAGGACGGCGACGAACATGGTGGCCAGCACGCGCGGGACGACGAGCCGCTGGACGGGTGAGACGCCCATGACCTCCATGGCGTCCAGCTCCTCGCGGATCTTGCGGGAGCCGAGGTCGGCGCAGATCGCGGAGCCGGCCGCACCGGCGATCAGCAGCGCCACGATGAGCGGGCTGGCCTGCTGGATGACGGCCAGGACGCTGGCGCCGCCGGTGAAGGACTGGGCGCCGAGCTGTTCGGTGAGCGAACCGACCTGGAGGGCGATGACCGCGCCGAACGGGATGGAGACCAGGGCGGCCGGCAGGATGGTGACGCTGGCGACGAACCAGAACTGCTCGATGAACTCCCGTACCTGGAAAGGCCGTCGGAAGATGGCTCGGGCCACGGCCAGCGCCAGCGCGAAGAGCTGGCCGGTCTGGCGCAGCGGCGCCAGCAGCCGGGACGGGCGCCGGTGCCCCTCCTTCGGGGCCGGTGTGCCGGAGGCCGGCGTACCGGTGGCGGGCGGCTCCGGCGGCCGCACCGGGAGGGGCGCGGTCACGGACGACCACCGCCCGGGGTGGGCGCGTAGCTGTTCCTGATGGCCGCACGGGCGGCTTCCGGCAGTTGGCCCATCATGGCGTGGACCCGCTCCCTGCGGCGCAGCGCGCCCTGGCGCACGGGCATTCCGGGCGAGGGCTCCAACTGCGGTACGACGGTGCGGGGCCCGGCGGGCACGTGTTCCCGGGCGACGGTCCGCTCCGCGGCGAGGGTGGCGGCGTCCTTCTCCTCGGACATCCCGATCGGGCCCTGTCGGCGCCCGGAGAGGAACTGGGAGACCACCGGGGTGTCGCTGGTGAGCAGGACCTCGCGCGGGCCGAAGGTGACCAGGTTGCGGCAGAACAGCATGCCCATGTTGTCGGGGACGGTGGCCGCGATGTCGAGGTTGTGGGTGACGATAAGCATCGTCGCGTCGATCTGCGCGTTCAGGTCGATGAGGAGTTGCGAGAGATAGGCGGTGCGGACCGGGTCGAGGCCGGAGTCCGGCTCGTCGCAGAGGATGATCTGCGGGTCCAGGACCAGGGCGCGGGCCAGACCGGCCCGCTTGCGCATACCGCCGGATATCTCGCCGGGCAGTTTCTCCTCGGCTCCGAGCAGGCCGACGATGTCGATCCGTTCCATGACGATGCGGCGGATCTCGGATTCCTTCTTGCGGGTGTGTTCACGCAAGGGGAAGGCGATGTTGTCGAAGAGCGACATCGAACCGAAGAGCGCGCCGTCCTGGAACATGAGCCCGAAGAGCTTCCGGGCCTCCATGATGTCCTTCTCGGGACTGTTGACCATGTCGACGCCGTTGACGAGGACGCGTCCCTTTTCCGGCTTCAGCAGTCCGATGACCGATTTCAGGAACACGGTCTTACCGGTACCGGAAGGGCCGAGCATGACACTGACCTCACCGGCCGGCAGCGTGAGGCTGACATCCTGCCAGATGTTCTGCTGACCGAAGGATTTCGTCAGGCCTTCGACGACTACTTCGATTCCCATCGGCCCTCCTTCGAAAGGGTGGTGAACGGCGTCATCTGTCAGCGCTCCGGCTCCGGTGAATCCAACGGCGGCTCGTCACTCATGCACCGGGAGGCGCACGGTATGTCCGCCGAATCCGCCAGGACAAGCCGTTGAACAGCGAAAATCGTCGGACTTCGATCTTTGGGTGGACCACTTGTCACCGAATGACAAACCCGGCGGGCGGGTTTGTCGCAGACTGCGCAAGTGATCCTGGTGCGGGTCGGCGGACCACGGACCGGAGAACCGTTCCGCGGTCCCCCGGCCGTGCGGGCGCCGTCCCGACGAAGGGGGCCGGGACGGCGGGAACTCCCGGAGAAATACCGGCTCAGGGGGGCGCGACCGGAATCTCCCGTACGTCTGCGGAGCAGGCTCGGACGCGTTTCCGATCTGCTCAACCGGGACGCTACGGTCGAGTAACCTGACTGCGCAATACCGCTCACACAAAATTCTGCGCACCGGATGACACAGGGCCGTTTTTTGTGGCCGGATGAGTACACGGACCGAGAACACTGTCCGGAAGTGAGGAACGGCGCTCCCGAACGCGAAGGACCACGGCACGGGAGTTGTCACCGCGTGCGAGTGGCGTGAATCCTTCGCGCGCCGCACCCTCGAATTCCGGACAGCGGTGTACGGGGCGCGCCCGCCGGATTCCGGACAGCCGTGTACCGGGCGGGACGCGGGACACCCGTGTACGGGCGCGACGGCCGGGACGGTGCCGGCCCGGCGTCGGCGTTCCGGGACCGCGTCAGCGTTCCGGGACGGGCTTCTTCGCCGGGCAGTCCGGGCTCTCCGTGTCGTTGAAGACGCAGAGCGGTGCCTGAGTGATCTTGATGTAGTTCCCGCCGCCGGAGATGGCCGCCGTCAGCATGGGCGACAGGTCCTCGTCCACACCGCAGCCGGTGAACGCCGGGACGTAGGTCTCGCCGTCCATGGTCCCGCCGCGGTTGACCGTGTAACCCGAGGGCGGGTTGCTCGTACCGAAGGCGTGGAGGACCTGTTTGACCGGCTTGACGGTATGGCAGCCGGTGCCGACGTCGAGGGGCACCCCGTTCACCCGGACGTCCTTGATCCTGATGTCCAGGTAGGCCGTGACCGTCGTGTACTCCGGTATGGCCGGGTCGCTGTTGACGCTGACCGACACGATGTCCGCCGGCGGCCCGACCTGGACGAGCTCCATGGTCGCCGTGGTCGGCATGAAGCCGTAGGTGAGGAAGGTGGCCTGCGCGGGGGGCATCTGGCGTCGCCCCTCGTACTCGAAGTCGGCCTCGCTCAGCGACGTGAAGGTGTTGGAGCAGGGGTCCGCGATGTACTTCTTCATCAGCGTGACGTCGAGGCGCGCGGGGCCCAGCAGCGCCGCGCCGTCCATCTTCGCGACGTTGGAGTACCCGGCCACAAAGGTGTCGGCCGGCGTGGGGAGTTCGAAGGGCGGGTACGGGCACGGCTCGGGGCTGTCCGGGTCGGCGTCGGCGGCCGCCTCCTGGCGTGCCGCGTCCAGTTGCCTCCGCAGGTCGGGAGGGAGCTCCCGCTCGGCGTCCGGGGTCCCGGAGGGGGCCGGCTCCGCGGGCCCGGACGGCTCGGAGGGTTCGGACGGCCGGTCCGTCTTCCCGCCGTCGACGGCGACGGTGGCGAATGTGCCGTCGGCGCCCTCGTCCAGCCGGCACTCCGCCTCGGTCGCGCCGGACGCGGCGGGCGAGCCGTCCGCCTGGAGCGGGCTCAGCGTGAGCTTCAGGTCCGAGGCCGTCAGCGTGGCCGTGCCCGGTGCCCCGAACGTGGCCGTGGGTACGTCACCCGACGCGCGCAGCGTCACCTCGTCCTGGCCGGTGATCTCCTGGGCCGGAGCCTCAAGGCCGTTCCAGGCGGCCGTGGCGGAGTCCCCGCCGGAGCGGTGCAGCACCGAGAGGTCCGCCCGCGCCGACACGGAGGCCGCGCCGAGCCCGGCCAGCTCGTCCAGGACGGGACGGGGCACGTCGAGGCCGAGTGCGATCTCCCCCGGCGCGAACGGCACACCGGCGGTGGCGTCGGCCGGCACCCGCCCCGAAAGCACGGCCGTCAGCGCGTAGCCGCCGGAGGGGAACTGGCAGGTGTAGTCGAGGGGGACCTCCACCTCCTGGGCGTCGGCGGCCGACGCGGCGCCAGGAAGGAACGTCGCCGCCGCGATCAGCAGGCCGCCTGCGGCGAATCTCGACGAACGGCGGGCCGTCCGGCGCACATGGGCTGCCATGTCTCCATACCCTTCGGGAATGTGGCGTGGGGTCGGCCGCACGGCCGCCGGATCCAGCGCCCCGTCCGGCCTACTCGGCGGTACGGTACGCGCGGCCCCATCCCTTGGGAAGCGGACGACGTGCGGGAACCGCCGTCTTCACGCGGTACGCCGGATTCTTGGCACGGGGTGACAAACGGCGCGCCCGCGCTTGTCAGCGGACGAGTGGGTATCGGGGACGGCGCGGTCACCCGGGAGTGACCGCGCCGTCCGTACGAGGGGGCGGGCGCGTGGCCCGACCGTGTCGTCAGCTGTAGCTGATGACGGGCGACACCCCGGAGCTGTGCTTGATGCTGTAGGTGCCCTTGAAGGTCGCCGTCGCGCCGACGATGCCGCAGCCCGGTCCCGTCTTGCTGCCGATGGTCAGCAGCAGCGGGCTCGTCGCGGCGGGCGCGACGTCCAGCGTGCCGTTGGAGCCCCCGGACGACGGGTTGTTGTACTTGGCGTTCACCGACCCGGTCACCTTGAAGGTGCAGGCCCCCAGCACGCTGGTGCCCGAGACGGTGGCGGAGATGCTCCCGATGTTCCCGGTGGTCACGCCGGTCCCGTTGGTGCCGCCCGCCGCGTACGAGGTGCCGTTGAGCGTCCACGGCGTGGTGGTGCTGATCGTCCAGGTGCTGCTGAACGGGCCGACGCACGGCGCGTTGAACGCCGCCGCGGTGATGGAGGCGAGCTGCGGGCCGGCGGTGGGCGAGGTGGGCGCGTTGCCACTGGCCGAGGCGGTCGCGCACTTGATCTGGTTGCCGATGTTGTCGGTGAGGGCCGTCTCGCCGGCGGTCCCGGTGAACGCGCCGGTCGGCGTGACGGTCCAGGCCGCGGTGGGTCCGGCCATCGCGGAGGGCGCGGCCAGGGCGACGGCGGCGGCGGCAGCGCCGACAGCGGTCAGAACACTCGTCTTCTTGAGCATGGAACTTCTCCTGTCCCGTAGGGGGAAACAGGCCGGTCCGTATACGCCCGGGAAGAGCGCACAGGTGTCCGGCACGGGTTCTTGTGAGGGAAGTGCACCCTCGGCGTCCGAGGGCTTCCAGAACTGAACACGGAGGAATTCGATGACCCACAGGTGCGGCTCTCCGCAGCACAGTGGCCGAGAATTCGAATTCACATTCCGTCCGGCGCCGATCCGCGTACGACTCGACGGCTACCGCTCAGTACCTTACTGGGCCGTATTCGAGTCGAGAAGGGGTGGAACAGAGTTTTTCTCGGTCCGTTCCGGATTGCGGACGGTGGTGCGGTGGAGAAAGGAGTACGCCCCGGGGGCGTTCCTCACACCGGGGGCGGCCCTGGCGTGCCACCGGTTCACTTCACCGCGGAGTGCCAGAACCGCGCCAGTTCCCTGCCCTCGTTCGGGGCGAGGGAGGCCGGGTCGTACGGGCTGGCGAAGTACGTCGAGGTGTCGTCCAGCGTGACGGCGTTGGCGCCGGCGGCGGACGGCAGGCCGGTCTTGAGGTTCACCGCCCAGTCCAGCAGGCCGAGACCGCAACCGCTGGCCCCGGGAACGGCGAACGCGGTGTCGGCCTGGTCGGCGCCCGAGAAGGTGTAGCGCCCCATCTCACCGGTGTCACCGGGCGTCCCGTCGGCCTCGAACTGCTGGAGGGAGAGCGAGGGTGCCGTGACGTTCTTCGGCTGGAGCAGGACGGGCTTGGCGGTGGTGCCGATGTAGCACGAGTCGCCGAGGAGCGGGTTCTTGAGATGGATGCGGACCGGCAGGGTGAGGATCGGTACGTCGGTCGCGAAGGCCGCCCCCATGTTGAAGTCGCGGGGCGCCCCGGCCGGTTCGATGGTGGCGGTGATCTTGTTGAGGTCGGCGTCGGTGATCTGCCGGCAGACGGCGGAGACGACCGGGACGCTGCTCGGGCACATCAGACCGAGCAGGCCGCCGGGCACGGTCGCGGAGTCGGCGACCAGCGCGCCCCCGGCGGGGGCGACCAGGCTCGTCGTGCCGTCGGCGCGCTGGAGCACCCCGAGCTGGAGGTCGGTCTTCCCCGTCGTCACCACCGTGTTGCCCAGCTTGATGGAGCCGCCGGCCGAACCCGAGGAGATGCACGTGGCGGTGGTGCCGACGCCGTCCGCCGCCAGCATGGCCGGGGCGTCCACCGGACAGCGGTCGAACGGCGCCCAGTGGCCGTTCAGCTGGGTGGCCGCGGCCGCCGTGCCGGTGGAGAAGAGCGCGCCGAACGCGGTGACGGCGGCCAGCGTCGCCACTCGCGTCCTGGTCGAAACGGATCTCATGTCGTCCCCTCTTGGCTGCCGCGGAAAAGGCGGCCCCCTGCGTGAATGTGGTGGATTTTCATCGGGACGCCTGTGCGCGAGGATCTGCGGGCGCCGGCGGTCCGATGTGTGCGGTGCGTGGTTGGTGCCGAACGCGAAATCTCCGGGCGAGTAATTCGGGGGAATTTCCTGTCCGAATTGGATGAGCCGTGATGTTACTCGCGGGAAACACAGCGGCACAATCCCGCCGCCCGAAGATCTTTTCGGCCCGCTCGATTTGATACGCGGGTGAGCAGCGGCCCCGGATTCTTTGTCAAGAGGTGCGTACACCGGTGGGACGCGGAGTCCGGGGAGAACCCGTCCGGCGTTCACCGCGGCCGAAAACACCGGCCGCACCGGCCGGACCACCACCGACCGGAACACCCCGGCGTCCACCGCCCCCCAGGGTCACCACGGGTCGGCGGGTGAGCGGACGGCCGAAAACATTGTCCGGAAGTGAGCAGTCGCGCCCGACCTGCACCGAAGCGCCACAACGAGACCGACCTGTGTGCCCCCTGCATTTCGATCTTGTCCAAGTGGTGGGCATGCCGCCCGACTTGGTCTATCTTCGGCGCCGTTGTTGGTATACACCTGTCGGCCCGTGGGAGCGCTTTCCCCCGACTGCCTCACCCACGCCGGGCACCGGAGAGCGAGGGGACGGTCATGCCGAGAGTCGTTCAGCCGCTGGACGTCGGAGATCCGCTGGGGCCACTCCCCCAGGAATTCGCCGCGATCATGCGGCCGGAACTGCCGAGCCTGATCAAAGAGATAGGCATGGAAGTGACGCGCGCCTACCCCGAGTACGCGCGCCTGCTGAACGGCCCCAACGGCAAGTCCATCCGGATGGGGGTGGAGCAGAGCCTCTCGTCGTTCGTCGACCTGGTCGCCGAACCCTCGTCCCCCACGGTCTTACGCGACGACATGTGCCGAAGATTCGGCCGCTTCGAGGCCTACGAGGGCCGCTCCATGGACGCCCTTCAGGGTGCCTACCGGCTGGGCGCGCGGATCGCGCTGCGACGGGCGAAGAAGGTGGGCCGGAGCTACCACTTCTCGCCCGCCCTGATGCTCAGCTTCGCGGACGCTCTGTTCGCCTACGTCGACGAGCTGGAATCGCTCTCCCGCGAGGGATATCTGGAGGTGCAGGCCCAGTCCGACCAGCAGAGCGAGGCCATGCGCCGGCGGCTGCTGCACCTCGTCCTGGCCGGCCGGCCCGTGCCCCGTACCGCGATAGCCGAGCTGTGCGAGCAGACCGGCTGGGCGCTGCCCGAGCGGGTCACCCTGGTCGCGGTGCGGGCCCCGGTGGGAGTGGACCCGGCCGACCTGCCCCGCGACGCGCTGGTGGACCTCGGCGATCCGCAGCCGCACCTGCTCATCCCCGGACCGCTGGACGGGGCGCGCCGCGAGGCACTGGACCGCGCGCTGACCGCCACCCGCGCGGTGATCGGCCTGACCGTGCCGACCGCGGACGCCGCGGACTCGATCCGCTGGGCGCGGCGGGTGGTGGAGCTCATCGACGCGGGGATCGTGGAGGATCTGCCCGTCGTCAGCTGCGAGGACCACCTCACCACGTTGTGGCTGCTCAGCGATCCGGCTCTCCTCGACCGGCTCGCCGAGCGCGAGCTCGCGCCGGTGGCCGCCGTCAGCGCCACCCGGCGCGAGCGGCTGCTGGAGACCCTGCGCGTGTGGCTGGAGACCCGGGGCACCGCCGCGCAGATGGGCGAACAGCTGGACGTCCACCCCCAGACGGTCCGTTACCGGATGCGCGGCCTGGAGGCCATCTTCGGCACCCAGCTGACCGACCCGGAGGCACGGTTCTCCACCGAGGCGGTGCTGCGCGCCCAGCGGCTTCGCGCCCGGACCACCCAGCCGCTCCCCTGACGGGTCATCACAGATGGCGTGAAGCGTCAACTTACCCCCTGGTAAAGCGAAATAGACGGTCAGTCCCAAACGGTTGCGACACGGAGACGTATCCGAGGAGAAACCCGGAACTGCGTCCCGTACACAAGGAGGAGCGGGCGGCCGACCGGCCGTCCGGAACACCGCCTCCTGGCCGGCCATCCGAGAGGGAACCACCCATGACCACCGCCCACCTCCTCGTCCCCGTGCCGATCCCGGACCGGGTCGCCGCCCTGATCGGCGCCTGCATCCCGCCGCGCGTCCTCCAGGCGGAGTTCGAGGCCGACTGCGCCGCGCGGGAGGTCCTGCGGTTCCGGGGCCCCCGGCTCTGCGCGGAGGACCAGGCCGACCGCGAGCAGGCACTGTCCGAGCTGGCGCGGGCGAACAAGGTGCTGGCCGCCCACCACCCCGCCCTTCCGGTGCGTCCGGGAGGCGTGCGGTGACGCTTGCGCCGGAGGGGCGCCCCGCTTACCTTACTCAAAAGTAAGTTTACTTAGGAGTAAGGAGTTGGCGTGCCCGACGACAGCAACGGCAGCCTCACCGACGAACTGGCCGGGCTCGACTTCGCCGCGGTCTCCCCCGAGGAGTTCGCCAGGATCGTCAAGGGCCTGTCGGGCCGGGAGCTCGCCGAGGTCATGCGGGGCGAGCTGCGCGCCCGGGTGATCGGCGAGGTGTTCGGCCGGATGCGGCAGCAGTTCCGGCCCGAGGCGGCGGGGCGGCTGAACGCCCTGATCCGCTGGAAGATCACCGGTTCCGAGGAGCTGGTGTACGAGACCCTCGTCGCGGACGGCACCTGCGCGGTGACCGAGGGCCGCTCCGAGGCCGAGCCCCGCACGACGCTGGTGATGGGCGACGCGGACTTCCTCAAGCTGGTGTCCGGCAACGGCAATCCGGTGACGATGTTCATGATGCGCAAGCTGAAGGTGGCCGGCGACGTCGGCCTGGCGTCCGGGCTCACCCGCTACTTCGACATCCCGAAGGCCTGAGCCCATGAGCTACTTCTCCCTCGCCCTGACCGAGGAACAGCAGGACCTGCGCAATTGGGTGCACGGCTTCGCCGCCCAGGTGGTGCGCCCGGCGGCGGCCGAGTGGGACGCCCGCGAGGAGACCCCCTGGCCCGTCATCCAGGAAGCCGCCCGGATCGGCCTCTACGGCTTCGAATCACTGGCCGACATGTACGGGGACCCCAGCGGCCTCTCGCTCCAGATCGCCAACGAGGAGCTGTTCTGGGGGGACGCCGGGATCGGCATGGCCCTCTTCGGCACCTCGCTCGCCGTCGCCGGGATCTTCGCCTCCGGCACCCCCGACCAGCTCGCCGAGTGGGTTCCGCAGTGCTTCGGCGACGAGGACGACCCGAAGGTCGCCGCGTTCTGCGTCTCCGAACCGCAGGCCGGATCCGACGTGTCCGCGATGACCACCAGGGCCCGTTACGACGAGGCCAAGGACGAATGGGTGCTCTCCGGCCAGAAGGCATGGATCACCAACGGCGGGATCGCCGAGGTCCATGTGGTCGTCGCGTCCGTCGATCCCGCGCTCGGGGCGCGCGGGCAGGCCGCGTTCGTCGTGCCGCCCGGCAGCGAGGGTCTGACCGCGGGCCGCACCGTCAAGAAGCTCGGCCTGCGCGCCTCGCACACGGCCGACGTCTTCCTGGACGGCGTACGCGTGCCCGGCCACTGCCTGCTCGGCGGCAAGGAGAAGCTGGACGCCCGGCTCGCCCGCGCCCGCGAGGGCACCAATGCCCAGGGCCAGGCCGCGATGGCGACCTTCGAGGTCAGCCGGCCCACCGTCGGCGCCCAGGCCCTCGGCATCGCGCGCGCCGCGTACGAGTACGCCCTGGAGTACGCCGGTGAGCGCGAGGCGTTCGGCCGCCCGGTCATCGAGAACCAGTCGATCGCCTTCGCCCTGGCCGACCTCCGTACCGAGATCGAGGCCGTACGCCTGCTCATCTGGCAGGCCGCCTGGATGGCCCGCAACGACCGGACCTTCGACGCCGGACAGGGCTCCATGTCCAAACTCCGCGCGGGCGAACTCGCCGTGGCGGCGACGGAGAAGGCCGTCCAGATCCTCGGCGGCGCCGGGTACAGCAGGGAGCACCCGGTGGAACGGATGTACCGGGACGCCAAGATCTACACCATCTTCGAGGGCACCAGCGAGATCCAGCGCCTGGTCATCGCCCGCGCGATCTCGGGCCGCCACATCCGCTGACGCCGGACACGGCACCGGGCGGCAGCGGCCCGTACCACGGGCCCCTCCGCGGGCCCGCGCGCCGTGTCCTCCCCGCCGGGGACTCCCCCGGCGGGAATCCCCGGCGGGCCCCGGCGGGGAGGACACGGCCGTACCCGTCGCCCGCACAGCGCGTCACCGGGCGGCCTCCCGCGCGGCGCAGGCGGTCCTGTCCGGGCAGGCCCGGGGGAACCACGAGTACGCCACGCCCTCCCTCGGGACGTGCCGCTGCTCGCCGAGATCGCGCGCGGTGCCCGTGCGAAGCGGGGCGCCGCACCAGACGCAGACCCAGCCCCGCTGCTGCTCCTCCGTCAACGCGCTGACCGGCGGTAAACCCCTCACGGTCATAACGGCCCCCGCTCTCCGGTGATCTCCTGTGACGGCACCGTAAAGCGCGGTACAACGAGCACAGGCACGCAGAGTGCGTGCCCTGTTCGGGAGTTCCGCATGGAGACTGGGCGCATCGGCCGCCGCATCGCGTACTGGCGCGAGCGCCGCGGCTTCACCCAGGCCGACTTCGGCCGGCTGGTGGGGCAGACCCGCAGGTGGGTGCAGGACCTGGAAGGCGGTCAACGCCAGCAGGACCCGCGCCTGTCGGTGCTGACGCGGGCGGCCGAGGTCCTGCGTATCCCCCTGGAGCAGCTCTTGACCGACACCCCACCCGCCGCACCGGCGCCGAACGGCCCGCCCCCGGAGGCCGCCGGCGTCGTCGCCGTCCTCTACCCCGGTCGCCGCGAGGACGGCGAGCCACCGCCCCTCGACGTCCTCAGGAGGCGCCTCGTCTACTGCTGCGAGGCGTTCCAGGCCTGCCATTACGGGGCGCTCGGGCGGGACCTGCCCGCGTTGGTCATCGGCGCCGGGCAGGTGGCGGCGCGGGCCGGTGCGGAGGCCCGGGAAGCGCATGTGGTGCACTCCCGGGTGCTCCAGCTGGCCACCTCGTTCCTCCACAAGTACGGGCAGGCAACCGCGCCCCAGGCCGCCGTCGTCGCGGACCGGGCGCTGGCGGCGGCGGAGCTCTCGGGCGACCCGGTCGCCATCGGCGCCGCGTCCCGCCGTGTCGCGAGGTCCCTGGCCAACCAGGACCAGGCGGCCGCGGCGGTGGACGTGGCCACGGAGGCCGCCCTGCGCCTGCACGCCGCGCTGTTGTCCGCCGGACCCTCCGGTCTGGCCACCCTCGGCATACTCCACCTCAGTGCGGCGGTCTCGGCGTCCTCGGCGGAGCGCACCACCGCCAGGGTCCGGGATGCCGTCGAGCACGTCGACCGGGCCGCCGAGGTCGCCGACCGGCAGGGCGGTGACCTCAACGCGGACTGGACCAACTTCGGTCCCACGAACGTGACTCTGCACCGCGTGGACGTGCTGACCCGCTTCGAGGACGGCTGGTCGGCGCTCGCGGCGGCGGAGGCGATGGACGAGGCGGACGTACGCGGCCTGACGAACGAACGGCGGGCGGGCCACCTCGTCACGACGGCCCGCGCGCAGCTCCTGACCCGCCGCAAGGACGCCGCCGCGGCCTCCCTGGTCGAGGCGGCCCGGCTGGCCCCGGAGGAGTTCCGGGGCAGGCCGGGCACCGTGAACCTGGTGAAGGACGTGCTCGGCTCGTTGCCGTTGCCCGGTGGGGAGTTGCGTACGCTGGCCGTACGATGTGGACTCCAGGCATGACACGCGTTCTGTATCTCATAGCCTGCGCCGCGGGACCCGCCGAGTACCTCGACGAGGGGGTGCGGCAGGCCCGTTCACGGGAATGGGACACCTGCCTCGTCCTCACCCCGTCGGCGGCCCGCTGGTGGCAGCCCCGCCTGGCCGAACTGGAGGCGCTCACCGGGCATCCGGTGCGCTCGCGGTACAAACTCCCCGGCCAGAAGGACGCGTTACCGAAGGCCGACGCCATGCTCGTCGCTCCGCTCAGCTGCACGAGTCTCAACAAGTGGGGGGCCGGGATCGCGGACACCCTCGCGCTGGGGCTGGTGTCCGAAGGGGTCCACCTGGGAGTGCCGGTGGCCGCCATGCCGTACTTCAACCGCGCCCAGGGAGCCCAGCCGGCCGTGGCCCGCAGCATCGCCGACCTGCGGGCACAGAACGTGGCGTTCCTCGACGGCCCGGACGGGTACGACGCGCACCCGCCGAGACAGGGCGACCCCCGGGCCTTCCCCTGGCACCTGGCCCTGGACGCGGTCGAGGCGATCGCCTGCCCGCGCCCGTAGCGGGTACGCGCACCCCGCGGGTGTGGACCGCGAGGGCGGGCGGGAGAATGCCGTGCGGTGGCGGTGCCGGGCAGCACGGGGACTCCCGTGTCATGGCAACGGGCGGCGCCACTTGGGCCGTTGACCGGCATGCCGGTCCCGCATCACCCGTGGGGGTACTTCATGGACAACACGTCCGGCGCCTCGCGCCCGTCCGTCCTGTTCGTCACCGACCTCGCCTACGAGGCGCGGGGCCGCCGGTACGGCGACGAGGACGTCTTCCTGACGTCCCGGCTCCGCGAGGAGTTCGACGTGGCCCTCTGCCACCCGAAGGACGCGGCGGCGCTCTCGGACCGGTTCGACGCCGTGGTCGTCCGCAACAGCGGACCGGTGCTCCACCACCAGGAGGCCTACGACGCGTTCCGTACCCGGGCGCGACAGCGGGGCACCCGGGTCTACAACAGCCTGGACGGCGGCGGGGACATGGCCGGGAAGCAGTACCTCGTCGATCTGAGCCGGGCCGGCTTCCCCGTGATCCCGACCGTGGACCGGGCGGCCGACCTGCCCCTGCTCCCGCCGGCCTCCGCCTACGTCGTCAAGCCGAAGCTCGGCGCGGACTCCGTGGGGCTGCGCTTCGTCCGTACGCCGGCCCTGTCCGCCGAGGAGGAGGGCACGCTGCTGGTCCAGCCGCGGATCGACTTCCGCCACGAGCTCTCCTTCTACTACGTGGACCGGGACTTCCAGTACGCCCTGTACGCCCCGGACCCGGACCGGCGCTGGGTGCTGGAGCCGTACACCGCGAGCGCGGCCGACCTGGAGTTCGCCCGGAGCTTCGTGGAGTGGAACCCGCTCCGGCACGGCATCCAGCGGGTGGACGCCTGCCGGACGGCCGACGGCGCGCTGCTGCTCGTCGAGCTGGAGGACCTCAATCCGTACCTCTCGCTGGACCGGGTCGGCCCGGAGGTCAGGGACGCGTTCGTGACCCGGCTGGGGGCCGCCGTGCGGGAGCTGTTGGACTGACACGTCCGGACCTCACCGCATGCGTGGGGCCGGGCCCGGTGTGAGGGTGCGAGGGTGACCACTGCCAGCGAGACCACTCCCGCCCCGCAGAGTGCCACCGCGCCACCCGTGCTCGACCCCCGCCGCCGCAACATCGTCTTCGCGACCATCGTGCTGGGGATCCTGCTCGCCGCCCTGGACCAGACGATCGTCGGGACGGCCCTGCCCACGATCGTGTCGGACCTCGGCGGCGCGGAGCACATGTCCTGGGTGGTCACCGCGTATCTGCTGGCGGAGACCGTCTCCACGGTCCTGGTCGGCAAGTTCGGCGACCTGTTCGGGCGGAAGTTGATCTTCCAGATCTCGGCGGTCATCTTCATCACCGGTTCGTTCCTGTGCGGTCTCGCGTCGAACATGCTGCTGCTGATCATCTGGCGGGGTGTGCAGGGCATCGGCGCGGGCGGGCTCATGGTGACCTCGATGGCGCTGATCGCCGATGTGATCCCCCTGCGCGACCGGGGCAAGTACCAGGGGGCGATCGGAGCGGTCTTCGGCGTGGCCACCGTGGTCGGCCCGCTGCTGGGCGGGCTGTTCACGGACCATCTGACCTGGCGCTGGGCGTTCTACGTCAACGTGCCGATCGCGATCGTGGTGGTCGTCGCGGCGGCCCGCACCATCCCCTCCGTCCGGGCCGCCGGACGGCCGGTCATCGACTACCTCGGCATCGCGCTGGTCGCGGTGGGCGCCAGCGCGCTGATCCTGGGGACGAGCTGGGGCGGCAACGAGTACGCCTGGGGCTCGCCGGTCATCATCGGCCTGTTCGCCGGCGGTCTCGTGGCGCTGGCGCTGTTCTGCGCGGTGGAGCTGCGGGCGAGGGAACCGATGCTGCCGATGCGGCTGTTCGGAAACCCGGTGTTCGCGGTCTGCTCCGTCCTGAGCTTCATCGTGGGCTTCGCGATGCTCGGCGCGATGATCTATCTGCCGACGTATCTCCAGTACGTGGACGGGGACTCGGCGACCCTGTCGGGGGTGCGGACCCTGCCCCTGGTCGTCGGGCTGCTGGCCGCGTCGGTCTTCAGCGGCAACGTGGTGAGCAAGACCGGGCACTACCGCCTCTTCCCGGTCGCCGGCTCGCTGGTGATGGCGGCCGGCCTCTTCCTGCTGTCGCGGATGGGCCCCGACAGCGGGGTCTGGCGGGAGTCGCTGTTCATGCTGGTGCTGGGCATCGGCATCGGCCTGTCGATGCAGGTGCTGACGATCGCCGTACAGAACACCGTGGACTACTCGGACCTGGGGACGGCGACGTCGGGCGTCACGTTCTTCCGTACCCTGGGCAGCTCGTTCGGGACGGCGGTGTTCGGGACGATCTACGCCAACGCGCTGCGGCCGAACCTCACCCAGGGCATCGAGCGGGCCGTCCGGGCGGGCGGCGACCCCGCCACGCTCGCGGGGGCCTCGGAGAGCCCCCAGGCGGTGCACGCGCTGCCCGCCGCGCAGACCGCGCCGCTGGCCCAGGCGTACGCGGACACCCTCCACACGGTCTTCCTGTGGACGGTGCCGGTGGCGCTGCTCGGATTCGTCGTCTCGCTCTTCCTGAAGCAGGTCAAACTCCGCGACTCCGCGCGGGCGGGCTCGACGGACATGGGCGAGGGCTTCGCCCAGCCGACCGCCGGGGACCCCGCGCGGGTCCTGGAGTTCTCGGTGGCCAGGATCCTGCGCGACGCCGACCCCGGTACGGCCCGGCGGATCGTCGCGGACTCCGACACCCGTCTCGACATGGCGGGCGCGTGGGCCGTGATGCAGGTGGACCTCTTCACCAGGATGGTGGGCCACGCGGGGCTCCGTCTGATCGCCACCCGGCACCGGCTCCCGCCCGAGGTGCTGGTGCCCGTCTTCGACCGGATGATCGAGGAGGGTTATCTGACCGGGGACGGCCGTCTGTTCACCCATACGGCGGCGGGCCGGCGCGAGGCGGCGACCATCTCCGCCGCCTGGGCGCACTGGCTCAACGAGCGGCTGGCCGAGGACGGGGCGCGGCCCGACGACCGGCAGCTGCGGGCGGCCGTCGACGTGATCGCGAAACGGCTGCTCGCGGAGGACCTGGCGCAGGAGTTGTCCCCCGCGACCGCGCGGGCGACCGCCCCGGTCTGAGGCCTCCGCCCCGCATCACCCGGTCCGGCGCGGCGGTCCGGCGCGCCCCCGCTCACAGCTCCCAGGAACGCGCGCGGTCCAGGTTCTCCCACTCCGGGCGCAGAAGGGCGAAGACCGCGTTGTCGTAGCGGCGTCCCCGGTGCATGCAGGACGAGCGGCGTACGCCCTCCGGTACGAAACCGGCCCTGGCGAGCACGGAGTGCGCCGCCGCGTTGTCGGTGTGGGTGAACGCCTCGACCCGCTCCAGCGGCAGCTCGCCGAAGGCCAGGTCGGTGAGCGCGTCGAGGGCGGCCACCCCGTGGCCCCGGCCGCGGTGTCCGGGCGCGAGCATCAGGTAGGCCTCGGCGGTGCCCTCCGCCAACTGCTGGTCGTGCAGGGCGATGAGGCCGATCGGTGTGCCGTCCGGGAGGAGGACCAGGAAGTCGTCGCGTCCGTTGTCGTCCAGGTGGCGCTCCACGCGCTCGCGCAGCTCGTACAGCGAACCGGGCCAGGCACCCGTCTCGTGGGCGGCCACCGGGTCGGAGCGCCAGCGCTGGATCAGCTCGGCGTCCCCGATCTCCAGGGGGGCGAGGGCGATACCGCGGCCACGCAGGCAGGGGACGCGTTCGGTGTCCGGCTCGGCCGTGTCCTCGCTCATGCGCGGAGCCTACGGGCCTGGCGGCAGGTGCGTACACCGGATTTCAGTCGGCGAAGTCCGCGGTCGCGTACACCCACGCCCCCTCGTGGCGGACGAACCGGCTCCTCTCGTGGAGCGAGCCGGCGCGGCCTCCGGCGGTGAAGTGGGCGCGGAAGGTGACCGTGCCGGTGGTGTGGAAGGCGCTGCCGTCCGTCGTCTCCAGGATGTCCAGGCCCGTCCAGCGCTGGGCGGCGTCCAGGTCGAGCGAGGGCGGGCGGGTGTCCGGGTGCCAGGTGCGCAGCAGGTGGCCGACGTCCCGGAGGACGAAGGCCGTGTAGCGCGAGCGCATCAGCGCCTCGCAGGTCGGCGCCGCCGCCGCGCCCGTGAGGAGGCGGCCGCAGCACGCGGCGCAGGTGGCCGGCAGACCGCAGGGGCAGGGGGATTCCGGTGTGATCCGGCGGGGCGCGGCGGGGGCGGGGGCCAGTCCGCGCGGACGGGAGCTGCGTCGTGACATACGCCCATTGTCACCCGGGGGCGGGGCGGGCCCGGCCGGTGTCCGTGGGGCGGCGCGGGGCGTCGGCACCAGGGTTGCCCGTGGGGCGCCGTGGGACCGGCCGGCCGTGTGGGCGGGGCATGTGGCCCACGCGAAGGCCGTGTTGCCCCGTGTGACGGCGAGGTGGCTTCCCGTCAGCACTATGGCGCGCGCATGACAGTCCACCGTATCCGCTTGCTCCGCCCGGACGCGCGGCTCCATCGTCGTCAGCGGCGGACGAACCCCGTACGCCGGACCCCGTACGGCGCGCCGGAACCCCCGGCGGGCCCCCGTTCGAGGAGGACCCCCGATGACAGCGACCCGCACCACCAAGCGGAAGACCGCCCTGGCGATCGCCTCCGCCACGATCCTGGCCCTGGCGATCGGGGCGGGCGCCGCCTTACCCGCCCAGGCGTCCTCGCCCGAGGGCAGGGTCCTGCATGCCGGAGCGGCGGAGGCCGTCCCCGGTAGCTACATCGTCACACTGAAGCAGGCGTCCGGGTTCAAGGCCTCCACGGCCGAGGGCAAGCGGCTCATAGCCGACCACGGGGGGCGGATCACCCGCACCTACACCTCGGCGCTGAACGGCTACGCCGCGACGCTCAGCGGCACCGAGGCCAGGCGTCTCGCCGCCGACCCCGCCGTCGCCTCCGTCGAGCAGGACCAGAAGGTCCACGCGACGGCCACCCAGACCGGCGCGCCCTGGGGCCTGGACCGGATCGACCAGGCGAACCTTCCGCTGAACGGCACGTACACCTACCCGGACACCGCGGGCGGCGGCACGACCGTCTACGTCCTCGACACCGGGGTGCGCATCAGCCACCAGCAGTTCGGCGGCCGCGCCTCCTACGGCTACGACTTCGTGGACGACGACGCCGTCGCCCAGGACGGTGCCGGCCACGGGACCCATGTGGCCACCACCGTCGCCGGGTCCACCTACGGGGTGGCGAAGAAGGCGAAGATCGTCGCGGTGCGCGTCCTCGACAACAACGGCTCCGGCACCACCGCCGGTGTCATCGCGGGCGTGGACTGGATCACGGCCAACCACGTGGCGTCCTCCGTCGCGAACGTGTCCCTGGGCGGCGGCCCCAGCACCGCGCTGGACGACGCCGTGCGCCGGTCGATCGCCTCGGGGGTGACCTACTCCATCGCGGCCGGCAACTCGGGTGCGCCCGCGTCCGGTTACTCGCCCGCCCGGGTGGACACCGCGATCACGGTCGGCGCGACGACGCGGACCGACGCGAGGGCCACCTACTCCAACTACGGCCCGGTCGTGGACATCTTCGCCCCGGGCTCCGACATCACGGCCGGCTGGAACACCTCGGACACCGCGACCTACACCGGCAGCGGCACGTCCTTCGCCGCCCCGCACGTCTCCGGAGCCGCCGCGGTCTACCTGACCAACCACCCGGGCGCCTCGCCCGCCGCGGTGGCCACCGCCCTCGTGAACGGCGCGACCTCCGGCGTCCTGACGGGCGTCGGCACCGGGTCACCGAACAAGCTGCTGAAGCTCGTCCCGTGACGCGGACACGGACGGGACGCGCCGACGCGGGCACACGGACCGGGTGACCGGACCGCGGGGCGCGGGGCGCGCGTGAGGGCCGGGGGCCCGTGTGGAGGGGCGGGACGGACCGCCTCTCCCACGGGCCCCCGTTCCGTGGCCGGTGCCGGGCGCCGTTTTTTCGGGCGAGGGTGGCGGCCCCGCCGTCACGCGCGGAGCCAGGCGAGCGCCGCGACGGTCAGGGCGCTGACACCGGTGTCCAGGGTCGGCTGGACGACGGGGGCGAAGGCGGAGCTGTGGTTGACCGGGACGTCCTGGGCGAGGGTGCCCTTCTTCTCGGCCGCGGCGTACAGGCCGGGGTCGGTGCCGCCGATGCCCCAGTACGTGAACGGCGCGCCGAACGCCCTGGGGATCTCGCTCATGTCCTCGCTGGCGGTCTGCGGGTCGATGGTGTGGGCGGCATCGCCGAAGTACGCGGCGAACGCCTCGGCGACCCGCCGGGTCGGGGCCTCGTCGTTGACCGTGGGCGGGAAGGAGCTGATCCTCTCGATCAGGGGCTCCCGCGGCGAGCGGGACGCCTGGCACTCGGCCTTGACGATCCGCTCGACGGCGTCGAGGACCTGGGTGCGTGAGGCGTCGTCGTAGGTGCGGACGTTGAGCTGGATGACGGCGCTGTCGGGGATGACGTTGGGGCCGGTGCCCGCGTGGACGCTGCCGACCGTGACGACGGCGGGGGTGGTGGCCGCCAGCTCCCGGGAGACGATGGTCTGGAGGCGTACGACGATCATCGCGGCCATGACCACGGGGTCCACGGCGGACTGGGGCATGGAGCCGTGCGCCCCCCGGCCGTGGACGGTGACGCGCAGACTGTCCGCGGCCGCCAGGAACGATCCGGTCCGGGTGCCGACGTATCCGGCCGGATAGGGCAGGACGTGCTGGGCGAGCACCACGTCGGGCCGGGGGGCCTTGGACGTCAGACCGTCGTCGATCATGGCCTCGGCGCCGTCGCCGTTCTCCTCCGAGGGCTGGAAGAGCGCCACGAAGGTCCCCTTCCAGGCGTCCCTGGCCCGGGACATCAGCTGGGCGCAGCCGATCAGAGAGGTCACGTGCACATCGTGGCCGCACGCGTGCGTCACCGGCTGCTCGGTGCCGTCCTCGTCGGTGTAAGTGACGGTGGAGGCGTACGGCAGACCGGTCCGTTCGCGTACCGGAAGGGCGTCCATGTCGGCGCGGGCCATGACGACCGGGCCCTCGCCGTTGGCCAGGACGGCGACCACCCCGGTCCCTCCGATGCCGTCGGTGACCTCGTAGCCGAAGCCCCGCAGGGCGTCGGCCGCCTTCCCGGCGGTGCGGTGCTCCCGGAGACCGAGTTCGGGGTGGCGGTGCAGATCCTTGTAGAGGTCCTCCAGCTCGGTACGGATGCCGTCCAGCCCGGCCAGCACGGTGCGGGCGCGATCACTCATCGTTCCTCCTTGCGCGAGCGGCGACGGCCCTCGCGGCGGGCACCGAGGCGGCGCCGTGTCACCGAGGCCAGTGCGGAGTGGGGCCGCCAGTCCAGGCCGGTGGGCAGGTTCCAGCCGTGGCGCACGGCGCTGAGCCGGAAGACCAGGGCCAGGCCGACGCCGAGGCAGACCCCGACCAGGGGGACGCCGAGGTAGGCGCAGAGCACCGTGACCGCGGCGACGGCGAGGGCGACCGTGGCGTACAGGCCGTTGCCGCCGAACACGGCGGGCACGCGGCCGAGGACGACGTCCCGCAGGGCGCCGCCGCCGACGGCGGTCACGGTGCCGAGCAGGACGGCCGGGAGCCAGCCCAGTCCGACCGAGAGGGTCTTGTTGGCGCCCGCCACCGCCCAGAACCCGATCACGGCGGCGTCGAGAGCGACGAACAGCCGGTTCCAGGACTGTTCCCCGAACCGGATGAAGAAGGCGACCGCGGCCCCGGCGAAGGCGACGGTCAGATAGGTGTAGTCGGTCAGCGCCACCGGAGTGCCGTGCTGGAGCAGCACGTCCCGGATCATGCCGCCGCCCAGGCCGGAGATGACGCCGACCACCAGGAACCCGAAGAGGTCCAGGCCGGCCGCGCGGGCCACGGCACCACCGAGCAGCGCGCACGAGCAGACACCGGCCAGGTCGAGGTACCGCGTCACCTCCTCGACCCCGGCGGGGATCAGAGAGGCCGACAAATCGGACACCGTAGGCATGGGGCGAGCATATTCCATGCCCGGTCCACACGGGTTCCCGAACAGGCTTCCGGCCCACCGGCCCAGCTGGCACCTCTGGCCCCGGAGCCGGCCGCTGGGCACACACGACGAACCCCGCCACGGAATTTTCTCCGGGGCGGGGTCTCTGGGTAGTCGTTGGGGTACTCTATGTACCAAGGGCGTGGCCGCCGGGAAACCGGTCGCGCATGTCAGGTGAGCAGGAAGTCTGCCTGCCCTGCCTTGGCGCCTTGGATGAAGGCAGCGATCTCTCCGTTGGAGTAGATGAGGGCTGGGCCGTCGGGATCGGCGGACTGACGCACCGCCACCCTGCCGTCCGCCAGTTTCATGGCTTCGATGCAGTTGCCCCCGTTACCACCGCTCCACGGCTTGTACCAGCCCTCGGTGCCCAGGTCGCCGGCCGGCATGCCGTTGTATATGTGGTTCATCACAGCTCCTTGCGGAAATCCCTCAGGATCTCCTTCGTGCGTTGTGCAGTTGCGGCCTGAGCCGCCATGCGGTCCATGACCTCGAGGTAGGAAGCCACCTCGGAGCGCGCGTCGAAGTAGACGGCACCGGTCAGGTACTCGCTGTAGACCATGTCCGGCAGTTCGGGGACGGCGAACCGGAAGAGGACGAACGGGCCGTACGTACCGGGGTGGTGGCCGGTGGCGAACTCCGCTATCTGGAGCGTCACGTGCGGCAGGTCCGTCGCTTCGAGGAGCCGGTCGATCTGGGCCCGCATGACGCTCGGGCCGCCCACGGGACGGCGCAGGACCGTCTCGTCCATGACCACCCACAGCTTGGGCGCCTCGTCCTTGGTCAGCAGCGACTGCCGCTCCATCCGCAGCGCCACATGGCGCTCGATGTCCTCGGGACGGGTCTGGCCGACCGCTCCGGTGCGCAGGACGCAGCGCGCGTACTCCTCGGTCTGCAGGAGCCCCGGCACGAAGTGCGGTTCGTACGTGCGCAGGAGCGCGGCCGCGCCCTCCAGGCTGACGTACATGCTGAACCAGTCGGGCAGGACGTCGTGGAAGCGCTGCCACCAGCCGGGCTTGTTGGCCTCCTCGGCGAGGTCGACGAAGGCGTCCACCTCGTCGTCGGCGATTCCGTAGGCCTTCAGCAGGAGCTGCACGTAGGGGATCTTGAGCCCGACCTCGGCGGTCTCCATCCTGCGTATCGTCCCGGAAGCGACACGGAGCACCTTGGCGGCCTGGTCGCGGCTCAGGCCGACGCGTTCCCGCAGGTCCTGCAGGCGCTTGCCGAGAACGACCTGGCCCACGGTCGGGGCGGACCGCGGTTCGCTCACTTCAGACCTCCCGATGCGCTGTGTGCCAGCAGTGTGCCATGCGCGACCACCACAAGGACACTGCCACTCTGAATTTTTCAGAGTGCCTCTTGCCAAGTGTTCTCGTCAGGGGGAGAGTTGGCGAGTGAACCAGTTCACGTAGTCGCGACCGCTCGTGTTCCACGACGGTCCGAAGCGTGGCTCAGCCCCCACTGTGAGGAATCGGTCGTGGCACCTGGCAGTGCGCTCATCCCCCGGCTCGTGGATCTCGGCCCCCGGAGGGAAGCGCTCCGTGACCGCTTCGCGCTGTCGGCGCGCCCTGAGTCCGTGGCGGGCGCGCGGCGGCTGACGCGGGCCCGGCTGACGGCGTGGCGGGTCGGCCAGGACACCATGGACGCGGCGGTCCTGATCGTCTCCGAACTGGTCACCAACGCGGTGGTGCACACGGCCAGCGCGCGTGTCGTCTGCGAACTCGAATACTCCGGAGCCGGTGTGCGCGTGTCCGTCACCGACCAGGGCCACCAGCCCGAAGGGCCCCGGTTGTCGCCCGCCTCCGAGGACGAGCACGGCCGCGGTCTGCTGCTGGTCGACTCGCTGAGCACGGCCTGGGGCGCGCACGAGGCGGCGGACGGCTGCGGGCGCGTGGTGTGGGCGCGGCTGCCGGCCGGCTCGGAGGCGGCATGCTGAGGCACACGCTGGCTCATCTGCTGGGGGCGCGCCGCTCGCGCTCCGTGGCGGAGCCGGGCGTCCCGGGGCGGGTCAGGCTGCCCCTGCCGCCCGCGCTGTCGGCGAGCCTGGGCTGTGACGCGGTGGGAGTTCCCGCGCGGTACGGATTCCGGCTGATGTCCCATCTGCCGCGCGCCGGATGCGTGTTCGCCGACGCGGACCAGTGGTGGTGGATCGTCCCGTCGGGCTCGGACCTGGATCTGGACTGGCCCGAGCAGGTCTCGTACGTCACCGGGGCCTGTGTGCCGGGCGGGCGGCCCCGGCTGATCCACGTGCCGGACAGCCGTACGCCGTACACCCCGCCGATCCCGCTCTACCTGATGGTGTGCCAGGTCACCGGGGTGGCGCCGTCCTGGGCGGCGCCGGGGCGGCCGAAGGCCGTGCCCGCCCCCTGACGTCCGGCGCCGCCCCGGGGTTCAGGGCCGGTCGAGGTAGGCGAGCCCCGGATGGACGTCCAGGTAGCCCTCGACCAGTCTTCGGGCCACCGTGACCGAGTCGACCAGCGGGTGCAGCGCGAAGGCCCGCACGGCCGCCGACCTCGAACCGCTCTCCGCCGCCTCCAGCACGGCGCGCTCCACCGCCTTCACCGCGGTGACCAGCCCGACCGCGTGGTAGGGCAGCGGGTCCACCGCCACGGGGCGGGCGCCGTCGGCGTCCACCAGGCAGGGCACCTCGACGACCGCCTCCGCGTCGAGCACGGAGAGGGTGCCCCGGTTGCGGACGTTCAGGATCAGCGAGGCGCGCTCGTCGCGGGCGACGGCCCGCATCAGGGCGAGGGCGACCTGTTCGTAGCCGCCGGACTCCAGATCGCTCTCCTCGCGCTCCCCCGCGCCGGCCGCGTCCCGGCTCTCCGCCATGTAGGTGGCCTCGCGTTCGGCGCGGGTGCGGTCCCAGGTGGCGAGCGCGGGGGCCGCCGGGTCCCTCATCCGGGCGTAGAACCCCTCCTGCTGGTCGCGCAGGAACGCGCCCCGGGTCCGCTCGGCCTCCTGGTAGGCCCGGACCGCCTCCCGGTTGAAGTAGTAGTAGTGCAGGTACTCGTTGGGGATCGCGCCGAGGGAGCGCAGCCAGTCGGCGCCGAAGAGCCGGCCTTCCTCGAAGGAGCCGAGGAGCGCGGGGTCGGCCAGCAGCCGCGGGAGTTCGTCGCGTCCGTCGACACGCAGGGCGCGGACCCAGCCGAGGTGGTTGAGACCGGCGTAGTCGATCCGGGCGCGGGCGGGGTCGGCCCCCAGGACCCGGGCGATCCGCCGGCCGAGGCCGACGGGGGAATCGCAGATGCCGATGACGCGGTCACCGAGGTGGCGGGACATGGCCTCGGTGACCAGCCCGGCCGGGTTGGTGAAGTTGATGACCCAGGCGTCCGGGGCGAGCCGGGCGATCCGCCGGGCCAGGGCGACGGCGACGGGCACGGTGCGCAGCCCGTACGCGATGCCTCCGGCACCGACCGTCTCCTGGCCGAGGACGCCCAGGCCGAGAGCGACGCGCTCGTCCGCCGCCCGGCCTTCGAGGCCGCCGACCCGGATCGCGGAGAAGACGAAGTCGGCGCCGCGCAGGGCCTCGTCGAGGTCGCCGGTGGCCACGACCGCGGGCGCGTCGGCCACCCCCCGCGCCTGTTCGCCGAGGACCCGGGCGACGGCGGTGAGCCGCTCCGCGTCCGTGTCGTACAGGGTGACCCGCGAGACGCGGCCCTCGGCGTGATCACCGAGCAGTGCCCCGTACACGAGAGGCACCCGGAATCCGCCACCGCCAAGAATTGTCAGCTTCACGCTGCTCGATGGTACGGGCCGCGTGCCGTGCGCCGGGGCGCGCCGGGGCCCGTGGCGTGGTGTCCCGGGACGGTCCGGGACACCACGCGTGTGTCAGCGGCCGCTCCACCAGCGCGCGACGGACTGCCAGATCGTGGTGGGGCCGCCGCGCTGGGCGGGGAGTCCGGGGGACTCCTCCGGGGCCTCGGGGGGCGACGGGGAGGCGATCCGCACCCCGGCCGGGGCATGGGCGGGCTGCGGACCGGCCGGGGTGGCGCCGGTGCCGCGGGGGACGGCCGGGGAGGAGACCTCCCAGTCGGTCCGGGCGCGCTGCCGGGCCGCGATGGAGGTCAGCGGGTCGGCGTCGATCTCCTGCTGCGGGCTGGGGGCGAACGTCACCGGCAGGTCCACGAGATGGCGGGACATGATGTTGCCGACCCAGCTCAGTTCGCTCTCGTCCACGGCGAGTTCCAGGTCGGGCAGGCGCATCAGCAGGGCGTCGACGCCCACGTCCGCGATGGCCCGGCCGATGTCCTGGCCGGGGCATTCGTGCGGGCCGCCGCTGAAGGCCAGATGGGCGCGGTTGCCCTCCATGTTGGCGGCGAGGTCCGGGCGTACGGCCGGGTCGGTGTTGGCCGCCGCGATCCCGACGAGGAGCGCGTCCCCCGCCTTGATCTGCTGGCCGCCCAGCTCGGTGTCACCCACCGCCCAGCGCCCGAACACGGCGGTGAACGGCGGTTCGTCCCAGAGGGTCTGTTCCACCGCCTCCGGGACCGTCATGTGACCGCCGCTGAGCCGGGCACGGAAGCGGGGGTCGGTCAGCACCATCCGCAGGACGTTGGCGATCAGGTTGGCGGTCGACTCGTACGCGGCGACGAGGATGAGCCGCAGGTGTTCCGCGACCTCCACGTCGGTCAGCCCGGCGGGGTGGGAGACGAGCCACCCGGCGAGGTCCTCCTCGGGGGCGGCGCGCCGCCGTTCGACCAGCCGGGTCAGGGCGGCGACGACGTAGGCGTTGCTCTCCACGGCGGTCTGGGTGCCCCGGATCATGTCGCGGGCGGCCTGGACCATACGGTCGTTGTACTCCTCGGGCATCCCGAAGACCGCGCACACCACCATCATGGGCAGGTGCTCCGCGAACTGGGAGACCAGTTCGGCGTCGCCCTTCTCGCAGAAGTCGTTGACGAGCCGGTTGCTGAAGCGGTTGACGTGCCGGCGTACGCCGCGGGTGTCGATCCGCTCCATGCTGTCCGTGACGGCGCCCCGGAGCCGCTCGTGGGCGTCGCCGTCGGCGAAGGCGCAGACCGGCTGCCAGGTGAAGATCGGCGCGAGCGGGTGGTCCGGGGCGACGCTGCCGTCCTGGAGGGCGCGCCAGCGCCGGGAGTCGCGGGAGAACTGCGAGGGCGTACGGGTCAGGTGGAGGTTCTCGCTGTGGCCGAGGACGAGCCAGGCGGGGACGTCGCCGTGCAGCAGTACCGGGGCCACGGACCCGTGCTCGGCGCGCAGCTTCGCGTACAGGCCGGCCGGGTCGTTCTCGGCCTCGGGCCCGTAGTACCGGCGCAGTCCTCCCGGCCCGGCGCCCATGGAGTGGGCCGGGCACCCGGGGGGCGGCACGGGGCCCGGGAGGGACCCAGGTTCGTGGTGGAAGGGGGTTGTCACAGGGGCTCCTGGGATCGGGCTTTCCGGGGAACAGGGGATCGGACGGGTGCGCGTGGCCGGTCGCGGCGGGATCGCGGGCGTACGCGCACCTCGTCAGGCGAGCGGCACGGCGAGGCTGTGCAGGTAGCGCATCAGGGTCAGCAGCACGTCGCGGCTGGAGGCTCGCAGCCGCGCGTCGCAGTCGATGATGGGCACCTCGTCGGGCAGGTCGAGGGCGTTACGGAGGGCCTCGACCGGGTGGTGGGGGGCGTCGGGGAAGGTGTTGACGGCGACGACGAAGGGGACTCCGCGTTCCTCCAGCCGTCCGATGACGTCGAAACTGACCTGGAGCCGCCGGGTGTCGATGAGGACGACGGCTCCGAGCGCGCCTTCGAACAGGCCGTTCCACAGGAACCAGAAGCGTTCCTGGCCGGGGGTGCCGAACAGGTAGAGGATCAGTTCCTCGCTGAGGCTGATCCGGCCGAAGTCCATGGCGACGGTGGTGGCGGTCTTGCTCTCCACCCCTACGTTGTCGTCGACGCCGACCCCGGCCTGCGTCATGGTCTCTTCGGTCGTCAGGGGCCGGATCTCGCTCACCGAGCCGACCATGGTGGTCTTGCCGACCCCGAACCCCCCGACGATGACGACCTTCACCGCGGCGGTGGCCGTGGTGGGGAGGACGTCCTCGCTGCGGGGGCCCGTGATCGTGTCAGAGCTTCTGAAGTCCATGCATCACCGCTTCGAGGAGGGACCGGTCGGGCAGCGCGGCGCGGACGATCGGCGCGCGCGACTCGATGAGTTCGGTCGCCAGGAGTTCTGTCAGGAGTGAGGTGACCACGCTGAAGGGGAGACTGAGGTAGGCCGAGATCTCGGCCACCGACAGCGGTGCCCTGCAGAGCCGCAGGATCGCGGCCTGTTCGGGCTGGACGGTGGGCGAGGGTTCCGCCTGCGACACGACCATGGTGACGAGGTCGAGCGCCGCCCTCTCGCCGTCCGTGTCCCCGGTGATCACGTAGAGCCGTTCCGGGTCGCTCAGCGCCGGGTCGGCCTTGCGGCGTTCTCGTCGGGGCGCACTCATCCGGCCTGCCCGTCGTGCCGGGGAGGGCTCGTCAGGTGCGCGCCGATGCGGACGACCATGTCGCGCATCCGGGCACCGACCAGTCCGGCGTCCACCGTCTCGCCGGCCAGGACCGCGAGGTAGGCGCCGGTGCCGGCGGCCATCAGGTAGAAGAATCCGCCGGTGACCTCGATGACGACGAGCTTCATCAGGCCGTCGCTGTAGGGGATCTCGGTGGCGACGGCCGCGGCCAGGCTCTGCAGCCCGGCGCAGGCGGCGGCGAGACGGTCGGCGACGTCGGGGTCGCCGCCGTGCCGGGCGATGCGCAGACCGTCGGCGGAGAGCACCACGATCTGGTGGATGCTCGGTACGTCGTCGGCCAGTTCCTTCAGCATCCAGTCCATGTTTCCCCGCTGCTGGATCACTTCTGGTCTCCCTTGTCCCACGCGTCGTCAGAGTCTTCGCCGCTGCGCGGCTCCTTGGGCACACCGTTGACCGCCTGCGTGAACGCCTCCAACCAGAGGCCGGGCGGGGTGTCCCCGCCGCCGGGGCGTCCGGTGCCGTGTCCGTGGTTCCCGCCCCAGGTGCCGGGGGTTTCGGTGACCGGGGCGGCCTGGTGCGGGAGGTTGTGCGAGCCGAGGGGGGCGCGGCCGCGGCTACGGCGCTGCGGGAGCCCTCCCTCGGTCCACTCGGTCACCACGACCTCGTCGTCGTCCAGGGGGGAGGACGAGGCGGCGGGCCGTGTGCCGGACGCGGCGGAGGCGGCCGGCGCGGGCGAGGGCACGGGGGCGGTGACCGGGGGCACGGGGCCGGTCGCGACGGGGCGGGGCTTGCGCTTGCCGCGCGGCGGGACGACGTGCTGCATCTGCGACATGTCGAGCGAGCTCTGCGGACGCGAGGTGGCGCCGATGCCGTGGGCGATGCCCGGGGCGGGGCCGGTGGTGATCATGTCGCGCGGCACGATAAGTACGGCGCGGACCCCGCCGTACGCGGACTGCCGCAGGGACACCTGGAGTTGGTACATGCGGGAGAGCCGGCCGACGACGGCCATGCCGAGGCGCGGCGACTCCCCGAGGTCGTTCATGTTGATGCCGGCCCGGGCCTGGGCGAGCATGTTCTCGGCTCGGGCGCGGGCCTCCTCGCTGAGGCTGACGCCGCCGTCCTCGATCTCGATGGCGATGCCGGTCTGCACCTCGACCGCGGTGACGTGCACCCGGGTCTGGGGGGGCGAGTAGCGGGTCGCGTTGTCGAGGAGTTCGGCGCAGGCGTGGATGAGCGGCTCGACCGCGGTGCCGACGATGGCGACCTTGGCGATCGAGTGCAGGTCGACGCGCTGGTATTCGAGGATCCGGGACATCGCGCCGCGCAGCACGCTGAACAGCGGTACGGGCTTGGGCCATTGGCGGCTGGGCCGGGCGCCGCCGAGGACGGCGATGGAGTCGGCGAGCCGGCCGATGAGGGCGGTGCCGTGGTCGATGCGGAGCAGGTCGTCGAAGACCTCGGGGTTGCGCCCGTGGTGGTCCTCCATCTCCCGCAGTTCACTGGCCTGCCGGCTGACGATGGCCTGGACGCGGCGGGCGACGCTGACGAAGGCGCGCTGCGCGGAGTCACGCATGGCCTCCTCGTTGTCGACGATGTCGAGGACCTGGAGCACCAGGGCGCGTTGGGCCTTGGGCAGGTTGCGGTAGGTCTCGTCCGCGTCGACGACGTCGCGCATCACCTCCTGGGGGGAGTTGCTCGCGCGCAGCCTCCGGATGGCGTTGGGCAGGAGTTCCTTGGTGAGCCGTACGGTCTCCTGGTCGTACGCGGCGATGCGGTGTTCCAGGAAGGCGATGCGCTGTTCGTACTCGGCGCGCTGGAGGCGCATCGCGCGGCGTCGGCGGTGGAGTGCGACGGCGAGCGTGGCGACCACGACGGTGGCGACCGCACCGCACCAGACGACCGCCGCCCGGGTGGCCCCGGTGACCGGCACCGCGCCGGCCGCGGTGGCACCGCCCATCAGGAGGACGGGCAGCAGGGCGGCACGGACGACGGGGATGTCTCTTTTTGTCGGCGGTGATTCAGCACGAACCATCTAAACCCTCTGGCGGTTGATTCGGGAGGTATACGCACTTGTGCTGACAGTCATGAACAAGCGCGCGAATTCATCTCAACTCGACTTCACTGCGCGTGAGCCTAACCAGATGAGAACAGCACCTCGGCACATTCACCCAACCCCCTGCGCGAGCACCTTCGCGGTAGTACGCTCGCCAGTTTTCGTACCCACCGTCGTGACGCGTGTGCGAGGAGTGAGGGATTCCGGAATCGGCAGAAAGCAGACCCCGTCGTCCCTCTCTGCGGGACAATGCGCCGATGCGCCGCCCGTGCCTCGACGGGCAGGTTTCCAGGTCGGAGCGGAAGTGAGCCGCTCACCTGACCGAATCCCGCAGAGAGGTGCGAATTCGTGTGCACCGGAGAGCAGGACAAACGCACATGCGATCGAATGGGATCGAAAGGAGCGGAATCGTGAGCGACGGACAGGCGTACGAGTCGTCGACGGCGGGAGCGAGGGGAGAGCCGACGGCGGGGGTGACGGCGGAGGCGGCGGGGGGCGCGACGGCGGGGGCGCGGAGCTACACGATCGAGTCCCTGGACACCGGTCTGCGGCTGATGCGGCTCTTCCTCGTCCACGACACCGTCACGGTCAGCGGGGCCGCCGCCCTGCTGGGCGTCGGCCGGTCCACGGCGCACCGGGTCCTCAGCACGCTGGAGGGGCGGGGGTTCGCCGTGCGCGACCCCTCGGGGCGGGGATACGAGACGGGACCCGAGCTGCTGCGCCTGGGCCGCCCGGCGGGTCTCGGCGCGGCGCTCCGGGCGCGGTGGGGCGCGGTCCTGGACGACGCGGTACGGCGGACCGGGGAGACCGTGGAGAGCGCGGCGCTGGTGGAGGACCGTGTCCTCGTCACCGACGGCCGCGAGTCCGGGCAGCCGGTGCGGGTGAGCCTGGAGACGGACCGGGTGCGCCCCGCGCACGCGACCGCCGCGGGCAAGGTGCTGCTCTCCCGGCTGACCGCCGAGCAGGTCCACGCGCTGTATCCGCGGGAGGAACTGCCCGCGGCGACCTCCCGCACCCTGAGGTCCCGGGCCGCCCTGCTGGCCGAGCTGGCGGAGGTCCGCGAGCTGGGCCGGGCCTTCGACCGGGGCGAGTCGGTGCCGGGTCTGTACGCGGTCGCGGTGCCGCTGGCGGGACCGGGCCGCCGGGACCGGCTGGCCCTGAGCGCCTCGGCACCGGCCGACCGTGGCGGCGACGCGGCCCTGGCCGAACGCGCCGGGCAGCTACGGCGGTCGGCGTCCCTGCCGGGACCGGGACCGGCCACGGGACCGGGCACGGACACGCGCGCGGAGCGGAGCGGCTGAGCGGGGGCCGGGCCCGGCGCCGGGGTTCAGCGGCGGGCTCCGCCGAGGCGGCCCTCCAGTTGCACCAGGAGTTCGCTGAGCTGGTCGCTGAGGCCTTCGCGGCTCCGTTCGTCGAGACCGGAGAGCACGGAGCGCTCGTACGCCAGTTGCTCGGGGAGCAGCCGGTCCACCAGGGCGCGGCCCTCCTCGGTGAGGCCCACATGGGCGACCCTGCGGTCCCGGGCGTCGCTGCGACGGGCGATCAGTCCGCCGTCCTGGAGGGAGCGGAGCCGCTTGGTGACGGCGGCACCGGACGAGAAGGTCTCCCGGGCCAGCTCGCCGGGGGTCAGCTCGCGGTCGTTGCGCCGCATCGCGCCGAGCAGGTCGAACTCCCCCCGGGTCAGCCCGGCCGCGCGCAGGGGCGCGTCCTCCGCCTGCTGGAGGAGGGCCGCGCAGCGGTTGATACGGCCGATGAGCTCCATCGGTCCGGTGTCCAATTCCGGATTGACGGCATGCCACTGCCGTACCACCGCTGCCACGATGTCGTCGGTCACACCGCTCCGTTCGCCGGGGGCAGGGTGATCAGCCCCTGCCGCTGTGCTGTAGCCGCGAGCGTACGGTGTCCCGCCTGCTCGGCGGCGAGCATGTCCTCCTCGGGCAGGGCGCGCTGCCACCACTCCCCCGCCGCGATGTCGCTCGCGTCGCGCAGTTCGACGAGGGACGAGGTCAGCCGCCTGCGGGCCGCTTCGAGCGCCAGGGCGTCGGCGGCCGGGGCGGCCAGGACCCGTTCGGCACCGGCGCGGGCCTCCGCCGTCGCGGTGAGGGCCTTCTCGACGCGCCCGCCGGCCCGCCGGTTGGGTACGGCGAACACCGCGAGCAGCCCGGCCGCGGCGCCGACGAGGGTGTCCAGGGCGCGGTCGCTGATGAGTTCCCAGGCGGGGTGGGCGCCCGCGAATTCCACGACGAGCAGGGCCATCGGGGTGACGGCGACGGAACCGAGCCAGTAGTTGCGGGTGATCAGGGCCTCGGCGGCGAAGTTGAAGCAGAGCACGCACAGCACGAGGGCGAGCGGGCTCAGCCGGGCGACCGGGATGACGGCGGCGAAGACGAGCACGCCGACGAGGTTGCCGAAGACGCGCTGGAGGGCCCGGCTCCAGGACTGGGTGGCGTTGGGCTGGTACACGGCGGCGGCGGTGACGATCGCCCAGTAGGGGCGGCCGACCCCCAGGGCGTACGAGACGTATCCGGCCAGCGCGCAGCCGGTCAGGGTGCGGTAGGCGACCGGCAGGACCGGGGAGCCGGGGGCCAGGGCGCGCAGGAACCTCGCCCTCGCCTCCCGCCGTCCGCGCCGGTTGCGCCGCCCGGAGCGTTCCGCGTCGATACCGAAGAGCTGTTCCACCGTGCCGGGAGCCGGCGGGGGTGCGGGGACGGGGCCCCTGCCCCGGGTCCGCGCGGCCCACCGGGCCAGCTCCGCGGGGTCGGCCCCGCCGGACGGTCCGGCTCCACGGGACGGTCCGGCGGAGGTGGTGGCGAGGGCCCGCTCGGCGTGGACGACGAGGCGTTCGAGTGCCTGGCGTACGGGGGTCGGCCGTCCCGCGGCGAGCAGCGACTGCCAGGCGGCCTGCACGGCGGCCGCCGCCGCGTGGCGGGTGCGGTTCCCGGGGTCGGCCGCGTAGGCCGCGGCGGCGTCGAGGGCGCGGGCGGTGGCGCGGCGCTCGGGTCCCTCCCTGCGCCGTAGCGCGGGCCCTACGGTGATCAGCCAGGCGAAGGCGCCCGCGGCGAGGGCGAGGCCGAGGTGCCCGGGTATCCGCCCGGGTTCCTGCGGGGTGAAGAGGGCCGCCGAGCTCACGAAGGTGAAGATCACATGGCCGGGCGGCCCGATGCGGGTGGCGTCGCAGAAGGTCTTCTGCACGGCCGCCAGGACCGCGCCGACGGCGATCAGCACGGCGACGGAGTCGGTGAGGGAGGCGGTCACCAGGGAGACGGCGAGGCCCGCGACCATGCCGAGGACGACGCGGACCACGGTGTGGGCCCGGCGGGCGTACGGCAGGTTGTGCCCGTACAGCGCGCAGAGCGAGCCGGCCATCGTGTACATCACGAGGTCGAGCCGGTCGAGGGAGTACAGCAGCAGATTCGGCACCGCGGAGGCGACGACCACGCTCAGCGCCGGCTTGTACCAGGTCTCCGCCGGGCTCTTCAGGCGGAGGGTGCCGGTCAGCGGCAGTCTGGGGGCGGACGTCTTCCGGGATCGCACGGCTGTATCACTCACCCATACACGTTAACAGGTATTACACCTATAAAACACCGGCGAAGCATCTCGGCCTCTCCCCGGACCGTCGCCCGCCCCCTCGGGTCGCCGCCGCCCCCGGCCGGTCATAGCGTGCTGCACAACAGCCCAGGAACGCACCTTGTCACCCGCCTTGGGAGGAAACGGCATGAAGCTCACGGAACCGGTGCCCGGCGGCCCCTGCTGGGTCGAGCTGAGCACCTCGGACGTGACCGCCTCCAAGACCTTCTACGCCGCGCTGTTCGGCTGGCGGTCCCTGACCGACCCGCGCCCCGAGGCGGGCGGCTACACGGTGGCGCGGCTGGGAGAGGACCCCGTGGCCGCGCTCAGCCCCGTGTACCAGCCCGGCGGACGGCCGGGCTGGACGGTCTCCTTCGCGGTGCCGGACACGGACCGCGCGGTCGGGGCGGTGCGGGCGGCGGGCGGCACGCTCGTGACCGAGCCGGTCGACGTGTTCGACCAGGGCAGGTTCGCGGTGGCCGCCGACCCTTCCGGGGCGGTCTTCTCGCTCTGGCAGGCCCGGGACTTCGCGGGGGCGCGGCGTTTCAACGTTCCCGGGGCGCTGAGCTGGGCCGAGCTGCGCACCGACAGGACCGGGAGCGCGCTGGCCTTCTATCCGGAGGTGTTCGGCTGGACGGTGGACGCCACGGATCGGTACACCCACTGGGGCGTGGACGGCGCCGAGTTCGGCGGCCTGAAGGAGATCCACGACGACGAGCTGTCCGAGGGGCCGACGACCCCTCCGGGGTGGCTGCCCTACTTCTCGGTCACCGACGTCGAGGCGGCCGCCGCCACGGCGCTGGGTGCGGGCGGGGAGCAGATCGTCCCGCCGACACCGGTACCGGGCGGGCCCTGGGTCGCCGTACTCCGCGATCCGCAGGGGGCGCCCTTCGGCATCCACACGCCGTAGCCGCCCGGTCCGGGGGCCGGACGAGCGGCGGCGGGGTCAGCCGAGGCCGCGGGCGTCCTGCTTGAGGGCGGTGTCCACCGTGAGGGCCGTCGCCACGACGAGGCTGAGCAGCGGTTCGGGCAGCTGGTAGTGGATCTGGAGTACGTAGTTGTCGGCCGTGGTGAACATCGTCTTCGCCAGGCCTTCCCAGGTCTTGGTGATCCGGGCGACCTCCGCGTCGTTGTGGTCGACGACGGCGAAGTTCCAGGCGCGCCAGTTCTCCGCCTTGATCGCGCCGATCTGCCGACCCTCGGCCGTCATGGCGAAGTTGATCTTGCCGATGGCGTTCTGCTGGACGATCTCACCCACGGGCGTCCCGTCAGGGCGCTCCACGACGACCCGGGACTTGATGAACTTCGCGGGCCGGGTCAGGACCAGCTGCGGCCGGCCGTGGGCGTCGCGGATCTCCAGCCGGTGCGTCAGGTACTGGTCGATGCTGGAGACGAACCGCAGCACCTTGCGCAGGGCGCTCTGGCCGACCTGGACGACCGAGCCGACCGTGGCACCGTGCTGGTCGAAGACGCGGTACTCGTTCGTGACCTCGATCAGCTTGGCCTTCTGGTTCACGATCAGGACCGGCTGGTCGAGCAGTGAGCCGGAGCTGACGGGACCGCCCTGCCGCTGGGCCTGCGGGGCCTGCTGAGGGGGCGCCTGGTGCGGGGCCGGCTGCGGGAAGGGCGCCGCGGCCTGCGGTGGCACGGGGGCCTGGGCGGGAGCCGTGCCCTGGGCGGGAGCGGCCTGGCCCTGGGCCGGGTGCGTGTGCTCGGTCCACCGCGAGCCGTCCCAGTAGCGCAGCAGCTGGGGTGCGCCGTGGGGGTCCGGATGCCATCCCGCAGGTATGTTCGATCGCGTCGTCACCGGGGCACACTATCCTGCCCACCCGTTGGCACTCTTGAAGTTTCACGCATCGTACGATGGTGCCGATGAACAGACCGGGTGAGCGCGGGGACCGGAGGCGGGGCGGCACGGCCGTCCCGCGAACCGCCGTGCTGGGGTGGCTGCTGGCGCTGGTCGCCATGCTCTTCTGCTGCTCCCCGACCGGTGTGCCGGCGGCGCACCACGAGGCCGCGGCCGTCCGTGTGCACACCCCGTCCCCGGCCGCCGCCGTCACGGCCGACGCCCCAGGTGAGCGCGGGGCGGGAAGCTCCTGCCACGGCACGACGGACCGTTCCACGTCGGCCGTGCTGCCGGGGCCCACCGCTCCGGCCCCGCTCACGTGTACGACGACGAGCGCCGCCCCGGAGGCCCCGCTGTCGGGCGCGACGGGCATCCGCGGTCCCTCCCACGACGGCGCGGGCGCCGTCGACCGTCTCCGGCTACAGGTCCAGCGGGTTTAGAGAGGCCGGGCCGCCCCCGTCCGCGCGTGCGCGCCGGGGCGGCCTTCCGTACGGCCCCCTTTCCCCGCCGACGCACCGTGTGCCCCGCGCCGTGGACGGCGCGACGCGGCACGGGCGCGTCGCGCCGAACCCGAGGACACCCATGGCTTCCGCCAAGAACCAGAACAGCAATGCCGCCGCGCGCCGCGCCAAGCTCGAGGAGGCCCGCCGCAAGGAGCGGGCCCGTGAGCGGCGCGGCCGTGTCGTCACCATCACCGCCGCCGTCGTCGTGCTCGCCGGTCTCGTCGCCGGAGGCGGCTATCTGATGTCGGCCGCCGACGAGCAGGACCGGGCCGAGGAGCAGGCCAGGACGTCCCCCGTCACCGGGGAGCGGACCTGGGACGGACTCGGCCAGGACCATGTGGAGACGGCCGTCGACTATCCGATGAACCCTCCCGTCGGCGGTGACCACAACCCGGTCTGGATGAACTGCGACGCCGACGTCTATACCAAGGCGATACCGAACGAGAACGCCGTCCACTCCCTCGAACACGGCGCCGTCTGGGTCACGTACAACGACAAGGCGGACGACGCCGACGTCAAGGCGCTGGCCGAGCGCGTCGGGAAGACGCCCTACTCCCTGATGAGTCCGGTGGCCGACCAGAAGGACCCGCTGGTGCTGAGCGCCTGGGGCAAGCAGGTCACGGTGAAGAGCGCCTCGGACGCCCGTGTCGCGCAGTTCTTCACCAAGTACGTCCAGGGCCCCCAGACCCCCGAGCCCGGTGCCGCGTGCGGCGGCGGGGTCGCGGGATGAGCCCGGCCGTACGTCTCCCCCGCCCGCTGGTGACGGCGGGGGCCCTGGTGTTCCTGGTGGCCCTGGGTCTGGTGCTGCTGACCGTCGTACGGCCCTCGTCGGCGTCCCCGTCCCCGTCCGCGGGCTCCGGGACGTCGGCCGCCGCTCCCGCGGAGGACTCGGCGGACGTGGGCTTCGCCCGGGACATGTCGGTCCACCACCAGCAGGCGGTGGAGATGGCGTTCGTCGTACGGGACCGCACGACGGACGAGGGCGTACGACGGCTCGCGTACGACATCATCAACACGCAGGCCAACCAGCGGGGCATGATGCTGGGCTGGCTGGAGTCGTGGGGCCGGCCGAAGAGTTCGGAGCGGGCGCCGATGGAGTGGATGGGCCATCCCGTCACCGCGGACGACGGCTCGCTGATGCCCGGGATGGCGACCGACACCGAACTGGACGCGTTGCGCGCGGCCGGGGGCCGGGACGCCGAGGTGCGCTTCCTGCGGCTGATGACGGTCCATCACCGAGCGGGCGCGGACATGGCGCGGGCGGCGGCCGCGTCGGCCGGGACGGACGAGATCAGGAACCTGGCGGCGGGCATGGCCCGTGCCCAGGACTCGGAGATCTCGCTGATGGCCGACATGCTGGAGGCCCGGGGCGCACGGCCGTAGCACGGCGGTCCGGGGCGGGGCGCGTACCGTCCCGCCCCGGACCGACCCGCGTGGTCTGTGGGGCGTGTGGACCGCGTGGTCCGGGCGGGCCCGGCATCCCATAGGCTCGGCGGCGACATGAAGAGCTACCTCCCGCCGCTGGGGCCCAAGGCGGACAAGGACACCGTGCGGCGTCACAACCTCAGCCTCGTGCTGCGGGCGGTACGCGACGAGGGCGAGAGCGCCGAGGCCACCCGGGCCGGGGTCTCGGCGCGGGTCGGCCTCACCCGGGCCGCCGTGTCCTCGCTCGTCGAGCAGTTGCTCGACAGCGGCTTCCTCACCGAGTCCGGCAAGACGTTCAGCGGTCAGGCAGGGCGGCCCGGCACCGCCCTGAAGGTGGCCCGGACCGGCCCGGCGGGGCTCGGCGTGGAGATCAACATCGACTACGTGTCGGTGTGCGTGGTGGATCTGGCCGGCACCGGACGGGTCCGGCAGACCGAGCACCTGGACAACCGGGGCGCCCCGCCCGGGGAGGTGCTGAGCCGGGCCGCCGGAATCGCCGCCCGCGCCCTGGACTCGGCACGGGAGCAGGGCCTTCATCCGGTCGGGGCCGCGCTCGCGCTGCCCGGACTCGTCTCGGGGGGCGCGGTGCGCCAGGCACCGAACCTGGGCTGGAACCAGGTGCCCGCGGAAGAGCTGTTCGCGCGGGCGCTCACCGGACTGTGGCCCGGCGCGTCCCCCCTGCCGGTGCGCTCGGAGAACGAGGCGAACCTCGCGGCGCTGGCCGAGCTGTGGTTCGGCGGGCTCGACGCGGTCCGCAGCTTCCTCTATCTGACCGGTGAGATCGGCGTCGGCGGCGCGCTGGTGCTCGACGGCGAACTGCTGCGCGGGGCCCACGGGTTCGCCGGGGAGATCGGGCACGTGATGGTGGACCCGGACGGACCGGAGTGCCGCTGCGGTTCACGCGGCTGCCTGGAGCAGTACGCCGGCCAGACCGCGTTGCTGCGGGCGGCCGGTGTCGAGGAGTCCGGCGGCGGTGCGGCCGGGGTGATGGAGCTGGAACGGCGGGCCCGGGCCGGGGACGCCCGGTCCGTCGCGGCCGTGGCCGAGGCGGGCCGGATGCTGGGACGGGTGCTGTCCGGTGCGGTCAACCTCTTCGACCCGGACGCGGTGGTGCTGGGCGGGATATACCGCTGCCTGATGCCGTGGCTGTCCCCGCCCGTCGACGCGGAGCTGACGGGCCGCGTGGTCTCCGGCCTCTGGTCCCCGGACGGTGGCAGGCTGCGCGCCTCCTCCGTGGCGGGTGACGCGGCGCGGGGCGCGGCGGCCCTGGTGGTGCAGGACGTGCTGGCGGACCCGGTGGCGTACGCCCGCCCGGAGCCGACGGACGCCTGAGCCCTCGCCCGGCGGGGGCCGTTCCGGAGATCCGCCGTGCCGGGGATCCGGGTGCCGGGGCCCGGGACGGCCGGCCCCTCACGGAACGGGACGGCCGCCCTCCCGGGCCGTCGTCCGCGGTCCGGGAGGGCGGGGATCCGTGCCGCCGTCGGATTACGGCGGCCGGGTCAGCGGACGTTGAGGAGGTGGTCCATGGCGAGTTGGTCGAGGGTTTCGAAGGCCATGGAGCGCTGGGCGGCGGTGTCGGCGTCGAAGTCCTCGTAGGCGGTGCGGTCGGCGAGGAGGGCTTTCAGGCCGTCGTCGGCGGTGGGGCGGGCGAGTTCGTCCAGGCGGGAGGCGGTCAGGGCGTCCTGGACGGCGGGGTCGGCGCGGAAGGCGGCGGCGCGTTCCTTGAGGATGAGGTAGTTGCGCATGCAGTTCTTCGCGGACTCCCACACCCCGTCGATACCGTCGGTGCGTACCGGCTTGAAGTCGAAGTGGCGCGGCCCGTCCCACCCGGCGCTCTCCAGGAGATCGACCAGCCAGAACGCCTGGCGCAGGTCGCCCGCGCCGAAACGGAAGTCCTGGTCGTACTTGATCCCGGACTGGCCGTTGAGGTCGATGTGGAAGAGCTTGCCCGCCCACAGGGCCTGCGCGATGCCGTGCGGGAAGTTCAGCCCGGCCATCTGCTCGTGCCCCGTCTCCGGGTTCACCCCCACCAGCTCCGGCCGCTCCAGCCGCTCGATGAACGCCAGAGCGTGCCCGATCGTGGGCAGGAGGATGTCCCCACGGGGCTCGTTCGGCTTCGGCTCGATCGCGAACCGCAGGTCGTAGCCCTGCCCGGTGACGTACTCGCCCAGCAGGTCGAAGGCCTCCTTCATCCGGTCCAGCGCCAGCCGCACGTCCTTCGCCGCCCCCGACTCCGCACCCTCACGCCCGCCCCACGCCACATACGTCCCCGCACCCAGCTCGACCGCGAGATCGATGTTCCGGATCACCTTCCGCAACGCGAACCGGCGCACGTCACGGTCGTTCGACGTGAACCCCCCGTCCTTGAACACCGGATGCGTGAACAGATTCGTCGTCGCCATCGGCACCTTCATCCCGGTGCGCTCCAACGCCGCCCTGAACCGCCCCACCAACCGGGCCCGCTCCGCCTCGTCCGCACCGAACGGAATCAGGTCGTCGTCATGGAACGTCACCCCGTGCGCACCCAGCTCCGCCAGCCGCTCCACCGACTCCACCGGATCCAGCACCGGCCGCGTCGGCTCACCGAACGGATCGTTCCCCCGCCAGCCCACCGTCCACAGACCGAACGTGAACCCGTCCTCAGGAGTGGGAGTGAAGCGCTCCGGCATCGTCTGTCCGCCTTCGTGTACGTCGGGTGAGACGCCGGCCGCAGGGAAGGGCCGGCAGATTTGTTCAGTAACATTATTAATGTGCCACGACCCACCCCGCCGAGGGAAGCCCCCGTACACGCATCACCGGCCGCCTCTGTTCGGGAGGCCGACGATCACGTAATTTGTTCGTCTCACGATCAAAATCCGCATGCGAGGAAGAGGTAGCCCATGCCGCCGCGTACCGTCGTCATCGGCGTGGACAGCTCCACCCAGTCCACCAAGGCGGCCGTCATCGACGCCGTGACCGGCGAGCTGCTCGCGGTCGGCCGGGCACCGCACGTGGTCACCGGCGAGGGCGGTGCCCGGGAGAGCGACCCCGAGGTCTGGTGGCGGGCGCTGTGCGACGCGGTGGCCTCGGGACTCAAGGAGTCCGGTCTCTCCGCGTCCTCGGTCACCGGTGTCGCCGTGGCCGGGCAGCAGCACGGTCTCGTGGTGCTCGACCGGTCCGGCCGTCCGCTGCGTCCGGCCCTGCTGTGGAACGACACCCGGTCCGCGCCGCAGGCCGCGGCGCTCACCGGCGCGCTGGGCGGGCCGGAGGCGTGGGTCGCGCGCACCGGCACGGTGCCGGTCGCCTCCATGACCGCGTCGAAGTGGCAGTGGCTGAGGGAGAACGACCCGGCGAACGCGGAGGCCGCCGCGGCGGTGCGGCTCCCGCACGACTTCCTGACCGAGCGGCTCGCGGGCACCGCGGCCACCGACCCGGGCGACGCCTCGGGCACCTGCTGGTACGCGACCGGGACCCGTGCCTACGACCCCGAGCTGCTCGGCCTGCTGGAGCTGGACGAGTCACTGCTGCCGCCGGTCGCCGACACCGGGGCGACACGGATCGGCTCGCTGACCGCCACGGCGGCCGAGGCGCTCGGGCTGCCCGCGGGGATCGCCGTCGCGGCCGGCACGGGGGACAACATGAGCGCCGCCGTCGGCCTGGGGCTGGGCGGGGCCGGACTGCTGGACCACCCCGTCCTCAGCCTCGGCACCTCCGGTACGGTCTTCGCCGCCTCCCGCGCCCGGCCGGCCTCCACGGCCCTCTCCGGGTTCGCGGCGGCGGACGGGACGTACCTCCCGCTGGCCTGCACGCTCAACTGCACCCTGGCCGTCGACAAGGTCGCCACCCTGCTCGGCCTGCACCGCGACGACGCGGTGCCCGGCGGCGAGGCCGTGCTCCTGCCCTTCCTCGACGGGGAGCGCACCCCGGACCTGCCGACCTCCTCCGGTCTGCTGACCGGGCTCCGGCACGACACCACACCGCAGCAACTCCTCGGCGCCGCCTACGAGGGCGCGGCGTTCACCGTACTGCGCGCGCTCGACGAGCTCTCGCGCGCCTGCGGCCTCGACCCGGCCGACCCGGTGGTCGCCGCCCGTCCGCTGCGGCTGATCGGCGGCGGGGCACAGGGGCGCACCTGGGTGGAGACGGTGCGGCGCCTCTCCGGGCGTCCCCTGATCGTGCCCGGCAGCGGAGAACTGGTCGCGCGGGGCGCGGCCGCTCTCGCCGCGTCGGCGGCCGGCGGCGGCGACCCGGTCGCGGTGGCCGCCCGGTGGAGCGCGGGCGCCGAGGACGCCGAACTGCCGCCGGTGGAGCGGGACACGGAGTCCTGGGAGCGGATCGGGTCGGTGCTGGACCGGACGGCGGAGCCGCTGCTCGGCGGCTGAGCGGCGCGGACGGGCGGGGTCCGGGGGCCTCGAAGTGGCGGGGACCGGACCGGTTTTGGGGATGTCCGCGGATCTTCAATAGGATCCGTCGATGATCACAAGAAAACGGCTGACGGCCGGGGTGTGCGTCCTGCTCGCCACCCTGACCGCCGGACTCGGCACCGCGCTGCCGGCCGCCGCCGACGAACCCCCCTCCGCCCTGGTCCCCAAGGTCGAACTCGTCCTGGACGTCAGCGGTTCCATGCGGACCCGTGACATCGACGGCCAGTCCCGGATGAGCGCCGCCAAGCAGGCGTTCAACGACGTCCTGGACGCGGTGCCCGACGAGGTGCAGCTCGGTATACGGACGCTCGGCGCCGACTACCCGGGCGACGACCGCAAGGTCGGCTGCAAGGACACCAGGCAGCTCTACCCGGTCGGCCCGCTCGACCGCACCGAGGCCAAGACCGCCGTCGCCACGCTCGCGCCGACCGGCTGGACCCCGATCGGCCCGGCCCTGCTCGGCGCGGCCGACGACCTCGAAGGCGGCGAGGCCACCCGGCGCATCGTCCTGATCACCGACGGGGAGGACACCTGCGGTCCGCTCGACCCGTGCGAGGTGGCGCGCGACATCGCCGCCCGGGGCATCCACCTGGTGATCGACACCCTCGGCCTGGTACCGAACGCCAAGATCCGGGACCAGCTGACCTGCATCGCCGAGGCCACCGGCGGCACCTACACCGCCGTCCAGCACACCGACGAACTCTCCGGCCGCGTCAAGCAGTTGGTGGACCGGGCGGCCGAGCCCACCGTCACCCCGGTGGCGACCGAGGGCGCGGGCAGCTGCTCGGCGGCCCCGGAGCTGAAGGCGGGTCTCTACACCGACCGCCAGGTGATCGGCAAGCACCGCTGGTACCGGGTGGACGTCCGGCCCGGCCAGGAGCTGCGCGCCTCGGTGAGCGTCTCGGCGGACCGCGCCGTGGACAACGACTACGGCGTGCTGCTGCGCGCGGTGACCACACACGGCCGTGAGATCGTCCGGGGCGCCGAGTCCGGCACCGGCCGCACGGACGCGATCTCCGCCGGGCTGCGCTACCCGAAGCCCGAACTGGACAGCGAGGACGGCGCGGAGCCCCCGGCCGAGACCGTCTGCCTCCAGCTCGGCAACTCCTTCTCGGCGCCCGCCTCGGTGAAGACCACCCCGGGCATGCCGGTCGAGCTGACCATCGACCTGGTGGACGGCCCCGACAACGCCTCCGACGTGGCCGCGTTCGGCCTGGGCCGCGGCTGGTGGCTGCTGGGTGCCATGGTGCTGACCGGGCTGATCGCCGGCCTGCTGACCGGCTGGATCTCACGCTGGCGCGTCGCCGTCTGGAGGACCAACTGATGCGTACCGTCCGCAGGAACCGTCTCGGACGCGTGTGCGCCGGGATCCTGATCGCCGGGGCCACCCTGTTCGCCTCGGCGGGAGCGGCGGTCGCCGACGACCCGTCGGCGAGCGCGAGCCCCGCCGACGGCGGTGACGCCGGGCCCACCGAGGCCGGCACCACCTTCCGCACCGCCACGCCCGTCCAGCAGGAGCAGACCGCGACGGCCGGGGCCTCCACCGGTGACTACCTGTACTGGGTCTTCCCCGCCGACGCCGGCCAACGGCCCACCGTCCACGCGAAGGTGACCCTGCCCGAGAACGCCACCCGGCACGGCGCCTCCACCTGGCAGGTGGACGTGTACGACGGTCTGCGCCGCCGCCAGGCGTGCATGTACGGCCACCAGACGCGGAAGGCGGCGCCGGACGCGAACACCGTCGAGCTGTCCTGTGTGCTGCGGACCGTGCGCGCCTGGTCCGAGCCGTGGGCGAACGACCCGCTGCCGGGCAGCTACTACGTACGGCTGACGGTCGTGGACCTGGCCGAGGAGGACCTCGGTCTGCCGGTGCGCGCCGAGACGCGCGTCACCTCGGTGGACAAGGGCGGCGCCCACGACGTGGACGGCACGCTCTCCGAGCCGCTCGTACCGGGCGCGTCCTCGGTCGCGCGGGTGTCCTCCGGGGACGGCGGCGAGGACGGCTCGGCGAAGGTCTCCCTGGGCAGCGAGCCCGAGGACGGCTGGGCGTCCGGCTGGTGGACCGACCGCTGGCTGTGGACGGTCGGCGGTGGCGTACTCGCCTCGCTCGCCGCGGTGTTCGGCTACAACCTGACGCGCGGCCGCGGCCGTCCGTCCCACGTCCCGCCGGGATACTGACCGCGCGGGGCCCGTCGTACCGAGGGCCGTCGTCCGGGTTCGCGACCCGGGCGGCGGCCTTCGCGCGTGCCGGGGTGAAGCCCGCCGGAGCCCTCAGGGAGGATGGACCCGAGATCCATTGCCACCAGGAGGCGATCATGTCGGTCACCATCACCGTAGGACTGGACGGTACGGGCCATTCCCTCGCCGCCGCCGACTGGGCCGCGCACGAGGCCGCCCGGCGCGGGGCGGCGCTGCGGCTCGTGTACGCCTGGGTATGGCGTGCGGGCGACACGGGCTTCGTCGGGGACCGCGACGCCGAGGAGCGCGCGGTGCGCGCCGTGCTGGGCGACGCCGCTGCGCGGGTGTCCGGGGCGCACCCGGCCCTGGACGTCACCACCGAGGTGGTCGTCGGCGATCCGGTGCCCACACTGGTCGACGAGGCGGCGCGGGCGGAGATGCTGGTCCTCGGCTCCCGGGGCTACGGGACCCTCGCCGGATACCTGATCGGTTCGGTCTCCCTGCACGTGCTGCGCCGTACGACCCGTCCGGTCGTCATGGTGCGCGAGACGCGTCCGGAGAACCCCGCGCCCCGGCCGTCCGGGGAGATCGTCGTCGGTGTCCAGGACGCGGAGGCGGCCGGCGGTCCGGTGCTGGACTTCGCCTTCGCCTCGGCGGCGGAGCGCGGGGTTCCGGTGCGCGCCGTGTACGCGTGGGAGGTGCCGCCGGTCCTGATGTGGAGCCCGGGGTCGCTGTGGATGGCGGAGCAGCAGGGCGGGCTGGAGCCCCTGCACCGCCGGATCCTGGCGGACGCCCTGGCCCCGTGGCGCGAGAAGTACCCCCGGGTCGAGGTCGTCGAACAGGTCGAGTCGGGTCCCGCGTCGGAGGTCCTGCTGTCCGCCACCGGGGGTGCCCAGCTCCTGGTCGTCGGCCGCCGCACCCATGAGCCGGGCGTCCGCCGGCTGGGTTCGGTCACGCACGCGGCGCTCCACCACGCCCCGTGCGCGGTCGCCGTGGTCCCGCACGCCTGACCGACCGCCGTGGGGCGGCCCCGCACAAGGGACCGCCCCACGGCGCGGGTTGACCTCAAGCAAGGTCGAGGTCCTAGCGTTCCCGGTGTACGGAACCGACACCGGAGGCACCCGCATGGACATGGAAGTCACCGCCTGGACGTCGCTGCACAGCGCGATGAACGCCCGGGAGGAACGCAGGCCGTTCTCCCGGGCGACCCTGCGCCGCATCGGGTCCTTCGCCCGGCCGCACCGGGGGCGGATCCTCCGGTTCCTGCTGCTCAGCGTGGTCACCGCCCTGCTCGCGGTGGCCACACCGGTCCTGGCGGGCCGGGTCGTGGACGCGATCGTGGACGGCGACGACACCGGCACGGTGACCTGGCTCGCCCTGCTGATCGCCCTCATCGCCGTCGCCGAGGCGGCCCTCGCCCTGCTCACCCGGTGGCTGTCGGCCACCCTGGGCGAGGGGCTGATCCTCGACCTGCGGACCGCGGTGTTCGACCACGTCCAGCGGATGCCGGTCGCCTTCTTCACCCGTACCCGGACGGGCGCGCTGGTCAGCCGCCTCAACAACGACGTGATCGGCGCCCAGCGGGCGTTCAGCAACACGCTCTCCGGGGTCGTGTCGAATCTCGTCACCCTGCTGCTGACCCTCGCCGTGATGCTCACCCTCTCCTGGCAGATCACTCTGCTCGCCCTGGTGCTGCTGCCGGTGTTCGTGCTCCCCGCGCGGCGGCTGGGCTCCCGGATGGCGGCGCTGCAACGGGAGGCCGCCGGGCACAACGCGAGCATGGGCACGCGGATGACGGAGCGTTTCTCGGCGCCCGGCGCGACCCTGGTCAAGCTGTTCGGGCGTCCCGCCGAGGAGTCCGCCGCCTTCGCCGCCCGCGCGGGCCGGGTACGCGACATCGGTGTCCGTACGGCGATGCTCCAGTCCACGTTCGTCACGGCGCTCACCCTGGTCTCCGCGCTGGCGCTCGCGCTGGTCTACGGGCTCGGCGGCCACTACGCGCTGCGCGGCGGCCTGGAGCCGGGGGCGGTCGTCGCCCTGGCCCTGCTCCTCACCCGCCTCTACGCGCCGCTGACGGCCCTGGCGGGCGCGCGGGTCGAGGTGATGAGCGCGCTCGTCAGCTTCGAGCGGGTCTTCGAGATCCTCGACCTGAAGCCGCTGATCGAGGAGAGGCCCGACGCCCGGCGGATCCCGGACGGACCGGTGTCCGTGGAGTTCGAGGGGGTCTCCTTCGGCTATCCGTCCGCCGACAAGGTCTCCCTGGCCTCGCTGGAAGAGGTCGCGGTCCTCGACCGGCGGGGCGGCGAACGGGTGCTCCACGACGTCTCGTTCACCGCCGCGCCCGGCCGCACGGTCGCCCTCGTCGGCTCCTCGGGCGCGGGCAAGTCGACCATCGCGCAGCTCCTCCCCCGGCTGTACGACCCGGACAGCGGCACCGTGCGGCTGAACGGGGTGGACGTACGCGACCTGAGCGCGGACTCGGTCCGCGAGACCCTCGGCATGGTCACCCAGGACGGGCACCTGTTCCACGAGTCGGTGCGGGCCAACCTCCTGCTCGCCCGGCCCGGTGCCACCGAGGACGACATCTGGGACGCGCTGCGCCGCTCGCGGCTGGACGGGCTGGTGGCGTCCCTGCCGGACGGTCTGGACACGGTCGTGGGCGAGCGGGGCTACCGCCTCTCCGGCGGGGAGCGCCAACGGCTCACCATCGCCCGGCTGCTGCTGGCCCGTCAGCGGGTGGTCATCCTGGACGAGGCGACCGCCCATCTGGACTCCACCTCGGAGGCGGCGGTGCAAGAGGCCTTGGCGGAGGCGCTGGAGGGCCGCACCGCCGTGGTGATCGCGCACCGGCTGTCCACCGTGCGGGCGGCCGACCTGATCCTGGTGGTCGAGGCGGGACGGATCGCCGAACGGGGCACCCACGAAGAACTGCTCGCCGCCGGGGGACGCTACGCGCAGTTGTACCGCACGCAGTTCGCCCGGCCGGGGAGCCAGGAGGCGCACCCCGGCGGGCGGGCACCGGACAGGGTGGTGGTCCCGGTCGTCGAGGGGCCGTGAGGAGGCCCCGCCGTCCCCGGGGAGGCGGCGGAACGGGGGCGGGCCGCGGGTGCGGTCACCTCCGGTCCGCCGCGCCGGGTCCGGCTGCGGGCCGTCCGGGCTCCGGCGCGGCTCAGGGCACGGTCACCCGCCCTGCCCCCTCCCCCGTCGCTCCGGTCTCCTCCACGCACACGCGGTACGGGCGCGTGGTGCCCTCCGCCGTGACGCGCGCTCCCGCCGCGTCCCGTACGACGTGGAACGTCGCCGCCGTGGCCCCGGTGAGGTCCGGCACCGTGACGGTGCGCCCGGCGGCGGACGGTCCGAAGACCCGCAGGGTGAGCCCGTCCAGCCAGTCGCCGTCCGGGCGCCCCTCGTCGGCACCCCAGGGCAGCACGGCACCGTCCCGCACCAGCACGGGCAGACTGTCGAAGCCGTGGGTCTCGTGCCGCCAGGCGGGGCCGGTGACGCTCTCGCCGGTGAGCAGCGAGGTCCAGGTGCCCTCGGGAACGTAGTACTCGACCTCGCCGTCCTCGGTGAAGACCGGGGCGACCAGCAGATCGGGGCCGAGCATGTACTGCCGGTCCAGGGTGCGGGTGGCCGGGTCGGCGGGGAACTCCACCAGCATGGGGCGCATCATCGGGACGCCCGTGCGGTGCGCCTCGGCGGCCGCCCCGTACAGGTAGGGCATGAGCCGGTGCTTGAGCAGGGTGAACCGCCGGGCCACGTCCACCGCCTCCTCACCGAACTCCCACGGCACCCGGTAGGAGACGTTGCCGTGCAGCCGGCTGTGCGAGGAGAGCAGGCCGAAGGCGAGCCACCGCTTGAAGACGGCCGGGTCGGGGGTGCCCTCGAAGCCGCCGATGTCATGGCTCCAGAACCCGAAGCCGGACAGCGACAGGGAGAGCCCGCCGCGCAGCGACTCGGCCATGGCGGTGAAGGAGGCGAAGCAGTCGCCGCCCCAGTGGACCGGGTACTGCTGGCCGCCGGCGGTCGCCGAACGGGCGAACAGGACGGCCTCACCGGCGCCCCGTTCCCGCTCCAGCAGGTCGAAGACGGCCTTGTTGTAGAGCTGCGCGTAGTAGTTGTGCATCCGCTCGGGGTCGGAGCCGTCGTGCCAGACGACGTCCGTCGGCACGCGCTCGCCGAAGTCGGTCTTGAAGCAGTCGACACCCTGGTCGAGGAGCAGCCGCAGCTTGTCCTCGTACCAGGCCGTGGCCTCGGGGTTCGTGAAGTCGACCAGGGCCATACCCGGCTGCCACAGGTCCCACTGCCAGATGTCGCCGTTCGGGCGCCGCACCAGGTAGCCGCGTGCGGCGCCCTCCGCGAAGAGGGCGGACTTCTGGGCGATGTACGGGTTGATCCACATGCTGACGCGCAGTCCGCGTTCCTTGAGGCGGGCCAGCATGCCCTCCGGGTCGGGGAAGACCTCGGGGTCCCAGAGGAAGTCGGACCACTGGTACTCGCGCATCCAGAAGCAGTCGAAGTGGAACACGCTGAGCGGGATGCCGCGTTCGGCCATGCCGTCGACGAACGAGGTGACGGTGGCCTCGTCGTAGGAGGTGCAGAACGAGGTGGTGAGCCAGAGGCCGAACGACCAGGCGGGCGGCAGGGCGGGACGGCCGGTGAGGGCGGTGTAGCGGGCGAGGACGTCCTTGGGGGTCGGCCCCGCGACGACGAAGTACTCCAACGACTGGTCCTCGACGCTGAACTGGACCTGGCCCACCGCCTCGGAGCCGACCTCGAAGGAGACCTTGCCGGGATGGTTGACGAAGACCCCGTACCCCCGGGACGACAGATAGAACGGGATGTTCTTGTACGCCTGTTCACTGCTGGTGCCGCCGTCCGCCTGCCAGATGTCCACGGTCTGGCCGTTCTTGACGTACGGCGTGAAGCGCTCGCCCAGGCCGTAGATGTTCTCCCCGACGTCCAGGGCGAGTTGGGCGATCATGTGGTGCGCGCCGTCGGGGGTGGTGGCGAACGCCGTGCCCTTGGGGCCGGCGCCGGTCAGACGCCGCCCGCCCTGGTCGAGGAAGGTGAGGCCCCAGGGCCCGTCGCCGTCCACGCGCACGGTGAGGGGGCCGCTGGTGAGTTCGGTGACCGGCCCGTCCCGGCGGGTGGCCGCGGGCGCCGCGCCCTGGTCCGGGGGGTCCGGGAAGAGGGTGAAGTCGGGGCCGCGCCGGGCCTTTCCGGCGTGATGCGTGGCGCGTACGCCGATGACACCCTCGGCCGGTGAGAAGCATTCGACGGTGATCAGCGGGGTGTTGAGGGTGTCGCCGCGGGCGGCCACCCGTTTGACGGCGGCGTACGCGGTGAACCGGCTCTCCTCGACCCGCAGATCGCGGATCTCGGTCGCGTAGGAGGCGCGGACGCCCTCACGCATGAGCCAGAAGCCGTCGGTGAACTTCATGAGGACTCCTCGCCAGGGGCACGGGGACACGTTCGGGGACCGGGCGGGGGCGTCACGCGGTGCCTCCGGCCGGGGTGAAGTCGAGGCGGGCCAGCCGCACGGGACCCCGCAGGGTGACCCGCAGCTCCCCCACCCCGCGCGGGCCGAACACCCCCTGGACCGCGTGGAACGCGTACGGGCCGCCGGTGGACGTGAGGAGCACCTCCGCCTCCTGGCCGTCCGCCGCGACGACGACGGACCCCTCACCCGACACGGTCACGGTCACCGTGCCCGCTCCGTCACCGAAGTCGCAGTCCCGGAAGCGCAGTTCACCGGGATCGGTGGCGGAGCAGGGGGCGACGGCGTCCCCGTCCCGCTTCGTCCGGTCGAGGATCACGGTGTCCCGCTGCTCGTCGTAGTCGGCGGCCTCCAGGCCGTGGCGCAGGACGGGGCGTGGTCCGGACGGCTCCCCGCCGACGGTGACGGCCGCGGTGAGGCGGATGTCGGCGCTGGACCCACCGGCCAGGATCTCGTACGTGCCCGGCTCGACGCTCCAGCGGCCGTGCGCCACACTCCAGTGGCCCAACTCCTCGACGGGTACGGCGAAGTCGAGGCGCTCGGCCGCGCCGGGGGCGAGGTGCACCCGGCGGTGACCGACCAGCGCGCGGTGCGGCAGGTCGGCGCCGCCCTCCGACCCGGGCACGGCCCGCGCGTAGAGCTGGGCGACCTCGTCGGCGGCGACGGCCCCCTCGTTGGTGACGGTCAGCGCCACCCGCAGCAGATCGCCGTCCAGCCGCGCGTCCAGGTCCGAGTAGCCGAAGCGGCTGTAGCCGAGGCCGTGGCCGAACGGGAAGAGCGGGGTGCCGTCGAAGTACAGGTAGGTCTGCCGGGAGCCGATGACGTCGTAGTCGAACAGGCCGGGCAGGTCGGCGTCGGAGGCGTACCAGGTCTGCGGGAGCCGGCCCGCCGGGGACACGTCACCGGCGAGCACCCGGGCCAGCGCGGTACCGGCCGCCTGGCCGCCGTGCGCGGTCCACACCAGCGCGGGCAGATCCGCCGCCGCGTCGGTGACCGCGTACGGGTACGCGGAGGTCAGGACCAGGACGGTACGGGGGTTGGCGGCGTGAGCGGCGCGCCACAGCCGGTCCTGCTGGGCGGGCAGGGCGAGGGTCGTGCGGTCCTCGGTCTCCCGGCCGTTGATGTGGGGGTCGTTGCCGGCCACGACGACGACGGTGCCGGCGGCCGCGGCGACGCGCGCCACGGCGTCCTCACCGCGTTCGACCGTCTCGGTCTCGAAGACCGTGGCGCCGGCGGCCGAGATCCTCTCCCCGTCGACGGCAACCTTCACGCCGTCGGCGGCGACCGACACGTACCCACCGGTCCCGATGTGCACGAGGCGGTGCCTGCCCGCGTGTCCCTCCATCTCCTCCCTGCGGAAGGTCTCCTGGACGACCCAGCCGCCCGGCTCGTCCGCGGACGCCCTGACGTATCCGTCGTCGGCGACCGAGAGGTACAGGCCCTCGTCGGTGCGGAAGGTGAGGACGCCGTTCCCCCAGTCGACGAGGGCGAGTTCGGTGGCAACCGGGTCGCACACCAGCGGGGGCAGATCGGTGCGCCCGGCGAGCAGGGCGGGGTCCAGGGCGCCTTCGGCGCCGCGTGCCCCGGTGGCGGCCGAGGGGTTCGCGGGCACCCGCAGCCAGCCGTCGGCGCACTTGAGCCGGACCCGGTCGGCGCCCTCGGCGAACAGGACGTTCTCGGCGCCGTAGCGTGCGCGGAGCCCGTCCAGCGGGGTCGAGCGGTGCAGGAGCGTGCCGCTGTACCAGTCCAGCTTGCAGGCGTCGGCGAGCAGTCCGACGACGGCGACGGTCCGGCCGTCCCCGGGCGCCAGGGGCAGCAGCCCGTCGTTCTTCAGGAGCACCACGGCCTGCTCGGCGGCCTCCTGGGCGAGCGCCCGGTGGCCGGAGGTGTCGAAGGCGGACGTGGCGGCGTAGGGGTCGAGGCCCGGGTCGAACTCACCGAGAGCGAGACGCATCGTGAGCAGTCTGCGGACGGCCGTGTCGATGTCGTTCTCGTCGATGAGCCCCCGCTCCAGCGCGCCCCGGACGCGGCCGGTCATCACCGAGGAGTCCTGGCCGTGGTCGGTGAAGCTGTCCACGCCCGCCTTGAGCGCGGCGGCGGTGGCCTCCTCGTGGGTGTCGAAGTAGTGCTCGGAGTCGACCAGGTTGGAGGGCGCCCCGGCGTCGGAGCAGACGACGAGCGGCCCGGAGGTCCAGGTGCGCAGGTGCCGTTCCAGGAGCGGGGAGACGTGGTTGGGACGGCCGTTGACCAGGTTGTAGGCGGGCATGACCCCGGCGACGGCGCCGGCCCGCACCGCGTCGCGGAAGGCCCGCAGGTCGTACTCGTGCAGGACGCGGGGGCGTACCGAGGAGGACGCGGTGTCGCGGTCGGTCTCGTTGTTGTGGGCCAGCCAGTGCTTGAGGACGGGGGCGGTGCGCCAGTAGCGCGGGTCGTCGCCGCGCAGCCCGCGGGTGTAGGCCACGGCGGTCGCGGAGGTGAGCGCCGGGTCCTCGGAGTACCCCTCCTCGCCCCGTCCCCACAGCGGGTGGCGCAGCAGGTTCACGGTCGGGGCCCAGACGTTGAGCCCGACCCGGTCGTCCTGGGCGCGCTTGGCGCGGACCTCGTCGCCGACGGCCTCGCCGACCCGGCGGACCAGGTCCTCGTTCCAGGTGGCGCCGAGACCGACGGCCTGCGGGAAGACGGTGGCCCCGCCCATCCAGGCGACACCGTGCAGCGCCTCCTGGCCGGTGCGGAAGGGGCCGATCCCCAGCCGCTCCACCGCGGGCGCGAACTGGTGCAGCATCGCGATCCGCTCGTCGAGCGTGAGCCGTCCGAGCAGGTCGTCGGCGCGTGCGGCGAAGGACAGCCGAGGGTCGCGGAAGGGAAGCGGATGGTCCGTCACGTGCGAAACCCCTTGTAAAGGTGGGAGGTATGGCCGGAGCAAGGCTTTTCGAAGGATCTTCGAAGCGCTTCGATGCTCTGTGCACAATCCGCAGGTGTCAAGGGCGTGCCCCGACATTGCGGTTACCGCTCCCCCTCGCACCCGAAGAAACAGTTGGGACACAGGTCGGAGGAATCTGGAATCGGACTCTTGTGCCACCCGACCCCTTCCCTTAACCTCACTGCAACATCGAAGCGCTTCGACGCCTTGGGTCGACCCGCTTCGTCCCGGTCGGCGCACCGTCGCCGGCCCGGTCGGTACCGCCCCCTATCTCAGACACAGGAGCCGGACGGCACACGCCCCCGGACCGCCCTGGTGCACCACGAAGGGTTGACGCAATGACGCCGAACTCCCCCTCCACTCCCAGCCGGAGACGTTTCCTCGGCTCCTCCGTGGTCGTCGCGGCAGCCGTGGGCGGCGGGATGCCGCTCCTCGCCGCCTGCGGCGGTGGTTCCGGCGGGTCGAAGAACGAGGGCACGACCACGGGCAAGAAGCTGAAGGACATCCTTCCGACGTTCGTGCCCTCCGAGGCGGTCACCCCGGACATCCCCGCCAAGAACGGCTCGGCGGTCGGATTCACCACCGCGCTTCCCGCCGACCAGCTGGCGGTGTCGGTGCCCCGGAAGCTGGGCAAGGGCAGTGAGCTGAGCATCATGGCACCGCTGTGGGGCACGTCGCCGGGCCAGGGCAACCCCTACTGGACCGCGATGGACGAGGCGGTCGGCGTCTCGGTCAAGTGGCAGAACCAGGACGGCAACACCTACGGCCAGAAGCTCGGCGCGGTACTCGCCTCCAGCAGCGTCCCGGACGCCGTCGTCGTCCCCGGCTGGGAGCTGGGCGGGAAGATACCGAGCGCGATCGCCAACAAGTTCGCCGACCTCGGCCCCTACCTCTCGGGCGACAAGGTCAAGGACTACCCGAACCTCGCGGCAATCCCCACCGGCGCCTGGCAGCGCGCGGTCTTCGCGGGCAAGCTGCGCGGGCTGCCCATGCCCGCCGAGTCGACGCCGAACATCACCCCCTTCTACCGCGCGGACGTCTTCGAGGAGAAGGGGTACGAGGTCCCCACCACCACGCGGGAGTTCTACGACCTCTGCAAGGAGATCAACGCCCCGAAGAGCAAGGTGTGGGCGTGCGGCGACATGACGTGGTCGGCGTACGTCTTCTTCGGGGTGCTGCCGGAGAAGCCCTACTACTGGAAGCTCGTCGACGGCAAGCTGGTCAACCGCTACGAGACCCCGGAGTACCTCGAAGCGCTGGAGTGGTCGCGCTCGCTGTACTCGGCCGGCTTCGTGCACCCGGACGCCAAGGCCGAGCAGGGCGACATCGGCACCACCTTCGCCGCCGGCAACGTCCTCATGTACAACGCGGACATCTCCGACTGGTACGGCAAGACGGCGGTCCAGCGGCTGGACAACCCGGACTTCCGGATGGGCGCCATGGACTTCTTCGCCCATGACGGCGGCGCCCCGGTCATCTACGAGGCCTCGCCCTCCAACATCTGGTGCTTCGTCAGCAAGAAGGCGGACAAGAAGACCGTCGAGGACGTCCTCGCCCTCGCCAACTACACCGCCGCCCCGTACGGGACCAAGGAGCAGCGTCTCAAGGCGTACGGCCTGGAGGGCACCCACCACACCCTGAAGGACGGCGTCCTCGCCAAGACGGAGAAGGGCAACAACCAGGTCTTCGCCACCTACGAGTACATCGCCACCTCGGCGCCCTTCCGGGCCTACCCCGACCACCCGGACGTCGCCAAGGGTGTCATCGAGTGGCAGCAGCGCCAGGGCGCCCACCTGAAGAAGCCGCTGTTCTTCGGCATGCAGATCCAGGAGCCCACCCGCTTCACCGAGCTGAACGCCCAGTTCGAGGACCTGGAGAAGGACATCGTGCGCGGCCGCAGGAAGGTCGGCGACATGCAGCAGCAGGTCTCCGACTGGAAGACCAAGGGCGGCGACAAGCTGCGCGACTGGTACAAGAAGCTGCTCGACGAGACCGGCGAGTCGGCCTCCTGACATGTCACTGAGCACACAGGACCGGCGCGCGCGGGACACCCCGAAGCCGCCGGTCACCACGCGGGCGGCCGGTGACCGGCCGGTCACCAAGCTGCCGCTGCGCCACCGGCTGCGCCGGGACCGCACGCTGATCCTGATGACCCTGCCGGCCGTCGCGCTGCTGCTGGTCTTCGCGTACGTCCCGCTGGCGGGCAACGTCGTGGCCTTCCAGGACTACGACCCGTACATCGCGGACAACGCCTTCGAGGCGATCTCGCAGAGCCCCTGGGTCGGCTTCGAGTGGTTCCAGCAGATGGTGAACGACCGGCTGTTCTGGTCGGCGCTCAAGAACACGCTGGTGATCTTCCTTCTCCAGCTGACGCTGTTCTTCCCCGTACCGGTCCTGCTCGCGCTGTTCGTCAACAGCTTCGTGCGGCCCCGGGTGCGGGCGGTGGCGCAGGCCATCCTGTACCTGCCCCACTTCTTCTCGTGGGTGCTCGTGGTCACCGTGTTCCAGCAGATGTTCGGCGGGGCCGGACTCATCGCGCAGACGCTGCGGGAGCACGGTCACGAGGGCTTCGACCTGATGACCGACCCCGGTCTGTTCAAGTTTCTGATCACCTTCGAGATGATCTGGAAGGACGCCGGCTGGGGCGTCATCGTCTTCCTCGCCGCGCTGGCGTCGGTCAGCCCGGACCTCTACGAGGCGAGCGCCATGGACGGCGCGAACCGCTGGCGCCGGATGTGGCACATCACGCTGCCCGCCCTGCGCCCCGTGGTGGCCCTGCTGCTGGTGCTCCAGGTGGGCAACGCGCTGACCGTCGGCTTCGAGCAGATCCTGCTCCAGCGCACGGCCGTCGGCCCCGGCGCCTCCGAGGTGCTCGACACCTACGTCTGGAACGTCGGCATCACCAACGGCGGGTTCAGCTACGCGGCGGCCGTCGGCATCGTCAAGGGAGTCTTCGGTCTGCTGCTGGTCCTCGGGGCCAACAAGATCGCTCATCTCATGGGTGAGCAGGGGGTGTACAAGAAGTGAGCAGCCTGCTCTCCGGCATGACCGGCCCGGCCGGGCCGAGGCCGGGAACCCGCGGCCGTCTGCGTCCCGTGTGGGAGGAGGAACCGTCCAGGGCGGGGCTCGCCTCCAAGGGCGTGGTCCTGGTCCTGGTCTGCCTCGGCGTCCTCTTCCCGCTCTGGGTCGTGATCGTCACCAGTCTCTCCTCGGTGAAGACCATCACCGAGGCGGGCGGGCTCGTGGTGATCCCGCGCGGGATCACGTTCGTCGCCTACCAGGAACTCCTGAGCGGCGGCCAGGTCACCAGGGCCACCCTGGTCAGCGTCTGTGTGACCGTGGCCGGGACGCTCTTCAGCATGGCCGTGTCGGTCATGTGCGCCTACGGTCTCTCACGCACCGGGTCGCTGCTGCACCGGCCGCTGCTGATGTTCCTGCTCGCCACGATGTTCTTCGGCGCCGGTCTCATCCCTACCTACCTGGTGGTCCAGGGGCTCGGTCTGACCGACTCCTATCTGGCCCTGATCCTGCCGAGCGCGCTGAACGTCTTCAACATCCTGGTGTTGCGCGCCTTCTTCATGAGCACCGCGCAGGAGCTCATCGAGAGCGCCCGCATCGACGGGGCCGGCGACTTCCGCATCCTGTGGCAGATCGTCATGCCGCTCTCCCGCGCGGTCATCGCCGTGATCACGCTGTTCTACGCGGTCGGCTACTGGAGCGCGTGGTTCAACGCCTCCATCTACATCAGCGACCCGGAGATGCTGCCGTTGCAGAACGTGATGAACCAGCTGGTCCTCAAGCAGGAGCGGCCCACCGGCCTGGCCCAGGTCATCAACACCGGCCACCTCTCGCCGCTCGCCATCCAGATGGCGGTCATGGTGCTGGCGCTGATCCCGGTGGCGGTCCTGTCCCCGTTCGTGCAGAAGCACTTCAAGCAGGGCATGCTCACCGGCGCCGTCAAGGGCTGACTCCCGCCGCCGGCCGTGCCCTCCCCGGGCACGGCCGGCCATCCGTACACAGACCCCGAACGAGGAACGAGACGTCCATGCCCTCCCTGCGCGACGCCACCCGTGGCCGCCTCCTCTTCGGAGGCGACTACAACCCCGAGCAATGGCCCGAGGAGGTGTGGGCCGACGACGTCCGGCTGATGAAGGAGGCCCGGGTCAACTCCGTCACCGTCGGGGTCTTCTCCTGGGCACGGATCGAACCCCGTCCGGGCGCACGGGAGTTCGGCTGGCTTGACCGGCTGATGGACCTGCTCCACGCGCACGGGATCGGGGTGGTCCTCGCCACCCCGACCTCGTCCCCGCCGCCGTGGATGGGCGCCCTGCACCCGGAGACCCTGCCACGGACCGAGGACGGCACGGTGGTCTCCTACGGCTCGCGGCAGCACTTCTGCCCGAGCTCGCCCGTCTACCGCCGGTACGCCACCGCGCTCACCGAGGACCTCGCGGCGCGCTACGCGGACCACCCGGCGCTCACCGTGTGGCACATCAACAACGAGTACTGCACGCACTGCTGGTGCGACACGACGGCCGCCCACTTCCGGAGCTGGCTGACCGCCCGGTACACCACCCTGGACGCGCTCAACGAGACCTGGGGCACCGCCTTCTGGAGCCAGCGCTACGACGCCTGGTCCGAGATCCTGCCGCCCCGCACGGCGCAGTACACCCGCAATCCGGCGCAGGTGCTCGACTTCAAGCGGTTCACCTCCGACGCCCTGCTGGAGTGCTTCACCGCCGAGCGCGACATCGTCGCCCGGCACACCCCGCACATCCCGGTGACCACCAACTTCATGCCGCTGTGGGCCGGTCAGGACGCCTGGGCGTGGTCGGAGCGGGAGGACGTGGTCTCCGTCGACGTCTACCCCGACGCCGACGACCCGCTGGGCGGGCAGTACAACGCGATGCTCGGCGACATGACCCGCTCGCAGGCCGGCGGGCCGTGGATGCTGATGGAACAGGCGGCCGGCGGAGTCAACTGGCGTCCGGTGAACCGCCCGAAGCCGGCCGGCCTGAACCGGCTCTGGTCGCTCCAGTCGGTGGCCCGGGGCGCCGACGCGATCTGCTACTTCCAGTGGCGGCAGTCCCGGCAGGGCTCGGAGAAGTTCCACTCGGGGATGCTGTCGCACGCGGGTGAGCACGGGCGCGCCTTCCAGGAGGTCAAGCGGCTCGGAGCGGACCTGGCCCGGATCGGGGCCGAGACCGCGGGGACGCCGCTGACCGCCGAGGTCGCCGTGCTGCACGACTGGGACGCCTGGTGGGCGAGTGCCCAGGAGGGCCGCCTGTCCACGCTAGTCGACTACCCCGACCTCGTACGGGCCTGGCACCGGGGGCTCTGGGAGAACGGGACGGCCGTGGACTTCGCCCGTCCGGACGCCGCCCTCGGCCGGTACCGGGTGGTCGTCGTCCCGCAGCTCTACCTGCTGCGCGACGCCGCGATCGACGGCCTGGTCGCCTATGTGCGCGGCGGGGGCACGCTGGTCTGCGGGTTCTTCACCGGGGTCGCGGACGAGGACGACCGGGTCAGGCCCGGCGGCATGGACCACCGGCTGCGCGAGCTGTTCGGCATCCGCACCGTGCACGAGTGGTGGCCGCTGGAAGCGGACCGGACGGTGGAGTGCGAGGGCCTCCGCGGCACCCTGTGGTCGGAGGAACTGGAGCCGGACGGCAGCGCCGAGACCGTGTCCGCCTACCGGGGCGGCGAGCTGGACGGGCTGCCCGCGGTGCTCCGCAAGGGCTCCGCCTGGTACGTCTCGACCCTGCCCGAGCCACCGGCGCTGCGCGAGCTGCTCGGCCGGGTGACACGGGAGGCGGGTGTGGGCCCGGTCCTGGAGGGGCTGCCCGCCGGGGTCGAGGCCGTACGCCGGGGCGGACTGCTGTTCCTGCTGCACCACGGGCGCACCACGGTGGAGGTGGACCTGCCGGGGCGGTACACCGACCTGCTCACGGGCGCCGAGGCCGACGGCCGCGTACGGCTGGGCCGGTACGGTGCCGCGGTGCTGAGGGACCTCCCGGCATGATCGACGGTACCTGGGAGCCCGGACCCGCCGTCCGCTGGGAGGACGCGTTCCTCAGCGGCAACGGCCGCCACGGGGCGATGGTGTACGGGGATCCGGCGGACGACCGGGTGATCGTCAACCACCACGCCCTGGTGCGGCCGAACGGCAGCGAGGGGGTGCGTCCGCCGGAGCTCGCCGACCGGCTCGGCCGCCTCCAGGACGCGCTGCTGGCCGGTGAGGTGACGGCGGCCGAGGAGTTCGGCGCCGGGCGCCCGCTGGTGTGGGTGCAGCCCTTCCACCCCGCGTTCCAGACCCGGATCCGCCGCGACCGGGCGCCGCACGAGGAGGGCGCCGGATACCGGCGCGAGGTGGACTTCGGCACGGGCGAGGTCAGCGCGTCGCACGGGGCCTGGCGCAGCCGGGTGTTCGTGTCACGGGCCGACGACGTGGTCGTGCAGCACGTCACCGGCCTCGGGCCGGAAGCGGACGTCTGGCTCGACCACCTGCTGCCCGGGGCGCCCGCGCGGCTGGCGGTGGGCCGTTCGACGGTGCTGGCAGCGGACGGGGCGCGCCTCGCGCTGCGGGTGGGCTATCCGGACAGTGCACAGGCCTACACGGGCGTCACGGTGGTCCGGGTGGACGGCGGCACCGTGTCCGTGGCGGGCGACGGTGTCCGGGTCGTGGGAGCCCGCGCGCTGACGCTGACCACCCGGGTGCACCGGGGCGCCGGGGGCTCCGGCTTCGGCACCCTGTGGTCGGGGCTGCCCGACGAGGAGTACGCCACGCTGCTCGCCCGGCACCGGCCACCGCACTGGGCGGCCTACGGCAGGGCGTCCCTGACCCTGCGGGACGCGGCGGGCGAACGCGAGCTGCCCGGCAGCGAACTGCTGCGCCGCCCGGAGAGCCCGGCACTGCTGGAACGCCTCTTCGCGGCGGGCCGCTACCACCTGCTCTCCGCCTCCGGGTCACTGCCGCCCCGGCTGACAGGGCTGTGGACCGGTGACTGGGACACCGCCTGGTCCGGGGCGTTCACCACGAACGCCAACTTCAACCTCCAGATCTCCTCGGCGGCGGCCACCGCCCTGCCCGAGGTCACCGAGGCCCACGCCGCCCTGGTCCACGGGCAGTTGGACCACTGGCGGGACAACGCGCGGGCGATCTTCGGGGCGCGCGGCATCGTCGCGCCCTCCCACACGGACGGCGAGTCGGGGCACACCCGGCACTTCCAGCGCGCCTATCCGCTGCACCTGTGGACGGCGGGCGCGGACTGGCTGCTCCAGCCGCTCCTCGAACACGCCGAGGTGACGTCCGGCACGCCGGACCGGCGGCTGACCGGAGCCCTGGTCGACGTCGCGCTGTTCTACGAGGACTTCCTCACGCGCGAGGACCCCGAGGGGCGGGTGGCCGTCGTCCCGTCGTACTCCCCGGAGAACCGGCCGGCCAACGCGAGCTGGGGCACGGTCAACGCCACCATGGACATCGCGGCGGCCCGCCACGCCCTGACCACGGCCGCCGTCCACGCCCCGGACCATCCGTCCGCCGCGCACTGGCGCGCGCTCGCCGCACGGCTGCCCGGCTATCTGGTCAACGAGGACGGCGCGCTCGCCGAATGGGCGTGGCCGGGACTGGAGGAGACGTACGACCACCGCCACCTCAGCCATCTCTACCCGGTGTGGCCGCTGGACGAGATCAATCCGTACGACACCCCCGGGGAAGCGGCCGCCGCGCACCGGGCGCTGGAACTGCGCGGGGCGGAGAACGACTCCGCGCACGGGCATCTGCACCACGCGCTGATCGCGGCTCGGCTGCGGGACCCGGCGCGGGTGGCGCGGGCGCTGGAGGCGGTGCTGGGTGGGGACTTCTTCCACGACTCGCTGATGAGCGCGCACTATCCGTCCCGCGACGTCTACAACGCGGACGCGGCCCACACCCTGCCGTCCGCCGTCGTGGAGTCGCTCGTCCAGTCCACGCCCGGCCGGCTGGTCCTGCTCCCGGCGCTGCCCGCCCGCTACCCGTCCGGCGAACTGCGGGGCGTACGCACCCGGTTCGGCGCCGCACTGGACCTGAGCTGGTCCGGTACGGAGGCCACCGCCGTGCTGCGCCCCACCCGTGACGCCCTCGTCGATCTGCGTACGGGCGACGCCTTCGCCCTCACCGAGGCCCGCCCCGGCCGCCCTCCCGCGCCGCTGAAGCTGACCGCCGGGGTGGACCGCGTCCTCACCCTGGGGCCGCGGCGGCACACCGGGCCCTGACCGGCCGTCCGGGGCCCGGCCCTCACCCGCTCTCGGGAGCGGAGGCGGGACCGGCGTCCGCACCGGCCAGCCAGCGGGCGGCCTCCGTCCAGCGGGCCGGGGGCACCGTCTCCAGGAGCGCGGCCAGCCGCTCGGGGCGGGCGAGGAGGCGCCGGTCCGGCGGACACAGCGCCGCGTGGGTGAGCATCCAGCCGGCCAGCGCGTGCCGGTCGGGCGGCCCCGGAACCCGCAGGAGGGCGGTGTACGCGGTGCGCGCCGCCGCCAAGTCCCCCGCGACCAGCGACGCGTCGGCCGACGGCCCGGTGCCGGCGCCCGGTGTCCGCGCCATGTACAACGCGCCCCGGTCGTCGTGCCAGTACCCCGACGGCCCCGGCACGACCAGCGGCGCTCCGCCCCGGGGCGGAGCGGTCCCCGAACGCCAGGCCTCGGCCAGGCGGTCCCGCTCCCCGTCCCCGCACCTCAGGTTGCGCAGGCGCCACTCCACCCGGTGGCTGACGGCCGCCGCACCGGCCCTGGCCCGGGTGGCCGGGTCCACCGGGTCCCGCAACCAGCCGTCCACGGTCCCGGACAGCCGGGTGACGAGCCGCCGCCCGGCGACGGTGAGCCGGGCCCGGGTGGCCAGGGTGCGCAGCACCATGCGGGTCTGCGCCCGGCGCAGCGCGAAGAGGAACTCCGCCCTCTCCCGGGTCTCGGCGTCCGCCTCCCGGGCGCGGGCCCGCCAGAACCCCGTCACTCCGACGAAGGCGTACGCGCCGTGCAGGAGGCCGGGCAGATGGCGGGGATCGGCGCGCCAGGGAGCGTAGTGGAGTTCCGCCCGGTCCTCCCCCTCGATCAGCACGAAGAGGTGGAGCAGGGCGCCGAGTTTGCTGTGCTGGAACTCGTGGACGAGGGTCTCGGCGAGGGAGAGCGGGTCATGGGGGCGGGCGATCACCATGGAGGCGAAGGCGTCACCGGTGGAGGCGCTGAGCCCGGAGGAGGGCACGGGCAGGCCGGCGGGGCCGTCCTTGTCCTGCCAGGGGACGATCCGGCTGACGTCCTCGGGCCGCAGTCCGCCCGGGGCCGAGCCGCCGCTCCGCCCCAGGATCGCCACCGCGTCCCCGAACAGCCGCTGCCAGGCCCGCAGTTCGTCCGGTCCGAGGCGGCCGGGCGCGATGGGCTCGTCCAGGTCGCGGTAGGGGTCGAGGTCGTCCAGCTGGACGGTGCGCAGACCGGGTCCGGTCTCCAGCCGGCGCACCGGCAGCCAGTGGTCCGACTCCGGCTCGTCGAGCGGCCGGACCGCGACGGCCGGGCCGTGCGGGCCCTCGACGGTGAGCCGTCCGCCGCGGACGCCGGCCCGCACCGTGTGGAAGGTGTCGCCGTCGGGGCCGGGCAGCCGGACCATGCCGAGCGCGGGCAGGCTGACGGCCCCGCCCCGGGCGGGCAGCAGCAGTCGGGCCTCCGTACCCGCGTGCACGGCGGCCGCCGCGGCCACGGCCGCGAGCTGTCCGGCGTCGGCCCACAGCGGGGGCCCGGAGGCCGTGCCGTGCAGACGGCGCAGGGTGTGGGCGAGCCAGCTGCCGACCTGGGGGCTGAGCAGCAGGCCGTCGACCTGGCGTGGGGCGCGAGCGGCGGCGGCCTCCAGCGCGGGCCAGACCGGTTGCGCGCCCAGGGGGCCGAGGATGCCGGGATCCGCGTCGAGCCGGTCCAGCAGCTCACGCAGCAGCAGAAGGCGGCGGGTCCGTTCGCCGCGGACCAGGAACGCCACGGCCTCGGGCGAGCCGCCCCCCGCGGCGATCTCGTCGAACAGCGGGCCGGGCATACGGATCGGGGCGTACATCTCGCTCCCTGTCGTGGACGGATCGTGCTCGGCCGGAGGGGCTATTCGGCACGTCCGGGTTCGCTGCCGCCCATCGCGTTGTGCCGCGCCCGCCGGAGCTCCGCCAGCAGCCGTGGGCCGGCCGGGGAGGTCTGGAGGTGCCGCAGGTCGGCGACGCGCACGGAGGTCAGGTCCATGAGGTCGGACTCGATGTGGTCGGACCCGATGTGGTCGGGTATGCCGTCGGCGGGTACCGGCTGGTGCAAGGCGCGCTCCCCCTTCGCGAGCGGTGGCACAGGATGCCACCGTTTACTCCATCATGACGACTGAGACCCCTTCCCGAAACCCGTGTGATCACGCCAGCCGATCACATTCCGGGCCGGGTATTTTCCACCAAGTCCTTTACGGCCGCTTTGAGTTCGGCCGCCCGGTCGGGGTCGTCGTCGAGCAGGGTCACCGCGGCGTACAGCTCCCACAGCCGCTCCGGGCGGGTCCGCAGCGTACGGACGATCCCCACCACGTCGGTGCGTGGCATGGTGTGCCTCGGCATCCGGGCGACGACGGACACGGGCAGTTCGTTCACCAGCGCCTGCCGCTCGTCGCGGTCGCTCATCAGCGGATACGCCAGCAGCGCCTCGACGGTCCGGAGCATCGGGTGGCCCGGCGAAGCGGGCCCCGGGCCGGACGCGGCGGGTGGGGCGGGTGGGCCGCTCATGGTCCACCCCGGCCTCTCCAGCAGGTAGGCGGGGAGCTGGTCGGTGCGGCCCGCCGCCCGCAGCTCGCCCATCCTCGCCTCCACCGCTTCGAGGAGCGGAACCGGATCGGGCAGCGGGTCGGCCGGGAGCAGGTCCAGCACGATGTCCGAGAACACGCCGAGCCGTCGCTCCGGGTCGTTGGCCGCGCGCTGCCCGCGTCCGGCGGCGAGCAGCACGGTCTGTTCGTGCGCCTGGACCCGCCGTCCCATCGGCAGGCGCTCCCCGGGAAGCGTCTGGGGGAAGTGGTGCCGTTCGTCGAAGGTCCGGCACGCGTCGGCCATCCACATCTGCCGTGCCAGTCCCGTCACCGCGTCGGTCCGGAACAGGGCGCGGGCGGAGTCGAGGTCGATGTTGCGCCGGTCGGCCGCGTCGGCGTCGGCGGTGTAGAGCCGCAGATGCTCCTCGGCGTCCAGGACTCCGTGGCCGCCCCACCACACCCACAGGGCCTCCCCGCCGCGGGCCGGGATGTCGGTGACGAGAGCCCGGCGCAGGCTGTCGTGGTCGGCCGGACGGAACGGGACGCGGAGCCCGGAGCCGGGCAGGGGCGCGAGATGGAGCAGGACGGCGCCCTCCGGCACCCCAAGGGACAGGAGCCAGTCGCGGAAGCGCAGGGCGTCCCGGACCGGTCCGGGCAGGTCCCAGGCCGCCCCGGCCGCGTACCGTTCGATGCCGACGACGAGGGCGACGACACGCTCCGGCCGTACGTCCTGGCGGGTCACGGCAGTCGCTCCCCGATCGCGCGGTAGACGGCCGGGTCGCTCCAGTAGGCGCTGTGCGCCACGGGAAAGGGCTGCCGGTTGTCGGTGGCGACGTCGTGGGCGCGGCCGGGGAAGAGGGGCGCGGCCGCGTAGCCGAGGAGGTCGCGGCGGTCGTAGAGATTCAGCCACGGAGGTACGTGGCCGGGCAGCGGACCGGGGTGGGCGAGCGACGGAAGCGCGCCCGTCTCGTACAGGAAGGGGCCCTGCGAACCGACGGTGACGAGCAGTTCGACGCCGGGCAGCGGCCCGGATATCAGGGTGTCCAGGCAGATGACGCCGCCGAGGCTGTGCCCGAGCAGGACCACGGGCGGCCGCAGGGTGGCCACGAGGCCGCGCAGGTCACGGCGTACGGCGTCGCCGCGTGCGAGGTACTTGAGGATGTCTCCGGCGGCCGGGTGCGCGGCGTCGGTGAGCGCCCGGCGCCTGCGGACCGCGTAACGGGAGCCGAGCCGCACCAGCGGCCGGGACGCCGCACGGAGCAGGGGGCCGCGGCCCGTGCCGGCGGGGGCGGCGCCCAGGCGTACGGCGAGCGCGGCGGTGGCCGCGTCCCGGGTGTCGCCGTCGGGCTGTACGGCGCGGTCGGCCTCCAGGCCCGCGCGGACGAGCCCGGCCGTCAGCGCCCTCGCCAGCACCCAGGCCAGGGACTCGGCGTCCAGTGCCCCGGCCGCGGGGGCGAGCAGCGGGTCGCGGGCGAGCCGCGCGGCCTGCTCGGCGAGTCCGGGACCCAGCGGACCGGCGAGCGGTTCGCCGTGTGCGGCGAGGTCCCGCAAGAGGGCCGCGGGGCGTTCGTCCGGGAAGGCGGCGCCGGGCGGTGTGGCGCCCGGTGCCGTCCCGGCGGCCGCGGTGGCCAGCTCCGTCAGGGGGTCGGCGTAGAGCCGGGCCCACCGCTCCGCCTCGTCGGCCGGGTCGTCGGCCGCCTCGTCGGCGGGCCCGGCGTCCCGGCTCGTCCCGGTGCCGGGCCCGTCCGGGAGACTGGCGCCTCCCGCGGCGAGGGCCGCCCCATGGGTCCCGCCCCAGGGGTAGGCCACCAGCCGTGCGTCCGGGGCCACCTCGGCGAGCCCGGCGGACACCCGGGCGAGCAGAGGGGCCAGATGGGGTTCCCGCACCCCGGTGCCATGGGTGAAGACCACGGTGGTCATGCGTACGCCCCATCCCCTCGTGGGCGCCGGCCCGGTCCGTCCGTCCCGGGCCGGCGGCTGCTTCCTCGGCCGCGCCCCCCGTGTCACATCGGCAGGGGGGTGATGTCGCATTCGATGCGCTGGTGCAGCCGGGCCGCGGTGTGCCACGGGTGGCTCTCCCCGAGGAGGCGGGCGAGGCCCGCCACCGCGGCCGCGTTGAGCCGGTCGGCCTCCTCGGACTCGCCCAGCCCGCGCCGGTCGAGCGAGAGATTCGCCGTGCAGGCCAGTGTGACGGGGTGGGCGGGCCCGGCGGACTCGGTGAGCTTGGGCAGGACGTCCGCGTCGACGGCCTCGGCGCCCGCGAAGTCGAGTCGCGCGTAGGAGTCGTTGGCCTGGCACATCATCGCGGTGAGCGTGCTGATGTGCGTGTCCCCGAGAGTGCTCCGCAGGCTCTCCACCGCCTGCGAGTCCAGCGTCTGCGCCCGGCTCATGTCGCCCAGCGCCCGGAGCGTCGCCGCCAGGTTCACCTTGGCGAACTGGGTGTAGGGGTGGTGGTCGCGCAGCACCTTGCGGTAGGCGTTCAGCGCCTGCTCGCCCAGCTCCCGCGAGCCGGCGAGGTCGCCGTTGAGCCGGCGCTCGACCATGGTGTGGACCGCCGCGCCGAGCGCGTCGGTGTTGTTCAGGCCGTAGCGGGTGGTGAACCGGTCGAGTGTCTGCTCGGCGAGCGGGGCGCCCCCCTCGGACACACCGGCCCTGCGGCGGCACACGGCGAGGTTCAGCGCGGCGCGGATGGTGGCGGCGTTGGCCTCCCCGAAGTGCGTCGCGTACGGCTCGTAGGTGGACTCCTGGAGTGCGCGCGCCCCCAGGTAGTCGCCCGCCTCGCGCATGTCGATCGCGAGCCCGTTCAGCGTGTTGAGGGTGAGCCCGTTCACCGGTCCGTACAGCAGTTCGCGCTGACGGGTCGTCTCCTCGTCGATCTCCCGCGCTCCGGCGAAGTCGCCGTTGAGCCGCAGGGACACGCAGTAGTCGTGTGCCGCGCTCAGGGTGGTGGGGTCCTCGGGCCCGAACAGGTCGCTGGCCCGGTTGAACGCCTCCTTAGCCAGTTCGCGCGCCTCGCGGAACTCGCCCTGGTGGCGCAGCGCCCCGGCCATCTGCCACATGGAGTCGATGAGTTCCTCGTCCGGGATGTCGGCGCCCCGGGAGATCGCCAGCGCCCGTTCGTTATGGACGACGGCCTCGTCGGAGCGGCCGAGGAGGCGCAGGTAGAAGCCGAGCAGCTTGGTGATCCGGATGACGTGCAGGTCCTCGTCGCCGGACTGGGCCCGCCAGGCGGACCACGCCAGCCGGGCCTGGGCGGCGCCCGACTCGTGCGCCCCCCAGTAGTAGAGGAAGAACACCATGTCGTAGACGAGGTCGCGGACCCAGGCGTCGGAGCTCTCGACCGCTCCGGAGGCGATCACGTGCGGCAGGATCGCCTGGTAGGCGGGCCACTGGTCCGGGGAGGCGGGAGCGCCGGGCTTGGCCGTGGTGAGCAGCAGGTGGGCCGCCCTGGTCATGGTCTCCCGCTCCTGGGGGTCCATCCTGGCCACGATGACGTTCTGCATCAGGCGGTGCATCTGCAGGGTGCCGGTCTTGTGGTCCAGCCTGACCAGGGACAGTTTGCTGAGGTCCCGGGTGGCGCGGGCGAGCAGCAGGGGGTCACGCAGGACCGGGTCGAGCTGGGGGGTGATCTGGATGTTGCGGCCGCCCCTGAACAGGTTGAGCGGGATGGGCTCCGGGGCCATGCACGCGCAGATCTCCAGGAGTTGGCGTGCGGCCGGGTTGTCCTGGGAGAGGCGGCCCAGGGAGATGTCCCAGACCGCGGCGACCGGCAGCGGGTAGTCGGGGGACGGGTCGAGTTCCAGGATCTCCGGCCGGCGCTCCTCCAGCAGGCCGAGGTACTCGTCCACCGGCATACCGGTGGCGGCGTGCCAGGCTCCGGCCTGCTCGACGGCGAGCGGCAGGTCGCCCAGCGCGGCGGCCAGCCGGTCCGCGTCCCGGGTACTGAGACCACGGGCGCGGCGCTGGAGCAGGGCGACGCTCTCCTCGCGGTCGAAGACGTCGACGCTGAGAGGCGTCGCGACCCGCTCCCACTCGCGGTTGCGCGAGGTGATGATGATCTTGCCGGGGCCCCCGTTGGGGAAGTACGACCGTACGGCCTCGATGTTCTCGGCGTTGTCGAAGACCAGGAGCCAGTTGTCGAAGGGCTTTCCCGTGCGCAGGGCCTCACGGACGGCGGGCACGGCGGCGTTGGCCTGGGGGCCCACCTCCAGGCCGAGGCTGCGGGCCAGGTCGGCGAGCGCGCCGAGGATCAGGTTCTCCTGCTCGGCGGGGATCCACCAGATGACGTTGAACTCGCCGCTGTGCCGGTAGACGTACTCCACAGCGATCTGCGACTTGCCGACCCCGCCCATGCCGTGCAGCGCGTGCGGCAGGACAGCGGTCGTCTCGTCCTCCCTCAACTGCCGCTCGACGGCGGCCAGCAGGCTCTCCCGCCCGGTGAAGTTGGGGTTCTTGGGCGGTACGTTGCCCATGATCTTCGGCTGGCCGCTGCGGACGAAGCGTAGCTCCGGTGCTGTGACTTCCATGCGCTCGTCGGCCCTCCGGGCATCCTGGTCAACATCTGCGGGTGTCGTGGGCGACACGGATCCTCCTGGTGGAACGGTCGGACGCGACCGGAGAGCTGGGGCACGGTCGTTCACATCAGATGCCTCTTTATCATCTTCTCCGCGCTCGTCCGGCTCTCTGTACTCGTCCGGTTCTCTGTGCTCCTCCGGTGCCGCACCCTCGCCGTGCCGTGCCGCCCCGCTCAGCCGAGCGGCCCTCCGCCGGTAGGGCAGGCCACCGAGTGCGCGCAGGACGGCGAGTTCTATGCGGAGCCAGGCCGGGCCGCTCTCACCGTCCGGCAGCGCCGCGCGCACGGGGTCCCGCAGGGCCGCGCGAAGCCGGATGCCCTGGGTCCGGCCCGCCCGCGAATCAGCCAGCATGCCTACGGCACGGGCGAGTTGGGTGCGGCTGCTGGTGGCGAGCAGTGCCTCGCGCACGCCGTCGGCGAAGTCGGGCCCGTCCTCTCCGTCCCGCTCCCAGTCGATGAGACCGCCCATCATGATCTCGGCGAGGTGGTCGGGACGTGATTCGGGGAAGGCCTGGCCGCGGAGCTCCTCGATGATGTCGAAGCGCATCGGCGCCACCGCCAGCAGGACCGCCAACTGCCGTGCGAGCGGGCTCGCGAGGGAGACGAACCGGCGTACGGCGTCCGCGGCGGCGCGCGGCCCGTCCGTCCGGGGGGCCCTGAGCCCCGGTGTGGAGACGCCCTTGGCCATCGCCCCGGCGAGCACCACCGGAAGCGCCCTGCGCACGCCGCGTTCGCCGGTCACCAGGTCCACCCAGGCGCGGAAGGAACCAGGGCGCAGACTGAGGACGGGGACCGCCACCGAGCCGTCACCCGAATCGGGTAAGGCGCGCGCGTGTTCGGGTACCCCGTGTGGGGGATGACAGTGCAGATGGCGGTTGAGCGCGCCGAAGCCCGCGGCGTCCAGCCGGGCCCGGAAGGGGTAGACCGAGGAACGGTGGCGCAGGTACGGGGGCAGCAGGTGGACCAGCGCGGTGGGCCCGGCGGCCGAGAGGCGGCCCAGCAGTTCGTCGGCCCCGCGCTCCGCCCAGCCGGGGGCGAGGCCGTCGGTGACGACCAGGAAGAGCCGGGCCCCGCGTCCGTCGAGCAGTTCGGCCGGGTCGGCCTCGCGGTTGCCGGGCCAGCGCAGCACGGGTGACGCCCCTTCGGGCAGCGCGATGTCCACGGTGCGCACGTTGCGGAAGGCGCCGCTGTGCACCGCCTCGTCGGCCAGGCGCCCGACCGTGCCGGCCCACACCGGCATGGTGGGCGCGTCGTCCACGAGCAGCATCAGGTCGAAGGCGCGTTCCTGGGCCGGCTCGACGTAGGGGATCCACAACCCGTCGATCAGCCCGTTCTCCGCGGTGCGGGGTTCGTCGAGCCGGTCCCCGTGGCAGGAGGGGACGCGCCTGCCCAGGCCCCGCAGGGCCTTGGCCAGGCTCAGCGGGAGCACACGGCGCGTGCGCGGCCCGTACGGGACGACCGTGTCGGGCCGGCCGGTCGTCACGGTCTCCACGGCGCGCAGGGCGAGGTCACGGACGTCCACGCCGGGCTGGGTGCTCGCGGCGGGCACGGTCTCCGGCACGCCCTGCTCCACGGGGGCCGCCGGGACGTCGGCGGGCATGTCGGAGCCCCCACCGGGTGTCCGCTCGGGGCCGCTCTCCGTACCGCTGGACGAGGTGTGGCCCGCACGGTGCCACGCGGCCGCCAGCCACAGGGCGTCGCCGAGGTCCTGCCAGCTCGCGTCACCGTCGGCCTCGTGCGTGGCGGTGCCTCCGGACGCGACCGTCGGGTCCGGAGCGCGTTCCCGTGGCGAGCCGTTCATCAGCGGCCTTTCGAGAGGTCGCGGAGAAGCATCTCGATGAGCTTACGCCCGTCGCCGTCGGCCCGGAATCCATGGGCCGTGGTGAGTTGCACGGCGTTGAGCAGCTGGTCGACCGACTGGGTGCCCCCGCCGTCCAGCCGCCGGACGAAGTCGTCCACCAGGTCCTCGGCGCCTTCCGGATTCTCCCGCAGATGACTGACCACGATGGAGACGAGCTGCTCACGGCTGGGCGGACGCATCTCCAGGGGGAGGCAGCGGCGCCGGAAGGCGGCCGGGAACTCGCGCTCGCCGTTGCTGGTGATCACCACGACGGGGAACTCCGCGCACTCGACCCTGCCGCCCTCGATGACGGCCCGTCCGTGCGGGTCGTCGGTGAGGACGGAGACCTCGGCCGCTCCCGCGCGCACCAGTTCGGGGATCTCGTAGCTGCCGTTCTCCAGGACGTGGAGGAGGTCGTTGGGCAGGTCGATGTCGCTCTTGTCCAGCTCGTCGACGAGGAGGACCCGGGGGCGTTCGTAGGCGAGCAGAGCCGTCCCGAGCGGCCCGAGGGTGAGGAAGTCACCCAGGTCGGGGGCGGGGCCGGTACCGCCTTCCGCCCCGTCCGCGCCGGCGCGCCAGGCGGCGATGGCCTGGGCCCGGCCGATGGCGTCGTAGTCGTAGAGGCCGCCGCCGAGGGTGGTGCGGCTGACGACGCTCCAGGGCAGGACGCGGCCCAGGCGCAGCTCCTGGGAGATCAGATAGGCGAGGGTGGACTTGCCGACCCCGGGCGGACCCGTGATCAGCAGGGGCCGGCGCAACAGGAGGGCCGCGTTGACCGCGTCGATCTCCTCGTCGCGTAACTGGGCCCCGTCCTGCACGACACCGAGCCTGCGTCGCGCCGACGGCGTGTCCTCGGGCGGAGGCTGCTGGAGGGGGCTTCCGGAGAAGACACGCCAGGGCGGAGGCGAGGGCAGGCGGGGCGGTTCGCCCTCGGGAGGCCGCCCCGTCGCGTGGAAGACCCGCCAGGAAGGCGGCGCGACGGGCTGCACTACCGCGTCCTGCTCGGTCATGCCGTCAACTCCTCACAGTCGACCAGGCGGTTGGGATCGTCCCAGAAAAACGCCAAATGTCTACCCACGAACAGTCCGCCTCGACCCCTCCCCTCGGCTTCTTTACGTAACTGACTTACTTTTGAAGGCAGCTGGGCCTGCGGGTGCCCCAGCAGCAACGTCAGCACCTCGCCCGCCAGGTCGGGGCTCTGCGGTCTGCGGTCCCAGGCTGCAAGGCCCACTCCCTCGTCGATGGCGGCGACGAGCGCTTCCAGGCCGCTGCCGGGCAGTGCGGGAACGTCGAGTATGACCGCGGTCAGCCGGGGCTCCGACGCCAGCGTGGCACGCCAGCGGCCGAGTTGTCCGCCCGCTTCACCGTGCCAGCGGAAGGTCTCGGCCGCACCGGTCTGTCCGAGTCGTCTCCAGCGGGCACGCCAGCGCCTCAGCTGTCCGGGGTCGCGGCTTCTCATGCGGTCCAGGCTCCGCAGGTGGATATGGTAGCGAAGCCCGATGGGCACCGGGTCACGGGTGCGCGTACCCAGTTCGATCCTGGCCATGTCGTGGTTGAGGTACTGGAAGGGCAGGACGAACTCGACCTGCACGGGCGGCTCGTCGTCCGCCTCCTCCACATCCGCCCAGCGTGCCTCGCCGCGGCCGACGGCCCGCTCGATGGCCGCCGGCAGGGTGTCCGGGGTGGTCCGCTCCACGTCGCCGGCCACCGGTTCCCAGTAGCCCGGCGCCGCGTTGACCCAATGGCGTACGTAGACATCGGCCGAACCGTCGTCCGCGGGCTCCGCCATCACGACGAGGCAGCGTGGCACCCCCGGGTCGGCCCTGGGTAACGCCGCGATCGCCCGCCGGCGTACGTCCAGGGCGGCCACGGCGTCCGTACCGGCCTCACGGGCCCACCGGTCGGACCACTCACGGAGCCTCTCGCGGAGCGCCGGGGGCCGGTCGGCGGCCAGGATCTCCAGGAACACCAGGGCGGGCGGCAGGCCGTCCGCCTGGGTGCTGACCTCGCACAGGTAGTCGAAGCGCTGCGAGGGGGACTGACCGTGCGGGAGGTCCACCGCCAGTTCGTGGTGGAGCCGGGCGTACAGCCGGCTGTCGTCGTGCGCGGGGATCTCGGCGAGCATCCGCCGGGCCTCCTGGACCGCCTCGTCGTCGAACTCCGGCTCCAGCTCCGTGACCGCCTCGCCGGGCAGGCCGCCGCCGGCCAGCCGCGCCAGCCCGGCCGAGTCCTCGGGACCGGCCAGCACCTGCACCGCGAAGACCAGCGCCTCAAGGCCCCCGGCACGCTTCATCACGTCCATCACGAGGGCCGCCATGTCCACACGCGGGTTCCTCCGCATGTAGGTGAGCTCCGCCCCGAGATGCGCGCCGACGAGTTCCACGAGATGGACGCACTGGTCGGGGTCGCGTACACAGGGCAGGGCGCAGAGTTCGTCGACGAGTCCCGCGATCAGATACGCGTCGCCCTCACCGAGCCCTTGTGGCACCTGTGTCACCACCGACCATCCCCCAACGAGCCGGTTCACCCCGCATGAACGATCGCGAAGTTATCATGTCGGATCTTCGGCAACCAGGCTCATTCCCGGGGCCGTTGGCCTCTACACCGCCGCCGGGCCCACGCGTACCAGGGGCCCCGGAAGGCTGTTTCACCCCATCGGGTGACGCCCCGTTCGGCCGTACGTGGCGGGGCCGGGCCGGGGGTCGGCCGGTCCTGCGTCCATCGGTCCCGTTGTGCGTGCCTGGGGCTCTTGCCGGACGTGCGCCGCGCGTGGGGACTTCGCCGGTCGTGGCCGCGCGGGGGCCGACGGGTCACGCCGGGGCGGGTCCCGTGCTCTCCCGGACCGTCAGCTCCGGCGCCAGCAGCTCGACCTGCTCCGTGTCGCGGCCCGCGAGCTTCGCCACCACCTGCTCCACGGAGCGGCGCCCCATCTCCTGCGCGGGAATGGCGACGGACGTGAGCCGCACGGAGGCGCCGGTGGCGACCTGCTCCGGGCAGATGGCCACGACGGACACGTCCTCCGGGACGGCGCGTCCCTGCTGCCGGAGCAGGTTGAGCAGCGGTTCGACGGCCGCCTCGTTCTGCACGATGAAGCCGGTCGTGCCCGGCCGTTCGTCGAAGATCCGGGACAGGGTGGTACCCATCGCCGCGTACCCGCCCTCGCAGGGCCGGTGCAGGATCCGCGCGCCGCTCTGCCTGGCCTTGGCCCGGATGCCGTCCACGGTCCGTTCGGCGAAGCCCGTGTGCCGCTCGTAGACGGCGGGCGCCTCGCCGATCACGGCGATCTCCCGGTGCCCCAGCTCGGCGAGGTGCTCCACACACAGTGCGCCGGTCGCCTCGAAGTCGAGGTCCACGCAGGTCAGGCCGGTGGTGTCGGCGGGCAGCCCGATGAGGACGGCGGTGCGGCCCGACTCCCGGAGCAACGGCAGCCGTTCGTCGTGCAGTTCGACGTCCATCAGGATCATCGCGTCCGCCAGCGAACTCCCGGCGATCCGCCGGACGGCGGCGGGGCCCTCCTCGCCGGTGAGCAGGAGGACGTCGTACCCGTGTGTACGCGCGGTGGTGGCGACCGCGATGGCGATCTCCATCATCACCGGCACGTACATGTCGGTGCGCAGCGGCACCATGAGCGCGATGATGTTGGACCGGCTGCTGGCCAGCGCCCGCGCCCCGGCGTTGGGGTGGTAGCCGAGCTGCTGGATGCTGCGCTCCACCCGCTCCCGGGTGGAGGCGGAGATCGACCGCTTCCCGCTGAGGACATAGCTCACCGTGCTCGCGGAGACTCCGGCGTGCTGGGCGACCTCGGCAAGCGTGACCATTCAGCTCTCCCTTGGTGGGGCGGACGAGAGAGCCGGTGAAGCGCTTCGACAACGCTTGGATCCGCCCTGTTCTCCATCCTGACATGCACAGACACCGGGAGCCTAGACTCGCTCACCTGCACTGTCCAGGGCCGGAGTCGAAGCGCTTCGACCTGCCCTGACCGCGCCACCGCCGCCCACGGTGGCCCAGTCGGCCTCCGGTGTCCAGCCGACCGTTCCCACGCACCGGCCCGGGGTCGGCTCCGGACCGGGCCGCGCGGGGGCGGCCAGGACCGTACGGGAGGGCGGGGCGTACAGGAGGGCGGGGCCGTACGGGAGGGAGGAGCCGGTCGGGAGGGGGAGCCCGGTCGGGAGGGGGAGCCCGGTCGGGAGATGGAGCCGGTCGGGAGATGGAACCGGTCGGGTGTCGGTCGCCGCCGCACCCCGGACGGTTGCCCGGCGGTCACGGCAACCGGGATCCCCGCCCTGGCAGCCCTGTGGCGTGGCTCACGGGAACCCCTCGGCCGGCCCGGAGAGGTACGTGGTGTGAGGTGTAACGAACACGGAGATCGGGAGCGCATGCGTGCACGGATCAGGGCGGGCGACCGCGAGGCGTTCGCCGCGCTCTACGAGGAGTACGCGCGGACGGTCTACAACCATGCCTTCCGGCTGACGGGCGACTGGTCGGCGGCCGAGGAAGTCATGTCCGACACCTTTCTGGCGGCCTGGCGCACCCGCCACCAGGTGGAGCCCGAGGGTGACTCGCTGCGGCCGTGGCTGCTCGGGATCGCCACGAACAAGGCGCGCAACGCGAACCGCGGCACCGGGCGTCGTCTGGCCTTCCTGGCCCGCCGCCCCGCCCCCGAACCGGTCGCGGACATCGCGGACACGACGGCCGGGCGGATCGACGACGCACGGCGGCTCGCCGCCGTCCAGCAGGTGCTCGGCCGGTTGCGCCGCCAGGAACGCGAGGTGCTCGCGCTCTGCGTCTGGTCCGGGCTCGACTACGCCCAGGCGGCCGAGGCCCTGGGCGTCCCGGTGGGCACCGTACGGTCGCGGCTGTCGCGTGCGCGTACGCGGCTGCGCCGGCTCACCGATGAGCAGCTCGGCCGGGCACCCGGCGCATCCGGTGGGGAACCGCGGTCCGGCCGCGGAGAGGTAGAGAGCAGGGCCGCGTTCGTGGCCCTGCCCATCCAGGAGGAAGCCCGATGAACGACCGCACCTCCGGCCCCGACCGGGCCGAACGCGAGGAACTGGCCCGGCTGTCGCCGGCCCCGGCCGAACGGGACCTGCCGCCTGGCCGTCATCTCCACCACAAGGACACCCTGATGCGCCTGATCGACCAGGACGGCACCCCGGCCGCCGCCCGGGACACCACCCACTCCCCCGACGCCCCGGACGGCGCCCGTGCCGCCCGCTCGCGCTTCCCGCGCCCCGCCGTCCTGCTGCCCGCCGCCGGACTGGCCCTGGGCGGGGTACTGCTCACCACACTCGCGGTGACCGGCCAGGACGGCGCTCCGGCACCGTCCGGCGCGGGGACCGCTTCCCAGGCCGCGGCGCCGCGCGGCGCGGCCGTACTGCTCGACCGGATCGCCTCGGTCGCCGAGAAGAGCGGCGGACAGACGGTCACCGGCGACCAGTTCGTGTACGTCAAGTCGCTGTCGTCCGGGAACGAGGGCGAATTCGGCGGCCCGGTGAAGCTGACCGAGCCCGACGAACGTGAGGTCTGGATCTCGCAGAAGGCGGGGCCGGTGATCGACGAGGGCCTGATCCACCAGGACGGCTCGTACATCCCGATCACCGTCGGGGTCCCGGACGGCGAGACCCCCGTCGGCTACCCGGCGGGCCTGAACCGGCCCACGTACACGTGGCTCGCCTCGCTGCCCACGGATCCCGACGCCCTGCTCCGGCGGCTCACCACCGAGATCACCCGGGACCAGGACACGCGCGACACCCCGGCCGAGGACCGTGACCCGGACCGGGACGCCTTCGACGCCATCGGTGAACTGCTGCGGGAGACCCTGATGCCACCGAAGACCGCGGCCGCCCTCTACAAGGCCGCGGCGAAGATCCCCGGCGTGACCCTGGACTCCGACGCGGTGGACGCGGCCGGCCGGCACGGCATCGGCGTGGCCCGCGACGACACCCGGGCCGGCTGGCGCACCGCCTGGATCTTCGACGCGGCCACCCTGGAGTACCTGGGTGAACGGGGCTACCTCATCAGGGACACCTCCATGGGCAAGAAGGGCACCCTGATCAACACATCGGCGGTCCTGGAACGCGGGGTCGTCGACGCCTTGCGCGCGAGGCCGTCCACGACCGGGGAGTCCTCGACGACCACCTGACCTCCGCGGCCGGTGCCCCCACGCACCGGCCGCACCGGACCGTGTCCCGCCGGAACCGGCCCCAGGGACGGAGCGGACGACGCCCGGCACGGACGGACGACGCCCGGCACGGACGACGCCCCGCCGCACACGGCCGCCGTTTCCCCTCGTGCGGGACGTCTCAACTCCGGGGACAGGGGTAGGGAGGGGGCATGGCATCGGTGAAGCGTGTTGCTCTTGCTCCTCGCGCGTTGCGGCAGTTGCGGCGCGTCCGCTCCGTGTACGTCGCGGGGATACTGCTGTCCGCACTCGGCCTGCTCTCCTACGACGACACGGCGGCGGGCGTCCGGCAGACGGTGTTCTCGGCGGTCTTCCTGGTGGTGTTCGCCGCGCTCCTCACCCTGACCGCGGTGCAACTGCGGCGGCACGCACGGACGAAGCACTGCAACACGGCGAAGCGGCTGTCCCCGGCCGGCTGAACCGCACCCGCCGGAGGCGGGTGGGTGCGGCCGGGGCCGGCGGCGCCCCAGCCCTCGCACCGGCGGCCACGCCCGGTCTCGTCCTGTTCCAGGTACTGGCGACCGGGCTGCATGTCTCCCAGGGGGAGTTCACAGTTCAAGGGAACCGGTCTGAACGCGGCCCTGGGGCCGAACCACCGCGCCCCTCTTGGGATCGGTGCGGGCGGGGACACCGTGATGAGATGGCCCCGTGAGCCGCACCGTCGAAGAGACCAACCGCCGCATGCTCAGGGCCCGGGACACCATGGACCGTGCGTACGCGCGGCCGCTGGACGTTGCTGCTTTGGCCCGGATCGCCCATGTGTCTCCGGCACACTTCGCCCGCACCTTCCGCGCCACGTTCGGGGAGACTCCACACCGCTACCTGCAACGCCGCCGCGTCGAGCGGGCCATGTTCCTCCTGCGGGAGTCGGACCGCAGCGTCACGGACATCTGTTACGAGGTCGGCTTCGGGAGCCTCGGCACATTCAGCCGCACGTTCCGCGACATCGTCGGGAGTTCGCCGAGGACGTACCGTGAACAAGCGGCCGCCGTCACACACGTGCCCACCTGCTTCACCAAGGCGTGGACCCGGCCGACCGCCTGACCGGCGGTTAGGCCCTTCCGGGCCGGCTTCCGATCGAGCAGTTTCGGATAAGTCTTCGGCGTCCCCGCCGATTAGCGTGGTCCACATGTTCAACGCGATCACACACTCACAGATCTACGTCCTCGACCAGGACCAGGCACTCGACTTCTACGTCGGCAAGCTGGGGCTGGAGGTCAACGCCGACGTCGACATGGGATTCATGCGCTGGCTCACGGTCGGTGTCCCCGGTCAGCCCGAACGCCAGATCCTCCTGGAGAAGCCGGGCCCGCCGGCGATGTCGGAGGAGACGGCCCGACAGGTCCGCGATCTGGTGACCAAGGGGGCGATGGGTGGCTCGCTCATCCTGACCACGGACGACTGCCGCACGACGTACGAGACGCTGCTCGGCCGGGGCGTGAAGTTCACCGACGAGCCCACCGACCGCCCGTACGGAATCGACTGCGGTCTGCGCGACCCCTTCGGCAACAGCATCCGGTTCACCCAGTTGAAGGGCTGACCACCGGTCCGGCCCGGGGACGGGCGGGGGCGTGGCCGCCCGCGCCCCCGTAGCCTCCGTGCCCCTTCCCGACCGGTGTGGGCGACTGACCGGTCCCCGTTCCCCACCGATGGCGATGATCGGCGGGGAACGAGGGTACCGTGATCGAATCTGAGCCCAACCTGGCCGTTTTTCGCGCACGAGGTGACGAACGATGAACGATTACGCGCAGTCCGCTCCCACTCCCCATCCGACGAACGCGCACCCCGCTCGCGTCTACAACGTCTGGCTGGGCGGCAAGGACCACTATCTGGTGGACCAGGAGGCGGCCGAACTGGCCGCCCAGGCCAATCCGACGATCGTGCCGTCGGTCCGCGCCAACCGGGCGTTCCTCGGTCGCGCCGTACGTCACCTCGCGGCGTCCGGGGTGCGGCAGTTCCTCGACATCGGTACGGGCATTCCCGCCGCCGACAACACCCATGAGGTGGCCCAGCGCGCCGTACCCGAATCGCGTGTCGTCTACGTGGACAACGACCCCATCGTCCTCTCGCACGCACGGGCGCTGCTGGTCAGCGGGCCCCAGGGGCAGACCGACTACGTACAGGCCGACGCGCGGGACGTGGACACGATCCTCGACGCGGCCTCCCGCACCCTGGACTTCGAACAGCCGGTCGGCCTGATGCTGGTGGCGATCCTCCAGTACATCAAGGATGCCGAGGACCCCTGGGACATCACCCGCCGGCTGCTGGACCGGCTGGCCCCGGGCAGTCACCTCGTCCTGTCCCACCCGGCCGCCGACGTCACCTCCACCGAGGTGGCCGAGTCCATGCGGATCTACAACGAGCGGGCGGCCAGCCACGCGTCCGCCACCCCGCGCACCCGCGAAGAGGTGGAGCGGTTCTGCGACGGCCTGGAGATCCTGGATCCGGGCGTGGTCACCCTGACCCGCTGGCGTCCCGGACCGACGGACGCCTCGGACGACTCCCTGCCCATGTGGTGCGCCGTGGCCCGCAAGGCCTGACGGCGGCTCACCCACACGCCCCGGGGCCTCACCGGCTGGCGTCGCTCGTGTCCAGCACGTCGGCGTCGGCCGGAGGCCGCACGTCCAACGGCTCGTCGAACTTGCTGAACGTGGTGGTGCTGCGGTAGTCGGGGCCCTTGTAGGCGACCCGGAGGAGATACGGCTCGCCCTCCGCGGCGACGTAGAAGGTGTAGACGCCCTTGTCGTCCTCTTCGTCGGTCACCTTCAGCGGAACCGCCGGACGGCCGTCGATCTCGGTCGGCTTGCCCTTGACCGCGGTCCCGAAGGGGCTGAACGGCCAGGTGCAGTCGACCAGCCCGTCGCCGGGCCCGGACGTGTCGACAGGGGCCTTGATCCACCGTGCCTGGGCCCCGGCCCCCGCCTGCTTCTTCCCCGACCACTGCTCCAGGTAGGCGCGGTCCGGGCGTACGTAGTCCGTGTCACCGATCCGGATCTGTTCGAGGGAGCCGCCCTTGTCCAGGGTGATTTTGTAGGCGCACGTCCCCTTGAGGTCGGTCGTCTGCCGGCTGGAGAAGCCGCTGCCGGCCGTCGCCGTGGTCGACGCCTCGATCGTCACCGTCTTGAGCGCGCCCATCGTCTTGTGCGCCTTCTCCAGCAACTGCTGGTCGGTCAGTTCCGCCTCCCCACCTCCGCCGCCGGCGCAACCGGACAGGACCGCTCCCGCCGCCAGGCAGACCACGGCCGTCGCCACACCGCGCGTCGCTGTCACTCGCATACAAACCCCCCAGGACATGAGCGGTTCACGATACGTGACGTTCACCCCGTGACCGCACGAGAGAGGCGGCGAGCACCCGCCCTGCGCGGAGGGGCCGTTGACCTCGCCCTCCCTGGAACGTGACGACGATCTGTTCCGCCGTCCCGGTCCGTCCCGGCCCCTCCCGTACGACGGCCGGTTCGCCGGAGGTGCCCGCACACATGGTTGTCACAGACGTGCCATACGATGCGCACACCTGTTCGCAATTGCTTCGTCTGAGGATGCTCAAATCATGTCTATCGGTGCCAAGTCCCGGTCTCTGCGTGGTATAGCCGCTGTCGTCGTTCTTCTGGCGGTCGGGGCCACAGGATGTGCCGATGTCGTGGAGGGCGCCAAAGCGGGCGCCAAGAAGGCGGTCCGCCAGCGGTCGGTCTTCTCGCTCACCACCGGCGACTGCTACAACCCGAACAGCGGGGTGACCGACACCGAGGAGTTCAGTGTCGAGGTCGTGCCGTGCACGGAGGCCCATGAGGGCCAGGTCGTGGGCGAGTTCAAGATCGGGGGAGAGAAGGAGTACCCGGGCGAGGACGGCACCACCCAGATCGCGGACGAGCGGTGCCCGGCCGTGGCACAGGAGTTCATCGCCGACACCTGGACCGTTCCCGAGGGCGTGGACCTCTTCTACTACTTCCCCACCAGTGAGAGCTGGAAGACCGGCGACCGTGCCGTGAGCTGCACGTACGCCAAGGACAAGGGCACGTTCACCGGTTCGCTGAAGAGCGGCGACCTCGACGCGGACCAACTGGCCTACCTGAAGGGTTCGAACGCCCTCTACGAAGCGCTGTGGGCGAACCAGCCCGAGGCGGAGCAGGTCGAGGACGACTTCGACGGTTACAAGAAGCAGGCCAAGTCCGTCGGCATCGCGCTCGACATGCACCTCACGGCGCTGAAGGGCATCCAGCAGCCGGAGACCGTCAAGCTGCGCACGCAGTTGGAGAACGCCGCCGAAGCGTGGAAGAAGGCCGCCTCGGCCAAGGACACGGACGCCTTCTACGTCGCCTACGACCTCGCCTTCACCGGCATCGACCCGAACAAGACCGTCGCCGCCCGCAAGGAACTCAAGCTCGCCACCACCGTCCCGGCCGACGACGCGGAGGTCTGGGCCGACTGACTCGGTTCTTGGCGGCCGGCCTTGTCCTTGGGGGCCGGCCCTGTGCTTGGGGGCCGGAGCGTTCTGCCGGCCCTGCCTTGAGGGCCGGCACTTCCCGCCGCCGCTCTCCCTGACCGCCTGCCCGTGCGGCGTCGCGGAGCCCCCGCACGGGCTTTGGCTGATTCAGGTCCGTCCAACGGTGCCGGTGGGGCCGGTGGTACGGATGGGCCGCATGGCGGAACCGTGGGGGTGCGGGGGCGCCCGTGGGACGCGTCAGGGCTTCCGGGCGACGCCCGCGTAGATCGGGACCGGGCCCGCTCCGGCGGGCACGGGGGCCGCCCCGGGGTCCGGTCGCCAGTCCCCCAGCGGTACCACTCCCGGGTCGAGCAGCTCCAGGCCCTCGAAGAACCGGGCGACCTCGGCATGCGTACGCGGGACGAACGTGGCTCCGCGTGCCGCGTAGGCCGCCACCCCTTCGGCGACCGTCTCGGGGTCGAAGTCGCCGGTGGCCTGGGACAGCACGAGGTGGCTGCCGGGGGCCAGCGCGCGGACGTAGCGTCCCACCAGTTCGTGTACCCGGTCGGCGTCGGGCAGGAAGTGCGTCAGGGCGACGAGCGAGAGGGCCACGGGACGGGTGAAGTCCAGTGTCTCGGCAGCCAGTTCGAGAAGCGCGTCCGGCTCGCGCACATCGGCGTCGATGTACCGCGTCACCCCCTCGGGCGTGCCCCGCAGCAGCGCGCCGGAGTGCGCCAGCACGATCGGGTCGTTGTCCACGTAGACGACGCGTGCGTCGGGAGCGGCGGCCTGGGCGATCTGGTGCAGATTGGGTTCGGTCGGAATGCCCGAGCCGATGTCCAGGAACTGCCGGATGCCCTGGTCGGCGAGGTGGCGCACCGCGCGCCGCATGAACTCCCGGTTGTGGCGGGCGAACTGCTTGATCTCGGGCTGGAGTCGGAGGAGCTGGCGCCCGAGTTCCTCGTCGACCGGGTAGTTGTCCTTTCCGCCGAGAAACCAGTCGTACATGCGGGCCGGGTGGGGCCTGGTGGTGTCGATACGGTGGACGGTGGAGGCCGCAGGGGCCGTGGAGGCGGTGGAATCGGTGCCGGTCCCGCTCATGCGGTGCTCACTCCTCAGGGTGTCCGTTCAACACGTCCAACCTTTCACGCCGTACGTGTGCGGCACCGGACGCTTTCCGGTCACGCCGCCGCACCGCGCCTGTACGCGGTGGGTGTGACGGCCCGAGGCCGCGTCGAAGGGACGCGGGTCCCGGCCGGCGCCCCTCGCTCCCGGCCGGCCGGACCGTGCTGTCGGAGGCGGGGTTCCGGGCTCCTCTACGATCGTCCGCGTGTGCGCACATGTGATAGTCGCGGAAGACGATGCCAAACAGGCCGAGCTGGTACGCCGCTACCTCGAACGCGAGGGTCACGCGGTCACCGTGGTGGGCGACGGCCTCGCGGCACTGGAGCGGGCCCGGCAGGGTACGCCGGACCTGCTCGTCCTCGACGTGATGATGCCCCGGGCCGACGGACTGGACGTGGTCCGCGTACTGCGCGCCGAGGGGCGGGAGTTGCCGGTCCTCATGCTGACCGCCCGGTCGACGGAGGACGATCTGCTGCTCGGACTCGACCTGGGCGCCGACGACTACATGACCAAGCCGTACAGCCCCCGGGAGCTGATGGCACGAGTGCGCACCCTCCTGCGGCGTACCCGCCGGGACTCGGACGCGGACCGCGGGGACGACCCCGTGGTGCGGGTGGGCGCGCTGGCCGTCGACGCGCGGCGGCACGAAGTGGCGGTGGACGACGTACGGGTCACGTGTACGCCGGGTGAGTTCCGGCTGCTGTCCGCGATGGCGGCCGAGCCCGGACGCGTCTTCACCCGTGGGCAACTGCTCGCGGAACTCCACGGGTTCGACCGGTACATCAGCAGCCGGACGGTGGACGTGCACATCATGAACCTCCGCAAGAAGATCGAGCGCGCTCCTCGTCGCCCGGCCCGGCTGCTCACCGTCTTCGGGGTCGGCTACAAACTGGTGGACCCCGCGAAGGGGACCTCGCGTGCGTCGGCGCGCTGAGTCGCGTCGGCGCGCCGAGTACGGCGGCGGGCGCCGGCTGCCGTTGCGCAGGAGTCTGCTGGGCCGGCTGCTGGCCGTGTCGGCGCTGGTCGCCTCCTGTTCGGTCGCCGCGACCGCCTGGCTCGCCGTACAGACCACCTCCGGGGCGATCGAGCAGGAGCAGGGCCGCAACCTCGCCGCCGACACCCGGGTCCTGGACACCCTGCTCGGTTACGCGGCGGAGCACGCCACCTGGGACGGTGTCGGTGAGACCGTGCGCGAGCTGGCCGACACCTCGGACCGGCGGATCACTCTGACGACGCAGAGCAGGCAGATCCTCGCCGACTCCGCCGGGTCCTCCCCTCCCCCGCCCGCTCTGCCCCCTCAGGCGTCGGCCGTCGTGGATCCGCTGTCCGTGGCCACCACCACGTCCGGATCCGGGTCGGTCGGAGCCGCGCCCGTGAAGGTCGGCACGCCCGACGAGGAAGACGGCGCCGGCACCCGCACGAGCGCCGACGGCGACACGGGCGCCGACGCGGGCGGCGACCCCGACGCGGGCGGTCCCGCCACCACGGCGGACGGCGCTCCGGACCGGCCGGTGGCCTCCGGAGCGGCGACCGTCCCCGAGGTGGCGGAGGTTCCCGGCCCCACTCCGGCGACGTCCGGCACATCCGGACAGCTCGCGGTGACCCAGGCCGCGAACGACCGGATCGACCCCCGGGCCGCCGGTCCGTTCCGGCTGCCGGAGGCCGAGCGTACGTCGCTCAGGCGCACCGCCGAAGACGCCGCGCAGTGCCTCGGCGGGTTCGGGATCGCCGCGGACATCGTCGAGAGCCCGAGCGGCCGGCCCCGTATCCAGGTCGTGGGCAACGACCCGGACCGGGTGCGGGGCAGCCGGTGTTCGACGGACAGGCTGGACATCCCCACCGCGACCGAGGCGAAGGCGCTGGCCTCGCTCAACGAGCTCGTGGACGCGTGTCTGGAACGGCAGGGGCGAGAGGCCGTGCGGCTCGATCTCGATCTCTCCTGGGAGTCGGACGACGCATACGCTCCGGCCTCGGACGACGCGGAGCCCACGCCCGCGCTCGCCGTGCCGGAGGAGCGCATGCCGGGCCCCGTTCCCGAGCGCATGGCACGGGACAGCGAGAACGACCGGGACATCGCCTCGTGCGTCGGCATCGCCCGTCAGGAACAGCTGAGTTCCTACGTCGCCTCCCCCGCGCTGCTGTTCATCAGCGACCCGGGCGGCGGCACCGTCCCCGGCTTCGACCTGTCCCCCGCCAACACGGCGAAGATCGTCGGAGTGGCGGCACTCGTCCTCGCGCTCACCGTCGGCGCCTCGGTGCTCGCCGGGATCCGGCTCGTACAGCCGCTGCACGCGCTCACGGGGGCCGCCCAGCGGATGCGCGACGGCCAGGACTCGGCGCCCGTGCTGGTCACCACGGACAACGAGGTCGGCCGGCTGGCCACCGCCTTCAACGACATGGCGGAGCACCGGGCCCGGCTGGAGCAGCAGCGCAAGGTGATGGTCAGCGACGTCGCGCACGAGCTGCGTACCCCGTTGAGCAACATCCGGGGCTGGCTGGAGGGTTCGCAGGACGGGATCGCCGACCCGGACGCGAGGTTCGTCTCCTCGCTCCTGGAGGAGGCGATGCAGTTGCAGCACATCATCGACGACCTCCAGGACCTGGCGGCGGCCGACGCGGGCGCGCTGCGGCTGCACCCCGAACCGGTGCGGATCGAGGACCTGCTCGCCCATGTCGCCGCCGCGCACCAGGCGCAGGCCGAGGCCGCGGAGGTGAGCCTGACGGTGGCCGAGGCGGACGGGCGGGGGCCGGTGCCCGAGATCACCGCCGACCCGGTACGGCTGCGGCAGGCGGTCGGCAATCTGGTGTCCAACGCCGTACGCCACACACCGGCGGGCGGGCGGGTGACACTGCGCGCTTACGGCGCCGGGGACGGGGAAGAGAAGGGGGGACGCGAAGAGATCGTGGTGGAGGTCGCCGACACGGGCAGCGGTATCGCCCCGGAGGACCTGCCGTACGTCTTCGACCGGTTCTGGCGTGCCGAGAAGTCCCGGAGCCGCCGCACCGGGGGAAGCGGGCTGGGGTTGGCGATCGTGCGCAAGCTGGTCGAGGCCCACGACGGGAGGACCGGTGTGCTCAGCACGGTGGGCGAGGGCTCGGTCTTCACCCTGCGGCTGCCGGTGGCGGGCCCGGTGGAGCAGGACGTCGGCCGGCCCTGACGCGACGGACGTCGGCCGAGGCTGACGCGATGGACATGGCGTCCTGACAGGTTTCTCACAACTCCGTTCCAGGGTAGGGGCATGCCCGGCCCCGACGCGCGTCCGCGCTTCGGTTGCATCGACGCCGGGCTGGAATCGGAGTCATCCATGTCCCTTCGTCCGACCCTGCGTACCGCGGCCCTCGCCGCCGTAGCCATGGGCGCGGTCCTGCTCCCCGCCACCACCGCCGTCGCCGACAGTTCGCCCACGCAGCCGAGCGTCGTCGCCGAGTCCGCCACTCCGGCCCCCGCCGCCGAGCGCGGGGACACCGCGACCCCGGTTCCGGCCGAAGCGGTGCCGGCGGGCACGATGCCGCGCGGCGGCGTGGACGCCGGGGAGCGTCCGGCCGAGCAGACCGGCGCGACGGCGCTCTACGGCTCGGCCGCGGGAGCGGTCCTGCTGGCGGGTGCGGGCACGCTCGTGCTGCGCCGCAGGTCCGCAGCTCAGCGCGACAGCTGATCCACCTCGGTGGCGCCGCCCGGAGACGGGCGGCGCCATTCGCCGTTCCCGTTCCCCTCTATCGCCTCCCCTCGCCTCCCCTCCCCTTGTCCGCTCGTCGCACCGGAGTTCCCATGTCCCTCACACCGCACGTCTCGTCGCGGATCGCCGTGTTCGCGGCGGTCGCCGGTCTGCTGCTCGTCCCGCTCACCGGCTGCGGTACGGCGGATGCCCCCGAGGCGTCCGCCGGGACCCCCTCGCACACCCGCTCGTCATCGCCCCCTCAGTCGTCCCACTCCCAGGAATCGCCGAAGGCACCGGCCCCGACGCAGGTCACGGTCCCCTCGCTCGGGATCGACAGCACGCTGATGCGGCTCGGACTCAACGAGGACGGCAGCGTGGAGGTTCCGCCCGCGGAGAAGGGCATGACGGCCGGCTGGTACGCGGGCGGGGCCGTCCCGGGCGAACCGGGCCCCGCGGTGCTCATCGGCCACAACGACACACGGTTCGGCAAGGCCGTCTTCCATGACCTGCACAAGATCGCCGAGGGAGCCGAAATCACGGTGGTCGACGGAGCGGGCACGGCAAAGCACTTCACGGTCACCGGAAAGGAGACCGTGGCCAAGGGGTCCTTCCCCACCGAGAAGGTCTACGGACCGACCGGGGACCGGGCACTCCGGCTGATCACCTGCGACGGGGAGTTCGACACCGACGGCCACCCGGTGGACAACCTGATCGTGTACGCGAAGCTGAGCTGACCCGTCACCGCGCGGCCGGGGAGACCGGCCTGCCCGCACCGGCCGCATACCCAACAGGGCTAGGAGCCATTGTCGTCAGGACGCGTTCGACGGTGACTCCGTGTCCCGCGAAGAAGGCGTGGGCGCGTTGCCAGAACCCGATCGCGGTGTGCTGGCGTTCGTCGGGCAGGATCTCGCTGTAGGCGAGGCGGGAGTGGTCGTCGACGGCGGAGTGGTGTAGCTGTAGCCGATCACCGGTTTGCAGTTCTTGCGAAGGTCGGTGGTGGCCTGCCGCCGCGCATTACGGTGGGACACGAAGACCTCCGGTGTGGTGCGTTCCTAGACAGCTCCACCACACCGGAGGTCTTCGCCTTTGATCAAGACCCCCGTGTCAACAACGCTCGTGATCAATACAACCAGATCCCTGCCGGCTCCTTCACGGGCCGGGACTGATCGGCATCGTCGAGATCTCCCGGTGAGGCGGGACGACGACGGGGCCGCGCCGCTCTCGGCTACGCGCGGACCCCGGTGCCACTGTGCGATCAGCCGCTGGTGCGGCGAAGGCGGACGAGGTTTTCGGCGGCTTCCGCAACGCCCGCCGCAGCGGCCCGACCGTACCAGTGCTTCGCGCCGTCGAGGTCTCCCCGCTCGCGCAGAAGGTTTCCGAGGTTGAACATGGCATCCGAGTGCTGTGCCCCGGCTGCTCTGCGGTACCAGGTCTCCGCCACCTCCAGGTCACCACGCTCGTGGGCGAGGAGGCCCAGGGAGAACGCTCCGCCGGGATGTCCGGCCTCGGCACTGGCTCGACTCCATCGCTCGCTCTCGGTCAGGTCGCCGCGTTCGGCCGCCAGGTGGGCGAGGTTGTACATGGCCAACGCGTCGCCTTCCTCCGCGGCGCGCAGCAGTTGTCCATGGCCGGCGCCGTCGCCCTGACCGATCAGGAACATGGCGTAGTCGTTGGCGGCTCCGGGCACTCCGGCCTCGACGGCGCGCCGGAAGTGGAGCGAGGCCTTCTCTGTGTCACCGAGTATCTGGTGGAGATCGGCAAGGCGGTAGGCCGCCAGATCGTCGCCCGCCTCCAGTGCCTTCGTCCACCATGACAGCGCCTGGGGCGCGTCTCGCCCGAGCAGGCCCAGGTCGCCAAGTTCGAGCATGGCCCGTGCCTCCCCCCGTGACGCCGCTGCGCGCAGCACCGGCTCAGGCCGGTCAGGTGTGGGAACGGGAGGCTCAGCGGTCACCTCTCCGATGAGCTGACGCACCTGTCGCCGCTCCAGCCACTGGCGGCCTGCCCACAGGGAGATGACCAGAAGCAGACCCAGGTAAATCGGCCATCCCTGCATGTCGTGGCCCTTCCCCTCAGTAGTGGCTCCCGTGCGGCCACGCGCCGTTGCCCTCATGCTTCCCTTGTCCTGCGGATGGCATGTTCCGGCGCCGTATTCCGCGTCGGTGCGGCCGGTGGCACCGTTCGGGGGGCGTCACCAGGACGACGTCATCGAGGGCGGAAGTGAGGGGTTGTGGCGGGTAACCCACTCGATGCCGCACGCGACCTCGTGAAGCTGGTGGATGGGCGCCTACGGCCTCCTGACCGACTGTACGGTGCCCTTCCCCGTCGACTTGCTCCGGCGGAGCGATCTCTCGTCGTCGACCGCTTCACGCCGCCCCGTTCCCAACGGCCTGCGCCCCCTGGAACAGGACTTCGGTGACACCCTGAACGTTTCCGGTCGCAGCACCAGCCACACCTCATCGCATCTGACAGTCCATCGGCCGGTACGCCTCAGGGCCGCGACGGTATGGCCGTGGCCGGCACGGCGAGATAGCCGGTGTACGTCCCCGCGCCCCGGGTGTCCGCCAGGACCACCCGGGGCCAGGCGCTCGCGTACGGCGGTGGCTGCCCCTCGCCCGCCACGAGCACGGCCGTCGCCACCCGCCGTGCGCCCGCCCGGACTTCGGCGGGAGTGGCGCTGGCGTCGTGCCCGGTGGTCTGGCGCGAGGAGCAGCCGGCGTAGTACGCGATCGGCACGGCCTGGTCCCCGCTGAGCACGCAGGGCGGCCGCACCCCCGCCCGGTGCAGGGCGTCGGCAACGGCCGCGTACTCGGCGCCGGTGGAGTGACTGCTCGCCGACACCCGGCTGAGGACCTGGAGTTGGACGGTGAGGTGTCCGACCACGAGGAGGGCGAGGGCGGCGAGCCCGACCGGCCGTCCGGCACGCCGCGCCCGGGTGAACAGGTACACCACGCATTCGGCCACCGGCACGGCGAGCACGGCGTACGCCGGGAGCAGGAAGCGGGGTGCCGCGTACCCGATCAGGAACAAATAGGGCACCGCCAGGAATCCTGCGGTCACGGTCGTCACGCATGCGGCCGTGCCTCGGCCCGCCCGGCGTGCGACGAGTGCCCCGCCCGCGGTGAGGAACGGCAACGCCGCCCACCACACGGTGGTTCCCGGCCTCTTCCAGGGGATGTCGCAGGGCCGGCACAGGGTGCGCCCCTCCAGCGCCTTGGCCTGGTCGTCGACGGCGATGTTCCAGCCCAGCCCGCCCTGGATCTCACTGGCACGGTGCAACCGGGCCACCGGTCCCCCGTGGTACGCGAACGCCTCGACGATCCACGGCGCACACCCGGCCAGCAGCCCGGCCGCCAGCGCCACCAGCATCGTCGGCCTGCGCACGGCCACCAGGAGCAAAGGGAGCGCCAGCCACATTCCGTCGGCGGGCCGCATCAGTGTGACGGCGGCGACGGCGGCACCCGCCCCGATCGGTGCCGCGCGCCCGGTCTCCCCGAGCACGGCGCGCGCGACCCACCCGGCGGCGGCCAACGCCCCGAGGGCACACCACAGGTTGGGCATCGCCATCGAGCCGTAGAACAGGGTCGGCCAGAGCCCCGCGAAGAACGCGCCCGCACAGACGAGGACGGGGGTGGGCAACAGCCTGCGCCATACCCACAGGACGCCGACGAGCGCGGTGGCGGACAGGACCGCGAGGTAGAGCCGCAGGAAGGTGACGGACGCGGTGAGGGCGGTGACCGGGGCGACCAGGTAGGAGGTTCCCCGGGCGCGTGGCGCGCTGAAGAACGCGGGCGGGGCGCTGCCACCGGCCTGGCTGAGGTAGACGGTTTCGTCCCAGGACGGCCCCGATCCCGGTACGACGACGACCAGTTGGACAGCGACGAAGACGACGGCGACTGCGGCGAGCCACGGCAGCGGCCGGTGCGCGGGGCCGTCCGGCCGGGCCGGCGCGGCGGGCGGTGCCGGACGGGACGCCGTGTTCGCGAACATGACCGCTCCTCAGCACGAGCAAGGGGACAGTTGGGGGTGAAACATGACAGAGGACACCCTGCCTGAACGCACCGCCCGCGACGGCGGGGCGCGCCGTCGCTGTGCCGACGTGCGCTCAGTCCCGATCCGGCGTCCCCCTCCCCCGCAACGCCCGTACCAGCCACGGGTACACCGGGACCTGGTTCGGCAGCACCTGCCAGCCGTTGACGCGCCACACCAGCCGCCAGTAGCGCTCCACGCACGGATCCGGGACACCCGCCTCGAACTGCCGGGTCAGCCACTCCCGGAACTCCGGGTCCGGGTCCCGGGCGAGTGTCCGGGCGTACCGCCGGACCAGGTCGTGCACGAGCGGCGCCGCCTCCTCGGCGTCCGGGGCGATGCCGGCCTCCCGGGCCTCGGTGACCATCTGACGGGTGTACTCGGTCAGTTCGGCGCCTGCCTCGGTCTCGATGGCGAGCGGGATCCCGTCGGCCCGGCGGGCGGGGGTGCGCCCCATGCGGGCGCGGGCGTCTTCGTTGCCGAGCAGTTCGGCGAGCTCCACCCATGCGGCGATCTGGTCGGTCGTGGGGTTGTCCGGCAGTTCGGGGGCGGCGGCGCGGACCATGTCCCGTGCCGCCGGGTCCGTACCGTTCCCGCTGAACGCGCCCTCGACGAAGTCGTCGACCAGGCGGCGGCGTTCCTCGCCGGAGAGCTGGGTGAGCCTGTGCATGAGTGTGGTCTCCTCAGGAGTGGACCCGCGTTCGGCCACCGCTCGCAGGACGCTCCGGCGCAGCCTCAGCGTCCGGATCTGGACGTCCACGGCCTCCGCGTGCACGGCGGCGGCGTACGCCAGGCGGAGCGTGCGGTCCAGCACACGCCGTACCGTGGCGAGGTCCATCCCCAGCTCGCGCAGTGTGCGGGCGAGCTCCAGGCGGAGGAGTGCGTCGAGGTCGTAGAGCCGGTAGCCGGCGGGACTTCGGCCGGTCGGTGCGACCACTCCGGTGTCGGAGTAGAACCGGATGGTCCGCACCGGCACACCGGTGCGCCGGGAGAGTTCCCCGATCGAGTAGAGGATCGTACCGTCCATGTCCCCCACTCTGCGGTCTCCACCCACTGGAGACTCAAGGCTACGAGTAGCGGGTGACCAGACCTCTGCGGCGGAAGGTTCGCAGCATGCGGGAGAGGGCGAAGAGGCTGAGGGCGATGAGCACCGCCGTGCCGGCGGTGGCGACACCGAGGTCCCGCCAGGGGATGCCGTTGCCCGCGGCCAACTCCCGTCCCACCGCGAACACATGGGTGGTGGGCAGCACTTCGGCGACGGGCCGTAGCGCGGCCGGCAGGGTGGAGACCGGGTAGAAGACGCCGGACAGCGGCATCACCACGGACAGCGCACCCCAGACGAGGGCCTCGGCGCCGCTTCCGTAGCGCAGTACCAGCCCGACGACCAGCAGCGCCACCGCCCAGCCGCAGGCGAGCAGCAGGGCGGCCACCGGGATGAGTCCGATGCCGAGGGTGGTGACGTCGAAGGCGTAGGCGGCATAGGCGAGTACGGCGACGGCGAGGGTGCTGGCGGCGGTGCGCGCGAGGGCGAACAGCCCGACGCCCGCGAGGTACTCCCAGTCGCGCATCGGGGTGGCGAGGAGCCCCAGGATGTTACGGGACCACGTCTCCTCCAGGAATCCGGTGGCCAGGGAGATCTGCGTCTGGTGCACGAGGTGCCACAGGACGGTCCCGCCGAGCAGATAGAGGGTGACGGTGGCCGTGGTGCCCGGCGCACCGCCCGCCGCCTCGGCGGCCTTGGCGGCGAACAGTCCGATGGAGCCGTAGAGCAGGGTGTCGACCAGTGGCCAGACCAGGACGTCGAAGAAGCGGTGCGGACTGCGTTTGAGGACGAGCCAGTGGCGGCGGGCGACGGCGAGCGTCCGGTGCAGGGACGCCTGGACGGGGGGACGGAGGGCGGGGCCCTCGGGCGGGACCAGCAGCACGGAGGCGGCGGGGGCACCGCTCGTGTCATGGGTGTCGGGCGGGCCGGCGGCAGCGCGGGTGCCGGCGGCAGCGGCGGTGCTCGAGCTGTCGGTGCTCTGGCGAGGGGCGTCGGGGCTCTGGGGACCGCTGTCGGGGAAGCTCATGCCGCGGCGGCCCTTTCACGGTCGCGTTCCTCGGCGAGGTGCAGGAAGACGCCTTCGAGGTCCTGCCGCCCGAAGCGTTCCACGACGTCGCCGGGGGTGCCGTCGGCGGCGATCCGTCCGGCGTGGAGGAAGACGACACGTTCGCACAGCCGCTCCACCTCCACCATGTCGTGGCTGGTGACCAGGAGGGCCGTGCCCTGTTCCGCGCACAGGGCGAGCAGGGCGGTGCGGACGCGCAGGGCGATGTCCGGGTCCAGGGAGGCGGTGGGCTCGTCGAGGATCATCAGCCGGGGCCGGTGCAGGGCGGCTTTGGCGATGCCGACCAACGTCCGCTGGCCGCTGGAGAGTTCGGTACCGATGGCCATCGCCAGGTGTTCGATGCCGAAGCGGGCGAGGGCCGCGTCGACAGCGGCGCGTGCGTCGCGCAGCCCGTACAGATCGGCGTACAGGCGCAGGTACTCTCGCACCCTGACCCGGTCGGGCAGGGGCAGGTAGCCGGCGACGAATCCGAGGCCCCGCATGGCCTCGGCGCGGCGGCGGGGCAGGCGGTGGCCGAGGATCTCGACGCTGCCCGCGTCCGGTTCGACGGCGCCCAGGCACATGAGCAGGGTCGTGGTCTTACCGGCGCCGTTCGGGCCGAGGAGTCCGAGGCGTTCGCCCGCGTGCAGGCTGAGGTCGATGGCGTCCACGGCACGTCCTCTGCGGTACTCCTTGACCAGGCCCCGTGCGGCGAGGACGACGGGGCGGGGCGCGGGTGCGGCGCCGGGGGTCAGCATGTGGCGGCCTTCGCCGGGGCGGGGGTGGCGGGGGCGGTGTCCCGTGCTTCCAAGGACCAGATCAGTTCGGCGCGCAGGGGGCCGGTGCGGGCGAGGAAGCCACCGTGGTCCGCGGCGAGCGGGGCGAGTTGGGAGCCGTGGCAGAGCACGGCGGCACGTTTGGCGGCCCATCGCTCGTCGTCGAGGGTCAACGCGTGCCGCACGGTGGTGCGGTGGGTGGTCAGCAGGTCCTGGTAGGCGAGTCCGCACATCGGACTGCGGGCGAGGGCCTCGCTCGCCTCCGGCCGACCCCATTCGGGGAGGTGTCCGGTGTAGGGGAGGTCGGCGTACACCCACGGCAGGGGCGCCTCCCGCTCGGCGAGGACGCTCATGGCCAGGCGGCGGACGGCCTCGTGGTCGGGCTGGTTGCTGCCGAGCGGCACCAGGATCCGGGTGTCCAGCGGCAGGTCGCGCAGCAGGGCTTCGAGGTGGTGGAGGGTCGCGTCCTCGGGGGCGTACGGGCCGTCCGCGTGGTCGAGGACGATCTGCCCGACGCCCAGCAGCGCACAGGCGGCCGCGTCCTCCGCGAGCCGCGCGCGGTGTGCCTCGGCCGCGGAGGAGAAGCCGCACTGGGTGTCCCACCAGGAGACCGGGGCGTCGGGGGCGGGCGCGCCGCCGTGGACGGTGACGACATCGACGGGGCCGGTCACGGTGGGCAGGAACCCGGCGAGCGAGAGGGCGGCGTCGTCGAAGTGCGGAGAGAGGACGACGGTGCGCGAGGGCGTACGGGAGGCAGGGTGGGAGCCGGGACGGGACGCCATGGTCGTTCGGTCCTTCGGGTCGGAGGGAGGAGGGAAGGGAAGGGAAGGGAAGGGAAGGGGAGGGAAGAGGCGGCCGGAGGTACGGGGGCCTCGCGGCGGCTCGGTCGGTGTCCGGTGTCCTTGCGGCGGGCCGGGACCGGGCTCGGCGGAGGGGATCACCCTCGGCGGGCCAGGGGCTCACCGGCCTGTCTCCGGCGGGCGAGCCGAGGGGCGAGCGCGCGGTCCCAGGCGTCGTCGTCGCCCTGCCAGCGGTCCGGGAGCAGCGGCACGGTGTCCCACATGACGCTGTCCGGCAGAGAACCCGCCGCCCGCGCGGGCGGCGGGGTACGGCGCAGCCACAGGATGTCGAAGCGGTGCCCCGGACGCTGACCGGCGAGGGTCGCCCGCAGGCGGCGCAGGTCGTCGGCGTCCGCTTCGTCGAAGGCGTCGTGGTGGACGTACAGCACATGGGCGTCGGAGGCCACCATGGTGCGCCACCGTTCGGCGAGGTGGGAGAACTTGGCCCGGACCTGGCCCAGTTGGCTGTCGATGTCGGTCTGCGTGAGGGGCCCGGGGGTGACCTCGGCCCGGAACTCGTGGAAGAAGCGGATGTCGGAGCCCCGGTCGAGTACGCAGGTGCCGTTGTCGAACGGTTCGCTCCGGCCGGGGCGCAGGACGTTGCGGAAGTCGGCATCGACCGCCTCGATGACGGAGGCGAGTTCGAGGTCGAGCCAGTCGAAGAAGTGGGCGCGGGTCTCGCCGGTGATCCGGCGGATCTGATGGGTCGACTCGCAGTGGTAGCCGAGTCCGACACAGAGGTCGTACACGTGTCGCTCCAGTCGCGTGCGGGTGGGACACATCGAGGGTCGGCGGCCGGGCACGTCGTCCGGTCGGGGGCGGTACGGGAGGGAACGGCGGCGGCGTGCGATGTGGTCAACGGGGCGCCGAGGCGGGACCGGGGCCAGGGCGGGGGCGGGGCGGGACCTCCGGACCGGTCGGGGGCCGTCCTGCGCCCGTCACGGGGCCGGTCCCCGGTCCGGGAACGGCCGCGTCCCCGCCTCCCCCGTCCCGGGCCCGGTCGTCCGGGCACGCCGAAGCGGTGATCGGGCCGTGCACGGCCCGGCCGCTACGGACCGGAACGGCTCAGACCCGGAACCGCTCGGGACCGGAACGGCTCGGGACCGGAACGGCTCAGGACCGGAACGGCTCGGGACGGCTACCGCCCGGAACCGTTACGGCGGCGCCGGCTCACCCGCCGCTGGGCAAGCCCGGCCAGGTGCGGCCGGTGAGGAGTTCGGCGGCCGCGACCGCGTTGGCCAGACCTGCTCCGCGCGTCAGGAGAAGGGGTGCGGCGAGTCGGCCGGGAGCCGGTTCGAGGCCCATGTCCACGGTGACGAGATCGGGCCGGCGGGTGCGCAGCGCGTCGAGGGTGGCGTGCTGCCAGGGGTCGCGCACGGCATCGCGTACGACGACGACAAGGGGCCCGGCGGCGGGCAGCGGGATGTCCGCCGGGTCGGTGCCGGGGTCCACGTCGAGGGTCGAGGCCAGGAGGCCGAGGCCGGTCAGCGCGCCGTCGAGTCCCCAAGGGGCCACGCCCACCGCCATGTTGGCCTCGCTCGACAGCCGTACGCAGTGGACGGGACCGGACGGGCCGGGGGATGGCACGCCGACGGCCACCAGGGCGCGCCGCGCGGCGACGAGGCCGATGCCGGAGCGGCCGGTGCCGGTGGGGACAGGGTCGGCCCAGGCGCGTAGCGCCGCGATACGGGCGGCGGCCTCCTCCAGTCGCTCGACGGTGAGTTCACCCTTCTTCAGGGCGCTCTCGACGGCTTCGTACACCTGGGGCAGGGTGTGTTCCACCCCGCTGGCTCCGAGCAGGACGAGGTCCACGCCCGCGGACCAGGCGAGCACGGCGGCTCCGCCGAAGCCCCACCGGTCCAGGACCGGGGCCATCTCCAGGGCGTCGCTGACGACCACGCCGTCGTAGCCGAGTTCCTCGCGCAGCAGCCCGGTGACGATGCGCGGACTGAGTGTGGCGGGCGGTTCGGCCAGGTGGGGCAGGCGGATGTGGCCGGTCATGACGGCCTTGGCTCCGGCGGCGATGCCCGCGGCGAACGGCGGCAGGTCCAGGGCGCGCACGGCGGGCAGGTCGCGGTCGATGTCGGGGAGCGCGGTATGGGAGTCGGTGCCCGTGTCACCGTGCCCGGGGAAGTGCTTCAGCGTGGCGGCGACACGCCTGTCCTGGAGTCCCCGGACGAACGCCTCGGTGTGCCGGGCGACGCGCTGGGGGTCGGCGCCGAAGGACCGTACGCCGATGATCGGGTTGTTCGGCCGGGAGTTGACGTCGGCGCACGGTCCCAGGCACAGGTTGATCCCGGCGTCGGCCAGATCGGCGCCGATCGCCCGCGCGACCTCCCGGGTGAGACCGAGGTCGTCGACGGCTCCGAGGGCGTGGTTGCCGGGGTACGGGCTGCCGCGGTGGTAGTCGAGGCGGGTCACGTCGCCGCCCTCCTCGTCGAGGGCGATCAGGACGTCGGGGCGCACGGCGCGGAGCGGGGCGGCGATGTCGTCGCGGAGGGTGCCGTAGGGCGCGGCGCCCGGCGCCGCGGGGTCGGGCGGGGCGAGGTTGGTGCCGAACACACCGACGCCGGCCAGACCGTTCTCCACGGCGCGGCGGATCCAGGGGGGTGGCACGCGGCCTTCGTAGGAGGCCATCAGGCAGGCGTTGACCAGGGAAACGACAGTGCTCACGAGAAGGCCGGCCTTTGGTCGAGGGTGGGGCGGCGCCGCAGGAGGACACCGGTGCTGCCGCGCTTGCGCAGATGCGCCCGGCCGCCGCAGACGGTCTCCAGGGCGGGGCGGACGAGAACGACCTCGTCGATCTGCTCCCAGTCCGGGGACGCGGTGAGCCAGGGGCGCAGCAAGGTGTCGAGCACTTCGGGTTCGAGGGCGACGAAGAGGAGGCCGGTGGGAAGCGCGGTGAGCAGGTCCAGGTCCTGCCCGTAGTAGAGCATCTCGATCAGCAGGTACGCCTCGCCGGGCAACCGCCGTGTCCCGGCGAGGGGTTCGAGCCCGTCCGGGTGTACGTGAACGGCGTCACCGGCGCCGGGTCCCGCGGTGAGACGGGCGCGGAAGACGGGGTTGGGCTCGGTGGCCTCGACGCGGTAGCCCTTGCCGGCGAGCCGGTCCGTGAGGGCGCCCTCACAGGCGCCGACCTCGATCAGGGGGCCCGTGTCGGGGTCGCAGGTGCGGGCGATCCACGCGGTGGTGGCGTCCAGCCGTTCCGTCTCGTACGGAGAGGTGGCGAACTCCCACGGGTCGGGTACGGACGCGGCCTCCTCGTCCAGACTCGCGAGCAGGGCGAACAGGCGTCGCCGTTCGTCGGGTCCGGCGGTGAAGTACCGCTCGGCTGCGGGCACGCGGCCGGTGTAGAGCATGTGCTGCGGGGACTCGCTGTCGAGCAGGTGCCGGGCGTGACGGTTGACGAAGTCGAGCTTGACGGCGACGAGTTCGCGGCCGAGGGGGTGGTCCAGTTCGCTGACGAACTGGAGGAACGGCGAGTATCCGACGGCATGCCGGACCGTGGTGCCCTCCGCCGCCTCCCCCGCGTCCAGGGCCTCGGCGACATCGTGCCCGAGGCGTCCTCTGCTGCGTCGGTTGTCGGCGGGCGAGTGCGTCCACACGCACAGGGGCCGCCCTTCCGCGACCCGCGAGAGGGCGGTGGCGAGCGCTTCGGTTCCGGGTGAGGCGGCGGACTCGTCGGCCTCCCGCACCCGCGTGGCGAGCAGGGCCAGCCGCCCGGACAGGGTGAGGTCGGGGGGCAGGGCGAGGTGTTCACCCGAGTCGGCGAGCAGCACGTGCACCTCGCGGTGGGCCGATTCGGTGGTGGCGGGTGGTGCGGTGGGCGGGGTGAGCACGGAGAGGAAGTCGAGGACGGCGTCCTCGGCCCTGAGCACCACCACGATGTCGATCACAAGCGGGTCCCATCAGCAGGCAAGGCATGGCGTGGCAAGACATGACGAGGCAAGGCAAGGGTTCGGCCGGGGCGAGACCGCCGCCGGCCGTGTGGGAGGGGCCCGGCCGAACTGCGCGATCACGGGTCCGACGATAGAAGCCTCGGCCGCAATTGGTCTAGACCGCCTGATCGGCCGGATTTGGTGGGCGTTCCGGCCAATCCGCGTCGTTCACGCAACGCGGGGAGGAAAGTTGCCCTCCACGAGCCGCGTCCACGAACCGCCTCCATGAACCGGCCTCGCCGCCCCGGCGATTCGTCCGGGAATCACGCAGACGTCGTTCGCCGGAGCCGTGTGACACACCCGGTGGCGTCCTTGCGCCCGGCGGCGGTCCTGTAGTGCGCTGGCCCCCATGAACAGACGACGCATCGCGGCACTGGCAGCGGCCCTGACCGTGGCACCCCTCCTGGCGGCCGCGCCCCACCAGAGCGCGGAGGCCGACGAACCCGGTGGCGGCCGGCTGTCGCACCCGACCGGTTCGCACCGGACCCTGGGCGTGGACCTCGACACGGTGACCATCCCCGAGTTACAGGCGCGGATGAAGCGGGGCTCCCTGACCTCGTCGGCGCTGACCGAGGCGTACCTGCGGCGGATCAGGGACGTGGACCCGAAGATCCACGCGGTGCTGCGCGTCAGCCCGACCGCCCGGCTCCAGGCCGCCGCCAGTGACGCCCGGCACCGCCGTGGCACGGTACGGGGACCGCTCGACGGCATTCCCGTGTTGCTCAAGGACAACGTGAACACCCGTGACATGCCGACCACGGCCGGATCGCTGGCGCTGGCGGGGAAGCCGCCTGCCACGGACGCCGCCCTGGTGACCCGGCTGCGCGAGGCGGGCGCGGTGGTCCTCGGCAAGGCGAACATGTCCGAGTGGGCCAACTTCCGTGCCGAGAAGCCCACTTCGGGGTGGTCGGCGGTGGGCGGGCAGACGCACAACCCGTACGTACTGGACCGCAATCCGTGCGGCTCCTCGTCCGGTTCCGCCGCCGCGCTCGCCGCGTCGCTGGCGCAGGTGGCGATCGGCACGGAGACGGACGGCTCCATCGTGTGCCCGGCCGGGATGAACGGAGTGGTGGGCCACAAGCCGAGCCTCGGGCTGGTCAGCCGGTCCGGGGTGGTCCCGATCTCCGCCGAACAGGACACGGCGGGCCCCATGGCACGCAATGTGACCGACACCGCCCTCACCCTGGCGGTGCTGGCCCCGGACAGCGGGATCGCGGCGGACACCGGACTCATGGCGGACGGTGGTCTCCTGACGGACGTACGGTCGGCGGCGAACGGCGGGCCCGGCCAGGCGGACCCGCTCGCGCGCCCCGGCGGACCGCGCGGCGAGCGGATCGGCGGGCTGCGCGGCAAGCGGATCGGCCTGTGGCGGCTGCCCTCGCTCGGCGCCGGGGTGGACGCGCTGATGACCCGTACGGCGACGAGGCTGCGCGACGCCGGGGCCAAGGTCGTGGAGGTGACCCCGCCGTACCAGGAGCGGCTGGCCGAGCTGGAGTTCCCGGCGCTCCTGAGCGAGTTCCACCGGGACATCGACGCCTACCTCGCCACCCGCGAGGACGGGCCGGGAGACCTCGCCGGACTGATCGAGTTCAACCGTGCCCATCCCGATGAACAGACCTGCTTCGCCGGTCAGGAGCTGTTCGAGGCGGCGCTCGCCGCTCCGTCGACCGACGACCCCGGATACCGGGCGATGCGGGCCGAGTTGAGCGACCTCGCCCGGCGGTCCATCGACGAGACGATGGCCGCCCATGACCTGGACGCCCTCGCCTCCCCCGCCAACCCGGCGGCCTGGACGACGGACTGCGCCCGGGGCGACAACGACGTGATCCCGTCGTCCACCCCGGCGGCCGTGGCCGGCTATCCGTCGCTGTCCGTGCCCGCCGGGTCCGTGGGCGAACTGCCGGTCGGACTGCTGCTGATGGCGGGTGACCGGCAGGACGCGGCGCTGCTGTCGCTGGGGGCGGCGGTGGAGCACCGGCTGGACGCCTGGCGGGCACCGAGGTACCTGCCGTCGGTGCCGGACGGCGCCGCCCGGTGAACTCCCGCCGGACGCCGCGGCGTCGGGCATCGTCCCCGGAGTGAGGGCCGGGGGACGCCGAGGGGTCCCGGACCGTCCGGTCCGGGCCCCCTCGTCCCGCTCTCACCCTCGGTGTCCCGCCGCCGTCATCCGGACGGGTCGGTCAGCGAGGGCCGGTCAACAGCGGCCCATCCAGAGCGCTTCGGTCCACGGCGGGACCGGTCGACGACGCTCCGCCCGGCAACGGGGCCGGTCGACACCGGCACGGGCGCGGGCCCGTGTCAGCAGGCGCCGAGGTCCTGCCAGACGCCCCACTCACCCGTGGTGCCGGGCTCCTCGCCGGTCGTCCACCACTTGGCCTTCCAGTTGTGCCCCTTGTACGAGACCTCCTGGCCGCCGGTGTAGATCGTCCCGCTCGCCCACGCGGCCTTCGTGCACTGGCTGCCGCTGCCGCCGGTGACGGTCAGCGTGTAGGCGGTCGCGTGGCTGCCCGACGGGCTCGTACCGGTGACGCTGATCCGGTACGTGCCCGAGGCGGCGGCCTGGGTGGTGGACAGGGTGAGCGTCGAGGAGCCGCCCGCCGTCACGGAGGCGGGGCTCAGGGACGCGGTGACACCGGCGGGGGCCCCGCTGACGGTGAGGTTCACCTGCTCCGCCTGCCCCTTGGTCACCGCGGTCTTCACCGTGGCGGTGGCCGAAGTGCCCGCCGCCACCGTGCCGGACGCCGGGGTGGCCGACACCGAGAAGTCGTTGTCCGGGACCGTGGTCCCGCTGGTGAAGGGCGCGAAGATCCGGGTGAAGTCCCAGGTGTTCTGCTGGATGCCGGAGCAGTCGTCGGCGGCCGGACCACCCGGGCAGCCACCGTTGTCCCGCTGGAGCGCCCAGAACGAGAGGGTGTTGATGCCCTTGGCCACGGCCCAGTCGTACACCTGGGTGGCGTTGGCCAGGGTGAAGGTCTCGGCCGGGCCGAAGTCGTCGACGCCCGGCATCTCGGTGACGCCGATCATGCCCCACAGCTGGGCGTCGGTCTTGGCCGGGTAGAGCTTCGCCAGCTGGTCGTGGAGGCCCTGGGCCGCGGTCTCGGTGTCGTTGGCCATGTTGTGCGCGGCGTTGTCGTAGTAGTCGAACGTCATGAGGTTGACGACGTCCACCCGCGCCCCGTTGGTGACCGCGTTCCGCAGCACGGCGAGCCCGCTGGAGGCCAGTCCCCGGGTGGTCGTCGGCAGGGTGTAGGAGATCTGCAGGTCGCGGCCGTTCGCGGCCGCCCAGTCCTGGAGCTTCTTGATGGCCTTGTTCCGCCGGTCCACACCGGCGGAGTTGTCGAGGGCGTCGACCTCGATGTCCATGTCGAGCCGCGAGACGTCGTAGGTCGTGACGACCTTCTGGTACGCGGCGGCGATCTGGTCGACGTCGGTGCAGCTGTCGGCGATCTCCGTGCCGGTGGTGTCCGCGGTGTAGCCGCCGAACGACGGGATGACGTCGCCGCCCCGGGCCTGGATCGTGTCGATGTCGGCGCCGAAGGAGGACTGCGCGATGGGCAGGTCGCCGTCGCCGTTCCAGTACGGGGTGCAGGAGCCCCGGGTCACGGTCTGGAGGAACGCCATGGTGAGGTGCTTCGCGCCGGACTCGGCGGCCATCGCCGCCGGGCTCTCACCGGTCCAGGACTCGAAGTAGGGGGCGAAGACGTGGTCCGGGAGCGGGGTCGCCGCCTGCGCGGTGCCGGAGCCCAGCACGGCCATGCCTGCTGCCGCCACCGTGGTGACAGCCGCGGTCACCAGCGCGCGGACGGATCTCGATCGTCTCATGTCTGTCCCAGCTCTAGGGCACAGGACCGCGAACGGCGGTGCTGCGCAGGGGTGTTGGGTACGGAATATCGACTTCGCCAGGAGCGTGTCAATGGTCTGGACCAAGACAGGACTAGACCACTCGGACGGCGCCCGAACGGATTCCCTGTACAGCACACCCACCGCCGGGTGAACCACTCACCGGGGTTCTCAGAAGAAGACCCCGCACCGCAGCAGCACATTGGCGTACGGCCGCGCCTCCCCCGTCCGCACCACCAGACGGGCGTCCACCGTCCGCCGCTTCAGCTCCTCGTGCGGCACGTGGCACAGCTCCGGAAGCCGGGCGGCGAGCAGGGCGGCGGCCTCCGGATTGGCCGCGCCCACCTCCTCGGCCGCCGTCGCCGCCTCCACCACCAGCTCCTCCAGCAGCCCGTCGAGCACCTCGGCGAACGACGGGACACCCGCCCGGAAGGCCAGGTCCACGACACGGGGGCCGGGCGGGACGGGCATGCCCACGTCGCAGATCAGGACCGTGTCACCGTGCCCCAGCGCGGCCAGCTCGCCGGCCAGGCGGCTGTTGAGGATGCCCGACCGCTTCACGGCGCGCCGACCTCCTCGGCGGTGGGGTACGACGCCTGCGCGCCCTCCCGTGTGACGGCCGCCGCCCCCACGCGGACGGCGAACGCGGCGGCCTCCTCCAGGGGTTCGCCCCGTCCCAGCCGCCAGGCCAGGGCGGCGGTGAAGGCGTCGCCCGCGCCCGTGGTGTCCACGGCCTCCACCTTCGGACTCGGTACGCGGACGCGTCCGCCCCCGCGGCTGTCCGCGATCAGCGCGCCCTCCGCGCCCAGGGTGACCACCACCGAGCGCGGACCGTGGCCGAGCAGGGCCCCCGCCCACTCCTCCGGGGTGTCGCCCGCCTCCTGTCCCAGGATGCCCAGGATGTACCGCGCCTCGTGCTCGTTGACCACCAGCGGGTCGCAGGCCGCCAGGACGTCGGCGGGGAGCGGGGCGGGCGGGGACGGGTTGAGGACCAGCCGGGTGCCCGGGGTCAGGGCGCGGGCCGTCTCGGCGACGGTGTCCAGGGGGATCTCCAGCTGCACGGAGACCACCCGGGCGGCGGCGAACAGCGGTGCCGCCGCCCGGATGTCCTGGGGCGTCAGCCGGGCGTTCGCCCCTGGGGAGACGACGATGCTGTTGTCGCCCGAGGGGTCCACGGTGATGAGGGCGACCCCGGTGGGCGCCCCGCCCACGAGGACCGGGCCGGTGTCGACGCCCGCCTCCCGCTGCGAGCCGAGCAGCAGCCGGCCGTGGGCGTCGTCCCCGACCCGCGCCAGCAGAGCCGTACGGGCACCGAGGCGCGCGGCGGCGACGGCCTGGTTGGCCCCCTTGCCGCCGGGGTGGACGACGAGGTCGGAGCCGAGCACCGTCTCGCCCGGCGCCGGGCGGCGCTCGACGCCGACGACCATGTCCGCGTTGGCCGAGCCGACGACCACGAGGTCGTACGGGGAGAGTGCGGGGTCCTCGTTCTCGTACATGGGCTGTGCTGCCTTCCGTGAGCGGGGCGGGTTTGCGGGGCCGGGCCCCGCCGTCCGGGGGCGGTGGCGGGGCGGGGTGGATGGACGCGAGGGCGACCTGCCGGCGGCCGTCCTGTGCCCCGGCCTAGGAGAAGTCCGCGACGTTCTCCCGGGTGACGACCTTGACCGGGACCTTGACCGTGCCGGCGACCTTCTCGCCGTCCGCGGCCTTCACCGCGTTCTGTACGGCGATCTTGCCCAGTTCCTTGGGCTGCTGGGCCACGGAGGCGTACAGGGTGCCCGCCTCGACCGCCTTCAGGCCGTCCGGGGTGCCGTCGAAGCCGACCACCGAGACGGACTTCCCGGCCTTGCTCCCGAGCGCCTTGACCGCGCCGAGCGCCATCTCGTCGTTCTCGGCGAAGACGCCGGTGATGCCGGGGCGGCCCTGGAGCAGGTTGGTCATGACGTCCAGGCCCTTGGTGCGGTCGAAGTCGGCCGGCTGGGTGGCGACGACCTTGATCCCCGGATAGGCCTTGATGCCTTCGCTGAATCCGGCTCCGCGCTCACGGCTGGCGGAGGTGCCCGGGGTGCCCTGGAGGACGACGATGGAACCCTTGCCGCCGAGCTTGTCGGCGAGTGCCTTGGCGGCGAGCTTGCCGCCCGCCACGTTGTCCGAGGCCACCAGCGTGGCGGTGTCCGCCTTGTTGACACCGCGGTCGGCGGCGACCACCGGGATGCCGGCCTTGTTGGCGCTGCGGACCCCGGGGCCCACCGCGTCGGAGTCCACCGGGTTGACGATGATGGAGTTCACCCCCGAACTGGTGAAGTTCTGGAGCTGGTTGGCCTGCTGGGAGGCGTCGTTCTGGGCGTCGGTGACCGTCAGGTCGATGCCCGCCTTCTCCGCCTCGGCCTGGGCGCCCGCCTTCATCTGGACGAAGAACGGGTTGTTCAAGGTGGAGAGCGACATGCCCACCTTGGTGGTGGTACCGGTGGAGTGGGAGTTGAAGAAGGACACGGCGGCGACGACCGCGGCCACGACGACCACCGCGATCCCGGCCTTCATGGCTCCCTTACGGCCGGACCCGGGCGCCCCGGGCGCGCCGGAACCGGTCGAGGCGGCCGCTCCCGTACCGGCCTTGCGGCGCAGGGTGTCCAGCAGCACGGCGAGCGCGATGACGACGCCGATGACGACCTGCTGCCAGAACGCGGAGACCGACATGAGGTTGAGGCCGTTGCGGAGCACGGCGAGGATCAGCGCGCCGATCAGGGTGCCGGACGCCTTGCCTACGCCGCCAGCGAGGCTGGCACCGCCGATGACCACCGCGGCGATCGCGTCGAGTTCGTATCCCTGCGCGGCCTGCGGCTGGGCGGACACGAGCCGGGAGGCCAGGACGATGCCCGCGACGGCGGCGAAGAGGCCGGACAGTGCGTAGATGGCGAGCTTCTGCTTGTTGACGCGCAGTCCGGAGAGCCGCGCGGCCTCCTCGTTGCCGCCGATGGCGTACATGGAGCGGCCGATGTAGGTGCGGGCCAGGATGAGCGCGGTCAGCAGCCCCATACCGATCATGACGAGGACCGGGACGGGCAGCCAGCCGCCGAGCGTGTCGCCGAGTACGGAGACGGAGTCGGGGAAGGCGATCGGGCTGCCCTGGGAGATCACCAGGGACAGGCCGCGGGCCACCGAGAGCATGGCCAGCGTCGCGATGAACGACGGCAGCTTCCCGTACGCGACGAGCGCGCCGTTCACGAAACCGCACGCGATGCCGGTCGCGACGGCGAGTATCACCGCCAGCCAGACGGGGACGCCCGCCGAGGTGGCGGACCAGGCGAGCACGGTCGCGGAGAGCGCCGCGACCGAACCGACCGAGAGGTCGATGCCCGCGGAGACGATGACGAAGGTGACACCGAACGCGAGGATGGCGGTGACCGCGGCCTGCACACCAACGTTCAGGAGGTTCTGGGTGGTGAGGAAGTCGCCGGAGAGCAGCGACATCGCCACCAGGAGCACGACCAGGGCGCTCAGGGCGCCGTTGTCGAGCAGGAGGCGGCGGACCGTGTGTCCCGCGCCGCCGCCGGAGCCCGTCTTGCCGGGATGCGTGTCAGTGGCCACGGGGGCCCTCCTTACCGGTCTCCGCGGTGTCCGCGTCGTCTGTGGGGGTGGTGGTGGGGGCGGCGCCGACCGCGAGGGCCATGACGGCGTCCTGGGTGGCCTCGTCGGCGGGGAGTTCCCCGGCGATACGGCCCTGGGCCATGACGAGGACCCGGTCGCTCATGCCGAGGACTTCCGGCAGGTCGCTGGAGATCATCAGGACCGCGTGCCCGGAGGCCGTCAGTTCGTTGACGAGCTGGTAGATCTCGACCTTGGCACCGACGTCGATGCCCCGGGTGGGTTCGTCCAGGATCAGCACCCGGGTGTCGGCGAGCAGCCACTTGCCGATGACGACCTTCTGCTGGTTGCCGCCGGACAGGGTGCGGACGTGCTGGCCGAGACCCGCCATCCGTACGCCGAGCTGCTCGGCGATCCGGGCCGCCGCGGTGCGCTGCGCCTTGAGGTCGACCAGGCCGGAGCGGCTGGCCGAACGCAGCGTGACCAGGCCGAGGTTCTCCTGCACGGAGGCGTCGAGCACGAGGCCCTGGCCCTTGCGGTCCTCGGGGACGAGCCCGAGGCCGGCGGCCATCGCTGCGGTCACGTCGTGCTTGCCGAGCCGTTCGCCGCGTACGTCGACGGTGCCCGTGTCGTACGGGTCGGCGCCGAACACGGCACGGGCCACCTCGGTGCGCCCGGCGCCGACGAGTCCGGCGAGGCCGACGACCTCTCCGGCGTGGACGTCGAAGCTGATGTCGTGGAACAGGCCGTCCCGGGTGAGTCCGCGCACCGAGAGCAACGGCTCGCCCGCGTCGGGGCGTTCACGGGGGTACTGCTGGTCGATGCTGCGGCCCACCATGAGCTGGACCAGCTCCGCCTCGGGTGTGGAGGCCGGCACCTGGTCGATACTGCGGCCGTCGCGCAGGACGGTGACGCGGTCGCCGAGGGCGGCGATCTCGTCGAGGTGGTGGGTGATGAAGACGATCCCGACGCCGTCCTCACGCAACTGCCGCACGATGCGGAACAGTTTGTCGACCTCCTCGGAGGTCAGCACGGCGGTCGGCTCGTCCATGATCAGGACACGGGCGTCCAGGCTGAGGGCCTTGGCGATCTCCACCATCTGGAGGCGGGCGATGCCCAGTTCGCGTACCCGGGTGCGCGGGGAGACGTGCAGGCCGACGCGGTGCAGCAGCACCTCGGCGTCGGCCTCCATGCGGCGCCGGTCGATCATCCCGAAGCGGCGCGGCTGGCGGCCGAGGAAGATGTTCTCGGCGACCGTCAGATCGGGGACCAGGTTGAACTCCTGGTAGATCGTGGCGATCCCGAGCCGTTCGGCGTCCTCGGCACCGTTGATCCGGACCTCCTCCCCGCGGGCGAAGAGGGTGCCGCTGTCGGGGCGGTAGGCGCCGGAGAGCACCTTGATGAGGGTGCTCTTGCCGGCCCCGTTCTCACCGAGCAGGACGTGCACCTCACCGCTGCGCAGGTCGAAGTCGACCCGGTCCAGGGCGACGACGCCGGGGAAGGTCTTGCGTACGCCTTCGACGCGCAGCAACTCCACTGACTGGCTCACGCGGTGCTCCTCGGGGTGACGGTGTCCTCGCCGCAGGAGCTGCGTACGACGAGGCGGGCGGGCAGGGTGACGGACTGGGGGGCGCGGCCCTCGACGATGTCGATCAGGGCGCGTACGGCCGCGCGGCCGAGGTCGCCCGTCGGCTGGGCGACGGCGGTGATCGGCGGGGCGGTGTGCACGAACCACGGGATGTCGTCGAACGCGGCGATCCCGATGTCCTCGGGGACGCGCAGTCCTCGGGCGCGGACGGCGTCGAGCGCGCCGAGCGCCATCAGGTTGTCGGCGGCGAAGACGATCTCGGGGGGGTCGGGCAGCGCGAGGAACTGCTCGGTGACGCGCCGGCCGCTGTCGGCCTGGAAGTCTCCCTGGCCGATGTAGGCGTCGGGCAGGGCGAGCCCGTGAACGCGCATCGCGTCGCGGAAGGCCTCGACACGCTCGTTGCCGGTGGTGGTGGCCGCGGGCCCGGCGATGATGGCGAGCCTGCGGTGGCCGAGGGCGTGGAGGTGGGCGACCAGGTCCTGGACGGCCCGGTGGCCGTCGGCGCGTACCACGGGGACGTCCAGTCCGGGCACCCAGCGGTCCACGAAGACCATCGGCGTACCGGAGCGGGCCACATCCGTCAGCAGGGGCGAGTCGCCGTCCGCGGGCGAGAGGAGAAGCCCGTCGATCCTGCGGTCCAGCAGCGTGCGGACATGGTGGTCCTGCTGCTCGGGCCGCTCGTCGGCGTTGCCGATGATCACGCTGTAGCCGAGCCCGCGCGCCTCCTCCTCCACGGAGCGGGCCAGCGCGGTGAAGTACGGGTTGAGTACGTCGCTGATGACCAGGCCGAGCGTGCGGGTCTGGTCCGTGCGCAGCGAGCGGGCCACCGCGTTGGGCCGGTAACCGAGGACCTCGACGGCGGCGAGGACGCGTCCGCGCGCGTCCGGGCTGACGGAGGGATGACTGTTCAGCACACGGGAGACCGTGGCGACAGAGACTCCCGCCTGGGCCGCGACATCCTTGATGCTCGCCATTTCCGGACCACCTCCTTGTGGTTTCGGGTGCGTCTCGACACCAGAGGGCGGAGGCCGTGGAATCGATTACACGGACGATTGGAAACGATTACATGGCGGAAAACAACCCCCTGGCCGAGGGCCGAGACCGGATCGTGATGCGTGCGTCCCGCCGCACACGCCCGTTGCGGCTGCGGCTGCGGCTGCGGCTGCGGCTGCGGCTGCGGCTGCGGCACGGTGTCATGGGCCAGCCGGCGCCGGGCGCGGTCCAGGGCTGTGCGCGGCGGAGACGGCCGGGGCCGGGACGGCGCACAGCGCAGGGGCCGCAGCGCGGGCCGATGACCGAGGCCGGCACGGCGCGGAGCACCAGGGACCGCGCATGGGGCCTGCCGGGTGGCGGCCGGGCCTCAACCGGCGTACCGGGGGCGGATTCGAGCGGGCCGGTGAGGGCGAGGGCGGCCCACCAGCGGGGCGCCCGCCCCTCCGTTCACATGGAGGGGCGGGCGAGTTCCTCTTCGCCGAAGAGCGGAGGCGTTCCGTACTCGTCCGGCTCCGCGGGCACGGCGGAGCCGGTCCCCGTGTCGGGGGCGGCCGGGGCGTCCGGGTCGAAGTCCTCCGGTGTCATGGCCGCCCAGTCACGGCCCTCGGGTTCACTCATGGGACGATCCTGCCCCGACCAGGGCTTCGCACGCCGACCGGCACCCGGCCGTCGCGCGCCGTCCGCCCTGGAGTCGATCACCGCGAGTCCCTCGGCCCGACCCCGGTGCGGACGTACGACCTCGCCCCCGGAGGCCGGACCGGACTGCGCGTACCCACCCTCGGGCGGTCACCGCCCCATGGCTGCGGGCTGCGCGTCGGTGCGCATCGCGGCGTCGGTGCCGCCGTCGACGTAGAGGATCGAACCGGTCGTGAAGCGGGCCTCCGGGCGCAGGAACTGTTCCACCCAGAACGCGATGTCCTCGGGCTGCCCGAAGATGCCCAGCGGCATCGGCGTGGGGAAGGAGTCGGGGTCCGGGGCGGCCGTCACATCGGTGGAGCCGGTCATCAGAGGGGTGATCACCGCGCCGGGCGCGATCGCGTTGAGGAGGACGCCACGGCGCGCCCACTGTGGGGTCACCGCCGTTCGCCGGACCCAGCGGGCGAGGGCCAGCTTGGACGTCGCGTAGGCCGAGATGCTGGGCGCCGTCCGCACGAGCGCTGCGGGCAGGGCGCTCTGCGCCTTCGCCGCCTGGTCGCGGGCGGCGGACTCCTCACCGTCCAGCAGCAGGCTCAGCAAGACGTCGTCGGTCAGCGGGACGGTCGAGGCCGAGTTCGAGCTGATCACGACGGCCCGTCCGGCCCCCGAGCGTTCCAGCGCGGGGCGCAGCCCCTCCAGCAGGGCGACCGGTCCGTGGTAGTTGATCGACACGACCGCCGAGGCGTCGCGCATGTTCGGGCCCACACCGGCGACGGCGGCCACCCCGTCGAGGGTTCCGTCGGTGAGCCGGAGGACCTCCTCGACGGCGTGACGGCGGCCGGCCTCGGTCCCGAGGTCGGCGATCACGTCGGCGTCCCGGAGGTCCACCCCGATGACCCGGTGCCCTGCCGCCCGCAGCCGGTCGGCGCTCGCGGCGCCCATGCCCGAGGCGGAACCGGTGACGACATACGTACCCATAACAGTCTCCTTCGACGGGCCTCGGCGACGGCCCGTGTCCATCCGATCGAGTTCCATCGTAATTCAATCAGTGATTGAACACTGCCAGTAGCACCTCCGCCTGTGATGGAATGGGCCGCATGAGCCAGCCCGAGGCCCCCAGCCGCGAACGCCTCCTCGACGCCGCCAAGCAGCTGTTCCTGGAGAAGGGGGCCGATCAGGTCTCCCTCCGCGCGGTCAACACGGCGGCCGGCCTGAACCCGGGAGCGGTCCACTACCACTTCGGCTCCCGCGAAGGACTGGTGTCGGCTCTGCTGGAACGGGAGTTGCGACCTCTGTGGAGCGGGCGGCTGCACGCCCTGTCGGGACCGCCCGGCACCCGGACCGAGGTACGCGACCTGGTGACCGCCCTCGTCACGCCGTTCGCCGAACTCGTCACCACCCGGGACGGCCGGGTGCTCTGCCATCTGCTGGCGCGCACGGCCCTGCCCACGGGGCAGGTCCTCAACGTGTCACCGCTGTTCGCACCCGCCCCCTTCGAGGTGCTCCTCGGGCGCGCGCTGCCCGAGTTGTCGCCGCAGGAGGTCACGGAGCGCTGCCGGCTCGCCTTCAGCCTGGTGATGGAGTCCTACGGGCGCCCACTGGTCAAGATGCCCGCGGAACCCTCGCCCTTCCCCCACGCCGATACGGTGATCGCGTTCCTCGTCGCCGGACTGACGGCGCCGTCGTGCCACACCCGGGACGCCGGCACGGACTCCTCGCAGCAGGCCTGACTCCACAGCCTCCGGACGACGGCGCTGGACCGACTGGAGGGCCCCCGCCCTCGCACGAGGCCTCGCACCCGGTACGACCGGCAGCCGTCGGCGTTGTCATGGCCACCTGGCACCATGATCGCCATGAGTGAGACAACTGAGCCTGAGGGCAATGAAGTTGCCGGCGTCATGACCACGCCGGAGGAGTGGCGTGCCTTTCTGAAGCGATACGGCGAGCTGTACATGAAGGTCCGTGCCGACGGCGAGGAGTTGGTCGATCTGCTGGATGACGATCAGCTGGAGGTTCTGGACCGAGGGGGGCGGGTCGAACTGTGGTTGGGTGAAGTCCCCGCCCGGGAGGAGGCTCTGGTCGCGTCCGAGGCGCGGCTCGGAGTGCGGTTCCCGCCCAGCCTGCGGGGATTCTTCCTGGCGAGCGACGGGTGGACACGCCTCGATGCCTACGTGGACGGTGTCCATTCCTGTGACCGCGTCCTGTGGATGCGGGACAGCGAGGCAGGCGGGCGCGTGACCGAGACCTATGACTCGATACCCGGCAACGAGGACGACGTCCAGTTGTTTCGCCGGTCCGTCGAGATCGCCCGGGGAGAGGACTTCTGGCTGCTCGACCCGACCGACGTCGGGCCGGACGGCGAGTGGGCCGCCTACGAGTTCGCACCGAAGTACGGCGACCCGACGAAGTACCCCAGCTTCTCCGCGCTGTTCCACTCCGGGTACGAGAACATGGCGGAGGACGAGGACGAGGACTGAGTTGGTCCGTCAGCCTTCACGCGGGTCGGCTCGGGCTGTCACCCCGGGCTGACCTGGGGATCCCTCCGGCCGTTGCTCACACGGCTGGTCACGCCACAGCCCGAGAAACAGAAAAACCCCAGATCAACTGGGGTCTCTGCTGGTTACTGGTGTCCGAGGGGGGACTTGAACCCCCACGCCCGATAAAGGGCACTAGCACCTCAAGCTAGCGCGTCTGCCATTCCGCCACCCGGACAAGGTGTCTGCCGTTCCGGGGTGTTCCCCGTGGCGACAGAGAAAACAATACCAGGGGTTCGAGGTGCCTTTCACCCGCGTTTCCGGTGGTCAGTGCGGTGCGGGCGGGGTGCGGCGGATTCCCGCGGCGGACGTGTCACCAAGCGTCGCTGAGCGCGCACGCACGGTGGTTGACTCCTGGGGAGGGCGGCCGCTCGTAGGGACGGCCTGCCCTCCCCCGGGCCGGATCAGTCGCCGCAGCGGCTCTGGCGGAGCCCGTGCAGGTGGGCGCTGGACTTGCGGGCGAAGGCGAGGGAGTCGACCGGGTTGTCGTGCTCGGTCTGCCAGTGGTGGTAGGTGCGGCCTCGCTGGGTGCGCTCGGTGACGCGGTTCAGGAAGGTCGTGTAGTCGATGTCCCCGTCGCCGACGTCCGTCATGTCGTAGCCGTCGCGGGCGGCGTCGTTGCGGGTGCCGTCCTTGACGTGGAAGAGCGGGTAGCGGTCCGGCTGCTTGAGTACGTAGTCGATGGGGTTGAAGGGGGCCGGGGTGCCGTCGGCGCGCTTGCCGAAGCGGAACCGGCCGGCCAGCGCCCAGTAGATGTCCATCTCCAGGTAGACCAGATTGGGGTCGGTCTCGGCGAGCAGGACGTCGTAGAGGCGGACCTTCGGCTTGTCGGTCGCGAAGGAGAACTCCTCCGCGTGGTTGTGCTGGTAGAACTTCATGCCCCGCTTCCGCGCGGCGGCGCCGTACTTGTTGAAGTCCTCCGCGGCACGCTTCCAGCCGTCCACGGTGGAGCCGTAGCGGAAGGGCCCGGAGGCGGTGCCGATGTGCTTCAGGCCGAGGGCTTCGGCGTCGTCCAGGACCTTGGTGAGGTTCTGGGCGAAGGAGTAGGCGCCGGGGTTGTTGTCGTCGTAGTAGTTGACGTGGCTGCCTATGGGGTTGAGCCCGTGGTTCCTGGCAAGCCTCTTGAGCTGGGCCAGGGTGATCTCGCCCGCCGACCCCTGGGTGTAGCCGGCGAACTCGATCTCGTCGTAGCCGTACTTCTCCAGCTCGGCGAAGACGGGGGCGAAGCCGAGGGTGGAGATCTTGTCGCGGAGGCTGTAGAGCTGGATGCCGAGGCGGCCGGGGGGCAGGACGGCGCGGCCCTTGCCGTGCCCGTGGTCGTGTCCGGGGCCCTTGCCGTGGTCGTGTCCCTTGCCCTGGTCGTGGCCCTTGCCCGGGTGGGTGGTGGCCTGGGCGGACGAGGCGCCGAGGAGGCCGGCGGCGGTGACTCCGGCGGCGACGCCCAGGACGTTGCGGCGGTTCAGTCTGCGTGCGAGTTCGGCGTCCTTCGAGAAGCGGCTCATGGTGACGTGTCTCCTGAGGGGTGTGCGGGCGGGAGGAATTGTCAGTGCAGTCCGGCAAGCTGGAGCAGCAGGGACTTCACTTCGGTGGCCTGGACTCGGCCGTCGTACGCGTCGAACACTCGGGGGGTGGAGCAGAGGATGAGCGGACCTTCGTCGTCGCTCGTGGGGAGACGGCCGTGGCTGCCCCGAATAGGTGAGGGGTCCAGGGGGACGACCGCCATCCGGTAGCGCAGGCCCACCTTCTTGCGGGCGACCGCCGTGGCCGCCCTGACCCGGACGTAGGGGTCCTGGGGGTCCATGAAGAGTTCGACCGGGTCGTAGCCGGGTTTGCGGTGGATCTCGACGAGTTGCGCGAAGTCGGGGGCGCGGGCGTCGTCGAGCCAGTAGTAGTACGTGAACCAGGCGTCCTTCTCGGCGAGTGCGACCAGTTCGCCGGAGCGGGGGTGGTCCAGATGGTGGGCCTTCTTGCCCTCGTCGTCCAGGAGCAGGTCGATGCCGGGCAGGTCCGCGAGGGCTTCCCGGGTGGCGTCGAGGTCTTCGGGTCGGCGTACGTAGACGTGGGCGATCTGGTGGTCGGCTACGGCGAACGCCCGGGAGGCCATCGTGTCCAGGTACTCCATGCCGTCCTGGGTGTGGACCTCCAGCAGGCCCGCGCGGCGCAGGGCGCGGTTGATGTCGACGGGCCGGTCCACACGGGTGATCCCGTACTCGGACAGCGCGACGACGGTGCGGCCCTCGGCGCGCGCGTCCTCGATCAGGGGCGCCATGGCACGGTCCAGGTCGGCGGCCGCGCGGTGGGAGCGGGGGTCGTCGGGGCCGTAGCGCTGGAGGTCGTAGTCGAGGTGCGGGAGGTAGCACAGGGCCAGGTCCGGGGTGCGGGTGGCGAGGAGGTGCCGGGTCGCGTCGATGATCCACCGGGAGGAGACGAGGTCGGCGCCGGGGCCCCAGAAGTGGAAGAGGGGGAAGGTGCCGAGTTTCTGGGTGAGTTCGTCGTGCAGGGCGGGGGGCCGGGTGTAGCAGTCGGGCTCCTTGCGGCCGTCGGCGTAGTAGACGGGGCGGGGGGTGACGGTCCAGTCGGTGTCGGCGCCCATCGCGTACCACCAGCAGACGTTGGCGACGGTGTAGCCGGGGTGGGCGCGGCGGGCGGCGTCCCAGAGCCGGTCGCCCTGGACGAGGCCGTTGTGCTGGCGCCACAGGAGGACGTCACCGAGTTCGCGGAAGTACCAGCCGTTGGCGACGATGCCGTGTTCTGCGGGGGTGGTGCCGGTGAGGAAGGTGGACTGGGCGGCGCAGGTGACGGCGGGCAGGACGGTGGAGAGCGGGGCCTGTGCTCCGGTGGAGGCCATCGCCCGCAGGTTCGGCATGTGGGCGAGCAGTTGGGGGGTGAGGCCGACGACGTCCAGGACGAGGAGGGGGGTGGGGCGGGGCCCGGTCGCGGGGGCGGTCACGGCAGTTCCTTGAGTCCGAGGTCGGTCAGGAGGTCGCGGGCGAGGGTGAGTTCGGCGGCGATGCCGTCGGCGAGCTGGGCGCGGGTGCGGGGGCGCAGTTCGGCGGGGAGGGCCTGCCAGGTGTACGTCTCGACTTCGAGGTGCCGGGTGAGGGGCGCGGGCCCGCCGACCAGCCGGGTCAGGACGCTCTCCAGTACGGGGAGCGTGGAGGTGAGTGGGGGTGCGGGAGGGGCGTGCAGGGGGACGTGGAAGTGGGAGCGCCACGGGGTGCTGTCGGGCAGCGACACCCCGGCGAGGGCTTCGTCGAGGTCGTCGGTGCCGCGCAGTCCGGCGGCGGTGAGGGTGCGGGTCTGGTGCAGGAAGCGGGGTTCGGCGAAGGCGGCCAGGGCTTCGCGTACCTCGGGCAGGTGGGGGTGTTCGGCGTGCAGGGCGGCGGAGAGCTGTGCTTTGGCCACGGGGATGCCCGCGGTGTGCAGGGCGTCCAGTGCGGTGTCGGGGTCCTCGAAGGAGGTGGCGAGGTGGCAGGTGTCGACGCAGACGCCGATGCGGTCGTGGCCGACGGCGGTGAGCGGGGCGATGGCGTCGGCGGTGGTCTCGACGGTGCAGCCGGGTTCCGGTTCGAGGCCGATCGTGACGGATTTGCCGGTCAGCTCGGCGAGGGCGTCGAGGCGTTGGGCGAGGGCGGTGAGGGCCTTGCGGGCGGTGGCGGCCGCGGCGGGGTCGGTGGCGTACGGGGTGCGCCAGGCGATCGGCAGGGTGGAGACGCTGCCGTGGGTCACGTCCTCGGGCAGGAGCGCGGCCAGCAGCCGGGCCAGGTCGGTGGTGTGCGCGAGCCGCTCGGGGTGCGTCCAGTCCGGTTGATAGACGCGGTACTTGACCTCCTCGGCGCCGAACCCTTCGTACGGGAAGCCGTTGAGGGTGACGACCTCCAGGCCCCGGTGGTCGAGTTCGGCACGCAGCGCGCGGAGGGCGGAGGGGTCGTTGACCAGGGTGCGGGCGGCTTCCTTGGCGAGCCAGAGGCCGATACCGAGGCGGTCCCGGCCGAGCCGCTTGCGTACGGGTTCGCAGTGGTCGCGGAGTTGGGCGCGGACGCCGTCGAGGGTTTCGGCGGGGTGCACGTTGGTGCAGTACGCCAGGTGGACGGTGGTGCCGTCGGGGTGGCGGAAGCGCATCGCTCACTCCCCGCCGCGGAGGATGGAGTTGCCCTCGTGGAGGGGGTCGGGGGCGGCGATGTCGAGCTGGAGGCGGCCGCTCTGACCGTAGAAGGCGACGGGGTTGCGCCAGAGGACCTTGTCCACCTCGTCCTCGTCGAAGCCCGCCTTCAGCATGGCGTCCGCGACCTTGCGGGTCTTCAGCGGGTCGCTTCTCCCCCAGTCGGCGGCGGAGTTGACGAGGACGCGGTCGGTGCCGTGGTTCCGCAGGACCGTCACCATGCGGTCCTCGTCCATCTTGGTGTCCGGGTAGATGGAGAAGCCGGCCCAGCACCCGCTGTCGAGGGCGTCCCGCACGGTCGTCTCGTTGAGGTGGTCGAGCAGGACGCGTTCCGGGGCGAGGGCGGATGCGCGGACGGCGTCGATGGTGCGGCGCAGACCGGCGAGCTTGTCGCGGTGCGGGGTGTGGACGAGCGCGGGCAGCCCGTGGTCGGCGGCGAGCTGGAGCTGTGCCGCGAGGGCGGTGTCCTCGGCGGGGGTCATGGAGTCGTAGCCGATCTCACCGACGGCGACGACGGAGTCCTTAACAAGATAGCGGGGCAGGGCGTCGAGGACGGGGGCGCAGCGGGGGTCGTTCGCCTCCTTGGGGTTGAGGGCGAGCGTGCAGTGGTGGGCGATGCCGTACTGGGAGGCGCGGAAGGGCTCCCAGCCGAGGAGCGCGTCGAAGTAGTCGAAGAAGCTGGCGGGCGAGGTACGGGGCTGGCCGAGCCAGAAGGCGGGTTCGACGAGGGCGCGGACCCCGGAGTCGTACATCGCCTGGTAGTCGTCCGTGGTGCGGGAGGTCATGTGGATGTGGGGGTCGAAGATGCGCATCAGGACTCCTCCGTGGGGGCGGCGGCCGGGGTGGCCGTGAGGGCGAGGACGGTGCGCAGGTCGGCCGGTACGGGGCGGCCGGCGGCGGTACGTTCGGCGGCGAAGTCCTCCAGCATGCGGGCGAGTTCGGTGTCGCCCCGGGCGCGGTCGGCGAGCGCGGCGACGGCCTCGACGGGCACCTCGGTGAAGAGGCACTTCAGGACGGCGTGCCGCCAGGCGTGCGCGTCGAGGTGGGCGGCGGCGTACGGGCCGACGGCGGCGGCCACGAGCCGGGTGTCGTTGGTGCGCAGGGCGTCCTCGACCAGGGGGAGGGCGGCGGATCCGGGGTCGAGCCGGTGCAGGGTGAGGAGGACGGCCCGGCGTTCGGCCGCGGTGCCCTGTGCGTAGAGCCGAACCAGGTCGGGAGCCGCGGGCCGGGCCTCGACGAGCAGCAGGGCGCGTACGGCGTCGGCGTGCTCCGGCCCGCAGTGGCGTCCTGCCGAGGCGAACCGCAGCTCCCAGGGCGGGTTCCCGGTGGCGGTGTCTGGGCGGCCGGGGGCACGGGTGTCGGCGCGGTCGGCGGCGTGCGCGGCTTCGGCGAGCGCCTCGTCGAGCCAGGCTCTCGCCGCTCCGGGGAGGCGGCCGTCGAGTTCCTCGCGGCTGGTCAGCACGGGGCGGTCACCTCACTCCGCGTCGTGCGGGCCGCGGCGTCGCGCAGGAAGCCGAGGGAGCTGCGGGCGAGGTCGGGGCCCGCGTGGGAGTGGCGGGGCAGCTCGACGACCGTGAGGCCGTCGTAGCCGGTGGCGGCGAGGGCTTCGAGGACGGGCGGGAAGTCGATCTCGCCGTCACCGAAGGGGAGGTGTTCGTGGACGCCGCGCCGCATGTCCTCGATCTGGACGTGCCGCAGCCAGGGCGCGGCCTCCTCGACGCAGGTCGTGGGCGGGGCGGGTTCCAGGCACTGGCAGTGGCCGATGTCGAGGGTGAGCCCGAGTGCGTCCGGGTCTCCGAGGAGGGTGCGCAGATGGTGGAAGTCGGCGAGTGTGGCGAGAAGGTGGCCGGGCTCCGGCTCGATGGCGAGGGGGATTCCGGCGCGGGTGGCGGCCTCCAGGACGGGAGCGAGGGCGTCGGTCAGCCGGTGCCAGGCGGTGGCGGTGGCGGTCGCCGCGGCGGCAGCGGTGCCGGTGGCCGCGTCAGCGCGTGCGGCCGCCCCCGAGCCCACGCCGGTGTCCGGGCCTTGGCCGGTGCCGGGTGGGGCGATGCCGCTGAAGCAGTGCACGGCGTGTGCGCCCAGCTCGGCGGCGATGTCCACGGCCCGGACGAGCAGGGCGGTGCGGGCCGCACGGGCTTCGGGGTCCGGGTCGAGGAGGGAGGGGCCGTGCTTGCGGCGCGGGTCGAGGACGTAACGGGCGCCCGTCTCCACCGTGACCCCGAGGCCCAGCGTGCCGAGTCTGCGGGCCACGTGCCGGGTGCGGGCGGCGAGGTCCGGGGCGAGGGGGTCCAGATGCATGTGGTCGAGCGTCAGCCCCACGCCGTCGTACCCGAGGTCGGCCAGGAGCCCGAGGGCGTCGTCCAGTCGGAGGTCGGTCAGGCCGTTGGTGCCGTAGCCGAGGCGCAGGGTCATGTCGGGCTCACCTTCCGTGCGAGGGTGCGGGCGAGAGGGGCGAGACCCATGACGGCGAGCCCGGTCAGCGGCGCTCCGGCCCTGGCCGCCAGTGCCGCCTGGAGCGGGATCATGGCGCGGATGCCGCCGCCGACGGCGCGTTGGGTGAGGGGCGGGGACGGGTTGAGGGCGGCGTGCAGGAGCGGTGGCCCGGCGGTACGCAGGTAGGCGCCGGTCAGCGCGGTGAGGACGAGCCCCCGGCGGGGGTCCGCCGCCCCACGCGCCCCCGGTCCGGACGGTGCTCCGGGCGGTCTCACGTGTCCGCGTACGACGGCGGCGCCGAGGGCCGCCGTCGCCGCGAGGGAGGCGAGGGGCACGGCGGTGGAGCCGCCCTGCGCCTCGTGGCGGGAGACGGCGGTGACCGCGTAGGTGTGCGCGCCGAGCAGCAGCGCGGCGGGGACGGCCGAACCGTGCCCCGCGACCGACCGTTTCCTGGAGGCGACCGCACCCACGCCCCTCCGCCCGCGCGCACCGGAACCGAGCGCGACACCCGAACCGGAACCCGAACCGGATCCGAGCGCGACACTCGAACCGGAAACGGCGACGGGCCGGGAACCGGAGACGGCGACAGAGCGGGAGCCGGAGACGGCGACGGGCCGGGAGCCGGGCGTGGGGGCAGAAGCGCGACCGGCGGAGAAGGCGGCGGACCACCGGACCGCGCCGCGCGCCGGCCGGTCCCCCCTCGCCACCGCGCCGCGCGCCGACTGGTCCCCCGTGGCCACCGCGCCGAGCAGCAGGTCCAGGGCGCGGGCGGTGGCCATGGCCGCCGGGCCCGCCGGGGTGTGTTTCAGGCGCAGGTCGTACGCCCAGACGGTGGCCGCCAGCCCGGTGGCCACTGTCAGGGCGGGCCGTCCGGCGCGGGCCGCCAGGGCCAGGCCCGCCGCCGTCAGCGCGCCCGCCGCCGCGAGGGCGGCCCCGGGGGCGATACGACCGGAGGGGATCGGGCGGTGCGGGCGGTCCACGGCGTCCTCGTCGCGGTCCGCCCAGTCGTTGAGCGCCATCCCCGCCTCGTACAGGCACAGCGAGGCGCCGACGGCGAGCGCCGTGCCCCGGCCCGGGTTCCGGCCCGTGGCGGCGGCACCGGCCAGCGCGTCGCCCGGGACGGTGAACAGCGCGGAGACCCTGAGCAGTTCCGCCCAGGCCCGCGGGGTGTGCCGGGTGCGGGGCCTGTCCGGTGCGGGCGCAGTCCCGCCCGCACCGGACAGGCGGACCGAGGGCGCCGCCGAGCGGGCGGCGCGGACGCCGACCAGACCGACGGCCGCCGCGCCCGTCAGCGCCAGGAGCAGACGCGGCGGCCTCATTTGGCCGCCCGCAGCCGGCCGGCGAAGTCCAGCAGGGCCGCGTACTGCTCGCCGAGCGCGGCGGGGCCTCCGTCGGGGTCCTTGAAGTAGAAGCCCAGCTCGGGCCGGGGTCCGCTCAGGCCCGCTTCGTGGGCGCGGGCCAGCAGCCGGGCGAGGTCCAGGACCAGCGGGGCCGCCAGGGCGGAGTCGCAACCCTGCCAGATGGTCTGGAGGATCATCCGCGAGCCGAGGAAGCCGTCGAACGCGATGTGGTCCCAGGCCGTCTTCCAGTCCCCCATCGCCGGTACGTCGTCGATGTGGACCTCGCCCTCGGGCGCGGTGCCGAGCGTGTCGGCGAGTACGCGTTCCTTGCCCGCGTTCTTCGCGGCGGCGGCGGCCGGGTCGGCGAGGGCCGCACCGTCGCCGCCGCCCAGCAGGTTCGTCCCCGACCAGGCGCGTACCGGCAGGGCGCGCTGGACGAACATCGGCGCGAGCACGGAGCGGAGCAGGGTCTGGCCGGTCTTGCCGTCGCGTCCGGCGTGGGGCGGGCCGCCCGCGGCGGCGACCTCCCGCAGGCGCGGGCTGTGCAGTCCGGTGGAGGGGGTGAAGTTGACGTACGGGCAGCCGGCCCGCAGCGCGGCGGCCGCGTAGAGGGAGCTGGCGGGGAGGCGGGTGTCGTCCTCGCCGGGGGCGGGTTCGGTGGAGGCCACGTTGACGACGACGGTGCGGGCGAGCGCGTGGCGGCGGGTGAAGCCGGTGAGGTCGGCGGCGAAGGCCGCGATCAGTTCGTCGTCGGTACGGCTGTCGCCGGGCAGGGGCCCGCCGGGGCGTATCTCGGCCTCCGCGGCCGCGAGTTCGGCGGTGACGGCGGCGGACAGTCCGTGCGGGAGCACTCCGCCGGCCTCCAGGGCCTCGGCGCGTTTGGGCAGGGGGCAGTCGAGGGTGTCGTGGCCGCCGAAGACGAGGGAGGTCAGGGGTGGCAGTCCGGTGCCGGCGAAGGGCGGGGTCTCGGTGACCATGCCGGTCGCCGGGTGGAGTCCCGCCGCGATGGCGGCGCATCCCGCGGTGGCGGTGGTGGCGACGGAGCCGCGTGCTCCGATGAACCAGATTCCGGTACGAACGGCCTGTGCGGACACGGGCGGCCTCCCAGGGGTGGGACGGGGTGGGATGTGGTGACGGGGGCGGGACGGCGGTGCTCCCCGTCTCCGTCGTCGGGCGGGAGGAAGGTGCTTCCCCCCGCCCGACGACGGACGGAACGGACATGCGGGCGGGGAGACCGGGCGTCCTCGCCCGCCGTCGGCGGGGCTGCCCGCGGAGCCGGCGACCTAACCGGCCGGCAGTTCCTTCAACTGGATGTTGCGGAAGGACACATGGTCGTCGGCTCCGTGGTTCTGGAGGCCGATGTAGCCGTCCTTCAGGCTGCGGGCCGGGTCGGTGTTGGTGAAGTCGTTGATCTTCGTCCCGTTGAGGAAGACCTGGAGCCGCTCACCCTTGACCTTGATCTCGTAGCTGTTCCACTGGCCCGGCGGCCTCAGGACCCGGTCGCGGGCCTTGATGTTCGCCGACTTGAAGGTGTAGATCGCGCCGGTGGTGCGGTCCGCCGTGTCGGTGGCGTCGATCTGGACCTCGTACCCGTTGTCCACCGCGGACCACGGGTCGTCCGACATCGGGAAGCCGACGAAGACACCGGAGTTGTCGTCGCCCGTCATCTTCCAGTCGAGCGTGAGCGAGTAGGACGACAGTTCCTTGGCCTGGTAGGTCAGCAGACCCATGCCGCCCTCGGAGCGGAGTTCGCCGTCCACGATGTCGAACTTCCCGGGGCCGGCCTGCTTCCAGCCTTCCAGCGTCTTGCCGTTGAAGATGGACCGGTAGCCGGTGTCGGGCTTGCAGTTGGCCTTGACCTGTCCGGCGGCGTAGCGCAGTCCGCCCAGCAGGTGTCCGCGGAACTCCGGTTCGGCGTAGGACTCCTTGGTGTGGCCGAGGCCGGTGTAGAAGGAGCGGCCGCCCTGGTAGGTCTGGCACCAGGCGATGGGGTGATCGCCCTTCATGGTGCCGCCCTCGTAGGTGGTCTCGTCCACGGTGGCCAGGATCTGGGCCTTGTCCCGGGGGTTGGTGCGGTAGTTGTACCACTCGTCGGTGTGCTCCCACGCGTCGTCCATGTGGGCGGTGGCCGGGTGGTCGTGGTTCTCCACGCGGACGGTCGCGGACTGGATCTGCGGGTGGGAGGAGAAGTAGGCGCCGACGAGTCCGCCGTAGAACTCCCAGTCGTACTCGGTGTCGGCGGCCGCGTGGATGCCCATGTAACCGCCGCCGGTGGAGACGAAGTTCTCGAACGCCTTCTTCTGGTCGGCGTTCAGGATGTCACCGGTGGTGGACAGGAAGGCGACGGCGTCGTAGCGGGCGAGGTTGCTGGTGGTGAACTGGCCCGCCTCCTCGGTGGAGTCGACGGTGATGTTGGACTCCTTGCCGAGCTCCTTCAGCGCGGCGATGCCCTCCGGGATCGAGTCGTGGCGGAAGCCGCCGGTCTTGGAGAAGACGAGGACGCGCTTGGCGGTCTTGTCCACGGGGCTGTTGGACAGTTCGAAGTCGTCCACGTCGTAGAGCGCCCCGTCACCGCCCTTGAAGACCAGGAAGAGTTCGGTGGCCTTCTTGGGCGCTCCGCGCAGCGGCACGTCGATGTCCTGGAAGGTGTCCCAGCTGCCGGTCACCGGGACGGGCGCGGAGCCGAGGATCTTGCCGGTGGGCGATCCGGTCCGTACCTCCAGGAAGCCTCCCGCGCCGGCCGAGGACGTACGGGCGGTGAGCTTGGTGGCGCCGTCGAGGATGTACGGGGTGAACGAGATCCAGTCGTCGTTGTGGATGTCCCCGACGGTCCGGCCGCCGTGGGCGCTGGTCTTGCTCGGGGTGGTGATGCCGGAGGACCGGTCGAAGTGCTCGGCCTGCCGGTGGCGCGGCTGGAGCTTGGCCTGGTCACTGCCGGTCAGCGCGGCCTGGCCGCCGCCCCCGCCGTCGGTGTAGGAGGCCGAGATGCCGCCGTAGATGTTGGCGTTGGGGTCGTGGCCGCCCTCCATGGCGGTCTTGATGGTCCCTTCGCAGCCGTGCTCGGAGGTCATGTCGTGCCCGTGGCTGTCGTGGCCCAGGGTGAACTTGACCTCGACCTTGGAGCAGTCGACGGCGCCGTCCTCCGGGTCGGTGACGGTGACCTTGAAGGGCACCGCGTCACCGAACTCGAACAGCTGGCCGTCGGACGGGAAGTGCATCTCGACGACGGGCGCGGTGTTGCCGACCGTGATGTGCACGCTGGCCGAACCGGTGCGGCCGGTGGGGTCCTCGGCGGTGACGGTGGCGGTGTAGGTGCCGTTCTTCTTGTACGTGTACGTGGGGTTGGCGGCCGTCGAGGTACCGCCGTCGCCGAAGTCCCAGGCGTACGTGAGGGGGTCGCCGTCGCCGTCGGTGGTGCCCTCGGAGGAGAACTTCACCTTCAGGGGCGCGACGCCGGAGGTCTTGTTCGAGGAGGCCTCGGCGATGGGCGAGCGGCCGCCGGTGGCGTTCTCGATGCGGTAGAGCGCGGAGTGCTCGTCGCCGCCGAACCAGGACAGGCCGTAGTCCAGGACGTAGAGCGCGCCGTCCGGGCCGAAGGCCATGTCCATGATCTGGGTGCCGGTCCACGGGACGTCGTTGATCGAGCGGACCGTGCCGTCGTCGTCCTGCTCGATGCGCTTGATCCACTGCCGGCCGAACTCCCCGGCGAAGAAGTCCCCGTCGTACTCCTCGGGGAACTTCACGGGCGAGTCGAGGTCCGCGTCGTAGCGGTAGACCGGGCCGCCCATCGGGGACTCGGAGCCGGAGCCGAACTCGGGCAGCGAGGGGCCGTCGTACGGGATCCACGCGGCCTCGGACGGCGGCAGGTCGACCAGGCCGGTGTTGTACCGGGACTCGTTCTTCGGGGCGGCGCAGTCGAACTTCGCGCCGGAGGTGCCGGTGGCGAAGTCGTAGCGGTTGTACGCGTCGTTGTCGCCGGTGCAGTACGGCCAGCCGAAGTTGCCCGGCTTGGTCACGCGGGCGAACTCGACCTGGCCGGCCGGGCCCCGGTTCGGGTCGGCGGAGCCGGCGTCGGGCCCGTAGTCACCGACGTAGAGGATGCCGGTCTTCTTGTCCACGCTGAAGCGGAACGGGTTGCGGAAGCCCATCGCGTAGATCTCGGGGCGGGTCTTGTCCGTACCCGGCGCGAACAGGTTGTCCTCGGGCACGGTGTACGAGCCGTCGTCGGCGACCTTGATGCGCAGGATCTTGCCGCGGAGGTCGTTGGTGTTGCCGGAGGTGCGGCGGGCGTCGAAGGCCGGGTTGCGGTCCGCCCGGTCGTCCAGCGGCGAGTAGCCGTCGGAGGCGAACGGGTTGGAGTCGTCGCCCGTGGAGAGGTAGAGGTTGCCCTCGGCGTCGAAGTCGATGTCACCGCCCACGTGGCAGCACATGCCGCGGGTGGTGGGGATGTCCAGGACCTTCTTCTCGCTGGCGGTGTCGAGGGTGCCGTCCTCGTGCAGCGTGAAGCGGGAGAGCCGGTTGACGCCGTCGTACTTCGCGAAGTCCTCGGCGGTGCCGTTCTCCGGGGCGTCTCCGCCCGGGGTGTCCAGCGGCGGCGCGTAGTAGAGGTAGATCGCCCGGTTCTCGGCGAAGTCGGGGTCGATGCCGACGCCCTGGAGTCCTTCCTCGTCGTGCGAGTAGACGGGGAGGGTGCCGGATATCCGGGTGTTGCCGGCGCTGTCGGTGATGCGCAGCTCGCCGCTGCGCGCGGTGTGCAGCACGCTGCGGTCGGGGAGTACCGCCAGCGACATGGGTTCGCCGGTCTCGGCCGCGCCCTTGGCGAGGGTGACCTGCTGGAAGTCCTCGGCGGCGTCGGCCGCCGGGGTGGCGTCGGCCGGTCCGGCGGGGGCGGCGGCGGCCGGGGAGCCGAGGGTGAGGGTGGCGGCGGCGAGCAGTCCGCCGGTCAGGAGTGCGAGTGTCTTACGGGCGCGGAGCCGTCTGCTGCTTCTGTGCACGTGCGTCCTCCGGAGAGTGCCGGTTGTACGGGCGGGTGGAGCCGTATCCGTTGCGCGCGGGGACTGCCGCGCTCGTGGCCCGGGGCGCCAGGGGGCCCGGGTTACGCGAGTTATGCCATGGACACGATCATGTCGTGTACATGGAAGGGACGGTAGCCTCGTTCGTCCGGGACGGAAAGGGCTTGCGCAGGAGTTGGGTCAGCCTTTTTCCCTTGCCAGGACAAAGCGGATGCGGGCAGGCCGAGGCGCCCCGCGTCGGCGGGCTCGGGTGCCGTCGGCCGTGCCCGGGGGGCGCTGCCGCGGCCCGCCCTTCCGGGGGCGGGGTCGGCACCACCGGACCCGTCGCCGCGTACCGCCGGACCGCCGGTGCCACCCCGTGACGGTGTGGCCCCGGCGGTCCGGCGGGCGGCGCTCCGGCCCTGCGGGCGGCGCTCCGGCCCGGCGGACGTCCTCCGAATCCGGCGGACGGCACTTCCGGTCCGGCGGACGGCACTTCCGGTGCGGCGGACGGCACTCCCGGTCCGGTGTACTTCGTCCGGATCCGTGTCAGCCGCCGCCGAACGCCGCGTCGAACGAGGCGCTCGGCGGGTCGAAGTCGAACCGCTTCAGGGAGGCCAGTGCCTCCGGGGCGCCCGCGAGCCGGTCCATTCCGGCGTCCTCCCACTCCACCGAGACCGGCCCCTCGTACCCGATGGACCGCAGCATCCGGAACACGTCCTCCCAGGGCACGTCCCCGTGCCCGGCGGAGACGAAGTCCCAGCCGCGCCGCGGATCGCCCCACGGCAGGTGGGAGCCCAGCCGGCCGTTGCGGCCGTCGAGGCGTTTGCGGGCCTCCTTGCAGTCCACGTGGTAGATCCGCTCCCGGAAGTCGTACAGGAAGGAGACCGGGTCGAGGTCCTGCCACACGAAGTGGCTCGGGTCGAAGTTCAGGCCGAACGCGGGCCGGTGGCCGACGGCCTCCAGGGCGCGGTGCGTCGTCCAGTAGTCGTACGCGATCTCGCTGGGGTGGACCTCGTGGGCGAAGCGCACCCCCTCCTGGTCGAAGACGTCCAGGATCGGGTTCCACCGGTCGGCGAAGTCCTGGTAGCCGCGTTCGATCATGTGCGGGGGCACCGGTGGGAACATGGCGACGAGGTGCCAGATCGAGGACCCCGTGAAGCCGATGACCGTGTCCACCCCGAAGGCGGCGGCGGCCCGCGCGGTGTCCTTCATCTCCTCGGCGGCCCGCCGGCGTACGCCCTCGGGTTCCCCGTCCCCCCAGATCCGGGCCGGCAGGATCCCCTGGTGGCGTTCGTCGATCGGGCTGTCGCAGACCGCCTGGCCCACCAGGTGGTTGGAGACCGCCCAGCACTTCAGGCCGTACGAGTCGAGCAGCCGCCGCCGCCCGTCGAGGTACGCCGGGTCGGCGAGCGCCTTGTCCACCTCGAAGTGGTCACCCCAGCAGGCGAGTTCGAGGCCGTCGTAACCGAAGTCCCGGGCGAGCCGGCAGACCTCTTCGAGGGGCAGGTCGGCCCACTGGCCGGTGAAGAGCGTGAAGGGACGGGGCATGCTGCGAACCTCCTAGAAGGGGACCGGGGTGTGCACGGAGTTCTTGGCGGCGCTCTCCTCGACGGCGGCCAGCACCCGTTGCACCTGGAGCCCGTCGGCGAACGACGGTACGGGGGGCCTCCCTTCGCTGATCGTGCGCACCACGTCGCGCGCCTGGTGGACGAAGGTGTGCTCGTAGCCGAGCCCGTGGCCCGGCGGCCACCACGCCTCCAGGTAGGGGTGTTCGGGCTCGGTGACGAGGATCCGCCGGAAACCGGCGGAGGTCGCGGGCTCGGTGTGGTCGTGGAAGGACAGCTCGTTGAGCCGTTCCAGGTCGAAGGCGATCGACCCGAGCTGCCCGTTGATCTCCAGGCGCAGGGCGTTCTTCCGGCCGGCGGCCATCCGGGTCGCCTCGAAGGAGGCCAGCGCGCCGGAGGCCAGCCGTCCCGTGAACAGGACCGCGTCGTCGACGGTGACCGCCCCCCGCGCGGCACCGTCCGAGGCCCCGGAGAGCCCGGTCGCGGGACCGGCGAGGACGGGGCGTTGCCGTACGAACGTCTCGCTGACCGCGGACACCCCCACCAGCGGTTCACCGGCGAGGTACTGGGCGAGGTCCACGATGTGGGCCCCGAGGTCGCCCAGCGCGCCCGATCCGGCGTGCTCGCGCTTCAGCCGCCAGGTCAGCGGCGACAGCGGATCGACGAGCCAGTCCTGGAGGTAGGTGGCCCGCACGTGCCGCAGCGCGCCGAGCCGGCCCTCGGCGATCAGCGAACGGGCGTAGGTGAGGGCGGGCACCTTACGGTAGTTGAAGCCCGCGATCGCCACCTGCCCCCGGGCCGCCGCGCGTTCGGCTGCCGCCGCCATGGCCTCCGCCTCGGCGACGGTGTTGGCGAGCGGCTTCTCGCACAGCACGTGCTTGCCCGCCTCCAGGGCGGCGACGGCGATCTCCGCGTGGCTGTCGCCCGGGGTGCAGATGTCGACCAGGTCCACGTCGTCCCGGGCGATCAGCGCACGCCAGTCGGTCTCCGCCGCGGCCCACCCGTGGCGGGCGGCCGCGGCCTCGACCGCGCTCCGGTCGCGTCCGCAGATCGCTGCGAGAGCCGGTCTCACCGGCAGGTCGAAGACGTGTCCCGCGGTACGCCAGCCCTGTGAGTGGGCGGCGCCCATGAACGCGTATCCGACCATGCCGACGCCGATCACCGGCGTCGGCCGGGGTGCCGGTGGCGACACCCCGGCCTCCTGCTCCGTCTCTTCCCTACGGGCCATGCGGACTTCCTCCTCGTCGGTGGTTCGGTGGCGGCGGTGGGGCCCGGTCAGCTGAAGCCGGTCGGCAGGTACTGGTCGATGTTGTCCTTGCTGACCACGGCCGAGTACAGGGTCACGGAGGTGGGGATCTCCATCTCGGCGAGACCGGAGACGCCCTTGCTCTGGCCGAGCGCGCGGGCCAGGTCGATCGCGGAGGCCGCCATGGTCGGCGGGTAGAGGACGGTGGCCTTCAGGACGCTGTCACCGGCCTTGATCGCGTCCATGGCGGACTTGGCCCCCGCACCGCCGACCATGATGAACTCGTCGCGGCCGGCCTGCTCGATGGCCCGCAGCGCGCCCACGCCCTGGTCGTCGTCGTGGTTCCACAGGGCGTCGAACTGCTTCTGCGCCTGGAGGAGTTGCGCCATCTTGGCCTGGCCCGACTCCACGGTGAAATCGGCGGCCTGACGGGCCACCAGCTTGATGTTGGAGTAGTTCTTCAGGGCGTCCGCGAAGCCCTGACTGCGCTGCTTGGTCAGTTCGAGGTTGTCGATGCCGGCGAGCTCGACGACCTTGGCGTTCGCCTTGTCCTTGAGCTGTTCGCCGATGTAGTGCCCGGCGTTGAGCCCCATACCGTAGTTGTCACCGCCGACCCAGCAGCGGTAGGCCTGCGGGGAGGCGAAGACCCGGTCCAGGTTGACGACCGGGATACCGGCCCGCATGGCTTCCAGGCCGACCTGGGTGAGGGCCTTGCCGTCGGCGGGCAGGACGACCAGGACGTCGACCTTCTTGTTGATGAGGGTCTTGACCTGGCCGATCTGGGCGGCGGTGTCGTTGGAGCCCTCGGTGGTCTCCAGGGTCACCTCGGAGTACTTCTCCGCCCGTGACCTCGCCTGGACGTTGATCGCGTTGAGCCAGCCGTGGTCGGCCTGGGGTCCGGCGAAGCCGATGGTGACGGGCTTGCCCTCGGTGTCGTCGGCGGCCGGCTGGTTGCTCTGGGCGGGCGCCTTCTCCTTGGGCTCGTTGCTGGTGCATGCGGTGAGGAAGGCTCCCGCGGAGACGGCCGCGGTGCCGAAGAGCAGTCCTCTGCGGCTGGTTTCTGGCATGGCTGTCGAACCCTTCATCCGGTGCGTGGCATACGGAACTGCGGGGGGGTGTGATCAGTGCGGTGAACGCTGCGGTGAGCGGTGCTCCGCGACGGGAGCGGGGCTCAGGTGTCGCCGCCGCGGAGCGTGCGGCGCTGGACCAGGACGGCGGCGACGATGATCGCGCCCTTGGCGATCTGCTGGACGTCGCTCTGGAGGTTGTTGAGCGCGAAGATGTTGGTGATCGTGGTGAAGACGAGGACACCGAGGACGGACCCGACGATCGTGCCCCGCCCGCCGCTCAGCAGCGTTCCGCCGATGATCGCGGCGGCGATGGCGTCGAGTTCGTACAGGTTGCCGTTGGTGTTCTGGCCGGACCCGGACAGGACGATGAGCATGAAGGCGGCGATGCCGCAGCACAGGCCGGAGAGCAGGTAGAGGTAGAGGCGTTGGCGGCGTACGTCGATACCGGCGAGCCGGGCCGCCTCCGCGTTCCCGCCGACCGCGACCGTACGGCGCCCGAAGGTCGTCCGGTTCAGGAGGAACCAGCCGGCCACGGTCACCGCGGCGAAGACCAGGACCAGCGGCGGGATGCCCAGGACGTAGCTGTCGGGCAGCCCCAGGTCCAGGACCGAGCGGACGGTGACGATCTGCGTCTTGCCGTCGGTGATCTGCAACGCCAGCCCGCGGGCCGAGGCGAGCATGGCCAGGGTGGCGATGAAGGGGACCAGGCCCCCGTACGCGATGAGGACCCCGTTGACCAGCCCGGCGGCCAGTCCGACGATCATCGCCGTGAAGAGGATCCCAGCGAAGCCGTACTCCTGGGTGGCCAGGGTCGTCGCCCAGACGGAGGCGAGCGCGACCATCGCCCCGACGGACAGGTCGATGCCGCCGCCGATGATGACGAACGTGACGCCGACGGTGACGACCCCGATGACGGAGGCCTGCGTCAGGATCAGCTGGAGGTTGCCGGTGTCCAGGAAGGCGTCCGGTTCGGTGATGCCGCCGACCGCCACCAGCACGACGAGGACGCCGAGCAGAGACAGGTTGCGTACGTCGGCGCGGAAGCCGAGGGCACGCGCTCCCGGTCCCTGTTTCGAGGGCGGGGAGGCGGGGGCGGCGGTGCGCCCCTTGCCTGGCCCCTGGTGCTGCGCCGACGGCGCGGGCTGTGTCATGACGTCGGGCTCCCTTCCATGACGAGGTCGAGTACGCGGTGCTCGTCGAGCTCCTGGGCGGCGGCCTCGTGGACGACGCGGCCTTCGCGGAGCACCAGCACCCGGTCGGCGAGGCCCAGCACTTCGGGCACTTCGCTGGAGACGAGCAGGACGGCGAGGCCTTCGTCGGCCAGCCGGCGGATCACGGCGTAGAGCTCGGCGCGGGCGCCGACGTCCACCCCGCGGGTCGGTTCGTCGAGCAGCAGGACCCGGCAACCGCGCAGCAGCCAGCGGGCCAGGACCGCCTTCTGCTGGTTACCGCCGGACAGGGTGCGGACGGCGGCGTCCGGGTTGTCGGGGCGCAGGGACAGCTCACGGGTGGCCCTCTGGGCGGCGGCGCGCTCGGCGCCCCGGTCCAGCCAGCCGCCCCGGGCGAACCGGGAGAGTGTGGAGAGCGAGACGTTACGGGTGACCGATTCGGTCAACAGGAGTGCCTGGGCCTTGCGTTCCTCGGGTGCCAGCCCGATTCCGGCGGCGACGGCGGCCCGGACGCTGCCGGGGCGCAGCGGGGTGCCTGCCACCCTGACCCGCCCGGCGGTGGGTCTGCGGGCGCCGTAGACCGTCTCCAGGATCTCCGAGCGCCCGGAACCGACGAGCCCGGCGAGCCCGACGATCTCGCCGGGCCGCAGCTCCAGGTCCACGGCGTCGAACTCGCCCTCGCGGCACAGCCCTTCGACGGTGAGTACGGGTTCGGCGGTGTTCGGCGGGGCGTCGGCGGCGGGCCGGGGAGGGAAGACGTACTCGACGTCGCGGCCGGTCATCATGGCAACGATGTCGCGGGTGGGGGTCGCCGCGGCGGGCAGCCCGACCGCGACGGCCCGGCCGTCCTTGAGCACGGTCACCCGGTCCCCGATGCGGCGGATCTCCTCCAGCCGGTGCGAGATGTAGACGACGGCCACGCCGTCCGAGGTGAGGCCGTCGACGATACGGAAGAGGTTGTCCACCTCGTCGGGGTCGAGCGCGGCCGACGGTTCGTCCATCACGATGAGGCGTACGTCGTGGGAGAGCGCGCGTGCCATGGAGACGATCTGCTGGTGGGCGGCCGAGAGGTCACCGACCTCGCGGGCCGGGTCGATCTCGGGATGGCCCAGCCGTTCCAGGAGCGCGGCGGCCGCGGCCCTGCCCTCACGGGTGCGGACGACGAAGCCGCCGCTGGTGGGTTCGTGGCCGAGGAAGACGTTCTCGGCGACCGACAGGCCCTCCACCAGGTCGAGTTCCTGGTAGATGGTCGCGATGCCCAGGCGCATCGCGGTGATCGGGGAGGAGAGCTGGACGGTCTGGCCCTGCCAGGTGATGGACCCGCCGTCGGGCTGGTGGGCACCGGCGAGCACCTTGATGAGGGTGGACTTGCCGGCGCCGTTCTGACCGAGGAGGCAGTGCACCTCGCCTGCCTGGACCTGGAGATCCACGCCGTCGAGGGCCCGTACACCGGGGAAGGACTTGGTGATGCCGGACATCGTGAGCAGGGGTGGTGGTTCTGACGCCATGACGGTTCCCCTCGGCGGACGGGGCTCCCCCACTCGGGCGAGGCCGAGGGTTCGGGGAAGACCGGTGAGCGGGCAGGGCGCAGTGCCGGCGGTGCCGCACTGCTGCGGGACGGCTGGTGGACGGGGTGCGGGTGGGGCGCGGTGCGGGTGGGGCGCGGTGCGGTGATGCCGTTGCGGAGCAGTGCTCCGGGTTCGGGGCGGTGCTACGGACACGGTGCGGTGATCGCTTGCGGAGCAGTGCTCTGGATTCAGAGCGCTGCTACGGACACGGTGCGGTGGTACGGGAACTGAGCGGTGCTACGGGATCGGAGCGGTGCTCCGGGCGGTTCCGGTGGTGCCGTGGTGCCGTGGTGCCGTGCGGTGCTGATGGTGTCGTGCGGTGCCAGTGGTGCCGGTGGTGCTGAGCCGTACTAGTGGTGCTGGTGGTGCTGAGCCGTACTGGTGGTGCTGAACGGGTGGTGCGGTGGTGCCGTGCGTGGGTCGTGCCGTACGCGGAGCGGCCGTACGTGGAACGACCGCGTACGGAACACCGCGTACAGAACGACCCTGTGCGGAGCAGCCGTTGGTGAGACGGCGGAGGAGCGCGCTCGCCGGGGCGAGCACCGGCCCGGAGATCAGGCCGGCGAGAACAGGTGGTCACTGATGAGCCGGGCCGCGCCGGTCACCCCGGCGGCCGGTCCCAGCTCCCCCAGGACGATGGGGAGGTTGCCCGTGGCCAGCGGCAACGACTGCCGGTAGACCTGGGTGCGGACGCTGGCCAGCAGGTTGTGGCCGAGTCCGGTGACCCCGCCGCCGATCACGACGAGGCCCGGGTTGAAGAAGCTGACGAGTCCCGCGATGACCTGGCCGACCCGGTTGCCGCCCTCGCGGATCAGGTCGAGCGCGGTCGGGTCCCCGGCCGCCGCGGCGGCGGCCACGTCGACGGCCGTGAGCTTTCCGGCCGCCTCCAGCCGGGCGGCGAGCTCCGCCGACTGCCCGGCACGGGCCGCGTCCTCGGCGTCGCGGGCCAGGGCCGCGCCGCTGAAGTGGGCCTCCAGACAGCCCCGGTTGCCGCAGGCGCAGGCCCGCCCGTCCGGTTCCACCTGGATGTGCCCGATGTCGCCGGCGCTGCCCGTCGTACCGCGGTAGACCTCACCGCCGACGACGATGCCGCAGCCGATGCCCGTGCCGATCTTGACGCAGAGGAAGTCGCCCGCGGTCCGGGCGACGCCCGCGTGCTGCTCCCCCATGGCCATGAGGTTCACGTCGTTGTCGACCATGACGGGGCAGCCCAGCTCCTGGCTGAGCGCCTCGCGGACCGGGAAGCCGTCCCAGCCGGGCATGATCGGCGGCGCGACCGGTACGCCCTCGGGAAAGCGCACCGGTCCCGGTACGCCGATGCCCGCGCCGTCGAACCCCTCGGCGAGTCCCGAGGCGCGCAGTTTGGCCGCCATCACGAGTACCTGCTCGAAGACCGCGACCGGCCCCTCGCGTACGTCCATGGGGTGGTTGAGGTGGCCCAGCACCTCCAGTTCGGCGTTGGTGACGGCGACATCGACAGAGGTGGCCCCGATGTCGACGCCGAGGAAACGCAGTTGCGGGGCGAGCCGGATGTTGTGGGAGCGGCGGCCCCCACGGGACGCGGCGAGCCCGTCGGCCACCACGAGCCCGGTCTCCAGCAGCCGGTCCACCTCGACGGCGAGTTTGGAGCGGGAGAGATCGATCCGGTCGCCCAGCTGCGCACGGGAGTTGGGGCCGCCGTCGCGCAGCAGTCGGAGCAGTCGCGCCTGGTGCGTGTTCGCGGGTCGTGCCGTCATACGTCTCACGCGTCCCTCCCCGCCACACGGCCAGTCCGTCGGGCTTTCGATGGGGAACGTAGCAGCGGTTCACCTGAGTGGGAAGAAGTTGAGCAGGAATCGACCCCAACTTTCTCCACACTCAGGACAAAGCCTGGCCGCCGCCCTCGTCGGGGACGCCGCTCAGGGACAGCTGATCACCTGGCCGGCGTACGAGAGGTTCCCGCCGAAGCCGAAGAGGAGGACGGGGGCGCCGCTGACGACCTCGCCCCGTTCCACCAGCTTGGACAGCGCCATCGGGATCGACGCGGCCGAGGTGTTGCCGGAGTCGATCACGTCCTTGGCGATCACCGCGTTGACGGCGCCGATCTTCCTGGCGACCGGTTCGATGATCCGCAGGTTGGCCTGGTGCAGCACCACGGCGGCGAGGTCCTCGGGGACGATCCCGGCCCGCTCGCAGACCGTACGGGCGATCGGCGGCAGCTGGGTGGTGGCCCAGCGGTAGACGGCCTGCCCCTCCTGGGCGAACCGCGGGGGCGTGCCCTCGATGCGTACGGCGTTGCTCATCTCCGGCACCGAACCCCACAGGACCGGGCCGATCCCGGGGCGGTCGCCCGCACCCGTGTCGGCGGTGACGACGGCGGCGCCCGCGCCGTCGCCCATCAGGACGCAGGTGGAGCGGTCGGTCCAGTCGACGATGTCGCCCATCTTGTCGGCGCCGATGACCAGGGCGCGGGTGGCGGCACCGGCGCGGATCGTGTGGTCGGCCGTGGCGAGGGCGTGGGTGAACCCGGAGCAGACGACGTTGATGTCCATGACGGCGGGCGACCGCATGCCGAGCCGGGCGGCGACCCTGGCCGACATGCTGGGCGAGCGGTGCTCGGCGGTGGAGGTGGCGACGAGGACCAGATCGATGTCGGACGCCTGCATACCGGCCGCGGCCAGCGCCTTGGCCGCCGCGTGCGCGGCCATCTCGTCCACGGGTTCGTCCGGTCCGCCCACGTGCCGCGTCCTGATGCCGACGCGGCTGGTGATCCACTCGTCACTGGTGTCCACCATGCCCGCCAGGTCCTGGTTGGTGAGCACCTTGGCGGGCTGGTAGTGGCCGAGCGCCACGACACGTGAGCCGGTCATGTACGGGTTCCCCTCGCTACGTATGGCAGGAACTCACCAGTCTTGGTTGCTACCGATCGGTACAGAGGCACGTAACCCGACAGGAATATCGTCCACGGGTTGGAGCGTCCCGAACAGCGAGACGGACATTCCCCCGAACACCGCACCGCCCCGGCTCCGGACACCGCCCCGGTCCGACCCGTGGCACTCTCTGTACGAAGGGCCGTTCGGGCCCAGGTCACGTACAGAATCGGGTTGATAGGCCATGGGACGGGCCACGGAGCGCCGCCGCACCATACGCATCCGGGACGGGGCGGTCAGCGCGCGCCCGGACACCCTCGTCGCCGAGGAGCCCCTGGAGATCCGGCTGAACGGCAAGCCGCTCGCCATCACGATGCGCACCCCGGGGGACGACTTCGCCCTCGCGGCGGGCTTCCTGGTCAGCGAGGGTGTGATCGGCGAGGGCTCCGAGGTGCGGTCGATCGTGTACTGCGCCGGGGCCACGGCCGACGGGGTGAACACCTACAACGTGGTGGACGTGAAGCTCGCGCCGGGTGTCGTGGTCCCGGACATCACGCTGGAGCGCAACGTCTACACCACGTCGTCCTGCGGCCTGTGCGGCAAGGCCAGTCTCGACGCCGTACGCACCACGACCCGGCATCCCGTCGCGGACACTCCCCCGGTCCGGGTGACGCCCGAGCTGCTGTCCGTCCTGCCCGACCGGCTCCGCGAGGCGCAGCGGGTGTTCGACCGGACCGGGGGGCTGCACGCGGCGGCCCTGTTCTCGCCGGAGGGCGAACTCCTGGACGTCCGGGAGGACGTGGGCCGCCACAACGCGGTGGACAAGCTCGTGGGCCGCGCGCTGACGGACGGGCGGCTGCCGTTGAGCCGGACGGTCCTGCTGGTCTCGGGGCGCGCCTCGTTCGAACTGGTCCAGAAGGCGGTGATGGCCGGGATCCCGATGCTCGCCGCGGTGTCGGCCCCGTCGTCACTGGCCGTGGACCTCGCGGCGGAGAGCGGGCTGACGCTGGTGGGCTTCCTGCGGGGCGCGTCGATGAACGTCTACGCGGGCGATCACCGCATCGCCCTGGACGCACCCGCCGGCACGGGCTGAGGCGGCCTCTCAGCGGCCCTCGGCGGGCAGATCGGCGGGCGCGTCGGCGGAGGGACCGGCGGGCGCGTCGGCCGTACGCCCGGCGGGCTCCGCCGCACGGTCCCGCCCGCGGGACACCTCCTCCGCCGCCCCGCTCCCCTGTTCCTCCGGCAGGGGCTCCCGGGAGCGCTGCTTGGCGATGACCGCGCAGACCATCAGCTGCATCTGGTGGAAGAGCATCAACGGGAGTACGGCGAGGCTCGCGTGCGCGCCGAAGAGGACACTCGCCATGGGCAGCCCGGCGGCCAGGCTCTTCTTGGACCCGGCGAACTGGATGGCCGTCCGGTCCGCCCGTCCGAAGCCCATCCGCTTGGGCCCGTACCAGCTCACCAGGAGCATCAGGGCCAGCAGCACCGCCTCGGCGACGAGGAGCCCGCCGAGCCGGAGCGGAGTGACCTGGTGCCAGACACCGGCGACCATGCCCTCACTGAACGCCGTGTACACGACGAGCAGGATCGAGCCCCGGTCGACATAGCCCAGCAGGGTGCGGTGGCGGCCGAGGAAGCCGCCGAGCCGGCGGCGCAGCAGTTGCCCGGCGAGGAACGGCACCAGCAGCTGGAGGACGATCTGCACCAGGGAGTGGGCCGAGAACCCTCCCGCGCCGCCGCCGAGCAGCAGGGCCGCGAGCAGCGGGGTCAGCAGGATCCCGGCGAGGCTGGAGAAGGATCCCGCGCAGATCGCGGCGGGGACGTTGCCCCGGGCGATCGAGGTGAAGGCGATCGAGGACTGGATGGTGGAGGGCACCAGGCACAGGAAGAGGAAGCCCTCCTGGAGCTGTGGGGTCAGCAGATAGGGGACGAGGCCCCGGCTCGCCAGCCCGAGCAGCGGGAACACCGCGAAGGTGCAGGCCAGGACGGTGAGGTGGAGGCGCCAGTGCTTCAGTCCGTCGAGCGTCTCGCGGGTGGAGAGGCGCGCCCCGTACAGGAAGAAGAGCAGGGCGACCGCCCCGGTCGAGGCCCCGCCGGCCACCTCGGCGCCGGTGCCCGAGACGGGCAGCAGGACCGCGAGCACCACCGTACCGATGATCGCCAGGATGTACGCGTCGATCGGCAGCCAGGACGGCACCTTCAGGGTGGGGCGGCTCATGTGCTCCGTGCTCTCGGGGGACGGCGGCGGTACGGGCGCGCGGCCGTGCTCCGGGACGCGGTCCCGGTCCGAGGACACGGGGGTCCCCCGCCCGGGGCGCGGCCCGCGTCCGGTGCGCGGTCGTGCCCGTCCATCCTGCTTCCCGTGATCGCCCGCGCGGAACCCGGCCCCCACTGCGATCCTCGTCACGGTCCGCCGGCGGGAAAGGGGGCGGCACCGGCGGCGGCCGGGCCACGCGGTCCGGGAGCTGGGAACACCGACACCGCACGGTCGCGGGCCGGGAAGACCGCACGGCCCGGGGCCGGGAACACCGCACGGGCGACATCCCGCGTATGCGCCGCGTACAGATTCGGTGCAGATTCCGGCGCGGCCTGCTTACCCGGCGGTCGGAAGTGCGCCCGAGCCTTGCCCATCTGGCCTGTTTTAGCCAACCGGCCCGTGCAGATCCCACCTTTTCCGCAGAGTTCGGGCCCTCCTGTGGCCGGGATGGGTGGGGTAGCGTCGCGGCGCCGTGCGGAGCGCCACAAGGAGCAGGTCATTGCGCGAGTTCACCGTCCCACCCATGGCCGCCGCCGCCCCTCATGCCGGCGGTCTCGCCGACACCGTCTTCGACTTCGCCCAGGAGGACCCCGGGCGGATCGCCCTCGGCCGCAAGGGGGCGGACGGCCGGTGGCACGACGTCACCGCCGCCGCCTTCCGCGACGAGGTGCTCGCCCTCGCCAAGGGGCTGATCGCCCACGGGGTCCGCTTCGGCGACCGGGTCGCCCTGATGTCCCGTACGCGCTACGAGTGGACGCTCTTCGACCTGGCGCTGTGGGCCGTGGGCGCCCAGTCCGTCCCCGTCTACCCCACGTCCTCGGCCGAGCAGGTGCTGTGGATGCTGTACGACGCCGAGGTGGTGGCCGTGATGGTGGAGCACGAGGACCACGCGATGACGGTCGGTTCGGTGATCGACCGGCTGCCGGACCTGAAGCGGCTGTGGCAGCTGGACGCCGGGGCGATGGGGGAACTGGTCGAGGCGGGTGCCCGGATCGACGACGAGGTGGTGCACCGGCACCGGCGCGCGGTGACACCCGACTCGGTGGCGACCGTGATCTACACCTCGGGCACCACGGGCCGCCCCAAGGGCTGCGTGATCACCCACGCCAACTTCATGTTCGAGGCCGACACCATGGTGGCCCGCTGGCACCCGGTGTTCCGCTCCCGGCCGGGGGACGAGGCCGCCACCCTGCTCTTCCTGCCGCTCTCCCACGTCTTCGGCCGCATGGTGGAGATCGCGGCGCTGCGCGGCCGGGTGAAGCTCGGCCACCAGCCGGAGCTGTCGGCGAAGGCCCTGATGCCGGACCTGGTGTCGTTCCGGCCCACCTTCGTCCTGGCGGTGCCGCACATCTTCGAGAAGGTCTTCGACGCGGCGCGGCGCAAGGCGGAGGCGGAGGGCCGCGTCGGGCCGTTCGACAGGGCGGTCGACGTCGCGGTGACGTACGCGGAGGCACTGGAGGCACGGGCCTTCGGTACGGGCCCCGGTCCCTCCGCCGGGCTGCGGATGCGGCACCAGTTCTTCGACCAGGTGGTCTACCGCAAGATCCGTGAGGCGATGGGCGGCCGGGTGCGGCACGCCATGTCGGGCGGCTCCGGCATGGCTCGGCGCCTCGGGCTGTTCTTCGCCGGGGCCGGGGTCACGGTCTACGAGGGGTACGGCCTGACCGAGACCACCGCCGCGGCGACCGCCAACCCGCCCGGACGCGTCCGCTACGGCACGGTGGGCCGGCCCATCCCCGGCTCGACCGTGCGCATCGCGCGGGACGGCGAGGTGTGGGTGCGCGGCGCCCATGTGTTCTCCCGGTATCTGGGTGATCCGGAGGCGACCGACGCCGTGCTCCGCGACGGCTGGCTGGCCACCGGTGACCTGGGCGCGCTCGACGAGGACGGGTACCTCACCCTCACCGGGCGCAAGAAGGAGATCCTGGTGACGTCCGGCGGCAAGAGCGTGTCGCCCGGCGGCCTGGAGGAACGGGTGCGGGCCCACCCGCTGGTGGCGCAGTGCGTCGCCGTCGGGAACGACCGCCCCTACATCGCGGCGCTGGTGACCATCGACCGGGAAGCGGTGGAGCACTGGCTCGCCATGCGGGGCCGGGCCCCGATGCGGCCGGCCGAGCTGGTGCGCGACCCGGACCTGGAGCGGGAGGTACGCCGGGCCGTGGTGGCCGCGAACACGGCGGTCTCGCAGGCGGAGTCCATCCGTACGTTCCGGATCCTGGCGCATCCGTTCAGTGAGGAGCACGGCCTGCTCACGCCCTCCCTCAAGCCGAAGCGGAAGGCGATCGAGGCGGCGTACGCGACCGAGGTGGAGGCCCTGTACCGCTGAAGTACGCGCCGACCGGGCCCGTACGCACGGTAATTGACACACAGTCAGGTATGGCGCTCATTCGCGTCCACCGGAAGCCGGCGGACGGGAACGCTCCCGGTCCGCGTACGGGGAATGCTCCGGCCTCGCCGTTCGTTGGTCTGGGAGAACCCCGACCGACGACGTAAGGATCGACCGCTCGTGAGCCAGGTCCCCTCCATCACCCTGAACAACGGCCTCGTGATGCCGCAGCTCGGATTCGGTGTCTGGCAGGTGCCGGACGACGAGGCCGCCGTGGCCGTGGCCCACGCCATCGAGTCCGGGTACCGGAGCATCGACACCGCCGCGATCTACGGGAACGAGACAGGCACCGGCAAGGCCGTCGCCGCCTCCGGTGTGCCGCGCGCGGAGCTGTTCGTCACCACCAAGCTGTGGAACAGCGACCAGGGATACGACTCCACCCTGCGCGCGTTCGACGCCTCGCTGGACAAGCTGGGCATGGACTACGTCGATCTCTACCTGATCCATTGGCCGGTCCCGGCCAAGGACGCCTATGTCGAGACGTACAAGGCCTTCGAGCGGATCCTCGCCGACGGACGCGCGAAGGCCATCGGCGTCTCCAACTTCTACCCGGCCCACCTGGAGCGCCTGATGGGCGAGACGTCCGTCGTGCCGGTGATCAACCAGATCGAGCTGCACCCGCAGCTCCAGCAGGCGGAGTCCCGCGCCTTCCACGCCGGACACGGCATCGCCACCGAGGCCTGGTCACCGCTCGGTTCGGGCAAGGGCCTGCTGGAGGTGCCCACCGTGGTCGCCGTCGCGCGCAAGCACGGCCGGACCCCGGCGCAGGTCGTGATCCGCTGGCACCTCCAGACGGGGAACGTGGTGATCCCGAAGTCCGTGACCCCGTCGCGCATCGCCGAGAACATCGACGTGTTCGGCTTCGAGCTGGACGACGACGACCTGGCCGCCTTCGCCGCGCTCGACGAGGGCAGGCGTACCGGCCCCGACCCGGCCGGATTCAACGCCGGCGCCTGACACCCGTACGGTGACGGCGCCCTCGCTCCTCGCGGGGGCGCCGTGCGGCGGGTTCAGCGGGCCCGGTTCCCGTTGCGGTACTCCTGCGGGCTCTGCCCACGGACCCGTTTGAACGCGGCGCTGAAGGCGAACGAGCCGCCGTAGCCCACCGCGCGTGCGACGGACTCGACGGTGTCGTCGCCCTCCCGGAGCAGATCGGCGGCCAGGGCGAGCCGCCAGCCGGTGAGGTACGCCATCGGCGGCTCCCCGACGAGTTCGGTGAACCGCCGGGCCAGCCCTGCCCTGGAGACCCCGGCCCGAGCGGCCAGCGAGGCGACCGTCCAGGAGTGGGCCGGGGCGTTCTGCAGCAGCCTCAGCGCCCGTCCGACGACGGGGTCACCCATCGCCCGGTACCAGGCGGGCGCCCGCGCTCCGGGCCGGGCGAACCAGGCCCGGAGCACCGCGATCAGCAGCAGGTCCAGAAGGCGGTCCAGGACGACGCTCTGGGCCGGTTCGTCCCGGGCGATCTCGGCGTCGAGCAGACTCAGCAACGGGCCGCCGCGGTCGTCGGCGCGCAGGGTGAGCAGTGAGGGCAGGGCGTCCAGCAGACGGCGGCTGATCTCGCCGTCGAGGAGGTACGTCCCGACGAGGACGGCGGTCGCGCCGTCCGGGGCGTTGCCCCAGGTCCGTACACCCAACCGCAGTGACTCGGCGAGCGGTTGACCGTGCAGGGTGGTGCAGGTGCCGCCCGGCCCGATGCGGGCGCGCGGGGCCGCGTCCGGGGTGTGGGCAACGGTGTAGGGAGCGGGGCCGCGCGCGACGGCGATGTTCCCCGGGCGCAACCGGACGGGTTCCGTTCCGCCCTCCGGGACGATCCAGGCCTCGCCCCGGGTGACGGACATCAGGCAGAGCGGCGCACGGTCCTCGACCCGCACCGACCAGGGCGGCTCCATCACCATCCGCAGCAGGAAGGCGCCCCTGGCCCGTGGGCCGTCCAGCAACCCGGCGAGTACGTCCATGCCGCCCACCCTAGGGGGTGTTTCGAACGTAGCGCCGTCCGCCCGGAGGGCGGGGCCGGCGGCGTCTGGTGCGTGCGATCGCAAGGCGGAGGGTCGCCCCGATACTGGATGTATCGGGGTGATCCCGACAACGCGGCGAGCGTGCGTGCCAGGCGTCGCCGGGCAGGCGGGACTTTCGAAACACGCCCTAGAAGCGGCCCGGCCCACCGGGCGCCCCCGGAAGGCCGGTTGGACGCACGCGTAGGGAAGTGAGTCCCTGAAGGATGTCCTCGGCCGGGTGTACCGGCGAGCCTTGGACCATGACGACATACCGAGGACGACGACAAGGCGAGCGGGACACGGTGCTGGTGACGAGCGGCACCGGCAAGACGGGCCGCCGTGTGGTGGAGCGGCTCACCGCGCTGGGGACCACGGTGCGGTCCGGCTCACGTGGTGGGGACGTCCCCTTCGACTGGCAGGACGAGTCGGGCTGGGCCCCGGCCCTGCGGGGCGCGGACGCGGCGTACATCGCGTACCACCCGGATCTGGCGGCGCCCGGTGCGCCGGAGGCGATGGCGTCCTTCGGGAGGATCGCGGCCGAGAGCGGGGTCCGGCGGCTCGTGCTGCTCTCCGGTCGCGGTGAGCCACAGGCCGTGGTCGCGGAGGAGGCGCTGCGGAAGGAGGCGGCGGGTGCGGAGCTGACCGTCCTGCGGTCGGCTTTCTTCGCGCAGAACTTCAGCGAGGGCGCGCTGTTCGACGCGGTACGGGCGGGCGAGCTGGTCTTCCCCGCCGGTACGGCCGCCGAGCCGTTCGTGGACGCGGACGACCTGGCGGACGTGGCCGTGGCCGCTCTCGCCGGGACGATCGCCACGGGGGTGGTCCACGAACTGACGGGCCCCGTCTCGCTGACCTTCGAGGAGGTCGCGGCGGAGCTGACCGGGGCGACGGGGCGCGCGGTCCGGTACGTGCCGGTGACCGGCCCGCAGTACGCGGCGGCCCTGGAGGGCCACGGGGTCCCGGCCGGGGAAGCGGCGTTCCTGGCCGACCTGTTCGCGACGCTGCTCGACGGACACAACTCGGCGACGGCGGACGGGGTGCGGCGGGCCCTGGGACGGGAGCCGGGGGGCTTCGGCGCCTTCGCGCGGGAGGCCGCAGGGAGGGGCGTCTGGGACGGCTGAGCCGGACGGGGAACGCGCTCGGCCCGGCGGCCAATGCCGAGCGGGGCAGGGCCGGGCCGGGCCGGGCCGACGACGGCACCGGGCCGGGGCCGCGCGTGCCCCGGCCCGGCGTCCGGTGAGGTGCGCCATCGGCAGCTTCCGCGTCGTGCTCCGGCGCCCCGGCGGTGGTACGGCGGACGTCCGGATCCTGCCACCCGACGGGCGCTTTTCGTATTGCCGCCAGGTGTCCGCGGCCATAACGTGCGGTCATGGAGCTGGAGTTGCGACATCTGCGCACGGTAAGGGCCATTGCCGACACCGGCAGTCTCACCAAGGCCGCCGCAGCCCTCGGGCTCGCGCAGCCCGCGCTCAGCGCCCAGTTGCGCAGGATCGAGAAGGCGCTCGGCGGGTCGCTCTTCGACCGGGACCACACGGGGGCACGCCCCACCCCGCTGGGCGAACTGGTGCTGGAGCGGGCCCGGGTGGTCCTGCCGGCCGTGAGCGAACTCCAGGAGGACGCGGTGCGGTTCGCCAACGCCTCGGCGTCCGTGGAGCGGTTCCGGCTGGGGGGCACGCACGGCCCGCTGCTCGGCGGCCTCGTCGACCGGCTGGCCGCCGCGCATCCGACGGCCCCGGTGACCACCTACACCTCGTGGTCGGTGGCCGAGATCGCGTCGATGCTGGTCGACGGACGGCTGGACTTCGCGCTGATCGGCGCGTGCGGCGAGAGCCCGCCGCCCCTGGCCGACCGGCTGGACTGGCAGGTCATCGGGGTCGACCCGGTGTTCGTGATGCTCCCCGAGGGCCATCCGCTCGCCGGGCTCGCCGAACTCGAACTCGCCGCGCTGGCGGACGAGTGCTGGGCTGACGTGCCCGGCGACGGCTGCTTCGCGGACTGCTTCACGACCGCCTGCGCGCGGGCCGGCTTCACCCCGGCGTCGGTGTACGAGACGGACACGGTGTCCGTCGTACACCTGGTGCAGGTGGGACGGGCCGTCGGGTTGTGCCGCGCCACCTTCCCGCCGACGCCCGGCCTGGTGACCCGCCCGCTCACGGGCTCACCCCTGACATGGCGTCACCTGCTGGGCCGGCATCCGCGCTCCCCCGCGGCCGACGCCGCCGCCGGAGCCGTGGCCGGACACACCCGCTCGGCGTACGCGGAGGCCGTGCGGCGCAGCGACAGCTACGCGGGCTGGCTGGCCGCCCACCCGCGCTTCGGCCCGGCCCCCTGAGCGGGGCCCCGTGCGCGGCGTGACGCCCGGCGCGCGGCGCCGAGAGGGACGCCTCATGCGCGCGGCGCCCGGCGGGGTCACGTCGCGCCGTGCCCCGGGGCGACCGCCTCGATCCGTCCGGCCAGCGTGAGGTCCTTGCCGGTGATCGCGCCACCCGCGTCATGGGTGTTCACCGCGACCCGCACCGTGTCGTACCCGAGCGTCAGCTCGGAGTGGTGGCCGAGTTCGTCCTGGATCCGCGCGATGTGGACGGCGAGCGCGGCGGCCGCGAAGTGGGAGGGCAGCCGGTAGGTGCGGATGACCCGGCCCCCTTCCGCGCGCCAGCCGGGCAGCTCGCGCAGTCCCGTCTCGACGGCCTCTGCGGACAGCGGTTCAGCGGTCATACGGCGGCTCCTGCCGGGGGTCGGGGTTCGATCACCGTCGACGGCGACGTTACGGTCTGGGTATGACGACTGTCGCGCTCGACACGGGGGTAGGGCCGCTGCTGCGCGGCTGGCGGGAGCAACGGCGGATGAGCCAGCTGGAGCTGGCGTTGCGCGCGGACTCCTCGGCCCGGCACATCTCGTTCGTGGAGACCGGCCGCGCGCGCCCCAGCGAGGAGATGGTGCTCCGGCTCGCCGAGCACCTCGACGTACCCGTACGGGAGCGCAACGCGCTGCTGGTGGTGGCCGGTTACGCGCCCCGCTACCCGGAGACCCGGCTGGACGACCCGGCGATGGGGGCGCTGCGGGACGCCGTGGAACGGCTGCTCCGGGGGTACGAGCCGTATCCCGCCCTCGTGGTGGACGCCATGTACACGGTGGTGGCCGCGAACCGGGGCGTCCACCTGCTCCTGGACGGTGTTCCGGAACGGCTGCTCGCCCCGCCGCTGAACGCCATGCGCCTCACCCTGCACCCCGAGGGACTCGCCCCGCGCATCCTGAACCTGCCGGAGTGGCGTGCCGATCTGCTGGCGCAGATGAGGCGTCAGATCGCCCTGGTGCGCTCCCCCGAGCTGCGGGCCCTCTACGAGGAGGTGGAGGCCTACCCGGCGCCCGAGGGCCGGCCGGGCACTTCCGGGCGCGGGCGTAAGGAAACTGACTACCTGTCACCCGCGCTGCCCCTGCGGATCGAGGTCGGCGGGCGGGTGCTGTCGTTCCTCTCCTCCATCGCCACCTTCAACACGCCGATGGACGTGACGGTCGCGGAGCTGGCCATCGAGACGTTCCTGCCCGCGGACCGGGAGACCGCCGCCCACCTGCACGCGCTCATGCCGTGACGAGGGGCCGCGTCCACGAGGCGTCGCTGCGGGCCAGCGAGGCCGCGCACGCCGATGCCAGGGCCAGAAGGATCACCGCGCTCAGCAGCGGCAGGGTCGGGTGGCCGTTCAGGACGGCCAGCGCGCCGCAGCCGGCACCGGCCAGCATCGACCCGGCCGAGAGGAGCCTGCGCCCGGCCCGGCTGCCCGGCCCCTTGGCGATCCGGCTGTCGGCGGCCATCCCGGTGAGGGTGAGGGTGAGCACGGTGGTCTTCAGGTCGGGCACCGCGAGCGCACGGGCGGCGGCGTTCTGCACCCCGAGTCCGACGCCGAGCAGGGCGATGAGCGTGAAGCGTACGGCTCCGGTGTACGGCCCGCCCGAGACCACGGTGACGACCACGGCGGCCGCGAGGAACGCCGTCTCGGCGAGGAGGCTGTAGAGCAGTTGCCGGCCCCGGTGGGTGCGGGCCACATGCACGGCGTACCCCCCGGACACCGCCCCGGCGACGAACGCGACGAGCGCCACCGCCGAGGCGAGCAGCGAGAAGCCGGGGGCACCGGCGAGCGCGAACCCGCCGAACACCACGTTGCCGGTCATGTTGGCGACGAACACATGGCCCAGCAGGAGGTAGCTGAACGCGTCGACGAGCCCGGTGACCACGGTCAGGGCGAGCATCATCGGCGGCAGCGGCCCGTGCCGGCCGGTCATGTCCGGTACGAGGGTGGCCCAGGCCTCACGCAGGACGACGGGCATGGGCGGCACACTCCGATCACTGGACGTGATGCGGATTGTGCCGCAGCCCTGCGCCGCCGACGGCCGTACTCGCCGGGCGGGGCGCGATTGCCGCCCCGCCCGGTGTGTCCGGCACGTCCGTGCGCCTGGGTCCGTGTCCGTGCGTCCGGCTAGACGCGTGCCCCGTTGTCGAGCGGGTCGCGCGCCTTCTGCCGGGACACCTTGCCTCCCGAGGACCGCTTGCGGGCCGGCGGCGGCGCCTTGCTGCTCTTCTCCAGGAGCAGGGCCCCCGGCACGGCGGTCATCACCGAGGAGTACGTACCGACGCAGATACCGATCAGCAGGGCGAGCGCGAAGTCCTCCAGCGAGTCCCCGCCGAGCACCACCAGCGCGGCCAGGATGAACAGGGCGCCCATACCGGTGTTGACCGTACGCGGGACCGTCTGGAGCACGGCACGGTTGGCGATCTCACCGATCGGGCTGCGCCTGCTGTTCGCCCACAGCTCGCGCACCCGGTCGAAGACCACCACCGAGTCGTTGACGGAGTAGCCGATGACGGTCAGCAGGGAGGCCAGGAAGATGCCGTCCACGGGACGGCCGAGCCAGGCGAAGACCCCGACCAGGATGATGACGTCGTGCACCAGCGCACCGACCGAGGCGACGGCGAACGTCCAGCGGAACCGGGCCGCCAGATAGGCGAGCTGGACGAACACGGCGACGCCGAGGGCGATCAGGGCGTTGCGCCGCAGCTCGTCGCCGAGGCTGGGCCCGATCAGCTCGTCGCGCACCTTGGTGGTCTCACCGCCCTCCTCGGCCAGGGCGGCCCGCAGGGTGTTCTCCCCGTCGTTGTCGAGCTTCCCGGTGCGTACGGACAGGTCTCCGTCGCCCGCCGTGGTGACCTCCGCGTCGCCGAACCCGGCGGCGGTGATGGCGTCGCGGGCGGTCTCCACGTCGACGGGACGGCTGGTGGAGTACTCGACGAGCCGGCCACCGGTGAACTCGACGCCGAGGTTGATCCCGCGGACGAAGATGCCGGCCAGGGCCACGACGACCAGCACGGCGGAGATCGTCAGCCAGCGGCGCGGCGACCGGAAGAGCTGCGGGTTGCGCTCGTTGAGCCGGGTGCGGACGGCGCCCGGCCGCTGGATGCCGTTGACGCCCCGGCGGGTGTTGACGAAGCGGGAGCTTGCGGCGATCTCGGTGAGCGCGCGGGCGATGACCAGCGCGGAGAACATCGAGGCGACGACACCGATGGCGAGCGTGACGCCGAAGCCCTTCACCGGTCCCGAACCGAGGAAGAAGAGGAGACCGGCCGCGATCAGCGTCGTCACGTTGGAGTCGGCGACGGCGCTCCAGGCACCCTTGAACCCGGCGGTGAGCGAGGAGAACAGCGAGCGGTTCGGCCGGTCCTCGTGTTCCTCCCGGGCCCGCTCGAAGACAAGGACGTTGGCGTCCACCGCCATCCCGATGGCGAGGACGAACCCGGCGAGCCCCGGCAGGGTCAGGGTGACCCCGAGGGCGATGAGCGCGGCGTAGGAGATGACTCCGTAGGCGGCGAGGGCGAGCGCGGCGAGGCCTCCGAAGAGCCGGTACATGACGATGATGAACAGCGCGGTCGCGGCGGCACCGATGAGCGCGGCGCGGGCGCTGGCGTCGATGGCGTCGGCGCCGAGCGTCGGCCCGACGATCCGCTGTTCGACGACCTCCACCGGCACGGGCAGCGATCCGCCCTTGATGAGGAGGGCGAGATCGCGGGCCTCGGCGGCGCTGAAGGAGCCGGTGATCTGGGTGGAGGTGGAGGGCAGGCCGACGTTGCAGCCGACCGACGGGGAGACCTGGGGCGAGGAGATGACCTTGTCGTCGAGGACGATGGCGACCCTGCGGCGCGGATCCTGGGCCGGGTTGCAGGCGGCCTCACCGGTCAGCTCGGTCCACTTCTTGCCGGCGTCCTTGTGGAAGTCGAGCGACACGCTCCACCCGGTGCCCTGCTGGCCGTCGAAGTCCGCGGTGGCGTCCTTGACGCCCGCCCCGGAGAGCCGCACCGGGCCCAGCGCGAGCAGATCGCCCTGTTCGTCGGGGAGCGCCAGTTCGTCCTTCTTCTCCTTCTCGCCCTCGGCGGGCGCGGTGCCGGGGCCCAGGACGGGGTGGAAGCTCAGCTGGGCGGTCTTGCCGAGCACCTCGGCGGCCTGGCGGGGATCCTGTACGTCCGGGAGTTCGACGATGATCCGGTCCTCGCCGGAACGGGTCAGGGTCGGTTCGGAGACGCCGAGCGAGTCGATGCGCTGGCGGAGTACCTCCAGGGTGCGGTCGGTGCTGTCGCGGTCCGCCTTCGCGGTGTCCGAGTCCTTGGCCTGGAGCACCATGCGGGTGCCGCCCTGCAGGTCGAGGCCGAGTCTGGGTGACATGGTCAGCGTGATGTACACGGAGACGAGCAGAACGGCCACGGCCAGAACCGCTCGCACCATGGTGGCGCGAGTCATGGGTAATCCTCCGGGAGGGCGTCGGCCGCCCTCGCTCGGCGGAGGCGGTTACGACGGGTCTGTGGAACAGGACCGGTGAAGAGCCGGCTGACCGGCCGTCACCTCGGGAGGACCCCGTACTCCGGGCAGGGCCGCGCGGACGCGGCCGTGCACGAGGAGGGTGGCGCTGTTCGCCCCGCCCGTGAGGGCGTGCGGCACGGGCAGGTCGAGCGGGCGCGGCGCGAGGATGCCCGGTGCCGGAGGGGGCACGGGCTGCGGGACGTGGGGGCGGTCGGCCCCGGCGCGCGGCACGGGTGCGGAGGCGCCGGACCACCACCCGGTGGGCGCGGACGCCGCTTCGGTCCAGGCACCGACGGGAACGGCACCGGTACCGGAACCGGCCACCGGTCGGCCGGGCTCGGCCCCGGCCCGTGCCCCGGCGGAAACGAGCGAGGCGGAGGCGGGAGCGAGGGAGGCGGGGACGGTTGAGGCGGAGGCCGGGGCGCGTGCCGACGAGGCGGGGACGGCAACAGCCGGGGGCACCAGGTCCGGCGAGACGGCCGGGACGGGCGAGACGGGCGAGATGGCAGAAACGGGCGGGACGGACGCCGGGCCGAAGGGCTCGCACGGTTCGAAGGACGCCGGCGGAGATCCCCGGGTGTCCCGGGGGCTCGCCGATCGCGCGGCCGGGAGATGTCCCGCGGTGGAGGGGGCCACCGCTCCCGCGCCGGACACGCCGGGGGTGGCGGTTGCGCCCACGCGCGGTGGACGGACCTCACGGGCGTGCCCGCGCGGAGTGCGATCGGCGGGATGGGCCCTGACCTGCGCGGCGGGCACGTACCCGCTGGACGGTGGAACGCCGAAAGGTGAGGGAGCGGTGACCGGCGAAGGGGCGCTCGGGGCATTGCCGGGCGACGGGGCGGTGAGGGCCTGGAGGGAAGGTACGGCGCCCGCGGCGGCGGGCGCGCCGCCGACGAGGGTGAGGGCGGCGAGAAGGAGTGCGGCGAGGGCGTGCCGCAGCTGTCGCGCCGGTGTGGCCGGCCGGCCCCGTGGGGGCGCGTTCCCCCGGGGCGCCCCCGGGAGGGGGCTCACCTCTGCCGGCCCGGGAGGACGGCCACCGCGCCCGTGCCGGTGCGGTGCCGCAGGACGGAGTCGAGGACGAGACCGGCGCCTCGTACGACCGCGGTCGAGGGGTCACCGGCAAGGCGTACCGGCGCACCGAGGCAGGCGGCGATCCGGTGGGTGACGTCGGGGCGCAGCGCCCCGCCCCCGGTGAGCACGGGACCCCTGCGCAGCGCGCCGCGCACCGCCCCATGCCTGTCCTGCCGCCACATGGACTGGATCATATCCAGTACGTCCCCGGTCAGGTGGCCGGGGAGCGTACCGGCTTCCGCGCCCTCCAGATCGCTGAGGCCGGACTCGGCCTGGCGGGCGTCCGCGATCCGCCCGTCGACGAGCAACGTGACCTCGGTCAGCTCGGCGCCCATGTCCACCACCAGCAGCGGCCCGCTGTCCGGGGTTCCCACACAGGCGGCGACGGCCTTGGCGCTGCTGAGGACCACGACCTCGGACGGGCCGAGGGCGCTCAGGAGTTCCCTCGCCCGGCTGCGGTGCTCGGCCCCGGCCAGCACGGGGTGGCTGAGGACGATCACGCTTCCGTACCGGTCCGGGCCCAGTGCCGTGTCCGCGAGGCGGGCGAGCAGCCGGCCGCAGGACTCGGCGTCGACGATGCGGCCCCTCCGGACCGGGCGGCCGGGACCGTCCTCCCACGCCGAGCGGGCGACGAGACCGTGCCCGGGGACCCAGACGCGCGCACCGGAGCTGCCCAGATCGATGGCGAGCCCCCGGGTGGCGCCGGGACGCCGGGGGCCACCGAGGCGGCGGACGTCGTCGAGCGCGCCGCCTGCCCGGTGTGCGGACCGGCCGTGCGGCCGCCCGTCGCGCACAGATCGCATCGCCCCTCACCTCTGGCCCGTCACCCGTAGCCGCTCACCACTCTGTGACCCGCTGATAGCGAGGCATGACCGAGCCCTCACTATGCAATATCGGTCATAGGAACGCCACTCCCTCCACAATTCCAAGGCATCACGGGACGTGGAGCTTCGCTCGAAACCCTCCGTGGGGATTCGCGCTCCGAACCCGCTCGGCCCGGGACCTCGGCAGACGCGCGGGGCTCAGTCCAGGAAGGGGGCGACCATCTCCGCGAACTCGTCCGGCGACACGATCCTGATCCCCAGCCCCTCCGCCTTGGCACGCTTGGACCCGGCCTTCTCCCCGGCGACGAGCAGGCTCGTGCGCGTGGAGACGCTCGATGAGGACGTCCCTCCCGCGCGCTCGATCAGCTCGTTGGTCTCGTTGCGTGAGAGCTTCTCCAGCGGCCCCGTCATGGCTCCCGTCACCACGACCTTCATGGCGTGGAGCGGCAGCCCGGACCCGCCGTCCGTCCCTCCGTCCGCGTCCGCGGCCTCCTCCGCCACGGTCCCGGGTGCCGGGGGCGGTGTGACGCCGGGCTCCGTCATGCCGACCCCGGCGGCCACCAGCTTCGCGATCAGCGGGGCCAGCTCCGCCAGCTCCGCGACGACCGCGGCGGCCTTCTCCTTGCCTATGCCGTCGACCTGCTGGAGCTCCTCGGCGTCGGCCGCCACGATCCGGTCCATGGTCGCGAAGTGACGGGCGATCCGCCGGGACATGGACCGCCCGGTACCACGGACACCGAGCGCGCAGAAGACCCGGGACAACGGCCGGGTGCGGGCCGTCTCGATGGCCGCCAGCAGATTGTCGGTGGACGTCTCACCCATCCGCTCCAGACCGAGCAGCCGCTCCCTCTCCAGCGTGAACAGGTCGGCGAAATCGGTGACGAGGCCCGCGTCGACGAGTTGGACGACCCGGGTGGCGCCCAGACCCTCGATGTCCAGTTGGTCGCGGCCCGCCGCGTACGAGACGGACGCCACCAGGCGGCAGTCCCGGCCCTGGGTGCACCGCCAGCGCTGCTCGCTGGTGTCGATCTCCGAGCCGCACCGCGGACAGGACCGGGGGAACTCGATCGGCCGCTCCTCCCCCGTCCGCAGATGGGCGACGGGGGCCTGAACACGGGGGATGATGTCGCCCGCCTTGTAGACCATCACCTGGTCGCCCAGGCGCAGGTCACGGCGGGTGATGTCGGCCGGGTTGTGCAGGGTGGCGTATCCGACGGTGGATCCGTCGATCTCCACGGGCTCCAGCACGGCGCGCGGCGCGATGATGCCGGTCCTGCCGACGTTCCACTCGACGCCGATCAGCCGGGTGACCTTCTCGACGGCCGGGAGCTTGTAGGCGATGGCCCAGCGCGGTGCCCGGGTCCCGGAGCCGGCGTCACGCCGGTCGGCGGCCGGATCGGCCTTGATCACGATGCCGTCGATACCGAACGGCAACGCGGCACGCCGTCCGGCGATGTCCTCGACCCCGGCGAGCACCTCCTCCACCGTCCCGGCGGTACGCGGGGCGACCTCCGTGTCCGCCGCGGTGCGCACGCCGAGCCCCGCGACGTACCGGAGGACCTCGCTGTGCGGGAGTTCGCCCAGGGTGTCCGTCAGAGCGCCGGAGCCGGGCAGGGCGAGGGCGCCGTAGGCGAAGAAGGTCATCTCGACGCGGTAGGGCCGGTCCTTGGCCCGCAGGGTGCCCGCCGCGCCGTTGCGCGGATTGGCGAAGGGGGCGGCGCCATGGGCGGTGCGCGCTGCGTTGGCGGCGTCGAACTGCTCGTCCGTCATGAGGATCTCGCCGCGCACCTCCAGGGTGACGGGCGTGCCGAGCCGCTCCGGCAGACCGAGCACCGCGCCGATGGCGTGCGAGACGTCCTCACCCGCCGTGCCGTCGCCCCGGGTGATCAGCCGGTCCAGCCGCCCCTCGTGGTAACGCGCAGCGACGGCCAGGCCGTCGAGCTTGGGCTCCACGCTCCAGGCGGCGACGGGTCTGCCGATCCGCCGCTCCACCGAGGCGGTCCAGGTGACGAACTGCTCCTCGGAGAACACGTTGTCCAGGGAGAGCATGGGCACCGTGTGCGGGACGTCCCCGGTCGCCGCGCCGCCCGCGACCTTTCCCGTCGGTGAGCCGGGCAGCACCTCCTCCGGGTGCCGCTCCTCGTACGCGGTGATGCCCCGGGCCAGACGGTCGTAGGCGTCGTCGTCGAGCGTGCTCCCGCCCGTGGCGTAGTACGCGGCGGCGGCCCGCGTCGCCTCTTCCACCGCGGCGGCGTACGAGGCGGCGTCGGCGAGCGGAACAACTGAGTTCGTCGTCATGGCCACCATCCTGTCGCCCACCACTGACAGTGCCCCCTGCCCACAGCTCGCAGAGAGCGCTCTCTCAACCGCCGTATGTCCAACTGCACGGAACAGGCAGGCAATTGAAACGACTGCGCAAGTTATTGACATGCCTCCGCCACGCTTCTACGTTCACCCCAGAGAGCGCTCTCTCGCCCGTGGAATCGCGGGCGCACCCCCAGGAACCCCACTTCCTCAGACAGGAGTGCCGTGCTCTTCCGAAACCGACGCACGACCGAACGCCGCGGTCGCGGAATCCTGCCCGCGTGGCGCTACAGAATCGCGGGGCTCGCCGCAGCGGCCCTCGCCCTCTCCTTCGTCCAGGCGAACGTCGGCAGCGCCGCCGTTGACCCGACGGCCGACCGGCCCCAGGCCGCGGCGGACGTGGTGCGGGTCGCCGAGTTCCTCGCGGAATGCCCCTACACCCACCGGGCGCCCGACGACCCGATCGTCTTCCCCGGCCTGCCCGGCGCCTCGCACATGCACAGCTTCTTCGGCAACGACACCACGAACGCCCGCTCCGATCTCGGGTCCCTGGAGAAGGGCCGGACGACCTGCGCCCCCGCGACCGACCTGTCCTCGTACTGGGTTCCGACCCTGTACGACGGTGACAAGGAGGTGGAGCCCACCGGCACCACCTTCTACTACCTGGGAGAGGGCGTCCGGGACGACGTCATCCGCACGATCCGGCCGCTCCCGCGCGGTCTGCGGATCGTGGCGGGCAACGCGGTGGCGACCGGGCCCGACGACAACACCATCTCGCGCTGGTCGTGCCTGCACCACGGCGAGGTCAATCCGTCCCACGACTTCGTCAACTGCCCCGCGGGCTCGATGCTGGAGTCCTACCTGGACTTCCCCCAGTGCTGGAACGGCAGGGACCTGGACTCGGCCGACCACAAGAGCCACATGGCCTACCCGGTGGGCGGGGAATGCCCGTCGACCCATCCCGTCCCGGTCCCCAAGCTGCGCCAGGTACTGCGCTACCCGGTGAACGGCGACCCGGGCCGCCTGCGACTGGCGTCCGGTCGCGGCTACACGATGCACGGTGACTTCTTCAACGTGTGGCCGGAGGCGGAGATGGCTCAGCGGGTGCGCGACTGCATCAACGCCATCATCAAGTGCGGTGCCGACGGGCACCCCTGACGTCCCGTCCGCTCGCCCGTGACCGAACGGCGTCCGCCCGGACCGGTACCACCCGGGCGGGCGCCCCCTCCGGCCGGGCGCGCGAGCACCCGGCAGTCACCCGACAGACACCCGAGGTCACCCGATGAACGCCCTGCGTCGTACCGCGGCACCGCTCCTGCTCGGCCTGGTCGTGCTCACCGGTCCGGTCGCCTGCTCCACCGGCCCGGCACCTGATCCGGGGCCCGCGCCGCGCCGCCCGGCGTCCGCACCCGCCCCCTCCCGAGGGCCGGCCGCCGACCCGACCGACACCGGCTGGCTCCAGTTGATGATCCCGATGGACGAAGGGGCCGCGGCTCTGCTCGACCTCGCGGCCCGGAAGACGACGGACCCGGCGCTCCGGTCCTTCGCGGCCCGTCTGCGTACCGCCCACGAGGACGAACTGACCGCTCTGCGCGGGCTGCGGCAGCGGATGGGGCTCCCGGACACCGACGTGCACCAGGGGCACGAGATGCCGGGCATGGTGACGGCGACGGATCTCGAACGGGCCCGCGCGGCCGAAGGCGAGGCGTTCGACCGGCTGTTGGTGACGGAGATCCGGGATCATCTGCGGCAGTCCGCACAGGTCTCACGCTCCGAGGCCACGGCGGGCCGCGCGGCCGAGGCCAAGGAGCGGGCGACGGCCCTCGCCGCCGCGCACGAGGACCGGCTGTCCGAGCTGGAGGGGCTCCCGGGGGTACACGGCTGACGTGCCGCAGCCCTTCGCACGCCCGTCCGACCAGCCGGTATAAAGACTGCATGACTGCCGACGTTTCGCCGCCCGTGCGCCCCACGACCCTGGAGGACGTGGCCGCCGTCGCGGGCGTCTCCCGGGCCACGGTGTCACGGGTGATCAACGGTGCGACCACGGTGGACCCGGCCCTGCGGCGCGTCGTGGAGGAGGCGGTGGTCACCACGGGGTACGTACCCAACCGGGCGGCGCGATCCCTGGTGACCCGGCGGACCGACTCGATCGCCGTGGTCGTCTCCGAACGTGAACGGCGCCCGGTCTCCGAACCGTTCGTCGGCCGGATGTTCTCCGACCCGTACTTCGGCCGCGTGATCAGCGGTCTGCTGGAGGTACTGCGCCCCGCCGGGATCCAGATGGTGCTGATGCTGGCCGACGACGAGGGCTCGCGCGACCAACTGCTGTCGTACCTGCGCCAGGGGCATGTCGACGGCCTGGTCCTGATCTCCTCCCATGTCGAGGACCCGCTGCCCGGTCTCGTCCACGGCACCCGGCTGCCCGCCGTCCTGGCCGGACGGCCGTTGCGGCCGTCCCCGCTCACCTATGTGGAGGCCGACCAGCGTGCCGGTGCCCAGCTCGCCGCCGACCATCTGGCGTCCCTGGGCCGGCGGAGCATCGGCACGGTGGCCGGCCCGCAGGACATGTCCGCGGGGCAGGCGCGGCTGACCGGCTTCCTGGACGCGCTGCGGCTGCACGGCATCGAGGACGTGGCGGTCGCCGAGGGCGACTTCACCCATGCGGGAGGCGCGTCCGCGATGCGCCGGCTGCTGGGCGAACGCCCCGGTCTGGACGCGGTGTTCATCGCCTCGGACCTGATGGCGCTGGGTGCGCTGCCCGTGCTGCTGCGCGCCGGGAAGGAGGTGCCGACCGACGTGGCGGTGGTGGGTTTCGACGACAGCAGTGCCGCGACGGCCTGCGATCCGCCGCTGACCACCGTGCGTGAGCCGGTGGAGGAGATGGCCGCGGAGATGGCCCGGCTCCTCCTCCAGCAGATCGGCGGGCCCGGCGGCCCCGTGCCGTCGGCGGTCTTCCACCCGACGCTGATGAAGCGCGCGTCCACCTGAGGTGTGCTCCCGAGGTGTTCCCCTGAGGCGTCGTCGGCCCGGGACTCCGCCCCGATCAGCCGCACGCCCCCGGCACGGCACCACGGACACCCGTCACGGAACCGGGGTCCGAACCGGAACCAGGCCCGGAGCCGGAGTCCGGACCAGGCCCGGAACCGGAAGGTCCGGTGCTCCTGGTCCCCGCGCCCGGGTCCGGGGGAAACGGCGCGTCCTCCCGTACGCCCCCTGCGAAGCCCTCCACCCGCAACGGCACCTGGGGACCGCAGAGCTCCTTGATCCAGCGGGCCAGCACCCGGTGCACCTGCTCCGCCCCCACCACGGCGGGCACCGGAGCGCCGTCCTGGGCCGCGAGGGCGTCGAGCGGGTCGGTGAGCGTACGCGGCCACAGCAGGAACGGCCTGGACTGCTCCCCGCCGAGCCCGCCGTGCGAGCCGATCTGCTCCTCGAAGGCGTGCACGGCGCCGGTAGCGGGGTCATACATCGAGTTGACCATGACATCGGCGACGTGCGGGAAGGAGTCGGTACGCCGCACCGCCTCCGCCGCGCCCGCGCCGAACACGGCGAGCGGCCCCTCCCCGTCCCTCAGCTCCGGAACCGGCACCTCGGTCCCGCCGCGTCCGAGGACCACCGAGCCGTGCTCCTCGCTCCGCACGAGCAGGAAGCCGATCCCCGGGTGGTTGGCGAGCGTGCCGAGCAGGGCGGGGTGACGGCGGTCGATCTCCTCACGCGAGGCCCGCCCCTCGATGTCCGGGAACGACAGCAGCCCGAGGTTGCCCGAGGCGAGCACCACCGGATCGGAGGGGGCGGCGGCCGGGTGCTCCGCCTCCTGCTCACCGACCGGCCGGTGCAGGGCGATACGCACGGCGTCCCGCGCCTCCGAGGCACTGCGGGTGTGCTGGGCGCGGCGGGGTACGGGCAGCCCGCAGCCCGCCCGTACGAGGTCTTTGAGCGTGAGGCCGTACTGCCCGGCGAAGGTCTCCCCGGAACTCTGACCGTGGTCGGAGAGCAGCACGATCCGGTAGGTGCGCGGGGCGTGCTCGGCAGCCCTTTCGATGATGCCGAGGGAGCGGTCCAGGCGCTTGAGGACCTTCTCGGCGTCCCTGCTGCGCGGCCCGGAGTGGTGGGCGACCTCGTCGTAGGCGACCAGGTCGGCGTAGACGGTGGTGCGCCCGGCGAACATGTCGCCGACGACCGCGGCGACGACGACATCACGCTCGACGACGGTCGCGAACGCCCGGATGAAGGGGTACAGCCCGCCGCGCTTGACCCGTGGCGCGTCCTTGCGTATGCGTGCCCGGGTGGACTCCGCGATCTCGCGTATCACCTCGGCGGTGAAGGACAGGGCGGTACGGACCGCGTTGGCCGGGTCGGAGAAGTACGCGAAGTAGCCGGCGCGGGAGCGCCGTCCCTTGCCGAGTCTGGCGGCCATGGACAGCACCAGGGCGAGCTGGGTGGCGCCGCCGCTGAAGAGGTTGCCCCGGCTCGCGCCGTCGACGGTGAGCAGGCCGCCGTCGCGGGAGCGGACGATGGCCCTGCGCTGCATCTCCAGGGCGCTGGCGGGCCGGCTGGAGACCATGACCGTGCCGGTCTCCTTCTCGTACCAGCGGAAGGCCGGTACGTCGAAGTTGCTGCCGTGCAGGATGGCGAGCTGGCTGGCGCCGGTCTGGCTGGACCAGTCGGTGGTCCACGGGGTGAGCCGGTGGCCGGCCTCGTCCGCGATCCGGGCGGCGACGGTCGGCATCAGTCCGTCGGCCGCGGCCCGGCGGAGCACGTCGTGGCCCACCCCGTCGAGCTGGACGAACACGATGCCCGGCGGGCCGTCGCGGCCGTCGGACGCGCTGCCGCGCCGTCGGCGGCGGTCGGCCAGCCGGGAGAGTCTGCGCCAGTGGGCGTCGTCGTCGCGCACGGCCAGCGCGGTGGAGGCGGCGGAGGCGACGGCGGACATCACGGCCGCGACGACGACGGCGGTCTCCGGGTTGGCGTCGCCCCGGCCGTCCGGGATGAGCCGCAGGGCGACCCACAGCAGTGAGCCGTTGAGGAAGAAGACCAGGGCGCCCAGCACCAGGGCGGGCACGATGAGCAGGGCCCGGACGAGCACGGGCCACACCAGTGCGGAGAGCAGGCCGAAGGCCCCGGCACCCCAGGCCGCGGTGAAGGCGGTCCTGGTGATGCTGTCACCGTCGTCGGACTGGAGCTGGAAGTCGGGGAGGATTCCGGCGAGCACCAGCATGGTCAGGGTGGAGACCGCCCAGACCGCGATCACGCGCATGAGGGCGCGCCCCGCCGTACGCCATCGCCCGTCACCCACGTCGTTCCACCTCACGTCCGGGCCCTGTGCTGTCAAGAGCCCGCGTCCACCTTTTCACAGCCGGCCCGCGGCACGGCCGGGGGTCGGCGGCCGGGACTGCCGGGGGTCAGCGGCCGTCGTACCCGGCGGTCGGCATGGAGAGTCTGCGGTGCACGCTCGCCTTGGTGCCCGCGGTGTACGCGGGTTCCTCCAGGCCCGCGAACTCCAGGCGCACCCCGCGCCGCTCGCACTCCGCGGCGAAGTCCCCGGCCGAGACGACGGCCCGTGCGAGCACCCGGTCGTTGGGGGCCACGAACAACTCGACCTGGCCGCCTTCGACGTCCGCCCACAGTGCGTGGTGGTCCGGACGCAGTCCGTAGACGCGGAGCTGCCGGGTGACGACGTATCCCTGGTCCTCGGCCCAGCGGGCGCACATGGCGTGCTGGCTCCGGGTGTCCACCAGGAACGGATCCCCGTCGAGCTCTTCCAGCGGTGTGAGACTGGCGATGGCCGCCACCCGTACCTCGCCGATGACGTCCCCCCTGGACCGGATCCGCGCGTCTCCCTGCGCGAAGATGCTGTGTTCGACCCTACCCCCGGCATTGCGCTGCGTAGCCGCTCGAACGCGTGCGGCAGTGGGCGCGAAGGAGCGTACCGGCGCACAGGGGCGCACCCGCCGGAGGACATCGCCCGAGCGCCTACGCTCGTACCGGGCGCACCGGCAGGGGGCGCGGGACGGCGGAGCGAGGAGGCGGCACGGTGGAGGTCACCTGGTGGGGTCACGCCACGTGCACGATCGAGGATTCCGGTGTCCGCCTGCTCACCGATCCGCTCTTCGCACGGCGCTTCGCGCATCTGCGCCGCCGCCGGGGCGAGGTCCCTCCGCCGCGGGCCGCGGTCGCCGACGCGGTCCTGATCTCCCATCTGCACTCCGACCACCTGCATCTGCCCTCGCTGACCCGGCTCGCCCCGGGCAGCCCGCTGATCGTGCCCCGGGGCGCGGTCGCGGCCGTCCCGGGTCTTCGCGTGCTGCGCCGGGTGCGCGGGCTGCGCATCACCGAGGTCGCGCCGGGCGACGAGGTGGCCGTCGGCGCGTTGCGGGTACGCGCCGTACCGGCCCTGCACGACGGGCGCCGGCTGCCGGTCGGCCCGCGCCGGACTCCCGCCCTGGGATACGTCGTCGAGGGCGAGGCGCGCACGTACTTCGCGGGGGACACCGCTCTGTTCGACGCCATGGCGGAGGCGGTGGGGCCGGTGGACGTGGCGCTCCTGCCGGTCGGCGGCTGGGGCCCGTACCTGGGGCACGACCATCTGGACGCGGTCCGGGCCGCGCACGCCCTGGCCCTGCTGGCGCCGCGCTCCGCGATCCCCGTGCACTACGGGACGTACTGGCCGATCGGGATGGACGGAATCCGTCCGCACGAGTTCCACGCCCCGGGTGACGAGTTCGTCCGGCAGGCGGCGCGGCTGGCCCCGGCGGTGTCGGTGCACCGGCTGGGCCACGGTGAGCACGTGAGACCGGAGGCGCGCCGGTGATCCAGGAGGTGCTGCGCCAGTTGCCGGCCGAGTCGACCCAGCAGGCGGTCGGCTATCCGACGCTGTTCACGCTGGTGGCGCTGGGGTCGCTGGTCCCGGTGGTGCCCACGGGGGCGCTGGTGAGCTCGGCCGCCGTGGTGGCGTTCCACCAGACGTCCCCGTTCACCCTGCTCTACGTGTTCGCCGTGGCCTCGGGTGCGGCGTTCCTCGGGGACATATGCCTGTACTGGCTGGGGCAGCGGGGGGTGCGGTCGAAGAACGGTTCGAAGTGGCTGGAGGCGATCACCCGGCGGGCCGCGCCGGAGCGCCTGGAGCAGGCCCAGCGCAAGCTGGACGAGCACGGCGCGGTGGTGCTGGTGCTGTCCCGGCTGCTGCCGGCGGGGCGGATCCCGGTGATGCTGGCCTGTCTGCTCGGCCGGATGCCGCTCCGGCAGTTCGCCCGGGGCGACGTGCCCGCGTGTCTGGCGTGGGCGGCGACGTATCAGCTGATCGGGATACTCGGCGGCTCGCTCTTCGCCGAGCCGTGGCAGGGGGTGCTCGCGGCGGTGGTGCTGACGCTGGTGATCAGCGGGGCGCCCGCGGTGTGGCGCCGGCTCCGGGCGCGCTGGGCACACTGACCGCCGGCGCACGCGGGCCCACGGTCCGGCCCCCGTGCGTGGGCGCGCGCCGAGCACCTGGGGAGTGAAGGCACCGGCCGCTCAGTGCTCCAGGACCCGTGAGCCGCCGACCGGCAGGTCCCAGAGGTCGGCGCGCGGATGCCCGTACCGCTGCCAGGCGGTGCGGAGCCGGTGGAGCGGTTCGAGCACCGGTTCGGAGGACAGCAGGAAGGTCGCCCAGTGCATGGGCGCCATCGCACGGGCCCCCAGGTCCTCGTACGCCCGTACGGCCTCTTCGGGGTCGGTGTGCACGTCCGAGAGCCACCAGCGCGGCGCGTACGCCCCGATGGGCAGCAGGGCCAGGTCGATCCCCGGGTAGCGGCGGCCGATCTCCCCGAACCAGTGGCCGTAGCCCGTGTCCCCGGCGAAGTAGAGGCGGCGGCCCCGTCCGTCGTCCAGCATCCAGCCGCCCCACAGGGACCGGCAGGTGTCGGTGAGGGTGCGCTTGGACCAGTGGTGGGAGGGCACGAAGTCGAGGCGGACCCCGTCCAGCTCGGCGCGTTCCCACCAGTCCAGCTCGGTGACACAGGTGAACCGGCGCCGTCTGCACCAGCGTCCGAGCCCGGCCGGGACGAACAGCGGGGTGTCCCGGGGCAGTCGGCGCAGGGTCGGGGCGTCCAGGTGGTCGTAGTGGTTGTGGCTGATGAGGACCGCGTCCACCTTCGGCAGTTCCTCCCAGCGGACGCCGACGGGGGTGATCCGGGCGGGGGTGCCGAGGATGCGGCGCGACCAGACCGGGTCGGTGAGGACGGTCAGACCGCCGATGCGCACGATCCAGCTGGCGTGCCCGGCCCAGGTGACGGCGAGGGCGCCGCCCGGCACGTCGGGCAGCGGCTCGGGGGCGTAGGGCAGCCGGTGGACGCCCCGCATGCCCTCGGCGTCGGGCCGCATCCCGCGCTCCCTCGCCAGACGAGTCATGCCCCTGACACCCGGAAGGGGCGCGGTGAGGCGGTCGGCGAAGCTTCGGGGCCAGGTCCGCACCTCGCCCAGCGGCCGTGCCTCGGCGGTCCGTCCCCCGGCGGGACGGCCCGGACCGGACGGGGAGCGCTCCGTCTGTTCCGTCATCGAGAGGCTCCCGTCATCCGAGTTCGTCGAGGGCTGCTGCGAACATGCTCAGCGCTTGTGCCACATGGGGCAATTGCAGGGGATCCACCGCAGTGAGGGACTCCGTCCGCTGCTCCGGGGTTGAGCCGAGCAGCGGACCGGTGCCGATACGGGCCCGCAGGGCGCCCAGTTCGTCGCCAAACCGGTGGCCGCCGGGAACGGGCGCGCCGAGCCGGTCCGTGAGGTACTCCTCCAGCTCCATGGAGTCCGTGACGCCCCGGGCGGCCAGCCGGGACCGGAGCGGGCCGAGGTCGGCGTATAGGTGCCGGCCCGCCCGCGGGGGCCTGGCCAGCGCGCCGGAGGTGAGGACGGCGTGGTGCGCGGCGGCGGCGACCTGCCCGTGGAGCGAGGCGGCCCGCCGGACGCGGTCGGTGACGGACGCGGGTTCCCGCAGCGCGTACGCCGCGGCCCGCGCCACCGGCTCGGCCACCACGGCGCCGAGCGCGGTGAGGACGTCGAGGACCCGTCTGCGGCGGGCGGCGCCGCGCCCGGCGGCCGGGAACCGGGCGACCGCGGCGGGCCAGGCGGGCGGGGCCGGCGCACCGGCCAGGTCGGTGAGGACGGTGACGTCCTCGGGCCACATCTCGGCGGGGCTCAGCAGCACCGTGTCCCCGGGGTGGTGCAGGGTGTCGCGCCAGGTCTCGTCGCTGACGAGGTGCAGCCCCTCCCCCACCGCGGCCTCGCAGACCTCCCGGACCAGCTCCGGCGGGGCGACGGTGGCCGTGGGGTCGTCGGCCACGGAGATCAGCAGCAGCCGGGGCCTGCCGCCCTCGGCGCGTACCCTGCGCACGGTCTCCAGCAGTGCGTACGGGTCGGGGATGCCCCCGCACTCGGCCGGGGTCGGCACCAGGTAGGCGGGCCGGCCCAGCAGCCGGGCCTGCGGCATCCAGGTCGCCGGACAGGGGCGCGGCATGAGCACGTCGCCGCCGTACGCGGCCATCAGCGCGAACAGCAGGGGCGGGGCGCCCGGGGCGGCCACGATGTCCTCGGGGGCGCCGCGCAGCCCCCTGCGCCGCCAGTAGGCGAGGGCGGCCTCCCGGAGGTCCGGTCCCCCGCCGGGGGGCTCGGGCAGGGGACGGTCCGCCGAGGCGGCCAGGACGTCCACCAGCTCGGGCAGGACGGGGAGGCCGGGGTCCGGGGCGGCGGGCCCGTACCGGACCGGTCCGCGGTCCTGCCGGACAGGGGGCCGCCCGCGCTCGCTCCCGTGCATCCCGCGCCCTCCTCCGCGTCGCCCTGATGGCCTTTATACGGAGGTTCCGCGCGGTGCGCCCGCGCACCGGACCCGCCGGACCGCCGAGGTCTCCGTCGCCCCGGGTCCGGGGCGGGCCGGCGGCCCGTACGGGCCGGGAGAGGTCACCCCGCGAACGGTGTCCCGGGCAGCCCCTGCCCCGCGTCCGGGAGCACCAGCAGCGAACCGGACAGCGGGTGCGGCGCCTCCAGGCCGGTCCGCGCGCTGGTGACGTACAGATCGCGCAGGCCGGGGCCGCCGAAGGCGCAGGCGGTGGGCCTGCGGACGGGCAGTTCCACGGTCCGGTCCAGGCGGCCGTCCGGGGTGTAGCGGCGCAGCGCCGAGCCGTCCCAGAAGGCGACCCAGACACAGCCGTCGGCGTCCACCGTCAGTCCGTCGGGCCATCCCTGGCCGGACGGCACGGTGACGAAGGGGCGCCGGCCGTTGATCCGCTCGCCGTCCACGTCGAAGACGTCGATCCGCAGGGTGGGGGTGTCCACGTAGTACATGAGGCGGCCGTCCGGGCTCCAGCCGGTGCCGTTGCTGATCGTCACCGCGTCCGGGAGCCGTGCCACCGTGCCGTCGGGTGCCACTCGGGACAGGGTGCCCCCGTCCGCCGCCTCGTCGTAGCGCATGGTGCCCGCCCAGAGGGCCCCGTCCGGGGCCACGGCGGCGTCGTTGCCCCGGCGTCCGGCGACCGGGTCGCTCACCAGCCAGGAGAACGCCCCGGCGGTGTCGTAGAGGCCGATCCCGTCCCGCAGGTTGACCACCAGCCCGCCGCCGGCGCGTGGCTTCGCCGCGCCGACGTGCTGTCCGGTCGCCATGACCGTGCGGCGGCCGGTCGAGGGGTCGTAGGTGTGGACGCGCGCCGAGAGTATGTCCACCCAGATCAGGCGGCGGGCCGCCGCGTCCCAGGTGGGGCCCTCGCCGAGGCGCGCCCGCTCCCGGACGGCCGTCTCCCAGGTACGGCTCATCCCCGCCCCCCGTGGTGGCCGAGCCTGCCGGACAGCGCGTCGGCGCCGCCCACGGCGAGCCGGGCCAGCTCGTCCTCGCGCTCCTCGCTCCAGCGGATCACCGGTACGGAGATGGAGAGCGCGGCGACGACCCGCCCCGAGCGGTCGCGTACCGGTGCCGCGACACAGCTCACGTCGGGGTTGGACTCCCGGTGCTCGACGGCGACGCCCCGCTTGCGCGCGGTGGTGAGCGCGGCCCGCAGCTCCGCCGCGTCGGTGATGCTGTGGCCGGTCATCGCGGCCAGTGCGCGGCCCTCGATCCGGGCGTCCAGCTCGGCCTCGGGCAGGGCGGCGAGCAGGAGCTTGCCGACGGCGGTGCAGTGGGCGGGCAGCTTGCGGCCGGCCGCCGACACCATCCGTACCGCGTGGGTGGAGTCCACCTTGGCGATGTAGATGACCTCGGTGTCCTCCAGGATCGCCACATGGACCGTCTCGCCGCAGGTCTCGGCGACCTCCCGCGCCACCTGCTGCCCCTCGGCGGCCAGGTCGAGCTGTTCCGCGTACCGGCTGCCCAGCTGGTAGGTGCGCACCCCGAGCCGGTAGCGGCCGGGCTGCTCGGGGACGGTGACCAGGTAGGAGCGGGCGGCCAGGGTGGTGAGCAGTTCGTGGACCGTGGTCCGTGGCAGCTGGAGCCGGCGGGTGACCTCGGGGGCGGAGAGGGTGCCGTCGCTTTCGAGGAAGAGTTCGAGTACGTCCAGTGCCCTGGTCACCGCGGGGACGAGTCGCCCCATGATCACCCACCCCATTCTGTTCGACACTCCGGCCATTGACCGGAATCACGAACGCAGGCTAATCGCAAGCGACTTGTCCGGGCAACGGTCCCGGCGCGGCGACCGGCCGGAGACAGGGCGATCCGTCCCCCACGACATCGTCCTCCGGCTTCCGGGCGGGCCTGGTGTGCGCGCCTCCTGGTTCACCGCCCGACGGCAGGGTATTCGCTGTGCCATGCCGACTTCGAACCCGATGCCCTCGCCCGGCCCCTGGCGGGCCCGTCTCACCCGCTACGACCTCGCCGCCTTCCAGGCCGTGGCGGACCGGCACTGGCCGGGCGCCGAGCACGTCCTGCCCCGGCTGAGCCGCGGCGCCAACCACGGCCTGCTGTGGTTCGGCGCCGCGGCGGGCATGGCGGCGCTGGGCAGCGGTGCCCGGTCCCGCCGTGCGGCGCTGCGCGGGATCGCGTCGCTGGGTGTGGCGTCGGCGGCGATCAACACCGTGGCCAAGCGGGCGGTGCGCAGGGAGCGGCCGATACTGGATCTGGTGCCGGTGATACGGCGGTTGAAGCGGCAGCCGTTCACCACGTCCTTCCCGTCCGGGCACGCGGCGTCGGCGGCGGCGTTCGCGACCGGTGTCGCGCTGGAGTCGAAGGGCTGGGGTGCGGTCGTCGCCCCGGTGGCGGTGGCGGTGGCCGCCTCGCGCGTCTACACCGGGGTGCACTACCCGAGCGACGTCCTGGCCGGGGCGGCACTCGGCGTAGGGGCGGCGTTCGCCCTGCGGGGCGTGGTGCCGACCCGTGGGCAGTTGCCCGCGCCGGGCAGACCGCCGGCCCAGGCGCCGTCGCTGCCCGCCGGGGACGGGCTCGTGGTGATCGTCAACCGTGAGTCCGGGTCCGCGACCGCCACGGCGGGGCTGGTACGTGACGCGCTGCCGCTCGCCACGGTGATGGAGTGCGCGCCCTCGGACCTCTCCGGCTGCCTGGAGGAGGCGGCGGGGCGGGGCACAGCACTGGGGGTCTGCGGGGGCGACGGCACCGTCAACCTGGCGGCCTCGGTGGCGGCGACGCACGGGGTGCCGCTCGCGGTGTTCCCGGGCGGCACCCTCAACCACTTCGCGTACGACCTGGGCATCGAGGCGGTGCACGACACGGCGACGGCGCTCGCCTCGGGCGACGCGGTGCGGGTCGATCTGGGCCGCTTCCGGCCCGGCCCGCGGGGCGCCTCGGAGGCGGACGGGTACTTCCTCAACGCGTTCAGCCTGGGGGTGTATCCGGAGCTGGTGCGGACCCGGGAACGCTGGGCGCCGAGGATCGGCGGCTGGCCGGCCGGGGTGCTGGCGGCCTTCGAGGCGCTGCGCGGCGAACGCCCGTTGACGGCCGAACTCCAAGGCAGGCGGAGGCCGTTGTGGCTTCTCTTCGTGGGCAACGGGATGTTCCAGCGAGTGGGCCCGGCCCCCGGGCGGCGCCACAACCTGGCGGACGGGCTGCTGGACGTGCGGGTGGTGCACGGCGGCCGTACCCCGGCGCTCCGGCTGCTCGCGGCGGCGGTCGCCGGGCCGCTGACGCGGTCTCCCGTCCACGCGGCGGTGCGGCGGCGCCAGGTCCGGATCTCCGGTCTCGCGGAGGGGACGCCGTATGCGTACGACGGTGAAGTCGCCCACTCCGGGACCGAGTTGGTGATCGACAAGGTGCCGGAGGCGCTGACCGTCTACTGTCCGAGGCCGGTATGAGCCCGACCGCATCATGAGACGCCTATCTCAGGATGCGGCACGCGGGCGTACGGTGACCGTACCGGCAGCCGCTCCGGCGCACGGTGCGAGAGAGAGGACGTACGGCCATGTCCAGGGAAACCGCCGTCTACACGCACGGCCACCACGAGTCGGTGCTGCGCTCGCACCGCTGGCGCACCGCCGCGAACTCCGCGGCCTTCCTCCTGGACGAACTCCGCCCCGGGCTGCGGGTGCTGGACGTCGGTTGCGGCCCCGGCACCATCACCGCCGACCTCGCCGCGCTGGTGGCGCCGGGGCGGGTGACCGCGGTGGACACGGGGAGCGGCATCCTCGGCCAGGCGGCCGAGGTGGCGGCTGAACGCGGGCTGGACAACGTGGAGTTCGCCGTCGCCGATGTCCACGCCCTGGACTTCCCCGACGACTCCTTCGACGTGGTCCACGCCCATCAGGTGCTCCAGCACGTGGGGGATCCGGTCCAGGCACTCCGGGAGATGCGGCGGGTGTGCCGGCCGGGCGGAGTCGTCGCGGCGCGTGACAGCGACTACGCCGCGATGGCCTGGTACCCGTCGGCGCCGGGGATGACCGACTGGCTGGATCTCTACCGCCGGGTCGCCCGCGCCAACGGCGGCGAGCCGGACGCCGGACGCCGGCTGCTGTCCTGGGCCAGGCGGGCGGGATTCTCCGACATCACCCCGAGCGCGGGGGCCTGGTGCTACGCCGGGGAGGACCGGACCTGGTGGAGCGGGCTGTGGGCGGACCGTACGACGGCTTCGGCGTACGCGGAGCGCGCGGTGGAGGGCGGGCACGCGACGGCCGGACAGCTCGCGGCGGTCGCGGACGCCTGGCGGGCCTGGGGCGAGGAGCCCGACGCGTGGTTCATGGTCCCGCACGGCGAGGTGCTGTGCCGGCCCTGACCGGCAAGGGCGGGTATCGAACGTGCCGGCCGTCGGCGCGGCACCGCCTAAAATGACGTGCGGTCTTCGCTCGGGCGTGCTGGTATCGATCCCTATGAATGATTACTTTCTCGATGAAGCCGACTTGACGGACAAGATGGAACGGAACCTGGCGGAACACGCCTGCCATCTGCACCGGAGCTTGTCCGGTGCGACCGTCGCGGAGACCGGTGACCTCCTGGTCGCGGACAGCGGCCTGGACGACGACACGTTCAACATCGTCGCTGCGGCCCGCTTCACCGCCGACGAGGCCGCGGCCCGCATCTCCGAGACCGTCGGGACACTGGCGGACACCGGCCGCGGTTTCTCCTGGTGGGTGGGGCCTGCCTCGACACCGACAGACCTCACCGTCCGGCTGACGGCAGCCGGCCTGCCGGTCTCCGAGCACGAGACGGCGATGTGGGCCGAACTGGACGACACCCTGCCGATTCCCTCCGTCCCGGGTCTGGACATCCGAACGGTGACCACGCCCGAACAGCTCGCCGACTACGCCATGGTCCTCGCCGCGAACTGGAATCCACCCGCGGAAACCGTCCGCGACTTCTTCGCCCGGACCGCTTCCCAGGCGCTGGCTGCCACCTGTCCGGCCCGGTACCTGGTGGGCTACGTGGAGAACCGTCCGGTCTGCTCCGCCGAGGTGTTTCACCACGCCGGAGTCGCCGGCATCTACAACATCTCCACCGTGGCCGCCCACCGGCGGCGCGGCTACGGCGGAGCCATCACGCTCGCGGCCCTTCACGCCGCCCGCGAGCGGGATCACGGCATCGCGGTCCTGCAGGCGTCGGCCGACGGTGAGCCCGTGTACCGCCGCCTGGGGTTCCGCGCCTGCGGTCAGTTCGTCGAACATGCCGTCACCACCTGAACCTCCGCGACTGACGGCCGCTACGAGGACAGTGGCCTCGTATGTCGACACACGCCCCAGGGCCCCGCGCCGACGGTCCCGAGGATGCCGTACGGCGGAATCGATCACACATCGGCGAGGGGCCAACTAACCTCGTGGGCATGGAGATCCTGGGAACCACGCTGCGTATCTGCGTCGACGACCTGGAGGCCGCGGTGGCCTTCTACGAGGGCCTGACCGGCACCCCCGCCCTGCGCTTCGAGCGCGGCGGGGTCTCGGTGGCCGCGATCGGCTGCTTCCTGCTGATGAGCGGCCCGGCGGCGGAGATCGACGTGCTGCGCAAGGTGTCGGCGACCATCGCCGTGAAGGACGTGGACGAGGCCCACGCGGCGCTGAACCGGGTGGGGGCGAGGGTGATCGCCGGGCCGGTGCCCACCCCGGCGGGCCGCAATCTGATCGCCCTGCACCCGGACGGCTCCGTCTTCGAGTACGTGGACCGCAACGTCCCCGCCTGACGGAACACGGCCCTTTTTCCTGACGGCCCGTCAACTCAGGTAGGCCATGACCTCGTCGGCCAGCGATCCGGTGGTGCGCTCGCCGTCGAGGCGCACGGTGCCGGGCCGCAGGGCCGACGCGGCGGCCACGCAACGGGGGATCTGCGCCTTGCCCCACCGCCGGACGCGCTCGTCACGCTCGGGGTCCCCGGGTACGACGGTGCGCGCGTCGAGCCGCGCCTCCAGCGTGTGCGCGGGCACGTCCAGGAAGAAGTGGTGGACGGTTGTCCCGGCGGACTCCAGGGCGCCGAAGATCTCCTCGGCGTATCCGGGATCGACCAGCGTCATCGGTGCCAGCACCGGTCGTCCGTATGCCCGCACCAGGTCGAGAGCCATGCCCACGACCTGGCTGCGCCACAGCGGCAGGTCCTGGAAGTCTCCGGTGTGCTCCCTCACGATGTTCCGCAGGACGAACCCGGTGTGCTCGGGGTCGTAGACCAGCGCGTCGGGCCTCCGCCGGTGCAGTTCGTCCACAAGCGTCGTCTTGCCGCTGCCGAAGGCGCCGTTCACCCAGATGATCACCGGCCCAAGGTAGCGGAGGCACGGCCTTCCCGCCGGGCCCCGCGAAATTCGGGAGCGGCCCGGTCCTCGCCGCCGTACCCTTCACTTCCCGACGGCCGGAAGCAGAGGACGGGCAGGACGATGAGCACGCGGCACACGTACCGGGTGATCGTGCGGGGCACCTGGGAGGGCCTGACCGGCCCGGACCGGGAGCGCCTGCTGGCGGAGGTGGACGAACACGGGCTCACCGCCATGCGGTTCACCGAGGAGGGCTCCCTCGCGTATGACGCGGTGCTGAAGCACTTCAGCTTCCGTTACGTGGTGGTCTCCGACCCGGAGGACGGCGACGAGATGGCCGCCGCCGTCGCCGAGGACCGTGCCGAGCGGACACTGCGGGACCGGGGCCTGCCCCACAGCGCCCTGCGCTCCACCGTGACCGACATGGACACGATGAAGATCAACTACAAGGGGCGCCGGGGTTCCGGGGCCGCGCGACCCGCGTAGATTGCGGGGGTATTACAGGTTCGTGAACCCGTACGGCCGGACACTGACACGGCCGGCCGCCGGCCTCTAGCGTCCTCGGGAGCCGCCGGAACCGTTCGGTGGCGGTGCTTCTCCAGCGAACCGTGCGAGGTCAACACATGAGCCAGCCCATCGACTCCGTGACCGCGGGCCACACGCCCGCCGACGCCGCCCCCGGGGACGAGGCGGCCGCGTGGTCGTTCGAGACGCGGCAGATCCACGCCGGGGCCGCGCCCGATCCCACGACCGGGGCCCGTGCCACACCGATCTACCAGACCACCTCGTTCGTCTTCGACGACACCCAGCACGCGGCCGACCTGTTCTCGCTGGCCAGGCCCGGCAACATCTACACCCGGATCCACAACCCGACGCAGGACGTGCTGGAACAGCGGATCGCGGCGCTGGAGGGCGGTGTGGCCGCCGTCGCGGTCGCCTCCGGACAGGCCGCCGAGACCCTCGCGATCCTGACCCTGGCGCGGGCCGGCGACCATGTGGTGTCCAGCACCTCGCTCTACGGCGGCACCTACAACCTCTTCCGGCACACCCTGCCGCGGCTGGGCATCGAGGTGTCGTTCGTCGACGACCCGGACGACCTGGACGCCTGGCGCGCCGCCGTGCGCCCGAACACCAAGGCGTTGTTCGCGGAGACCCTGGGCAACCCGCGCGGCAATGTGCTCGACGTGCGGGCGGTGGCCGACGTCGCCCACGAGGCCGGGGTGCCGCTGATCGCCGACAACACCGTGCCGACGCCCTATCTGCTGCGGCCCGCGGAGCACGGCGCCGACATCGTGGTGCACTCGGCGACGAAGTTCCTCGGCGGGCACGGCACAACGATCGGCGGGGTCGTCGTCGACGCGGGCACCTTCGACTTCGGGGCGCACGCCGACCGCTTCCCGGACTTCAGTGAGCCCGACCCCAGCTACCACGGTCTGCGCTACTGGCCGGACCTGGGGCCCGGCGCCTTCGCGGTGAAGCTCCGCGTCCAACTGCTGCGCGACCTCGGCCCGGCGCTCTCCCCGCACTCCGCCTTCCTGCTGCTCCAGGGCGTGGAGACGCTCAGCCTGCGGATCGAACGCCACACGTCCAACGCGCTGGCCCTCGCCCAGTGGCTGGAGGCCCGCGACGAGGTCTCCGCCGTCCACTACGCGGGCCTGGAGTCGAACCGCTGGAGCGGGGCGGCCCGGCGTTACCTCCCGCGCGGGGCCGGCGCGGTGCTCTCCTTCGAGCTGCGCGACGGCGTCGAGGCGGGGCGGCGGTTCGTCGACGGGGTGAGCCTGTTCAGCCATCTCGCCAACATCGGTGACGTACGCAGCCTGATCATCCACCCCGCGTCGACCACCCACAGCCAGCTCGGCCCCGAGCAGCTCACCGCGACCGGGACCGACCCGGGTCTCGTGCGCCTGTCGGTCGGGCTGGAGCACATCGACGACCTCAAGGCCGATCTGGAGTCCGGGTTCCGGGCGGCGAAGGGCGCGGCCGGGGCATGACGGTGACGGACGTCTCCGCCCTCCCGCCGGCCACCGGAGCCTGGCGGGAGGGCGGGGAACCGGGCGGACGCGTGTGGCTGGGGCCGGGCGCGCCCCTGGTCCTGGAGTCGGGCGAGTCGCTGCCCGGGGTACGGATCGCGTACGAGACGTGGGGCCGGCTCGCGCCGGACGGCTCGAACGCGGTGCTGGTCCTGCATGCCCTCACCGGGGACAGCCATGTGGCCGGCCCCGCCGGTCCGGGCCATCCCACGGCCGGCTGGTGGGACGCGGTGGTGGGTCCGGGCCGGGCGCTGGACACCCGGCGGTGGTTCGTCGTCGCGCCGAACGTGCTGGGCGGCTGCCAGGGCAGTACGGGGCCGTCCTCGCCGGGGCCCGGTGGCCTGCCCTGGGGGCCCGCCTTCCCCCGGCTGACCCAGCGCGACCAGGTCGCGGCCGAGGTCCGGCTCGCCGACGCGCTGGGGATCGGCCGATGGGCCGCCGTCATCGGCGGGTCCATGGGCGGTATGCGGGCCCTGGAGTGGGCGGCCTGCCATCCGGGGCGGACCGGGTCCCTGCTGCTGCTCGCCTGCCCGGCGGCCGCGTCGGCCGAGCAGATCGCCTGGGGGACCACGCAGATCGCCGCCATCCGCACCGATCCGGGGTGGCGGGCGGGCCGCTACCACGACGCCCCGGCCGGCGCGGGACCCCACCGGGGGCTCGGGATCGCCCGCCGGATCGCCCATGTCACCTACCGGAGCGAGGCCGAACTGACGGCCCGTTTCGGCCGCGAGGCCCAGGACGGGGAGAGCCCGGAACGGGGCGGCCGGTTCCAGGTCGAGTCCTATCTGGACCATCACGCGGCCAAGCTGGCCCGGCGCTTCGACGCGGGCAGCTACATCGCCCTCACCGAGGCGATGAACGGGCACGACGTGGGGCGTGGGCGCGGCGGGGTGCGGGCCGCCCTGCGCGCGGCGCGCATGCCCGCGCTGGTGGCCGGGGTGGACTCGGACCGCCTCTACCCGCTCGCCCAGCAGCGGGAACTGGCCGCGGCCCTGCCGGGCGCGGACCGGGCACGGGTGATCGGGTCGCCGAGCGGGCACGACGGCTTCCTGCTGGAGACGGACCAGGTGGGCGCGCTGATCCGCGAACTGCTCGGGGAGCCCGGCTGACGGCGGTGCGGGGCCGGGCGGCGCGGCGGCAGAGCGGACGGGACACTCCCGCACGCCCTGCCGCCGCGCCGCCGGTCGTCAGCGGTGGTCGTCCCAGGGGGAGTCGTACGTCCGGGCGAGCTGCCCGGCCTCCTCGGGGGTGAGCAGCCGTGCGGGCCGCTCGCCCAGGGTGAGGAGCAGGGCCGCCACCTCCTCCAGTTCCACCGCCGCCTCGACGGCGCGCGCCATGGTGGTGCCGGCGAGGACCGGGCCGTGGTTCTGGAGGAGCGCGGCGCGGAACGGGAAGGGCAGCCGGGCCATGTCCTCGGCCTGGCCCGCGTCGCCGGGCGGCGCGTACGGGAGCAGCGGGGTCTGGCCGACCCGCATCACGTAGTACGGCGTGAGCGGGGGTACGGCGCTCCGCGGTGACCAGGGAGGAAGGCAGGAGACGGCGGTGGCGTGCCGGGCGTGCAGGTGGACGACGGCACGGGTGGTGGCGTCCCGCCGGTAGAAGGCGCTGTGCAGGGGGAATTCCTTGGACGGGCGCGGTCCGGCGAGGTGGACGCCGTCGAGGCCGAGTTCGCTGAGTCCGTCGGGGTCGATCGCGGCGAGGTCGGCGCCGGTGGGGGTGATGAGGACGCGGTCCCCGGTCCGGACGCTGAGGTTGCCGGAGGAGCCGGGGCTGAGTCCGAGTGCCGCGAGCCGGGCGCCGGCGGCGGCGAGGTCGGTGCGGGGGTCACTCATACCAGCGCGCTCCAGGCTTCCGTGAAGATGGCGGTGTCGCCGAAGTTGCCGGACTTGAGGGCGAGGTCCACGGTGTGTTCCCGGTCGTGCGCGCGTCCGTCCGCGCGGGCCCAGGTCACACCCGGCGCGATGGGCGCGCCGATGGCTAGGGTGCGGACGCCGAGGGCGGTGACGACGGCTCCGGAGGTCTCGCCGCCGGCCACGAGGAGCCGGCGCGCGCCCGCGGCGACGAGGCCGGTGGCGCAGGCGGCGAGGGCCCGCTCGACGAGTTCGGAGGCGGCGGGGCCGTCGTGCGGCGTGGAGTCGTCGAGGTCGGCGAGGTCGCCGACGGCGTAGATCAGCGGTGGCTTCGCCGGGTCGTCGTCCCAGGCGCGACGCGCGAAGCCGACGAGCTCCGCGACCGTGCCGGCGAAGTCGGCGCGCAGGGCGGCCAGGTCGAGCTTGCGGTGCGGCAGCCGGGTCCTGGCGTGGGCGACCTGGGCGCGGGTGGCAAAGGACGCGCTGCCGGAGAGGACCACACCCGGGTCGCCGGGGGCGGAGGCGGGGGTGGCGCGGGCGGCCTCGGTGTGCGGGCCGGTGAGGCCGAGGGCGAGTCCCGCCGCGCCGGTGACCAGGGTGAGGTGCGCGGTGGCCGCGCAGACGGTGACCAGGTCCTCGTCGCTCACCGCGTCCACGACGACGAGCGCGTCCGCGAGGCCGGGGCCGTCGAGGGCGCTCCGCAGGGCGTCGGCCCCCTTCCGTACCGTGTCGAGGCCGACGAGCCGGACCGGGTGGCCGGTCTGCGGGGTGAGGAGCCGGCCCAGGTGGGAGTCGCGCATGGGGGTGAGCGGGTGGTGCCGCATGGGGCTCTCCTCCAGGAGTTCCCCGTGGACGCGGAGGAGCCCCTGGTCGACGGTGCGCCCGGTGGCGGGGAACGAGGGGACGACGACCGTACGGCGTTCGCCCAGCTCCGCGAGGAGCGCGTCGGTCACCGGCCCGATGTTGCCGCGGGGGGTGGAGTCGAAGGTGGAGCAGTACTTGAAGTAGTAGCGCTCGCAGCCGGCCTCGCGCAGGGCGCGCAGGGCGGTGAGCGAAGTACCGACCGCTTCGTCCACGGGTGCGGTGCGCGACTTGAGGGCGACGACCACCGCGTCCGCGTCGCGCACCGTCCGGCTTCCCGCGCTGTCGGAGAAGGCGTCCGTGCCGACGGTCACCACGGTCCGGTGCCCTCGGGCGACGAGCATGGTGGCGAGGTCGGTGGCTCCGGTGAAGTCGTCGGCGATGGCCCCGAGGGTCGGCATCGGACCTCCTTGCGTTGGGGGGGTGCGGTGCCGGGCGGAGTGTCCCGGCGGGCTGAGTGTCCCAGCGATCCGCCTGTGAAAAAATGTTAACAGACTTTACGCAGACGAAATCTGCTGGTACATCTTGTTAACACGCTCCCCTGTGTGGTGCTCGTGCCGTTGCCGAGACCGCGTCTCCGGAGCCGTTGAACCGAGCCGTGCGCCCGTCTAGGAGAGTCCATGAACTTGCAACACCTGTTCGCCGGTACCGGCGACCGGACCGTGCGCTACGCGCTGTCCGGGGCCGGCGGCGGCTTCGCCCGGACCCTGCTCGCCCAGACCCCGCGCATCGGTCGTCTGGCCCCCGCCGTCCTCTGCGACCGTGACGTGGAGCGGCTGCGCGGGATGCTCGTCGAGCTGGGCTACGACGCCGGGCGGCTGCGCGTGTGCGACGGCCCCGACGAGGTCGCCCGCACCGTCGAGGAGGGCTCCGTGGCCCTGGTCGCGGACGGCTCCCTGCTGTCCGCCGCCCCCTGGGACATCCTGGTCGAGGCCACCGGAAGCCCCGCCGACGGATACGCGATGGCCCGTGCCGCGCTGACCGCCGGCCGCCACGTCGCCATGGTCAGCAAGGAGGTCGACTCCGTCGCCGGGCTGCACCTCGCCGACCTGGCCCGTGACCACGGCGTCGTCTACAGCACGGCCGACGGCGACCAGCCGGCCAACCTCATCGCCCTGGTGACCTGGGCCGAGCTGCTCGGCCTGGACATCGTGGCGATCGGCAAGTCCAGCGAGTACGACCTCGTCTTCGACCCCGGAACCGGCTCGGTGACCCAGCTGGACACCACGGTCCCCGCCCCGGAGCTGGCCGGGCTGCTCACTCTCGGCTCCGACCCGCGCGCCACCCTCGCCGCGCGGGCCGCGGCCGTGACCGCCCTGCCCACGGGCGCCACCGCCGACTACTGCGAGATGGCGGTCGTGGCGACGAACACCGGCTTCCGGCCGGACACCGAGCGACTGCACTACCCGGTCGCCCGGATCGCGGAGCTGGCCGACGTCTACGCCCTGCGGGAGGACGGCGGCGTGCTGCACCGCGCCGGTGCCGTCGATGTGTTCAGCGCGCTCCGGCTGCCCGACGAGGCCTCCTTCGCGGGCGGTGTCTTCGTCGTCGTACGGACCGGCGACCCGGTCACCTGGGAGACGCTGCGCGGCAAGGGCCACGTGGTCAGCCGGGACGGCCGGTACGCGGCGGTCTACCTCCCGTACCACCTGATGGGCGTCGAGACCCCCGTCTCGCTGCTGTCCGCGGTGCTCCACGGACGGCCGTCCGGCGGGACCGACCCGCGGGCCCACGCCGTGCTCGCCGGCCGTGCCCGGCGCGACCTGCCCGCCGGCACCGTGCTGGACATGGGCGGGCACCACCACGACGTCACCGGTGTCCAGGCCGTCCTGCTCCGCGACGAGGACGCCCCCGCCGACACGGCCCCGCTGTACCTCGCCGCCCACACCGCCCTCGGGCGCGACGTCCGGGCCGGCGACCTGATCACGCTCGGCGACCTCGCCGACGCGCACCCCGAGCTGCTGCGCGCCTGGACCTCCGGGCGCGCCTCACGCACCACCCAGTCCTCCGATCCCCACGCGAGCCGATGATGAGCGCCGACCTCCAGAACCTCCTGCTGGGCGCGGCCGCGGTCGTCGTCCTGATCCTGCTGATCACCAAGGCCAAGCTCCACCCCTTCCTGGCGCTGGCCCTGTCCGCCCTGGGCCTCGGACTCGCCGCGGGCCTCGGGCCCGGCGACACCGTCGGCCACTTCCAGGACGGCTTCGGCGACGCGCTGAAGAGCACCGGGCCCACGATCGGGCTCGGCACCATCCTCGGCGGCATCCTGCTCGGCTCCGGCGGTGCCGACCGGATCGCCACGGTCTTCATCGGCGCCCGCCCGGTGAAGTGGATCCCGACGGCCATCACGGCCGCCGCCCTGCTCATCGGGATGCCGCACCTCTTCGACGTCAGCTTCGTGATGCTGGTGCCGCTGGTGTACGCGGTGGCCAAGCGCACCGGCACCCATCTGCTGTACGTGGGTCTGCCGCTCGCCGCCGGTCTGTACATCTCGCACGGCCTGCTCCCCCCGCATCCCTCCCCCACCCTGGCCGTCTCGGCGTACGGGGCGAACACCGGCCTGACCATCATGTACGGCCTGATCATCGGTATCCCGATCGCGGTGGTCAGCGGACCGCTGCTGACGAAGTTCGCCTCACGCTGGTTCGGCCCGGCCCCGGACCTGGACAAGGGCCCCATCCCGGAGAGCAGCCCCGAGCCGGAGAACCGCAAGCGTCCGGCCTCGTTCGTCCTCGCGCTGATCACCGTGCTGCTGCCGCCCGTCCTGATGCTGATCGGGACCGTGGGCACCTCGAACACCGCCGAGGGCTCGCTCCCGTACGCGATCTTCGAGGCGTGCGACTCCTCCGTCATATCGCTGCTGGCAGCGGTGGTCTTCGCCTTCTTCGCGCTGGGTCTGCGCTCCGGCTTCGGTCTGAACCAGCTCCAGAAGATGGCGGGCAAGGGGCTCGGCCCGGTCGGCGGGATCGTCCTGATCCTCGGCGCCGGCGGCGGCCTCAAGGCGATGCTGACCGCGACCGGGATCGACAAGCTGATCTCCGACTACGCGGTGGACTGGTCCATACCCCCGCTGCTGCTCGCCTGGCTGGTCGCCGCGCTGCTGCGCATCTGCCTCGGCTCGGCGACGGTGGCCACCGCGGCGGCCACCGGTATCGTCGCCCCGCTGATCGGCGCCTACCCGGGCCTCTCGCCCGAACTGCTGGTGCTGGCGACGGCGTCGGGCGCGGTGATGCTCTCGCACGTCAACGACTCCGGGTTCTGGCTGTTCAAGGAGTACTACCAGCTCTCGGTGGCCCAGACCTTCCGTACCTGGACGCTGATGCTCTCCCTCCAGTCGCTGCTCAGCCTGGGCGGAGTGCTCCTGCTGAGCACGTTCGTCGGCTCCTGAGCCGCGCCCGGTTGGGAGGGTGCCGGTGGGAACGGCACAATCGAGCAGCGGCCGCGGTGGCCGCGTGAGGAAAGGTGAACAAGCGGTGGCCGAAGAAGAGCAGTTGCCCCTGATCCCCGATCAGCGACGCGAGCTGCTGCTGAAGCACCTGCGGCGCGACGGTGTGCTGAGCGTGCAGCAGATCACCCAGCTCTTCGGCGTGTCCCACATGACCGTCCGCCGCGACATCGCCGAACTGGAGCGCCGGGGGCTCGTGTTCTCCGTGCCCGGCGGGGCGCGGATCGCGAGCCATCTGCACAGCGAGCCCAGCTTCCAGGCGAAGGCCCTGATCGAGCAGCCGGAGAAACAGGCCATGGCCGCGGCCGCCGCGGAGCTGGTACGGGAGGGCATGACCGTCTATCTGGACGCGGGCACGACCCTGTTGGCCATGGTGCCGCTGCTCGCGCGCCACGAGTCGCTGACGGTCGTCACCAACGACTTCACGACCGTGGACCGCCTGATGGAGTACACGCACCTCGACGTCATACACATCGGCGGCCAGGTGGACCCGTCCAACCGGTCGAGCGTCGGGCGGCTCGCCGCCACGACACTGCGTCAGCTCGCCCTCGACGTCGCCTTCATCAGCACCAGCTCCTGGGACCTGCTGCGCGGGGTGACCACCCCGTCGGCGGCGAAGGTGGAGGTCAAGCAGGCGGCGATGGAGTGCACGGGGTCCAGCGTGCTGGTCGCCGGGTCGTCGAAGTACGGGACGTTCGGGAAGTTCCGGGTGGCTCCGCTCAGCGCCTTCGACACCGTCGTCACCGACCGCTCGCTGGCCGAGGCGGCGGCCGAGGGACTCCGCGCCGGCGGCGCCGACCTGCGCCTGGCCGGTGCCTGAGGTCCACCCCGGCCGGCCCCGGGTGCCCCGTTCCCTCCGTCGGCGGAACGGGGCACCCGGGGTCCGGCGGCGGGCCGGGCCGGTCAGGCCGGCGGGCCGACCGGACCGAGCAGGTGGCTGCCCGGTGCGTCCGGGTCGGTGCTGAGATAGAAGTCGGAGACGGCCGAGCGGAACTCCTCGCGGCTGATCACGCCGTTCCCGTCAAGATCCAGCCGGGTGAACGCCTCGCCGGAACGCTGCGGCGGGATGCCCAGCGCGTCGTACATGCGCACGTACTCGTCGCGGCTGAGGACGCCGTCACGGTCGGTGTCGAGGGCGTTCATCAGCGCGTCGATGATCGCCATGACGGCACCCTCGAAGTGCTCGGGGGAGGTGACCTCACGCTCCATGACGGTGATGAACTCCTGCCGCGAGACCCGCCCGTCCCCGTCCGCGTCACCGTGCGTGAGCAGGAGCCGCCACCACCGCCCGAACGCGTCGCGCATGGCCGCGAGGTCGGCCTCGTCGCCCCACGCCGCCACCTCCGCGAACGCGGCGGCGGTCCCCCGCATGTCGTCGTGTGTCAGCTGCCCGTCGCCGTCCTGGTCGAACCAGGTGAACAGGGTGCCGAACTTCTGGCCCTTCACGGCATGCGTCATGCGGTCGTCCTCACCCCGGGGGCCACGCACGGCGCATGGCGCTCTCCCCGCACGCTAGGCAAGGACGGCGGCGCCACGCCATGGCCGCCGGGCGCGTCCATCACTCCGGGTGAAGGCTGGCGGACAAACCCGTGCGGCGGAATCGGCCGGAAACCGGCTGGGCCCGGGGGCGGGTCCGGGGCGGCGCGGGAAGCCGGCGGCTACCGGCGGCGACGGCGGTGCAGCGCGTACCCGCCGCAGAGCAGGCCCACCACGAACATCCCGAGCAGCGCCGCCCAGAGCGGCATCGTGACCTTCGGGACGATCACACGGATGGTGACGTCCTCCGTGTTCACGCAGATGAAGACGATCGCGAGCACGGCCAGGACCGTCACCGCGATCCGGGCGGGGCTGAACGCGCCGGCGGTCCGGGCGTCCGGGTGAGGGGCATCCTTGGGGCTCATGGCGCAAGGGTCCCGCCCGCACGCGTCCCGGGCAGTGCGGGGCCGCCGAACGGGTGACGGTCAGCCGGTCACCGGCAGTTCCAGGACGCCCGTGTCCCCCGGGGCGCTGATGACGGTGACGGTCCGGAGCCCCCGGTTGCCGAAGTACGCCGTGTCGCTGCCCGCGATCACGAACCGCAGCCGGTGCCCCGTCCCGTACCGGTGCACGATGCCCGGCAGCTCGACGGTGAAGGGGCGGGTGACGTCGGGCACCCGCACCGGCGCGACCAGGCGGTTCACCAGCGTCTGCGTGCCGTCGGGGGCCACGTCGTACACCTTGGCGAAGAGGACGAGCCGGTCCGCCGCGTCCCCGCTGTCCTGGACCCGTTCGGTCGCCGGTGAGTGGACCCTCAGGGTCGCCCTCGGGGCTCCCACGACGTCCAGCGGGGCGGTGAGCGGGGTGCTGGTCCAGCCGAGGTAGGTGCCCTTCGTGTCGTACGGCGCGGGGTCCCTCAGTCCGATGAGACCGGCCAGGGAGCTCTCGGAGTGGCTGGTGGGCAGGGGCCGGTTGGTGTAGGCGCGGCTGCCCGCGGCGACCTCCGAGCGGCGGTCCACCAGAGTGCCGTCGCCGGAGAGGTAGAGCGTCCGGGAGGGCGCGGGGACCGTGGCGGCCGTGCCGTAGCCGCTCTCCCAGTCACGGTAGTAGGCGAACGCGGGCCCGGTGTCGGTGCCTTCGTCCTGGCGCAGGTACCGGTCGAACCAGGCGAGGACGCGCTGCCCGACGTAGCTGGTCTCCAGATTGCCGGCGGCGAGGTCCAGTTCACCGGGGACATGGCCGCCGCTGTGGCCCCAGGCCTGCCAGATCATCTTCGCCGTGGTGCCCCGCGCCAGCAGCGCCTGGTAGGTGGCGGTGGCCTCGTTGAGGTTGAACAGGCTGTCGGCCTGCCCCTGGACGAGGAGCGTGGGGGCCGTGACACCCGTCAGATAGGAGGCGGGCGAGACACCCCGCAGATACGTCAGCGTCTCCCGGGTGCGGTCGGCCGGGAAACGGCCGGAGTTCAGCAGACGGATGGCATCGCAGGCCCGGGTGGCGAAGTGCGCGCAGGTGAGGCGGTTGAACCGGGACGGGTCCAGGCTCGGGACCAGGAGCGGCTGGCCCTCGCCGATCAGGTAGAACCCGTTGGTCCACTGCCACTTGAAGACACCGGGGGTGCCGGAGGAGACGCCGTCGCGCGCGTCGGTGGCGTTGGGCGCGAGCGCGTACCCGAGGTCGTTCCAGGTGACCAGCGGCACCAGGGCGTCCACCCGGTGGTCGGTGGCGGCGGTGGCGAGCTGGACGGCTCCGCCGTACGAGCCGCCGATCATGCCGACGCGGGGGTCGCCGGGGCCGTCGGAGAGGACGTAGTCGGCCGTGGTGCCGTCGTCGGCGGCGCGTGTCCCGGCGAGGAAGTCGATGAGCCCGGAGGCCGCCTTCCCGTCGATGTCCGGGGCGTCGAGGGTGATCAGACACCCGGACCGGCCGAAGCCGAGCCCCGAGTAGACGAGGGAGACATAGCCACGGGAGGCGAACGCCCTGCCGAGCGCGTCGGTGGTCCCGTCCGACTTGCTGCCGCCGAAGCCGTTGGTGGCGAGCACCGCCGGTGCGGGGTGCTCCGCGTCGGCACCGGCCGGGCGGTAGAGGTCGGCGTCGACCGTGCAGGAACGGTCACCGGCCCGCACCGTGAACTCCAGTGCGGTGACCCGGAATTCTCCGGCCGCCGCCGGTTCCGCGCCGGCCAGGGCGAGCGGGACCAGGAGCGCCGCCCCGGCGAGGAAGGCGAGGGGGCTGCGGAACCTGGAGACAGTACGCGACACATGGACCTCCACGCCGAGAGCACCTTACCAACTGGTAAGGAACAGTCCCGACCATGGTGTGACAGGCATCACGTCACTGTCAACGCACGAATCGGTGGTTTGCGTGACGAACCCTCAGGTCGGAGCGACGATCGACGGGCCGTCAGGTCAGCGCGGGGACCTCGGTGGTGAGCGTGCACCGCCCGCCGTCCGCCGGGGCGTCCAGCACGGCCGGTACACCGAAGGGGATCGTCAGCGCCGTGGGACCGTGCCCGAATCCCAGCTCCTCGACGACCGGGACGCCCAGTTGGCCGAGCCGGTCGGCGAGCACCGCCCGCACCGCCGGATAGGGGCCGCAGCCCTCCCAGGAGCCGCACGCGATCCCGGCCACGCCGTCGAGCGCGCCGGTCCGCAGCAGCCGGGTGAGGATGCCGTCGAGCCGGTACGGCTCCTCCGTGACGTCCTCCACCATCAGCAGTCCGCCGTGGGCCGAGGCGCGGGCGCCCGGGGTGCCCGCGTCGGCGGCGAGCAGACCGGCGCAGCCGCCGTAGGTGAGACCCCGGGCCCGGCCGGGGACCAGCGCCGCCGCCCCGTCCAGGCCGAGCGTCCGCACCGATTCGGGCGCGAACAGGGTGGCGCGCAGGGCGTCCTGGGTGGCCGTGTCCTTCAGGAAGACCTCGGTGGCGACCATCGGGCCGTGCAGGGTCGAGAACCCGGCGCGCAGCGCGAGCGCCTCGTGGAGCACGGTGATGTCGCTGTACCCGACGAACACCTTGGGCCCGGCCGCCCGGATCGCGGACCAGTCCAGCAGGTCCACCGTCCGGTGCGCGCCGTACCCGCCACGGGCACACAGGACCGCGTCCACGGAAGGGTCGCACCAGGCCTCCTGGAGGTCCCGGGCGCGGTTCTCGTCCGTGCCCGCGAGGTGGCCCAACTCAGCGTGGACATCAAGGACATGACGGCCCACCACGGGATCCAGTCCCCAGGCGCGCAGCAGGTCGAGACCCGCCTCCAGCCGGTCGGCGGGGACCGGGCCGCTGGGGGCGACGACCGCCACGCGGGCGCCGGGCCGCAGCCGGGCGGGCCGGGTGAGGGGCGCGAGCGGCCGGGGACGGACGGTCACCGGCCGAGGTCCAGGACCGCGACGTCGGTCCGCTCGAAGCCGAACACCTGTGCGTACAGCGAGAGTTCGGCCTCCAGCGCGCGGACCAGAGTGTCCGTGCGGCGGAAGCCGTGGCTCTCCCCGGCGAAGGCGAGGTAGGCGTGCGGGATGCCCCGGCCCTCGATCCGGGCGAGGAAGCGCTCGCACTGCGCGGGCGGGCAGATCGGGTCGTCGAGCCCCTGGAGCAGCAGGAAGGGCGCGGTGAGCCGGTCGGTGCGGTTGATCGGCGAGCGTTCGCGGTAGCGCTCGGGCACCTCGGCGTAGGGTCCGACGAGCGATTCGAGGTAGCGCGATTCGAAGTCGTGCGTCTCGCCGGTCGCCCAGCCTTCGAGGTCGAGGATGGGGTAGCTGATCGTCCCGCAGGCGTACACGTCCGTGCCGGTCAGGGAGGCGGCCGTCGTCCAGCCTCCGGCGCTGCCGCCCCGGATCGCCAGCCGGGCGCGGTCGGCGGTGCCCTCCTCGGCCAGGGCGAGGGCCACGGCGGCGCAGTCCTCCACGTCCACGACGCCCCACTGCCCGGCCAGCCGTTCGCGGTAGGCGCGGCCGTAGCCGGTGGAGCCGCCGTAGTTCACCTCGGCGACGCCGATGCCCCGCGAGGTGAAGTAGGCGATCTCCAGGTCGAGTACGAGCGGGGCGCGTCCGGTGGGACCGCCATGGGCCCACACGACGTACGGCGGCGGTTCGTCCTCGGGGCCCGTGCGGTCGGGGTGGCGAGGCGGGTACACCTGCGCGTGGACCTCCCGGCCGTCCCGCCCGGTGAAGACGCGGACCTGCGGCTCGGGGTAGTACGCGGGGTCCACGGGGTCCTCGTGGTGCGCCCCCAGGATCCGGGTGTGCCCGGTCGCGGTGTCCAGTTCGACCACCTCGGCCGCGCCGACGGGGCTGGCGGCGATCCCGATGACCCGGGTGTCCTGCGTGGCGAGCGTCTCGGTCCACTCGGTCCAGGGACCCACCGCGTCGACCAGTTCGCCGGTCTCCGGGTCGAGGACGCCGAGGCGCTTGCCGCCCAGGCCGTGCAGGACGGCGACCAGTCCGCTGTCCAGCGGCCGGAACCAGCTCAGCCCGATCTTCCACAGCGGCCCGCCGAACTCCTCGCCCCGGCCGGGGCAAAGCCGGCTGCTGGGGACGACGGCTCCCGGCGCGGCGTCCGGCCGGATCCGCTGGAGCTCCCACCAGCCGGAGATGTCCGAGACGAACAGCAGGGTGCCGTCCTGGTCCCACTCCACCTGGACGACCGATTCGTCCGTGGCGCCGACGAGCGGCCGCACACCCGTGAAGGTGCCCTCGGCGGTGACCTCGGCCACCATCACGACCGTGCCCTCCCACGGCATCCGCGGGTGGTCCCAGGCGATCCAGGCGACCCGGCGGCCGTCGTGGGAGAGCTTGGGACCGGTGACGAACCGGTGCCGGTCGTCGCTGAGTTCACGTACGGCGGCGCGGTCGTCGGCGGCCGAGCCGTCCAGCGGTACGGCGGCGATCACCCGGCGCACATCGGTGGGGGCCGGGCCGGTGAACTCCTCCAGCACGCACCAGACCTCGCCGTGCGCGCCCCGGTCCAGGTGGAGGTGCGGATCGACCCAGCGCAGGCCGCCACCGGTGCCGGAGACCGGGGTGAGCGGCCGGGGCGGCTCCGAGCCGTCCGGGGCGTACGCGTACAGCCGCTGGTCGGCGAAGTTCACGAAGACGGCGAGCGGGCCGCCTTCCCCGGGCGGGCGGGCGGCACCGGCCCAGGGCACCCCGCCGTACTCGACGACCTGGCTGCGCGGGTTCCAGGGCTCGGGCAGCACGGTCGTGGTGGTGCCGTCGGCCCGGCGGCGGACCAGGGCGCGGCGGCCGCCCTCCGCCGGACGCGGTTCCGTCCACCACACCTCGTCGCCGACGGTGCCGACGTACTCCGGCCTGCCGTCGTGCGAGGCGGCCAGGGCCGCGTCGATCGGTGACGGCCATGTGCCGTACGCCGCTGTGGACGCCATGGGCGGTTCCCCCCTCGTGGGTCAGGCGGTACGCAGGAAGTGGTCCAGGACCCGGACGCCGAAGTGCAGGGCGTCGACCGGGACCCGCTCGTCGACGCCGTGGAACAGCGCCTGGTAGTCGAACCCGACGGGCAGCTTCAGCGGGGAGAAGCCGTAGCCGGTGATACCGAGCCGGGAGAACTGCTTGGCGTCCGTGCCGCCCGACATGCAGTAGGGAACGGCGTGCGCACCGGGGTCGAACAGCTCGACCGCGGCGCACATCCTGGCGTACGTCGGCGAGTCCAGCGGGGCCTGGAGCGGGATCTCACGGTGGTCGAACTCCCAGTGGACGCCCGGCCCGGTGAGCCGGTCCAGGGTCTCGTGGAACTCCTCCTCACCGCCGGGCACCATCCGCCCGTCGATGTGGGCGGTGGCCCGGCCCGGGATGACGTTGACCTTGTAACCGGCGTCCAGCATCGTCGGGTTGGTGCTGTTGCGGACGGTGGGGGCGACCAGGTCGGCGGCGGGGCCGAGCTTGCCCAGCAGTTCGTCCACGTCGAAACCGGGCGCGTCGAGGTCGGCCTCCATGTGGTGGAGCGCGGCGATCTCGACGAGTGCCGCCCGTACGGTCGGGGTGAGCCGCACCGGCCACTCGTACGCCCCGACGCGGGCGACGGCGGCGGCCAGCGCGCTGACCGCGTTCGCCTTGTTGACCTTCGAGCCGTGGCCCGCCTTCCCCTCGGCGGTCAGCTTCAGCCAGGCGGTGCCGCGCTCCCCCGCCGCGATGGGGTAGAGCGACATCCCGGGGCCGGCGTGGAAGGTGAAGGCACCGGACTCGCTGATGCCCTCCGTGCAGCCCTCGAACAGCCCGGGGTGGCGGTCGGCGAGGAAGCCGGAGCCGTCGGCTGCGCTGGCCTCCTCGTCGGCCGTGTAGGCGACGACGATGTCCCGGCGGGGGCGCACCCCGGCGCGGGCCCAGGCCCGGACGACGGCCAGGACCATCGCGTCCATGTTCTTCATGTCGACGGCGCCGCGCCCCCACACCACTCCGTCGCGGACCTCCCCGGAGAAGGGGTGGACGCTCCACTCGGCGGGGTCGGCGGGCACCACGTCGAGGTGTCCGTGGACCAGCAGGGCGTCGGCGGACGGGTCGGTGCCCGGGATCCGGGCGACCACGTTGGTCCGGCCGGGCGTCCGCTCCAGCAGGAGCGGTTCGAGACCGGCGCCGGCCAGCCGCTCGGCGACGTACTCGGCGGCCGGGCGCTCGCGGCAGCTGCCGTCACCGCTGTTGGTGGTGTCGATGCGGATCAGTTCCGAGGTGAACGTGACCGACTCGTCGAGCGCCCGGTCGTCGACCGGTCCGGACGGGATCGTCGCCTCAGCCATACTGCTCCTCCACGGCGGCCGACACGATCGTCGTCACCGCCTTGAACGTGCGGATTCCTTCGTACATCGTCGCGCTGGTGTAGGCCACGCGCCGCTCACCGCTCGGCACCACGCCGGGAACCACCGTCGCGGCGCCCGCCAGATGCTCGGCGTCGAATTCGAGTTCCACCGTGAAGGGGCCGCCCTCCGCCGGGGCCACACGGCCCGCGAGCGCGGTGGCCTGCTGGGCCGCGGCCCGGATGTCGGCGGCCGTACGCGCCGGGGTGCGGCACACGGCGGCGTACCGCGAGACGTAGTCCTTCACGGCCACCTTGCGGGCGTCGGGGGCGTACAGCTCCGCGTCCCGGCAGGTCAGGTCGTCGCCGGTGACCAGGACGACCGGGACGCCGTACTCGGCGACGACATGGGCGTTCAGCAGGCCCTCGCTCGCGCGGACGCCGTTCAGCCAGACGCCGGTGACGGAGTTGGCGAGGTAGGTGTGGGCGAGCACGCCCTCCGTGCCGGCGCCGGTGTGGTAGCCGACGAACGCCACGCCGTCCACGTCTCCGTGCTGGACGCCCTCCACCATCGAGAGCGACTTGTGCTTGCCGGTGAGCATCTGGACGCGGTTGTCGAGCTTCTCCAGGAGGAGGTTGCGCATCGTCCAGTGGGCCTCGTTGACGAGGACCTCGTCGGCGCCTCCGTCGAGGAAGCCGAGGGCCGCGGCGTTCACGTCGGAGGTGAACAGGGAGCGGCACCGCTCCCACTGCGGGGTGCCGGGCAGCACGTCGGCCGGCCAGGTCACTCCGGTGGCGCCCTCCATGTCGGCGCTGACGAGGATCTTCACGATGAGCGGTCCCTCTGGCTGGTCGCGGGGCCCTCTTTCCGCCGTCCGGCGGGAAGAGGATCTTCGTGCCGCATCACGGTACGCGCCGGGGCGGCACCGGACCAGAGCAGTCGGCGCCTGTCACTGGTCCAGTCCGGTGGTACCGGCGTCCGCCGCCCGCCCGGGGACCACCGGAACGGGCGGCCGTCGCCGGCCCCAGGGCCCCGGCGACCGCGTTCAGGGGCGGCCCGCGCCCTTGACCAGCTCGTCGATCCGGGCCAGCTCCGCCTCGTCGAACTCCAGGTTCCGCACGGCCTCGACGCTGTTCTCCAACTGGGTGACGCTGCTGGCTCCCACGACCGCGGAGGTGACCCGGCCGCCGCGCAGCACCCAGGCCAGCGCCATCTGCGCCAGGGACTGTCCGCGCTCCCGCGCGACCGTGTCCAGCGACCGGAGCCGTTCCACCAGCTCGGGGGTGACGGAGTCGGCCGACAGGAAGGAGCTGGCGCCCGCCGCCCGCGAGCCCTCCGGGATGCCCTGGAGGTAGCGGTCGGAGAGGATGCCCTGCTCCAGCGGCGAGTAGGCGATGGAGCCGGTGCCCAGCTCGTCCAGGGTGTCCAGCAGTCCGTCCTCGACCCAGCGGTCGAGCATCGAGTAGCGCGGCTGGTGGATGAGGAGCGGAGTGCCCAGCTCCTTCAGGATCCGGGCGGCCTCACGGGTCTGCTCGGCGGAGTAGTTGGAGATCCCGGCGTACAGCGCCTTGCCCTGGCGCACCGCGGTGTCCAGGGCGCCCATCGTCTCCTCCAGCGGGGTGTCGGGGTCGGGGCGGTGCGAGTAGAAGATGTCGACGTAGTCGAGGCCGAGCCGCCGCAGACTCTGGTCCAGGGAGGAGCGCAGGTACTTGCGGGAGCCCCACTCCCCGTACGGGCCGTCCCACATGTGGTAGCCGGCCTTGGTGGAGACGACGATCTCGTCCCGCAGACGGGCGAAGTCCGTCTTCAGGGCGCGGCCCATGGTCAGCTCGGCGGAGCCGGGCGGGGGGCCGTAGTTGTTGGCCAGGTCGAAGTGGGTGATGCCCAGGTCGAAGGCCCGGCGGAGGATCTGCCGCTGGCTCTCGGGCGTCCGGTCGCCCCCGAAGTTGTGCCACATCCCGAGGGACAGCGCGGGCAGCAGCAGGCCGCTGCGTCCGGTGCGCCGGTAGGGCATGGCGGTGTGGCGGTCGGCGGACGGAAGGTACATACGAGCACTCCACGGGAGAGATCCGGGCCAGGTGTGGCGGGTTCCAGCCTGGCGCAGAAAGATCCAGCGGTCCAACAGGAGATTCCGCTGGGATTCATCGCCTAGATTGCTCAATCATGGAACTGCGTCAGCTGGAACACTTCGTCGCCGTCGCCGAGGAGCGGCACTTCACCCGTGCGGCCGAGCGGCTGGCCGTCTCCCAGTCCGGGCTGTCCGCGTCGGTCCGGGCACTGGAACACGAGCTGCGGACCCCGCTCTTCAGCCGCACCACGCGTACGGTGCGGCTGACCGAGGCGGGGCAGGCACTGCTCGTGGAGGCGGAACGCACCCTGGCGGGGGCGCGGGCCGCCCGGGACGCGGTGGACGCCGTACGGGGGCTGCTCCGGGGCACGCTGACGCTGGGGGTCGAGCAGTGTGTGGCCGGGGTGAGTCCGGCCCGGCTGCTGGCGGCCTTCCACCGGGAGCACCCGCACATGGAGATCCGGCTGCGCCAGGAGGGTACGTCCAGCCTGCTGGAGGGGGTGGCCGGCGGGCGGCTGGACCTGGCGTTCGCGGCCACGGTCAGCCCTCCGGAATGGCGGGGCGAGCTGGTGCCGCTCGCACGGGAGCGGATGGTCGTGCTCTGCGCGCCGGGGCACCCGCTGGCGGACGGGCCCCGGGTGGAGTGGACCGCGCTGCGCGGCCGGTCCTTCATCGACTTCCACCCGGACTGGGGGCCGAGGCGGGCGGCCGACGAGGCGTTCGCGGCGGCCGGGGTGCGCCGCACGGTGGGCCTCGAAGTCAACGATGTGCACAGCCTGCTGGAGCTGGTCCACGAGGGGCTGGGCATCGCGGTGGTGCCGCACCACTTCTCCCGCAAGCCGGAGGCGCGCGGGCTGGGCGTGGTGGAGTTCGCGGGTGCGCGCCCGCCGGGCTACCGGAGCGTGGTGGTGCTGCCGCCCGCCCGGAGCCTGAGTCCGGGGGCGAAGGCCCTGATGGAGCTGGTCCGCCAGGACGCGCCGGGCTGAGCCGTTCGCGCGCTCAGTCCGTCTCCGCGGCTCCGGCCAGGGCTTCGGCGAAGGCCCCGTCCTCCTGGTCCACCCCGCTGCATGTGTCGGCGGCCGTGGTGGTGTCCTCGCCGTCGGCGCAGGCCCGGTCGCGGAAGGTCGCCCACAGGGAGAGCGCCCCGACCCCCTTACGGGAGGCGAAGGTGCGCAGGGACGCGGCGTCGGCGAGCGTGAACGTCTCTCCCGCCACGTCGTTGACGCCGGCCATCACCGTGACGTGCAGCGAGCGCCATGCCGCGCCCTCGGTCAGCCCGAGGACGTCCATGAGCTGGTCGTGGGCGGCCTCGGCGGCCTGTTCCGCGTAGTCGCCCATGTCACCGTCGTGGGCGGAGCCGTAGTTCATGGCCATGATGTTCACCGCGGACACCTCGACGCCCTGGTCGGCCGCGTCCTGGAGGACGGCGAGTCCGGTGTCCTCCAGTCCGTCCGGCATGGCGGGCAGGGTGTAGGTGACGTCGAGGCCACGCTCCTTCTGGAGGAGGGCGAGGGCCTCGTCGCGGCGGGTGAGGGAGGCGGTGTCGGTGAGCGCGTCCCCCTCGATGTCGAAGTCCGCCTTGGAGGCACCGACGGCGTCGAGGGCCTCGGCGTAGGCGTCGGCCAGTTCCTCGGCGCTGTCGCAGGCGAGGGCCGCCTCGGTGCCCGCGGCCCCGCCGAAGGACACCCTGAGGTCGGCGCCGGTCGCGGTGAGCGCCGCCGCCCGCGCCGCGACCGCCGTGTCGCCGACCGCGGCGGTACCGCCCCAGACGGGTGTGCAGCGGGACCCGTCGGCGGTGACGAAAGCCAGGTTGTACGTGTCGGGGGACCCCGCGCCGTCGGTGGCCGCGGCGGTCGTGGCGCTCACGTACGGGGTGAACGCGGTCTCGGCGGGCGCCGAACGGGGCGGCGGCGCCGAGCCGTTGGACTGGTCGGCCGCCGTTCCCGTCGCGCAGGCGGAAGCGGCGAGGCCGAGCGCGACCACTCCGGCGACGGCGGAGAACGCCCGTGTGCGCGTTCGCATGGAGGTTGCACCTGCTCTCGGTTCGTCCGCCCGTGGGCCGGTGACCGGCGGTGGCGGGGGTACCACGAACCTCTCATACCGGCAGTCGGCACGAAGACACAGCTCGCTCATGGAAAGGGTCCGCCCGAATCGGGTCCGGCCGCCAACTCCCTTAGGGAGCAGGCCCGTACCCGCGGCCAGGCGGTGCGGTGGCGGTCCGCGGCTCTCAGCGTCCCGACAGGTTCGCCGCTCCTTCACAGCGTGCGGCCAGCGGGAGTCCAGACTTCGCACATCTCGCTTCGCCAGCATGCGCACATGCAATCCGACCCCGACATCGAGAAGGACCCGGCGCCGCGCGGCCGACGCCGGGCACACCCGGTCCGCCGTCGCCGCGGCGGGCGCCGCCGGGCAGCCGAACGGCCCCAGGACGGGCCCGTGTTCGTCGACGCGTCCGGCCGCCGGGCCCGCCTCCTGCGACGCGCCGGTGCGCTGATGGGGCTGGCGTGTGCCGGTTACGCCGCCGTACTCGCGCTGGCCTTCATGGGGGGCATTTCCGTGGCGCCCTCGCGGTTGCTGCCCTTCGGCGGCGGGCCCGCCGCGGAGGCCGGTCCGGGCGGGGCTCCCCCCGGTGGCGGCGTGCCGCCGAGCGGGGCGCCGTCCCTGGCGCCTACCGGCTCCGGCTCCGGTGGGGCGGGCTGATGGCCTCCTCCCGCCGCAGGCACGCGGGCGTCGGCCGGATCGGCCGGATCCGGAACCAGGCGGTCCCGAAGCCCCGTGCGGTCATGGCCCTGCTGCTGTTGCTGGGCCTCGTCTCGATGATGCTGCTCGACGGCTATCTGCGCACGGAGATCGGTTCCGACCGGCGGGTGCGCTCCGACGCCTCCGCCGACTCGGTGCCCGACGAGGTCCTGGACGGAGGCCCCTTCCTGAGCTTTCCGGGTGGAGAGGCCCGTACCGAGTCCGTCCCGGCCAAGACGATCGTGCTCACCTTCGACGACGGACCGGACCCCGAGTGGACCGGCCAGGTGCTCGACATCCTCGACGAGAACGAGGTGCCGGGCACCTTCTTCCTCGTCGGCTCGATGATCTCGCGCCACCCGGACGTGGTGCGCAGGATGGTCGACGAAGGCAACGAGGTCGGGGCGCACACCTTCACCCACGTCGACCTCTCCTATCAGAGCGAGGCCCGCGTCAAGCGTGAGATCGCCCAGACCCAACTGGCCCTGGCGGGAGCTGCGGGCATCACGACGACCCTGTTCCGGGCGCCCTACTCGTCGACCAACGACGCGATCGACGACTACAGCTGGCCCGTCTACCAGCGGCTCGGCGCGATGGGGTACACGAGCGTCTTCATCGACACCGACAGCGAGGACTGGCAACGGCCGGGTGTGTCGAAGATCGTCGAGTGGGCGACGCCGAAGAGCGGCGAGGGCGCCTCGGTGCTCTTCCACGACGCGGGCGGCGACCGGTCCGAGACGCTGGCCGCGCTGCCCGCGTACATCAAGAAGATGAAGGCGAAGGGCTACACCTTCACCACCGTCAGCGGCGCCCAGCGGCGGAGCGCTCCCGGCGACGGGGACGCCGCCGCCCCGTCCGGCACGGTGGCGGGCGACGCCGAGCAGGCCGCGCACCGGCCCGCCGACACCGTCACACGGTGGGAGGGCCGCGCCCTGCTCGCCGCGGTCGCGGTCGCGGAGTGGACCGTGCCGGGGCTCGCCGTCCTGCTGGCGGTGGTCGGGGTGGCCGTCATCGCCCGGTTCGGCCTGATGCTCCTGCTGGCCCGCCGTCACCACCGGCGGCGCAACCGCCGCGGGTTCCGCTGGGGCCCGGAGGTGACCGGGCCGGTGACGGTGATCGTGCCGGCGTACAACGAGAAGGAGTGCATCGCGGCCACCCTGAACTCCCTGGCGGCGAGCACCCACCCGGTCGAGATCCTGGTCGTCGACGACGGATCGACCGACGGCACGGCGGAGATCGCCGAGTCGCTGGGACTGGCGAACGTACGGGTCGTGCGGCAGGAGAACGCCGGCAAGTCCGCGGCGCTCAACCACGGGGTGCGCCAGGCCCGTCACGGCATCGTCGTGATGATGGACGGCGACACCGTCTTCGAACCCGACACGGTCCACCACCTCGTCCAGCCGTTCGCCGACCCCGCCGTCGGCGCCGTCGCCGGAAACGCGAAGGTCGGCAACCGCTCGACGGTGATCGGGGCGTGGCAGCACATCGAGTACGTCATGGGCTTCAACCTGGACCGCCGGATGTACGACCTGCTGCGCTGCATGCCCACCATCCCCGGAGCCGTCGGCGCCTTCCGCCGCGAGGCGGTCCTGGAGGTGGGCGGCATGAGCGAGGACACGCTGGCCGAGGACACCGACATCACCATCGCCCTGCACCGGTCGGGGTGGCGCGTCGTCTACGCCGAGCACGCCCGTGCCTGGACCGAGGCGCCCGCCTCGCTCGGCCAGTTGTGGCGGCAGCGCTACCGCTGGAGCTACGGCACGATGCAGGCGCTGTGGAAGCACCGCGGCTCCGTGACCGACCGGGGGCCGTCGGGCCGTTTCGGCCGGGTCGGTATGCCGCTGGTCGTGCTCTTCCAGATCGTCACCCCGGTGTTCGCCCCGCTCATCGATGTCTTCACCCTCTACGCGATGCTCTTCGTGGACTTCCGGGCGTCGCTGCTGGCCTGGCTGGCGGTGCTGGGCGTCCAGCTCTTCTGCGCGGCCTACGCGTTCCGCCTCGACCGGGAGAGGTACCGCTTCCTGCTGATGCTGCCGCTCCAGCAACTGGCCTACCGGCAGCTGATGTACCTGGTGCTGATCCACTCGTGCGTCACCGCCGCGACCGGTGGCCGGCTGCGCTGGCAGAAGCTGAAGCGCACCGGCGAGGTGGGCGCGCCCGATCCGGCCGCCCCCCGCTCCGGGGCGCGGTGATGGCGGGTACGCACCGCAGGACGGCACCGGCGCCCGCGTCCCCGGCGGGCACCGCCGTCCGCGACCGCTGGTTCGACGTGCTGCGGGCGTGCGCACTGGTACGGGTCGTGGCGTACCACACCTTCGCATGGCCCTGGCTGGGTTACGTCTTCCCCGCCATGGGCGTGATGTTCGCCCTCGCCGGATCGCTGATGGCCCGTTCGCTGGAGCGGCCCGCGCTCACGGTCCTTGGGGGGAGGCTCCGCCGGCTGCTGGTCCCGGTCTGGGCGTTCGCCCTGGTCCTCGGCGCGGCGATGCTGGCGCACGGCTGGAGACCGGGGTGGGACGCCCTGTACTGGGTGCTGCCGGTCGGGGATCCGCCGGGGAACGCGTGGGGCGAGCAGGCGTGGGCGGTGCTCTGGTACCTGCGTACGTATCTGTGGTTCGTCCTGCTGTCGCCGCCGCTGCTCCGGCTCTTCCGGCTCGCCCCACTGCCGGTGCTCGCGCTGTCACTGGTTCCGGTGGTGGTGCTGGAGACGGTGACGGGCGTGCCGGACGGGCGGCCGGGCGCCGCGCTGAGCGATCTGTCGGTGTTCCTGTTCTGCTGGCTGCTGGGCTTCGCGCACCGGGACGGGGTGCTGGACCGGTTGCCCACGCCGAGGGCGGTGGCCGCGGCGCTGCCGCTGATGGCGGCCGGTGCCTGGTGGGCGCTGCGCCACCCGGCGGACGGCTCCGTCGACCTGGACGACGTCCCGCTCGCCCAGGCGCTGTGGTCGGCGGGGTTCGTGCTGCTCCTGCTCCGTCTGCGGCCCCGCTGCGGCATGCTCGCCCGCCACCCGGTGGCCGACCGCGTCGTCGGGGTGTTCAACGCACGCGCCGTGACCGTGTACCTGTGGCACGAGGTGGCGTTGATGGCCTCGGTCCCGCTGATCGACCTGTTGTGGCGGGTGGAGGTCCTGGAGCGGTCCGGCGTACTGGACAGCCTGTGGGCGCAGTTCGCTGTCGCCTGGGTGCTGATCGGCGTGGCGGTGCTGTGCCTCGGCTGGGTCGAGGACGTCGCGGCGAGGCGGGGGGCGCGTCTGCTGCCGTGAGCGAGTGAGCGACGGGTGTGCGGGCGTCTCCGGTCCGCACACCCGCCGCCCGGCCTGGTGGGCTCAGTCCTCGTGCCCCAGCTGGATGTCGCGCTCGGTGCGGCCGCCCCCGGGCACCTGGAGGACCGTGGCGACCGGCGGGTATCCGGCCGCGATCACGGTGTACTCGCCGGTCGACAGATCGACGAAGCGGAACGACCCGTCGGGTCCGGTGGTGTGGGTGTCCACCACGTTGCCCGCCGCGTCCAGCAGGGTGACCCGGGCGTCCTCGACGACCCGGCCGCCGGGGGCCCGTACGACACCGCGCAGCACGGCGCCGCCGGCCAGTTCGATGTCCTGCCGGGTCTCCCGTGCCGGCTGCACGCTGACCGGCAGCGCGGCGGGGCGGAAGGCGGGCGCGCTGGCCGCCAGGGTGTACTCGCCGGCCACCAGCTCACCGATCACATAGCCGCCTTCGTACCCGGTACGGGTGGTGGCGACGACTTCGCCGCGTACGTCGGTGAGGGTCACCGCGGCGTCGCGGACCGGGGTGCCGTCGGGGGTGAGGACCGCTCCCGCGAGCCGCCCCGCCCCGCCGAGCACCACCTGGAGGTCGACCGGCCGCTCCCCCACGGTGACGCTGACGGCCTGTGGCTGGTGACCGCCGGCCGCGGCGATCAGTACGTAGGAGCCGGAGCCGGGCACGCTCAGCGCGTACCGTCCGTCGTCGCCGCTGGCGCCCCGTCCGACCTGCCGGCCGAGCCCGTCGATGAGGGTGAGCGCGGCCCGGCCCACGTTCGTCCCGTCGGAGTGCTGGACGCGGCCGCTGACCGGGACACCGGGCGGCGGGACCGGCTGCGGCGGGCCGGGGTCGGTGCGGGCCGGGGGGATCGGGGCGGGGGGCGCGGCGGGTTCCGCGGCCGGGGCGGGGGTGTGGTGGGACACCAGCGGTTTCTCCTTGAGGAAGAAGGCGAGCAACAGGCCGAGCAGGAGCACCGGCACGAGGTAGAGGAAGATCCGGGGCATGGCGTCGGCGTACGCCTGGATGTAGGCGTCGCGCAGCGCGGGTTCCATGGAGTGGACGGCCTGCGGGGTGATCGACGCCGGGTCGGGCAGGTCGGCCCCGGACGGGAGCCGTACCCCGAGCGCGTCCGCGAGCCGGCCCGCGAACAGGGTGCCGAAAACGGCGGCGCCGACGCTGCCGCCGATCTGCCGGAAGTAGTTGTGGGCGCTGGTGGCGGTGCCGAGGTCCGAGGGGCGTACGGAGTTCTGGACGGCCAGCACGAGGACGGACATCCCGAGGCCGATCCCGAGGCCGAGGACCGCCTGCCAGACGCCGTACTCCAGCGGGGTGGTGTCGGTGTCCAGGGAGGAGAGCAGCCACATGCCGACGGCCGAGACGGCACCGCCGATCAGCGGGAAGACGCGGTAACGGCCGGTACGGGAGACCAGTTGCCCCGAGACGACGGAGGCGACGACGATCCCGCCCATCATCGGGAGCATGAGCAGCCCCGACTCGGTGGCGGAGACGCCCTCGACCATCTGGAGGTAGGTCGGCAGATAGCTGGCCGCGCCGAAGAGCGCGACCCCGACGACGGCGCCCACGAGTGAGGTGACGTTGAAGACCGAGTCGCGGAACAGCCGCAGGGGGATGACGGGTTCGGCCGCCCGGTGCTCGACGACGAGGAAGAGCAGGGCCGTTCCGAGCGCCCCGGCGGCCAGCCCCAGGATGGTGCGCGAGCCCCACGCGTACTCCGTACCGCCCCAGCTGGTGAGCAGCACCAGGCAGGTGGAGGCGACGGCGAGGAGCAGCGCGCCCAGGACGTCGAGGCGGGGCCGGACGGCCGGTCTGGGGAGTTTCAGGACGACGGCGATGACGGCGAGGGTGACCAGGCCGAACGGCACGTTGACGTAGAAGCACCAGCGCCAGGAGACGTGGTCGGTGAAGAAGCCGCCGAGCAGCGGACCGGCGACCGAGGCGAGGCCGAACACGGCCCCGATGAGACCCATGTACCGGCCGCGTTCCCGGGAGGGGACGATGTCGGCGATGATCGCCTGCACCCCGATCATGAGCCCGCCGCCGCCGATGCCCTGGACGGCGCGGAAGGCGATGAGTTCGTCCATGGTGCGCGACCAGCCGGCGAGTGCCGAGCCGATGACGAAGACCACGATCGCGAACTGGAAGACGCCCTTGCGGCCGAAGAGGTCCCCGAGCTTGCCGTAGAGCGGCAGACCGATGGTGGAGGCCAGCAGATAGGCGGTGACCGCCCAGGACATCTTGTCCAGGCCGTGCAGCTCTCCGACGATCTTCGGCAGGGCGGTGGCGACGATCATCTGGTCGAGCGCGGCGAGCAGCAGGGTGAGCATCAGGCCGAGGAAGACCAGACGGACCCGGCGCGGGCTGAACCCGCCGTCCGGGGTCCCGGCCGCAGCGCCGTCCGGCGGCCCGGGAGGGACGGCGACGGGCACGGTCGGCGCCTCGCGGGTCCCGCCGAGGAGTTCGTCCGCCAGGTCGCCCCTCTCCGGGGGCCCGCCCGGCCCGCCTCCCCCGCCGCCCGGTCCGTGGCCCCCGCACCCGGGCCCGTCCGGTTCGTCCTTCAGCAGAGTGATCCCACCCACCACCTGGCGCTCCCCTCGTCCGCTCCTGCGCCGCCCATTTGTCGCATCAGGCGGTAAGGCGGGGCAAACGCGACCGGGTAGGCGGGCGGCGCGCGCGGAGGGCGTATGCGCCGGTGGGAGGTGTTACGGCACGCGACCGGCCGTTCCGGAAAACCACTCGTTCCGGTGAGGCCGGTCGCGAACCCGCAGTGTCAGCACATGACTTGATTCCCGTGCGGAACCGGGGCGTGACCTACTTCTCGACCTCGGCGGCCAGGTTCGCCAGCAGCTCGTCGTGGATGCGGGCGAGGCCCTTGGGCGCGAAGGTCCTCTCGAAGAACCCGCCGATGCCCCCGGCACCGTCCCAGACGGTGGTGACGACGGCCTTGGACCTGCCCTCGCCGGCCGGGGTGACGATCCAGGTGGTCACCATCGAGGAGTTGCGGTCCTTCTCGACCAGCTGCCCGTCGGTGGGCTCGGTGACCTCCAGCAGGCAGTCGCGGACCCGCTTGCTGGTGGCCTGGAGCTTCCAGTGCACGAGGGTGCCTTCCCCGTCGCCGCCCTCGCGGACCTCGTACTCGCTGTACTGCCCGGGGAGGATCTTGCCCCGGACCTCCTTGTAGTCGGCCAGCGCGTCGAACACCGCCTCGGGGTCCGCCGCGATGATCCGCTCCGTCGTGGCCTCGACCTGCGCCATGCCTGCTCCTCCAGCACTCGGTTGTACGGGACGGTGCTGAGCCAACCACCTCCGGTGCGCCCCTCAAAATCGGCCCCGGACGGTGGCGCGCACGATCAAGGGAACAAGTGTTCTATTCTCTGCGCAGTACCACCTAGGAGGTGTCCATGCGCTGGGACAATCTGGCCGACAACACCACACAGACAGGGGCCGGAGCCCTGTTCGCCGCGGACGCGGTGACGACCCGCACGTTCGACACCCCGGAATTCCGCGGCATCACCTTCCACGAGATCCGCGCCCGCTCGATCGTGAACCGGGTGCCCGGCGCGTCCCGGATGCCGTTCGAGTGGACCGTGAACCCGTACCGGGGCTGCACCCACGCCTGTGTGTACTGCTTCGCGCGCAAGACCCACAGCTATCTGGACCTGGACACCGGTCTCGGCTTCGACTCCCAGATCGTCGTGAAGACCAACGCGGGCGAGCTGCTGGCCCGCCACCTCGCCTCCCCGCGGTGGCACGGCGCGCACATCGCGATGGGCACGAACGTGGACTGCTACCAGCGGGCGGAGGGCCGCTACCGGCTGATGCCCGGCATCATCAGCGCCCTGCGCGACCACGCCAACCCTTTCTCCGTCCTCACGAAGGGCACGCTGATCCTGCGCGACCTGGAGCTGCTGAAGCAGGCCGCCGAGGTCACCGAGGTCGGCATCTCCGTCTCGGTCGGCTTCACCGACCGCGAGCTGTGGCGCACGGTCGAACCGGGCACCCCCTCCCCCGAGCGCCGCCTCGACGTCGTGCGCACGCTCGCGGACCACGGCATCGGCTGCGGGGTGCTGATGGCACCGGTCATCCCGTTCCTCGGGGACCGCCCCGACCAGCTGCGCGACACGGTCCGGGCCGTCGCCGAGGCCGGGGCGCAGTCGGTGACCCCGCTCGTCCTGCACCTGCGGCCGGGCGCCCGGGAGTGGTTCATGGCCTGGCTCGCCGAGCACCACCCGAGTCTGGTGAGGCGCTACGAACGGCTGTACGCGGACGGGGCGTACGCGCCGACCTGGTACCAGCGGCGCGTCACCCGCCGGGTGCACGAGCTGGCGGCGGAGTACGGCATCGGCCCCGCCCGGCGGGGCGAGGCCCGACGTGTCCCCCCGCCCGGCACGCCGGCGCCGGTGCCGATGCGGGACGACCCGGGACCCACCCAGCTGACCCTGCTCTGACGCCACCACCACCCGCTGACCAATCGGGTCAAGTCTTGGCGGAATCTGTCCTTCCGCGCCCGGATTCGGGGAGCATGCGGCCGTGGCTGTGCCCCTCACAGCCTCGATCCCCCACTACGGGAGGCCGTATGACGAAACGTGCAGGCATTCTGGTCGCAGTCGGCGCCACGGTCGCCGGGCTGGTCACCGCGGTACCGTCCGCCGCGTCCACCGCACCCCCGGCCCCCGGGCCCGCCGCGTCCCTGAAGTGGACCGCCTGCGGGACCCAGGCGTATCCGGCCCTCCAGTGCGCGACCGTCCGCGCGCCGCTGGACCATGACCGGCCGTCAGGCCGCCGGATCACCCTCGCCCTCTCCCGGGTCCCGCACACCGCGAAGACCTCGCGGGGCCCCCTGCTGGTCAACCCCGGCGGGCCCGGCGGCAGCGGGCTCTCGCTGGCCGGCTTCGTGGCGTCCGCGCTGCCCGCGAAGGTCGCCGCCCAGTACGACGTGATCGGGTTCGACCCGCGCGGCGTCGGCGACAGCACCCCGGCGCTGGACTGCGTACCCGGGTACTTCGACCCGGTGCGCCCCGGCTCCGTGCCCGACTCGCTCCGCTCCGAGCGGGCCAACCGGGAACGGGCCGCGTCCTTCGCCGCCGCCTGCGGCGAGAAGCACGGCGACCTGCTGCCGTACATGGACAGCGTCAGCGCCGCGAAGGACCTCGACGTGATCCGCCAGGCCCTCGGCGCCCGGCAGATCAACTACTTCGGCTACTCCTACGGCACCTACCTGGGCGCGGTCTACGCCAAGCTGTTCCCGGAGCGCGTGCGGCGCCTGGTGCTGGACTCGATCGTGGACCCGGACGGCGTCTGGTACGAGGACAACCTCGGCCAGGACTACGCCTTCGACGCGCGCCACAAGGCGTTCGCCGCGTGGGTGGCGAAGAACGACGCCACCTACCGGCTCGGCACCGACCCGGCGAAGGTCGAGGCCGCCTGGTACCGGATGCGCGACGCGGTACGGAAGCACCCGGCGGGAGGCACGGTCGGCCCGAGCGAGCTGGAGGACATCTTCCTGCCCGGCGGCTACTACAACGGCTACTGGCCGGAACTGGCCGAGGTCTTCGCCGCCTACGTGAACGACGCGGACGAGGACGCGCTGGCCACCGCGTACGAGGACTTCGCGGCAGTCGACGCGAGCGGGGACAACGGCTACTCCGTCTACACGGCCGTCCAGTGCCGCGACGCCGCCTGGCCGCGCTCCTGGAGCACCTGGCGCAACGACACCGCGCGGGCGCACCGCAAGGCGCCGCTCATGGCATGGAACAACACCTGGTACAACGCGCCGTGCGCCACCTGGCCGGTCGCCCCGCTGAACCCGGTACGGGTGACCAACGACCGGATCCCCCCGGCGCTGCTCTTCCAGGCCACCGACGACGCGGCGACGCCGTACGAGGGCGGCGTCACCATGCACCGCAAGCTCAAGGGATCGAGCCTGGTCGTCGAGGAAGGCGGCGGCAACCACGGCATCAGCCTGAGCGGCAACGACTGCCTGGACGCCTACCTGGTGGACTACCTCACCGACGGCACCCTCCCCCGCTCCGGCGGCAGCGGCCCGGACGCGGTCTGCGACGCGCTCCCGGACCCCGAACCGGCGTCCGCGGCGAAGGCGAGCACGAAGGCGGCCCCATCGACGGGGTCGGCCGCCAAGGGCCTGACCCTGCACGGGCTGCTCGGGGCCCGGGGCTGAGAAGTAGGCGGCCCCACGTCGGGGGCGTACGCCAGGATGGACCGGTTAACCCCGCCCCACCCCGCGTACGCCCCCTGCGCGCGCGAACGCGCCATGGGCGCGACCCCAAGGAACGTTGAAGAACAAGCTCGGCTCGCCCACCTTCCGCGAGAGCGACGGGGCGCTGATCGCAACGGCCGCATATGAGCGGGGCTGCTCGCCAAGCCGCAGGGCCGGCACCGCTCGTACGACGATTTCGTGGCCGAGCTGACCACGTGGGGCTGAGGGGCCGGGCGGGCTGATCAGCCGCCCAGCCCGCTTCACACCTCGCGGGCGAACGTGATGAACGCGGTCCAAGCCGACGGAGCCAGGGTCAAGCTGGGTCGCGCGATGTCCTTCGAGTCACGAACTTGGACAGTGTCGGGACAGCTCGCTACTTCAACGCACTGGCCGCCATCACCGGCGCTATAGCTGCTCTTGAACCAGGCGCGGCAGTCGGTCCCGCACTCGGATTCGTCCACTCTCATGCTTCTCCCAACAACTTCTCGATCAAGGCCATGGACTCCTGAGGCGCCCGAGCCTGCCCGCGAATCGCCCCGTATGTAGCCTCCAACTCACGCACTCTGCCACGTTCGGTGTGCAAACGACCATCACTCTGCACCTCCGTGTAAGCAACTCTGCGCCCATCCCCAGTCTCCATCAAAGTGAAGGGCCCAGCGAGCCCAGCATGTTCGCATCGACCCAGTGGCATCACCTGAATCTCGACATTCCGCCTCTGCCCGATCAGTAGGACCTGTTCCAACTGTCCCCGCCAGACCTGGTCCCCGCCGATCCGTTTGTGGAGTACGGCTTCCTCGATCACGAAGCTCAGGTTCGGCACAGGCCGTCGGTTGAAGATCTCCTGCCGCGCCATGCGCGATGCGCATCTCTGGTCGACTACTTCTTCGTCCAAGAAGGGGCGCCACTGCCTGAACACTGCACGCGCATAATCCTCCGTCTGCAGGAGGCCGTTGACCGCCAGGGTGTCGTAGACGTGCAGCTCGACCGCCTCCGATTCCAGCTTGGCCGCATGCTGGAAGAACGACGGATACCGCGCCCGAGCCACCTCCGCCTTCATCGCACTGAGCAGCCCTCCCGCCCCCAGCACCTCATCCGCCCGGTCGATCATCTCCGGCTTCGGGATGCGCCGCCCCAGCTCCACCGACGCGATCTGATCCTCTCCGTACCCCAGCCGCGACCCCAACTCGGCCCGTGTGAGGCCCTCCCGCTCTCGCAGCAGTCTCAACTGCGCCCCGAAGCACCGCAGGAATCCCACGGCTCCCTCGTCCCGTTCCGTCTCCGCCATCGCTCACCCCGCCACGTACACCGCGCACACTCTGTCGGTCACAAAACTACGCACAGCAACCACGCCCCGTACCCGAATCCGTCCCTCTCCCCCGAACGAGCGCTCCGCATCCCCCGCCCGTCCGCCGATCGACCTGTCAACGGTGTACGCAAGCTCCCGCAGCCCGTACAACCGGCCCCCGTACAAGCGTTGCTGCTGGTGAACGGGGTGTCGCTCCCGCCAACCTCACTCCCATGACTTCCTCCCCCACCGCCTCGCACAAGAACGTGACACCGCGCACCGACCACGAATTCGTCATGCGCTTCACGTCCACCCCACGCGGTGCCCGCCTCGCCCGGCTCCTCGTAGGTGAACGGCTGGACGCCTGGGGCATCCCCTACCGTTCCCCCGCCCACGACACGTTCTCGCTCATCACCGGCGAGCTCTGCACCAACGCCGTGCAGCACGGCCACGTCCCAGGCCGCGACTTCCGCGTACGCCTGACCGTGACGGCGGATGTACTCCGTATCGAGGTGACCGACACCCGCACCGAACGCCGCCCCGCCGACACCCGTCGGCCCACCACCCCGCCTCCGGGCTCCGAGACCGGCCGCGGGCTCCTCCTCGTCGAGCACCTGGCCACCCGCTGGGGTGTCACTCCACGCGTCGGCGCACCCGGCAAGACGGTCTGGGCCGAGCTGTGAAGAAGCCGCCGGAGGTCGGTCAGGCGTCCGTTCGACCGTCGGCTCGCCCCGCCCGTGTCTCCGTGACCGGTTCCGAGGCCGACCTGTTGGTGCGCGGGACGGTTGCACGTTCACGGATCACGTAGATTGGCTGCCTTCAGGGGGAGTTGGTACGGCCGCAGGACAGGCAAGAGACCGGTGATCTTCAGCGTCTCCGTGCCCGTTGGTCAGATGAGGGTGCATGCCGTTCCGGCCGGGCGTCAGCCGGAGACGGCTGTGGGCGAACAAGGGGGAGACGATGATCGACTACCGCAAGGCACCAGCCGTTCCGGTGTGGACGCTCGCGACGGGTGACGTCCGGGTGCCCGCAGTGGCCGGAGACGGGCCGATGACGGCTGAGCGCCTGGGTGAACTGCGCGGTGTGCTGGCCGCCCTGGCCGACGAGCCGATCGTGACACTTGAGGTGTATCCGCTGCCCGACGGCCTCGACCGCAGCCGAGGCATCCCGCTCGACGCCGTGAGCCCGCTGGCACAGCACCTGTCGCAGCTCGTCACGCAGACAGCACGGAATTCCTCCACGGCGGCTACGGCGACCTCTGCCGGCGAGAACCTGTATCACATGGTGGTTCCGGCGAAGGTCGCCGCCCAGCTCGGTCAGGGCATCGTTAGCTCGATGCCGTCAAAGGCGGTGGCTGGCGGCATCCACAGTCCAATCATGGACCCCATGGGCCGCATCTGCGGCGGCGCGACGTTCGTGCCGGTCGGTAAGGCGGCAGCGGCGGGCGCAGCCGGTGGGGCCGGTGCGACGGCCGGCGTCGCAGCCGCCGGCAGCGCGGCGCTCACCGTGGCCGCCCCGCTCGTGCTCATGGCCGTGGCGGTGGGGGTGAGCGCGCATGCCGACCGTCGGCGCCAGCAGGCCATCGAACACATCACCGAGCTGCTGGAGCAGCTGCACGAAGAGAAGCTCGATGACGAGCACAGCGAACTCGACGGCTGCCGCGATGCCATCGACAAAGCCACCGCGATCCTGCTCGACCAGGGCAAGCTCGGCATCTCGCTGGGACTGGACTCGGCGGTGCATGCCATCAACACGGCGCTGGGCAGGGCTGATCGCCGCCTTGCCCGGTGGCGGAGCGCACTCGACAAGCTGCCCGAGGGCGAGGCCGTCGAGATCGCCGTGCTGACCAAGTCGTTCCCCGGTGTCGATGACCAGGGGGGCACGTTCCGCGCCCACCTCGAACTCGCCGCCCTGGCCCTTGCGCTGAAGCGGCGGGTCGTCGTCCTGCAAGCCGTCGAGCACGCCCAGAACGACCCTGGCAACCTGTTCGAGAGCTTCACCCGCGCACTCAGGCGCGACCAACAGCGCCTCGGTGAACTGGAGTCGGGCGTCGCCGGTGTCCTGCTTCGTCTGTCGGCGCTGGAGCTGGCCCGCCCGAACGGTTTGCGGCCCGTCTTCACGCCGGGTGAAGTCGATCGCCTGATGCGCGCGACCCACCGGATCCACCGGCTGGGTGATGGCATCTCGGTCGACAGCCGTGCGACGGACGTGGCGATCGAGATCGCCCGCGACAGGGACGGCTCGGTGGTCGTGTTCCCCGCGCTGCCCGCCTGAGGGCTCTTGGGAGAATTACTCGGCGGTTGTTGCTCGGGGTGTGGTGTCGGGGTGTGGCCGGCGATGGCGTGGAGTTGCTCGGCGGAGGTCACGGTGAGTGGACCGGCGGGAATGTCGTGGTCGAGTGCAGCAAGGGCAGGGGCGGCATCCCAGAGAGTAGTGCTGACCCGGCGCTGATCACGGGCTGGCCAGCCTGGATGAACTCTCCGGCCTGGTCGTTGATGTAGCGGAACTGGGCATCGCGGTGGGGGTGCCGGGCCGCTCGGGTGTGCGCGAGGCTCTCTGCGAGAAGAAGCCCTCCGCCTTGGGCAGGGCGGCCACGGAGTCGTACCCGATGCGGTGCCCTGGAGCGATAGCTCCCTGGTCGGCGCCCCCGCACCAACCGTCGCCGCCGCTTGTCCAGACACGGCAACAACGGCCCGAACGCCTCAGCCTGACCCGCCTCGATGCGCTCTTTCACCGCCGTATCCCACCGTTCAACAACAGCTTCAATCCCTGAAGTTGTCCATGGACAGCCCCCTGGGTGCCTTGGCGGGCAGGTCGGTCTGCCCGTCTCTCCCGATCGCGCGCAGGGCATGGCGGGCAATCATAGGGTGGGTCGAACTGATGGTCCGTTAATCGGGGGTTGCATTGTGGGGTACACGATTCCTGAGGGCGTCGACACCATGCTCGATGTGGTCGGTGTGGGTTGGCCGAACGTCGACGAGGACGCCTACCGCGACATGGCGGACGCACTTCGGGAGTTCGGCGATGACGCGGACGACGACGCGTACGCCGCGTACCAGCACATTCAGAAGCTGTTGGCGAGCGGTCAGAGCGAGTCGCTTGCCGCCCTGGACGCGCACTGGTCGAAGGTGCAGGGCAAGCACAAGGACCTGGCGAAGGCGGCGCGGCTCGTCGCGGGTGCGCTCGACCGGGTCGCCGACATCATCGTGGCCCGGAAGATGGCTGCTGTGGCCGAACTGGCCGACCTGTGTGCGACGGTGGGGATCACCCTGGCATTCGCCCCGCTGACCGCCGGGCTGTCGACGCTCTTGGCCGGCGCGAAGATCGCAGCGACCCGTATCGCCTTCAAGCGCATCCTGAAGGAGATGGCTGAGGCTGCCGTATCGGAGATCGTTGCGACGCTCACCGAGCCGGCGGTCGCAGCGATCGAGAACATCGTGGCGGACCTGGCCGTCCAGACCGCGCTGAACGTCGCAGGTGTGCAGGACGGTTACAACACCGGGCAGACGGCGCAGGCGGGCAAGGACGCGCTGCAGATCAACTCGGTGGGTGGGTCCGGTGGCCCGGGTTCCGGTGGCGGCGGCCCGGTGATCGACCACGATGCGCACAACAAGGCCGGAATGCACCTGGCCGGTGTGCAGATCACGATGCGTGAGAAGACGGGCGGCAAGCTCGGCAAGGCCAAGGGGCACCACGGCCGGGCCAAGGGCAAGGACTCCCTGACCGCCGTACTCGACACCACGATCGAAGGGGTGGTGGAGAAGCTCGGGAAGGCGCTCGGTGATCTCGGCGACCACGTGGGCAAGACGGTGCCCGAACGCATCGCCAAGAGTTCCAAGACGCACAAAGACACCGACCACGACATCCGTGACGGCCTGAACAAGATCACTTCGGGCGACGGTAAGGGCGACGACGGTCGCCGGGGCGCCGTGCGGGACCGGCCGACCCGGAGGAGCGGCGGGACACGCCTCAAGCCGGCTTCCCTCGACGGCGCCAGGGATGACACCCGCCGTCACGCCATCTCCCTGGAGAAGAAGACCTGCAAGAACGATCCGGTCGATGTCGCCACCGGCGAGATGGCACTGCCCCAGACCGATCTCGTACTCCCTGGCACCCTGCCCCTCTTTCTGCGCCGTACCCACCTGTCCGACTACCGCTGGGGCCGCTGGTTCGGACGCAGCTGGGCTTCCACTCTGGACGAACGCATCGAGCTGGACCCCAGGGGGCAGGGCGCGGTCTGGGCGCGCGAGGACGGGTCGTTGCTGGTCTATCCGCGGCTGCCGGCCCCGGATGACGTGGAGGGGGTTCTGCCGATTGAGGGGCCTCGTCTGCCCCTGGCCCATGTCGGGCGAGACTACGCGTCCGCGACGACCTACTGCATAACAGATGAGTCGGCAGGGGCTACGCGCTACTTCACGGGCAGCCCCTACAAGGAATCGACCGCGTACTGGCTGAGCGAGGTCGAGGACCGCAATCACAACGGCATCACGTTCGTACGGCGCGGTGACGGAGCTCCGGTCCGGGTCGTGCATGACGGGGGCTACCAGGTCGCGTTGCGTATCGAGGACGACCGGGTGACCGAGCTGTCGCTGCGAACACCCGAAGGGCCCGTCACCGTGAGGCATTACGGCTACGACAGTGAGGGCAACCTCGACGCGGTCGTCAACTCCTCCGGTCTGCCCATGCGGTTCACCTACGACTCGGACGCCCGCATCATCTCCTGGACCGACCGCAACGAGTCCACGTTCCGGTACGTCTACGACGCCGTCGGCCGGGTTGTCAGGACGATCGGCCCGGACGGCATGCTCTCCTCCACGTTCACCTACGAGACGCCCCCCGAAGCGGCTGGGGGGACGACCTGGTACACGGACTCGACCGGCGCCACCAGCGTCTTCCATTGGGATGACCGGCTTCAGGTCGTGGCTGCGACCGACCCGCTCGGTGCCACGCAGAGGAGCGAGTACGACGAGTCCGGCCGGCTCCTGGCCCACACGGACGCCAACGGGGAGACGTCCCGGCAGAGCTACGACGATGACGGCCGGCCGGCCGAACTGGTGAGGACGGACGGGCACCGCACGACCGTCACCTACGACGGCCGCGGACTCCTGGCCTCCCTGACCGAGCCTGACGGGGCGAGGTGGCTGCACAGCTACGACGAGAGGGGTAACCGCACCGCTCTCACGGATCCGAGCGGGGCCACCACGCACTACACGGTCGACCCTCGGGGCGCGGTGACCGCCGTGACCAATGCTCTGGGCGAGCGTGTGGAGATCACTCGGAACGGAGCCGGGCTCCCCCTGAGTATCGCCGACGCGTCCGGGACCGTGCGTCGTTACACCTACGATCCCTTCGGCCGCCCGGTGCTCGTCGCCGGCCGTGAGGAGACTGTCGCGACCCGGCTGGAGTGGTCGGTGGACGGTTGGCTCATACGCCGGACCGACCCCGACGGAAGTTCCGAGCAATGGGAGTTCGACGGCGAGGGCAACTGCACCCTGTATACCGATCCGCTGGGAGCGACAGCGCGTACCGAATACACGCACTTCGATCTGCCGACCGCCCGGATCACACCTGGCGACGCGCGCCACACCTTCACGTACGACACCGAACGACGACTGATCGAGGTCACCGATCCGCAGTCCCTCTCCTGGACATATGACTACGACGCGGCTGGGCAGTTGATCAGCGAGACCGATTTCGACGGTCGTACCACGACCTACGCCTACGACGACGTCGGCCGTCTCACGCGGCGGACCAATGCCGCGGGCCAGATCGTTGCCTACCGCTACTCCGCCGCTGGGCAGCTGACCGGCAAAAGTGTCGACGGGCGCGAGATTCACTTCGACAACGACGCGTGCGGGCGTCTGGTCCATGCGGTCGGTCCCGATGCCACGCTGGCCTACCGCTATGACGCCGTAGGCCGCATTGTCGGGGAAACCGTGGACGGCAGGACGCTCTCCACCGACTGCGACGCGGTGGGCCGCCGTACGCACCGTACGACTCCGCTGGGTATCGCGACCACGTATTCGTACGACCCGATGGGAAACTTCGAGACAGTGACGGCATCCGGCCGCACTCTTTCTTTCGAGCACGACATGGCCGGCCGCGAGATCCGCCGTACGCTGGATGACCGCCTCGCCCTGACCTACAGCTGGGACCAGGCGGGTCGGCTCTCCACGCAGACCCTCACCTCCGACCGGTCCCCGCAACCCGCGATCGACCGCACATACGCGTACCGGAGGGACGGTCACCTGACGGCCGTAGCCGATCTCCACGCCGGCCACCGTGCCTTCACCCTCGACGGGGCCGGCCGTGTCACGGCCGTCGAGGCCGAGAACTGGACGGAGCGGTACACCTACGACGCAGCCGGTAACCAGACGCACGCCTCGTGGCCTGACAAGCACCCCGGGAGCGAGGGCCGTGGAGCTCGCAGGTACACCGGAAGCAACCTGGTGAGTGCCGGCGGTATCCGTTACGAACACGATGCCCAAGGGCGCGTGGTGGTGCGCCGGAAGAGCCGCCTGTCGCGTAAGCCCGACACCTGGCTGTACACCTGGGATGCCGAAGACCGTCTCACGTCCGTCACCACCCCCGACGGCACTCGCTGGTGCTATCTGTACGACCCTTTGGGCCGCCGCATTGCCAAGCAGCGCCTCGACGCGGACGGAACTGTGGCCGAGGAGACCCGCTTCACCTGGGACGGAACCACCCTCACCGAACAGACGTCCTCCGCCGCCGGCTCCCCTGAGCTCATCACGCTCACCTGGGACCACGACGGTCAGGCACCCCTCGCGCAGACAGAAACCAAATCCCTGGCAGGGTCACCGCAGGAATCGATCGACCAGCGGTTCTTCGCGATCGTCACCGACCAGGTGGGCACCCCGACCGAACTGGTCGACGAACACGGCACCGTGGCCTGGCGAACCAGGGCCACCCTGTGGGGCACCACCACCTGGAACCGGGACGCGGACGCCTATACGCCGTTGCGTTTCCCCGGCCACTACTACGACCCGGAAACGGAACTCCACCACAACTACTTCCGCCACTACGACCCGCAGACCGCTCGCTACCTCAGCCTTGACCCGCTCGGACTCGACGCAGCGCCGAACCCCCACACCTACGTGGACAACCCGCACACCCTGACAGATCCACTGGGTCTCGCGCCGTGCGACGAAAGCGACGTCAGCTGGGGCGGCCGCGTTCGCTACGGACGCCCCGGGCCGGGCGGGCGGGCAAGCACCATGCGCGCCACGATCGAGGGGGACATGACAGGCGGGCAGACCAACCCGAGCGCGAAGGTGGCGGGCTACGAGAAGTACAAGAAGCTGAACAAGACCCATCTGCTCGGCGCGCAGATCGGTGGCTCGAACAAGGATTCGCGAAACTTCGTCACGATGCACCGCTTCGCCAACTCCCCGGTCATGCGAAGAGTCGAGGAACAGGTCAGGGCGGCTGTCGACAAGCGAGGGGAAACCATCGAGTACTCCGTCACGCCCATCTACCGGACGAACGACCCCACCGACGTCGTGCCGATCGGGCTGACCATCGAAGCCCGGGGCGACAAGGGTTTCAGCTTCGCGCCCTACGAAGGCGGCAGCAACACCAACATCGTCACTATCCTGAACGTCCCCAAACGCATCTGACCCGGCACAGAGAGAGACGAACATGCACCCCGCCGTGGAACGCCTCACCGAGCTCGTCACGCCTTCCGGTCCACACCGCTTCAGGGACTGGCCGGCCGTCGAGCGGGCACTCGGCACCGCGCTGCCGACCGATTACCGACAGCTTGTCGAGACGTACGGGGGAGGCGTCTTCGACGAGACGATCTGGCTCCTGGATCCTGCCTGCCCGGACGAAGACTACGAGCTGCTCGCGCAAGCAGCCGAAAAGGCCGAGACCCTCAAGAAGCTGTGGGAGGTCGAGCCCAGGCCTGCTCAGCTCCAGGAGTCCGGTACGGAGGTATTGCCCTGGGCCTACATCGAGGGCACAGGGGCCATGCTGTATTGGCTGGTGAAGCCGGGCCAGGAACCGGACGAATGGACGGTCATGTTCAACGAGGGCCGTGGGCCGTTGTGGGAACACCACGACGCTCAGTGCGCGTCCTTCCTTCTGGCCGTTCTCACAGGGCGAGCGGAGACGGACTACTTCCCGGCACTCCCTGTTGACCAACACCAGTTCGATTCCAACGACGAGATCCTCGGTTAGCCGCGCCGACGTTCCGCACGCGCAAAGAGCGCAGCTCGGCTGCACCACCTCCCATACCGTTCACGGAACGGGTGCATACGCTGACCTGGAGCGCGCGGGTCACTGGTGGTGCACTGCCGGCTCGGTCGGCGGAGCTGGAACGGCCATCGCCTCCAAGGAGACCATGGTCGAGAGGTGCGTCCGGCGATCGCCTGGACGGCCCAGGAGATCGCGCGATCCCGTCTCCTGGCGCTCGGCGGGGAAACCCCGCTCGGCCGCGTCGACATCAGCCACGTCGACCAGCTGGGCCTGCGGATCGTGCGCGAGGCGGAGCCGGGCAGCCGCAAGAAGTGAACCGGAGGCGTACCACCGATCCGGTGCGCCACCGGCGCGAGGTCCAGCAGGCACGCTCGCTGCTGTTCGTCGCCACCACGCGGGCCCGCGACAGCCTGGACATCTTCTGGCACGGCACACCGAGCCCTTTCCTGGCGCCACTGATGACGGCCGGACGGTGATGGGCTGCCGGTCGGCTGCGCTCTCCTCGCACGCCGTACGCCCCCTCACCCCGCCCGCAACCGCCCCAGTGCCTCTTCCGCCGCCGGGCCCAACCGGGGGTGCGGCAGGGCCGCTTGAAGGACCGGGCGGGCCCGGTCGTCGGCCAGGGTGCCCAGGCCCTCCACGCACGCGAGCGCGACCCGCCAGTGCGGTTCGGCGGGGGCCAGCAGCCGGTCGAGCGTGGTGATCAGCGCGGGTACCGACTCCGGGGCCCGCAGTGCGGTCAGCAGGCGTACCGGGTGCAGGGCGTAGGCCGTACGCAGGGGGTTGGTGGCGAGTGCGGCGGCGGCGCGGGGCGTCCGGGGGTCCTGGAGCAGCAGCAGGGCGTGGGCGGCCGAGACGCAGCGCTCGGGGTCGCGGTGGTTGAGCAGGAGGACCAGTGCCTCGAACGCCCGGCGGTCGCCCTGGCAGCCGAGCCGGAACGCGGCGATCTCCCGTGCCCACAGCGGCTGTCCGGCGCCGGTGAGGGCGGCGGCCAGTTCCTCGTCGTCCTGGGTGGCGAGCAGCCGGCCGAAGAGCGGGGACCCTCCCGCCTCGTCCCGGAGACGGTCCGTCAGCGAGCGTGACTCCTCGTCCATGACGCTGAGTTTATCGCCGCACACGGACCGTCCGGTGCCGCTTTGCCGCAGCGGCGGGGCCCGGCAGTCCGCGGGCGCCGAGGGCTCCGGCGGCGGCCACCACCGCAAGCACCGTGAGCGCGGGCGGGACGGCGTGCGACAGCGCCTGCCGCGATCCGGAGGCGGGACCGCCGGGCGCGCCCAGGGCCAGCAGGGCGGTCGCCACGGCCACGCCCAGGGCGGGGCCGATGTTCATCGCGGTCTGCTGGAGTCCGCCCGCGACCCCGGCGTGCCGTTCGGGCACCTGGCGTACGACGACATCCGTGGCGACGACCATCACGACTCCGAAACCGGCGCCCACCAGGAGGAACGCGGTGCGGATCAGCACCGGCCCGGGTGCCGCGCCGAGGCGGGACAGCAGCAGGTCGCCCAGCGCGAGCAGGATCATCGCGCCCGCGACCGTGCGGCGCGGCCCGTACCGGCGCGCGGGCCGGACGGAGAGCGGGGCGGCGACCACCATGGCCACCGGCCCCGGCAGTGCCACCAGGGCGCAGCGCAGCGGGTCGAGACCGAGGACGTCCTGGAGGTAGTAGACGCCGGTGAACAGGCTTCCGAACAGGGCGGCGGAGGCGGCCGTCAGGACGCCCAGTCCGGCGGCGACGCCCGGTGCGGCGAGCACTCCTGGGGGCACCAGCGGGTCCGCCGCGCTCCGTTGGCGTCTCACGAACAGGTGTCCGGCCAGCACGGCCGCGCCGAGGCCGGTCACGGACGCGCCCGCCCCACCGTCCCCGGACATCCAGGTGAGGGCGTACACCAGGCAGCCCACGGCGGTCCCGAGGAGGACTGCCCCCGGCAGGTCGGGCGCCGTGTCCGGACGGTGTCCGCCGGGCGCGGCGGTCCGCGCCGCGGGTTCGCGCACGGCGAGCACGAGCACCCCGATCACCAGGGTGACCGGGACGTTGAGGAAGAAGACCGCCCGCCATCCGTGGCGGACGGCGAGGGCTCCGCCCACGAGCGGTCCCGCCGCGGCCGCCAGGCCGATGGCACTGGTGCGCAGGGCAAGGGGCATGCCGAGCCGGTCGGGCGGGAAGGCCGCCCTGAGCATGCCGAGGGTGGCCGGTTGCAGGAGCGCGCCGCAGGCCCCCTGGGCGACGCGCAGGGCGATCACGGGCCCGATCCCCGACGCCAGACCGATGCCCGCGGAGGTCGCACCGAATCCGAGGATCCCCACGGCGAAGACCCGCCGGTGCCCGTGGCGGTCGCCGAAGCGTCCGGCGAGGACGAGCAGCGCGGCCACCGCGATCAGGTAACCGGTGCTCGTCCACTGGACCTGCGCGAAGGAGGCGTGGAGGTCTGTGCGCAGTCCTGGCTGGACCACGGTCAGTACCGTGCCGTCCAGGGCGACGACCGCCGCCCCGACGACGCTCGCGGCCAGGGTGATCCGTCTGTGGACGGTGCTCACCGGGGATCCGGACCGAGGTGGGCGTCGAGGAGGGTGCGCAGCAGCGGCCCGACGTCGTCGGCGCCGGTGGCGAGACGGAGGCTGCCCCACGTCCACAGCTGGGCGATGCCGTGCAGTCCCGCCCAGAGCGCACCCGCGACGAGCCGGGCGTCGGCCCCGGCGGGGTGGGTTCGGGCCCGCCCGATCGTGTCCGCGAAGAGTCCGAAGAGCGGCAGGCTGCTCTCGCGAAGGCCCAAGTGACCGCTTTCGAGCAGATCGTGACGGAACATCAGCTCGAACATGCCGCCCCGCGTCCGGGCGAAGTCCAGATAGACCCGGCACAGCCGCTCGACCTGGGCGCGGGGATCACGCTCCGCCTCCCCCGGCGCCGTCACGGCCGCAGCCCGTTCGGCCAGGTCGGCGAAGCCGGTGCGAGCGATGGCGGAGAGCAGGGACACATGCGTGGGGAAGTAGCGGCGCGGTGCGCCGTGCGACACCCCGGCCGCACGGGCGATCTCGCGCAAGGTGAGGGCCTGCACCCCTCTCTCCTCGACCAGTTGGACCCCGACGGCCACCAGACGGGCTTCCAGGCCCGCGTCCCGATTCGTCATGGGCCGTGTTCTACCAGGAGTGGGTAGACAGTGTCTACTCGCGATCCCGGCGGCGGTCGGGCGGGCACCCGTCCCCGCACATGTGGCCCACCGCACAACAACCCGGGGCTGGCGCGCTCGTTACCCGCCGGTTAATCTCAAGTGAGCGGGCCACACACCCGCCGGCTCCGGTGGCCTGGTGACGCAGCCACCCGGAGTGCTTGTCGGTTCGGCAGTTCTGTGACGTGACTCCGGGACAGAGTCCGTCGCCCCTCCCGGCCCGGGTGCGCGCCCCGCGCGCTCCGGGATCCGTGCACCACGGAACGCAACTCCCGCACGCCGCGCGCCGGTTCACCCGTGCCGCATGCGCCGCCGTGCCCCTCACAGTCGTCACTCACCCTGGAGTCCCGTGATGGACACCCCGCTCCGCACCATCGCCGTCGTCGGCCTCGGCACCATGGGAACCGGCATCGCCGAGGTCCTGGCCCGCGCGGGCCGCGAGGTCATCGGCATCGACGTCAGCGAGGCCGCCGCCCGGCAGGCCGTCGCCTCCCTGGAAGCCTCCACCGCGCGCGCCGTGCGGCGTGAGGAGATCACGGAGCGGGAGCGGCGCGACGTCCTCGCCCGCTTCCGCACGTTCGGCGACCTCCGGGCGGCGGCGGACGCCGAACTGGTCATCGAGGTCGTGCCGGAGACGTACGAGATCAAGCAGCAGGTCTTCCGCGACCTGGACGCCGTCGTCTCCCCGGCCGCGATCCTCGCGACGGGCACCAACGCGCTGTCGGTGACCCGGCTCGCGGCGGAGTCGCGCCGTCCGGAACGCGTCCTGGGCCTGCACTTCTTCAACCCCGCCCCGGCGATGAAGCTGGTCGAGGTGGTCTCCTCCGTGCTGACCGCCCCCTCGGCCGTCGAGGCGGTGACACGGCTCGCCCGCGAGCTGGGCAAGCAGCCGGTGGCGGTCGGTGACCGGCCGGGCTTCGTCGCGGACGGGCTGCTGTTCGGCTACCTCAACCAGGCCGCCGCCATGTACGAGGCGAACTACGCGTCCCGCGAGGACATCGACGCCGCGATGCGGCTGGGCTGCGGGCTGCCGATGGGCCCGCTCGCCCTGCTGGACCTGATCGGCGTCGACACCGCGCGCACGGTCCTGGAGGCCATGTACTCCGCCTCGCACGACCGGCTGCACGCCCCGGCGCCGGTGCTCGGGCAGCTCAGCAGGGCGGGCCTGACCGGCCGCAAGTCCGGCCGCGGCTTCTACACGTACGACGCCCCCGGCGGCCGGACCGTGGTGCCGGACGCGCTGACTCCGGTGGCCGGCGCGGGTGCGGTCGCCGGGCGTCCGGTGTCCTCGGTGGGCGTCGCCGGCTCCGGGACGATGGCCTCGGGCATCGCGGAGGTCTTCGCGAAGGCCGGGTACGCCGTGGTGCTCGCCGCTCGTGGCCCGGAGAAGGCGGACACGGCCAGGGAGCGGATCGCGACGTCGCTGGAGCGGTCGGTCGCCAAGGGGCGGCTGACGGCCCAGGCGCGGGACGAGACGCTCGCCCGGATCACTCCGGCCGGTTCGCTCGACGCCCTCGCCGGGGTGGATCTCGTGGTGGAGGCGGTCGCCGAGGACCTGGAGGTCAAGCGGGAGCTGTTCAGGACGCTGGACAAGGTCTGCAAGCCCGGCGCGGTGCTGGCCACCACCACCTCCTCGCTGCCGGTCGTGGCCGTGGCCCGGGTGACCTCGCGCCCCCAGGACGTCGTCGGGATGCACTTCTTCAACCCGGCGCCCGCGATGAAGCTGGTCGAGGTGGTCCGCACGGTGCTCACCGGCGACGAGGCGCACGCCACGGTCCGCGAGGTCTGCGCGGCGGTGCGCAAGCACCCCGTGGACTGCGGCGACCGGGCCGGTTTCATCGTGAACGCGCTGCTCTTCCCGTATCTCAACAACGCGGTGAAGATGGTCGAGGAGCACTACGCGACCCCCGACGACATCGACGCGGCGATGAAGCTGGGCGGCGGCTACCCGATGGGCCCCTTCGAGCTGCTGGACGTCGTGGGGCTCGACGTCTCGCTGGCCATCGAGAAGGTCCTGCACGGCGAGTTCCGCGATCCGGGACTGGCACCGGCCCCGCTGCTCGAACACCTGGTGGCCGCTGGCTGCCTCGGCCGCAAGACGGGGCGCGGCTTCCGGGAGTACGCCCGCCGCTGAGCGGGCGGCGGTGGCCGGTGCCGGCCCCGCGCCGGCCACCGCCGGGCCCCCGGGAACGGGGGCCGGACGGGGCGGGCCGCCCGGAGCGCCGGGCGGTCCGCCCCCGCAGGCGCACACACGTGCGCCGATGAGCTACGTTCACACCATGTCCCAACCCGCCAAGTCACCCCGCTCCTCCGCCGCGACGGACGCCCCGGAGAGCGCAGCAGGTACCCGTGCCGCCGCCCAACGGCTCAAGATGCGCCGCGAGCTGGCCGCGGCGGCCATGGAACTGTTCGCCACGAAGGGGTACGAGGCGACGACGGTCGACGAGATCGCGGGAGCGGCGGGGGTCGCCCGGCGGACGTTCTTCCGCCACTTCCGGTCGAAGGAAGAGGCCATCTTCCCGGACCACGACGACACGCTGGTGCGGGCCGAGGCGGTCCTGAACGCCGCGCCGGCGCACGAGCATCCGCTCGACACGGTGTGCCGGGGCATCAAAGAGGTCATGAAGATGTACGCGGCGAAGCCCGCGGTGTCCGTGGCCCGTTACAAGCTGACCCGTGAGGTGCCCACGCTGCGGGAGGCCGAGATCGCCTCGGTGGCCCGCTACGAGCGCCTCTTCACCCGCTATCTGCTGGGCCATTTCGACGAGCGGGACCACCAGGTGGGCAACGACGACCCGCTGCTGGCCGAGGTGGCCGCCTCCGCCGTGGTGACGGCCCACAACCATGTGCTGCGGCGGTGGCTGCGGGCGGACGGCCAGGGCGACGTGGAGACCCAGCTCGACCACGCGTTCGCGATCGTGCGGGACACGTTCGGTACGGGGATCGGCGCGGGGCGGACCGCGGGGAGCGAGCCCACGAGGGCCCCGGCCGCCTCGGTCACCTCCGAGGGCGAGGTGCTGGTCGCCGTGGCCCGTACCGACGCCCCCCTCGACGAGGTGATGCGGACCATCCAGCGGGCCCTGAAGGAGCGCTGAGCGGGGCGCTCACCCCCCTCGGGCCCGGCTCTCACCCCTCGACGGACAGCACGGCCGCCCCGGTGTGCCAGGGCAGCGGCGCGCCGTCCTCGCTCCACGCGGTCAGCCCGGCGAGGTCGAGGCAGACGATGCCGCACCGCCCGGCGTACTCCAGGGCGGGTTCGGTGAACGTGCTGGTGGTGACGACGACCGCCGCGCCCGCCTGGTGGACCGCGTAGCAGGTGCCGCCGAAGCGCTGGAGGTCCTGCGAGCCGACCTTGTTCCCGTCCGTGTAGCGCTTGCACTGCACGACCAGGCGGCGGCCGTCGGGCGTGGTGGCCGTGACATCGGCCCCCAGGTCGCCCGCGCCGCCGACGACCTCCACGTCCCGGCAGCCGTCGCGGCGGCAGAGGGCGGCGACGGCCTCCTCGAAGGCGTACGGGTCCATGGCGACCCAGTCCGCCGGCTCCGGAGCGAGCTGCCCCACCGGCTCCGGGACGGCCGGTCCGCCGACAGGTCCCGCCGGCTCGTCCGCGAGGGCGACGGTGGGCTCGCCCCCGGTGAGGCCGGACCCGTACGCGGCGGGGGCGGCCTCGTACGCGGCGGCGGCCTCGCCCTCGGGGGGAGCGGCCTCGGCCAGGGCCGCGTCCACGACCTCGTACGCGGTCTCCACGGCCGCCGCCGCGCCCCGGGCCGCCGCCCTGCGGTTGCGGCGGCGGCGCAGGAACGCCACGGCGCCGGCCACCAGCGCGAGGGCCAGCAGCGCGGCGGCGACGGGATGCCGTCCGGCGCTCGCCAGGCCGACACGGAGGGTCAGCCCCACGCCGCAGACCAGCACGGCGAGGAGGACGAACCCCAGCGCCGTGCGACGGAGATCGAACGTGGACCCGCGGCTTCCCCGGACGCGTCTGCGGACCTGTACCGGCATCGGGCGCCCCACCCCCTCTTCCTCGTACCTCTCGTGACCAGCTCAAGATCACTTCCATCTGCCCCGAGCCCGCCGGTTGACGCCTCCAGGCGCCGTGTCGCAGCCCGTGTCGCAGCCCGGCGACGCCCCGGCCCGGAAACCGATGGCACGGCGGCACCGCCCGTGGTCCGATGCGTGGATGCGACCCCAGGAGACACTGGCCCTCTTCGACCGCGAGATGCGTGAACACGCCCGCCCCGACGGCCCCGGCGTGCGCGTCGAACGGGCCGGCCCGGTCGTCCGGCAGACCGGCGGCGCCGACGACTGGAACGGGGTCGTCTGGACCGCCCCCGGCCTCTCCCCCGCGGCCGCGCGGGCCGCGATCACGGCACAGATCGAGCACTACACGGCGCTGGGGCTCGGCGAGTTCGAGTGGAAGCGGTACGCGCACGACGACCCCGCCTCGCTGGGTGAGCTGCTCACCGCCGCCGGGTTCGGGGCCGAGCCGCCGGAGACCCTGCTCGTCGCCCCCGTCGCGGACCTCGCCACCGACGTACGGCTGCCCGAGGGCGTCCGGCTGCAGACCGTGACCGACGCGGCGGGGGTGGACCTGATGGTGCGCGCCCACGAGAGCGCCTTCGGCACCGACGGGTCGCGGCTGCGCCACCAGGTGCTCGCCCGGCTCGCGGGGGACCCCGGCACGTTCGTCGCGCTGGTGGCACTGGCCGACGGGGAACCGGTCAGCTCGGCCCGGATGGAACTGCACCCCGGCACGGGCTTCGCGGGGCTCTGGGGCGGCGGAACCGTGGAGCGCTGGCGGGGCAGGGGCGTCTACCGCGCCCTGGTCGCCCACCGGGCCGCTCTCGCGGCGGAGCGCGGCTACCGGTATCTCCAGGCCGACGCCACGGACCGGTCGGCACCGATCCTGCGCCGGCTCGGGTTCAGCGCCCTGAGCACCGTCACTCCGTACGTGTACCGCACCACGCCGTAGCACCTCTCCCAGCCTCATCAGCGCGGGACGAGTCCGGCATACCGGCCATGATGGCGCTCATGCGTGCACCGCGGAAGACAAGTGAGAGAAATTGTTGGCACTCGGTGCCTTGTCACCTGTCACGCAGTGCCATACCGTGAAGGTGTCCGGGCGGCCGGCGCGCAGAAACCACTTCGTGCGCCGGCTGTCCCCGCAGACCATGGTCCGCGCGCCCGGACGCCTGCGTCACAGGCATCCCTTCCGCTCCACCGAGCACGCCGCAGCACCCCCGCCGAACCGACGGCACACCTCCACACCGCACCACTCCCCCGCCCAAGGGGCGTCTCAGGCGTTCCCTCGACGCCCGGGACCCGATCTGCCGGAGGCACCACCGTGAAGGAAATCCTGGACGCGATCCAGTCGCCGGACAGCACCACCGCCGACTTCGCGGCTCTGTCCGTCCCCGAGTCGTACCGTGCCGTGACCGTGCACAAGGACGAGACCGAGATGTTCGCCGGACTCGCCACCCGTGACAAGGACCCCCGTACCTCCCTGCACCTGGACGAGGTGCCGGTTCCCCCGCTCGGTCCCGGCGAGGCGCTCGTCGCCGTGATGGCCAGTTCGGTCAACTACAACTCCGTCTGGACCTCCATCTTCGAGCCGATGGCGACCTTCGGCTTCCTGGAGCGGTACGGCAAGCTCAGCGAGCTGACCCGGCGCCACGACCTGCCCTACCACGTCATCGGCTCCGACCTGGCGGGCGTCGTCCTGCGCACCGGCCCCGGCGTCAACGCCTGGCAGCCGGGCGACGAGGTCGTCGCGCACTGCCTCTCGGTCGAGCTGGAGTCGTCCGACGGCCACAACGACACGATGCTCGACCCCGAGCAGCGCATCTGGGGCTTCGAGACCAACTTCGGCGGCCTGGCCGAACTCGCCCTGGTGAAGTCGAACCAGCTGATGCCCAAGCCCGGACACCTGAGCTGGGAGGAGGCCGCCGCCCCGGGCCTGGTCAACTCCACCGCGTACCGGCAGCTCGTCTCGCGCAACGGCGCGGGCATGAAGCAGGGCGACAACGTGCTGATCTGGGGCGCGAGCGGCGGACTCGGCTCGTACGCCACGCAGTTCGCCCTGGCCGGCGGCGCCAACCCGATCTGTGTCGTCTCCAGTGAGCAGAAGGCCGAGATCTGCCGGAAGATGGGCGCGAGCGCGATCATCGACCGCACCGCCGAGGGCTTCCGGTTCTGGAAGGACGAGCACCACCAGGACCCGCGCGAGTGGAAGCGGTTCGGCAAGCGCATCCGCGAACTGACCGGCGGCGAGGACGTGGACATCGTCTTCGAGCACCCGGGCCGCGAGACCTTCGGCGCGAGCGTGTACGTGACCCGCAAGGGCGGCACGATCGTCACCTGCGCCTCCACCTCCGGCTACACCCACGAGTACGACAACCGCTACCTGTGGATGTCGCTGAAGCGCATCATCGGCTCGCACTTCGCCAACTACCGCGAGGCGTGGGAGGCGAACCGGCTGGTCGCCAAGGGGAAGATCCACCCGACGCTCTCCAAGGTGTACGCGCTCCAGGACACCGGCCAGGCCGCGTACGACGTGCACCGCAACCTGCACCACGGCAAGGTCGGCGTCCTGGCGCTGGCCCCCCGTGAGGGCCTGGGCGTGCGCGACCCGGAGCTGCGCGAGCGGCACGTCGAGGCCATCAACCGCTTCCGGGACGTCTGAGATGAGCGGCCGTCACAAGGACCGCCCGTGGCTCATGCGGACGTACGCCGGCCACTCCACCGCCGAGGCGTCCAACGAGCTCTACCGGCGCAACCTCGCCAAGGGCCAGACCGGCCTGTCGGTCGCCTTCGACCTGCCCACCCAGACCGGCTACGACCCCGACCACGTCCTGGCCCGCGGCGAGGTCGGCCGGGTCGGGGTCCCCGTCTCGCACCTCGGTGACATGCGCCGGCTGTTCCAGGACATCCCCCTGGAGCAGATGAACACCTCCATGACAATCAACGCCACCGCCATGTGGCTGCTCGCGCTCTACCAGGTCGTCGCCGAGGAGCAGGGCGCCGACCCGGCCAGGCTCCAGGGCACCACGCAGAACGACATCGTCAAGGAGTACCTCTCGCGCGGGACGCACGTCTTCCCGCCCGGCCCCTCGCTGCGGCTGACCACCGACATGATCGCGTACACGGTCGGGCGCGTCCCCCGGTGGAACCCGATCAACATCTGCAGCTACCACCTCCAGGAGGCCGGGGCCACCCCGGTCCAGGAGATCGCGTACGCCATGTCCACGGCCATCGCCGTGCTCGACGCGGTACGCGCGTCGGGGCAGGTGCCCGAGGAGCGGTTCGGGGACGTCGTCGCCCGTATCTCCTTCTTCGTGAACGCGGGCGTCCGCTTCATCGAGGAGATGTGCAAGATGCGGGCGTTCGGCCGCATCTGGGACCAGGTCACCCGCGAGCGGTACGGCATCGAGGACGCGAAGCAGCGGCGCTTCCGCTACGGCGTGCAGGTCAACTCCCTCGGGCTGACCGAGGCGCAGCCGGAGAACAACGTCCAGCGCATCGTCCTGGAGATGCTGGCCGTCACCCTCTCCAAGGACGCCCGCGCCCGCGCGGTGCAACTGCCCGCCTGGAACGAGGCGCTCGGCCTGCCCCGCCCCTGGGACCAGCAGTGGTCACTGCGGATCCAGCAGGTGCTGGCGCACGAGAGCGATCTGCTGGAGTACGAGGACATCTTCGCCGGTTCGCGGGTGATCGAGGCGAAGGTGGGCGAGCTGGTCACCGCCTCGCTGGCCGAGATGGACCGGATCCAGCGGATGGGTGGCGCGATGGCCGCCGTCGAGTCCGGCTACCTCAAGTCGGAGCTGGTCTCCTCGCACGCGGCGCGGCGGGCCCGGATCGAGGGTGGCGAGGAGAAGATCGTCGGCGTCAACGTCTACGAGAGCACCGAGCCGAACCCGCTGACCGCGGACCTGGACGCCGCGATCATGACCGTGGACCCCGCGAACGAGTCCCGGGTCGTCGCCGCGCTGCACGCGTGGCGGGACGACCGGGACGAGGCGCGGGCCTCCGAGGCGCTGGCCGGCCTCAAGAAGGCCGCCGCGGGCACCGCCAACCTGATGGAGGCGACCGTCGCGTGCGCGCGGGCGGGCGTCACCACGGGTGAGTGGACCTGGGCCCTGCGCGACGTGTTCGGCGAGTTCCGGGCCCCCACGGGCGTCTCCTCCGCCCCGCTGGCGGTCACCGCCGAGCCGGGCACCCCGCTCGCCCTGGTCCGCGAGAAGGCCGCCCGGACCGCCGCGGACCTGGGCGTGGGGCGGCTGCGCCTGCTGGTCGGCAAGCCCGGTCTGGACGGGCACTCCAACGGCGCCGAGCAGATCGCCGTCCGTGCCAGGGACGCCGGTTTCGAGGTGGTCTACCAGGGGATCAGGCTGACCCCGGAGCAGATCACCGACGCGGCGCTGGCCGAGGACGTGCACTGCGTCGGCCTGTCCATCCTGTCCGGCTCGCACGCCGAGCTGGTGCCCGACGTACTGGCCAGGCTGCGCGAGGCCGGAGCGAGGGACATCCCGGTGATCGCGGGCGGCATCATCCCGCCGGCCGACGCGCGTGCCCTCGTCGAGGCCGGTGTCGCCGCCGTCTTCACCCCGAAGGACTTCGGTATCACGGAGATCATCGGCCGTATCGTCGACGAGATCCGTACAGCCAACAAGCTCGACCCTCTGGAGGTCCCCGCATGACCACGCCCACAGCGTCCGTGAACCGGCTGCGTCCGCGCCGCTCCTGCCTGGCGGTGCCCGGCTCGAACCCGCGGTTCCTGGAGAAGGCCCAGGGCCTGCCGGCCGACCAGGTCTTCCTGGACCTGGAGGACGCCTGCGCCCCGCTGGCCAAGGAAGGCGCCCGCCACACCATCGTGGACGCGCTCAACAAGGGGGACTGGAGCGGCAAGACCCGGGTGGTGCGGGTCAACGACTGGACGACGCACTGGACGTACCGCGACGTGGTCACGGTCGTCGAGGGCGCGGGGGCGAACCTCGACTGCGTGATGCTGCCGAAGGTCCAGGACGCCCAGCAGGTCGTGGCGCTGGACCTGCTGCTGACGCAGATCGAGAAGACGATGGGCTTCGAGGTGGGGCGCATCGGCATCGAGGCGCAGATCGAGAACGCCAGGGGCCTGGTGAACATCGACGACATCGCGGGCGCCTCGCCGCGTCTGGAGACCCTGATCTTCGGCCCGGCCGACTTCATGGCCTCCATCAACATGAAGACGCTGGTGGTCGGCCAGCAACCGCCCGGCTACCCGGCGGACGCCTACCACTACATCCTGATGCGGATCCTGATGGCCGCCCGCGCGCACGACCTCCAGGCGATCGACGGGCCCTTCCTCCAGATCCGCGACGTGGACGCCTACCGCGAGGTCGCGGGCCGGGCGGCGGCGCTGGGCTTCGACGGCAAGTGGGTGCTGCACCCGGGGCAGGTGGACGCCGCGAACGAGGTGTTCTCGCCCTCACAGGACGACTACGACCACGCGGAGATGATCCTCGACGCGTACGACTGGTGCACCTCGGAGGCGGGCGGCAAGAAGGGGTCGGCGATGCTGGGCGACGAGATGATCGACGAGGCCAGCCGCAAGATGGCCCTGGTGGTCGCGGGCAAGGGCCGGGCGGCCGGCATGCGGCGCACCACCGCTTTCGAAGCGCCGGAGGCCTGATCATGCAATTCGGGCGCATCTTCGAGGAATTCGAGGTCGGTGCCGTCTACAAGCACTGGCCGGGAAAGACCGTCACGGAATACGACGACCACCTCTTCTGCCTGCTGACCATGAACCACCATCCGCTGCACCTGGACAGCAACTACGCGGAGCGCACGACCGACTTCAAGAGGAACGTCGTGGTCGGCAACTACGTCTACTCGCTGCTGCTCGGCATGTCGGTGCCGGACGTCTCCGGCAAGGCCATCGCCAACCTGGAGGTGGAGTCGCTGAAGCACGTGGCGCCGACCTTCCACGGTGACACGGTCTACGGGGAGACGACGGTCCTGGACAAGACGCCGTCGCGGTCCAGGAGCGACCGCGGGATCGTCCGTGTCGAGACCCGGGGCTACAAGCAGGACGGCACGCTGGTCTGCGTGTTCCGCCGCACGGTGATGGTCCCCACCGAGACGTACGTCCAGGAGCGGGGCGGGGAGCAGCCCGGCCGCCCCGAGCCCGTCCAGCCGCCGCAGAAGAACGGGGAGAAGCAGTCATGAGCCGTCTCGCGCAGACCGCCGGCCTGACCGATGTCCAGCGGGAAATCCTCTCCACGGTCCGTGATTTCGTCGACAAGGAGATCATTCCCGTCGCGACACGGCTGGAGCACCGCGACGAGTACCCGACGGAAATCGTCGAAGGCCTCAAGGAACTCGGCCTGTTCGGGCTGATGATTCCGGAGGAGTACGGCGGTCTGGGCGAGTCGCTTCTCACTTATGCGTTGTGCGTCGAGGAGATCGCGCGCGGCTGGATGAGTGTGTCGGGGATCATCAACACGCATTTCATCGTGGCGTACATGCTCAAGCAGCACGGTACGCGGGAGCAGAAGGACACCTTCCTGCCGCGGATGGCGCTGGGCGAGGTGCGGGGCGCGTTCTCGATGTCCGAGCCGGCGCTGGGTTCGGACGTCTCGGCGATCACCTCGAAGGGGGTGCGGGACGGCGAGGAGTACGTCCTGAACGGCCAGAAGATGTGGCTGACGAACGGCGGCACGTCCACGCTGGTCGCCGTCCTGTGCCGGAGTGACGAAGGACACCCCGAGGGCACGGCCCCGCACCGTTCGATGACGACCTTCCTGGTGGAGAAGGAGGCGGGGTTCGGTGAGGTCCGCCCCGGTCTCACCATCCCGGGGAAGATCGACAAGATGGGCTACAAGGGCGTCGACACGACCGAGCTCGTCATGGACGGACTGCGCATTCCGGCCAATCGGGTCCTGGGCGGCACCACCGGCCGCGGTTTTTACCAAATGATGGACGGAGTCGAGGTGGGCCGGGTGAATGTCGCGGCGCGTGGCTGCGGTGTCGCGCAGCGTGCCTTCGAGTTGGGCGTTTCCTATGCCCAGCAGCGTCACACCTTCGGAAAGCCGATCGCCCAGCACCAGGCGATCCAGTTCAAATTGGCCGAAATGGCCACCAAAGTGGAAGCCGCGCATGCGATGATGGTCAATGCGGCACGCAAAAAGGACTCCGGGGAGCGAAATGACCTGGAGGCAGGGATGGCGAAGTACCTCGCCTCCGAGTACTGCAAGGAGGTCGTCGAGGACGCCTTCCGCATCCACGGCGGTTACGGCTTCTCCAAGGAGTACGAGATCGAGCGCCTCTACCGGGAGGCCCCGATGCTGCTGATCGGCGAAGGTACCGCCGAGATCCAGAAAATGATCATCGGCCGCCGGCTCCTCGAGGAGTACCGGTTCCAGGGCTGATTGTCCCCTTAGAGGTGATTTGGTGGCGAAGAACATCACACCCGGTCACCCTCGCCGGGAGCGTTTCAGCTGTCCGACTCGACTGCTGGCTTGCCCAGTTGCCGCTCGTACCCGATAGCATCGCCGGAAAGCCGCCGTCCCCCCGTTGCCTGCGCGGCATCATCCGCTACGAAGGTCATCCATGCCCGACAGCCAAACCCCTGCACCGCGCGGTGGGGTCCGCCTTGCGCGCGGAGCATCGCCGTGGCTCCTCCCGACCGTCGCCACCGCGGCACTCAGCCTCGTCCGGGCCCGCAAGTCCGGACGCTGGGCCGCCGTGGCCGTGCCCACCACCGCGCTCGCGGCGGGCATGCTGTGGTTCTTCCGTGACCCCGAGCGCGAGATCACCCAGGGTCGCGTCATCTCACCGGCCGACGGCGTGGTGCAGAGCATCATGCCGTGGAAGGACGGGCGCACCCGCGTCGCGATCTTCATGAGCCCGCTGAACGTCCACGTCAACCGGGCGCCCCTGTCCGGCACCGTGACGTCCGTCGAGCACGTGCCCGGTGGTTTCGTTCCGGCGTTCAACAAGGAGAGCGAGAACAACGAGCGCGTCGTCTGGCACTTCGACACCGAGCTCGGCGACATCGAGATGGTGCAGATCGCGGGAGCGGTCGCCCGTCGTATCGTCCCGTACATCCCGCAGGGGACGAAGGTGGAGCAGGGCGAACGCATCGGTCTGATCCGCTTCGGCTCGCGCGTCGACATCTACCTTCCGGAGGGTGTCGAGGCCGCGGTCGAGGTCGGTCAGGCCACCACCGCGGGGGTGACTCGCATTGACCGTGATTGATCCTGATACTCAGGCGGGCTGGGTGCCCGAGGCCGAGGAGCAGGACGACGCCGAGGACATGCCCCTCTCGTTGCGCCTCTCGATAGCGGACACCCTCACGCTCGGTAACGCGACGTGCGGCTTCATGGCGGTGTACTTCACCACCACGGGGATCCTCATCCCGCACCTCACGGGCAGTGACGAGTCGGGCATGGCCAGGCACTCCGCGGCGACCGCGGTGATCCTGATGCTCATGGCCGCGGTGTTCGACCTCTTCGACGGGCTCGTGGCGCGCAAGCTGCGGTCCTCGCCGATGGGCGCGGAGCTGGACAACCTCTCCGACCTGATCAGCTTCGGCCTCGCACCGGCCTACTTCGTGCTGGTGTACGGCATGGTCGCGGACGACGCGCACCAGCGGGTGTCGGCGCTCGCGGCGATCGTGGTGCTGCTGGCGGTGGTGCTGAGGCTTGCGCGGTTCTCCTGCGTGACGCTGAAGGACGGCATGTTCCAGGGCATGCCGAGCCCCTTCGGAGCGCTCACGGTCGTCTCGATCGTGCTCCTGGAGCTGCCCTTCGTACCGACGCTGCTGGCGATCATCGGGGTGGCGTGGCTGATGGTGAGCCGCGTCGAGTACCCGAAGCCGCGCGGTGTCCTCGCGGTGGCGATGCTCAGCTGGATCGTGGCCGCGATGGGGCTCCTCGCCGCCTGGGCGTTCGACGCCCCCGGTGGCCAGCTGCTCCTGCAGACGGGCTGTGCGCTCCAGGTCGTGCTGGGGGCGGTGATCCCGCTCTTCGCCACGGCGCGGCGGGTGAACACCTTCCGCGACAACCGCCGCGAGGCACGGGCGGCACAGCTGCCGTAGTCGTACGGCGGCACAGACCCTCACGAGGGCCCGGACGCTCCCCGGCGTCCGGGCCCTTCCGCGTGCCCATGGGGAGCCCGGGGGCCGGGGGTGCCGGACCGGCGGCGGAGGACGACGAGGTCGGCGGCCAGGGTGGCACTCACCGCCAGGCCCATTCCCAGGACCGCTCCTCCGGCCCCCAGCGCCGGGGAGCAGAGGCCCAGGACGACCACGACGGCCGCGCCCACGGCCAGCAGCGGGGCGTGCCCCGGGGTCCCGGTGCCGCCGGCGCGGTGCAGTCCGCCCAGGACGAGCAGGACGAGGGCGACGGGGAGGGCCACGGCCAGGCCCGCCGCGCGGATCGAGAGGTGCGCGTGGTGTTCGGAGGCCGCCGACGCGGCTTCCAGCCCGGCGCCGATCGCGGCCAGCGCGGCGAAGACCACATAGTGCCCGTACCCCCAGGTCAGAGCGGTGCGCAGGCTCGACAGGACGGCTTCACCCACGGCGAAGTAGATCCACCACAGGGCGAAGACCAGCAGCAGACCGCCCAGCGCCACCAGCAGGACGGACGCGGACAGGCCCCGGCCCGCCACGACGGAGCGGATCGCCGTGAAGGACGCGAGGATCACCTCACCGAGGACGATGATGGTGAACAGTCCGTAGCGTTCCGCGATGTGCCCGGGGTGCCACGGCGTGCGGCGCCTGTGGAACTCCGCCCACGCGGGCACCGCCAGCTCCGCCGCCACCAGCACGACGAAGGTGGGCCAGGCCCACGCGCCGGGCACCCACAGCCGGGCGATCCATCCCACCTGCACCAGGGCGACGCCCACGGCGTACCGCAGCGCGCCCGCCCGGCCGTCGTGGTGGGCGACGGCGGCGCGCGCCCACTGGCTGATCAGGGCCAGCCGCATCAGCACGTAGCCGAGGACGACCACGGTGAAGTCGCCGTCCTCGAACACCGAGCCCACCCCCGCGGCCAGCACCAGCACCCCGGCCATCTGCACCAGCGTGAGCAGCCGGTAGGGCACGTCGTCGGTGTCGTAGGCGGAGGCGAACCAGGTGAAGTTCATCCACGCCCACCAGATCGCGAAGAACACCGCCGCGTAGGCGGCCACCCCCGGCCCGAGGCGCCCCTCGGCGAGGGCGTGGTGCAACTGGAGCGCGGCCTGGGAGACCGCGACCACGAACGTCAGGTCGAACAGCAGCTCCAAGGGGGTGGAGGCCCGGTGCTCCTCATCCGGGTCCCGCCCGCGCATGGCCACCCGCAGTCCCCCGGTGCGCTCGCCGTCCGTGTCCGTGTCGCTCATCGCCGCCGCTCCCGCCGTCGTCCCACTCGCGCCCCCGGTCGCATTCTCACCGCCGGCCGGCGCGGTGTGCGGAAGGGACGCGGGCGTGGGGACGGCGGATCCTGGGGTGCCGGAGCGGCGGGGGGAAGACGGCACCCCAGGACGTGTGGAGGGTGGTGCGGCGGCGGGGTCCGGCTCAGCCGCCGTACAGGTCGCCCAGACTGATGCCGGTGGTGCTGGTGGCGCCGCCGAGCCGCACCTGGTGGTCGAGGCCGACGAACTTGCCCCCGGACTGCCACAGGGCGGGCTTGAGCAGGGCGTACTTGGCCTCGTCCCAGGTGGTCCAGTCGTAACCGAGCAGGCCGCCCGTGTCACCGGAGTTGGGGTTGACGCACCAGAACGTGTGGTGGATGCCCTCGTCCACGAGCAGGTCGCGCAGCGCGGTCATCCACTTCTGGTTCGGCCCGTTGTCGAGGTGGCCGCCCCACTCCCCGATGAACAGCGGCGCGGTCCCGTTCTTGTGGAGGTAGAGCCAGTTGGGGTCCCAGACGTCGCGTTCCAGCGTGGTGCGGTCCCAGGCGCCCTGGAACCAGGGCTGCTGGTACACGAGCGGCCCGTAGTCGTGCGGGGAGTAGACGAGCTGGTCCTGTCCCGCGCCGAGGTCCACGGGATGGTCCTGGGCTCCCCGCAGGTTCCCGCCCCACCACATGCCGTGGTAGTCGGCCGGGGAGGTGGAGGACCAGTCGGCCCCGTCCTTGGGGTACACCTCGACGCCTTCGCACATGACCAGGACGTGCGGGTTGATCGCGAGGATGCGCCTGCCCGCCGTCTCGCAGGTGTACTTGAAGTTGTCCTGGTCGGTGGAGCCGTCCCACTTGGCCCGGGGGCTCTCGGACTGCGTACCGTGCGGTTCGTTCTTGACGTCCATCGCCACGAGGGTGTCGTCGTCCTTGTAGCGGTCGGTCACCCACTCCCAGGCCTGGTAGAACTGCTCGGTGGTGATCGCGCCCTTCCACCAGACGGGGTGCACATGGCCGGAGTTGTCGGCCTCGGCGCTGTGGACGTCGAGCATCACCTTGATGCCGTACTTCTCCGCCGTGGCGAGGAAGGCGTCGAAGACCCCCAGGGTGGTCTTGTTCTCCAGCTCGGGGTTGGCCCAGGTGTTGACCGCGCTGGAGACGGCGTCCTGCCCGTTCCTCCACTCCAGCAGGAGCTGGGTGGAGATCGGTACGCGGACGATGTTGATGCCCCGCTCCGCCATCTGCCGGGTGATGGCGTCCAGGTTGACGGACCAGAGCCCGTGGAAGACGCGCTCGGTGGTGTTGAACCCGAACCAGTTGGCCCCGGTGAGCCAGACCCGGTTGCCGTCCTCGTCGACGATCCGGTTGCCCTCGGTGTGCAGCCAGTCGGTGCCGGTGCCCGCGGCGGCCGGGAAGGCCGGCGCGGGTGCGGCCGGTTGCGCGGCGACCGGGCCGGAGAGCGCCGTCAGCAGAGCCGTGGCGGTGGCGGCCGCGGCCAGTGCCGTGCCCAGCCTGGTTCGCGTCGGTGACTTCATGCGTCGTCGCCTTTCGTGGGTCAAGACAGGCAGAAGATCTTGGGAGCGCTCCCATGCATTCCTCACATGAAGCCAGCACGACGCCCGGCATGTCAATGGACATGTCAACGTTCATCAGTCGAAGCCGCACGGTAGCCCACACGAGGCCCGCGGTCCATGGCCCCGGCGCCCTCGCTTGGCAGCAATTCACGCCCGTGAGTCACTAATTTGAGTTCCCAAGCCGAAATCTTGCGCAGCAGCGTGGACTTCCTTGCGCGGATCCTTCTAGCCTGTGGGGCGTCCGCAGAGCCCCCACGAGCCGCTAGGACCTCCCACTCATGACCCCACCGCACAGACACCGCCTGTTCAGGCGTTCCCTGTCCGCTTCCCTCTCGATGGCGCTCACCGCCGTGGGCACCGCCGCGGCGGTCGTCCTCGCCGGCGCCCCCTCGGCGCAGGCCGCCGCCGTCCCCGCGCCTTCCCCGGTCGGGATATCCGGCAGGGGCGCCACCGTCCCCTTCACGGAACAGGAGGCCGAGTACGCCGCGACCAACGGCACGCTCATCGGCCCGGACCGCCGCTACGGCTCACTGCCCTCGGAGGCCTCAGGCAGACAGGCCGTCACGCTCGACGCGGTCGGTGAGTACGTGGAGTTCACCCTCACCGCCCCCGCGAACGCGATGACCTTCCGCTACTCGCTGCCGGACAACGCCGCCGGGACGGGCCGGGACGCCTCGCTGGACGTACGGGTGAACGGCTCCGTACTCAAGAGCGTGCCGGTGACCTCCAAGTACGGCTGGTACTACGGCGGTTATCCGTTCAACAACAACCCGGGCGACACCAACCCGCACCACTTCTACGACGAGGCCCGGACCATGTTCGGCTCGACCCTGCCCGCCGGGACGAAGGTCCGGCTCCAGGTGGCCTCCACCGCCGGCTCGCCCTCGTTCACCGTGGACCTGGCCGACTTCGAGCAGGTGGCAGCGCCGATCGGCAAGCCGTCCGGCGCGCTGGACGTGGTGAGCGACTTCGGGGCCGACCCCACCGGCGCAGCCGACTCCACCGCGAAGATCCAGGCGGCGGTGGACGCGGGCCGCGCCCAGGGCAAGGCCGTCTACCTCCCGCAGGGCACCTTCCAGGTGCGCGAGCACATCGTCGTGGACCAGGTGACGCTGCGGGGAGCGGGCCCCTGGTACAGCGTGCTGACGGGACGTCACCCCACGGACCGGAGCAAGGCGGTCGGCGTCTACGGGAAGTACGCGGCGCAGGGCGGCAGCAAGAACGTCACCCTCAGGGACTTCGCCGTCATCGGCGACATCCGGGAGCGGGTGGACGACGACCAGGTCAACGCCATCGGCGGGGCCATGTCCGACTCGGTCGTCGACAACATCTGGATGCAGCACACCAAGTGCGGTGCCTGGATGGACGGCCCGATGAACAACTTCACCGTCAAGAACAGCCGGATCCTGGACCAGACCGCCGACGGCGTGAACTTCCACTACGGGGTCACGAACTCGACCGTCACCAACACCTTCGTCCGCAACACGGGGGACGACGGCCTGGCCATGTGGGCGGAGAACGTCCCGAACGTGAAGAACTCGTTCACGTTCAACACGGTGATCCTGCCGATCCTGGCCAACAACGTCGTGACGTACGGCGGCAAGGACATCACGATCTCCGACAACGTCATGGCGGACACGGTCACCAACGGCGGCGGGCTGCACATCGCCAACCGCTATCCGGGCGTCAACTCGGGCCAGGGCACTGCCGTCGCGGGTACGCACACGGCCGCCCGCAACACCCTGATCCGGACCGGGAACAGCGACTTCAACTGGAACTTCGGGGTCGGCGCGATCTGGTTCAGCGGCCTCAACGAACCGATCAGCGGCGCCACGGTCAACATCACCGACAGCGAGGTCCTGGACAGCTCCTACGCCGCGATCCACCTGATCGAGGGCGCGAGCAACGGGCTGCACTTCGACAACGTCAAGATCGACGGGGCTGGTACGTACGCCCTCCAGATCCAGGCTCCGGGCACCGCCACCTTCGAGAAGGTCGTGGCCACCCACATCGCCCAGTCCAACCCGATCCACAACTGCGTGGGCAGCGGCTTCCAGATCACCCGGGGCGGCGGCAACTCCGGCTGGTACGCCGACCCGCCCGCCTGCACCGGCGTCTGGCCCGACCCGGTGTGGACCAACGGCGGTGTGCCCGGCGGCGGAGGCGGCAACCCCACCGACCCGACCGACCCCACTGACCCGACGGACCCGACCGATCCGCCGGAGGAGACGGGCAACCTCGCCCAGGGGCGTCCGGTCACCGAGACCGGCCACGCCGACGTGTACGGCGCGGCCAACGCCGTGGACGGAAACGCCGGAAGCTACTGGGAGAGCGTCAACAACGCCTTCCCGCAGTCCCTCACGGTGGACCTCGGCGCCCCCAAGGCGCTGAAGCGGCTGGTACTGAAGCTGCCCCCGGCCGCCGTGTGGGCGGCCCGCACGCAGACCCTGACGGTGTCGGGCAGCACCGACGGCGGCACGTACGGCACGCTCAAGCCGTCGGCGGGGTACACCTTCGATCCGTCCAGCGGCAACACCGCGACCGTCTCCCTCCCGGGAACGCCGGTCCGCCATCTGCGGCTGACGTTCACCGGGAACACCGGCTGGCCCGCCGCCCAGTTGTCGGAACTGGAGGCCTACACCAGCTGATCCGGCGCACGGAACGGGCCCGGCCTTCGCGGCCGGGCCCGTTCACGTACGGGGCGCCGGGTCAGGGCTTCGGCGTGAACTCCCCGGCGACGGGGACCACGTGGGCCGTGGCCACCCCCGGCGCCCCAAGTGCCGTCACGTCACCGGCCGGTGCCCGGCGTCAGACCAGGAAGTCGCGGGCGATCGACTCGGCCGCGCGCTCCAGGAGGGGGCCCGCCTGGGCCATGCAGACGGCCGGGTCGGGTTCCAGCTCCGTGAGGGCGTAGGCCCGCCGGATACCGGCCCCGCGCAGCGCCTCCGCTGGCAGGGCGAGGCGTCCGCAGACCGCGACGGCCTCCACGCCCGCCGCCCGCGCGGCGGCGGCGACACCCGCCGGGGCCTTGCCGTGCAGGGTCTGCTCGTCGAGCGATCCCTCGCCGGTGACGACGAGGGTGGCCCGCGCCAGCGCCGGGGCGAAGCCCAGCACGTCGAGCATGACCTCGATACCGGGCCGGAAGCGCGCGCCGAGGGCCACCAGCGCGCCGTACCCGATGCCTCCGGCGGCGCCCGCACCGGGGAGCCGGGCCCGCTCGGGTCCCAGCAGGGACGCGTAGTGGGCGAGGGCCGCGTCGAGGACCGCGATGTCGTCCTCGGTGGCCCCCTTCTGCCGCCCGTACACCTCGGGGGCGCCCTTCGGCCCGGTCAGCGGGTTGTCCACATCGCTGGCGAGGACCAGATCGACGTCCGCGAACCGGGGATCGAGGCCCGACAGGTCGGCCTCGGCCAGCTCCGCGAGAGCGGCGCCGCCGGGGCCGACGGGCTTGCCGTCCGCGTCCAGGAGGCGGGCTCCGAGCGCGGTGAGCATGCCCGCGCCGCCGTCCGTCGTGGCGCTGCCGCCGACCCCGAACACGATGGTCCGGGCCCCCGCGTCCAGCGCCGCGCGCAACAGCTCGCCCGAGCCGTACGTGGTCGCGGTGAGCGGGGCGAACTCCCCGGCGGGGAGGTGCTGGAGGCCTGACGCCTCGGCCATCTCCACCACGGCCGTGGTGGAACGCACCGCGTAGGCCGCCGTCACCGGGGTCCCGAGCGGGCCGGTCACCCGTGCCTCGCGGCGTTCGAACCCGGCGGCCACCGCCGCCGCGACCGTGCCGTCGCCGCCGTCCGCGACGGGCAGGGTCTCCACCCGCACCCCGGGAACGACGCGCCGCAGCCCGGCCGTCACCCGCTCCGCGACCTCCACGGCCGTGAGCGAGCCCTTGAACTTGTCCGCCGCGACGAGCACGCGGGCGGTCTCGATCACTGCTCCGTCCGTCACCTTGTATCCCTTGCTTTCGAACAGGCAGTCGCGCCGCCACGACCCTATCGGGACCACCCCCGCTCTGCCCATGCCTGTCCGCGTCCGCGCATAGGCTGCCCCCGTGACGACCTCTGACTACGCCACCTACATCGCCGGGCTGCCCCGGATCCTGTCCGCCGCCGCCACGCTCTTCCGGGACTCCCGGGGACGGGTCCTGCTCGTCGAGCCGAACTACCGCGAGGGCTGGGCCCTGCCCGGCGGCACGATCGAGTCGGACCAGGGCGAGAGCCCACGGCAGGCCGCCCGCCGGGAGACCGCGGAGGAGATCGGCCTCGACCTGGAACCCGGCCGGCTGCTGGCGGTGGACTGGGCGCGCGGGCCGGGGCGCCCGCCGATCGCCGCGTATCTGTACGACGGCGGTGTGCTGTCCGGGGAGCAGCTCGACGCGATCCGGCTCCAGGAGGAGGAGCTCCTGTCCTGGCGCCTGGTGGACCGCGCCGACCTCGGCGGCCATCTGCCAGGACGGCTCGCACTGCGGGTCGAGGCGGCGCTGGAGGTGCTGGACTCCGGTGCGGGGGCGGCCGAACTGGAGGACGGCGTACCGGCCGGAGGGTGACGGCGCGGCGGTCGGAAATGTGATCGCGGGCGGCGCGGGCCGTCCGTACGCTCGGCTCATGACTCTCGTCGCGATCCTCAGCGGCGCCGGTGTGTCCACGGACTCCGGCATCCCCGACTACCGTGGGCCGCAAGGCCTTTGGCGGAAGGACCCGGAGGCCGTGAAGCTCGTCACGTACGACTTCTACATGGCCGATCCGGAGATCCGCCGGCGCTCCTGGCAGATGCGCCGCACCAGCGCGACGTGGGGCGCCGAGCCCAACGCGGCCCACCGCGCGGTGGCCGCGCTGGAGCGGTCCGGGACCCCGGTGAGGGTCATCACCCAGAACGTGGACGGACTGCACCAGGCGGCCGGGCTGTCCGCCCGCAAGGTCGTCGAACTCCACGGCACGGCGCGCGAGGTGGTCTGCACTCGGTGCCACGCCCGGTCCCCCATGGCCGAGGCGCTCGCGCGGGTCGAGGCCGGGGAGGCGGATCCCCCGTGCGCCGTCTGCGGCGGGATCCTGAAGTCGGCGACGGTGATGTTCGGGGAGCGGCTCGATCCGCGGGTGCTGGCGGAGGCGACGGCGATCACCAAGGCGAGCGAGGTGTTCATCGCCGTGGGGACGACCCTCCAGGTGCGGCCGGCCGCGTCGCTGGCCGGGATGGCGGTGGAGCACGGGGCCCGGCTGTTCGTGGTGAACGCGGAGCCGACCCCGTACGACGCGTCGGCCGAGGAGACGATCCGCGAGCCCATCGGGACGGCGCTGCCCGCCCTGCTGGAGCGGGTCGCGGCGGGGGCGACGCCCTGAGGCGGACCGTCCGCCGTGTCCGCGGGTCGCTCCGGCCCTTGCCGGGCGGTCCGTCCGGCCTCGCGGCCCCCGGGGTGGGGTAGTGTGGAAGGCTGCGAAGGGGAGTAGCCCCGCGAACCGGTCGTCGACACACTGGAATCTCCGGATTCCCGGTGGCCGGGCCCGTGAGTTCTCACGGGCGGGCGAGACCTTCGGTCAGGTATGACACACCCACGTCCCCCGTGGGTGTTGCCGTCATGCCGGGCCGAGTGGTCCTCCGAGGAAGCCTGAACGGCACTTCGCGAAAGGCCCGGGGTCCGGCACTCACAGAAAGCCACCCGGAATGCATCTCGACCTCCTGGCGATCGTCACCGCCTTCGGGCTGATCTTCCTCGCGGAGCTTCCCGACAAGACGATGTTCGCCTCGCTGGCCATGGGCACCCGCATGCGCCCGCTCTACGTGTGGTTCGGAACGTCCTCGGCGTTCATCGTGCATGTGGCCATCGCGGTCGGCGCGGGCGGTCTGATCGGGCTGCTGCCCGACTGGGTCGTCAAGCTGGTCTCGGCCGCCCTCTTCGGTCTCGGCGCGTTCATGCTGCTGCGCGGGAGCGGCGGGGACGACGGGGACGAGGAGGGCGAGATCAAGACCGTGACCGGCTTCTGGCCGGTCTACTCGACCGCCTTCATGGCCGTCTTCATCAGCGAGTGGGGCGACCTGACGCAGATCACCACCGCCAACCTCGCCGCGAGCAACGGTGCCTGGTCCACGGCGATCGGTTCGGCCGTCGCCCTGATGTCGGTGTCCGCCCTGGCACTGCTGGCGGGGCGCTTCATCGCCAAGCGGGTGCCGCTGAAGACCGTGCAGCGCATCGGCGGTCTGTGCATGCTCGGGCTGGCGATCTGGTCGGTGACGGAGATCTTCGTCGGCTGACCCTTCGGCCCAGGCCGCCCCCGGCCATACGATGGGTGGGGGCGGCGGCCGTCAGAACAGGGCGGGCGCCTCGCCCGGCTCCCCCCGTTCGAAGTCGAGCAGCCGCCGCTTGCGGTCCAGCCCGCCGCCGTATCCGGTGAGGCTGCCGGTGGCTCCGACGACCCGGTGGCAGGGGACGATGATGCCCACCGGGTTCTTCCCGTTGGCGAGACCCACCGCGCGGGAGGCGCCCGGCTTCCCGAGGCGTTCGGCCAGCTCGCCGTAGGAGCGGGTCTCGCCGTACGGGATCTGCCGCAGTTCGGCCCAGACGGCGCGCTGGAAGGGGGTGCCGTCCAGCCGCAGCGGCAGGTCGAACGTGGTGAGGTCGCCCGCGAAGTAGGCGTCGAGCTGGCGGACGGTCTCGGCGAAGGGTTCCGGGTCGGGCACGCCGAAGGTCTCCTCGGGTGGGCGGTGCCGCTGTTCGGTCATGTACAGACCTGCCACACGCCGTCGGTGGCGACCAGGGTGAGCGGCCCGTAGGGGCTGTCGAGGACGGTGTGCTGCCGGGTCGCCGGGGTCGTCCGGCTCGCTGTCGGGGCGGCGGCCATGGTGCGGTCTCCCTGGGATGTGGATGTGGTGTCCGTACGGCGTACGGGTGGGCTTCTCGGGTACGGGCTCGGCTTCTCAGGCGGGCAGGTGGTTGATGGGGTGGTCGTCGACGGTCCACAGGTACTGCGCGGCGTACGCCCGCCACGGCCGCCAGTGCGCGGCGCGCGCGGTGAGGGCGGCCGGGGTGGACGGGAGGCCGAGCCGCTCGGCGGCCCTGCGGATACCGAGGTCGGTGGGGAGGAAGGCGTCCGGGTCGCCGAGGGCGCGCATCGCGATGACCTCGACGGTCCAGGGACCGAATCCGGGCAGGGCGCTCAGCTCGGCCCGCGCCTGCTCCCAGTCGGTTCCCTCGTCCAGCCGCAGGGATCCACCGGCGAGGGCGGCCACCAGGGTGGTGAGCGTGGCCCGGCGGCTGCGGGGCAGGGCGAGGGCCTCGGGGTCGAGCCCGGCCAGCGCCCCGGGGGTCGGGAAGAGGTGGGTGAGGCCGCCTTCGGGGTCCTCGACCGGTACGCCGTGGGCGGTGACCAGGCGGCCCGCGTGGGTGCGGGCGGCGGCCGTGGACACCTGCTGGCCGAGCACCGCGCGGACGGCGAACTCCGCCGCGTCGACCGTGCGCGGAACACGTCGTCCCGGAGCGGCGTCCACGAGCGGGGCCAGCAGGGGGTCGGCGCGCAGTTGCCCGTCGACGGCCACCGGGTCGGCGTCGAGGTCGAGGAGTCTGCGGCACCGGCTGATGGCCTGGGTGAGGTCCCGGGGGTCGGTGAGGGAGAGACGGCAGGCGATGTGGTCGGGCCGCGGGGAGAGCGCCACGATGCCGTGCCCGTGCGGCAGGGTGAGCGTGCGGCGGTAGGCCCCGTCGCGCCACTCCTCCACCCCCGGGACGGCGGTCGCGGCGAGATGTCCGAAGAGGTTGCCGGGTTCCAGCGGGGCCCGGTAGGGCAGCCGCAGGGAGATGACGCCCGGGGTACGGGGTGCCTGGGCCCCACGGGATGCCCGGCCGCGCAGCTCCCCCGGAGCCAGTGCGAAGACCTCGCGCACGGTGTCGTTGAAGGTGCGGACCGACGAGAATCCGGCGGCGAACGCGACCTCGGCCATCGGGAGCGCGGTCGTCTCGATGAGGAGCCTGGCGGTCTGGGCCCGCTGCGAGCGGGCCAGCGCGAGGGGTCCCGCACCCAGCTCGGCGAGCAGTTGGCGCTCGATCTGGCGGGCCGAGTAGCCGAGGCGCGCGGCGAGACCCGGCACGCCTTCCCGGTCGACGACACCGTCCTGGATCAGGCGCATGGCGCGGGCGACGGAGTCGGCGCGGGCGTTCCACTCCGGCGAGCCGGGGCTCGTGTCGGGCCGGCACCGTTTGCAGGCCCGGAAGCCGGCCTGCTGACAGGCGGCGGCGCTGGGGTAGAAGACCATGTTGCGGTCCTTGGGCGGCACGACGGGGCAACTGGGCCGGCAGTAGATCCGGGTGGTCAGGACCGCCGTGAAGAACCAGCCGTCGAACCGGGCGTCCTTCGACCGGACGGCCCGCACGCAGCGCTCGGTGTCGGTGTGCATGGTTCAAGGATGGGTCACCCAGCGCCTTCGGTCTGGCGGAAATCCGACATCGGCGTGGAACTGCCAGGACGTTCTCGCGCCACCCCGAGCGCCTGTCCACCCGGTGAGACGGACGCGGAGCTCCGTGCGCCCGGGTGCCGCGCCGTCCCGGCCGTCGGCGGCGCCGTACGGCACCTCCAGGACGCCCCCGTGATCACCACCCCATAACAAAGCGGCCCCCGTCGCAGTTGCGACCCGCAAAGCGAGCACACCACCGGGGTGACCCCGAGAGCAGTCAAGGCAGGACAAAGGCGGCATCCAAAGCACAACAACCCCTCCAGAAGCGACATATGAGACTTTGCCGCCCCCGTGGAACCTCGCCCATTCGAAGATCATTCCGTCCCGAGAGGCTGTTATGGTGCCTGGCATTTGCGGACATGAAGAGTCCGCCGTCAAGTGAACGCCCCCGGCTACCGTGCCGACACGTTTCGGGGGCCCGTGCAGGAGCCCTGCCCACGCCCGCGTCGCGTGGCACGCGTACACGGACCCCGGTCGGTTTCCCGGGCGCGTCCGTCGCCGGGTTCCGCGAGTGCGAAAGGGGTGGCGTGTGTGAGCGGAACGGAAACAGCTCAGTTCAGCGCCGTGGTGGTCGTAGGTCTGCTGGTCTTCTTCTACGGAGGGACCTTCCTGATCTCCACCCGTATCGGGAAGAAGGACGAGAACGCCGACGGGTACATGACCGGCGGCAACAACATCGGTTTCGGCATATCGGCCGCCAGCATGACGGCAACGTGGATCTGGGCGGCCTCGATGTACGCCTCCGCGACGTCCGGGTACACCTACGGCATATCGGGGCCCATCCACTACGGGCTCTGGGGTGCCCTGATGATCCTTTTCATCTACCCCTTCGGCAAGCGCATCCGCTCCGTGGCTCCCAAGGCCCACACGCTGGCCGAGGTCATGTACGCCCGGCACGGCCGTTCCAGCCAGCTGATGCTCGCCGGTTCCAACATCGTCGGCAGCCTGATCAGCCTGATGTCCAACTTCATCGCCGGTGGCGTACTGATCTCGTTGCTGTCGCCGTTCAACTTCACCCAGGGCGTCTTCGCCGTGGCCGCCGGCGTCCTGCTCTACACCCTGTGGTCCGGGTTCCGCGCCTCCGTCCTGACCGACTTCGTCCAGGTCGTCGCGATGCTCGGCGCCGTGGCCGTGATCGTGCCGTTCATCTTCTTCGCGGCCGGGTTCCCGGCGGCGTTCGAGACGGGCGCCGAGAACCTGACACCGCAGCAGGGCAGCTTCTTCTCCAGCGAGGCGTTCATGGGGCAGGGCGCGCCCTACATCGCCGCGGTCCTGGCCTACGCCATCGGCAACCAGACCATCGCGCAGCGGCTCTTCGCCGTGCGGCAGAACCTGATCAAGCCGACCTTCGTCACCGCGACCGTCGGCTACGGCGCCATGGTGATCGGCGTCGGCATGCTCGGTGTCCTCGCCCTCTACCTGGGCTTCGAGCCGACCGGCGGGGACATGAACAACCTGATCCCCGAGATGGCGTCCACCTATCTGCCGCCCGTCCTGCTGGCCCTGTTCTTCATCATGATCATCGGGGCGCTCTCCTCCACCGCCGACTCCGACCTCGCCGCGCTCTCCTCGATCATGATGGCCGACGTCTACGGGCAGAACGTGGCCGGCGTGAAGAAGGCGAACCCCCGGACGATGCTGCTGGTCGGCCGCGTCACGATGGTCGTGGCGACCGCGATGGCCGTGGCCTTCGCCAGCCTCCAACTGAGCATCCTGGACCTGCTGGTGTTCGTCGGCGCCCTGTGGGGTGCGCTCGTCTTCCCCGTCCTGGCCAGCTTCTACTGGGAGAAGGTCACCAACCGAGCGTTCACCGTCTCCGTGCTCGCGGCGCTCGCCGTGTTCCTCCCCGTCCGCTTCGCCTGGATCCCGGTGGACGGCGTCTTCGGCATCGTCGTGGACGTCCTGTCGGTGCTCGGCATCGGTGTCGTCCTCGGGCTGATGGTGTTCGGCTTCTTCGGCACCAAGGCGGCGAAGACCGTCGGGGTACTGGCCGTCGTGGTCTCCGCGCCGTTCGCCATCGGCTCGCTGCACGAGTACGCCACACTGTGCGGCTCCCTCGTCGCGTACTCCGTGAGCACCGTCATCTGCTGGGCCATGTCCGTCCGCCGGCGGGACGGCTTCGACTTCGCCCTCATCGCGCAGCGCACCGGTGACTTCGACGACGGGTCCGCCACGGGCCCGGTCGCCACCGGGGGCGGGGTCCCCCACCAGGCGGACGGTACGGGCAGCGACGACACGCCCGAGCCCGCCACCACCCACTGAGTCAGAAGGAGGCATCATGACCACGTTCGCTCTGAGCGCCTACGTCCTTGTATGGCCCGTCCTCGTGGCCGTCGTCCTGTTCGTGATCAGCCGCGCGTTCTTCCGCGAGTGGGCCGAGGCCCGCCGCAAGGGCGAGGACCTGATCTGAACCGGGACCTGATCTGAACCGTCCCCCCGTCCGGCCCCGGTGCGCCCGCCGGGGCCGGAACGGGCCGTGCGTCGTCACCCGGCGCCGGGCTCACGCGGCCCGCAGCCGCCGCCACACCGCCTTCGCCGCGTGGTGGCCCGACATCCCGTGCACGCCCGGTCCCGGCGGGGTGGCCGAGGAGCAGAGGAAGACCGCCGGACGGGCGGTGGCGTACGGCACGCGGGCGAGCCTGGGGCGGATCACCGTCTGGAGCCCGGCGAAGGCGCCGGTGGCGATGTCCCCGCCGACGTAATTGGCGTTGCGCGCGGCCAGTTGCGGCGGACCGGCGGTGGCACGGGCCAGGACCAGGTCGCGGAAGCCGGGGGCGAAGCGCTCCAGCTGCCGTTCGATGACCTCGGTGGCGTCCCCTTCCCAGCCCGCCGGGACATGGCCGTACACCCAGAAGACGTGCCGGCCCTCGGGCGCGCGGGAGGGGTCCACGAGGCTGGGCTGCGCGGTGATCAGGAAGGGGACGGCGGGATCGCGGCCGTCCACGGCGGCGCGCAGGGCCCGGTCGATCTCCCCGGCGGTGGGCCCGATGTGGACCGTGCCCGCTCTCCGGGCCTCCTCGGCGGTCCAGGGGACGGGCCCCGACAGGGCGTAGTCGATCTTGAAGCAGGAGGCGCCGTACCGGTACCCCCGGTAGGCGCCGCCCAGGCCGGCGATCCGGGCGAGCGCGGTGGGCGAGGTGTCGAAGATGTACGCGCGGGCGGGCGGCAGTTCGTCCAGGCGCCTGACCTCGGTGTCCGTGCGGACGGTGCCGCCCTGCTCGCGCAGGTAGGAGGCGAGGGCGTCGGAGATGGCCTGGGAGCCGCCGCGCGGCACGGGCCAGCCCTTCTCGTGCGCCGCGAGCGCGAACAGCAGGGCGATGCCGCTCGTCGCGAGGCCGCTGGTGGGCGCGATGGCGTGCGCGGCGAGCCCGGCGACCAGCCCGCGCGCCTTGGCGCCCCGGAAGCGCCGGGCGAGCAGGGTGGCGGGCGGCAGCGCGTCCAGCCCGAACCGCATCCAGCGGTACGGGTCGCGCGGCAGACCGTCCCACGGGGTCCGCAGGAAGTCCTCCGCCAGGGTGTCCCAGTGCCCGAGGTAGGGCGCGACGGTCCTGCGGTAGGCCCCGGCGTCCTGAGGGCCGAGCGTCATGGCGCTCTCCCCCACCGACCGGGTGAGCGCGGCGGCGGTACCGTCCGGGAAGGGGTGGGCGAGCGCCAGCTCGGGCTGGAGCCACTCCAGGCCGTGCCGGGCGAGGGGCATGGCGTCGAAGGCGGGCGAGCCGATGCCCAGCGGGTGTACGGCGGAACAGGGGTCGTGGCGGAAACCGGGGAGGGTCAGCTCCTCCGTACGCGCGCCGCCCCCGACGGTCTCCCGGGCCTCGAACACCTCCACGGCAAAGCCCCGGCGGGCCAGTTCGACAGCGGCGGTCAGCCCGTTGGGGCCCGCGCCCACGACGACGGCATCCAGCATCGATGGCACCTTCGGACTCCTTCGTCAGCCGATGGCCTACGGACCCAGGATATTGGGGCGCGTCCGCCGGTGACCCCCGGGTAGCCTCCCGTTCGATGAACGAGCCGTGCGTCCCCTCCCCCGCCGTCGCCGAGATGGCCGGCCGACTGGTCCGGCTCTCCGGGATCAGCGCCGTCGTGCTGGGTGGCAGCCGCGCCCGCGGCACCCACCGGCACGACTCCGACTGGGATCTGGGGGTCTACTACCGGGGCACCCCCGATCTGGCCGGTCTCGCCGCCCTGGCCTCCGAGTTCCAGGGGGCTCCGGTGGACGTGGCGGGTCCGGGCGGCTGGGGGCCGTGGGTGAACGGAGGGGCGTGGCTGACGGTCGACGGGGTCGCCGTCGACTGGATCCTGCGCGATCTGGACCGGGTGGGGTCGGTGTGGGCGGACTGCCGCGCGGGCCGCTTCGAGGTGGGCGTCCAGCCGGGCCATCCGCTGGGCTTCTGGTCACCCTGTTACGTCGGAGAGGTCGCCCTGGGCCGCGTACTGCGCGACGCCGACGGCGAGGTGACAGCCCTTCGGGAAGCGGCGGGCGCCTACCCCGAACCGCTGCGCCGGGCGCTCGCCGACGCCGTGTGGGAGGCGGAATTCTCCGTGGCGGCCGCCCGCACGTCGGCCCCGTCCGGCGACGTGCTGCATGTCGCCCTGTGCCTGTCGAAGGCCTTCGGCGTGCTCGCCCAGTCCTTGCACGCCCACCACCGCGCCTGGTGTCTGAACGAGAAGGGCGCGCTCGCGGCGACGGCGGCCCTGCCCCGGACCCCCGAGGGCTTCGCGGACCGGGTCGCCGCCGCACTGCGCGGCCTGGACGTGGAGGCGGTCGGGACGGCGGCCGAGGTCGTACGGGAGGTACGGGCGGTGCTGGACGGCGACCGGGACGGCGCGGCGACCCCGGAGCCGGTCAGCTGACCGAGGGGTCCGGACCGTCCGCCCCGGACCGCAACGCGTCGAGGATCCGCTCGGCCGTCGCCGCGTCCCTGGCCGCCGTGAACGGCAGGTCGTTGCCGCCGGTGATGCGGTAGGGCACGCCGGACAGGGTCGCTTGCGCGCCGCCCGCCTCGGTGACCAGGAGCAGCCCGGCCGCGTGATCCCAGGCCAGCTCCCAGTTGAAGGCGACGCCGTCCTGCGCCCCGCACGCGACGGCCAGGTACTCCAGTCCGGCCGAACCGCAGGCGCGGGCGTCGATGCCGTCGGTACGCAGCCCCAGCAGCGCCCGCTTCTGGGCGTCGGAGGTGTAGTCGGGGTGCGACATCGCCACCTTGAGGACGGCGCCGGGCGCGGGTGAACCACTGTGCAGCGGCGTTCCGTTGAGTGTCGCCCCGCGTCCGCGTACGGCGACGGCCAACTCGTCGAGCACGGGGGCGTACGTCCACGAGGCGAACACCTCGCCGTGGTGGGCGAGGGCGACCAGGGTGCAGAAGCCGGGTTCACCGTGGACGAACTGGCGGGTGCCGTCGACGGGATCCACGATCCAGACGGGGGCGTCGCCGTGGAGCGCGTCGTAGACCGCCGGGTCGGCGTGGACGGCCTCCTCGCCCACGACGACCGAACCGGGCAGCAGCCGGGTCAGGGAGGCCGTCAGGTGCTCCTCGGCCAGCCGGTCGGCGGCGGTGACCAGGTCGTGCGGCCCGCTCTTCTCGACGATCTCGTGCGCGGCCAGCTGCCGGTAGCGGGGCAGGATCTCGGCGGCGGCCGCCGCCCTGACCGCTGCCTCGACCCGTGCCGGGTTGGCCGTGTCCGTGGCGAGGAAGTCATCGATCATGCCTCCAGCTAAGCATGGAGCCCGCGAAGCGCCCCCGGCGCGGTCCCCGTCCTGGTGATCGGCGGGGGCGTGGCCGTGCCGTCCCGTCCGGCGCGCCACCCGGGCGAGCGGTCCGGTCCGCGAGGTGCCCGGCGCAGCGCGGGCCCGACCGGACGCGGGCCTCACGGAGCTCCGGGCACGCCGGATCCCCGGGCCTGGCGGAGTCCCGGGCACACCGGGCACCGAGGGCAGCCAGGTCTCCGTACCGCGATTCCGCTCGCCGGGGCGCTCAGCGGCGCCGTAGTGACGGGTCGAGCAACGAGGGCGGGGTGTCGAACTTCTCCTGCGGGGCGAGGTCGGTGCCCGGGGCGACGATCGCGTCGATCGCGTCCAGGACGTCGGAGGAGAGGACGGTGTCGGCGGCGGCGAGCTGTGCGGGCAGGTGGTCCGGCGTGCGGGGGCCGATGAGCGCGCTGGTCACGGCCGGGTGCGCGGTCACGAATCCGAGCGCGAGCTGGATCATGGTGAGGCCGGCCTCGGCGGCGACGTCCGCCAGTTGTTCGACGGCGTGGAGCCTGGCCTGGTTACCGGGGATCGAGGTGTCGAAGCGTTCCGGCAGGAGGACCGAGCGGCTGGTGCTGATGGGCTTGCCCGCCCGGACCACCCCCGACAGCCAGCCCGAGGCGAGCGGGCTCCAGGCCAGCACGCCGAGGCCGTACTCCTCGGCCACCGGCAGGACGTGGGTCTCGATCCCCCGCTGCAGGATCGAGTAGCTGGGCTGTTCCGTGACGTAGCGGCCGAGACGGTGCTCCCGGGCGGCCCACTGGGCCTGCACGAGGCGGTAGGCCGGGAAGGTCGAGGAGCCGAAGTAGCGGATCTTTCCGGCGCGCTGGAGGTCGGTCAGGGCCGACAGCGTCTCCTCGTCGGAGGTGCTCGGGTCCCAGCGGTGGATCTGGTAGAGGTCGACGTGGTCGACCCCGAGGCGGCGCAGGCTGTTGTCCAGCTCGGTGACCAGCCAGCGGCGCGAGCTGCCCCGGTGGTTGCGCTCCTCCCCGATGGGCATGCCGGCCTTGGTGGCCAGCACGATGTCGTCGCGGCGGCCGGCGAGGGCCTTGCCGACCATCTCCTCCGACTCGCCGTCGCCGTACATGTCGGCGGTGTCGATGACGTTGATCCCGGCGTCGAGGGCGGCGTCGACGATCGCGGTGGCCTGTTCCTGGGTCGTGCGGCCGATCCTGCCGAAGTTCATCGCGCCGAGTGCGAGGGAGCTGACCTGTACACCGGTGCGGCCCAACGTGCGGTACTGCATGACCATGTCCTCCATGGGTGAGCGGTGCGGCTGAGAGCGCGCGTGATTGGCTGCGGGGCTCCCGCTCTGGCATCATGGCCAAACGGAACCTCGTTCCGTTAACGATACGGAACGAGGTTCCGTTTAACAAGCCCGACCGGCGGACCGTCGACGGTCCGGACATGCCCGACGCTCGGCCGGAGCGCGTCGGTCGGTCGATCCGGTCGGTCGGTCGGTGAGATCCGGCAGGTCGGTGAGATTCCGGCAGGTCGCGGGACCTGTCAGGTCGTAGGACCCGTCAGGTGAAAGGGAGCAGTGCGATGAGCGACGGCGGCACGGGGCAGGCGGCCCGTACCAAGCGGGCGGACGCCCTGCGCAACAAGAAGACGCTGCTCGACGCGGCGGCCGCGGTCTTCATCGCGTCCGGGGTCGAAGCGCCGGTCCGCGACATAGCGGCCGAGGCCGGCGTGGGGACGGGCACGATCTACCGCCACTTCCCGACGCGCGCGGAGCTGATCATCGCCGTCTACCGGCACCAGGTGGAGGCCTGTGCACAGGCCGGTCCGGCCCTGCTGGCGAGCAGCCCCACCCCGCACACCGCGCTGGCCCGGTGGATCGACCTCTTCGTCGACTTCCTGGTGACCAAGCACGGGCTCGCCGCCGTGCTCCAGCCCGACAGCAGCGGCTTCGACTCGCTGCACACCTACTTCCTCGACACCCTCGCACCGGTGTGCGCCCAGTTGATCGACGCCGCGGCCGAGGCGGGCGAGGTCCGCTCCGGCCTGACGGCCTACGAGCTCATGCGCGGCGTCGGGAACCTCTGCATCGGCGCCGAACACGACCCCCGTTACGACGCGCGCCGTCTGGTCGCCCTCCTCGTCGAGGGGCTCCGCCGCCCGCACGACGAGGCCCCGACGGCCTGACCCGGCGGCACCGGCCCGGGTGCGGGGTCCGTCCCGTCCCACGGCACGGTGGGTACCCGCCCCCGGTACGGAGACGGACACCCACCAGGAGACGGACACCCACCAGGGGACGGACACCTGCCAGGGGGACGGGCACCCACCGTGGCAGCGGGCGCCCGCCATCGGGACGGCTCGCTACTCGGCCGGGCGCCGCTCGATCGCGGCGGGCCGCAGCTGGGCCTCCCGGACGCGCGTCACATCGAGCTTGGTGCCCCGGTCGAACCGGTACACGCCGTTCTGCTCCTGGAAGACGTCGGTCAGCTGGGTGTAGCAGTAGCCGAACATCTCCGGGTCCTCCAGCAGCACGCCGGTGAGACCGGCGAACCGCTCATGGAACTCGTCCTCGGTGCGCACCCGGTCGCCGTATCCCCAGGAGACGGTACGGTCGCTGCCGGACTGCCCGGCGGCGGCCTCGGGGTCCCACCAGATCCCGCCGAACTCGCTGACGAAGTAGGGCTGTCCGCGGTACGCCTGGGAGTAGGCGGCTCCGCTCTCGTGGGTGTTGACGAAGGGTTCGCCCTGGGCGAGGCCCGAGACGAGCCGCCGGAAGACGGCGGGGTCCTGCTCGTAGGTGTGGGAGTCGTAGACGTCGGTCTCCAGCACCCGGTGGGAGTAGCCGGAGGCGTCGATCACCGGGCGGGTGGTGTCCATGGCCTTGGTGGCGAGGAACATCGCCCGGGTCACGTCGTCGAGCGGGGTGATCCGGTCGTGGAGCTTCTGGTACGTCTCGTTCAGCGGGCACCAGCCGACGATCGAGGGGTGCGAGTAGTCGCGTTCCACGGCTTCCAGCCACTGGGCCACGTAGGAGGCGTCGGGCCGCTGGTTGTCGCCGGACGAGCCGCCGACCTCGCAGCCCCAGTCGCCGAACTCGCCCCAGACCAGATAGCCCAGGCGGTCGGCGTGGTGCAGGAACCGCTCCTCGAAGACCTTCTGGTGCAGCCGGGCCCCGTTGAATCCGGCCTCCATGGCCAGTTCGATGTCACGGACCAGGGCCTCGTCGGAGGGTGCGGTCATCAGCCCGTCCGGGTACCAGCCCTGGTCGAGCACGAGGCGCTGGAAGCGGGGGCGGCCGTTGAGGAGGACCGTCCGGCCCTGAACCGCGACGGCGCGCAGACCGGCGTAGCTCTCCACGGTGTCGGTCACCTCGCCCCCGGCGTCGAGGAGTTCGAGCCGCAGCCCGTACAGGAAGGGGTCCTCGGGGCTCCACTCGCGCCGCCGGCCGTCCGGCAGGGGCAGGTGCAGGCGGGGGGCCAGATCGAGGTCGGCGCGCACCTCGGCGCGGCAGACCTCGCCCGCGTCGTCGCTGAGGACGGCACGCACCCGGTGGCCGGCGCGGTTGCCCGACAGCGGGAGTTCCAGGCCGAACGCGGAACCGGCGAGGTCGGGGGTGATCCGGGGCCGGCGCAGATGGACGTCGGGGACGGGTTCCGCCCAGACGGTCTGCCAGATTCCGGTGGTGCGCGTGTAGTTGCAGTCATGATTGGCGTACCGGACGGCCTGCTTGCCCCGGGCCTGGGGACCGGACTTCGGGTCGCGGGCCCGTACCGTGATCTCCACCTCCCGCCCGGCCGGGGCGAGTTCGCCGAGATCGGCGGTGAAGGGCGTGAACCCGCCCCGGTGGCGGACCACTTCGGTGCCGTCCACCCACACGGTGGTGTCGTGGTCGACGGCCCCGAAGTGGAGCAGCACCGTACGGCCGGCCCATGCGGCGGGCGGGGTGAACCGGCGCCGGTACCAGACGGCCTCCAGGAAATCGGTGTCGCCGACGCCCGACAGGCCGGACTCGGGGGCGAAGGGGACGAGGATCTCGCCGGTGAGGTCGCGGCCGAGGAGTCCCCGTTCGAGGCCGCTGTCCCCCTGGTCGGTCTCGAACTGCCAGGTTCCGTTCAGGTTCAGCCAGTCGCGGCGGACGAACTGCGGTCGCGGGTACTCCGGACGGGGGACGGACGGGGTGTGCACGAAGACTCCAGTCGGACGGTGGTGGTGGGCCGGCGGACGGCCCGGAGGGGATCGGAGGAGATCGGAGGGGATCGGAGAGCGGGCGTCAGCCGCCGCCGAGGCCGGTGGTGGCCACGGAGTTGACGATGCGCCGCTGGAAGAGGAGGAACATCACGATCAGCGGGAGCGCCGCCAGCAGGGCAGACGCCATGGACTGGGCGTACTGGACACCGAAGGCGTCCTTGACGGTGGCCAGGCCGACCGGGAGCGTCATGAGGTCGGGGTCGTTGGTGACCACGAAGGGCCACATGAAGTTGTTCCACGCGCCGATGAAGACGAAGATCGCGACGGCGGCGACGATCGGCCGGGACAGTGGCAGCACGACCGACCGGAAGACCCTGATCTCGGACGCGCCGTCGATCCGGGCGGCGTCCTCCAGTTCGCGGGGGATGCCGTCGAAGAACCGCTTCAGGATGAACACCATCATGGGGGCGACGACCTGGGGCAGGACGATCGCCGCGTAGGTGTCGACCAGACCGAACATCGTCATCTGCTCGAAGAGCGGCACAATGAGCAGTTGCGGCGGGACCATGATCGCTGCGACGGTGACGGCGAGGAGGGCGCGGCGGCCCCGGAAGGTGCCCCGGGAGAAGCCGTAGGCGGCGAGCGTCGAGATGCCCACGGTGATCACGGTGACCAGGACGGCGACAAGAACACTGTTGAACGCCCAGGTCGGAACGTTTCCGCGCTCCAGGATCTGGCGGTACGCGGCAAACGTGAAGGCCCCCTTGAACGGCGACAGGCCGGGCTTGGTCACGTCCTGCTCGCTCTGGACCGAGGTCGCGACGGCCCAGAGGAAGGGCAGCAGCCAGACGACGGCGAGGGCGGTCAGCGCGGTCCCGGCCAGGACACGGGGCAGCCGTCCGTGGCCGAGCAGCATCGGGGAACCGGAGTCCTCGCGCCGCGGACGGCGCCGGGGCCGGGCGGGGGTGGCGGTGGCGGACACGGTCAGTCCTCCTGTCGGAAGAGGCGGAGCTGCGCGAGGGAGACGACGATGACGATCGCGAAGAAGACGTAGCTGACCGCCGAGGCGTAGCCCAGCCGGTAGCCGGTGAACCCGACGTCGTAGACGTACTCCAGGATCGGACGGGTGGAGCCGTTGGGGCCGCCCTTGGTGAGGATGTAGATCTGGTCGAAGACCTTGAGCGAGGCGAGCACCTGGAGCATGGCGACCAGCACGGTGGTGCGGCGCAGTTGGGGCAGGGTGACGGACCACAGCCGCCGCCAGGCACCGGCCCCGTCGAGCGCTGCGGCCTCGTCGTAGGTGGCCGGGAGGGACTGGAGGGCGGCGAGGTAGAGCAGGAAGTTGAAGCCGACCGTCCACCAGACGGTGAGGGCGGCGACGGACCACATCGCCACCGACTCGTCGGAGAGCCAGCCCACCGGTTCCAGACCCAGTGACGTCAGCAGTTCGTTGCCGAGGCCGATGTCCGGCTGGTAGAGCCAGGTCCAGATGAGTGTGACGACGGTGACGGGCAGCAGGTACGGGGCGAAGTAGGCGAGCCGCCAAGCCCATTGGCCGGCCAGTCCGCTGTGCACCAGCAGGGCCATGGCGAGGGCGACCAGGACGAGCGGTACGCAGGAGATCACGGTGAAGAAGACGGTGTTGCCCAGACTGCTCCAGACGTCCGGGTCCCCGAACGCCTCGGCGTAGTTGGCGAATCCGACGAACTGGGGGTCGCGCAGGGTGAGGGAGGCGTCGGTCAGGCTCATCCAGAGGCCCTGGACGACGGGCCAGACCAGGAAGAGCGCGAAGCACACCAGGAACGGCAGGACGAAGAGCCGTCCGGTGCCGGAGCGTCCGGTGCGCCGGCGCGCGGTGGACGGGGCCCCAGGTGGCTCGGGGCGCGGGGGCGCCGCCTCCCCGGCGGGCGCGGTGGTGGTCACGATGTCGGCTCCTTCGGCTCTCGTCAGGCGACCGGGTTCGGGCGGCGCAGCAGGGTGTCCGCCTCGCGGACCATCTGGCGTACGGCCTTCTCGGCGGACGTGTTGCCCAGCAGCGCCGACTGGAGCGGCTGGCACATGCGGTTCTGGAAGTTCGAGGCGGCCCCGGCGAACCAGTTCGACGGGTCGAGTACGGCGTTCTCGCCCGCGGCGGCGTAGGAGGACTGCGGGTCGAGCGCGGCGTATTCGGGGCGGGCCAGCACCGGCTGGTAGGCGGGGATGTGGCCCGCGCCCGCCCAGGTCAGGCTCTGCTTGACGATCTCGGCGACATACCGGTGGGCCTCCCTGCGCCGGGCGGGGTCGGGGTTCTCCTGGTGCGGCAGCACGAAGCTGTGGGAGTCGGCGTAGACGGCGGGGCGGCCGAAGACCTGCGGGAAGGGCGCGGCACCCAGCCGCTTGACGGCGGAGTCGCGGAACGTCGGCAGTTCCCACTCGCCCGCCATGATCATGCCGCCGCGCCCGCCCGTGAAGGCGGCCATCGCGCTGTTGTAGTCGAGGTCCCTGGGGTTGGTCCGGCCGTCGAAGAGCCGCTTCATGAACGCGACCACGCGCACGGCGGCGTCCACGTCGATCTGGGGCGGGCCGCCGTCCGGGAGGGTGAAGGAGGCCCCGGTCTGGGCGTAGAGGGCGGCGAACTGCCGCCAGCTCTGGGCGGTGTCGGTGACGTGTCCGAAGAGGATCCCGGAGTGCCCGGTGGCCTCGGCGAGCCGCTTCCCCGCGTCGAGCAGCGCTTCGGGGGAGCCCATGGGGGCCAGGTGGCCGGACGGGTCGAGCAGGTGGGCCCGCTCCGCGGCGTCCTTGTCGTAGAAGACGATGAAGGGGTGCACGTCCAGGGGGACGGCGTAGACCGTGTCCCGGTAGCGGGCGCGTTTCCACACGGCGGGGGCGAAGTCCTTCTCGGTCACGCCGAACTCGGCCAGCAGATCCAGGTCGAAGGGGTCCAGCAGCCCGCCGGGGGCGTATCCGGCCAGCCGCGACAGATGCAGGACGGCCACGTCCGAGGCCCGGCCGCCCGCCGCCGACATGGCGAGCTTGGTGTAGTAGGAGGGGCCCCAGTCCAGGATGGTCCGGTCGACGCGGAAGCCGTCCGCGCCCCGCGAGACGGCGTCGATCATCTCGTCCATGAGCATGCCGTCGCCGCCCTGGAAAAGGTCCCACACCTTCAGCGCGGAGGGTCCCCCGGCCCTGGCCGGGGAGGCGCAGCCGGTCAGCGGTACCCCGGCCAGCAGGGCCGCCGCCCCGGCCGTGCCGTAGCGCAGCAGCCGGCGGCGGCCGGGGCCGGGCGCCGGGCCGGGATCCCGGGCGCCGAGCGGCTCTCGGGCAGGGGGTGCAGGGCTCATCACTGACCTTTCGACGGCCGGACGACGTGGTGGCCGGCGCAGGGGGCACCGGCACGGCGGCAGTCGCCACCACGCACGTCGGAGGTGATCCGCGCCGGGTTCCACCGATGCGGTGACCTGTTTTTACATCGATGTACATTGGCTGTAAAGGGTTGTGGCATCACCCGTGCGGCAGGCGGCCCCTCCGCGTCCCGGACGCGGCGGCCGTCCGGTCCGCACGGGCGGGCCCTCTAGACTCGACGGGTACGAGGGGCAGGGGAGGTCGCGGGTGGCACGGCCCAGGATCAAGGACGTCGCACGGCACGCGGGGGTGTCGGAGAAGACGGTGTCCAACGTGCTCAACGACTACGTCCACGTGTCCGAACGGACCAGGCGCGTGGTCCAGGAGGCGATCGACCACCTCGGCTACCGCGTCAACCTCGCCGGACGGCATCTGCGCAGCGGCCGCACCGGCATCATCGCCCTGGTCGTACCGGAACTGGACGTCCCGTACTTCGCGGAGCTGGCCCGGCACGTCGTCCGCGAGGCCGAAAGACGCTCCCTGACCGTGCTGATCCACCAGTCCGGCGGGGACCGGGAGCGGGAGCGGGCGGCGCTGGCCGGGTTCGGTTCGAATTTCGTGGACGGCGTCATCCTGAGTCCGCTGGCCCTCGCACCGGACGATCTGCGCGCCCATACGGGAGTTCCGCCGACCGTGCTGCTGGGCGAGCTGCTGACGGACGGCGCCGACCACGTGGCGATCGACAACGAGCGGGCGGCCCGTGAGGCGACCGAGCATCTGATCGCACTGGGCCGCCGGCGCGTCCTGACGGTCGGTGGGCGGGACGACCCGGGTGTGGGCACCGCCCAGGCACGTACCCGGGGCTACCGCGCCGCGCTGGCCGCCGCGGGCATCGCGCTCGATCCGGCGTCCCTGCTGCCGGTCGAGGCCTTCCACATGGCCGACGGGGCGGCCGCCGTGCGCCGCGTCCTGGCCGAGGGGGTCCGGCCCGACGCCCTGCTGTGCCTCAACGACCAGTTGGCGCTCGGCGCGTTGCGGGCGTTGCACGAGTACGGGGCGCGCGTGCCCCAGGACGTGGCCGTCATCGGCTTCGACGACGTGGAGGGGGGCCGCTTCAGCGTGCCGGCGCTGAGCACCGTGGCCCCGGACAAGGAGGCGGTGGCCCGCGTCGCGGTGGCCCTGCTGCTGCGCCGTATCGAGGAGGCGACGCGCCCGGAGGCCCGCCCGGACGGCGGGGACGGTGCGGATGGCGGAGCTGCCGGCTCGGCGGATCCGCAGGACCGCGTCGTGGCGCACCGGCTCGTCCTGCGCGAGAGCACGGAGGGGGCGGTGGCGCGCGACGGGACGTGGTGAGCGCGCCGCTCGGGAACACCCGGATTAAACGGTGCGACGGCGAGGTTATGCCTGACCGGAGCCGGTTCGGAGCGGAGCCGGGTGAACGTGGAGGCAAGGCTGTGCACGGTGAGTACAAGGTCCCCGGCGGCAAGCTCGTGGTCGTCGACCTGGAGGTGGAGGGCGGCGCCCTGCGCGACGTCCGGGTCGCGGGGGACTTCTTCCTCGAACCCGACGAGGCGATCGAGGCCATCGACGCGGCCCTGGAAGGCGTCCCGGCGAACACCGACACCGTGGGCCTCACCGCCCGGATCGACGCCGCGCTGCCGGAGTCGACCGTGATGCTCGGCCTCACCTCCGAGGGCGTGGCCGTCGCGGTCCGCCGGGCCCTCGCCCACGCCACCGAGTGGAGCGACTACGACTGGCAGCTCGTCCACGACGCGCCCCAGTCGCCCGCCCTGCACATGGCGCTGGACGAGGTCATCACCGCCGAGGTAGCCGCGGGCCGCCGGCCGCCGACGCTGCGGGTCTGGGAGTGGGACTCCCCCGCCGTGATCATCGGCAGTTTCCAGTCCCTGCGCAACGAGGTGGACCCGGCCGGCGCGGAACGCCACGGCGTGACGGTCGTGCGCCGGGTCTCCGGCGGCGGGGCGATGTTCGTGGAGCCGGGCAACACCATCACGTACTCGCTGTCGGTACCGGACGCGCTGGTCTCCGGTCTCTCCTTCGCCGACAGCTACGCCTACCTGGACGACTGGGTGCTCGGAGCCCTGGCCGACATGGGCATCCGGGCCTGGTACCAGCCGCTCAACGACATCGCCACGGACGCCGGGAAGATCGCGGGCGCCGCCCAGAAGCGCGTGGCGGGCGGCGGCGGAGCCGTCCTGCACCACGTGACCATGGCGTACGACATCGACGCCGACAAGATGCTCGACGTGCTCCGCATCGGCAAGGAGAAGATGTCCGACAAGGGCACCAGGTCCGCGAAGAAGCGCGTCGATCCGCTCAGGCGCCAGACCGGCCTGCCCCGCGAGGTCGTCATCGCCAACATGATCGACTCCTTCCGCGGCCGCCACGGCCTCACCCCGGGCGCCGTGACCGCCGAGGAGATGGCCCGCGCGGAGGAACTGGTGCGGACCAAGTTCGCCACCGAGGAGTGGACCGCCCGCGTGCCGTAGACCGCGCGGAGCCGCCCGGCGGCCCCGTACGCACGACCGCCCCGGCGGGCGGGGAGCCTGCCGGGGCGGTCGCACGGGATGGTGACGCGGGGTCAGCCGAGCGTGGCGATGGCCTCGTTGAACGTGGCCGACGGGCGCATCACGGCCGCGGCCCTGGCCGGGTCGGGCTGGTAGTAGCCGCCGATGTCGGCCGGCTTGCCCTGGACGGCGACCAGCTCGTCGATGATGGTCCCCTCCGCGTCCGCGAGCGTCGCGGCGAGCGGGGTGAACGCCTCGGCGAGCTTGGCGTCCTCGGTCTGCCGCGCCAGCTCCTGGGCCCAGTACAGGGCCAGGTAGAAGTGGCTGCCGCGGTTGTCGATGCCACCGAGACGGCGGCTGGGCGACTTGTCCTCGTTGAGGAAGGTGGCCGTGGCCCGGTCCAGGGTGTCCGCGAGGACCTGCGCGCGGGCGTTGCCGGTGGTCTGCGCGAGGTGCTCGAAGCTGACCGCGAGGGCGAGGAACTCGCCCAGGCTGTCCCAGCGCAGGTAGTCCTCCTTGACGAGCTGCTGGACGTGCTTCGGGGCGGAGCCGCCGGCGCCCGTCTCGAAGAGGCCGCCGCCGTTCATCAGCGGGACGACGGAGAGCATCTTGGCGCTGGTGCCCAGCTCCAGGATCGGGAACAGGTCCGTGAGGTAGTCACGGAGGACGTTGCCGGTGACGGAGATGGTGTCCTCGCCGCGGCGGATGCGCTCCAGGGAGAACGCGGTGGCCTTCTCCGGGGTCATGATCTCGATCTGGAGACCGTCGGTGTCGTGGTCGGCCAGGTAGGTCCTGACCTTCGCGATGAGCTGGGCGTCGTGCGCGCGGTCCTCGTCGAGCCAGAAGACGGCCGGGTTGCCGGTCGCGCGGGCGCGGGTGACGGCGAGCTTGACCCAGTCCTGGATCGGCAGGTCCTTGGTCTGGCACATCCGGAAGATGTCACCGGCGCCGACCGCCTGCTCCAGCACGGCGTCACCGGCGGCGTCGACCACGCGGACCGTCCCCGTGGCCGGGATCTCGAAGGTCTTGTCGTGGCTGCCGTACTCCTCGGCCTTCTGCGCCATGAGGCCGACGTTGGGCACCGAGCCCATCGTGGACGGGTCGAAGGCCCCGTGGGCACGGCAGTCGTCGATGACGACCTGGTAGACGCCCGCGTAGCTGCTGTCCGGCAGGACGGCGACGGTGTCGGCCTCCTGGCCGTCCGGGCCCCACATGTGGCCGGAGGTACGGATCATGGCCGGCATGGAGGCGTCCACGATGACGTCGCTGGGCACATGGAGGTTGGTGATGCCCTTGTCGGAGTCGACCATCGCCAGGGCGGGGCCCTCGGCGAGCTCGGCCTCGAAGGACTCCTTGATCTTCGCGCCCTCGGGCAGCGCCTCCAGGCCCTTGAGGATGCCGCCCAGACCGTCGTTCGGGGTCAGGCCGGCCGCCGCGAGGACGTCACCGTACTCGGCGAAGGTCTTCGGGAAGAAGGCGCGCACCACGTGGCCGAAGATGATCGGGTCGGAGACCTTCATCATCGTGGCCTTGAGGTGCACGGAGAACAGGACGTCCTCGGCCTTGGCACGGGCGATCTGCGCGGTGATGAACTCGCGGAGCGCGGCGACCCGCATCACGGCGGCGTCCACGACCTCGCCGGCCAGGACGGGTACGGACTCGCGCAGCACGGTGGTGGTGCCGTCGTCGCCCACCAGCTCGATGCGCAGGTCGCCCGCCTCGGCGACGACGGCGGACTTCTCGGTGGACCGGAAGTCGTCGACGCCCATGGTGGCGACGTTCGTCTTGGAGTCGGCCGTCCAGGCGCCCATGCGGTGCGGGTGCGTCTTGGCGTAGTTCTTGACCGACGCGGGGGCACGGCGGTCGGAGTTGCCCTCGCGCAGGACCGGGTTGACGGCGCTGCCCTTGACCTTGTCGTAGCGGGCGCGGACGTCCTTGTCCTCGTCGCTCTTCGGGTCGTCCGGGTAGTCCGGCAGCGCGTAGCCCTGCGCCTGCAGCTCGGCGATGGCGGCCTTGAGCTGCGGGATGGACGCCGAGATGTTCGGCAGCTTGATGATGTTGGCGCCGGGAGCCTTGGCCAGCTCGCCCAGCTCGGCGAGTGCGTCATCGATACGCTGGTCGGCCTTCAGACGCTCCGGGAAGCCGGCGATGATGCGTCCGGCCAGCGAGATGTCGCGGCTCTCCACCGTGACACCCGCGGTCGAGGCGTAGGCCTCCACGACGGGCAGGAACGAGTACGTCGCCAGGGCAGGGGCCTCGTCGGTGTGCGTATAGATGATGGTCGAGTCAGTCACCGGGTGCTCCGCTCCACGTCTGCAACATTGCTTGACATCAAGATATCTCGTGGCCGTCCCCCACTCCACAGGGGCCCGCACCCATCTCGGCCGGATCCGGCCGGCCGCCTCACGCCCGGTGCGGCGCGGTCCCGGGGGCGTCGGGGTTCCTGCGGGCCTCGACCAGCCCGGACTCGTACGCGAAGACGACCAGCTGGGCCCGGTCGCGGGCGCCGAGCTTGGTCATGGCACGGCTGATGTGCGTCTTGGCGGTGTAGGGGCTGACCACCATGTGGGAGGCGATCTCGTCGTTGGTCAGGCCGCGGGCGGCCAGGGCGGTGACCTCCCGCTCGCGCCGGGTGAGCACGTCGAGGCCGGGAGCGGTGGAGCGGTCCGGGGGCCGGGAGACGAACGCGCCGATCAGCCGCCGGGTGATGCCGGGCGAGAGGAGGGCGTCGCCGCGCGCCGCGACCTCGACGGCCCGCAGCAGCTCGGCCGGCTCGGTGTCCTTGAGGAGGAATCCGGCGGCCCCGGCGCGCAGGGCGTCGAAGACGTACTCGTCGAGGCCGTAGTTGGTGAGGATGACCACGTGGACCCCGGCCAGCGCCGGATCGGAGGCGATGGCCCGGGTCGCCTCGATGCCGGTCATCACGGGCATCTGCACGTCGAGGAGTACGACGTCCGGGGTGTGCCGCCGGACCTCCTCCACGCCCTGGCGGCCGTCGGCGGCCTCACCGACGACGTCGATGCCGTCCTCGGCGTCCAGCAGGGCCCGGAATCCGGCGCGCATGAGCGCCTGGTCGTCGACGATCACCACGCGGATCACCGGCCGGCCTCCTGGGGACAGGGCAGCTCGGCGCGGACGGAGAAGCCGCCGGCCGCCCCCGGCACGGCCTCCAGGGTGCCGCCGAGCGCGGTGACGCGTTCCCGCATGCCGGTCAGCCCGGTGCCGGGGACGACGCGGACGCCTTCCAGGCAGGGCCCCGCGTCCTCGACGGCCAGGGCCAGCGAGGTGTCGGTGTAGGTGAGGCGGACGGTGGTGTCGGCCCGGTCGGCGTGCCGGGCGACGTTGGTGAGGGCCTCCTGCACGATGCGGTACGCGGCCCCGTCCACGTCGGCCGGAAGGGAACGTACGGTGCCGTCCACGGTGACGGCCAGCGCGATACCGGCCGCCCGTGCCCGTTCGGCCAGCTCCCCCAGCCGGTCGAGCCCCGTGCCGGGGTCCACCACGTCGGTGCGGAGCACCTCCAGGGTCGCGCGCAGTTCCCGCATCGCCTCGCCGCTCGCCTCCTGGATGGCGAGCAGGGCGGGCTCCACCTCGGTACCGCGTTTGCGGGCGAGGTGGACGGCGACTCCGGCCTGGAGCTTGACGATGGAGATGGAGTGGGTGAGCGAGTCGTGCAGTTCGCGGGCGATGCGCAGCCGTTCCTCGCCGGCGCGGCGCAGGGCGGTCTCCTCACGGGTGCGCTCCGCGTCGAGCGCGCGCTGCTCGGTCTGGCGCAGATAGGCCTGCCAGTTCTTGTCGATGAGCCCGGTGACCCCGGCGCACAGGAACCAGCCGAGCAGCAGCGCCGTCCGTTCGACCGTGTCCTGGACGCCGGGTCCGGTGGCGAACAGCACCACGCTGTAGCCCGCCAGGAACAGCACCCCGGTCGCGACCGCCTCGGTACGGTGCTCGTTGCGCGCGGCGGCGTGGACACCGGCCAGGACGGGCAGCGCCGCCCAGCTTCCGGGGTGCGCGTGGACGACGTACGCGAACAGGCACAGGGTGGTGGCGGCGAGGACGGCGCGCGGGTGACGGCGGTGTGCGGTCAGGGCGAGGCAGCCCGCCGCGATGAGGACCAGATCGAGGGCGGAGGGCGCGGAGGCCAGGCACGCGGCGGTGATCACGACCGCCCCGACCGCGACGGCGAGTCCCACGTCCGCCGGCTTCGTCCCCCGGCCGGTATCCCCCTGCATGAGCGGCACTTTAACGTCCGTACGCCCGAGGCCGCGTCGTCCTCGGGGACGGTGTGCGCACTACTCCCGCTGAAGTAGGACGGGCCGTGTCCGGCCGGGCCGGGCGCAGCCCCGGCCGCCTCCCGCCGTACGACGACCTGAGGGGGTGGCGGCGGCCAGCATGGGCGGTATGACCGGACCCTTCCTGTACACCTCGCCCCAGTCCCCCGCGTCGGCCACCGGGGTGGTGGCCGACGTCTATGCCCAGGTGTCCGCCGACTTCGGTGTCAAGGACGCCCCCACCTTCGTCGCCCTGTCCGCCTCCCCCTCCCTGCTCACCTCCACCTGGGCCCTGATGCGGGAGTCCCTGCTCGCCGGGCGTGCCTCGCGTACCGGGAAGGAGCTGGTGGCGGCGGGTGTCTCGCTGGCCAACCGGTGCCCGTTCTGTGTGACCGTGCACGCCGTCCTGCTGCACGCCACCGGGGACCACCGCCTGGCGGAGGGCGTGCTGCGGGGCGAGGAACCGGAGGCCCCCGGCGACCGTGCGCTGCTCGCCTGGGGCAGGAACATGCGCGGGCCGTGGCCGTTCCCGGCGGACGAGGCCCCCGAGTACGTGGGGACGACGCTCGCCTTCCACTTCATCAACCGGATCGTCTCCTCGCTGCTGTCGGAGCGGATGCTGCCGGGCGGCGCCGAGAGGTACCGGCTGGTGCGCAGGACGGCGGGCCGTTCGCTGGCCGGGACCGTGCGCCGCGAGGTGCGGCCGGGCGCCTCCCTGCCGCTGCTGCGGACGGACGGGGAGGCACCGGCGTGGATGGACGACGGTCCGGTGGGCACGGCGTACGGGGCGCTGCTCACCGCCGCGCGTGCCGGGGAGGAACTGCTGAGCGAGGAGGACGCCGCGTCGGTACGGGCGTCGGTGGCCGACTGGGACGGGGTCACACCGCTGCCGCTGAGGGCGGAGCTGCCCTCGCGGGCGCGGCGGCCGGGTGCCCGGCTCGCGCTGCTCGCGGCGCGGGCGCCGTACCGCGTCACCGCCGAGGACGTGGCGGCCTGGCGTACTCCGGCGTCGACCGATCACTGCTTGGTCCATCTGGTGGCCTTCGGCGCGATCTGCGCCGTCGAGCGGGTCGAGGCGATCCTGCGGATGACGGTCGGCGAGCCCATCTGAGCGCGGGACCGCCGGTCGGCCTCCTCCGCCGAGCGCGTACGGGGGGGGGAGGCGGGACCGCGGGTCAGCGCCCGGCCGCCGTGCCCGGCGGGGACGTGCCGAAGCCGGGCGGCCGGTGCTCGTACCAGCGCAGGTCGGCCTCCAGCTGGGCGGCGAGGGAGAAGAGCAGGGCCTCGCTGCGGGCGGGTCCGAGCAGCTGGGCGCCGACCGGCAGCCCGTCGCGGGTGAACCCGGCCGGGACGTTGACGCCGGGCCAGCCCAGTACGTTCCAGGGCCAGGCGTAGGGGCAGGCGGCGGTCATGGCGAGGTCGGTGCGCCAGGCGCTGAGGTCGTCGCAGGCCCCGGTCCGGGGCGGCGGGGACGCGGTGGTCGGGGTGAGGAGCACGTCGAACCCCTGCCCGTCCCCGGCACCGCCGCCCGAGCGGGGCCGGCCCGGCTCGAAGAAGGCGCCGATCCTGCGGTGCTGGTGCCTCTCCCGGGCACGCGCCGCCCGGACCACCCGCCCGCCGAGCCGGGTCCCGGTACGCAGGGCGCTGCGGGTACGCGGGTCGAGCAGGCCCGGTTCGGGGTGCGCCCCGGCGAGTTCCGCGATGCCCGCGGTGGCGCGGGGGACGAAGGCGAGGCCGATCAGTCCGTAGCGGGGGCGGGCCTCCTCCACATGGTGGCCGAGCCGGGCCAGCGTCTCGGCGAGCGCGGTGACGGCGCGTGCCACCTCGGGGTGCGGCGTGGTCCGGGTGAGGGTGAGCGGCGGCCGCAGCGCGAGGCCGATGCGCAGCCTTCCGGGGTCGCGGCGCGCGGCGGCGGACGCGTCCACGGCGGGCGGGCGGTGCAAGTCGGCCGGGTGGGATCCGGCGGCGGCGTCCAGCAGCAGGGCGGCGTCGGCGACCGTACGGGCGAGGGGGCCGTTGACGGTGAGCCCGTGGAAGGCGTCGCCGTAGGGGTGGACGGAGATCCTGCCGCGCTGCGGTTTGACGCCGACCAGGTGGGTCCAGGCGGCGGGGATGCGGATGGACCCCGCGCCGTCCGAGCCGAGCGCCGCGGGCACCAGCCCGGCCGCGACGGCGGCCGCCGAGCCGCCGGAGGAACCGCCGGGCGTGTGGCCGGTGTTCCACGGGTTGCGGGTGACGCCGAAGGCGGGTCCCTCGGTGAAGGCCCACTGGCCCAGCTCGCAGGCGTTGGTCTTGCCGACGACGACGGCCCCGGCGGCCCGCAGCCTGCGGACCGCCTCGCTGTCGGCGGTGGCCGGCGGCAGCGCGCCGTCACACCCGAAGTGGGTGGGCATCCCGGCGACGTCGGTGTCGTCCTTGACGGCGACCGGTACCCCGAGCAGGGGCAGCCGCTCCCCCGCGGCGAGCCGCCGGTCCGCCTCGGCCGCCTCCGCGAGCGCGGCGTCGGCCCGCAGGTGCCGGAAGGCGTTGAGGGTGGAGCGGCTCGCCTCGATACGGCTCAGGGCCGCGCCGACGAGCGCCGCCGAGGTGGTGGTGCCCTCGGCCAACCGCCGTGCGCTGTCCGCGAGTCCGGGTGGGGCGGCCGGTGCGGCCGGGCGCCGGGACCCGCTCACTCCGGTCCGCCGGGTGGGCTCCGCCGATGTCATCGCTGCCGCCTCCTCGCGCCCGCCGGGGCACCTGCCGGGCGGCCCCGGGGCCGCCCCGACGGATCTACCGGAGAGTAACGAGACGGGCCGCCCCGCTCAAGCACGCCTCACCCGCCGTACACCGCCGCCGTCAGGCGCGCACCCCGGGCCGGGCGTACGCTCCTAAGGAGGGATCACCGCTCGGCAGGGCTCTGAGCGGGAACGTTTCCCCAAGGAGGCACCGTGGCCGGACAGCGCACCGCCGCCCGTGCCGCCGCCTGTGCGGCGGTGGTCGTCCTCACCGTCACCACCGGCGTGACGGCCCGCGCGGACGACGGTTTCGAGTCGCTTCCCGCGCAGCGGATCGCGGACCGCTCCCGCGACGCGCTGCTGGACGCGCGCTCCCTGCGCCTGCGGGCGCACGGCGACCTGGGCAAGGGCCAGGAGGCGCTGACCGCCGATCTCGCCCTGGACCGGGAGGGGAACTGCGCGGGCAGCGTGCGACTCGGCGGCGACAAGGGGTCGGTGAAGATCGTCAAGCGGGGCGGCACGGTCTGGGTGAAGCCGGACGCGGACTTCTGGAAGAACCAGGTGCCGGTCGGCGGCAGCACCTTCGGAGCGATCCTGGCCGGGCGGTACCTGAAGGGCGCGGCCTCCGATGCGAGGCTCCGCCCGGTGGTGGACGTCTGCGACCTGAACACCTTCCGCCAGCTGGTCTCCGACAACGCCGACACCGCCGGAGGCACGGTCACCAAGGGCGCGGTGACGACGGTCGACGGGGTGCGCACCGTCCCGGTCACCCGCCGCGCCCACGGGCAGGAGCTGACCGCGTACGTGGACACCGGCGGCCGGCACCACCCGGTGCGGCTCACCGTGCGGGGCGACGGGGCCGACGCGGCCGTGGACTTCTCCGGCTTCGACCGGCCGGTCCCCTCGGCCACTCCGGCGGCCAAGGACACGGTGGACGTCAGCGCCCTGCTCGGCCGCACACCGGCTCCGTCGTAACCGGCCGCTTCCTCTTGCCAACTGACAGGCTGTCAGTTGAATGGACGTCAGGCGGACAGGGCGGGGATGACCGTGGAGCCGTAGGCGTCGACGGTCGCCTCACGGGCGTCGTGCATGGCGTAGACGGCGAACTGGTCGACGCCCAGGCCGCGTAGGGACCGCAGTTTCTCGATGTGCGCCTCGGCGGGCCCCAGCAGGCAGAACCGGTCCACGATCTCGTCGGGGACGAAGGCCGTGTCCGGGTTCCCGGTGCGGCCGTGGTGGCCGTAGTCGTACCCGGAGCGGTCCGCGATGTACGCGGTCAGCGCCTCGGGCACCAGTCCGGAGTGCTCGCCGTAACGGGAGACGAGATCGGCGACGTGGTTGCCGACCATGCCGCCGAACCAGCGGCACTGCTCGCGGGCGTGCCCCAGGTCCTCGCCCACATAGGCGGGGGCGGCGACGCAGATGGTGACGGAGTCCGGGTCGCGGCCCGCGTCGGCGGCCGCGTCGCGTACCGCCCTGACCATCCACTCGGTGAGGTACGGATCGGCGAGCTGGAGGATGAAGCCGTCGGCCTTCCGTCCCGCCAGGGCGAGGGCCTTGGGGCCGTACGCCGCCATCCAGACGGGGAGCCTGCCCTCCTTCACCCACGGGATCCGGATCCGCTGCCCGTCCACCACGGCCTCGCGCCCCTCGGCGAGGTCCCGGATCACGTCGATGGCGTCGCCCAGCCGGGCCAGGGTGTTGGGCGAGCGCCCCGCCACCCTCATCGCGGAGTCGCCGCGTCCGATGCCGCAGACGGTGCGGTTGCCGTACATGTCGTTCAGGGTGGCGAACGTGGAGGCGGTGACCTCCCAGGTGCGGGTGCCCGGGTTGGTGACCATCGGTCCGACGATCAGCCGGTCGGTGTGCTCCAGGATGCGGCTGTAGACGACGAAGGGCTCCTGCCAGAGCACCGCCGAGTCGAAGGTCCAGCCGTAGCGGAATCCGTTGCGCTCGGCGCGGCGCATGAGCCCGACGACGGCGGAGGCGGGCGGGTCGGTCTGGAGGACGAGTCCAAAATCCATGACGTGTGCTCCTGGTCCGGGTGCTGGCAGGGGACGCGCGGGTCGTGGACGGCGGGAGGAGCGGGCCGAGAGGTGCACCGCCCGCTCCCGGGCTCCGGTCTTCAGATGCTCACGGGCACGCGGGAAGGGTCTGCGGGCGCCTCGCCCGCGTGGGGTACCGCGGGAGGATCCTTCCACACACAGCCGTACGGAACCCCGCGACACCGGCCCCTTCGGGGCGGGTCGCGGGGGACAATCCTGGACCGCTTCCCAGATCTTGGGAAGAGGCCCTGCCCGGGTACCCGCCGGGTACGGGCCACCCTGCCCGCACCCGGGACGGCGGGGAGCCGCACACGGTACGGTGCCCGTCTGCGGGGCGGCCGGAGGCGGTCGCGGGGCGAACGGGGCCGGCCGGTCAGGCCCCGGGGGCGCTCACCGGCCAGTACGCGTGGGGCGGCCGGGACCACGCCGTACCCAGGAGTCGATCCCCGCCCCACGCGGCGGCCCCCGTCCCACCCGTCACGGCCGGATCGCACCCTATCCGCCCGCGCGGTCTGTCCGGACCCTTACGGATATGGGGGACACCGAGTACACACCGCCCAGCCCCGACGACCCCGGCCTCCTCGACCACACCTTCCAGGCGCTCCGGGTGGGGGCCACGGCGCCGCGCCCTCCGTCGCCGCCCGACTGCCCCTTCTGCGACCTGCCGCAGGACCGGTACCACACCTGGTACACCGGGCACTGGATCCTCCTCGAACCCCGCATCCGGCTCCCCGCCCACACCGTGCCGCCGTCCCTGCGGTGGATCATCACGCCGGGCGGCCTCGCGACGGAACTGGGGGACGCCGAGCCGCTGCCCGGTACGGTCTGCCGCATCCCGCACCGGGTGGCCTGCCCGGGTCTGCTGCCCGGGGACCACTGGCCGTGGCTGACCGCCCTGCGACTGCACAACGACCGGCGGACGCGACGCCTGTTCGACCTGCCCGACGAGGGACTCCCGGACGCCGGGTGACGGGCGGGCGGGCCGCCTCAGCGCACCGGTTCCCCGGCGGGTTCCGGCGCACCGCTCCCGGCCGACGACGCGGACCCGGCCGACGCGGGCTCCGGCCGGATGTGGTGTCTGCCCAGGGGGAGCATCAGCGGCTTGCCGGACACCGGGTCCTCGATGACACGGCTCCGCAGCCCGAACACCGCCTCGACCATCTCCTCCGTCAGGACCTCGGCGGGGGCACCGGAGGCGTGGATGCGGCCCCCCGCGAGGGCGATGAGGTGGTCCGCGTACCGGGCGGCGAGGTTGAGGTCGTGCAGGACCATCACGACGGTCGTCCCGCGCGTCCGGTTCAGATCGGTCAGCAGGTCGAGCACCTCGATCTGATGGCTGGCGTCGAGGAAGGTGGTCGGCTCGTCGAGCAGCAGCAGATCGGTCTGCTGCGCCAGCGCCATGGCGATCCAGACCCGTTGGCGCTGACCGCCGGAGAGCTCGTCCACGGAGCGGTCGGCGAGCGCGGCCGTCCGCGTGGCCTCCAGGGCGGATGCCACGGCCGCGTCGTCCTTCTCGTTCCACCGGGTGAAGACCCCCTGGTGGGGGTGGCGTCCGCGGCCGACCAGGTCGAGCACGGTGATGCCCTCGGGGGCGACCGGCGACTGCGGCAACAGCCCGAGTGTCCGGGCGAGTTCCTTGGCGGGCATGCGGTGGACCCGCTTGCCGTCGAGGAGGACCCGGCCCTCACGGGGCGCGAGCAGACGGGACATGGACCGCAGGAGCGTGGACTTCCCGCAGGCGTTGGCCCCGACGACGACGGTGACGCGGCCCGGCGGGACGCTCAGGTCGAGGGACTCGACGACGACGCGGTCGCCGTATCCGAGGGTCAGCTCCTCGGCCGTGAGGGAGTGGGACGTGGTCAAATCGAGCCTCCAGCCCGATGGGTGCGGACAATCAGGTAGACCAGGTACGGCGCGCCGAGCACGCCCGTGACGACCCCGACCGGGAAGCGGGTGTCGAAGGCGAACTGGCCGGCGAAGTCCGCGGCGAGCACCAGCAGGGCGCCGACCAGTCCGGCGGGCACCAGCAGGGAGCCTCCGCCTCCGGCCAGCCGGGCGGCGATCGGGCCCGACAGGAACGCCACGAAGGCGATGGGCCCGGCGGCGGCCGTGGCGAACGCGATCAGGCAGACGGCGGCGACGATGACGGTGATCCGGGTGCGCTCGACGCGGACCCCGAGGGCGGAGGCGGTGTCGTCGCCCAACCGCATCGCGGAGAGGTTGCGCGCCTGGGACAGCAGGACGGGCGCGAGCACGGCGAGGGCCAGCAGAGCGGGTACGGTCTGGTCCCAGCTCACCCCGTTCAGGCTGCCGGTCAGCCAGCGCATGGCCTCCTGGAGGTCCCACTCCGCGGCCCGGGACAGCACGTAGGAGGTGACGCTGTCGAGCATCGCGGAGATGCCGATGCCGATCAGGATGAGGCGGGTGCCGACGACCCCGTCCCGGAAGGCCAGGCCGTACACCAGCAGCGCGACGACGAGGGCGGCGACGATCGCGAGGACGGAGACCTGGATCTCGTCGAGCGAGAGGGTGACGATCGCGATGGCCGCGGCGGCGCTCGCCCCCGAGCTGATGCCGATGATGTCGGGGCTGGCGAGCGGGTTGCGCAGCATGGTCTGGAAGGTGACGCCGGCCATGCCGAAGCTGAATCCGGCCACCACGGCGAGCACCGCGCGCGGCAGGCGCAGCCGGCCGACGGTGAACGACGCTCCCGGGACCTGCTCGCCGAGAACGACCCGGACCACGTCGCGGGGCGGGTAGAAGGTCTGGCCGGCCATCAGGGTCACGGCGAAGCCGGCGACGACGAGCACCACCAGGGTCAGCACGACGAGGCGCCGGTGGGTGGCGTTCCGGACCCGGCCGCGGGTGACGTCCCGCAGGACGGACGGCCGGGTGACGGCGGGGACGCTCACAGGGCACGCACCTTCTGGCGGCGGACGGTGTAGATGAAGAACGGGGCGCCGATGAGCGCCGTGACGATGCCGACGTCCACCTCGGAGGGCCGGGCCACGACGCGTCCCACGACGTCGGCGGCGGTCAGCAGGGCGGCGCCGGTCACCGCGGAGAACGGCAGCAGCCAGCGGTGGTCCACCCCGGTCACCAGACGGCAGGCGTGCGGGACGACGAGCCCGACGAAGGCGATCGGCCCGGCGGCGGCGGTGGCCGCGCCGCACAGCACGACGGCGCCGACCGCGGCCGTGGCCCGTGCCAGGGCGACGCGTTCACCGAGTCCGGCGGCGAGTTCGTCGCCCAGGGCGAGCGAGTTCAGCGCCTTGGCCGACAGCAGGCAGACCACGAACCCGAATCCGAGGAACGGCAGCACATGGCCGACGCGTTCGTAGGAGGCGCCGCCGACACCGCCGATCTGCCAGAGCCGGAAGGCCCCGGCGATGTCGTTGCGGGGCAGTACGACGGCCGTCACCAGGGAGGCGAACGCCGCGGAGGTGGCGGCGCCCGCGAGGGCGAGCTTCAGGGGGGTGGCGCCGCCGCGGCCCAGGGAGCCGACGGTGTAGACGAAGACGGCGGAGAGAGCCGCCCCGGCCAGGGCGACCCACACGTATCCGGTCGGCGAGGTGAGCCCGAAGAACGCGACGCCCGTGACGACGGCCAGCGACGCGCCCATGTTGACGCCGAGGATGCCCGGGTCGGCCAGCGGGTTGCGGGTGACGCCCTGCATGACGCCACCGGAGAGGCCGAGGGCCGCGCCGACGACCACGGCGAGCAGGGTGCGCGGGATCCGTTTGGTGACGGCCGCCTCCTCCAGCGAGCCGTCCGCGCCGCCCAGCGCGCTCCACACGTCGGACCAGGCAACGGTGCGCGAGCCGATGGCGACCGAGGCGACCATGACCGCCGCCAGCACGACGAGGGTGACCAGGAGCCACAGGATCCGGACCCGTGCCGGACGCCGCACCAGGGCGGCGTCCGGCGGGTGCCGGGTGTCGGCCGTCGTCACGTGACCTTGTCCGCGGCCTTGGCGAGCGCCGCCACGTAGTCCTCCAGCACCCAGGAGATCGACAGCGGTGTGGGGTTCGCCGCCGTGGCCAGCGGGGCGCTGCCGGGCAGGAGGTAGACCGAGCCGCGCTCGACGGCGGGGATCTTCGACAGCAGCGGGTCCTTCGTCAGGGTCGTGAGCAGGTCGCCCTTGTCGTCGCCGTAGCCGGTGATGATGTCGACGTCGTCGAAGGCGTCGATCTGCTCGGCGCTCTTGGTCAGCGCGAACTGCTTGGTGCCCTTGGACGCCTCGGCGATGCTGTCCGGGATCTTCAGACCGAGGTCCTCGAAGAACAGGGTGCGGGTGTCGTGCGCGGTGTAGAAGCCGACCTCGCTCACGTCGTTGGGGTCGACGTGCGTCATGAACATCGCCGACTTCCCCTTCAGCTGCGGGTACTTGGCGACGGTCTCGGCGATGTCGCCCTCGACCTCGTCGATCAGCTTCTCGCCCTCGTCGGCCAGGCCGATGGCCTTGCTGTTCATCTGGATGATCTCGCGCCACGGGGTGGCCCAGGCCGCCTCCGGGTACGCCACCACGGGGGCGATGTCGCTGAGCGTCTCGTAGTCCTGCTTGGTCAGCCCGGAGTACGAGGCGAGGATGACGTCCGGCTCGGTGTCGGCGACGGCCTCGAAGTCGATGCCGTCCGTCTCGTCGAAGAGGACGGGGGTGTCGGCGTGCAGCTCCGTCAGCTTCTCCTTGACCCAGGGCAGGATCCCGTCATCGTCGTCGTCGCCGAAGTTCGCGGCGGCCATGCCGACCGGGACGACACCGAGCGCCAGTGGCACCTCGTGGTTGGCCCAGTTCACCGTGGCGACGCGCTCGGGCTTGGACGGGATGGTCGTCTTGCCGAGGGCGTGCTCGATCGTGAGCGGGAAGGAGGCACCCGACGCGGCCTTGCCGGTGCTCTCCTCCTTCTTGCTGCCGGACTCCCCGCCGCAGGCCGTGAGGCCCACCAGCAGGGCCGCCGCGACGGCGACGGCACGAAGACGATGGGGACGCATGGATCCGTACTCCACTTCCGGGATGGCTGGTGCCGGGCCTCGCACGTCGGGGTCGCGGATGCGGTCGTGGAGCGGTCACCGGACTGGCACAAGTAACTTAGGTAAGGCTTGCCTTCGAACCTTATGAAAGTCACTTCGATGTCGCAATCACCCCTTTGAGACATCGGCTGTAGCGATCGGGACATCCATGCGGCGGTTTTCGGCCGCGCTGTGTTGCGGGACGTCCGGGACTCCCCCGGCTCGGCGGACCCCGGCGGGCCTCGGCGGGCCTCAGCGGAGCTCAGCGGAGCTCAGCGGGCCCGGAACGAGCCGGGCGTCAGTCCTGTCGTACGCCGGAAGGCCGCGCCGAAGGCGCTCGCCGAGCGGTAGCCGACCTCCTCCGCGACGACGTCCACCTCCCAGCCCCGGGTCAGGAGCGCCACCGCGTGCTGCGCGCGGACCCCGGCGACCCAGCGGGCGAAGCTGGTTCCGGTCTCGGCGTTGAAGACACGGGTGATCGTGCGGGGGCTCACGCCCAGTTCGGCGGCCCAGTGGGACAGCGTCCGCCGGTCGCCCGGGTTCTCCCGCACGGCGTCGGCTATCGGCCGCAGCAGCGCGGACGCCGGGACGTGCACCAGCAGTTCGCGGGGGGACGGCGTGAGCACGTCGAGGACCATGACCTCCGTCGCCGCCCGGGAGTCCGGGGGCAGGCCGGTGTCGCCGAGCCGTTCGAGCAGGAGGCGGAGCAGCGGGGTGATCTCGACGGCCACGGGCACGTCCGAGAGCGAGGGCGTGGTGGCACGGCCGAAGAAGTGCGCGCGGAACCAGGTGCCGGCGACCGCCGAGCCGGAGTGCCGGGTACCGGCGGGCATCCAGAGGCCGAGCGTCGGGGTGATCGTCCAGGCGCGCTCGCCGACCACGGCCATGGAGGCGCCGCGCTCGTTCCACAGCAGTTCGTCCCAGGGATGGGCGTGCGCGTTCCAGCTGGTGTCACGGTCGACGAGTTCGTCGTAGCCGTGGATGACGAACGGCGCGTGGGCCGCGCTCGGGGCGGGCTCCGGGACGGTGCGGGTCTCCCTGGTCACGCCGTGGCCCCCGGCGCGCCCGGGGCCGGCGGAGGGGGTCGGTCGCATGGCCTCACAGTAGCGAGGGCGCGGGGGGCGCCGCCGACGGCCCCAGGTCAGTTCGCGTACTGGCAGAGTCCGCGCGGCAGGTACACGCCGTGGCCGGCGTGGCCGACGTAGGCGCGGTCCGCGATCACCGGGACGCCCCGGGAGAGCACCGTCTCCGCCCGTCCCGTCACCCGCTTCCCCTCGTACGCCGAGTAGTCGACGTTCATGTGGTGGGTGGCGGCGGAGAGGGTCTGCTCCGCGTGCGGGTCGTAGACGACGATGTCCGCGTCGGACCCCGGTGCGATGGTGCCCTTCCTCGGATAGAGGCCGAACATCCGGGCGGGTGCCGCGCAGGCGAGGTCGATCCAGCGGCGGCGGTCGATGTGACCGTCCAGCACGGCCTGGTGCAGCAGGTCCATGCGGTTCTCGACGCCGGGCAGCCCGTTCGGGATCTTGGAGAAGTCACCCAGGCCCATCTCCTTCTGCCCCTTGAAGCAGAACGGGCAGTGGTCCGTCGAGACCACCTGGAGGTCGTTCGTCCGCAGCCCGCGCCAGAGGGCCTCCTGGTGGTCGGCCGGGCGCAGCGGCGTGGAGCAGACGTACTTCGCGCCCTCGAAGCCCGGCTCGGCGAGGTTGTCGGTGGACAGGAAGAGGTACTGGGGGCAGGTCTCCGCGAAGACGGGGAGGCCCTCGTCGCGGGCCTTCGCCACCTCGGCGACGGCCTCCCGGGCCGACACGTGCACCACGTAGACGGGTGCGCCCGCGACCTGGCCGAGCTTGATGACGCGGTGGGTCGCCTCGGCCTCCAGGAGCGCCCGGCGCACCTCGCCGTGGTGGCGCGGGTCCCGCTCCCCTCGGGCGAGCGCCTGTTCCACGAGCACGTCGATGGCCAGGCCGTTCTCCGCGTGCGTCATCACCAGGCCGCCGTTGGAACCGGCGCGCTGCATGGCCCGGAGGATCTGGCCGTCGTCGGAGAGGAAGACCCCCGGATAGGCGGTGAAGAGCTTGAAGGAGGTGACACCCAGTTCGACGAGCCGGTCCATCTCCCGGAGCGAGGACTCGTTCACGTCCGACATGATCATGTGGAAGCCGTAGTCGATCGCGCACCCTCCCTCGGCCTTCTCGTGCCAGGCGTCGAGCCCTTCCATGAGGGAGCCGCCCTTGGGCTGGATCGCGAAGTCCACGACGGTCGTCGTGCCGCCCCACGCGGCCGCCCTGGTGCCGGTCTCGAAGGTGTCCGAGGCGGTGGTGCCGCCGAACGGCATCTCCATGTGCGTATGGACGTCGACGCCTCCGGGGATGACGTACCGGCCCGTCGCGTCGATGACGTGGTCGGCGGTCCAGCCGTGGCTGTCGTGGGTGGCGAGGGCGACGACGCGTCCGCCGTCGACCAGCACGTCCACGTGCAGTTCGTCGGACGCGGTGACGACCAGGCCCCCGGTGATCAGCGTGCGTGCCACAACTCGTCTTCCTCTCGGTCGGATACGCGGGACGCGCCGGACCCACGGGCGTCCTGTGCCGGTCCGGTACGCCCGGTGGGCGGGCCCTCTCGTCTCACCCGGCCGCGCGCAGGGCGTCGGCCAGGATCTCCGCGCCCTCCTCCGCCTCGGCGACGGTGAGCGAGAGGGGCGGTGCGACGCGCAGGACGCTGGTGTCGTGCCCGCCGCCCTTCCCGATGAGCAGCCCGCCCGCGCGGGCCGCCTCCAGGACGGCCGAGGCGGCGTCCGGGTCGGCGTCGTCGGTGCCGGGCCGCACCAGTTCGATGCCGATCATGAGGCCCCGGCCCCGCACCTCGCGTACGGCCGGCGAGCGCGCGCCGACCGCCCGCAACCGTTCGATGAGCAGTCCGCCGACCCGGCGCGCGTTGCCCTGGAGGTCGTGTTCCAGCAGGTAGGAGAGGTTGGCCAGACCCGCCGCCATGGTGACGGGGGAACCGCCGAAGGTGGAGATGGAGTGGGCGTCCAGGCAGTTCATGACGTCGGCGCGGGCGACGACCCCGCCGATCGACATGCCGTTGCCGATGCCCTTGGCAAACGTCAGGATGTCCGGCGGGCCGTTCCCCGCGTGCGCCTGCCAGCCCCAGAAGTGGTCCCCGGTCCGGCCCCAGCCGGTCTGCACCTCGTCGGAGATCCACAGGACGCCGTGCCGGTCGAGCACCTCGCGGAAGGCGGCGTACAGCCCGTCGGGGGGCGCGGTGAACCCTCCGACGCCCTGGACGGGTTCGGCGATCAGGGCCGCGGGCGTCCTGACGTGTCCGAGCAGGTCCTCCAGGTCCGCGACACATGCCTCGATGAACTCGGCGTCGCCCAGCTCCGCGTAGGGGCCCCGGTGCCGGACTCCGCCGTGGACGTACGTGGTCTGGAGCGGGGAGAAGGCGGTGGGCGACCAGGAGCGGTTGCCCGTCACGGAGACCGTCGAGAAGGACCTGCCGTGGTAGCTGTTGCGCATCGCCAGGATCTGGTTGGACCCCCGGTGGGCGGTGGCGAGCAGCAGGGCGGTGTCGTTGGCCTCGGTGCCCGAGGTGGTGAAGAAGACCCGGGCGTCGGGGATTCCGGAGAGCGAGGCGACGCGCTCGGCGAGTTCCACCAGGGGGCGGTTGAGGTAGAGCGTCGAGGAGTGGATGATCCGTCCGGCCTGCTCCGAGACGGCCTTGGTGACCTCGGGGAGGGCGTGGGCGGTCATGGTGGTGAGGATGCCGCCGAAGAAGTCGAGATAGCGGTTGCCGTCCGCGTCCCAGACGTGCCGGCCCTCGCCCCGGGTGAGCTCCAGGGGCCGGCGGTAGTAGAGGGACAGCCACTCCGGGCTGACGGCGAGGTGCCGCTCGTGCAGTCCGGTCACGGCTCCACCAGCCCGTCGTACGCGTCCGGGCGGCGGTCGCGGTAGAAGGCCCACTGCTGCCGTACCTCGTCGATCAGGCCGAAGTCGAGGTCGCGGACGAGGAGTTCCTCCGTCTTGTCGTCCGCCACGTCCCCGACGAACTGGCCGCGCGGGTCGACGAAGTAGCTCGACCCGTAGAAGTCGTTGTCGCCGTACTCCTCCTGGCCGACCCGGTTGATCGCGGCGATGAAGTACTCGTTGGCGACGGCGGCGGCGGGCTGTTCCAGCTGCCAGAGGTAGCTGGAGAGGCCGCGTGAGGTGGCCGACGGGTTGTAGACCAACTGTGCGCCGTTGAGACCGAGTTGACGCCAGCCCTCGGGGAAGTGCCGGTCGTAGCAGATGTAGACGCCGACCCTGCCGACCGCGGTGTCGAAGACCGGCCAGCCGGCGTTGCCGGGCTTGAAGTAGTACTTCTCCCAGAAGCCCCTGAGCTGGGGGATGTGGTGCTTGCGGTACTTGCCGAGGTACGAGCCGTCGGCGTCGATGACCGCCGCGGTGTTGTAGTAGAAGCCGGACTGTTCGCGCTCGAAGACCGGCACGACGATCACCATGCCCGTCTCGCGTGCCAGGTCCCGCATGCGCCGGACGGTCGGCCCGTCGGGTACGGCCTCGGCCCAGCGGTAGTGCTCGGGCTCCTGGACCTGGCAGAAGTACGGGGCGTTGAACACTTCCTGGAAGCCGATGACCCTCGCGCCCTGCCGGGCGGCCTCACGGGCGTGTTCCTCATGCTTGGCGATCATGGATTCGGTGTCGCCGGTCCAGGTCGCCTGGACAAGTGCGGCGCGTACGACATCGGACATGAGCTGCTCCTTCGACGCGGTGTCAGAGGGCCTCTACGCGATCTCCACGCACGTGGACACGGTGCATAGGAGGAGAACGTAAGCCCCGCCCCACAGCGGGGCAAGACCATCGCCGTGCAGCGGACGGAGTCGATCATGTATCGCACCCGAGCGGTCCACACCCCGACCGGGGGTTTCGCGCGGATCGGGAGCCTCTCCTGATCCGCCGAGGACGGTTCGGTCCTCACCGAACGGTCCCGCGCCTAGCGTCGGAGTATGACGCACACGACGCACGGGGCCGACCACGACGAGCCCTCCGGAACCGCGTCGGGCGGCGCCCCGGACACCCCGGCCGGCGGGCGCCCGCCGGGCGATTTCGCGCTGCTGCACCACCAGGACACCCCTCTGCTGCTGCCCAACGCCTGGGACCACGCCTCCGCGGCCGCCCTGGCCGGGCAGGGGTTCCCCGCGATCGGCACGACCAGCCTGGGCGTGGCCGCCGCCGTAGGCCTGCCGGACGGGACTGCGGCCACCCGCGACGCGACCCTGGCGCTGGCACGACGTCTCGGGCAGGACTCCTTCCTGTTCAGCGTCGACGCGGAGGGCGGCTTCAGCGACGACGTGGCGGAGGTGGCCGGACTGGCCCGTGAGCTGTACCGCCTGGGCGCGGCGGGGATCAATCTTGAGGACGGCCGCCCGGACGGCACGCTCGCCCCGGCCGGTCTGCACGCCGCGAAGATCACCGCGGTCAAGGCGGCCGCGCCCGCGCTGTTCGTGAACGCGCGCACCGACACCCACTGGCTGGGCAAGCGGACAAAGGAGACCGAGGCGCGCCTCGCGGTCTACCAACAGGCCGGGGCGGACGGGGTGTTCGTACCGGGACTCCGCGACCCGGCCGAGATCTCGGCACTCGCCGCCCGCTCGGTGGTCCCGCTGAACATCCTGTACACACCGGGCGGTTCGAGCCTCGCGGAACTGGCCGCGCTGGGTGTCCGCAGGATCAGCCTCGGCTCGTTGCTCTACCGGCGCGCACTGGAGGCGGCGGTGGCCACCGCGACCGGCGTCCGGGACGGCCGGGCGAGCGAACCGGTCGCGCTGTCCTACGCCGATGTGCGGGGGCTGTCGCGGTCCCGCTCCGGGGTGCCCGCGCGCCCCGCCGCGCCCGGGGAAGCGACCGGTATGCGCCATTGCCGCGACGGCGCCCGCTCCCGGCCGGGACCCGGGGCGGACCCGGAGCAGAGGTGACTCCCGTCCCCCGCGTCGTGCGGAAACACACCCGCACCCATGCCGTGAAGGTGGCGTCACGATACCTTCACACCGCGAACACTTCCGGCCGCATCGCGCGCCCGGTCCGCCGACCGGGCAGACGACCGCGTCACGGCTCTCATAGCCTCCCGGCCATGCGACGCACACAGATGAGACGCCTGGGACTCGCCTCCGTCTTCGCCCTCTTCCTCGCCCTGTTCGGCCTGGCACCGGCCGCGCACGCCGCGGAGCCGGCCGAGCTGACCTTCACCACCGACACGGCCACCACCACGCCGGGCGGCACGGTGAACCTGTCGATGACGCTCACCAACCACCAGAACTACGACGTCTGGTTCGTCTACCAGACGATCGACCCGACCTGGCTGACCACCCAGCGCCCCGACCTGCGGTACAGCTTCACCGGATGCAGCCTGGCCACCGCCACCGGCAGCACCCCCTGTTCGGGCACCGGGCCCGCCGACCTCGGCGGCAACTACGGCACCACCGTGCCGCCCGGCCAGGCCAGGACCGTCACCCTCACCCTGAAGATCGCGGACGACTCAGGGTGCAACGGCGACATCGGCTTCTACTCGTACTTCTACACGGAGTTCAGCGACAGCACGAGCGTCACCGGCGGCCCGGTGTACACCCCCGAGACCCGCGTGCTCTGCGCGTGACCGCGCTCCCTTCGAACCGCACCTAGGGCCTGTGTCGAAAGTCGGTTCCGGCCCCGCACCCGGCACGCCATCGGCGGCCGGCCCGCGCACCGCGCGCGGGCCGGCCGCCACCGTCGTTCCACGGCCGGGTTGACCTGAAACCGCTCGTAATGCTCCGGAACGCCCGGACCGCGGAACCGCCGCCGCTCCCCCGGCACAGCCGTCCACGGCTGCCGCCACCCCGCGCTCACAACGACGTCGTCCCAGGTCACGGAGCCAGTACCACCATCGGGTCCTGGCAGGACGACGCCCGTCCGGCCGGTTTGCCCCCACTCCCCAGCTCATTACCTACCTGCGGTTTTCCGTCACGTTTCGCGCTAGTCACACAAAAGCTTCATAGGCCCATCACGATATGGAGGGACTGATGCGAGTGACCGGTACCTGAGGGGGGCGCCGGCGCCCGCACGGAGTCGTGCGCGTTTCCACGGAGCGCCGCACACTCCGCCCTGGGGAGGGGACCGAAGCATGAAGCGCCACATCCACGCGGTCTTATGCGCGGTGGGCACACTCCTGGCCTCGTTGAGCCTGTCCGCGGGCCCGGCACAGGCGGACGGCACGACGCCCCGCGTCGATCTGCGGGTCCTGGTCGTGAGCGACGGCGGCCCGGCCACCGGCGCGATAGCCGCCGAACTCGACACGGCGGGCACGCCCTGGACCGAGATCGACCTCACCGCGCCGGGCCGCCCGGTCATCGACGCCGGCTTCCTGGCGGACACGGTGGAGGGACGGCAGCGCGCGAAGTTCCAGGCCGTGGTCCTGCCCAACGACAACCCCTTCCCGGCCGGTTCGGCCGAGATGGCGGCGCTCGCCGCGTACGAGCAGACGTACGCGATCCCGCAGGTGGACGCCTACACCTACGCGCGCCCCGCGGCCGGGCTGAAGACCCCGGACAACGGCGGGTACGCGGGCAGCGTGGACGGTGTCCGGGCCGAGGTGACGGCGGCCGGTCTGGCCGGCCCCTTCGGCTACCTCGACGGTGACGTGCCCTTCGAGGACATCTCGCCGACCGTCGGGGAGAGTTACGCCTACCTGTCCACCCCGGCCGACGGCGCGGACTTCACCCCGTACGTCGACGCGCCGATCCCGGGGAAGACCGCCCGGGGCTCGCTGGTGGGCGAGTACCGGCACGACGGGCGGCGCGAGCTGGTCGTCACGTTCGTCTACAACCAGTACCAGCAGCAGTTCCGGCTGCTGGCGCGCGGCATCGTGGACTGGATGACCGGCGGCACCCGTCTGGGGGCCTCGCACAACTACTTCGCCGTCCACGTGGACGACGTGTTCGCCGCCGACGACCGCTGGAACTCCGACCTCAACTGCACCCCGGGGGACGTGGACTGCGCCGACAGCAGTGTCGAGCCCGACCCGATCCGCATGGAGCCGGACGACGTCGCCCACGCCACCGCCTGGCAGGACGCGCACGGCCTGACCCTGGACCTGGCGTACAACGCCGTGGGCAGCGTGGACCACCGCGCGGAGAACGGCGGCGCGGACGCGCTGGCCGACCGGTTCGTCACGGACCGCAACGCCTTCCGCTGGATCAACCACACGTACACGCACGCCTTCCTCGGCTGTGTCCAGGACACCACCGTGGTGCCGTGGAAGTGCGCCACCACCCCCGGCGGCGCCACCGAATGGGTCACGCGCGCCGAGATCTCCGACGAGATCTCCACCAACCGCGCCTGGGGCGAGGCCGCCGGTCTGCCGTTGCGCCCCGGTGAGCTGGTGACCGGCGAGCACTCGGGTATGAAGGTCACCCCGCAGCAGCCCCAGGACAACCCGAACCTGGCGGGCGCCCTCTCCGACAACGGCATCGAGTGGATCGGGTCGGACAACTCCCGTGATCCGCGGCAGCGTCAGGTCGGCCCCGCGCTGACGGTGTCGCGCTACCCGATGAACATCTTCTACAACGCCGGACACGCGGCCGAGCAGGTCGACGAGTACAACTGGATCTACACCTCCCGCGCCCAGGGCGGCAGCGGCATCTGCGAGGACAACCCCGCCACCTCCACCTGCCTGCCGGAGCCGCTGGACCCGGCGACGGGTTACGAGGACTACATCGTGCCGCTGGAGACGCGGATCGCGCTGGGACACGTCCTCGCCAACGACCCCCGGCCGCACTTCATCCACCAGTCGAACCTGGCCGAGGACCGCATCGCCTACCCGGTGCTGACCGGTGTCACCGACGGGTACGCGGCGCTGTTCGCCGACGACACCCCGCTGGTGAACCTGCGCATGGAGGACATCGGCACGGAGATGCGGCAGCGGCAGGAGTGGCGGACGGCCCTGGAGGCGGGCGAGGTCGTCGCGTACCGCGTCGGCTCCACGGTGACCGTGCGGGCGCCCGAAGGGGTGGCCGTCCCCGCGACGATGCCCGCCGGGACGTCCGAGGGGTCCGCCGCGTTCGGTGACGCCTACGCGGGCGGGCTGTCCGGCTGGACCGTGCCCGGCACGCAGCCGCTCACCCTCACCCTGCCGGCGTCGGCGTCCGCGCCGGCCGTGGCCGCGGGCGGCGTCTTCGACCCGACGAGCACCGCGCCCCGGCTCCCCGTCCCCGCCGGGGTCACCGAGCCCGCTCCGTACACGCCGAAGAACTGACCGGCCCCGCACGCACGCGCGCGGTGCCGGCCTGCGCCGGCACCGGCATGCCCTCACAGACCCGATGGTGGAGCCATCCATGCACGTTCTCCACGGCTCACGACCGCCTCACGCGACGCGAGTCACGCTGCTCACCGAAGGAACATATCCCCATAGCCACGGCGGGGTGAGCGTCTGGTGCGACCAGATCGTCCAGGGCATGCCTGACATCGAGTTCGAGGTCGTCGCCGTGACCGGCACCGGGCGGGAACCCGTCGTGTGGGACACGCCCTCGCACGTCTCCCGCATCCGTTCCGTCCCCATGTGGGGGCCCACACCGGCCGGTCAGCCACCGCGCGGCCGGCGTGGGCGGCGGCTCGCCGCCGCCTGGGAGCGGTTCGCCACGGCCCTGCTCGACCCGTGCGCCGAGGACGGCTTCGCGCCCGCCCTGTACACGATGGCCCACGCGGCGGGTGACGGGGCGCTGAGTCCCTTCCTCCGCAGCGACCGGGCGATATCGGTGCTCACCTCGGTGTGGAACCGGCCGGGGCTGATGGTCCGTGAGGCCCGGCCCACCCTGCACGACGCCCTCACCGCACTCACCCTCGTCGAACACGCGCTGCGCCCGCTGGCCGCCGCCCCGCCCCGGGACGGTGTGGCCCACGCGGTGAGCGGCGGGGTCGCGGTGCTTCCGGGCCTCGCCGCACTCGAACGGCACGGTGTGCCGCTGCTGTTGACGGAGCACGGGGTGTACCTGAGGGAGCGTTACCTCGGCTACCGCACCGCTCCCTACCGGTGGCCCGTCAAGGCGGTCGTCCTCGGCTTCTTCCGGCTGCTGGCCGAGGAGACCTACCGGCGGGCCGCCCTCATCACCCCGGGCAACCGCTACAACCGGCTGTGGGAGGAGCAGGGCGGGGCCGACCCCCGGCTGATCCGCACGGTCTACAACGGCGTGGACCCGGCCGCCTTCCCACCCGCCGGGCCCGAGCCCGACGTGCCCACCCTGAGCTGGGCCGGACGGGTCGACCCGATCAAGGACCTGGAGACGCTGATCCGCGCCTTCGCCCTGGTCCGCGAGCGACTGCCGTCCGCCCGGCTGCGGTTGTTCGGCGGCACTCCGCGCGGCGGCGAGGCCTACCGGCAGCGGTGCGAGGCGCTGGCCGAACGGCTCGGGCACGCGGACGCGGTCACGTTCGAGGGCCGGGTGGACGACATCACGGACGCGTACGCGGCCGGTAACGTCGTCATGCTGTCCAGCATCAGCGAGGGCTTCCCCTTCACCCTCATCGAGGCGATGTCATGCGGACGGGCCACCGTCTCCACGGATGTCGGCGGGGTACGGGAGGCCGTCGGCGACACCGGGCTGGTCGTGCCGCCGCGCGATCCGGCCGCGATGGCCGCGGCGGCGCTGGAGCTGCTGGGCGCCCCGGAACGCAGGGGGCGGATGGGCGAGGCGGCCCGGCTGAGGGTGATCGAACAGTTCACCCTCCGGCAGACCGTGGACACCTTCCGCTCCATCTACCTCGAACTCTCCGAGCGCGGCGCGGACCGGGCGACGGAGGCCGCCGAGGCGGCGTACCCCGGCACGCTCGCGGGCGCGGCCACGACGGCGGCCCCGGGGGCCGGGACCGCCGGCACCGGTGTCGCGGCCGCCTCCGACCGGGCCTTCGGGACCGGCCGTCCGGGCGTCCGTACGGCGGGGCTCGGCCCTGCGGCGGCGGGGCTCGGCCCGGCCGCCGGGGGGCCGCATGCCGCCCCGGCCCCGGTCGTCGGCCCGGTCCTCGCGCCGGCCCTCGTGGGCGGCCCGCCACGGCACGCGCGGCCGCACCTTGGTGAGCCGTCTCGCCCCGGCCCGGCGGCGCACCCCGGACCGTCGCCGTACGCCGCGCCGTCGCCGCACCCCGGCCCGGCGGCGCACCCGGCCCCCTCGCCGTACGCCGGTCCGGCGCCCGAGCCCGTCGCCAGGAGCGTGGCCGGATGAGCGGACCGCTGGCACTGGAACCCGGCGGCTCCACGGACGACACGCTGTCCCTGCGGCTGGCCGACGACGACCGTGAGCGGACCGTCGCCCTGCGCCTCCCGGGCCGGGGCCCGCACGAGGACGCGGTGGACCGCCTCGCCGCCGAGCTGACCGACCGTATCGGCCCCGCCGTGCACCCGTACGAGGTCGCCGCGGTGCTGGAGTCGGAGGGTCTGGCCGCGGAGGTCATCCGCGACACCTACGGCCACCCGGACCTGTTCTCGCTCGCCGCGGCCCTCCACGAACGGGTGCCGCGCAGCTTCCCCGAACCGCCGCGCCCCGCCGATCCGTGGCGGCCGGACCATGTGCGATGTGCCCTGCGCGGGGCGCTGTTCGCCCTTCCGGGTCTCGCGCACCTGCTCACCGGGCCGCTGTGGGCGTCCGGCCGGGGCGTCGCCGCCCTGGTCGTGGCGGGGCTCGTCTCCTGGGCCTGGGGGCAGGCGCTCGGCCACCGCGCCTATCTGCGGCTGGCCTCGGGCCCCCGGGAGTGCGGCCGGACGCTGCTGGCGGGGGCGCCGGTGGGTGCCGTGCTGGCGACGGCGGCCGGGACGGCGGTGGCCGGGGTGGGCCCGACCGCGCTGTTCGTGGCCGGGCAGTCGGTGTATCTGGCGGGGGCCGGTGTGCTGCTGGTGCTGGGCCGGGAACGGCTGCTGCTGGCCGCGCTCGCCCCGGTCGTCGCGGTGGCGGCGGTGCTGCCGTGGTGGGAGCCCGGGACCCCGGCGAGGGTCGCCCTGCCCCTGCTGTCGGTCGTGGCGACCGTCGCCGCGGCCGGCCGGGCCCTCGCCGGCCCGCTGCGCACCGCGCCCGCCCCCGGCGCCGCCCGGCCCCGGCCGGTGCTCTCCCTGCCGTACGGCCTGTTCGGTCTGGCGGCGGGGGTGCTGGTGCTGGTGGAGGGGCGGCGGGAGCCGTACGCGGTCGTCGTGCTGACGGTGAGCATGGGGCTCGCCGAGTGGCTGCTGTACCGGTACCGCGGACTGTCCGTGGCGGCCCTGCGGGCGGCGGCCACCCCGGCGGCGTTCCGGCTGCGTTCCGCCGGGGTCCTCGGGCTCTGCCTGCTCGCGTACCTCGCGCCCCTGGCCCCCGCCGCGCTGCTCACCGGCGCCGAACCGGTGCCGCTGCTGCTGATCGCGGCGACCCTGTGGACGGCACTGCTCCTTCAGGCGTTCGGGGTGGCGTGGGTACCGGCCGCCGTGTGCCTCACGGCGGCCGCCTCGGTGGGGGCCGTCACCCTGATCGGTGTCGAGCGGGATCTCCTGGCCCTGTCCCTCTGTTACGGGGCGGCCGCGGCCGCCCTGGGGGCGTGGGCGCTGCGCACGCTGGGGCGGCCCTCGGCCCACGCCTGAAGGGGCCGCGCCTCACCCGGCTTCATCTGATTACGCGTCACCGACCGAAAGGAACCGTCACGTTGACCTCCACCCCGCTCGCCGCCGTCACCGGAGCCGAGGGATTCATCGGCTCGCACCTCGTCGAAGCCCTCGTGGCCGCCGGGCACCGCGTACGGGCCATGGCGCAGTACAACTCCTTCTCCTCGTACGGCTGGCTGGAGACCCTGTCCGAGGAGGTGCTGGCCGAGGTCGAGATCGTCCTCGGCGACGTACGGGACCCGGGTTCGGTTCGCGGCTTCGCCGAAGGGGCCGACTGCGTCTACCACTTGGCCGCGCTCATCGCCATCCCGTACAGCTACCGGGCCCCGCACAGCTACGTGGACACCAATGTCACCGGCACCTTGAACGTCCTGGAGGCCGTACGCGCGCTGGGCACCCCCCGGCTCGTACACACGTCCACCAGCGAGACGTACGGCACCGCGCAGACCGTGCCGATCACCGAGGACCACCCGATCCACACCCAGTCCCCCTACGCGGCGTCGAAGGCGGGCGGGGACCGGCTGGCCGACAGCTACCACGCCAGTTTCGGCACACCCGTGGTGACGCTGCGGCCGTTCAACACCTTCGGTCCCCGGCAGTCGATGCGGGCCGTGATCCCGACCGTCATCGGCCAGCTCGCCGCCGGGGAGCGCGTCATCACCCTCGGCGATCTGCGGCCGACCAGGGACTTCACCTATGTCGAGGACACCGCGCGGGCGTTCCTCGCCGTGGGGACCGCCGACGCCGGTCAGGTGGTGGGCCGGACCTTCAACGCCGGGACCGGCGGCGAGATCTCCGTCGGTGACCTGGTCGCCCTGATCGGCAAGGTGACCGGTACCGAGGTGGAGGTCCGCGAGGACGCCGAGCGGGTCCGGCCGGCGGCCTCCGAGGTGATGCGGCTCGTCGCGGACGCGACCCGGTTGCGCGAGACCACCGGCTGGGCGCCCGCCCACGACCTGGAGCGGGGCCTCGCGCGCACGGCCGAGTTCTTCCAGGACCCGGCCAACCTGGCGCGCTACAAGACCGGCATCTACAACGTCTGACCCGTCCGGCACGACCACGCACCACGTCGACGATGGAGGAACCCATGCACGTAGTGATCCTGGCGGGTGGCAAGGGTGTCCGGCTGCGGCCCTACACCACCGCACTGCCCAAACCCCTGGTGCCGATCGGTGACCAGCACGCGATCCTGGAGATCGTGCTGCGGCAGCTCGCCGATGCCGGATTCACCAGCTGCACCCTCGCGATCGGTCATCTGGGAGGGATCATCCGGGCCTATGTCGGCGACGGCTCCCAGTGGGGCCTGGACATCGACTACGCCACCGAGGAGAGCCCGCTCGGTACGATGGGGCCCCTGCTCAACCTGCGCGAGAGACTTCCGGAGTCGTTCCTCGTGATGAACGGCGACATCCTCACCGACCTCGACTACGCCGACGTGCTGCGCCGGCACCGGGAGTCGAACGCCCCGCTGACCATCGCCACGTACGCCCGGAAGGTGCACATCGACTTCGGGGTGCTGACGACCGACGCCAGCCGGGTCGTCGCCTTCACCGAGAAGCCCAGCATGGACTACCGCGTCTCCATGGGCGTCTACGGTCTCTCGCGGGAGACGCTGGACCCCTACACCCCCGGGCTGCCCCTGGGCTTCGACGAACTCGTGCTCGATCTGTTGGAGCGTCAGAATCCGCCGCACGCGTACGAGTTCGATGGCTACTGGCTCGACATAGGGCGCCCCGACGACTACGACCAGGCCAACGCGGAGTTCACCAGCCGCAAGTCGCTGCTGCTCAAGGGAGTCTGACCTCGTCATGCGTGTTCTCGTCCTCGGCGCCACCGGCTATCTCGGCGGCCATGTCGCCGCGTTGCTGGACCGTACGCCGGACACGGTCCTCCTGCGGGCGGGCCGGTCACCCGGCGACCGGTACCGCGTCGATCTGGCCGACGCCGGCATCGACGCGTCGGCGTGGGCCCTGGAGTCCGCGGCCCCCGACGCGGTGATCAACTGCGCCGGGGCGGTCGGCGGTGACGCCGTGGAACTCGCCGAGGCCAACGCCCGGGGCCCCGCGGTGCTGTGTGCCGCGCTGCGGCGTGCGGCACCCGGGGCGCGGCTCGTGCACCTCGGGTCCGCCGCGGAGTACGGGCCGGGCGCCGAGGGCGTCGCGGTGACCGAGTCGGCGGCCACCGGCCCGGTCGCCCCGTACGGCGCGACCAAGCTGGCCGGCACGGTGGCCGTGACCTCGTCCGGACTCGACGCGGTGGTGTTGCGCGTGGGCAATCCGGTGGGTCCGGGAGCCCCGTCGGCCGGTCTGCCGGGCCGGGTCGCCGGACTGCTGCGCGCGGCGGGCCGCGACCCGGAGGCGGTGCTCCGGCTGGGTGACCTGTCCGCGTACCGCGATTTCGTGGACGTACGGGACGTGGCGCGTGCGGCGGTTCTGGCGGCGACCGCGCCGGGGCCGTTGCCCGGTGTGCTGAACATCGGCGGGGGCCGGGCCGTCCCGGTGCGGGAGCTGGTGGCCTCGCTGGCCCGGATCGCCGGGTTCCCGGGGCGGATCGAGGAGCGGGGCGAGAAGGGCGGTTCGGTGCGTTCGGGAGGGGTTTCATGGCAGTGCTCGGACAACTCGGCGGCCGGCACCGCCCTGGGGTGGCGGCCGGCGTTCTCCCTGGACGAGGCGTTGACCGCGCTGTGGGAGGCGGGGGCCGCGCCGCCGCCCCCACGGCTCCTGCCCGCGTCGGTGGAAGGCGGTCGTGCCCCGTGAGCCTCCTCGTCCCCCTCTACGTCCATCCGGCCGAGGACCCCGGCGCCTGGCACCGGCTGATCGCGGCCGCGCGGCGCACGTACGCGGTCGTGCTCAATCCGGCGAGCGGGCCGGGCACGGCCCCCGACCCCGCCTATGTCTCCGCCGCCGGTGCCCTGCGGTCGGCGGGTGCGCATGTGCTCGGCTATGTGGACACCGACTACGGCGAACGTCCGCCGTCCGAGGTCGCGGACGAGGTCGCGAAGCACCGGGACTGGTACCAGGCGGACGGCTGCTTCCTCGACCGGACCCCCTCCGGACCGGCCGAACTGCCCGCCTGCCGACGGCTGGTGCGGCGGATCAGACGGTCGGGGGTCCCACTGGTGGCACTGAATCCCGGCGTGCACCCGGCACCGGGATACGTCCGGGCGGCCGATCTCGTCGTGACGTTCGAGGGGCACTGGTCGACCTATGTGTCGGCCTTCAGCAGGCCGGAGTGGGCGGTGCGGCAGCCACCCGACCGGTTCTGCCATCTGGTCTACGGGGTTCCCGCCGCGCTGATCCCGCTGGCCGTCCGTACCGCCCGCGAGCGCGGCGCGGCGGTGTCGGGGCCGGTCACCGGCGAACTGCCCAACCCCTGGTCGCGGTTGACGCCGGCACTGGGCGGTGGGCAGTGACGGCCCGGGGCGGGCGTCCGGGCCGGGCGCGTCTGCTGCCGGCCGCCGCCCTCGTGGCGGCGGTGCTGGCCGGATGCACCACCGGGAGCGGCGAGGAACACGGGAGTGCGAGCGGCGGCCCGATGCCCTCCCCGTCCGGACGTACGAGCCCGGGGGTCCCGCGCGAGGGCGGGGGCGAAAGCACGGACGGAACCACGGACGGAACCGAGGCGCCGGGCGGTGGGCCCGCAGCCGGTTCCTCCACGCCGGGCCGCACCGCGGAGAGCCGCTCGCCCGGTTCCTCCTCCCCCGAGGCCGCCCGGTGGCGTCCCCGGCCGGGGACGCCGTGGCAGTGGCAGCTGGACGGCAGGGTGGACCCGTCGGTGGACGTACCGGTCTACGACATCGACGGTTTCGAGAACTCGGCCGCGGACGTGGCCCGCCTGCACGCGGACGGGCGCAAGGTGATCTGTTACCTCAACGCGGGTGCCTGGGAGGACTTCCGGCCGGACCACAAGTCCTTCCCGGCGTCCGTGCTCGGCAGGACCAACGGCTGGGACGGTGAACGCTGGCTGGACATCCGCCGGTTGGACGTCCTGCGTCCGATCATGGAACGCCGGGTGGACATGTGCCGGACCAAGGGCTTCGACGCGGTGGAGCCGGACCTCCTGGAGGGGTACGCGAACAAGACCGGCTTCCCTCTCAGCGGGGCCGACCAGGTGGCGTACAACCGGATGATCGCGGACATCGTCCACGAGCGGGGGCTGTCCGTCGGCCTGAAGAACGATCTGGCCCAGATCCCGCAACTGGTCCGGCACTTCGACTTCGCGGTCAACGAGGAGTGCGCGCAGTACGGGGAGTGCGAGCGGCTGAAGCCGTTCGTGGCGGCGGGCAAGGCCGTCTTCCACGTGGAGTACGAGGAACGCACCGAGGACTTCTGCGCAGAGTCCCGCGCCCTGAAGCTGTCGTCCATGCGCAAGCGCCTCGACCTCGACGTGTGGCGCGATCCCTGCTGAGCGACTTACGGTTGACGGCCCGTCAGGGCACGCATGAGAGGTGACCGGCGATCAGAAGGTGACCGCGATGCCGGTGTGCGGGCGCTTGCCGAGCCGTACGACCATGGCGGGCACGTCCACCAGCCAGAACTTCCAGGTGTACGTGCGGGCGAGCAGCTTGCGCACCGCCGCCGTCCCGGCCGTGTCGAGCAGCCGGGCCGTCCCCTCGGCGCTCGGCGCACCCTCGGCGATCCGCCCGCGTACGTCGCAGACCGTCACCCGGACACGGCTGTCGGCGCGCAGCCGCTTGACCTTCCAGGAGTCGGACCGCGTCCAGATGTACAGCACGTCCCCGTCGACCGCGGACCATACGGGCGTGGCGACGGGGGTGCCGTCCTTGCGGTAGGTGGTCAGGCTGACGTACTCGCTGCGGGCGAAGTCCTGGAGAGTCACGGAGGTGACCCTACTCGGCCCTACGCGATGAGCGGCAGGGCCCCGACCTCCGCCGGTGGCTCTGCCGGGTCCGCCGGACCGGCCGGGTCCACCGGCTCCGCCGTGCACCGGGCGAGCAGGTCGTCCATGGTCAGGCCGAGGGCGCCCGCCAGCGCCGCCACGGTGAAGAAGGCGGGGGTCGGGGCGCGGCCCGTCTCGATCTTGCGCAGGGTCTCGGCGGAGATCCCCGCGCTCGCGGCGACCGCGACCATGCTGCGCGGACCGCGCGCCAGGCGCAGCAGTTCGCCGAGGCGTTCGCCGCGTCGGCGCTCTTCCGGGGTCAGAGGTGTCCGTACCATGCCGTCATTCTAATACCGCTGAGACCGGTATAGTAATTGGCATGGTTCAGCTCAAGACAGATTCATCCATCGAGGCGATGCGCGAGGCCGGCCGGGTCGTGGCCCAGGTGCTCACCGCCGCACGGGAAGCGGCCGTGGTCGGCGTGTCGCCGCGGGAGCTCGACAGCACGGCGCGCGAGGTGCTGCGGGCCGCGGGCGCCACCTCACCGTTCTTCAACTACCGCCCGCACTTCGCGCCCACCCCGTTCCCGGCGGTCATCTGCGTGTCCGTCAACGACGCGATCGTGCACGGCATCCCGACCGGCCAACGGCTGCGTGACGGCGACCTGGTGAGCATCGACGCGGGCGCCACGCTGGACGGCTGGGTGGGTGACTCCGCGATCAGCTTCACGGTCGGCCGGGCCCGCCCCGCCGACACCCGGCTGGTCGACACCGCGTTCGCGGCGCTGGAGGCGGGCATCGCGGCGGCGGTCGTCGGCAACCGGATCGGCGACATCGCCCACGCCGTGGGCACGGTCTGCCGGAGCGCCGGGTACGGGATCATGGAGGGGTACGGCGGGCACGGGGTGGGCCGGTCGATGCACGAGGACCCGTCCGTCCCGAACGAGGGCCGCCCGGGTCGCGGCATGGCCCTGCGGCACGGGATGGTACTGGCCATCGAGCCGATGCTGATCGCGGGCGGAGGCGACGAGTTCCGTCACGACCCGGACGGCTGGACCCTGCGCACGAGCGACGGCAGCCAGGCCGCCCACGCCGAGCACACGGTGGCGATCACCAGGGACGGACCGCGTATCCTCACCGCGCTCTGAGCCTCGGGGCGGCAGGGCCGGGAGCCGTGGCGGGCGCCGCGGGGCCCGCCGGCGGGCCCTGGCCCCCGGCCACCGGCCCCCGGCCACCGGGGACGCTACGAGTTCCGGCCCCCGGGACGGCCGCCCCACCGCGCCCGTGGGGCCGTCACCGGCACCCGGTATCGTTTCGGCCGCGTCGCCCGGACACCGGTACGTACGGAGGTCGCCTCCACCGGTGCCCACGGGCCGCGCCGGGCGCCCGGGACCATGCCGGGCCGCCCGCCGGAGCGGACGACCGGCCCCTCACCCGACGCCCGGGGACATCCGCCCGGAGCCGGAGGACACGGCCAGGCGCGGCCTGCCGCCGGACACGGGGAGAGGGACGGGATGGCACGGAGGAACGCGGGCAGGCACGTCCCGCTGCTCATGGCGTGCGCGCTCATGGCGTGGCAGATCTGGATGCTGTTCCACATCGCCTCCTCAGAGGTGACGCACGTCGTGTGGAGCTGCGACGAGAGCGACTGCGGGACCGACGACCTGGCCGGAGGGGCGCCGATGATGGGCGCCGCGGCGGTCGTCGCGTTCAGCCTGATGGCGCGGCGCTTCCTGCACCACGCGGCCCCCGGTGTGGCGCTCGCACTGGCCGGGACCGCGTTCGCCGGAGGGTGGCGGGCCGCCGTCGGCGCGGGCGACATCCGCGAGGACGAAAGCGTCGACTGGATGATCGGCTGGTTCTCCGCCGGTCACTGGATCACCGTCGCGCAGGCGGTCGCCGCCGCCGGAGCCGTCTGGGCGCTCGTCGGCGGCGCGGTCAGCCTGCGCCGCACCGGCGGTCTGCACCGTCTGCGGCTGGGCCGCCGGCTCGCCGTGTCCGAAGCCTCGCTGACCGGCTGGTCACCGGTGGGGCGCGGGCGCGGCCGGGTCGAGGTCGCCTTCGAGGACGCGGACGGGGTGCGCCGCACCTTCCCCGCCGTGGTCGGACGCCATGCCCTGGGCCGGAAGGCCCTCGCCCTGCATGACGCGGAGCGCCCCGGCGACCGCGCCCGGAACAGGCTCTCCACCCCGCGGAAGAAGGTCCGGTGAACCCCCGCGCCGCGGTCGCCGCGCTGATCACCGGCTGCGCCCTGGCCGCCCTGGTCCACGGCGCCTGGGACGGGCCCCGGTGGCTGCTGCTGGTCGGCCTGAACCTGACGGTCCTGATCCTGGTCGTCCTCGACCTGACCGAACGGGTGGACCCCGGCGGGGCCGCGCTGCCGCTGCGTCCCGGTGGCCGGAACTCGTACGCCCCGGCCGTGGTGCACGGGACGCGGGCCGTCCACCGGGACCCCCGGCTGACCGCACGCGACGCCCGCTCCCCGGACACGGCCTTCGAGTTCGACCTCACCGTCCTGCCCGATGCCCGTCCCCCGTACCGGATCAAGGTGCTGCACCCGCTGGACCTCCAGAACGCCCGCGAGCGCGGGGTGATGGTGGTGGAGTACGACACCCGGCAGCCCTGGAGGGTGGCCGTCCCCCCGCGTCCGCCGTCCGGCCTCGCGGCCCGCGCCGTGAGCCTCGGACCGCCCGAGGCAGAGGCGGAGCGGGTGGTGGCGCCCCGCCGTGCGCCCCGTGTCCTGGTGGGCGGCGCCGTGGTCGCGGCGGTGCTGCTGGCCCTGGTGCGGTTCCTGGGCTGAGGGTTCCGGGGCGGGGCGCGGGAACGGCCCCGCCCGGTCGGGCCGCCCGGTGCGGCCGCCTCCCGTCACCCCGCCCGGTTCAGCCCCCTTCGGTTCAGCCGCGTCGGGTTCAGCCGCGTCCGGTCGGCGTCACCACCATCGCCGAGCCGCCGCCCCGGCGTACCGGCTCCGCCGCGGCGAGCCAGCGCCCGTCCGGCAGCCGTTGCACGCCGGTCGCGGCCCCGATCTCCGGGTTCTCCTTGAAGACGTGGCCCAGCGCCTCCAGCCTGCCGCGCAGGGGGCTGTTCCACAGCGCGGGCTCGATCTCGGTGGCCGCCGCGTTGCGCTGGCTGGCGCGCGGTGCGGCGATCGCGTCGACCAGGGGCAGGCCCCGGTCCAGGTGGCCGGTGAGCGACTGGAGCACGGTGGTGATGATGGTCGCGCCGCCCGGGGAGCCCAGGGCGAGGACCGGCTTCCCGTGCTCCAGCACGATGGTCGGGGAGATCGACGACCGGGGCCGCTTGCCCGGTCCGGGCAGGTTCGGGTCGTGCACCGCGGGATCGGCCGGCGCGAAGGAGAAGTCGGTCAGCTCGTTGTTGAGCAGAAAACCGCGGCCCGGCACAGTGATGCCGCTGCCGCCCGTCTGCTCGATCGTCAGCGTGTAGGCGACGACGTTGCCCCACTTGTCGGCGGTGGTCAGATGGGTCGTGTTCTCGCCCTCGTACGTCGTCGGCGTGGCCGTGCCGCCGGTGGCGCACCGGGTGGGGTGGCGCGGGTCGCCGGGGGCGAGCGGGCTGGTGAGGACGGAGTCGTCCTTGATCAGGCAGGCGCGGGAGTCGGCGAAGCGCTGACCGAGCAGTTCCCGGGTCGGTACGTCCTCGAACGCCGGGTCCCCGACCCAGCGGCCCCGGTCGGCGAACGCGATGCGGCCGGCCTCGATGAGGCGGTGCAGGTACCGCGTCTCGCTCGCCTTCGAAAGGTCCGTGGACTCAAGGATGTTGAACGCCTCCCCCACGGTCGTGCCGCCGGAGGAGGAGGGGGCCATGCCGTAGACGTCGAGGCCCCGGTAGCCGATCCGGGTGGGGGCCTGCCGCAGTGCCCGGTAGGAGGCCAGGTCCTTGGTGGTGAGGTCGCCCGGCCGTACGACCCGGGTGGACCGCGGATCGACCGGGGGTGTGCGGACGGTCTTCACGATGTCCCGGGCCAGCGCGCCCCGGTACAGCTCGTCGACGCCCTTGCGGCCCAAGGTCTCGTAGGTGCGGGCGAGATCGGGGTTCTTCAGGACGGATCCGACCGCCGGTGGACGTCCGCCGGGCAGGAACAGCTCGGCCGTGGCCGGGAAGTCGGCGAAACGTTCCTGGTTCGCGGCGGTCTGGGAGCGGAAGGTCTCGTCCACCACGAAGCCGTCGCGGGCGAGGCGTTCGGCCGGTTCCAGCACCTGCCGCAGTGATTTGCTGCCCCAGGAGTCGAGCGCCTTCTGCCAGGTGGCCGGGGTTCCGGGGGTGCCGACGGCCAGTCCGCTGGTGACGGCCGCGTCGAAGGGGACCGGCTTGCCGTCCTCCAGGAAGAGCGAGGAGTCGGCGCTGCGGGGCGCGGTCTCGCGGCCGTCGACGGTCTGGACGGTGCGGGTCCTGGCGTCGTAGAGGACCAGGTAGCCGCCACCGCCGAGGCCCGCCGAGTAGGGCTCGGTGACGCCGAGCGCCGCCGCAGTGGCCACGGCAGCGTCGACGGCGTTGCCACCCTTGCGGAGCACCTCGACACCGGCGGCCGACGCGTCCGCGTCGACGCTCGACACGGCTCCCCCGTATCCCACCGCGACCGGCGACTTGGGCGGTGGCGCGGCCGGCGCGGAGGCCGCGGGCGCGGCCGCACCGAGAGAGCCGACGACGGCGATCACGCTCAAGAACGACACATTCCGGCCTACGGAACGACGCATCCGTACCTCCAGTGAAGGATCGTCCGCGCAGGGTAACGCCGCCGCCCCCGGATCGTCAGGACCGCCTCGGCCGCACACGGCCATGACCGCTAATATGCGCGGCCATGACGGACGACGTACGCAACATCGTGCTGGGTGTCATAGCCGCGGGTGTCAGCGCCACCCTGGGCTGGTTCACCCGTAGTTACCTCTGGCGCCGCAGGCTCCGCCGTAAGCAGGCCTTCTTCGGGCTGCCGGAGAACTCCGAGTGCCTGCTCGTCGTGAACCGGGACCCCGGCACCGACGGCGCGGTCCACCGCCATGACGTCTTCGCGCTGCTCGAACTCTCCTCGATCGTCAAGGACTGCTCGGCCCACGTCCAGATCCTCTCCCACGACGTCGGCCGGCAGGGCTACGGCGAGCACGCGGAGTTCTGCGTCGGCGGACCCGGGTCCAACCGGCGTACGGCCGCCCATCTGGCGACTCTACTGCCCGGTGTACGGATCAACACGGACCCCGAACCGGGCGAGGACCGTGCGGCCTTCCAGCTGGGCTCGGACCGCTACCGGCTGGAGACCGGCGTCGCCGAGTACGTCCTGCTGGCCCGCCTGACGGGCAGTCAGGACAGTCGTCCCGTCTTCCTGTTCTGCGGCCAGCGGGCCATCGCCAACCAGGCGGCGACCCGCTATCTGGCCCGTAACCACGAGAAGTTGGCGCGCAAACACCGCGCCCACTCCTTCGTCCTGCTGCTCAAGGTGGTCAACTCACAGGCGTACGGCCCTGATGTGGTCGAGGTGGTCGGTGACGTGACCCGCACCGCGCAGACCCCGCCGCCGCCCGCCTCCGACCCGGAGACCGACTGAACCCGCGGCGACCGACTGGACCCGCCGGAACCGGCGCGTTCGGCGACGGCCCCCCGGCTACTCGTCTCCGGGCGGCTCCTCACCGCCGGATCCGGCCAGCAGTTCGGCCAGGTGCACCGGGGTACGGCCGCCGAGCTGCTGGATCTGGGTCCGGCAGCTGAATCCGTCGGCCAGGACCACGGTGTCCGGGGCGGCGGCGCGCAGTGCCGGGAGCAGGGCCTCTTCGGCGGCGGCCACCGAGATGTCGTAGTGCTCGCGCTCGAAGCCGAAGTTGCCGGCCAGCCCGCAGCAGGAGGACGGCACCTGGGTGTTGTCCACGCCCGCGCGGCGCAGCAGTTCCTCGTCGGCGCCGGTGCCGCCGTCCGCGTGCTGGTGGCAGTGCGTCTGGCTCAGTGACCGCGCCCCCACCCTGGGCGGAACGTAGTCCGGGGCCTGTTCGAGGAGGAACTCGGCGAAGGTCCGGACCCGCGCCGCGGTGGCGTGTGCCCGCGGGGTGTCCAGCAGGCGGGGTACGTCGGAGCGCAGCGCGGAGGTGCAGCTCGGCTCCAGTCCGACGACCGGCATGTCCGGTGTCGCGGACAGGGCCTCGACGGCTCGTCCGGCGACCCTGCGGGCCACGCCCAGCTGGCCGGTGGTCATCCAGGTCAGACCGCAGCACTGGGTGCCCGGAGGTACGTGGACCTCGAAGCCCGCGGACTCCAGCACCGTGACGCCGGCCCGCAGCACCTGGGGGCTGAAGTGGTTGTTGAAGGAGTCCACCCAGAGCATCACCGGGCCGCGTTCCCCGCCGGGCGCCGCCGTCCGGCGCCCCCGGAACCAGTTCAGGAAGGTCTCCTCGGCGAAGGCCGGGACGGGCCGCTCGGGCGCGATACCGCCCGCGCGCTTGATCAGCGGTGCCAGCCGGGACCGGGTGACGGCGTTGACCACACGGGGGGCCACCGAGGCGGCCCGGGACCACAGCGGCAGCCAGCCCATCGAGTAGTGGGACAGCGGGCGGATCCTGCGGCGGTAGTGGTGGTGCAGGAACTCGGCCTTGTACGAGGCCATGTCGACCCCGACCGGGCAGTCGGTGCTGCATCCCTTGCAGGAAAGACACAGGTCGAGGGCGTCGCGCACCTCGGTGGAGCGCCATCCGTCGGTGATCACCTCGCCCTGGGTCATCTCGTACAGGAGCCGTGCCCGTCCGCGGGTGGAGTCGCGTTCGTCGCGGGTGACGCGGTAACTCGGGCACATCACCGCACTGCCGACCGCTGTGGTGCGGCACTTGCCGACGCCGACGCAGCGGCCCACGGCGCGCGCGAAGTCCCCGCCGTCCTCGGGGTAGGACAGGACGGTCTCCAGCGGGATCAGCGGCCGGTCGGGGTCCTGGCGCAGGTCGTGGTCGGCTCGCAGGGCGCGGACGATGATGCCGGGGTTCAGCCCGCCCGTGGGGTCCCAGGTGTCCTTGAACCTCTCGAACAGGGCCATGGTGGCGGGCTTGTGGACCAGCGGCAGGAACTCGGACCGGGCCTGGCCGTCGCCGTGCTCGCCCGAGGGTGAGCCGCCGTGCGCGGCGACCAGGCGGGCGGCGTCGGTGAGGAAGGCCCGGAAGATCCCGGTCCCCTCACGGGTGGCGAAGTCGAAGTCGATACGGACGTGCAGGCAGCCTTCGCCGAAGTGCCCGTAGACCGCGCCGCGCAGTCCGTGGCTGTCCAGCAGGGCGTAGAACTCCCGTAGATATGCTCCCAGTTGAGCGGGAGGGACCGCCGCGTCCTCCCAGCCGGGCCAGGCCTCGGAACCGTCGGGGAGCCGGGTGGCAAGACCCGCCCCGTCCTCCCTGACCCGCCACAGGGAGCGCTGCCGTGCCGGGTCCCCCGTGGTGCGGGAAGCGGTGAACCCGGGGGTGCGGGCGGCGGCTTCGGCCAGGGCCTCCGCCTGGGCCAGCGCCTCCTCGGGGGTGTCGGCACCGGTCTCGGCGAAGAGCCACGCGTCTCCGGCGGGCAGCTCCCGCACGGCCTGTTTGGCGTCGGCGCCGCGCACCATCCGGGCCAGGGTGCGGTCCAGTCCCTCCAGCGTCATCGGCGCGTGTTCCAGCAGGGCGGGAACGGCGTCCGCGGCCTGGCAGGCGTCCGGGTAGCCGAGGACGGCGAGGGCCCGGTGGGCGGGACGCCGGACCAGCGAGACGGTGGCCGAGAGGATGACCGCGCAGGTGCCCTCGGAGCCGACGAGGGCGCGTGCGAGGTCGAAGCCGTTCTCCGGCAGCAGGTGTTCCAGCGCGTAGCCGGACACCTGGCGCGGGAAGCGGCCCAGCTCGGTGCGGAGCGGGGCGAGGTTGCCCAGGGCCAGGTCGCGGGCCGCGCCGAGCAGCCGGCCCCGTTCACCGCCCTCGGCGACGGCGGCGTCGAGTTCGGCGCGGGTCGTCGCTCCGACGGTCAGCACGGTGCCGCCGTAGGTGAGCACCTCCAGCTCCACGACGTTGTCGCTGGTGCGCCCCCAGGCCAGGGAGTGCGAGCCGCAGGCGTTGTTGCCGATCATGCCGCCGATGGTGCAGCGGCTGTGGGTGGAGGGGTCGGGGCCGAACAGCAGGCCGTGCGGGGCCGCCGCGGCCTGGAGGTCGTCCAGGACGAGGCCGGGTTCCACCCGGGCGGTGCGGGACTCGGGGTCGAGGGCGAGGACGCGGTTGCAGTGCCGGGAGAAGTCGAGGACGACTCCGGAGCCGACCGCCTGGCCCGATGTGCTGGTGCCGGCGCCTCGGCCGGTGATCGGTACGCCGTGTTCCCGGCAGGCGGCGACCGCGGCGACGATGTCCTCGCGGTCCCGGGGGAAGACCACGGCCAGCGGGGTACGGCGGTAGTTGGAGGCGTCGGCGGAGTACTGCGCGAGGCGGCCGGTCTCGTCCGTCACCTCTCCCCGTACGGTGCGGCGCAGCGCGGCGAGGACGTCCTCGCGGGTGCGGGGCGTGAGGCCGGTGTCCGGTGTCCTGGCCATGTCGGAGGCCTTTCACTGGTTCGGTGCGGTGGTGACGCGGGTACGGGGGCGCGGCCGCCCGTCCGGTCAGGGGAGGGAGGAGTCGGCCAGCCGGGCCGTGATGTGCTCGGCGATGGCCAGACAGGAGGTGGCCGCGGGCGACGGCGCGTTGCGTACGGCGGTGACGCGGCCCGTGGTCTCGATGCGGAAGTCGTCGATGAGGGAGCCGTCCCTCCCGACCGCCTGCGCGCGGACCCCGGCCGGTGCCCGCCGCAGGTCGGCGGCTTGAAGGGCGGGTACGTAGCGGCGGGCCTGGGCGGCGAACCGGCCTCGGGCCAGGGCACCCGGCAACTGGCGGGCGCCCGCCTTCCAGTGGCGTCCGGCCATCCGCAGGGTGCCGGGCCACGACAGGGTTTCGGCGAGGTCCTTCGGCACGAGGTCCCGGCGCCGGTAGCCCTCCCGGGCGAGGGAGAGCAGGGCGTTGGGGCCCACGTCGACCGAGCCGTCGATCCGGCGGGTCAGATGGACGCCGAGGAACGGGTAACGGGGGTCGGGCACCGGGTAGATGAGGCCCCGCACGAGTCCCGCGCGCTCCGGGAGCAGCCGGTAGTACTCGCCGCGGAAGGGGACGATGCGGGGGTCGGCCGATCCGCCTGCCAGGCGGGCGAGGCGGTCGCTGTGCAGCCCGCCGCAGAGGATGAGCCGGTCGGCCCGGAGCTCGGTGCCCTCCGGTGCGGTACCGGGCGGCAGGGTGCTTCCCGGCCCGGTGGTCACCACCACAGCGTCGTCGTCCTGGCGCACGCCCGTCACGGCCCGGCCGGTGCGCACCTCGCCGCCCAGGTTGCGGATGTCCCGCGCCAGGGCGAGGGCCACGCGCCGGAAGTCGATCACGGCGGTGTGCGGGGAGTGCAGGGCGGCCCGGCCCCGGGCCTCGGGCTCGATGGCGCGCAGGCCGTCCGGGCCCAGCAGGGTCAGGCCGGGCACCTGGTTGGCGCGGGCGGTCTCGTACAGCGGGCGCAGCCGTCGTTCCTCCTCCACGTCGGCGGCGACCACCAGCTTTCCGGCCTCCTCGTACGGGATGGCGTGCTCGGCGGCGTACTCGCGCAGCAGCGACCCGCCGCGCCGGCACAGGGTCGCCTTCAGTGAACCCGGTGTGTAGTAGAGGCCCGCGTGCACCACGCCGCTGTTGTGCCCGGTCTGGTGGGTGGCGACCTCGGTCTCCTTCTCCAGGACGGTGACCTCGCAGCCCGGCCGGTCCAGCAGGAGGCGGCGGGCCACGGCCAGTCCGACGATTCCGGCGCCGGCGATCGCGTACCTCATCGGTTCGTCCTTCCGGGGCCGGGCAGCGGGACGCCGTCCAGGCGGAAGGGCACGGTGTGGGGGCCCGCACCGTCGTTCCCGTCGGCCGTCCGCAGTTCGTCGGGCAGGAATCCGGCCGGGACCCCCTGGTAGGCGACGGGGCGCAGCCAGCGGCCGATGGCGGCGGCGCCGACGCTGGTGGTCGCGGAGTCGGTGGAGGCGGGGTAGCCGCCGCCGTGCTGGGTGGCCCAGCCGACGCGCAGACCGCAGGTGGCGTCGTTCCACACGACCCGGCCGGCTCCGGCGGCGAGCAGGGGCAGCAGGGCGCGGGCGGTGTCCGCGTCGGTGTCGTCGGCGTGCAGGGCGCACACCAGGGACGGGGCGAGGGCGGTGAGGGCGGCGGTCAGGTCCTCGGTGTCCCGGTAGCGGACGACCAGCGCGCAGGGTCCGAAGCACTCCTCGGTCAGAACGCTCCCGGGGTCCTCCCGCAGTGTGGCGGCGCCGGTGGTGAGCAGTACCGGCGGTACGGGGTCGGCGGGGTCTGTCCCGGCCGGCCGGTGGCGGGTCAGCACCCGGACTCCGGGGAGGGCCGCGCGTTCGGCGGTGCCCAGGACGTAGGCGGCCCGGATCGAGGGGTTGAGGAGGACCGGCCAGGCGGCTTCGGCGACCCGGGCCGACAGCGCCTCCAGGACGGCGTCGCCGTCGGCGCCCTCCGGCAGGAAGAGCAGCCCGGCCTTGGTGCACACCTGGCCGCCGCGCGTCAGGACGGAGTCGGCCAGCACCCCGGCCAGGGCGGCGGGACGGTCGCGGGCCGCCGCGGGCAGGACGACGGCGGGGTTGACGCTGCCCAGTTCGCCGTAGAACGGGATGGGCGACGGCCGGGCGGCGCAGAGGTCGAACAGGGCGCGCCCGCCGCCGACGGAGCCGGTGAACCCGACGGCCGTGAGCTGCGGGGACCGTACGAGATCGATGCCGGCCCGGAACCCGGCCACCATGGTCACGACATCGGCGGGCGCCCCCGCCCCGGTCGCGGCGCGGCGCAGGGCGGCCAGCACCAGGGCGCAGGTCCTCGGGTGGGAGGGGTGCTCCTTGGCGACGACCGGGCACCCGGCGGCGAGCGCCGAGGCGGTGTCGCCGCCCGCGACACCGTAGGCGAAGGGGAAGTTGCTGGCGCCGAAGACGGCGACCGGACCCAGCGGCACCAGCCAGCGGCGCACCGGGGGGAAGGCGGTGCCGTCCTCGGCGCGCGTGTCGACGGCCACGCCGAGGTAGGAGCCCTCGTCGAGGACCCGTCCGAACAGCCGGAGCTGGTCGGCGGTGCGGGCGATCTCGGCGAGCAGCACGGGCACGCCGAGCGCGGTCTCCTCGTCGGCGGTGGCGGCGAGCCGTTCGCGGTCGGCCCACAGGGCGTCCGCCATGGCCGCCAGCAGACGGCTCCGGCCGGTCCGCCCGAGGGCCGCCAGGAGCGGGGCGGTGCGGGCGACTCGGGCCGTGGCCTCGGTGACCTCGTACAGCCCGTCGGGGGCGGCGGTGTGCGGGGCGTCGGTGTGGGCGGCCGGGCCGCTCATCGGGCCGTCCGGGGTGGCGGGGTGCGGGGCGTCGGGGCGCGTGGCCGGGCCGCTCATCGGTCCTCCTCCGGGTGGCGCAGCCGGTCGTGCAGTCCCGACATGAGCCGGGGCGCGCCGGGCAGCAGCGTCTTGGGGAGGGCGACGGTCACGGTGTACGACGGGTTGACCAGGTTCCCGAGGCGCGTCACGCAGCCCTGGGACACCAGTTGGTAGGCGTCCTCCCGTGGCAGCCCGCAGGCCGACGCGACCCAGAGCACCAGGGTGTTCAGGGCGACGCGCACGGCCTCCTCCAGCGGCCGGCCGCAGCCCACCGCGATGATCTCGTCGTCGGTCTCCAGCCGGGGCCAGTCGAAGCCCTCGGCGTCCGGGTGCGCGGCGTCGAGCACCCCCGCCCGCAGCCGGGTGCGCATCGCGCCCTCGACGGCCGTACCGGCGAACTCGCCGTCTCCCTGCGCGTAGTGGCCGTCGCCGATGCTGAGCAGCGCGCCGTCCGTGTTCGCCTTCAGGTAGAGGGTGGCGCCGGCGGCCACGGCGGGGATGTCGAGGTTGCCGCCGTAGGCGTCGGGGACGGTGCTGGTGCGGACCTCGCCGTGGGCGGGGGCGACGGCGACGGTGCCGTGGAAGGGGCGCAGCGGTACCTGGAGCCGCCGCCCGTCCTCGGTGGTGGTCGCCACCGTGCCGGAGTCCGGGTCGGTCCGCCAGATCCAGACGCGTTCCCCGGTCTCCGGCTGGAGGTTGGGGCTGCCACGGGTCCCGGAAAGGGCTCCGAAGCCCGGGGAGAGGGTGGACACGCCCCAGGTGCGGGCCGGTTCCAGTGCGGCCAGGTGTACGGCGACGATGTCGCCGGCGCGTACCCCGGACAGCTCCACCGGGCCGGTGAGCGGGTTGACCCGGGGGAAGGGCGCGACCTCCCGGGGCCGGTCGGTGACGGCGGTGATCCGTCCGGAGAAGCAGTCCTCGGTGAAGACCTGGAACTCCTCCCACAGCGGGACCGTCACGTACGCGGGCCGGCCTCCGACGGTGAAGGCGTAGTCCTCGGGGCCCGGTTCGACGCGGATCATCGTCCGGCCGCCTTTCTGTGCAGTCGCTCGACCAGCGCGGTGAAGGCGCCGAGGTCGTCGCGGTGGATGCTGTGTCCGGCCTTCTCCACGGTGACGACGGAGTCCTGTCCGACGGCCCCGACGAGAGCGGCCACGTCCTCGGCGGGCACGAAGCGGCTGGTGCCGGGGAGCAGCCAGGCCGTGGGCTGCCGGGCGGCGATCCGGGCCGCCGCGGGGCGCTGGTCCCAGGGGGCGTTCCCGGCGAAGGCCGCACGGGCCCCGTCCCAGTGCACCTGTTCCAGGCTGAGGATCTTTCCGGCGGCGTCCTTGCGGCTCCAGCCGGGGTTGAGCTCCAGGGTGCCCTCGACGGTCCGGGGCAGGTTCAGGCGGTCCCACTCCAGCATGGCGGTGGGGGTCGCCGCGTCGGGCTGGTGCGAGACGGGGTCCTCCAGCAGCAGGGCACGCGGGCGGAAGACGCCGCGCAGGACCCCTTCCTGGGCGAGGTAGCCGCCGAAGGAGTGGCCGACCAGGACGTCCATGGCCGCGGGCAGCACCCGCCGCAGGTCGGCCAGGAGGGTGGCGGTGTCGTACCCGGTCGCGGGGCGGGGGCTCTCGCCGTGTCCGCGCAGCTCCGGTGCCAGGACGTGGAAGCCCAGTTCCGCGAGGCGGGGACCCGCGTCGGTCCAGGAGGAGGCGTTGGAGGTGATGCCGTGCAGGCAGACGACCAGGGGGTCGCCGGGCCTGCCCCAGGAGGCCCGGTTCAGCCATACGGTGCCCGGCTCGGGGGCCGGTCCCCCGGGGGTGGCGGGCGTCATCGGCCGGCCCCCGCCGCCCAGGAGACCATGCCGTCCCACAGCGGGCCGTACCCCGTCCAGTCGGTGAAGGCCGGCGGGGCCCAGTGCGGGCCGCAGTCGGAGGTGAAGGCGACGGAGCGGCCCTTGCCGTAGGACCAGGTGGCGACCAGCGGGTCGCCGCCGACGGAGACCACCAGGTCGGCCTCGGGGCGGGCGACGACGGCGTTGTAGCCGAGCAGGTGCGGCCATGTGCCGGGGACGCCCGCGAGGACGGGGTGGCCGGGCATGTCCACCTCGGGCACGACACCCGCCGGGCGTTCGGCCCGGTCGTCGTGGGGGTGCATCGTGACGGGCAGGGCGTCCTCCACCGGCGTACCCGCGTAGCGGGCCTTGGCGTCGACGCCCTGGAAGGTGAGGTATCCGCCGACCATGATCAGCCCGCCGCCGTCGTGGACCCAGTCGCGGAGCACCGCGAGCCGGTCGGGACGGGCCACCGACTTGGTGAAGGTCTCCGGGTGCAGCAGCAGTGTGTTCGCGCCCACGTCACTGATGATGACGCAGTCGTACGCGGACAGCTCCTCGGTGGTGGAGGGGAAGTCGGTGGCGGCGACGTGCGCGGGCTGGTAGGTGACGTCCCAGCCGGCGGCCTCCAGCGCGTCGCGCAGCCAGCGGACGCCTTCGGCGTACTCCGTGGTGGTGAAGCTGTCGAAGCCCTTGTGGTGGACGCTGTGGACGGTCCAGGACTCGCCGGCGATCAGTACGGACTTGCGGCTCACTGTGGTGGCTCCTTCATGGGTGCCCCGGAGCGGCCGGGGCGGGGTGGTCGGGGGTGCGGTGGCTCAGGCGGTGGCCGGGGCGGGCAGCCGGGCCAGGGCGTCGGCGAGGGCCGCGTGCGTGCGGGGCGTGTCCAGCCGGACGACGACTCCGGTACGGGCCTGGAGCGCGGAGCGTCCGCCGAGGTCGATGACCGTCCTGCCGTACGTGTGCCGGCCGTCGAGTTCGACGTCCACGCGCACGGTGCGCGTCTCGCCCAGCGACGGGTCGGCGGCGTAGAGCACGGCGCAGGGGTCGTGCAGCGGTACGGGGACGGGTCCGAACGGGCCGGGGCGGTGGACCCGGCGCATCGATTCGAGCAGTTCCGAGGCGAGCGGTACGCGGGCGGCGGGGCCGGCCGCGATCCGCTCGGTGAGGGCGTCGTCCACCGGGACGGCTCCGGTGGCCTCGACCGGCAGCAGCGTGACGGGGACCTCGCCGCCGAGCACGACGGCGGCGGCCTCGGGGTCGCACCAGATGTTGAACTCGGCGGCCGCGGTCTTGCCGCCCAGGCCCCAGGCCCCGCCGAGGCTGACGATCCGGGCGATGTTACGGCCGGTGGCGGGGTCCCGGCGCAGCGCGGACGCGAGGTTGGTGAGGGGGCCGGTGGTGACGACGGTCAGCCCGGGGTTCTCGCGTGCCGTGTCGATGATCAGCTCGACGGAGTGGCGGGGGTCGTGGCCGAGGGCCGGGAGGTCGTCGCGGAGACGGTCCAGACCGCCGTCGAGGTCGAGAACTCCGGCGAGCACCTGGTCGCGGACGAGGGGCAGTTCGCTGCCCCGGGCGACGGGGACACCGTGGGCCCCGGCGGCGTACAGGGCCACCGCGGCGTTGTGCGCGGTCCGCTCGGCGGGCAGGTGGCCGGCCAGGGTGGTGACGGCCAGCAGGTCGATTCCGGGGTGGCCGACCGCGGCGAGGACGGCCAGCGCGGTGTCGTTGCCGGGATCGCAGTCGTACAGGAGGGGAAGGGCCATGACGGGTGGTGCCTTTCTGGGCGGCGGCGCGCCGGGGGTCGGGTTCCGGCGCGCCGCCGGGTTCGGGTGGGCCGCTGAGGGAAGCGGGGCGGGTCAGACGGCGACGCCGTCCGCCGCTTCCTGGGGGGTGCGGCTCCTGCGGGCGGTGCGGATCCTGCGGAAGAGCCCCATCCGCGCGGCGGTGAGCGCCAGGATGGCCGCGATGTACGGGACGGCGAGCACCAGTTGGTTGGGGATGGCCCCGCCCTGGAGCCGGTCGCCCGCTGCGCCCGCCACACCGAACAGCGTCGAGGCGCCGAGCGAGCCGGCCGGAGTCGCGCCGCCGAAGAGCATGGCCGCCAGTCCGAGGAAGCCCCGGCCGCTGGTCATGTCCGGGAGGAAGAAGTGCAGGGCCGCCATGGACAGTTGGGCACCGGCGAGGCCGCCGAGCAGCCCGCTCAGGAGCACGGCCGTCATCCGGGCCCTCCCCACGCTGATACCGGCGGCGCGGGCCGCGTGTTCGTCCTCTCCGGCGGCGCGCATCGCGTAGCCGATCGGGGTGCGGTAGAGCAGCAGCCAGGAGAGCGGTACGAGGGCGAGGGCGAGCAGGACGATCACGCTCTGGCCGTCGAGGGCGGGGCCGACGAAGGGGATGGCGCGCAGCCAGTCCCCCGAGACGCTCCACAGTTCGGGGAACTCGTCGGGGCGCAGTCCGCCGGGGTTCTCGTAGACGCGTTCCAGCAGGAAGACCGTGACCCCGCCGGCGAGCAGGTTGATGCCGAGACCGGCGACGAGCGGGTTGGCGTTGAGCCGTAGGGTGAAGATGCCGAACAGCAGGGACATCAGGACCCCGGCTCCGACGGCCGCCAGGACGGCGACACCGACGCTTCCGGTGACCTGGCCGACCGCGATGGCGACGAACGCCGCCATCAGCATCATGCCCTCGACGGCCACGTTGAGGATCCTGGCCTGCTGGGTGAACATCGCGGCGAGAGCCGCCAGGAGCACCGGCACGGTCTGGATCAGCACGGCACTGGTGAAGCCGCTCATGCGGAAACCTCCTTGGCCTGGCCGCGCCGGCGCCTGCGCCGTACCTCGACCGTCATGAGCAGGACCAGCAGGCCGGTCAGCAGGCTGACGAGCGAACGCGGGACGTTCGTGGCGATCTGCATGTAGGCGGCGCCGTTGAGCATGGCCGCGTAGAAGAGGCTGGTGAGCAGGACGCCGACGGGGTGCAGCCGGGCGAGCAGGGCGACGGTGAGCGCGATCAGGCCGAACTCCGGGGAGAAGTTCTGCTCGAAGCGGTGCCCGGTGCCGAGCACGTACACCGCGCCGGCCACACCGGCCAGGGCGCCGGAGAGCAGCATCGACAGGATGATCTCCCGGCGGCCCCGGACGCCGACCGTCTCGGCGAACCGGAGGTTGGTGCCGGCGGCGCGCAGGTCGGCGCCCCACACGGTGCGGAAGAGCAGCAGCCAGGCGGCCGGTACCAGCAGGAGCGCGATCACGAACCCGATGTTCCCGGTGGGCAGTCCGGGGATGGCGGGGAGCCAGGACTGCTCGGGCAGCATGCGGCTGGTGGCGCCGTACGCCTCGGGGTCGCGCAGCGGGTTCGCCACGAGGTAGCTGGTGAACAGGATCGCGATGAAGTTCAGCATCAGGGTGATGACGACCTCGTCGACGCCCCAGGTGACCTTGAGGATCGCGGGGATCCAGGCGAGCAGCGCGCCCGCGACGACGCCCGCGGCCACGCAGGCCACGATGAGCAGGGGGCCGGGCAGGCCGGGCAGGGCCAGTCCGGTCGCGGCGGCGGCCACCGCGCCGACGTAGAGCTGTCCTTCGCCTCCGACGTTGAAGACACCGGCCCGGAAGGAGAAGACGATACCGAGGGCGATCAGCAGCAGGGGCGCCGAACGCATCAGCAGGTTGCCGAAGTTGGCGGGGGTGGAGAAGTTCGCGACGAACAGCTGCTCGTAGGCGTGGAGCGGCTGGTCGGAGACGAGCAGGACGATTCCGAAGCCGAGGACCAGGGTCAGCGCCACGGAGAACAGCGGCTTGCGCACCGACGCCCAGATCTCGCGGATCCTGCGCGCGGACTCGGCGGGACCGGCCGGGCCCCCGGGGCCGGGGGGCTTCGGCGCGAGGCCGTGGTCGGTGGTGCTGGTGGTGGGAGTCGTCGTCATGACGCCGCCTTCCGTTCGGTTCCCGTGCCCGCCTGGGCCGTGGCGCCGCCGGGGTCGTCCGTACCGGACCCTCCGGTGCCGGCGCCGGTGGCGCCGCTCATGGCGAGTCCGAGGCGGGTCTCGGTGGCCTCCGCCGTGTCGATCACCTCGACCAGCCGGCCCTGGAGCATGACGCCGATGCGGTCCGAGAGGGCCAGCACCTCGCTCAGCTCGGAGGAGATCAGCAGGACGGCGGTGCCGCGGGTGGCGGCGGCGAGGATCTGGCGGTGCACGAACTCGCTGGCCCCGATGTCGACGCCACGGGTGGGCTGGGCGACCACCAGCAGGGCGGGTTCGCGGGCGAGTTCCCGGGCCACCACGACCTTCTGCATGTTGCCGCCGGACAGGGTGCCCACCGGGGTGTCCGGTTGGGCGCCCCGGATGTCGAACTCGGTGATCCGGCCGCTCGCGTACGCGCGCAGGGCGCTCTGCGAGACAATGCCGCGCCGGACGAGCCCGGCCCGGCGGTAGTTGGAGGCCCCGAGGTTCTCGGCCACCGACATCTCGGGGCTCAGGCCCCGGTCGAGCCGGTCCTCGGGGATGAAGGCGGTGCCGGCCTCGCGGCGCTCGCGGGGCGTCGCCGAGGTGAGGTCCCGGCCGTCGAGGAGGACCCGTCCGCCGGTGATCCGGCGCAGCCCGGTGACGGCCTCGGCCAGTTCCGTCTGGCCGTTGCCCTCGATCCCCGCGATGCCCAGGATCTCGCCGGGCCGGATGGTGAGGGCGACCTCGTCGAGGGTGCGGCGCCCTTCGGCGTTCTCGCAGCTGACGGCGTCGAGTTCGAGCAGGGCGGGTACGCCGTCGAAGGCGCCCGCGGTGGTCTGCCGGCGGTCGGCCATGAAGACGGAGCGCCCGACCATCAGTCCGGCGATCTCCGACTCGGCCAGTCCCTCGGTGTCGCGGGTGCCGACGCTGAGGCCGTGCCGGATGACGGTGACCCGGTCGGCGACGGCCTTGACCTCGCGCAGTTTGTGGGTGATGAACAGCACCGTGCGGCCGCGTTCGCGCAGTCCGGCGATGACGTCCATCAGTTCGTCGACCTCGGCCGGGGTGAGGACCGCGGTCGGCTCGTCGAGGATCAGGATCTCCGCGTCGAAGGCCAGGGCCTTCACGATCTCGACCCGCTGGCGCTGGCCGACGGTCAGCTCGCTCACCCTCTGGTCGGGGTCGAGCGGAAAGCCGTAACGTTCCAGCAGCTCGCCGGCGGCCCGGCGCATCGCACGGCGGTCGGCCAGCAGTCCCCAGCGGCGGGGCTGGCGGCCGAGGTAGATGTTCTCGGCGACGGTCATCGAGGGCACCAGCGTGAAGTGCTGGTGCACCATGCCGATGCCGAGCCGGGAGGCTCCGGCGGGCCCGTCGATCCGCTCCGGCCGGCCACGCACGGTGATCTCGCCGGAGTCGGGCTGGTGGATGCCGACGAGGATGTTCATCAGGGTGGACTTGCCCGCGCCGTTCTCACCGCACAGCGCGTGCACCTCACCGGCCGTGACCTCCAGGTCCATCGAGTCGATGGCGACCTTGGGGCCGAACGTCTTGCGGATTCCCCGCAGCCGGAGCACAGGGGCTCCGGTGGTCGTGCTGTCCATGTCGTTCCTTCCGCCGGGCCGGCCGGGGCGGGGCAGTGCCCCGCCCGGGCCGCCTGGAGGCGTCTTTCGTCCGGAGGCCGTGGGAGATCACTTCAGGACGGAGGCGACCTTCACCTTGCCGTCGACCACATCCGTACGGGCTTCACTGACGGCCTTCTTGGCGCTGTCCGGCACGAGGGCGTCGTTGTAGACGAGGTCCACGCCGTCGTTGTCGAGGCCGTAGATCACGGTCTTGCCGTACTCGATCTCGCCGTCCTTGGCCTGGTTGATCGAGGCGTGCACCGATGTGCCGATCTGCTTGAGCATCGAGGCCAGGACGTTCTTGGGATACAGGGCGTTCTGGTCGGAGTCGACGCCGATCGCGTAGTGGCCGGTGTCCGCCGCGGCCTTCAGGATGCCGAGACCGGCCGGGCCGGAGACGTTGTACACGACGTCGGTGCCGCCCTGGTACATCGTCTTGGTCAGGTCGTACGCCTTCTGGGCGTCGTTGAAGTTGCCGACGAAGGAGACCTGCACCTTCATGGCGGGGTCCACCTGGGCCACGCCCTGCTTGAAGCCGACGATGAAGTCCTGGATGCCCGGCAGGTCCTGCCCGGCCACCACCCCGACCTTGTCGGTGTTCTTCGAGAGCGGGAAGGACGTGGTGTCCTTGGAGGCGGTCGCGGCGAGGATGCCGGCCAGGTAGGAGCCCTCGTTCTGGGCGTAGCGCACCGAGAGGACGTTCGGCGCCTCCAGTTCGTCGTCGAAGAAGACGTACTTCTGGTCGGGGTGCTGGGGGGCCACGGCGGCCAGGTTGTCGTGCATGCCGGGGCCGGTGAAGATCAGGTCGTACTTCCCGCTGCCCGACACCTCTTCGAGGTTCTGCCGCCAGGTCTGCGGGTCGCTGGGCGAGGCCTGGAGCAGCTTGGTGCCGACGCCTTCGGCCTCGGCCTTCTTGAAGCCGGCCGCGGCGGAGTCGTTGAAGCCCTTGTCGCCGAGGTTGTCGGACATCACGTAGGCGGCGTCGAAGTCGGAGGCGCTCTTCGCGCCGCCACCGGACTCACCGCCACAGGCGGTCAGCGCGAGTACCGAGACGGCCAGCAGGGCGGCCAGGGAGCCGGAACGGGCAGGTATGCGAGTCATCAGTGGCACCTTTCGACAGTCCGGAGAACACCGGAACGGCAGGAGGAGAGGGCCGGGGTGGGGGGCAGCACCCGGGTGGAGCGAGAGAGACGGAAGCCGGTTCCGCGTGGTACCGGGGTACGGCGGGGGCCGATCCGGTGCGTGGTGTGGGCCGGGGGCCGCGAGCCCGGGCCGGTGTGGGCCGGGGCCGTGCGAGCCGGGGGTGGAGCGGGGCGGCCGTGTGGGCCGGGGGTGGGGCGGGCCGGGCGGTGCGGGCCGGGGACGTGTGGTCCGGGGCCGGTGCGAGCCGGGTGGAGCGGTTCCGGTCCGTACGGGCCGGGCGGTGGGGCGAGCCGGGTGGGGCTGTTCCGGGTGGGGTGGTTCGGGGTGGTGCGGGCCGGGGGCGTGCGCTCCGGGGCGGTGCGCAGCGGGGTGGGGCGAGCCGGGGGCGTGCGCTCCGGCGTGGGTGGTTCCCGGCCGTGCGAGCCGGGGCGCGGGGGTGAGGCGACCGGCGTACCGCGCGTACGGGGCATCCCGGATCCGCCGGACGGGACGGCCGGCACGGGGACACCGTCCGGAACGGACATCCGGTCCGGCACGGGTCCACGGTCCGGCACGGGTCCACGGTCCGGCACGGTGCGGGGCTCACCCATGGCAGGCCCCTCTCCCCCGTACGCCCCCCGTGGAGCGCCGTTCCACCAGATCGACCGGTAGTACGCGCACCCCCTGCGGGCGTGCCTCGCCGTTCTCCAGGATCTCCAGCAGCAGGCGCGCGGCGACCTCGCCCAGACCGACGGCGTCCTGGCGGACGGTCGTCAGTCCGGGACCGACGTGGCGAGCGGCGAACACGTCGTCGAAGCCGACCACCGAGCACGAGCCCGGTACGTCGATCCCGTTCTCCGACAGCGCCTGCATCAGACCGAAGGCCACCATGTCGTTGAGGCAGAAGACCGCGGTGATCTCACCGTCGCGCAGCGCGCCCAGGTGCTCCTGGGCCAGCCGGTATCCGCTGGCCACCTCGAAGGTCCCCTCGGCCACCAGGGGTGCCCGGCCGGTCCGTTCGAGCCAGGCGTCGCTGAAGCCCTCGACCCGCAGCCTGCTGGAGGCCAGCCCGGGGGTGGCGCCCGCCACCAGCGCACGGGTGTGACCGAGTGCCGCCAGGTGCTCGGCGGCCAGACGTCCGCCGACGCGGTTGTCGGAGACCACGGTGACCTGGGCGACGTCGTCGAGCTCCTCGTCCACCGCGACCACCGGGAGGCCTCCGAGCAGCCCGGTCAGCTGCGAGGTGGGCGCCGGGACACCGGCCGCGTACACCACCCCGTCCACGGCACGGGACTTGAGGGTCTCCAGGTAGAAAAGTTCACGTTCGAGGTTCCAGCCGGTGTTGCAGAGCAGCATGTTGTAGCCGCCCGCTATCGCCGTCCGTTCGACTCCCTTGGCGATGTCCGCGAAGAAGCCGTTGCCGATGTCGGGGACGAGCAGCCCCATGGTGCGGGTGGTGCCACTGGCAAGGTTCTGCGCCATCCGGCTCGGCGCGTAGCCGAGTTCCGTCATGGCGGAGCGCACCCGGCCCTCCACCGCGTCGCTGACGGGCCGCTTGCCGCTGATCACGTGCGACACCGTGGTGCGGCTGACGCCTGCCAGGCGCGCCACGTCACCGATCGAGACTGACACCAGGACCCCCATCGCGAAGAACGATCAGCACGAGTGATCTCTGCCTCCCCCAGTCGGTGACCGAGGGACGCAAACCGGTTTGCCAAACCGGTTTGCACAACTTAGAAGCAGCGCGATCGGGGAGTCAACGGGTTTGCATAACGAACACATGACGAACACCGGCAAGGTGTCAGTGACGGGCGAATCCCCCCAGACCGGTCGGCCGACCGAGCCACACGGGGGCAATTCGCGGGCCGGTCCGGTCCGACGGGGCGGCCGGGGACGGCGGGGCGGAGGCGTTCCGACCCGGCGGGGCGGCCGGGAACGGCAGTGGGGCGTGGCCGTGTCAGGGGCGGGTGCCCGGAGTGTCCGGGGTCCGGGCCCTCAGGTGGTGGGCGGCTTCCGCCGCGCCGGCGCCGTCGATCCGTACCCGCGTCACGGGCTCCGGGGCGTCCAGGGCCGTCGCCCGTACCGCGCCGGACGCGATGGTCACCCGCACGACGCGGCTCCGGGCGGGGTCGGGGAGGGTCAGTTCGAGGTGGGCGTCCGGCTCGGTACGGGCGACCGCGGCGCACCAGACCGCGGCCGCCGTCAAGTCCCGGTCGTCGTCGTACGGTTCGACGAACTCCATGGTCTGCACGCCGCCCAGGGGGCGCCAGCCGGTTGGCCGCGCTCCGCGCTCCGCGACCGCCCGCCAGAGGGTGTCCAGGTCGGCCGCGTGCACGGTGCGGCCGACGCGGTCGGCGACGAGGTACCCGGCGGACAGCCACGCCCGGACCCGTAGCCCCGACGCGGGCTCCAGCAGGCGTCCGGCCGCCGCCGCGCGCGCGGCGAGCACCGCGCGGGTCGGCGGCGCGAGGACGTCCTCCCAGCGCGGCACGGAACGCCCTCCGCCACAGGCTCCACACACGACGCGGCTCACCGTCCTCTCAGGGACACCGGATGACGGACACGGGATGTACGGGAAGGGCCGGCACGGATGCACGGGAGGGCGGCCACGGTGTACGGGAGGGTGGACACAACTCCCCCTGGACGCACGGGTCGTGGGGTCCGGAGAGGGCCGGGCCCCGCCCTCTCCGGCCGAGGACCGTGGCCCACGGCACGACGTCACCGCTACGGCATGACGTCACCGCTGTTGGGGCCCAGCGTCTGGCCCACGTAGAGGTTGCCGCCCGGGTCGCTCGCCAGGAGGACCGCGGTCGGGGCGACCTCGGCCGGGGTACCGAACCGGCCCAGGGGCAGTTCGGCCTGCTTGGCCCGCTTCCAGTCCTCACTGATGCCGTCCACCAGCGGCGTGGACACCGGCCCTGGCGCGATGGCGTTGACCAGCACGCCGCTCGGGGCGACCTCCCTGGCCAGTGCCTTGGTCAGGCCGATGACGCCGGCCTTGGCAGCGGAGTAGTGCACCAGTCCCTCGCCGCCCTTGATGCCCAGCTGGCTGGCGATGTTGATGACCCGTCCGCTGCCGCGGGCGACCATGTGCGGCACCGCCCACCGGCAGCACAGGAAGACGCTGCGCAGATCGACCGCGATCATCTCGTCCCACGTCTCGACGTCCATCTCGACCAGCGGGACCTCGGTGAGGATGCCCGCCGAGTTGACGAGGACGTCGGGTGCGCCCAGGGCGCTCACACAGTGCTCCACCATCGCGCGGGTCTGCTCCGCGTCGGCCACGTCCACGGTCGCGGTGACCACCTCGACGCCCCGCGCCGCGTGGCGCCGGGCCAGTTCGGCCAGCCGGCCGGCGTCACGGTCGGCCAGGAAGAGCCGCGCCCCCTCGGCCGCGTAGGCGTCCGCGATCGCCGATCCGATGCCGCTCGCCGCGCCGGTCACCAGCGCGACCTTCTGCTGGAGGACTCCCATGCCGTTCACCTTTCCGTCGCGGCCCGGTCCGGGCCGCCGTGTTCCCTGCCGGTTCCCGTGCACCGCCGGTCCCCGTTCACCACCGGTTCCCGGCCCGTGCCGATCCCCGGTTCGCCGCCGGCCCGTTCACCGCCGGCCGGCGTCTTCGCGTCATCCGGGCCGGTGCCCGGTGTCACGCGGTGCCGTCACTCGGGCCACCGCACCGTCAGACCACCGTCCACGACGAGCTGCTGGCCGGTGATGTACGCGGCGTCGTCGCCGGTGAGGAAGCGGATGGCGCGGGCGACCTCGTCGGCGTGGCCCACCCGTCCGGCCGGAATGCCCCGGCCGGCCCGCTCCAGCCCGGCCGGACCGAGGGAGTTGGTCTCGTCCAGGGACTGCGGGGTCTCGATCAGCCCGGGGACGATCGCGTTGACACGGATGCCGCGCGGGGCCAGCTCGGTCGCCAGCGACCTGCACAGCCCGAGCACACCGCTCTTGGCGGCGGCGTAGTGGGCGTGGTCGTCCCAGCCGAACACACCGCCGGCGATGGACGAGATGGCCACCATGGCGCCGGGTCCGGCCATCACGGCGGCGGCGGAGCGGAAGGTCCGCAGCACCCCGGTCAGGTCGACGGAGAGCATGTCGTTCCAGGAGTCGTCGTCCAGCTCCGCCAGGGCGGCCCGGCGCAGCACCCCGGCCCCGGCGACCGCGATGTCCAGCCGCCCGTAGGCGGCGACGGCGGCCTGGGCCAGCGCGTCCACCTGCGCGCTGTCCCGTACGTCGACGGCGACCGCGGTGCAGCGCCCTCCGGCGGCCTCCACCAGCCGGACGGTCTCGTCGGCGCTGTGCGGGTCCCCGGGGTAGTGGCCGACGACGCTGTCCGTCCCGGCGCGTGCGTACGCCACGGCCAGGGCGCGGCCGATGCCGCTGGCGCCGCCGGTGATGACGGCGACCTTGCCGGCCAGCCCGTCGTCACGGGCGGGTGCGGTGTTCTCGTTGAGGGACATGTGCTGCCTTTCACGGAGTTCCCGGTGCGTGGCGGTGGGGACCACCACGCACCGGGAGGAGAGGGGAAGCGGGCGGGTCAGTGCGCCTCGGCCGGGAGAACCGTCTCCTCGTCCTGGTCCTGGCTGACCTTGTGTGCGCCGAACATCAGCAGGCCGGAGAGGAAGATCCCCAGCGCGCCCGCGACGAACGCGGCCGTGGTGGCGCTCGCTCCGAGGCCGATGACCCCGCTGAGCAGTGCCGAGCCGGCGACCGCGCCCGCCGGGCCCATCACATGGGCGGTGTTGGAGCCGATACCGCGGACGCGCGCCGGGAACGACTCGCCCATGTAGAACACCATGGCGGAGTAGGGGCCGAGGAGGAAGAAGAGCCCCAGGGCGTACATCGGGATGACGTAGGCGGCGCTGTCCGGCCCGAAGAGCATCGCCGTCATGACGAGGCCGCCGACGGTCCAGCCGACGATGATCGTCGTACGGCGGCCGATCCGGTCACCGAGGTACCCGTGGGCGAGGTAGCCGAGGAAGCCGGCCAGGTTGGCCAGGATCAGCACGACCAGGGCACTGGAGAACGAGACGCCCTTGCCGTCGGTGAGGACGGTGGTGCCGAGCACCGAGAAGACCTGGATGCCCATCCAGTTGAACAGCCACGCCCCGGACAGGCACAGGGTGTGCCGTCGCAGGTCGGGGGCGAAGAGCTGGCGCAGTCCGGACTCGTTGTCCCGGCTGATGTCGAGGTCGTACAGCTTCGCCAACCGGGCCGCGTCGGCGTCGCGTCCGTCCTTGCGCAGCTCCCGGGTCCGCTTGAGGGCGACGAAGGAGGGCGACTCACGGAGCTTGGACCCGGCGACGAGGATGACGATGACCGGGAAGGTGGCGAGGAGGAAGATCCAGCGCCAGCTCATGACCGGCAGCAGCACGGCGGCGAAGGCCGCGGCCAGCAGGGCGCCGACCGGCCAGCCGCTCTGCACCAGGCTGAACATGAAACCGCGCCGCCGGCTCTTGCCGTACATCTCGTTGAGGTAGACGCCGTTGACGACCTCCTCGGAGTAGCCGAGGCCGGAGATGGCCCGGACCCCGATCAGCGACGCCGCCCCGCCGACCACCGCGGTGAGTCCGGAGGAGACCGCGGCGCCCGCCGTGGTGACGATCAGGCTCGGCTTGCGGCCCCAGCGGTCCAGCATCGGGCCGACCAGCAGCGCGACGACGAAGGTGCCGACGGTCACGCCGGTGGCGATGGCCGTGGCCTGCCCGGTGGTCCAGCCGAACGTCTCCGAGATCTTCGGCAGCAGGGTGCCGAAGAGCACGAAGTCGTAGACGGAGAAGACCCAGGCCAGGAAACAGACGACGGTGGTGGTCGTGATGGTGCGCCTGCTGAGCGTCGGCGGGCCCTTGAAGAGGACCTCGTCCGAGGGCGCTCCGCCGCGCGGCCATTCGTTCTCGTGGGCTATGTCCTGCTGCTGCACGGTGGTCATCTGCTGTCACCCTTCGGGCGCGGGTTGCGGGCGGCGAAGTCGTCCGCGATCTGATCGAAGGTCACCCAGCGGACGCCTTCGTGGGAGTTGATGTGGTCGATCAGCCGCTCCAGCATCAGCAGCACCTGCGGCCGGCCGGAGACATCGGGATGGATGGTCATGGTGAAGGCGGCGTGGTCCATCTCCCGGTGGACCCAGTCGAACTGGTCGCGCCACATCTGCTCGATGTCACGGGGGTTGACGAAGCCGTGGCTGTTCGGGCTGGCCTTGATGAACATCATCGGAGGCAGGTCGTCGAGGTACCAGTTGGCCGGGATCTCGATGAGGTCGGTCTCCTCGCCCCGCACCAGCGGCTTCATCCACGAGTCGGCCGGGGCGCTGTAGTCGATCTTCGTCCAGGAGTCACCGACCCGGACGTAGTACGGCTCGAAGTCCCGGTGCATCAGGGAGTGGTCGTACTTGATGCCGCGTTCCAGCAGCAGTTCGTTGGTGACCTGGCTGAACTCCCACCAGGGCGCCACGTAGCCGGTGGGGCGGCGGCCGGTGCGGGACTCGATCAGCTCGATGGACCGGTCGAGGACCGCCGCCTCCTGCTCACGGCTCATCGCGATCGGGTTCTCGTGGCTGTAGCCGTGCACGCCGATCTCGTGGCCGGCGGCGACACACGCGTCGAACTCCTCGGGGAACGTCTCGACGGAGTGGCCGGGCCAGAAGAAGGTCTGGGTCAGGCCGCGGCGGCGGAACAGCTCCACCAGGCGCGGTACGCCCACCTCGCCCGCGAACAGGCCGCGGGAGATGTCGTCGGGCGAGTCCTCGCCTCCGTAGGAGCCGAGCCAGCCGCCGACTGCGTCGACGTCCACTCCGAAGCCGACGAGAATTTCTTTGGTCATCGAGCGTCTCCTTGCCTGAGGGCGCGGTATGGGGGTGAGGGGGGTGATGGGTGGGGGTGGATCAGGAGGGGGGTTCGGGGGGGAAGGGGCTGCGGGGTGTCGCGCCCTTCCGGGTGCGGGGCCGGGCCCTTCAGGCGCCGGGCCGTGGCCGGGGTTCGGGGCTCGTGGCCGGGTACGGGGGCTCATGGCCGGGTTCGGGGGCTCGCAGCCGGGTGCCGGAGGGCGGTCCGTCGTCACGTGGCCGGGACGGGGAGCAGCTCGCGTCCGGCCAGCCAGGCGCGGACCACGTCCTGCGGCGGCCGGCCCGGTACCGCGGCGGCCGCGGCCAGTAGGAGCCGGGCCTGCCAGGGGTTGAGGTCGTCGACGAAGAGGGCGCCGACCCGTTTCAGCTCGGCGCCGCCGCCGGCGTAGAGGGGGGCGACCGGTCCGGAGTGCACCCGTGTACTGATCAGCACCGGGTGGCCCGCGGCGACCGCCTCGGCGACCGCCTCGACCAGCTCGGGTCCGGCGTTGCCCGCTCCGGCCGCCGCCACCACGACCCCGGCGGCGCCGGCCTCCAGGCTGGCCCGCACGAACAGCCCGTCCGCACCGGGGTAGACCGGCACGACGTCCACCCGGGGCAGCCGGGGGAGGTCGAGATCGACGGGGACCCGTGGGCCGGGCACCGGCCGGGCCAGCGGCACCACGTGCCCGTCCGCCACCCGTAGTACCGGTCCACGTCCCGGAGCACTGAAGGCGCGTGCCGACATGGTGTCGCTCTTGCGCACCCCGCGGGCGGCGAAGGCGAAGCCGTCGAAGACCAGCAGCGTGCCGAGGCCGCGGGCCGCGTCGTCGCCGGCCACGGCCAGGGCGTCGCCCAGGTTGGCCGGGCCGTCGGCGGCGCGGTCGTCGAAGGGGCGCTGGGCCCCGGTCAGCACGATCGGCCGTGGGTCGTCGAAGAGGAGATCGAGCAGGAAGGCGGTCTCCTCCATGGTGTCGGTGCCGTGGGTCATCACCACCGCGTCGGCACCGTCCCGCAGGGCGGCGCGCACCTCGCGGGCGAGTGCCAGCAGATCGGCGGTGCCGAAGGCGTAACTCCCCCGGGTGACCACGTCCCGCGCGCCGACCGTCGCGCCCTCCGGGAGGGGGCCCACGGACGCGACCAGCTCCTTCGCGAGCACGGTCGCCCGGCGGCCCTCCGCCCCGGACCGGCTCGCGATGGTGCCGCCGGTTGCCACGACCTGGATACGACGCATGGACCTCTCTCCGCTTCTTCGCAATCGATTGCGTGGAGGCTACGCAAACGATTGCCCGAAGGTCAATGGGTGACGTGCACTCGCCTGGTCACGGCGTTCGACGGTGTGCGAAGCTCAGGGGTGCCGGATGACGGTACGGCCGAACCCGGCCGCAATCCGACATAGTCCGACAGAACCCGACAGACCGCCGAGGTTCCGGGATCTCCGAGAAGAAGGGCCGCGGGAGTGGATCGGCAGGCAACACGGGCGGCAGCCGGCACACGCGCCGGCCGGGCACCGGTCACCCTCGCCCAGATAGCCCGGCAGGCGGGGGTCCACGTCTCCACCGTGTCCCGGGCGCTCAGCACCGACGACGCCGTGCGGGGCGGGGTGGGCGCCGAGACCGTGACGCAGATCCGGGCGCTCGCCGAGGAACTCGGCTACCAGCGGGACCCCGCCGGAGCGGCGCTGCGCACCGGCCGCTCGCGGATGCTGGGCGTGCTCGTGCCCCGGCTGACCGACATCGTGCTGGCCACGATCTACGAGGGGATCGACGCCGCCGCCTCGACGGCCGGTTACCACACCGTGGTCGCGAACACCGGCGACGATCCGGAGATGCAGCGGCGGCGGGCCGACGCGCTGCTCGCCCGGCGGGTCGACGGCCTGGTGCTGGGCGACGCCCGCTCGGACTCCGACCTCGTGGCCGAACTGGCCCGCAGGCGCATCCCCTTGGTGCTGGTGTCGCGTCGGCTGCCCGGCCGTATTTCGGTGACCACCGACGACGTCCTCGGCGGGCGGCTGGCCGCGGAGCACCTGCTGAGCCTCGGTCACCGTCGGGTCGCCGTGGTGGCGGGCGAGCCCTACGCCAGCACCGGGGTGGAGCGCACACGGGGCTTCCTCGACGCGTTCGCCGGGGCGGGGCTGCCGGTGCCCGCGAGCCATGTCGTGCCGTCCCGCTTCGACGTGCCCGGCGGCCGGGCCGCCGCAGAACACCTGCTGGGTCTCGCTCCGCGGCCCACCGCCGTCTTCGCGGTCAACGACTTCGCGGCGATCGGCGTGATGGCGGCCGTCCGGGACGCCGGTCTGACGGTCGGCCGGGACGTCGCGGTCGTGGGCTACAACGACGTGCCGCTGGCGGCCGCCCTGCCGGTCTCCCTGACCTCCGTGCGCTCACCGATGTACCGGATGGGCGAGGTGGCGGCGACGACGCTGGTCACCATGCTCGACGGCAGGTCCGGCCGCTCCCGGCGGCTGCGCCCCACCCTGGAGGCCCGGGCCTCGACCCTCGGCGACCAGGCACCCGGCGCGGCGCGCTGACCCGCCAGGACGTCCGGGCGTACGGACGTCCTGGCGTGCCGGGCGTACGGGCGTGGTAGGCGTACGGGTGTGGTGGGCGTACGGCCTACGGGCCAGCCGGGAGTCAGGCCGCCGGCCCCTCCGCCGCGTCCTTGACGCCCTGGAGCGTGAGGTCCATGCCCTTGGCCAGTTCGCCGAAGCGGTAGGCGATGACCTCCTCCTCACGCTCAGGCGCGCGGGCGATGTACGCGGTCAGCCCGGACGGGCCCGGTCCGAGCGTGACCGTCTGACGCAGGACGGCGCCGCCGGGAGCGGGGGTGATGTCGAAGGACCAGGTCGCCATCGGCTGTGCCGGATCCTCGCTCGCCGGACCGTAGCGGCCCTCGACGTCCAGGACGCACCAGGTGAGGGTCCGGTCGGCCACACACGTGGTGACATGGGCCAGGGTGCGCCAACTGCCTATGGTGGGATGTTCGTTGTGGCCGAGGTAACTGGCCCCCTCGGCGGGTCCCGTGGCGCCGTCGCGCCATTCCACGCGGACCAGTTCGGGACTCCACCCGGCCATGGCCTCGACGTCGGCCACGCACGCCCAGACCCTCGACGGCTCCGCCGCGACCTGGATCTCACGGTACATGCTGGGACGTTCGGCGTAACGCATGACAACTCCCCCCGCGCGAGCGGGCGTTCGCCGCTCCCGCAGGCGGAATTCTACGGTCGGGGCCCGCGAGGGGCGGAGCGGCACCCCCGCCGCCGGTTGGACGGTGCGGGGGTGCCCGGCCCCTCTGCGCCGAGCGCGCTCCGGCCGGCACGCAGCTGACCTTCCTCCCGTCCCGTGCGGGACGCGGGGTGATCACCGGCTGCTGCCGGACGGTGGCTGCTACGCGCCCGGCAGTACCGCCCCCTGCCCGGCCGTGGAGGCCTCCGTCGCCTCCGTCTTCGGGTTGCGCCGCTGTCGTCTGGACGCCCAGGTCGCGCACCAGGACAGCAGCATGCACATGCCGATGTAGATCGGCGAGATCACCATGACCACCGGGATGAACGGCAGGCCGTAGTCGAGGTTCGACGCGATCAGCTTGCCCGCGTGGAGGAACTCCTCGTACGTGATCAGGTAGCCCAGCGACGTGTCCTTCAGGGCCACCACCAACTGGCTGATGATGGTGGGCAGCATGGCCCGGACCGCCTGCGGGGCCAGCACGTGGACGGTGACCTGGGTCTTGCGCATGCCCAGCGCGTACGCGGCCTCGCGCTGGCCCCGTTCCACCGAGTTGACGCCGGTGCGGAACACCTCCGCGAGCACGGAGCCGTTGTAGAGCGTCAGCCCGGTCACCAGCGCGGGCAGGGGCTGCACCCTCAGCGCGACGAAGACGAAGAAGATCATCACCAGGACCGGCATGGCCCGGAAGAACTCGACCAGCACGGTCGAGATCCAGCGCACCGGCCGGTGGTCGGAGAGCCGTCCCACCGCGAGGACGGCGCCGAGCACCAGGGAGAGCACCGCCGCGAACGCGAAGGCCTTGAGTGTGTTGCCCAGGCCGCGCAGCAGGAGTTCCTGGATGCCCTTGTAGGTGAACGGCGTCCACTTCTGGCTGGTGAACTGGTCGGTGTCGAAGAGCAGATGGATGACCCAGGCGATCACCCCGGCGATCACGACCGTGGCGGCCACCCCGTAGAGGAAGTGCCGCCTTCGGGTGGCCGGCCCCGGGATGTCGTACAGCGCGGTGGCGTGCGGGGTGGAACGGGTCATCGGGCAACTCCCCAGCGCTTCTCCATGACATGGAAGAGCGCACTGATGGCGAGGGTGATGATCAGGTAGCCGACGGCGATCCAGACGAAGGACCAGATGATGCTGTAACCCAGCTCGTTGAGGGTCTTGTAGGTGCCCAGCAGCTCGGTGACGCTGAACGCCCCGGCGATGGCGGAGTTCTTGGCCAGGGCGATGAGCGTCGAGCCGACCGGCGGGATGACCGAGCGGAAGGCCTGCGGCAGGACGATGCTGCCCAGCGTCTGCCCGAAGGACATCCCCAGGCTGCGGGCGGCCTCGCCCTGCCCGGTGGGCACGGTGTTGATGCCGGAGCGCAGCACCTCGCAGATGAAGGCCGAGGTGTAGCAGCCGAGGGCGAGGACGGCGAAGAGCTGGAAGGGCAGCACCAGTCCGAAGCGCGGCAGCCCCAGGAGCACGGCGAAGAAGAGCAGCGTGAGCGGGGTGTTGCGCAGCACCGTCACCCAGACCGTGCCGACGACCCGCAGCGCCCGGACGGGCGCCACCCGGAAGGAGGCCATCACGAAGCCGAGCGCCATCGCCAGCAGCGAGGCGTACACGGTGAGTTCGACGGTGCCGAGGAAGCCTCTGCCGTAGAGGGAGAAGTTGTCTGTCAGTACGTCCATGGTGGTGGCCGGCCCCTCAGTTCGCCGGGTAGCGGTCGATGGGCGGGGGCTTCGGTGCGGGCACCCCGGACAGGCCCAGGGTCGCTTCGAAGGCCTTCTTCCAGTTGCCGTTCTTCTCGTTCGCCTCCAGCGCGTCGTCGAGTGCGAGGCGCAGGGCGGTGTCGCGGCGCGGGACGCCGATGCCGTACGGCTCCTTCGAGAAGGGCTTGCCGACGACCTTCATCTCGTGCGGTGCCTTCGCGGCGAACCCGAGGAGGATGGCGTCGTCGGTGGTCACGGCGTCGACCTGGAAGGTCAGCAGGTTGTCGACGCAGATGGAGTAGGTGTCGTAGGCGACGAGCTTCGCCTTGGGGTAGTCGGTCTTGATGCGCTGGTACGGCGTGGAGCCGGCGGCGGAGCAGACGGTCTTGCCCGCGAGGTCCCGCGGGCCGTGGATGTCGTGCTCGTCGGTGCGGACGAGGAGTCCCTGCCCGGCCATGTAGTAGGGCCCGGCGAAGCCGACGAGCTTCTTGCGCATGGCGTTGATCGTGTACGTGCCGACGTAGTAGTCGATCTGCCCGTTCTGGAGGGCCGTCTCGCGGTTGGCGGACGCGATGGTCCGGAAGCGGATCTTCTTCGGTTCGAAGCCGAGGGAGGCGGCTGTCATGCGGGCGATCTCGATGTCGAATCCGGAGAAGACGCCGCTGGCGGGGTCCTTCTCGCCGAGGTAGGGCTGGTCCTCCTTCGCCCCGACGACGAGGTATCCCCGGCGGTGGGCCGCGCGCCAGGTCGGCGAGTCCGGCAGCTGGAAGCCGGTGTCCACTTCGTAGACGGGCAGCTTCTCGGCCCGGGGGCCCTTCACCGGGGGGCTGCCCTCCCTGCCGCAGCCGGACGACGACGCGGCGATCACGAGGAGACAGGCCAGCACGGCCGCGATGTTCTTGGTACGCAACAGGTGCCTCCCGTCAGTGCTTGAGGATCTTGGACAGGAAGTCCTTGGCCCGGTCGCTCTCCGGCGCGGTGAAGAAGTCCTCGGGGGTGCGGTCCTCGACGACGCGTCCGTCGGCCATGAAGACGACCCGGTTGGCGGCGGACCGGGCGAAGCCCATCTCATGGGTGACGACGACCATCGTCATCCCGTCGCGGGCGAGTTGGCGCATCACCTCCAGCACCTCGTTGATCATCTCCGGGTCGAGCGCCGAGGTGGGCTCGTCGAAGAGGAGGGCCTTGGGGTCCATCGCCAGGGCACGGGCGATGGCGACGCGCTGCTGCTGGCCGCCGGAGAGCTGGGCGGGGAGCTTGTCGGCCTGCCCGGCGAGCCCGACCCGCTCCAGCAGCTCGCGGGAGCGCCGGTCGGCCTCGTCCTTCTTGCGCCGCCGGACCTTCGTCTGGGCGAGCGAGACGTTGGCCAGTACGGTCTTGTGCGCGAACAGGTTGAACGACTGGAAGACCATGCCGACTTCGGCCCTGAGCTGCGCCAGCCCCTTTCCCTCCTCGGGAAGCGGCTTCCCGTCGATGACGATGTGGCCGGACTCGATCGTTTCCAGTCTGTTGATGGTCCGGCAGAGCGTTGATTTGCCCGACCCCGAGGGGCCGATGACCACCACCACCTCTCCGCGGCCGACGGTGAGGTTGATGTCCCGCAGGACGTGCAACGTCCCGAAGTGCTTGTTGACGTCCCGCAGCTCGATCAACGGATCGACGGCCATTCGCTGCCCTACCCACTTTTCGCTGTGTCGAGGTCAGCGCAAACTATCCATGCCCTGGCCGGACTTCGGGGCCGACACGCACCAGCTGGGCATAAGACTGTTTATCGCGATTTCGCTTCGGGACCGCTCTCGGCCGACTCGGCGTACATCTCGGACAGCTCGGGGCTGCCCGTCATCGCCCAGTCGAGACCGGCCGTGACGACGTCGATCTCCCGCCCCGAGGCGAGGCGCACCACCGGTTGCCCGCTCGCACGGATGCCCCACGCGGCCCCGGCCACGGTGCGCACCAGGACGGTGCCGAGGTAGAGCCCGGCGTCGTTGCCCAGCCACGGCAGTTCGTCCGGGTCGTCACGCCACCGCGGCGGCAGCTGGTCGAGCGCGGACAAGGAGGAGGGTGAGTCGTCGAGCCGGAGACCGCTCTGCGAGGCGCGGGCCCGCAGCAACTCGCATTCCGCGAACAGCTCCGCCACGCCGTCCGGGTCGGTCTCGACGGCGGCGGCGAGTGCCACCGCCCGCGTACCGGCCTGACGCTTACGCCAGCTGTCCAGGAAAGGGATGTTCATACGCACCTCTCATGGATCGTGAAGTCGGTTGCTGCCAAGCGGTACTTGAGGGGCCGTCTACCGCGTGGGCCCGACAAGTTGACGCCAATTCGCCTTGGTTGACCCACGTTCACCCTGATCATCTCCTACTCGTCCCCCGGTCGGCCCCCGTGGCGCTCCTCGGGCAACCGCCCTGGAACGCGTCCATTGCGTTCACTTTGACACAAAACCGACCCCGGGCCACCGCACCTTGGGGGTGTGAACCGCGGTCCGGGGCCGACAACGTGTCCAACGACCGACACGGGTCGCGCCGTGAGCCGGCGGCCTCCGCGGGGACAATCAGGTCCGGTCGACGGTCTTGTACGGGGACGGTCGGCAGGATCAGACACCGGCCCGACGCGGGCACGCAGGATCAGACACCGGCCCGACGCGGGCACGGATGAGGAGCACGACCCATGACCGGCGACCATCGCACAGGACCGCCCAGCTCTGGCAGCGAACGCGACATGCTGCGGGCCTTCCTGGACTTCCACCGCGCCACCCTCGCCATGAAGTGCGAAGGGCTCACCGACGAGGAACTGCGGCAGCGGTCGATGCCACCGTCCACGCTTTCGCTGCTCGGCCTCGTGCGGCACATGGCGGAGGTGGAGCGCGCGTGGTTCCGTCGAGTGTTCGAGGACAACGACGCGCCGATGGTCTGGTCCGACGAGACCGACTTTCAGGCAGCGTACGACGCGAGCGCGTCGACACGGGACGAGGCGTTCGGGGCCTGGGGTGCCGAGGTGGAGAACTCGCGCCGTGTCGAGCGGGAGGCCGACTCCCTGGACCAGGCCGGGTATCAGCCACGATGGGGCGAGGAGGTGTCCCTGCGGATGGTGATGGTGCACGTGCTTCTGGAGTACGGACGCCACAACGGGCACGCGGACCTCTTGCGTGAAGGTGTCGACGGGACCGTGGGCGCCTGAGTCCGCGGGAGCCGTCGCTCTCCATCTGCCGGCCCGTTCCGGGCCGTCGTCTGCGGGTGCGAGGGACGAAGTCCGGCGTATGTGGGGAGGACGGAGTCGGGCTCCCCCGCCACGCACTCCAGGTGAACGCCGACGGCCTGCTGAAGGACCCGCCGCCCATGGCGCCCTGACGTCCGGCGGTTCGGCATCGCCCCGCACCTGACCGACGCCGAACCGCGTGGTCGGGTGGCCCGGGTGCCGGCGGGACGGCCGTGCTGTCAGCGGGCGACCAGGCTGAGCAGGTCGGTCAGCGAGTCGATCGACCAGTCCGCGGCGGCCCGCACCTCGGGATCGTCAGCCCACCAGTGTCCCCACGGGCCGCGGCGGAGGTGGGCCACACGGAGCCCGGACGCCTTGGCCGGGAACACGTCGTTGACGGGGTGGTCGCCGACGTACAGGGTCTCGGCGGCCGCGGCGCCGGATGCCGTGAGGACCCGGGCGTAGAAGGCGGGGTCCGGCTTGGCGACGCCCCACTCGGCGGACGTGATGACCAGGTCGGCGGGGAGTTCGAGGGCACGCAGCAGACTGCCGGCTTTCGATGTCTGATTCCCGGCGACGACGATCCGGACCCCGAGGTCACGGAGGCCGGTGAGTACGGGCCGGACGTCCGGGTAGAGGTCGCCCTCCCCGAGCTGCTCGCCGCTGCCGGCCGCCTCTCTCGCCGCGTACTCGGCCGTGATGTCGATACCCGGACGGATGAGCCGGAGAGCGTCCGTGTTGTCTCTCCCCTGGGTCACGACGGCCCCGACGAGGGCGCTGACGGTGTGCCGGGGTGTGTCGAGCCAGTCGGCCCAGGATGCCCAGTAGCGGTCGTCGCGGACGAGGGTTTCGCCGATGTCGAAGACGATGGTCTCAATCACGGTTCCGACCCTACGCGCAGCTGTCGGCGGGCGGCTGGTGTCCGGCGGAGCCGTGGGCGGGACGAGGAACTGTCGGTGGGTGGGCCGCCTGGACGGGCCGGGCGCTAGGCTGCCCTGATGATCTCGCGGAACTATCTCTCCGAACTCTTCTCGCTGGACGGCCGCGTCGCCGTGGTGACGGGCGGGAGTTCCGGCATCGGACGGGCGATCGCGGGGGCGCTGGCCCACGCGGGTGCGAGCGTCGTGGTGGTGGCCCGCCGCGAGGCCGAGTTGGTCCGCACCGTGGACGAACTCACGGCGGAAGGCTGCCGGGCGGCCTGGGTGAGCGCCGACCTCGGTACGGCCGAGGGTGTCCGGGCGGCGGGCGAGGAGGCGGCGGCCGCGTTCGGGGAGCCGGACATCCTCGTCAACTCGGCGGGGATCAACCTGCGCCCGCCGATGGGCGAGTTGGACGAGGACGTCTGGGACACCACGATGGCGGTGAACCTCAAGGCCCCCTATCTGCTGGGGCGACGGTTCGGCCCCGGGATGGCCGAGCGCGGCTTCGGCCGGATCATCCACCTCACCTCGCAGCAGGCGCACCGGGCGTTCGTGCAGAGCGGGGCGTACGGGGTGTCCAAGGGCGGGCTGGAGTCACTGGCCCGTTCGCAGGCCGAGGCTTGGTCGCCGTACGGGGTCACGGTCAACACGCTGGTCCCCGGGTTCGTGATGACCCCGCTCAACGAACGGCTCTCCGCGGACCCGGAGAAGGTGGCGGCCCTCGCGGCCCGCACGATGGCCGGCCGCAACGGCCTGCCCGAGGACTTCGCGGGCGCCGCGGTCTTCCTGGCGAGCGGGGCCTCGGCGTACGTCACCGGGCAGTCGGTGTTCGTGGACGGCGGGTTCTCGGTGCACTGAGGGCCCGCGCCGGGGGCCGCGTCCGGCGCGTCAGCGGGCGAGATGGCGCCGGACGAACGGGGCGACGCAGAAAACGAGTACGGCGAAGGCGAGGAGGCGTCCCAGCCCCGGCTTGTCGGCGAGGCCGCTGTGCTGGATGCCGTACACCGCGTACCCGTTGGCGGCGGTGTCGGTCGCCATGATGGCGCAGGCCAGGTCCATGCCCCGGCGCCTGCCGCCGATGAGCAGCGCGGCGGCGAGCGTGTCGAGGACGGCGAGCGACGACCAGTAGAGGTTGAGCCAGCCGGGCGCCCAGGCGTACGGGTACAGGCCGTGCCGGACCAGGTCGGTGAGGTGGGAGAGGCTGCCGACGGCCAACAGGACCGCGGCGACGGCCAGGACAGGGGCCACGACCCGGCGCGGGGTGTGGCGGATCCAGCCTGTCACGGTGCGGGTCTCCTCCGGCGGCCGGTGCGGGGGCCGTGTGCGGGGACCGGTGCCGCCCGGCGGGTTCGGCCGGGCCCGGCCGTGGGAGCACCGTGCCAGGGGAACACCTTGCCATGGGCGGCCCGGGAATGTTGGCTGTCGGTGATCACCGCAGCATGTACCACGCACGGCGAGCAGAGGGGCGTTCGATGGCCGAGGACCGCGAGGGCATGGTCGTCTACTGGCGGCCCGGCTGCCCGTACTGCATGAAGCTCCGGCTACGGCTGCGCTTCTCGGGGCTGACGTACACCGAGGTGAACATCTGGCGGAACCCCGACGCCGCCGCCTTCGTACGCTCCGTGGCGGACAGGAACGAGACCGTGCCGACGGTCGCCGTGGCGGGGCACGCCCTGGTGAACCCGTCCAAACGCGAGGTGGTGCGGGCCGTCACGGAGCACGCCCCGCACCTGCTGCCGAAGTAGGCGCCACCGGACGCGATGCCCCGGCGCCCCCGGCACCCCTGTCGCGGCACCGCGGGGTCCCCGCGCCCCGGTGTGCGGCACCGTGGCGCCCCACTGCCGGCTCCGGTGCCCCGCCAACGGTCAGAGGCCGAGGTCCACGACCACCGGGGCGTGGTCGGACGCCCCCTTCCCCTTGCGCTCCTCACGGTCGACGTAGCTGTCCTCGACGGCCTCCGCGAAGGGGGCGTTGCCGTAGACCAGGTCGATGCGCATGCCCCGGTTCTTCGGGAAGCCGAGCTGGCGGTAGTCCCAGTAGGTGTACGGGCGGTCGTACTTGAGGGGGCGCGGCACCACGTCCGAGAGCCCCTCGGCCCGCAGCGCGGCGAGCGCGTCGCGCTCGGCGGGGGTGACGTGAGTGGCGCCCTCGAAGAGGGAGGGGTCCCAGACGTCCTCGTCGGTCGGCGCGATGTTGTAGTCACCGAGGACCGCGAACGGCAGCGTGCCCGCCGCGTCCGCAGCGACGGCCTTCCGCAGGGCCTCCAGCCACCGCAGCTTGTAGGCGTAGTGGTCGTGGGCGACCTCGCGGCCGTTGGGCACGTAGACCGACCAGACGCGGACCGGGCCGCAGGTCGCCGCGACCGCCCTCGGCTCCCGCACGCCCTCGTACTCCGGGCCCTCGGGCAGCCCCGTCACGACGTCCGCGAGGCCGACGCGGGAGAGCAGCGCCACGCCGTTCCACCGGCCCGTGGCGTTGACCGCCGACTCGTACCCCGCCTCGCGCAGTGCTTCGGCGGGGAACTGCTCCAAGGTGCACTTGGTCTCCTGGAGACACACCACATCGGTGCCGCTGCTCTCCAGCCAGGCCAGCAGCCTCGGGAGCCGGGCCGTGATCGAATTGACGTTCCACGTGGCGATGCGCATGCAGCAAACCTAACCGCTCCCACTGACAACCGGCTCCGGGGCAGGCCGGGGCGGTGGGGGGGCAGGGGCGGAGGCACGCCGGAAGGCGGATTGGGGCGGAGGCGGGCCGACGGGTGGGGGCGGCCCCGGCTCAGAGACGGGTCGCCTCGCCCGGGGTCATCCGGCCGTGGTCCGCGCCGCCGAGCTCGCCGATCTGACGGTCGTAGATCGGGCGGGCCAGATCCGTCAGCAGCGCGTCGTGGACGTCGATGGCGCGGCGCGGCGCGACCTCGCGAACGTAGTCGATGACCTCGGAGATCTTGTTCCAGGGCGCCATCACCGGCAGCATCAGCGTGTCCACCGGCCGGTCCGGCACGGTCAGCGCGTCGCCCGGATGGAAGACCGAACCGTCCACCAGGAAGCCGATGTTGGTGATCCTCGGGATGTCCGGGTGGATCACCGCGTGCAGTTCGCCGTGTACCTGGACGTCGAACCCGGCCGCGGAGAACGTGTCACCGTGGCCGACCGTGTGCACCCGTCCCGGGAACGCGGCGGACAGCTGCTCCGCCACACTGCGCAGGGTCCACACCTGTGCCGCGGGGTTGGACTCCAGGCCCGCGCGCAGCCGGCCCTCGTCGAAGTGGTCGGGGTGCTCGTGCGTCACCAGGATCGCGTCGGCGCCGACCGCCGCGTCGTCCTCCGAGAAGCCGCCGGGGTCGATGACGAGGGTTCGGCCGTCCCGCTCCAGGCGGACACACGAGTGGGCCTTCTTGATGAGAGTGACAGGCGATGCGTTCATCCCCCCATCCTGCTACGCGGGCGGAGTGGTTTCCTCCTGGATCACGGACCTCGCGACGGCGAACGCGGCGCCCGCCGCCGGAATGCCGCAGTAGACGGCGCTCTGGAGCAGCACCTCCTTGATCTCGGCCGGGGTCAGTCCGTTGCGCAGCGCGGCCCTGACGTGCGGGCCGAGGCTCTCCAGGTGCCCGGATCCGACCACCGCGGCGAGGGTGACACAACTACGGGCCCGGCGGTCGAGGCCGTCACGGCTCCAGATCTCACCCCAGGCGTAGCGGGTGACGAGGTCCTGGAAGTCCTCGGTGAAGTCGTCACCGGCGGTCGCGGCGTCCACGTGGGCGTCGCCCAGGACCTCGCGCCGGATCCGCATCCCCCTCTCGTACCGGTCGTCCCGCCCCTCGGGCGCGCTGTCCGGTACGGCGGCGGGTGCTATCTCGGCCACCGGCAGCACGGGCGTGTACGGGACGGTGGCACCGGCGGGCGCGGGCAGCACCGGGATCGAGGTCAGGGTGTCCTGCCAGGCCGTGGAGAAGTGCGTGAGGAGGAGGTCCGTCACGGCGGCGGGCTGCTCGACGGGGGCGAGGTGGGAGGCCCCCGGGACGAGCGCGAGCCGGGCGTCCGGGATCCCCGCGACGAGGGTCCGGGCCTCGGCCGGCCCGGTGACCTTGTCCTCGGCGCCGACCAGGACGAGGGTCGGGACGCCGATCCGGGAGAGCTGGGCACGGATGTCGAAGGTGGCCAGGGCCTCGCAGAAGGAGATGTAACAGCCGGGGTCGGTGGTACGGACCATCTGGACGGCCCACTCGACGATGGCGGGCTGCGCGGCGGCGAACCCCGGGGTGAACCAGCGCTCCGGGCTGGTACGGGCGATCGGCTCCAGCCCGTTGGTACGGACGACGACCCCGCGCTGTCGGAATTCGTCGGCAGAGCCGAAGCGGGGCGAGGAGGCGACCAGGGCGAGGGACGCCACCCGGTGCGGATGGCGCAGGGCGATCTCGGCACCGACCGCGGCGCCGATGGAGCAGCCCGCGTACCCGAAGCGCTGGATGCCCAGGCCGTCGAGGGTGGCGAGCAGCCGGTCGGCGAGTTCCAGGACGGAGGCGGCGGGGTGGGAGGGCGCTCCGCCGTGGCCAGGCAGGTCGTACCGGAAGATCCTCCAGTGCTCGGAGAGCACGGGTATCTGCCGGTCCCACATGTGCCAGGTGGTACCCAGAGACGGCCCAATCACCAGGACCGGAGCGTCTTCTGGCCCGTCAAAGCGGTATTGCATGGTGTTCGGTGGTGTCTCGGTCACCCGGAAAACCCTCTCATCTGTCACGAGATGTCACATCGCCGGGGTGGACCTAAGGGCTGTCCCGTAATCCCTGGTGGATCAGCGCGCGGCGTCAGATGCGGTGGATCGCAAGGCGGAGGGACGTCCGCATACTGGATGTATTCGGGCGTCCCGACAACGCGGCGAGGTGCCGTAGCTGTCGTCGTGCGCCCGCCAGGGATTACGGGACAGCCCTTAGCCAGTCTCGGCTCTCTCACGATGCCAACTCCGGCGCCGGGGCCCTCAAGAGACCAGGTGTGGCTCACCGGCATGTGCCCGTGTCCGGGGTCGTCCTGGCGTGCCCTTCCCCAGGTGGCTCGAGCTGCGCGCTTTCCCACGCGTAGAACGCTTGGCCGTAGCCGGATGAACCCTCCCGGACTCCTGCCGACCGCAACCAAGAGCCGGACTCCGGATCCACCTCAATCTTGCTGGCTGTCCGGCTCGGCGAGACGCTCGGCACGCAGACCGCGTGGCTCATGCTTGCCCCTCTTCCCCAGCCCCGTGCAGGCCGTCCCACGTGGTGGCGGCCCCACGAAGATCCTCTACATCCGGCTTGACATACCACCGCTTGGTCGTCCTGATATTCGTGCCCGGCCCATCGCGCGAGGAAGTGGTCGGGCACGCCGTTGTCGGCCAGGAAAGTGAAGCACGACGAACGTGCGTCGTAGAGCCTGACCCGACGGAGCCCCAGAACCTCCCTAAGCCGGTTTGCGCTGCAAGCGCCATCTGGTGCTCGGCGATCTCCGTGCCGCACCACGTCCTTCCCGAACGGCCCGGCCGCGCCGAGGCGCAAGACCAGGGAGAGAGCGGCATGGTCGGCTTCCGACCGGACGGTCCATGCGCTCCTGGCGCACGTCAGGAGGATCGTGGCAACGAAGCGGAACGATCGAAGTGCGGGCTGCGGCAGGTGGGCCTTTCCGCAGGGAACATGGCGCGAGAAAGGCCGGTTCTGTTCGCTCATGTCCGTGTTCTGTCACGACGGGTGCGACTGGCACAACCCGCCTTGTTGCGGGTCTGTCTTGCGAGGTGAAGGACCGCAGTCAGTCCCCGTGCGCCCTACGACCGAAGGACTTCTCATGCGCATCTCGCTTTCCCGCAGTCGTACCCTGCGCGGCGGGACCACCGCCGTAGCCGCCGCGCTGGTGGCGGTGGCCGCCGTTCCGGCGCTCGCCGCCGACCCGGAGCCGGATCTCGGCGTCGGAACGATCGTGCCCATCGAGGGAGTGCAGCCCGGAAGCTCGTTCTCGGCCCCGCTGACCTTCCTCAACAAGGGGACGGCGGAGGTGCCGTCGGTCTGGGTGACGTACGCCGTGTCGCCGGGCCTGAAAGCGGACGAGACACACAAGAACTGCACCTACTACACCGTCCCCTCGTACGACGAAATGCCCGCATCGAACGTCGCCTCCTGCACGATCGAGCAACCGCTGAAGCCGGGCGTCGTCTACGGCACGGCGAAGCCGGTCTCGCTCAGGGCGCTCGGCTCCGCGTTCCGCGACGGCCTGCGGGTGACGATCGGCACCGACGAACCGGACCCGGGTGACGGCGGCTCCAGCGAGCCCGTACGGGGCACAGGCGACCCGCTCACCCTCGTGGAGAAGGCCCCGGCCACAGACACGGACCGGCAGAACCATCCCGAGCCGGTCGCCGAGGCCACGGTGAACGCCGTGAACACCGCCGACTTCGCCCTGACCGGCGCCGAGGCGAAGGGAAAGGTGGGCGACAAGGTCACCGCGACAGTGACGTTCACCAACAGGGGCCCCGCCCGCGTCCAGGGCGCCCGCGACGAGAGCGTCACCACCGTCGCCGTCCACATCCCGAAGGGCACCTCCGTCGTCAAGGCTCACGGCTACTGCGACGCGGTCACCAAGACCCACTACCGCTGCGGCACCTCCCAGTCCTGGGTCGACGTGAACGGCGGCGAGAGCTACCCCTTCGTCCTGCGCATCGACAAGGCCGTCGGCCGCACCGCCGGCGAGGTCACCTTCACCGGCCAGGAGCGCCCCTTCGACCAGAACGCGGCCAATGACACCGCGCGGATCCTGATCGAGACGGGCAAGGACACCAGCACCACCTCCGGCTCGACCGGTTCCGCTGCCCCGCGGAGCTGACGACACGCCCCTGACGCCGACGTCTCCGCCCTTGCGTTGACGTCGGCGTCAGGCCGACGGATGCTGCCAACGTCCAGGACCTGATCATCCTGCGGCAGTCGATGATGTACCCGGGTGTCGAAAATGGAACGGAGTCAGTCCAGGAGCGCGGTCGCCTCGACCTCGACAAGGACGTCCGGTTCGAAAAGGTACTCGACGCCGATGAGGGAGGCCGGGGGCATGGGCAGCCGGAGACCGGTCTCCTCGGCGACGGCCTCCACGCCGGCCATGAAGTCGCCGATTTTCTCTGGGCTCCATCGGGTCACGTAGAACGTCAGGCGCAGCACGTCCGCGAACGACGCGCCCGCGCCCGCCAGTCCGACGGCGGTGTTGCGCAGTGCCTGAGCAACCTGCCCGGCCAGATCACCGGGCGCCACCGGAGTTCCGTCGGCCTGACGCGCGACCTGGCCGCTGACATGGATGTGCTTTGTCCCGGTGCCCACGGCGACGTGGTGATAGGGGACCGGCCGCAGCATGCCTTCCGGTGTGAAGTGCTGAACGGTCATGGGTTTCTCTCCTCCCCAGCAGGTATCGATAAGCTACCTAGTGGAAGAAGGACACTTCAACGAGACCAGGTTTCACCATGGATACCGACGACGAACTCCGCATCAACACCCCGCACCGCGAACTGCTCGACCAGATCCTCGACAAATGGTCGCTCAGTGTCCTCAACGAGCTCTGCGAACGCCCGTACCGCTTCAACGAACTGCGCCGGGCCATCCCCCAGGTCACGCAGAAGTCGCTGACCGCGACACTGCGGCGACTCGAAAGGAACGGTGTGATCGAGCGCGAGGTCGTCCCCGTGCGCCCCGTGGCGGTCAGGTATCGGATCACGCCCCTCGGCAAGACCCTCCGGCATCCCGTTGACGTGCTGCTTGCGTGGGCCTCGCAGAACATGCCCGCCGTCGAACGCGCACGCGAGGAATTCAGAGCGCGGGAAGAAGGGGAGGCCGGATTCTGACCGCGTCACCGGCCTGGGCGGCGAGGACGGCGTGGGCGGGCGATATGCCGATACCAGCCGATGCGGCGGCGGACCTCGTACTCGTCCAAGCCGCACTCGCTCTTCGCGGCCTGGAAACACTCCGTGATCGCCCACCGGCTGCCGGCGATCCGGACAAGTTCGTCGATCTCGACGCCGACGGGTGCGTGGGCGAGGTAGTAGCTATCTCGCCGGATCGGACAGACTGCGCCGGGCCGGAACCCAGCGGTGACGGGTTCGAGCAGGCGGCGGAAGTTCCGGGCTGTGAATGATCACGGTTCATGGGGCGGGGAGATCTCACCGATGTGCAGTGGACGGTGCTGGAGCCGTTGTTGCCCAGGGGTGCCAGGGCGTATCGGCCGCCGGCCCGGCCGGTCGGGGACCGCGCATCCGCGTTCGGCCAGGAGCCCGCGTATCCCACGGATCGCACGGATGACGGTGGAGCGATCAACACCGGCCAGCAGGGCGAGGACCAGGTGCGGGAGACCGTGCCGCAGGTGGATCAGCGGGACGACCAGCCGGTCGACGAACATCAGCTGAGCCGGGCGCCGGCCCACGCTTCCTGGTCACGACACGTGCCTTGTGACGACGGTCCTCGACCACGGCCTGCCATGACTCGACCAACTCCCGTACTGGGCCTGGTAGATGCTGCCGGTAGTTCCCGGTGAACAGCTGGTGCGCGAGAATGTTCCGGTCGACCATGATCACCACCACTGGTCATCCCACCCTCGCCCGAGCACCCTTCAACCGCTGCCACACGTCGGCTCGTTACGACTGACAACGCCCTTGCCGAGCCAGGTACGTCCAACAAGCTGAAACGGCCCGCCAGTTGAACCGGCGGGCCGTCACGAAAGGTCGAGCCTAGTACCAGCGGTACAGGAACCACTTCATCTTGCCGTCGTTGCCTCGCTTGTACTCGCAGTAGTAGGAACCGCCGAGAGCGTCTCCCTCGGCGGAGCAAGCGCCCACGGTCCAGTAGGCGCGGTAGAAGTGCCAACTGGCCGGTACCGCGCTTGTCTCGCTGACCGAAAGCTGCGGTGATGCCGTGCCATCGGCCGCCTCGGCCGTCGCAGCTGTGCCCGTGAGGGCGAGTGCACCTCCCAGGGCCAGGCTTACCAGTGCACGTCGCATGTGCATCGTGTTCCCCTCTGATCGTTGTTGCAATGATGGAGACTGTGGCCGTTCGTCGAGCACACGAGCTATGTGGGACGCCCGGTGCGTGGTACCTAATCTCCCCGCCAGCGGGCCCCTTCTCGACGAGATTCGGGCTGGTCCGAACAACGGCATTCCAGGAGGATCAGCCGAGACCATGCCGTACCTGACTGGGGAGAACTGTGGTCTACCGCATCCACTTCACGCTTGAGGACCTGGCGCGGACGCGTATAGCGCCGCCCCCACCGCTGATGGAACTGAGCGCCGCAGTGCGCAGCCTGCAGGACCGCAGCCACCCGATACGTTTGGGAGCCTGGAGACGTGCCGCCTTCACCAGTCTTGATCCGAAGGCGCGTATGGTCCTCGATCTGATACCGCCCGGCGGCTGGGCTCCTACATTTCTCACCACTGCCGACATCGGCGGACCGCATGAGTTATTGGAGCAGGTACGCGCCATACCCCGGTCCCAGATCCGCAAGGATCTGGCCCATGTGGCGGAGTGGCAGCCACTCCCGCCATGGGCGCACCACCTGGCTTACGACTCCGACCTGCTGCGACAGCTCTGTGACAGTTTGGACCATGTCTACGCGGTGCTGATGTCGCCCCACTGGGCGCATATCACCAGTGAAGCTGCGGCAGACCGGGGGAGGCGGATGCGGCAGGTACTCGTTGGTGGGATGGAACACCTGCTTGCCTCGCTCCACCCGCGGCGTATCTGTTGGAATCCGCCCGTCCTGGAGATCGCCATGCGATCTGGCTTCGACGGTGACCTTCATCTCGAAGGAAGCGGACTGCTGCTCACCCCCTCGGTCTTCGGCGCCGAAGACCCCGCCATCGACATCGACGCCAAGCCGCAGCCCGTGGTGAGATACCCAATCGGCCAACAGGTAGCAAACCCACTGCCTCTGTTCACCCAACCACCCCACCCGGTCCCGCCCGGATCCCGGTCTCCGGTGGTCTCATTGCTTGGGAAGACCCGGGCCTCCGTTCTCCACACCATCGCCGATCATCCCGGCTCTTCCACCAAGGAACTTGCAGCCCTCATTGGCATCTCACCTCCGAGCGCCAGCGAACACGCGACCACTCTGCGCGCAGCGGGGCTGATCCGCACCGTTCGGGATCGGAACACGGCACTTCACAGCCTCACTTCTCTGGGTTTGGCCCTTCTCAATACTCCTCAGCACCCCGTCCCGCAGGCCCGATTTCTAGAGGCGGGGCGTTGAACATCTACTGCTCATTCTCGCGCTGATCGGTAAGAAACGGCCTAGTCACCACAGACGGCGACCTCCCGCCTACGGCAGCAACGGACTCGCCGACTGCGATCCGTGCCCGGCAAGGTAGAGCTTCATGGTGCACTGGTCCAAAGCCTCGATGAACACCTGCTGCCCCCAATGAGCACTGAGACGGTGCGCGACATCGACCAGTCGGCGACGTTCCTCCGGCGAGTACGCGGGAAACCGTACCCAGCCTCGTTCGGCGATGGTGTTGCCGAGATCGCTGAAGAACACCGCCCGCACGCGCTGCTCTTCCTCCTCGGTCAGCGGCATGGAGCCGCCTTCCTCAGGCTGCACCCGGACGTTGTACAGGTCTCGGATCACTGGCTTCTCCCATTCGTCGGGGCTGTTCTCTGAGAGGGTATCGGGGCAGCCGGTGGCCACAGCTGCCGGAATGTCCAGGCGTCTGCCCTCACAGCGCCGGCCCCCTCCAGGCCGACCTCAGCAGGTACTTCGACGACAACCACCTCTTGCGCGTCGACCACTTCCTCGGCAACTCGGCGGTGCAGTCGCTCATGGTCGCGCGCTTCGCAAACACCCTGCTTGCACCGCTGTGGCACCGCGCCTACGTCGACAACGTCCAGATCAGCCTGGTCGAGGACTTCGACGTCGCCGACCGCGGCTCCTTCTACGACACCGTAGGCTGCCTGCGCGACGTGGTGCAGAACCACCTGCTTCAGGTCCTCGCCCTCCTGGCGATGGATCCGCCGAGCGCGGCAAACGCGGTGACGCAAGGCCTGGAGAAGTGGCGGGTCCTGCACGCCGTACGCCCGATGGACCCCGCAGTCACCGTGCGCGGCCAGTACCGGGGATATCAGGACGTCGCCGGCGTGCAGCCGGACTCGACGACGGACACCTACTTCGCCACCACCCTCTACATCGACAACTGGCGCTGGGCCGGTGTCCCGTTCCATCTGCGCAGCGGCAAGGCCCTGGCCGTCACCGCCACCGAGGTCGTGGTCGAACTGCGCCCCACACCACTGAGGTTGTCCGGCGGTTCGGAACAAGAAGAGCACCCGCCGAACGTGGTGCGCTTCCGCATCGACGGCGACACCGGCATCCGCACCGACCTCGTCGTGCGCAAGGCCCAAAAGGACGTGGAACCAGTCCGGGTGCCGGTCGGCGTCGACTACTCCAGCCTCTTCGGCCGCTTGGAACAGCCCTACGAGACCATTCTCGGCGGCGCGATCAACGGTGACCCCGAGCCCTTCGCGTTCTACCCCGCGATTCTCGAATGCTGGCGCATCGTCGAGCCCGTCCTCGACCTCACCGATGCCCCCCTCGTCTACGAGCCCGGCAGCTGGGGCCCGCCTGCGGCGGCCAGGCTCCCCAGCCCGGCAGTCTGGCACCCGCTGGGCCCAAAGCTCTTCGACTGAGGTTCGCCGCAGCAAAGACACCGCCGGGTACCGGAATCCACAGCGGCGGGCGATGAGCTCGGCGTACTGTGCGCCGAAGTCGACTACAAGAACCACGTCGGTGGTGCTGTCGGGGGCGACGGGGGTGCTGCTGGCACTGGGCGGCCTTCCGGCGGTGGAGGGTTGCAGCAGTGCTTGTAGGGAAACACCGGCTGCTTGGGTGCGCTCCGAGCGCCTTCAAGCCCGTCAGAACAACCGACGCATCGTCACGAACGAGGTTGACGTGCCTGGCGGGCGTGGTCGTTCAGAAACAAGGTAAGTGCCTGTCTCTCGTCCGTGACCGCCGTGAACCGAAACAGGCACTTGTCAGGGCGGCTTCTCAGCAGTGCGAGACGTAACTCTGAAGATGCCCCGTCGACAGGTAGTAGTCGCTGACGTACCGGGATCCGCTTGGGGAATAGAGGCGGGCCCAGATGGTGTAGCCGTTGACGGAAGTGCCGGTGGTCCAGCAGCCGACGGGATCTTCCAGGTCTTCATGCGGGCGAAGGCGTGTTCGACGCGGAAGCCCCTCCCGCAGGTGCGACGGGTACGGCCCGTACTCACCCACTGGAAGGAACGTCTCGATGAACCTGCACTCGCTGCCAGTTAGTTGAGGACGCGATATCCCTCCGTCCTACGCGACCGCCCCGGACCCCACCGAGCCGGAGGCAAGACAGATCACGACTCCGTACAGGCCCTAGAAGGGCGCAGCGGCCCGCAGGAGACTCTGCGGCAGATAGGGGGACTCGACACGGACGGCCCAGCCGCGGCGGCGGGCATGGCAGGCCAAAGCAAGGATGTCGAGGTTGACGGAGGCCTCCGGATCGTCAGCGCGGTCGGCGACCTGGTAGTAGGCCCGGTGGGCTTCGAGTGCGTCGGCCAGGGCGAGGTTGAAGCTCTCCTCGTCGCCCTCCGCGAGTTGTGACAGCAGCACGGCAGGCGGCATCGCGAAGCCCCAGTCCGCGGCCTTCTCGGCCTTCCGCAGCGCCCGCCCCGCGGCCGCTTCGGGCTCCACGCCCTTCAGGTAGGCGTGCAGAGCGTCTCGGTATTCGGTGAACGCGGAGCCGTCCGGGCGGGCGAAGGCGGGGCCGGTGAGGACCAGTGGGGCGAGGTCCTCGCGCACGCCCGTGATCAGGGCGAAGGCGACGGCCGTCTGCCAGCTGCCGGCACCGGCCTCCGCACCCCGCTCGGCCGGATAGCGCAGGGTGCGCCCGCCGATGGTCACCTCGACCTCGGTGCCCGGCTCCGCCAGGGCGATGCGGAACAGGGCAGCACCCAGCTGGGAGGCCAGCCGGAGGGTTGCGAGCTGGGCGTCCGTGTCGTCGCCGGGGTTGCCCGCCCGCCACTGGAAGAGACGCGCCTGATCGCCCATGGCACTGCCGAGACGCCGGACGGCGAGAGGTTTCCCGTCGGCGGGGGTGAAGGCTGCCCGGAGGTGTTCCTCGTACATGGCCTCGATCCGCGCGATCCCCTCGCGTTCACAGGCGGGCCGCTCCACCATCAACGGGCCCGCGGCAAGCGCGGCGACCGCGTCCGGCCGCCGGTCCCGGCCGAACCCTCCGACCCTGGGGCCCCGGGTCTCGAAGCCGGTGATCAGCGCGTGCGGGAGGTAGTCGGTGCGAACGGTCGGCGCCCAGCCCCGTGTCCGGTACGCGAGCGCGGCGAGGGCGAGGGGGACGAGCGGCAGCAGGGTGCTCGGAGAGGCCGCGGGGCCTTGCAGGGCCGCATGCCTGGTCAGTAGGCCGGCGAGGGCGGTATCGAAGGCCTGCTGGTCCTCGACGGCCAAGGCCCGCAACGCGCCGAGGGCCACACTGTCGGGCCGCTCCAGAAGGGGCTTGCCGGTCTCCGCGGCGCGGGTGCGGATACGGTCCAGGGCCGCGTCGACGGCGGCGAGCCTGGCCCGCGCACTCGGCGGGTACTCCTCGTCGTCGCCGGCGTCGTCCAGGACCATGGCCGTCAATCCGGTGACGAGTTCGCCGGCAGGCGTGCCCAGTGCCTCTGCGGCGAACTTGTCGCGGGCGAAGCGAAAGGCCTCGCCGTACCACGTGGCCTTGTCCCTGAGGACGGCCAAGCAGAGCGCGTCGATCCAGTCCCAGGTCGTGACGCTCTCCTTGGGTGCGTCGTCACCCGGGTCGTAGCTCATGCCGAAGTTGACGTACTCCAGAAACACCTGAAACCCGCAGTGCGGGTGATAGGCGGCGTAGGCGACGGCGCCGGCCGCGGCCTCCGAGGCGTCCTTGAGGGCCGCCTTGGCCTCCGGGGTGTCGAGGTGGGGTGTCGCGACGGATAGGGCACCCAGGTAGTCGAGAAACTCGGTGGCGATCAACTGCCATTCGTAGGTGGTCATCCGATCGGCCTTCGACATGGAGCGCACCTGCCTGCCGATCCGGTTGGTGAAGTCTTCGCGCGCTGCCGACACGGCTGCCTCGCCCACCTGGTGACGTTCTATTCGCACTGTCCCGCTCCTCGCTCGGCCTCTGCCACAGCGTAGGTGGGGGGTGTGACAGACCGGCGGCTGCTGTCCCGAGGCCCGGCCCCGTGCCGCCTGGATGTCCGGGGGCCGGACGGGGACGGGGCGGTGGTGAGCCGCGCAGCGCGTGTGGGCGGTCAGGCACGCCCGCGGAACCAGCCGCGTCCTCTCTCCGGCTGGCTGTCGTTGTCTGGTGCCGACGGCGGCGCGGACGGGCGGTGGCCCTGCGCGCGAGCCGCCGCCACCCGCTTCTTCACCGCCCGCGCCTCGGCATGTCGTCCCACACTGTCGTAGAGGTCGGTAAGGGTGTCGAGCATTTCCAGAGTCGCGGGATCGTTGGGCCCCAGGACACGGGAATAGGACTCGGCCACCCTCTCGCCCAAACTCACCGCCTCGTGATCGCGCCCCACCACGCTGTACGAGAGAGCGAGGCTGCAGAGCGTTTCGAGAGTGTCGGGGTCTTCGGGTCCGAGGACGCGAGTACGGGCCTCGGCCACCCGCATCTTCAGGTCCAGCGCCTCCTGCTCACGGTCCAGCGCGTCGTAGGAAAGCGAAAGGGTGTACAGGCTTTCGAGGGTGTCCGGGTCCTCGGGTCCGAGCGCTCGGGCGCGTGCTTCGGCTACTCGCTTCCCCGTGTCAGCTGCCTCCTGCTCCCGTCCTACTTCACCGTAAGCGGAAGCGAGAACGTGGAGCACGTCGAGCGCCTCAGGATCGTCGGGCTCCAAGGTGCGGGCGTGTACCCGGGCCACCCGCTCCCACAGCTCGACCGCTTCCCGCACGCGATCCACCGAGGCGTAGGAGAGAGCGAGGCTGCGCAAGGCTCGCAGGGTGTCGGGATCGTCTGCTCCCAGGACGCGCTCTCGCGCCTCAGCCACCCGCTTCCTGAGATGCAACGCCTCCTGTTCCCGGCCTAGCTGGTCGTAGGAAACGGCAAGGTCGTAGAGCGTTTCCAGAGTTGCCGGGTCCTCGGGCCCCAGCACCCGGGCACGCACCTCGGCCACGCGCTCCCTGAGATCCAGCGCTTCCCGTTCACGGCCCAACCGGTCGTAGGAAAGAGCGAGGCCGTGAAGGCTTTCGAGGGTGTCCGGATCCTCAGGTCCGAGCGCTCGGGCGCGTGCTTCGGCTACTCGCTTCCCCGTGTCAACTGCCTCCTGCTCCCGACCTACTTCACCGTAGACGGAGGCGAGAACATGGAGCACGCCAAGGGCCTCAGGATCGTCGGGCTCCAAGATGCGGGCATGTACCCGGGCCACCCGCTCCCACAGCTCGACCGCTTCCCGCACGCGACCCATCGAGGCGTAGGACAGGGCGAGGACATCGAGCGTTTCCATGGTGCCCGGGTCCTCGGGCCCCAGCACCCGGGCACGCACCTCAGCCACCCGCTGTCCCAGGTCCGACGCTTCTTGATCACGTCCCACCGCACCATAGGAAACGGCAAGCTGGTGAAGCGTCTCAAGGGTGTCCGGATCCTCGGGCCCCAACACGCGAGTACGGACCTCGGCGACCCGCTCCCTGAGGTCCAACGCCTCCTGTTTCCGGCCCAACTGCTCGTAGGTGACGGCCAGGTCATGGAGCGTGTCGAGAGTGCCCGGGTCCTCGGGCCCCAGCACCCGGGCACGCATCTCAGCCACCCGCTGTCCCAGGTCCGACGCTTCTTGATCACGTCCCACCTCACCATAGGAAAGGGCAAGCTGGTGAAGCGTTTCAAGGGTGTCCGGATCCTCGGGCCCCAGCACGCGGGACCGCCCCTCGGCGACCTGCTCGAACAGGGCAAGGGCCTCGTCCCCGTGCCCGTCCTCGGCAAGCTCGACAGCCTTGTCGTGTTGGCGGGTCAGAGAGTCAGCACGTGGATCGTGCGCCGACGGCTGGAGGGAAGGGTCTGGGCCGGTGAGTGAACTGGTCGCGGCTGCCCTCCGGTTGCGGACGAGTCCGAGCTGGTCGGCGTTCTCGGTGCCCCTTTGCTGGGGCAGCGGCAGCCGTTCTGCCGTGAAACGGCCCCACAGGGTCCGGTAGATGTCCTGCATGGTGATCAACGGACCGGTGTGCGGGGCGCCCTCACGCAGGAGAGAGAGGAGCCGCCCGGTGAAGGCGGTGTGTTCTTCGTCGGCCAGCACCAGCGCTGTGCTGTTGGGTGGGGCCGAAGTGAGTGTATAGGTCCCCCGGATGTCCAGCTGCCCGAGAACTTCCTGCTGACCGGCGCTCAAGGTGGCGCCGATGGCACGCCCGCTGAAGCAGCTGTCAAGGATGACCACTCGGCTCTTGGCCCGACTGCCCAGGAAGGTCCCGCGCACCGTGTCGAACCGCAGCGCGCTGTACTCCACGGCGTCCATGGCGGTCTCGTGGAGGGCGAGGTACAACTCGTGGGAGCGACCTACTGGTATGCCGTGACCGACGAAGTAGAACAGCAGCAGGTCCTCGGCCTCGTTCGCCGCCCGGTGCAATATCTGGCCGACCGCCCTGCCGGTCGCCTGAGGCGGAACGGTGACGCAGCACTCCGCGGGAAACCCGCCGACCTCAGGGTCGGTCAGGACGTCCCGCAAGTCCCGCAGATTGGCCGAGATCTGAGGCACGTCAGCCAGTTGCTCATCGTCGTAGGAGGCTGAGCCGAGAAGGACGATACGTGAGCGCGCCGGATCGATACCCCGTCCTGTCACTGGGATCCTTCCGCCTGCCCCAGTGCGATCCGCAGAAGACGTTCGGCATCGCCCGCGCACTGCGCGTCCACCTCGACTTCCTGTCCTTGCGGCCCTTTCATCTTGATGCGGACCGAACGGCGCCGGGGCTGCGACAGATACGCGCTCAAGGATGCGGCCAGCGCGCTGGCCAGGCCACCGCCTCCGAGCGCCGCGATCAGGACGTCGGGCAGCCCGCCGAGTTCGCCCTCGGACGGGATCGCCGGAGCGGGCTTGACCCGCCCTCGAAGCTCCGGTTCCTGGCTCAGCCAGTCCCCCAGATCCTCCAGCTCCTCAACCGGGTCGGCCCCCTCGACCCACAGCTGCAGCTCCATGGCTGTCCTTCCTCCACTCAATCCGACGACCGGCACCGGCAGGATCGGTCAACGTCGCGAAAGGTGCAATCACCGTCCGCTCCGGGCAATCCGGCCGTGAGCGCCACCGAGCGGCATGTGAGAACGCGGCGGAGCGACCGCTCACAGTGGTGCTCCCGGCGGTGCCCGGATCGCGCTCATATCCGCGTCGCTTCCTCAACAGCCGCGATCGCCCCTCCGTGGCCTCCCCTGAGACTGATCCAACTCGTGCGCAGCATAGACCGCTTGGCACGGCCCAGCCTCGGTGGACGTCGAGTCCGTTTCTGGTGGCGACCTCGTACGAGTTGGGGTGGGAGAGCGTCCTGGCTGGACGAGATGCGTGAGTCTCTGACCTCGTGACGGGACGGGAGCGAGCCGCATCAGGCCGGCGCGGGTGCGTCCTCGCACGGGTCGGTTCCGTCGCGCTGAGCCTCGGTGCCTTGCCTGTCGGCGTCCGTGTGCTCGCGCTTCCTGGCCTCCGGCCGCCTGCTCCCCGGATGTCGTCAGGAGCGGTGTCGTCTCGGCGTATCAGCGCTGAGAACCGTGTCAGGCCGGGGCGGCCGACCAGGCGGTGCCCTGCCGGCAGTAGGTGCCGTACAGCTTCTGTACGTCCATCAGGGGCTGGGGCGGAACCCTTGCCGTAGGCAAGGCGTTCGAGAGGGCGGAAGTACTCGAAGCGCTCCACGCCGGGGGTGATGAGGACACGTAGGGCCTCCTGGCCCCGGCTGTTGACAAAACAGACGGAACGGCCGGCCGGCATGGCTCACAGGGCGAACAGGAGACCCGAGCACACCAGGACGAGTACGGCCGTGGCGAAGTGGACCCCGAAGGCGACCGCCTTCGTGCCGCCGTTGCGAAGGACGATCACGGTGTCGCCAAGAGGCGTCAGTGCGACGACGAGCATGAACCATGCCTCAGCCTCGTCGGCCGCGAAGACCAGGAGCGCGAAGCCGATCAGCCCGGAGACGAGATCACGCAGTCCTTTGATGGTCAGGTAGGCCGACGCGCTCGCTTCTCTGGCCGGCACCCCGTACCCGGCCGCGGCGGCCTGCGGCTGGAGGAAGAACCTCAGGCCGACGATCACGATGAGCAGGTTGAGCACCACGGCCAAGCCGTGGGCAAGCCAAGTGAGCATCATTCCCCCGTGGTTGTGTCCCTGACGTGTGGTGCTTCACGCCGGGCGGCTTTCAGGATGCGGTGGGGCGAACGCGTGAACAATCGCCACTTCCGCATGCTTGGATAATCGTGGAGTTATCACAGAGGGTCGGCGGGGGACGCGAGTGGAGCTGCGGGACATAGAGATCTTCCTGGCGCTGGCCGAGGAGTTGCATTTCGGCCGCACCGCGCAACGCCTCCATGTGTCACAGGCGCGCGTGAGCCAGTCCATCGCCAAGCAGGAGCGACAGATCGGCGCCCGCCTGTTCGTCCGCAACAGCCGTCGCGTCGAACTGACTCCGATCGGAGTCCAGTTACGGGCAGACCTCAGCGCCGGCTACCAGCGGATACGTGACGGCATCCGGGATGCGGCCGCCGCGGGCCGCGGCGCCAGGGTCACACTCACCCTCGGCATCTACGGCCCCCAGGCGCACGACCAGGCCGACCTCCTGGACCTGTTCCGCAACCGCCACCCCGACATCGAACTGCACATCAGGGAGATGAACTTCACCGACCCCTTCGGCCCGCTACGCGACGGCACCGTCGAGATCGCATCGGCCTGGCTGCCCGTCCGGGAACCCGATCTCACTGTCGGTCCCGTGATCGACGCCGAACCACTGCTGCTCATGGTGGCCGTCGATCACCCACTGGCACTGAAGGGCGAAGTGGGCATGGAGGATCTCGCGGACTGGGTCCTGCCCTACTGCGGACCGCCCACGCCCGAATACTGGCTCCAGACCCTCGTCCCCACCCACACACCCGGCGGACGGCCCATACGCCGCGGACCGAAAGTCACCACCTTCCAGGAAGTCGCCGCAGCAGTCGCCGCGGGCGACGCGGTCAGCCTCGTCCACGGCGACGCGGCCCGCTACTACCGTTGGCCCGGCCTGCGTTACCTGCACCCTCACGACGCTCCGACCGGGGAATGGGCCCTGATCTGGCCTGCCGCCCAAGAGACGGACACTGTCCGCGCCCTGGCGCGGGCGGCTAGGGACACCGGTCCACGGACCGGTTGACGGTCCCGGGTGAGAGCCCTCAACAAGGCCGTACGAGATGAGGTCGTCGGCTACCGGCCGATCGCAAAGGCCGTTGGCGAAACCCGCTGCTGGAGAACCGGGTGCAGATGACGTCTGTGACGCGAAGGGCAGGTCCAGTTCGTCGACGCCGCGTCCCGGCCGCCCCGCCTTCTTGACCTGCGACGGATGCCCTGCCTCGACGCCAGTACGCAGCCTGCGGGCAGGGCCGCTGATGGCCGACATGGGGGACGTCTGGTATCAGCGCATTGATAACTCCGCGCTTATCGGATCATGCGCAATCACTCATTGTCCGATCTCTGAGCCCACGGCATTCTGAGATCACTGCTGACGAAGGGACGCGTTCTGGGAGGGGCGTATCCGCCGGCCGGCCCGTACGGCAGTGCCACAGTCTGGGACACCCTTCCGGCGAACTTCCTTGTCCACACGTACTGGCGCTGCATCAACAAGTACAACAACATCTGGTACGCGATCACGGACAACCTCGACACCGGCGGCAGTCACGGGGCGGAGTTCATCTACAGCGGCTACGTGAAATCCTGAGACCGGTCCCTCTCGCCGACCGGCCGGCAGCATCGAGAACGGCTCGGGCGCCTGGTACCACATTCCGACCCGTGCGAACCACCTTGCCGAGTGCTGTGGCTGAGCACCGGCGAGAAGGGCGAGCGGTTCCACCACGTCCTCAGCTTCCAGTAACCGGAGAGCCTTCGTCCTTGCCTGCCTCAGCAGCCGACCCAGTGGTGCTGGTCGGGGGTCGAGGAACATCCGGAACGAAAACCGGCGCCAAGCCCTGAGCACCGCTGGTAAACGGCTGACGGTCCGTCGGCTCCGGCTGGGCCGTGAAACAGGGGCGCCGGTAGAGAACCTACGGTCACGAGCCCGTCGCAAAAGGCGCCTCGCCGGCAGCATCACCCAGACCGCCGTAAGAAGTGTCGCGACAAACCTCAGCCAAGGGGGGCCATGCTGCTTCTCTGGCCGCTGTCCACCCATAGAGCTCGTAATGCGACCACACGATCGCGTTACGAGCTCTATGGACTTTCTCACAATACGACACGTAGCGGGATTGCAGTGATGCAGGCCACTTCCCAAGGCGGGGATTTCCCCTACTCTCGGCATTTAAGTCCGTTCGTAATCCAATTATTAAGGCCTGCATGCCATGTCGTATACGCGCTCTATGCCGCATATGAAGGGCGCATCAAGGCGCGGGAGCCGTGCCGGCGCCTGCGCCGGTGTGCTTCTGGCCTCGGTGGCGACCCTCTTCGCCCTGGGCGGACTACATGCGGTCGCCGCGCCGTCGCCGTCGGAGCAGACCCATGCCGCGGCCGGCGTGGACGCCGCGCCACAAGGCCCGGGCAAGACGCGCGTCACAGCGGCGGTGCTCAATCTCGACGGCAAGAGCCTAGAGCCGCTGCTGGACGGCGAGGACGCCTCGTACGACACCGCCAGCATCGTCAAGGTCGACATTCTCGCAACACTGCTGCTGCAGGCTCAGGACGCGGGCAGGCACCTCACCGCCCAGGAACGCGCACTGGCCGAACCGATGATCCGAAACAGCGACAACGCGGCGACGAATGACCTGTGGCGTGAGATCGGCGGGGCGCCAGGCATGGAGGCGGCCAACAAGCGCATGGGCCTGACCGCGACCGAGGGCGGTCCCGGCGCGAAGTGGGGGCTGACGCAGACAACGGCAAGTGACCAGATCAGGCTCTTGCTCTCCGTGTTCGACGGCGCCGCGACATCGAAGACGGACTCTCCGCTGGACAAGGACTCCCGGGCGTACATCCGGTCCTTGATGACCCATGTCGCGAGCGACCAGGCGTGGGGGGTCTCAGCGGCTTCCGGCTCGGATCACGCGCTGAAGAACGGCTGGCTGCAGCGCACGGCCTCCGGGCTCTGGGATGTCAACAGCGTCGGCCAGGTCACCGTGGACGGACACCACTACCTCGTGGCCGTGCTGTCGGACGGCAGCCCGTCGATGGACGACGGCATCTCCGTGGTGGAGCGGGCGGCCAGACAAGCCGTGGCCGCGACCACTCGGAACTGACGGGTCGGCCCTCCCTCATTCCAGCGCCCTGACGCCGCTGCTCGGCGTGGGCGGCTGGAGGGGCTGCGGGTGTCGCGTCCGTCGCGGATCACATGCTGCTTGCCGCCCGTCTTCCGCCGGTCCACCGGCGACGGACCGGTGTCGGCGCCCCCCTTTCGCGCGGATGCGAGAACCGTCCACGTACGCCCTCGACCAGTCGAGGGCGCCGGCCGCGTTCAGCTTCGCGAGCAGGGTCCGGTGCGGCCGGTCAAGAACCCCTGCCTTCTGCCACCGGTCCAGGCGGTGCCACGGTACGTGCGGCGGGACGCCCGCGCGTCGTACGGGTGCCAGGCGACGTGAGGGCGCGCAAGTCGGGGTCATGGAGGGCGCGTTCGCTCATCGCGCCGGCTGTTGTCCCGCCGCGAGCTACTCCAATCAGGTGACTTGCGGGGTCGCGACTTGAGGCATATGCCGACATCCTGCGTTACTGGGCAAATCCAACCACTGGGCAGCCCATTCCGTTCGGGGAGCGTGGCGACGGTGCGATGTGTCGCCCTTCACACGTGGGGAGGGCATGGGTCCGCCGGGACCGCGATGGGCACCCCGAAGGGGGTTGGACGGCCAGTCTGTGCCGCTCGCGGCGCAGACTGGTCTCTTTCGCGCCCGCAGACGAAGGCCGATGGTGCACGCCGGTGGTACACGGTTTCACCGATGCGCCCTCCGCTTTTGAGATCATGATACGGGCATATTGTCAAACCCCCTTGGGTGTGGCGTACTTGAGGCAGCGAACCGGTGGGCCGCCCATCCCAAGACCGGGGATCACGGAAATAAGGGCGGCGCCTGCCGGTTCTTCTCTGTGCCGCTTCGAGGAACTCCCTCGGCACGGCGGCCGGGTTCAGTCGTCTCCTCGTCCGTGCGCGTTCTCCGGCGACGGTCGGCCCTGAATCTCCCGGTTCCGCTCTGCCCTCTGTCTGTTCTGTCAGCGAGGAGTCCCTCCATGCCCATCTCTCCGAACCAGGGTTCCACCGGCGGTGGCACCCTGGTGACCATCACAGGTACGAACCTGTCCGGCACGACCGCTGTCACCTTCGGCACCAAGCCGGCCAGCGGCATCACCAACGTCTCACCGACCCAGGTCACGGCGGTGTCCCCCTCGGGCGCCGGCACCGTCGGGGTCACCGTGACCACGCCGGGCGGTACCAGCAACCCCGTTCCGTTCTTCTACGTCGGGGCCCCGTTCAAGTCTTCACTGGGTCCGGTCTCCGGTCCACTGGCGGGTGGCAACACGGTCACCGTCAACGGTGTCGGGCTGGCGACGGCCACCGGTGTGTCCTTCGGGGCCAACACCGCCACGCCGACGGTCGTCTCCGACACCCAGCTCACCGTCGTCGTGCCGGCGGGCGCCGCGGCCGGCCCCGTCGGGGTGAGTGTGACGACCGCGGGCGGGACGAACAACGGTCTGTCGTACACGTACGTGGACGTCCCCACCGTGACCACCGTCGCGCCGGCCTCCGGGCCGACGTCGGGCGGTACCGGTGTGACCATCACCGGCACCAACCTCGACACCACCGAATCCGTCACCTTCGACGGCACCCCGGCGCCGTTCTCCGTGGTGAACGCCACCACGGTCTCGGCGGTGACCCCGCCCGGTTCCGCCGGTACGGTCGACGTGGTGGTGACCAACGCGGCCGGTTCCGCCACGGCCGCCGATGCCTACACCTACGTCGCCGGTCCGGGTATCTGACCCGTACCCCCGCTGCCGCCCGGTTCGCGCCGGGCGGCGGCCCTGCCTCGACCACCTCGCTTCCGGTGACCGTCTCCGCCCTGCCCGCCGTCCGGCCCGGTGCGCCGTGCCGGGCGGAGGGCCCTCGGCCGTCGGCGCGTCGGACGTGGTGACTCCCCGGCCCGGACCGGCGTCCCGTCGGTCCGGGCCACGCCCAGGTCCCATTGGAGCTTCCTCATGCCTCCCACGCTCAGTACCGTCAATCCGACCCAGGGGCCCACCACCGGGGGCACCGTCGTCACCCTCACCGGCACGGGGATGACGGGAGCCACCGCCGTACGGTTCGGCAGTACCAACGCCACCTCGTTCACCGTCAATTCGGCCACCCAGATCACGGCGGTGAGCCCTCCCCGCGCCGCGGGTGCGGCGGCGGTGACGGTCATCCACCCGACGGGTAACAGCAACTCGGTGACGTTCACCTACGTCCTGGCGGAGGTACCGCAGGTCACGGGGGTGACGCCCGCCAACGGCCCGACGGCGGGCGGCACCGCCGTGGTCCTCACGGGGACCGGGTTCACCGGGGCCACGGCGGTCACCTTCGCGGGGGTCCCGGCCACGTCGTTCCTGGTGAACTCGGCCACCCAGATCAGCGCCGTCACACCCGCCGGAACCGCCGGGGCCGCCGTGGTGACCGTCACGACACCGGGAGGCACCAGCGCCCCGGACGCCTTCTTCTTCTACGCCGCCCCGCCCGTTCTCCGCGGCGGCAGCCCCGCCGTGGGTCCGACGGCCGGCGGCACCCTGGTCACACTGGACGGAAGCGACCTGCTCAACGCGAGCGCCGTCCGCTTCGGCGCCGTCAACGCCGCCTCCTTCACCGGGGTGTCGGCCACGCGGATCACGGCCTCCGCTCCCCCGGGGACGGGCAGCGCACCGATCACGGTGACCACCCCGGGGGGTACGAGCAACCCCGTCGCCTTCAGCTATGTCGCCCCGCCCACGCTGTCGGCACTCGTACCGGGCAGCGGCCCCACGTCCGCGGGCACCGTCCTCACCCTCACCGGCGCGAACCTCGCCACCGCGTCGGCCGTCACCTTCGGGGGTACGGCCGCCTCGTTCACCGTGGTGTCGGATACGCAGATCACCGCGGTGGCCCCCGCGGGCGCCCCGGGTCCGGTCACGGTGTCCGTCACCACCGCGGGCGGAACCAGCCCCGGCGCGACCTACACCCGGACCGCCGCCCCCGCAATCTGATGTACCCGTCGAACGGGCGCAGACAGTTGATCCAACCAGGCTACTCGTGGGCGCCGCGTCCCAGGAGGCCAGAAGCGACCGCCCTAGCGTGAGGCCCACGGCACCCGCATCCAGCGGACCGAAGACCGAAACAAGGAACCGAATCCGTGCGCATCACACCACGCAAAGCGAGACTGCTCGTCGCCACGAGCCTGGCCGCCGTCCTGGGGCTCGCCTCCCCCGCCTGGGCGGTACCGTCGAGCACCACGGTGACGGCCAGCCCTCAGTCGGCCGAAGTGAACACCGCCGTGCAGCTGGCGGCCACGGTCGACTGTCCCGCCGATCCCACCGGCGGCCTCGGCGTCACGTTCTTCGACGGTGGTGACCTGCTCGACACCGTGCCCGTGGACGCCAACGGCCAGGCCGGCTACACGGCCACCTTCACCACCACCGGTGCCCACACCATCACCGCCGCCTACAACGGCAACGCCGACTGCGACGCCTCCAACAACACCACGACCGTCCAGGTCACCGCCGCGCCGACGCCCCCCACCCCGACGCCCGGTATGTGCTTCCTCGCCTGCGGCGGGTTGATCGGCTTCTCCATGGGCGACGTCACGAACAACATCAACTCCCACAACTACACGTTCAACTCCCTGGGCCAGCGGCATCAGCGCTAGCGCCGGCCTTCCGTGACGGTCCGCCGACCCGGTCGGTGGGCCGTTTCGCGTTCCGCGGCCGTGGCGGGCGGGCCGGGCAGTTGACGAACCGGCCCCGCTCCCCTGGGACGACGGCGGTACGTCACGTCCACCCCCGCGACACGTACGGTGGGCGGGAGCGGGGCCGCCACGGGTCCGTACGCCCGTCGGCGGGGAAGGAGGAGCGGTGCGCCGAGCACGCACGACCGACCGGTCGACGAGTTCCGTCCTTCTGGTGTTGGTCGCCCTTCTCTTCGCCCAGTTGTGCGTCCAGGGCCACACCGGCCTGAAACAGGGCCACACCGGGCTGAAACAGGGGCACACCGGCCTGCGAGAGCAGTCCGGTCCGGCGGCCCCTCGTGGTCCGGTGGCCGGCGTCGCGCTGTCCGCGTCAGTCGGAGGCGAGGCGCGCCCCGGATTCGGCGCGCCCCCGCCCGCTGCCGGTGAGACGGCGTCGGACGACACCGAGAACGCGTACGACACGCACGGCTCCTGTCCGCGACGCCAGGCGCCGGAGCGATCGAGCGCCCCGCATCTCGTGGCGCCCGCCTCGGCGGAACCGCCTCCCCCGGGCGAAGCCCCGGTCCCGCGGACCGCACGGTGCTGGTCCGCGCACGGCGAGGGTCCGCCCGCCAAGGCACCGCCCCCGCACGTCTCCGTCCTGAGGATCTAGACCGGCCCTCGCCGCCCCCACACCTTTCCCCGAGCCCCGCCCGGGGCCCGAGGTGAGGTGGGCGGCTCCGCGCCCTCGTCCGTCCCTCCTCAGCAACGGAGACATCCGCATGGGCCTGTCGCCCGCCTCCCCCGCACCTGTCCCGCCGACCGCCCCGAGCAGCCGCTCCCCACGCACCGCCCTCGGCGCGCTGCGTCTGTGGGAGCCCCGGCAGTGGACGGCCGCGGCCGCCTTCGCCGTGGCCACGGCCGTCGTCGTCGGGGTGCCGACCGCCGTCGTCCCCACCCCGTTCTTCGGCCGGGAGGTCCCCGTCCAGTGGTGGAACTACCCGGCCCTCGCATCGACCGCGCTGCTCTCCGGGCTGGTCCTCGGTACGTATCTGCGTCCTGGTCCGCCGGCGGCCTCCGGCGGGCGGCTCGGCTCTCTGGGCGGCGTGCTGTCCTTCTTCGCGGTGGGGTGTCCGGTCTGCAACAAGATCGTCCTGCTGCTGCTCGGCACGGGCGGCGCGCTCACCTACTGGGCGCCGCTCCAGCCTCTGCTCGCCCTCGCCTCACTGGCGCTGCTCGCCGAGGCGGCACTCCGACGCCTCAACGGGCAGGCCGTCTGCCCCGCGCCCAGCGCCTGACTGACTGCCCTCGCGCCCGGCCCGGTGCCATGGCGCGTCGGGGCGCGTCGCCCGTGCTCCGGCGGTGAGCCGCAGGGCGTGGACGCTGTGGCTCTCCGCTCCGACGGCGCCGAGGTAGTGATGGCCCGTCATGTGGCACCAGGCGGGCAGGTCGAGGGGTGCGGCGGGGTCGGTGGTGACGACATGGACGACGGTGCCCGGCTCCGCGCCGTCGATCTCCTGGCGCAGACGCAGCAGGAGGGTGACGCAGAGCAGGCCGGTGCCGTCGACCGTGAGGTCCGCGGGAGGAGTACGGCCGGTCATCGGCGGTGGGCGGTGGCGGCGATGACGGGCAGGAGGGCCAGGGAGAGGACACCGCCGGTGAGGGCGAGGGCCGGGTAGCTGGTCGCCGCGACCATGATGCCGGAGGCCATGCCGCCGGTGGCGCCGGCGATGGCGATGGAGACGTCCACCGTGCCCTGGGTCTTGGCGCGGGTGGCGAGCGGCACGGTGTCGGTGATGATCGCGGTGCCCGAGACGAGGCCGAAGTTCCAGCCGAGTCCCAGCAGGGCGAGCGCGAGGGCGAGAAGGGCCACGGAGTCGTCGGGTGCGGTGGCGGCGAGCACGCCTGCTGCCAGGAGCGTGATGCCGGAGGCGGCGGCGATCTTCATACGGCCGTAGCGGTCGACGAACCACCCGGTCAGAGGCGAGGGCAGATACATGGCGCCGACATGGACGGCGATGACAAGGCCCGAGGCGGCGGTGCCGTGGCCGTGGTCGTGCATATGGACCGGCGTCATGGTCATGACGGCGACCATGACGAGCTGGGTGAGGACCATGACGAGCGCGCCGAGGACCACGCCCCCGCGCCCTTCGCCCGTGGCCGCGTCACCGGTGGCGGCCGGACCGGCGTGCGCCTCCGTCCTCTCCGCGACGGCGCGGGCCAGGAGGAGTGGGTCGGGTCGCAGCCAGAGGGCCAGGACGAGGGCGGCCAGTGCGTAGGCGATGCCGGAGAGGATGAAGGGTCCGGCGAGGTCGGGGATGCCGAGGTGCTGGGCGAAGGTGCCGGTGGGGGCGGCGAGGTTGGGGCCGGCGACGCCGCCGAGGGTGGTGGCGACCAGGACGGTGGAGACGGCCCGCGCGCGGTGGCCGGGGGCGGCGAGGTCGGCTCCGGCGTAGCGGGCCTGGAGGTTGGTGGCGGTGCCGGCGCCGTAGACGAACAGGGCGGTGAACAGCAGGAGGGGGTTGTCCAGGACGGCGGCGACGATGACCCCGGCCGAGCCGACGGCACCGGTGAGGTAGCCGGCCGCCAGGCCGGGGCGTCGGCCGTGGGCCTGGGAGACGCGGCCGACGACGACGGCGGCGAGCGCGGAGCCGGCGGTGAACAGGGCGCTGGGCAGTCCCGCGAGGCTGGTGGAGCCGAGCATGTCCTGGGCGAGGAGGGCCCCGACGGTGACGCCCGCGGCGAGCCCCGCACCGCTGAACACCTGGGAGGCGACCAGGACGCGCAGAACGCGGCGCTGCGCCTGGTCGGGGTCGGGTATGTGGTCCGTGGTGGTGCCGGTGGGTGCGGTGTGGGTCATGGTCTCTTCCGGAGCGGGGCTTCAGGGGCGGGGCGGGGCGTCGCCCCCTGGAGCCCCGCTCGGAGAGGCGTGGGCCGGGGCGGCGCCGGGGCGGTGGGGCAGGTGGCGTCGGCGGCCGGGGCGGCGCCGGGTGGGTGGGGGTGTCGGACGGCGACCGGTCCGCCGTCCTCCTCAAGGGTTCGCAGGACTGCTCGTGCCGCTGTCTGCCCGCCGGCCAGGACCCGCGCCGATCACGATGACGTCCTGGGTGCCCCGCTGTGTCATACGGGCCCCGGCGAGGGTGTGGCCGGTCCTGACGGGCGCGGCCGCCGCCGCGCCGGGCACGGCCGTGTGGACGACGAGGTGGACGCCGCCGGCCCGGCCGCCGCCGGGTACGGAGAGCCTCCGGACTCGCTCAGGACCACGGTCGCGGTGTTCTCCGGCATGGCGCCCTCCTTTCGGGAACAGACTGGTGCTCATATCCGCTGGTTATGCTGAAACGACAGAGGTCCACCCTAGGCAGCGAATGAACTGCCTGGTAGGGGACATCGGTGAATGGAGCGATAGGCGATGGCTGTGCCCGAGCGGCTGAACGTCGAAGGGCTCCGCTACGCGCGGGCCGTCGCGGAGACCAAGTCGTTCAGCGCCGCCGCCCGCGCCTACGGTGTGACGCAGCCCGCCCTGTCGAACGGCATCGCCAAGCTGGAGGAGCGCCTGGGCGACCGGCTGTTCGACCGCTCCCCGCGTGGTGTGACCCGGACGGCGTTCGGTGCGCGCGTCCTGCCCCTGATCGCACGCGCGCTGGAGGCACTCGACGCCGTCACGGCGGAGGCCAGACGGCTGACCGAGGCCGGTGAGCGGAAGATCCGCATGGGCCTCTCCCCGTTGATCGGCTCCCGGCTCGTCGCCCGCGCCTTCAGCATGGTCCAGAATCTCCCCGCACCGCTCGACCTCGTGCTGCGCGAGGCGAACATGCGGGAGCTGCGTGACTGTCTGACCGCCGGACAGCTCGACATCATCCTGATCCCCGCCGTGAGCGCCATGCCGCGCTTCGAGCGTCGCGTCGTCGACGTGGAGCCGATGGTCGTCGTCAGCCCCGGCACCGCGGAGGCGACCCCCGTCGAACTGGAAGAAGCCGGCAAGGAGTCCTTCATCCTCGTGCCCGACGCCTGCGGCCTGACCACGTTCACCACCCAGCTCTTCTCGGCACACGAGATGCCCCTGCGCACCTACGCGGGCGAAGCCGCCACCTACCAGGTCCTGGAGGACTGGACCAGGCTGGGCCTGGGATCGGCCATGCTGCCGCACTCCAAGCTCACCTCACCCGACGTCCCCCACCGCCCGCTGCTGCACGACGGCCGGCAGGTGCGGATCTCCTTCGAGGCGGTCTGGAGTCCTGACTCCCCGCTCGCCGCGGACCTGCTCCGCCTCGCCGACGGACTCGCGGCGGCAGTCCCCCGCTAGCCATACACAAGGGTTATCGCCAGATTCAACGGACTCCTCTACCGGAGCCCTCCCGGCGCGCCTAACGTGGCAGGCACGTTGCGGAATCCGCCGCACCGCATCACCTCTGCCCGCCGAGTGAGGCATAACCATGGCGTATCTCGAAATCACCCTGCGCATAGCCCCGGAGAACCGCGCCGCCGCCGCGGCCGTGTACGGGAAGTACAAGCAGCCCTTCCTGGACACCGTCCCCGGTGCCACCGGCAAGGAACTCCTCGTCCGCGACGAGGACGTCCAGGTCCTCCACCGCTTCCGGAACGCGGCCGACGCCGAGGCGTATCTGGCCGGTGACCTCTTCACCCGCGACGTGACGGGAGAGCTGTCCCCGCTGCTGGAGGCGGCCCCCGAGACGCGCCTCTACGACACCGTCTGAACCCGGCGGCGCATACGGACGCGGTCCCGGAACGGCTCCACGAGCACGGCGGGGCCCGCGTCCGGCCCCCCGCGCCCGGACCCGCCCCTCCTGGTCCGGGCAGCATCCCGAAAGCCGGATTCCCTTTCCGGCACACCCGGTTCACCACGGCCCGGTTCACCACGGCCCGGCTCTCCACGGGCCGGTTCACCCTCAAGGAGCACCCCATGAGTGCGGTACGCGTCACGCCCTGGCAGGACGACACCCTTCCCCCGCCCCCGCCCGAACTCCTGGCCGGCATGAAGGCCCGCCGGCCCGACGGCGAGCTGATCGGGATCGATCGCGTTCTGCTGAGGAGCGTCCCCCTCGCCACCGGCTGGAACGCGCTGCTGGGCCGGGTCCGCGCCGAGTTCGGCCTCGCCCTGGAACACCGCGAACTGATCATGCTGCGCGTCGCCGTACTGAACCGCGCCGACTTCGAGTGGGGGGTGCACCACCCGGCCTACCTGGCGGCGGGCGGCACGGAAGAGAAGTGCGAAGCCCTCAAGGAGAACGACGTGGACAGCGGTGTCTTCGACGAGGAGGAACGCGCCCTTCTCGCTCTGACGGACCAGTCCACGAAGCAGGTGGAGGTGGACGCCCTGCTCATCGAAGAGATGAAACGCCTGTTCGGTGAGGTCCGGACGGTGGAAGCGGTCGCCACGGTCGCGGCGTACAACATGGTGTCGCGCTTCCTGGTGGCGCTGGCCGTCTGACGAGGCGGCCAGGGGGCTGTGGCACGGCGGCCGCTCGCCCCTCCCCCGTCAGGCCCGGCCACCGGGCCCGCCGGAAACCGTTTGCCGGACACGGCCGGCCGCTGCTACTTTCCCGGTGGCCGTGCGAGAGACCGAGGAGGTGGTACCCGTGAACGCAGTATCGACATGGGTGCTCCCCTCCGGGGTCACGGTCGGGCGGTAGGCAGGTCGTCCGGGAGCGCCGTTCCAGTGCACTCCCGAAAGGCACGACCATGCGTTTCACTTCCGAGCGGCGTCTCGACGACAGCGTCCTCGAACGCGAATTCACCCTCGGTGAGATACCCGGCATCCTCTGGACCCCCGCGTCCGCGTCCGCCCCGGCGCCGCTGATCCTGCTCGGCCACCCTCCGCTCGGGCTGCGCAGGATGTACCCCCGGCTGGTGGCGCGGGCCCGGCACTCCGTGGCGCGGGGCTTCGCCGCGGCCACCATCGAGCTGCCCGGCAGCGGCGACCGGCCTCGGTGGCCCGACGTCGAGCGGGCCCGCGCCGGGCTGCGCCGGGCGATGGAGGCGGGCGAGCCGGTCGGCGACGAGATCGTCGACGCCCTCGTCCTCCCCTTGGTCGACACAGCGGTCCCCGAATGGCAGTCCGCCCTGGACGCCCTCCTCGCGCTGCCCGGGATCGGCGGCCCGGTCGGGTACTCGGGGGGGACTGATCTCCATCGGCATCCGGCTGGCGGTGGCCGAGCCCCGTGTCTCGGCCGCCGTCCTGTTCGCCGGGAGTCTCGTGCCTCGCGCCCTGGTCGAGGAGGCCCGGCAGGTCACCGTTCCCCTGCACGTCCTGTTGCAGTGGGACGACGAGGGGAACGACCGGCAGGCGTCCCTGGACCTGTTCGACGCGTTCGGCTCCGAGGAGAAGTCCCTGCACGCCCATCTCGGCGGGCACACCGGTGTCCCGGAGTCCGCGGGTGAGGCCGCGGCCGAGTTCTTCACCCGCCATCTGACGTGAGGCCGGTCGTCGGCCGTCGGCGGGCATCAGCCGCCGACGGCCGGCGCCCCGCGCCTCGCTGAACGCCGTTCAGTGGCCCGGGTGGTCCCCGGCCCACACGGTGGGGATGCGGCCCGACCACGGGTCGGCCTGTTCGAGTTGTCCGGCGAGGCGGAAGAGGCGGCCTTCAAGCCCGTATCCGGCGGCGAACTGCATGCCGATGGGCAGCCCCGTCTCTGTGTCGGCCGTCACCGGCACGGACATGGCGGGCGTGCCCGCCACGTTGAACGCGACGGTGAACGGCGAAAGGTCGAAGAGGCGGCGAAGCCAGCCGAGGCCGTCCAGTTCCTCCACGCCCTCCGCGTGGGTGCCCAAGGGGAGCGGGAGCTCCGGCAGGGTCGGGGTGAGCAGGACGTCGTACGCGTCGAAGGAGCGGGCCAGGCTCCGGGCGACCCGGTTACGGATCCCGAGAGCGGTGACGAACTGGGCGCCGCTGACTCGCCGTCCGTAGTGGTAGGAGGCGAGGGTGGGCGGTTCGAGGGTCGAGGAGTCCACGGGACGGCCGAAGGCGGCGGCGAGTTCGTCGACCGAGGCCGTGAGATTCGCCGTCCACTGCCGGGCGCCGGCCAGGACGAACTCCTCCCAGTCGGCCCCGAGATCGACCGTGGCCTCCTCCACCCGGTGGCCGAGGGATTCGAGGAGCCGCGCGGTGCGGGAGAGCGCGTCGGCCACCGGCGCGGTGGTACGGCGTCCGCCCCAGGCCTGGGTGAGGACACCGATCCGCAGCGTGCCCGGGTGGCGGAGGACTTCCTCCGCGTACGGCCGGGGCGGCTGCTCGGCGAAGTAGGGATCGCCCGGCTCCGGGCCTCGCATCCGGTCGAGCAGCACCGCGCTGTCGCGTACGGTGCGGCTCACACCACCCTGCACGGCCAGGCCGTTGAAGACCTCGTCGGCGTCGGGGCCCGCGGAGACCCGGCCACGGGTGGGCTTCAGCCCGAAGAGGCCGTTGCAGGCGGCGGGGACGCGGATCGAACCGGCGGCGTCGGTGGCGTGTGCGACCGGGACCACGCCGGCGGCGACGGCCGCGCCCGCGCCCCCGCTGGATCCGCCCGCACCGCGCGTCAGGTCCCACGGGTTGCGGGTCGCGCCGTACAACACCGGTTCCGTCGTGTTGCTGTAGGCCATCTCCGGTGTCGCGGTACGCCCGAACGTCACGAGGCCGGCACGGCGGAAGCGCCGCATCAGGAAGGAGTCGGCTCCGGCGACGTTGCCGGCCGCGAGACGGCTGCCCAGCTCCATGCGCCTCCCGGCCATGGAGACCCCGATGTCCTTGATCAGGAAGGGGACACCGGCCAGCGGTGTGCTGCCGGGGACAGGCGCCTCGTCGGCCGGCCATGTCTCCACGACGGCGTTGATCCGTGGGTTGACCGCCCGCACGGCCTCGCGCGCGACCGCCTCCAGCTCGGCGGGGGTCACCTCGCCCTTGGCCACCAGCTCCGCGAGCCCGACTCCGTCGAAGCTCACGTACTCGGAAATCCTCACTGCCACTCCCAGCGGAAGAAGAACGGTACCGGTGGGTACCTTGTGATACCCATCGGTATCACATGGGACGGGCTGGTACCGTAGCAGTCAGCGAACGATTCCCGATGGACCCGACGTCATGGAGCGGTGATGGCAGCGAGCGCCGGAAGGCCGAGCAGGGTGGCGACCTTGCCGCCTCGTGAACGCATCCTCGACGCGGCGGAAGAGCTCTTCCGGAGCGAGGGGATCCGGCGGGTCGGCGTCCAGACGATCGCCGAGCGGGCCGGGACCACCAAAATGGCGATCTACCGGCACTTCGGAACCAAGGACGCGCTGGTCGCGGAGTGGCTGCGGATCCTCGCCGCCGAGTACCAGGCGGCCTTCGACCGGGTCGAGGCCGAACACCCCGGCAGGCCCAGGGAGCAGATCCTCGGCCTGGCCCGTTTCATCGCCGAGGGCTTGCCGGCGATCTCACACCGGGGCTGCCCGTTCATCAACTCCATCGCCGAGCTGCCCGACAGCTCCCATCCCGCGCGGCGGGTGATCGAGGAGCACAAGGCCCAGCAGACCCGCAGGCTGGTCGGCATGTGCACCGAGGCCGCGCTGCCCGACCCCGGACAGACCGCGGCCGCGATCACCTTCGTGCTGGAAGGCGCGCAGGTCAGCACGCACAACGGAAGCATCGACCAGGTGGGGGACCGTCTGATGAGGATCGTCGAGGGGATCCTGGACCAGTGCCCCGCACCCCTCGGGGCGTCCCGGACGGCCACCGGCTGAGCGCCCCCGCACCCGGTCGGGCCAGGCTCAGCCGAGGCCGCGATGGGCGGCCCACAACGCCCCGGCCCGGGTGGCGGCCCCGGCGATCAGGGCCGCCAGTCCGGGTTCGTCGGGGACCGGGAACGACACGTACGCGCCCCGGCCGCCGGCGACCGGCCGGCCGTAGGCCTTCGCGGCGAGCCGGCCGTCCGGGAGGAGCCGGACGTTGAGCGTGGACAGCGTGAACGTCTCACCGCGCCGGGTGTCCGTCCAGCGCAACTCCTGAGGAATCGTCACATTGATGGCGAGCGCGCTCACTTCCAGGTCACCACTCATGAACCGATGGTCTCACGAGTGGTGCGACCGTCCCCCTGGCGCGGTCCGGGCCGGCCGGTACGCCGGGGTCACCGGGTGTCGGACCGGTCCTCGGCGAATCGGAGGTACGGGGCCACACTGCGCAGCTTCTCGCAGGTCTCCTCGGTCTCCCGCTCGGGGCTGGACTGCGCGGTGACCCCGGCGCCCGCACGCAGCCACGCCTCGTCCCCCGCGCCGATGAGGGTGCGCAGCACGAGGGCGGCGTCCAGGGCTCCGCCGGTGCTCCCCCGGAACACCGCGCCGCCGTACAGGCCCCGGCGCCCCGGCTCGTGGCGGGCCAGGGCCCGGAGGGCGTCGCGTTTGGAGACGCCGGTGGCGGTGATCGCGGGGAAGAGCGAGGCGAACGCGTCCCACGGTCCGGCCCCGGGCCGCAGCCGGCCCGTCACCCGCGAGGCCAGGTGCTGCACCGAGCCGCGCGCACGCACCGCCATGAACTCCTCGACCGCCAGGGAGCCGGGGCGGCACACGGCCTCCATCTCCTCCCAGGCCAGACGTACGGACACCGCGTGCTCGTGTATCTCCTTGGGGTCCGCGAGCAGTTCCGCGCGCCTGCGCTCGTTCTCCACCGGGTCGGCCCCCCGTGCGCGGGTGCCCGCGAGCGGCTGGGTGCTCACGCGTCCGTCCTCGCCGGCCTCCAGGACGGTCTCGGGGCTGAATCCGGCCGCCCGGTACCCGCCGAGGTCCATCAGGTAGGAGCGCGCGGGGGTGTTGGCCCGGCGGCCCGCGAGGTAGGTCTCGGAGAAGTCCACGCGGGGCTCGGCGGGCAGGGGGACCTTCCGGGACACCACGGCCTTCTCCAGGAGCCCCGCCCGGATGTCCGCGACCGCGCGGGACACCGTCCGTCCGTAGGCGGCGGCCCCCGTGGCGATGACCTCCTCGGTCCGGTCGGGCGGCAGTTCCCCGGGGGCGCCGCGCCGCGCCGGTGGCTCCGCGAGCAGGTCGGCGGCCTTGCGCGCCCAGGCCTCGTCCACCGCGCGGACCAGGGTCCGGTCGCCGGCGAGGGTCACCTCGACGGACGGGACCAGGACGTGCAGCAGGGTGTCGTCACCGGTCGCCTCGGCGTCGGCGTGGAGGAGGTGGGCGAGCTCGAAGGCCGCCCAGCCGTAGAAGTGGCGTCCTGTGCCGCCGGTGTCACGCAGGGCGGACAGGGCGGCGGCGAACGCCGTCAGGGGGTGCCCGCCGGTGTCCGCCGTCCAGGTCCGTCCGGCGGCTCGCGCGGTGATGCCGGTGGCGTGCGCGGTGACGCTCACGGCGGAGCCGGCCGCGAAGTGCCAGACGCCGCCCTCCGTCTCGTAGACCATGTACTGGTCGGCGAGGCGCGCCCCCGCGAGCCGGGTGGCGGTGGCCACGGGGTCGTGACAGGGCTCCAGGGTGCGCGCGCAGGCGAGCGGGGGGACGGAGCTCGCCCATGCCTCCCAGGTGGGCCGGGAATCGGTGCTCATCGTGTGGTGCCTTCTCTCTTCTTCACATGGATCCGGTGGACCCGGTACGCCGCTGGTGCCGGGTGACGGGTCATGACCGGGCCGCCTCCAGCCGCCAGCCGTGGGCCCGTGCCCGCCGCTCCCAGAACGACGCGTACGTGCCGCCGGCCGTGACCAGGTCGTCGTGGGTGCCGCGTTCGGTGATCTCCCCGTCCTCCAGGACGAGGATCTGGTCGGCGCTCACGATCGTGCTCAGCCGGTGGGCGATGACCAGGAGGGTCGTGCGGTCGGCCAGGGTGCGCACGGTCTCCGCGAACAGCGCCTCGTTCTCCTGGTCGAGCGCGGCGGTGGCCTCGTCGAGGACGAGGACCGGGGCGTCCTTGAGCAGGGCGCGGGCGATGGACACGCGCTGGCGCTGCCCGCCGGAGAGCCGTGCGCCGCCCTCCCCCACCTTCGTGCCCCACCCGTCGGGCAGTTCCTCGATCACCCGGTCCAGCCCGGACAGGGCTGCGGCCTCCGCCAGTTCGCCGGCTCCGGCGTCCGGTGCGGCGATCCGGACGTTCTCCTCGATCGTGCCGTCGAAGAGGTAGACGTCCTGGAAGACGAGGGAGACCTGGGCGGCCAGCTCGTCGGCGGTGATCTCGCGGACGTCCACCCCGCCGATACGGACGGTGCCCTCGGTGGTGTCCCGGAAGCGGGCGAGCAGCCCGGCGACCGTGCTCTTGCCCGCGCCGGAAGGCCCGACCAGGGCCGTCATGCTGCGCTCGGGCAGGCGGAAGGACACGTCGTTCAGGACCGGGCGTCCGGCCGCCCCGTCCGCCGTCGCGCTGTCGTAGGTGAAGCCCACCCCGGTGAACTCCACGCTCGCGTCCCGGGGCGTCCTGGGCTCGGCCGGCTGGGGGAAGGGCGGTTCGTCGAGGACCGCGCCGAGCCGTTCCAGGGTGTTGCGGGCGATGCGCATGCCCGCGCCGGCCTCGGCGGCCGACGACACGCCGTCGATGAGCCGGACGAGCAGCACCAGGAGCGCCAGCAGGGTGGGCACGGTCAGCGAGCCGTCGAGGTACCAGGAGACTCCGAGCGCGAGCAGCAGGGCGAAGACGAGCCGGGTGGCGAAGGAGAAGGAGACCAGACCGGGCAGGCCCCGCGCGATGAGCCGCCGGTCCGCGCGTGCCTCGGCCACGAGGGCGTCGTCGAGCGCCCCGTAGCCCTCGGCGGTCCGGCCGAACGCCCGCAGGACGGGCTGGTTGCGCGCGTACTCCAGGACCCGTTCGGCGGACTCGCCGATCGCGGCGTCACGGCCCCGGTCGAGCCGGCTCATCACCGCGCCGCTCGCCCGTTGGACGGCGAACAGCACGGGGGCGCAGAGCAGGAGCACCAGGGCCGTGCGGACGTCGAAGAGGAACGTGGCGGCCACCAGCGTCGCCGGGGTCAGGAAGGAGCTGATGAACGGGCGCAGCAGATGGGCCGGTGTGCTCATCACCTGGATGACGTCCGCTCCGGCCAGCCGGCTGAACTCGGCGGTGCGGCCGGCGGTGAACCAGCCGAGGGGCAGCCGCGAGGCCTGGTCGGCCATACGGCGGTGCAGCACCCGTGAGAGCTGGGAGCCGACCGTGAACCCGCCGCTGAGCGCGGCGCCCTGGAGCACGGCGTGGGCGAGCGAGCAGACGGCGAAAGCCGTCAGCCAGGGCCACACGTCGTCCGGATCCGTGCCGAGCAGGGTCCGCAGGACGGGCACCAGGAGGGCGAAGGCGAGGCCCTGGAGGACGGCCGCCCCCGCCTGGAGGGCGATCAGCCGGTTCAGCGGGCGGGAGCCCTCCGGCCCCAGGACGCGGTAGAGCTGACGGATCATCGTGTGCTTCCCTCTCGGATGTCGTCTGCCGCGTGGCCCGCGGTCCCGGGGACGGCGTCCGCCGGGTCCGGCCGCGCGGACCGCTGGGCCTCCCACAGACGGGCGTAACGGCCCTGGGCGGCGAGCAGTTCGTCGTGACGCCCCTGTTCGGTGACGTGTCCGTCCTCCAGCACGACGATCCGGTCGGCCGAGCGGATCGTGGACAGCCGGTGGGCGATGACGAGCAGGGTGCGGCCGGCCGCGAGCGCGGACAGCCCGTCCTGGATCAGCGCCTCGGAGTGCGGATCGGCGTACGCGGTCGCCTCGTCGAGGACGAGTACGGGGGCGTCGGCGAGCAACGCCCGTGCGATGGAGAGGCGTTGGGCCTCTCCGCCGGACAGGGTGACGGCCCCGCCGAGTTCGGTGGCGTATCCGTCGGGCAGGGCCATGACGCGGTCGTGGATCCGGGCGGCGCGCGCGCACCGCTCGACCTCTTCGTGGGTGGCGTCGGGGCGGCCCAGCCGGATGTTGTCGGTGACGCTCGCGCGCAGCAGCCGTACGTCCTGGAGGACGAAGCCGACCCGGCGGTACAGCTCGGTCGCGGGGATGTCCCGGAGGTCCGCGCCGCCGAGGGTCACCGAGCCCTTGGTGACGTCGTGGAAGCGGGGCAGGAGCGACGCCAGGGTGGACTTGCCCGAACCGGAGGGGCCGACCAGCGCGGTGACCGTGCCGGGCGTGAGGTCGAGGTCGACGCCGCGCAGGACGTCGGTCCGCCCGTCGTAGGAGAACGACACCCCGCGCATCGACACATGGTGGCCGTCGGGCAGGGCGGGGGTGGTGGACTCGGGCACGGTGGGGGTGTCCAGCAGCGCGGTGACGCGTACGGCGGCGGCCTGGCCGGCCCGGATCTGCTGGACGCGGGGGCCGACCGCGCCCATGGGGGCGGCGACGGCGGGGCCGAGCAGCAGGAAGGGGACGAGCTCCGCCCCGGTCATGTGGTCGTGGGTGACGAGGACCGCGCCCACCACGGTCAGGAGCAGCAGGACGACGGCGGGGGCGACCACCAGGACGGCGGCGGTGGAGCTGACCAGGGTGGCCCGGACCCAGCCGGAGAAGAAGTCGGCGAACCCCTCGGTGGCGCCGACGAAGCGCTCGTGGGCCTTGCGTCCGCGCCCGAAGCTCTTGAAGACGGCGATGCCGGCGGCGAACTCCACGGCGGCGGAGGAGATCCGCCCCAGCGCGGCACCGAACTCGGCCATCTGCGCCGCCGCGCCCGACATGGCCCTGCGGAACAGGAGCACGCCGGCCGCCAGGGGCAGGACGGCGACCAGGGCCAGGCGCCAGTCGACGGTGAGCAGGTAGCCCAGGGCAAGCACCGGGGCGGTGAGCAGGGCGACCAGGTCGAGCAGTGTGTGGGCGAACAGGGTGTGCAGCGCGCTCACGTCGTCCCGCACCGCCTGCTTGACCTCGCCGGTGCCCCGGTCGGTGAGCCGGCCGAGCGGCAGCCGCCCGATGTGCCGGGCGAGCCGGCGGCGCAGGGCGAGCTGGAGGTCGTTGTCGGCGACATGGGCGAGGGCACCGGCCGCCGTGCCGCACGCCAGGGCGAGCAGGCCCGCCGCGCAGGCTGCCGTGACCAGCGGCCAGAGGGCGTCGCCGTCGGCGGGGGATCCTCCGGTGAGACGGTCGGCGATCTGTGAGACGGCGATGAAGGGGACCACTCCGGCGAGGGCCGCGACGGCCTGGAGGCCCACGGCGAGGGCCAGTCGGCCCCGGACGGGCGCGGCCAGCGCGCGGAGCGGTGGCGGGGGTGCCTGGGTGCCCGCGCCAGGGGCGGCGGGGTCCGGGCCGGGCCCGGAGGGATTGGACGTCACGTGACGAGTACTCCGATTTCGGGGATGGGCCTGCCGCCCGCCTCGGTGATGCGGCGGCTGGTCATGCCGGCCTCCCGGGCCAGCTGGGCTGCGTCGAAGGTGTGCCAGTCGTAGCTGTCGGAGACCTCACGCACGGTGCGGCCGTCGCGCAGGACCTTCCAGGTGGTGGTGAAGCGCATGGCGTCGCCCTCGGTGGGGGTGCCGCCGATCCACCACTCGTAGGTCTGGCGTCCGACGGTCTCCCTGAGGGACATCACCGGTGGGATGACGCGGGGTGAGGAGACCCCCATCAGCTCCACGACGATCGGTGCCCCGTCCGGCAGGCGGGCCGCGAGCCGCTTCCACAGCGCCACGCGTTCGGGGGCGGTGAGATGACCGGCCACACCGAAGACGACCACGGCGGAGAGCCGTTCGGGCAGGACGAGGTCCTGGGCGGCGCCGTCGGTCACGGTCACGCGGCGCCGCAGGTCCGGGTCGCGGGCGACCCTGGAGGTGAGCATGGCGCGCATGGTGGCCGACGGTTCGGCCGCGAGGATCTCCGCGTCGGGCAGGGCGGCCGCGATGACCTCCGTCACGCGTCCGGTGCCCGCGCCGATCTCCAGGACCGGGCCGTGCGACACGTCCAGGCCCGTGAGGACGCCGGTCAGCGGGGGGCCGCTGCTGGCGGTGTGCCGGGTGGCGACCAGCTCGTAGAACTCGGCGGAGGTCGAGTAGTAGTCGATCACGACGGTCTCCAGGTGGGGTCGGCCGGGCGGTGGCGGCTCACGGGGTGCTCGGCCAGGTGTGCGCGCCCGTGGTCAGCGACGGGTCCATCCGGCGCAGGACGGTGGCGACCACCTCACGGCGGCGCGGGGTGAGGTAGAAGTGGTCGCCGGAGAAGAGGCGCACCTCGGTACGGGCGGTGGTGAGGTCCGCCCAGCCGCCGGCCCGGTCCCGGCAGCGCTCCTCGCCGAGTTCCGGGTCGGCGCTGCCGGTCAGCACATGGATCGGGCAGGCCAGCGGCGGCCGGGGGCGGGGCCGGTGGGTCTCGATGATCCGGTAGTCGTGGCGTACGGTCCCCAGGACCAGGGCCCGCAGCCCGGGGTCGTCGAGGACCTCACGGCTCGTGCCGCCGAGCCGGGCCAGTTCCGCGCTCAGCACCTCGTCGTCCTGGCGGTGCAGGTGCCCGGTCACGGCCGTGCCGGGAGCGGCCCGGCCCGAGGCGAAGAGCCGGCGCGGGCCCGGTGCCCCGCGGCGGTCCAGCTCGTGGGCGAGTTCCCAGGCCACGGCGGAGCCCATGCTGTGCCCGAAGAGGGCGTACGGCCGGTCGAGCAGCGGCCGTACGGCGTCCGCCACCGCGCTCACCAGCTCGTCCATGCCGGTGACCGCCGGGTCCTCGAAGCGTTCTTCACGGCCCGGGTACTGGATCGCGAGGAGTTCCACCTCGGGGGGCATCAGCGCGGCCCAGGGCCGGTAGAAGCCCGCGCTGCCGCCCGCGTGCGGCAGGCAGATCAGCGTGAGCCGGGACGCGGCGCCGTCGTCCCACCGCCTGATCCACGGGCTGTCCGCCCGGACGGCGCGGGCGGAGGCGCCGGGCGGGAAGGGGGCGGTCACCAGGTCACCATCAGCTCTTCGAGGCCGAAGGTCGCCGAGTCGTGCTTGACGGCGACCTGGTCCCGGTCCCCCGCGAGGCGGAGGGTGGGGACGCGGCGGATGAGCGTCTCCAGGGCGACCTCCAGCTCCAGCCGTGCCAGGTGCTGTCCGACGCACTGGTGCACACCGTGGCCGAACGCCACGTGGTGGTTGTCCGTGCGGCGGAAGTCGACCCGCTCGGGACGGTCGAACCGCTCGGGGTCGTGGTTGGCCCCGGCGAGGAGGGCGATGACACCGTCGTCGGCGGGGACGGTCCGGCCGGACAGCTCGATGTCCTCGGTGGCCACGCGCAGCGGTATGGAGTCGGCGACGGACAGGACCCGCAGGAGTTCGTCGACGGCGGCGGGCATCAGCGAGGGGTCGTCGCGCAGTTCCGCCAGCAGCTCGGGCCGGTCCAGGAGGAGCAGGGTGCTCAGGGCGATCATGCTGGTGGTGGTCTCGCGGCCGGCGTTGATCGTGATGCCGAGGGTGGAGAGCAGCTGGTCCGTCGTCACGTCGCCGGTGGCCAGGTGCTCGGTGACGAGGGTGGAGATCAGGTCGTCGCGGGGTTCCTCCCGCCGTTCGGCGATCAGTCCGGCGAGGAGCCCGAAGAGGCCGCCGAGCGCTTCGGAGACCTGCTCGGCGGTGCTGTGGCGCGAACCGGAGATCCGGGTGACGTCCCGGAAGAACTCAAGGTTCTCCCGGGGGATGCCGAGCAGTTCGCAGATGACCGAGGTGGAGACGGCGTTGGCGTACGCGGAGACGAACTCCGCCGGGCCGCCGGCGGCGAGCATGCCGTCCAGGATCTCGTCCACGCGTGCCTGTACGGCGGGGCGCATCGCGCGGACCCGTCGCACGGTGAACACCGGCAGGAGCATCCGCCGGTAGCGGGTGTGTTCGGGGGCGTCGGTGCGGATGAAGGGCCGGAACCTGGCTCCCGCCTCCTGTTCGCCCTCGCCGAGGGCGGGGAAGTTGGCCCGGCGGATGTCCGCGCTGACACGGGGGTCGGAGAGGAGTTCGCGTACGTCGTCGTAACGGGTCACCGCCCAGGCCTCTCGCCCGGTCGGCAGGGTGACGCGGGCGACCGGGTCCTCGGTGCGCAGTGCGCCGTACTCCTCGGGCGCGGCGAAGGGGCAGCCGCGCCGGATCGGGAAGTCGCGGGGCGCGGCCGCGGGGTCCGGCGCGGTGCCGGGGGCGGGTCCGTCGGAAGTGCCGGACGCCGTCGGGGACAGGGGGGTGCTCATCGGTGGTCCTCAGTGGTCGGTGGGGAGGGGACGAGGGACGGGGAGGGTGAGGGGGACGGTCCGGTGGTGGTGCGCGGGGTGTCCGGCGCGTCCGGTCCAGGCGGTTCGCCCGGTCCAGGCGGTGCGCCCTGCGCGTGGGGTGCGTCCGGAGCCCGGGTGAGGACGGCCAGCGGGGGTGCGCCGGGGCGGGTCGGCAGGGCGCGTGCGGTCAGACCGGACTCGGCCGCCACGTCCTTCAGGCCGAAGGGGGCCCAGCGGTAGGAGTCGTGGACTTCGCGGACCGCCTCCGGCGCGTCGTCCCGGTGGACGCGCCAGGTGGAGTGCAGGCGCATCACGCCGTCCTCCGTCTCGTCCGGTGCCCCGCCGAACGACCACTCGTAGCGGTGCCGTCCGGCGGTGGCGGTGGCGAGCCTGGTCTCCGGGAGGGTCAACGGCTCCTCGAAGCCCATGAGTTCGACGACCACCAGCCCGCCGGGGGCCAGCCGGTGGTTCAGCCGTCGCCACAGCAGGGCTCGCGCGGGCGCGTCGAGGTGGCCGAGGACCCCGCAGAGCAGGACGGCGCTGATCCGGTCGGGGAGGTCCAGGCCGGGTGCCGCGTCCGCGGTGACCGTGACCCGGGAGCGCAGATCGGGGTCGCTGAACACGCGGCTGGTGAGCACGGCCCGCATGCCGACCGAGGGTTCGCAGGCGACGATCTCCGCGTCCGGCCGAGCACGGGCGACGGCCTCGGTGACCAGGCCGGTGCCGGCGCCGATGTCCACCACGGGACCGGTGCTCAGGTCGGCGTCCGCGAGGAGCGCGGCGATGGCGGGGGCGCTCGCGGTCGCGGTGTGCTCGGCCGCGACGAGGTCGAAGAACTCCGCCGACGGGCTGTAGGGCGCCGTGTCGTCGGGGCCGTCTCCGCCGCCCTCGCCCGGACCGGGACGTGTGCCGGACCGGGGGTGTGCCGCGGGGGCCGGTCCGGGAGACGCGGGGGACCGTCCGTCCGCCGGGAAGACGTCGCTGACCGCGAGGGGCCTCGGGGTGCCCGGCCGGACGATCTCGGGCGGTCCGAGCCGGGCCGCGAGGTCGGTCCAGATCCGGCACACGGCCAGCTCGTACTGGCCCGCGCGCAGGGCATCCTCCCCTCGCCCGGCCGCCTCGCGGAGCCCGTCGAGGGCCCGCCCGACGGCTTCGGGCCACAGGTCCGAGAAGACGGTACGGAAGGTGCCCGTCTCCCCCACCACGGCCGTGGTGCCGAGCCCCAGGTGCCCGGTGCCCGGCCCGTCCAGGACGAAGCGCCTGTCGTCGTCGCGGCCGATGTGCAGGCGCGGGCTCCACAGGACGGGCCCGTGGGTGTCGGCCAGGGTGAGGACCCCGCCTTCCGTGCCGAGGGAGATCCGGTGCCAGTGCAGGGCGTGGTTGTCCCGGTCGGAGGGGTCGAGCTGGTGGTGCACCCGCAGGGTGAGGGGCACACCGGCGAACACCCCGTGCAGGGAACGGAACGGCTGCTGCCCGCCACCGGCGGGCAGCGGCGCCGGGTCGGCGAAACGCCAGGGCCGCAGGGTGCCGAGTGCCTGTCCGAGGATGTCCACCAGCGGATGCATCAGGTGGACCGGGGTGGCGGCGTCCACGAAGAGCGGCCGCTGCCGTGCGACGAGCCTGCGGGCCGCGTCGGTGAAGGCGCGGACCGGGGCGACGTGCGGGTAGTGGGTGTTGAGGCGGTACCGCACCCCCCGGCGGCGGGCGTGCCGCAGATTGTCCGTCAGCTCGGTGAGGTGGACGGGGTGTTCCTGGAGGACGTGGATGCCCCGGTCCATGAGCGCCCTGGCCAGCTCGGTGCCCTGCCCGCCCGATATGGAGGAGCTCACGGCCACGCAGGCCGCGTCGACACCGGCCGGGAGGTCGTCGGGGTCCGTGTAGTACGGGACGCCCAGCGACCGGGCGTACGCCCGGGAGGCGGCCGAGCCCCGGCTCAGGATGCCGGCCAGCGCGTACCCGGGGCGCCGGTGTACCGCCTCGGCGTAGAAGCGGCCGAAGTTGGTGCCGCAGACCAGCACGCGGAACGGTGTCGGAGCGCTCACAGCACACCTTCTTCCATCTGTTCGGGTCCGGCCGCCGCTCCGGTGAGCCGTAGCTCCGCGACCCCCTGGGAGCGCAGGTGGCGCACCACGGTGCCGGGGTCCAGCACGTCACGGGCGAAGTGCACGCCGGCCGGGACCCCGGCCCGGAGCACGGCGTCCACCGCCAGCGCGCCCACGGCCGCGGTGAGCCGGTAGCTGCTGGCCGCGCGCAGCGTCAGTCCCGCCGTGGCCGGCGCTCCGGACGCGGTGCCCGAGAGCGCGAAGTCCATGACGTAGTAGGGCCGGTGTCCGGCCAGGTCGAGATCGGCGGCGAGGATCAGGCGCTCCGCCAGGGCCGCCGGGTCGTCTCCGGCGGCGAGGCTCCCCGGCAGGAGGTTGAGCAGCGCGCGTACGCGGGGGCCGGGGTGGACGTTGTACCAGTCGAGCCGGTCGAGGCCCAGGGTGTCCGCGAGGCGTTCGCTCTCACCGCTGAGGTAGGGCTGCACGGCCACCCGGCCGGGGAAGCCGTCGCGTTCGGTGTCCTCGGCGGTGCGCAGGGCACGCGGGACGCGTCGGCCGCCCCGGACGGCCGCGAGGGCTTCGCCGTAGGCCGCGCCGTCCGCGCCCCCGGAGGTGAGGGAGAGCATGAGGTCGTGTGCCACCGTCGGCGAGCAGGTCTCCAGGCCGCCGCAGTGCGCGGTCAGCGCGGTGACGCCGTCCAGGCCCTGTCCGGCCAGCCAGCGGGGCAGGAGGCTGGACAGGCCGGGCAGGGCCCCTGCCGACAGGACGACGGTGCGGCCGTCGCGGGCCGGGTCGCCGTCCTTGAGGAGGTCCTCGGCGGCCGGGTCGTCCCCGGCCACGTCCACGCAGTGCGCGCCGGCGGCGAGTGCCGCCGAGGCCACCGTGGCGCGGAGCAGGTAGGTGGGGCCGACGCAGTTGAGGACGACGGCGCAGCCCTCGGTGAAGGCGCGCAGGCCGTCCGGCGCGGTGGCGTCCGCCCGTACGGTCTCGTCCTGGCCGGTGGGGTCTTCGCCGGCGACCGCGCGGAGGGCCGACGGGGTCCGGCCGCCGAGGCGGAGCCCGGTGTGGCCGAGTGCGCGCAGTTCGCGTACGGCGGCCCGGCCGACCGCGCCGGAGGCCCCCAGGACCCCGATCAGGGGCTGGTCCCCGGCTGTCGTGTTCCGGGTCATCGGGTGATCGCCCCCTGGGTCAGTTCACCGAGGGTCTTGAGGATGCCCGGGGCGTGCTCGACGGACAGGCAGCTGTAGTGGTCGCCGCCGATGTCGATGATGTCCAGTTCGCCCAGGGCGAGTCGCTCCCAGTAGGTGGTCACGGCGTCCTTGCTGCCGGGGAAGGGGTAGGCGCCGTCGTGGCGCAGGAAGGTGATGTCGCCCGCGTAGGGTTCGGCGTCGTACCGGGTGATGGCGAAGACGCTCTGCCGGAAGGCGAGGAAGAGCCGCGTCATGTGGTCGGGTTCGTAGGTGCCGGCCGAGGCGGGGACCGCCTCGCACATCCGGGCGATACGGGTGGCGCGGGGCACGTCGGTGAGGTGCCGGAAGCGGCTCGCCACGTCCTCGAACTCCGCGGGCAGCGCGGCGAGTCCGCCGTCCGGCAGGACTCCGGGTGAGGCGGCCAGGACGGCGTCGGCCGCCGCGGCCACCCGGTACTGGTCGTCCGGGAAGCCGAGTTCGGCCGGGTCGATGCCCATCATGACGGCGAAGGAGTACTCGGCGAGCAGTTCGTCGTCCAGCCGGAAGCGGGGGCTGTGGCTGCTGATGACGGTGAGGCTCTCCACCTCCGCGCCGGACTCGGCCAGGTTACGGGCCACTTCGGTGGCGATCAGGCCGCCCAGGCAGTAGCCCACGACGTGGAAGCGGCTCCGCCCGTCCGCCGTCAGGGCTCGCGCGTAGTCGGCGGCCAGCTGCTCGATGAGGCCTTCGGGCGGGGCGGCGAGGAATCCGTTCAGGTCCGGGACCTCCAGACCGACGACCTCGGCGAGGCCGGGTGAGCGCCGCCTGATCTCGGTGATCAGCGCCCGGTACGGCATGATCGTCGCGGTTCCGGCGTGCACGAGCACGGTCGTGGGCTCGTCGGCCGACCGGTCGCCGTGCAGGTGGATCACCGGGTCCGTGCGCACGGGGCCGGAGGCGGGCGCCTCCTCGGCGCCGGTCAGGCCGCGCAGGAACCCGGCGAGGCCGGCGACGGTGGGGCGGCGCAGCATGTGGCGCAGGACGACCTCCCACTCCAGGTCCGCCGCCCGCGGCACGCGCTCGCGCAGCCTGCCCACCATGCGGGCCACCAGCAGCGAGTCGCCGCCGAGGTCGAAGAAGTCGTCGTTGCGGGAGACGCGTTCGACCGCGAGGAGTTCCGCCCACAGGTCGGCCAGGCCGTTCTCCAGCTCGTCCTTCGGCCGCTCGCGCACGACGACCGGTGCGCTCTCCCGGGGTAGCCAGCTCCGCAGGAGCGCGCGGTCGGTCTTGCCGTTGGCCGTGCGGGGCAGGCTGTCCACGACCTGCCACACCGAGGGGAGCATGTACTCCGGGAGCCGGGTGGCCGCCGTACGGGCCAGCTCCCCCACCGGCACGTGGTGGCGGTCGGTCTTCATGGTGGCGATGAACACCTCCTGGCCCGTGAGCGCCAGGGCGTCCTGGGTCTCCGGCAGCGAGATGACGTCGGACGCGCCGTGCCGGCCGAGGAGTTCACGCCACTGCGGGTGGGTGAGGAAGGACTGGCCGGTGTGCGCGCGCGTGTCGGTCCAGGCCCGGCCGGCGACCTCCAGGAACTCCATGGAGACCAGCAGCGGAAGGTTCTCGTCGCGGGTGTTCTCCACGAACACGAGCTGTCCGCCCGGTACGAGCAGCTCCCGCAGCCGGCCCACGGCCGCGTCGGCGTCGGCCGCGGCGTGCAGCGTGTTGGCGCAGACCACGACGTCGAAGGTGTGGGGCAGCAGGTGCTGGGGGCGCGGGTCCTCGTCCACGTCGAAGCGCTGGTGGCGGAGCCAGGCGTGGTCGGCGAAGCGCTCGCGGGCCTCGTTGAGGAAGAACGCCGAGGCGTCGGTGAACAGGTAGTCGACGCCGTACTCGGCGAGGACGGGCACCAGTTCGCCGGTGGTGCCGCCGACACCGCCGCCGACCTCCAGCACCCGCAGACGCTCCTCACCGGTGTGGGCCGCGGCGATCTCGCGCAACGCGGCGGCCACCGCGCCGTTGAGGTGGCGGATGGCGAGGTTGTCCCGGTAGGCGGCGTCCGCGGCCTCGGTCGCCGCGCCGGGGAAGAGCAGGTCCCGGATGCTCACCTCCCCGGCGATCAGCTCGGGCAGCCGCTCGGCGCAGGTGCGCGTGACGGTCAGCAGTTCGGTGCTCCAGCCGATCTCGTGCTCCAGACCGGCGGCCAGCCTCCGGCGGCGCTCCGCCTCGGCGGCCGGGACGGGGACGAGGCCGGTGTAGGTGCCGTCGTCCCGGAGGGTGAGCCGGTCCCGGGCGGTCAGGGCGCGCAGCCAGCGCCGCACGATGTGCCGGTGGCGGGGCGTGGCGCGCAGCGCCGTGCCCACCTCCTCCGCCGTGCGCGCGGCACCGTCATCGAAGACTCCGCACTCCATGAGGACGCGGGTCATCTCGGCGAGCGACATCTCGTCCAGCGCGGCCAGGAAGTCCTTCAGCCGCCCGGTGTCGACGGCCGCGGAGGCCTCCCGTACGGCGTCGGCGGCGGCGGCACGCGCCCGCTCGGGGCCCGGTGCGGCCGGGCCTCCTGGATCCTTGCGCGCCGTCTCCACGAACGCGGCCAGGCGCCGTCCGCCCGCCGCCGGGTCGTCGACGACGACCGCGCCCGCCGCGACCCCGGGGTGGGCCTGCACGGCGGCCTCCACCTCGGCCAGTTCGACCCGGTAGCCGCGGATCTTGACCTGGGCGTCCTCCCGGCCCAGGAACTCGATGGTCCCGTCGGGGAGGTACCGGCCGAGGTCACCGGTGCGGTAGAGCCGCTCCCCGCTGACGGGGTCGGTGAGGAACCGCTCCGCCGTGCGGTCCGGATCGCCGAGGTAGCCCAGGGCGACGCCGGCACCGCCGATGTACAGCTCGCCCGTCACCCACTCGGGACGCGGCCGCAGGTTCCGGTCGAGTACGGCGAAGGTCTGGTTGGTCAGGGGCGTGCCGTACGGAATGCTCGGGCGGGTGGTGTCCACCTCGCCAACCGGGTGGGCGATGGACCAGATGGAGCCCTCGGTGGCGCCGCCGAGGGAGACGACCTCCAGTCCGGGCAGGAGCGCGCGGGCCTGGTCGGGCAGGGCGACCGGTACCCAGTCGCCGGATATCAGCGCGAGTCGCAGGGTGCTGTCGTCCGAGGGCGGTTCGGAGCGGAGCCAGTCGCACAGCATGTGCAGCTGGCCGGGCACCGAGTTCCACACGGTGACGCCGAAGTCGCGGACGAGTTCGGCCCAGTGGGAGGGGTCGCCGCGCCGGTCGGCCTGGGGGAGGACGAGGGTGGCGCCCACCGCGAGCGGTCCGAACAGGTCGTAGACGGACAGGTCGAAGCCCAGGCCCGCGATGCCGAGGACGCGGTCGCGGCCGGTGACCGCGTGGCGCCGGTTGATGTCCTCGACGGTGTTGAGGGCGGCCCGGTGACTGATCATCACGCCCTTGGGCGTGCCGGTGGAGCCCGAGGTGTAGATGACGTAGGCGAGCGCGTCCGGATCGCGCCGGGGCGCGGCGGCAGCGGGGGCGGTGGCTTCCGGTACGCGGTCGACGGCGACGGCCGACACGGTCGCCGGGAGGTCGTCGGTCTCGGCCAGCCAGGACTGGGTGAGGACCGTGCGTACGCCGGCGTCCGCGAGGATCCTGTCCCGGCGGGCCGGTGGCTGGGCGGTGTCCACGGGGAGGTACGCGCCGCCCGCCATGAGCGTGCCGAGGACGGCGACGGCCTGCTCCCAGCCCTTGTCCATCCAGACGGCCACCGGCTCCCCGGGCCGCTGTCCAAACGCCGTCAGGGCTTCGGCGACACCGCTCGCGAGGGCGACCAACTGACGGTAGGAAAGGGTCCGTTCGGGCGCCCGGATCGCGACCGCGTCCGGTGTGGCCCGCGCCTGGGCGAGCACGGGCTCGTGGAGGAGGCCGTCCGGCAGGGGGCCCTCGGTCGCGTTGACCGCGTGGCGGCGGGCCGTCTGCGCCTCGGGGAGGGGAATGCGGGCGGGTGCGTCCCAGGCGGCCTCACCGCGCTCGCCCTCGGCCGAGAGCAGCCGTACGAGTGCCGTCCAGGCGTCGAACATGGCGTCGGCCACCTGGTGGCTGAGCGCTCCCTCGCGGATGTCCCAGGACAGGCTCAGGGCGTCGCCACGGTGCATGACCTGGCAGTCGAGCCACACCTGCGGCGTCCGGGTCGCGGCGTAGGCCACCTCGGGGGGTACGCCCTCGGTGGTGCCGCCCGCGCCCAGGGCGCTGGTGAAGACGACCGGCATGAGGACGGGGGCGCCGGCCCGGCGGGAGAGCTCGGCCAGCACCTCCGAGCCGGTGAACAGCGGATGCGCCAGGTCGTCGAGGAGCCGCGCCCCGACGCTCCTGGTCCGTTCGGTGAAGGTGGCCGGGGCGGAGAGGTCTACGGCGAGCAGTTCGAGCGAGGTGAAGTCACCGACGAGGCGGCCCGTGTCCTCGTGGAGGGCGGGCCGGTCGACCGTGGGGACGTTGAGGGTGAAGCGGCTGGTCCGCGACCAGTGGCCGACCGTCTCGGCGTAGGCGGTGAGCAGTGCCGTGGACACGGTCAGCCCGCGCCGGGCGGCGCGCTCGGCCAGACGCTCCCGGTCGGCCGCGGGCAGCAGGACCTCCAGGCGGCGGAACGTCACCGCGTCGCCGGAGGCGGGCCGCGCGCTCACGTCACCGGGAGCGCGCACGGCGGCCTCCCAGGGTTCCGCGAGGGGCAGTTCGGGGGCGGGCGGCAGGGTGTCGAGCCGTTCGGTCCAGTAGGCGCGGTCGCGGGAGTGACCGTCGGTGCCGGTCAGTGCGCGGCGGGCCAGGACGTAGTCGCGGAAGGTGATCCGCGGTGCCTCGGCGAGGGCCGCGCCCTCGTAGCGGCGCCGGAACTCGGCGAGCAGGAGGCGCAGACTCGCGTGGTCGACGACGAGCATGTCGAAGGCGAGGTGGAGCACGGCCCGTTCGGCGGTGGCGCTCACATGGACGTCGAAGAGCGGCCACTGACCGGGCGGCGCCTGACGGGCGGACAGACGGGCGCGGGTGCGCTCCACCTCCTCCTCGGCCGTGGCGGGCGGGAGGGCGGTCAGGTCGTCGGCCCCGACGGTGAGGCCGGGCACCTCGGGCAGGACCCGCTGGTAGCCGTCGTGGTGGACGACGGCGCGGAGCATGTCGTGGCGCCGGACCAGCTCCCGCCACACGGCGGTGACGCGGTCCACGTCCAGTTGGGGGTACTCCAGTTCCACATAGGCGTGGCAGCCGACGCCCCCGTAGGCGTAGGCGTCGGTGCGGCCGATGAGGTAGGCGGCCTGGATGTCCGTCAGCGGGAACGGTTCGTGGCGGTTCTCGGGGTCGCCGCTCAGCGCGGGCTCCCCGGCCTCCAGGTGGCGCAGGAGGGCGTCCTTGTGCGTGCGCAGTTCGGCTCGGTGCGTGTCGGTGAGCCGGCCCTGGGGGGCGCGGAAACGCAGTTGTCCGTCCTGGGCCCACAGGACCACGCCCTCGTCGGCGTAGCGGGCCAGCAGTTCAGGGATGTTCACAGCTCTCCGGTCTCGTAGGCGGTCGCGTGGGCCGCGAGGGTTCGGGTGACGTCCGCGGCGAGCGCGGCGACGGTCGGGGCGGCGAAGAAGCGGCGCACGGGCACGGCGGCTCCGAGGCGGCGTTCGATCGCCGTCAGCAGGCGCAGCGCGGAGAGGCTGTCGCCGCCGAGGGTGAAGAAGTTGGCGTGGCGGTCCGGTCCCGGTCCCGCTTCCGGCAGGCACTCCCGCCAGAGTGCGGCGAGCGCCGTCTCGGTGTCGCCCCGTGGCGGTTCGGCACCGGTGGACGCGGGCTCCGGTCCCGCGGCACCGGCCAGCGCGGCGCGGTCGACCTTGCCGTTCGCGGTGAGCGGCAGGGCGGGCAGCAGCCGGATGCGGGAGGGCACGGCGTAGACGGGCACCCGTTCCGCGAGCAGGCCGAAGAGGTCCTCGGTGAGGTCCGGGTCCTCGGTGCCCGCGAGGCCCGGCCGCTCCCCGCCGGGTGGGACGGCCCCGTCGCCGGACGGTGTCCCCGGCCCGGCGGCCGGGGTGTCCAGCGGTACGGCGAAGGCGACGAGCCGTTTCGCGGTGCGCTCCCCCACGGCCACGACCGCGGCCCGCGCGACGGCGGGGTGGGCCTCCAGCGCGGCCTCGATCTCGCCCGCCTCGACGCGGTGGCCGGCGATCTTGAGCTGGCTGTCGAGGCGGCCCAGGAACTCCAGCAGCCCGTCGCCCCGGAACCGGCCCAGGTCGCCCGTCCGGTACCAGCGCCGCCCGTCCCGTACGACGAACTTCTCGGCGGTGCGGCCGGGGTCGCCGAGATAGCCGCGGGCCAGTCCCTCGCCGCCGATCCACAGCTCGCCGGGGACCCAGTCGGGGCAGTCCCGCCCGTCCGGGTCGGCCACCCGGTAGTGCTGCCCGGTCAGCGGACGGCCGTAGGGGATGGACAGCCACCGGGGGTCCACCTCGGTGACGGTCAGGGTGTTGGACCAGATGGCAGCCTCCGTCGCCCCGCCCATGGCGACGAACGCGCAGGGCCGCCTGGTCCGGGCCCGCAGGCGGGCGGGGAGGTCGAGGCCGATCCAGTCGCCGGAGACCAGCGCGGTGCGCAGTCCCCGCGCCCCGCCGCCTTCCCGGCCGCCCTCGTCGGCGTCGAGCAGCAGGTCGAGCAGGGCGGGGACGGTGTTCCAGACGCTCACGCCGTACCGGTCCAGCAGGCCCGGCCAGCGGGCCGGTTCGCGGCGCTGGTCCTCGGTGGGGAGCAGCAGGGAGCCTCCCGCGGAGAGCAGGCCGAAGAGGTCGTAGACGGACAGGTCGAAGTCCAGTGCGGACAGGGCGAAGACGCGGTCGTCCTCCCCGACGCCGTGCCGGGCGTTGATGTCCGCGATCGTGTTCCAGGCGGCGGCGTGCGAGATCTCGACGCCCTTGGGTTCGCCCGTGGAACCCGAGGTGAAGATCACGTAGGCGAGCGCGTCGGGGGACGTCGGGCACGGCCCCGGCGAGGGCTGGTGGCTCTGTGTGCCGGGGAAGGGGAGGGTGCGGGGGCCGTCCGCGCCGGGCCAGTCCCCGACGACGACGCGGAACCCGGCCGTGGCGTGGACCCGCGCCAGCCGGGCGGCGGGCTGTTCGAGGCCGAGGGGGACGTACGCGGCCCCGGCCGCCAGGACGCCGAGGACCGCCGCGATCTGTGCGGGGCCCTTGGGGAGGGTGACCGCGACCAGGTCGCCCGGCCGTACGTCCGCGTCGGTGAGCGCGGCGGCGGTGCGCAGGGCCTGCTCGGCGAGGGCTCCGTAGGTGGTCTCCTCCCCCGCCGTGGTGACGAGGGCGGTGCGGCCGGGGCGGTCCGCCGCGCGGGCGAAGAACGCCTCGTGCAGCGGGCGGGGCGCGACCGGCTCCCCAGCGGCCTCCCGTGCGGCGGCGGCACGCCGTTCGCGCTGGGCGGCGGGCAGCGGGTCGGGCAGGGGCGCGTCCCAGTCGCCGGCCACCAGGTGCCGCAGCAGCCGCGCGTGGGCGTCGAACATGGCGTCCAGCACGCCCTCGGGGAACAGGCTCTCCACCGCGTCCCAGGTGACGACCAGGCTCCCGGACTCCTCGGTGACCTGGTTGTCCAGGCAGACCTGCGGGGACTGGGAGATGCCCCAGACCTTCGCGGGAAAGCCGGTGTCCGGTCCGGCCAGCGTCGCGTCGCCCACACCGACGGCGCTGGTGAACACCACGGGCGCGGCGGCGTCCACCGTGCCCGTGCGGCGGCCGAACTCCCTCAGCAGCCAGTCGACCGGCACATCGGCGTGGTCCAGGTCCTCCGCCTGACGGCGTTGCAGCGCGACGGCCGCCGCGAGCCAGGACGCGCCCTCGCGCCGGTGCCCCGCGAGGGACAGCGAGGTGAAGTCGCCCAGCACCCGGTGGATGTGGGGGTGCAGGTCGCGCCGGTCGAAAAGGGTGAGCGTGACGGTCACGGCGTCGGTTCCGCTCCAGGCCGCCAGGACTTCCCCGTACAGGGCCAGCAGGACGGTGGAGGGGGTCAGACCGTGCCGGGCCGCCGTCCGCTTGACGGTGCGCCAGTCCTCGGCGGGCAGGGTCAGCCGGCGCCGGGTGAAGACGGGTACGTCGAGCGTCGCCGGGTCCCGGTCGAAGGGGAGGGCGGGAGGGGGCGGGAGTTCGGACAGCCGGGCCCGCCAGTGGGCGCGTGCGCGGACGACGGACTCCGGGTCCGCCGGGGGGCGGCTCAGGTAGTCGCGGAACGTCACGCCGAGGGGCGGCAGCGGGTGACCGGGGTCGGCGTAGAGCGCGTTCAGTTCGGCGTAGAGCGTGGTGATGGAGAGCGCGTCGAGCACGAGGTAGTCGAGGCCGACACCGAGACGGGTGCGTACCTCGTCGCCCTCCCGGTAACGCACGGCCTCGACGGCGAAGAGCGGCCACCGCGCGGGGTCGCGGACCTGCTGGGAGAGCCGGGCCCGCAGGCCGGCGAGGGCCTCGGAGGGGTCCCCCGCGATGACGTCCTCCACCGGTACGCGCACCGGCGGCACCTCGGGCAGGACGCGCTGGTGTCCGTCCTCCACGACGGCGCGGAGCATGCCGTGCCGCCGGACCAGGATGTTCCAGGCGCGCTCAAGACGGTCCAGGTCCACGCCCGTGCCGTCGAACTCGGTGTAGTGCCAGGTGCCGACGCCGCCGAGGGTGAAACGGGGGTCGCGGCCCGTGTGGTAGGCGGCCTGGACGTCCGTCAGCGGGAACGGCTCGTGGGCGTGGTCCGGATCGGGCACGAGGACCGCCGCGGCCGGCTCGGCGGCCGCCGTCGCGGGGCGCAGCGTCGCGCAGAAGTCCCGGAGTACGGGGCGGGCGAACAGGTCGGCCACCCGGGCGCCGGGGTACCCGGCCGCGCGCAGACGGCCGATCATCCGGGTCGCGACGAGGGAGTCGCCGCCCAGCAGGAAGAAGCCGCTCTCGCGTCCCACCTCGGCGACGGCGAGCAGGTCGGCCCACACGGCCGCGACGGCGGTCTCCACCGGGCCGGCCGGGGCGGACGTACGGGGTCCGTCCTGGTCCGTGGTCTTCGTCAGGGCGCGGTGGACCGCCGCCCGGTCGAGCTTGCCGTTGGCGGTCAGCGGCAGGGCGTCGAGGACCAGAACGCGCTCGGGGACCATGTGGGCGGGCAGCCGTTGTGCCGCTCGGGCGCGGACGGCGTCCGCGTCGTGTGCCGCGTCGCGGGCGGACACGGCCGCGGCGAGGTGGCGCACCGGCGTGTCGAGGACGGTGGCGACCGCGTGCAGGAGGGCGGGGTCGTCCTCCAGCGCGGACTCGACCTCGCCCAGCTCGATCCGGTGGCCGCCGATCTTCACCTGGTGGTCGGCGCGGCCGAGGAACTCCAGCAGGCCGTCGGGCCGGTAGCGGGCCAGGTCACCACTGCGGTACCAGCGGTCGCCGTCGTACTCGACGAAGCGTTCCCGGGTGCGCCCGGGGTCCCCCCGGTACCCGTTCGCCACCCCGGGGCCGCCGACCCACAGTTCGCCGGGCACGAGGTCGGGACAGTCGCGCCCCCGTCCGTCCACGACGCGGGCCCGCATGTTGCGCAGCGGCACCCCGTACGGAACGGACGTCCAGGCCGGATCGGGCTCCTCCACCTCGAAGACCGTCGAGTGGACCGCCGCCTCCGTCATGCCGCCGAGCGCGACGAAGCGGCAGCCGGGGACCAGGCTCCGCAGCCTGCCGGGCTGGCCGAGCCCGATCCAGTCCCCGCCGAGCAGGACCATGCGCGGGGAGGTCCCCAGGCCGTCGTCCTCGCCCGCGGCCATCAGCAGGTCCAGCAGGGCCGGTACGCACTGCACGAGCGTCACTCCGTGGTCGCGCACCAGGCGTGCCCAGTGGTGGGCGTCACGGCGGTGCTCCTGGCCGACGGCGACCACCTGGCCGCCCAGGGACAGCGGGGTGAAGATGTCCCAGGTGGCGAGGTCGAAGTCCAGGGCGGAGATCGCGAGGGTGCGGTCCGAGGGCCCGAGCCCGAGCTGCTCCGCCATCGCCTCGAGGGTGTTGACGACAGCCCGGTGCGGGACCTCGACGCCCTTGGGCAGGCCGGTGGAGCCGGAGGTGAACAGCACGTAGGCGGGCAGGGCGGGGTCCGGCCGGACGACGGGTGCGGGCGGGTACGCCGACGCGTCCTCAAGGAGCAGTACGGGTGCCGGGGAGACGTCCGCGCAGAGGTGGGCGTGGGCCCGGTCGGTGAGTACGGCGGACGCGGCGGCCACGGAGTGGATGCGGCGGCGGCGTGCGGCGGGCTGCTCCACGCCGACCGGGGCGTAGGCGGCGCCCGCGGCCAGGATGCCGAGCACCGCGGTGATCTGGTCGGCGCCCTTGGGCAGGGTCACCGCGACGGTGTCGCCCTCCCGTACACCGTGGTCCGCCAGCAGCGCGGCGATCCGCCGTGCCGCGTGGGCGAGTTCGCCGTAGGTGGACGTGTCGCCGGTGGTACGGACGACGGCGGTGCGGCCCGGGTCGGTGTCGGCGAGCCGGAAGAAGCGGGTGTGCAGGGCGCGGTCAGGGACGGGCACGGGCGGCAGGGCCGCGAGCGCGCGCCGGGGCAGGACGTCGGGAGCGAGCAGTCCGTCCACCGGCCGGTCCCAGGCGGCGGGTTCCGCGACGAGGCGGGTGACGAGCCGGCGGTAGGCGTCGAACGCGGCGTCGGGCACGCCGGTCTCGAACACGCCGTCCCGTACGTCCCAGTTGAGCAGGAGGCCGCTGTCGAGTTCGGTGACCTGGGCGTCCAGGTGGACCTGCGGGCCCTGCGAGATGATCCAGGAGGGGCGGCCGAAGGACTTCTGGACGTCCTGCTCGAAGATCTCGCCCAGCCCGATGGCGCTGGTGTGGACGACGGGGGCCAGTACCGGGGAGCCTTCGAGGCGGGCGAGGTCGCGCAGCACCTCGACGCCGCCGTACGCGCCGTGGGAGATGCCTTCCTGAAGGCGTTCCTGGAGGCGGCGGGCCTGTTGGGAGAACGGCAGGGCCGCGCTCATGTCCGCGTCGAGCAGCACCGAGCCGCTGAAGTCCCCGACCAGACGGGCGACGTCGGGGGTGAACATCTCCCGGTCGAACAGCGGCAGGTTGAGCAGGAAGCGCCGGCTGTCGCTCCAGGCGGCGACGACCTCGGCGAAGGCGGTGGTGAGGGCGGCCGCGGGGGTGACGCCGTGCCGGCGGGCGGCGTTGATCAGCGCCGCCTTCTCGGCGGGGCCGAGCCAGTGGTGGAGGCGGCGGGAGTGGGTGAGCGCGGTGTCGTCCGCGCCGACCGGGGTGAGCGGATCGACGGTCGTCGGCAGGCGCGGGGCGCGCGGCAGTCCGGGCAGGCGCTCCCGCCACCAGGCGGCGTGCCGCGCGCGTTCCGGCTCTCGGCGCGCGTCGTGCTCCGCGAGGTACCGGCGGTAGTCCAGGGCGAGTTCGCGCGGCGGATCGTCGGGGCTCTCGTAGAAGTGTCGCAGGTCGGACAGGAGGACGCGCAGGCTCAGCGCGTCGCCGGCCATCATGTCCAGGTCGATCTGGAGACGGGTCCGGCCGCCGGGGAGCAGGCACAGGGCCGCGCGGAAGACGTCACCGGCGGCGATGTCCGCGCGGGCGTGGGTGTTGCGCTCGCGCAGTGAGGCCAGTGCGGACTCGGCGTCCTCAGGCGTCTGCCGGCGCAGGTCGTGGACGGTCAGCGGCGCTCCCGGGGCGCCGACGCGCTGGTGTCCCTCCTCGTCGAAGACGGCCCTCAGCATGCCGTGCCGCCGCACGAGTGCGCCCAGGGCGGCGCCGAGCCGGTCCGGATCGACGTCCTGGCCGTCCAGTTCGACGTAGAAGTGCGCGGCGACGCCGCCGAGCGGCTGCCCGTCCTGGCGTCCGATCCAGTAGGCGTGCTGCATGGTCGCGAGGGGGAAGGACTCCTCCTCGGCCGTCGCGGCACGGGAGATGAGCCGCGGGGCCTCCGGCGACGCGGGCCTCGCGGGGGCGGCCGTGTCCTCCGGACGGCCCTGCCCGAGCAGGGCCGTCCACGCCCCCAGGGTCGGGACGCGCGTGAGGTCCTGGAAGGTGACCGTGCTGCCCGCGCGTCGCCAGGTGCCGGCCAGGGACATCAGCACCAGTGAGTCGAGGCCGAGTTCGAAGAGGTCACGGTCCTCGTCCAGCTCCCCCGGTGCCATGTCCAGCGCGCGTGCGACCGCTTCACGCACCGCCCCGGCCGTGTGGGGGTGACGGCTGTCGGGGTCGCCTTCCGATGTCCGCGCCGTGACGGCTGCTTCATCGCTCACTACGGGGGCCTTCCGGTCGAGGGGGAGTCGGTCGAGGGGCGGACGCTGACAGCTCCCTCGGACAGGGCCGAACCCTGCCAGATAGAAACGATTATCATTTCTATAGTTCGCATCGTAGTCACACGACGGGGCCGGGCGCCAGAGCCCCCGGCCCGGCAACGAGAGGCAGAGCCCCATGACCGAGACCCCAACGACCTGGCCCGAAGCCGCATCCGCGCGCTACCGGGCCGCCGGACACTGGCAGGGCGTCACGTTCGGCGCCCGCCTGCGCCACCTGGCCGCCGGCCACCCGGAGCGCGTCGCCGTGGTCGACGGCGACCGCCGGTGGACCTACGCGGACCTGGACGCCGAGGCCGACCGGATCGCCGCCGGGCTGCGCGGGCTGGGCATCGGGCGGGGCGACCGTGTGGTGGTCCAACTCCCCAACCGCGCCGAGTTCGTGCTCGTCTGGTTCGGGCTGCAACGGCTCGGGGCGGTCCCGGTGCACGCCATGCCCGGCCACCGGCGCCGGGAGATCGGCCACCTGGTCCGCGTGGCGGGTGCGGTGGCCTGCGTGGTGCCCGACCGGCACGCCAGGTTCGACCACCGGCGGCTGATGAGCGACGTACGGGCGGAACAGGGGCCGGACGGCCCGCTGCGGCACGTCGTCGTGGTCGGCGACCCCGGCCCGTACGACGGCTTCGTCCCGTTCGAGGCGTTGCGGGGGGACACCGCGCCCGGCACCGGCACCGACGGGGCGGATCCCTCCGGTCTCGCCCTGCTGCTGCTGTCCGGCGGCACCACGGGGCTTCCCAAACTCATCCCGCGGACGCACGACGACTACGCCTACAACGCCCGTGCCTGCGCGGAGGTCTGCGCGCTCGACGCCCGGACGGTGTATCTGGCGGTCCTGCCGCTCGGGTTCAACTTCACCTTCGCGTGTCCCGGTGTGCTGGGCACCCTCATGGCCGGGGGAACCGTCGTGATCGCCCCGGACCCCAGCCCGCAGACGGCGTTCGCCCTCATCGAGCGGGAGCGCGTGACCCTGACCTCGCTGACCCCGCCGCTCGTTCCCCACTGGACGGCCGAAGCCTCCGCCGGTTCCTGGGACCTGGGGAGCCTCGCGGTGGTGCAGGTCGGCGGGGCGCGGCTGCCGGAGGACCAGGCCGGCACGCTGGGGCCGGCGCTCGGGGCGCGCGTGCAACAGGTCTTCGGCATGGCGGAAGGGCTGATCAACCTCACACGCCTCGACGACCCGGAGGAGCTCGTCCGCACCACTCAGGGCCGGCCCGTCTCGGCGGACGACGAGGTCCTCGTGGTGGACGCGGAGGGCGCGCCGGTTCCGGACGGCACGGTGGGCGAGTTGCTCACCCGGGGCCCGTACACCTTGCGCGGCTACTACGGCGCCCAGGCGCACGACCGCCTGGCGTTCACCCCGGACGGCTACTACCGGTCCGGCGATCTGGTACGGCGGCTGCCGACCGGGCACCTCGTGGTGGTGGGGCGGATCAAGGACCAGATCAACCGCGGCGGTGAGAAGATCGCCGCGGTCGAGGTGGAGGAACAGTTGCTGACCCATCCGGCCGTCACCGCGGCGGCCCTGGTCGGTGTGGAGGACGAGCGGTGGGGTGAGCGGTCCGTCGCCTTCGTCGTCTGCGCGGGCGAGGCGCCGGGCACGCGGGAGGTCGCCGCCCATCTGAGGGAGCGTGGACTCGCCGCCTACAAGGCCCCCGACGAGATCGTCCGGGTCCCGGACCTCCCGCTCACCGCGGTCGGCAAGGTGGACAAGGCGGCGCTGGCCCGGATGTCACCTCCGGCGTAGGGCGTGACGAGGGGGAGCGCGGCGACGCGCTCCCCCGGGCGGGGGCGGAAGGGCCGCTCCCCCTGGCGGGGACAGGGCCGCTCCCACCCCCGGCGGGGGCGGAAGGGCCCTGGCCCCTCACCCGTCCGCCCACCGCCGCTCCGGCACGGCGGACAGGGGACGTCCGGCGCAGGCGAGCAGTTCCCGGGTGACGGGGTGTCCGGGGGCCACCAGCACCCGGGCGGCCGGACCGGCCTCGACCACCCGCCCCTCGTCCAGGACGACGACCCGGTCCGCGTGGCGGGCAGCGGCCTCCAGGTCGTGCGTCACCATCACGACCGCCGGTCCCAGGGTCCGCCGCAGCGAGTCCAGCAGATCCAGGACCCCGCTCGCCGTCTCCGGGTCCAGCGCCGAGGTGATCTCGTCGCAGACCAGGACGCGTGGCCGGGCGGCCAGCGTCCGTGCCAGCGCGACGCGTTGACGCTGGCCTCCCGACAACTCCCCCGGCCGGCGCGCCAGTACGCCGGGGCCGAGTCCCACCAGGCCGAGCAGCCGTACGGCTTCGGGCTCCGCTTCCGGGGCCGACAGGCGACCCACGCCCGTGAGGGGCCGCAGAAGCGCGGTGCGTACGGATTCCCGCGGGTTGAGCGCGCCACGCGCGTCCTGCGCGACCAGCTGTACGGGCGCGCCGCCTCCCCGCCCGGCGCCGTCCTCCCGCCACTCGACGCTGCCCCGCGTGGGCCGGTGAAGTCCCGCGAGACAGCGGGCGAGCGTGCTCTTCCCGGAGCCCGAGGGGCCCACCACGGCGGTGCAGCCGCCCGCCGGGGCGGTGAGGGAGATGTCGTGCAGGACGGGAACGCGCCCGTGCGCGGCGCCCAGCCCCCGTACGGACAGCTCTCCCGTGACGACGGGGGTGGCGTTCCTCGGGATCCCCCGGCCGGGGCCCGCTCGCCCGCCCGGCGGTGGCACGCGCGTCGGCGCCTTCGGCCCACCGGCCGGGGCGATCCGGCCTCCCTCCAGCCGGATCACGTCGTCCGCCACGGACGCGATCCACGCCGGGTCGTGACTGACCAGCACCGCGGAGCGGTCCCCGTCCGCCAGGACCTCGGCGAGCAGCCGCCGCATCCCGGCCGCGAGAACCGTGTCCAGGCCGCTGGTGGGCTCGTCCAGGACCAGCAGGCGGGGCGTGCCCGCCAACGCGATCGCGAGAGCGACGCGTTGGGCCTGTCCCCCCGAGAGCTGGCGCGGCAGCCGTCGCCGGAACGCCCGGTCGGCGGGGAGCCGTACGGACAGCAGCAGCTCCTCGACCCGTGCCCGGACGTCGTGCGCGCGCCGCACGGGCGAGCGCAGGCGCACCGCTTCGGCGATCTGCGTACCGATCCGCAGCGCGGGGTTGAGCGACGCGCCGGGGTCCTGGCCCAGGAACGACACGACCCGCCCGCGCAGGCGGCGGGCGCCCGCGCGGTCGAACGGATCGACTCCGGCCACCCGGACGGTCCCGCCCCGGACCTCCAGGCCCGGACGTACGTGCCCGAGCAGGCTGTACGCCAGGCTGCTCTTGCCCGACCCCGACCGGCCCACGATCCCCAGCACCTGCCCACGCTCCACCGACAGTTCGGCGTCACACAGCACCGGCGGGCCGCCGGTCACCGGGCCGAGCGTGAACCCACCGACCCGGGCGAGCGGACCGGTCCCGGACGGGCGGCCGGGCACGTGGACCCCGGTACCGGACGGGCAGCCGGACTCATGGGCCCCGGCCCCGGACGGGCGGCCGGGCTCATGGCCGGTCATGCGGCCCCCCGCCCCACCATGTCCGCCAGCCGTCCGGCCAGCAGACCGACACAGACGGACAGCAGCACGAGCAGCAGGGCGGGAGCGAGGAACGGCGTGGCGGCCAGCGTCGCCCCGGGGACGTTCTCGCTCACCATGCGCCCCCAGTCCGGCGCCGCCCCGCCCTGTCCGAGCCCGAGGAAGCCCGCGGTGGCGGTGAGATGCAGGGAGGCGACCAGGCGCAGCGCGGTGTCCACCAGGGCCGGTCCGGCGATGTTGGGCAGCACGTCATGGCGCAGTACGGCCCGCCGGGTGTCGCCACGGGCCACGGCTGCCTCCACGTATCCGCTGGTCAGGACCGTGTCCGCCGCGGCGCGCAGCACCCTGGTGGAGAAGGGGGCGGTGGCCAGGCCGACCGCCGCCACGACGGCCGTGTCGCTGCCGGGGAAACCGGCGGCCAGGACGAGGACGATCAGGAGGGCCGGGAGCGCGGCCAGCGCGTCGACGCAGCGCACCATCAGGTCGCCCAGCCGGCGGGAGACCATGGCCGCCAGGACACCGGCGGTCATCCCGACCGCACCGGCGACCGCTGTGCCCGCGAGCGCGGTGAGCACGATGGTCCGGCCGCCGCCGAGCACCCGGCTCGCCACGTCCCTGCCGAGCACGTCGGTGCCGAGGAGGAAGTGCCCGTCCGGCTGCTGGAAGGGTGCCGCGAGCTGAGCGGTGGGGCTGTGCGGGGCGGCCCACGGGCCCAGCAGGGCGAACAGGACGACGAGCAGTGTGCCGGTGCCGATGAGCAGGGGCGGCCGGTGGCGTGGCGCGTGCTGTCCGGCGGGACGACCCCGTCGCGGCGCTGTCAGGACCGTGGTCATCGGCCGTGCCTCTCCCGCGCGCCGAGCGCCCGCGCACCGATGTCACCCAGCAGGAGCACCGCGAGCATCACCGCGACGAGGGTGGTGGCGATGCCCTGGACCATCGGTATGTCCCGTGCGGCGACGGCCAGTTGCAGTTCCCGGCCGATGCCCGGGTAGTCGAAGACGTTCTCCACCACCACTGCGGAGCCGACCAGTGCCCCGGTGGTGAGGGTGAGCGCCTGCACGGCGGGCCCGGCGGCGTTGGGAAGGATGTGGCGGGCCGCGAGCCGTGTCCCGCGTACACCGTTGAGCCGTGCCGCTTCGCAGTACGGGGTGGCCGCCGCGTCCGCGACGGAGACGCGCAGCAGCCGGGTGGCGACGGTGAGGCCGACCGCGCTGAGCGTCAGCACGGGCAGGACCAGGGCGCGCGGCACGTCCAGCGGGGTGCCGCCCAAGGGGACGAGGGAGACGCGCGGGAAGGCCTCCAGCCACACCGCGAGCACCGCGACGAGCAGTGCGGCGATGACGAACTCCGGTAGGGCCGCGATGACTTGGGCGCCCGTGGAGACCAGCCGGTCGGCGCCGCCGCCGCGCAGCCCGGTCCACAGACCGAGCAGCGTGGCGAGCGGCACCGTGACCGCGAGGGTCAGCCCCGCGAGCAGCAGGCTGTTGGGCAGGCGGGTGGCGACGACCTCGGCGACCGGCCGGTCCCCGACGAAGCCGCTGCCCAGATCCCCTCGGACGGCACCGGACACCCAGGACACGTACCGCTCGGCGGCGGACCGGTCCAGCCCGAGTCCGGCCCGGACGTCGGCGCGTTGCGCCTCGGAGGCGTCCACCCCGGTGACCGCGCTGACGGCGTCACCCGGGAGGACGGCCGTGGCGGCGAAGATCACGCCCGACAGCAGCACCAGCAGGACGGCCGCCCCCGCGAGGCGACGGCCGGCGAAGGCGATCACGCTCACCCCAGGGACGCCTGGGAGAAGCCGGGGAACTGTTCGAAGAGGTCGTCGCCGATCCCGCCGACGCCGTCGGCCTGGGCGTTCAGGTTCGGCTTGAAGACCGGCAGCACCTGGTTGCCCTCCTCCCAGCGGGTGCGCTGCGCCCGCGTGCCCAGCTTCTTCGCCTCGGCCCGGTCGCTCTCGGCGCGGGCCTTCGCCACCAAAGCGTCGGTCTCCGTCTGCTTCCAGCCGAACGCCGAAGGCGATCCGCCCGCCGTGTTCATCTGGTAGGTGGACAGCGCGGGGATGGGCATCTGGTACGAACCGGCCAGCGGCAGCGCCGCGTAGGCGGCGAAGTCGGCGTAGAGCTGGCCCGCGGGCAGTTCACGGACCGAGGCCCGGACACCGGCCTTCTTCAGGTCCTCGGCGAAGAGGGTGGCCGTCTCCACCATGCCCGGTGTCTCGGGACCGGTCGTCAGCTGGATCCTCATCCCGTCCGCGCCGGCCTCCTTGAGGAGCGTGCGGGCCCGCTCCGGGTCGTGGGCGCGCCGGGGCAGATCCTCGGCGTAGTCCGGGAAGCCCATGGACGGCAGGTCGTTGCCGGTCTCGGCGTTTCCGTAGAACACCGTCTTCACCATGGCCTCCCGGTCCACCGCGAGCTTGAACGCCTCCCTCACCCGCGGGTCGCCGAACGGCTCGGCGTTCATGTTCATCTGGAAGGAGAGCCCGACCAGGTAGGGGCTCTTCGTCGGGACGAGGCGGACCCGCGTGTCGTCCGCGAGGGTGCGCGCGGTGACCGGGGAGAGGTCGTGGGCGAAGTCGATCTCCCCACTCGTGAGCGCCCCGGCCCTGGCGGTCGAGTCGGCGATCGACCGCAGCTCCAGGCCGTCCAGGTGGGGCACGTGACCGTAGTGGTCGTCGTAGCGTTCGAAGGACGATCCCTGGCCGGCCGTGAACCCGGTCAGCCGGAAGGGACCACAACTGGGCATGTCCGCACGGAAGTTCCTGGTGCCGTCCTTGACGACCAGGAAGTTGCCCTGACAGAGGATCATGCGGCCGTCGGCGATGGGCCGGAGGGTGGGCAGTACCACCTTCAGGTCACCGTCGGCCTTGGCGCGCGCGAGGTCGAAGTTCGCGGCGGCGAGCCGGTACACCGGCAGAGTGCTCTTGGCCGCGAGGGCGCCGAGCGAGTGCAGGATGTCGGCGGAGGTCAGTTCGGAGCCGTCGGTGAAGCGGACGCCCGGCCGCACGTGCAGCGTGTAGGCCGACAGGTCGTCGGAGACGTCGATCCCCTTGAGCACGCCGTAGCGCACCCCGTCGGGCCCTTCGGGATCGAGGTTGCCCAGGGTGCCGTGCCAGGCACGGGCGCGCACCAGGTCCAGTGCCGAGGGGCCCTTGAAGAAGTCGAGCGTCTCGGAGGCACCTCCTCCGACGAACGCGGCCCGCAGGGTGCCGCCCGAGCGGGGCGAGGAACCCGCCCCCGGCTCGCGTCCGGAGTGCGGCTCGTCGGTGGCACAGGCCGCCAGCAGGCCGGGCCCCACCGCCAGAGCCGCGGCTCCGGCCGCACCGCGGCGGAGGAAGGCACGGCGGTCGAACTGTCTGGACATGTCTCTCCTTGACGTTCTGCTGAGCTGAACCGCGCGCCGGGGGAATTCCACGGCGCGCGCGACGAGGCCGTCGCGAGGGCGGGCGTCCGGTGCACGACGGGTGGGCGCACCGGGGAGCCGCGCCGCCGCCGGCCCCGACCCGCGGGGCTACCGCAGGTCGAGAGCGCCGGACGGGCACGCCCACACGGCCTGGCGCACGGCGTCCGACTGGGACACCGGCGGCTCCTCGTCGAGGACGCGTACGCGTCCGTCCTCCTCGTCCTGGTCGAAGACGGCCGGCGCGGCGAGCACGCACTGCCCCGCCCCCACGCACCTGTCCCGGCGCGCGCCGACCCTCCCGGCACCGGACGCCCGGCCTTCCGAGGTCATGACGATCCCTCCCCTACCGCCGCACACACGGCCTCCGATGCGACGATCAGACAGTAATCGATAACGACATCCATATTCAACAAGGAGGGACGAAGGAGTCCGGGCGCGGGGAAACGACGACGCCCGGGACACCGAAGCGTCCCGGGCGATCTGTCCGGATGGGGCGGCGCCCCTGATACCGGCGGCCCCGTACGCAGGCCGGGGCCGGCCGTTCCGTCCTCGGTCAGGGGGCCGCCGAGGACACCACGTAGACCACCGGGGCCGCCGGGTCGGTCATGTTGACGGTGATGTCCTGGGTCGGGCGGGGGCCCTCGTTCCGGTGGACGGTGCCCGCCCAGTCGACGCCGGGCCCGAAGAACCAGCCGGTGATCTTGATGTCCCGTTCGCCGATGGTGACCCGGCCCGTCTCCAGGGCGGCCCGGCCGGTGCCGACACCGCTCAGGAACCGGTCCAGCCCCGCGGAGGTCGTACGGAACTTCAGGTACATCCGGCTGACTTTCCAGTTGTTCGTCTCGTAGTACTGGACGCCCACCGCGTTGCCCGGCACCGGCAGCTCGAAGATCCTGCGCTGCATCCCGGACGGCCAGTCCTCGCGCAGTCCCTGGGCCGAGGCCTCGGCCTCCTTGTCCATCCCGGAACGGCGGCTCTGCGACGCGGAGATCACCAGGTAGCCGGCCGGGATGCCGATGAGCAGCACGATGATGGTGAGGGTGATCAGCCGCCGCCGGAAGACCCGGCGCCGGTCCTCGGGGGGCGTTCCGTCACCTCCGGAGGAGCCGCCCGAGGATCCGCCGGAGGAGCCGCCGGACGACCCGCCGGACGGGCCCCCGGAAGAGCCCTCGGAAGCCCCGCCGGACGCACCCCCCGCGGACCTGCCGGGCGCGCGCCCGGTGGCGTTCCGGGGCTTGCCGTCGAAGGCGGCCCCCTCGTCACCGCCCGGCTGCGGACATCCTGAGGACGGGGGCTGGCACGGCACGACGTGGTGCCCGGCTGCGGCGGTCATGGTCGGTTACCCCTCGGAGCTGCGGTGCGAAGTACGGATGGCCGGTGGACGGCGTACGGAGGGCCGGGGTGGACGGCGGCGGCTCAGTCCGCGGTGCGGGTGCCGCCGCGTGAGTTGCGCAGGGTACTGGCGGCCTGGTCGTAGATCTGCGCGTAGCGCTCGTACCGCTCGACCCGGCGGCGGTTGGTCCGGCGGAATCTCCGGGCGACCAGGCGGGCCAGGTCGGCGGCGCCGACCATGCCGGCCTCCGGGCCGAGCTGGGCCTTGGCGATCCGGGCCTCGGGGCGGTAGCCGCGGCCGGTGAGCTGGCGTTTGAAGGCGTCGCGGGCCGGGCCGATCAGCAGGTCGTCGGCCGCGCTGACACCGCCGCCGATGACGAAGCACGAGGGGTCCAGCGCGGCGGCGAGGTTGGCGATGCCGACGCCGAGCCACTGTCCGATGTCCTGGAGGAGTTCGACGCACATCGCGTCGCCCTCCCGGGCCAGCTCGGTGATGAGCGGGCCGGTGATGTCCGGGATGTTGCCCTTGACGCGCTCGATGATGCCGTGGGCCACCGGGGAGTCGGCGGCGGCCAGCTCCTTGGCCTCGCGCACCAGGGCGTTGCCGGAGCTGTACTGCTCCCAGCAGCCCCGGTTGCCGCACGGGCAGCGGTGCCCGCCCGGCACCACCTGCATATGGCCGAACTCACCGGCCACGCCGTACCTGCCGCGCTTGACGTGCCCGCCCTCCAGGATCGCGCCGCCGATGCCGGTGCCCAGCGTGATCATGACGAGGTGGTCCTCGCCGCGTCCGGCGCCGAAACGCCATTCCGCCCAGGCGGCCGTGTTGGCGTCGTTGTCGACCATGACGGGGACGACGAGGCGGGAGGCGAGGGCGTCGCGCAGGGGCTCGTCGCGCCAGGCCAGGTGCGGGGCGAACAGCACCTTGGAGCGGTCGGCGTCCACCCAGCCCGCGGCGCCGATGCCGACGGCGTGCACGTCGTGCCGGTCGGAGAGGTCCAAGACCAGTTCGACGATGGTGTCCTCGACGACTTTGGGGCTCTTGGACTTGTCCGGCGTCTCGGCGCGCAGGGTCTCCAGGATGGTGCCGTCGGCGTCGACGACACCGGCCATCACCTTGGTACCGCCGATGTCGATGCCGACGGTGGGGACCCGGGGTGCCGTGAGGTGGGAGCGCCGCTCCCTGGTTCCGACGGTCCGCAGGACGGTGGCGCGGGCGGAGCCGCGGTGGGTGAAGTCGCGGTACGTGCTCATCGTCCCTGGGGCGTATCGGGGAGCCGGGAAGGGGGTCTTCCGGCGGCGGACGGCGTCCGCCGTGCTCGATTCTGCCACTCCCGCGCCCCTGGATCCGGTGGACGGTCCAGGGGACACGGTGGCGGGAGGTGGTCTACGGGGTGTCCCCGGCGGCCGGGGAGCCGCCGGGGCGGTCCGGGGAGGGAGCCCGCTCCAGCTCGTGGCTGAGCTCCTCCAGCTCGCTGCCGCCCGCCATCTGACGGGTCAGCTCGTCCAGGGTGACGTCGCCCTTGGTGTGGCTGCCGGACATCGCGCCGCGCTTGAGGAGTACGAAGCGGTCACCGACGAGATACGCGTGGTGCGGGTTGTGCGTGATGAGGACCACGCCGAGTCCGGCGTCCCGGGCGGCCGCGACGTACTTGAGCACGACGCCGGACTGCTTGACGCCGAGCGCCGCCGTCGGCTCGTCCAGGACGAGGACCTTGGCGCCGAAGTACACCGCGCGGGCGATGGCCACGCACTGGCGCTCACCGCCGGACAGGGTGCCGATCGGCTGGTCGACGTCGCGCAGGTCGATGCCCATGCGCAGCAGTTCCGCGCGGGTGGCCTCGCGCATCAGCGCCACGTCGAGGCGCTTGAAGGGGCCCGCCCCCTTCGTCGGCTCGGAGCCGAGGAAGAAGTTGCGCCAGACCGGCATCAGCGGGACGACGGCCAGGTCCTGGTAGACGGTGGCGATGCCCCGGTCCAGGGCGTCGCGCGGGTTGGCGAGGACGGTCTCCTCGCCCTCCACCCGGAAGGTACCGGAGTCGTGCCGGTGCAGACCCGAGATGATCTTGATGAGGGTGGACTTGCCGGCGCCGTTGTCGCCGAGGACACAGGAGATCTCCCCGGCGTGGACCACCAGCGAGACGTCCTGGAGCGCCTTGATGTTGCCGTAGAACTTGCTGACCCGGTCGAGCTCGACGAGTGCCCGGTGGTCCGGCGCCGCGTCCTTCGGGGACGTGTTCCGGGGCTCCGGCTCCCGGGGGGCCTGGGCGGCCGTCATGTCGTCGCCTCCGCGCGCTTGCGTACCCATGCGTTGAGCAGGGTGGCCAGGAGCAGCATCGCTCCCAGGAAGAACTTGAACCAGTCGGGGTTCCACTCCGCGTACACGATGCCCTTGCTGGTCATGCCGAAGATGATCGCGCCGACCGCGGCCCCGATCGCGGAACCGTAACCGCCGGTGATCAGGCAGCCGCCGATGACGGCCGCGATGATGTACGTCAGCTCGTTGCCGACGCCCTCGCCCGACTGCACCACGTCGTACGAGAACAGCAGGTGCTGTCCGGAGACCCAGGCGGCGAAGGCCACGCCGAGGTAGAGGCCGATCTTGGTGCGGATGACCGGGACGCCGACCGCGCGGGCCGCGTCGGCCTCGCCGCCCACGGCGAAGATCCAGTTGCCGAAGCGGGTGCGGATCAGGATCCAGGTGGCGACGGCGACCAGGGCCGCCCACCACAGGATGGTGACCTTCAGCTCGACACCCCCGACGGTGAGGTAGGAGGCGAAGACCTTGCGGGCGGACGCGAAGCCCTCCATGTCCCCGATGCCCTTGGTCGACACGGTGCCGCTGATCAGCTTGGTGAAGCCCAGGTTCAGCCCGGTCAGCATCAGGAAGGTGCCGAGCGTGATGATGAAGCTCGGCAGCCTGGTGCGCGTCAGCATGAAGCCGTTGAACGCACCGAACCCGAGGGTGACCAGCAGCGACACGAAGACGCCGACCCAGACGTTGGCGGTCATCTGGTAGCTGAACATCGAGGAGACGAGCGCGGAGCTGGTCACCATCACACCGGCGGACAGGTCGAACTCGCCGCCGATCATCAGCAGCGCGACCGGCGCCGCCATGATCCCGATGGTGGAGGCCGCGTAGAGCACCGTGCCGATGCTGGACGTCTGGAGGAAGCTGTCGGCGACGAGCGCGAAGAAGACGAACACCGCCACCGCCCCGACGACCGAGCCCAGCTCGGGGCGGCCGAGGAGCTTGCGCAGCGGTGAGGTGCGCAGCAGTCGCTCGTCGGCCCCGGGCGGGGCCGGTGCCGGTGGGGCCCCCGTCATCGGGTGCCCCGGTTCGTGTACTCGGCCAGCTCGTCCGCGTCGTCGGCGGTGATGATCTGCGGGCCGGTCAGTACGGGGCGGCCGCCGCCGAGCACGTTCTGGTTGAAGCGGTGGAGCCAGAGCAGGTCCACGGCCTCGTACCCCTGGAGGTAGGGCTGCTGGTCGACGGCGAAGCCCAGGCTCTTGTTCGCCAGGCCGGTGGCCACGCTCGCGTTGAGGTCGAAGGTGTCGATCTCGGCCTTGCTGCCCGCGGTCTGCTTGGCCTTGACGGCGGCGGCTGCGAAGGGCGCGCCCAGCGTGAGGACCGCGTCGATGCTCCTGTCGGAGTCGAGCTTGGCCTCGATGGAGGCCTGGACGTCGGGCATGTTGGTGCCGTCGACGTAGAGGTTCTGGAGGGTCCCGTCGAAGGTCTTCTTCGCTCCGGCGCAGCGCTGCTCGTGGCCGACGTTGCCCTGTTCGTGCAGGACGCAGAGCACCTTCTTGTGTCCCCGGGCGTCGAGCTCGTCGCCCACGGCCTCACCGGCGATCGACTCGTCCTGGCCGATGTGGGTGAGCGCGCCGAACTGCTTGGACTCGGCCGATCCGGAGTTCACCGTGATCACGGGGATGCCGGCCTTGACCGCCTTGGCGACGACGGCCTTCATCGAGTCGGGCTTGGCCAGCGAGACGATCAGGCCGTCGACCTTCTTGTCGATGGCGGTCTGGACGAGCTCGGCCTGCTGCTGGCCCTCGTCGTTGTGCGTGTAGAGGAAGTTGATGTTGTCCTTGTCGGCCGCCTGCTGGGCGCCCTTCTGGACGATGTCCCAGAAGGTGTCGCCGTCGCCCGAGTGGGTGACCATGGCGAACGTCCAGCGGGGTGTGTTCACCGCGGAACGCCCCGCGGAGGCCTCCTTGGCGGCGCGTTCTTCCGCCCGCTTGCCGCCGGTGCTGCTGCATCCCATGAGGGAGACTCCCAGCACCGCCGCGAGCACGGCGCCCATCGCGCGTACCCCTGTCCGAACCCTTGCCACGACGCCGTGCCCTTCTTGTGCTGCTCGCTGTGCTGCCTGGTGGGCCGGGGAGAGCGGACTCCCGGGCCCGGCCGCCCAAGTATCCCCGAGCCCGGTACCGCGCTGCCCGGCAGGGGCGCGGCGGTGGCTCCGGGCACGCCGGTGGCCTGCCGTGGCCGGGCCGTGGGAGTGCGGCTGAGGGAGTTCTAGCCGTCTTACATGACCGCGTCAATACTCGGCGGTACGGGGGAGGGGGCGGGCAGGTACGCAAGCGGACGGCCCGGGACGGAACCGGCTCGGGGCCGGCGGGCTCAGGGACGGGCCAGGAGCTGGAACTCGAAGGCGTACCGGGAGGCCGGGTAGACATGGCAGCCCAGCTCGACCGCCCGGCCGCCCGCGTCGAAGGTGGTCCGCTCCATCGTCAGCAGCGGCGCCCCCCGGGGCTCGGCGAGCAGGCGGGCCTCCTCGCCCTCCGCCGCCCGCGCGCCGACGGACTGGCGGGCGCTGTGCAGGGTGATACCGGCCGAGCGCATCATCCGGTACAGCCCGGTCGCCTCCAGCCGGGCGGTGTCCAGGTCGAGCAGTCCCGGGGGCAGGTGGTTGCGGAGGAGGGCCAGGGGCTCGTCCCGCGCGAGGCGCAGCCGTTCGACGACGTGGACCTCGCTGCCCTCCGCGACCCCGAGCGCGGCGGCGACCGGGGCGGTGGCGGCCTCGACCGTGTTGCGCAGGACGCGGGTGGCCGGGCGGCGGTCGGCGGCCTCCAGGTCGTCGTAGAGGCTGCTCAGTTCGAGCGGGCGCTTGACGCGGCTGTGCACGACCTGGGTGCCGACCCCGCGCCGGCGCACCAGCATCCCCTTGTCCACGAGTGACTGGATCGCCTGGCGGACGGTCGGCCGGGAGAGCCCGAGGCGCGCGGCAAGCTCCAGCTCGTTGCCGAGGAGGCTGCCGGGGGCGAGACGGCCCTGCTCGACGGCCGCCTGGAGCTGCTGGGCGAGCTGGTGGTGGAGCGGTACGGGGCTGGTGCGGTCCACACCCAGCCCCAGCGCGGCGGGGTCGGCGGTGGGTTTGGGCACGGACGGGAGCGTACCGCGTGCCGTCGCACCGCACCCGGCTTTTTGTCAGGACATATAGTTGACAGTGCGCCGGGCGGGCGGCACGTTGAGTGCATGCGTATCGGACTCATCGGCACCGGCCGGATCGGTTCCTTCCACGCGGGCGTTCTCGGCCGCCACCCGGGCGTCGGTTCCCTGGTGGTGACGGACCCCGACGCGGGCCGGGCGGCCCGCGTCGCGGAGCGCGCCGGAGCCAGGGCGCTCGCCTCGGTCGAAGACGTCCTGTCCGCCGGGGTGGACGCCGTGGTCATCACCTCGGCCACCTCGGCACACGCGGACCTCATCCGCCGGGCGGCGCGGGCCGGGCTGCCCGCCTTCTGCGAGAAGCCGATCGCCCTGGACCTGGCGGGGACCCTGGACGCGCTGGCCGAGGTGGAGCGGGCGGGCAGCGTCCTCCAGCTCGGGTTCATGCGCCGCTTCGACGCGGGGTACACGGCGGCGCGGACGGCCGTGCGCGAGGGATCGCTGGGCCGGCTGCACACCGTACGGACCGTCACCTCCGACCCCGCTCCCCCGCCGGCCGCCTATCTCCCGTCCTCCGGCGGCCTGTTCCGGGACTGCCTGGTGCACGACTTCGACATTCTGCGGTGGGTGACGGGCCGTGAGGTGGCGGAGGTGTACGCGACCGGCACGGACGGCGGTCTGTCCGCGTTCCGCGAGGCGGGTGACGTGGCGACGGCGGCGGCCCTGCTGACCCTGGACGACGGCACGGCGGTGACGGCGACGGCCACCCGGTGCAACGGCGCCGGGTACGACGTCCGCATGGAACTGGCGGGCGAGCTGGACCAGTTCGCGGTCGGCCTGGACGACCGTACGCCGATCACCTCGGTGGAACCGGAGGGCCCGCCCGCGCCCGCCAAGCCCTGGCCGGGCTTCCTGGAGCGCTTCGCCCCGGCGTACGAGGCGGAGCTGGACGCGTTCCTCCGGGTGGTACGCGGCGAACTGGCGAACCCCTGCGACGGCCGGGAGGCCCTGCACGCGCTGCGTGTGGCGGAGGCCTGCGAGCGTTCACGCGCGGAGCGCAGGCCGGTGCGGCCGGCCGAGATCGCCGGGGGCTGACCGCCGTCCGGCTCAGGCCGCGCGGGCGGAGAGCACCGTCCCCTGGGCCACCGCGCACAGGGTCTCGGTGCCCTCCTCGTCCACGGTGTACAGGTCGCAGCGGGCGACGGCCTGCCTGCGGCCGGTGTGGACGACGACCGCGCGGGCGCTCAGGGTCCGGCCGGTGGCGGGCCGGATGTACTGGATGGAGAAGCCGCCGGTGAGCACGGCGGGCCCGAGGGTGGTCCCGGCGGCGAAGGTGAGGGCGTTGTCGGCGGCGTACGCCAGCACACCGCCGTGCAGGAAGCCGTTCTGCTGCCGCAGTTCCTCGCGTACGCCGATCTCCAGGGTGGCGGCACCACCGCCGAACGCGGTGAGCCGGGCACCGAGGAGCACACTGAACGGCTGGCTGTCGAGGACCTGTTGGGCCGCCTGGAGGGAGAGTTCCGTCATGGCGGTCTTCCTACCTCACCACCGGACCGGCAGGCGACGCACCCCCCGGATCAGCATCCCCGGCAGCCACTGAGGCCCCTCGCCGTCCGGGTCGCGTGCGAGTCCGGGACACCGCTCCAGCAGCGCGCGGACGGCGGTCCTGCCCTCCATGCGGGCCAGCGGCGCGCCCAGGCAGAAGTGCGCCCCGTGCCCGAAGGCCAGATGGCCCCGCGGCTCGCGTCGGATGTCGAAGGTGTCCGGTTCCGTATAGCGTCCGGCGTCGCGGTTCCCCGAGCCGATGGCGACCAGGACCGGGTCGCCCTTCCGGATGACCTGGGAGCCGATGGTGACCCGTTCGCGTGCGAATCGGAAGGTCGCGTTCTCCACCGGACCCTCGTAGCGCAGCATCTCCTCCACCGCCCCGTCGATCAGCTCCGGTTCGGCGCGCAGCAGGGCGAGTTGGTCCGGGTGGTCCAGCAGCGCGCGCACTCCGTTGGAGATCAGGTTCACGGTCGTCTCGTGTCCTGCCACCAGCAACAGGAAAGCCATGCCGACCAGTTCCTCGGACGACAGACCGTCACCCCGCTCGTCCCGGGTCTGGATCAGCGCGCTCATCAGGTCGTCGCCCGGGGAACGGCGCTTGGCCGCGATCAGCTCGTCGAGGTAGGTCTGCATGGCGCGGGCCGCCTCGTCCGCGGCCTCCGGCGAGACGGGCGCGACGACCGCGTTGGACAGCAGGCGGAACGCGTCCCTGTCCAGGCCGGGTACGCCGATGAGTTCGCAGATCACCGTCATCGGCAGCGGAAAGGCGAGGGCGTCCACCAGGTCGGCGCTCCCGGCGGGCACCATGGCGTCCAGCAGTTCCCCGGTGATCTCCTCGACACGCGGGCGCAGCGCCTCGATCCGCCGTGCGGTGAACTCACCGGCCACGAGCCTGCGCAGCCGGGTGTGGTGCGGGGCATCCAGCTCCAGCATGTTGGCGAAGATGGGGCTCGCCCCCTCGTCCCACCCGTCCGCGATCCGCCAGTCCTTGCCGAACCGCTGGTCCGCCAGGGTCGCGCGGGCCTCCTCGTACCCGACGACCAGCCAGGCTCTCTCGATGCCGTCGGTGCGGATGGAGTGCACCGGTCCCTCGGCGCGCAGTTTCGCGTAGTACGGATACGGGTCGGCCGTGAAATCCGGGATTCCACGCAGATCGACCACCGGCATCGGGATACCCCCTCGTTCGGTCCGCCCACGTCCAGGGTAGGCGGCCGTCCGGCCACCGCTCCTCGCCCGGCGGCCCGGCGTCGGGGGCGGACAGCGCGATCTGGACACGGTCGCCGGGACCGCGACGGGGAAGGACGCGGGAGAGGTGCGCCTTCACCGGCGGCGACCCCGCGGACCGCCTGCGCGCTCCGGGCGGCCGGCGTGCCTTTCAGGACAAATCAGGCCGCTCCGGCGCGGACGGCGCGTACCACCCGTTCGTGCGGCGCGAACGGCGGTGACCACGAACGGAGGGCCGGATCGGGAACGCCTGTCCGCAGGACGGACCGCCCTTACCTCCCGAAAGGTCCACCCCCGCCGAAGAGGCCGTTCCGGGGTTCCGGGTCCTCCTAGAATGTCGGTCTTGGGACGTTCGTAGACACGGAGTTGGCACATGGGTGAAGCGCGGCCGGACGGACGGGTCGAGCGGGGGAACCAGACCAGACAGCTGGTCCTGGCGCGCGCGGTCCAGGTCGCCTCGACGGAGGGCCTGGACGGCCTGTCGCTCGGGCGGCTGGCCACGGAACTGAAGCTGAGCAAGAGCGGCGTGTTCGCCCTCTTCGGATCCAAGGAGGAACTGCAACTGGCCACCGTGCGGGCCGCGGTGACGATTTTCGTGGACCATGTGCTGACGCCGACGAGGGCGGTGGGGCCCGGCCTGGGGCGGGTCTGGCGCATGTGCGAGAGCTGGCTCACCTACTCGCGGACCCGGGTCTTCCGGGGCGGCTGCTTCTTCTACGCCACGATCGCGGAGTTCGACTCCCGCAGGGGCAAGGTGCACGACGCGCTGGCGGCCACCCAGACGGGCTGGGTCACCTTCGTGGAGGAGACGCTGGAGGAGGCCAGGGTGCGCGGTGAGCTGTCGGCGGACACGGACATCTCCCAACTGGCCTTCGAGCTCATCGCGTTCATGGAGCTGGCCAACGCCGAGTCGGTGCTCCACGACAACGCTCCGGGCTACACGAAGGCGACGCGGGCGATCCTGGGCCGGTTGCGCGCCGTCGCCACGGACCCGGTGGTGCTGCCCTCCGCCCCGTGAACCCCGCCGACGCCGCGCCACGCCGTGCCGCTCGCGGGGCGGGGCACGGACCTACGCTGGGCGGGGACGGCACCGCGAACGAAAAGGGACACCGATGAGCCAGACCCCGACCCCGGTCCACACCCTCCACGACGGCCGCGCCCTGCCCGCGGTGGGCCTCGGCACCTGGCCGCTCGACGACGACGCGGCCGAACAGGCCGTCGCCGGAGCGCTGGGACTGGGCTACCGACTGGTGGACACGGCGCTGAACTACGGCAACGAGACCGGCACCGGACGCGGCATCGCCCGTTCCGGCGTACCGCGCGAGGACGTCTTCGTCACCACGAAGGTGCCGGGCCGCCACCACGGCTACGAGGAGACGCTGGCCTCGTTCGAGGAGTCCCGGTCCCGTCTGGGCCTGGAGTACGTCGATCTCTACCTGATCCACTGGCCGCTGCCGGCGGTGGACAAGTACGTGGACACCTGGAAGGCGATGATCACGCTGCGCGAGGACGGTCTGGTGCGCTCCATCGGCGTCTCCAACTTCACCGCGGAGCATCTGGACCGGCTGGAGCGGGAGACGGGCGTACTGCCGGTGGTGAACCAGATCGAGATGCACCCGCTGCTCCCTCAGGAGGAGTTGCGGGCGGTGCACGCCGCGAAGGGCATCGTCACGGAGAGCTGGAGCCCGCTGGCCCGGGGACGGCAGGTCCTTGAGGCCCCGGAGGTCATGGCGGCCGCCGGGGCACACGGAGTGACGCCGGGTCAGGTGGTGCTGCGGTGGCACACCCAGCTGGGCGCGGTGCCGATCCCCAAGTCCTCGGATCCCGCCCGGCAGCGGCAGAACCTCGACCTGTTCGGGTTCGAGCTGACGCCCGAGGAGGTGGCGGCCATCGGGTCCCGGGCGCCGCACCGCTTCGGGGGCGATCCCGAGACGCACGAGGAGTTCTGAGGTCCGGCCGTCGTCAGCGTGCCGGAGGGGTGCCGGCCGTCGTCAGCGTGCCGGGCGCGGCCCGGTGACCGGACGTCCGGTCACCGGCCCCGTCCGGTTCACCGGTTGCGCGGGGTGACCTCCGCCATCCGCGACCACTCGGCCCCCGGCACCTCGACGTTGATGATCTCCGGGATCTCGGCGACCAGCTCGGACATGGTGTCGATGGCGGCCTTGAAGTGGTCGGAGTTCACGTGCGCCACCCCCGCCGCCTCGTCGGCGAACGCTTCGAGCAGGACGAACTGGTCCGGGTTCTCCACGCTGTAGGACCACTCGAAGAAGAGGTTGCCGGGCTCCTGCCGCGTGGCGAGGGTGAACGCGTCGACGGCCGGGAGCCAGTTGTCGCGCTCGGCGGTGCGGACGGTGAACTTGACGGCGATGAAGATCATGGCGACTCCTGGTCGGGGGCCGGTGCGGGCGTCGTCCAGGCTGCCACACGCGGGGGTGAGCGCACGTCCGGCACACCCGAGGCCGGCGGACGGTCACGCCCCGCCGCCGCCCGCCCGGTGGCCGGCCGTGAGCGGGGTGGAGCCTTCCTGGCGCCTTCCCGGCCGCTGGTCCCGCGCCCAGCGGCCCGTGCTCACCGGTCGCGTGCTCAGCGGCCCGTGCTCACCGGTGCCATGCTCAGCGGCCCGTGCTCACCGGTCGCGTGCTCAGCGGCCCGTGCTCACCGGCTGCGTGCTCAGCGGCCAGTGAGCACGGGCCGCGTACTCACTGCTCCCGCGTCAGGAGGCGGCCGGTCGGCGCGGTGAGTTCGCCGTCCGCCACGATCCGCCGTCCGCGCAGCCAGGTGGACCGCACCACCCCGTGCAGGGTCCGTCCGGCGTAGGCGGTGACCTGGTTGCGGTGGAAGAGTCCGGCCGGGTCGACGGTGAAGGTGGCGTCGGGGTCGAGGACCGCGAAGTCGGCGTCCCGTCCGGCCTCGACGGCGCCCTTGCGGGTGAGACCGGCGAGGGCGGCGGGGGCGGTGGACATCCAGCGGGCCACGTCGTCCAGGGTGTGTCCGCGCCGCCGGGCCTCGGTCCAGATCGCGGGCAGCCCCAGTTGCAGCGAGGAGATACCGCCCCACGCGGTCCCGAAGTCCGGCGTCTTCAGGTCGGTGGTGCAGGGCGAGTGGTCCGAGACGACGCAGTCGATCGTGCCGTCGGCGAGGCCCGCCCACAGCGCGTCCTGGTTGGCGGCCTCCCGGATGGGCGGGCAGCACTTGAACTCCGTGGCCCCGTCCGGGACTTCCTCGGCGGTGAGGGTGAGGAAGTGCGGGCAGGACTCGACGGTGACACGGACGCCCTCCCGTTTGGCAGCCGCGATCAGCGGCAGGGCGTCGGCGGAGGACAGGTGCAGGACGTGGACGCGGGCGTTCAGCCGCCGGGCGTGCGCGACGAGCCCCTCGATCGCGGTGTTCTCCGCGTCGCGCGGCCGCGAGGCCAGGAAGTCCGCGTACGCGGGGCCGCCGCACTGCGGGGCGGACGCCAGATGGTGGGGGTCCTCGGCGTGCACGATCAGGAGTCCGCCGAAGCCGGTGATCTCGGCCAGGGAGCGGGCCAGTTCGTCCTGGTCCAGCTCGGGGAACTCCTCGACGCCGGACGGCGAGAGGAAGCACTTGAAGCCGAACACCCCGGCCTCGTACAGGGGTCGCAGGTCCGTGGTGTTGGTGGGGACCGCGCCGCCCCAGAAGCCGGTGTCGACGTGGACCTTGGGCCGGGCCACCTCCTGTTTGGTACGCAGATGGCCGACGGTGGTGGTCGGCGGGAGGGAGTTGAGCGGCATGTCCAGCAGGGTGGTGACGCCGCCGGCCGCGGCGGCGCGGGTGGCCGTCCAGAAGCCCTCCCACGCGGTGCGGCCGGGGTCGTTCACATGGACGTGGGTGTCCACCAGGCCCGGCAGGAGCACGTCGTCGCCGAAGTCCTCCAGGCCTGCCCCCGGCACCTCGGTGCCGTACGGCAGGACGGCCTCGATCACCTCTCCCGCCACGAGGACCGAGGCCGCGCGGGTCCCCTCGGGGGTCACGACGCGGGTCGAGCGCAGCACCAGCTTCGCGTCCGCCTTCACCTGTGCCTCGGGCACCCGCACTCCCCACGCCGACTTCAACGAATTGTTGAAGAAGTCTTCACTCAGCGGGCCGCCGCGTCAAGACCTGCCCCCTGGAGATTTCCACGAAGTAGAAGCTTCATTTCGTCATACGGAACGTAGAATGGTCCAGCAACGGCGTCACGCGACCTCGGCGGCACCGGTGGCCCGACCGCCCGACACCGGGACAAAGCAGGGCCTGACCGGCAAGGACGCCGCACCGGGAGCAGTGGGCCGATCCGGAGCGGCCCGGTAGGCTGCTGCCTTGCCTCCGCTTCGAAAGGACCGTTGACGTGCCGTCGTCCCACGCCAGCACTTCCGACTCCAAGCCCTCCGGCGCCGGCGGAGGGGTGCAGTCCCTCGAACGCGCCTTCGACCTGCTGGAGCGCATGGCGGACGCCGGGGGCGAGGTCGGTCTCAGCGAACTCTCCGCGAGCAGCGGCCTCCCCCTGCCGACCATCCACCGGCTGATGCGCACCCTGGTGCTGTGCGGGTACGTCCGCCAGCAGTCCAACCGCCGCTACGCCCTGGGCCCGCGTCTGATCCGGCTCGGCGAGTCGGCGTCCCGGCTGCTGGGCACCTGGGCGCGTCCGTACCTCCAGCGGCTGGTCGAGGAGACCGGCGAGACGGCGAACATGGCCCTGCTCGACGGCGACGAGGTCGTGTACGTCGCCCAGGTGCCGTCGAAGCACTCGATGCGGATGTTCACCGAGGTGGGCCGCCGGGTGCTGCCGCACTCCACGGGCGTCGGCAAGGCGCTGCTGGCGCACACCCCGGCGGACGAGGTGCGCGCGCTGCTGGCCCGTACGGGCATGCCCGCGGCCACCGACAAGACGATCACCACGCCGGACGGCTTCCTGGACGCGCTGGAGCAGGTGCGCCGTGCGGGCTACGCGGTGGACGACAACGAGCAGGAGATCGGGGTGCGTTGCCTCGCGGTCCCGGTGCCCGACTCCCCCACGTCGGCCGCCATCTCCATCTCGGGGCCTGCGGGCCGGGTGACGGAGACGGCGACGGAGCGGATCGTGCCGATCCTCCAGCAGGTCGCCAAGGAGCTCTCCGAGGCGCTGGCGAGCAGCGGCGGCCCGACGGGCTGAGCCCGGACGGCCCGCCGCCGCCCCGGGGGCCCGCCGGGGCGGGCCGGACCGGGACGGGAGCAGCCCGGACGGGGCAGCCCGGCGGGATCAGGCCGGCGCGGGCACCGCGAGGCGGCCGTCGTTCATCGTCGCCGTCCCGTCCACCCGGTCCAGGTGGGCCCGGTCGTGGGTGACCAGGACGGTGGCCGTGGACCGCTGCCGGGTCAGGCCGAGCAGGAGGTCCAGGACGGCCGCGCCCCGTTCGTGGTCGAGCGCGCTGGTCGGCTCGTCCACGAGCAGGACGGCGGGCTCGTTCATCAGGGCCCGCGCGATGTTGACACGCTGGCGCTGGCCGCCGGACAACTGGTGGGGCCTGCGGTCCGCCTTGTCCGCCAGCCCGACCGCGTCCAGCAGGTCCAGCGCCCGGATCCGGGCGTCCCGTACCGAGCCGCCCGACAGGTGCGCCATCACCTGGAGCTGCTCGGCGGCGGTCAGCGACGGCAGCAGGTTCGGCTGCTGGAAGACGATGCCGATGCGCTCACGGCGCAGGTCCGTCTTCTCCGAACGGCTGAGTCCCGCGGTCTCCGTACCGGCCACCACGACCCGCCCCCGGTCCGGGGTGACCAGGGTCGCCGCGACCGCCAGCAGGCTCGACTTGCCGGAACCGGACGGTCCGACGACGGCGGTCAGGGTGCCGGCCGGGACCTCCAGCGAGACGTGGTCGAGCGCGGTGAGCCGGGCGTCGCCGTCGGGGTAGGTGAGGGTGACATCGGTCAGGGTGAGGGTCATCGGGTACTCCCGAGTGCGGTGAGCGGGTCGACGGCGGTGATGCGCCGGATGGACAGGGCGGCCCCGAGCGCACCGAGGACGATCATGACCGCGGCCGGTACCAGCACGGTCGAGGCGTCCAGGACGAACGGCACGGCGCCGCCGTCCCCGCCGACCAGCGCGCCGATGCCCGCGGCGAGCCCGGTGCCCACGGCCGTACCGGCGGCGAGCATCACGACGGCCTGGCCGAGCGCGTCCTTGAGGAGGTACGGCGTCGAGGCGCCCAGCGCCTTGAGCACGGCGACGTCACCGCTGCGCTGGATCGTCCAGACGGTGAAGAAGGCCCCGATGACCAGCGCGGAGATCGCGAAGAGGAAGGCCCGCATCAGCTGGAGCGAGCCGTTCTCGGCCTGGTAGGAACCGATGGCGCCCAGGGACTCGTCGAGAGTGAGGGTGCGGGTCCCGGCCGCCTTGTCCCCGGCCGCGAGATCGGCGTCGCCGGTGGTCCTGAGGGCGATCACGGTGGCCTGCCCCTCGGTGCCCGAGAGGCGCTGCCAGTCGGCGAGGGAGGTCCAGACGACCGGGGTGTGGCTGTACGAGGCGTCGCCCGCGACCGCGCCGACGACCACGTCCGTACCGGCCAGGGCGAGCGTGTCACCGGCTCCGGCCCCCAGCTCCCCGGCGGCCTGCTCCGAGAGGACGACCGTGCCGGGGGCGACCGCGCCGGGGGCGAGCCCGCCGTCCGGTCGGACACCGAAGGCGGAGACCGCGGCGGTGCGCTTCCCGTCGTCCGCGGCGGCGTTCAGTGTGCGGATGCCGAGGGGTTCGGCGGCGGTGACCCCGGGGCGCTCGGCCCAGGCGCGCCAGGCGTCCTGCGGGACGGACGAGTCGGTGAACGACTCCGACCGGCCGTCCGGCGGGGCGGCGAACGCGATGCGGTCCGCGCTGAGGCCGGTGACGGCCGAGGTGTTCTCCTTCCCGAGGCCCGCCGTCAGCCCGGACAGCATCCCGACGAGCAGGGTGATCAGTACGACGACGGTGCCCATGAGGGCGAACCGCCCCTTGGCGAACCGTAGGTCTCTCCATGCGACGAACATGGCTCCAGCCTCGGCTTTCCGGCCCGCGTGGACATCGCGCGCCGGACGGGCCCGACATCAACCTTTCGGTTGACCGGCGCCGCCCGCCCCGCGTCTACGCTGGAACGACCATGGACTCGTCCGCCCGCACCACGCCCGTCGCCACCGCCCTGCGGCTCTGCCTGCACGCGCTGCTGCTCGGGCTGCTGGCGCTGGTGGTGGTCCGCGCGGTGAGCGACGGTGTCCCGCACGGCACGGCGGTCGTCGTGCTCGCGGCGGTGATGGCCGCGCTGTACGGGGCGGGCGCGTCGGCCCCCTTCGTCCAGCCGCACACCCGGGCGGCCGCCGGCTGGCTCGCCGCGCTGGGGGCCCTGTGGCTGGCACTGCTCACCGTGTCGCCCGACGCGCTGTGGGTGGCCTTCCCGCTCTACTTCCTCCAGCTGCACCTGCTCCCGGTGCGCTGGGGCCTGCCCGCCGTGGTGGTCACGGCGGCCGCGGCGATCACCAGCTTCGTGCTGCACGGGCAGGAGGTCACCCCGGGCACGTTCATCGGGCCGCTGCTCGGCGCGGCGGTGGCCGTGGCCACCGTCCTCGGCTACGACGCGTTGTTCCGGGAGAGCGAGCGGCGCCGCGAGCTGATCGAGGAGCTGGTCGCCACCCGTGCCGAGCTGGCCGCCGCCGGCCGCACCGCGGGCACCCTCGCCGAACGGGAGCGGCTGGCCCGGGAGATCCACGACACCCTGGCCCAGGGCCTGTCCAGCATCCAGCTGCTGCTGCGGGCCGCCGAGCGCACCCTGCCCGAGGACGCCCCGGCCGTCGTCCATGTGCGCCGGGCCCGCGAGGCGGCCCAGGAGAACCTGGCCGAGGCCCGCCGCTTCGTACGGGCGCTGTCGCCGCCGGACCTGGAGCACGGGTCCCTGGCGGCGGCCCTGTCCCGGCTGGCCTCGCGCACCTCGACGCCGGAGCTGTCGGTGCGGTGCGCGGTCAGCGGCACCCCGGTGGAGCTGCCCACCCCGTACGAGGTCGCGCTGCTGCGTACGGCGCAGTCGGCGCTGGCCAACACCGTGCGGCACTCGGGCGCGCGGCGGGCCGGGATCACCCTGAGCTTCATGGAGACCTCGGTCTCCCTGGACGTGGTGGACGACGGGCGGGGCTTCGACCCGTCCGCGCCGCCTGGCGACCGGGGCGCCGTGGGCCGTGAGCCCGGTGGTGGCGGGGCGGACGGGCCCGGGACCGGCGGTGCCGAGCCGTCCGGCGGCTTCGGGCTGCCCGCGATGCGGGCGCGGGCGCGTTCGCTGGGCGGCACGCTCAGCGTGGAGTCGGCGCCGGGGCAGGGCACGGCGGTCGCCGTGACGCTGCCGCTCCCGGCCGCCGTGGACCAGGAGGATGCCGTATGAGCGCCCCGATCAGACTGCTGCTCGCCGACGACCACCCGGTGGTCCGGGCGGGTCTGCGCGCGGTCCTGGCCGCCGAACCGGACTTCGAGGTCGTGGCGGAGGCCGCGACCGCGGAACGGGCCGTGGCCCTGGCCGCGACCGGCGGGTTCGACGTCGTGCTGATGGACCTCCAGTTCGGTGCCGGCATGCACGGCGCGGAGGCCACCGCGGCGATCACGGCGGCACCGGACGCCCCCCGGGTCCTGATCCTGACCACGTACGAGTCGGACGCCGACATCCTGACCGCCGTCGAGGCGGGCGCGGGCGGCTACCTCCTCAAGGACGCGCCACCTGAGGAGCTCGCGGCCGCCGTGCGGACGGCGGCGGCGGGCCGCTCGGCGCTCGCCCCGGCGGTCGCGCACCGCCTCATGGACCGGATGCGGACACCCGCCCAGGCGTTGACCAAGCGGGAGCTGGAAGTGCTCCAGCTGGTCGGCGAGGGCCTGTCCAACCAGCAGATCAGCAAGCGGCTCTTCCTGAGCCAGGCCACGGTGAAGTCCCATCTGGTGCACATCTACGCGAAGCTGGGCGTCGACTCGCGTACGTCGGCGGTCGCCGCGGCCACCGCGCGCAGGCTGATCCGCCGCTGACGGCGCGACGCGGTCCCGGCGTCCTGCCCGTCCCCCGTGGGCCCGGCCCGGTCACGCCTCACGGACGCGGCGGCTCCCCGAAGAGGTCCACGGCGATCCGTACGTCCCGCAGCCCGGGTGCCAGCGCGCTGACCGAGCCGATCGAACCCGCGACCAGGAGCAGGGAGCGCCGCAGCCGGGGGATCTCGGGGGCGCCGCCGACGGCCATGGCGTCCAGCGCCGCGAGTTCGTCCTCCGCGATGCCCCGGTCCGGGAACTCCGCGGGGTGTCCGGCCAGCTCGCGGCGGAGCCGGGAGACCGCTGTCCGCAGTGCGGCCACCCTCGGATCCACGTCGCCGCCGGTCGCTCTCTTCCGTCCCACGCTCCGCAACAAAGCACTCCCCCTCGCACGTCTTCGTGCCGGTGTCGCGACCAGGTCGAGCCGTCCCCAAGGAGTGGTCAAGTGCCCTGGGGTGCAGGCAAGTTAACGCCATGACAGGCGCGGAGCGCCACTGTGCGGACACAATTGGCCAGGGCGCGCGGGGTACGGCGCCCGTCGCCTCGGTGAACGCCCGGTGGTATCCAGGGCGCATGGCTCAGACACGACGGATTCCGGTGGTCGCGGGGGTGCTGCTCGCCGCGGGCGGCGGCCGCAGGCTCGGCGGCCGGCCGAAGGCACTGCTGGAGCACCGCGGCCGCCCCCTGGTCGAACACGCGGCGCGGGCGCTGAGCGACGGAGGCTGCGGCCCCGTCCATGTGGTGATCGGCGCCGCGGCGCCGGAGGTGCGGGCGAGGGCGGACCTGGCGGCATACAGGGTGAGCGAGAACCCCGCGTGGGAGGAGGGCATGGGCTCCTCGCTCCGGGCCGGACTCGCCGCGCTCGACGGCGGGGAGGTGGACGCGGCGCTCGTCCTGCTGGTCGACCAGCCCGGCATCGGCGCGGAGGCGGTGGCGCGCGTCCGGTCGGCCTGCCGCTCGCGCTCGGCGCTGGCGGCCGCGTCGTACGACGGGGAGCGCGGCCATCCGGTGCTGTTCGGCGCCGACCGGTGGGCGGACATCCGGACGGGCGCGGTCGGCGACCAGGGGGCGCGGGCGTATCTGCGGGCGCATCGCGACGCGGTCGTGCTCGTGGACTGCTCGGACGTGGCCCGGCCCTTCGACATCGACACGGCACAGGACCTGAAGCACCTGGAATGAGCGGGGGGACGGACCGTGTCCGCCGTGGCACGGTGCGCCATCACGCGGCGGGCTCTGTCGACCAGGAGAATCTCGATGTCAACAAACCATTGAACTTCCACCATGAGGAAACTAATATCCACTGATCAGAAGCCCATGGTTCCGCTTCCGGACCCGGTCGGCATCTCTCGCCGTATCTCGGAGCCCTGGCACCCCGTGCCGTACCGGGCGACCCGGCGGCCGCCGCACCACCTCGCTGAAGGAGTGACAGCTCATGTCCGCACCAGCGCCGTCCCCGCTGGCCATCGTCGATGCCGAGCCCCTGCCGAGGCAGGACGAGGTCCTGACCGACGCGGCCCTCGCGTTCGTGGCCGAGCTGCACCGGCGGTTCACGCCCCGGCGTGACGAGCTGCTCGCCCGCCGGACCGAGCGCCGCGCCGAGATCGCCCGCACCTCCACCCTGGACTTCCTGCCCGAGACGCAGGCGATCCGGGTGGACGACACCTGGAAGGTCGCCCCGGCCCCGGCCGCGCTGGAGGACCGCCGGGTGGAGATCACCGGTCCGACCGACCGCAAGATGACCATCAACGCGCTGAACTCCGGCGCGCGGGTCTGGCTCGCCGACTTCGAGGACGCGTCCGCCCCCACCTGGGAGAACGTGGTCACCGGCCAGCTCAACCTGATCGACGCCTACACCCGGAACATCGACTTCACCGACCCCCGGTCCGGCAAGGCGTACGCGCTGAAGCCCGCCGAGGAGCTGGCGACCGTCGTCACCCGCCCGCGCGGCTGGCACCTGGACGAGCGCCACCTCCAGCTCGACGGCACCCCGGTGCCCGGCGCCCTGGTCGACTTCGGCCTGTACTTCTTCCACAACGCGCAGCGCCTCATCGACCTCGGCAAGGGCCCCTACTTCTACCTCCCGAAGACGGAGTCGCACCTGGAGGCCCGCCTCTGGAACGACGTCTTCGTCTTCGCCCAGGACTACGTCGGCATCCCGCGGGGCACGGTCCGCGCGACCGTCCTGATCGAGACGATCACCGCCGCCTACGAGATGGAGGAGATCCTCTACGAGCTGCGCGACCACGCCTCGGGGCTGAACGCGGGCCGCTGGGACTATCTCTTCTCCATCGTCAAGAACTTCCGTGACGGCGGGTCCAAGTTCGTCCTGCCGGACCGCAACCTGGTCACGATGACGGCCCCGTTCATGCGGGCGTACACCGAACTCCTGGTCCGCACCTGCCACAAGCGCGGGGCGCACGCCATCGGGGGCATGGCCGCCTTCATCCCCTCGCGGCGCGACGCCGAGGTCAACAAGGTCGCCTTCGAGAAGGTCAAGGCCGACAAGGACCGCGAGGCGAACGACGGCTTCGACGGCTCCTGGGTCGCCCACCCGGACCTGGTCCCGATCGCGATGGCCTCCTTCGACGCGGTCCTCGGCGACAAGCCGAACCAGAAGGACCGGCTGCGCGAGGACGTCTCGGTGGCGGCGGGCGACCTGATCGCCGTGGACACCCTGGACGCCAAGCCCTCGTACGACGGCCTGCGCAACGCCGTGGCGGTCGGCATCCGCTACATCGAGGCGTGGCTGCGCGGCATGGGCGCGGTCGCCATCTTCAACCTGATGGAGGACGCGGCCACCGCGGAGATCTCCCGCTCGCAGATCTGGCAGTGGATCAACGCGGACGTGGTCTTCGAGAACGGCGAGCACGCCACGGCGGAGCTGGCCCGTACGGTCGCGGCCGAGGAACTGGCCACCGTTCGCGCCGAGATCGGCGAGGAGGCCTTCGCTGCCGGGAAGTGGCAGCAGGCCCACGACCTGCTGCTCCAGGTCTCCCTGGACGAGGACTACGCGGACTTCCTGACGCTCCCGGCGTACGAGCAACTACGCTGACGCCCCCTCAGCGCGCCGCCCGGACCCGCGACCCGCGTCCGGGCGGCGCACGGGCCCGCTCAGACCCCGATCTCCGCCCAGACGGTCTTCCCGGGCGCCCCGGACCGCCCGTCCACGCCCCACCGGTCGGCCAGTCGAGCCACCAGGTACAGCCCGCGCCCTGACTCCTCGTCACCGGCTGCGGGCCGTTCCGCGTGCTCCGGCACGGGCCGCCGCTCGGTACGGGTGTCGGACACCTCGACCCGGAACACCCCGTCACCGGTCTCCACCAGCCGCAGCCGGAAGTCCCGCCCGGCCACGAGTCCGTGGCGTACGGCGTTCGCGGCCAGCTCTGCGGCGATGAGCGTGAGGTCCTGGTTCAGGTCCGACCCGTACGGGTGGCCCCACTCGTCCAGCCTCAACGAGACGAGCCGCCGGGCGAGCCGGGCTCCTCGCGGGGTGGCGGTGAAGCACATGGGGAACTCGCGTCGCACGGGAGAGGTAATTGCTTCGTTCATGGGGCCAACCCTCCCGGCGCCTGCGTAGCGTGACCAGGACGGACGCGCTGACATCCCCGGGCTGTACGGCGGTGGGGCGCGGGCTGTAGGCGGCTCGGTGCGGCGCTACGGCGGGCGGAGAGGTGTGCGGAAAAATGTCTGAGCAGTCGTACGAGCCCGGGATGGGCGTCCTGTCCACCTTCGGGAGGCAGTTGAAGCTGTTCCGGGTCGCGGCGGGCCTGGAACGCCCTGAGTTCGGTGCGATGACGGGATACTCGGCGTCAACGATCGCGGCGTTCGAACAGGCCCGTCGGATCCCGTCACCCAAGTTCATCGACCAAGCTGACGAGTTGCTGAACGCGGGTGGGGTACTGAAGGCGGGTAAGGATGAGGTGGCCCGCGCCCAGTACCCGGCGTTCTTCCGTGACGCGGCCCGGCTGGAGGCAGAAGCTGTGGAGTTGCACGTGTACGCGAATCACGGCGTTCCCGGACTTCTACAGACGGCAGACTACGCACAAGCCGTATTCGCGATGTGGCGGCCTCTCTTGGAAGAAGAGGTGGTGGAACAGCGGGTGGCGGCACGCATGGCCCGGCACGAGATCTACTCCCGGCGCCCCAGGCCGACGATCAGCTTTGTGATCGAGGAGTCCATGTTGGGCCGCCCCCTGGGCGGCCGAAGAGTGCTGCGTGGGCAACTGGAGCAGGTTCTCGTGATCGGCCAGTACCGCAACGTCGAGATCCAGGTGATGCCGATCGGACGCGAGGACCACGCGGGCATGGCGGGCCCGTTCACCTTGATCGAGACGAAGGAAGAGCGCAGGATCGCATACGTTGAGGCGCACAAGGACAGTCGCCTCTACACCGAGCGCAAGGCGGTCCGGGAGTTCGAGGAACAGTACGGGGTTCTCCGGGCCCAGGCACTCACTCCGCGCGAATCGCTGACCCTCGTCGAAAAGTATCTGGGAGAGACATGAACACCGAAGCCCTTGCGGGCACGCCGCCCGAGACTGTGTGGTTCAAGAGCAGCTACAGCAGCGGAGCCGGCGGCGAGTGCCTTGAGGTAGCCGCGCAGCCCCATGCGATTCTGGTGCGCGACTCCAAGCATCTGATCGGCCCCGTGCTCTCACTCGACCCCGGTAGCTGGTCGGCCTTCGTCGCCTACGCCGTTGGGGCCTGACATCGCGACAGAAGAGGTGTGAACGTCGTAATGACCACGTCAGCAGAAGCGGCTCCACGCTGGTTCAAGAGCGGCCACAGCGGCGCGGAGGGCGGTGACTGTCTGGAGGTCGCCACACGGCCTGGGGTCGTACTCGTACGCGACTCCAAGCACGTCACCGGCCCCGTCCTCACACTCACCCCCGGCGGCTGGTCTGCCTTCGTCGCCTACGCCGCCGGGCGCTGACACGCAGACAGGAAAGGTGGAACGTCGAAGTGACCACGTCAGCCGCAGGAACCCCGCACTGGTTCAAGAGCAGCCACAGCGGCGCCGAGGGCGGGCAGTGCCTGGAGGTCGCCGCGCAGCCGGAAGCCGTCCTCGTGCGCGACTCCAAGAACCCGACCGGCCCCACGCTCACCCTCACACAGCGCGGCTGGTCCGCCTTCGTCGCCTACATCGCGGAAAGCTGACGCGCCGACAGCGGAGCCCCGGTGCACGGACGGCTCGGCTGTCGGCGGCGGTACGCGGCGGCCGCCCGGCGCGGCCGCCGTCCGGTCAGCCCGGCAGGACCACCGTGCGCTGGGCCGAGAAGTCGCCCCACGTGCCGTCGGGGAGCTTGGGCCGGAGCTTCAGCGAGTAGCGGGTGCCCGGCGGGTCGCTGAGGGTCAGCTCGTAGGTGGCCCGCCCGGACGGCGGGGTGCCGCCCCAGACGATCGTGGTGGTCATCTTGCCGTTGAGGAACAGCTGGTACGCGGGGATCGTGCCGCCGGTCTCCGGCTGGTCCCAGGAGAGGTCCACCACGAACTCCCCTTCCCTTTCCGTCACTTCCGTCCGCAGCCCGGACGGCGCCGTGCTCGCGGGGGCACCCGAGGCGGCCGGGGTGGTGAGGTCGAGGGCGTTGCTGTCCGGCGAGGAGTGGTCGGCGGCGTCCCGGGCGCGGACGGTGAAGGTGTAGACGGTGCCGGGGCGCAGACCGGTGAGGTGGGCCGTGGTCTGCGTGCCGGGCACGCTGTGGATGCGGGAGTCCTCCTGGTAGATGTCGTACGAGGTCACGCCCACGTCGTCCGTGGAGCCGCCCCAGGACAGGGAGACCGTGCGGCCGTCGTCGGCCTTGCCCCGCAGCTTCACGGGCGCGGTCGGCGCCTCCTCGTCGTGGGGCGCGGGCGCAGGGGTGGTGACGGAGACGGCGGCGCTCCGCGGGGAGAGGTTCCCGGCGGCGTCGCGGGCCCGGACGGTGAAGGTGTAGGCGGTGGACGCGGTCAGCCCGTCGATGTCGGTCATCCGCTTGGTGGCGGGCAACGACACGGCCTTCTCGCCCTCCTGATAGACCTCGTAGCCGGTGACCGCCTTGTTGTCGGACGACTGGTCCCACATGACGTGGACGGAGGTGGCGCTGCTCGCCTGTGCCGTGACGTTGGTGGGGACCGTCGGCTTCTCGGTGTCGGTGTCGGCGCCGGCACTGCCGCCACAGGCGGTGAGTGTGGCCAGCAGCAGGGCGGCGGAGCAGGCCAACGCGGTGCGTGCGTGGGGGCGTTGCATGGGGGGCGCCTTCCATCCGGACAGCTATTGGTCCAGACCTGTATGCCACGTCGGCGCCCCCGCGGACAAGGGGCCGGGCCGGAACCTTCCGCTATGTCCGGCGATGGGGGCCGCCACCCGCCCCCGTCGCCGCCCCCTTCGCCGCGACCGGGCGCTCAGCTGGTGAAGAACTCCGTGATCCGGGACGCGATCTGGTCCGGGTGGCGCATGTGCGGCCGGTGGCCGCCGCCCAGGGTGACCAGTTGGCAGTCCGGGATCAGTGACGCCATGTCGGCCAGCCGCGCCTGCGGCATGGTGCTCTCCGGGCCCCCGGCCAGGATCAGCGTGGGCGCGACGATCTGGCCGAGGTCCTCCTCCTGGCGGGGGTCGGGGCCGTTGATCTGGGCCAGGACGGCCGGGACGGCGTTCTCGTCGTAGTCCACCGGACCCTCGGGCGTGAACACGGCCGGCCGCTCGGGCGGGAACGGCGGCGGGGTCTCCACCAGCACCAGCCGCTCCACCCGGTCCGGGTGCTCCTCGGCGAGCAGGCAGCCGACGATCCCGCCCATCCCGTGGCCGACGACCCCGGCACGGTCCAGCTCGCACGCGTCCAGGAACTCCAGGATGTCGTCGCGCATCTGCTCGAAGCCGTACTCGTCGGGCCAGTCGCTCTCGCCGTGGCCGCGCAGATCGACGGCGTACACCCGCCACTCCTCACCCAGCAGGGTCCCGGCCGCCTCCCAGTCGGCCGACGAGCCGCCCAGGCCGTGCAGCAGGACGACGGGCGAGCCCAGCGAGTCACCCCAGGTCCGGTACGCCAGCCGTACATCGCCGACATCCACAACAGACTGATCTTCCATGGCCCGAACGCTACAGTCGTCCGGCCCCCCGCCGACGCACGCCCCTGACCTGGCACGCTGGGTGGGTGAAGATCAAGCCCCTCGCCCTCGCCGCCGCCCTGGTCCTGGCCCTGACCGGCTGCTCCGGTTCCGGCCCGGACGCTCCCGAGAAGGGGCTCGACGATCCGGAGAAGAAGGACATCGCGATGCGGCTGGTCTCCAGCGCGGAGAACTCCTCGCTCGACTGGAAGGCCCAGTACGGCTACATCGAGGACATCGGTGACGGCCGCGGCTACACCGCCGGCGTCATCGGGTTCTGCTCCGGCACCGGCGACATGCGGGCGGTGGTCGAGCGGTACGCGAAGGCGCGCCCCGGCAACCCGCTGGAACGGTTCCTCCCCGCCCTGCGCGCGGTCGTGGGCGGCGACTCGCACGAGGGGCTGGGCGAGGCCTTCACCGGTGCCTGGGCCAAGGCGGCCGAGGACACGGCGTTCCGGCGGGCGCAGGACGCGGAGCGGGACGCGTCGTACTTCGACCCGGCGGTCGCCCGCGCCGAGGCGGACGGGCTCAGCGCCCTCGGCCAGTTCATCTACTACGACGCATACGTGATGCACGGGTACGCCGACGCCAAGGGCACCGTCGGCTTCCGCACGATACGGGCCCAGGCCGTCGAGGCCGCCGATCCCCCGTCCGAGGGCGGCGACGAGGAGGAGTACCTCCACGCGTTCCTCGACGCCCGGGTGGAGGCCCTGCGCACGGAGCCCTCGCACAGCGACACCAGCCGGGTGGAGACGGCCCAGCGCGTCTTCGTGGAGCAGGGCAGGCTCCAGCTGGAGACCCCGCTGGTCTGGAAGGTGTACGGCGAGAGCTTCCGGATCGACGGGCCGTAAAGAGCCGTCCGGAGGGCTCACGAGGCATCCGGGACACGGCGCGCGTACGCCGGTGTGCACCGTCCTGACCTGCACACTCGTTCCCGGCTGCCGGTGTGGGGCGGGCCGTGACCGGCGTGCGGCTCCGGCCGTTCGCACGGTCGGGGCACACGAACGGTGTCCCTCTCGAAGCCTCAGGGAGACACGTCTCATGATCAAGAAGATGCTGCTGGCCGCGGCCGCCCTCGTGGCCGGCGTCGGCCTCGTCGCGAGCCCGTCCGCGTACGGAGCGCAGAACACCGCCACGGCACGGAGCGCCGTCACGGCACCCGCCCTGCGGGCCGCACCCCAGCTGGTCTGCACGGTCAACGACAACGGGGTGAACTTCCGGGGCGGGCCCGGCACCAACTACCCCGTCCTCGGCACCGTGAACCGGGGGCAGAACATCAACGCGCGGGGCCAGGAAGGGAGCTGGCTGATGGGCGACCTCTGGGGCGGGCCCACCGGCGTCTGGATCCACGTGGCCTACCTCAACTGCTGAGCAGGACCCGCCGGGGAGCCCCGCCACCGTGGGGCTCCTCCCCCGCGAAGTTTTTCGGGCCCGTTCCGTCCGGAGGGTTCTCCCGTACCCGCACAGCTGATAGGAAAGGTTCCTAACAGAACAGCGGGCACGACGAACTCCCCTGGGAGGACAGGTGCATCACCCCCACAACCGCACCGCACGTCGCACGACACGACTCACCCGCCCCACCGGTATCGCCGCCGCGGCCCTCGGGCTCGCTCTCCTGGCGCTGCCGGTCACCGCTCACGCCGGCGCCCCCACGCAGCCGGCCGCTCATCACCTGGAGGCCGCCGCGTCCGGACTCGACGATCCCGCCAAGAAGGACATCGCCATGCAACTGGTTTCCAGCGCGGAGAACTCCACGCTCGACTGGAAGGCCCAGTACGGCTACATCGAGGACATCGGTGACGGCCGCGGCTACACCGCCGGCATCATCGGGTTCTGCTCCGGCACCGGCGACATGCTCGACCTCGTCGAGCGCTACACGGACCGCTCCCCCGGCAACGTCCTCGCGGCGTACCTGCCCGCCCTGCGCGAGGTGGACGGGAGCGACTCGCACGACGGGCTCGACCCCGGCTTCACCCGCGCCTGGGCCGAGGCCGCGACGGACCCGGTGTTCCGGCAGGCGCAGGACGACGAGCGGGACCGGGTCTACTTCGACCCGGCGGTGCGCCAGGGCAAGGACGACGGTCTGGGCACGCTCGGCCAGTTCGCGTACTACGACGCGATCGTCATGCACGGCGGCGGCGGGGACTCCACCAGCTTCGGATCCATCCGGCAGCGTGCCCTCGCTCAGGCACAGCCGCCGTCGCGGGGCGGCGACGAGACGGCCTACCTCGACGCGTTCCTGGACGCCCGGGTCTGGGCGATGGAGCAGGAGGAGGCCCACTCGGACACCAGCCGGGTGGACACCGCGCAGCGGGTCTTCCTGCGGAACGGCAATCTGGACCTGAACCCGCCGCTGGACTGGAAGGTCTACGGCGACAGTTTCCACATCGGCTGACGCCGACGGCGCGGCGCGTGCGTGAGGGCACCGATGACGGGCCTTCGCGCACGCGCCGCGCGGGTGACGGGACGGGACGCCGGGCCGGGCGGGGCCGGGTCAGTGGACGAGCGGCAGGGTCATCGGGTCCTGGGGCCGCTCGCCCGCGGTCGGTTCCTCGGGCGCGGCGTCCTTCTCCGCCGGCCGGCCCAGGTGGTTGAAGGCCAGGTTGAGCAGGATGGCCACCACGCAGCCCGTGGAGATGCCCGAGTCCAGGACGACCAGCAGGTCCTTCGGGAAGGCGTGGTAGAAGTCCGGGGCGGCGATCGGTATGAGGCCGACGCCGACGGCGGCCGCCACGATCAGCGCGTTCTCGCCCTTCTCCAGGGCGGCGGTGGCGAGGGTCTGGATACCGCTCGACGCGACCGAGCCGAACAGGACGATCCCCGCGCCGCCGAGCACCGGCAGCGGGACGAGGGCGATGACCGACGCCGCGACGGGCACGAGGCCGAGCACCACGAGGATTCCCCCGCCCACGGCGACGACGAACCGGCTGCGCACCTTGGTCATGGCGACCAGCCCGATGTTCTGGGCGAACGCGCTGCACATGAAGCCGTTGAACAAGGGGCTGAGGGCGCTGCCGAGCGTGTCGGCGCGCAGCCCGCCCTCGATCGTCCGCTCGTCGGCGGGCCGGTCGACGATCTTGCCGAGCGCCAGCATGTCGGCGGTGGACTCGGTCATGCAGACGAGCATCACGATGCACATCGACACGATGGCGGCGATCTCGAACTGCGGTGCGCCGAAGTGGAAGGGCGTCGGGAAGCCCACCAGGTCGGCGTCGCCGATGGCTCCGAAGTCGGTGATGCCGACGGGTATCGCTATCAGGGTGCCGATGACCAGGCCCAGCAGGATCGCGATCTGCTGGAGGAAGCCCCGCAGCAGTTTGCGCAGGGCCAGGACGATCACGAGGGTGACGGCGGCCATCGTGATGTTGGTCGTGGAACCGTAGTCGCCGGCGGACGCGTTGCCGCCCTGCGACCAGTTGAAGGCGACCGGCAGGAGCGAGACGCCGATGAGCGTGATGACGGTCCCGGTCACGACCGGCGGGAAGAACCGGACGAGTTTGCAGAAGTAGGGGGCGAGGACGAAGCCGAGGAGGCTGGCGACGATGATCGCGCCGAAGATGACGGCGATGCCGTCGTGTCCCCGGTCCTTGCCGATCGCGATCATCGGGGTGACACCGGCGAAGGAGACGCCGTTGACGAACGGCAGCCGGGCGCCGACGCGCCAGAAGCCGAGGGTCTGGAGCAGGGTGGCGATACCGGCGGTGAAGAGGCTCGCCCCCATGAGGAAGGCGGTCTCCTTGGCGTTCAGGCCCACGGCGGGGCCCACGATCATGGGCGGGGCGACCACTCCGGCGTACATGGCGGCCACGTGCTGGAGGCCGCTGGTGAACATCCTCAGGGGCGGCAATGTCTCGTCGACCGGATGCTTCCCGCCCTGCTCGGCGACGGTGCGCCCGTCGCCGGAGGTGGGCCGGTCCTCGGTGGTGCGGTCCTCGGTGGTGGGGTGGTCGGTGGCGCGGTGGTCGGTGACTGGGGTGTCCTGCTCTTCGACTGCGTCCTTGCGAAACCTGGGCGTAGCTGCCACGGGGCTCCTCCGGTCGGTTACACGTCGGCGACGTGGGTGTCAGGGAGGTGGTGCGGGTGGGGCGTGGGGACAGGTCGTGCAGCTGGTGCGGCAGCTCGGATCGCCGGTCCGCGGTGCGTGCGCGACGGCGCGCACCGCGGACCGGTTGCCGTGTCCCTGTACGGGTTCACGGCGGCCGGCCGAGGGCCGTCCCCCTCGGGCCGGCCGGTCAGGGGGTGGTACGGGCGGGAGCCGTCAGGCTCCGGCGGCGATCTGGGCCAGGCGCCGTGCCTCGTCACGGGTGGCGCGGGCGATGGCGTCCTCGTCCACCGTGGTGAGGTGGCTGTCCTCGACGACGGGCCTGCCGTCCACGAGGGAGAGGGTGACGGGGGCCGCGGCGCCGAAGACGAGCGCGGTCACCGGGTCGGCGATGGAGGCGTGGGCCAGGGTGTCGAGCTTCCACAGCACGAGGTCGGCGAGCTTGCCGGCCTCCAGGGAACCGATCTGATCGGCGCGGCCCAGCACACGGGCGCCGCCGTACGTACCCAGGCGCAGCGCCTGACGGGCGTTCAGGGCCTTCTCGCGGTGCGCGCCGAGGCGGTTGACCAGGAGGGCGTTGCGCAGTTCGGTGTGCAGCTCGCCGGACTCGTTGGACGCGGTGCCGTCCACGCCGAGGCCGACCGGCACCCCGGCGGCGAGCATGTCGGGCACCCGGGCGATTCCGGCGGCGAGACGGGCGTTGGAGGACGGGCAGTGGGCGACGCCGGTCCCGGTACGGGCGAAGGCGGCGATGTCGGAGTCGTTCATGTGGACGCAGTGCGCCATCCACACGTCGTCCCCGAGCCAGCCCGTCGTCTCGAAGTAGTCGGTGGGGCCCATTCCGAACAGCTCCTTGCAGAACCGTTCCTCTTCGACGGTCTCGGAGCCGTGGGTGTGCAGCCGCACGCCGCGCCGCCGGGCCAGTTCGGCTCCCTGGCGCAGGAGTTCGGTGGAAACGGAGAACGGTGAGCAGGGGGCGACCGCGATCTGGGTCATCGCGTCGAAAGAGGCGTCGTGGTGGGCGTCGATGGTGGCCTCGGTGGCCGCGAGCGCGCCCTCCAGGCTCTCCACGGCGAAGTCCGGCGGCAGCCCGCCGTCCTTCTCGCCGCGGTCCATGGACCCCCGGGCGAGCGTGAAGCGTACGCCCATGTCGCGGGCGGCGCCGATGATCGCCCCCGAGAGGTCTCCGGCGCCCCGGGGGTAGATGTAGTGGTGGTCCATGGCGGTGGTGACCCCGCCGCGGGCCATCATGGCGAGCGACCCCTGGGCGGCGGCTCGGGCCATCGCCTCGTCCACGCGGGCCCATGTCGGATACAGCGCGACGAGCCAGTCGAAGAGGTTGTGGTCGGTCGCCAGGCCCCGGGTGATCCACTGGTAGAAGTGGTGGTGGGTGTTGACGAGGCCTGGTGTGGCGAGGTGGCCGGTGGCGTCGACGCGCCGTACGACACCGGTCAGTCCCGCGGGCGCCTTGCCCGCGCCGACGGATTCGATGCGGTTGTCCGCGACGACGATGTGGCCCGACGCGTACTCGGTGTCCTGGGCGTCGACGGTCGCGATCGAACAGTTCTCGATGACGAGGCGCTGCGGGTCTGCCGAGGCTGCCATGGGGCTTCCTTCTTCTCTCGGTGGCGAGGAGCACCCGCGCTCCGGGGAGTGCGGGGAGGGCACGGCAGGACCCCAGGAGGATTTGAGTGCCACAGCGGTGCGGCTGTGGGTGCCGAGAGGGTGGACGTCCGGCCGGCCCCCGCCCGGCCACGGGCGGAGCGGGGGCCGGCCGGGGCCGTCAGAGGTTGGTCAGGTCGACCGGGATCCTGGGCTCGACGCCGTCCCGGAGCACCGTCGCCTCGATGAGGCCGTAGGGGCGGTCGGCGGCGAAGTAGACGGCACCGTCCGCGGTGTCGTTCTTCAGTCCGAAGGGTTCCAGGTCGACGAGGAAGTGGTGGTTGTTGGGGAGCGAGAAGCGGATCTCGTCGATCTCGCTCCGGCTGTTGATGATGCGCGAACCCATCTGGTAGAGGGTCTGCTGGAGCGAGAGGGAGTACGTCTCGGCGAACGCTTCGAGCATGTGCGTACGGGCCTGCCGGTAGGACTTCTCCCAGTTCGGCATGCGCTGCTCGTCGTCGGTCCAGTTGTAGCGCCACCTGGCGGAGACGTCGGTCGCCAGGATGCGGTCGTACGCCTCCTTCAGGGTGGTGTACTTGTCCTTCGCGTAGCCCCAGAACTCCGAGTTGGTGGAGTTGAGCACGGTGAGGTCCTTGAGGCCGGAGATGACCTCCCACCTCTCACCGTCGTAGGTGATCTGGGCGGTGCGGAGTTCCTGGCCCTTACGGACGAAGGAGTGCCGGACCTCGTCGGCGCCGATGAAGCGGGAGTTGCCGTCGGAGGTCGCGATGCGCTCCCAGGCGTACTCCTCTATCCGGATCCGCGCGGTCCCGATCGGCTCCTGTGAGGTCACGAAGTGGCGGGCGAGGTGGATGCCGAACTGCTCGGCGGATTCGATGCCGTGTTCCTTGGCGAAGGCGAACACCGTGTTCTTGGTGGTGTCGGTCGGCAGGACATGGGCGTTGGAGCCCGAGTAGTGGACGTCGTCCATGTCGCCGGAGAGGGCGACCGAGACGTTGAGGTCCTTGATGTGGTGGGTGGCGCCGTCCCGCGTGATCTTCACGACGCGGTTCTCTGCTTTGCCGTACTGGTTCTGGCCGAGAATCGTGGGCATTGTCTGCTAGCTCCCTCGGTAAACGGAGTAGCCGAACGGGTTGAGCAGCAGCGGTACGTGATAGTGCTCGCCCGGGGTGACGGCGAACGCGATCGCCACCTCCGGGAAGAACGCGCCGCTGTCCCTTACGCGGGGGGCGTCCTGCTGCGCCTCGGCTTGCTTCTCGCTGGCGAAGTACGACCCGGTGTCGAAGACGAGCCGTACGTGGGTGGTTCCTTCCGGCGGGGCCGGCAGGTCTGTGCAGCGCCCGTCCGCGTCGGTCGTGGACGCGCCGAGCGCCGTGTACGGCTCGGCGTCGCCGCCGCGGGCGGCCAGGGAGACGGTGACGGCTTCGGCGGGACGTCCGGTACTGGTGTCCAGGACGTGGGTGGACACCGATGCGGTGGTGTCGGTGCTCAAGACCGTCACGCTCCTTGTTCTCTGCGGTGGGCCGCGGTCGGCGCGGCGCTGTGTTCGCGGTGCTGTACGGGTTCTTCAGGCGTCCCGCACCAGGCGGTCCAGCCGGATGCGGTTGATCTTGCCCAGTTCGGTGCGGACGATCTCGCGCTCCCGCTCGGGCGGGTTGCCGATCCGGTCCTCCAGCGCCTCGCGCATCCGCTCACCGGTGGCTCCGGTGGCGCAGATCAGGAAGACGTGTCCGAACCGCTCCTGGTAGGCCAGGTTGAGTTCGAGCATCCGTGCCTTGAGTGCGTCGGACGCTCCCGCCATTCCCCGCTGTTCGCGGGCGGACGTCGGGTCCCCGGGTGTGGGACGGCCGATCGGCGGGTGCCCGGCCATCGCCTCGTCCAGGTCCTTCCCGGACAGCTCCGCCGTGGCGGCGTCACTGGCCAGGAAGAGGTCTTCCGCGGTGGCGTAGGGCCGTCGGGAGAGGAGCGCGCTCCCCCACCGTTCGCTCGCGCACACCTCGTGCAGCGCGGCGGCGGCCTCGTGGGCCGCCTGGGTGTTGAACCGGGCGAGGCCCGGTGTGGAGCTCGTAGTCACGGGAGCCTCCGTGGCCTATTTCGCTGTGCGTTGTCGGGCTGCGGATAGCTAACGCCCTTCACCACACGACGTCAACAGTTTGTTGAAATTCCATGAACAGGCGATGCCGCCGCCCCCGGACGGGGACGACGGCATCGAGGGGGACGAGCGGGCCGGGGCTACTCCCCCTGGGCCGCGTTCTCCCGGTTCAGGTAGTTGTAGACCGTGAACCGGGAGACCCCCAGGGCGCCGGCCACGGTCTCCACGCCGTGACGCACGGAGAAGGCGCCGCGCGCCTCCAGGGTCCGCACGACGCCCTGCTTGGTCTTGCGGTCCAGCTCGGCGAGCGGCATCCCGTGCCGCCGCTCCATCGCGGCCAGGATGTGGTCGAGCGAGTCGGAGAGCTGTGGCAGCCGTACGGCCAGGACCGCCTCCCCCTCCCAGTCGAGCACCACGTCGTCGGCCTGGGCCTGGTCGGGGCCGAGCAGTTCGGCACCCATGGCGTCGACGAGCGGCTTCACCGCGGCGACCAGGGGATGGTCCACCGGTTCGGTCACGGGAGGTCCTCCCCGATCACGTTCAACTGGAGCGAGACCCGGGTGGCCCCGGAGGCCAGGGCCTCGCGCAGCAGACGGTCCACCGCGGTGAGCACCTGATCGGCGCCGCCCTCCGCGGTGTTGCCGAAGGGACCCACGTCCACGGCGTCGAGATCGGCCGCCTGGACGACCTCCCGGGCCACCACGGCATGGGCGGGTGCCTCGTCCAGATCGAAGGGCTCGGTGGTGAATTCCACCCTCAAGCGCACGGTGCCTCCCTGATGTCCTCGCCACGGGCGCGCGTCCCGCCGCCCGGCCACCGACTGTATCCGCCGGGCCCGGCCGCACCCGGGGCCGCACGGACCTGGGCCGGAGGCGGGTGAGGACGGGGCCCGGCCCCGCTGGGCGGCGCCCGCGGCCCGCACTTTCGGGCGCCCCCCTTGACAGCCGGACCGACCGCCATGCAATCTTCCGTTGAGCAGAAACGAACTTCCGCAATACGGAAGGAGCGCCGAACCCCTCATGGGATACCCGGACCAGCGCTTCGATGTGAACCTTTCGATCCTCTTCACGGAACTCCCACTCCTGGAGCGACCCGCGGCCGCCGCCGCGGCCGGCTTCTCGGCGGTCGAGCTGTGGTGGCCCTGGATCGAGACCCCCACCCCCGGCCAGGCCGAGCTGGACGCCCTCAAGCGGGCGCTCGACGACGCCGGAACCCAGCTGGTGGGACTGAACTTCTACGCCGGCCGGCTGCCGGGCCCCGACCGCGGAGCGCTCTCCGTGCCGGGCGCCGAGTCGGACCGGTTCCGCGCCAACGTCGAGGTGGCGACCGCGTTCGCCGCCTCGGTCGGCTGCCGGGCGCTCAACGCGCTCTACGGCAACCGCGTGGAGGGCACCGACCCCGCCGCGCAGGACGAACTCGCCCTGGAGAACCTGGTCCTGGCGGCCCGCACGGCCCACGGCATCGGGGCCACCCTGCTGATCGAGGCCCTCAACGCCCCGGAGTCACCGCACTATCCACTGGTGAGCGCGCCGGCCGCGATCGAGGTCGTGGACAGGGTCAACGCGGCGACGGGGCTCGGCAACGCGAAGTTCCTGCTGGACCTCTACCACCTGTCCATGAACGGCGAGGACCTCGGCCAGGTCATCACGGCGTACGCCGCCAAGACCGGCCACGTCCAGATCGCCGACAACCCGGGGCGCGGCGCGCCGGGCACCGGCTCGCTCCCGCTGGAACGGCTGCTGGACGAGCTGGCCGGCGCCGGTTACACGGGCCTGGTCGGCCTGGAGTACAAGCCGGGCGACCGGCCGAGCGCGGAGTCCTTCGACTGGCTCCCCGCCTGACCCCCGCCCCACACGCTCTCACCGGAAGGCACCCTCATGAGCAGCAACCTCCCCAAGGTCGCCTGGATCGGGCTCGGCATCATGGGCTCGCCCATGTCGGAGAACCTGATCAAGGCCGGGTACCACGTCACCGGTCACACCCTGGAGCAGGCCAAGGTGGACCGGCTGGTCGCCGCGGGCGGCAGGGGTGCCGCCTCCGTCGCCGAGGCCGTCCGCGACGCCGACGTCGTCGTCACCATGGTCCCCGCCTCCCCGCAGGTCGAGGCGGTCGCTTACGGCCCGGACGGCATCCTGGAGAACGCGAAGGCCGGCGCCCTGCTGATCGACATGTCGTCGATCACCCCGCAGACCTCCGTGGACCTGGCCGAGAACGCGAAGGCCAAGGGCATCCGGGTGCTGGACGCCCCGGTCTCCGGCGGCGAGGCCGGCGCGATCGAGGCCGTGCTCTCCATCATGGTCGGCGGCGAGCAGGCGGACTTCGACGCGGCCCGCCCGCTGCTGGAGGCGCTCGGCAAGACCGTCGTGCGGTGCGGACCGCACGGCTCCGGCCAGACGGTCAAGGCCGCCAACCAGCTCGTCGTCGCGGTCAACATCCAGGCGTGCGCCGAGGCCGTGGTCTTCCTGGAGAAGTCCGGGGTCGACCTGGGCGCCGCGCTCGACGTCCTGGCCGGCGGACTGGCCGGCTCGACGGTCCTGGCCCGTAAGAGGGACAACTTCCTGAAGCGGGACTTCGCCCCGGGCTTCCGGATCGACCTGCACCACAAGGACATGGGCATCGTCACGGACGCCGCCCGCGACGTCGGCGCCGCGCTGCCCGTCGGCGCGGTCGTGGCCCAGCTGGTCGCCTCCCTGCGCGCGCAGGGCGACGGCGGGCTGGACCACTCGGCGCTGCTGCGCTCGGTCGAACGCCTCTCCGGCTCCCAGGTCTGATCTCCGGGCCCGGTACGGGCCCCGCTCTGGCACCCAGGGCCCCCGAACTCCGGGCCGTGGCGTCGCTGACACCTGTCCTGTCGCGCCCAGGCGCCGCCACGGCCCGGAACCATTCACTCCGAATTCAACAAACTGTTGACGTGTTGTTCATGCCGACCCTACGCTCCTCAGCCCGTCAGCAGCCCCCGTACGGAAGGTCTCCATGTCCCCGCGTGTGCTCACCACCGAGTCAGGCGCTCCGGTCGCCGACAACCAGAACTCCGCCACCGCCGGCGCCGGCGGGCCACTCCTCCTCCAGGACCAGCATCTGCTGGAGAAGCTGGCCCGCTTCAACCGTGAGCGCGTCCCGGAGCGCGTGGTGCACGCCCGCGGCTCCGGCGCGTACGGCTACTTCGAGGTGACGGACGACGTCACCGGCCTCACCCGCGCGGACTTCCTGTCCGAGGTGGGCCGGCGCACCGAGACGTTCATCCGCTTCTCCACGGTCGCGGACTCCCTCGGCGGCGCCGACGCCGTCCGCGACCCACGCGGCTTCGCCCTCAAGTTCTATACGGACGAGGGCAATTACGACCTGGTGGGCAACAACACCCCGGTCTTCTTCATCAAGGACCCGGTGAAGTTCCCCGACTTCATCCACTCGCAGAAGCGCGACCCCTTCACGGGCCGTCAGGAGCCGGACAACGTCTGGGACTTCTGGGCACACTCACCCGAGGCGACGCACCAGGTCACCTGGCTGATGGGCGACCGGGGCATCCCCGCCTCCTACCGCCACATGAACGGCTACGGCTCGCACACCTACCAGTGGACGAACGCGGAGGGCGAGGCCTTCTACGTCAAGTACCACTTCAAGACCAACCAGGGCGTGCGGTCCCTGGACTCGGACCGGGCCGCCGAGCTGGTCGGCCAGGACGCCGCCTCGCACCAGACGGACCTGCTCCAGGCCATCGAGCGCGGGGTGAACCCGTCCTGGACCCTGTACGTCCAGGTCATGCCGGCCGCCGAGGCCTCGGACTACCGCTTCGACCCGTTCGACGTCACCAAGGTGTGGCCGCACGCGGATCACCCGCTGCGCCGGGTGGGACGCCTGGTCCTGGACCGTAACCCGGACAACGTGTTCGCCGAGGTCGAGCAGGCGGCGTTCTCGCCGAACAACTTCGTGCCCGGCATCGGCCCGTCCCCGGACAAGATGCTCCAGGGCCGGCTGTTCGCGTACGCGGACGCGCAGCGCTACCGGCTCGGCATCAACCACACCCAGCTCCCGGTCAACGCGCCCAAGGCCCCCGTCGTCGACACCTACGGACGCGACGGACTGCACGCCACCCGCAACGGCTCGCGCCACGACAAGAACTACGAGCCCAACTCGTACGCCGGGCCCGCCCAGACGGGGGTGCCACTGGCCGCCCCGCTGCCCGTGCACGGCTGGACCGGGACGCACGCGTCGCCCGCGCACCCGAAGGACGACGACTTCTTCCAGGCGGGCGAGCTCTACCGGCTGATGTCGGCGGACGAGAAGAACCGGCTGATCGCCACCATCGCGGGCGGCCTCGCGCGGGTCACCCGCGACGACGTGATCGAGAAGAACATCGCCCACTTCCGCGCCGCCGACCCCGAGTACGGCGCGCGCGTGGAGGAGGCCGTCCACGCCCTGCGCGAGGACTGACACCTCCCTTCCCAGGGCCCTGTCGGCGCCGCGCACCCGGATGAGGGGTGCGGCGGGGCGCCGGCAGGACGGGACCGCGGCGGTGGGGGACGCCAGTGCGGTGGCGAAGGGCCCGGCGGTCCGGCCCCGGACCTGAGGGGGCCGGACCGTACTCGGGCCGCCACTCGCCGCCGCGGTCGCCGTGAGCACGAGAACGGGGTGGGGCGCACGGATCCTTCCGTGCGCCCCACCCCTTTGCGCCGTCACCGTCACCGTCACCGTCGCCGTCCCGGCCCCGCGCCGCACGGCCGGTGTCCCCGTGGACGCGTACCCGGACCCGGACCTCGCCCCGGACGGCCCCCGACCCGGACGGACCCGCACCTGGACGGGCCGCAGCCCCGGACGGCCCGTGGGCGCGGCGGCACCGGACACGGCACCGGCCTCCACGACGACCGCCAGGGGCTGTCGTGGAGGCCGGTGCCGTGCGGACCGGGCCGCGTAAGCGGCTCAGGACACCGTCAACGGGCGGACGGCCGTGGGCGCGTGGCCCGGCTCGGTCGCCAGCTCCTCGAACTCGTTGACCGACGCGATGTCCGTCCCGCTCATCGAGATGTTCGTGACCCGCTCCAGGATCGCCTCCACCACGACCGGCACCCGGTGCTCGGCCGCCAGCTTCTTCGCCTCCTCGAACGCCGGCAGCAACTGGTCCGGTTCCGTGACCCGGATGGCCTTGCAGCCGAGGCCCTCGACGACCTTGACGTGGTCCACGCCGTAGACGCCCAGCTCCGGGGAGTTGAGGTTCTCGAACTCCAGGTTGACCTGGAAGTCGATGTCGAAGGCGCGCTGCGCCTGCCGGATGAGCCCCAGGTAGGAGTTGTTCACCAGCACGTGGACGTACGGGATGCGGTGCTGGGCGCCGACGGCCAGTTCCTCCAGCATGAACTGGAAGTCGTAGTCGCCGGAGAGCGCGACGACCGAGCCGTCCGGGTCGGCGGTGGCGACGCCGAGCGCGGCCGGGATGGTCCAGCCCAGCGGGCCGGCCTGGCCGCAGTTGATCCAGTGGCGCGGCCGGTAGACGTGGAGCATCTGCGCGCCGGCGATCTGGGAGAGGCCGATGGTGCTGACGTAACGGGTCTCCGGTCCGAAGGCGCGGTTCATCTCCTCGTAGACGCGCTGCGGCTTGAGCGGCACCTGGTCGAAGTGGGTCCGCCGCTGGAGCGCAGCCCTGCGCTCCTGGGTGGACGCCGCCCACGCCGAACGGTCCTTCAGCCGGCCCGCCGCCTCGCGTTCGCGGGCCACCTCCACGAACAGGGCCAGCGCGGCGCGGGCGTCGGAAGCGATGCCGAGGTCCGGGGCGAAGATCCTGCCCAGCTGGGTGGGTTCGACGTCGACGTGGACGAAGGTGCGTCCCTCGGTGTAGACGTCGAGCCTGCCGGTGTGGCGGTTGGCCCAGCGGTTGCCGATGCCGAGGACGAAGTCGGACTCCAGGAAGTTCGCGTTGCCGTAGCGGTGCGAGGTCTGGAGGCCGACCATGCCCGCGTTGAGGTCGTGGTCGTCGGGGAGGATGCCCCAGCCCATCAGGGTGGGGACGACCGGAACGCCCGCCAACTCGGCGAATTCCACGAGGAGTTCGCAGGCGTCGGCATTGATGATCCCGCCGCCCGCGACGATGAGCGGGCGTTCGGACGCCTCCAGCATGTCGAGCGCGCGCTCGATCTGCCGGCGGCTCGCCGCGGGCTTGTGCACCGGCAGCGGCTCGTACAGCTCGGGGTCGAACTCGATCTCGGTCAGCTGCACGTCGATCGGCAGGTCGATGAGGACCGGGCCGGGCCGTCCGATGCGCATGAGGTGGAAGGCCTGCTGGAAGACGCCGGGGACCTGGGCGGCCTCCAGGACCGTCGTGGCGGCCTTGGTCACCGGGGCGGCGACGGCCGCGATGTCCACGGCCTGGAAGTCCTCCTTGTGGAGCACGGCCGTCGGGGCCTGGCCCGTGACGCAGAGGATCGGCACGGAGTCGGCGATGGCGGAGTACAGGCCGGTGATCATGTCGGTGCCGGCCGGGCCGGACGTACCGATGCAGACGCCGATGTTCCCGACGGCGGCGCGGGTGTAGCCCTCCGCCATGTGGGAGGCGCCCTCGACGTGGCGGGCCAGGGTGTGACGCACCCCGCCGGCGGCCTTGAGCGCCGCGTAGAAGGGGTTGATCGCCGCACCCGGCACACCGAACGCGTTGCTCACGCCTTCGCGCTTGAGGATCTCGACTGCCGCTCGGGCAGCGGTCATACGGGGCATGGAGTACTCCTGCTCGGACCGGGTGGATTCGGGCTCTGTCGCGCCACCTGAGAGCATTGTTTCCACATTACGGAAAACGTGTTCTGCTATACGGAAGTAATCTAGAGCCGGCGCGGGATGCCCGTCAAGGGAGTGCCGCGTGTGCGAAGTACGCCGATCCGCTGCCCCGGGCACGCCTCTTGGTGGACGATGGGCCGACGGGGCACCGGCCGCGGTGCCCGCGGCGGCAGGGGGACGGATCGTGGAACACGTACCGGTGCGCTGCCCGGTCTGCCGGCGCGACCACGCGTACGTCACCCCGGTGTACCCGTGCCCGTGCGGCGCGCCGACCGCCCCGCCGCTGCTGCGCGGCGCCCCGGCCGAGCCGGTCACGCACCGGACCTGGACGGACGACTGGGTGAGCGTCCGCTGCCACAGCTGCGGACGCCGCGACCAGTGGCCGCACCCCGAACTCTGCTGCCCCTGCGGGGCGGTGCTGCGCATACCGGTGCGCCCGGTCGCCACCCGGGGCAGCTCTCCCGCTTCCCCCGCCCGGTCGCACATCCCGCCGCCCGGCACCGCCACGCACCCGCGCCCGCCGTTCAGGCCCCTGGTGATCCGTACGGCACGCGACGCGGTCGGGGCCGCCGCGCTGTATCTGACCTGGCTGGGCTACCGCGACGTCGTCCAGCCGGAGGTGCGCCCGCCGTCCCGGATCGACCTGCGGGCGGCCGGGCTGATCGCGCAGGTCGACTCGACCACCCGGCCGACCGCCCTGCGCGATGTCGAGTGCCTCTGGCTGAACGCCCTCAACTCCTCGGTGACCAGCGTCTTCTTCTCCCTCGCGGGGTACGCCGACGACGCCAGGGAACGCGGTGACGGCCTCGCCATCCCGCTCTTCGTCATGGACCTCACGGGCACCCCTCAGCCGGTCAACGGCCCGGCCGAGGAATTGGTCGGCACCGGCCCCTGACCGCCCGCCATACTTGTCCCATGCTCATACGCCCCGCCCGCCGCGCCGAACTGCCGCTGCTCCAGGACATCGAACGCGCCGCCGGTGAGCCGTTCCGGCAGCTCGGCATGGACTCCGTCGCCGACGACGAACCCCCGCCGCTCGACGTGCTGGAGGAGTACGCGCGCGCCGGCCGGTGCTGGGTGGCGGCCGACGAAGCGGACGACCGCCCGGTCGGCTATCTGCTCGCGGACCTGGTGGACGGGGCGGCCCACATCGAGCAGGTCTCGGTGGCCCCCGCCGCCGCCCGCCGGGGCGTCGGCCGCGCGCTCATCGACCGGCTCGCCGACTGGGCCGCCGCACGGGGGGCGGACGCCCTCACCCTCACCACCTTCGCCCGGGTCCCGTGGAACGCCCCGTACTACGAGCGCATCGGATTCCGGACTCTGGCGGCGGACGAGGTGGGCGAGGAGCTGCGCGGGATCAGGGGCCAGGAGGCGGAACACGGCCTGGACCGGTGGCCGCGGGTCTGTATGCGCCGGGAACTCCCCTCCCGGCCCGGGGCATGATTTCGGTCACCCCCGCCCCGGGAGCCACATATGTTCGGGCTGTTGTCAGTGTGGGGACGTAGAGTGAAGGCATGGTCTTAACTCCACGCCTTTCCACCCACTCCGCACCTGTTTCCCCGACGCAGCCGACCCACCCGGCCGTCGTCGAGGCGAACGAGGCGATCCGTGCGCTCGTGGACGAGCGGGCCGGCCAGGACTGGTCGTCCGTGGAGTCCGCGAAGTACGAGATCCTGCTCATCGAATGGGCCGCCGCCACGCGCGGTACAGGCTCCGGCATGACCGAGGCGGCCTGACGCCGGGGCGGTCCACCCGCCCCGGCCCCACGCCCTGCTCCGCCCCTACTCCCCGTACCCCTCGCGCAGTTCGATCTTGCGGACCTTGCCGCTGACCGTCATCGGGAACGCTTCGAGGACGCGCAGCCGGCGCGGGATCTTGTAGTGCGCCAACTGCTCGCGGCAGTAGGCCGTCAGGTCCTCCAGGGTCGGCGGGTCGGCGTGGTCGCGGGGGATGACACAGGCCAGGATCTCCTCGCCGTAGGTCTCGTCCGGCACCCCGACCACCTGGACGTCGGCGATCTTCGGATGTCCGTAGAGGAACTCCTCGATCTCCCTGGGGTACACGTTCTCCCCGCCCCGGATGATCATGTCCTTGATCCGGCCGACCACCTGGACGTATCCGTCCTCCCGCATCACCGCGAGGTCTCCGGTGTGCATCCAGCGGCCCGCGTCGACGGCGTCCGCCGTCCGTTCCGGCTCGTTCCAGTAGCCGAGCATCACGCTGTACCCGCGCGTGCACAGCTCACCGGCCTCACCGCGCGGCAGGGTCACCCCCGTCACGGGGTCGATCACCTTGACCTCGATGTGCGGCAGCACCCGCCCCACGGTGCCGGTGCGGCGCTCCAGGTCGTCGTCACGGCGGGTCTGGGTGGAGACCGGGGAGGTCTCCGTCATCCCGTAGCAGATGGACACCTCGTCCATGTGCATCTCCGCGACGACCCGCTTCATCACCTCCACCGGGCAAGGTGATCCGGCCATGATCCCGGTCCGCAGCGAGGAGAGGTCGTAGGAGTCGAAGTCCGGCAGGTTCAGTTCCGCGATGAACATGGTGGGGACGCCGTAGAGCGAGGTGCAGCGCTCCCGCTGGACGGCTTCGAGCACGGCGGCGGGTTCGAAGGCCGGGCCGGGGATCACGATGCAGGCGCCGTGCGAGGTGATGCCCAGGTTGCCCATGACCATGCCGAAGCAGTGGTAGAAGGGCACGGGCAGACAGACCCGGTCGTGCTCGGTGTAGGCGACCAGCTCACCCACGAAGTACCCGTTGTTGAGGATGTTGTGGTGGGAGAGGGTGGCTCCCTTGGGGAATCCGGTGGTGCCCGAGGTGTACTGGATGTTGATCGGGTCGTCGCAGGACAGCCCGGCCTCACGGGCGGCCAGCTCCTCGGGGGTGACCGAGGCGGCGGCCCGGAGCAGCTCGTCCCAGGACGCGTCACCGATGTGGTGGACGGACCTGAGCTCCGGGCAGTCGGCGCGGACCTGCTCCACCAGGGCGCGGTAGTCGCTGGTGCGGTGGCTGAGCGAGGCGACGAGCAGGGAGATCCCGGCCTGGTCGAGCACGAAGCGCAGTTCGTGCGCCCGGTAGGCCGGATTGATGTTGACCATGACGGCGCCGACGCGGGCCGTCGCGTACTGGACGAGCACCCACTCCGGGCAGTTGACGGCCCAGATGCCGACCCGGTCGCCCTTGGCCACGCCGGACGCCATCAGCCCCCGCGCCAGCTCCTCGACGGCCGCGCCGAACTCGGCGTAAGTCCAGCGGCGCCCGGAGGCCACGTCCACCAGGGCCTCGCGTTCCGGGAATGCCTCGACGGCGCGGGCGAGGTTGCGCCCGATGGTGTCACCGAGCAGGGGCGTGGTGCCGGTGCCGTGCGCGTAGGACAGTTCGCCGGTCATCGCAGGTCCCCCTCGTCGAACTCGGTGCCGGCACCCCGGGCGGTCGCCTCGCGCAGTTCGATCCGGCGGATCTTGCCGGAGACGGTCTTGGGCAGCTCGGCGAACTCGATCCTGCGGATCCGCTTGTAGGGAGCGAGGACGGACCGGGAGTGCGCGAAGAGCACCTTCGCGGTGTCCGGGCCGGGCTCCCAGCCCTCCGCGAGGACCACGTACGCCTTCGGCACGGCGAGCCGCAGCGGGTCGGGGGCCGGGACGACCGCCGCCTCCGCGACCGCCTCGTGCTCCAGCAGGGCGCTCTCCAGCTCGAACGGCGAGATCTTGTAGTCGCTGGCCTTGAAGACGTCGTCGCTCCGGCCGATGTACGTGATGTAGCCGTCCTCGTCCCGGGAGCCGATGTCCCCGGTGCGGTAGTAGCCGCCGGCCATCGCGCGCGCGGTGCGCTCCGGGTCGCCGTGGTAGCCCGTCATCAGCCCGACCGGGGCGTCGGACAGGTCGAGGGAGATCTCCCCCTCGCTCACCCCCGGTTCACCGGTCACCGGATCCAGCAGTTCGACGGTGAAACCGGGGCTGGGGCGCCCCATCGAGCCCGCCTTCAGCAACTGCCCCGGGGTGTTGGCGACCTGGACGGCGGTCTCGGTCTGTCCGAAGCCGTCCCGGATGGTGACGCCCCAGAGCCTCCGGACGGTCTCGATGACCTCGGGGTTGAGCGGCTCACCGGCGGCGACGACCTCCCGCGGCGGTGTCCTCAGCTGGGACAGGTCGGCCTGGATGAGCATGCGCCAGACGGTCGGCGGTGCGCAGAAGCTCGTCACCGAGGAGCGGTCCATCTCCGCCATCAGCCGGGCCGCGTCGAAGCGGGTGTAGTTGAAGATGAAGACGGTGGCCTCGGCGCTCCACGGGGCGAAGAGGTTCGACCAGGCGTGCTTCGCCCAGCCGGGCGAGGAGATGTTCAGATGGACGTCGCCGGGCTTGAGCCCGATCCAGTACATCGTGGACAGGTGGCCGACCGGGTAGGACACATGGGTGTGCTCGACCAGCTTGGGGCTCGCGGTCGTCCCGGAGGTGAAGTACAGCATCAGGGCTTCGTCGGCGTCGGTCTCCCGGTCCGGCGTGAAGGTGTCGGACGCCTCGTCGGCGCCCCGGTAGGAGAGCCAGCCCTCGACGTCCTCACCGACCGCGATCCGGGTGTAGTCGCCGGGCACCTCGTCGAACTTCGCGGTGTCCGCCGACCGTACGAGGACGTGCCGGACCCTGCCGCGTTCGACCCGGTCGCGCAGGTCGGGGGGGCCCAGCAGCGGGGTGGCGGGGATGACGACGGCGCGCAGTTTCATCGCGGCGAGGGCGGTCTCCCACAGCTCGGTCTGGTTGCCGAGCACGACCAGGACGCGGTCACCGGCCGCGACGCCCTGGGACCGCATCCAGTTCGCGGCCCGGTTCGACCGGGCGGCCATCTCCGCGAAGGACACCTCGGTACGGGTGCCGTCCTCCTCCACGATGTGCAGAGCGGTGCGGTCGTTGTCCTCGGCGATGACGTCGAACCAGTCGAGGGCCCAGTTGAAGTGGGGCGACCGGGGCCAGCGGAAGCCCGCGCAGGCCGTCGCGTAGTCCTCGCGGTGCTCCAGCAGGTAGTCCCGGGCTGCCCGGAACGTCTCCGTCGCACTGGTTGCCGACATGTGCCCTCCTCGTTGCGGACCCGTCTGGTGACGACGGGCCTTAACATCATGTGAACAGTGACCCAGATCTCACCACCCCCGAACGGGGGTACCACCGAGAGAGCGGGGGGCGCGTCCCGTGGCAGAACCGGGCGAGGCGACCGAGGTGCAGGCGGCCCTGCTGAGACTGCGCCGTACGAGCGGGCTGCCGGTGGTGTTCGGCGGCCTCCTGTCCGACGCCCGGCACGCGCGCATCGCGGAGCTGAACGGCGCGCAGACCTCCGCGCTGCGCGGGCTCGTCATCTCGGCGGGCAGCGGCCTCGGCGGCAAGGCGATGGCCCTGTCCCGGCCCTGCGCGGTGACCGACTACGCCTCGGCCCGCCACATCAGCCACGAGTACGACACGGCCGTGGCTGCGGAGGGCCTGCGTTCGGTCGTCGCGGTGCCCGTGGTGGTGCGCCGCCGGGTGCGCGGCGTGCTGTACGGGGCCCTGCGCACCCCGCTCGCCCTCGGCGACCGTACGTTCGACGCGGCGGCGTCGGCGGCCCGTGACGTGGAGCAGGCGCTGGCCGTCCGGGACGAGGTCCGGCAGTTGCTCACCACCACCCGGGAGCAGTTGTCCGGTGCCGGGGAGGGCCCCGGTGTCTGGGAGGACGTACGCGAGGCGCACCGGGAGCTGCGCGCACTGGCGCCGAGGATCGCGGATCCGGACCTCCGCGACGAGCTGCTGGTGGTCTGCGGGCGGCTCGCCTCGGCCACCGGAAGCGACCGCCCGCCCGAGACGAGGTACGTGCGGCTGGCCCCGCGCGAGGTGGACGTGCTCGCCTGTGTGGCGTCGGGGGCGACGAACGCGGTGGCGGCCGAGCGGCTGGGGCTGCGGCCGGAGACGGTGAAGGCCTATCTGCGCTCGGCGATGCGGAAGCTGGGGGCGCACACCCGGCTGGAGGCGGTGGTGGCCGCACGCCGGGTGGGGCTGCTGCCTTAGGGGCGGGGCGCGTGTCCTTGGAGCGGGGGCCGCGTGTCCTGAGTGCGTGGCCGCCCCTGGCGGACCAGGCCGGGCCGCCGGTGCGCGTACTCAGTCGCCGAAGTCGACGAACGGGGCGTACCGCACGTCGTGGACGGTGGCGTCGGACATCACCGCCAGCATCCGGACGGCCTCCCCGGTGATCTCCTCGCGCGCTGCCGGGCCGAGGTCCCCGAGGGTCTGGACGGTCACCGTCGCCGTGTCCCCTGTCTGGTCCAGGCGCCAGATCGCCGCGAAGTACCCGTCGTACAGGACCGTTCCGTACACCTGGTTGCCCACGCCGTTGCGGTTGCGGTAGGCGGGCGGGATGACGCGGGTCCGGTCGGCGTGGCCGAGCAGGACGTTGTCGAATGCGGGCAGGAAGCGCGGCGGGGCGGGGGTGTCCGGGTCCGGGCGCGGTGCGTCGGGCAGGTCGAAGAGCTCCACGCCGTGCTCGTCGCGGAAGGTGACCAGCCGGGGCCGCAGCCGTTCGAAGACCTCACGGAGCCGGGTGACGCCCGCCCACGTCTGCATGTCCTTCACCGAGGCGGGACCGAAGGCGCCGAGGTAGCGCAGGACCGTCGCGTCGGGGGCGGGTGCCGGCTCGGAGGGGCGGCCGAGCCAGTGCTCGACGGTCGTGAGCGCGACCTGCCCGCCGCGCCCCCACAGTCCGCGCGGGGTGACCTGGACCAGGGGGAGCAGGCACCGGGCGGCGGTCGACAGGGCACGTGGTTCGGCGTCCGGCCAGTGGACGAGCAGCGCGTCCCGTAGCTCCTTCATGGTGCGGGGCCGCTCCTCAACGAGCGTCCGGCTGACGGCGGCGAGCCGCTCCAGGTCCACGCCCGTCAGCCCGTGCCGGAAGACCTTCAGCTCCCGCTCACGGGCCGGCTGCACCAGCGGCCGCAGGGTGAGCGCGTCATCGGCGGTGTGCGTGTGGATGGTGGAGCGCAGGGTGACGATCCGGACCACCTCACGCGACTCCATCAGCGCGGACAGCTCCATCGGGTCGAAGCCCTCGATCCGGGCGTACAGCTGGAAGTACGGGGGCCGGGTGTTCTGCGCCTGGAGGCCGACCAGCCGGGCGACCATGTCCTTCGCGGGCACCGTGGCGCGCCGGAGCAGCGACTGCCGCTCCAGGGTGGCGCGGTTGAGCGCGCGGCGGGACAGGACGGGAGGGCTCGTCTTCGCGACCATGGGAGCACGCTATCGGGGGGCACTGACAGCGCACGCGCGTGCTCCGGACGCGCCACGGGGGGCCACCGGCGGCGCCCGGTGGAAACCCGACACTCGGAGGTGCCCGTGGCAGCACGGGCAAACGGTCCCGGGCCCCCATCATGGTGCGGGTGATCAGTGTCCTGTTCGCCGTCCTCACCGCGCTCAGCAACGGCTCCGCCTCGGTGCTCCAGCGCCGCGCCGCCCTCAAGGTCCCCTCCGGCGAGGCGATGCGTCTGTCGCTGGTGGGTCATCTGCTGCGCCAGCCGGTGTGGCTGGGCGGGATCGGCATGGTGATCGTCGCGGCCGTCTGCCAGGCGGTGGCGCTGGCCACCGGGCCGATCGCCGTGGTCCAGCCCATCTTCGTCATCGAACTGCCCGCGACCCTGCTGCTCGCCGGGTTCGTCATGCGGGTGCGGGTGCCGCGCCCGGTGTGGACCGGGGTGGCCGCCGTGACGCTCGGGCTCGCGCTCGGCATGGCGTCGGCCGCGCCGGTCGGCGGCACCGACGAGGTCCAGGGGACGGCCTGGATTCCGGCGCTGGTGGTGACCGGGGTCTTCGAGGCCGCGCTGATCACCTCCGCGATGCGTATCTCGGGCAACGCGCGGGCCGCACTGCTGGGGCTGGCGGCCGCGTGCGCGTACGCGCTGACGGCCGCCCTGATGAAGGACGCCATGTCGCGGCTGACGAGCGACGGATTCATCGGCCTGGTGAAGGCGTGGCAGCTGTACGGCACCGCGGCGGCCGGGGTCGGCGCGCTCTTCATCCTCCAGAACGCCCTGCAGGCCGGCACGCTGGCGGCGGTACAGCCGATGCTGACGCTGGGGGACGCGCTGATCAGCATCACGTACGGGGTGACCCTGTTCGGTGAGCGGTTGCGTACCGGATGGTGGCTGCTGCCGCAGTTGATCGCGGTGGCCCTGATCGCCGTCGGCTGTGTGGTCCTGGCCCGTTCACCGCTGGCGGGCGGCGGGCCGCAGCCTCCTCCACGCGTGAAGTGAGCCCCGTCCGCGTACCCCCGTACCCCCCGTACCCGGAAGGGGATACGGGGGGTACGGGACCGGAACCCCCGGAGGCGGGGCGGACTCGGGGCGGGAGCCGGGTCAGGGGCGGCCCGCGGCCGGGATCTCCTCGCCGGGCGGTACCGGGCCCGGCGGGGTGCCGTCGCCGAACGGCCGGCCGCCCAGCTCCTCGCGGTGGTGCGGGGTCAGCCAGCCGGACAGGTCGGGTCCGAGCGGCACGATGCCGGTCGGGTTGATGCCGGTGTGCACCTGGTAGTAGTGCCGCTTGATGTGGTCGAAGTCGACCGTGTCACCGAATCCGGGCGTCTGGTAGAGGTCACGGGCGTACGCCCACAGGACGGGGTCCTCGGTGAGCTTGTTCCGGTTGCACTTGAAGTGGCCGTGGTAGACGGCGTCGAAGCGCACCAGGGTGGTGAAGAGCCGGATGTCCGCCTCGGTGAGGGTGTCCCCCACCAGGTACCGCTGTCCCGCCAGCCGTTCGGAGACCAGGTCCAGGCGGCGGAACACATCGGTGTACGCGGCCTCGTACTCACCCTGCTCACCGGCGAAACCGGCCCGGTAGACACCGTTGTTGACGTCCCGGTAGATGCCGTCCATCACCGTGTCGATCTCGTCGCGCAGCCGCTCCGGGTAGAGGTCGGGCGCGCCGGGACGGTGCAGGGCGGTCCACTCGGTGGCCAGGTCCAGGGTGAGTTGCTGGTAGTCGTTGGTGACCAGGGTGCGGGTGGGGATGTCGACGATCGCGGGGACGCTGACGCCGCCGGGGTAGTCGTGCTCCCGGGCGTCGTAGGCCTCGCCGAGGTAGTGGATGCCGAGGACCGGGTCCCTGCCGCCCTCGTCGAGGGTGAAGCGCCAGCTGCGGTCGTCCTGGATGGGATCGGCGACGGCCAGCGACAGGGCGTCCTCCAGACCGAGCAGCCTGCGGGAGACCAGGGCGCGGCTCGCCCAGGGGCAGGCCCGGCTGACGACGAGCCGGTAGCGTCCCGCCTCGACGGGCCAGCCGTCACGCCCGTCGGCGGTGATCCGGTCGGCGAAGTGGCTGCGGGACCGCTTGAAGGGCTTGTGGCCGTACGTGCTGTTCGCGTTCGGTTCGCGGTCGTCGGGTTCCCGGGCGGCCGGTGTGCTGCTCATGGACTGCTCCTCGGCTGGTCGGTGGCTTCGGCCTTCTCCTGGCGTCTCCTTCCCCGTCGCCCGGCCAGGACATCGGCGAGGGCCACGATCAGCCCGGCAAGGACGAACGCGGTGGACACCACCAGCCCGTGGTCGTAGGCCGGGGCCCAGTCGTCACGGCCCAGCCGGGAGAAGAACACCGAGCCGACCGCCGCGATACCGATGGCCGAGCCGACCCGCTGGCTGGTCTGGAGGGTGCCCCCGGCGCTGCCCGCGTTGTGCACTGGCACCTCGGACAGGGTGAGGGTCTGGTTGGGGGCGATGACCAGTCCGCTGCCGAGCCCGGCCAGCAGCAGCGGTGCCGCCATCGCGAGCCCGGCGCCCCGGCCCGGCACCAGGTGTACGGCCATGGCGGTGAGTCCGAGCCCCAGGGCCACCATGACGAGGCCCACCACGATCAGCGGCCGTCCGAAGCGGTTGACGAGCCGTCCCCCGATGCCCGCCGAGCCGCCCGCGCCGAGCGCGAACGGGGTGATGGCCAGACCCGCCTCCAGCGCGCTGTAATGCAGCCCGGACTGGAGGTAGAGGGTGGTGATGAAGAAGATCGAGGTGAACCCGGCGAAGTACATCAGGATCATCAGGCAGCCCAGCCAGAAGGACCGGAAGCGGAACAGCGCGAGGTCCAGGACGGGCTGCACCCGGCGCCGCGAACACCGCGACTCCCAGCCGACGAACGCGGCGAGCAGCAGCGCCGCGAGCACCACGAGCAGCCACTTGGTGTTGCCGGGCCACTGCTGGGCCTGGACGAACGGCAGCAGCAGCGACAGCACCCCGGCGCCGAGCAGCAGCACCCCGAGCGGATCCAGGTCACGGGGCCGCACCCGGCCCGCCGACGGGGTGTCGGGCAGCAGCCGGTGGGCGAGGACCAGGCAGACGGCACCGATGGGCAGGTTGACGTAGAAGACCCAGCGCCACCCCTCCTCGGCTCCGGCGAACTGGATCAGCACCCCGCCCAGCAGCGGGCCGACGGCGGTGGAGATGCCGACGACGGTGCCGAACATGCCGAAGGCCCGGCCCCGTTCACGGCCCGAGAACATCTGCTGGATCAGTGCCGAGATCTGCGGCGAGAGGAGCCCGCCGGCCGCGCCCTGGATCAGCCGGGCGACGACCAGCCAGGTGCTGGACTGGGCGGCCCCGCAGGCGGCGGAGGCCAGGGTGAACAGGGCCAGCCCGGTCATGAACACGGCCCGGCGGCCCCGCGCGTCCCCCAGTCTGCCGCCGGGGATCAGGACCAGTCCGAAGGTCAGGGCGTAGCCGGACAGCACCCACTGGAGGTCGGACTCCGGGGTGTTCAGGCCGGCCTTGATGGAGGGCAGCGCCACATTGACGATGGACACGTCGAGCAGCGTCATGAACCCGGCGACGAGGCAGACCCCGAGGGCGCGCCAGCGCATGGGATCGGAAGGGCCGGGACCGGACGTGCCTGTGGCCTGGTCACCCGTACGCTCAGCCATGGCCCCGACCCTACGGGCAGGCCGCCGTTCTCCGGGGGACCAGCGCGGCACGGCGTACGGTGTCGGGCCGCGCACCCGGGCCCACGGCCGCGTACGCGGCACCGTCAGGGGTACACGGGACCCATGACTGTAGGGAAGACGAGTGTTCTGGTCCTGGACTGTGCCGAACCGCTGGAACTCGCCGGGTTCTACGCCGCCCTGCTGGACGCCGAGACGCGCGTCGGGAACGATCCCGACTTCGTCGAGGTCGTCGGCAACAGCGGTGTCCACCTGGCGGTCCGCCGCGACCACGGCTACGCCCCGCCGAGCTGGCCCCGCCCGGAGGACGCCCAGCAGGCGCATCTGCGCATCCTGGTCGACCCGGGCGCGATGGACGAGGCGGAACGCGAGGCGGTGGGCCTGGGCGCCCGCCCGGTGGACACGGGCGACACGACCATCGGCTCCCACGACGTACGCGTCTACGCGGACCCGGCGGGCCACTCGTTCTCCCTGGCGGCCCGACGCTGACCCGACGACGCGGGACGTGCCGTAGCGGTCGTCGTGCGCCCGCCAGGGATCACGGGACGGACAGCCCTCAGACGCGCGAGTTTCGCAGGGACTGCCATACGGCCCCGGTCAGCGCCCGCGTCGACCGTGGGACCGACAGACGCTCGTGCTGGCGGTACAGAGCCCAGTTGTACCGCACGAGCGAGAGCTTGTTGGAGGACAGCGATCCCGCCTGGTTGGCCCGGTACACCGCAAGCGGCTCAGCCAGGCCCCGGGCGTCAGCGCCCTCCCGCGTGATCGACAGCCAGAGGGCGTAGTCCTGGCGCTTGCGCATCTCCGGCATCAGCCTCGTGCCCAGGGCATTGCGGTCGTACATGGCGGTGAGGGCACCGATGTGGTCCCGGACCAGCATCGCGCGGTGGTCCACGTGCTCCCGCGCACGGACCACCCGCCCGTTGGGGACCCAGTCGGTGCTCTCGCCGTCGTGGTCGGCGTCCATCTTGAAGTACGAGGTGAACGTCAACGGCGCGGTGGCCTCCGCGGCGAAGGCGAGCTGCTTCTCGGTCTTCTCCGGAAGCCACATGTCGTCGCTGTCGAGAAAGGCGACGTAGTCCCCGCGGGCCCGCTCGATCGCGAGGTTGCGGGCCCGGCCCGCACCTCCCTGTTCGGGCGCCGACTCCGGCAGGACGCGCTCGTCCCGCTCGGCGAACTCACGGAGCAGGTCCATGGAGTCATCGGTGGAGCGGTCGTCGGTAACCAGCAGCTCCAGGTCGCTGTGGGTCTGGGTGAGCACCGACCGGACGGCCGCGCCGAGAGTGGATGCCGAGTTGTAGACGGGCATCACGACAGATACCAGGGGCACAGCGCTTCTCCTTGCCGGACCAGGGACGACGGTCCATTCAAGCACCGCGGCCGGGGTACCCGCCCCCCGGCCGCCGTCGGGGGCCTTACGCCGTCTCTCTTCTGCGCGCCCCGCGCCTGCCGCAGCCCCTTGTCGTGGCGATCACCGTGCCGTGCCGCGCGGCGCGCCACCGGGCCGCTCCGCGCGGAGCAGGGAGAAGAGCACCGCGTCGTTCCACTGCCCGTCGCGCCACACCGCGGAGCGCAGCACGCCTTCCCGCACGAAGCCCGCCTTCTCCAACGCGCGCTGTTCAGCGAGGTTGGCGCGGTCGGTCCACGCCTGGAGCCGGTCGGCGCGGGTGTGGTCGAAGAGGTACTCCGCCACAACCGCTGGGCCCGGGTGCCTGTGCCCCGGCCTCGGGCGGAGGGCACCAGGCCGATCGCCAGGCTCCAGTTGGTCAGATCGGCGGGCCCCCAACTGCCGGGGAACCACTTGACCCGGCCCACCGTCACGTCACCCTCGGCGACCGAGAGCAGACCTCCGTCAGGACCGAGCAGACCGTTCTCCGCGAAGCGGCGGCGCAGGTCGGCCGTCGACTGGAAGCCGAACCACGCGTGCGGGCCCCAGCCCTCCGGGCCACTGAACTCCCCCTCGAACAGGTCGAGATCATCGGCGGTGACGGGACGCAGCGTGATCTCGTCCGGCATGAGGCATCTCCTGAACCTCTCGGCCGCACCGGCCAACTCCCGTACGGACACGGCGGGTGACGGCTTCCGACTTCTCCATCCCTCGACACGCGTTCCGGCGGCGTACCGGTTGCGTCCGCGAGCCCACACGGCTCCGGCGCCCGGGTTCGGTGCCGTCCGACCGGCGCGGGCGGGGCGCGCCGAGGGGGCGTGCCGGTGGTCCGCGCCCGGCGCATCGGGGTGTTGCCGGGATTTAACCTCGCGACTCCTTGTCAGCCCATGTCTACGCGCATAGCTTTTGCCTCCTCACTACCTACTTGGGGGCTGTTCCCGTGCGCATAGCCAGATCCGGCTCCGCCCTGCTGGCCGGTGCCGTCGCCGTGACCCTGTCGGTGACCGCGCTGCCCGCCGCCTTCGCGGCTCCGTCCTCGTCCGCCGTGATCTCCGAGGTCTACGGCGGCGGGGGCAACTCCGGTGCGACGCTCACCCGCGACTTCATCGAGTTGGCCAACGCCTCGTCCGGCCAGTTCGCGCTGTCCGGTTTCAGTGTCCAGTACCTCCCCGGCACCCCGTCGGCCGGTTCGCAGTGGCAGGTCACCCCGCTGTCCGGTGCCGTCGCGCCCGGTGGCCGCTACCTCGTCGCCCAGGCCGCGGGTACCGGCGGCACCGTGGACCTGCCGGCCGCCGACGCCACCGGCACCACCGCGATGTCCGCGACCGCCGGGACCGTGGCGCTGGTCTCCGGTACCACGCCGCTGACCTGCAAGACCGCCGCGGACTGTGCGGCCGACACCCGGATCGTGGATCTCGTGGGCTACGGCACGGCCGTCGTACGGGAGGGCAGCGGACCGGCGACGGGGGCCTCGGCCAGTTCCTCCGTGGCGCGCGGCGCCTCCCTCGCGGACACCGACGACAACGCGGCCGACCTGACCTCAGGCACCCCGACCCCCGTGAACGCGGCCGGGGAGACCTCCGGCGGTTCCGTCCCCGAGGAGCCCGAGGGGCCGACCGAGCCCGGCACCGTACGGATCCACGACATCCAGGGCACCACCCGCGTCTCGCCGCTCGCCGGACAGCCGGTGACCGGGGTCCCGGGTGTCGTCACCGGCGTACGCACCAGCGGCTCGCACGGCTTCTGGATCCAGGACACCGCGCCGGACGACGACCCGCGTACCAGCGAGGGCCTGTTCGTCTACACCGGTTCCGCTGTGCCCGCCGTGGCGGTCGGGGACTCGGTGCTGGTCAGCGGGCAGGTCGCAGAGTACTACCCGGCCACCGGCACCCAGTCGCTGACCCAGCTGACCGCCCCGCGGACCACGGTCCTCTCCTCGGGCAACGCCCTGCCCGCGCCGGTCGTCCTGAACGCGCGCTCGGTGCCGGACGCCTATGTGCCGACGGCGGGCGGCGGTTCGATCGACGCGCTGCCCCTGCAGCCGAAGCGGTACGCCCTGGACCTGTACGAGTCGCTGGAAGGTGTCCGGGTCACGATGTCCGACACCCGGGTGACCGGTGCGACGACCGCGTACGACGAGGTCTGGGTCACCGTCAAGCCGAAGGAGAACCCCACCCGGCGCGGCGGCACGCTGTACCGGTCCTACGAGGACCAGAACACCGGCCGCCTCAAGGTGATGTCGCTGGACCCCGCGCAGCCGGTGCCGGTGGCGAACGTGGGCGACACACTGGCCGGGACGACCACGGGCGTCCTGGACTACGCCTCGTACGGCGGCTACAACGTGCAGGCGACCCAGCTGGGCCGGCACGTCGACAAGGGTCTGCGGCGCGAGGTGACCCGGAAGCAGAAGCGTGACGAACTCGCCGTCGCCACGTACAACGTGGAGAACCTGGACGCGCTGGACGACCAGGTGAAGTTCGACACGCTGGCCTCCGGGGTCGCGGTGAACCTCTCCTCCCCCGACATCGTGTCCCTGGAGGAGATCCAGGACGACAACGGCGCGGTGAACGACGGCACGGTGGGCTCCGAGGCGACGCTGAAGCGCTTCACGGACGCGATCGTCGCCGCCGGCGGCCCCCGGTACTCCTGGCGTTACGTCGCCCCGGAGAACAACAAGGACGGCGGCGAGCCCGGCGGCAACATCCGCAACGTCTTCCTGTTCAACCCGAAGCGGGTCTCGTTCGTGGACCGGGCGGGCGGTGACGCCACCACCGCGGTCACGGCCGTGAAGACGCGGAAGGGCGCCACGCTCTCCGTCTCGCCCGGCCGGATCAACCCCACCAGCGACGCCTGGAACTCCAGCCGTAAGCCGCTGGTGGGCGAGTTCCTCTTCCGGGGCGAGCCGGTGTTCGTGATCGGCAACCACTTCGCGTCCAAGGGCGGCGACCAGTCCCTGCACGGCCGCTTCCAGGAGCCGACGCGCTCCTCGGAGACGCAGCGGATCCGGCAGGCGGCCGAGGTCAACACCTTCGTCACCTCGCTGCTGAAGGCGGACAAGTCGGCGCGGGTCGTCACGCTCGGAGACCTGAACGACTTCGCGTTCTCCCCGACGATGGACGCGCTGACCCGGGGCCGGGTGCTCAAGCCGCTCATCACCACCCTGCCGAAGGCGGAGCAGTACAGCTACGTCTACGACGGCAACTCGCAGACGCTGGACCACATCCTGACGAGCCCCGGCATCCGCCGCCTCGACTACGACGTGGTGCACATCAACGCGGAGTTCGCCGACCAGGCCAGCGACCACGACCCGCAGATCGTGCGGATCAAGTGAGCCCAAGGGCTGTGTGAGCGTCAGGGCGGTGTGACGGTGGGGCGGGTCCGGCGGGGCCCGCCCCACACGTCCGTGTCCGGGTACGGCAGCGCTTGGGGCTCCGGTTCCGCCGCCTGGTGCGGGAGGAGCGGCCGGGTGAGAAAACCGGCCACCAGGGCCGCGACCTCGTCGGACCGCTCCAGCACGACCCAGTGGTCGGACTCGGGCAGGGTGAGGAAGCGGCTGCCCTCGATCGTGGCCGCGAACTCCCGCTGCCGCTCGGGTGAGGTGACCGTGTCGTGCTCGCCCGCGAAGACCAGCGCCGGTACGCCCGACAGGCCCCCGGTGAACTCCGGACGGTCCTCCAGGGCCCGGTGCAGCGAGTCCACGGTGTGCGGGGAGTCGCCGCGCAGGGCGTGCAGGAAGGAGCGCCGGACGTAGCGGCGGGCCAGCTCTCCACGGTGGACGGGCCGGTCCGGGTCCAGGCACATCAGGCCGTCGGCGGCGAGCGCCGCGAACCCTTCCTGGTCGCCCTCGGCGAGGCGTTCGGCCGCCCGGCGCCAGTACGCGCGCTGCGCCTCCCCGATGTGGACCGGGACGCCGCCCAGCACCAGCCGGGCGACGCGTGCGGGGGCGTGCCGGGCCCAGCCGAAGGCGATGGCCGCGCCGTAGGAGAAGCCGAAGAGATTGATCCGGGGGACACCGAGGTCGTCCACGATCGCGGTGACCGCGTCGCGCAGGACCGCGGCCGCGGGGCCGGGCGGCAGGGGGTCGGCGGTGCCCATGCCGGGCAGGTCGGCGGTGACCACGTCGGTCAGCGGGCCGAGGTGCTCATCCATCTGCGGCCAGCCGTACATGCCTTGCAGGGCGCCGCCGAGGACGAGGACGGGTTCGGTCGCGGCGGGCTCACCCCGGCCGTCGCGGGGCAGGACCCGGTAGCTGTACCGCAGTCCGCGGACGGACAGCGACCGGATGATCTCCTGGGTCATGGTGCTCCTCGCCTCCCGTCAGGCCCTGGTGAGGACGAGCGCCGCGTTGTGCCCGCCGAAGCCCAGCGAGGTCTTCACGGCGCAGTCGAACCTGCCGCGCCTGGCCTCCTTGCTCACCACGTCGACCGGGATCGCCGGGTCCGGTGCGTCCAGGTTGGCGGTGGGCGGGACCAGTTGGTGCTGGAGCGCGAGGACCGTCAGGGCGGCCTCGATGCCTCCGGCGGCGCCCAGGGTGTGCCCGGTCATCGCCTTGGTGGAGGTGACGAGAGGGTGCTCACCCAGGACGCGGTGGAGCATGGCCGCCTCGATGAGGTCGTTGGCGACGGTCGAGGTGCCGTGGGCATTGACGTGCCCGATGTCGTCGGGGCCGAGGTCCGCGTCGGCCAGGGCCGTGCGCAGCGCCCGTTCGATACCGAGTCCGTCGGGGTCGGGGGCGACGGCGGAGTGGGCGTCGCTGGAGGCGCCGTAGCCGGCGACGTGGGCGCGCACGGTGGCACCGCGTGCGCGGGCGTGCTCGGGGTGCTCCAGGACGAGGAGGCCCGCGCCCTCGCCGACGACGAAGCCGTCCCGGTGGGAGTCGAAGGGCCGGCAGGCGGCCGCGGGGTCGTCGCGGCGGGTGGAGACGGCCCGCATCTGGCACGCGCTGGCGATCAGGAGCCGGGAGCGGACCGATTCGGCGCCGCCGGCCACGACGATGTCGCAGGCGCCGGCGCGGAGCATCTGGTGGGCGGTGCCGATGGCGACGGTGCCGGAGGAGCAGGCGGTGGAGACGGCCAGACTCGGGCCGTGCACGCCCAGGTCCATGGCGACGCTGCTGGCGGCGCCGTTGACGACGGTGAGCGGGGCAAGCTTCGGGGAGACGCGCCGGGCCCCGCGTTCGGTGAGCGTGGTGTGCTGGTCGTCGTAGAAGGGCAGGCCGCCGTGGGCGGAGCCGATGACGACGGCGACCCGGCCGCTGTCCCACACCGAGGGGTCGAGACCGGCGTCGGCGACGGCCTCCCGCGCGGCGATCACGGCGAGCTGCGAGAAGCGGTCCATGAGCCGCTGGGCGGCGACCCCCAGGACGGCCTTCGGGTCGGTGTCGGTGACGGTGTACATGAAGTCGCAGGGCAGCCCGGCGAGTTCGTCCACGGGATGGACGGAGGGCGCGGTGGCGAGGTCACTGACGCCGTGCCAGGCGGCACCGGCTCCCGTGCCGGCGGCGGTGACCAGGCCGATGCCGGTGACGGCGGCGGCGTACGGTCCGGCTCCCCGGCGGGCGGCGATCGGTCCGGCCGCCCGCTCGGCGGAGCCGCGTGTGCGGGGCACCGGGGCCGTCACGCGCCGGCCTTGCTGTGCACCGCGGCGACCAGGTGGCCGAGGGTGTCCCGCGAGCTCAGGACGATGTCGTCGAGGTCGATGTCCAGCCGGTCCTCGATGAGCAGCCTGAGCTCCTCCAGGGCGAGCGAGTCCAGGCTCAGCTGGCGCAGCGGCACCTCGGGCCGGATGGCCGCGGGGTCCGTGCCGAACCTGCTGACGAGCAGGGCGTTGATCTCTTCCGAGGTACTCATGCGACGCTCCTGAGCTCTCGTACGCGGTGACGCCGGCCGCGTGGGGTGGGGGCGGGGGCCGTCGGGGGCGCCGGCTGCTCCGGAGGCACCCTTTATACGCCTTCACGGGCCGGTTTCCGTGCCGCGTTCCCCCGGGAGGAGGGAGCTCCGACCAGGTGTGCGAATCCACGGCGACGCCGGGTGGGGGCGAGGGCTCGGCTCCAGGGCGGACCGCGGCCGCATGCGCCCAGGTCATACGTCAACGAGGGCCTCTGAAGCGGGCGTTGGACCGCAGGCCTCGTGAGCACGGCCTTCGAACCGGTTCAGGCCCGGCGCCGGGCCGCCACCTCGCGGTCGGTGACCCCGTCGCGGCCGCGCGGACCGGTTCCAGGCACGCGCGGAGGGTTCCCGCGCCCGCCCCGGGGCCCAGAGGCCCGGACATCGCGACGGGCCAGGACGGCGGACCCTCCAACCTCGCCTCAACTCCGTTCGGGTGAAGGCGATTTGGACACGCCGGGACATCATTGTCATGCCCTAATCACATGGATAGCCTGCTCGGGCTCGACGGCCCTCGGCCCACCCCACCGGGTCCGGGAGCCTTCCCCTCCCCCACGAACCTGGAGCAGGTATGCCCCGACCCCCCGCCGGCCACACCGCGAGACGCCCGGCCGCTCTGGCCGCCCTCACCGTCTCGGCCCTGGTCGCCACCGTCTCCCCCGCTCCCGCCGCCTCCGGCACCACACCCGATCCGATGAACCGGGCGTTCACACGGGCCGCCGCGGCCTACGGTGTACCGCGCGACCTGCTCGCCGCCGTCGGCTACGGCGAGACCCACCTGGACGGGCACTCCGGCCGCCCCAGCCAGGCGGGCGGCTACGGGGTGATGCACCTGGTCAGCAACCCCGTGAACCACTCCCTGGAGAAGGCCGCCCAGCTGACCGGCGAGACGCCGGCCGAACTGCGCCAGGACACCGAGGCCAACATCCTGGGCGGCGCCGCCGTCCTGCGCAGCCACGCCGACGCGCTCGGCCTGGACGGGGACGAGCGCGCCGACATCAACGCCTGGTACCCGGCCGTCGCCCGCTACAGCGGCGCCCAGGGCCCGGTCGCCGCGCTCTACGCGGACACCGTGTACACCTTCCTGGCCCAAGGGCTGCACACCACGGTGGCGGGCGAGCGGATCACCGTGACCTCGCGTCCGGTCGCCCCGGAGAAGGGGGCCCTGGCCTCGGCGGACGTCACCGCGCAGAGCACCGACTACCCTCCGGCCCTCTGGGTGCCGGCCGCCTCCGCCAACTACGCGACGGGCCGGACGGCCACGGTCGACAAGGTGGTCGTGCACGTCACGCAGGGCTCGTACGCGGGCACCATCAGCTGGTTCCAGAACGCCGCGTCGCAGGTCAGCTCCCACTACGTGGTCCGTTCCTCGGACGGCCAGATCACCCAGATGGTGCGTGACAAGGACACCGCCTACCACGCCAAGAGCGCCAACTCCTCGTCGCTGGGCATCGAGCACGAGGGGTTCATCGACGACCCGTCGTGGTTCACCGACCCGATGTACCGCTCGTCGGCCGCCCTGACCGCCCACCTCTGCGACCACTACGGCATCCCCAAGGACCGGTCGCACATCATCGGGCACAGCGAGGCCCCCGGCAACGACCACACCGACCCGGGAGCCAACTGGAACTGGACCTACTACATGCAGCTCGTCGCCGGGGCCGGCGGCTCCGGCAGCGGGAGCGACGAGCTGAGCTTCGGGGCGTACGACACCCAGAAGACGGGTTCCGCGGGCGACCAGGTGAGGGCGCTCCAGCGGCTCCTGGACGACCAGGGGTACGAGCCGGGGGCCGTGGACGGCCTCTTCGGGCCCGCCACCAAGAGCGCGGTCCAGGCGTTCCAGACCACGCGGGGCCTCCCGGCCGACGGCACGGTCGGCGCGAGGACCTGGACGGCGCTGCTGTCGGCCGGGACCACCCCCGCGCTCGCCCAGGGCAGTTCGGGTGACGCGGTGAAGCGGATCCAGCGGGCGCTGACGGCCGCGCTCGGCTCGACGCTGGCGGTGGACGGGTCGTTCGGCCCGGCGACGAGCACGGCGGTGCGCGACTACCAGAGGGCCCGCGGGCTGGCGGTGGACGGGAGCGTGGGGGCCGGCACCTGGACGGCCCTTCAGTCCGGCCGCTGACGCACCGTCAATCCCGCGTGCCCGGACCGGACCGGCCGGGCGGACCTCGGCGTTCACCTTCCGGGACGCGCGGCGGCGCTCCCGGGAAGGCGCCGGCCTGACCGCCCGTACGCTCCGGAGCGCACCGGCCGGGTGCGGGTACGCCTTCCCCGGGGCATCGCCGCCGGACGATCCTGGGTCCCGCCGGCACACCGGCCGGCCGGACCCAGGGGGCGGTAGGCATGGCACGTAGGCAGCCGACATGCGGGGCACCCACACTGAAGGGCACCCGCTGCGCGCGGCTGGCCATGGTGGGGGCCTCCCGGTGCGACCGGCACCGGGGCGACTGGTCGGCGTACACCGTGGAACGGCGCAAGGCGCGGGAGCGCGCGGACAGGAGGCGCCACGGGTAGCCGGGCCGCGGGGGGGGCCGGAGCGGCACGGGGGGCCAGGCCGCACGGTCGGCCGGGCGCGACGGTCGTCCGGGCGCAACGGTCGGCATGGCCGGCACGGCTGGCCAGGCGCGACGGTCCGCACGGGCAGCCGGGCCGCGCCGGTGGCGGCGTCCGTGGCCGGGCGGCAGGCCGCCCCCGCCCCCGCCTGGCCCGCCCGGCCCGCCCGGCCCCGTACGGCCGTGTCGCGCGTCCGGAACGGGGCCGGGCCCGGGGCGTCACGTTTCGGTAACCTCCTGGAAACCCTTGACGTTCCTCCTCGCGCGTTCTTAATCTCACTGCGTAGTCACGCATTTCAGCAGTTCACGTGCTGCGGCGCTTTCCGCAGTGTTTTGACAGGCACAGACATAGACCACCTGTCGGTGGTTTCGTCATGCCTGTTTTTTTGTGCTCCCCGTGCCACCGATGGGTCCTCCTCGAAGGCGGATTCATGGCACAACGTCCGAGCGTCAAAGGCGTCGCCGACGTCGTTGGGCTCATCGATGGGCTGGGTAAGATCACCGGCCGGGCGCAGGTCATCTGGTTCCTGGTATTCGGTGGACTGTTCCTCGACGCCTATTCGAACGCGGCGCTGAGCGCCGGTCTGGGACCGATGACGTCCCAGATGGAGCTCACCAGCACACAGGTGTCGATCCTCACGGCCACCGCTCCGGCCCTGGCAATCCTCTTCAACCCGATAGGCGGCTGGCTCGCCACCCGGATCGGCCGGGTGCCGCCGCTGCTGCTCGCCAAGGCCTTCGCCATCGCGGGCGCCCTGATCGCCGCGTTCGCCGACGACTTCGGCGTCGTCTGGGTCGGCCGGGTGCTGGTCGGCGTCGCCTACGGCATCGACTTCGCCGTCGCCATGGCGCTGCTGGCCGAGTACACGCCCGCCAAGCTGGGCGGCCGGCTGAACCTGTGGCAGGCCGTCTGGTACGTCGCCACCACCAGCAACCTCGCGCTCGCCCTGCTCTTCTTCAACCTGGACGTCGGCGCGGACATCTGGCGCTGGTCGGTCGGCTCGGCAGCCGTCGTCGCGGTCCTGCTGCTGGTGGGCCAGTGGACGATGCTCAAGGAGAGCCCCACCTGGCTGGCCGGGAAGGGCCGGCTGGACGAGGCGGTCGCCAACCTGGACGCGATCTACGGGATCAAGGCCGTCGCCGGCCGGCCCGACGCCGCCACCCTGGCCTCCTCCGCCGCTCCCGCCATCGGCTTCCGCCACGCCGGGGTGCTGTTCAAGGGCGACTACCTGCCCCGCACGATCCTCTCCTCGGTGATCTCGCTCGGGCAGTCGATGCAGTACTTCGCGGTGGGCTGGTACCTCCCGCTGATCAGCCTGACGATCTTCGGCGAGAGCTTCGAGAAGGCCACCATCGGCTCGATGGTCTTCAACGCCTTCGGTATCGCGGGCGGTCTGCTCTCGGCGTACTTCGGACGCCGCCTGGGGCTGCGGCTCAGCTCCGCGGCCGGTTTCGCGGGGGTCTTCGTCGCCCTGCTCGCGATGGGCCTCACCTTCGAGAAGGTCCCGACCGCGGTGGCGTTCCTGCTGCCGGTGCTCTTCATCCTGTGCCACTCCACGGGGCCCGGCGCCAACGGCAAGTCCATCGCCGCGCTGTCGTACAGCAGTGACGTGCGCGCACTGGGCACCGGGGTCACCGGCATGGTGGGCAGCTTCGGCTCGGTGGCCGGGCTGTATCTGTTCCCGCAGATCAAGGACTCGCTGGGGCTCGCCGACACCTTCCTGGTGCTCTCCGTCGTCCCGCTGCTCGGCATGATCACCTGTCTGGCGATCAAGTGGGATCCGATGAAGGCCGACCGGTCCCCCGACGAGGCCGCCGCCGACGCGCTCGCGTCCACCGACGCCCCCGGCGGCCTGCCGGACACCGCGAAGACCACGACCGCGCGCTGACCGCTCCCGGGACCCGCGCCCCCGCACGATGGTCCCCCTCCCCTCCGTACCGCTCGCTTGCTCGCGATGAAAGGGCCGCAATGACGCAGACCTTCCCCGGCGCCGCCCCACGGCGCGGTGTGCTGGCCATCGACGAGGGCACCACGGGCACCCGGGCCGGTGTCGTCCTCGACTCCGGCGCCGCCCACGAGGTGCTCTACCGGCCGATCAAGGTCAGCCATCCGGACGACCTCTCCGTCGAGCAGGACCCGATGGAGATCTGGACCGCCACGCTGGACGTGGCGCGCCGGGCCGTCGGGCGGGCCCGGGAGGACGGCATCACCGTCACCTCGGTCGCCCTGTCCACCCAGCGGGCCACCGCGATGCTCTGGGACCGGGTGACCGGCCGGCCGCTGCTGCCCGCCGTGGTGTGGCAGGACCGGCGGTACGCCGCCGAGCTGACCGCGTACGAGACGGAGTGGGACGCCGTCCTGCTCGCCCGGCAGGGGCGGCCCGTGGGGGCCCGCGCCCCGTTCCTCTGGGCCGCCCGGCAGATCGCCACGCACCCGGAGGCCGCCGAGGCGCACCGGGCCGGGCGGCTGCTCTTCGGCACCGTGGACACCTGGCTGATCTGGCGGCTGACCGGCGGGGCGGTGCACGCCACCACCCCCACCAACGCCGCGTCCAGCGGCGGGTACCTCCTCACGGAGCACGCCTGGGACGAGGAGTGGATCGGCCGGCTCGGCTTCCCCCTCGACCTGCTGCCCGAACTGCGGTCCGACGACGCCGGGTTCGGCACGACCGACCCGGCCGCCCTCGGCATCGCCGTCCCGCTGGCCGCCTCCATGGGCGACCAGCACGCGGCCCTGGTCGCGCTCGGCGGGCTCACCGCCGGGCAGGGCATGGTCATGTACGGGACCGGCGCCTTCGTGGACGCCGCCACCGGCACCGTGCCCGCCCTGCCCCGGCCGGACATCTCCGGGGTGCTCGCCCAGCCCGGCCGGCGGCAGGGCGGCACCAGCCACTACAGCCTGGAGGCCTACACCTCCACGGCGGGTTCGGCGATGCGCTGGCTCTGCGACGACCTGGGCCTGTTCGCCTCGCCGAAGGAGCTCGGTGAGGAGGCGGGCCGGGTCCCCACCCGGCCGGGCCGCACCCCGCGTTTCGTGCCCTCGCTCGCGGGGGTACGGACGCCGGTCTGGCACCCGGAGTCCACCGCCGCCCTCACCGGGCTCACCCTCGCCACCACCCGGGCCGACCTGGCCCGCGCCGTCCTCGACGGGATCGCGCACTCCGTGTGCGACCTGATCGACGGGATCGCGGACACCATGGGCGGACCGTTCACCCGGCTGCGGCTGGGCGGCGGGGTCTCCGGCAGCGACCCGCTCATGCAGATCCAGGCCGACCTGACCGGGCTGGAGCTGGAGCGGGTCGCCGACTCGGCCACCGCGAGCCTGCGGGGCACCGCCTATCTGGCCGGAACCGCCCAGGGGCTGTGGTCCTCGCTCGACGAGGTCGTCGAGGCCCAGCCGCACGGCCGTGTCTTCCGTCCCTCCGTCTCCCGGGCCGAGCGCACCGCGCAACGCGCCGCCTGGCGGGACGTCCTCATCGCCCATCTGGGAGACCCGGAGCTGCGCCCGTACGGCGCGCCCGGCTCTCCGCCGCACACCCCCCACTGACGGCGCCCTCACCGCCGCCCGGCGGCCGGCCACCCGACCACTCGGCCGCCGCACCCGAAACACCAGGAGTTGATGTCGTGATCACCTTGCCCGCCCGGAAATCCCGGAGCAGCGCCGCGGCCACCCGCCGCACCCCCTTGCTGCTGGACCGTCAGGCGCTCAAGCGCCGGCTGGCCGACGACACGTACGACGTGGTCGTCATCGGCGGCGGCATCACCGGTGCGTACGCCGTGCTGGACGCCGTCTCGCGCGGGCTGCGCGCGGCGCTGGTCGAGAAGGACGACTTCGCGTCCGGCACCTCGTCGAAGTCCTCGAAGATGGTGCACGGCGGTCTGCGCTACATCGAGCAGGGCAACGTCAACCTCGTACGCCACTCGCTGCTGGAGCGGCACCGCTTCCGCAAGAACGCCCCGCACCTGGTCCACCGGCTGCCGTTCCTCTTCCCGGTCCTGGAGAAGGAGGGGGTCTTCGACGCCCGCCTCGCCAAGGGCTTCGAGGGCCTGCTGTGGACGTACGACCTGGTCGGCGGCTGGCGGATAGGCAAGCTGCACCAGCGGCTCACCGTCCCCGAGGTGCTCGCCCAGGCGCCGACCCTGCGCGCGGAGAACCTCAAGGGCGGGCTGGTGTACTTCGACGCCCGCACCGACGACGCGCGCCTGGTGCTGACCGTCGTACGGACCGCCGCCGCGCTCGGCGCGACCGTACTCAACGGGGCGAAGGCCGAGGGGCTGCTGACCCAGGCGGGCCGGGTGTCCGGGGCGCGGGTGTCGGTGGACGGCGACACGATCGACATCCGGTCCCGGGCCGTCGTCAACGCGACCGGGGTGTGGACCGACGAGCTGGACGCGAAGGCCGACGAGGGCCACCGCCCGCAGGTCCGTCCCGCCAAGGGCGTGCACATCGTGGTGCCGTGGGAGAAGGTGCGGATCAACTGCACCGTCACCGTGCCGATCCCGGGCCGGGCCCGCCGCGCGACCTGCACCCGCTGGGGCGACCGCGTGGTGCTGGGCACCACGGACGAGGACTACCAGGGTTCCCCGGACGACGTGCACTGCACCCGCCGGGAGATGGAGTTCCTGCTGGAGGGCGCCAACACCGCGTTCGAGGGCACGCTCACCGAGGACGACGTGGTCGGCTCGATCGGCGGGCTGCGGCCGCTGGTCGGCGGCAAGGAGGGCGCGACCCTCGACATGCGCCGCGACCACCACATCACCATCGGCCGCACCGGCATGGTGACGGTGACCGGCGGCAAGCTCACCACCAGCAGGCACATGGGCGAACTGGTCATCGACAAGGTGATGACCGTGCTCGGCCGCAAGGCGTCCAGCCGCACCGCGAAGCTCCCGCTGCTCGGCGGCGCGGGGTACGACGCGGAGGCCGTCGCCGCCTCCGGCGGCCTCGCCGCTCACCTGGGCGAGCGCTACGGCACGGAGGCCCGGTTCGTCGGTGACCTGATCCAGGAGGACCCGTCGCTGGCCGAACCGGTCGTCGCCGGACTCCCCTACACCCGTGCGGAGGTCGTCTACGCGGTCCGCGCGGAGCTGGCCCGGTCGGTCGACGACGTCCTCTCCCGCCGGCTGCGCGCCCGGCTGTTCGCCCGCGACGCGTCCGCCGACGCGGCCGAGGCCGTCGGCGCGGTCCTCGGCCGCGAACTGAACCTCCCGGACGCCGAGGTGGAGCGCTCCGTCTCCGCGTACCTCGCCTCCGTCCGCCACGAAAAGTCCGTACTCCTCGAAGGGGCAGCAGCATGATCAGCCGTCAGACCATCACCCACCCGTTCAACCGCGGCGACTACACGGTCGGCGCCCCGAGCTTCGCCAAGTGGGCGCGGAACACGCCGGTCGGTGACGGCGAGGCCGCGCTCCAGAGCGATCCCGTCGAGGTCCCCGAGGCCGTCGTGGAGGCGCTGCGGGAGGCCGCGCACGCCGTGCACACCACCCGTGAGGAGGTCGTCACCCGGACCCGCGACTGGTGGGCGGGCTCGATGATCGGTGAGACCGAGGGCCGCCCGGCGACCCCGGACGCGGTGGTCGTGGAGGCGGTGGACGCCGACCAGGTCGCGGCCGTGCTGCGGATCTGCCACGCGGCCGGCGTCCCGGTCACCCCCTCCGCGGGCCGTTCCAACGTGACCGGTGCGGCGCTCCCCGTCTTCGGCGGTGTGGTGCTGGACGTCTGCGGGCTGAACCGCATCACCGCCTTCGACGCCGAGTCGAACGTCGTCAGCGTCGAGGCCGGCATGTTCGGTGACCTGTTCGAGAAGCAGTTGCAGGAGGAGTACGGCGTCACCACGGGCCACTGGCCCTCGGCGTTCGCGGTCTCCACGGTCGGCGGCTGGATCGCCTGCCGCGGTGCCGGCCAGCTCTCCACCCGGTACGGGAAGATCGAGGACATGGTCGTCGGCGTGGACGTCGTCCACGCGGACGGCACCCGCGCCACCTACGGCGACTACACCCGCGCCGCGGTCGGCCCGGACCTGCGCCAGCTGTTCGTGGGCTCCGAGGGCACCCTCGGCGTCATCGTCTCGGCGCGGCTGCGTGTGCACCCGCTGCCGACGTACGCCAAGGCGGTGGCCTTCGGCTTCGCGAGCTTCGCGGAGGGCCTGGACGCCTGCCGGAAGATCATGCGGCGGGGCGCGACCCCGGCCGTGCTGCGCCTGTACGACGCGCTGGAGTCGGGCACCCACTTCGGTCACCCCGAGACCAATCTGCTGCTGATCGCGGACGAGGGCGACCCGGCGATCGTGGACGCCTCTATCTCGGTGGCCACCGAGGTCTGCTCCGCGTACGGCCCCGAGCTGGACAGCGACGCGGTCTTCACCCGCTGGCTGGACGAGCGGATGCTCGTCGGCAAGTCGGCGGACGGCTTCACCCCGGGCCCGGGATTCGTCGCGGACACCCTGGAGATGGCCGCGTCCTGGGCCGACCTCCCGGTGATCTACGACGAGGTGGTCGCCGCGATCCAGTCCGTGGACGGGACGCTCGCCGCCTCCGCCCACCAGTCGCACGCCTACACCGACGGCGCCTGCGTCTACTTCTCGCTGCGCGGTGAGGTGGCGCCGGAGTCCCGCCGCGACTGGTACCGGGCGGTGTGGGACGCGGCCAACGCCGTGCTGATCAGGCACCGGGCGGCCCTGAGCCACCACCACGGCTGCGGTCTGCTGCGCGGCCCCTACCTGGAGGAATCCCTCGGGGCCGGGTTCGCGACGTTCGTCGCCGTCAAGAACGCCCTGGACCCGGCCGGAATCCTCAACCCTGGCAAACTGGGACTCCCCAGCCGATTCGGTACGTCTCCGCTGAACTGACCCAGCACCGGCCGCACCCCTTCACCAGGCAGGCTTCGCCATGACCCACTCCCCGTCCCGGTTCGGCCGGCCGCTCGATCCCCGGCTGGCCTCGGCGTTCGCCGAGGTCCCGGTGATCGCCTCGGTCGTCGGTACGCAGCCGCTGCGGCAGTTCCTCACGGCTCCGGCCAGAGGATGCATCCTCGCGTCGTTCGCCGTGGGGCAACTGCCCCAGGTGGTACCGGCGCTGGGACGGGCGGGCAAGCTCGTGTTCGTGAACGTCGACAGCAGCCCCGGTCTGGCACAGGACCGGGGCGCGCTGGAGTTCATCAAGAACATGGGCGCCCACGGGGTGGTCAGCACCCGGCTCTCGCTCATAGAGAAGGGCCGGCCCCTCGGCCTGCTCACGATGATGAAGGTGTTCGTCACCGACCGGTCCAACCTGCGCCGCTCCACGGACGCGATCTCGCGCGGCGCACCCGACCTGGTCGAGATCATGCCCGCGCCGATCGTCGGCCGGATGACCGCGCAGGCCCAGCGCGCGATGTCCCCCTCGGTCGCCGCGGGCTTCGTGGAGAGCGCCGCCGACGTGGCGCTGGCACTGGCCCTCGGCTCCGCCGCGGCCGCCACCTCCGATCCCCGCCTGTGGCACCTGCGCCGGGACCAGCTGCCGCCGGTCCCGGCCTCCGCCCTCAACAGGCCCGCACCACCCCAGGAGTAGTCCCCGTGACGTACGTAGTCGTCGCCCGTTACCGCACCAGGCCCGGGGAGCAGGACACCGTCCTGCCCCTCCTCGACACCATGGCCGCCGCCTCCCGCCGGGAGCCGGGCAACCTCGCCTACCGGGTCCACCAAGGTGTCGAGGACCCCCGCACCGTCCTCCTGTACGAGGAGTACGCCACCGAGGCGGACTTCACCGCGCACTGCGCCACCGAGCACTTCCGGGAGATCGTGCTCGGCCAGGTCGTCCCGCTGCTGGAGAGCCGCGACGTGCTGCGCTGCGCGCCGCGTGCGGAGGTGGGGGCGTGAAGACGCGGGCCGCCGTGCTGCGCGGGACGTCCGTCTCCCGCCCGTACTCCTCGACCCGTCCCGTCGAGGTGGAGGAACTGTCCCTCGGGGCGCCGCGCGAGGGCGAGGTGCTGGTCCGGATAGCCGCGGCCTCCCTGTGCCACTCCGACCTCTCGGTGGTCAACGGCGACCGGGTCCGCCCGCTGCCGATGGCGCTGGGACACGAGGCGGTGGGCGTCGTCGAGGAGACCGGCCCGGGTGTCCGCCGGTTCGCGGCGGGTGACCATGTGGCCCTGGTCTTCGTGCCGAGCTGCGGCTTCTGCCGGGACTGCTCGGCGGGCAGGCCGGCGCTCTGCGAACGCGCGGCCGCGGCGAACGGTTCGGGCGGGCTGCTGCACGGCCCCTCCCTCCTGACGGACGCCTCGGGCGCACCGGTCCACCATCAGCTGGGGGTGTCCGCGTTCTCCGAACACGCCGTCCTGGCCCAGGAGTCGCTGGTGCCGATCCCGAAGGACGTGCCGTTCGCCGTCGCGTCGATGTTCGGCTGCGCGGTGCTCACGGGCGCGGGCGCGGTGATCAACACGGCGTCGGTGCGCCCCGGGGAGTCGGTCGTGGTGTACGGCCTGGGCGGTGTGGGCCTGTCGGCCGTCCTGGGCGCCCGCGCGGCCGGGGCGTACCCGGTCGTGGCGGTGGACCCGGTCCCGGAGAAGCGTGAACTGGCCCTGCGGCTGGGGGCGTCGCACGCGTTCGCCCCGGAGGAGGCCGGGGCCGTCCGCGAACTGACCGGTGGCGGCGCCGGGGTGGCGGTGGAGGCGGTGGGCAGCCCGAAGGTGATGGCCGACGCCCTGTCGGCGGTCGCCCGGGGCGGCCGGGTCGTCTCGGTGGGGCTGCCGGCCCCGGACCGGGTGCTGGAGGTGCCCGCCCTGGCCTTCGCGGGGGAGGGCAAGTCACTGATCGGTTCGTACATGGGTGACGCGGTACCGCGCCGGGACATCCCGCGCTTCCTGGACCTGTGGCGGGCGGGCCTGATGCCGGTGGAGCTGATGCACACCGGCACGCTGCCGCTCGCGGACGTCAACACCGCCTTGGAGGAGCTGGCTTCGGGCCGGGCGATCCGTCAGGTGCTCGACACCTCGGTTCTGTCGGCAGCCTGAGCGGTCGCCTTTGTCGGGGGTCGTCCTGGGGAGCCGGCCTCCGTACGGCGGGGCGGGGGCGGCGGCCGCACCGGCGCGGCGTTTCCGCCTGGGCGCACCCTGTCACATGTCACAGATCCCGGGCGGGGCCACTTACCGTGCGGGGTGCGTACCGGCGCGGCCCGGCCCGGCATGGCGCTGCCCGGCGGTCACACCGGCGCTCCGCCCCCACCCGGACGTACCCTGTGACATGTCACAGCCCGGCCCCAAGGAGAGCCGCCAGGGCCTCCCGCCGGGGCGGCAGGGTGCCGTGGCCGGCGTCGTCAGGCCCCGGGGCTCACGGCACAGTGCTGGGGACCATGCCCGCGTCCGCGTCGTACGCCGCACGCCAGCTCTCCCAGATTCCCGTCAACTCCCGCTCCACGGCCGGGGCATGGGTGTCCAGCAGCCGGACCTGCGCGCCGGGGCCGGCCAGGGCCGTGCGGGAGGGGTGGGGCGGCCCACCGGGGTCGGCGCCCAGGGCGGTGACGGCGCCGATGACCCGGTGCGGGCCCAGGATGCCGGGGAGTTCGCGTACGTCCGGGTCGGTGAGGTCCAGGTCCTCGACCAGCAGTTCCCGGCCGTCGTGGACCGCCCGGGTGGTGGCCCTCATCCGGCCGCCCCGTTCGCCGGAGCGGCCGAGGACCAGGGTGTCGCGCCACAGCATCCGGGCGCCGGGGGCCAGGGTGACGTCCATCGCGCGGGACACGGTGGCGCCCGAGGAGACCACGAACGGCCGTGACTCCCAAGTCAGTTCGCCACCCTCGGCGACCTCGACCCCGGCCCGCCACGCGGACGTGCCGCCCCGGTGGTCGTAGGCGACGAGTCCGGCCGGTTCCACGACGTGCAGCCGGGCACCCGGCCCGACGGTGATCCGGATCCGCAGGTCGTCGCCCGCCAGGAGGCCCGCCGTGGTACCGACCAGGGCGACGTGGAGTCCGTCGGCGGCCGGCAGCAGGGGGCGCGGGGCGAGGAAGGTACCGGGAGCCAGTTCGCCGGCCACGTCCCGGCCCGAGGCGTCACGGTGGACCGTGACGACGGTCGGTGCGTCGTGACGGGTCACGGGTGCGAGTGGCTGTGCGGCGCCATCGGCCCCGGGTCGGTGGGCACATGGCTGCCGGCACGGTGCCGGGCGAGCACCGACCGTACCCAGTCGGCCAGTTCGGTGACGGAGGCCGGGTCGTGCTTGGACAGGGCGAGCACCGGCAGACCGTCGCGCACCGCCTGGGCGTCCGCGACCATGCCCGCCACGTCCACCTCGACGTGCGGGGCGAGGTCCGTCTTGTTGATGACGAGGAGGTCGGCGCCGGTGATGCCGGGGCCGCCCTTGCGGGCCACGTCGCCGCCGCCCGCGACGTCGATGCAGAAGATCTGCGCGTCGGCGAGCGCCGGGCTGAAGGTGGCCGTGAGGTTGTCGCCGCCGCTCTCCACGAGTACCAGGTCGAGCGGCCCGTACGCCTCCTCCAGGTCCTCGACGGCGTCGAGGTTGGCGCTGACGTCGTCGCGGATGGCGGTGTGCGGACAGGCTCCGGTCTCCACGGCGCGGATGCGCTCGGTGGGCAGGACCCCGGCGGAACGCAGGAAGCGGGCGTCCTCGTCGGTGTAGATGTCGTTGGTGACGACGGCCATGGACAGTTCGCCGGCCAGGATGCGGCAGAGCGTCGCCAGGATGGAGCTCTTGCCGGTGCCGACCGGCCCCGCGACGCCGATGCGCAGGGCGCGGGGCTGGTTGAGGGGTGCGTGGAAGTGCTGGTTGGTGTTTTCGCTGTCAGGCAAGGAAGAGTCTCCGTTCGCTTCGTTCGTGGTCGAGGGCCCACTGCTCGGTGAGCGGGGCGGTGCGGGCGGGAATCCCGTCCGGGGTGCGGACCGCCAGGGCGGCGGCCACCGCGTCGGCGGCGTCCGGTTCGGCCGCCAGGATCCAGGCGACCGAGTCGAGCGGGTCGCCCGGCAGCAGCTTGAGGGCGGCGGAGGTGAGGGTCTGGAGCTCGTCGTAGACCACGGCGTACGCCAGTTCCTCCTCGCCCACCGACAGGGCCGCCCCCAGCGCGCCGAGCGCCACCGGGCGCAGCGGCCGGGGCCGCGCCGTCGCGAGGGCGCGGACGGCGGGGTGGCCGGGGGCGAGCCGCCGGGCGAGCCGGTGGACGCCCCGGCCGAGTGTGGTGGAGGCCGCCCGCAGCGGGGCCGCCGGGGTGCGGGCTTCCAGGGCCCGCTGTACGGGGCCGTAGTCCACCGGGTCCTGTCCCCCGGCGCGCAGGGCCAGGACGGCGGTGGCGGCCTCGGTGACTGCGGTGGTGTGCAGCCGGGCGCGCAGCAGGGCGGGGATCCGGTCACGGGTGAGGCCCGCCGCGACGGCCGGTTCGAGCCCGGCGCTGTAGGTGTACGCGCCGACCGGCAGCCGGCCGTCGGCGAACAGCAGCGGTGCGAGGGAGCCCATCAGAACATGCTGTACCGCTGGGCGAGCGGCAGTTCGGTGGCGGGGGCGGGTTCGACGAGTTCCCCGTCGATGTGGATGGCGAAGGTCTCCGGGTCCACGTCGATGGCGGGCAGGGCCGTGTTGTTCGGCAGGTCCGCCTTGGTCAGATGGCGCGTGGGGCGTACGGCCACCAGCTCCCGTTCCAGGCCCAGGCGTTCGGCGAGGCCGTCCTCCAGGGCGGCCGGGGCGACGAAGCTGACCGACAGGTGGGCGGCGGCCCCGGCGGCGGCGGTGGGGCGCAGCAGGACGGGCTGGGTGGTGGGGATGGCGGCGTTGGCGTCACCGAGGGGCGCGTGGACGACCATGCCGCCCTTGATGACCGCGGCCGGGCGGATGCCGAAGAACGCCGGGTCCCACAGCACCAGGTCGGCGAGCTTGCCGGGTTCGACGGAGCCGACGACGTGGTCGATGCCGTGGGCGACGGCCGGGCAGATCGTGTACTTGGCGACGTAGCGGCGGGCGCGTTCGTTGTCGGCGGGCAGGCTGGTGCCCCGGTCACCGAAGCGCTGCTTCATGACGTGGGCCACCTGCCAGGTGCGGCAGATGACTTCGCCGACGCGTCCCATCGCCTGGGCGTCGGAGGAGGTGATGGACAGGGCGCCGATGTCGTGCAGGACGTCCTCGGCGGCGATGGTGGTCGCCCGGATGCGGGACTCGGCGAACGCCAGGTCCTCCGGCACACGGGGGTTGAGGTGGTGACAGACCATCAGCATGTCGAGGTGTTCGGCGACGGTGTTGACGGTGTGCGGGAGCGTCGGGTTGGTGGACGCCGGGAGGATGTGGGGGTGCGAGGCGACGGTGATGATGTCGGGGGCGTGGCCGCCGCCCGCGCCCTCGGCGTGGAAGACGTGGATGCCGCGTCCGCCGATCGCGGCGAGCGTCCCCTCCACGTAGCCGGCCTCGTTGAGGCTGTCGGCGTGCAGGGCGACCTGGAGTCCGTAGGTGTCGGCGGCGCGCAGGGCCGCGTCGATGGCGGCGGGGGTGGCGCCCCAGTCCTCGTGGACCTTGTAGCCGCCGGCGCCGCCGAGCGCGGCCTCGCGCAGGCCTTCCTCCCCGACGGTGGAGCCCTTGCCGAAGAGCATGACGTTGAGCGGGACCCGGTCCAGGGACCGGTGCATCATCGCGAGGTTCCAGGCGCCCGGGGTGACCGTGGTGGCCTTGGACCCCTCGGAGGCGCCGGTGCCGCCGCCGATGACGGTGGTGGTGCCGGTGGCGAGGGCCTCGTGGAGGGTCTCCGGCATCAGGAAGTGGACGTGGGTGTCGACGGCCCCGGCGGTGAGGATGCGGCCCTCGCCGGAGACGACGTCGGTGCCGGGACCGATGACGAGGTCCGGGTGGACACCGTCGCTCATGTCCGGGTTGCCGGCGCGGCCCAGGGCGACGACGCGTCCGGCGCGTACGCCCACGTCGGTCTTGACGACACCCCAGTGGTCGAGGACGACCACGTTGGTGACGACCAGGTCGAGGGCGCCCTCGGCGCCGGAGGTGGTGGCCTGGGCCATCGACTCGCGGATCGACTTGCCGCCGCCGAAGACGGCCTCGTCCCCGCCGAAGCAGCGGTCCTCCTCCACCTCGATCCACAGGTCGGTGTCGGCGAGGCGGACGCGGTCGCCGGTGGTGGGGCCGTACAGCGCCGCGTAGGCGGCACGGGTCAGCTGTGCCATCAGTTCTCCTCCCCGGCCGTGGTGTCGGCGGATTCGGATGCGGTCTCAGGGGTGCCGGACGCGGCTTCCGAGGGCTCGGAGGCGGTCTCGGAGGCATCGGACGCGGTCTCGGGGGCGTGCTTCGTCCGCACCACGAGGCCGGGCACCTCCCGTCGGCCGCCCAGGGCCACGAGGGCGACGTCGGCACCGACTCCCGGTTCGAAACGCAGGGACGTTCCGGAGGGAATGTCGAGACGGAATCCCTCCGCGAGCGCACGGTCGAAGGAAAGGGCGGGATTAGCATCGGGCAAATGGAGGTGCGAGCCGACCTGAATGGGACGGTCGCCGTCATTCACCACGGTCGTATACCTGATCTCGCGTCCCGCGTTGATCTCCAGAACTCCGGATCCGGTCCGGATCTCACCGGGGATCACGGGATCGGGGAGGTGATCGTGACGAGCTTGCGCCCGTCGGGGAAGGTCGCTTCGACCTGCACGTCGTGGAGCATCTCCGGGACGCCTTCGAGCACGTCGGAGCGGGTGAGGACGGTACGGCCCGTGGTCATCAGCTCATGGACGGGGGCGCCTTCCCGGGCTCGTTCCAGGACCCAGCAAGCGAGCAGGGCGACCGCCTCCGGGTAGTTGAGCAGAACCCCGCGCTCCCGTCGGTCACGGGCGATCATTCCGGCAACACTCAGCAGCAATTTCTCCGTGTCGGACGGAGTCAGAAACATGGGAAACCTCCATGGCGGCATTTCCCGGAATTCCCGGAAGCGCCCGAGCCACGCTCCTCTTATAAGCCTTCCGGGAGGCCCGTGGCAACTCGCCCCGCACCGCAAAAAGTCTCTTTCTGGGGTTATCGCCCGCCATATACGGGCAAACCGGACATAATTTGATCGTTCAAACGTATACGAGGAGGTGGTTCCGCTTCCCGCGCGGGAAGCGGAACCACCTCCACCGGCCCCTTCCGGAGGGTCAGTTCAGCCCGAGGCCCGGTACGCGGTCCGCCCCGGCGCGACCGCGGCGGCGCCCCAGCCTGCCCCGCCGGGAGGCCCGTCGCTCAGGCCACCCGGGCCAGTGGGGCCGTGCCCTCGTGGTGGATCGGGGTGTGCGCGCCCCTGAGCGGTACCCCGCTGCCGCCGCGCCGTCCGGCGACGATCTCGGCGACGATCGACAGGGCCGTCTCCTCGGGCGTACGGGCACCGAGGTCGAGGCCGATCGGCGAGTGCAGGGTGGCCAGTTGGCGTTCGGTGACCCCCACGTCGCGCAGCCGCTCGTTCCGCTCCAGGTGGGTGCGGCGCGAGCCCATGGCCCCGACGTAGCCCACCGGCAGCCGCAGGGCCAGTTCCAGCAGCGGCACGTCGAACTTGGCGTCGTGGGTGAGGACGCAGAGCACCGTGCGGGCGTCCACCTCGGTGGCGGCGAGATAGCGGTGCGGCCACTCGACGACCACCTCGTGGGCGTCCGGGAAGCGGGCCCGTGTGGCGAAGACGGGGCGGGCGTCGCAGACCGTGACGTGATAGCCCAGGAACCGGCCGGCGCGTGCCAGAGCGGCGGCGAAGTCGATGGCGCCGAAGACGATCATGCGGGGCGGCGGGACGCTCGACTCGACGAGCAGGGTGACGGGGCTGCCGCAGCGCGCTCCCTCGGCGCCGACGGTGACCTGGGCGGTGCGGCCCGCGTCCAGCAGGGCGCGGGCCTCGGCGGCCGCGGTGCGGTCCAGCTCCGGATGTCCGCCGAGCCCGCCCTCGTGACGGCCGTCCGGGTGGACGAGCAGGGGGCGGCCGAGCAGCTCGTCCGGGCCCTCGGTGACGCGGACGACCGCCGCCGCGGTGCCGCCGGAGGCGGCGGCGAACGCGGCGGCGTACACCGGGCGCGCGGGATCGTCCGCGCGCACCGGTGCGACCAGGATGTCGATGACGCCGCCGCAGGTCAGGCCCACGGCGAACGCGTCGTCGTCGCTGTATCCGAAGCGCTCGCGCACGGGGGTGCCGTCCTGGAGCGCCTGCCGGCACAGCTCGTACACCGCGCCCTCCACACAGCCGCCGGAGACCGAGCCGATCGCCGTGCCCTCGCTGTCGACGGCGAGCGCGGCACCCGGCTGCCGGGGCGCGCTGCCGCCGACCGCCACGACGGTGGCCACGGCGAACGCGCGGCCCTGCCCGACCCACCGGTGGAGCTCTTCGGCGATGTCCAGCATGGCGTGTCTCCTTCTGGGGGAAGTGCGGAGGGAAGTACGTCAGCTGACGCCGAGCCAGCTCTCGATGGGGTTCAGGGCGAAGTAGACGAGGAAGACGAACGTCAGGACCCACATGAAGGCACCGACGTCCCGGGCCCGGCCCTGGGCGGCCTTGATCGCGGCGTACGAGATGACGCCCGCGGCGACCCCGGTGGTGATGGTGTACGTGAAGGGCATCAGCACCACGGTGAGGAAGACCGGGACGGCGACGGAGCGGTCGCCCCAGTCCACGTGCCGGGCGTTCTGCATCATCATCGCGCCGATCACGACCAGGGCGGCGGAGGCCACCTCGGCCGGCACGATCGCGGTCAGCGGGGTGAAGAAGAGGCAGGCCGCGAAGAAGAGCCCGGTGACGACGGAGGCGAGCCCGGTGCGGGCGCCCTCCCCGACGCCGGTCGCCGACTCCACGAAGACGGTCTGGCCGGAGCCTCCGGCGACACCGCCGATCGCGCCGCCCGCACCGTCGATGAACAGCGCCTTCGACAGGCCCGGCATCCGGCCCTGGTCGTCGGCGAGTTTCGCCTCCGTACCGACCCCGATGATGGTGGCCATCGCGTCGAAGAAGCCGGCCAGCACCAGGGTGAAGACGATCATGCCGACCGTCATCACCCCGACGTCGCCCCAGCCGCCGAACTCGACGTTCCCGAAGAGCGAGAAGTCGGGTGAGGAGACCGCGCCGCCGGTCAGCTCGGGCGGTCCGCTGCTCCAGGACTTCGGGTCGATGTCCGCGACCGCGTTGAGGGTGATGGCGACCAGGGTGCCGGCGACGATGCCGATCAGGATCGCGCCGGGGACGTTGCGCGCCTGGAGCATGAAGATCAGCAGCAGGGTCACGGCGAAGATCAGGACGGGCCAGCCGGCGAGCTGTCCGCCGGGGCCGAGGGAGAGCGGGGTGGCCGTGCCCTGGTGGACGAAACCGGCCTTGTAGAGGCCGATGAGCGCGATGAACAGGCCGATGCCGATGGTGATGCCGTGCTTCAGGGCGAGCGGGATCGCGTTCATGATCAGCTCGCGCAGGCCGGTGACCACCAGCAGGCAGATCACCACGCCGTAGACCACGCACATGCCCATCGCCTGCGGCCAGGTCATGGCCGGGGCGACCTGCGAGGCCAGCACACCGGAGACGCTCAGTCCGGCGGCGAGCGCGAGGGGCACCTTGCCGACGAAGCCCATCAGCAGGGTGGTGGCCGCCGCGGCGAGCGCGGTGGCGGTGATCAGCCCGGACTGCCCGAGCACCTGGTCGTGGACGTCCTTGCCGCCGAGGATCAGCGGGTTGAGCAGGAGGATGTACGCCATGGCCATGAAGGTCGTGACGCCACCGCGCACCTCACGCGCGACGGTCGATCCTCTCTCGGAGATGTGGAAGTACCGGTCGAGCCAGGACCGTCCGGCGGGGACGCGCGAGCCGGGGCCCGCGTCCTCCGGACTCGTCCTGGGTTCCACTGACTGCTGGGTCATGTTGCCTTACTCCCAAGGTTCACAGGGGCACCCGCGTGGAGCTGCGTGATTGCGGGATTTGGGATGACTGCGAGGCGCACGACCCGGGGGACGGCCCGAGGCGAACTCTTCTTGCAGGTGGGGGCTGGTGCCCCGGGCGGTACGCGTGTACCGCCCGGGAGTTCAGGCGCCGGCGATGTGCTCGGGGCGCACCGGCGTCCGGTCGAGCTCCAGTCCGGTCGCGTTCCGGATCGCCGCGAGGACGGCCGGGGTGGACGACAGGGTGGGGGCCTCGCCGATGCCGCGCAACCCGTACGGGGCGTGGTCGTCGGCGAGTTCGAGCACGTCGACCGGGATGGTCGGCGTGTCGAGGATGGTGGGGATCAGGTAGTCCGTGAAGGAGGGGTTGCGCACCTTGGCGGTCTTCGGGTCGACGATGATCTCCTCCATGACGGCGACCCCGAGTCCCTGGGTGGTACCGCCCTGGATCTGGCCCTGGACGGAGAGCGGGTTGAGCGCCTTGCCGACGTCCTGGGCGCACGCCAGCTCGATGACCTTGACCAGGCCGAGTTCGGTGTCCACCTCGACCACCGCGCGGTGCGCGGCGAAGGAGTACTGGACGTGGCCGTTGCCCTGTCCGGTGCGCAGGTCGAAGGGTTCGGTGGGCCGGTGGCGCCACTCGAGCTCGATGTCCACCGCCTCGTCCTCCAGCACCTCGGCGAGGGAGGCGAGGACCTCGCCGCCGTCGGTGACGACCTTGCCGTCCTCCAGGAGGAGTTCGGCGGTCGCCCAGGCCGGGTGGTAGGTGCCGAGCTTGCGGCGGCCGATCTCCAGGACCTTCTCGCGGACGGCCTCGCAGGAGTGCTTCACGGCGCCGCCGGTGACGTAGGTCTGCCGGGAGGCCGAGGTGGATCCGGCCGAGCCGACCTGGGTGTCCGCCGGGTGGATGGTGACCTGGCTGACGCCCAGTTCGGTACGGGCGATCTGGGCGTGGACGGTGACGCCGCCCTGCCCGACCTCCGCCATCGCGGTGTGCACGGTGGCGACGGGTTCGCCGTTGATCACCTCCATGCGCACCCGGGCGGTGGAGTAGTCGTCGAAGCCCTCGGAGAAGCCGACGTTCTTCAGCCCGACGGCGTACCCGACCCCCCGCACCACACCTTCGCCGTGCGTGGTGTTGGACAGGCCCCCGGGCAGCGCGCGTACGTCCACGGAGCTGCCCTCCGCGTCGGCCGAGAGCCACTGCCGCTCGGGCGGCAACGGCCGGGCCTTGACGCGGCGCAGGAGTTCGGCGACGGGCGCCGGCGAGTCGACGCGCTGCCCGGTGGGGAGCAGGGTGCCCTGTTCCATGGCGTTGAGCTGCCGCAGTTCGACCGGGTCCATGTCCAGGGCGGCGGCGAGCTTGTCCATCTGCGCCTCGTAGGCGAAGCACGCCTGGACCGCGCCGAAACCGCGCATGGCGCCGCAGGGCGGGTTGTTGGAGTAGAGGGCGATGGCCTCGATGTCCACGTCCTCGACCACGTACGGTCCCACCGCGAGCGAGGAGGCGTTGCCGACGACGGCCGGGGAGGCGGAGGCGTAGGCGCCGCCGTCCAGCACGATCCGGCACTTCATGTGGGTGAGCCTGCCGTCCCTGGTGGCGCCGTGCTCGTAGTGGAGCCTGGCCGGGTGGCGGTGGACGTGGCCGAAGAAGGACTCGAAGCGGTTGTAGACCATCTTGACCGGCTTGCCGGTGCGCAGCGCCAGCAGGCAGGCGTGGATCTGCATCGACAGGTCCTCGCGGCCACCGAAGGCACCGCCGACACCGGAGAGCGTCATACGGACCTTCTCCTCGGGCAGCCCCAGGACGGGGGCGATCTGCCGGAGGTCGGAGTGGAGCCACTGGGTGGCGACGTACAGCTCGATCCCGCCGTCCTCGGACGGTACGGCCAGACCCGACTCGGGGCCGAGGAAGGCCTGGTCCTGCATGCCGAAGACGTAGTCGCCGGTGACGATCACGTCGGCGCGCGCGGCGGCCGCGTCGGCGTCGCCCCGGACGACGGGCTGGCGGTGGACGATGTTGGGGTGCGGGACGTGCCCGATGTGGTGGTCGGTGCGGCCCTCGTGGACCAGGACCGCGTCGGGGGCGGTGGCCGAGGCCTCGTCGGTGATCAGCGGCAGCTCGGCGTACTCGATGACGATCTTGGCGGCGGCGCGGCGGGCGGTCTCGGGGTGGTCGGCGGCGACGAGCGCCACCGGTTCGCCGTGGTGGCGGACCTTGCCGTGGGCGAGGACCGGGGTGTCCTGGATCTCCAGCCCGTAGTTCTTCATCTCCGCGGGCAGGTCGTCGTAGGTCAGGACGGCGTACACGCCGGGGGTGGCCAGCGCCTCCCCGATGTCGATGGAGACGATCTCGGCGTGCGCGACGGTGGAGCGGAGCGTGTGGCCCCACAGCATGTCCTCGTGCCACATGTCCGAGGAGTACGCGAACTCCCCGGTGACCTTGAGGGTGCCGTCGGGGCGCAGGGTGGACTCACCGATGCCGCCCCGGGTCTGCGAGCCCTGGGTGATCTTGGTGGGGGTGCCGGCCGGGACGGATCCGGTGCGCGGCTGGGGTGCCGTGCTCATCGGACCGCCTCTTCCTGACGGGCGGCCGCGAGACGGACCGCGTCGAGGATCTTCTCGTAGCCGGTGCAGCGGCACAGGTTGCCGGAGAGCGCCTCGCGGATGTCCTGGTCGGACGGTGAGGGGCGGCTCTCCAGCAGTTCGTCGGCGGCGACCAGCAGGCCGGGGGTGCAGAAACCGCACTGCACGGCGCCCGCGTCGATGAACGCCTGCTGGATCGGGGAGAGTTCGGCCGAATCGGCGCTCCGCGCGTCGCTGGGCCTGGCCTGCCACCGCTGGGCGGCGTCGAGCGAGGTACCACAGGTCCCGGCGGCGCAGCCGGTGCCGGGGTGGGCGTCCTCGCGGTGCCGGGCGTAGTCGGCGAGGCCCTCGACGGTGACGACCTCGCGGCCCTCGGCCTGGCCGGCGGCGACCAGGCAGGAGCAGACCGGCACCCCGTCCAGGCGGACCGTACAGGAACCGCATTCGCCCTGTTCACAGGCGTTCTTGGAGCCCGGCAGGCCCATCCGTTCGCGCAGGACGTAGAGGAGGGACTCGCCCTCCCAGACGTCGTCGGCCTCCTGCGGGCGGCCGTTGACCGTGATGGTGACGCGCATGATCAGGCAGCTCCTTCAAGGGGGCGGCGCGTGCCGCGGTACTGCTCCCAGGTCCAGCCCAGCGTGCGGCGGGCCATGATGCCGACGGCGTGCCTGCGGTAGGCGGCGGTGCCCCGTACGTCGTCGATGGGGTTGCAGGCCCCGGCGACCAGCTGGGCGAACCGCTTGGCCACCGACGGGGTGATGATCCGGCCGTTCTCCCAGAACCCGCCCTCCTCCAGCGCGGCGTTCAGGAACTCCTCGGCCTCCTTGGCCCGGACCGGCGTGGGGGCCGCGGAGCCGATGCCGGTGCGCACGGTGCGGGTCCCGGGGTGCAGGGCGATCCCGAAGGCGCACACGGCGATGACCATCGCGTTGCGGGTGCCGACCTTGGAGTACTGCTGCGGCCCGTCGGCCTTCTTGACGTGGACGGCCCGGATCAGCTCGTCCGGGGCGAGGGCGTTGCGCTTGACGCCGGTGTAGAAGGCGTCGACGGGGATCATCCGGGTGCCGCGCACGGAGGCGGCCTCCACCTCGGCACCGGCCGCGAGCAGCGCCGGGTGGGCGTCCCCGGCGGGCGAGGCGGTGCCCAGGTTGCCGCCGACACCGCCGCGGTTGCGGATCTGCGGCGAGGCGACGGTGTGCGAGGCGAGCGCCAGTCCGGGCAGCTCCGTGCGCAGGTGCTCCATGATCGCGCTGTACGGTACGGAGGCCCCCAGGCGTACGGTGTCCTGGCCCACCTCCCAGGTAGCCAGTTCGCCGACGCGGTTCAGGTCCAGCAGGTACTCGGGCCGCCGGTGGTCGAAGTTGATCTCGACCATCACGTCGGTGCCACCCGCGATGGGCACAGCGGTCGGGTGCGCGGCCTTCGCGGCGAGCGCCTCCTCCCAGCTGGCGGGGCGAAGGAAGTCCATGGGCTCTCTTCTTCTCGATCGGGTCGTACGACGGGGCGGGGACGGCCGGCCCTGTGGTTCGTTCCGTGGTGTGACGCGGTGTGTGACCCAGTACACAAGCCGTGCCCGGCCCGGTGCAGTCACCGAAACCATGAAGCAATTGGCTGGCCCGTGTCCGTGTCTTGTAGATTCGAACGAATGGCGGGTATCGGCAACCTCACGGCAATTCACAGGGAACGGCCGGTGTCCCCGCCCCCTGTTCTCCCCTCCCCCTGTTCCCCTGCACCCCTTCCCCCTTCGAAGAAGAACGGCGGCTATCGACGATGCGGCTGCGCGCACTGCTGGACACCGACGCGCTGGGCCTGAGCCTGCTCGGCGGCGAGGCCGAGCTGGACCGCGCGGTCCGGGGCGTCATGACGACCGACCTGCGCGACCCCAGCCGCTACCTCTCCGGGGGCGAGCTGGTGCTCACGGGCCTGGCCTGGCGCCGGGACGCCGAGGACTCCGAGCCCTTCGTACGGATCCTGGCGGGTGCCGGGGTGGCGGGCCTGGCGGCGGGTGAGGCGGAGCTGGGCGCCGTGCCCGGCGACCTCGTCGAGGCCTGCGTGCGCCACCGGCTGCCCCTGTTCGCCGTGCACGAGAAGGTGGCGTTCGCCACGATCACCGAGCATGTGGTGCGCCAGGTCTCCGGCGAGCGGGCCGGTGACCTCGCCGCGGTCGTGGACCGGCACCGCCGGCTGATGACGTCGGGCCCGGCGGGCGGCGGCCCCGAGGTGGTCCTGGACCTGCTCACCTCCGACCTGGACCTGCGGGCCTGGGTGCTGTCCCCCACGGGCCGGCAGATCGCCGGGGCGGGCGAACCGCTGTCCGCCCCGGTGGGCGCGGCGCTGGCCGGGAAGCACCTCGCGGCGACCCGTACCGGACGGCGCGGCCCGCACCGGGCGGAGGCGGACGGCAGGACGTACTCGCTGTTCCCGATCTCCGGTGGACGGGACACGGAGGCCGGGGCGTCCCGGGGCGCCCGCGCGTCGGTGCTCTCCGACTGGCTGCTGGCCGTGGAGGCCGACGCGGGCGAGTGGCCACCGGCCCGGCTCGACCTGCTCCAGGGCGTCACCCAGCTGATCGCGGTGGAACGCGACCGCCGCGACGCCGCCCGCACGGTACGCCGCAGACTCGCCCAGGAGATCCTGGAACTGGTCCAGACGGGCGCCGCCCCGGCCGAGATATCGGCCCGGCTGCGGGTGGCCGCCCCGGTCCTGCTGCCGGGGCTCGGTACGGCTCCGCACTGGCAGGTCGTCGTGGCGCGGGTCGAATGGGCGTCCGAGGGCGCGGGGTCCGGGGCGGAGCCGGCGAGCGGCCGGGCGGCCCAGGCGCTGCTGGAGGAGATCCTGGTCGACCCGCTGGTGACGGGGCCGGACTCCGCGGACCGTATCGCCGTCGCGCACACGGGAGGCGAGGCGGTCGCGCTCGTCCCGCTGCCCTCTTCGGGGGCGGGGGCCGGTGCGGGTCCGGGTGCCGTCGCGGGGCCGGGGTCCGGTTCCGTTTCCGGTCATGGTCCTGGTTCCGGGAGACCCGCCGGAGCGGCGTCCCGGGAGGCGTCGGCGACCGGGCCGGCCGCGGTGGCACCACAGGGCGGGCCGTCCGGCGCCGGAGCCGGCCCGAAGGCCGCCTCCGGATCCGGCAGCAGGGCCGGGACCGTCTCCGGCCCCGCGTCCGGGTCCACGTCCAGTTCCGGTTCTGTACCGGGTTCCGCTTCCGGGCCCGGGGTCCCGGGTGCGCGGGACTCCGCGCTGCACGCCGACGCCCTTCTCTCCGCCGTCCGCGAACCGCTGTCCGCCGGACTGGCGGACGACGGCCGTCTGACACTGGGTGTCAGCGCCGCCGTGCACTCGGCGGAAGGGCTGCGCGGCGCCCTGGAGGAGGCGCGGCACGCCCGCCGGGTCGCGGCGGCACGCCCCGGGCGGGTCTGCGCCGCCGGCCACCACGAGCTGGCCTCCCACGTCCTGCTGCTGCCGTTCGTACCGGACGACGTGCGCCGCGCCTTCACGGCCCGGCTCCTGGACCCGCTCCGCGACTACGACCGGCGCCACCGCGCGGAACTGATCGAGACCCTGGAGGCGTTCCTCGACTGCGACGGCTCCTGGACCCGCTGCGCGAGCCGGTTGCACCTGCACGTCAACACACTGCGCTACCGCGTCGGACGAATCGAGCAGTTGACGGGACGCGATCTTTCCCGGCTGGAGGACAAGCTCGATTTCTTCCTCGCCCTGCGTATGAGCTGATCGCACGGCCCTATCACGGCCACGCCGGGTCCAGGCCGATTGTGAAATCTTTCACCTGACATTGTTCCGACCCCTTGGCCCGGCGTGCCATTCCGTGCTGAGATGCGCGCAGACTCAGGCCGACCGGCAGCGGAGGACGGGAGAAGACGCGGGGCCTGGCGTGTGCAGCCGCACGGCGGAGGACCGGGCCCCTTACGGTCTCCCCCGCACCGCGGATGCGCCCGCCGGACCCGGCGGCCGCCACGTCCCCGCGCCGGCCGACCTCCACAGCTCGATGGCGCGCTCGGGGAGGGCAATGTGGCGCATCCCGCCATGTCTGGTTCCGGAACGACAGCCGATGATGACGATCCGCCGCTCCAGACAGCGGTGTGGCGGCTGCGCTCACGGGCCTGCTGGACCGACGCGGCCGCGCTCCTCGAACCCCACGCGTCCACCGATCCCGCGGCCGCCCTCCAGCGGACCTCGCTGCTGACCGAGCGGTGCCTGTACACCGGGACCGGCTGGACGGACGCCGAGGACGCGCTGCGCACGGCGGAGGCGCTCGCCCAGGACGACATCGAGCGCGGCGCGGCCGCCTGTGAGCGGGGCTACCTCGCCTACGCCTCGACCCAGCTGGGGGCACGCGACCGGGCCGACGAGGCGAGCGTGGCGCTGAGCAGGGCGGCGGCCCTGCTCCCACCGGCCGCGCCGGGCCGCCCCCTGCTGGACTTCCGCCGCGGGCTGATCGCCCAGAACATCGCGGAGTCACCGCAGTCGGCGCGGGCCGCCTACCGCAGGGCGCACGCCGGCGCCACGGCCCGCGGAGACGCGCTCCTGCTCTCGTTCACCTGGCGGCACCTGGCGTCGCTCGCCCTGCGCGAGGGTGAACTCGCCGAGGCGCGGCACGGCTTCGCGGAGTCGCTGCGGATAAGGGAGGAGCTGGGCTACCTGGTGGGGACCGCCCCGGCCCTGATCTCGCTCGCCGACGCGGAGACCGGGCCCGAGGCGGCCCGGCTGCGCGCGGAGGCGGGCCGGCTGTTCCGGCTGCTGGGCGGGGTACCGACGTGGCTGGCCTCGCGTCTGGAGCCGCCGGACCCGGAGACGGTGGAGGCCAACTGACCGAGGGACCGTCGTACCGGGGGCTCGTCGCGCACCGGGCGGCGGTCCGCCACGGCCCGGCCGGTCAGGTCTCCGCGCCGTCGAAGTGCCCGCGCACCAGGGACTGCGCCGCGGTCAGATCGCGGGCGGCGAGCGCGTCCAGGAGCGCCGTGTGCTCGCGGGCGTCGGCCAGCAGATCCGCCCGGCGGCTCCCGTGGCCGCCGCCCAGGGGCCACTGGGAGCGGCGGTGGAGGTCGTCGGCGACGGCCACCAGCTGGTCGTTGCCGGAGAGGGCGAGCACCGCACGGTGGAAGGCCCGGTCACGTTCCGCGTAGGCGGCCGGGTCCCCGGTCGCGGCCGCCACGACGGTGGCCTCGGCCAGCGGGCGCAGCCGGCACCAGTGCGCGGCCGGCACGGTGCGGGCGAGCCGCAGCATCACGGGGACCTCGATCAGCGCGCGCACCTCGGCGAGTTCGGCGAGCTGGCGCGGGCCGCGTTCGCTGATCCGGAAGCCCCGGTTCGGTACGACCTCCACGGCGCCTTCGAGCGCGAGCTGCTGCATCGCCTCGCGCACCGGTGTGGCGGAGACCCCGAAGCGGGCGCCGAGCGCCGGTGCGGAGTAGACCTCACCAGGGGTCAGCTCGCCACCGACCAGAGCCGCGCGCAGGGCGTCCAGGATCTGGCCGCGCACCGAGTGCCGCTGGACCGGCCGGGGCGCGGCCGGCTCGCCGTGGGTGTGCTCCCCGCGCGCCTGTTCGGGCACCCGGGCGGTCACCGTCGCCTGAGCCGCCCCGGCCGCGCCCCCCGGGGGACGGGCGGCCGACGGCGCGTGGGGCGGGGTCCCCACGGACACGTACGGCGTCGGCGGCCGCACCTCCTCGCGCGCACTGCCCTGGTCCACCGGAATCCTCCTCGCACTGGTGGGCCCGGCTCGCGTGTCTCCGGCCCCCTGTGCACGATAGGCGGAGCAGACCTCAGTTCACATACCGATCGAGTCGGGTAAGGTAAGGCTTACCTGTAAATGATCGTGATTCGGTGGTCCCCGCATGGCCGTCCCCGCTCTCCTCGCGACCTCCGCCCCGTCCCCCGTCGCGCCCGCCTACGCGCGCCTGACCGAGGTGTTCGCCGGGCTGCGCGCCGAGGTGCTCGCCGACGACGCGTCGGCCCCGGCCGGTGACGGCTGGGTCCGCGTGGCCGACCTCGCCACCGGCGGCGCGGCCCTGGACACCTTCCTGGCCTACGACGACGCGCAGGTGCTCCGGGACTACGGCATGCGGGCCCGCCCGGACGTGGTGGCCAGCTTCGGACTGCACCGCTACGCCTGGCCGGCCTGTCTGCTGGTGACGGTCCCGTGGTTCCTGCACCGCCGGGTGCCGCGCGTTCCGGTGGAGCACGTCTCCTTCCACCGGGGACTGGGCCATCTGGCGGTACGGGTACCCACGTTCGCCTGTCTTCCCGACGACCCCGCGGCGGGGCTGCCCGGCGCCCGGGTCGTCGCCGACGAGGCGGCGCTGCGGGCCGAGGTCCTCGCCGCCGTGGCGGAGCACATCGAGCCGGTGCTCGACGGCTTCCGGCCGCGCATGCGCCGTGGCAAGCGGGCGCTGTGGGGCATGGCGACGGACGAGATCGTCGAAGGCCTCTGGTACATCGCCCATCTGCTCGGCGAGGAGAGCCGCGCGATGAGCGAGCTGGAGCTGCTGCTGCCCGGCACCACCAAGCCGTACGTGGGCACGGCGGGCTTCCGTGAGCTGACCGGCCCGAACGGCGAGTCGCTGCCCACCCGGGACCGGGCGAGCTGCTGCCTGTTCTACACCCTGCGGCCCGAGGACACGTGTGTGACCTGCCCGCGCACCTGCGACGACGAGCGTGTCCGGAAGCTGACGCCCGCGTCCTGAAGCGCGCCGCACGGCTCTTCCGGAATCATGCCGCTCGTCCGGGCGACTCCCACTCGAACACAACTCATCGATTCCATCGGGTGTTCGGGAAGATTCCGCCCATCGGTGACGCCCTTCTCCACGATGGCGTTCACTTGTCCCGAAAGCCCCTGAAGGGGTTGGTCTTTCCGTCACGATGGCGCCGGAAACGCCCTACGTGACGCAAGGGACCGCGCATGAGACTGACCGACATATCGCTTGACTGGCTGCTTCCGGGCGCCGTACTGCTCGTGGGGGTCATGGCGGCGGTGACGGTGGTCGCGCGCGGCAAGCGCGCCGCTGAGAAAGCCGCGGCCGACGACAGCTGGGAACGCAGCGAGGAGCGCCGCAGGCGCAAAGAGGCGCTGTACGCCACCGCCTCCTACGTCCTGCTGTTCTGCTGCGCCGCGGTGGCCGCCGCCCTCTCCTTCCACGGGCTCGTCGGCTTCGGCCGGCAAAACCTCAGCCTCTCCGGAGGCTGGGAGTACCTCGTACCGTTCGGGCTCGACGGGGCCGCCATGTTCTGCTCGGTCCTCGCGGTGCGCGAGGCCAGCCACGGTGACGCGGCGCTGGGATCCCGGCTGCTGGTCTGGACGTTCGCCGGTGCCGCCGCCTGGTTCAACTGGGTGCACGCCCCGCGCGGCATGACCCACGCGGGCGCGCCGCACTTCTTCGCGGGCATGTCGCTCTCGGCGGCGGTGCTCTTCGACCGCGCGCTGAAGCAGACCCGCCGGGCGGCCCTGCGTGAACAGGGCCTCGTGCCCCGGCCGCTGCCCCAGATCCGGATCGTACGGTGGCTGCGTGCCCCTCGGGAGACCTTCGGCGCCTGGTCGCTGATGCTCCTGGAAGGGGTGCGCACCCTGGACGAGGCGGTCGACGAGGTACGCGAGGACCGCCGGGAGAGGGAGCAGGACCGGCACCGCAGAAGGGACCGGGCGAAGCTGGACCGGGCCCGCATCAAGGCCCTCAACCGGCAGAACCGGGCCTGGGGCCGCAGCGGGCGCGGCGGCCACCAGGTGGACGTCCAGGCCCTCGCGCCCGCGGGGGGCGGCCCGCCGGCCGTCTCGGAGCCTGCCATAACAGAGCCGGGACAGCTGCCCCTGCGCCCCCGGCCATCCCTGCAAGCCGTGAACGGCTCGAACTCCAGGAGTACTTCGGCGCAGACCCCGAGCGGTGACCCCGTGACCGTCGATCTGACCGCGGAGGACGACACCCAGACGCTTCCCCGGCTCGACTCGCTGGAACAGAAGCTCAAGGATCTGGAGGAGCAGTTCGGCTGAGACCCCGTGCCTCGTCAGGGCCCATCTCACGCCCCGTCAGGCCCCTGGCCGGTCAGGTGTTCCCCTGCCCCGTCAGGGCTTCGCGCCCCTCAGCTCGAACCACACCACCTTGCCCAGTGCCTGCTTCGTGACTCCCCAGGAGTCCGCCAGGCTCTGTACGAGGAGCAGCCCCCGGCCGTGCGTACCGTCGTCGGCGTTCGGTACGTACGGTGCGGGCTGCTGTCCCGTCACGAAGTCGCGGACCTCCACGCGTAATCGACCGGGTGCCGAGGCCACGGTGATCGCCGCGCCGTTGCGGGTGTGGATCAGCGCGTTCGTCACCAGCTCGCTGAGCAGGAGTTCGGCGGTGTCGACCTCCCCCGGCTCCGAACGGTGGCGGAGGAACTCCCGCAGGGCGCCCCGCGCTTCGCCCACCGCCGGCAGATCGCTGTGCCCGAGTCTTCGGTGCAACAGCACCGGTCCGGCTTCCTGTCGCTGCGTCATGTCCCCCGCTCGCATGTCGGTGCACACTCCCGTCCTGGGTCGGTGACTCCGTCAGTTCTCGAACGACTTCACGGGATGCATGCCCCACAGGAGGACGGTCACGCGTGTCGTGCTGCCAACTGATGAACACGCGCGGGCGCAACCCCCCTCGCTCGAACGGGAGATGGCGGGCACTCCACGGTTGGTACCCAGAAAATTCACACGAGGCCGCGTTGACGCGGGGGTGTCTACGCGCGTCATCATGGTGGGTATGCGCATCCCCCCACGGATCACCACGCTCGGCGGCGTCGCCGCCCTCCTCTCCGTCGTCTTCGTCGCCGGCCCCGTGGCCGCGACGGCGGCCACGTCCCCTTCCACCACCCCGGTGGCCGCCTCCGGCGTCCACATCAGCGCGGTCGGCAGCGTCTGCTACTCCGCTCTGCCGTCCCAGGCCCATGACACCCTCGACCTCATCGACGCGGGCGGCCCGTTCCCGTACGACCAGGACGGCACCGTCTTCCAGAACCGCGAGGCCCTTCTGCCGAGCCGGTCGACGGGGTACTACCACGAGTACACGGTGGTCACCCCGGGCTCCGACACCCGTGGGGCCCGGCGGATCGTCACCGGTGAGCAAGTCCAGGAGGACTACTACACCGCGGACCACTACGCCTCCTTCGATCTGGTCGACCACAGCTGCTAGCCCACCCTGGTCCCGGTCCGCGCCGTCGTCCCCCACCGGCGGCGCGGACCGCCGTCCCCCCGTCTGCCCTCTTGTAGGCTCGCCGTATGACCGTGACCTATGTGATCGAGGGTTCCGAGGTCACCGGCCTGGAGCGTTTCTGGGATCTGATCGGCGAGGCGGTGAACGGCCCGGGGGGCTACTTCGGCCGTAACCTCGACGCCTTCGCCGACTGTCTGGGCGGCGGCTTCGGCACTCCGGCCGACGGCTCCTACGTCATCGAGTGGCGCGATCACGCTGCGTCGGCCCGTGCGCTGGGCCATGAGGAGACGGCCCGCCGACTGGAGGGCCTTCTCGGCCGGGCGCACCCCACCAACCGGGCGCGTGTCGGACGGGAACTGGCCGAGGCCCGCGCCGGCCGGGGCCCCACCCTCTTCGACCAGTTGGTCGGGATCATCGAGGACCGGACCGGCCCCGGGACGCTTCTCCTGAGGTGAGGTGACATGCGCCCGGCGCCGGTGGGATGCCGGCGCCGGGCGTCTCAGGTGGATCCCCGTACCCCGCGGTGCACACCCCGGGGGCCCGTGACGCTCACCGCTGGGCGGCTCAGTAGGAGGTGGAGACGCTCACTCCGTCGAAGCCCGCGGCCGCGTGGAGACTGATGTAGTGCGCTCCGGCCTTGGGGTTGTCGATCCTCAGGGTGTGCGCGTTGCCGCTTCCGGTCGCCTTGCTGGTGTAACCCGTAGTGGTGGCCCAGCCGTTGGCGCTGTAGTAGAGATCGGCGTCCCCCGTTCCGCCCGACGAGGTGATGTCGAGGCGTGTGGTGCCCGCCGGTATGTAGAGGTACAGGTAGGCGTAGTTGCCCTTGGTCGCCTTGAGTCCGCTGCGCCCGCAGTCCTTTCCGAGCTCCCGGGTGTCCGCGGCCGTGCACTCGTCGGCGGACGGCGTGGTGACCGTGCCGCAGTCACCGGCCGAGCAGGCGGTCAGCCATGTCGTCCAGTCGGCCTCGTAGCGGTTGCCGATGGTCGAGGTGAGCAGGGTCCTGGCGGCGTTCCAGTCACCGGTGCGGTAGTGGCCGAGCAGCTTGTCGACGTCCGCCCGGTGGGACTGGAGCATGTATCTGACGGCCAGGTAGCCCCAGTTGTAGACGCGGGTCTGGTCGGCGTTGTCGTAGGTGGTGTCGAACAGGGTCCTGAGGGTGTAGGTATGCGCTCCGGCGGCGGCCAGGGCCGCGTCGTATGTGACATTGCGGTAGGAGTAGGACACGTACTCCGCGAAGCCCTCGATCCACCAGATGGTGGGGGTGCTGATGCCGGCGTCGAAGTCGCCGTACATGTTGAACCGGCCGTCGAGGTAGTGGGTGTACTCGTGGTTGAGGTTCCAGATCTGGAACTCCGGGCGGACCCACTCGGCCTCGTACGCGATGAAGCGGGGCTGGTTCCCGGCGACCGCGGGATCACCCTCCAGGTACATGCCGCCGTTGTTGGTGTCGATGCCGTAGATGGCTCCGGCGTACGTCTGGTAGTCGGTGCTGGAGTCGAACGCCACCACCTCGATGGTGCTGTTGTTGTCCTGGGCGACCGGGCCGCTGTCCTTGGCTATGCGGTGGAAGTAGGCGTCCTGCTCCCGCAGGCTGGTGCAGCTCGCCGCGAGTTCGGCGGCGGTCATCTGCTGGGCCTTGATGCGGATGCTGTCGCTGCAGGTGTAGGAGACCGGGAGGACGGCGGCGCGCAGGCGTTCGGCGAGGTCGCAGGTGCCGTAGGCGGAGCAGTTGCCCTTGTCGTAGAAGTCGGCCATCTCGGCGAGGCCGACCCAGAGCGGCGCCGTGGGGCCGGTCATCGCGGTCCGGCCGAGCAGTTCGGTGACCAGCGGGCGCACCTTGGTCCGCAGGGAGGCTTCCTGGAGGAACCGGGCGAGTTCACGGCCGGCGTTCGACGTCAGGTACGACTGGTCGGTCCCCAGCAGGCCCAGATGGCCCGCGGCGAAGGCGTGGAGGGAGGTCAGCAGGCTGGGGTCGGCCTCGACCGCCTGGACGAACTCCGGGAGCTGGTGACCGCGGAATGTCACCGTGTACACGTTGTTCACCGCGTTGAGCATGTACCAGGAGCTGTTGTACGAGGAGTCGTAGGCGGCCAGCAGCCGCTTGACGACGTACAGGTACCGGGCGTTCTGCTCGGAACTGTCGATGAGGATGACGGCCTCGGCCAGCGTCTCGCCGTTGGCGTCGGTCACGTCCGAGGAGCGCGGGGAGGCGAAGAAGGCGTCGAGGCCGCCCCGGATGGCGGTGCGCAGGGCGGAGCCGTAGGAGCCCACCGTCGCCGGGTCGTAGTACTGGACGTAGTACCCGGCACGGAGGTAGAGGACCAGTTGCGGAAGTCCGGTGCTGCTGTCGCCGGGGTAGGCGGCCGAGCCGTCGCGCATGGCGTTGGCGACGGTGACCATCTGCGCCTCACGGAAGGCCTGGTAGCCATCGCCGCCCTTCACCGAGAAGAGCGTGTTCACGCAGTCGGTGGTCGAGGACTTGATCTGCTGGACCAGGGCGCTGCCGGTGCGGCTGGTGAAGTCGGAGACCTTGCACGCCGGGGCGGCGGAAGCGGTGGCGGCCCGCACGGCGGTGGACTTCGCCGTGGTGGACTTCGCGGCCGTCGCGGCCGTCGCGGCCTTCATGGAGGGTGCGGGGTGGCGGGGCCGCCCGGCGTCCTGGGTGTCGTAGTCCCGGCGCAGCGCGTCCTTCGACGCGGAGAGCGGGGCTCGTCGCGAGGGTTCGAGTGCCCCGGTGCCGACGTGGTCCGCGTCGAGGACCGGCGCGGTCGCGGGGCGGGCCGTGGGTCCGTCGGGGTCGTCCGCCCGTGCCGAAGCCGCCTCGTGTGAGCCCTCGGCCGTCGCCGTACGAGCCAGGGGGGACCGCGCTTCGGCGGCCTGGCTCGGTGCGGTGAGCATTCCGGCGCCCAGGCACGCGGCCAGGAGCACGGTGGCCACACCGCCTACGCCGCGGATTCCCTTTTTCTCTCTCTGCCTCTGTCGGACCGTTCGGTTCTTCACGTGCCGCCTCCCAGCGGAGTGGGGGCCACGCGACACCGCGTGGCCGTGGGGGTGAGCACCGGGGAGAGACCGGACCAGGTCTGACTTCACTCACGTTGTGGCATGAGCACGACCTCGTCCCGGCGCGTCTGTACAATGGCACATGTCACATGTTCTTCGGAAGCCGCTGGACGTACATTCATCGCCGCGCCAACTTCCCGTCGTCGTCAGGCCCTTGCCGCACCCCGGGATCACCGGCCCGGTCGAGGCGTTCACCGGACCTCGTACCGCCGTGCCCCTACAGAGCCATGAGGAGTACCGCCCCGTGTCCCGTACCTTCACCTCGCCGCGCACCAGCAGTCACGATCTACCGTCGTCACCCGCCCTGAACGCCTTCATGAGCACGGCGTGGACACCCACTCCGCTGCCCGCCGACGCGCGTGTGCCCAGCCACGGCCTCACGCCCGCGCGCCGGGCCCGGGTGGCCGCGCGCTTCCCCGGGGAGCGCCTGATCATCCCGGCGGGCGCCCTCGCCGTCCGTTCCTACGACACCGATCACCGCTTCCGGCCCCACACGGCGTACGCGTGGCTCACCGGCCTCACCGGCGAGGAGCAGGCCGGCCACGTCCTGGTCCTGGAACCCGACGGCGACGCGCGGCACGAGGCAGTGCTCTATCTGCGTCCCCGGTCACCGCGTACCGGCGAGGAGTTCTACCGCGACCGCCGGTACGGGGAGTTCTGGGTGGGCCGCAGACCGGAGCTGGAGGAGGCGGCCCGGATGACCGGGATTCGCTGCGCGCCCCTGGACGCCTGGGAGAAGCTGCTGACGGGTCCTCAGCCGCCCACCCGGGTCCTCGACGGCGTGGATCCGGCGGTCGACGAGGCCCTGCGCGGTCGCCGGGCGAGTCCTGCCGCACGGCGGGTACCGGCTCAGCTCGCGAGCGTGCTCTCCGAGCTCCGGCTCGTCAAGGACCGTTGGGAACAGGGCGAGTTGCAGCGAGCGGTCGACGCGACGACGGCGGGGTTCGAGGACGTCGTGCGTGCCCTGCCCCGTGCGCTGGGCCACGCCCGGGGCGAACGATGGGTGGAGGGGGTCTTCAACCTGCGCGCCCGGCTCGAAGGCAACGGCCCCGGTTACCACACCATCGCGGCCGGCGGGGCGAACGCCTGCGTCCTCCACTGGATCCGTAACGACGCGGCCCTGGCGAACGGGGAGTTGCTGTTGCTGGACGCGGGCGTGGAGATGGATTCCCTCTACACGGCGGACATCACGCGCACGCTCCCGGTGTCCGGCCGCTTCACCCCTGTGCAGCGCACCGTCTACGATCTGGTGCTGGCCGCCCAGGACGCGGGTATGGCCGCTCTGCGCCCCGGCGCGCGCTTCCGCGACTTCCATCTGGCCGCGATGCGGGTGCTGGCCGAAGGGCTGCACGCGTGGGGTGTGCTGCGGATGTCCGCCGATGAGGCGCTCGCGTCGGACAACGGTTTCTACCGCAGGTACACGCTCTGCGGCAGCGGGCACATGCTCGGCATGGACCTCCACGACTGCGCTGAGTCACGGAGGGAGGCCTATCCGGACGGGCTGCTGGAGGAGGGGCAGGTACTGACGGTGGAACCGGGGCTCTACCTCCAGCCCGACGACGAGACGTTGCCCCGGGCGCTGCGCGGGATCGGCGTCAGGATCGAGGACGATCTGGTGATCACCGCGGACGGTGCCCGGCTCATGTCCTCCGCGTTGCCGCGGACGGCGGACGGTGTCGAGGAGTGGATGGCCTCGCTGCTGGACGTCTGAGTCCCCCGTCCCCGCGGGCACGGCCCGCGGGGACGGGGCGTGGGGACGGGGCGTGGGGCGGGACGAGTGTGCGGGGGCGGGCACGCCCGGGAAGCCCGGGCGAGTGGTTCGGGGAGGCCGGTCAGGCCGGGTGGCCCGGTCAGGCGAGTGGCCCGCCATGGCCGGGTGGCCCGAGGTGGCCGGGTGACGCGAGGTGGGCGGGTGACGCGAGGTGGGCGGGTGACGTGAGGTGGCCGGGTGGCCCGGCTGGGCAGCAGGCCGGGCGCTTGTGGGCAGCCCGGCCCGGTCCGGGCGGTGGTGGCCGGCCCGGTGGGCGCAGACCGCCGCTCAGGCCTTCGGCTGGGGCGGCAGGTACGCGCGCCTCGCCCGTGGACCGTCCTCCCCCGCTCCCAGGACGTCTCCCTCCGTGGACTGCCCGGCGGCGTCCCCGGTGGGATCGCCGTCGGCCCAGAGGGACCGGACATGTGACATATGAGCCAGCATGCAGACCTCCGCACGCCGGGCGTCACCGGCCACCATGAGGTCGAGGAGCTGGACGTGCTCCTCGGCCGACGTGACCAACTGCCCTGTCTCAGCAAGCCGGTTGAGCCCGAAGAGCCGCGAGCGCTTCCGCAGGTTGGCGACCTCCTCGACCAGACGCCGGTTGCCCCCCAGTGCGAGCAGCTCCAGATGGAAGCGGCGGTCGGCCTCCAGGTAGCCGAGGATGTCGTGTTCGCGTGCGGCGTCGACGATCGCCGAGGCCAGCGGCCGGAGCGCCTCCAGCTCCCTGGTCTTGCCCATGCCGGCGATACGGCCGACCGTCGGGACCTCGATCATGGCCCGCAGCTCGGTGAAGTCGTCGAGGTCCTGCTCGGTCAACTCGGTGATCCGGAAACCCTTGTTGCGGACGGCTTCCACCAGCCCTTCACGGGCCAGGTCGAGCATGGCCTCGCGCACCGGGGTGGCGGACACACCGAACTCGGAGGCCAGCGCCGGGGCCGAGTAGATCAGCCCCGGACGGAGCTCACCGGCGATCAGAGCGGCCCTGAGCGCGTTCGCGACCTGGTCACGCAGATGCTCTTGCGCCGAGATCACGTTGAGCGACGTCAGGCGGGCCATGTCTGTTCCTCCAGCACCGTGCGGAACCCCAGAATACAATGTCACGTTTCCGTTGAGATCCGCCGACGCCGGGCGCGTTCCCGCCGGGCGCGTTCACCTCACAGAAGGAACCCTTCGGGGAAGGGGTCCGTAGGGGCCAGGAAGTACTGGGCGGTTCCGGTGATCCACGCCCGCCCGGTCACGGTGGGGACGACCGCGGGCAGACCCCCGACGGTCGTCTCCTTCACGAGCCGGCCCGTGAAGGAGGTACCGATGAACGACTCGTTGACGAAGTCGGTGTGCAGGGGCAGGTGTCCTCGGGCGTGCAGTTGCGCCATGCGCGCGGAGGTACCCGTACCGCACGGGGAGCGGTCGAACCAGCCCGGGTGGATGGCCATGGCGTGCCGGGAGCGCTCGTGGTCGGACCCCGGGGCGATCAGCTGGACGTGTTTGAGGCCGTTGATGTCCGGGTCCTCGGGGTGGACGGGCCGGTCCGCCGCGTTGACCGCGTCCATGACGGCGAGCCCGGCGGCGAGGATGTCGTCCTTGTGGGACCGGTCGAAGGGCAGCCCGAGCCCGGCCAGCGGCACCATCGCGTAGAAGTTGCCGCCGTAGGCGAGGTCGTAGCGCACGGTTCCGTGGCCGGGGATCTCGACGGTGCGGTCGAGGGCGACGCTGAACGACGGCACGTTGGTGAGGGTCACGGCGACGGCACAGCCGTCCTCCACCCGCACCTCGGCGGTCACCAGTCCGGCCGCGGTGTCCAGCCGTACGGTGGTGACGGGTTCGGTGACCTCCACCATCCCGGTCTCCACGAGCACGGTGGCCACCCCGATGGTGCCGTGCCCGCACATGGGCAGGGACCCGGACACCTCGATGAAGAGCACGCCGTAGTCGGCGTCGGGCCGGGTGGGCGGCTGGAGGATCGCACCGCTCATCGCGGCGTGCCCGCGCGGTTCGTACATCAGCAACGTGCGTACGGAGTCCCGGTGTTCGAGGAAGTACGCCCGCCGCTCGGCCATGGTGGACCCCGGCAGGGTGCCGACGCCCCCGGTGACCACGCGGGTGGGCATACCGGCGGTGTGTGAGTCGACGGCGTGGAAGATGTGACGGGTCTGCAAGGCTCCCCCTGGTGGTCACGGTCACGGCGTGGAAGGGTCGGAATCATCGTCCGCCGGGGGTTGTCCCGGCCGCGGGCCCGGCCCTTCGCCCGGCCGTGGCCCGCTCGTACCCGCGGGTGCCCGCCCGGAACTCCGGAACCGCTCCGCTCGGCGGCTCCCGACTTCCGGGCTTCGAACCCCGGGGGGATCAGGCAAGGCCCTCCGCGAGCAGTTTCTCGGTCGTGGCGCGTACGGCGGAGTGGTCCGGGGCGGACAGCGGGAGTCGGGGCGGGCGTGTGGGGCCGCCGCGCCGTCCGGCCACGTCCATGGACGCCTTGATGGCCTGGACGAACTCCGTCTTCGAGTCCCAGCGCAGCAGCGGGTGCAGTCGGCGGTACAGGGGCAGCGCCGTTGCCATGTCACCGGTGACAGCGGCCCGGTACAGCTCGACGCAGGAGGCCGGCAGGATGTTGGGGCAGCCGGCGATCCAGCCGGCGGCACCGGCGAGGGCGAGTTCGAGCAGGACGTCGTCGGCCCCGACCAGGATGTCGAGTCCGGGGGCCGTCTCAGCCATCTCGTACGCCCTGCGTACGTCACCGCTGAACTCCTTGACGGCCACGACGTCACCGGCCTGGTGGAGTTCGGCGAGCAGCGCGGGTGAGAGGTCGATCTTGGTGTCGTAGGGGTTGTTGTAGGCGACGATCGGGATACCGACCTCGGCGACGGCCGCGTAATGGGCGCGGACGGCCTCCTCGTCACAGCGGTAGGCGTTGGGCGGAAGCAGCAGGACCGAGCCCGCTCCGGCCTCGGCGGCCCGCTCGGCCCACCGGCGTGACTCCGCGCTGCCGTAGGCGGAGACGCCCGGCATGACACGGCTGCCGTCCCCCGCGGCCTCCACCGCGACCCGGACCACCCGCTCCCGCTCGTCGTCCGTCAGTGTCTGGTACTCCCCCAGCGAGCCGTTGGGCACCACACCGTCGCAGCCCGCCGCGACGAGTTGCCGCACGTGCTCGGCGAACGCGTCGAAGTCGATGGAGTCGTCGTCCCGCAGAGGCAACGGGGTGGCCACCATGACTCCGCGCCAGGGGTGGCTGCGGGTGTGCGCGAACTTCTGCATCTGAACTCCTCGAAAGGTAGGAGAGAAGGGAGGGAGGCTAGAGAGGGATGTGACATGGCACAGATGGCTCAGGGTGGTGGAGGGCGACCACCAGGGGGAGAGGCACGGTCGGGTGCCCGGTCGGCGCCGGGCCGGCGGCCGGTTTCTGGTCGCCCGCCGGCTCAGGGAATCCCACGCATGGACATCGGTCGGTGGAGGCCGGCTCATGTCCGTCGGCCCGTGGGCGCCGGATCACGGACGACGGCTCATGGACACCGAACCGTGGACGACGACCCGTGGACGAGGGCTCATGGACGCCGGCTCATGGACGACGGTTCCCACCGTTCCCGCCCGGCGCGGCGGTTCCGGGTGTCTCTGGTGCCCCGGGTGCCCCTTCCGGGTCGGCGGTGGTGTCCTCACCGGCCAGTGCGGACAGGAGTACCGGGCAGGCCGGCATGCGTCGGTCGGGCGTGGGTGCCCGTGCCCCGTCGATGTCGGAGCGGGCCAGTTCATGGACAGCGAATCCGCAGGTGCGCCCCTGGCACCAGCCCATCCCGGCCCGGGTGAAGAGCTTGACGGTACGGGCGTCCGAGGCGCCGAGCTCCGTGACCGCCGTCCTGATCCGGCCCGCGGTGACCTCCTCGCAGCGGCACACCTCGGTGTCGTCGTCGGCCCAGTCCCGCCATCCGGGGCCGGGCCGGTGCACAGCGCCCATCAGCTCGGCGAAGGCCCGTTGCGCGCGCCGGGCCCGGCGGAGGGACCGGACGCGGCCGGCCGTCTCCCGCAGGGGACCTCCCCGCACCTCGGCAGCCACCGCGTGGGCGGCCAACTCCCCCTCGACCAGGGCGAGTGCGACGCCCCCGATACCGCCCGGTTCGCCCGCCGCCCAGACTCCGCCGACGCTGGTCCGCAGCCGTTCGTCCAGCCGCAGCGCCGGGGAGCCGTCGGCCCGGACCGTGGTGTCGCAGCCGATCTCGACGGCGAGCTCGAGCTGAGGTGTCAGTCCGTGCCCCACGGCGAGCGCGTCGCACACCAGGGTGCGCCCCGAACCGGGCACGGGACGCCAGTCGCGGTCCACGCGGCTCACGGTCACCGCCTCGACCCGGTCGGCTCCGTGCACCGCGGTGACCGCGCTGTGTGACATGACACGGACTCCGGCGCGGGCCAGCGCCGCACCGTGACGGATCCCCTCCGCCAACTTGGCCGGGTTGGCCGCCAGTACCCGGGGCGCGCGGGCATACCCGCCGTAGCCCGCGGCCTCCACCAGGGCCGGAACCCGCGCGCCGACGTGGACGAGTGACACGGCCACGGCCTGCAGGAGCGGTCCGCTGCCCGCCACCACGACACGGCGTCCCGGCAGCACGAGACCGGACTTGAGCATGGCCTGCGCCCCCGCCGCGCCCACCACACCGGGCACCGTCCAGCCGGGGAAGGGCAGTTGGCGCTCGTATGCCCCCGTCGCCAGGAGTATCCGCCGGGCCAGGACCATGGGCCCGCCCTCGCCGCCTTGACCGGTCACCGTGTGCAGGGCCCAGCCGTCACGGGTACGGGCGACCGTCCACACATGGTGCCCGGACACATGGCGGACACGGCCCGCCGCGCGGTGGGCGGTGAGCCGGGTGACGAGGTCGTCGAACACACGCTGCCCGTGCGGGGCCGTCCCCGGCCGGACGGCCTCGAGCTCCTCGGGCGGGCTCCGGAAGTACTGCCCGCCGGGTGCGGCGGCCGCGTCCACCACGGTCACGTCGAGCCCGTGGTCCGCCGCGGTGACCGCCGCGGCCAGTCCCGCCGGGCCCGCCCCCACCACGGCGAGACCGGTGGCGGTCCGGCCGCCGGCCGGTGCGCGTGCCTCACTCCTGGAGCCAGGCACGGCCGTTTCCTTCCTGGGTGGTCACGGTGTCGCCCGCCCGGGCCGGCAGCAGACAAGCCCGGTTGTTGGGGGCGCCGTTGACGGTGGCCAGACAGTCGTAGCAGCTGCCGATCCCGCAGAACGCCCCGCGTGGGCGGCCGTTCAGCCGGGTGGTGCGCCAGCTCAGGATGCCGGCCGCCCACAGGGCCGCCGCGATGCTCTGCCCCGGCAGGGCGCGGACCGGCAGCCCGTCGAAGCTGAACTCGAACCCCGCCCCGGGAGCTGAAACGCCGGAACCCACGGGATTGCGTGCGCGGATACGTCTCAAGAGGTCCACTCCTCCGTCATGTGACATGGCACAAGGGGGTCGAAACGGTCCGGCGCGAACGGCTCCAGGTCCAGCGCGGGCTTCTCCCCGCTGATCACGGAGGCGATCAGGCTCCCCGTGGCGGGTGCGAGCCCGATGCCTGCTCCCTCGTGGCCACAGGCGTGGAAGAGGCCCGGCATCCGGCCGTCCGGACCGATCGCGGGAAGGTGGTCGGGCAGGTAGGGCCGGAACCCGTGATAGGTGCGGAGCACGCGCACATCCGCGAGTGCGGGGAAGAGCGCCGAGGCCTGGGAGGCCAGCCGGGCCACCACCGGCACGGACAGCGTCCGCTCGAACCCGACCCGCTCACGGCTGGCCCCGATGAGCACGGGCCCGGCGGGCGTGCCCTCCACGACCGGTGAGGTCTGGAGTGCCGCCGAGCCGCTCGCCACGTCCGCCATGTACTCCGCCGCGTAGACCTTGTGCCGGATCAGCGGGGGCAGGGGCTCGGTGACCAGGACGAATCCTCTGCGGGGCTGCACCGGCAACTCCACGCCGGCCAGGGCCGCCACGCGACCGCCCCAGGTGCCCGCCGCGTTGACGACCACGGCGGCGGCCAGTTCGCCTCGTGACGTCCGCACCCCGCGAACACCGCCGCCCCCCGGCTCCCCGCATATCTCCAGCACCTCTTCGTCCGGCAGGAAGAGCGCGCCCGCGCGACGCGCCGCGTGCAGCAACCGGGCTGCGGCGAGGGCCGGTTGCACCTGGCAGTCCTGCGGGTACAGGATCCCGCCGGCGAGGCCGGGCGCCAGGTGGGGCTCGACATCACGCAGTCGGTCGGGTGTGACGTGGTACGCCTCGACACCCGAGGCCCGCTGCCCTTCGGCCGACGCGGACAGCGCGGCCAGCGACGCGTCCCCCGCCGCCACGACAAGGCCGCCCTTGGGATCGAACTCGATGTCCGCCGGCAGCTCCTCCGCCAGCTCACGCCAGAGGGAGAGGGAGAGCAGAGCCAGGTCCAGTTCGGGGCCGGGAGCCTTGTCGGACACCAGGAGGTTTCCCTCCCCCGCTCCGGTGGTCCCCCCGGCGACCGGCCCCCGCTCGACGACGGCTACCGACAGTCCGGACCGGGAGGCGTAGTAGGCACACGCGGCCCCCACCACCCCGGCCCCGACGACAACGACATCCACAGGCTGTCTGATGGGCACGGCAGTAATATGTCACATTGCTCTGAGGGTGCCAAGGGTGCGGACCAGGTGACATGGCGCCCGCCCGCCACGCACCTGACCACCCGTCACTTCAGCACCTACACCCCCAGGAACCCCCACCGACTCCCTCCCCGCGCACCCGGCAGCCATTCCGGCGGCCCCAGCTCCGAACCCCGGAGCCGGGGCACGCCCCCGGCCTCAGAGGCCAGGGCGGCAACTCACCGGCCTCAGAGTGCCGCCGCACATAGTCGGTCTCAAGGCCGGGGCACGTTGCGGAGGTTGGAGCGGGCCATCTGCAACATCCGCCCGACTCCCCCGTCCAGCACGATCTTGCTGGCGGAGAGCGCGAACCCGGTGACCATGTCGGCGCTGATCTTCGGCGGAATGGAGAGCGCGTTCGGGTCGGTGACCACGTCCACCAACGCGGGCCCCTTGTGCTTGAAGGCGTCCTTCAAGGCGCCCTCCAACTGCTTGGGCTTCTCGACGCGCACGCCGTACGCTCCGGCGGCCCGCGCGATCGCCGCGAAGTCCGGGTTCTTGTTGGTCGTACCGAACGACGGCAGTCCGGCGACGAGCATCTCCAGTTCGACCATGCCGAGTGAGGAGTTGTTGAACAGGACGACCTTCACGGGCAGGTCGTACTGGACGAGGGTGAGGAAGTCCCCCATCAGCATGCTGAACCCGCCGTCACCGGACATCGACACGACCTGCCGGTCCGGGTCGACGAACTGGGCGCCGATCGCCTGCGGCAGCGCGTTGGCCATCGAGCCATGACTGAACGAACCGATCACCCGGCGCTTGCCGTTGGGCGTGAGGTAGCGGGCGGCCCACACATTGCACATACCGGTGTCCACGGTGAACACCGCGTCGTCGTCGGCGAGTTCGTCCAGCACCGACGCCACGTACTCCGGGTGGATCGGGACGTGCTTCTCGACCTTGCGGGTGTAGGCCTTGACCACACCCTCCAGCGCGTCGGCGTGCTTCTTCAGCATCCGGTCGAGGAACTTGCGGTTCTCCTTGATCCTCACCTGAGGTGTCAGGCACCGCAGCGTCTCGCGGACATCACCCCAGACCGCCAGGTCGAGCTTGGACCTGCGGCCCAGGTGCTCCGGGCGCACATCGACCTGCACGATCTTCACATCGGTCGGGAGGAAGGCGTTGTACGGGAAGTCGGTGCCCAGCAGGATGAGCAGGTCGCACTCGTTGGTCGCCTCGTAGGCGGCTCCGTAGCCGAGCAGTCCGCTCATGCCGACGTCGAACGGGTTGTCGTACTGGATCCACTCCTTGCCGCGCAGCGCGTGCCCGACCGGGGCCTTCACCCGCTCGGCGAACTCCATCACCTCGGCGTGCGCGCCGGCGGTGCCGCTGCCGCAGAACAGGGTCACCCGTTCGGCCTCGTCCACCATGCGGCGGAGCTTGTCGATCTCCTCGTCGCCGGGCCGTACGGACGGCCGCGAGGTCACCAGCGCGTGCTCGACGGACTTCTCCGGAGCGGGCTGGGAGGCGATGTCACCGGGCATCGCGACGACGCTGACGCCGCCCTGGCCGATCGCGTGCTGGATGGCCGTCTGGAGCAGTCGCGGCATCTGCTGCGGGTTGGAGATCATCTCGTTGTAGTGGCTGCACTCCTGGAAGAGCAGCTCGGGGTGCGTCGCCTGGAAGTAGGCGAGGCCGATCTCGCTCGACGGGATGTGCGAGGCGAGGGCGAGCACCGGGGCCATCGAACGGTGGGCGTCGTAGAGCCCGTTGATGAGGTGCAGGTTGCCGGGGCCGCAGGAGCCGGCGCAGACGGCCAGTTTCCCGGTGATCTGGGCCTCGGCCCCGGCGGCGAACGCGGCGGTCTCCTCGTGGCGGACCTGGATCCACTCCATGGCCGGGTTACGCCGAACGGCGTCGACCACGGGGTTGAGACTGTCGCCGACGACGCCGTACATCCGCTTGACGCCCGCCCGCGCGAGAATGTCGACGAACTGCTCCGACACGTTCTGCTTGGCCATGGGTGCGCACCCTTTCTGCTCTGCTCCGTACACATGCGGCTGTCCCGGCACCGGAGCCCGAAACGTCGGGCCGAGGGCCCGCCGGGCGGACTTTGGTGTCCATCAACCCATGGTGTGCGCGGTTACGCCTCCCAGACCGCGGCGGCCGTACGGTCGTCGGCGTAGCCCTTGACCCGCAGCTGGACGTCCGCGAGCCAGGCGGGCAGCCCCAGCGGGTCACCGGCCGTCCAGCGGCGGGCCAGCTCCTCGGCGAGGTCCGGGGCGCCGCGCATCGGTTCGGCCAGCCCGTTGCCGCAGAGGAGCAGGGTGTCGCCTGGCCGGGCCACCGAGGCACGGAAGCGGAACGGCTCGGTGGGTGGCGGCGTGGCCGGTCCCCCGGCGTACGGCGACGGGGCCGTGGTGATCTGGAGGTCCATCGTCAACCGGTCGCCCCCCGGCCCCTCTTCGGGCCGGGACCGGTCGGCCGGGGCGGGAGCGAACGACGGTTCGAGGTCCTGCCAGGCTCCGTCGCGCAGGCGGAACAGTCCTCCGGGGCCCACGCCGAAGAAGATCCGTGTGCGGCAGGCCGGATCCGCGGACAGCAGCAGGCAGCGGAGCCCGGCGGTGTACGCGGACGGTTCCAGGCCGAGTTCGGCGGCTCGGGCGCGCAGTTTCCCGTACGTACGGTCGGTGAGCCGGTGCAGCCCCGATTTCAGGTCGCCCCTGCGGCCGGCCCTTATGTCGTCGGCGAGGCGGGTGTGGCTGCGGGCGACGGCACCGCCGATCCACCGGCAGGCGTCGGCGGCGGCCAGGTGGGCGTGCTCGGTGGCCCGCGCGCCGCAGGCCACCGCGACCAGGACGAGCGCGCCGTCCCCCGTACCGAAGCGTGCGGTGAGCAGGGCGTCACGGCGGGGCTCGCCACGGAAGCGCGCCGAGTCCCCGCGTACGGACGTGGCCCGCAGCGTCCAGGTGCCGTACCGGGCGCCGTCGAGCACGGTGTCCGGCACGAGTCCGTCGAGGTCGTCGGCACCGGACGCGGGCAGCGTGACGGGCTCGGGCTCATAGGTGGGCGGCCGGTCCCCGAGATGCTCCAGGAGCGGGCGCGGCGCGTGCCGGTCCGCGTCCGGCAACGGTACGGACGAGGCCTCGGACGGCGGCGCGGACCTCTCGGTCGAGAGCTGGGGCGACAGCGGCACGGCGAAGGTCAGGGGCGCCGGCTCCCGGACGCCGGGGGCTTCCCACGGCGGGCGCACGGCGATGATCTGCGGCCGCGTCCTCGGCGACGACGCGGTCTCGGCCTTCCGCGACGTGGTACGCGGATCGGGTACGGGCGGTGGAGGCGGCGGCTCGGGTGCGGAGTGGGCCTCCGGCGCCGAGAGGGCCTCCGGCCGGAGGGGCTGGGCGGGCTGGGCGGGGGCGGGTGGCGGCAGGGGTCCGTCAGCCGGGGACGCCGCCTTCGGTGTGGGGCGCGGGGGCGGCGGGCCGGCCGGCTCGGGTGTCGGGTCCCAGGCGGACCCGGCGGCGGGCAGCACCGGGGCACCGGACGAGACCGCTTCGAATCCCGTCCCCCGCTCCGAGGCACCGCCGTCCGACGCCGACGCCTCTGCCGCCCATGGCACCGGTGACGTCTCCGGAGGGCCCGGCTCGGGCGGAAGGGCCGATCCGGACCACGCGGCCGGGGCGGACGGCGAGGCTCCGTAGCCCGTCCCGGCCTCAGGGGGCGGCTCCGGCGCGGCACCGGCCGGTCGCCCCTGGTCGGCCGCCGTCCGGCCGGGGGCCTCCCGGTGGACGGACGACCGCGGGTCCCGGCCACGCGGCGAGGCACCCGGAACGACCCGTTCCACCTCATCGGCCGGAACGGGCCGCTCCGGTGCGGGCGGCTCCGGTGTACGCAAATCGGGCTCGGGCGTCACCGGTACCGGCGGCTCCGGCGCGGCAACTGCCGGTGGAAGCGGCTCCGGCGGCGGCGTCACGGGCGCGGGTGTCCCCGGCGTACGCACCTCCGGTGCGGGCGACCCCGGCTCGGGCGTCACCGGCGTACGCGCCTCCGACGAGGCAGCCGCCGAAAGGCGGGGTTCCGGTACGCGCACGCCCCTGACCGGATGGTCCAGCGGACCCGGTTCCCGAACCGGTTCAGGGCCGGGGACCACGCCCTGCTGCGAGCCCGGCCTCGAACCCGCATCAGTGGCGTCCCCCACGGGCTCGCTCCGCCCCGGTCCTCGTCCGCGCTCCGAACCCTCGCCCCGGTCCCGGCCCCACCCCTGGCCGGATTCCCCATCGCAGTCCGGGACGGAGCTCTCGCCCCGTACGGGTCTCTCGCCCAGTTCGGGTCCCTCGCCCAGGGCAGACTCCCCACCTCCGGCCGGTGCCCCGCCCGCCCCGCCCACCGCGTCCGACGCGGAGTCGAAGCGGTCGTCGAGACTGTCGGGCGCGCTGCTCGGACCCGTGTCCGGCGTGGCCTCGTCGTACAGCCGACGCCACCAGTCGTCCTCGTGGGCGGCGGGCTTCTCCCCCTGCTGGCTCATGCCCATAGTGTCCACCGCGCCGGGCGTACGGAAACGGGTCATCCGCGAAACGCGCCCGGAATTGACACGTCGGCAGGAGCCCGCCGGGCGTCCACACCCCCCACGGGAAGGACGACCGGCCGGCCCCCGCAGCCCGCCTGCGGGCCGGTTCCGAAAGGTTCCGGCCATGGTGCCGCGGTGGCGCCACCCTGGCAGAAGGTCAGGTCGGACGGTGCATGATGGGCCCGGCGGGTTTACGCCGTGGCTGCTTTCCGCCACCGCGGCCCGCCGCACGGGCGCAGCGGTGCGCGACCACCACCCCTGGGGAGGGCCGGAAGATGCTGGCAGCGATAGGTCTCGACGTGAGGCAGGAGGCGGCCTACCGGGCCCTCGTCACGGTGGGCGCGGCGGAAGTCACCGATCTCGCGCGCCGGCTCGCGCTGCCCGAGGCGGACACGGAACGCGCCCTGCGCCGGCTGGAACAGCAAGGGCTCGCCGCGCAGTCCTCCGCGCGGGCCGGACGCTGGGTGGCCGCGCCGCCCGGGGTCGCGCTGGGGGCCCTGCTGACCCAGCAGCGGCACGAACTGGAGCGGGCCGAGCTGGCGTCCGTGCTGCTGGCCGAGGAGTACCGGGCCGAGGCGGACGAGCCCGCCGCGCACGACCTGGTGGAGGTGGTGACCGGGGCGAGCGCGGTGGCGCACCGCTTCCATCAGCTGCAACTGGGCGCCACCTCGGAGGTGTGTGCCCTGGTCACGGGGAAACCGGTCGCGGTCACCGGGATGGAGAACGGTTCGGAGGAGCGGGTGGCGATGCGCGGGGTGTCCTACCGCGTGGTCGTGGAACGCGATGTGCTGTCGCTGCCGTCCGGCATCGACGAGCTGTCCGCGGCACTGGGACGGGACGAGCAGTGCCGGGTGGTCGACCGGGTGCCGACGAAGCTGGTGGTGGCCGACGCGTCGCTGGCGATGGTGCCGCTGACCGGCCCGGCCGTGGAGCCCGCCGCGCTGGTCGTCCACGCGAGTGGGCTGCTGGAGTCACTGATGGGGCTCTTCGAGGCGGTGTGGCGGGACGCGATGCCGTTGCGGCTGGGCGAGAGCGGCGTACGGGAGGAGAGCGGACCGGGGCCGGACGCCACCGATCTGGAGATCCTGTCCCTGTTGCTGGCGGGTCTGACGGACGCAAGCGTGGCGAAGCAGTTGGAGCTGGGCCTGCGGACGGTGCAGCGGCGGGTGAAGGGGCTCATGGAGCTGACGGGCGTCTCCACCCGGTTGCAGCTGGGGTGGCACGCGTACGAGCGGGGCTGGGTGGCCCGCGCACCCCGCTGAACACACCGCGCGCCCGCCGGGACCCCTTCACTGAGCGCGCCAAACCGCCGGGACGGCCCCACTGGGCGCGCCGGCCCGCCGGGACGGCCCGCTCGGCGCGACACGGTGACACCTCCGCCCGCACCACGCGTCCGCCACGGCGGGACCCCGCTGACAGGCGGGACCGGGCGGGCTCCGGCACGCTGGTCGAATGAGTGTGTGGCAGCTCGTCGCCGTCGGCGCGGTGATGCTGCTCGGCCTGGTCGGGGTGCTGGTGCCGGGCGTGCCCGGACAGGCCATCGTGTGGGCCGCGGTGCTGTGGTGGGCGCTGTCGGACCCGACCCCGGTCGCCTGGGGCGTCCTGATCGGGACGACCGGCCTGCTGCTGTTGAACCAGGCGCTCAAGGCGCTGCTTCCCCCGCGCCGCCGGAAGCGGACCGGGGCGCCGCGCGGCACCCTGATGCTCGCCGGTCTCGCGGGCATCGCCGGATTCTTCGTGGTCCCGGTGATCGGCGGTGTGCTGGGGTACGTCGGCGCGCTGTACGGGGCCGAACGGACACGCCTGGGCGGCCACGGCGCGGGCCGCACCTCCGTCCGAACGGTGATGCGGGCGGCCGGCTACTCGGTGCTCGTCGAGCTCTACTGCTGCCTGCTGCCGGTGGGTGCCTGGCTGGGCACCCTGATCTGGGCCTGAGCGGCGGACAACCACGACCCCGGCACAGGGCGACCACCGACGCGGGGCCACCACCACGCAGTGCGCCCCCGGCGCAGGGCAGACCACCGGCGCGGGACGGCCGCCCGATGTGCGCCCGCACGTCCCCGTGTGACGCTGGTCCCATGACCGAATTCAGCGAGGCCGAACGCGCCTACCTCGGCTCCCAGCGGCTCGGCAGGCTCGCCACCGTGGACCGGCGGGGGCAACCGCAGGCCAACCCGGTCGGCTTCTTCCCGCAGCCGGACGGCACGATCCTGGTCGGCGGCTACACCCTCGGCAAGACGAAGAAGTGGCGCAATCTCCAGGCCAACCCCAAGGTGGCCCTGGTCGTCGACGACATCGTCAGTCTGCGTCCGTGGACCGTACGGGGCGTGGACATCCGGGGCGAGGCCGAACTGCTCACCGGGCCGCACGACCTCGGCGCGCACTTCAGCGATGAGCTGATCCGCATCCACCCGAGGAAGATCCACAGCTGGGGTCTGGAGGAGGAGCGGCCCTGATCCGTCAGGGTCGGCGCGGCGGCCGCAGATGCCGTACGGCGTACGAGCGCCACGGCCGCAGGCGCTCCGTCCCCGGCATCCCCCACGGATCGACGTCCGGGTCGCCCAGGCCGCGCATCCGGATCAGTGCCGCGGTCACCGCGCCGGTCCCGGGCAGCCGCCGCAGGGCCTGCTCCGCCTCGTCCCGCTCGGCGCCGGCGTCCAGCGGCACCGTCCCGTCCGCCAGGGCCCCGGCCAGCTCCCGGAGCGCGGGGTCCTCGGCGCCGTCGGCCAGCGCGCCGGGCTCCGGGAAGAGGTGGGTGAGCCCGCCGCACGGCACGTCCAGGGCCGTGCCGAACCGCTCCACCAGTGCCCCGGCGGCCGCCGTGCCCACCAGGGCGCGCACCGCGAACTCCTGCGGGTCGGCGGTCCCCGGCGAGCGCAGCCCCGGCCGGGCGGCGACGAGCGGGGCCAGCCGCGGATCGGTGCCCAGGGCCTCGTCCACGGCGTACGGGTCGGCGTCCAGGTCGAAGAGACGGCGCAGCCGCCGCACGGCGGTCGTCAGGTCGCGCAGGTCGGTGAGGTGGACCCGGGCCTCCAGCCACGGCCCGGCGGACGCCTCCTCGACGGCCGCGACACCCGTCCCGTACGGCAGCCGCAGGGTGCGCCGGTAGGTACGGGAGCCGGGCGCGCCGCTGACCTCCTCGACCAGCGGCACCGCCTCGGCGGCCAGCAGGTCGAACACCTCGCGCGCCGCGTACGGGCCCCGGTGGGCCAGCCGCAGCGGGACACCCGCCTCGCTTCCCGCGGACGTGCCCGCGCCCCGTCCCGTCCCGGTCCCGGTGCGCAGCGCGCTGGGGGTACGGGCGTAGATCTGCCGGATCGTGTCGTTGAACTGGCGCACGCTCGCGAAGCCAGACGCGAACGCGATCTCCGTGACCGGCAGCCCGGTGGTCCGGAGCAGGACGCGTGCGGTGTGGGCGCGCTGGGCGCGGGCCAGCGCGACCGGGCCCGCGCCCACTTCGGCGGTGAGCTGGCGCTGTACCTGGCGGGTGCTGTAGCCGAGCCGGCCGGCGAGGCCGGGGACGCCCTCCCGGTCCACCACCCCGTCGCCGATCATCCGCATGGCGCGCCCCACGACGTCGGCGCGGACGTCCCACTCGGCGGAGCCGGGAACGGCGTCCGGGCGGCAGCGCCGGCACGCACGGAAACCGTGGCGCTGCGCCGCCGCGGCGGTCGGGTAGAACCGCACGTTCTCCCGCTTGGGAGTGACGGCAGGGCAGCTCGGCCGGCAGTAGATGCCGGTGGTCGTCACGGCGAAGAAGAACACTCCGTCGAAGCGCGCGTCGCGGCTGCTCACCGCCTCGTACCTGGTCCGTTCGTCCATCACACCGTCCAGTGTGCGCCCCCGCCGGGCCACCGCACTCGCGGTTTTCGGACGTCGCGCCCGGCGGGCGTGCCCGCTACCGGAAGCGGCCCCGCTTGGCGTCCATGGCGGCCTTGCCCTCCGCGCTGCGGCGCTTCCACTCGCGCCGGGCCTCGCCGCGCAGCCGGGCGTCGGTCTTGGCGGCGATCCGGCGGTCCTCGCGGAGCAGCTTGCGGTAGCTGTCCAGCCGCCGGACGTGCAGGGTGCCGTCCTCGACGGCCCGCAGCACCGCGCAGCCCGGCTCGCCGTCGTGGGCGCAGTCGTGGAAGCGGCACTCCCGGGCGAGCCCCTCGATCTCGGAGAAGACCTGCCCGACACCGGTCCCGGCGTCGAAGAGGCCGACCCCCCGCAGCCCCGGGGTGTCGATGAGGATGCCGCCGCCCGGCAGCACGAGGAGGTTGCGGGTGGTGGTGGTGTGCCGGCCCTTGCCGTCCACGTCGCGGGTCGCCCGTACGTCCATCACCTCCTCGCCGAGCAGGGTGTTGGCGAGGGTGGACTTTCCGGCGCCGGAGATCCCCAGCAGCACGCTGGTGCCGTCGGCGACGACGGCGCGGAACACGTCGACGCCCTCTCCGGTGGCGGAACTGACGGGCAGCACCGGCACGCCGGGGGCGCTGCGCTCGACGTCCCGCACCAGGTGGGACAGTGCGGTGGCGTCCGGGACGAGGTCGGCCTTGGTGAGCAGGACGACCGGCCGCGCCTCGTGCTCCGGGCCGCCCGTACCGTCACCGAGCAGCGCGGCCCCGGCGGTGCTGGACATGGCCAGCGCGAGGAAGCGTTCCAGCCGGCCGAGGTCGAGTTCGAGGGCGAGCGAGACGCAGACGACGACATGGTCGACGTTGGTGGCGAGGACCTGGCCCTCGGAACGCTGCGAGGACGTCGAGCGTACGAAGGCGGTACGCCGGGGCAGCAGGGTGCGCACGAAGCGCGGGTCGCCGCCGGGGTCGACGGCCACCCAGTCGCCGGTGCAGACGATCCGCATCGGGTCCCGGGGCACCACGAACGCGGTGTCCGCCTGGACGGTGCCGTCCGGGGTGACCACGTCGCACCGGCCGCGGTCCACCCGCACCACCCGTCCCGGAAGGAGTCCCCGCTCGGCGTGCGGGGCGAAGGCGGCGGCCCAGTCCGCGTCCCAGCCGTACGGGGTCAGCGGGTGGGACGGGGAGGAGAGGCGGGAATGGAGGAAAGACAAAGGAAACCCTTTTCACAAGGGTGGCCCCGGCACCGCGCGTTCTCGTGCGCGGAAAAGGTTCGGGTCAGCCGGCGGCCACAGGGGTGGGAACGATGCTCTTCCGGTCGTGGGCAGCGCCCATCGCGACGACAGACATCAATGTCCTCACCTCCTGATTCCTGGGACTCGGCACATCTCGGCGGCTTCGGTCCGCCACGGCGGCCTCCAGACCGCCTCGGCCAACTCGGCACACCCTAGCGGGAGGCCCTCCGTCGGCGTCAACGGGTTTTGCCGTCACCCTCCCCTGGCCCCCGGTTCGCCGGAGATTCCGGCAGATCTCCCTCGATCAGGTGATACGAGTGCGGGACGGGCGGTTCCGGACCATTAGGGTGCCGGACATGACCACACCCCAGACCGCCACCGGCACGTTCACACAAGCCCAGTTGGGCACCCAGATCCTCCTCGGCTGGAGCGGCGGGCACCCGTCCGGGGACCGCGATGTCGCCTTCCTGCTCACCTACTCGCTCGGCGACGGGCAGGACGGCCCGGAGGCCGGGGAGAGGGCCATGCGTACGGCACTCGAACGCAGTGGACTGCGGGTGGGCGGCGAGACGCTGGACGCCTCGGAGTCGCCCAACCTCCCGGTGAAGCTCCTCGTCCAGGCCGGCCAGGCCGTTCTGACGCTGCCTCACTTCACCGCCCAGTACACCGTGCCGCGTGAATGGCTGGCCGCCGCGCGGGCCGAGGGCACGGTGCACGGCATGTTCGCGACCCGCCCGTGGCCCGCGGCTGTCCCGGGGCAGCCGGTCAGCGAGGAGTCGCTGCGGTCCTTCGTCTGCGATCCCGAGGTCGTCGGGACGTCGGCCCACTGCCTCCTGCCGGTCCGCAGCCTGGGCTGACCCGCCCGGCCCCGCACACACGACGATGCCCACCACCCCCCGTGGAGTGGTGGGCATCGTCGTGACGGTGCCGTACCAGGGGGTGCGGCCGACCGTGGCCGGCCGCGCCCCGCCGTGCGTCAGTTGTTGGCGATGCCGTTGCCCGAGAGCACCGGGATGTCGTCCAGGATGTGCGACAGCGGCTCGTCACCCTTGGCCTGGGTGGAGTTGTCGGCGCACTGCTGGTTCTGCGGGTTCGCCAGGACGTTGACGTCCTGGACCGTGATCGGCACGAGGCCGATCAGCGAACCGGCGTTGACCTTCGCCGGGACACCGAGGCAGAGCTTGTTCAGCGAGCCCTGGACCAGGCTGAGCTGCGGGCTCTGGTCGCCCTTGGTCACGGAGTTGCCGGAGCCCGTCGAGGCACCGTTGCCGTTCACGACGGTCGTCCCGTGGTCGTTGCCGATCGCCATGGCCGCGGGGGCGGCAGCGGCGGAGGCGCCGATCAGGGACACGGCCACGGCCGCGCCGGCCATCATCTTGTTCATTACGCTTCACCTTTCCACGCGTCCCTTGTGGGACGGACTGATAACCGCGGTCGGAGGCCGAGGTTCTGCTCCACCACTCGAACGGATTCGATGGGGTGAGAGGTAGACGTTCCGCCGCAGAAGGGATTTACGTCCTGCGAGCCGCCGGGACGAAGACCCGCACGCTCCCGGGCGCCACCGCCGCTTCCCGCTCGGCGGCACTCCTGCCCGCCTCCCGCCACTCGGCCAGCAGCCGGTCGTAGATCGGGGTCGGCGTGGAGTGGTCGGGCGTTCCGTCGTGGCCGCGCCGGGGCTGACTGTCGTACTGGTCCATGAGGTGGCACTACCCGACCGAGCGGGAGTTGCCGACCGCACGTGCGGCAATCGGACCAATGTCCGCACGATCGGGTTACCCGACCGGCGGGAAGACGCACACGAAGGGGCACGGCGGGGCCGGTCCACCGGCTCGGCGGGCCGGCCCCGGTCGCTCCGCGCACAGGTGGCGGTCCGGTCCGCCGGTGGCGCCCCCAGGGAACTGGACGGGTCCCGGGACGTCACCGGCGGGGAGCCGGAACCGCCCTCTGTCAGTTGTTGCCCGCGCCGTTGGCCGACAGGATCGGGATGTCGTTCAGGATGTGCGACAGAGCCTCGTCACCCTTCGCCTGGGTGGAGTTCTCGGTGCACTGCTGGTTCTGCGGCGAGGACAGGACGTTGATGTCCTGGACCGAGATCGGGACGAGGCCAATGAGCGAACCGAGGTTGGCCTTGGCGGGCAGGGCGATGCAGGGCTTGTTGAACGAGCCCTGGATCAGACCGATCTGGGGGCTCATGTCGCCCGAGGTGCTGCTGTTGCCGTAGTACTGCACGGCACCGTTGCCGTTGACCGCGGTGGTCCCCATGTCGTTGCCCGTGGCCATGGCCGCGGGGGCCGCGACGGCGGAGACGCCTGCGACGGAGGCGGCCATGGCCGCCGACGCCAGAACCTTCTTGATCATGAACTAGCCCTTCTGGATTGCCTGTTGCCCACCGCTGCGGAACATGCCGAACACGCTCCTCACGGATGGACGCGGTTGTGCCACTTCACTCGAACGGTGCTGTGTTCTCCGGCCGACCAGGGAACGCGTCGGACCGGGCACCGGAGAAAATGCGCTGAATGGAGAGAACTTTCGCGGTACGGACCGGTCAGCCACCGACCGGCAGGCCGCCGAGCAGCGGGGCGGCCTCGGCCGCCACACCGGTCGCCTGGTCCGCCAGCCGTGCCACGGTGCCGTCCTCGTGGACCTTCCGGGTCGCACCGCCCACCGTGTCCACCACCGGGTCGAAGACCTGCGGAGTGCTGGCCATCAGATGGTTCACGCCGGTGGTGAGACTGAGCGTGGGAGAGGTCGCGGGAGCAGCGAAGGCGGGTGCGGCCGTCCCGAGTGCGACCACGGAGCCGGCGACGAACGCGGCGGTCTTCGCGTACTTCACTTTCGGATTCCCTTCTTGCAGCGGCATGGTTTCCGGTCGCGTTCCCGCGCCGCACAAGCCTTCTGAGCCTGTGACGTCCACCGCTTTCACCAGGCATAACGATTCGCGGGGGCACCGGAAACTGTGCGACGCGGTATTTTTTCGACGGAATTCGGCGCACTCCCGTGCGAACGGGGCGAAGGAGGTCTCCGGACGGCACGGACAGGCCCCGGACCGCGCGAGCGGTCCGGGGCCTCACATGACGAGCGACCGGCGGGGCCGGTGAGCCGGTCAGGCGTTGATGCAGGTGTTCCCGAAGGCCGGGTTCAGCAGACCGATGACGTTGATGCTGTTGCCGCAGACGTTCACCGGGATGTGGATCGGAACCTGCACGACGTTGCCGGACAGCACGCCCGGGGAGTGGGCCGCGACGGCCTCGGCACCCGAGTCGGCCATGGCCGGCGCGGCCACGCCCAGCGCCATGAGGGTTCCGGCGGCGACTGCGGCAACCTTGGTGTACTTCACTTTCGTCCCTTTCTGCTGCGGAGTCCTGAGCGGTCACGTCTTTCGTGCCGCACGAGCGCGCTGTCGTGACATGCGTTCGTGACTCCGGAGCTGTAATCCGTAACGATTGACGGGCGGCCGCGAAACTCTATGGGGGAGGTTTCCCGGAAGTCCGCCCGAATGACACAGGCCCGGACCGCGCGATGGAGGAGTGTCGGCGGCCCGGACCGGTCGTGGTGGCCGGATCAGCGGTTGCCGGCACCGTTGCCCGAGAGCACCGGGATGTCGTCCAGGATGTGCGACAGCGGCTCGTCGCCCTTGGCCTGGGTGGAGTTGTCGGTGCACTGCTGGTTCTGCGGGTTCGACAGGACGTTGACGTCCTGGACCGTGATCGGGACGAGCCCGATGAGCGAACCGACGTTGGCCTTGAGCGGCAGACCGACACAGGGCTTGTTGAGCGAGCCCTGGACGAGGCTGAGCTGGGGGCTCATGTCGCCCTTGGTCGCGGAGTTGCCGTACTCCGACTCGGCACCGTTGCCGTTGACGACGGTGGTGCCCATGTCGTCACCGATGGCCATGGCGCTCGTCGCCGAGAGACCGAGGACGGAGGCGGCGACGGCGCCCGTTGCCAGAACCTTCTTGATCACGATTAACCCTTCTCGTACCGAGTGCCCCGTGGCGGAGCGTCCTGATCAACTCGCCGGACGGCTTTTGGTTCCCCCCGTTCACCCGAATGCCGCATCGCACCCCGGCGCGCGAACGGATGTGCGTGACCCTTCCGGGTGATTACAAAATTTCCACCGTTCTCCAAGTTTCCCCCGTAACCGCCTCGTCGTTAGGAGTGCGTCCGCGTATATGGAATGGCTACGTTCCATCCGGGTCACCGCCCGCGCGAATTTCCCGAAGAAGGGCAAGTAATGCGACAGGTTCTGAATAAAAGCATGATCGTCATGGCGGCGGCGTCGGGCATCCTGACCGCCGCCGGGGGCTACGCGCACGCCGACGCCTCGGCCGACGGCATCGCCGCGGGCTCGCCGGGCGTCGGTTCGGGCAACGCCGTGCAGGTCCCGGTCCACGTCCCGGTCAACCTCTGCGGGAACACCGTGGACGTGATCGCTCTGCTGAACCCCGCCTTCGGCAACACCTGCGCGAACGTCGACTCGGGCGACGACCACCACGGGCAGGGCGGCTCCGGCGCGAGCGCCGAGGCCGAGGCCGTCGGCTCGCCCGGGGTCATCTCCGGCAACGCCGTCCAGGCGCCGATCGACGTCCCGGTGAACGCCTGCGGCAACTCCGTGGACGTCGTCGGCCTGCTGAACCCGGTCTTCGGCAACACCTGCGTCAACGACAGCGGTCCCACGCACCACCACCCGCCGGTCCAGCCCCCGGTCGAGGAGCCGCCCACCGAGCAGCCCCCGACGGTCGTCCCGCCGACCGAGGAGCCGCCGGCCGAGCAGCCGCCGGTGAAGGAGACCCCGGCCGAGGAGCCGCCGGCCCACACCCCGAACACCCCGGACACCCAGCTCGCCGAGACCGGCGCCGGTGACATCGGCGTCGCCGCCGGTGCGAGCGCCGCGCTGCTGCTGGGCGGCGCGGTGCTGATGCGCCGCACCCGTGTCACGCGCGGCCGGTAGCACCCGCTCCGGACACACACGAGGGCCCCCGGCGGTGACCGACACCGCCAGGGGCCCTCGTGTGTGTCCTTCTTACACGCGGGAGAGCCCCGCGCGGTCCAGGTAGGCGGCGATCTTCACCGTCTCCGCGGCGTCCAGCCGGCGCATCGGCGGGCTCATCACATTGGTCGCGATGACGCCCCGCAGCATCAGGGCCGTCTTGAACGCGCCCAGCCCGGCCGCCGTGGCCGAGGCGGTGCCCGGCGCGGCGGCCGTGACGATCTCGAACAGCTGGACGAGCCGGTCCTGTTCGGCCGTGGCCGCGGCCCAGTCACCGCGCACGGCGGCCTCGTGCAGCCGTACATAGCCGTGCGGGTCCACGTTGCCCAGGCCGGGGACGGAACCGTCGGCGCCGCCCAGCATCATCGCGTCGACGACCAGTTCATGGCCGGTCAGCACGGAGAAGCCCGGCAGGTCCCGCGCCGCGATGGCCAGCCGGCGGAAGGAACCGTCGTCCCCGCTGGAGTCCTTGACCCCCGCGAGCACGCCGTCCGCGGCGAGCGGCAGCAGGAGTTCCGGGTCCAGCTTGGTGTGGACGCAGACCGGCACGTCGTACGCGAGGAGCGGGAGGTCCACGGCCGCGGCGATGTCCCGGAAGTGGCGGTCGATCTCGGTGGTGTGGGTGCGCGTGTAGAAGGGGGCGGTGGCCACGACCGCGTCGGCGCCCAGGGCGGCCGCGGCGCGGGCCCGCTCGACGGCCCGGTCGGTGGTGGTCTCGATGGCTCCGACGAGGACCGGCACCTGGCCCGCCGCCGCCGAGGTGATCACCTTGATGACCTCGTCCTGCCGCGTGGGCGTCAGATAGGCGGTCTCGCCAGAACTGCCGAGGGCGAAGAGGCCGCTGACACCGCCGTCGAGGAGATGGCCGACGACCCGCTCCAGGGAGGCCCGGTCGAGCTCGCCGTCCGCGGTGAGCGGGGTGACGACGGGCGGGATCACTCCGGAGTAGGAGGTGGTGGGGGCGGTCATGCGGTGCTCCTTGCGGGCGGTACGGGGGTCCCGTCCCCGGCGGGGGACGCGGAGGTCTGGGGGTGGACGCAGTGCCAGCGGTGTCCGCCGGGCCCGGAGGTCTCCACGGGGAAGGCGGTGGAACACTCCGCGTCGGCCTTCCAGCAGCGGGTGCTGAACGGGCAGCCGGGCGGCGGGTTGGTGGCCGAGGGCACCGGGCCGGTGAGCACGATGCGCTGGGTCGCCTCCAGCAGGCTGGGGGTCGCGGAGAGCAGGGCCTCGGTGTACGGGTGGCTGGGCTCACCGGCGACGTCGTCCGCCCGGCCCTCCTCGACGACGCGGCCGAGGTAGAGGACGGCGATGCGGTCGGCGAGGTAGCGCACGGTCTGGATGTCGTGCGAGATGAACACCATGCCGAGGCCGAGGCGTTCGCGCAGGTCCACGAGGAGGTTGAGCACCTGGGCGCGTACGGAGACGTCGAGCGCGGAGGTCGGTTCGTCGGCGACGATCAGTTCCGGTTCGAGGGCCAGGGCGCGGGCGATGGCGACGCGCTGACGCTGTCCGCCGGAGAGCTGTCCGGGCAGGGCGGCGAGGGTGTGGCCGGGCAGTCCGACCAGGTCGAGCAGTTCCTCGACGCGGGCCTCGCGCGCCTCCCGGGTGCCGCGCCGGTGGACGTCGAGCGGGTCGCGCAGGATCTGGCGGACCGTGAGGCGCGGGTTGAGGGCGGTGGAGGGGTCCTGGAAGACCACGCCGACGGCGGAGCCGAAGTCGTCGCGCCGTTCGGCGCCCGTCATCTCCCACAGGTCGCGACCGTGGAAGAGGACCTGGCCCTCGGTGGGCTTCTGGAGTCCGGTCAGGACGCGGGCGAGGGTGGACTTGCCGCAGCCGGACTCCCCCACCAGGCCCACGATCTCGCCGCGCTTGACCTCCAGGGTGGCGTCGGTGAGCGCGTGGACGGCGTCGCGGCTGAAGAGGCCTCCGCTGCGTGCCTTGTGGCGTACGTGGACGCCGTCGAGCCTGATCACAGGGCGCTCCCTTCCAGCTGTGCGGCGGCCTCGGCCGGGTGGTGGCAGGCGAAGCCGTGGTCCTTCGTGGTGCCGCGCCCGGTGAGTGCCGGTGTGGTGGTGCGGCAGAGTTCGGTCGCGGCGCCGCAGCGGCCGGCGAAGCGGCACCCCTCGCCGAAGCCCTGGGGGGCCGGGACGACGCCGCGGATCTGGTGGAGCCGTTCGGCGCCGGCCTCCAGGGAGACGACGGAGCCGAGGAGGCCGCGGCTGTAGTGGTGGGCGGGGTCGGTGAGGACGGACCGGGTGTCACCGACCTCGGCGAGCCGGCCCGCGTACATGACCGCGACCCGGTGCGAGAGGTCGCCGACCAGGGCGAGGTCGTGGGAGACCAGGACCATGGCGAAGCCGAGTTCGTCCCGGAGCCGGATGAGGAGTTCGACGACCTGGGCCTGGACGGTGACGTCGAGGGCGGTGGTCGGTTCGTCCGCGATCAGCAGGCGGGGGCTGCGGGACAGGGCCATGGCGATGAGGACGCGCTGGCGCTGTCCGCCGGAGAGCTCGTGCGGGTAGCTGCGCAGGGTGCGTTCGGGCGAGAGGCCGACGAGTTCGAGGAGTTCGGCGGGGGTCTTGGTGCCGCCGCGTGAGGTCAGCTGCCGGAGCTGGGTGCCGACGAGTACGGAGGGGTTGAGGGAGGAGAGCGCGTCCTGGTAGACCATCGCGATCTCGGGGCCCATCAGGGCGCGGCGTTCCCTGGGCGGGAGCGTGAGCAGGTCCCGGCCGCGGTAGAGGATCTCGCCGCTGACCTCGGCGTTGCGGGCGAGGAGGCCCATGACGGCGAGGCTGGTGATGGACTTGCCGCAGCCGGACTCGCCGACCAGGCCGAGGGTTTCGCCCTCGTGGACGGTGAAGTTCAGCTTGTCGACGACGGGGATGTCGCCGTAGCGGTCGGGGAAGCGGATCGCCAGGTCGCGTACGACGAGGAGGGCGTCGGCGTCCTCGGGTACCGGGGTGATGGTGGGTTCGGTGGCGTGGATGTGCCGGGCGAGCCTGTCGAGGGCGGCGTCGATGTCGGCGGTGGAGGAGGCCTCGACGGGGTCCGGTGCCGTGGTGGTGGCGGGGGCGGCGGCGCGGGCGGTCTTGGGTGCGGCGGAGGCGTCGGTGAGGCCTTCGGAGAGGATGTTGAGGGCGAGGACGGTGATCAGGAGGGCCAGGCCGGGGAAGAAGGTGGCCCACCAGCCGCCGGCCAGGAGGATCTGTCGTCCGTAGGCGAGGACGCTGCCCCAGCTGGGGTCCGGGTCCTGCACGCCGGCTCCGATGAAGGAGAGGCTGGCCTCGAAGATGATGGCTTCGGCGACCATGACGGTGGCGAACACCATGACGGGGGCCATGCAGTTGACGGCGACGTGGCGGAGCACGATGTAGCCGCGCCGGGCCCCGATGACCTTCTCGGCGGCGACGTAGTCCTCTCCGTACTGGGCGAGGACGTTGGCGCGTACGACGCGGGCCAGGGAGGGGGTGTAGACGAAGGCGATGGTGAAGATGATGACGGGGATGCTGGTGCCGAAGACGGCGACCAGGACGGCCGCGAGGGCGATCGGCGGGAACGACATCACGACGTCGAGGGTGCGCATGACCGATTCGTCGCCGAGCTTGCGCGAGGTGGCGGCGAGCGAGCCGAGTACGGCCCCGGCGACCAGGGCGACGGCGGTGGCGCCGAGGCCGATGATCAGGGAGTAGCGCGATCCGTGCACCACCCGGGCGAAGACGTCGCGGCCCGCGCGGTCGGTGCCGAACCAGTGGTCGCCGCTGGGTGCTTGTACCGGGGTGCCCGTGGTGAGCGGGTCCTGGGTGAGCAGCGGGGCGAGTACGGCGCCGAGGAGGACGACGACCAGGACGCCGAGGGCGACGCGTGAGGTGACCGGGAGGGCGCGGAAGGCGATGCCCGGTCGGGAGAGCTTCTTGGCCAGTCGGCCCGTGGCGAACATGTCACACCGTCCTGATGCGCGGGTTGACCAGCAGGTAGAGCAGGTCGACGATGACGTTGACCACCAGGAAGGCGATGGCGATGGTCAGTACGGTGCCCTGGACCAGGGCGACGTCGCCGCCGGTGACACCTTCGAGGATGAGTTTGCCCATGCCGGGGAGGTCGAAGATCGCCTCGATGACGACGGCGCCGCTGAGCAGGTAGCCGACCTTGACGCCGAGCACGGTGAGCGGGGTGACGAGCGCGTTGCGCAGGACCGAGCGGATCACCAGGAAGACCGGCAGGCCGTTGCCCTGGGCGGTGCGGACGTAGTCGCGGTCGAGTTCGGCGACCATCGAGGTGCGGACCAGGCGGGCGAGTGAGGCGGCGACGGGTACGGCGAGCGAGACGGCGGGCAGGGCCATGGTGGTGAGCCAGCCGCTGAACGAGTCGGCGGGGTTGGTGTATCCGCCGGTCGGGAAGATCCGGGTGTTCAGGGCGAACTGCTGGATGAGCAGGACGCCGAGCCAGAACGACGGGACGGCGACCCCGGCCATGGACAGGATCCGGAAGAGCTGGTCGGGCCAGCGGTCGCGGTACATGGCGCCCAGGACGCCGCCGACGACGGCGAGGACGACGGCGATGACCAGACCGAGGATCGTCAGCTGGAGCGTGAGCGGGAAGGCCGCGGTGATGCGGTCGATCACGGGCTGGCTCGGCGGGACGGTCATCCCGAGGTCGAAGTGGAGCAGTTGGCCGAGGAAGTCGAAGTAGCGGATCGGCAGCGGGTCGTTGAGCCCGTTGGCCTCGGCGAAGGCCTCTCTGGCCTCGGGTGAGGCGCCCTCTCCGAGCGCGTTGAGGGCCGGGTCGGCCGGCGAGAACTGCAGCACCACGAAGACCAGCAGTGCGATGCCGAGGATCATCACCGGCATCATCGCGACGCGGCGCAGCGCGAGCCGGAGAAAAGCAACCATCGTCGGGTTCCTTGCGATTGGGCGGACAGCGGGTCCGGGCCGCCGGGGAGGCGGCGGCCCGGACCGGTGGACGTCAGGCGCGGCCGACGTCCACGAAGGACAGGCCCGTGGTGGGGAGCGGCTTGAAGCCGGTGAGGGCCTTGTCGTTCCACGCGGTGGGCAGCTTGCGGTGGAGGATCGGGTAGAGCGGGACCTCGTCGGCGATCAGGTCGGTGACCTCGCCCCACAGCTGCTTGCGGGTGGCCTCGTCGGCGGACTGGGCCGCCTTGTCGAGGAGCTGCTTGGTCTTCTTGTACTCGGCGCTCTTGCTCCAGTTGTAGCGGGTCTCGGGCCAGAGGCCGTAGTAGAACCAGCGCAGCAGGAGGTCGACGTCGTTGCCGAAGACGGACGGGTCGCCGGGGGCCACCAGGACCTCGTACTTGCCCGTGTCGACCTTGGCGTACTGGGCCGCGGACTGGGCGATGTCGAGCTTCGCCTCGATGCCCGCCGCCGCCCAGCTCTCCTTGAGCAGGGGGGCGATGTCCTTGACCCAGCCGGTGTCGGTGGTCAGGACGGTGAACTTGAGGTCCTTCACGCCGGCTTCGGCGAGCAGCTTCTTCGCCTTGGCCACGTCGTGGGTGTAGACCGTGGCGGCCTTGTGGTACTCGGGGTGGGTGGCGGGGACGTATCCCGTGGCGGCCGACGCGTTGCCGACCATCGCGGTCTTGATGATCTTCTCGGTGTCCAGCGCGTAGTGCAGCGCCTGGCGGACCCGCTTGTCGGCGAACCGCTTGTCGGCGGTGTTGAACATCAGGAAGAGCAGGCCGAAGGACTGCACGGAGTCGGTCTTCGCCGTGGCGGCGAGGCCGGCGACGTCGATGTAGGGCACGTCCTCGATGGCCTGGACGCGGCCGGACTGCATGGCGCTGACGCGGGCCGACTGGTCCGCGATCAGCCGCCAGATCATCTTCTTGGCCTTGGCGGGGTGGGGGCCGTTGTACGTGTCGTACTTCTCGAAGACGATCTTGTCCTCGCGGGTGGCCGAGATGAACTTGTAGGGGCCCGAGCCGACGGGCTTGGCGTCGAATCCCTTGACGTCGGCCTCGACGATCTTCTTGGGCACGATGCGGGCGACGGCGATGCGGGAGGGGAAGAGCGCGAAGGCGTACTTGAGCTTGAACTCGACCGTCTTGGTGTCGACGGCGGTGATCGTGTCGATGAAGGGCACGAACTGCGCCATCAGCGAGGAGTTCTTCGGGTCCAGGATGCGTTCGAAGCTGAAGACCACGTCCTCGGCGGTGACCGGGGAGCCGTCGTGGAAGGTCGCGCCGTCCCGCAGGGTGGCGCGGTAGGTGGTGGCGTTGATCTTCTTCGGCATCTCCGTGGCGAGCGCGGGCGCGGCCACGAGTGTTGCCGGATCGAGATCCACGAGGCCCTCGAAGATGTGCATATTGGCGGCGTAGGGCGTGGCGCCCGAGGTGATCATCGGGTCGAACCCGGTCGACAGGGGGTACGAGAGACCGGCCTCGATGGTGCCGTTGCCATCGCCCTTGCCCGCCGCGCCGTCGGCGGTCGAGGAGGGTCCACCGCACGCGGAAAGGCTTGCCGTGATGGCGGCGGCCGCGCCGATGACGCCGGTGTAACGCAGGAAGGTGCGGCGCTCGACGCCGGCTGGCCTCAGCTCGGGCACGGGTCCTCCAAGGGACGTGAGGGGTGGGAGATGGATGAGGAAAGGGCTGTTTCGACGGCTATCGGGGACCGATGAACCGCCGAGCGTCAGACGTCAGATGTCTGATGCCTTGATAGCGTGGGAACGTAGCTTGACAATCGAGAGGGGTCAAGAGGTGGGGAGTTCAGATATGTCCGGCACACGGCCCGGTCGCACCCTGTTGCGGCAGGAAGTCGTCGAGGGCATCAAGCGCTACATCCTCGACGAGCGGCTGCGCCCCGGGGACCCGCTGCCGACGGAGCCGGCCCTGTGCGAGGCGCTGGGCGCCAGCCGTTCCAGCGTCCGGGAGGCCGTCAAGATCCTCGACGCCCTGGACATCGTGGAGGTGCGCCACGGCCACGGAACGTACGTGGGCCGGCTCAGCCTGTCCGCGCTGGTGGAGAGCCTGACCTTCCGCGGGCTGCTCTCCCCCGACGACGACTTCCAGGTGATGGCCGACCTCGTGGACGTGCGGGAGCTCTTCGAGCGGGGCATGGCCGACCGGATCGTCTCCTCGCTGAGCGCGGAGCAGCTCGACACCCTGGAGGGTCTGGTCGAGACCATGCGGGCCACCGGGGTGGGCGACGGGCACGGCTTCGTGGCGGCGGACCGGGCCTTCCACGCGCTGCTCGTGGCCCCCCTCGGCAACGAGCTGATCGGCCAGCTGTCGATGGCCTTCTGGGACGTGTACACGATCGTCGCGCCGCATCTGGACGGCTTCACCCACGCCGACGAGACGGAGACGATCGCCGCCCACCAGAACATCGTGGACGCGGCCCGGGCCGGGGACATCAGCGCGTTCCTCAAGGCCCTCGGCGAGCACTACGCACCGGTCAGGCGGCGGATCGCCGAGGCCAGGGCGCGCGGGGCGGACCAGGTCTGACCGGGGACGCCCCGTCCCGCCCCACCCCGGGGCGGGAGCCCCTCCCCCGCCCCACCCTTGACGCCCGGCCGCGAAGCTCTCTAGGGTCCCGTTGCCACCAGGACATCTGACGTCTTCTGTCCTGCCGCTTCCCGTACCCCTGGAGGGCACAGCCATGCCGTCGGCCGATCTCCCGCTCGCGGACTGCCTCACCTACCGGCCCGAACTCCCGCTGCCGGACGGCTTCGACGACTTCTGGTCCGCCACGCTCGCCGAGGCGCCCCACGACGGAACACCGGACAAGCCGCGGTTCAAGGAGGTCGACTGCGGGCTGACACAGGTGCGTACGTACGACGTGAGCATCCCCGGGTACGGCGGCCGTCCGGTGCGCGGCTGGCTGCGGATGCCCGCCGGGGCCACCGAACCACTGGGCTGCGTCGTGGAGTTCCTCGGTTACGGGCGCGGACGGGGGCTGGCGCACGAGCAGTTGACCTGGGCCTGCGCCGGATACGCGCACCTGGTCATGGACACCCGGGGGCAGGGCTGGTCGGCGGCGGGCGGGGTCACCGCCGACACCGACCCCGGGGCGTCCGGGACCGTGCCGGGCTTCCTGACCCGGGGCGTCGAGAGCCCCGAAACGTACTACTACCGGCGGGTGTTCACCGACGCGGTGCGCTGCGTGGAGGCGATGCGCGAGCACCCCGAGGTCGATCCCGCCCGCGTCGTGGTGACCGGGGTGAGCCAGGGCGGCGGTATCGCGCTGGCGGTCGCCGGGCTGGTGGACGGGCTGGCCGGGGTCATGCCGGACGTGCCGTTCCTCTGCAACATCCCCCGGGCCGCGCGGATCGCCGGGGTCCCGCCGTACACCGAGATCGCCGCCTACCTCCAGCTCCACCGTGACCGCACCGCGTCCGTCTTCCGCACGCTGTCGTACTTCGACGCGGCGCACCACGCCACCCGGGCGACCGCGCCCGCGCTGTTCTCCATCGCGATGATGGACGAGATCTGTCCGCCCTCCACCTGCTTCACGGCCTACCACCGCTACGCGGGCCCCAAGGACGTGCGGGTCTACGAGTTCAACGGCCACGAGGGCGGCACCGAGCACCACCGGGCGGAACAACTGGCCTGGGTGCGCTCCCTGTTCGCCGGCCTGCCGACCGGGCAGGCCGCCCTCTCCTGACCGGAGGAAGCTCCGTGCGCAGACGTTCCATGCTCCTCGCCGCAGGCGCGGCGGCCCTGACCGGCCCCCTGGCCGGCCACGCCTTCGCCGCTTCCCGCAGCGGCCCGCTGGTGGACCACGGCACAGCCGTGGACCTGGACGGGGGCGGGCAGGTCGACCTGTCGCCCCAGGTGGGGGCCGTGGCTCCACTCACCACGGGAACGATCCTCGTCACCTTCCGCACCACGAGCCACCACGACGCGATGACGCTGATCAGCGCGTCCGATCCGTCCACCCCTTCCTCCAACCTCACGCTGAACCTCAGCGGCGGAGCCCTGCAGTTCTCGGTACGGCAGCGGGGCGCCGTACTCGTCAATGTCATGACCAGGACACGGTACGACGACGGGCGGCAGCACACCGTCGCCGTCACCGTGGACGGCGCCGGAACCCGCCTCCACGCGGGCGGCCAAGTGGTGTTCGAGACGGCGAGCCGTCCGTTCTTCGGCAGCGTGTCAGGGCTGACCGCCCTGACGCTCGGAGCGAACCGGGACAGTGACCACCCGTCCGGCGAATGGTTCTTCACCGGCACCGTCGAGCGGGCCGCGGTCTGGGACCGGGTGCTCGACGCGGGCGAACTGGTGGCCCAGTGCCCGCGACCGGTTGTCGCCGACCACGGCCGGATCTCCACGATCCTCAACAGCGACACCCCCGCCACCTGGGTCTTCACCGGCGACAGCATCACCCACGGCGCCCAGCACACCAACGGCTGGCGCAGCTACCCGGAGCACTGGACCGAGCGCGTCCGCTGGGAACTGGGCAAGCCGAAGAACCGCGACTTCGTGATCGATTCGGGGGTGAGCGGTGCCACGAGCGCCGATCTCACCGCCTCCTTCGGCGAGCGGGTCACCGCCTTCTCGCCGAAGGTCGTCTCGATCATGATCGGTACCAACGACATCGCGACGTCGGGCCTCGGCCTGGAAACCTACCGGGCCAATCTCGTCTCGCTGGTCGGTTCGGTGCGCGCGTTGCCCGGATCGCCGGTGCCCGTCCTGCAGGCGCCCAACCCGGTCGATCCGGCCAAGTGGCCCGGCCGGGTCGCCCTCTCGGGCTACGCGCGGGTCATGGGCGAGGTGGCCGCGCAGCAGAACGTGGTCTTCGTCGACCACTACGACGACTGGCTGACCGGAAACGGCGGCCAGGTCCCTCTGTCCCTGCTCAACGACGGGCTCCACCCCAACGAGCGGGGCCATCACCGGATCGCCCTGAAGATGATCGAAGAACTACAGATCTTCGACTCCGGCAGCCGGGTGTGCACCCTTTCCATCCCCTGACGCGTCGGCCCGTAACGCCGCGCTCCGCTCCCTCTCCGCACCTCTCCCCCTCACAAGAAGAGAGACCGTTCATGCAGCGCAGAGTCACCGTCGCCCTGTTGTCCGCCGCCGTCCTGGTGGCCACCGCGGCCGGCACCGCCCACGGCGCCCCCACCACCGCCGCCGCCGCCGCAGGCGAACTGACCGTCCAGGACATCGCCACCGCGGGCGTCGGGTCCCCGTACTACCGCATCCCCGCGCTGACCACCTCCACCAAGGGCACCCTGCTCGCCGCCTACGACGCCCGCCCCACGCTCGGTGACCTGCCCGGCAACCTCGGGGTCGTCCTGCGCCGCAGCACCGACGGCGGGACCACCTGGCAGACCCAGCAGGTCGTCCGCAAGGAGGCCGCCCCCAAGGGCTTCGGCGACCCGAGCCTGCTCACCGACACCACCACGGGCCGGATCTTCGTCTTCTACGCGAGCTCCGTGAACCAGGGCTTCTTCGGATCGGCCACCGGCAACGACGAGAACGATCCGGACGTCCTCCAGGCCGACTACAGCTACTCGGACGACGACGGGGTGACCTGGACCCACCGCCGCATCACCCGGCAGATCAAGAACCCGGCCTGGGCCGGGATGTTCGCCGCCTCGGGCCAGGGCATCCAGCTGCGCAACGGCCCGTACAAGGGCCGGCTGATCCAGCAGTACGCCATCCGCGACAACGGGGCCAACTACGCGGTCAGCGCGTACAGCGACGACCACGGCGAGACGTGGAGGATGGGCACGCCGGTCGGTCCCGGTGGCGACGAGAACAAGACCGTCGAGCTGAACGACGGGCGGATCATGCTCAACAACCGCTCCGCGCCGTACCGCACCGTCGCCTACTCCACCGACGGCGGCGTCACCTACACGCCGTTCACGCAGGACACCAACCTGCCCGACCCGGCGAACAACGGCTCGGTCATCCGCTACGCCCCCGACGCGGCCGCGTCCGACCCGCAGTCCTCGTGGCTGCTGTTCAGCAACACGGAGAGCACCTCCTCGCGGAGCAACCTCACCGTGAAGATGTCCTGCGACAACGGGAGGAGCTGGCCGATCCGGAAGGTCGTCGAGCCCGGCAGCGCCGCGTACTCGACGCTGACACGGCTGCCCGACGGGCGGCTCGGGCTGCTCTACGAGCGCGGCAACGTCCAGGCCATCACCTACTCCTCCTTCGACCTGAAGTGGCTCGGCGGCACCTGCGCGGACATCACCATCACCCCGCCGGCCACCCTGAAGGCCGGCACCAGCACGGAGGTCACGGTCCGGGTCGTCAACCGCATGGACGTGACCCGGAGCGCGGGCACGCTCGACCTGGCGGTGCCCGGCGGCTGGACGACGAAGCGGGTGGCCTTCCCGGCGACGCGCCCGGGTGAGGGCGCCAACATCAAGGTCCCGGTCACGATCCCGGCCGGTGCCTCCGGCGACGCCAAGCTCACCGTGACCTACCAGGCCGACGGCAAGCAGGCCTCGGGGAGCCGCACGGTGACCGTGACGCCGTAGGCCCCGGACAGAGGCGGCGCTCCCCCGTCCCGGCGCTCCCCCGTCCCGGCTCCGCCTCGTGCCGGAGCCGGGACGGCCCCGGAAACCGCTGTACCCACTCCGGCCGGCTGCGACGATACGGGGACGGCACCTCCCGGGACGACGGACAGGCGGCAGCTCCATGGCGGCGACGGGTGTACGGATGGGCGTGGTCGGCGGCAGCGTCGCCGGGTGCGCGATGGCGGTCGCGGGTGTCCGGGCGGGGGCGGACGTCACGGTGTACGAGCGCAGCGCGGGCGCGCTCCAGGACCGGGGGCTCGGCATCGTCGTCCCGCCCGCGCTGCACGAACGGCTGGTCGGCGCGGGCTATCTGGACGCCGCCATGCCGACGGCCCCCGTGGCGACCCGTGTCTGGCTGACCCGGGAGCCGGGGGGACGGTCGGCGCGTGAGTTCGCGCGTCAGCCCAGCCCGGTGACCCCGTGCAACTGGGGTCTGCTGTGGCAGGCGTTGCGCGCCGCCACCACCGGCGCGCGCTACCACCGGGGGCGCCCGGTGCTCTCCCTCGGACGGACGGCCGCCGGGCGCGCGGTCGTACGGACGGCCGAGGGCGAGGAGACGTACGACGTCGTCGCGGGCGCCGACGGGCACCGCTCGCTCACCCGCCGCCTCCTCGCACCCTCGGTGCGCGCCGCCCCGGCCGGGTACGCGGTGTGGCGCGGCACGCTTCCGCCGAGCGCTCTCGCGGAGCACCCACGGCCGCGGGAACTGCTGCGCGAGGCCTGGGTCACGATCGGCTTCCCCGGCGGGCACGGCATCTTCTACCTGATCCCCCGGGGCGGCGGCGCCGGGCCCGACGAGCGTCTGCTCGCCTACGCGATCTACGCGACGCCGCCGGGCCGGTCCCCGGGCGAGGTCGCCCACGTACGGGAGATCGCCGAGCGGCACTTCCCCGCGGAGTGGGCCGGGATCGTCGCCCGCGGCGAGCACACCGCGATGACCTGCCACCCCGTCGCGGACGTGCGCGCGCCCCTCACCGCGGACCCGCCGTTCCTGCTGGCGGGGGACGCGGCGGGGGTCACCCGCCCGCACACGGCGAGCGGCGCCGTCAAGGCGCTCCAGGACGCCCTGTACCTGGAGGAGGCACTGCGGACGTCCGCCTCACCCGCCGAGGCCCTGCGCTCCTACGCGCGCGAGCGCACCCCGGAGGTGGCACGGCTGGTGGAGCTGGGCCGCAGGCTGGGCCGCGCCCAGGTGGAACGGGCCCCGGACTGGACCGCGATGGACCAGGGCGCGGTGGAGGCCTGGTGCCGGGCCACCCTGGCGGGCGCCACCAGCTACCTCTACGCGGACGCGGGCGCGGGCGCGGTCCCTGACGCCGACGCGGGCGCGGACGGGCCTCCCGAGGCTGCCCCGGACGCCGCTGCCGAGGCGGGCTGAGGTTCGAGCCGGCCGCGGATGCCGTCGAAGTGCGTGCGCATGGCGCGCACCGCCCGCATGCCGTCCGCCGCCGCGACCGCCTCGACGATCTCGTGGTGCTGGGCGCAGGTGACGGCGGGGTCCTGGTGGCCGTCGTCCAGGTCCTCGCGCACCCGGTCCATGGCCGCCCAGAAGGCGTCCAGCACCTCGCTCAGGAGGTGGTTGTCGAGCGAGGAGTAGAGCGCGAGGTGGAAGGCGCGGTCGGTGGCGCGGGCGACCCGGCCGTCCCGGGCGGCCTCGGACTCCATGGTGGCGACCAGCGCCCTCAGCACGGCCAGGTCCTCCGCGGGCACGCCCGCGGTGACGGGGCCGATCAGGCCGGTCTCCAGCGCCTCGCGCACCTTCATCAGCTCCAGCAGGCCCGGCTCGCCCTGACCGTGCCGGACGGCGGCCCGGAAGGCCAGCCCCTCGACGAAGGGCGACAGGGAGAGCGAGCCGACGAACGTGCCGAAGCCGCGCCGGATCTCGACGGCGTTCACGGCCTGGAGCGCCTTGAGCGCTTCGCGCACGGAGACCCGTCCGGCGGAGAACAGCTCCATCAACTCGGCCTCGGTGGGCAGCGGGTCACCGGGTCCGAGCCTGCGTTCGAGGATCAGTTCCTTGATCCTTCGCTCGATGTCCTGAGCCATGGTGGGGCGGGCCACTGCGGTCCTCCTGAGGTGTCGCCGGGTGCCGGTGCCTCTTGACCGGCCGCCGGGGCATCTGTCTAAGGTAAGCCCCAGACATAGGACATCTTACGTCTCATGTTCTGGTCCGTCTCCCCTTCCGGGCGGCCCTCCGGAGGTCTTCGGAGGACGTGCCGGAGGATTCCGGAAAACGGGCCGATGTCCCGAACGAGCTGGAGCCCCTCACCATGCCCCTGACCGCACCGCTGCACGGCGTCGTACCGCCGGTCTGCACCCCGCTCGACGCACGCGGGGAGGTCGACACGGCCTCGCTCGCCCGGCTCGTCGGCCACCTCGTCGACGGCGGCGTCCACGGTCTCTTCGCGCTCGGTTCGACCAGCGAGGTCGCCTATCTGACCGACGCCCAGCGCGCCACCGCCCTGGAGACCGTGGTCACCGCGGCCGCCGGACGGGTCCCGGTCCTGGCCGGCGTCATCGACACGACGACCGCGCGGGTCACCGAGCACGCGCGCGCCGCCGCCGGACTGGGCGCGGACGCCCTCGTGGCGACCGCGCCGTTCTACACCCGTACGCACCCCAAGGAGATCGCCGCGCACTTCCGCCGGCTGCGCGCCGCCGTCGATCTCCCGCTGTTCGCCTACGACATCCCGGTGGCGGTGCACTCCAAGCTCTCCGCCGCCCTGGTGCGCGAGCTGGCGGAGGACGGCACCCTGGCCGGTCTCAAGGACAGCAGCGGTGACGAGGGCGGGCTGCGCCGGATGATCGTGGAGCTCGGCGGCCGCGAGGGCCGGTCCCGGGGGCCCGTGCCGCACTTCAGCGTGCTGACCGGTTCCGAACTCACCGTGGACGCGGCGCTGCTGGCCGGGGCCGACGGTGTGGTGCCCGGCATCGGCAACGTGGACCCGGCCGGCTACGTCCGGCTGTACGACGCCGCGCGGGCCGGCGACTGGGCGCTCGCCGCACGGGAGCAGGAGCGGCTGGTCGAGCTGTTCGCCATGGTGGACGCCGGCCCGGAGGAGGACATGGGCCGCAGCTCCTCGGCGCTCGGCTCCTTCAAGGAGGCGCTGCGGCTGCTCGGTGTGATCGACAACGGCGCCACCGCCTTCCCGCAGATCCCGCTGTCCGCCGAGTCCGTCGCGCTGGTCGCGGAGCGGCTGCGCGGCGCCGGTCTGCCGCCGGTCCGATGAGCGCCCGCGCGACCGGGGCCGTCGTGATCGGCCTCGACCTCGGCGGGACGAAGATCGCGGCCGCGCTCTTCGCGGCCGACGGCACGGTGCTGGCCCGGCACACCCGGCCCACCCCCGCGCGGGACGGGGCCGGGGCGGTGCTCGACGCGCTCGCCGGGGCGGCGGCCGAGGTGGACCCGGGCCGGCTGGCCACGGCGCTCGGCATCGCCGCCGCCGGGGTCGTCGATCCCCACAGCGGCCTGGTCACCAGCGCCACCGACTCGATCAGCGGCTGGGCGGGCACCGCGCTCGGCGCCGGTCTCGCGGACCGTACGGGACTGCCGGTGGCCTGCGACAACGACGTACGCGCCACCGCCGGTCCGGAGCTGGCCGCGCTGGCGGACGGCCGGGGTTCGCTGCTGTTCGCGGCCGTCGGTACGGGCGTGGGCGGCGCGCTGGCCGTCGACGGCCGGATGCTGCACGGCGCGTACGGCATCGCCGGCCACCTCGGCCATCTGCCCAGCGCGGAGGCGGCCGGGCTGCCCTGCACCTGCGGGGCCACCGGGCACCTGGAGGTCATCGCCTCCGGCCCCGGCATCGCCGCCCACTACGAGCGGCTCACCGGCGCCCCGGTGGACCGGCTCGAAACGGTCGCCGCCCGCGCCGCCGGGGGCGAAGCGGCCGCCGTACGCGCCGTCACCACCGGTGCCACGGCGGCCGGACGCGCCCTCGGGGGACTCGCCAACGCGCTCGGCCCCGACCGGGTCGTCGTCGGCGGCGGTGTCCCGAGGATCGGACCGCTGTACGGCGACGCGCTGGCCGCCGCCTTCGCGGCCGAGCTGATGCCACCGCTGCGCGGGCTCCTGCCCGAGCCCCCGCTCCTCGGCCACGACGCCGCCGTGACCGGCGCCGCGGCCCTGACCACCACCCTTCCCCTCCACCACCCGGGAGCCCTCCGATGACCGCTCAGGATCTCGCCGACACCCTCCGGGGCCGGCTGATCGTCTCCTGCCAGGCGCCCCCCGGCGACCCGATGCGGGAGACCGCCACCCTGGTACGCCTCGCCCTCTCGGCCGTCGCCGGCGGCGGCAGCGCGATCCGCGCCAACGGACCCGAGGTCGTCGCCGCGATCGTGAAGGCCGTGGACCTGCCGGTCATCGGCCTGTGGAAGGACGGCGACACCGGCGTCTACATCACCCCGACCGTCCGGCACGCCCTGGCGATCGTCGAGGCCGGTGCGGCCGTGGTCGCCGCCGACGCCACCGACCGCCCGCGCCCCGACGGCTCGGACTTCGCCGAGCTGGTCACCGCCGTGCACGCGGCGGGCGCCCTGGTCATGGCGGACGTCTCCACCCTCGACGAGGGGATCGCCGCCGCCGCGCTGGGGGCGGACTTCGTCTCCACGACGCTGTCCGGCTATGTGCCCGGGACCCCGAAGCGGACCGGCCCCGACCTGGACCTTGTGACATCTCTCTCGGCCGCGATCTCTGTACCGGTCGTCGCCGAAGGCCGTATCAATACCCCCGGGGAGGCCGCCGAGGCGATCGCCCGGGGCGCGCACAGCGTCGTGGTCGGTACAGCCATCACCGCACCCACCGCCCTGACCGCCCGCTTCGTCGCCGGCCTCGCCCGGCCCTGAGCGGCCCGACCCACCCCCGCGGGACGGCTGCCCGGCGACGAGACGCCGTCCCGCACCATGGAGCGCACCGTGCAGACACCACCCCCCACGCTGCCCTGGTACCGCGAGGTGACCGGTACCCAGTGGAAGTCCTTCTTCGCCGCCTGGATCGGCTACGTCCTCGACGGTTTCGACTTCGTCCTGATCACCCTCGTCCTCACCGAGATCAGCGACGACTTCGGGCTGACCACGGTGCAGGCGGCCGGCCTGGTCTCCGGCGCCTTCGTCACCCGGTGGCTGGGCGGGGCGGTGCTGGGCGCCCTCGGCGACCGCTACGGCCGCAAGCTCTCCATGGTGCTGAGCATCCTGCTCTACTCACTGGGCACCTTCGCCTGCGGGTTCGCGTGGAACTACCACAGCCTCTTCGCCGCCCGGCTCGCCATCGGCATGGGCATGGCGGGTGAGTACAGCGCCAGCGCCACGTACGTCATGGAGAGCTGGCCGGCCCGGCTGCGCGGCCGGGCGAGCGGCTTCCTGATCTCCGGTTTCTCCGTCGGCTCGGTCCTCGCCGCCCAGGTCTACACCTGGGTGGTGCCCTCCCTCGGCTGGCGCTGGATGTTCTATCTGGGGCTGATCCCGATCGCGGTCGCGCTGTGGATGCGGCGGGCCCTGCCGGAGGCCGAGGAGTGGACCGCGGAGGTGGCGGAGCGGGGTGCCCGGCCGAACCCGTTCCGGCCGCTGTTCCGGACCCCGCGACTGGCGCTGGTCAACACGGTCCTGGTGGTGGCCGCCACGCTCTCGCTCTTCCTGGTCTTCACCCCCGGCGGCGCGGGCCTGGTGCCGGTGCTGTCGGTGGTCGCGGGCCTCGCCCTCGTCGCGTTCGCGGTGCAGTTGGGCGGGAAGCGCGGATGGCTGCTGTACGTGTCGATGATCGTGACGCTGTTCTTCGCGTTCCTGTACTCCTGGCCCATCCAGGCGCTCCTGCCCACCTACCTCAAGTCCGAACTGGGCTACAGCACCGGCCAGGTCACCGACGTCCTGTACTTCGCGGGTTTCGGCACCATGGCGGGCTGCTGGACGGCGGGCTTCCTGGGCGACCGGATCGGCGCGAAGAAGGCCTACGCGGTGACCCTGCTGGCCTCGCTGGCGTTCGTCTTCCCGGTCTTCATGGTGCACGACAACCTGTTGCTGCTGGGCTGTCTGCTCTTCCTGCTCCAGGCGACGAGCTTCGGGATCTCGGGGCTGCTGCCGCGCTGGATCGGCGGCCACTTCCCCACCGCGAGCCGTGGTGCCGCGCTGGGCTTCACGTACAACGTGGGGGCGCTCGGCGGGGCCGTGGCGCCGGTCCTCGGGGCGCGGCTGGCGTCCGGGATGGACCTGGGGCAGGCGCTCGCGGTGCTGACCTTCGCGGGGACCGTGATCGTGGTGGTGCTGGTCGGCTTCGACGTCCCGGCCCGGCTGAACCGGCTGGTCGACCCGGACGCCACCGACGACCACCTCGCGGCGGCGGACGTGCCCGAGGGGCTGCCCCGGCCGGAACCCGCGAGCCGCCTCTGACGGCCCGGGGCCGCTCCCCGTCCCCCGGGAAGCGGCCCCGCCCGCCTTCGGGGACGCCGTCCCTCAGGCGGAGACGTAGTACGTCAGGGACTCGGCGACGCAGACCGGCTTCGGCGATCCCTCGCGTTCGAAGGTGAAGGCGCGGGTCATCCGCACCCCGCCCCGGGCCTCCTCCCGCACCCCGGTGACCGTGGCGTGCAGCCGGACGCGGCTGCCGACGGGGACGGGCGCCGGGTACCTGACCCGGTCCACCCCGTAGTTGAGCGCGCGCCCCACGCCGGTGACCTGGAGGAGTTCCGCGAACATCGGGATGCCCCAGCTCAGCACCATGTAACCGTGGGCGATGGTGCGTCCGTAAGGGCCCTCGGCGGCGCGGGCGGTGTCGGTGTGGATCCACTGGTGGTCACCGGAGACGTCGGCGTAGGCGTCGATGAGCTCCTGGGTGACCTCCTTCCAACCGGAGTGCCCGAGGTCGCGCCCGCCGAGGGCGAGGATCTCCGGGAGGCCGTGGACGGTCAGGGGCATCGGTGGTTTCTCCGTTCGGTGCGTCGGGGCGGGTCAGGCGGCGACGGGGGCGGTACGGGGACCGGCGGCCGTGTCGGCGGCCAGCTCGTCGTGGTTGGGGCGCCGGAGCAGCAGAAGCATGCAGCCGAGGCTCAGCGCCACCTGGAAGACGGCGTACACGATGACCGCGGTGATGGAGCCGGTCCGGTTGAGGAGGAACTGGCCGATGATCGGGGTCGTGCCGCCCAGCAGGGTGCCGCAGAGCTGGTAGCAGAGCGAGATGCCGGTGTAGCGGACGTGCGCGGGGAAGCGGCTGGCGAGCATACCGGCGAGGGCCGCGTAGTACAGGCAGTGCGGGATGGTGGCGACGGCGACACCGACCATGGCGAGGCCGTAGTTCTCGGTGCTGATGAGGACGAACATCAGTGGCATCAGGACCAGTTCGGGCACCAGCATGACGACGACCGCGCGCGACCAGCTCTTCATCCGCATGGCGATGACCGCGCCGAAGGGCTGGACGACGATCTGGGTGATGTTGGCGACCAGGATGATCGTCAGGAACGAGCTGCGGTCGAAGCCGAGCGAACTGGTCGCCCAGGACAGCGCGAACGTCGACTTGAAGTACGTCGCCGAGAGCCCGATCGTGCAGGCGCCGATACCGAGGACGATCAGCATGGGGTGCTTGCGCAGGACCTCGGTCAGCGGGAGCTTGACGACCTCCTTCTTCTTGATGAGGCCGGCCATGGCGGGCGATTCGGCGACCTTCAGCCGCACGAGGAGACCGACGACGACCAGGGCCGCGGAGGCGAGGAACGGCACGCGCCACCCCCAGGCGACGAAGGCGTCGTCGGGCAGTTGGCTGATGGCCAGGAAGCTCAGGGTGGACAGGGTGTTGCCGACGGGCGAGCCCTGCTGGGCGAACGCCCCGTACAGCACCGACTTGCCCTTGGGGGCGTGTTCGGAGGCGATCAGGACGGAGCCGCCCCACTCACCGCCGAGGCCGATGCCCTGGATCATGCGGATGAGGACCAGCAGGATCGGGGCGGCGATGCCGATGGAGGCGTAGCCGGGCAGGAGGCCGATCGCGGTGGTGGAGACGCCCATGATCAGCAGGGTGATGACGAGGGTCTTCTTGCGGCCGAGCCGGTCGCCGTAGTGGCCGAAGACGACGCCGCCGAGGGGGCGGGCGAGGAAGCCGACCCAGAAGGTGGCGAAGGCGACCAGGGTGCCCAGCGGGCCTTCGAGTTCGGGGAAGAACACCTTGTCGAAGACGAGGGCGGCCGCGGTCCCGTAGATGTAGAAGTCGAACCACTCGATGGTGGAGCCGATGAAGGCCCCGAACCCCGCGCGGTTGGCGGCTTTCGTCTTCTCGTGTGCGGTTGCGGTGGACGCACTCATAGGTGGCTCCCGTGGACATCGTTGATCAAGCGGATGAGGGCATGACGGACCGGGGCGTCGCCCGGGGGACGCCCTGCGCCGCGCGGGGTGGTACGGGGACGGCGGCGCGGTGGAGTGGGTGGTGAGGGGGCGGGGGTCAGGCGGTGAGGGAGGGTCAGGCGGTGACGCGCTCGAAGACCGCGGCGAGGCCCTGACCGCCGCCGATGCACATGGTCTCCAGGCCGTAGCGGGCCTGGCCGCGGTGCATCTCGTGGGCGAGGGTGGCGAGGACGCGGGCGCCGGTGGCCCCGACCGGGTGGCCGAGCGAGACGCCGGAGCCGTTGACGTTGATCCGCTGCTCGTGGTCGCTCTCGCCGAGGCCGAGTTCGCGGGTGCAGGCCAGGACCTGGGCGGCGAACGCCTCGTTGATCTCGATCAGGTCGAGGTCGGCGAGGGTGAGCCCGGCGCGGCCGAGGGCGGCGCGGGTGGCCGGTACGGGGCCGAGGCCCATGGTCGCGGCGGGCACTCCGGCGCGGGCGAAGGAGACGAGGCGGACGAGCGGGGTGAGGCCGAGCCGTTCGGCGGTGGCGGCGCTGGTGACCAGGCAGGCGGCGGCCGCGTCGTTCTGGCCGCTGGCGTTGCCGGCGGTGACGGTGGCCTCCGGGTCGCTCTTGGCCATGATCGGGCGCAGCGCGGCGAGTTGCTCGGCGGTGGTGTCGGGGCGGGGGTGCTCGTCGGCGGTGACGGTGGTCTCGCCCTTCCGGGTGCGTACGGTCACGGGGACGGTCTCCGCGTCGTAGCGCCCCTCCCGTACGGCGCGGGCGGCGCGGGCCTGGGACCGCAGGGCCAGCGCGTCCTGGTCGGCGCGGCTGATGCCGTAGGCGCGGCGGAGGTTCTCGGCGGTCTCGATCATGCCGCCGGGCACGGGGTGGTGGACGCCGCCCGCGGTGACCCGGCCGCGGGCGAGGGAGTCGTGGAGCTGGAGGCCGGGGCCCTTGATGCCCCAGCGGCCGTCGTGGGTGTAGTAGGGGGCGGCGCTCATCACGTCCACCCCGCCCGCGACGACGACGTCGCTGAAGCCGGCCCGGATCTGCATGGCGGCGTCCAGGACGGCCTGGAGGCCGGAGCCGCAGCGGCGGTCGGTCTGGAGACCGGTGACGGTGTCGGGGAGCCCCGCGTCGAGCGCGGCGACACGGCCGACGGCCGGCGCCTCGGCGGTGGGGTAGGCATGGCCGAGGATCACCTCGTCGACCCGGCCGGGGTCGATTCCCGTACGGGCGACGACCTCGGCGATGACGCGTGCGGCCAGCGCGGCGGGCGTCTGCCCGGCGAAGACTCCGCCGAAGCGCCCGATGGGGGTGCGCAGCGGTTCACAGATGACGACATCGGTCTGATCGGGCACGGCGGAACACCTTTCGGCGGCTCGGGTGTGTGGGCTGACCTTCGCACCCGACCACTGAGTCGGTCCAATATCGAGTTGGCGGCCTTTCCAGACGCCGGGCGTCTCAATCCGGATGACCGGGTCCGCCGCCGGGCGTCTCGGTCCGGACGACGGGGTCTCGGCGCCGGGCGCCTCAGCCCGGGTGACGGGGTGTCGGCAGGGCGTCCTCGGCGACCGCCAGCACGGCCCGCAGCGCCGGTGAGGGGTTGTCGGTGCGCCACGCGAGGGCCGCCTGCCGCCGGACGGGCGGACCGGCCAGGGGCCGGTAGACGAGCCCGCTCTGCTGGATGTGCCGGACCGAGGAGACGGTGAGCGTGACGCCGACGCCCGCGGCGACGAGGGCCAGGATCGTGTACGAGTCGGGCGCCTCCTGCACCACGCGCGGGTTGAAGCCGGCCGACTCGCAGACCTGGACCATCGCGTCGCGCACCGAGGAACCGGCGTTCGCGGGGAAGGAGACGAAGGGCTCCTCGGCCAGGACCGCGATGGGGACGCTGTCCAGGCCCGCCAGGTGGTGGTCGGAGGGCAGCGCGCACAGCAGCTCCTCCTCGTCGATGACCCGGTGGGCCACGCCCGGCTGGGTCACCGGGAGGCGGACGAACCCCAGGTCCAGGGAGCCGTCGGCGACCCGGGACAGGGCGACGTTGGCGTAGGTCTGCCCCTTCATGACCAGTTCCAGCGCGGGGTGGGCCGCCCGCACCGCCCGGGTCAGCCGGGGCAGGGTCTCGTGGCTGGAGGCCCCGGCGAAGCCGACGGTGACGCGGCCGTACTCCCCGCGCCCGGCGGCCTTGGCGGCCCGTACCGCCGTGTCGAGGTCCTCCAGGACCGCGCGGACGGGTCCGAGGAACGACTCCCCCGCGCCGGTGAGCCGGACGGACCGGGTGTTGCGCTCGAAGAGCTGGACGCCCAGCTCCTTCTCCAGCTGGCGGATCTGCTGGCTGAGCGGGGGCTGTGCCATCTGGAGGCGCCGGGCCGCCCGGCCGAAGTGCAGCTCCTCGGCCACGGCGGTGAACGCGGCGAGGTGACGCAGTTCCATCGGACCCTCCATTCATAGCTCTGCGGTCTTGACGGGACCCTAATTCGGTATTGGACAGCAATCAATAGCCGCTGACACGGTAGGAGGACACCCCCTGGGGACACCCCCCACACACTCGCCGAGGAGCACCGTGGAACGGACGGATACGGCCGCCGGAGCCGGCGTGGTCATGTCGATGAGGGAGGCCGTCGCCTCCTTCGTGCACGACGGCGCCACCGTCAGCCTGGAAGGCTTCACCCACCTCGTCCCCACCGCCGCCGGGCACGAGATCATCCGGCAGGGCCGCCGCGACCTCACGGTGGTGCGGATGACGGCGGACATCGTGGTGGACCAGATGATCGCCGCGGGCTGTGTCTCGCGGCTGGTCTCCTCCTTCGTGGGCAACTCCTCCGCCGGTTCGCTCGGTGAGCTCCGGCGCAGGATCGAGCGCGCCGACCCGGCGCCGCTGGCCTTCGAGGAGTACAGCCACTACGGGATGGTCTGCCGCTACCTCGCCGGTGCGCAGCGCCTGCCCTTCTATCCGCTGCGCAGCTACGGCGGCAGCGACCTGCCCGGGATCAACAGCGACCTGCGCACGGTGACCTCGCCCTATCCGGGACCGGACGGTGAGCAGGAGCGGATCTACGTCGTCCCGCCGGTGAACCCGGACGTGACGATCGTCCACGCCCAGCGGGCGGACCGCCGGGGCAACACCCAGATGTGGGGGCTGACCGGTATCCAGGCGGAGGCGGTCTACGCGGCGGACAAGGCGATCGTCGTCGTGGAGGAGGTCGTCGCCGACGAGGTGGTGCGCTCCGACCCCAACCGCACCCTGATCCCCGCGCACGCGGTGGACGCGGTGGTGGTCTGCCCGCGCGGCGCGCACCCGTCCTTCGCGCAGGGCTACTACGACCGTGACAACGCCTTCTACCGCGCCTGGTCGCACATCAGCAAGGACCCGGAGCGGCTGCGGGAGTGGCTCCGGGAGTGGGTGTACGGCACCGAGGACCACGCCGCGTACGTCGACAAGCTGGGCGAGGAGTTCTGGGCGGGGCTCGCGGTCGGCGAGGCGCTCAGCGAACCGGTGGACTACGGGCGGCGGCTGTGAGCGCGCCGAGGGAGAGGGAACAGGTCATGACCACCACCGCACCGGACGCGGGCACCACCGCGTCCGTCACATCCGTCACATCCGTCACCTCCACCACATCCGCCACATCCGTCACGTCCGTCACGTCCTCGGAGCTGCTCTCCGTCGTCGCATCCCGTGAACTGGCCGCGCGCCGCACGGTGTTCGCCGGGATCGGGCTGCCGACTCTCGCCACCGAGCTGGCCCGTCTGACGGTCGCCCCGGAGATCGAGGTCGTCTACGAGTCCGGGGTGTGCGGGGCGCACCCCTCGCATCTGCCGGAGACGATCGCCGACGCGGTGCTGATCTCCGGTGCGGAGGCCGTGCTGTCGATGCCCGCGCTGTTCGGCTATGTGCTCCAGGGCGGGCACATCGACGTCGGGTTCCTGGGGGCCGCGCAGATCGACCGGTGGGGCAACCTCAACACCTCGGTGATCGGGGACTGGGAGCGTCCCGAGGTACGGCTGCCGGGGTCCGGCGGCGGGGTCGAGGTGATGGCCAACTCACGGGAGGTCTTCGTGGTGATGCGCCGTCATGACCCGCGCTCCTTCACGGAGTTCCTGGACTTCTGCACCACACCGGGACCGGACCGGGCGCTGGCGGAGGGCATCCGGCCGCTGGGCGCGGGGGTCACCCGGGTCATCACCGAACTGGGCATCCTGGCCCGCGAGGGCGTCGGTGACCAACTGCGTCTGGTCGCCACGCACCCGGGGGTGACGGTGGATCAGGTGCGGGCGGCGACCGGCTGGGAGCTGGCGGTGGCCGACCGGGTGGCGACCGTGCCGCCGCCGACCGCGGCCGAACTGCGGCTGCTGCGCGAGGACGTGGACCCCGGCCGGGTCTATCTTCGCTGAGGCGGCACACCGTCGCGCACCCGTTCGCTTCAACGAGAGGACCGCACCCGTCATGCGCATCAGGATCGTCGGCGCCGGAGCCATGGGCCGAGGCATCGCCCAGTGGGCGGCCGTCGCCGGACACACCGTCGAGCTGGCCGACGTACGGCGGGAGGCGGTGACGGCCGCCGTGGACTTCGTACGGTCCATGCTGGAGCGGGCGGTGGCCAAGGGCCGGATGCCGGAGGCCGGGCTCCCGGCGGCCCTGGAGCGGCTGGTCCCGCTGGAGGACCCGTGGGCCCCGGGACCGGACGTCGCGCTGGTCGTCGAGGCCGTACGGGAGGACCTGGAGACCAAGGCCGAGGTGTTCGGCCGGCTGGAGAAGGTCCTGCCCGCCTCCACGGTCTTCGCCACCAACACCTCGTCCCTCTCCGTGACCCGGATCGCCGCCGCCCTGGAGGACCCGACGCGGCTGGCGGGGCTGCACTTCTTCAACCCGGTACCGCTGATGAGGATCGTCGAGGTGGTGCCGGGCGCGGCCACCCGGCCGGAGATCACGCCGTTCCTCACGGAGCTGGTGACCGGCTGCGGCCACCGCGCGGTCACGGTCTCCGACACCCCGGGCTTCCTGGTCAACCACGCGGGCCGGGGCCTGGTCACGGAGGCGCTGGCGCTGCTGGAGGAGTCGGTGGCCCCGCCCGCCGTCCTCGACCGGATCGCCCGGGACGTGCTGGGGCTGCGGATGGGCCCCTTCGAGCTGATGGACCTCACCGGGCTGGACGTCACGGCGGCGGTCATCGACTCGGTCTGGGAGGGCTTCCGGTACGAGGACCGGCTGCGCCCCTCCTTCCTCACCCCGAACCGGGTCACAGCGGGGCTGCACGGCCGCAAGACCGGCCGGGGCTGGTACGCGTACGGCCCCGGGGCCCCCGCCCCGGCAGCCGAGGCGGCGGTGACCGGCGATCCGGACCGCCCGGTCTTCGTGGCGGGCGGGGACCCCGCGTACGCCGGGGCGCTGGCCGCCGCCGGGGCGACGGTGGAGGACGGGCCGCGGCCGTCGGCGCGGGCGCTGGTCCTGGTCCCGGTCTGGGGCACCACCGTGGCCTCCGCGGTGGCAGAGGAGGGCCTGCCCGCCGACCGGACCTTCGGGGTGGACCCGCTGCCCCCGGCGGGCCGGCGCCGGGTCCTCGCGGTGACCCCGGCGGCCGGTCCGGACGCGGCCCGGGACGCGCGGGCGGTGCTGGCCAGGGCGGCGGACGGCGGGGAGCCGTACGCCGTGTCGGTGGTCCGGGACACGGCGGGCTCGGTGGCGCAGCGGCTGCTGGCCTCCGTGGTGTCCGTCGCCACTTCGATCGCGGAGCGCTCGCTCGCCGCGCCGGCGGACATCGACCTGGCGGTGACGACGGGACTGGGTTACCCGGTGGGGCCGCTGGCCTGGGGCGACCGGATCGGGGCCGGCCGGATGCTGGAGCTCCAGCGGGCCCTGCACGCCACGACCGGCGACCCGCGCCACCGGCCGACCCGCTGGCTGACCGAACGCGCGCACCTGGGCCTGCCGCTGACCTGGCCGGGCACCTCCCCGGAGGACTGCGCCGGGTGACGCCACCGGGCACGTCCCCGGACACGGCGCCGGGGTGACGGTCCCCGGCGCGCCGCCACACCGCGGGGTCAGTGCTCGCGGCCGTCCGGGGACTCCCCGGTGCCTTTTCCGCCGCCTCCGGGGCCCTTGGGGTCTTTGGGGTCCTTCGGGTCGCGGCCGGTGTGCAGCCGGGCCTTCACGTCGTCCGGGGGCAGGAAGCGGGACCAGCGCTCGGGGAACTCGGACGGCATGGACACGTCGTCCTCGTCGTCCTCGTCGTCCGCGTAGGCCTCCCAGTTGGCCGCCTGGGCGCGTGCGACGAGTTCGGCGGCCTGCGCGGTGCGGGCGCGCTCGGTGGCCTCCCGGGCCTCGGCGGTGGCCAGGGACGGCCAGACCCGGTCGATCGCGGCGTTGACGGCGGCGCCGACCAGCACGGCGAAGGCCGAGATCCCTATCCAGAGCAGGACGGCGATGGGGGCGGCCAGCGAACCGTAGATCGTGGGCCCCTCGACCGTGCTCGTGAGGTAGATCCGCAGCAGGAAGCTGCCCACGACCCACATCCCCAGGGCCACCAGGGCGCCGGGCACATCCTCCAGCCAGGGCGAACGCACGGGTACCGACACGTGGTAGAGCGTCGTCAGGAACGCGATGGACAGCACGATGACCAGGGGCCAGTACAGGACGGCGAGCACCTCGGTGCCCCACGGGACGTACCGCACGACCCGGTCGGGCCCGACCACCAGCAACGGCAGCACCACGGAGCCGAGCAGCAGCGCGACCACGTACAGCAGGAAGGCGAGCAGCCGGGTCTTGACGATGCCGCGGTGCCCGTCGAGTCCGTACATCACGGTGATGGTGTCGATGAAGACGTTCACCGCGCGTGAGCCCGACCAGAGGGCGATGGCGAAACCGATGGAGATGACGTCGGGGCGGGCCCCGGTGGTGACGTCCTGCAGCAGCGGCTTGGCGATCTCGTTGACGCCGCGCTCGGACAGCACGGTCTGCACGGCGCTCAGGATGTTGCGTTCGATGGAGGCCACCGTGGTGGTGGACGTCCACTCGTCGACGTAGCCGAGCAGTCCGATCAGGCCGAGCAGCAGCGGGGGCAAGGACAGCAGGGTGAAGAACGCGGCCTCCGCGGCGAGCCCGAGGATGCGGTACTCCATGCACGAGTTGACCGTGTCCTTGAGCAAGTGCCACACCATCCGCCGCTTGGACACGTTGCGGTAGAGGACGCGCGCCCGGTGGAGCCGGCCCGATGGGCGTTCGGGTGTTTCTTTTGCTGCCTGCACCTCTTTACCGTATCGGCATGGCAGCAACCACCCACACAGTGACCAACCAGGTTCCGCCGCTGGTCGGCTATGACGTCTTCGCCGCCGACCGGGTGCTGGCCGAGGCCGTCGAGCGGCATCTGGAGCCCGGAATCCACGTCGAGGCGCGGGAGGAACTGGAGACGCTCGGGCGCTCCGCCGGGTCCGCCCAGGCCCAGAGCTGGGGGGCGCAGGCGAACGAGAACCCGCCGAGAGCGCGCACGTACGACCGGTACGGGCACCGGCTGGACGAGGTGGAGTTCCACCCCGCCTGGCACCGGCTGCTCGGGCACGCGGTGTCGGCCGGTCTGACCGACGCCTGGGGCAGGCCCGGCGGCCATGTGCGCCGGGCCGCCGGGTTCCTGGTGTGGACGCAGGTCGAGGCCGGCCACGGCTGCCCGCTGTCCATGACGCACGCGGCGGTGCCCGCGCTGCGGACCGACCCGGCGCTGGCCGCCGAGTGGGAGCCGCTGCTCACCTCGCACGTGTACGAGGAGGGACTGCGGCCCGCCCGGGAGAAGGCCGGGGTGCTCTTCGGGATGGGCATGACGGAGAAGCAGGGCGGCACCGACGTACGCTCCAACACGACCCGCGCCGAACCGCTGGACGGTGCCGGGGAGTACCTGCTGACCGGCCACAAGTGGTTCTGCTCGGCGCCGATGTCCGACGGGTTCCTGGTGCTGGCGCAGGCGCCGGGCGGGCTGAGCTGCTTCCTCGTCCCGCGCGTCCTGCCCGACGGTGTCCGCAACGTCTTCGCGATCCAGCGGCTCAAGGACAAGCTGGGCAACCGGTCGAACGCCTCCGCCGAGGTCGAGTTCGACGGGACGTGGGCCCGCCTGGTCGGCGAGGAGGGGCGGGGGGTGCGCACCATCATCGAGATGGTGGCGGCGACCCGGCTGGACTGTGTGGTGGGGTCGGCGGCGCTGATGCGGCAGGCGGTGGCGCAGGCGGTCCACCACAGCGCCTACCGGAGCGCGTTCGGCGGCCTGCTGATCGAGAAGCCGCTGATGCGGAACGTGCTGGCGGACCTGGCCGTGGAGTCGGAGGCGGCGACGACGCTGGCGCTGCGGCTGGCCGCCGCGTACGACGCGGACACCGAGGCGGAGCGGGCCTTCCTGCGGATCGCGGTGCCGACGGCGAAGTACTGGGTGACCAAGCGGTGCACCGCGGTCGTCGGCGAGGCCCTGGAGTGCCTGGGCGGCAACGGGTACGTCGAGGAGTCCGGGATGCCGCGGCTGCTGCGCGAGGCACCGCTCAACTCGATCTGGGAGGGCTCGGGCAATGTCCAGGCGCTCGACGTCCTGCGGGCGCTCCGGCGCGAGCCGCAGGCCCTCGACGCCTTCCTCCGGGAGGTGGGCGAGGCGCGCGGCGCCGATCACCGGCTGGACGCGGCGATCAAGGACCTGCTGACCGAACTGGCTGACCTGGACGGCGTCGAGGCGCGCGCCCGGCGGCTGGTCGAGCGGATGGCGCTGGTGCTCCAGGGGTCGCTGCTGCTGCGCTGGGCGCCGCCCGAGGTCGCGGACGTGTTCTGCGCCTCACGGCTGGGCGGGGACTGGGGCGCCGCCTTCGGGACGCTGCCGCACAGCCTGGATCTGGCGGCGGTCGTGGAGCGCGCACGGGCCCACGTGTAGGGCGCCCGGCCCACGCGTAGGGGGCGCCGTGGCCCACGCGTAGGGGCGCCCGGCTCTGATCCGCCGGACACCCCGGGGCAAACGACGGAGGGTGGTGCTGCGCCGACACGGCACCACCCTCCACGCTTGTACGCACCCCACGGTGGCGTCGTCGGACACCGCCGCGTGGTGTTCTGCCACTCTGGTACGGTCCGCGGCCGCTCACCAGAGTTGCAATGGGTTGCAAACCATTCGTGGACTGCGAGGTCAACAGGGCCCGGGAGACGGCAGGATGGGGTTCCGGGCCGGGTAGCTCACTTCCGGAGCGGGCCCGCGCGCTGTCTTGGGGGGCCGTCATGGAAACACGTCCTGTCGTCACCGGCACCGTCCGTCCGGTGCGCCGGGCCCGTGGGGCCCGGCTCGCGGGCGACCGCCCGGTGCCCACGCCGCGCGCCGAGATCGACGCGTCCTGGGAGCGGGTGCTGCGCATCGGCGTCGATCCGGAGCAGTCGCCGGGGAGCGAACTGCTGGAGATGGACGAGATCGAACACCGCCGCAGGACGTCGGCGCTGGGCGGGGTGATGCCGGTGCTGCGGGACGGGCTGGCCGCGATCGCCGACGCCGCGCAGCAGATCCTGGTCGTCACGGACCCGGAGGGCCGGGTGCTGTGGCGCCAGGGCCACGCGGCGGTGATGCGCCGGGCCAAGGACATCTGCCTGGAGGAGGGGGCCGCCTGGTCGGAGTCGACGACCGGGACGAACGCGATCGGGACGGCGCTGGCCACCCGGTCGCCCGTCCAGGTCCACTCCGCCGAGCACTTCATCCGCGCCCTGCACGGCTGGACGTGCGCGGCGGCTCCGGTGCGTGATCCGCGGGACGGCAAGCTGATGGGCATCGTGGACATCAGCGGCCCGGCGTCCACCTTCCATCCCGCGACGCTCGCCCTGGTCGGTTCGGTGGCCGCGCTCGCGGAGGGCGAGATGCGCGCGCGGCATCTGGTCGCCATCGAGCGGCTGCGGTCGGTGGCCGCCCCGATCCTGTGCCGGCTGGGCGGCCGGGCGCTGGTGGTGGACGGCCACGGGTGGCTGGCCGCCGTGAGCGGGATGCCGCCGGTGGACCGCCTGCCGCTGCCGAAGTCGCTGGGGCCCGGCCGGGTGTGGCTGGCCTCGCTGGGGATGTGCCGGGTGGAGCCGTTGCCGGGCGGCTGGCTGGTGCAGGTGGCCGAGGGCCAGAGGGACGCGCCGCCGCGCCGGGTGGTGCTCGACCTGAGCCGGCCGCGGGGGCTGGTGGCGCATGTGGCGGGGCCGGTGGGCACCTGGACGGTGCGGCTCTCGCCCCGGCACGCGGAGCTGCTGTACGCGCTCGCCGTGCACCGGGAGGGGCGCACCGCCGCGGAACTGGCCCAGGACGTCTTCGGCGACCCGACCAGGACGGTGACGGTGCGGGCGGAGATCTCGCGGATACGCCGCCATCTGGCGGAGGTGCTCGCCCACCGCCCGTACCGCTTCGGCGAGGACGTCGAGGTGGAGGTGGTCCACCCCGACCAGCCGGAGGACCTGCTGCCCCGCTCGACGGCCCCGGTGGTGCTCGGGGCACGCGCCTCCACACACCGGGTCTGAGGGACGGGGCGGTCCGGGCGCGCGGGGCGTGCGGGGCGGCAGCCGGGCGGCCCGGCACGCCGGACGGACGTGAGGGGCTGGACCGTCGTGGGCCGGACAGTCACGGGCCGGGGGGCAGTCACGGGCCGGACGGTGACGGGCCGCGACATGTGACATGGCACCTCGCGGCCGCCCCGGTGTGCGGGACGGGACGGCGGCGTGGTTTTCTGGCGGCCATGAGCAACGCCACGCGCCCCGCGCCCGCCACCTCCGAGACGGCCCCCGCCGAGGTGGAGGTGACGATCTGGTCCCTTGAGCAGACCTCCCCCTCCGACCTGCGCCCGGCCGCCGCCCCGGCGGGCGACGTACGGATCGTGTGCGCGCGGACGCCGCTGCCGGAGTTCAGCCGCTTCCTGTACGCGGCGGTCGGCGGGGACATCCGGTGGACGGACCGCCTCGGCCTGTCGTACGCCCAGTGGCAGGAGATCCTCGGGCGGCCCGCGGCCGAGACGTGGGTGGCGTACGAGAACGGCACCCCCGCCGGGTTCATCGAGCTCGACCCCCAGGAGGACGGCGTGGTCGAGATCGCGTACTTCGGGCTGATCCCCGCCTTCAGGGGCCGCCGGATCGGCGGCCACCTCCTGTCGTACGGGGTGGCCCGCGCCTGGGACCTGGCCGAGCGGCACGAGGGCCGGGCGGCGACCACCCGGGTATGGCTGCACACCTGTTCCGACGACGGTCCGCACGCCATGGACAACTACCTGCGGCGCGGATTCCGGCTCTTCGACACCCGCACCGAGCGGGAGGCGGACGTCGAGGCCCCCGGCCCCTGGCCCGGCGCGTACCCGTCCCCCACCGCCTGAGCGTCAGGGAGACCGGCCCCGGCGCCGGAGCGTTCCGGACCGCCCCCTTCCGATTCCCGTAATGGGTCGCTTTGTCGACCCGCAGAGCGTGACCGACCCCACACCATCTCACGCCTCGGGACCATCTCGTCCACATGATGGATCGTGGTGGACTGGCCCGAGATCCGCGTGACACGCTTCCGCCATGTCTGGAACTGGAATTGCCTTGGTGAGTCGGCGGCACGTCGACCTCGGCCGCATGTCCAGCGCCATCTGTCCGGCCAGCTGAGAGTTCTCCAGCACTGCCGCGATCCCTTTTCCCCGCACCACCCCTGCGCACCGCCGCGCCTCACGCGAGTGTGCAGCTCAAAGCCGCCCTCCTGCAGTCCCGAAGGACGTATTCGCCATGGCCACCACCGAACAGCCCCCTGCCGTGACGCCCCGCCGCAAGGTCAGCCGGCACCGTGGCGAGGGCCAGTGGGCCATGGGGCACTTCACTCCGCTCAACGGGAACGAGCAGTTCAAGAAGGACGACGACAGTCTCAACGTGCGGACGCGCATTGAGACGATCTACTCCAAGCGCGGGTTCGACTCGATCGACCCGAACGACCTGCGCGGCCGGATGCGCTGGTGGGGCCTGTACACGCAGCGCCGGGCGGGCATCGACGGCGGCAAGACCGCGGTGCTGGAGCCCGAGGAGCTGGAGGACTCCTACTTCATGATGCGGGTGCGCATCGACGGCGGAAGCCTGACGACCGCTCAACTTCGGGCGATCGGCGAGGTGTCCGAGGAGTACGCGCGCGGCACCGCCGACATCACCGACCGTCAGAACGTCCAGATGCACTGGGTCCGCATCGAGGACGTCCCCGCGATCTGGGAGAAGCTGGAGGCCGTCGGGCTCTCCACCACCGAGGCCTGCGGCGACTGCCCGCGCGTGATCATCGGCTCACCGGTGGCCGGCATCGCGGCCGACGAGATCATCGACGGCACCCCCGCGGTGGACGAGATCCACGAGCGGTACATCGGCAGCCCGGAGTTCTCCAACCTGCCGCGCAAGTTCAAGACCGCGATCTCCGGCTCCCCCGTCCAGGACGTGGTGCACGAGATCAACGACATCGCGTTCGTCGGGGTCGAGCACCCCGAGCACGGCCCCGGCTTCGACCTCTGGGTCGGCGGCGGGCTCTCCACCAACCCGCGACTGGCCGAACGCCTGGGCGCCTGGGTGCCGTTGGACGAGGTCGCGGACGTCTGGGCCGGTGTCGTCGGGATCTTCCGCGACTACGGCTACCGTCGGCTGCGCAACCGCGCCCGGCTGAAGTTCCTGGTCGCCGACTGGGGCGTGGAGAAGTTTCGTCAGGTGCTTCAGGACGAGTACCTGAAGCGTCCGCTGCTGGACGGTCCCGCCCCCGCCGAGCCCTCCTCCCGCTGGCGCGACCACGTCGGCGTCCATCCCCAGCGGGACGGCCGTTTCTACGTGGGCTTCGCCCCGCGCGTGGGACGGGTGGACGGATCCACCCTGGCCAAGATCGCGGAGCTGGCCGAGGCGCACGGCTCGGGCCGGGTGCGGACCACGGTCGAGCAGAAGATGATCATCCTCGACGTGGAGCGGGACCGGGTGGAGTCGCTGACCGCCGGGCTGGAGGCGCTGGACTTCCAGGTCCACCCCTCCCCGTTCCGGCGCGGCACCATGGCCTGCACCGGGATCGAGTTCTGCAAGCTCGCGATCGTCGAGACGAAGGCGCGCGGCGCCGCGCTCATCGACGAACTGGAGCGCCGCCTCCCGGACTTCGACGAGCCGCTCACCATCAACATCAACGGCTGCCCCAACGCCTGCGCCCGTATCCAGACCGCCGACATCGGGCTCAAGGGCCAGCTCATGCTGGACGCCGACGGCAAGCAGGTCGAGGGGTACCAAGTGCACCTCGGTGGCGCGCTGGGCCTGGACGCCGGCTTCGGCCGCAAGGTCCGCGGCCTGAAGGTGACCTCGGACGAACTCCCCGACTACGTCGAGCGGGTCCTCGGCAGGTTTCAGGAGCAGCGCGAGGACGGGGAGCGCTTCGCCACCTGGGCGGCCCGCGCCACGGCGGAGTCCCTGTCATGAGCGGGCGGGCCGCCCCGTTCCACTGCCCCTACTGCGGCGAGGAGGACCTGCGGCCGCACGAGGCCGGACACGGCGCCTGGGAATGCGCCTCCTGCAATCGCGCGTTCCAGCTGAAGTTCCTGGGCCTGCTGGCCCGGGGCCTGTCGGCCGACGACCGGGAAGGGGACGGGACATGACGGATATTCCGCACACCCGTGAACGCACCGACGAGGAGCTGCGGGAGCTGGCCGAGCGCGCCGGGCGCGAGCTGGAGGACGCCTCCGCGCCCGACGTCCTGAGGTGGGCCACCGAGACCTTCGGCAGCCGCTTCTGCGTCACCTCCTCCATGGAGGACGCGGTCGTCGCCCATCTCGCCTCCCAGGTGATGCCCGGCGTGGACGTGGTGTTCCTCGACACCGGCTACCACTTCGAGGAGACGATCGGGACCCGGGACGCGGTCGAGGCCGTGATGGACGTCAACCTCATCACCCTGACGCCCCGTCAGTCGGTGGCAGAGCAGGACGCCGAGTACGGGCCGAAGCTTCACGACCGGGACCCCGACCTGTGCTGCGCGCTGCGCAAGGTCACCCCGCTCCAGGAGGGCCTCACCGGCTACACCGCCTGGGCGACCGGGCTGCGCCGCGACGAGTCCCCGACCCGGGCGAACACCCCGGTCGTCGGCTGGGACGCCAAGCGCCGCAAGGTCAAGGTCTCCCCGATCGCCCGCTGGACCCAGGACGACGTGGACGCCTACGTCGCCGAACACGGCGTACTGACCAACCCGTTGCTGATGGACGGATACGCCTCCGTCGGCTGCGCGCCCTGCACCCGGCGGGTGCTGAAGGGCGAGGACGCGCGCGCCGGCCGGTGGGCCGGGCGCGGCAAGACGGAATGCGGACTGCACGGCTGATGACGACTGATCAGGAGATATCGATGAGCGTGACGGAGACGGGCGCCACGGTGTGGCTCACCGGTCTGCCGAGCGCGGGCAAGACCACCATCGCCTACGAGCTGGCCGCCCGGCTGCGGGGTGAGGGCCACCGGGTCGAGGTGCTGGACGGCGACGAGATCCGGGAGTTCCTCTCCGCGGGCCTCGGCTTCTCCCGCGAGGACCGGCACACCAACGTGGGACGGATCGGTTTTGTCGCCGGGCTGCTGGCCGCCCACGGGGTGAAGGTGCTCGTCCCGGTCATCGCGCCGTACGCCGACAGCCGTGACGCGGTCCGCAAGCGTCATCTGGCCGAGGGCACCACGTATCTGGAGGTGCACGTCGCGACCCCCGTCGAGGTGTGCTCGGTACGCGATGTGAAGGGGCTGTACGCCAAGCAGGCGGCGGGCGAACTGCGGGGCCTCACCGGGGTGGACGACCCCTACGAGGCGCCTCAGTCGCCGGACCTGCGGATCGAGTCGCACCAGCAGACCGTGCAGGAGTCAGCAGCGGCGCTGCACGCGCTGCTCACCGAGAGGGGACTGGCGTGAGCACCGTCGCCATCGTGCCGGAAGGCACCGACCACCCGTACGCGCTCAGCCACCTGGACTCGCTGGAGTCGGAGGCGGTGCACATCTTCCGTGAGGTGGCGGGTGAGTTCGAGCGGCCGGTGATCCTGTTCTCCGGCGGCAAGGACTCGATCCTGATGCTGCACCTCGCGCTGAAGGCGTTCGCGCCCGCCGCGATCCCCTTCTCCCTCCTGCACGTGGACACCGGGCACAACTTCCCCGAGGTCCTGGAGTACCGCGACCGGACCGTCGAGAAGCACGGTCTGCGGCTGCACGTCGCCTCCGTCCAGGAGTACATCGACGCGGGCACCCTGCGCGAACGCCCCGACGGCACCCGTAACCCGCTCCAGACCGTGCCGCTCACCGAGGCCATCCAGCGGCACCGCTTCGACGCCGTGTTCGGCGGGGGCCGCCGCGACGAGGAGAAGGCCCGCGCCAAGGAGCGGGTCTTCTCGCTGCGCGACGAGTTCTCCCAGTGGGACCCCCGCCGCCAGCGGCCCGAATTGTGGCAGCTCTACAACGGCCGGCACGCCCCCGGTGAGCACGTCCGGGTCTTCCCGATCTCCAACTGGACCGAGCTGGACGTCTGGCAGTACATCGCGCGGGAGGGCATCGAGCTTCCGGGGATCTACTTCGCCCACGAGCGCGAGGTCTTCAACCGCGACGGCATGTGGCTCACCGCCGGCGGCTGGGGCGGGCCCAGGGAGCACGAGGGCGTCGAGCGGCGCCAGGTCCGGTACCGCACCGTCGGAGACATGTCCTGCACCGGCGCCGTCGACTCCGACGCCACCACCCTGGACGCGGTGATCACCGAGATCGCGGCCTCCCGGCTCACCGAACGCGGGGCCACCCGCGCCGACGACAAGATGTCCGAGGCCGCGATGGAGGACCGCAAGCGCGAGGGGTACTTCTAGGCCCGCCCGGCACCCCGCCACGGCTCACCGTCGCCCCGGCCCAGCCACCGAGCACCGCCCCGCCCCCGACGCGCCCGCGCCGTCCGGAGGGCGGGGGTGGTGCCCCCGCCACCCGCCGCCGCTCCCCGTTCCGGCCTGATCCACACGAGAGGCCCGCCCATGACCCTCACCACCGAGCAGCTCTCGGCCACCACCCTCCTGCGGTTCGCCACCGCGGGCTCCGTCGACGACGGCAAGTCCACCCTGGTCGGACGCCTCCTGCACGACTCCAAGTCGGTCCTCACCGACCAGCTCGAAGCCGTGGAGCACGCCTCGCGCAACCGCGGTCAGGAGGCCCCGGACCTCGCCCTGCTCACCGACGGGCTGCGGGCCGAGCGCGAGCAGGGCATCACCATCGACGTGGCCTACCGCTACTTCGCCACCCCCCGGCGCCGCTTCATCCTCGCCGACACCCCCGGCCATGTGCAGTACACCCGCAACATGGTCACCGGCGCCTCCACCGCGGAACTCGCCGTGGTCCTGGTCGACGCCCGCAACGGGGTCGTCGAGCAGACCCGCCGGCACGCCGCCGTGGCCGCCCTGCTGCGCGTCCCGCACGTCGTCCTCGCCGTCAACAAGATGGACCTCGTGGACTACGCGGAGCCGGTCTTCGCCGCGATCGCCGAGGAGTTCACCGCGTACGCCGCCTCGCTGGGCGTCCCGGAGATCACCGCCGTCCCGATCTCGGCGCTGGCCGGGGACAACGTGGTGGAGCCCTCCGCCCACATGGACTGGTACGGCGGCCCGACCGTGCTGGAGCACCTGGAGACCGTGCCGGTCAGCCACGACCTCACCGAGTGCCCGGCCCGCTTCCCCGTCCAGTACGTCATCCGCCCGCAGACCGCCGAGCACCCCGACTACCGGGGCTACGCCGGACAGATCGCCTCGGGTGTGCTGCGGGTCGGTGAGAGCGTCACCGTGCTGCCCTCGGGCCGCACCTCGGCCATCGCGGGGATCGACGCGCTCGGGGAGAGCGTCGACGTGGCCTGGGCGCCGCAGTCCGTCACCCTGCGGCTCGACGACGACCTGGACATCTCGCGCGGTGACCTGATCGCGCCGAGCGGGGACGCGCCCGGCACCACCCAGGACGTCGAGGCGACCGTCTGCCACGTGGCGGACCGGCCGCTCACTGTCGGCCAGCGGGTGCTGCTGAAGCACACCACCCGCACGGTCAAGGCGATCGTCAAGGAGATCCCCTCGCGGCTCACCCTGGACGACCTCTCCCAGCACCGGGCCCCCGGGCAGCTGGCCGCCAACGACATCGGCCGGGTCGTGGTGCGCACGGCCGAGCCGCTCGCACTCGACGCCTACGCCGACTCCCGGCGCACCGGATCGTTTCTGCTGATCGATCCGTCCGACGGCACGACGCTGACGGCCGGTATGGCGGGCGCGTCGTTCGGCGCCGTGGGCAAGGGCGCCGAGGACCCCGAGAGCACCGAGGGCACCGTCGGCAACGACGGCACGGGGTGGGACTTCTGATGCGTACGGACTTCTTCTCGACCTTCGCGAAGGAGGGCGGCCGGGTCGGCAGCGGCGCCCTCGGCAGCGGTCAGGGCGGGGTCGGGCGATGTGCGGCATGACGTACGCGCACTGCCCGCGCGCCCGCCAGCACCACCCGCACCACCGTCGTAGACGAAGACGACCAGCCGACGACCCGGCCGCGCCCCCGTACCTCCGGGGGACGTGAGGACCGGGCCGACGAGAGGAAGACCTCCCGTGCCAGCCCCTCGCACCACCCTTCGCCGCGGCCTCGCCGCTGCCGCCGCCCTGCCGCTGCTCGCCGTGGCACTCACCGCGTGCGGCTACGGTTCCGACGCGGAGGAGGACGACACCAAGAACCTCTCCGCCGGCGGGGAGAAGCTCTCCGCGGACAGCGTGAAGATCGGATACTTCCCGAACCTCACGCACGCCACCGCCCTGGTCGGTATCCAGGAAGGGCTCATCGCCAAGGAGTTGGGCGGCACCTCGGTGAAGCCCTCCACGTTCAACGCGGGGCCCTCCGAGATCGAGGCGCTCAACGCGGGCTCGATCGACATCGGCTTCATCGGCCCCTCCCCCTCGATCAACGGATACACCAAGTCCAGGGGCCAGAGCCTGCGCATCATCGGCGGGTCGGCCTCCGGCGGGGTGAAGCTGGTCGTCAACCCCGACAAGATCAAGACGCTGGACGATCTCAAGGGCAAGAAGATCGCCACCCCGCAGCTCGGCAACACCCAGGACGTGGCCTTCCTCAACTGGATCTCCGAGAAGGGCTGGAAGGTCGACGCCCAGAGCGGCAAGGGCGACGTCTCCGTGGTCCGCTCGGACAACAAGGTCACCCCCGACGCCTACAAGTCCGGTTCCCTGGACGGCGCCTGGGTCCCCGAGCCGACCGCGTCCAAGCTCGTCGCCGAGGGCGGCGAGGTGCTGCTGGACGAGTCCACGCTGTGGCCCGACGACCAGTTCGTGATCACCAACATCATCGTGTCGCAGAAGTTCCTCGACGCGCACCCGGACGTCGTCGAGGCGGTGCTGCGGGGCACGGTGAGCACCAACAAGTGGATCAACGCCAACCCGGAGAAGGCCAAGGCGTCGGCCAACACCGCGCTGGAGAAGCTGAGCGGCAAGGCACTGCCGGCCGAGATCCTCGACCCGGCGTGGGAGTCCATCAAGATCACGGACGACCCGCTGGCGGCGACGCTGGACGCGCAGGCGCAGCACGCGGTGAAGGCCGGTCTGCTGGACGAGCCCGATCTCAAGGGCATCTACGACCTGAAGCCGCTGAACAAGATCCTGAAGGCCGCGGGCGAGCCCGAGGTCGCCGACGCCGGTCTCGGCGTCAAGTAGCCCGGCAGACGACCGGATTCCCGAGAGCCCCGAGATCCCCAGGAGGTGACGACCATGGCGACCACCACCCTCACCAAGGCCGAGGACCGTGCGACGGTCGAGCACGCCGCTCGTATCACCCACGTCTCCAAGTCCTTCGCAGGCCCTTCGGGGCAGCAGCTGGTCCTGGACGACATCACGCTCGATGTCGCCCCGGGCGAGTTCGTCACCCTTCTGGGGGCCTCCGGGTGCGGTAAGTCGACCCTGCTCAACCTGGTGGCCGGACTCGACCGCCCGAGCGCGGGGTCCATCGAGACCCCCGGCGGGCGGCCGGCCCTGATGTTCCAGGAACACGCCCTCTTCCCGTGGCTGACCGCGGGCAAGAACATCGAACTCGCCCTGCGGCTGCGCGGGGTGGCCAAGTCGGACCGCCGCACGGAAGCGGAGCGACTGCTCGAACTCGTACGCCTGGGCGGGGCGTACGGCAAGCGGGTGCACGAGCTGTCGGGCGGGATGCGGCAGCGCGTGGCGATGGCCCGCGCACTGGCCCAGGACAGCCAACTCCTGCTGATGGACGAGCCGTTCGCGGCGCTCGACGCCATCACCCGCGATGTGCTGCACGACGAACTGACCCGTATCTGGCGCGAGACGAACGCCTCGGTGCTCTTCGTCACCCACAACGTGCGCGAGGCGGTACGGCTGGCGCAGCGGGTCGTGCTGCTGTCGTCGCGGCCGGGCCGGATCGCCCGTGAGTGGACGGTCGGCATCGAGCAGCCGCGCCGTATCGAGGACACCGCCGTGGCGGAGCTGTCCGTCGAGATCACCGAAGAACTGCGTGGGGAGATCCGCCGTCATGGCCAGCACTGACACCAAGCCCGACGATCTGGCCGGGCTGGAGGCCGGGCTGGACGCCCTGGACGCCGTACAGGTGCGCCGGGCCCCGCTCCGCGAGGTCCTGGTGGCCAAGGTCCTGCCGCCGGTGGTCGCGGTGGTCCTGGTGGTCCTCGTCTGGCAACTGCTGGTCTGGGGCGAGGTCACCGACGACTACAAGCTGCCGCCGCCGTCGGCCGTCTGGGACAGCCTGCGGGACATGTGGCTGAAGGGCACGCTGCTCGAAGTGGTCTGGACGAGCGTCTCGCGCGGTCTGCTCGGCTTCCTGATGGCCGTGGCGATCGGCACGCCGCTGGGTCTGCTGGTGGCCCGGGTGAAGGTGGTCCGGGCCGCGCTGGGCCCGATCCTGTCGGGGCTCCAGTCGCTTCCCTCGGTGGCGTGGGTGGCCCCGGCGGTGATCTGGCTCGGCCTCAACGACAAGATGATGTACGCGGTGATCCTGCTCGGCGCGGTGCCCTCCGTCGCCAACGGCCTGGTCTCCGGCGTCGACCAGGTACCGCCGCTGTTCCTGCGCGCGGGCCGCACCATCGGGGCGACCGGGCTGCGCGGGACCTGGCACATCGTCCTGCCGGCCGCCCTGCCGGGCTACCTGGCGGGACTCAAGCAGGGCTGGGCGTTCTCCTGGCGGTCGCTGATGGCCGCCGAGATCATCGCCTCCTCACCCGATCTGGGCCTGGGACTGGGCCAGTTGCTGGAGAACGGCCGCAACAACTTCGACATGCCGGGGATCTTCCTGGCCATCCTGCTCATCCTGTTCGTCGGCATCGCGATCGACCTGCTGATCTTCAGTCCGCTGGAGCGCCGGGTCCTGCGCGGCCGCGGCCTCCTCGTCAAGAACTGAGCCCGCCATGACTGTCCCGGTCCTCCTCGTCATCGCCCACGGCAGCCGCGACCCACGGCACGCGGCGACCGTGCACGCGCTCACCGCGCGGGTACGGGCGCTGCGCCCCGGGCTGCGGGTGGAGACGGGCTTCCTGGAGTTCAACGCGCCGTCGGTGCCCCGGGTGCTGGAGCGCCTGGCGGCGGACGGGGCGGGCGAGGTCGTCGCCCTGCCGCTGCTGCTGACCCGGGCCTTCCACGCCAAGTCCGACATCCCGTCGGTGCTGCGCGAGGCCCGGACCCGGCTGCCGAGACTGCGGGTGCGGCAGGGCAGGGTCCTCGGCCCGTCGCCGCTGCTGAACACGGCACTGGAGCAGCGGTTGTACGAGGCGGGCCTCTCGCCCGCCGACAAGAGCTCGACCGGGCTGGTCCTGGCCTCGGCGGGCTCCACAGATCCGGAGGCGAGCGCAGTGATCGCTGAAATCGCGCGGGAGCTGCGGCACACCGGTTGGTGCGCCGTGCGGCCTGCGTTCGCCTCCACCGTGACCGCCGGCGGCTTCCCCCGCACCGAGGACGCGGTGCGGGCCCTGCGGGCCGAGGGGGTGCGGCGGGTGGCGGTGGCCCCGTACGTCATCGCGCCCGGCCGCCTTCCGGACCGGATCGCCGCGGGCGCGGCCCGGGCCGATGTGCTCTCCGGTGTCCTCGGCCCGTCCCCCGCGCTCGCCCGGCTGCTGCTGGCCCGGTACACCGAGGCGTGTGCCTCGGCGGCCGGTGCGCCCTCGGAGCGGCTGAGCGCGTAGCGGCGGGTTTCAGCCGCAGTCGAGGCGGCCGGTGCGTTCGCGTTTCAGCTCGAAGAGGTCCGGGTGGCCGGCCAGGACCCGGAAGCTGTCAAAGAGCCGCGCCGCCTCCTCGCCGCGCGGGATCGAGCCCAGCACCGGTCCGAACCAGACGGTGCCGTCCACGTGGATCGTGGGCGTCCCGACGTAGGCGCCGGCCGCGGGGTCCTTCCCCCGGTCGTGGCCGCGGCGTACGGCATCGTCGTAAGCGTCCGTGTGCGCGGCGTCCGCCAGGGCGGCGGGCAGGCCCAGTTCGGCGAGCGCCTCGGCGGTGACGGCGTCGAAGTCGTCGTTCTTCCGCTGGTGGATGCGGGTGCCGAGGGCGGTGTAGAGGTCGCGCAGGATGTCCGGCCCGTGCGCGGCGGCGGCCGCGGCGGCGACGCGTACCGGTCCGATCGACCGGTCCACCAGGTCCCGGTACCAGTCGGAGAGTTCGTTGCCGGTGTTGTGCAGGGTGAGGCTCATGAGGTGGAAGCGGAGCTCGATGTCGCGCCGTTGTTCGACCTCCAGCATCCAGCGGGAGGTGATCCAGGCGAAGGGACAGGCCGGGTCGAAGTAGAAGTCCACGACGGTCCTGTCCGCCGCTTCGTTCGCGTGGGTGGTCATGTACGGAGCCTAGGGAGGCGGTGGCCCGTGGGCGTGGGCCATTGCGCGGGCGGTCCGCCGGGCCATTCGCCGTGCCGCGTGCCATGTGCCGCCTGTCACATGGCACGGTCCGGTACGAGCTCACGCGGCCTCACCGGCCGGTCCCCGGCGCACACGGCAGCGGACCGCGCTCCGGGAGCGCGGTCCGCCGGGGGTGAGCCGGGCCGGGTGGGGCGTGGGGGTCAGAAGACCTGGACGCCGTAGGCGTTCAGCGCTTCCACGACGGGCTGGAAGAACGTGGTGCCGCCCGAGGAGCAGTTGCCGCTGCCGCCCGAGGTGAGGCCGAGGGCGGTGCTGCCCGCGAAGAGCGAGCCACCGCTGTCACCGGGCTCGGCGCAGACGTTGGTCTGGATGAGGCCGGAGACGATGTCACCGCCGCCGTAGTTCACGGTCGCGTTCAGGCCGGTGACCGTACCGCTGTGGACGCCGGTGGTGGAGCCGCTGCGCTTGACCGCCTGGCCGACCGTGGGGTTGGCGGCCGAGGTGATGTCCTGGTAGCTGCCGTTGTAGAGGTAGACCCGGCCGTCCGCGTTGGCGGAGTTGGAGTGCCGGATGAGCCCGTAGTCGTTACCGGGGAAGCTGGAGCCGGCGCGCGTGCCGAGGCTCGCGGTTCCGGAGGAGTTGGTGTACCAGGTGCTGCCGATCGAGGTGCAGTGCCCGGCGGTCAGCGCGTAGTAGGTGCTGCCGCTGCGGACGTTGAAGCCGAGGGAGCAGCGGCCGCCGCTGGCGTAGATGGCCTCGCCACCGGCGATGAGCTTGTTGAACTGGCCCTCGGTGCGCTTGATGTCGATCTTCGCGCCGGAGTCGGTGACCGACTTCTCGATCGTGGCCAGCTCGGCCGCGGTGACCGTGCTGTCGGCCGTCACGACGACCTTGCCGGTCTTCGCGTCGGTGTACCAGGCGGTGCCCGCGATGTCCGCGCCGCGCACGGCCGAACTCGCGTCCGCCAGGGCCGCCTTGGTCACGGCGGTGTCCTGGGCGGGCTGGGCGACCGCGGTCGGGGCCGCGAGCGCGACGGCGGCGGCCAGGCCGGAGGTGACGGCGACGATCCGAGCGCGTCTGGAGAGGGAGCCGAGGGTGAAGGTCACGAATTCCTCCATGGATGGGGGGTGTCGCTGACCGCTGGGTGGGCGGCCGCGGTGTGCGGTCCTCCACGGACCAGGTGGGTCTGGTCGTGAACCTGCCAACCGCACGGCCCGAATCCTTGACTCCGCTTGAACCGCTGACAAGGGTGCCGCCCGGATCGGTGACGGAAAACGGACGGTGAACCCCGATACGCGGCGAGGTGGCCCGCGGACGGTCCCGTCCGCTCACCGGACGGGACGTGGCCGGGGCCGTCCGGGACCGGCCCGTGGGGCGCTGACGAGGACTCCTGCCGGTCGGCGCGACAGGGGTCCGGGCGCGGCCCGCCGGGTGCGGGGGCGGCACGGGGCGCGGTGACGAAGCGGCGTGAAGAGCCGCGCCTTCGCCCCGCTTCGTCACCGGTCGCCCGCGCGACCGCGATTGGCCGGAAACAGACCCCTGGGGGCGTACCTCATCCCGGGCGGGGGGCGGTGCCCGGGCCAGCGGCCGTCAGATCTCGGCGAAGGGGTCGTCGATGAAGGGGGTGGCCTGGTGGAAGTAGAGGCGCCAGCCGCTCGCGGTCAGCCGCCACAGCGAGCTGCGGTGCGAACGCAGTCCCCGGGACTCGGTGTCGAAGGTGAGATGCACCAGGTCGTCGGCGAGCTCCTCGCCGCGCATCCGCGAGGCGGTCAGCGGTCCGGGACGCGGGGCGTCCGGGTCGGGGGTGGTGAGCGCCGTGATGATGGTGTCCCGGTCCCAGAGGCGGCCGCTGGTGCCGATCTCCCGGAAGCCGGGATGCAGCATCCTCGCCAGCTGTTCCGCCGAGGCCCGGACGACGGGGTCGAGGAGGCGGAGCTCGCCCTCGATGGCTGCGGCCACGGCGGGCGAGGGGTCAGTCACGCGTCATCTCCACGAGTCGCTCCACGGTGTTCCAGTTGCGGGAGGTCGCGAGGAGGCCTCGGTTGAGCGCGGGCCGTCCGAGGGCGGCGGCCAGCTTGGACCGGCCGAGCCCCTCCGGGGCATACAGGTACAACTCCCGGCGGCCCAGCCGGAACTCCTCGGGGAGGAAGGCCTGGGCGTCCAGTGAGGCGTACCGCGCCGCGTCCACGGGCCGGTCGAAGAAGGTGACGTGCAGGTGCTTTCCCTCGATCCGGTCGGCCGGGAAGGGGCAGTCCTCGACGATCGCCGCGAGACCGGGGCCCGAGCGCACCAGGATCTCGACCGGGAATCCGAAGTGCTCCTCCACCGCCCGCTCCAGGCCGGCGGCGAGAGCACTCTCGTCGCCCGAGGCGCTGCGGAAGACGGCGTTGCCGCTCTGCAGATGGGTGGCGACGTCGCCGTACCCCAGTTCCGTGAGCAGCGCCCGGAGTTCGGGCATCGGGACTCTTCGGTGGCCGCTGACGTTGATTCCGCGCAGCAGCGCCGCGTACATCGTGCTCATACTCCCCACCATAAGACGATCTTCTCAGCCGGTGAGCGCCGCCGCGCCCCGTGGGGGAGGGCGCGGCGGCCACTGCCGACCGGTGCTGCTGTGCCGTTACTCGACGATCTTCAGGAGCTTGTTCGCGGTGCCCTGGGTCGCGTTGGATATCGCGTCCGGGGTGGCCCCCTCGGTGAGCGCGTCGGAGACCTCCTCCGGGGTGGCGTCCGGGTGGCCGGCGAGGTAGACGGCCGCGGCGCCGACGACGTGCGGGGTCGCCATGGACGTCCCCGAGATGGTGTTCGTCCCGTCGTCGCTGTCGTTCCAGTCGGAGGTGATGTTCGAGCCGGGGGCGTAGATGTCCACGACCGAACCGTAGTTGGAGAACGACGACTGCTGGTCGTCGATGGTGGACGAGGCGACCGTGATGGCCTCGGGCACGCGCGAGGGGGAGCCCCCGCCCGCGTCGCTGGACTCGTTGCCCGCGGCCACCCCGAAGGTGACACCCGACGCGATGGCCTTCTGGACCGCGGCGTCGAGGGCCGGGTCCGCGCCGCCGCCGAGGCTCATGTTGGCGACGGAGGGGCCCTCGTGGTGGGCGGTCACCCAGTCGATGCCCGCGACGACCTGCTCGGTGGTCCCCGAGCCGGAGTCGTCCAGCACGCGGACGGCCACGATCTTGGCCTTCTTGGCGACTCCGTGGGCGGCGCCCGCGATGGTGCCGGCCACGTGGGTGCCGTGTCCGTTGCCGTCGTCGGCGTCGTCGTCGTTGTCCACGGCGTCGAAGCCGGAGGTGGCCCGGCCCTCGAAGTCCTCGTGCGTGACACGGACCCCGGTGTCGATCACGTACGCCGTGACGCCCTCACCGGCGGCGTCCGGGTAGGTGTACGCGTCGTCGCCGGCGGTCTCGGTCTGGTCGATCCGGTCCAGGCCCCAGGACGGCGGGTTCTCCTGGGTGGCGTCGATGTGGAACTTCTTGTTCTGGACGACCTTGGAGACGGCCGGGTCGGCCGCGAGGCGCTTGGCCTCGGTCTCGGTGAGGCCGCTGGCCGAGAAGCCGTTGATGGCCGAGCTGTAGTTCCGCTGGAGCGTGCCGCCGTACTGCGCGGCGAGCTCGGCCTTGTCGGTCTTCTCGGCCAGCATGACGATGTAGCTGCCGGACACGGCGGTCGCCGCGTCGGCGCCGTAGACGGTACCCATGGCGGGGGCCGGGGCGGCTCCCGCGAACGACGTGCCGAACAGGGTGACACCGGCGGCCGCCGCCACGGCGGTGATGGCGGCGGTGAGCTTGGTCCGGCGTGCGCGCTGGTGAATGGCCATGAAGAGGGGTTCTCCTCGTCATTCTTTGTGGGGGGATTGGCCCTCGGCCGGAAAATCTCCGGGGGCTGCCTCGAAACCCTGCTCGATTGACGCGCCCAGATCAAGGCCTTCATGTACCCGTCACGCAGTCGCCCGGCTCTCTCCACAGAAAACCGAAACACTCCCGGCCAAGTCCGACAGCTCCCCCGACGCCCCTTGTGCGCACGGCACTTCACCGCATTTGCGGCCGCCGCCGGGGCCGGCCGCCGGGCTCCGCCCCGGTCAGCCCGGCCGCCCGGCCTGGGCCCCCTTCCGGCGCCGTCCGCCCTCGCGCGCGGGCCGGCCCACGTGGATGCGAAAATACAGGTCATGGACGAGATGCGTGCCCGCGAGGTACTGACCGCCGCCGGGCTGCCCGCCGGGGCCGAACTGCTGGCGCTCGGCGAGAACGCGGTGTTCGCCGTGGGGGACCTGGTGGCCAAGGTGGGCCGGGCGGCGACCACGCATCCGGAGCTGCGGGAGCGGGCCGAGCGCGAGGTGGCCGTCGCACGGTGGCTCGCCGACTCGGGCGTCCCCGCCGTCCGCGCGGCCGAGCCCGCGCCGCGCCTGGTCGAGGGGCACCCGGTGACGCTCTGGCACCGGCTGCCGGAGGCCGTGCGCCCGCCCGAGCCCCGGGACCTGGCCCCGCTGCTCACCCAGGTCCACGCGCTGCCCCCGCCCGAGCACTTCACGCTGCCGCGCCGGGAACTGCTGGGCGGGGTGGAACGCTGGCTGCGGCTCGCGGGGGACGCCATCGACCCCGCCGACGCGGACTACCTGCGCGGCCGGCGCGACGGTTTCGCCAAGGCCGCGGCGGCCCTGGCCCCGCACCTGCCCCCCGGGCCCATCCACGGCGACGCGCTCCCCCGCAACGTCCACATCGGCCCGGACGGACCGGTCCTGGTCGACCTGGAGACCTTCTCCGCCGACTTCCGGGAACACGACCTGGTGGTCCTCGCCCTCTCCCGCGACCGCTACGGCCTGCCCCCGGAGGCGTACGACGCGTTCACCGCCGCCTACGGCTGGGACGTGCGCGCGTGGGCGGGGTGCGCGGTGCTGCGCGGGGCCCGCGAGACGGCGAGCTGCGCCTGGGTCTCCCAGCACGCCCCAACCAACCCGAAGGCGCTGGCCGAATTCCGGCGCCGGGTGGCGTCGTTGCGCGAGGACGACCCCGAGGTGCGCTGGTACCCCTTCTGAGGGCGACGAGGACACCCCCCTCGGGCCCCTCGTTCTCCCGTGCGCACGCGCCGCGGGTCCGGCACGTATGCTTCCGGCGACCCTCTGCCACCGCACACCCGAACGGACCCTCCATGCCCCTGCTCCCCTCGCCCGCAGTGGCCCGGACTCTCGCGGCCATAGCCGTCGGCGCGCTGCTCGTCGGCTGCTCGGCCTCGGTCAGCATCGGGAAGTCCGAGCCGAAACTGTCCGCGGACGAACTGGCCACCACCGTCGCCGAGAAGCTCGCCGACACGACCGGCCGCCCGACGCCGGACATCACCTGCCCCGAGGACCTCCGGGGGAAGGTCGGCACCGCCACCCGCTGCACGCTGACGGCGGACGACGGCAGCACGCTGGGCGTGTCGGTCACCGTCACCTCGGTCGAGGGGGACCAGATCAACTTCGACATCAAGGCCGACGACACGGCCTCCCCCGCACCCGCCGCGAACTGACCCCCGTCGTCACCCGCCGCGCACCGGCCCCCGCCCCGCCCGCCGGTGCGCCCGGCCGGTCAGGAGGCGTGCGCGGGGGCGAGCTCGCGCAGCGGCCAGCGGCCGTCGATCACCGCGTCCGCCGACCCCTTGCGGCGCAGGAACTCCTGGAAGCCGGCGGCCCAGTCCGCGTACCACCCGATCTGACGGCCGTGCAGCTCGGTGGCGGTCAGGGCGGCCACCGACGCGTGCCGCCCGGCTATCGCGTACGCCACGCGCACCGCGGCCAGCGCGTCGGCCGACGCGTCATGTGCTCCGCCGTGCACCACGCCGTACTCGACGCAGACGGCCTCCAGGGTGCGCTTGCCCTTGCGGTAGCGGTCGACGGCCCGGTCGATGGTGTACGGGTCGATGACGGGTCCGATACCGCCGCCGCCCAGCCTGTCGCTCAGGGAGGGCAGCCCATGGCGCCGCAACTCGGCCGAGAGCAGCGTCAGATCGAACGCCGCGTTGTACGCGACGACGGGCACGCCCGCCCTCCAGTGCTCCACGAGGGCACCGGCGATCTCGTCGGCCACCTCCCGCACCGGCCGCCCCTCGGCCGCCGCGCGCTCGCTGCTGATGCCGTGGATCGCCGAGGCCTGCTCGGGGATCCTGATTCCCGGGTCCGCCAGCCAGGTGCGGCACCGGACGGGATCGCCGTCCGTGCTCTCCACCTCGACGACCGCGGCCGTGACGATGCGGGCCTCCAGCGGATCCGTGCCGGTCGTCTCCAGGTCGAACCCGGCCAGACGCTCCCGGTGCCAGCTCATCCCGTACCTCCTTCGGTGGTGCTCTCCCCCATGTGACGACCACCATCGCACGGCCCACTGACAACGCAGGAGGGGGCGTCAGAAGACGTGAGGAGTCAGGACACGGGCCGCGAATCGGTCCAGACCGACTCGAACTCCTCGCGGTAGGTCTCGAAGAGTCCGTGTTCGCTGTCCTGGCCCGCGCGGACCACCGCGCGCCCGCCGCCCCGCAGGACGAACACGGGCGCCTCCATGCCCCGCGCCCGCCGCAGATAGGGCTGGACGACCCCGACCGCATCGGGCCCGTCGCCGTCCACCAGATAGGCCGTGAAGCGGGGCGTCTCGTCGAAGACCTGGATCTGGAAGGCGTCCGGGTCGCGGAGCTTGGAACGCACCCGGCGCATATGGAGGATGTTCATCTCCACCGAGCGGCTCAGCTCGCCCTTCTTGAGGCCCAGTTCCCGCTCCCGGCGCTTGACGGCACTGCTCGCCGGGTTGATGAAGAGCAGCCGCACCCGGCAGCCCGACTCGGCGAGCCGGATCAGCCGGCGTCCCGAGAAGTTCTGGGTGAGGAGGTTGAGCCCTATGCCGATCGCGTCCAGCCGCCGGGCGCCGCCGAACAGGTCCTCGGCGGGGATCTGGCGCTGGAGCCGCACCCGGTCGGGGTGGACGGAGACCACGTCGGCGTACCGGTCGCCCACCAGCTCCTCCACCGCGTCCACCGGCAGCCGGTCGGCGGACGGGACGGACGCCCCGTTGCCCAGGATCTCCAGCAGCCGCGCGGAGGCGCGTTCGGCTTGCGCGAGGACCGCCTCGTTGAGGGCGCGGTTGCGCGAGACGACGTTGCGGGCCACCTCCAGCTCGTCGAGGGCGAGCTCCACCTCGCGGCGGTCGTCGAAGTACGGTTCGAAGCACGGCCAGTGCTGGACCATCAGCTCCCGCAACTGAGGGAGCGTCAGGAAGCTGAGGACGTTGTCGTCGGCCGGGTCGAGGAGGTAGCCCTTGCGGCGCGAGACCTCACGGACGGCCACGGCGCGCTGGACCCACTCCTGTCCGGCGGGGCCGGCGGCGGCCACCACCCACTCGTCGCCGTGCACCGGCTCGTAGATCGGCCGGATCACCGCGGAGACCACGGCCCGCAACCGCTGTTCGACCAGATTCAGCCAGATATAGGCCCGCCCGGCGCGCTGGGCCCGGGTGCGCACCTCGTTCCAGGCGTCGGCTCCCCAGTCCAGCGCCACCCCGATCTCCATGGGCTGCGCGAGGGACACCGCCCCCGGCGGGGCATCGGTCGGCTCCCCCTCGTGACCTGCGTCACCTGGGGGCAGCTCGAACCCTCCCGAGCTCACCCGCGTACCGCCTTCCGCTCCCCCACCAACGATCAAGGAAGGGTACTCCGGGAGCGGGATCCGGTGCAGCCGGATGCACAGGCTTCTCACTCAACTCCCCCGCCGGTCACTCCCCTTCCTCGTGGCGAGATCGGGCGGAGTGAGCTGATTCATAGGGATTGGCCGCCCAGCGCACCCGGCATACCGGACACCTTCGCGGACCGGGCGCCCGGTCTCACCCCCGGGCGACCCCGAGGTGTCCGAAGTTGACCGGCACAGCGGCATCCGAGGTGACGGCACCCGACCGCACCGGCCGACGTACTAGGTACGGACGCATCTTTCGGGGATTATCGGGGCAACAACCCCGAAGCACCCGGATCAGAAGTGGAAGAGTCCTATCGATGCAGGTCTGGCCGGGACAGGCGTATCCCCTCGGTGCGACGTACGACGGCGCCGGGACCAACTTCGCGGTCTTCTCGGAGGCCGCCGACCGGATCGAGTTGTGCCTGCTGCACGACGACGGTTCAGAAACGGCGGTGGAGCTCCGCGAGACCGACGCCTTCGTCCGCCATGCCTATCTGCCCGGGGTGATGCCGGGTCAGCGCTACGGCTTCCGGGTGCACGGCCCGTACGAGCCGCAGCGCGGGCAGCGGTGCAACTCGGCGAAGCTGCTCCTCGACCCGTACGCGCGTGCGATCTCCGGGAAGATCCAGTGGGGCGAGGCGGTGTACGGCTACCCCTTCGGCAAGCCGAACGACCGCAACGACCTCGACTCGGCGCCGCACATGATGAGCTCCGTCGTGGTCAATCCGTACTTCGACTGGGGGGACGACCGCCGCCCCCGTACGGACTACCACCGCACGGTGATCTACGAGGCGCACGTCAAGGGCCTGACGATGCTTCACCCCGGCCTGCCCGAGGGGCTGCGCGGTACGTACGCGGGGCTCGCGCACCCGGAGATCATCGCCCATCTGACGGAGCTGGGCGTCACCGCGATCGAGCTGATGCCGGTGCACCAGTTCGTCCAGGACCACCGCCTCGCCGACGCGGGCCTCGCCAACTACTGGGGCTACAACACCATCGGCTTCTTCGCCCCGCACAACGCCTACGCCTCCTGGGGCGACCGGGGCGAGCAGGTCCTGGAGTTCAAGCAGGCGGTGCGGGCGCTGCACCAAGCGGGCATCGAGGTGATCCTCGACGTGGTGTACAACCACACGGCGGAGGGCAACCACCTGGGGCCGACGCTCTCCTTCCGCGGCCTGGACAACGCCTCGTACTACCGGCTGACCGACGACCCGCAGTACTACATGGACACCACGGGCACCGGGAACTCGCTGCTGATGCGGTCCCCGCACGTGCTCCAGCTGATCATGGACTCGCTGCGGTACTGGGTCACCGAGATGCATGTGGACGGCTTCCGCTTCGACCTGGCGGCCACCCTCGCACGCCAGTTCCACGAGGTGGACCGGCTGTCGTCGTTCTTCGACCTGGTGCAGCAGGACCCGGTGGTCAGCCAGGTGAAGCTGATCGCCGAGCCGTGGGACGTGGGTGAGGGCGGCTACCAGGTGGGCAACTTCCCGCCGCTGTGGACGGAGTGGAACGGCAAGTACCGGGACACGGTGCGCGACCTGTGGCGGGGGGAGCCGAGGACCCTCGCCGAGTTCGCCGGGCGGCTGACGGGCTCCTCCGACCTCTACCAGGACGACGGCAGGCGCCCGCTGGCCTCGATCAACTTCACCACCTGCCACGACGGGTTCACCCTGCACGACCTCGTCTCGTACAACGACAAGCACAACGAGGCCAACGGCGAGGGCAACCGGGACGGCGAGAGCCACAACCGCTCCTGGAACTGCGGCGCGGAGGGGGCCACGGAGGACAAGGAGGTGCTGGAGCTGCGCAGCCGCCAGATGCGTAACTTCATCGCCACCCTGATGCTCTCCCAGGGCGTCCCGATGCTGAGCCACGGCGACGAGTTCGCCCGTACGCAGCGCGGCAACAACAACGCCTACTGCCAGGACAACGAGCTGTCCTGGGTGCACTGGCCCGACCCGGCGGCGGCCCGCGCGGACGACGGCGCGGCGGGTGCCCGGGGCGGCACGGACACCAGCCTGCTGGAGTTCACCCGGGCCATGGTGTGGCTGCGCCGCGACCACCCGGTCTTCCGGCGCAGGCGGTTCTTCCACGGCCGCCCGGTGGAGGGGACCCACGACGAGCTCTCCGACATCGCGTGGTTCACCCCCCGGGGCGACGAGATGACCCAGCGGGACTGGCAGGCCGCGCACGCGAAGGCGATGACGGTGTTCCTGAACGGGCACGCCATCTCGGAGCCGGGTCCGCGCGGCGAGCGGATCTCGGACGACTCGTTCCTGCTGATGTTCAACGCGAGCGCGGACACCCTGGAGTTCACCGTTCCCACGCACCACGGGAAGCGGTGGCAGGTCGTGGTGGACACGGGGATCCCGGACGGGGTGCCGCCGGGTGCCGGGCCGAAGGTGTCGGCGGGCGAGCGGGTGACGCTGCTCGGGCGCAGTCTGACGGTGCTCAAGCGCCCGGCCTGAGGCCCCTGAGGGCCGTCCCCGTGGGCCGATCGGGTCACGGGGACGGCCGGCCCCGTGCCCACCGGCCCCCGGGGTGACACAGAAGCCGCCCGGCTGGGTACGTACGTGTCCATGACGCCCACCGCCACCTACCGGCTCCAGCTCCAGCCGGACTTCCCGTTCGCCGCCGCGGCGGACGCCGTGCCCTATCTCGCCGGGCTCGGCGTCTCGCATCTGCATCTCTCCCCGGTCCTGGAGGCCGTGCCCGGCTCCGGGCACGGCTACGACGTGGTCGACCACAGCCGGGTGCGGGCCGAGCTGGGCGGGGAGGAGGGCCTGCGGGACCTGGCCGCCACGGCGCGCGCGCACGGGCTCGGGCTGGTCGTGGACATCGTGCCGAACCACATGGCGGCCTCCCCCCGCCACAACCGGCAGCTCTGGGAGGTCCTGCGGGAGGGCCCCGGCTCCCCGTACGCGCGCTGGTTCGACATCGACTGGGAGGCGGGCGGCGGGCGGGTGCTGCTGCCCGTCCTCGCGGGGCGGATCGGCGAGGAGAGCGACCGTCTCGTGACGGGCGCCCGGGACGACGGCACCCCGGTCCTGCGCTACGGGGAGCAGGAGTTCCCGTTGCGCGAGGGCACCGCGGACCTTCCGCTCCCGGAGCTGCTGGACGCCCAGCACTACCGGCTGGGGTGGTGGCGGCTGGCCCGTACGGAGCTGAACTACCGGCGCTTCTTCACCGTCTCCGACCTGATCGGGGTCCGGGTGGAGGATCCGGAGGTCTTCGAGGCCACCCACGCCAAGATCCTGGAGCTGCTGGCCGACCGGGTGCTGGACGGGCTGCGGATCGATCATCCGGACGGGCTCGCCGACCCGGCCGGCTACCTCCGACGGCTCGACACGGCGACCGGCGGACGGTGGACGGTGGTGGAGAAGATCCTCACCGCCGAGGAGACGCTGCCGGCCGGCTGGGCGGTGGCGGGGACGACGGGGTACGACGCCCTGCGCCGGATCGACGGGCTGTTCACCGACCCGGCGGGCGCGGCGGACCTGCTGGGCCGCTACCGGGACTTCGCGGGGCCCCCGGGGGACCGCGGCGGCTACTGGACGGCGACCGTGCGCCGGGCCGCCTACCGGGTGGTCACCCATGAGCTGGCCGCCGAGACGGAGTGGCTGACCCGGATCGCCGTCCGGGTCTGCTCCGGGGACACCGCGCTGCGGGACCACGCCCCGTGGGCGCTGCGTACGGCGATCCGGGAGCTGCTGGTCCGGGTCCCCGTCTACCGTCCGTACGTCACGGCGGGGGTCCGGCCGACGGAGGCCGCGGAGTCCACGCTGCCGCCCCAGGCGGTCCGGGACGCCAAGGCGGCGTTCTCCGTGCCCCAGGAGGCGGCGGCCGTGGACGTGGTGCGCGACCTGGCGCTGGGCCTGCTCGGGGCGGGAGGGGCGCGGGCCGAGTTCTGCGCCCGGTTCGCGCAGACGGCGTCGGCGCTGCACGCCAAGTCGGTGGAGGACACGGCGTTCTACCGGTACGTGCCGCTGATCTCGGCGGCCGAGGTGGGCGGCGACCCGGGCCGGCCGTCCGTGCGCCCGGACGAGTTCCACGCGTACTGCGCGCGGATCGCCCGGGACTGGCCGGCCACCGGCACGGTGCTGACCACGCACGACACCAAGCACAGCGGCGACACCCGGGCCCGGATCGCCGTGCTGTCGGAGTGCCCGGAGCGGTGGTCCGCGCTGGTGGCGCAGTTGTCCCGGGCGACCGGGGTGGCGGCCCCGGATCCCCAGCTGGCCTGGCGGGCCTGGCAGTCGGCGTACGGCTGCGCGGGGCTGACGGACGGGGAGGCGGCGGGCAGGCTGGAGCCCGCGCTGCTGAAGGCGGTGCGTGAGGCGGGCCTGTTCACCAGTTGGACGGAGCCCGATCCGGCGTACGAGCGCGCGGTGACGGACTTCGTGGCGGCCGGGCCGGGCAGCGGTACCGGGGAGGCGCACGCCGCGCTGGCCCGGTTCACGGCGGCGCTCGGACCGTTCGTCCGGGCCAATGTGCTGGGGGCGGCGCTGGTGCAGCTCACGATGCCCGGGGTGCCTGATCTGTACCAGGGCACGGAGCGGGAGTACATCGCGCTGGTCGACCCGGACAACCGCCGCCCGTTCACCCGCCCGCCCGAGGGGCACGACGACAAGGCCGGGGTCACGGCGGCGGCGCTGCGGCTGCGCCGGGACCGCCCCGAGCTCTTCGACGAGTCGGGCACCTACGCCCCGGTGGCCGCGCGGGGCCCCGCGGCCGGACACTGCCTGGCGTTCTGCCGGTCCGGTGAGGTGGTCACGGCGGTGACCCGGCTGTCGCTGCGGCTCTCGGAGGAGGGCGGCTGGCGCGACACGGCGCTGACGCTGCCCGAGGGCGGCCGGTGGCGCGATCTGCTGTCCCCGGAGCGGGAGTTCACCGGTCCGGAGGTCGCCGTGGCGGAGCTGTTCGCCGAGCGGCCGGTGGCCCTGCTCATGAGGGCGGGAGGCGAGGCCCCGGCGGACCGGGGGTGAGCCGGGGGGCGGTCCTCAGGCCGGAGGCAGCGGGGGCGGGGCGGAGAGCAGGAAGGCCATGCGGCCGAAGCTCACCTGGTCGCCGTCGCGCACGGGGACGGCGCCGATGACCCGCTGCCCGTTGACGCACGTGCCGTTGGTCGAGCCGAGGTCGCGCAGGATCCACCGGCTGCCGTGGGCGGTCAGCTCGGCGTGCCGCCGGGAGACGGTCTCGTGGCTGAGCCGCAGTCCGTTGCCCGGGTCGCGGCCTATGTGCAGCGGGTGCGGGCCGGGCGCGGGCAGCAGGAGCTTGGGCAGCCGCTCGGACTGCCAGGCGCGCCGCAGCCGGGCCGGAAAGGCGGAGACACCGCCCACCGCGCGGAACAGGCCCCGCGAGAGGCGCCCGCCGCTCTCCAGGTCGGCGGTGAGCGCGTACAGCTCCTCGGAACGCCGGGCGGCCAGGGCGAGTTCCATCCGCCGCAGGAAGGTGTCGTGCGAGAGCCTGCCCTGCGCGGCGCCGTCCCGGAGCACCCCGAGGACCCGGTCGCGCTGGGCGTCCGACAGCCGCGCGGGATACGTGGAGTGCTCGAAGGAAGACGTCACAGTGCGATTGTCGGCCCAGGGTGTGCGGGTGTCCAGAAGAACCCCGGTTTCGTGCCGCCTGACCTGCGTGGGAGCGGTTAATTCCGGGCGGCGGCCGGACGGATGCTGTTACCGTCGCGCGCCGCCGTCCCCCGACCGCGGTCCCCGTACCGAGGAGCCTTTGTGACCCCAGCACCACCGGAACTGATCCTCCGCCCGCTCTCCGGAGCCGGCGAGCTCGGTCTCTTCCTCCGCCTTTCCTACGTCCTGGACCACGAACTGGCCGACGATCTCGCGGCCGGCCGCCGTCGGCCCGCGTGGATGTGGGTGGCCCTGCGCGGTGAGCGTGTCGTGGCCCGGATCGCCTGGTGGGCCCAGCCGGGCGGCGCCGAGCCGCTGCTGCTCGACTTCTTCGACCTGGACGACACCCTGCCGGAGCCCGAGCGCACCGAGACCGGGCTGCGGCTGCTGGAGGCGGCGACCGCCGCCGTGGTACCGGCCGGGGCGGTCCGCCCCGAGTACGCGCGCTTCGTCCCGGCCAACTGGCGGGACGACCCGGTGGCGCGTGACGGCGTCGAGGCCCGGACGCGGGTCATGGAGGCGAGCGGCGCCCGGATCCTGGTGGAGCGGCTGCGTCTGGAGTGGCGGGCGGGTACGCCGGTGCCCGAGGACAGCGGGCGGCTGGTGTTCCGTCAGGTCGTGGACCGCGAGGACCTTCTCGCCCTCATGACACCGGTGATGGAGGGGACCCTCGACGCGCACGGGCAGAAGGACCTGGCCTCCGGGATGAGCGCCCGGCAGGCGGCGGAGCGGCAGTACGAGGAGGAGATCACCGGTCAGAAGTCGCCCCGCGAGTGGTGGCGGGTCGCCGAACTGCCGAGCGGCGAACCGGTCGGCTTCGTGCTCCCGGCGCGCAACAACTACCACCCGATGATCGGCTACATCGGCGTGCTGCCGGCCCACCGGGGCCACGGCTACATCGACGACATCCTGGCCGAGGGCACCCGGGTGCTCGCCGCGCGGGGCGTGGAGCGGATCAGGGCCGCCACCGACCTCGGGAACGTCCCGATGGCGCGGTCCTTCGCCCGCCTGGGGTACGTGAACTTCGAGCGGGCGATCGACATGGTGTGGGACTGACCGGGAACGGTTGACGTGACGTCCCGTCAGGCCCGCCCGCTCACCGTATGGCTGAGGGAACGTCAGCCGTCGCGCTGGGCGCGGATGACGTCCCGGTACCAGGCGTACGACTCCTTGGGGGTGCGCCGGAGCGTCTCGTAGTCGATGTGGACGAGCCCGAAGCGCTTGCTCGCGCCCTCGGTCCACTCCACGTTGTCGGTGAGCGACCAGGTGAAGTAGCCGCGTACGTCGACGCCCGCGTCGATGGCCGTCCGCAGCGCCCCCAGGTGGCCTTCCAGGTAGGCGATGCGGCGCGCGTCGGCGACGGGCTCGTCCACGGCGCAGCCGTTCTCGGTGATGTAGACGGGCGGCAGCCGGTCGCCGAAGCGGTCCCGGAGCTGTCGGAGGGTCTCGGTGAGCCCCGCCGGGACGACGGGCCAGCCGAAGTCGGTGGTGTCGTACCCCTGGATCTCGCGGATCCCGAAGGGCAGCCCCTCGGGCATCGTGTACCCGGAGAAGGAGGCCCGTGCCTCCGGTCCGGGGGCGCCGACGAGGGTCGGGTTGTAGTAGTTGACCCCGTACCAGTCGAGGGGCGCGGAGATCGTTTCGAGGTCGTCCTCCACGGGGCCCGGCATGAGGCCGGCGATGCCCTCGGGGTAGCGGCCGGTGAGCACGGGGTCGGCGAACAGCCAGTTGGTGAGGGTGTCGTACAGCTCCGCGCCCATGCGGTCCTCGTCCGACTCGCCGGCCGTCCAGACGGGGCTGTGGGAGAGGGCGACGCCGATGTTCCCGGCACCGGCGGCGCGCAGCGCCCGTACGGCCAGGCCGTGGGCGAGCAGTTGGTGGTGGGCGGCGGGCAGCGCGTCGAAGAGCAGGGTGCGGCCGGGGGCGTGCTCGCCCAGCGCGTAGCCGAGCAGGGTCACCTCGGCCGGTTCGTTGACGGTGATCCACATGGGGACGCGGTCGGTGAGCCGCTCGGCGACGATGCCCGCGTACTCGGCGAAGCGGTAGGCGGTGTCCCGGTTGAGCCAGCCGCCCTCCTCGTCGAGGGCGAGCGGGGTGTCCCAGTGGTAGAGCGTGGGGGCGGGGGTGATGCCGTGCGCGCAGAGTTCGTCCACGAGCCGGTCGTAGAAGTCCAGCCCGGCCGGGTTGAGGGCGCCGCTGCCGCCGGGGACGACCCGGGGCCAGCTGACGGAGAAGCGGAAGGCGTCCGCGCCGAGCCCGGCGAGCAGGGCGACGTCCTCCCGGTAGTGCTCGTGGAAGCCGGTGCCCCGGGTGGTGTCGGTGCCGTCCTTGATCCGGCCCTGCGCGGCGAAGGCGTCCCAGCCGGAGGGGCCCTTGCCGTCCGCGTCGTACGCCCCTTCCGTCTGGAAGGCGGAGGCGGAGGCTCCCCAGAGGAAGCCGGGTGGGAAGGTCGGCACGGTCATCTCGGCCTCCAGCAGCCGTCAGAGGGACCTGGTACGCGTTCCGGGTGCTTCCACGCATGTCTGCCACGTATGAGCGGAAGCCGGTAGGGCAATGATCAGGACCAGACCCTAATGGCCAGGTACGGACTCGCTCCAGTGTTCCGGCGACCGTGCGTGCGACTTCCGCCGAACATGGGGCCCCTGCGGGGGTCCTGTCGGTCCGTGGACGAGGAGTGGTGGATGCAGTTCGAGGTGTGGGCCCCTCGGGCCGAGTCGGTCCTGCTGGCGACGCGGGGCGGCCGCCTGCCGATGGAGGCCGATCCGCTGCGCGCGGGCTGGTGGACGGCCACGGCCGAGGCGGTGGACGGCGACCGCTACGGCTTCGTGCTGGACGGTGGCCCCGTCCTGCCCGACCCGCGCTCGCGCCGCCAGCCGGACGGCCCGGACGGCGAGAGCGCGGTGGTCGACCACGCGGCCTACGCCTGGCGCAGCGAGTGGGCCGGGCGCGGGCTGCCGGGCGCCGTCCTGTACGAGCTGCACATCGGTACGTTCACCGAGGAGGGCACCTTCGACGCGGCCGCCGCACGCCTCGGCCACCTGGTGGACCTGGGCGTCACCCATGTGTCGCTGATGCCGGTCTGCCCCTTCCCCGGTACCCACGGGTGGGGGTACGAGGGGGTGTCGCTGTGGGCGGTGCACGAGCCGTACGGCGGACCGGCGGGCCTGAAGCGCTTCGTGGACGCGGCGCACGGCCGGGGCCTGGCCGTCGTACTGGACGTGGTGCACAACCACCTCGGCCCCTCGGGCAACCACCTCCCGGCCTTCGGCCCGTACTTCACCGACACCCACCACACGCCCTGGGGCGCGGCCGTCAACCTGGACGCCCCCGGCTCGGACGAGGTGCGCGCGTATCTGCTGGGCAGCGCGCTGGCCTGGCTGCGGGACTACCGGCTGGACGGGCTGCGGCTGGACGCGGTGCACGCGCTCGCGGACGGCCGGGCGCTGACCTTCCTGGAGGAGCTGTCCGCGGCGGTGGACGCGCTCTCGTCGGTGCTGGGCCGCCCGCTGCCGCTGATCGCCGAGTCCGACCTGTGCGACCCGCGGACGACGGCGCCGCGGGCCGAGGGCGGGCTCGGGCTGCACGCCCAGTGGAACGACGACTTCCACCACGCCCTGCACACCGCGCTGACCGGTGAGTCCCAGGGGTACTACGCCGACTTCGCGGACGCCCCGCTGGCCGCGCTCGCCAAGACGGTGACCGCCGCGTTCTTCCACAACGGCACGTACTCCAGCTTCCGGGGCCGTACGCACGGCTGTCCCGTGGACATCACCCGGACCCCCGCCCACCGCTTCGTCGGATACGCCCAGACGCACGACCAGATCGGCAACCGGGCGCTCGGTGACCGCCTCGCCTCGTCCCTCTCCCCCGGGCTCCAGGCGTGCGCGGCGGCCCTGTTGCTCACCGGGCCGTTCACCCCGATGCTCTTCATGGGCGAGGAGTGGGGCGCCCGGACCCCGTGGCAGTTCTTCACCGACCACACCGATCCGGCCCTGGCGCGGGCCGTACGGGAGGGCAGGCGGCGGGAGTTCGCGGCGCACGGCTGGGCCGCCGAGGACATCCCCGACCCGCAGGATCCGGGGACCCGGGCCCGTTCGTGCCTCGACTGGAGCGAACCGGAGCGGGAGCCGCACGCCCGGATGGCGGCCTGGTACCGCGAACTGATCGCGCTGCGCCACGCCATGCCCGACCTGTGCGATCCGGACCTGGCCTCGGTCCGGACCGCGTACGACGAGCGGGCCCGCTGGATCGCCTACCGCCGGGGCGATCTGCGGATCGCCGTCAACCTCGCCGGCCGGCCCGCCGCCCTCCCCCTGGGGCTCGGCCGGCACCGCGCGGGCGGGGGCCGGGTGCTGGCCGCCTGGACCCCGGTCGAGGCGCCCGGCGCGGACGGTGTGCTGCACTTGCCGCCGGAGTCGTGCGTGGTGCTGGCCGACGACTGAGCGGGGAGGCGCGCGGGGGGGGGGGGGGGGACGGCGAGGCGGATCCGGGCCGGCGCGGCCGGTCCTACTCGACCACCGCCAGCTCGCGCGGGGTGGTGTTCAGCCGCCGTCCGCCGTCCTCGGTGACGGTGACGATGTCCTCGATGCGGACGCCGAAGCGGCCGGGGAGGTAGATGCCCGGCTCCACCGAGAAGCACATGCCGGGCACCAGGGGCTGCTCCTCGCCCTCGATCATGTAGGGCGGTTCATGGGTGGTGACGCCGATGCCGTGGCCGGTGCGGTGGATGAACCGTTCGCCGTAACCGAATTCGGTGATGACGGCACGGGCCGCCCGGTCGACGTCCTGGCAGGCGGCCCCGGGGCGTACGGCACGGAATCCGGCCTCCTGGGCCTCGCGCACGATGTCGTGGACCCGCTGCTCCTCGGCGGTGGGCTCGCCGACGTGCACCGTGCGGGAGGTGTCGGAGCCGTAGCCGTGCTTGAGGCCTCCGAAGTCCAGGACGACCATGTCGCCCCGCTCGATGGTGCGTTCACCTGCCTCGTGGTGCGGGTTGGCTCCGTTCGGGCCGGAACCGACCACGGTGAAGTCGACCTGCTCGTGGCCGTACTCCCGGAGGAGGGACGCCAGATCGGCTGCCACGTCGGTCTCCCGGCGGCCGGAGAAGCGGACCTTCAGGATCCGCTCGTACGTGGCGTCGGCGGCGGCCCCCGCGGCCGCGAGCCGCTCCAGTTCGGCCGTGTCCTTCACCGCCCGGAGCATCGGCAGGGCGGCGGTCAGCGAGGCGTAGGCGGTGCCGGGGAGGAGCTGTTGGAGGGCCAGCAGGTGCAGGGCCCAGGCGTTGTCACTGACCGCGAACCTGCCCGTGTCGCCCAGCAGTCCGGCGGACAGGGCGTACGGATCGGCGGCGTCGGTCCAGTCCCGTACGGTGAACGCGGGTGCGCCGACCGCGCGTTCGGCGTCCGCCGCCTCCAGGGCGGGGACCACCAGGACGGGGTCGTGGCCGGCCCGCAGGACGAGCAGGGTGAGCCGCTCGGTGGCCGCGGTCGGGCGGTATCCGGTGAGGTGGACGAGATCGGGGCCGGGGGCCACGAGGACGCCCGCGAGCCCCGCGGCGTCGGCGGCCCCGGCCGCACGTGCCATCCGGGCCCGGTAGTCGTCGGCGGTGAAGGGGACGGGCCGGCCGGTTCCGGCGGCGGGGCTGGTCATGGAAACCTCCTGGCGGGACGGTGGCACGAGGCCGTGGACCGCCCGCGGGCGACGGCACGGCAGACAGCATCCTGCCCGCCCGCCCCGGACGACGCGAACGGTATCGGGGGACGTGCCGGGCCGCCGCTGCCCGGCGTCTCCGGCTCACCCCACCCGTACCACCAGGTCGGCCCGGTCGCGGTGGTGGTCCACCAGCCGGGCGTTGCGTTCGTCGGACCCGGCGACCCAGCGTTCGGCGTCCGCGCGGGACCTGCCGTACCGCATGTGCCGGGACACCAGCCGGCGCACCCGGAGCGCCGGTTCCGCCTCCAGGAACCACACCTCGTCGAGCAGTCCGCGCACCGGTGCCCAGGGGCCCTCGTCCAGCAGCAGGTAGTTGCCCTCGGTCACCACGAGCGGGGTGTCCGAGGGCACGGGGACCGCTCCGGCGACCGGCTCCTCCAGCGTCCGGTCGAAGGCGGGCGCGTACACCGGTTCCGGCCCCTCCGCGTGGCGCAGCCGCCGGAGCAGCGCCGCGTACCCGGCGGCGTCGAAGGTGTCGGGGGCGCCCTTGCGCTCCGTGCGCCCGAGCCGGTCCAGCTCGGCCCCGGCCAGGTGGAAGCCGTCCATCGGGACCAGCACCGCCTGCCCGTCGAGGGCGTCCACGAGCCGGGCGGCCAGGGTGGACTTCCCGGAGCCGGGCGCCCCGGCGATCCCCAGCAGGCGGCGGGTCCCGGGAACGGCGAGGCGCCGGGCGCGGGCCGTCAGCCGGGCCAGGTCCGGAACGGAGGCGGGGGTGGGGGCGGGGGCGCTCGTGTCCATGGCGGGCATTGTCCCCGGGTGGTGCGGTACCGCGTCAGCGCGGGGCGCGGCCCGAGCGCGCCGCACCGCCTCACACCGCCCCGCGCCGCGCCGGGGCCCGCACGGTCAGAGGGTGTCCCGGCCCTCCAGGTAGGCCAGTACGGCCAGGACGCGCCGGTGCACGGTGCCGTCGTCGGGTTCCAGGCCCAGCTTGGCGAAGATCGAGCCGATGTGCTTGCTCACGGCCCGTTCGGTCACCACGAGTTCGGCGGCGATCGTGCCGTTGGCCTTGCCCTGCGCCATGTGTTCCAGCACCTGGCGTTCCCGGGCCGTGAGGCTCTGGAGGGGCCCCGCGGACGCCTTGCGGGTCAGCAGTTGGGAGACCACCTCGGGGTCGAGCGCGGTGCCGCCCGCGGCGACCCGTTCCAGGGCCTGGAGGAACTGTTCGACGCGGCCCACCCGGTCCTTGAGCAGGTAACCGATGCCCTGCGCGCCCCTGGCCAGCAGCTCGGCGGCGTAGGTCTCCTCCACGTACTGGGAGAGGACCAGGATCGGCAGGCCGGGCATCTCGGCGCGGGCGGCGAGCGCGGCGCGCAGGCCCTCGTCACGGAAGGCCGGGGGCAGGCGGACGTCCAGGACGGCGACGTCCGGGCGGTGTTCCAGCAGCGCGGGCAGCACCTCGGGCCCGGTGGCCACGTCGGCGACCACCTCGTGCCCCGAGCTGGTGAGCAGCAGGATGATGCCCTCCCTGAGCAACGCGTTGTCCTCGGCGATCACGATCCGCACGGCAGCTCCACCTCGATGTCCGTCGGCCCCCCGGCGGGGCTGCTGATCCGGGTGGTCCCGTCCAGGGCGGCGACCCGCCGCCTGATCCCGACCAGCCCGCTGCCGGCGCGTTCGTCCGCGCCGCCGTGCCCATCGTCGCCGATGTGTACGCGCAGCGTGCCCGCGCCCCTGCCGATCCGGACGGTCGCCGTCGTCGCCCCGCTGTGCTTGCTGATGTTGGTGAGCGCCTCGGCGATCACGAAGTAGGCGGCGGCCTCGATCGCGGCCGGGAGCCGTCGGCCGTCCTCCACCGCGTCGAGTTCCGCCTCGACGGGGACGGTCACGTCGGCCGCCAACGCCCGTACGGCGCCCGCCAGTCCACGGTCCGTCAGCACCGGTGGGTGGATGCCGCGCACCACATGGCGCAGTTCCGCCAGGGCCGCGTCCGCGCCGTCCTGGGCCTCGTCGAGGCGGACCCTGGCCGCCGCCGGGTCACGGTCCAGGAGCTGTCTGGCCAGTCCGATGCGCAGCGACAGGGCGACGATCCTGGCCTGGGCTCCGTCGTGCAGGTCCCGTTCGATACGGCGCAGTTCGGCCCCGTGGGCCTCGACCGCGCCGGCGCGGCTCTCGGTGAGCTGGGCGACGCGCTCCGTGAGGCCGTCGGTGACCGGGGCGGTGAGGACCGAGCGGCTCCAGCTCGCCGACAGGTCGGCCAGGACGGGGTGCCAGCGCAGGACCCAGCCCCGGCGGACCGGGGGCGGGGTCCCGTACTCGTCGGCCGCCCTGCGGTCCAGCAGGTGGGTGACGGGAAGGGCGATGCCGTCCACGAGCAGGCCGACGGGCCACAGCACCATCGCGAGGTAGGCCAGGGCGCCTCCGACCACGGCCTGGAACGGCAGCCACAGGACGTCACGCCAGGTCGTGGGGTCGGTGAGGACACGGCGCACCCGCTCCCCCAGCTCCCCCGTGTCGAGGGGGAGGTACGGCGCGGGCCGGTGGGGTTCACCGAGCCGCTCCGCCGTCCTGCGCCGCTCCCAGCCGGTGAGCCGGCGCAGCAGCGTGGCGGCCTCGGGCAGCGCGGGCAGGCCGATGACCACGGCCGCGAAGAGCAGGACCGCCGCCACGAGGAACGTGAGGACATAGCCGGCGAGGCCCAGCAGCAGGCCGGTGAACAGGTACGTGGAGGCGTCCCACGAGCGCTGGACGGCCGCCGGGAGCGGGGCGGGAGTGGAGCTCATGGCAGACCACCGTACGGGGGGTGGCCCCCGTACGGAGTGGGGTGCCCACCCCTCCCGTGGTGGTGCCTGCTGAACCCCGGGTCCGGGAGTGCGCACCCTCGCCCCGAAGCCCCCGCCCGCCTAGCGTTTACGCAGGTCACAGACGTACAGCGGAAGAGGGACAGTGAAGTCGACGGTGCGAGGGGTCACGGCGGTGCGGACGGCCGCGCTGAGCCTGGAGTCGGTGAGCCGGCGCTACGGGGGCCGGGGCGGCGACGGCCGGGGGACGACGGCGCTGGACGCGGTGAGCTGCGCGGTGCCGGCCGGGAGCTTCACCGCGGTGGTCGGACCCTCCGGCTCCGGCAAGAGCACGTTCCTCCTGTGCGCGGCGGGGCTGGACCGGCCGACGTCCGGGACGGTGCGGATCGGCGGGACGGATCTGGGGTCGCTGTCGGAGGCGGCGCTGACCCGGCTGCGGCGGGACCGGGTCGGGTTCGTCTTCCAGTCGCACGCGCTGAACCTGGTGCCCTCGCTGAGCATCGAGGAGAACGTCGTCCTTCCGCTCGTGCTGGCGGGCGCCGACCCGGCGGCCGCCGATGTGCTGGGCCGGGGACGGGAGTTGCTGGCCCGGGTGGGGCTGGGTGGGCGCGGTCAGGACCGGCCCTCGACGCTGTCGGGGGGACAGCAGCAGCGGGTCGCGGTGGCGCGGGCCCTGGTGACCGGGCCCGACGTGATCTTCGCGGACGAGCCGACGGCTTCGCTGGACCCGGACTCGGCCGCGCTGGTGCTGGCCCTGCTGCGGGACGCGGTACGGATCGACGGGCGGACCGTCGTCATGGTCACCCATGACCCAGCGGCGGCCGACCGGGCCGACACCGTGCTGACGATGCGTGACGGGCGGCTGGGATGAGCAGGGGAAAGCAAGCGCGGGTAACGGCGGAGCACGCGCCGCCGGTGGCGGCCGTGCGGGCGGGTTCGCGGCGGGCGTCGGCGTTCCTCGCGCGGCGCTCGCTTGCGGCCCACCGGCGGTCCTGGGCCGCCGTGTTCGCGGCCGCGGGCGCGGCGGCGGCGCTGCTGGGCGCGTTCGCGCTCGTCCTGGGGTCGCTGCTGCTCGCCGGGCCGCCGGTGGAGCGGTACGCGGGCGCCGACGCGGTGGTGGCGGCGGACCAGAAGGTGTCGTACACCGCGAAGCCGTGGGGCAGCGAGCCGCGCACCGTGTCCGCGTATCTGCCGGAGCGGGTACGGCTGGACCGGGCACTGGTGGCGAGGGCCGCGGCCGCGGAGGGGGTCGCCTCGGCCGTCGCGGACGACTCGGTGCCGGTGGCCCTGGGGGACGGCGCCGCGGCGATCGCCCGGTCCTGGGAGTCGGCGGCGCTCACCCCGTACCGGCTCACCGAGGGCCGGGCCCCGGGCGGAGCCGGTGAGGTGGTCCTGGACGCGGACGCGGCCCCGGCGGGTGTCCGGCCGGGCGACACCGTGACGCTCCGGGCCGACGGAGCCGCCCGGAGCTACACGGTCAGCGGGCTCGCCGAGGCCGCGGGCGGGACGGGCTCTCCGGCCGTCTTCCTCACCGGGGCGCGGCTGACGGAGCTGGCCGGGCACCCGCGCACGGTCGACGCGATCGGCGTCGTGGCCGAGCGGGGTGTCTCCGCCGGGGCGCTGCGGGACTCGCTGCGTGCCGCGCTCCCCGAGGCGACGGACCAGGACCGCGCGGTGCGGGTGCTGACGGGCGCGGAGCGGGGCGAGGGCGAGCGGGTGGACGCGCTGGGCGGGCGGGGCGATCTGCTGGCGCTGCTGGCCTCCGTCGCCGGGACGGTCGTGATGGTGGCGCTGCTGGTGATCGCCTCCACCCTCGCCCAGGCCGTCCACCAGCGCTCCGGGGAGCTGGCCCTGCTGCGCGCGGTGGGCGCCTCCCCGCGCCAGCTGCGGTCGGCCGTCGGCCGGGAGGCGGGACGGGTCGCCGCGGTCGCCGCGGCCGTGGGCGGGCTCGGCGCGCTGCCGCTGGGGCTGCTGATGCGCTCGCTGCTGGAGACCGAGGCGCTGGTGCTGCCCGTGCCGCCGTGGCTGCCGTTGGCCGCCGGGGCGGCGGGGGCGCTGCTGGTCGCCCTGGCCGCGCGGCCGGTGGCGATGCTCGCCGCCCGGCGCGTCACCCGGATGCGGCCGTCCGCCGCGCTGGGGGCGGCCGGGGCCCCGGAGCCGGGCGATCCGGGGCGGGTCCGCACGGTCGCGGGGCTGCTCCTGGCGCTGGCCGGGGTCAGTTCGGCGGGTCTGGCGACGACGCAGGGCGGCCAGGCGGCCGCGCTCGCCGCGTCGAGCTCCGCGATGTCCCTGGTCGTCGCGGTGGCGTTGCTGGGCCCCCGGATCGCCGGGGTGGCGGTGCGGGTGCTGGGGGCGCCGATGCGCCGGGCCGGCGGGGTCTCCGGATTCCTGGCGGCCCGGTCCACCGCCGCGCACACCCGCCGGCTGGGCACGGCGCTCACGCCGGTGGTGCTGGTGGCCGCGTTCGTCTGCGTACAGCTGGCGGCGACGTCCACGCTGGAGCGGGCCGCCGACCGGCAGGCCGCGGCCGCGCTCCGCGCCGACCTGATGGTGACCGCCCCGGGCGGCCTGCCGTCGGAGGTGGCCGGAACCGTACGCGGGGTCCCGGGGGTGGCCGCGGCGACGGGCGTCCTGCGCTCCGCGGTGGTGCTGGCCCACCGCGAGGCGGGCGAACCGGTGCTGGACCGGCTGCCGGTCCTGGGGGTGACGCCCGGACAGCTGGAGGGCACCCTCGACGCCGGGGTCACCGCGGGCGACCTCGGGGACCTGAGGGGCACCGGCACGGTGGCGGTCGGCGCCGACCGGGCCGGCAGCCTGGGCACGGGCGTCGGCGACCGGGTGAAGCTGCGCCTGGGGGACGGTACGGAGGTGGCGCCCCGGGTCGTCGCCGTGTACGAACGCGCCCTGGGCGTGGGCGACTTCCTCTTCCCCCGGGAGGCGCTCGCCGCCCATGTGTCCGCCGCCCGCGACCACGCGGTGCTGGTCCGCACGGACGGCACCGACCGGGACGCGACCGCCGCGGCGGTCAGGGACGCGCTGGCCCCGTACGGCGGGGCGCGGACCGGCCCGGCGACGGACGACGCCGTACGGACCGCCCCGGCGGTCTCGGGCGAGGACGACGCGCTGATGGTGATCGGCGTCGGGGTGATCGGCGGCTTCGCGCTCCTCGCGGTGGTCTCCACCCTCACCCTCATCTCGGTGGGCCGCCGTCGTGAGCTGCGGCTGCTGCGGCTGGTCGGCGCCGGGCGCGGACAGCTGACCCGGATGCTGGTGCTGGAGACGGCGCTGGTGGCGGTCGCCGGGCTGGCGCTCGGCACCCTGGTGGCCGCGATCCCGCTCACCGCGTTCTCGGTGGCGCTGGCCGGCTCGGCGCCGTACATGGAGCCCGCCCGGTACGGGGCGCTGGTGCTCGCCGTGGTGGCGGCCGCGGTGGCGGGGACGCTCCTGCCGGCCCGGTCGGGCCGCTGAGGCGGGCGGCCGGGGGGCGCGGTGGCGGGCGGCCCGCGGACACGGTCGGCGGGACCGCTGCTACGCGGGTCCCGCCGCCGCGCCCAGCGCGTCCAGGACCGGCTTGATCAGCGGGTGCCCCTCGGCGCCCCGCCGCACCGCGGCGAAGACCCGCCGGGTCGGCGCGACACCCTCCACCGGACGGACGACCACACCGCCCCGCTCCGTGTCCCGCAGCGCCGACCGGGGCACCAGGGCCACCCCGGCGCCCGCGCCGGCCAGGGCGAGCACCGCGTGGAAGTCGTCCGAGGAGTGTTCGAGCCTCGGTGCGAACCCGGCGTACTCGCAGGCCAGGACCACCACGTCATGGCAGGGGTTGCCGGGGTACGGGCCGATCCAGGGGTCGTCGGCGAGGTCGGCGACGGCGATGTGCCCACGTCCGGCGAGGCGGTGGCCGACCGGCAGCACGGCGTCGAAGGGCTCGGAGTACAGCGGGACGCGGGTGAGGCGCCGGTCGTCGTCGCCGGGCGCGCCCCGGTACTCGACGGCGACCGCCACATCGACCTGCCGGTCCAGCACCATCGGTACGCTCGCGTCGCCCTCGGCGTCCTGCACCCGGACCCGGATACCGGGCGCGGTGCGGGTCAGCTCCGCGATGGCGGGGGCCAGCACCAGACCGATGCCGGTGGCGAACGCGGCGACGGTGACCGTGCCGGCGACCCCCGCCCCGTAGTCGGCCAGCTCCGCCTCGGCCCGCTCCAGCTGGGCCAGCACCTCGTTGGCGTGGGTCAGCAGGATCTCCCCGGCCACCGTGAGCCGGGCCCCGCGCGCCCCGCGCTCGACCAGCCGGTGGCCGGTCTCCTGCTCCAGGGCGGCGAGCTGCTGGGAGACGGCGGACGGGGTGAGGTAGAGCGCGGCGGCCGCGGCGGTCACCGTGCGGTGATCCGCCACCGCACGCAGGACGCGCAACCGCCGGGCATCGATCATGTCCTCATTGTCCCAGGTCGCGGCGGCTGCCCCGACCCGCCGTCCGGGTCACGCCTCCAGGGCCGCCCGCGCGTCGACGAACGCGTCCACGGCGCGGTCGACGTCCTCGGTGGAGTGCGCGGCGGACAGCTGGACCCGGATGCGCGCGGCGCCCTGGGGGACGACCGGGTAGGAGAACCCGATCACGTACACCCCGCGTTCCAGGAGCAGTTCGGCCATCCGGGCCGCCTTCGCCGCGTCCCCGATCATCACCGGGGCGATGGCGTGGTCGCCGGGCAGGACGTCGAAGCCCTCGGCGGTCATCCGGGAGCGGAAGAGCGCGGTGTTGGCGTCGAGCCGCTCGCGCAGGTCGCCCGCGGACTCCAGCAGGTCGATGACCTTGAGGGAGGCAGCGGCGATCACCGGGGCGAGCGAGTTGGAGAAGAGGTACGGCCGTGAGCGCTGGCGCAGCAGCGCGACGATCTCGGCGCGCGCCGCGACGTAACCGCCGGACGCGCCGCCCAGCGCCTTGCCGAGGGTGCCGGTGATGATGTCGACGCGGTCCATGACGCCGTGCAGTTCGGGGGTGCCCCGGCCGCCGGGGCCGACGAAGCCGACGGCGTGCGAGTCGTCGACCATGACCATGGCGTCGTAGCGGTCGGCCAGGTCGCAGATCTCCGCGAGCGGGGCGACGTAACCGTCCATGGAGAAGACGCCGTCGGTGACGACGAGGCGCCGCCGGGCCCCGGACGCCTCCTTGAGCCGCTGCTCCAGCTCGGCCATGTCGCGGTTGGCGTAGCGGTACCGCTCCGCCTTGGAGAGGCGGATGCCGTCGATGATCGAGGCGTGGTTGAGGGCGTCGGAGATCACCGCGTCCTCGGGGCCGAGCAGGGTCTCGAAGACACCGCCGTTGGCGTCGAAGCAGGAGGAGTAGAGGATCGTGTCCTCCTGGCCGAGGAAGGCCGACAGGCGCTGCTCCAGCTCCTTGTGGACCTCCTGGGTGCCGCAGATGAAGCGGACGGAGGCCAGCCCGTAGCCCCAGCGGTCCAGTGCCTCGTGGGCGGCGGCGACGACCTCGGGGTGGTCGGCGAGGCCCAGGTAGTTGTTGGCGCAGAAGTTGAGCACCTCGCCGGCGCGACCGCCGGAGGTGACGGCGACGTTCGCGGACTGCGGGGTGCCGATGACCCGCTCCGGCTTCTGGAGCCCGGCGTCCCGGATCTCGTCGAGGGTGGTGCGCAGGTCGTCGCGTACGGAGTCGAACATGGGGCTGTCTCCCGGTGAGGTGTGGGTCGGACGAGGGGGCTCAGGCGGTCCAGTCGAGCAGGACCTTGCCGCCCAGGCCGCTCGCCGCGTCGTCGAAGGCCGCCTCGAAATCGCGGTAGCCGTAGCGTCCGGTGACGACCGGGGAGAGGTCGAGTCCGCCCTCCAGCAGCACGGACATGGCGTACCAGGTCTCGTACATCTCGCGGCCGTAGATGCCCTTGACGGTGAGCATCGAGGTGACGACGCGGGACCAGTCGACGGCGAACTCCTCGGAGGGCAGGCCGAGCATCGCGATCCGCCCGCCGTGCGTCATGTTCGCGATCATGTCCCGCATGGCCTCGGGGCGTCCGGACATCTCCAGGCCGATGTCGAAGCCCTCGCGCAGGCCGAGGCGGCGCTGCCCGTCGCCGATGGTCTCCTCGCGGACGTTCAGGGCAAGGTCCACGCCGACCTTTCCGGCCAGTTCGAGCCGGGCCTCGCTGACGTCGGTGATGACGACGTTACGGGCACCCGCGTGGCGGGCGACGGCGGCGGCCATGATGCCGATCGGACCGGCGCCGGTGATCAGGACGTCCTCGCCGACCAGCGGGAACGACAGCGCGGTGTGCACGGCGTTGCCGAACGGGTCGAAGATCGCGGCGATGTCGAGGTCGACCGGGTCCCGGTGCACCCAGACGTTGGACGCGGGCAGCGAGACATACTCGGCGAACGCCCCGTCCCGGCCGACGCCGAGCCCGAGGGTGGAGCGGCACAGGTGGCGGCGGCCGGCCAGACAGTTGCGGCACTTCCCGCAGACGAGGTGGCCCTCGCCGCTGACCAGGTCGCCGGCCTTGATGTCCACGACGTCGGCGCCCACGTCGGCGACCTCACCGACGAACTCGTGGCCCAGCACGAGCGGGGTGCGCACGGCCTGCCGGGCCCAGCCGTCGTAGGCGCGGATGTGCAGGTCGGTGCCGCAGATCCCGGTGCGCAGCACCTTGATCAGGACGTCACCCGGACCGGTCTCCGGCTCCGGCACGTCCATCAGCCAGAGTCCGGGCTCGGCCTTGTGCTTCACGAGTGCCTTCACGGCTGCGGCTCCCTGTGCGGAGTGGAGAGCCCCGGGCCTCGGGCATGCCGAGGGCAGCCCGGGGCCCGGGGTGGTCGGGGTTCGACGGACGGTCCGGCAGGGGCCGGGGCGGCCTCGCGGGCGCCGACTGCCGTCAGGAGCACTCTTCCGCAGGCGGGCCGCCGGGTCCATCGAGGATTTCTTAAGCTCCGCCGCAGTTGTGCTTCACACCGCCGGGGTGTCAGACGTCGGCGTACGGCCCCAGCCAGCGCGCCCGGCCGCCCTCGGCGCGGTACAGGAACATCCCGGTCTCCGCGCGGACCCGCCGGGTGGTGCGGAAGGCGATGGGGCGGCTGATGCCGTCGTAGCTCAGCAGGAACAGCCGCCGGGCGATCCCGCCGCGCTCGGCGTCGGCGGCGCTGGTGCTCTCGGCGGCCCGTGCGATCAGCCCGACCGCGTCGTACGCCTCGGCGGCCCAGCGGTCGGGCGGTGCGCCGAACCGGGCGCGGTGGGCGGCGGTGAACGCCTTCGCGGCCGGGGCGGCGGCGGGGTCGGTGTACGCCTCGGCGAAGACCCAGCCGTCCCCGGCCGCCCCGGCGCCCGTGAGGAAGTCCGGGCCGAGCGCGGGCCCGCTGGACAGCCGGGTTCCGGTGTACCCGGCCTCGGCCAGTGCCACGGCACACCGGGCGGCCCGTGCGGGCGAGGTGCCCGCGTGGACGACGGCGTCCACCCGGTCGGCTCTCGCGGCGCGGGCGGCGGGGCCGAAGTCCTCGCCGTCCCGGACGGTGTGCACGGTGACCCAGGACCGGCGCAGGTCCTGGAACTCCTGGGTGACACCCCAGGTGCCCGTGCCGCCGGTCCGGTCGTCGACGACCCGGACCGTCCCGGCGGGGTGCGTCCGGGCCAGGTAGTGGATCAGGGCGGTGGACAGGTCCGGGTCGAACGGCCGTATCACACACAGGGTTTCGTCGAATCCCGGCGTCTGCGCACCGGCGGCGACCACGACGGCGGCCAGCCGGGCCGCCGCGTACCGGGCGGCGACCGCCTTCGGTACGGCGTCGGTGGTGGGGCCGACGACGGCCAGCACCGTGGTGTCGTCGGCCAGCCGTCCGGCGGCGCGGGCGGCCCCGGCCGCGGTGCCGCCGTCGTCCTCGGCGCGCAGGGCGAGCCGGAAGGCCGTGCCGGTACGGGCGTTGTGGTCGGCCACCGCCAGCAGGACGCCCCGCCGGTGCGCCAGCCCGACGGCCGCGCCGGGGCCGGTCAGGTCGGCGTGCAGCCCGAGGGTGTACGTGGGGCGGCTGCCGGAACCAGGTGGTGCACCGCCCGAGCGGTCGCGGCGGGTGGCGATCCAGGCGGTGCCGCCTGTGGCCAGCAGGACCGCCCCCGTGGCGCCCGCGGTCAGGAAGCGGCGCCGGGAGGGCCGCGGCGCGGGCTCGGGGGCGGCGGATTCCGGGCCGGGCGGGAGGGGTTCGGGGTCGGGCAGGGCCAGCGCGGCGGTGGAGCGCTCCGCGATCAGGGCGTTGAGCCCGGGTACGTCCCAGGTGTCGAAGGGCCCGGTCGCGGACAGCAGCGCCTCCGCCTCGCGGGCGGTGGGCCGCTTCGCCGGGTCCTTGGCCAGGCACGCGGTGACCGGGGCGCGCAGCCCGGCCGGCAGTCCGCGCAGGTCCGGGTCCTCGTGGACGGTGCGGAACAGCACCCCCGGGGCGGAGCCCTCGCCGAAGGGCCGGTGCCCGGTGGCGGCGAACACCAGCACCCCGCCGAGCGCGAACAGGTCGCAGGGCGGCCCGGTCTCCCCGGCGACCGCCTGTTCCGGGGCGAGATAGCCGGGGGTGCCCAGCAGCGCCCCGGTGGCGGTGAGCGCGGTGGCGCCCGTGTGCCGGGCGATGCCGAAGTCGATGAGCCGGGGCCCGTCGGCGGCGAGCAGGACGTTGCCGGGTTTCACATCCCGGTGGACGAGGCCCGCCGCGTGGGCCGCGCCCAGCGCACGGGCCAGCCGGACACCCAGCGCCCGGACGGTGGCCACGGGCAGCGCACCGCGCTCCGCGACCGCCTCGGCGAGCGTGGGGCCCGGCACGAACGCGGTGGCCAGCCAGGGGGCTTCGGCCTCGGTGTCGGCGCCGGTCACCGGGACCGTCCAGGGGCCGCCGACGCGCCGGGCCGCCGACGCCTCCCGCCGGAACCGGGCCCGGAACGCGGGGTCGGCGGCGTGCTCGGCGTGGATCACCTTCACGGCGGCCAGCGCCCCGCCGGACGCCCGCGCCAGATAGACGACGCCCATACCGCCCGCCCCGAGCCGGGCCAGCGGCCGGTAGGTCCCGATCGCCCGGGGGTCCTCGGGGGTGAGCGGCCGCACCTCAGCTCCCCAGTTCGGGCGCGGGCCCCAGATAGCGGTAGCGGCCCCGCTCGGCCCGGTACAGATGGGCGTCGTCGCCGTCGAGCGTCCCGTCCTTGTCGAAGGCGTACGTCCGTGAGATCCCCCGGTACGTGGACGCGGCGATCCGGGCCATGAGGGCGGCCCGGGTGGGCCGCTTCCCGGCCGGTCCGGCGGCGGTGGTGAGCGCGGCGGCGACCAGGGCGGCCGCGTCGTGGGCCTCGGCGGCCCAGGGCGCGGGCGCGGAGCCGTACCGCTCGCGGTGCGCGGCGGTGAACGCCTTCGCGGCCGGGGCGGTGGCGTCGGTGTACGGGGCGACGAACTCCCAGCCGGTCGCGGCGGCGCCCGCCTGGCTCAGGAAGCGCGCGCCCATGGAGGTGTACATGGCCATGCGCGGCCCGGCGAAGGGGGTCGCGGCGAGCGCCTGGGCGGTGCGGGCGGCTCCGGCCTCGTCCCCGGCGTAGAAGAAGGCGTCGCTGCCGTGGGCCAGCATGTCCGCGACGACCGGTCCGAGGTCCTCGGTGCCGCCGGGCACCACCCGCGGATAGGTGGTGCCGGTGGTGAAGGCCGGGATGAGGTAGTTGGTCGTGTAGCCGCCCGCGTAGGCGGACTGGCCGCCGGCCCGGTCCAGGAGCACCCCCAGCCGCTCCACGTCGGGCCGGATCACCAGCCTGCTGACGACGGGTTTGGTCAGGACGGCGTAGGACGGCGCGGCCTGGAAGAAGGACGCGTGGGGCCGGGACGCGTAGGCCATGGCCAGCGAGGACACGGTGATCAGCGGGAGCATCGCCTCGTCGTACAGGCTCAGTACGGCGTCGGTCTCCGCGTCGCCGGTCGGGCCGACCACGGCGAGGACGTCGCGGTCCCGGGCGAACTCCTCGGCCACCTCGGCCGCCCGCGCCACCTCGCCCCGGTCGTCCAGGACCTTGACCCTCAGGGTGAACGCCTTGTCCGCACGGGAGTTGAACTCCGCGACCGCGAGCCGCACCCCGCGCTCCTGGGCCCGTCCCCACGCGCCGCGCGCCCCGGAGAGGTCGGCCTGCACCCCGAGCGTCCAGACGGGCTCACCCGCCTTCGCCGCACCTCCGGAGGCGTCGTCGCGCAGCACCTCCCAGACCGCGTACGCGCCGCCGCCGACGGCCAGGACGGCGCCCCCGGCGGCCAGGGCGAGGACCCGCCGCCGGGTCGCCGGGGGCGCGGCGGGCGGCTCGGCGGCGGTGGGTTCGATGTCGGGCAGGGCGAGCATGGCGGCGGACCGCTCGGCGACCAGGCGTACGACGTCCTCGGGCAGCCAGTCGATGGACCCGCCCGGCACGTCCTCGGCGATACGGGTGTCCAGCGCACGGGCGGTGGGCCGGTCGGCCGGGTCCTTGGCGAGGCAGTCGGTGACCAGGGCGCGCAGCGCGGGGTCGTCGATCCCGGTGAGGTCGGGGGCGTCGTGCACGGTGCGGTAGAGCAGCGCGTCCACGGCTCCGCTGCCGAAGGGGGGCCGCCCGGTCGCCGCGTACGCCAGGAGGCAGCCCAGCGAGAAGACGTCACTCGCGGGCCCGAGCGCCGTGTCGTCGGCGGTGGCCTGCTCCGGGGAGAGGAAGCCGGGGGTGCCGACGACCAGACCGGTGGCGGTGAGCGCGGTGGCCTCGCCGGTCCGGGCGATCCCGAAGTCGATCAGCCGGGGCCCGTCCGCGCCGAGCAGGACGTTGCCGGGTTTGACGTCGCGGTGGACGAGACCGGCGTCGTGCACGGCGGCCAGCGCGCGGGCCAGCAGCCTGCCCAGCACCCGTACGGCGCGGGCGGGCAGCGGGCCGCAGCGGGCGACCGCCTCGGAGAGCGGCGGACCCGGCACGAACGCGGTGGCGATCCAGGGCCGTTCGGCCTCGGTGTCGGCGTCGGCCACCTCGACGGCCCAGGGGCTGCGCACGCTCCGGGCGGCCTCGGCCTCCCGCCGGAAACGGGCCCGGAAGTCCTCGTCCCCGGCGTACTCCGGGAGGATCACCTTGATCGCCAGGGGCGCCCCCGCCCGGGTACGGCCGAGGTAGACCACGCCCATGCCGCCCGTGCCGAGGCGTCCGAGCAGCCGGTGGCCGCCGATGCGGGAGGGGTCGGTGGGGCGTAACGCGTCCATCGGGGCCTCAACTCCGCTTCTCGACGGCGGATTCCAGCCGCGTCAGCATGGTGGCCACCGCCCGGGAGGACAGTCCGGAGAGCTCGTCGGCCGTCCGGCCCTTCGCTCCCTTGCCGGTCACCGCCACGGTGAACTGGAGGGTCTGCGCCTGGTGCCATTCGTAGGGGTGGGGGCCGCCCAGTTCGGTGCTGTGGAACTCCCCGGACTCGGTGAGCGTGTCCTCCGAGGTGTGCTGCCCGCCCTCGCCGGACAACAGCACGCCGGACAGCATCGAGCCGATCCGCTCGTCCCGTCGCAACCGCTGGGCGGGGCAGCGCATGGTCTCCTCCAGCGATTCGGCCATCTCCCAGCGGGCGTCGTCGCGGGTGCGGTGGACGGTGACGACGGCGGAGAGCCGCAGCGGCCCCTTGCCGTCGGCGGCGGGCAGTTCGAAGGAGCGGGTGAGGGTGGCGAGCACGCTGTCCGGGGTCTTCGCCCGCCGCCAGACGCAGTCGGCGCCGAGCACGGGCCAGGTGTCCGGGCCGCTCTCGTAGGGGGTGCGCTTCACCGCGTCCGGCCCGAAGCTGTCGGGGGTCGCGATGACCTGGCGGACGAGGGCGAGCGCGGACTCCCGGTCGTCGGGGAGCCGGGCCGGGTCGGCGTCCAGCACGGAGGGGGTGGGCGCGGGGCCGCCCATGGCCGGGGAGGAGACACCGGGCTTGTTCTCGGCCGGGGCGCCGCCGCCCGGTGAGCAGGCGGTCAGCAGGAGCAGGGGCACCAGGACGGGAAGCCCGAGTCCGCGTCGTAAGTCCCCTACGTGGCCCATGCGTTCGCTCCCCCCGTCGCGCGCGGCCGGCTCCGCTCGGGCCGGTCGCTCCGATCATAGGGGCGCCCCGGCGCCCCGGCCGGGGAGCGGGCGAACTGTTGCGCCGGTGCGACAAGCGGCACACGGACGTGACGAACGGGACGGCGGCGGCCGGCCGTCAGGGCCGGGGCCAGGGCCGCCCGTCGAGCTTCTCGATGTCGGTGTTGAAGCGCTGGAGGTACGCGGCGAAGGCGGCGACCTCCTCCGGGTCCCAGGCGGCCATGACCCGCTCCAGGCCGCTGATGTTCCCGGCGCGCTCGGCGTCCAGGCTGCGCTCCCCCGCGCCGGTGATCCGGAACTTGCGGGCGATGCCGCCCTCGGGGTCGGGGATGCGCTCCACGAGGCCCGCGCGGAGCATGGCGGCGGTCTGGCGGTTGAGGGTGGAGGCGTCCAGGCCGAAGGCGTCGCTGAGCTGCCCGATGGACATCGGGCCGTCCATCCGGATGCGGCTGAGCAGGGTGTACGCGCTGCGGTCCAGGTGGGAGCCGTTACGGCTGCTCAGCTGGACGTACCGCCCGAGCAGCATCGTCTCGAACTCGATCAGGTGCGTGGGTTTCTCCATGGTCCTTCTCCCGACCGTCTTCACCGTGCTCCGGGGCTCTCACGTGCAGATATACCACTCACGCCGGACTCACGGGATTTTAGGTATGTTGACATAGCTATATTGTCGTACCTACACTCCCGGCATGACCGGCTCCCGTGCCCCTTCCCAGGACGCGCACTCCCAGGACATCGACCATGTGGCCTCCGTGCTCGTGGCGTGCCTGCCCGCGCTGCACCGGGGCCTGGAACGGCGGATCGCGCGGGAGTTCCCGCACCCGCGGCTCCCCGACGGCCAGCTCGCCCTGCTGTTCCTCGTGGAGGAGCGTGAGGGCGTCACCGTCCGGGAGACGGCCGAGGCCCTGCTGATGAAGCCGAACAACGTCAGCGCCCTGGTCTCCCAGCTCACCGATCTCGGGCTGCTGGAGCGCAGGCAGGACACGGCGGACAAGCGCGTCGCCCATCTGTACCCGACGCCTCTGGCCCGGGAGCGCCTGGCGGAGGCACGGCTCCTCAAGCAGGCGTACATGGCCCGCGCCCTGCGCTCCCTCACCGACGGTGATCTCGACGCCCTCGGCGCGGCTCTGGGGGCGCTGGTGTCCCTGCCGCCGCGTCTGCACTCCCCCGCCGGCTGACACCCCCGGACACCGGCCTGGGGCCCCGGGACCGCTGGGGGCCCGGGGCCCCTGGCGGGTTCCCGGCGCCCCGGGGGACGGATGCCGCCGACCCGGTCCGCACGGCCCGGTACCGCTCACCCGGACCCAGGTGTCCCAGGACCGCCCGCCTGATCCCACACGCCCCGGCGCCCCGGCGTACGACGGCGTGCCCGTGTACGGCGGGTGCCCCGGCGTACGGCGCGTGCCACCGGCGTACGGGCGTGTCCCGGCACAGGGCGCCGTCCCGGAGCACGCCCACACCCCGGAGCGCGCACACCGTCCCCCGGCACGCCCACCCCTCCCCATCACGTACACAGACAAGGCACTTGATGTCCTCCACCACCGTGGACACCTCCTCCACGCCCGCCGGCCCGTCACCAGATGTCCGGAAGACGGACCGGCGCGGCAATCCGTGGCTGACGCTGATCGCCGTCGCCATCGGCCTGTTCATGGTCAACCTCGACGCCTCCGTCGTCGCGATCGCCAACCCCGAGATCGGCCGCGACCTCGACGCGTCCACGGCGGACCTCCAGTGGGTCACCAACGCCTACCTGATCGCCATGGCCGCCCTGCTGATCCTGGGCGGAAAGCTCGGCGACCGCTTCGGGCGGCACACGGTCTACCTGGTGGGCGTCGTCGGCTTCACCCTGGCCTCGGTGGCGATCGCCCTCTCCGGGTCCATCCAGGGCGTCATCGCCTTCCGCGCGGCCCAGGGCCTCTTCGCCGCCCTGCTGATCCCCAACACCCTCGGCCTGCTGCGGGCGGTCTTCCCGCCCCGGCGGTTCGGCACGGCCGTGGGCCTGTGGGCGATGGTGGCGTCCTGCTCCACCGCGCTCGGCCCGATCGTCGGCGGCCTGCTCGTCGAGCACGTCAACTGGGAGTCGGTCTTCTACATCAACGCGCCCATCGGTGTCGTCGCCCTGGTCTTCAGCCTGTTCGTCCTCCCGAAGAGCAAGGACGCCACGGGGCATCACCGCTTCGACGTACCGGGCGTGATCCTGCTCGCCGCCGGACTGGTCTCCCTGGTCTTCGGCGTGGTCAAGGTCGAGACGTGGGGCTGGACCTCCGGCGGCACCCTGGGTTCGCTCGCCGCGGGCCTCGTCCTGCTCGCCGTCTTCTGCTGGTACGAGACCCGTCAGGAGCACCCGCTGCTCCCGATGCGCCTCTTCCGCGACCGGTCGCTGTCCATCGGCGCGCTCGTCACCGCGATCAACTTCTTCGTCCTGCTCGGCGTCATCTTCTTCCTGATGCTGTACCTCCAGAACGTGCGGGGCTTCACCCCCGTGGAGTCCGGGGTCCGCACCCTGCCGCTGAGCCTGGCCTCCGTGGTCGCCGCCCCGCTCGGCGCCGCCCTGACCCAGCGCTTCGGCCCCCGCCTGACCATGCCGGCCGGCATGCTCCTCCAGGCGGCGGCCTCGCTGTGGATGCTGACCTGGGACGCCGAGTCCTCCTACGCCGCGCTGTGGCCGCCGCTCCTGGCCATCGGCCTGGGTGTCGGCATGGTGATGTCCGCCTCCTCCGACGCCATCGTCGGCAACGCGCCGCAGAAGGACGGTGGCGTGGCGGGCGGCCTCCAGGCCACCGCGCTCCAGGTCGGCGGCGCGCTGGGCACCTCTGTCCTGATCTCCCTGATCAGCGGCACGGTGGGCTCCACCCTCACCGGTGAACTCACCGCGGCCGGTGTACCGGCCGGGGCGGCGGCCGGCTTCGCGGAGGCGAAGGACGCCGTGGCCATGGGGGTCTCCCCGGTCTCGGACGCCATGCCGGCCCAACTGAGGGCCGCCGTCGTCGAGGGCAGCGGCAACGCGTTCATGAACGGGGTCCACGCCGCGGTGCTCGTCACCGCCCTCCTGTGCGTGGCCGGCGCGCTGCTGGCCGGACTCGGTATGCGGCGCGCCACGCGGGAGGAGGCCACCGGGGCCTGAGCGCGCGTCACGGGGCCCGGTGGCCGGGCCCCGTACGGGACGGGCAGACCCGTCAGACCTGCTGCCGCGCGGGCGCGGGACCCACGCCGGGCGCCCCCTCCGGCTGTCCCGTCCGCAGGACCGGCGCGGTGAGGCAGGCGACGGCACAGAAGGCGACCGGCAGGAAGAACGCCAGGTTGAGCGGCATCAGATGGGTCATCGGGCCGATGACCGCGGGCCCGGCGAGCATGCCGAGGTACCCGAGACCCGCCACCCGGGACACATTGGCTCCCGCGGCGCCCGGGTCGGCGTGTCCCGCCGCGCTGAAGAGCTGCGGGACACAGCCGGAGAGGCCGATTCCGAAAATGGTCCAGCCGACCAGGGCGAGCGGCACGGCGGGCGCCAGCGTGGCCACCGTCAGACCGACCGCGGCCACCGCCGAGCCGTACCGCACCACCGCGACGGTCCCGATCCGCGCGGCCACCCGGTCGGTGAGCAGACGGCCGACCGTCATGGCCGTGGCGAAGGCACCGTAGGCGAAGGCCGCGGTCGCCTCGGGGGCGTCCAGCACGTCCTTCAGGTGGAGCACGCTCCAGTCGTTGGCCACGCCCTCGCTGAGCATGAGCATGAACGCCAGGGCCGCCAGGATCCAGATCCGCGACGGCGCCCGGCGCCCGGCGGCCGCCCCCGCGGTGCCGTTCTCGGTGGCCGCCTCCCCGGGGCCGGTCTCCGTGGCCCCGTTCTCCGTGGCGGTCGCGGTCGTCTCCTTCGACGGGGCGCTCTCGGGCGGCAGCAGGGCGCGCGACGCCAGCGCCGCTGCGACGAGACCGAGCACGGCCATGGCGCCCAGGGTGGTGGCCGCGCTCCAGCCGAGGCTGAGCGTCAGGGCGCCCACCAGCGCGGCGATCACGCCGCCGATGGAGAACAGCGCGTGGAAGGCGGACATGATGGGCCGTCCGTAGCCGCGCTCGACCTGGACGGCATGGGTGTTCATGCTGACGTCCAGGCAGCCGTTGCCGAAGCCGAAGACGAACAGGGCCGGGCCGAGCGTCCAGGCGTCGGCGGCCAGCCCCGGCAGCAGGAGTGCCGCGCTGCACAGCGCCGCGCTCAGCGGGACGACCTTGCGGGACCCGAACCGGTCGGCGAGCGGCCCGACCAGCTGCATCCCCGCGAACGCCCCGCCGCCCAGCAGCAGCAGGAGCCACCCCAGGACCGCGTGGCTGATGCCCGTGTGCTCCTCCACCGTGGGGATGTGGACGATCCACATCCCCAGCAGGAAGCCGTTGAGTACGAAGTACGCGAAGGTGGCCAGCCGGGCGGCACGCAGGGACTTTTCCATGACCGAGAACCTATAGAACATCGTTCATGTTCGTAAAGTTGCGTTTCGAACATGCTCTGTGTTCAATCGCCGCATGGCGAGCATGGACCGGCTGAGGCAGATCACCGACGCGGTACGGGAGAGCGGCCGGGTGGGGGTGGCGGAGCTGGCCGGGCTCACCGGCGCCTCGGAGATGACGATCCGGCGTGATCTGGAGACGCTGGCGGGCCAGGGCGTGCTGGAGCGATTCCGGGGCGGCGCCAGGAGCCTGGTGCTGCGCGGTGAGGAGCCGCCGTTCGCGCTGCGCGCCGGGGAGGGCGTGGAGACCAAGCGGCGCATCGCGGCCGAGGCGGCCTCGCTGCTCGCGGAGGGCGAATCGGTCGTCCTGGACAGCGGGACCACCTGTCTGGAGGTGGCCCACGCGGTCGCCGGCCGCCGGCTGACCGTGATGCCGCTGTCGCTGCACGCCGCCAACGCCCTGACCGGGACGACCGGCACGACCCTGCTGCTGCCCGGCGGCCGACCCCGCCCCGGTGAGCTGGCGCTGACCGGCCCGCTGACCGAGGCGTCCCTGGCCTCCCTGCGCTTCGACACGGCGGTCATCGGCTGCTGCGGTCTGACCACGGCGGACGGCCTGACCGCGTACGACCTGGAGGACGCCGCCGTCAAGCGCGCCGCGATCGCGTCGGCCCGCCGGGTCGTCGCCGTCGCCGACGGGGCGAAGTTCTCCCGGACGGCCCTGGCCCTGGTGGCACCGGTGAGCGCCCTGCACACCGTGGTGACCGACACAGGGGCCCCGGACGAGGAGACCGAGGCGCTGCGCGCCGCCGGGGTGGACGTACGGACGGTCTGACCACCGCCTCAAGCCCCAGGAGCCCAGGGCGCGTTCCCGCCTCCCGGGTCCGTCACCGCCCGTGCGGGACGAACCCCCTGACGGCCTCGCAGAGCCGCTCCGGACGGTCCTCGGGAATCAGCGTGTAGCTGTCCACGATCTCCACCAGCTCGCCCTGGGGCAGCAGTTCGGCCAGCCGGCGCCCGTGGGCGGGCGGCATGACCCTGTCCTCGGCCGCCCAGACGACGAGCGCGGGCCGGTCGAACGTACGCAACGCCTCCGCCCACCCGAGGAGTACGTCGTCGGGCGGCACCCCGAGGACGTATGCCCTGAGGTCGCGGCGGATCTCGGCGGAGGTCCACAGGGGGCGGAACCAGGCGTCCATCACCGCGTGCGGTACGGGCCGCCTGCTCATCCACCCCCAGGTGAAGGGCAGCCTGCGCAGCGGCCTCAGCTTCAGCAGGGTCAGGGCGGCCCACAGCGCGAAGGGCAGCTTCGCCGCGGCGTACAGAGTGCGGCCGGGCAGTCCGGGCGGGACGTTCTCGAACGCCTCGCAGGACGTGATCACCAGCCTGCCGATCCGGCGGTCCCTGCCGTCCGCGACGAGGGACAGGGCGCCGCCCCAGTCGTTCGTCACCAGCGTGACGTCCCGGAGGTCCAGCGCGTCCAGGAACTCCGCGACCAGCCGGGCCACCCCCTGGACCGTCAGATCGGCGTCCGGAAGCATGGGCCTGCGGTGGCCGCCCAGCGGCAGCGTGGGCACGACGCACCGGAAGTCCGCGCGCAGCCCGGCGACCACGTGCCGCCAGAGCGAACCGTTCATCGCCACACCGTGCAACAGCACCAGCACGGGGCCGTCGCCACCGGTGTCCTCGTACTCCACCACCCCCGCGGACAGCAGCACCTCGCTCATACCGGCCAACCTAGCCCGACCGCCCGGGGGCACGGCACACCGAAGGCCTCGTCCACGGCGTGGCGGGAAGGCGTGCCCCACGCGCGGCCTCCGGGCGCCCGTCGCGCGCCCGGTCCGCCCGACGGCGCGGGCCGACCGCCCGAGCCTTGATAGCGTCGCCCACGCGACTACGGACCGCTCCCCTCGCGGAGTTGTGACCGCGGTGGGCCCGGACGGACGTGGCACGGAAAAGGACCGACACAATGAGCCTCGCGCAGTTGCACTACACCGCCCCCACGGCAGGTGACGGGGGATCAGCCGGCCGGTTCGCCGCCGCCGACAGCGCGATACCCGGGCCGGTGCGCGCGGAGGCCGGGCCGCTGCTCGCCTACGAGGCGCCCGCCGGCACCCCAGAGCGCCTCAGCGACGGCGAACTCCGCGCCCTGCCCGTCGCGTTCGGCTTCAGCGCGTTGTCCGACGGCAGCCATCTGCTCAGCCGTACGGTGGCCCTGGGCGCGGCCGGTTTCCACGCGCACGCCGTGCACATACCGGCGGACGCGGCCCTGCCGGGCCGGTTGCTCCCGGTCGCCGCCTGGGGCGCGGCGGGGTGGCTCTCCGCACCCCCCGGCCGCACACTGCCCGATCCGCTGACCGCGCTGGCCCTGTCCGGCGCTCCGGGCGGATTCTCCCGCGAGTGGCTGGGGGACTTCGCGGTGTCCCGTGGCCCCTGGCTCGCCGCCGTCCTCGGTGACATACGCCGGACGAGCGAGGACCCGTCGGCGCCGCAGGTCGTGCTCGTGGAGCGGCACAGCGCGGACGTCGCCCGGTGGATCGCGCTCGCCGTGGCCGTGCTGCCGCGCGAGTACGCCGAACGGCTGACCTTCACCACGTACACCCGGCGGCCCGGGTCCGCCGCGCACCGGGTCGTCGGTGTGCTGCCCCAGGACGCCCCCGATGTGCGGGACCCGCGCTTCCGCGTGCACGTCGGCGGGGGGCCGCACCCCGCCGGACCGGCGGGCGACCCCTGGGCGGCGACCGCCGCCCGCGTCTGGCGCCACCGGGCGCCGGAGCTGTTCCGGGACGCGGCGGAGCTGCCGGGCGAGCCGTTCGCCGCAGGGCCGCTCGCCGTGACCGCGCTGGGCGCCGGGATCGCGCTCGGTTCGGAGGAACGCGCCGCGGCGGCGGACTGGGCGGCCGTCCGCCCGTACGCCCTGGACGAGAAGCGGACCCAGCAGTTGACCGACGCGCTCACGGTGCCCGGCGAGGACCGTACGTCGGCCGAGTGCGCCGCCGCGCTCCGGCTGCTCACGGCGCTCGACGGCCGTGCCCCCGCCTCGGTGACCGCCCCGCTCGCCGCGCTGCTGGTGACGGAGGCGGTACGCGGCGGCGACGTCACCCTGGAGCCTCCGGCCCGTTCGTCCTTCGCCGGGGCCGCCGGGGAGCACGCGGTCGGCACACTGGTCGCGGAGCTGGGCGAGGACCTGCTGGCCGAACTCACCGCGGGCGCCACCGGGGGCGTCGCGCGGACCGTGCAACTGCTACGGATCGCCCGGCTGCTCGGCCTGGACCGCACGGACGTGCTCCCCGGGGTCGTACGCCGTCTGGCGGGCGCGCTCCTGGCCGACCCGGAGGCCGGGGCGTGCCCCGCGCTGCCGGACCTGCTGGACGAGCAGTTCGACGTGCGTACCGCGCTGCTGGGCGAGCTGGACCGGCTCACCCCCGACGACCCGGCCGGCGCGGAACGGCTGCTGTCCCGGGTCGCCCTGCCGTTCACGGGGACGCAGGCGCTTCCGCACCTGCGGATGTGCGCGGCGGCGCCCGGGGCGAAGGCGCGGGGCGCGGACCGGGTGGCGGTCCTGCACACGGTGCTGCGGGCCGCCGGGATGTCCCCGTTCACCGAGCCGCTGGTGCTGCGCACGGCGGTGGGCCTGGTGTGGGGCGAGGACACGCCGACGGCCTCCGAGGGGCTCGCGCTGCTCGCCGAGACCACCTCGGACGCCCATCGCACGGCCGGGACCTGGCGGCGGCTGGTGGACGCCGCGCTGGCCGCCCCGGCGGACGACGAGGACGGGCCCGCGCTCGCCCACGACGTGCTGCGGGGCTTCCCGCAGGAGACCGACGCCCGGGTGCGCGCCTGTCTGCTCCTGCTGGACTTCGCCCGTGAGGTGCGCTCCGGCACGGCGGAGCCCGGCTGGGCCGAGCGGGTCCGTGCGCTGCGCGAGCGGGCGGAACCGGTGGAGCCCTCGGTGCGGGACCACGCCTACGACGCGGTGGCACGCCGGCTGCTCACCCCGGACCGGCCGGAGGCGGAGCTGTTCGCCTGTGCGCACAGCGGCGACGAGGACCTGTTCGCGGCCTACGGCCGGGCGGCCCGTCGCGAGGAGGTGTCGGCCCTGCTGCGCACCGACCCCGGGTACGCGGCGGACTGCTTCGCCGTCTGGACGTCCCATCCGCACGCGGGCGCCGGCTGGACGCGGACCCGCACGGCGCTGCTGGACGAGGTCCTGCGGCCCGCGGTGCGCGCGCTGCCGCCCCAGGAGGTCGCGGCGGTCGAGGCGGCGGTGGAGAGCGGGGGCACCAGCCGTACCCTCGACGCGTTCCGGGCCTGGAACCGCCCCTCCCGCTCACTGGGCGGTCTCGGCAGACGCATCGCGGGGCGGGTGCGCCGGGGGTGAGCCGGGAGCGGGCGGGTGCGCCGGGGTGAGCCGGGAACGCGGCGTGCGCGGCCCGGGGCACGGCGGGTACGGTGGAGTGTTCCGATCTCGTGTGCCTCCGGTGGGCTGCGTGACACCCCAGGAGGAGTGCGATGACGACGAACCGCGGACGCAAGGACGTGATCCGGGACCGGATGGCGGCGACCGGGGAGTCGTACAACGTCGCCGCGCGCCATCTGAAGGCGATGAAGGACACGGCCGCGACGCGCACCGCCGTCCTCACCCAGCGGTGGGCACCCGCCGACTCGGCGGACGTCCCCTGCCCGTGCGGAAGCACCTGCGAGCCCGGTGAGACCTGTGGCCGCTGCCACGCACGGCATCTGCACGTGAAGCGGTACCCGGGCAGCGTCACGGACGTGGAGGTCTGGGCGGACCGCTACGCGTGCGCGGGCTGCCCGTCCTCGTACACGCTGACGGTCCGGCTGGCCGGGCGCCCCTGGGGTGTCGCCGGGACCGTGGTCCAGGGCGGGTCGGCCGAGGAGGTCGTGCGGGCGACGGTGTTCCCCGGGGTCGCACACCCGCTGCTGCGGGCCGCGGCGGCCACGGAGTCCGAGGACGCCTGACCCGGCGCGGCCCCGGACGCCGGTGGGGCGTCCGGGGCCGCGCGGCCGGTGAGCGGGCGGTCAGGCCTCTTCGGGCTCCAGCCGGAGCGAGATCGAGTTGATGCAGTAGCGCTGGTCGGTCGGGGTCGGATACCCCTCCCCCTCGAACACATGACCGAGGTGGGAGCCGCACCGGGCGCAGCGCACCTCGGTACGGACCATGCCGTGGCTGGTGTCCGCGATCAGCTCGACGGCGTCGCTGTCCTTCGGGTCGTAGAAGGACGGCCAGCCGCAGTGCGACTCGAACTTGGTGCCGGAGCGGAAGAGTTCCGCCCCGCAGGCGCGGCAGGAATAGACACCCGCCGCCTTGGTGTCGGTGTACTCACCCACGAACGCCGGCTCGGTGCCGGCCTTGCGCAGCACCGCGTACTCGGCGGGGGTGAGCTCGGCCCGCCATTGCTCGTCCGGCTTCTCGACGTCGTACGCCACGGTGGCTCCCTCAGTTCGACAGGTGGTCCAGGATCCGCGGGCCGAGGTCGGTGACATCGCCCGCTCCCATGGTGAGAACGAGATCGCCGGGCTTCGCCATTCCCGCGACGGCGGCGGGCACCGCGGTCTTGTCGTGGACGGCGGTGACGTCGGCACCGGCGGCCCGCGCGGCCTCGATGACCAGCTCGCTGGTGACGCCCGGGACCGGGTCCTCGCGGGCCGGGTAGATGTCCAGCACCACGGAGGCGTCGGCGAGCGCGAGGGCCTGGCCCATCTCGGCGCCGAGCTCCTGGGTGCGGGAGAACAGGTGCGGCTGGAAGACCACCAGCAGCCGGGAACCGGTGGCCGCGCCCAGCATGGCCTCCAGGTCGGCGGCCATCTCCGTGGGGTGGTGCGCGTAGGAGTCGATGACCTGCACCCCGCCCGCCTCGCCCTTGAGCTGGAGGCGGCGCTTGACCCCGGTGTACGTACCGAGCGCGGAGGCCAGGTTGTGCGCGGGGACGCCCAGCGCGACCCCCGCGGCGAGCGCGGCGACGGCGTTGAGGGCGTAGTGCCGGCCGGGCACGGAGACGGTGAAGGTGAGGTACCTGCCGTCCAGGACGACCGTGACCTCGCTGGTCAGACCCCTCGGGGTGATCTTGTGCACCCGTACGTCGGCGCCCTCGGCCTCGCCGTAGGTGACGACCTGGAGGCCGTCCCGCCCGCGGACCCGGCGGGTCAGCTCGACGGCGCCCGGCTGGTCGGCGGAGACGACGAGCGTGCCGCCGGGCACGATCCTGCCGGTGAACGTCTCGAAGGACTCGTAGATCTCGTCCATCGACGCGTAGTTCGCGTGGTGGTCCAGCTCGACGTTGAGGACGATCGCGACCCGCGGGGCGTACTTCTGGAAGCTCCGGTCGCTCTCGTCGGCCTCCGCGACGAAGAGGTCGCCCGCGCCGTGCGCTGCGTTGGTGCCGGGGCCCTCCAGGTCGCCGCCGATCGCGTACGACGGGTCGAGGCCCAGGCCGGACAGGGCGACCGCGAGCATCGAGGTGGTGGTGGTCTTGCCGTGCGTGCCGGCGACGGCGATCGCGCGCAGGCCGTCCATCAGGGAGGCCAGGGCGTCGGCGCGGTGCACCACCGGCACGGACAGCTCCGCCGCGCGGACCAGCTCGGGGTTGTCCGGGCGGATGGCGCTGGAGACGACCACGCAGGACGCGTCGTCCGCCAGATGACCGGCGGCGTGCCCGATGTGGACGGTCGCCCCCAGCGCGCGCAGCGCCTCGGCGGTGGCGGACTCCTTGGCGTCGCTGCCCGCCACCTTCGCTCCCCGCTGGGCGAGGATCTTCGCGATGCCCGACATCCCGGCGCCGCCGATGCCGATGAAGTGCGGCCGTTCCAGGGCGGCGGGAATACCGGGTGCCATCTGTGGATCCTCCGAGGGTGTGCGGTGCCGGAACGCGGCCGGGGCAGGCCCGGACCGCGGGGTCCCAGCCTATTCGTTGTGCGCGAAGAGCTTGAGCACCGGTACACCCACCTTGTGACGCGCCCGCGAGGCCCAGTCGCGGTGGAAGAACTCCTCGACGTAGTGCGGTGCGGTCAGCACGATGACCTCGTCGGCCCGGGAGTCCTCGACCACGGTCTTCAGCGCGTCCAGGGGGTGGTCCTCGACCACCTGTCCGACGGCCTCGGCCCCGGCCTCGCGCAGTTCCCGGAGCGAGTACTCCAGGGCCACCACGGCGGGCTCCAGGGCGGCCCGGCCCTCGGGCTCCTCGTTCTCCCGGGCGGCTTCCCTCAGCTCGCCGAGCGCCACGTCGTCGATCGCGCGCAGCAGGACGTCGGCCTGGTCGCCGCGGGGCTGCATCAGTACGACGAACGAGATCCGCTCCTCACCGTGGAGCGTGGTGACGAACTCCACGTCCTCGGGGGTGAGGGGCTTCTCGATCATCAAAACGCTTGTGAACACGACAGGCGCCTTCCGCTTCATCTCTTCGGCCGTGAGTGGTCGGCCGCTGCTGCTGAAACCATCCTTCCCCGCAATTGCACGGGGTTGCAGAGTCAAGTCTGCCCATCCGGAGCTAACCGGAACGGGAAATTCCGTTACGTGTCAGTTCTTTCCGTACCGACTGAAGAGGAATCCTGCCTCCTCCAGCAGAGATGTGAGGGAGAAACGTTCCGGCACCTTCACCCCGGGTCCCGTCGCGATACGCTGCGCGCTGCCGGCGGTGAGCACCGGGGAGACGGTCAGGCAGAGCTCGTCCAGCACCCCGGCCGCCACGAACTGCCCGAGCAGCCTCGGACCGCCCTCGGTGAGCATCCGGGTGTGCCCCCGCGCCACCAGCTCCGCCACCGCGCGCGCCGGCTCGATCCCCGCCCCGTCCCCGGCGACCAGCACCTCGACGCCCGCCTCCCGGGCGGCCCGGACACGGTCCGCCGGGGCTCCGGCCCCGGTGAGCACCAGGGTCGGGACCAGCGGCGAGACGAACAGCGGCAGCGAGAAGTCCAGGTCCAGGCCCGCGCTGACGACGGCGATCACGGGAGCGAGCCCCTGCCCGGCGGCCGCCCGCCGCGCCGCGAACGCCTCACGGGCGCGGGCCGGCCGGTAGCCCTCCCGCCGGGCCGTCTCCGCGCCGACGAGCACCACGTCGGCCAGACCGCGCAGAGTGCCGAAGATCCGCATGTCCGCGGCGCAGGAGATGCCCTGGGAGCGCCCGTCGTGCTGGGCGGCACCGTCCAGCGTGGTCACCATGTTGGCGCGGAGCCAGGGGCGCCCGTCCCCGGGGTAGGCGTAGGCCTCGGCCAGTTCGTCGAGCGTCCATTCACGGTCGGCCGCGGCCTCCGGGCCGGGTGTGGAGGTTGTCAGGTCCGTCACAGGGAGCAGGCGTCGCATGTGAGGCAGTCTGGCACGGGCCGTAAGGTGGAGAGTTGTGTCGTCCTCCACCGCCGTGCCGGGGCAGAGCCCCATAGCAGAAACGGCCCCGAAGTCCCTGTGCGCCCTCGAACCGCACGTCCCCGCCGACCGCCTGGTCGCGGAGATGGTGCCGCCGCCGCGCTTCGACTCGGTGCGCTTCGAGACGTACGAGCCCGACCCCGGCCAGCCGAGCCAGCACGAGGCCGTCGAGGTGCTCAGCTCGTTCGCCGCCAGGCTCGGGGGCGCGCACGCCACGGGCACGGGCAAGCGCAGGTGGTTCGGGAAGAAGACGGCCACGGTGCCCACCGGACCGCGCGGGGTCTATCTCGACGGCGGGTACGGCGTCGGCAAGACGCACCTGCTGGCCTCCCTCTGGCACGCCACCCCGGCGGCGCCCTCGCTCAAGGCGTTCGGCACGTTCGTCGAGCTGACGAACCTGGTGGGGGCGCTCGGCTTCCAGCAGACCGTGCGGACCCTCGGCGGACACCGACTGCTGTGCATCGACGAGTTCGAACTCGACGACCCGGGTGACACCGTGCTGGTGTCCTCGCTGCTCAGCCGGCTGGTCGAGGCGGGTGTGGCGCTCGCCGCCACGTCGAACACACTTCCCGGCAAGCTCGGCGAGGGCCGGTTCGCCGCCGCCGACTTCCTCCGGGAGATCCAGGGCCTGTCCGCGCACTTCCGGCCGCTGCGGATCGACGGCGAGGACTACCGCCACCGGGGACTGCCCGAGGCCCCGCCGCCGTACTCGCCGGACCAGGTGACGAAGGCCGCGTACGCCACCCCGGGGGCGTCCCTGGACGACTTCCCGGCGCTGCTCGGCCACCTCGCCCGGGTCCACCCGAGCCGGTACGGGGCGCTGACCGACGGGATCACGGCGGTCTGCCTCACGGACGTGGAGCCGGTGCCCGACCAGTCCACGGCGCTGCGGCTCGTGGTCCTCGCGGACCGGCTGTACGACCGCGAGGTGCCGGTGCTCGCCTCCGGCCTCCCCTTCGACCGGCTGTTCAGCGACGAGATGCTGAACGGCGGGTACCGGAAGAAGTATTTCCGGGCGATCTCCCGGCTGACGGCACTGGCACGTGACGCGAAGGGCTTGGTGGCGCAGTAGGTTCGAGGGTGCGTACCGCGTCCGTGGCGCCCTCGGCACCACGGACGGCGGCCGCACAACCGCGTACACCGTTCGAAGGGACCCATATGGCTACCACGCGTCAGGCGCACACGGTCTGGGAGGGCAACCTGCTGGAGGGCAAGGGTGTCGTGACCCTCGACTCCTCAGGGGTCGGGGAGTACCCGGTCTCCTGGCCGTCCCGCGCGGAGCAGGCGAATGGCAAGACCAGTCCGGAGGAGCTCATCGCGGCGGCGCACTCCAGCTGCTTCTCGATGGCGCTCTCCAACGGCCTGGCCTCCGCGGGCAATCCGCCGGCCCGGCTGAACACCAAGGCCGAGGTCACCTTCCAGCCCGGTACCGGCATCACCGGCATCCACCTCACGGTGGAGGGCGAGGTGCCGGGTCTGGACGAGGCGGGCTTCGTGAAGGCCGCCGAGGACGCCAAGGCGAACTGCCCGGTCAGCCAGGCGCTGACGGGCACGACGATCACGCTCAGCGCGTCGCTGGCCTGATCCTCGCGTTCCGTGTCCCCGGGGTGGCGGTCGCCGCCCCGGGGACACGTGCGTCCGGCCCCGGGGGACGAGCCCCTGCCTCCGAGGCCGCGCGGCCCGTCACGGGGCGGCGGGGGTACGGGAGGCGGCCGGCAGCTCACCGGACGGGGCCGGGGCGGGCGGGCGCAGCCGGCAGGCGGCCAGTACGGCGGCGACGGCGGTGGCCGCCCCCGCCGTGAGCGCGGTCACCGTCATGGCGTCGGCGAACGCCTCCCGCACCCCCGAGGCCACCGAGGAGCGCAGGGGTTCCGGCAGGCGCGCCAGGTCGAGGCCCAGGCTGTCGGCGGGCCGCGCGGGCAGGCTCCCCCGGCCGAGTACGGCGGTGAGGCGGTCGGTGAAGACGGTCGTCAACAGGGAGCCCTGGACGGCGATCCCGAGCGCGGAGCCGAGCTGGCGGGTGGAGTCGTTGACCGCGGAACCGAGGGCCGCCGCGCCGGACGGTACGGCCCCCATGACGGACTCGGTGGCCGCGGCGGCGACGAGCCCGGCGCCGAAACCGGCCACGAGCTGGAAGACCAGGCAGCGGGGGTAGCCGGAGGTGGCACCGGTGGTCGCCAGCACCGCGAATCCGAGGGTGACGACGAGGAGGCCCGCGACGACGGGCAGCCGGACGGCCAGGGCGTGTTCCGAAGGTGGCGCCGTCCGCCCGGAGGACGGGGCCACTTCCGGAACACGCCCCAGGACCCCGGCGGCACCCCGGGCGGCCGCACGGCGCGAGGACAGCAGCGGCAGGGCGCACGCCGCGCCCGCGGCGAGCGCGGCGGGCAGCGGCATGGTGCGCAGCCCTGCCTCCAACGGCCCGTATCCCAGGACGCCTTGAAGGTAGAGGGTCAGGACGAAGAGGGCGCCGAACAGGGCGAAGGACATCAGGGTGAGGGCCACGGCGGCCACATGGACCTGGGGCGCGCGCAGCACCGTGAGCGGAAGCATGGGCGTCGCGGTACGGGCCTGCCACCAGGTGAACGCGGTCAGCAGGAGGGCGGCCGCGGCGAACCCGGTGAGGGTGGCGGGACCGGTCCAGCCGCGGTGCGGCCCTTCGGTCACCGCCCACACCAGAGCCAGCAGACCGGCGGCCGACAGCACGGCTCCCAGGCCGTCGAACCCCGTCCGGCGTTCCGCGCGGGACTCGGGCACCACGAGGAGCGCCCCCACGGCGATCACGGCGGCGAGGGGGACGTTGATCCAGAACGCGGCCCGCCAGGAGAACCGCTCGACCAGCCAGCCGCCGACGACCGGCCCGCCGAGCCCCCCGAGTCCGCCGACGGCCGCCCACACGGCGATGGCCCGCGCCCGCAGCACCGCTTCGGGGAAGACGTGGTGGATGACGGCGAGGGTGGCCGGCATCAGCAGGGCCGCGCCCGCCCCCATGCCGCAGCGGGCGGCGATCAGCTGCCACGGTTCGCCGGCCACGGCACCCGCCCAGGACGCGGCGCCGCACAGCACGACACCGCTCACGAACGAGCGTCTGCGCCCCCAGGTGTCCGTGAAGGCGCCCACGGAGAGGACGGTGCCGCCGAGGACCAGGGCGTACCCGTCGACGATCCACTGCACCTGGGCGGTGGTGGCGGGCAGGTCCTGGCGGAGGCCGGGGACGGCCACGTTGAGGATGGTGACGTCCATCCCGAGCATGAACAGTCCGGCGCAGACCACGGCGGTGGCCCGGACGCGGGGGACCGTGCGCCGTCGCCTCGTCGGGGTCATCGAAGTCCCTCCGGGCGTACCGGGATGCGGGACGTGTCCGTACGACGGGCGTCCGGCGTCTCGCACTTCGGGCTCCCTCGGGACGTCACCACCGTCGGCACAGGGAGAACGACCGCACCCGGGGAAGGTGACGGTCCCGTCGCCGACGGCACGCCGGAAGCCGGGGGCACGCCGGAAGCCCGGGGGCACGCCACCCGCCGTTCATCTTTCGGCCATCCCGGATCCTCCCGCAATACACCCGGGTTTCTCATCGCTTCCTCATGCGCCGTTGGTTGCGTGTCCCGGGCCGGCCGGTCCGGCACGGACGACGAAGGAGGCGCGTGGTGTCGCGACCCGACATGGCCCCGTCCAGGGAACCCGCCCCGGGTACCCCCGAGGACGCCGAAACGCAGCATGTGGCGAGCAGGCTGCACGCGTTCAACCGGTTCGAGCTCAAGTACCTGGTGCCGGTCGAGCAGGCCGCCGAGATCCGCGACGAGCTCTCGGAGCGGATGGACCGCGACCTGAACAGCCCGGCCGGCGGGTACGGCGTGTGGAGCCTGTACTACGACTCGCCGCAGCTGCGGTTCTACTGGGAGAAGATCGAGGGCCTGAAGTTCCGGCGCAAGCTGCGCATCCGGCACTACGGCGCTCTGGACGGCGTCTCCGACGAGTCGCCCGTCTGCGTCGAGATCAAGCAGCGCGTCAACCGGGTCACCCAGAAACGCCGTATCACCCTCCCCTACGGCACCGCCCGTCAACTCTGCGACGCACGGGAGATGGTGGAGCACTCCCCGAGGGAACGCGGCTTCGTCCACGAGGTGCTCGACCTCGTCGTCCGGCTGAACCTGCGTCCGACCGCCATCACCGGCTACCAGCGTGAGGCGCTGGTCGGCCGTGGTTCGGACACCGGGCTCCGGGTGACCTTCGACCGGCGGATCCGGGGCCGTGACCGCGACTTCGACTTCGCTCTGGCCACCCCCGAGAACCGGTTCACCATCCCGCCCCACATGGCGGTGATGGAGGTCAAGGTCAACGAACGCACGCCGTACTGGATCACGGACCTGGCCGCACGCCGGAATCTCGACCTCGTCCGCGTCTCCAAGTACGTGCAGTCCATCGAGGCGTTCGGGCTGGCACCCCGGTCCGTCTTCCACGTCGACGAGGCGGACTGCCCGCCTCCCCCCACCCCCCTCGACACTCAGCCGCCGGCGCACGAGGCGCCGGTGAAGGCAGGAGCACAGTGAACTTCGATCTGCAGGAACTCAGCGGGACGTTCAGCGTCACCGACGTCGTCGTGGCCATGGCGCTGTCGTTCGTCCTGAGCACGGTGATCGGTTACGTGTACCGGTACACGCACCGCAACGTGTCCTACAGCCAGTCCTACGTCCAGACCCTGGTCATCGTGGGCATGATCGTCGCCCTGATCATGCTGGTGGTCGGGTCCAACCTCGCTCGGGCGTTCTCGCTGGTGGGCGCGTTGTCGGTGGTCCGGTTCCGTAACGCGGTCAAGGAGACCCGGGACGTCGGCTTCATCTTCCTGGCCATGGCGATCGGTATGGCCTGCGGTGCCCGCTTCTACACGCTGGCGGCGGTCGGCGCCGTCGTCATCTGTGTCGTGATCGTCGTCATGCACAAGTTCGACTGGTTCGCCCTGAACGTCCAGCGCCAGGTGGTCAAGGTCCAGGTCCCGGCGGGCGAGGACTACACCCCGGCGATCCGTGACGTCCTGATCGCGTACACCACCGAGTTCGAGCTGGTGAGTACGGAGACGATCCGCGGCGGGGCGCTGAACGAGGTGTTCTACACGGTCCGGATGAAGAAGGGCACCGAGCCGGGCGACCTCGTCACCGCCCTCCAGGAACGTACCTCCGGACAGCGGGTGACCGTGCTCACCGGTTACGACACGACCGACCTGTGATGCCGGGCGACAAGACGGCCCGCGGGCGCCGGTTGCGCGACCGGGTGCCCGTACGGCTGCGGCACCACTGGAAGCCGGCCGGCGCGCTGTGCGCGGGACTCGCGGTGATGGTGTACGCGTTCGGCGACGCCCGTGTCTCCCCGTACGTCACCTCGGCCTCCCGGGTGGAGGCCGACACCATCACGGAGGACGTCGCGGGCACGGTCGGCCTGTACGACACGTCGGTACGGCACTCGATCCGACTGGAGTACGACCAGACGGACTTCGACAAGATGATGAAGGAGTTCGAGGACGACGGGACCAAGGAGTCGATCCAGGCCGACCTCACCATCGACGGTGTCTTCCTCAGGGACGTCGGAATCCGGCTCAAGGGCAACTCCACCCTGATGTCCCTGCGGGGCACGGGCGGGATGCCGGGCGGTGGAGGCCGCGGCCCCGGAGAGGCCGGGGACACCGGGGACACCGGACAGGGCGGGGGCGGCCCGCGGATGCCACAGGGCGCGGGCGGCCCTCCGGACGGCGGCCAGGGTGCGGACGCGGGCGGCACGGGCGGCACGGCCCCGGACGGCCCCGGCCCGACCGGCGGCGCGAGTGACTCGGGCGGCCCGGGCGGTACGGGTACGACCGGCACGGGCGGCACAACCGACACCGGCGACACCGGCGGCGCGGCCGCCGGGCAGGGCCCCGGTGGGGCGGCGGGCGGCGGCCGGGGCGGGGGCATGACCCAGTACGACCTCTCCGCCGACAAGCCCGAGGAGCTGCCCTGGCTCATCAAGATCGACGAGTACGTCGAAGGCCGGGCCTACCAGGGCGAGCGGGAGATCTCGCTCCGTCCGGGCAGCAACGCCGAGGTGCCGTTCAACGAGGCGCTGGCGCTGTCACTGATGAAGGAGAGCGGCGAGCCCGCCGAGCGGTACGGCTTCTCGACCCTGAAGATCAACGACCGGCCGGCCGCCGCCCGGCTGATGGTCGAGAACCCCGACACCGAGTACGCCGAGGCCGTCGGGGGCGAGTCGGTGGTGTACAAGGCGAGGGCCGGCGGCAGCTTCGCCTACCAGGGAGACGACCCCTCCGACTACAAGGCCTCCTTCCGCCAGCTGAACAAGGTCGGCAGCCAGGACCTCGAACCGGTGATGAAGCTGATCAAGTGGGTGGAGGAGGCGTCGGACGAGGAGTTCGCCGAAGACCTCGGCACGCACCTCGACGTGGAGTCGTTCGCCACCTACGTCGCCGCCCAGAACCTGCTGATGAACTTCGACGACATGGCGGGGCCGGGCAAGAACTACCTGCTCGGGTACGACCTGGACACGAAGAAGTTCTCGGTCCTGGGGTGGGACTACAACCTCACCTTCAGCGGGGACGCGACCGCCGGTCCCGACGACGAGACGGGCATGGGCGGCGGCCCGGGTGGCGGCCGGCCAGGAGAGATGCCCGAAGGCATGCCGGAGGGAGCCCCCGAGGGCATGCCGGAAGGCGCGCCGGAGGGCATGCCCGAAGGCATGCCGGGCGGGGCGGACGGCGGCGAGGGCCGGGGCGGCGGCCCCGGTGGGATGACGGGGCACGCGCTCAAGGACCGGTTCCTGGAGCTCGACGCCTTCGACGAGGTGTACAAGACGGCCTACCGGGACCTGTACGAGACGTTCTACGCCTCGGGCAGGGCGACCGAGGCCCTGAAGAACATCTCGGAGCAGGCCGTCCGCGCCGGGATCCCGTCCCAGGACGTCACCACGGCGGTGGATGCCCTGCGCACCACGGTGACCGAGCGCACCACCGCGCTCGCGAAGGACGAGGAGGTCGCCGGCTGACCGGCGGTGTCCCGGGGCGGATGTCCCCCCGCCCGCCCCGGGACGCCGTCACCCACCGGGCGCCCGCCCGCGCACCGTCCGCGGCCCTTCCTGTGCGGTCCGAGGCCCTTTCCTGTGGGTCCGCGGCCCTTTCCTGTGCGGTCCGCACATGTTCGGTCGCTAGCATCGCCGCGCGCCGCCTCACCCGGCGGCGCGTTCCCCGCGTACCCCCGAGGTGACCCCGTCCGATGGCCGCCCAGTCCGCCCGGCACACCGTCCTGGTCGTCGAGGACGATCCCGGCATCCGCACCCTGCTCACCTCGGCGCTGCACGCGGCCGGATACCGCGTCGCGTCGGCGGCGAACGGCCGGGAGGCCATGTTCGAGACGGGCCGCTGCCGACCGGCCCTGATCGTGCTGGACGTGATGCTCCCGGACACCGACGGCTTCGCCGTCACACGCGAGCTGCGCGCCCAGGGCGTCTACACCCCGGTGCTGTTCCTGACCGCCCGCACGGAGGTCGAGGACCGCATCATCGGGCTCAGTTCCGGGGGCGACGACTACGTCACCAAGCCGTTCCACATCCAGGAGATCCTGCTCCGCGTCCGCGCCATCCTGCGGCGCACCGGGGGGTCGCCCTCCGTACCGGCCGAGCGGCCCCCGCTGCGGTACGCGGATCTCGCCGTCGACCGGGACCGGCACACCGTGCACCGCTCCGGGGGACCCGTACAGCTGTCCCCCACCGAATTCCGGCTGCTGGTGTGTCTGGTGTCCCACCCGGAGAAGGTGCTGGAGAAGCGGGAGATCCTCCAGGAGGTGTGGCAGTACGGCTTCGCCGGGGACACCCGCATCGTCGACACGTACATCAAGAACCTGCGCCGCAAGATCGACCACCCCGGTCCGCAGCTGATCCACACCGTGCGCGGTGTCGGCTACTGCCTGCGGCTGCCGCGCGAGGGCCCGGCGTGAGGCTCCGGCGCCCGCCGTGGCTCCGCTCCCCGCGTCCGCCGTCGCTCCGCACCCGGCTGGTGCTGATCTCCACCGTGCTGGCCACGGTCGCCGTGCTGGCCTCCCAGGCGGCCGGTCTGACGGTCATGCGCGCCTGGCTCACCGGTCAGATCGACGACCGTCTGACCCACTTCCGGCCGCCTCCCCCGGCCTACGGCGACCCGGGCCGGGACGCGGCGGGCGGGGCGGGTCCGCTGCCCCGTGACGACGTCCTGCCGTCCGACTACCGGGTCTTCTTCTACGACCGGGACGGCTCGCTCCTGCCCCACTCGCTGGGCAGCGGTGACAGCACCCCCCGGCTTCCCCCGACCGCGCTCCGCCTGGAGGACGGGCGGCCCGCCACCGTGCCCGCCGAGCACGGTGGGACGAGCTGGCGGGTGGTCGCCGAGTCCGTCCCCTCGGGAGAGCGCCTGGTCGTGGCGCTGCCCTTGGACACCGTCGAGGGGGCCACGTCCAAGCTGCTGTGGTTCAGCCTCGCCATCGGGGCCGTCACGGCCGCCGGTGTGATGCTGCTCGGAGGCGTGGCGGTACGCCTGGGGCTGCGCCCCCTGGACCGGATGGAACGCACCGCCCGGCGTATCACCGGCGGGGAACTGGCCCTGAGCGTCACCGACACCGATCCCGGGACGGAGGTCGGACGCCTCGGCATCGCCTTCAACACGATGCTCGACCAGGTGCGGGCGGCCCTGCGCCGCAAGGACGCCTCGGAGCGACGGCTGCGCCGCTTCATGGCGGACGCCGGTCACGAACTGCGCACCCCCCTCACCTCCATCCAGGGGTTCGCCGAACTCCTCCTCCAGCAGCCGCGCACCTCCGCGGCGGACCGGCGTGAGGCCCATGAGCTGATCGCCCGGAACGCCGACCGGATGAGCCGGCTCGTCGACGACCTCTTCCTGCTGGCCACGCTCGGGTACGCGCCGGTCGCCCACCGGGACACCGTCGATCTGCTCTCGCTGGCCGCGGACGGCGTCAGCGCGGCCGTCGTCGCCCACCCCGGGCGGGACGTACGGCTGGTCCCCCTGCCCGGAGGCGGCCGGGACCGCGCCCGCGACGAGCTGGACGTGATCGAGACGCTCGGCGACCCCCATCAGCTGTCCCAGGTGATCGCCAATCTGCTCTCCAACGCCTGTGTCCACACACCTCCCGGGACACGCGTCGAGGTCCGGGTCGGCACCGTGCGTACGGGTCCGCGCACCGGCGGCACCGACCGTCCGGGCCGCAGCGGTCCGACCCCGCCGCTGCCCGAGGGCGTCCAGGCGTGCGTCGTGGAGATCGCCGACGACGGACCCGGACTGGCGGAGGAGGCCGCCCGGCAGGTCTTCGAACGCTTCTACCGCGCTCCCGCCGGGGGTGCGGAGGGCCGGGACCCCGGTTCCGGGCTCGGCCTGTCCATCGCCGCCACCATCGCCGAGGCGCACCACGGGCGGCTGGAGCTGGACACCCGGCCCGGTGCCGGGTGCGTCTTCCGTCTGTTGCTCCCCCGCAACGCCGGTCCGGGACCGTTCGCCCCGGGGTGACCGCGTCCGCCGGGACCGTGCGCCCAGGAGTGACCACGTTCGCCGGGACGGCCGACCGGGCAGGCCTGTTCCCCACGACGTCATGTCACCGTCCCACCCCACAGGCACCAGGAGCCGCCCTCATGTCATCCGCACCCCATATGTCATCCGCCCCCCTCAGGCCGTCCGCGCCCCGACGGCTCGCGACACGACGCCAGGTCCTCGCCGGGAGCGCCGCCGCCTCGATCGCCTTCACCGGGTCCTTCACCGAACTCTTCGCGGGGACCTCCGCCGCCCGGGGTCACAGCGGCTACGGTCCGCTGGTGCCCGACCCGGACGGTCTGCTCGATCTGCCGAAGGGCTTCCGCTACCGGGTCCTCTCCCGGGAGGGCGAGCCGTTGCGCTCCGGCGAGGGCCTGGTGCCCGGCAACCACGACGGCATGGCCGCCTTCGCCGGGCCTCGTGGCCGGGTCCGTCTGGTGCGCAACCACGAGAACCGGGACTACGCCGCGATCGGGGTGCCCACGGTCGAGGGCCTGACCTACGATCCGGCGGGCAAGGGCGGTTGTACGGTCCTGGAGCTCGACGGCCGGGGCGAGGTCCTGGGTGAGCGCGTCGCGATCGCGGGTACGGCGGTCAACTGCACGGGTGGCCGCACCCCGTGGAACACCTGGCTGACCTGCGAGGAGACCGAGGACCGGGCCGGAACCAACGGATACACCAAGGACCACGGCTTCGTCTTCGAGGTGGACGGCGCCGATCCGCGCCGCACCGGTGCCGTCCCGCTGACCGCGATGGGCCGTTTCCAGCACGAGGCGATCGCGGTCGATCCCGGCAACGGCATCGTCTACGAGACCGAGGACGCGTTCGAGCGGCCGTTCGGCCTCTTCTACCGCTTCCTCCCGGAGAGGCCGCTCGGCGGGACGGACTCGCTGCGGGCGGGCGGCGCACTGGAGGCCATGCGGGTCCCCGGGGTGCCGGACCTCTCCGTGGTCCAGGAGACCGGCGCGCGCTTCGACCGGGTCGAGTGGGTGCCCGTACCCGATCCGCAGGCCTCCGGCACCCCGATCCGCTTCCAGGACTTCGGTCCGAAGGGCATCACGCACGCCCAGAAGCTGGAGGGATGCTACTGGGGCGGCTCGTCGGTCTACTTCGTCTCCAGCTTCGCGCGCAGCGCCGAGGGATCGGCGGCGGACCACTTCGGTCAGGTGTGGCGGTACGAGCCCGCCCGGCGGCGGCTGACCCTGGTCGTCGTCTTCGGCCCGGACACGGACGTCGAGCTGCCGGGCGAGTCCCCGGACAACATCTGCCTGGCCGCGGACGGCGGGCTGATGGTCTGCGAGGACGGCGGGGGCGCGCAGCACGTGTTCGGGGTGACGCGGCGGGGCGAGGTCTATCCGATGGCCCGGGGGAGGCAGAACATCGGGACGGCCGAGGAGCCCGAGTGGGGCGAGTTCGCCGGGGTCACCTTCTCGCCGGACGGCGAAACGATGTTCGTGAACTGCTACACCCCGGGGACGACGTTCGCGGTGACCGGCCCCTGGCGCTGAGCCGCCCGAGCGGTCCGTCCGGGCCCCGGCCGCCGCCTCCGGAGCGCCGCGCGCTCCACCGACGGGCCGTCAGCTAACGTCCCCCAGTGATCAAATCGGTTCGTACGATGACAGCACTGGCAATCCTGGGCGGGGTGGTTCTCACGGGCTGCGGCGGCCCGGAGACCACCCGCGCCGAGACCCTCGCACCCCCGGGGAGCCCGAGCCCCGCGAGCCCGACCCCGGGGAGCCCGAGCCCGGCGGCGTCCGCCCCGGACCGGGCGGAGAGACCGCCCACCCTGGCCCCCGGACCCGCCGGCCTGACCCCGGTGTTCGAACGCCGGGCACCGACCGGGTCGCCGGGCCGGAACGACAAGGTCGTGGCGCTCACCTTCGACGCCGACATGACGGCGGACCAGGGACCACGCGCCGAGGCCGGCGAGCACTTCGACAACCCCGCGCTGATCTCCCTGCTGCGCCGGCTGAAGGTCCCCGCGACCGTCTTCATGACCGGCCGGTGGGCCGAGGAGTACCCGTCCCAGGCCCGCTCGATCGGCACCGACCCCCTCTTCGAGATCGCCAACCACTCGTACAGCCACTACGCCTTCTCCACCCCCTGCTACGGGCTGCCGACCGTGGAGGAGGGCGAGATGCGCGACGAGGTGGAGCGGGCGTTCGACGCGATCCGCGCGACGGGGGCGCGCCAGGTGGTGCCGTACTTCCGCTTCCCCGGCGGCTGCTACGACGACGCGTCACGCAAGGCGCTGGCCCCGACGGGTGTGACGGCGGTGCAGTGGGACGTCGTCAGCGGCGACGCCTTCGCCACCGACGCGGACGCGGTGGCCGAACAGGTGCTGGACGGCGTGGAGCCCGGCTCGCTGGTGGTCATGCACTGCACCCGCAGCGCGGCCCCGGTCACCGAGGAGGCGGTACGCCAGGTGGTCCCGGCGCTGCGCGAGCGCGGGTACCGCTTCGTGAAGGTCTCCGAGCTGATGCGGGGCTGATCCGCCGCCCCGCCGCCCCTGGGCCGTCCCGCCCTCAGCCGGAGCAGGCCGTGCGGGCCGCCTCCTGCCAGGCGCAGACCGGGCAGAGGGTGGCACCCTTCACCGACTCCGGGTACTCGGTCGGCTCCCCGCACAGCACACACGCCGCGTACGGCCCGCCGGTGTCCTCGGGTACGGGCACCGGGGCGGGCGTCCTGGAGCAGGCGTCGTCCATGGGCACGAGCGTACTCACTCACTCCCGCGACGAGGCGAGCCGGACGGTGAGGGCGGTCACCGCGGCGGCGAGGAGCAGGGCCCCGGCGCACGCCAGGAGGGGTACGCGCACCGTGCCGTCCCGTGAACCGGAGACCAGGCCCGTCACGGCGCGCTTCGCGGGAGACCCGTCGGTCACCACGGCGAGCAGGACGACGGGCACGGTGGTGGCGAGCGACCAGCCCCGGCGGTGCAGCACCGGCCGGGCGCAGAGCGCCCCCACCGCGGTGCCCACGAGGGCGCAACAGAGGGCGGTGAGCAGTCCGGCGAGCGCGGCGGGTGGCAGCGGGACGGCGGCGGTGCGGTCGTTGCTCAGCGGTTCGCCGGTCAGCAGCACGAACGCGGTCGCCACGGTCCCGAGGACGAGCGCAGCACCGAGGGCGGTGACCAGGGCGGCGCCGTGGACCCGCGCGGGTCCCAGGGCGGCGGCGACGACGGCACGGGCGGCGGGCGGTTCCTGGGTGACGCAGAGCCGGGTCAGCCAGGCGGTGACGGGCAGCAAGCCGGCGGCCGCGTAGCCGAGAGAGTCCAGCACCGGCTGTCCGGCCTGGACGCCGACCGCCAGGAAGGCCGCGTGCAACAGGACGGGCGCGAGCCAGCGTTGCGATCGTGTCAGCAGGGCGGCCTGGCAGCGCACCAGGGCGGCGAAGCGGCGTCCCCGGGGGATTCCGGGGAACGGGACGGCACGGTCCGCGCCGGGCGTGCGCCCTGGGACACCGGACCCCGTCGCGGTGGCTCCGTCGCGGGCCGGAGCCGGAGCCGGAGTCGGGATCGGCAGCGGAGTCGGGCTCGGAGGCGAAGTCGGAGCCGCGTCCGTGGACGGCACGCGGGCCCCGGCCGGGGCGAGCCCGGTGATGTGCCACCCGGGGCGGGCCGTGAGCAGTGCGCGCAGGAGGTCGTCCGAGTGGGTCGCGGCGACCGTGAGCCGGACCCCGCCGGAAGTGTCCCGCTCCACCACCGGTGCGCCGGGCAGCCCGGACGGAAGGACGGCGGCGGAACCCTCCGCCTCGATCCTGATCCGGGGCGGCGCCGCACGGGACACAGCGGGAGGCTCCGCGCCGGCCGTCGGGACGGCGACGAGCCTCCCGCCGCCCAGGCGGTAGGTGACGTCGACCGCGCCCGACTGCCGTCGCGGATCGTGGTCGACGAAGACGACCGTGGCCCCGTCCGCGACCCGCTCGGTGACGGCCCGGTCGAGTTCGTCGCGGGCGGCGGCGTCCAGTCCCGTCCACGCCTCGTCCAGGACCAGGAGGTCCGGCTCCGCCAGGAGCGCCTGGGCGACGGCGACCTTCTGACTGGTCCCCTTGGACAGCCGCGCCATCGGCGTACGGGAGCACCCGGCAGCCCCGAAGCGGGCAAGCCACCGGTCGGCCCGCCGGCCCGCTTCGACGGTGTCCAGACCGTGTACCCGGCCCAGGTGGACGAGGTAGCCGCCGACTGTGAACGGCAGCGCCCCGGGGACGTACGCCGTCCGGGGCCGCCCCGTGAGCCGGCCTTCGGTCGGTGCGTCGATCCCCGCGAGCAGGCGCAGCAGCGTCGACTTGCCCGTGCCGTTGGCCCCCTCCACCCGCACCAGGGTCCGCGGGGGCAGCACGAGGTCGGCCCCGCGCAGCACCCAGGGCCCGCGCGGGCCGTAGCGGCGCCCCACTCCCCGAAGGTTCAATTCGCCGAGGCCTTCTCCTGCTTGAGTTCGCTGGGCCGTACGATCACGAAGCCCTCGCCCTGGAGCATCAGCTGGACCGCCTCGCCGGAGCCGCCGCGCACCATCGAACCGAAGCTCTGGGAGCGGTGGAGTGAGGTGGAGAGCTGGGCGCTCCAGCCGACGACCGCGTCCGTGTCGACGTATACCGGCTGCTGCGCGGTGACGGGGATCACGATGGGGTGGCCGTCGCACATCAGGCCGAGCTTGCCGGCGCCGGTGAAGACGCTGTTGAAGAGACCGCCGCCGGCCATCCCGGCGCCCTTGACCGTCTTGATCTCGTAGGCGAGGCCGGGGTCGAAGCACAGGACGTTGCGGCCGTTGACGGTCAGGACGTCGCCCTGCTCCATCTCCACGATGAAGCAGTTCGCCGCCTCGTGGGCGAACCAGGCCTCGCCCTGGCCGCGTACGGCCATGAGCGGCAGCCCCTCGCCGGTGAAGGCGCGCTTGAGCATGCCGCCGACGCCCTGGCCCTTGCGTTCGAACTGGAGGTTGCCGCGGAAGGCGATCATCGCTCCCTGGCGCGCGTGCATCTCACCGTTGACGGCGTACTTGATGGATTTGGCGTTCTGCAACGTCATACCCGGGGCGGTGGCCTGCTGGGCCAGGTGCTCGCTGGAAAAGAGGTCGCTCTTCATGGCGTGCATCCTCACCCGGAGCATCGGGTTCCGCCAACAGGGGTCGTCCTGGGGCCTGGCAGACTGGAAGCCGTGAGCAGCGACGACATCCCCGAGCCCCTTCCCGCGACGGCCTCGGCCGACCCCTTCCGTCCGGAGCCGGCCGCCCGCGACGAGGCACCCCAGTTCGTGCTTCCGCTGGTGGTGCGTCTGGAGAAGACCGATCCGCCCGCGCGCACCGACGCGCTGCGGACCGCCGCGCGCGCGGTGCTCACGATGCTGTCGGACGAACGTGCGCTGGGCGACGGGGAGTGGGCGCGGGCCATGCGGGACTGGGAGGACGCCCGCATCCGCAAGGTGGTGCGCCGGGCGCGTGGCGCGGAGTGGCGCAAGGCGTGCGCGCTGCCGGGGATCACGGTCACGGGCGAGAGGGCCGAGGTCCGGGTGTTCCCGCCGGTCGCGCTGGACGGCTGGCCCAAGGAGCTGGCCAAGCTCCAGGTGTCCGGCACGGAGCTGGACGACCCCGAGCCCCCGCCGGTGCCCGACGGGACGGGGCCGGTGCTGTGGCTCAACCCCGAGCTGGACATGTCGGCGGGCAAGACGATGGCGCAGGCCGGGCACGGCGCCCAGCTCGCGTGGTGGGAGCTGTCCGGCGCCGAGCGCACGGCGTGGCGCGAGGCCGGGTTCCCGCTCTCCGTCGGGGTCCCGGAGGCCGGGCACTGGCGCGAGCTGACCGTGAGCGGGCTGCCGGTGGTCCGGGACGCGGGGTTCACCGAGATCGCGCCCGGCTCGTGCACGGTCGTCGCGGACCACCCGGCCCTGCGCCGCCGCCCCTGACACCACCGGGGACGGGGGCGGGGCGGCGGGCCGGGCAGAAGGGCGACCGCCCGGAATCCCGCCCGGCGCACCCCGGCCCCCGGCCCGGGAACCTCAGATCGGGCTCTGAACGTCCCTCTTCCCGGATTCGACGGCGCCCGACGGGGTCAGAACCTTCCCACGGGACGGGGACCCGTACGGGACGGGGAGGGGACATCATGAAGCTGGGGATCGGCATCGGCTGGCGGCCCGAGATCGCGGACGCCGTCGAGGCACTGCCGGGTATCGACTGGGTCGAGGCCGTGGCCGAGAACATCTGCGCCGACCACCTCCCCGAACCGCTCGCACGGCTCCGGGAGCGCGGGGTCACCGTCGTCCCGCACGGAGTCTCGCTGGGCCTGGGCGGGGCCGCCCGGCCCGGCCCGGACCGCCTCGCGGACCTGGCGGCACGGGCCACCCTGCTGGGCGCGCCGCTGGTGACGGAGCACATCGCGTTCGTACGGGCCGGGGGGCCGCTCACCGCGTCACCCGGGCTGGAGGCGGGCCATCTGCTGCCCGTGCCGCGCACCTGGGACGCGCTGGACGTGCTGTGCGAGAACGTACGGATCGCCCAGGACTCGCTGCCCGTGCCGCTCGCCCTGGAGAACATCGCCGCGCTGATCGCTTGGCCCGACGAAGAGCTGACCGAGGGTCAGTTCCTCGCGGAGCTGGTCGAACGCACCGGCGTACGCCTCCTGATCGACGTGGCCAACCTGCACACCAACCACGTCAACCGGGGCGAGGACCCCGCGACCGCGCTCGACGAACTGCCGGTGGAGGCCATCGCGTACGTCCATGTGGCGGGCGGGGTCGAGAAGGACGGCGTGTGGCACGACACGCACGCCCACCCGGTGACGCGGCCCGTCCTGGACGTGCTGACCGAGCTGCGCGCACGGGTGGATCCTCCGGGTGTGCTGCTGGAGCGCGACGACGCCTTCCCGCCCGCCGAGGAGCTGGCGGGTGAACTGGCCGTGATCCGCGAGACCCTGGCGGCCGCCGCACCGGCCGGGACCTCCCCACCCGCCGCGTCGCGCTCCGCGCGGCACGGCAAGCAGGCCCCCGGGAAGCAGGCCCCCGGGACACGGCCCGGGGCCCGGGAGCGGGTCGGGGTGGCGCAGACCTCGCTGCTCTCCTCGCTGGTGGCGGGCACCCCCGTGCCCGAGGGCTTCGACCACCGGCGGCTGGCGGTGCAGAGCCGCGCCCTGGCCGCCAAACGGGCCGACGTCGTCGCCAGGGTCGCCCCGGAACTGCCGGCGATCCTGGGCGACGGCTACCGGCCGGCGTACCTGGAATACGCCAGGACCCGGCCGCTGTCCGGGGGTTACCGCCGCGACGCCCTGGACTTCGCGGAACACCTCCTCATCGCGGGACTCCCGGCCGACGACGCCGCCCGCCGTGGGCTGACCCGGTGGTGGCGGGACCGGGCGGCCCCCACGCCACCGGGCCGTGGGGCCCGTCTGGTCCGGGCGGCGCGTGACACCCGGGTCGTCCGGGCCGCGCGTACCGTCCTGTCGGGAGTCCAGTCGGGAGTCCGGTCGGGAACCCGGTCGGGACGGGGGGCCCGGTGAACGCCCTCGCCCTCGTGTTCACCCTTGCCGTGGTGGTCTCCAGCGTCCTGCTGCTCGTCCTGCCCCCGGCGGTGGGCCGCCGTCGGGGCGGCGGGGCCGACGAACGGGTGCACGACCTCTCGGAGGCGGCCTTCCTGGGCGGTGGTCCGGCCAGGACGGTCGACACCGCGCTCACCGCCCTCTACGCGGACGGCCGCCTGGTGGTCGGCGGCCCCGGCATCGTCGCCGTACGCCGGGCGGAGGCACGTGACGTGGTGGAGCGTGCCGTGCTCCAGGAGTCGGCCGCCGCGCCCAGCGGCGCCCTGCGCCCCCTGCGGGAGGCCGTGATGCGGCACCCGGCGGTACAGGAGATCGGGGACGGACTGGCCGCTCGCGGGCTGCTGGCCGCACCGGGTGGCAACCGCGCGCGCCGCCGGTGGGCGTTCACCCAGGGCGTCGGGTGTGTCGTGGGCCTGCCCGTGAGCATCGGCCTGACCGTGGCTCAGTACGCCCTGCACGAGGGGTACGACGACGTCCCGTTCCCGTTCGTCCTCAAGGTGCTGCCCGCGCTCGTCCTGGGCGCCGTCGTCGGCCTGGTCGCCGCGGCGTCCGCCAGGGCACGGCTCACCCGGGCGGGACGCCGGGCCGCCGACGCCTACCGGGCCGCCCACGCCCAGGTCGCCCACCCGGCCCACCTCGTGGCCACCCGGGGGGCCGCCGCGCTGCCCTACCCCGAACTCCGGGAGCAGTTGCTGGCCGCGGCCCGGTACGGCTCCCCCGGCCGGAGCAGCGGGGTGGTCACGTCGGCGGGCGTGGGGGCGGGGGCGTACGCCGGTGACAGCGGGCCGCAGCCGGTGTGGTGCGCGGGGGCCGGTCTCGGCGGGAGTCACGGCGGCAGCGGTGACGGGGGATCCGGGTCCTCGTGCGGTTCGGGCGGCGGGGACGGCGGGGGGTCGAGCTGCGGGGGCGGATCGAGCTGCGGTGGGGGCTCCAGCTGCGGCGGTGGGGGCGGGGGCTGCGGCAGCAGCTCGTGAAGGCGGGATTTCAGCCATCCATGACCACGTGTGACCTATTTCTGTCCGGATCGTGAACAGACCATGGCGCACGCGTGCCCCTCTCGCATAGAAATCCGCCATGCTCTGGGTCTGGTTCCTCCTGGTCGCATGGGGCGCGGCGGCCGTCTCCTGCGTACGGCTCTGCCTCGTCACCGCGGGCGCCGCGCTGCGGTCGTCCGACGCCCCGGGTGACCCCGGCGCCCCGCTGCCCCGCGATCTCAGCCTGTACGAGACGGCGTTCCTGGCCGGCGGACCGCACCGGGTGGCGGATCTGGCGCTGGTCTCGATGCATCTGCGGCGCCGGCTGCTGCTCGCCCACACGGGCTGGGCGACGGTCGTCGATCCGGTGGGCCGCGACGAGGTGGAGCGCACCGTGATCCGGGCGATCGGCCCGGAGGGGCAGTCCCGGATAGCGCCGATACGGGCGGCCGCTGCCGCCGCCGACACCGTGCGCGGGCTCGCGGACCGGCTGGTGGCCGCCGGACTGGCCGTACCGCACGGCACGCGGACCACCCTGGAGTCGGCCGCGCGGGGAGTACGGGGCGCCGCGGTGCTGGTGGCGGTGCTGGCCGCGGTGACCGCGCTGATGCCCGGTCAGGACACGGGCGACGCGGGCCCGGTGGCCGCCTGGTTCGGGCTGCCGCTGGTGCTGACCCTGGGGTGCCTGGCCATCGCCCACGCGGAGAACGGGCCGTACAGCCCGTGGGCCTCGCCGTCAGGCCAGCGGTGGCTGGACTCGCTGCCCGCCCCGGCGCACGGCGCGGACCGCGAGATGCTGGCGGCGGTGGCCGTACGGGGTGTGGCGGCGGTGCGGGACCCGCGGCTCCGGGCGGCGCTGCTCGGCGGCCGCCCCGCGCGTCCGCTCGGCCGGGCACCGGGCGCGGAGATCTGAGAGCCGCGACGCGCTCCGGGGACGTGCCCGCGAGGCCAGGGCCCGGAAGACGGCCGGGACGGTCGCGTCCCGGGAGGCGCACCGGAGATGACGTGCGCTCAGGCGGATACCGGAGAAGAAGGGCGCCCCGGAGGACACCCGGGAGGCGCGGGAGGCCCCGGAGAGGCGCCGGAGCCCCAGGGAGACACAGGAGCCCCCAGGACGTAGGCGTCCCGGGACACATCGGCCGCGCCCGGCACGAGGCGGCGACCCGCGGGGAGGAATGGCTGACTCCCCCACGGGCCACCGCACTACGCCGGTCAGGGCCGATGTGCTCCCGGAACCGGACCCGGTGTCGCTGGAACGACGGGCGGCGTCACACGCGCCGTTGCCCGCCAACTGATCTTCCGGGTCGGGGTGGCCGGGAAACGCTGGCTATGCGAGCCCCGCCACCAGGTCTGCGATCGCCTTCCTGCGGCCCGTGTAGAACGGGACCTCCTCGCGCACGTGCATCCGTGCCTCGGAGCCCCGCAGGTGGCGCATCAGGTCGACGATGCGGTACAGCTCGTCCGCCTCGAAGGCCAGAACCCACTCGTAGTCGCCGAGCGAGAAGGAGGGGACGGTGTTGGCGCGCACGTCCGGGAAGCCGCGGGCCATCTTGCCGTGGTCCGCGAGCATGCGGCGGCGGTCCTCGTCCGGCAGCAGGTACCAGTCGTAGCTGCGCACGAAGGGGTACACGCTGACGTAGGCGCGCGGCTCCTCGTCGGCGAGGAAGGCCGGCACGTGCGACTTGTTGAACTCGGCCGGGCGGTGCAGGGCCATGTTCGACCAGACCGGCTCCAGCGCGCGGCCGAGGGCGGTGCGCCGGAAGAGGTTGTAGGCCTCCTGGAGCGCGTCGGAGGTCTCGGCGTGCCACCAGATCATCAGATCGGCGTCGGCCCGCAGACCGGAGACGTCGTAGGTGCCGCGGACGGTGACGTCCTTGGAGGCGAGCTGGTCGAACAGCTCCTGGACCTCGTCGGCGTAACCGGCGCGGTCGGCGGGAAGCACATCTCGCAGCTTGAAGACGGACCACAGCGTGTAGCGGATGACCTCGTTGAGGTCCTTGGCCTTCTTGCCTGCGTTCGGAAGCTTTTCTGGCGCACTCATACGGCTATTGTCCCGCCTCGCTCCCGGCGCCCTGAACCCGGGTCGGCGTGGCGGTGATCTCTTCCGCGATCTCGTCCGCGGCCCACCGGGCGCTCGCCACGCAGGCGGGGATGCCGACCCCGTCGTAGACCGCCCCGCACACCCGCAGCGCGGGCAGCTTCGCCACCTCCTCACGGATCCGGGCGACCCGGCCCAGGTGGCCGACGGGGTACTGCGGCAGGCCGCCGATCCACCGGGTGACCACGGTGTCCACGGGCCGGGCCGTCAGCCCCGTCGCCTCGGCGAGGTCCCTCAGCGACACCGCGACCAGCTCGGAGTCCTCGCGGTGCAGGTGGTCCTCCTCGCCGTAGCGGCCGACCGAGGTACGCATCACGAAGAGGTCGGGGGCCGCGTCCGCGACCCACCGCCACTTGTGGCTGGAGAAGGTGGCGGCCTTGATGGTGCGCCCGTCGACGGGCGGTACGAGGAAGCCGGAGCGGCCCCGCAGCGCCTCGGTCCCCTCGACGTCGGAGCGCCGGAAGGCCAGGGTGACCAAGGCCATCGAGGCGTACTCCACGGCGGCCAGCTCGACGGAGGCCGCCGGGCACTCGGCGGCGAGCAGCGTGGACGCGGACCAGGCCGGCGCGGCCATCACCACACCGTCGGCGGCGATCACCCCGGTCTCGGTGCGCACGTCCCAGCCCTGTCCGGTCCGGGTCAGACCGAGGACGGGGGTGGCGGTACGGATCCGCGCCCCGCCCGCCCGCACGGCGTCGGCCACGGCGTCCGGCAGGGTGCCGACGCCCCCGGCGATGCCCTGGAACACCGGGCCGGTCAGCTGCCGGGCGGCGGCCCTCTCCTGGACGCGCAGGACACCGTCGAGCAGCGAGCCGCCCTCCTTCACCACCGCGAAGAGCTGCGGTACGGCGGCCCGCATCGAGATCCGGTAGGCGTCGCCCGCGTACACCCCGCCGAGCAGCGGCTCCACGAGCCGGTCGACGACCTCGCGGCCGAGCCGGTCCGCGACGTAGGCGCCGACCGCGACGTCGTCACCGACGGCCGTCGGGGTGAGGTCACGCTCCTCGGCGATCCGGGCCAGCCCCTCGGCGGAGAGGAGCTCGCCGAGCGCCGCCGGGTCGCCGGGGACGCCCATGACGTGGCCCTTGGGCATGGGGCGCAGGGCGCCCCGGGTCCAGACCGAGGCGGTGGCGGTGGCGGGCGGCTGGAGCCGGTCGCCGAGACCGGCGGCGGTGGCCAGCTCGACCGCCTCGGGCCGGCGGGCGAGCATCGACTCGGCCCCGAGGTCCACCCGCGCCCCGGCGACCTCACCGGTCATCAGCTTGCCGCCGAGCCGTTCGGTCGCCTCCAGGACGGTGACCCGCAGCCCGGTGGCGAGCAGCCGGTGGGCGGCGGCGAGTCCGGCGATGCCGCCGCCGATGACGACGACATGACCCAGGGGCGAGGTGTCGTGCTGAAGAGAACGCTGCATGGGTCCACTCTCTCAAACCCGGAACGAGTCCCGAACGTGACCGCTTCGACACCGCGTTCCGGCAACCCGCGCACGGGCCCCGTACGTCGAACCGGCAGCATCGGCAAACAGCCCTGGGGGGACACGACATGACCGTCGGACACCACACGCGCGGCAGACCACCCGTCCGCTCCGCCGGACGCCTTCCGCGCGCCGTCCTGGCCGCGGGGCTGCTGGCCGTCCTGCTCGGCACCGGAGCCTGCGGGGCCGGGGACTCCGCCGTCGACCGGGGGACGGCGGCCTCGGACGACAGGGCGGCCTCGGACGAGAAGGCGGCGGCGTCCGGCGCGGAGAGGGGCGGCCCGGCCGCCGCCCGGCCCGCCGCCGGGGCCACCTCCGAGGCGCGGCCGGACACCGCGGTCGCCGTCCACGTCATCCGTACGGCCACGCTCGACGTCGAGGTCGCGAGCGTGCCCAAGGCGGTCGCGGCGGCACGGGCGACGGCGGAGGGCGCCGGCGGGCTGGTCTCGGAGGAGACCACGGAGCGCCTGGACGGCACCCACGAGACGTCGCACCTGGTGCTGCGCGTGCCCCAGGAGCGGTACGAGGGCGTGCTGGACGAGCTGGCGGGGTCGGGCAAGCTCCTGACGCGCACGTCGGCCGCCAAGGACGTCACGGGACAGGTCGTCGACGTCGAGAGCCGGATCGCCACCCAGCGCGCGAGCGTGGCCCGGGTCCGCGAGCTGATGGACAAGGCCGGGAGGCTGTCCGACGTGGTGGCCCTCGAAGGCGAACTGAGCAGCCGTCAGGCCGACCTGGAGTCGCTGCTGGCCCAGCAGGCCTCCCTGAAGGACCGCACCTCGCTGGCGACGATCACCCTGGAGCTCAGCGAGCCGTACGCGGACGGCGCGGACCCCAACGACGAGGACACCGGGTTCCTGGACGCCCTGGGCGGCGGCTGGGACGCCTTCGTGACGACGCTGCGGTGGATCACGGTGGCGGTCGGCGCGACGGCGCCGTTCCTGGCCGCCGTGGCCGTCCTGCTGGTACTGGGCCGGCTGCTGCGCCGCAGGCTGCCGCGCCGCCGTACGCCGGACCGGCCCTCGGCGCCCGGGGCGCAGGCGCCGCCCGCGCCGTGAGCGCCGTAGCGTGGGCTCCCTGATCCATCGACGAAGGGAGCCGGCATGGCGGCGGAGCGACTGGTGGTCATCGGGGGCGACGCGGCGGGGATGTCCGCCGCGTCGCAGGCCCGCAGGCTCAAGGGGCCCGGCGAGCTGGACATCGTCGCCTTCGAGCGCGGCCGCTTCACCTCGTACTCGGCCTGCGGTGTCCCCTACTGGGTCGGCGGGGACGTCGAGGGTCCGGACGCCCTGATCGCCCGTACCCCCGAGGAGCACCGGGAGCGGTCCATCGATCTGCGGATGCGCACCGAGGTGACCGGGATCGACGTCGCCGGGCAGCGGGTGCGGGCCCTGGACCGCGACAGCGGTGAGGCGTACTGGACGGACTTCGACAAGCTGGTGATCGCGACGGGGGCCCGGCCCGTCCGCCCGGAGCTGCCGGGGATCGACGCCGCCGGGGTGCACGGGGTGCAGACCCTGGACGACGGTCAGGCGCTCCTGGAGACGCTGGAGCGGACCACGGGACGGCGGGCGGTCGTGGTCGGCGCGGGCTACATCGGCGTCGAGATGGCCGAGGCGATGCTCAGGCGCGGGTACGAGGTGACGGTGGTCAACCGGGGCGCGCAGCCCATGGCCACCCTCGACCCCGACATGGGGCGCCTGGTCCACGAGGCGATGGACGGTATGGGCATCACCACGGTGAACGGGGCCTCGGTCACCCGGATCCTCACCGGCGCGGACGGCCGGGTGTCGGCGGTCGCCACCGCCGACGCGACCTACCCGGCGGACGTCGTGGTGCTGGGCATCGGCGTCGAGCCGGAGACCGCCCTGGCCCGCGCGGCCGGCCTGCCGACCGGTCCGTCCGGCGGGCTGCTGACCGACCTGTCGATGCGGGTGCGCGGCCATCACAACATCTGGGCGGGCGGCGACTGCGTGGAGGTCCTGGACCTGGTGGCGGGCCGCACCCGGCACATCGCCCTGGGCACCCACGCCAACAAGCACGGCCAGGTCATCGGCGCGAACGCCGGCGGCGGCTACGGGACGTTCCCGGGGGTCGTGGGGACGGCGGTGAGCAAGGTCTGCGACCTGGAGATCGGCCGCACCGGGCTGCGCGAGAAGGACGCGGCCGCGGTGGGCCTGCGGTACGTCACGGCGACGATCGAGTCGACCGGGCGGGCCGGCTACTACCCGGGGGCCCGGCCCATGACCGTGAAGATGATCGCCGAGTACCGCACGGGACGGCTGCTGGGCGTGCAGATCGTGGGCCGTGAGGGCGCGGCCAAGCGTGTGGACGTGGCGGCCGTGGCGCTGACCGCCGGGATGACGGTGGAGGCGATGACGGCGCTGGACCTCGGGTACGCACCGCCGTTCTCCCCGGTCTGGGACCCGGTGCTGGTGGCGGCGCGCAAGGCGGTCACGGAGGTACGGAAGGCCGGAAGCGCCTGATCGGACGGCGATTTCCGGCCGAATTCCGGAGCCCCGGCCGCCCGCCCACGGAACGCCTGGAGGCCCCGGGGCACCGGGCGCCGGTGGCACCGCGTCCCGTGGCCCCGGGACGCGGTGTCACCGGCGTGCGCTCAGCGCGCCGTCCGCTCGTGGACGTACTCCACCAGGCGCGTCAGGGCGTCCGCGTCGGTCGTCGGCATGACGCCGTGCCCGAGGTTGAAGATGTGCCCCTCCAGACCGGCGGCGGCGTCGAGCACCTCCCGGGTCTTCGCCTCCACCGTCGCGGTCGGCGCGAAGAGCACCGCCGGGTCGAGGTTGCCCTGGAGCGCCTTGCCGGGGCCGACCCGGCGCGCGCCCTCGTCCATGGGGACGCGCCAGTCCACCCCGACGACGTCCGCCCCGGCCTCGCCCATGAGCCCCAGCAGTTCGCCGGTGCCCACGCCGAAGTGGATGCGCGGGACGCCGTACCCGGCGACCGCGTCGAACACCTTGGCGGAGGCCGGCAGGACGGAGCGCCGGTAGTCGGCGGGGGCCAGGGCGCCCACCCAGGAGTCGAAGAGCTGGACCGCCGAGGCGCCGGCCTCGATCTGGACCCTGAGGAACGCCGAGGTGATCTCCGCGAGGCGGTCGAGCAGGTCGGCCCAGAGCTCGGGGTCGCCGTACATCATGGCCTTGGTGCGCTCGTGGTTGCGGGACGGGCCGCCCTCCACGAGGTAGCTGGCCAGGGTGAACGGCGCCCCCGCGAAACCGATCAGCGGTGTCGCGCCCAGCTCGGCGGTGAGCATGCCGATCGCCTCGGTGACGTAGGAGACGTCCTCGGGCGTGAGGTCGCGCAGCCGGGCCAGGTCGGCACGGGTGCGGACGGGCTCGGCGATCACCGGGCCGATGCCGGGCCTGATGTCCAGGTCGATGCCGATGGCCTTGAGCGGTACGACGATGTCGCTGAAGTAGATCGCGGCGTCGACCTTGTGCCGGCGCACCGGCTGGAGGGTGATCTCGGTGACCAGCTCCGGCATCATGCAGGAGTCGAGCATCGCGATGCCCTCGCGGACCTTCAGGTACTCCGGCAGCGAGCGCCCGGCCTGGCGCATGAACCACACCGGGGTGTGCGGCACGGGTTCACGCCTGCACGCCTTGAGGAAGGCCGACTCATGGGTGGCGGATGTCGTCTGCAGCCCCGAGGGGCCGTGGTTGGCACTCACACCTGGAATCTTCGCATGGAGCGGCAAGGAGCCGGCCCGGGCGGGTGTCCTTCCCTGCGCGAGACCCCGGTTCCGCCTACTCTTCCCCGCATGGCTCCGGCTCAGGGACAATTTTCCGATCATTCCGATGGCGCCGACACCGAGGGGAGCGGGGAGGGCGAGTTGGTCCCGCCCGCGTTCCGGTCGGCGGTCGAAGGGCTGCGTTCCGCGCACCTGCGCCCCGAACTGGAGGTCGAACCGACACGGCCGCCGCAGCGGCTCGCACCTCACGCGTACGCCCTGGAGGCGGCGGTCGTGGACGGTGACGACGATCTCGCCGACGGGCGTCTGGTGCTCCTGCACGATCCGTCCGGGCACGATGCCTGGCAGGGCACGTTCCGGTTGGTGACCCTGGTGCGGGCGGAACTGGAGCCGGAGATGGCGGCCGACCCGCTGCTGCCCGAGGTCTGCTGGAGCTGGCTGACGGGGGCGCTGGACGCCCGGGGGCTGTCGTACGGGGAGGCCGGGGGCACCGTGACGCGCGCCGGCTCGCACTACTTCGGCGCGCTGTCCGCGCGCCGTCCGGCGACCCAGATCGAGATCCGCGCCTCCTGGACCCCGCGCGAGGGGCGCGGCGGTGTCCCGGACGTGGCGGCGCACCTGGCCGCCTGGGGCGATCTGCTCTGCCAGCTGGCCGGGCTGCCGCCGTCGGACGCGGCCGACGCGGCGGTGGTGACGCTGCCTCAGCGGCGGGGGCCGCAGATTCCGTAACGGTGTGTCACTTTCGGGAGAGCCGGTCGCACAGGCACCGGCTCTCTTTTCGTACAATCGATCGCCCGTCCGATTTGCCCGAATTGTTACTCACCAAATCGTGATCTTCCTCTAAAGGAGCACGGCTCTGCTGCCGAAGAGGTCAATGACCCTTCAAGCACGGTTCGCCCCGGCTGCACCCCCGAGCCGGCCGTCCCGCCACTCCCCCAGGAGGCCTGGTGTCCGTTCTCCTCGAGCAGCCCGCAAGCCTGGTCGCCTACCGCCCGAACAAGCCGACGGCCATGGTCGTCGTGGCCGACCCGCGCGTCCGTTCCACCGTCACCCGCCATCTGTGGGCACTCGGAGTACGTGACGTCATCGAGGCGTCGTCCATCGCGGAGGCCCGTCCCCGCGTCGGCAACCCGCGCGACATCTGCGTTGCCGACGTCCACCTGCCCGACGGTTCCGGGCTGACCCTGCTGTCCGAGACCCGAGCCGCCGGCTGGCCGAACGGCCTGGCCCTGTCCGCCGCCGACGACATCGGCGCCGTGCGCAACGCCCTCGCGGGCGGCGTCAAGGGCTATGTCGTCACCGGCACCCGCACCAACATCGGCCACCCCGGCCGTCCCGGCATGGCGCCCATCGGCGCCAACGCCGCCCGCATGCACCGCAGGCCCCCCGGTTCCCCGAGCCACCCGGGCGGCTACCGCGAACTGTCCGGCCGCGAGGTGGAGGTGCTCCGCCTGGTCGCCGAAGGCCAGTCCAACAAGGCCATCGGCGTCTCGATGGGGCTGTCCGCCCTCACGGTCAAGAGCCACCTCGCCCGCATCGCCCGCAAGCTCGGCACCGGGGACCGCGCCGGAATGGTCGCCGTCGCCCTGCGCACCGGCATCATCCACTGACCCGCGCGCACCCGCGCCGACCCGCGCGGACGCCCACCCGGCCGGTTCGGGTGCGTGGCGTACGCCGACGGAACGTTCCGTCGGCGTACGCCACGCATACACGGATACCCTTGGCATGTGACCGACGCCCAAGAGACCGCAGCAGACACATCACTGCGAACCACCGGGGGCGCTCCCCCGGACGACGTCGCCCCGGCGCCGATCCCCTTGCTGGAACCTCGCGAGGGCATTCCCCCGGTGGTGGCGACCGACGACGCGCTGGCCGGGGTCGTCGCGGCGTTCGCCGCGGGGACCGGTCCCGTCGCCGTCGACGCCGAGCGCGCCTCCGGCTACCGCTACGGGCAGCGCGCCTACCTCGTGCAGCTGCGCCGGGAAGGCGCCGGGAGCGCGCTGATCGACCCGGTGGGCTGCCCGGACCTGTCGTCCCTGGGCGAGGCCCTGACCGGCACCGAATGGATCCTGCACGCCGCCACCCAGGACCTCCCCTGCCTGCGCGACATAGGCATGGTCCCCACCTCGCTCTTCGACACGGAGCTGGCCGGACGGCTGGCCGGGTTCCCGCGCGTCGGTCTCGGCGCCATCGTGGAGAACCTCCTGGGGTACGCCCTGGAGAAGGGCCACTCCGCGGTCGACTGGTCCACCCGCCCGCTGCCCGACCCCTGGCTGCGCTACGCCGCGCTCGACGTCGAGCTGCTGGTGGACCTGCGCGACGCCCTGGAGGCCGAGCTGGAGCGGCAGGGCAAGCTGGAATGGGCCCTGGAGGAGTTCGACGCGATCGCCTCGGCGCCGCCCGCTCCCCCGCGCAAGGACCCCTGGCGCCGGACCTCCGGCATGCACAAGGTGCGCCGCCGCCGACAGATCGCCGTCGTACGGGAGTTGTGGACGGCCCGGGACCAGGTCGCGCAGCGCCGGGACATCTCGCCCGGCAAGGTCCTCGGCGACGCCGCGATCATCGAGGCGGCGCTCGCCATGCCGGCCAACGTGCACGCCCTGACCGCGCTGCCCGGTTTCGGCCACCGCATGGGACGCCGCCAGCTGGAACAGTGGCAGGCCGCCGTCGACCGGGCCAGGGCGCTGCCCGAGACCGAGCTCCCGCAGCCCGGCCAGCAGCCGGCCGGTCCGCCGCCGCCCCGCGCCTGGGCCGACAAGGACCCGGCCGCCGCGGCCCGGCTGTCGGCGGCCCGCACCGCGGTCTCCGGACTCGCCGAGGAACTCCACATGCCCCAGGAGAACCTCATCACTCCGGACACCGTGCGCCGGGTCTGCTGGGAGCCGCCGAAAACCCTGACGCCGGGCGCGGTCGAGACCGCCCTGGCCGGGTACGGCGCCCGCCGCTGGCAGATCGAACAGGTCGGCCCCCTGCTGCTGCGCGCGCTGGACACCGGCGCCTGAGCCCCGGGGGCGGGCGGTCCGTACTCCCGGGCCGCCGCGCGGCGCGCGGCCGGCACCTGCGGGCTTGTGGTGACATGTGACCTTCGCCGCTCCGGGCACGGGGGGTGGGCAGCTTGGTTACCCGCAAGTAGCATGAGGGTGGCGGCGCGCTCATCGGCGCGCCCCGCAGCAGTGCCATCCCGCACCCTGGAGGAGAGCCACCGTGCCTCGTACCATCCGGGACGTCGTCTTCGTCGACGGCGTCCGCACCCCGTTCGGCAAAGCGGGCCCGAAGGGCATCTACCACGAGACCCGCGCCGACGATCTCGTCGTGAAGGCCATCCGGGAGCTGCTGCGCCGCAACCCGGACCTGGACCCCGCGAAGATCGACGAGGTCGCCGTCGCCGCGACCACCCAGATCGGCGACCAGGGCCTCACCCTCGGCCGTACCGCCGGAATCCTGGCCGGTCTCCCGCAGTCCGTCCCGGGCTACTCCATCGACCGCATGTGCGCGGGGGCCCTGACCGCCGTCACGTCGACGGCCGGTTCCATCGCCTTCGGCGCGTACGACGTGGTCGTCGCCGGTGGTGTCGAGCACATGGGCCGCCACCCGATGGGCGAGGGCGTGGACCCGAACCCGCGTTTCGTCTCGGAGAAGCTGGTCGACGAGTCCGCCCTCTTCATGGGCATGACCGCGGAGAACCTGCACGACCGCTACCCCACGATCACCAAGGAGCGCGCCGACGCGTACGCGGTCCGCTCGCAGGAGAAGGCCGCCAAGGCCTACGCGAACGGCACGATCCAGCAGGACCTGGTACCGATCGCCGTACGCCGCACCAACGAGGAGGGCGGGGAGACGGGCTGGGGCCTGGTCACCGCCGACGAGCCGATGCGGCCGGGCACCACGATGGAGTCCCTGGCGGGTCTGAAGACCCCGTTCCGCCCCCACGGCCGGGTCACGGCCGGTAACGCCGCCGGGCTCAACGACGGCGCCACCGCCTCGCTGCTCGCCGCCGAGGACGTGGCCCGTGAGCTGGGCCTGCCGGTCCGGATGCGTCTGGTCTCCTACGCCTTCGCGGGTGTCGAGCCGGAGGTCATGGGCTACGGCCCGATCCCGGCGACGGAGAAGGCCCTGGCCAAGGCCGGTCTGACCATCGAGGACATCGGTCTCTTCGAGATCAACGAGGCGTTCGCGGTCCAGGTGCTCGCCTTCCTGGAGCACTACGGCATCGCCGACGACGACGACCGCGTCAACCAGTACGGCGGCGCCATCGCGTACGGCCACCCCCTGGCCTCCTCCGGCGTCCGGCTGATGACGCAGCTGGCCCGCCAGTTCGAGGAGCACCCCGAGGTCCGCTACGGCCTGACGACCATGTGCGTCGGCTTCGGCATGGGTGCGACCGTCGTCTGGGAGAACCCGCACTTCGAGAACGCCGGAGGCAGCAAGTGAGCACCACCACCACCGAGCTTCTGAGGGGCGCGGCCGAACTGTTCCCCGGCGAGGTCGTCACGCGGGCGCACGTACGCCACCTCGACCTTCCGGCCGGGGCGGGCAGGTTCGCCCTGATCACGCTGGACAACGGCCTGGACCACACCAAGCCGACCACCGTCGGCCCGCAGTCGCTGGCGAACCTGGACGCCGCCATCGACCAGGTCGAGAAGGAGGCCGCCGACGGCTCGATCGTCGGGGTCGGTGTGACCGGCAAGCCGTTCATCTTCGCGGTCGGCGCCGACCTCAAGGGCGTCGAGCTCCTGAAGAACCACTCGGACGCGCTGGCCATCGGCAAGGGCGGCCACGACGTGTTCCGCCGGCTGTCCGGCCTCGCGGTCCCGACGTTCGCGTACTACAACGGCGCGGCCATGGGCGGCGGTGTGGAGATCGGTCTGCACTGCTCGTACCGCACCGTCTCCACCGCGATCCCCGCCTTCTCGCTGCCCGAGGTCTTCCTCGGCCTGGTCCCGGGCTGGGGCGGCTGTACGCTGCTGCCCAACCTCATCGGCGCCGACCGCGCCGTCTCGGTGATCATCGAGAACTCGCTGAACCAGAACCGTCAGCTCAAGGGCGCGCAAGTCTTCGAACTCGGCATCGCCGACGCGATCTTCGAGGGTGCGGACTTCCTGGAGCAGTCGCTGCTGTGGACGGCGTCCGTGCTCACCGGCTCGCTGTCGGTGGAGCGCCCGGAGGTCGACCGCGGGGAGGCCTGGGACCAGGCCGTCGCGCGGGGCCGGGCCGTCGCCGACTCCAAGGTGCACGGGGCGGCCCCGGCCGCGTACCGCGCGCTGGAGATCGTCGCCGCGGCGAAGGGCGGCGACCTGGGCGCCTGCTTCGACGCCGAGGACCAGGCCCTCGCGGACCTGATCATGGGCGGCGAGCTGCGCTCGGGCATCTACTCCTTCAACCTGGTCCAGAAGCGCGCCAAGCGCCCGGCCGGGGCCCCGGACAAGTCCCTGGCCCGTCCGGTGACCAAGGTCGGCGTGGTGGGCGCGGGCCTGATGGCCAGCCAGCTCGCGCTGCTCTTCCTGCGCCGTCTGGAGGTGCCGGTCGTGCTGACCGACATCGACCAGGAGCGCGTCGACAAGGGGGTGGGCTACGTCCACGCCGAGATCGACAAGCTGCTCGGCAAGGGCCGGATCAACCAGGACAAGGCCAACCGCCTCAAGGCCCTGGTGACCGGTGTGCTGGACAAGGCGGAGGGGTTCTCCGACGCCGACTTCGTCATCGAGGCCGTCTTCGAGGAGATCGGCGTCAAGCAGCAGGTGTTCGCGGAGGTCGAGGCGGTCGCCCCGGCGCACGCGATCCTCGCCACGAACACCTCGTCCCTCTCGGTCACCGAGATGGCGTCGAAGCTGAAGCACCCGGAGCGGGTCGTCGGCTTCCACTTCTTCAACCCGGTCGCGGTCCTGCCGCTGCTGGAGATCGTGCGCGGCGAACGGACCGACGACGCCTCGCTGGCCACGGCGTTCGGTGTCGCGCGCAAGCTGAAGAAGACCGCGGTCCTGGTGAAGGACGCCCCGGCGTTCGTCGTCAACCGCATCCTCACCCGCTTCATGGGCGAGATCCAGAACGTCATCGACGAGGGCACCCCGGTCGAGACGGCGGAGAAGGCCGTCGAGCCGCTCGGCCTGCCGATGTCCCCGCTGGTGCTGCTGGAGCTGGTCGGCCCGGCCATCGGTCTGCACGTCTCGGAGACCCTGAACCGCGCCTTCCCGGAGCGCTTCACGGTCTCGGAGAACCTGGCCGCGGTGGTCAAGGCCGGCAAGCGCGGCTTCTACGTCTACGACTCCGGCAAGCCGGAGCTGGACCCGGAGGTCGCCGCGCTCCTGAAGCAGGGCGACACCGTCCTGACGGAGGAGCAGGTCCGCGACCGGGTCCTGGACGCGGTGGCGCGGGAGATCGGGCTGATGCTGGACGAGGGCGTCGTCGCCGAGGCCCAGGACATCGACCTCTGCCTGATCACCGGCGCGGGCTGGCCCTTCCACCTGGGCGGCATCACGCCGTACCTGGACCGCGAGGGCGTCTCGGAACGCGTCAACGGGAAGAAGTTCCTGGAGCGCGGCGTGGCGAGCGTCCCGGCCTAGCCTCTCCCCTCCCCGGTACCGCTCGGGCCGTACAGGGCTTCCCTGTACGGCCCGTTCGCGTGGGGGGGGTGCCCGGCTGTCCGCTTCGGTGGGCGGCCGGTTCGCGTGCTCCGGCGCACGTGAGCTGTCCTGCCGTCGGACGGCCCCGAGGCCACACGTAGGCTGCCCGGATGACCCGCGGCCGGCCCCACCGTCCCCTCCTGCGGCCGTTCTCCGCCCGTGCGAGCGTGCTGTGCTTCGTCCTGCCTCTGGCGCTCCTGCTCACCACGAGCGGAGTGCCTTCGAAGGGCGTCCCGCCGCGCCTGCGGATCGCGACGTGGAACATGTGCGGGGTCGATCAGTGGGGCTGCGAGAAGACGGGCACCCACCGCCGGAAGGCCGAGGCGCTCGTGGAGCTGGCGTCGGTCGACGGCGCCTCGGTGATCATGCTCCAGGAGGTCTGCGCCGACGATCTCGCCCTGGCGCGGCAGCGGCTCGGAGAGGGCTGGCACAGCGCCTTCGAGGCCTACACCTATCGTGACGCCCACGGACGGCACACCCCGGTCCGGTGCACCGGTGGCGGCAGCGGGGACGCGGGTATCGCGCTCCTGGCCTCGTACCCTCTGAAGGACGTCGCCCCTCTGGCTTCCCGGCAGCCGGTGGTGGGACTGCAGCGGGGAATCCAGTGCGCTTCGGTGCCCGTCCACCGGATCAGGATCTGCAACGCCCATCTGAGTGTCGTCGGATCCGACCGCGCACACCCCGGGTGGGAGTACCGGGACGATCAGCTCAGGACACTGGTCGCGGCCGCCGACTCCCGCACGGTGTTCGGTGGTGACTTCAACAGTTCGCCGCCGTCGCGGGCCGACGCCTACCGCTGGATCTGGCCTCACGAGGCCTTCCGCCGGTACCGGGAGTGCGACCAGCGGTCCGCCGGCTCACGCGCGGGCCGGGCGACGCACCGTTCCGGCGTCAAGCTGGACTATCAGTTCACCCGGCTCAGGAGGGCCGGCTGCGCCGTCCGGGAGACCGGGGTGTCGGATCACCTCGCGGTGGTCATGACCGTCCGCACGGACACGGAAGACAGCGGCTGATCCGCCGGGTCCCCGGAACGTCAGAACCGGGGAGCCTGGTACATCGCCGCCGCCGGGGCCTGGGCACCCATTACGTGGAACGAGACCCGGGTCCGCCGGGACTCACCGCCCTGGGCGTCGACCGCGTGGCACTCCACCGTGTGCGGTCCCGGGGGCCAGGCCCACCCCGCGTCCCAGGACCAACTGCCGTCCGGCGCCACCGGTACGGCCCCGAGCGAGGTCCCGCCCTCGGCCACGAACACCACGTGCCCCGCGCCCGGGGCGTATCCGGCGACACCCACGCCCGGTCCGGGTACACGCTGGTCCGGAGCGGGGTACGAGACCGTGGGCCCGGCGGGCGGCCCGCTCATGGCCGGCTGGATCCCCTCCGGCGGCCGCGGGGCGGCCGCGACCGGAGTCCCCTGCGGGGGCACGGTGAACCTGATCTCCGTCCTCGCGGAGTGGTAGCCGGCCGCGTCCACCGCGAACATACGGAGCGTGTGCTCCCCCGGGGTCCAGGCACGGTCACGTGTCCAGGACCAACCGCCGTCCGGCGCGACCTTCGGCGAGGCCACGTACGCGCCGTTCTCCCAGAAACTGAGCCGCACCGCTCCCTGGGCCGAGCCGGAGAACCGCACCTCCGCCGTCGGGACCGCTTCCCCGGGAGAGGGCGTGAGGACCACGGGCGGGGAGAAGGTCTCGCGCACCAGCGACGTGGCCTTGAGGTAGGCGTCGATGCCTGACTTGTCGGCGTCGGGCTGTTCATGGCCGTTGGTGACGAACCCGATCCGCGGGGCGATGCCGTCCACGAGGAGGTTGAGCAGTCCCATCAGGGCGGGGACGTTGCGTCGGGTCACGGTGACGTGGTCCGTGATGAAGGGCGATTCGCTGTAGACGAAGTTGAAGTTCTCGTAGCCGCCGAAGAGGGGCAGGAAGGGCTCGACCTGCTCCCCGTACTGCTCGTCCAGAGGTGAGGAGAGGACGTAGACGTTGGCACCGCGGTTGGCCCCGGCCCGCACCAGGCCGGGAACGGCCTCGTCCAGGACGCGTATGTTCTCTTCGGTGACCTCGCCCATCATGTGGGCGGCCACGGTGGGGTGCTTCAGGACATACGTGCCGACGCGGAACTGCGGGACCACGGCGACGATGTTCCGGAACCCGTACTTCAGGCCGAAGTACAGCGCGGCGCTCCCGCCCTTGGAACCGCCCCACATGGTGCACTGGTCCGGCGTGAGTCCCAGTGAGTTCATCACGTTGGATATGAGCGTGACGACGGACCTCTCCAGTTCGAAGTCCATGCCCTTGCACAGGTAGTAGGTGTTCTTCCCGTCGAACAGGTCACGGACCCAGAGGATGTTGGCCCGGACGTTGTCCAGGACTCCGTTCGACCATCCGTACTCCTCGGGTGCGGAGAAGTTCGCGAAGATCACGACCAGATGCCGGGTACCGCTCTTGGCGTGGCTGAACCGGTACTGGACGGGGTACGCGCCGGAGGCGTCTATGCCGGTGACCACGGCACGCTTGGACGTCGCTGCTTTAGACATGGAGGGAGTCCGTCCTCACGGGCCGCGGCGAAGCGGCCGGGGTGCCGGCGTCCTGTCGGGGGCCCGCCTGGTTCTGGACGTACGCGTCGAAGTCGGCGAAGGGATCGGGCTCCCGGGACCGGTGGAGCGACGCCCGGACGTCGGATCCGCCACGGGCCTCGCCGGGCTCCATGTCCCCGCCCGCGACGAGGATGTGTTCGGCCAGCCGGGCCGAGGCGTATCCGTCGTCCAGGTCGCAGAATTCCTCCTGGAACCACTGGTAGCGGTCGGCGTAGCCCTCTTGGACGAGGTCGATGTCCTCGATGGCGGAGATGAGCTCCGCGGACTCGGACACCAGCGGACCGGGAGCGGCCTGCTCGAAGTCGAAGTAGAAGCCGCGCAGTGTGTCGCGGTAGTGGTCCAGGTCGTAGGTGAAGAAGAGGATCGGCCGCCCGGTGTTGACGAAGTCGAACATCAGGGACGAATAGTCCGTGATCATCACATCGGTGATGAGCGAGAGATCCGCCATGTCGGGGTAGTCGGACACGTCGAAGACGAAGCCGTCGCCCGCGCCCGGGACCGGGTCCACCACGTTGGGGTGCCGGCGGACCATCAGCACGTGGTCGGAACCGAGCCGTGCGCGGGCGTCCTCGAGGTCGATCCTGAAGTCGAACTTGTACTTGCCGGGCGCGTAGAACTGGTCGTCGCGCCAGGTGGGCGCGTACATGATGACGCGCTTGCCGGGAGGCAGACCGATGCGCCGACGGATCTCCTCCGCACGGCGCTCGGTTCCGGGGCGGCGGAGGATGTCGTTGCGGGGATAGCCGCACTCGACCATCTCCCCCGGGAACTGGAACGCCCTCTTCAGGATCGGTGTCGAGAAGGTGTTGGGCGAGACCAGCATGTCCCAGTTCTGCACCTCCTTCGCGACCCGCTCCAGATAGCGCTGGTCGGCGAAGTGCACGGCCTCGATGTCATGGCCGATCTTCTTGAGGGGGGTTCCGTGCCAGGTCTGCACGACGACCTGGCCGGAGCGCTTGGCGAACCAGTCGGGAAGGTGGTTGTTGGCCACGATGTAGCGCGAGGTCGCCAGCGCCTCGTACCACTCCTGCGACCACATGCGCACCGGCCGGGCGGTGGGCGGGACCTGCACCTGGTCGTCCCGTACGACCCAGAGGTGTTCGAGGGCGACGCCGCGCCGGACCATCTCCTCGTGGACGGCACGCGGACTGTCCGAGTACTGCGTGCCCTTGAAGGCGTCGAACAGCACGGCGGGCCGGATCTCCTCGCGGCGGGCCTGCGGATAGTACTTGGTACGCAGAAGCTTCTGGCGGTAGGGGCCCCTGGCGTTCTCGGCCATGGCGGACCGGACGAGGAGCGAGAGCCGGTCGTACGCCTCGGCCTGGAGGTCGTAGCCCCGGCCCCCCTCCTCGATCTCCCTCGGGAAGGTGCTCACCAGGCTCTGCTCGATCTTCACCATGAGATCGGCCAGGCGCTGGTCGGGAGCGACCTCCGACGGGTCCTGGCGGCGCAGGAAGAAGTCCCACCGGCCGGCGGCGAGCGGGATGGCTCCGGCGAGGGTCGCCATCGCCGCGGGCCGCACCACGCACCGGAAGCCGTGGCCGTTCCACTCGATCGGCACGGCCCGTTCGGCGCCGTGCGCGCGCGATCTGACCACCAGGTGCGCGCTGGTCCGCTCGCGGGAGGTCAGCAGGTCCGCGCAGGAGTACCGGCCGATGAGTTCCAGCGAACCGTCCTCGCGCCAGCAGTGGTCGGTCAGCAGGGGCAGCGCAGAGCGCTCGAAGAGCACCACGTATCCGGAGCCGTTGCGGTGGACGACGATCTCGCGGTCCCCGTCCTCGGTCTGGAGCGCCGACGGCATCCGGTAGTGGCCGTCCTCGGCCTCCTCCGCCATCACCGGGTACAGCGGGGTCTTGCGGCCTTCCACATGGACCGTCGTCTTCCAGCCGTTGCTGCCCATGGTCCATGCCTGCGGGACGGCGTCGTCGGACCCCCTCGATCCTGGTACGACCTTGTCCAGCGGTACCCGGGCGACGAAGGTGCACCAGCCGTCGCCACCGGGCTGGAAGGACATCCAGGCTTCGTGCCGACCCGCGCCGTTCATGCTGGTCACGCGGAATTTTCCCCACTCCGGCATCTTGGGGCCGAGGTAGACGCCGCCGAGTTCGAGGTGCTGCCCCACGACGCGGTGCCGTGTGATACGGCACCGCACCCGTTCGACACGGATCTTCAAGCCGCCCTGGACGAACAGCGGGACGATGCGGGTGTTCTTGTCGACATACCGGTGCGGGGGGTTGGCGGCGGTGCCGGCGCCGCCCCGGCCGATGCTCTTGTAGCGGAACAGACCACGGCTGAACACCCCCGCCGCCACGTCCCAGGTCCCCTCGACCCACTCGCCCTTCTTCTTGAGCCGTGTGGTGTCGAACCGCGCCTCGAAACCGGCCCAGTCGTAGCAGTAGCGGTTCTGGTTCGAGTACTCGGTGGCCTGCGGGTAGTACGTGGTCCTGGCGAGGTTGACGAGCGTGCTGCCCGTCTTCTTGTTGCGGAGGGCGAGCATCTTCTTCGACATGTGCCGCTTGTGCACGTTGATGAAGCGCACGTAGGCGGACCCGCTCAACGTCAGCAGATCCCCGTCCCACCGGGCTTCGGAGAGCGAACTGAAGGGCGACAGCTCCTTGTCGAGGCGGTAGTCGCGCTTGTACAGACCCGTCTCACGGTTCCCCAGGTGCGGGTAGTTCAGGTACCGGCGCAGGCGTCGCCGGACGGGCAGCGGCCCGCCCTTCCTCTCGAATTCCAGTACGTCCAGGAGCTCGTCCAGGCGGCCCTGGTGGACGAGGAGCCACTTCACACGGGCGTCCGCGGGAAGCTCTTCGATGATGTCTCCGTCGGCCTCGGACAAGAACTCCTGGGCCGCGTACATGAAGGCGTCGCGGTACTCGTCGTCGGCGTCCGGGAGGACCTTGAGGTGCAGCATGAGGTCCGACTTCAGGCAGGCGAGGTCGTACTTGCGCTTGTGGGCCTTGAAGGCCCGCGAGCGGTGCTGCCCGAGGAAGCGGCTGACGGACTGCACCGCCGCGACCCGGTCCTGGAGGTTGTTGAGCTCCGTGTGCCGCTGGGTGATGGAGGGCGCGGCGCCACCGTCGCGTCTGCGCCAGAAGTAGACGATGTCGCTGATGACATCGACCTTCTTCGCCTTGAAGTGGGCGAACATGTTGACCCAGGAGTCCTCGTAGAGAACCCCTTCGGGGAACTGTATGAAGTGGTAGTCCCAGAAGCTCCGGCGGAACACCTTGTTCCAGACCGTGCGGTCGTAGATGAGCGCCTCGAACCGCGTGATGTGCGTCCCCTTGCGGTCACGCTGCATCGGCCCCTTGTGCAGCGGGGACTGCCACTTGGTCGTGGAGTTCATCATCTGCACGTTTCCGGACACGAAATCCGACCCGGACTCCGACAGCGTGCGGATGAGCAACTCGTAGGCGTACTCCGGGATGACGTCGTCGCCGTCCGCGAAGACCAGGAACTCCCCGCCGGGGCGCATGGCCCGGAGCCCGGTGTTGCGCGCGTGCCCAGGCCCCTGGGAATCCTGGCGTATCAGACGGAACCGGGGATCGGCCGCGCAGAATTCCTCGGCGATGGCGGTGGACGAGTCCGTCGATCCGTCATCGACCATGATCACTTCGAAGTCGCGGAACGTCTGCCGTGCGATGGACTCCAGGCACTCCGTGAGGTACGTCTCCACGTCCTGGAACGGGACGATGACACTCAGACGGGGCCCAGCACCCATATTTCACACTCCAGTTCGAGGCAAGAGATCACCTGCACACTGCCGACTGCCCGCTCCGCACACCACGCCCACCCGAGTCCCCCTCGACTCGCCTGCGGACGCGCCCCCATCGAGCGCTCGCGGCCAAGCTCTCGAAACTGTTGCGTCAGGCAAAGATTTTAAGTGAACGTTAATAGATGTCAACGTGTCGATTCCGTGCAGAGCGCGACATGGCGCTCGACAGGGCGCGTGACGCACGCCATACTGTCCGCCGCACAACCATCGACGGGTCTTGGCCGTCCGCGTTGCCCTGTCCCGTACCGCGGGAGGGCATGCGCCGCTCCGGAACAGGCCGTCCCCTCACCCCGGCACGCGTCAGAGGGAGTTCCACCCCGAGAGTGACAGCCCCGGCTCGTCCGTCTGCCGCGCCGCCCTGGGCTCCCCGTCCTCGCCGACGACGGCCACCACCACCCTGCCGAACGCGTCCTGCGCCAGAGCGGGCGTGGTCAGGCACCGCACACCGGTGTCCGACCACCACACCCCGTTTCCCTCGTTCTCGGTGACGCCCACGCCGATCACGGCCGTGCCGTCCACTCCCTTGTGAGCCAGCACGGTGCAGTCGTAACCGTCGAGGAACGCGCGGGTCGCCGCGTGGGAGCCCTCGCCCGGCGCCCCGCCCAGGGCCACGGGCCACCCACCCGCGCGGTAGGCCACGACGCCGTGCCCCGCGGGGTCGGTCCAGTAGTAGGTCGGACGGTCGGGACCCGTCTCCAGCACGGCCACGGAGTCCCGCACCACCGCGAAGCCGGACGGGTATCCGGCGCCGAGCGCCCCGCCGGCCTGCTTCTGGGACCAGTGCAGCGTCCCCCCGTCGGTGGTGGCGAAGAGCTCGATCCGGCCCGAACTCAGGGCGATCGCGGCGAGGGAACCTTCGATGCCGCTGTCGTTCCGGTCCTCCCAGCCGCGCCATTTGCCGTCGCTCTGTTCACGTCGCAGCGTGAGTCCGCCGTCGGCGTTCCTGACGAAGATGTGAACCATGCCCGCCGCGGTCACCACGACCACGGGCCGTCCGAGCCGCGCGGCGGACTCCGCGTCCTTGTGCGGATTGCCGAGCGAGCGCCACTGGGAGACGGCGCGGCCGCTCTGGTACTGGATGGCGTACACGACGTCGACGACCCGCCGCCCGTCGGCCTTTCCTTGCTCACGGCGGCCGACGAAGTGCACGTATCCGTTGGCGTCCTGCGTCACCGACAGATGGGTCAGGTGCGGGACGGCGACGAGGACGGGCCGGTCCCAGTCCGGCCCGCCGGCACGCGTCTCGGTCCAGCGCAGGAGTCCGCCCTCGGCGGGGACGTAGGCACTGAGACGGCCCTCTTTGCCCCGTACGAGCCACACTCCCCGGAGTGCGTCCGTCTCCGCGGCGGACCGTGAGGTCGTACGGGTATTCCGTCCGAGCATTTCCGTGGCCCGCCCTTCCAGACATCCGCACGTCGGGGTGATCGCCTCGCGCGTGTTTTCGAAATCTGCCACATCTTAGACCCATACATAGGGGAACATCCGGGCTCGGAACGCGACGGCCGGACAGCGGCAAGGCAAGGGGTGGAAGCGCCGGGGTTCGTACGGGTGCTCGATGAACTGTCTATAGTGCTATGCACCACGAACGTCGGACCGGCTCACCCCCCACCCGAGTCCACCGCCCACAGCCGGCTGTCAGGGCTGCCAGAACGAGGGACTCGAACAGGATGAGCAACGACGTCATGCCTCCGGGCCCGCCCGCCCCACGCAACGGGCAGCCGTCCGGCCGGGGCCGCAGGAAGGAACGCAAGCGCCGCCGCGGTCTGAAGATCACGCTCGGCGTGCTGCTCGTCCTCCTGCTCGCCGGGGGCGGCACCGTCTACTGGCTGTACAGCCGGCTCGACGGCAACATCAAGGGCGTGGACATCAACAAGGCGCTCGGTGAGGACCGCCCCGAGAAGCTGCCCACCGCCGGTCAGAACCTGCTCGTCCTCGGTTCCGACTCCCGCGCCGGGGCGGAGAACAAGGAACTGGGCGGGGGCGGTGACGTCAGCGGGGCCCGGTCGGACACCGCGCTGGTGGTGCACATCCCCGAGGGCCGGCAGAAGGCGGTCGCCGTCTCCATCCCGCGCGACACGCTGGTGACCCGGCCGGAGTGCGCGAAGACCGACGGCTCGACGGCGCCCTCCGCCGAGCGGGTCATGTTCAACTCCGTGTACGCGCAGGTCGGTCCGGCCTGTGTGGTCAAGACCGTGGAGAAGATGTCCGGGGTCCGCATCGACCACTACATGGAGATCAACTTCGCCGGGTTCAAGGACCTGGTCGACGCGATAGGCGGAGTCACGGTCGACGTCGAGGAGGCCATCCACGACAAGTCCTCCGGGCTCGACCTGACCGCCGGTACGCACAAGCTGAACGGCACCGAGTCGCTCTCGTACGTCCGTACCCGGCACGGCATCGGTGACGGCAGCGACCTCGGCCGGATCGGGTTGCAGCAGCAGTTCCTCATCGCCCTGCTGACGGAGATCAAGTCGCAGGACCTGCTGGGCAGTCCGACGAAGACGTACAAGATCGCCAACTCCGCCACCAAGTCGCTCACGACGGACGAGGAGCTGGCGTCGCTCACCTCGCTCAGCGAGTTCGCCCGGTCGATGAACGGGGTGGACCCGGCGAGCATGGAGACGATCATGCTGCCGGTGGCGTACGACAAGAAGGACCCGAACCGCGTGGTGGCCGCCCAGCCGCAGGCCGACGACCTCTGGAAGGCGATCCGCGAGGACGCGACGATTCCGGAGTCCGCGAAGAAGTCACCGGCCACCGGGGGCTGACCGTGTGTCACCCTTCGGGGGTGACGAACGAACGGGCCCTGGTCGTGGTGGACGCGGCGAACGTGGTCGGATCCGTCCCGGACGGCTGGTGGCACGACCGGCGCGGCGCGGCCGAGCGGCTACGGGACTCCCTGGTCCCGTACGCCGCGGCCGGGCTGCCGGGGCTCGCCGGGCCGCTCGACGTCGTGCTCGTCGTCGAGGGCGCGGCGCGGGAGGTGGATTCCGTACCGGGGGTACGCGTGGTGAGCGCCCCCGGCGAGGGTGACGACCGGATCGTCGAGCTGGTCGCCGGACGCGCGCCCGGCCGGGAGTGCCTGGTGGTCACGGCCGACCGCGGACTGCGCCGCCGGGTCGAGGCACACGGGGCCCGGTGCGCGGGCCCGCGCACGGTGCGGCCCCGGGACTGAGCGGCGCGCCCGGCAGAAGCCCGTCAGCGGCTCGACCGGCAGGCCCCCTTCAGCGGCGCTCCGCCTGCGCCAGGCCGCTGTTCCGGCGGCCGTACGCGAGGTAGATGACCACCCCGATCACCATCCAGACCCCGAACCGCAGCCAGGTCTCGGCCGGGAGGTTCAGCATGAGCCAGACCGACGCGGCCACCGAGACGATCGGCAGCAGCGGTACCCAGGGGGTACGGAAGGCCCGGTGGAGGTCGGGGCGGATGCGGCGCAGGACGATGACCCCGAGGGCGACGACCACGAAGGCGAAGAGCGTCCCGATGTTCACCAGGGTCGCCAGTTCGTTGATGCTCGTGACGCCCGCGACGATCGCGATGACCACGCCGAGCAGGATGGTGGGGCGGTACGGGGTGCCGAAGCGCGGGTGGGTCTTGGAGAAGAAGCGCGGGAGCAGCCCGTCGCGGCTCATCGCGAAGAACACCCGGGTCTGGCCGAGGAGCAGGATCAGGCAGACCGTGGTGAGCCCGACCGCGGCGCCGAAGCTGATGACCCCCGCGTAGAACGGGTGCCCGACGGCCTTGAACGCGTCGGCCAGCGGGGCGCTGACGGAGAGTTCGGTGTAGTGCTGCATGCCGGTGACCACGATGGACACCGCGACGTAGAGCAGTGTGCAGATCAGGAGCGAGGCGAGGATGCCGCGCGGCATGTCCCGCTGCGGGATCCGTGTCTCCTCGGCCGCGGTGGCCACCACGTCGAAGCCGATGAAGGCGAAGAAGACGATGGAGGCGGCGGTGAAGATGCCCATGAGGCCGAAGTTGGTGGGCGCGTAGCCGAACAGCAGCTGGACCAGGGGCGCGTCCCAGCCCGCGCCGGAGGGCTGGGGTTCGGCAGGGGGGACGAACGGCTTGTAGTTGGCCGCCTTCACGAAGAAGAGCCCGGCGACGATCACGATCCCGACGACGGCCAGTTTGACGGCGACCACGACCGTGGTGACCCGGGCGGACAGCTTCATGCCGAGCACCAGGACGACCGTCAGGACGAGGACGAGCGCGAACGCCAGGATGTCGAAGCCGAACCCCTGGGCGGCGTCGGGACCCGAGAGCGCCTCGGGCATGGACCAGCCGATGTTGTCCAGGAGCGAGCGTACGTAGCCGGACCAGCCGACCGCCACGACGGCCGTACCCAGCGCGAATTCGAGCACAAGGTCCCAGCCGATGATCCAGGCGACGAGTTCGCCGAGCGAGGCGTACGAGAACGTGTACGCCGACCCGGCCACCGGCACGGTCGAGGCGAACTCGGCGTAGCACAGGGCGGCCAGCGCGCAGACGACACCGGCGACGACGAACGCGAGGGCGGTGGCGGGCCCGGCGGTCTCCTTGGCGACCTTGCCCGTGAGGACGAAGATGCCGGTGCCGATGATGACTCCGACGCCGAACACGGTGAGGTCGAGCGCGGAGAGGGACTTCTTGAGGGACTGCTCGGGTACCTCCGTGTCCTTGATGGACTGTTCGACCGATTTCGTCCGGAACAGTGTGCTCATCGGCCCGCCTCCGTGGTGTCCGTCGCCGCGTCCTCGCGTGACCCCGGCTCACGGTCATGATCGAGAGGGGGCGTGGCCGAGGAGCGGCGGGAGCGCGCGATTCACCCGATGGGGCCCGTGAGAGGGACGCGCGCTCCGCCGAACGGCGTACCAGGGGGGTGTGGGGGTGGGCCGGCGGGGCTCGCGGGCGTGGAGCGGACCGACCGCGCGCTACGGGCTCGGGGAGGGTGTGAGGACGGTCCGGCCGGGGCCCTGCGGGCTCGGGCGGGGGCGTGAGGACGGTCCGGCCGGGGGCCCTGCGGCGGGCTCGGAGGGGGCGTGAGGGCGGTCCGGCGGCGCCCCGCGGGCTCGGGAGGCCGCGGGCGCGCGGGCGCGCGCCGGGGCGGCGGGCCGGGCCCGTGGTCCGGACGCGCCCCGGCGCCGCCCGTGAGCGCCCCGCACCACCCCGCACCAGGCCCGCACACGTCCGCGCCCCTCCGCCCGGGTGGGCGGAGGGGCGCGGACGGTGCCTGGGGCGTGGCGCGGGTCAGTCGCTGACCGGTGCGACGGCGGCGCTGCTCTCGTACCGGCCGTCGAGCTTGGCGACCAGGCCGGTCACCTGCCGGGCGATGTCCGGCGCCGTCAGCCCGATCTCGGCCAGGACCTCCTTGCGGGAGGCGTGGTCCAGGAAGACCGGCGGGATGCCGAAGTCGCGCAGCGGTACGTCCACCCCGGCGTCGCGCAGGGACTGGGCGACGGCGGAGCCGACACCGCCGGCCCTGCTGTTGTCCTCGACGGTGACGACGACCCGGTGCTGCGCGGCGAGCGGGGCGAGCGCCTCGTCGACGGGCTTGACCCAGCGCGGGTCCACCACGGTGGTGGAGATGCCCTGGGCGTCCAGCAGCCCGGCGATCTCCAGGCACATCGGGGCGAGCGCCCCGACGGAGACCAGCAGGACGTCCGGGGCGTCGGTGCCCGCCGTACGCAGGACGTCCATGGCGCCGACCGTGCCGACGGCCTTGACCGCCGGGCCGACCGCGCCCTTGGAGAAGCGGACCACGGTCGGGGCGTCGTCGACGTCGACGGCCTCGCGCAGCTGGGCGCGGACCTGGTCGGCGTCGCGCGGGGCGGCGATCCGGAGGCCGGGCACGCACTGGAGGATCGACATGTCCCACATGCCGTTGTGCGAGGCGCCGTCCGTGCCGGTGACCCCGGCCCGGTCCAGGACGAAGGTCACCCCGCACCGGTGCAGGGCCACGTCCATGAGCACCTGGTCGAAGGCGCGGTTGAGGAAGGTCGCGTAGACCGCGAAGACGGGGTGCAGCCCACCGGTGGCCAGGCCGGCCGCGGAGACCGCGCCGTGCTGCTCGGCGATACCGACGTCGTAGATGCGGTCCGGGAAGGCCTCCTCGAACTTGCCGAGGCCGACGGGCTGGAGCATGGCCGCCGTGATGGCGACGACGTCCTCGCGCTCGTGGCCCAGCTTGACCATCTCCTCGCCGAAGACCGACGTCCAGTCCAGACCGGAGGTGGAGATGGGCAGCCCGGTGTCCGGGTGGATCTTGCCGACCGCGTGGAAGCGGTCCGCCTCGTCCTGGAGGGCGGGGGTGTAGCCGCGGCCCTTCTCGGTGATGCAGTGCACGATGACCGGGCCGCCGAAGCGCTTGGCCCGCTGGAGCGCGGACTCCAGGGCCTCGATGTCGTGGCCGTCGATGGGGCCGACGTACTTCAGGCCCAGGTCCTCGAACATGCCCTGCGGGGCGATGAAGTCCTTGAGGCCCTTCTTGGCGCCGTGCAGGGTCTCGTAGAGCGGCCTGCCGACGACGGGCGTGCGCTCCAGGATGTCCTTGCCGCGGGCCAGGAACCGCTCGTACCCGTCCGTCGTGCGCAGGGTGGCGAGGTGGTTGGCGAGGCCGCCGATGGTCGGGGCGTAGGAGCGCTCGTTGTCGTTGACGACGATGACGAGGGGGCGGTCCTTGGCGGCGGCGATGTTGTTCAGCGCCTCCCAGGCCATGCCGCCGGTGAGCGCGCCGTCACCGATGACGGCGACGACGTGGTCGTCCCGTTTGCGCACCTCGTTGGCCTTGGCGAGGCCGTCGGCCCAGCCGAGCACCGTCGAGGCGTGCGAGTTCTCGATGACGTCGTGCTCGGACTCGGCGCGGGACGGGTAGCCGGAGAGGCCGCCCTTGCTCTTGAGCTTCGAGAAGTCCTGCCGGCCGGTGAGCAGCTTGTGCACATAGCTCTGGTGGCCGGTGTCGAAGAGCACCTTGTCCTTCGGGGACTCGAACACCCGGTGCAGGGCGATGGTCAGCTCGACCACTCCCAGGTTGGGGCCGAGATGGCCGCCGGTCTTGGACACCGCGTCGACGAGGAAGGTACGGATCTCCTCGGCGAGCCGCTCCAGCTGCTCAAGGCTGAGCCGGTCCAGGTCGCGCGGTCCCCCGATGCGGGTCAGCAGGTCCACCCGTGCCTCCTTGCGTTTGAGCTGGTCGAGCATGCCGATCCGATGAGTCTAATGTTCCCCGCGCGACCGCGGGCATCGGGCGGGGTTTGTGCCGCCGCCCGGGACCTGGCGGCGGGCCGCGCCGTGCGCCGCCCGCCGGGTGGCGTGGGCGGCCCGGCCCCGGAGCCCGTGTCCGGTCTCACCTGGGGCGTCGCCGGGGACGGGCGCACACCGGTGCCCGGCGCCCGGGTGGGGCGCCGGGCACCGGTGTGCGGCCGGGATTTTCCGTACGCGGTCCCGGGCCGGCCGGGTCGCGTACGGAAGGCGGGCTACGCGCGGCCCGCGGTCTTCTGCGTCTTGCGGCTGACGGAGTCGATGACGACCGTGGCGAGGAGCACCGCGCCGGTCACCATGTACTGGATCGGTGTGGCGATGCCCTCCAGGGCGAGGCCGTACTGGATCGAGACGATCACCATGACGCCGAGCAGGGCGTTCCAGGTGCGGCCCCGGCCGCCGAAGAGGCTGGTGCCGCCGATGACGGCCGCGGCGATGACGTTCATCAGGAGGTCACCGGTGCCGGAGCCCTGGTTGACCGCGGCGATCTTGGAGGCCCAGAAGAGGCCGCCGACGGCCGCGAAGGTCCCGGCGATGGCGAACACCGAGATGCGGATCGCGGTGACGTTGATGCCGGCGCGGCGGGAGGCCTCGACGCTGCCGCCGAGCGCGAAGATCTTCCGCCCGTACGCGGTGCGGCGCAGGAGGAAGTCCGTGCCGACCAGGACGACGAGGAAGAGGACCAGGGCCAGCGGGAGGCCCCGGTGCTGGTTGAACATGAAGGCGGCGGCGAAGGCGAACACCGCGAGTACGACGGTGCGCACCACGATGTCGGTCAGCGGCCGGGCGGGGATGCCGGCGGCCTCCCGGCGGCGGCTGTCCAGGAAGGCGGACAGGAAGAACGCGACGACGGCGACGACGGCGAGGCCGTAGGCGGCGGCGACGTCCGTGAAGTAGTACGTGGTCAGGTTGCCGACGACCCCGTCGCTGTCCAGGTTGATCGTGCCGCTGTCGCCCAGGAGTTGGAGCATGAAGCCCAGCCAGAACAGCAGGCCGGCCAGGGTGACGGCGAACGCCGGGGCGCCGATCCGCGCGAAGAAGAAGCCGTGGACCGCGCCGATGACGGCGCCGCTGACGATCGCGACGACGATGGCGAGCCACTCGTTCATGCCGTGCGAGACGCTGAGGACGGCGACGACCGCACCGGAGACGCCGCTGACCGAGCCGACCGAGAGGTCGATCTCGCCGAGCAGCAGCACGAAGATGACGCCGACGGCCATCATGCCGGTGGCCACCATGGCCACGGCGATGTCGCTGATGTTCTTCGCGGAGAGGAACTCGGAGTTCAGGCTCTGGAAGACCACGCAGATGATGAGCAGGCCGATGATCACGGGTATCGAGCCGAGGTCACCCCCGCGCATCTTGCGCTTGAACTCGGTGACATATCCGCCGAGTCCCTGCTCGCGTACGAGCAGGCGGGGGTCGACCACGGTGTCCGCGCCCTTGGCGGCCTCCGGGTTGACCACGGGTGTGGTGGTCTTGTCGGTCGTCACTTCTGGGCCTCCGCGTTGCGCGCCGCACGACGGGTCACGGCGTTTTCCGTGGCGCCCGTGATGGCGGAGATGATCTCTTCCTGCGAGGTGGTCTTCACGTCGAAGATCCCGTTGTTCCGGCCCAGCCGGAGCACGGCGACCTTGTCCGCGACGGCCTTCACGTCGGCCATGTTGTGGCTGATGAGGATGACCGCGTGGCCGCGCTCGCGCAGCCGCTCCACGAGGTCGAGGACCTGTGCGGTCTGCTCGACGCCGAGTGCGGCGGTCGGCTCGTCGAGGATGACGAGCTTGGGCTCACCGAGCATCGACCGCGCGATGGCCACGGTCTGGCGCTGGCCGCCGGAGAGCGAGGCGATCGGGATGCGGACGCTCGGGATACGGATCGAGAGCGTGCTCAGGAGTTCGCGGGAGCGGCGCTCCATCTCGATCTCGTCGAGGACCCCGAACCGGCGGATCTCCCGGCCGAGGTAGAGGTTGCCGACGACATCGATGTTGTCGCACAGCGCGAGGTCCTGGTAGACGGTCGCGATGCCCAGATTCTGGGCGTCGTTCGGCTTGTTGACCTGGACCGGCCGGCCTTCCCACTCGATGACGCCGTCATCGATGGGGTGGACGCCGGCGATCGTCTTGACCAGCGTCGATTTGCCGGCGCCGTTGTCGCCCACCAGGGCGACCACTTCGCCGGAGTGGACCTCAAGCTCGACATCGGTGAGCGCCTGGACGGCACCGAATCGCTTGGAGACCCCTCGCAACGCCAACACGGGCGTAGCGGACACGTGAACCATCTCCTTCGCCGCCTGACCCGGCGGGGATGCCGCGCCTGGGGGGAGGCGCGGTGGTCGAGCAGGAACATAGGAACTGCGGAAGCGTTCCGTCCGGTGCCCCGCCCGGTAGCGGGACAGTTGGTGGGCGGGGCACCGGACGGGCTCTTCACCTGCGGAACGGCCGGGTGCTGCGGGCCGGTCCGCGGCAAGGACTACTTCAGGTCGATCGCGTCGCAGGCGGCCTTGTACTTGGCCGTGCAGATCTCCTCGATCTTCCAGATGCCGTCCTTGATGATGGTCTCCTTGATGTTGTCCTTGGTCAGCGAGACGACCGGGACGAGCACCGTGGGGACGTCCTTCTGGGTGGCGTTGTCGGCCTTGGACGTGGCGATGGAGTCGAGCTTCTCGCCCTTGGCGAGCGCGACGGCCATCTCCGCGGCGACGATGCCCTCCTGCGGGTAGGACTTGTAGACGCTCATGAACTGCTCACCGGCCACGATGTGCTGCACACCGGCGAGTTCGGCGTCCTGGCCGGTGATCGGCGGGAGCTTGGAGACACCGGCGGACTTGAGGGCCTGGATGATGCCACCCGCCAGACCGTCGTTGGCGGAGTAGACGCCGTCGATCTTGTCCTTGCCGAGGGCGGTGATCGCGCCCTCCATGTTGGCGTTGGCGTTCTCCGCCTTCCACTCCTTGGTGTCGTACTCCTTGCCGTAGGTCACCTTGCCGTCGAGGACGGACTTGGCGCCCTTCTTGAAGAGCGCGGCGTTCGGGTCGGTGATCGCGCCGTGCATCATCACGATCGTGGGCTTGGTCTTGCCCTCCAGGGCCTCCAGCAGGGCGGTGCCCTGGGCGCGGCCGACCTCTTCGTTGTCGAAGGAGGTGTAGGCGTCGATCGGGCCCTCGGCGAGGCGGTCGAAGGCGACGACGGGGATCCCGGCGTCCTTGGCCTTCTTGACGCTGTTCTCGATCGCCTTGGAGTCGACGGCGTCGATGATCAGCGCGTCCACCTTGTTGGTGATCATGGTCTCGACCTGCTGCGCCTGCGTGGTGGCGTCCTGCTTGGCGTTGGCGTAGACGACCTCCGCCTTGCCTCCGGTGAGTTCGCCGACCTTCTTCTCGATGATCGGCTTGTCGAACTTCTCGTAACGGGCGGTCCCGTTCTCGGGAAGGAGCAGACCGATCTTGAGATCGTCGCCCTTCTTGCCCGAGTCCTTCTCGGCCTTGTCGCCCGACTCCTTGGCGCTCCCGCAAGCGGCGAGCGAGACGGCCATCGTGGTGGCGGCAACGGCAACGGCGGCACGACGTATACGCGTGTTCATTTCGAACCTCCCTGACGAGGCCGCGACGTTGCGGCCGAGGTGGCTGGAAGTCAACTCGGCCGCAGGGCCGCCGTCAAGGAGTAAATTCTTAACGAGATGACAACGGTGCCATCCGTTATCTAAGTGAAGGCAGGAGAGGCCGCAGGGGCAGTGCTCTCCAAAAGGGTTGAATCCCCCATCTCGCTGAGTACGAGGGCCAGGGCGCCCAGCACCTCGGCCCGTCCGCCGAGCGCGCCGGGAAGCACCGAGAGCTGCCGGGCGGCGCTGGGGATGGCGTACCGCGAGACCGAGTCGCGGATGGGCCCGAGCACGAGTTCGCCCGCCTCGGCGAGTGAGCCGCCGAGCACCACCCGGCTGGGGTTGAGGAGGTTGCACAGGTTCGCCACGCCGCTGCCGATGTGCCGGCCGACGTCACCGATCACCCTGCGGCAGCCCGGATCACCCTCGCGGGCCAGCTGCACGACCCGGTCCATCGTGAGGTCGGGTCCGTGGCTCGGCCGGAGCAGCGGCAGCACGTACCGGGCGGCGGTGAAGGTCTCCAGGCAGCCGCGGTTGCCGCAGCGGCAGACGGGGCCGGACTCGTCCAGGGTGATGTGCCCGATCTCACCGGCCGTCCCGCCCGGTCCGCGGTAGATGCGCCCGTCGATCACCAGGCCGGCGCCGACACCGCTGGCGACCTTGATGTACGCGAGGTCCTTGACGCCCCGGCCGGCGCCCCAGACCAGCTCGCCCAGCGACCCCAGGTTGGCGTCGTTGTCCACGTACACCGGGACGCCCAGGCGGCCCGCGAGCTCCTGGCCGGGATTGATGCCGGTCCAGCCCGGCAGGATCGAGGTGGAGCCCAGCGTGCCGGACTCGACGTCGATCGGGCCCGGTACGCCGAGGCCGACACCGATCACCTTCCCGGGCGCGATGCCGGTGGTCTCGACGAGGCGGTTGACCAGCTGTTCCGCCCGGCCGAAACCTTCCGCCGACGAGGCGTCCACGTCCAGCGGCTCGGACTCCTCGGCGAGGACCTGGTGGGCCAGGTTGCCGATGGCCACCCTGAGGTGCGTATGGCCGAAATCGACCCCGATGACGATGCCCGCGTCCCCGCTGAGGGAGACGCTCCTGGCCCGGCGCCCGCCCGCCGAGGTGGGCGTCACCTCGACCGTGCCGCCGTCCTTGAGTTCGCGGACGATGTTGGAGACGGTGGCCGCCGACAGGCCCGTGCTCCTGGCGATCTCGGCCTGGGTCAGCGACCCCGCCATCCTCACCGCGCGCACGACCCGCTCAAGGTTGGCCCGATGCAGAGACGTCTGCGACCCCGGAGTCTCCATCGACTCTCCCACTCCTGCCATATTCTCCAACATGTGAACTCTAAGCTGAGCGTTTTGGGGTGCCCCCCGTCAAGACCTTGAGCAGTGGCAGCCTCGGGTGAGCGCGGGGCCTCCCCTCTCACGCCCCGGCGAAGGCCCCGAAAACGCCGTGAACCGCCCACCGGTCGATGACCGGGGGCGGTTCACGGGCTCAGAGACGTGTTCGTTTCTGGTGACTGTTGTTGCTTCTGCGGCGGGTGTGACTGATACGTGAACGCGTGGGCGGCCCTTACTTGAGCGCCCCCGCCGTCAGCCCCGCGACCACCTGCCGCTGGAAGACGATGTAGGCCGCGAGGACCGGCAGCATCGCCATGACCAGGCCGGCGAAGAGGCCCGACCAGTCACCCTTGTACCCCTGGCTGGTGGCCAGTTCGACGAGTCCCTGGGAGAGCACCTTGCCGTCGGGGTCGGTGTTGAGCACCGTCGGCAGCATGTACTGGTTCCACTGGCCCAGGAAGTTGAAGATCCCGACGCTGATCAGGCCGGGCCTGGCCATGGGCAGCATCACCTGGAAGAAGGTCCGGGTGTGCGAGGCGCCGTCGAGCATGGCCGCTTCCGCGATCGAGGTCGGCAGCGTCCGGAAGAAGGAGGTGAGGAAGAAGACGGTGAAGGGCAGCGAGTAGGCGATGTAGACCAGGATCAGCCCGTGCACCGAGTTCAGCAGGCCCATGTTGTTCATGACGAAGAACAGCGGGACCAGCGCCAGGATGATCGGGAAGCTCATCCCCCCGATGAAGAGGAAGTAGATGAAGCGGTTCCCCGGGAAGTCGAACCGCGCCAGCACATAGGCGGCCATCGAGCCGAGCAGCAGTGTGCCGATGAGGGAACCGCCCACCACCAGGATGGTGTTGAGGAAGTAGTCGCTCATATGGGCCTGGGTCCAGGCCCGCGACCAGTTCTCGAAGTGGAGCCGGTCGGGCAGCGACCACGGGGTCGAGAGGATCGCGTCGTCCGTCTTGAAGGACGCCATCACCGCCCACAGCAGCGGCATCACGACGAGCACGGCCCAGATGACGAGCATCCCGTGCGAGAAGACGTTGAGGACGGTGCCCTCGGTCGCCTTGGCCGGTTCACCCGCGGGGGTGGCGCTCTTCGTCACCGGCGAGCGCGGTGACGGGACGGCGGGAGGGGTCTCAGTGACCTTCACGTGTGCTCACCTCGTACAACTGTCGGGCCGGCCACCGGGACCGAACTGTTCTGCGCGTCGCCGGGAACCCGGTCGTCGTACCTGACGGGCCCCGGCATCAGAACTCCAGCCGCTCGCGCCGGCCCAGCCGCATCACGATGCCCGCGAAGAGCATGGTGACGATGAGCAGCCCGACACCGATCGTGGTGGCGTATCCGGCCTGGGCGTCCCGGAAGGCCGTCTGGTACACGTACAGCGGCAGGATGGTGGTCGAGTAGTCGGGGCCGCCGGGGCCCACGGTCATGACCTGGACCGCGGTGAACGCCTCCACCCCGAGGGCCAGGATGCCCATGTAGACCCAGCCGGACTGCACCGTGTCCCAGAGCAGCGGCAGCGTGATCTTGAAGAACGTCGTGACGCGGTCGGCACCGTCCAGCAGCGCCGCCTCGTAGAAGTCCTTCGGAATGGAGGCCATTCCGGCGGAGAACAGCACGACGAAGAATCCGACGGTCGACCAGATGAGGACCACCATCACGCAGTACAGCGCGAGGTTCGGATCTCCGAGCCAGTCCGGCTGAAGGCTTCTGAGACCGACGGCCTTCAGCGTCGAATTCAGCATTCCGGACGTCGGGTTGAACGCGAACTGGAAGAGCAGGGCGACGATCACGATCGACAGCACCTGGGGGAAGAAATAGGCGATCTTGTAGAACGAGGAACCCCGCACGCCGGCGACCGTGGCGTTCTTCCGCCGACGGCCGCCGACATTCAGCATGAAGGCGAAGAAGAGCGCGAGTCCCAGCGTCACCAGCGGCAGCAGCAGCACGAGCAGCACACTGTGCTGCAACGACTTCCAGAAGATGGGGTCGTCGAGCATCCGGCTGTAGTTGTCGAAGCCGACCATCTTGAATTCCGGGCTGAGCCCCGTCCAGTCCGTGAACGAGTAGTAGATGGACTGGACGAAAGGCCAGATGACGAAGATGGCGTACAACGCCAGGGGGACCACGAGGAATCCCACGATGAAACGGTACTTGCCGTGCTGCATCGTTTACCGACCCCGATCTCTGAGCGGGTGCCGCCGCTGGTGACGGTTGCTCACTGGTGCTTGTAGTGCTTGATGGACTGGTCCTTGGCGGCCGCGTCGGCGAACGCCTGGATCTTCTTGATGGTCTCCGCCGGGGTCGCGCGGCCGGCCATCATCTCGCCGAGCCCGGCGATGCCGATCTGCTCCTTCTGGAGCTTCACGTACCAGTCCTGCATACGGGGGTTCACCACGTTGTCGCCGGCCTGCTTCAGCACGTCCACGCCGGACTGCATGGCGGTCGACAGCTCCAGGCCGTCGGTGCCTCCGTTGTAGGCGCTGAGCGACTTCACCGCCTTGGTGAAGTTCTTCGAGGAGTCCTCGCTGAGCATGATGCGCAGCTGCTCCATGGCGCCCTCGGGGTTCTTCGACTTCGCCGGGACGATGAAGGGTTCGCCGCCGGAGGCCCAGATGGTGCCGTAGGGCATCTTGTCGGACGAGTCCAGGCTGGAGGGCGCGCCGACCATCATCTTGAAGTCGTCCGGCGTGGTGGGCGCGGCCTCGTTCTCCACCCACGAGCCGTTCGGGATGAACAGCGCCTTGCCCTTGGTCCACTCGGTCTGCGACTGGATGTGGGTGAGGCCGGGGGTGCCCTTGAGGACGTAGCCCTTCTGGTAGAGCTCGTAGTACGCCTCGAACGCGGCCTTGACGGCCGGGTCCTTCCAGGCGTTCGGCTCCAGGTTGTCGATCTTGTCGAGGACCTCGCGGCCGCCGATCTTGCCGATGAAGGGGTACAGCGAGAACGGCAGGTAGTACGGGTACTTGCCGGGGTACGTCCAGCCGGCGATGCCCTTGCTCTTCGCCTTCTTGCAGAGCGCGAGCATGTCGTCCCAGTTCTCCGGGTACGTCGCGTCGAGCTTCTCCAGGGCCGTCTGCGAGTACCAGACGCCGTAGACCGTGTACGCGTAGTACATGATCCACACCGGGTCGCCGTCGAACTGGCCCATCTCCAGGACACCGGGGCGCAGCGTGTCGCGGACCTTCTTGGCCGGGTCGTCGTAGGACGGGGCGTCCATCAGCGGGGTGAGGTCGAGCAGCTGGTTCTTGCCGACCAGGACGCCCATGTCCATCTGCTCGGCACCGGAGTTGTCGATCAGGTCCGGCGGGGTGCCGCCGTTGAAGCGCGGCTGAAGCGTCGACTGGATCTTCTCGGTCGCCGTGTGCTTGACCTTCGGAGCCTTGGGGAAGGCCGCGTTGTACTTCTTCTCCGCGTCGATGGCGTACTGCTCGCCGAAGCCGCCGTTGAAGATGACGACGTCGAGCGCCGCGGTCTCGTTGACACCCAGCGGGTTCTTCGCGCTCTTGGTGCCCTTTTCGACCTTGTCGTCGTCGCTCCCGCCGTCGCTGCTCGCACAGGACGACAGGAAGCCCATCGTCGGTACGGCGATCAGGCCGAGTGCGGCAGAACGCTTGATCACATCGCGACGGCCAAGGCCCTCATTCGTGTGGCCGGAGGTGGATCCCATGCTCAAGTCCTCGCCTTCTCCAGGACTCAGGCGGTGTACCGGTCACCCGTCGTGAATTCGCCTCAGGCGAAGGGTCCCGCCACCGCGGTCAGTTGCGCTTGGGTCGTGCAGATTGCCGGATTTCCAGGTGCAGTGGGGGAGTTTCCGGGGAGCGTGCTGCCGGCCGCCGCATGGCGCCCCGCAGACGTGACCCGTCCCCCGTGCCCGCGGCCGTGGGAAACGGCTGTGCGGACGCCGACAGGTATAGTCCACTTGCGGCCAACTGAGCAAGATCGAATGCAGGTTTGAGCGGCAGTCTTTCCCGAGTTGAGACCTCGCGGACGTGTCGGCACCGTCTGTCCGGGCAACGGCCCATGCACCGGAATGCCCATTTCCGCTTTTCGGCCGTTTCGGCCCGCCGTTCCGGTGCAACACCCTTGACACATCGAGCCACTTACCTCCCTACTGGTACCCGCGTCCCACAGTGACAACGTTGTCTCCGCGTGCCCCACAGGAGGATGTGCTTCGCATGCAGTCCCTACGCGCTCACCGGCAAGGCTCTCGAAAGAGACACGGCTACTGGGCCGCGGTCACCGCGGCCTCTCTCGTCCTCGTCGCCGCGACCCCCACGGCGGCTCTCGCGCATCCGTCGGGCTCTCCGGGGAAATCGCCCGGAAACACCTCGTTCAGCTCCTCCTTCGAAGCCGACGAGATTCAGCCGGACTGGCGGAACACCGTCGAAGAAGCCCCGGACGGAAAGAAAAGGACATCCGGTGTCGATGGCGGATTCTCTGCCGGAATACCGGGCAATGTCACCGATCAGGTCACGGAGCTGCGGGCCAGCGGTGAGAACACCGCCGGCGGCGAGGTGAAGGAGAACCTCGTCGACGTGGAGCCCTCCACCAAGTGGCTGGAATTCGCCTCCTCCGGCTGGGTCGAGTTCGATCTGGCCGCACCGGTCGAACTCGCCGCGTACGCCCTGACGTCGGCGAACGACCACGACGAACGCGACCCGAAGGACTGGACGCTGAAGGGGTCCGCCGACGGGAAGAGCTGGACGGACCTGGACACCCGGACCGGCCAGACGTTCGCGAAGCGGCTGCACACCACGTCGTACGACATCGCCCCGGGCCGGGCCTACCAGCACTTCCGGCTGGAGATCACGAAGAACAACGGCGCCTCCGACGCGATCCAGCTCGCCGACGTCCAGTTCTCCGACGGCGGCACCTACTCGCCCGCCCCCGACGAGATGCGCACCCAGACCGACCGCGGCCCGTCGGGCTCCCCCACCGCCAAGGCGGGCGCCGGGTTCACCGGGACGAAGGCGCTGCGCTACGCGGGTACGCACCTGCCGAAGGGCCGGGCGTACGCGTACAACAAGGTCTTCGACGTGGACACGCTCGTCACCCGGGACACCCGGCTCTCCTACCTGGTCTATCCGCAGATGGGCGAGACGGACCTGAACTACCCGTCGACGCACGTCGCGGTGGACCTGGCGTTCACCGACGGCACCTATCTGAGCGAGCTGAAGGCCACCGACAGCCACGGCGGACCGCTGACCCCGCAGGGCCAGGCGGACGCCAAGCGGCTGTACGTGAACCAGTGGAACAAGGTGGACGCGGGCATCGGCGCGGTCGCGGCCGGCAAGCGCGTCGACCGGATCCTGGTGGCGTACGACTCCTCCCAGGGCCCCGCGAAGTTCCAGGGCTGGATCGACGACATCACGATCGCCCCGAAGGCCCCGGAGAAGCGCCGGGCGCACCTGTCGGACTACGCCTCGACCATCCGCGGCACGAACTCCAGCGGCAGCTTCTCGCGGGGCAACAACATCCCCGCCACGGCCGTCCCGCACGGTTTCAACTTCTGGACCCCGGTGACCAACGCGGGGACCACGAGCTGGCTGTACGACTACGCGCGGGGCAACAACGCGGACAACCTGCCCACGCTCCAGGCGTTTTCGGCCAGTCATGAGCCAAGCCCCTGGATGGGTGACCGCCAGACCTTCCAGCTGATGCCGTCGGCGGCCTCCGGCACCCCGGACGCCTCCCGGACGGCCCGCGCCCTGCCGTTCCGCCACGAGAACGAGACGGCGAGGCCGCACTACTACGGCGTGACGTTCGAGAACGGCCTCAAGGCCGAGATGGCGCCCACCGACCACGCGGCGCGGATGCGCTTCACCTTCCCCGGTGACGACGCGAGCGTCGTCTTCGACAACGTCAGCAACGACGGCGGCCTCACCCTGGACCCGGCCACCGGCTCGTTCAGCGGCTACTCCGACGTGAAGAGCGGCGGTTCCACCGGCGCCACCCGGCTGTTCGTCCACGGCGTCTTCGACGCGAAGGTGACCGACAGCGGCCGGCTGAAGGGCGGCGGCGGTGACGACGTCACCGGCTTCTTCCGCTTCGCCCCGGGCAAGGACCGCACGGTCGGCCTGCGGCTGGCCACCTCACTGATCAGCGTCGACCAGGCGAAGGCGAACCTCGCCGCGGAACTGCCGGCGAAGCACTCCTTCGAGCGGGTGGAGAAGGACGCGCAGAAGGCCTGGGACGCGCTCCTCGGCAAGGTGGAGGTCGAGGGCGCCGACACCGACCAGCTGACCACGCTCTACTCCAGCCTCTACCGCCTGTACCTCTACCCCAACTCCGGCTTCGAGCAGGTGAAGGGGAAGAGCGTGTACGCGAGCGCGTTCTCGCCGAAGACCGGCACCGACACCCCGACGCGGACCGGGGCGAAGATCGTCGAGGGCGAGGTGTACGTCAACAACGGCTTCTGGGACACCTACCGGACGACCTGGCCGGCGTACTCCTTCCTCACCCCGAAGCAGGCCGGGAAGATGGTCGACGGTTTCGTCCAGCAGTACAAGGACGGCGGCTGGGTCTCGCGGTGGTCATCCCCCGGCTACGCCGACCTGATGACCGGCACCAGTTCGGACGTGGCCTTCGCCGACGCGTACGTCAAGGGCGTGGACTTCGACGCGGAGGCGGCCTACGACGCGGCGGTCAAGAACGCCACGGTGGCCCCGCCGTCCTCCGGCGTCGGCCGCAAGGGGATGGAGACCTCGGTCTTCACCGGATACGCGAACACCTCGACGCACGAGGGCCTTTCCTGGTCGCTGGAGGGCTACCTCAACGACTACGGCATCGCCCAGATGGGCAAGGCGCTCTACAAGAAGACGAAGAAGGCGCGCTACAAGGAGGAGTCGGAGTACTTCCTCAACCGGTCCCGGAACTACGTCAAGCTCTTCGACGACCAGGCCGGTTTCTTCCAGGGCAAGAAGCCGGACGGCGACTGGCGGCTGCCCTCCGGCCAGTACGACCCGAGGGTCTGGGGGTACGACTACACCGAGACCAACGGCTGGGGCTACGCCTTCACCGCCCCGCAGGACAGCCGCGGTCTGGCCAACCTGTACGGCGGCCGGGACGGCCTCGCGAAGAAGCTGGACACCTACTTCTCCACACCCGAGACCGCAGGCCCGGAGTTCGTGGGCTCCTACGGCGGGGTCATCCACGAGATGACCGAGGCGCGTGACGTGCGGATGGGCCAGTACGGCCACAGCAACCAGGTCGCCCACCACGCCACGTACATGTACGACGCGGCCTCGCAGCCCTACAAGGCGCAGGAGAAGGTCCGCGAGGTCCTCGGCCGGCTGTACACCGGCAGCGAGATCGGCCAGGGCTACCACGGCGACGAGGACAACGGCGAGCAGTCGGCCTGGTTCCTCTTCTCCTCCCTCGGCTTCTACCCGCTGGTGATGGGCAGTGGCGAGTACGCGATCGGCTCGCCGCTCTTCACCAAGGCGACCGTGCACCTGGAGAACGGCCGCGACCTGGTCGTGAAGGCGCCGAGGAACAGCGCGAAGAACATCTACGTCCAGGGCCTGAAGGTCAACGGCAAGAAGTGGACCTCCACCTCGCTGCCGCACGACCTGCTCGCCAAGGGCGGGGTGCTGGACTTCGACATGGGCCCCAGGCCGTCGGCGTGGGGCACGGGCAAGAACGCGGCCCCGGTCTCGGTCACCCAGGACGACAAGGTGCCCTCCCCGAGGGGCGACGTCCTCAAGGGCGAGGGGGCGCTGTTCGACAACACCTCGGCCACCTCGGCGGCCGTCGAGTCGGTCGAGCTTCCGGTGCCCGCGCGGACGAAGGCGGTCCAGTACACGCTGACGTCGGCCGCGGCGGACCAGGCCCCCACCGGCTGGGTGCTCCAGGGCTCGTCGAACGGGACCACCTGGAAGAACCTGGACAAGCGGTCCGGACAGACGTTCGCCTGGGACCGGCAGACCCGGGTGTTCTCGGTGGCGGCGCCGGGCACGTACGCGAAGTACCGGCTGGTGAGCACCGGGAAGGCGGTCCTCGCGGAGGTGGAGCTGATCTCCTGAGCCGGCCCTTCTGACCGAGGCCGACCCTTCTGACCGACGCGGACACCGCGCCGAGGACGGGCCACCCCGCAGCACGGGGGTGGTCCGTCCTTCTGTGTGACCGGCGCACCCCACGCCGCCCGCTATCGGCTAGTCAGGGTACTTATGTGCTTTTTTACGGTGTCCCGACACACTTTTTTGATGATCCATGGCATCTCTTAGGCGATCAGGTGATCAGTACGACAATCATCTCGGCTTGAAGGAGCCCAGCATGCGCATTTCCGCTTCCGTCCGCTCCCGCAGCGTCCGCGCGGGCACCACGGTGGCCGCCGCGGTCGCCGTCGCCGGAGCCACCCTCGCCGGAGCACCCGCCGCCTACGCCCTCCCCGGTGACAGCGGTGACATCGACGTCCGTTCGGTCGGCTGGCACTCGCGTGGCGACCGCGACGGGGTCGAGGTCTGCAAGTTCGTCCTCGTCGCCAGCAACTTCGAGTCGTTCCCCTCCGTCCCCTGGACGATCACCGCACAGCCCCCGACCGTCCCCCCGGGGGACACCCTGCAGAGCACGCTGCCGCTGGTGAACGGCTCGGCGCGCAGCCAGGAGTACCTGCTCCCCGAGGGCACCTACCAGTTGGTGTGGACCGTCCCCGCCGGCCCGAAGCAGAAGAGCTTCGAGGTGGACTGCTCCAAGCCCGCCGACAACGGCAGCCGCGCGGACAACAACGGCCGGGGCGCCTCGGAGTCGGGCGCCTCGAAGGGCGGCGAGAAGGGCGGCTGGGAGAAGCCGTCCGGCGCGGTCCCCGCGGGCGGCGGCGGCGTCCCGGACATGGAGAGCGTCAGCTCCGAGAGCGACTCGAACCTCGGGACCACCGCAGCGCTGGCCGCCGGGGCGGTCGGTATCGCGGGGCTGGTCATGGTCCGCCGATCCGCACGCCGTCGTGCCCGCGACGAGGCATAGGGCCGGCAGCCGACGGCGGCGACGGCGGGGCCCGAGCCGGGCGTGCCGTCTCACCATGACGCTGAGCGTGACCTTCTCGCTGGTGACCGGCATCGTCTGGGCGAGCTCGGACTCGCCCGACGACCCGTCGGTCACCGCCGCCCGCGGCGGTGACGCCGCGGGCGGCGGGGCCCAGCCCTTCCGACGGGCCCCGCACAAGCCGCCGGAGAAGGTACCGGCCTCGCACGCGCCCCTGGTGCACTCCCGCCCGGTCAAGGTCGCCGTCCCCGCCATCTTCATCGAGGCGCCGGTCACCGGTCTGGGGCTCGACACGAAGGGGCGGCTCGGCGCCCCGCCGCTGAGCGAGCCCAAGCTGGTGGGCTGGTACCAGGACGGCCCGTCCCCCGGCGAGGCGGGCACCTCCCTGATCGTCGGCCACCGCGACACCGAGACAGGGCCCGCGATCTTCCTCAACCTCAACGCGCTGCGCCACGGGGACACCGTGAAGGTCACCCGGGCGGACAAGAAGACCGCGGTCTTCACCGTCGACGAGGTGAAGACGTACACGAAGGACAAGTTCCCGGACGAGAAGGTGTACGGGCCCACCGGCCGTCCGGAACTCAGGCTCATGACGTGCGGCGGACGCTTCGACAAGAAGAACGGCTACTCGGCCAACGTCGTCGTCTTCGCCCACCTGACGTCACTGAAGAAGATGGCGGCCTGAGCGCCGTCGGCGGTTCGGAACGGCCGGTACCCCGGGGGCGAGGTACCGGCCTCCGCGCGTCCGCCCGCGGGGCCGGCGGGAGGGGGTGGCCCCCGCTCAGCACCCCACGGCGTCGAAGAGGCTCTTCGGGATGGCGACGTTCCACGCGGTGACGACCGGCTTGCCGTGTTCCCGGCCGAGACGGGAGACGGCGCCCGTGGCGAGCTGGAAGAGCTCACCGCCGGTGGCCGACAGGTCCAGGTAGCGGGCCGTGAGGACGCGCAGGAAGTGGGAGTGGGCGACCAGCGCGATGTCGTCGTCACCGATGCGGGAGGCCGCCGCCCGCACCTCGGCCAGGACCCGGTCGGCGCGGGCCGCGACCTCGGCCGGGGATTCTCCGGGGTGCTCCTCGGGGCCGGGGGCGACACCGTCGGTCCACAGGTTCCAGTCGGGCCGGGTGCGGCGGATGTCCACCGTGGTGACGCCCTCGTAGGCCCCGTAGTCCCACTCGTGCAGGTCGGGGGTGACGCGGGGCGTGGCCAGGCCGGCGAGTTCGGCGGTGCGGCGGGCCCGCAGAAGGGGGCTGACCAGGGTCAGCCCGACGCGGCGTTCGGCGAGGACGGGGACGAGGGCGCGGGCCTGGCGCTCGCCGAGGTCCGTCAGCGGCAGGTCCGTGTAGCTCGTGTGCTGTCCGGAGCGGGACCATTCCGTCTCGCCGTGCCGGATCAGAAGCAGCTCGCCCATGGACTCCACCTTCGTGACGCTCGTGCCGGTGGGCCGGCCCCGGTCGGGGCCGGCCCGAAGGATCAGCCTACGACCGTGACCGTGTACGGCCGGTCCGTGTCGGTGACGACGCGGACCTCTCCCCCCTCACGGACCACCTCGTACGTCGCGGCGACCGCGCCCGTGTGGTCGGGGACCGTGACCGTACGGGTGAAGTCGCCGCTTCCGGCGGGGGCGTACACCCGGAGTTCGAGGCCGTCGAGCCACGCGCCGTCCGGGCGGGAGTCGTCGGCGCCGAGGGCCAGCACCGCGCCCTGGCGGACCAGCAGCGGCAGGCTGTCGTAGCCGTGGGTCTCCCGGTGCCAGGCGGGGCCGGTGACGGTCTCACCGGTGAGCAGCGAGGTCCAGGTGCCCTCGGGGACGTAGTACTCGACCTCGCCGTCCTCGGTGAAGACCGGGGCGACCAGGAGGTCCGGGCCCAGGAGGTACTGACGGTCCACCACCCGGGCGGTCGGGTCGTCGGGGAACTCCAGCAGCAGCGGGCGCATGGTCGGTACGCCGGTGCGGTGGGCCTGGACCGCGGCGCCGTACAGATACGGCATCAGGCGGTGCTTGAGCCGGGTGAACCGCCGGGCCACGTCCACCGCCTCCTCGCCGAACTCCCACGGCACCCGGTACGAGGAGGAGCCGTGCAGCCGGCTGTGCGAGGAGAGCAGGCCGAAGGCGAGCCACCGCTTGAAGACCCCCGGGTCGGGGGTGCCCTCGAAGCCGCCGATGTCATGGCTCCAGAAGCCGAAGCCCGACAGCGAGAGGGAGAGTCCGCCGCGCAGCGACTCGGCCATGGCCTCGAAGGAGGAGAAGCAGTCGCCGCCCCAGTGGACCGGGTACTGCTGGCCCCCGGCGGTCGCCGAACGGGCGAACAGGACGGCCTCACCGGCGCCCCGCTCCTCCTCCAGGAGTTCGAAGACGGCCTGGTTGTACAGGTGCGTGTAGTAGTTGTGCATACGCTCCGGGTCGGAGCCGTCGTGCCAGACCACGTCGGTGGGGACGCGCTCGCCGAAGTCGGTCTTGAAGCCGTCGACGCCCTGGCCGAGGAGCCCCTTTAGCTTGTCCTGGTACCAGGCCGTGGCCTCGGGGTTCGTGAAGTCGACCAGCGCCATGCCGGCCTGCCACTTGTCCCACTGCCAGATGTCGCCGTCGGCGGTCCTGACGAAGTAGCCCTCGCGGGCGCCCTCTTCGTACAGGGCGCCCTTCTGGGCGATGTACGGGTTGATCCAGACGCAGATCCTCAGTCCCTTGGCCTTGAGCCGGGCGATCATGCCCTCCGGGTCGGGGAAGACGGCCGGGTCCCACTCGAAGTCGGACCACTGGTACTCGCGCATCCAGAAGCAGTCGAAGTGGAACACGCTGAGCGGGATGCCGCGTTCGGCCATGCCGTCGACGAACGAGGTGACGGTGGCCTCGTCGTAGGAGGTGGTGAAGGACGTGCTCAGCCAGAGGCCGAAGGACCAGGCCGGCGGGAGGGCCGGGAGGCCGGTGAGGGCGGTGTAGCGGGCGAGGACGTCCTTGGGGGTCGGGCCCGCGACGACGAAGTACTCCAACGACTGGTCCTCGACGCTGAACTGGACCTGGCCCACCGCCTCGGAACCGACCTCGAAGGAGACCTTGCCGGGATGGTTGACGAAGACCCCGTAACCCCGGGACGACAGGTAGAACGGGACGTTCTTGTACGCCTGTTCACTGCTGGTGCCGCCGTCCGCCTGCCAGATGTCCACGGTCTGGCCGTTCTTGACGTACGGCGTGAAGCGCTCGCCGAGGCCGTGGACCGTCTCGCCCACGCCCAGGGCGAGTTGGGCGACCATGTGGTGGCTGCCGTCGTCGAGGGTGGCGAACGCGCTGCCCTTCGGCCCGGCGGCGGTCAGGACCCGCCCGTCCTGGTCGAGGAACTCCAGGCCGAAGGCGCCCTCGGTCGGCAGCCTGAGGGTGAGCGGGCCGCTGGTCAGTTCGGCGGTGGCGCCCTCGGTACGGGTCGTCGCGGCGGACCCGGGGGCCCGGCCGTCGGCCGGTGCCGCCGCTCCGGGCAGCGCGAAGTCGGGGCCCCTGCGGCGCTTGCCCGCGTGGTGGGTGAGGCGCACCGCGATGACGCCCTCGGCGGGCGCGTGGGCCTCGACGGTGATCAGCGGAGCGTTCAGCGTGTCGCCCCGGCGCTGGACACGCTTGACGGCCGCGTAGGCGGCGAGACGGTCGTCGTCCAGGCGGACGTCGCGGACTTCGGTGGCGTACGAGGCGTGCACACCGCTGCGCAACTGCCAGAAGCCGTCGGTGAACTTCATGGGGGGTCCTTAGCCGATGGGAAGGTGCTGGACTGCGGGACGTCAGGGCGCCTGCGGCAAGCGCGGCTGCGGGTCCTCTCGATTTTGATCGTACACAAAACAAATATGGCCGACAGGCCGGTGCATGGCGGGAATTCCCGCATTGCCCGGCTAGTCACCCCAGGTGAAGCGCTTCCGAGCAGCCATGTTCGCGCCATGTGACCGAAACATTACGGAAACGGTCTAGAAACCCCGAACGGGATGGCGTATTAGTACTCCAAGCAAACAAATTGGGTCCGACCGGCGGAGCAGCCGGGCGGCCCTCGTCGGACAAGAGGCTGAGCTATGCCGGAGCGCTTCACTCCCACTCCTGAGGACGGGTTCACGTTCGGTCTGTGGACGGTGGGCTGGCGGGGGAACGATCCGTTCGGTGAGGCGACGCGGCCGGTGCTGGATCCGGTGGAGTCGGTGGAGCGGCTGGCGGAGCTGGGTGCGCACGGGGTGACGTTCCATGACGACGACCTGATTCCGTTCGGTGCGGACGAGGGGGAGCGGGCCCGGTTGGTGGGGCGGTTCAGGGCGGCGTTGGAGCGCACCGGGATGAAGGTGCCGATGGCGACGACGAATCTGTTCACGCATCCGGTGTTCAAGGACGGGGGGTTCACGTCGAACGACCGTGACGTGCGCCGGTTCGCGTTGCGGAAGGTGATCCGGAACATCGATCTCGCGGTCGAGCTGGGTGCGGGGACGTATGTGGCGTGGGGCGGGCGTGAGGGTGCGGAGTCGGGGGCGGCGAAGGACGTGCGGCTGGCGCTGGACCGGATGAAGGAGGCCTTCGACCTGCTGGGCGAGTACGTCACCGGGCAGGGCTACGACCTGCGGTTCGCGATCGAGCCGAAGCCGAACGAGCCCCGTGGGGACATCCTCCTGCCCACGATCGGGCACGCTCTGGCGTTCATCGAGCGGCTGGAGCGGCCGGAGCTGGTGGGGGTGAACCCGGAGACCGGGCACGAGCAGATGGCCGGGCTGAACTTCCCGCACGGCATCGCGCAGGCCCTGTGGGCGGGCAAGCTCTTCCACATCGACCTCAACGGCCAGTCCGGGATCAAGTACGACCAGGACTTCCGTTTCGGCGCGGGCGACCTGCGCCAGGCGTTCTGGCTGGTCGATCTCCTGGAGAGCGCCGGGTGGGACGGGCCGCGCCACTTCGACTTCAAGCCGGTACGCACCGACGGCATCGACGGGGTGTGGGAGTCCGCGAAGAACTGCATGCGCAACTACCTCATCCTCAAGGAACGCGCCGCCGCCTTCCGCGCCGACCCCGCCGTCCAGGACGCCCTGACCGCCTCCCGCCTGGACGAACTCGCCCGCCCCACCGCCGACGACGGCCTCAAGGCACTCCTCGCCGACCGCACCGCCTACGAGGACTTCGACGCCGACACCGCCGCCCAGCGCTCCATGGCCTTCGAAACCCTCGACCAACTCGCCATGGACCACCTCCTCAACGTCCGCTGACACCCGGTGTCCGGCGGCGGTCAGCCGCCGGACACCCCCGGTCCTCCCCCGCCGTGACACCGCCGGATCCGGCGCCGGGGCTTGACGAACTCCCGTGGGAGCGTTCCCATGGGGCCCGGCCACCCTCTCACCGCAAGGGCACCACCGTGACAGAACCCTCCCCGGACGGGCGGACCCGACGCCGCGGCCGCCGCACCAGGCGGATCGTCGTCCCCCTCACCGTCGTCTCCGCGATCGTCGCCGGCACCGTCCTCTCGGGCTGCGGCCGGCAGCAGGACCCGGACGTCTACACCGTCATGAACTCCTCGACCGACGAGTCCTACCACCGCTGGGACGGGGACACCCTGAAGCGGTGCGGCAAGGAGCTCGGGATCACCATCGAGCAGCAGAGCGTGCCGGCCTCGCAGCTGATGACGAAGGCGCTGCGGATGGCGTCCTCGAAGTCGCTGCCGGACGTCCTCCAGCTGGACGCCTCCGAGATGCCGACGTTCGCCGAGGCCGGCGGCCTGATCCCGCTGAAGGACCTCGGGCTGACCACGACGGACATCCCGGACGGCATCGTCGACTTCGGCTCGTACGGGGGGAAGTACTACGGGGCGGCGCGCACGGTGAACACCCTGGCGCTGTTCTACAACAAGGACACCCTCGACGAGGCCGGGCTGGCGGTGCCCACCACCTGGGACGAGATGCGGGAGACGGCCGCGAAGCTGACCCAGGGCAAGCGGTACGGGCTGGCGCTGAGCGCGGGCGGCGCGGAGGACGGTGTCTTCCAGTTCACCCCGTTCATGTGGTCCAACGGCGGCGACGAGACGAAGCTCGACAGCCCCGAGGTGGCCGGCGCGCTGGACTACTGGAAGGCGCTGCTGAAGGACGGCTCGCTCTCCAAGTCCACGGTCAACTGGACCCAGGCCGATGTGAACGACCAGTTCATGGCGGGCAACGCGGCCATGATGATCAACGGCCCCTGGCAGGTCGAGACCCTGAACGCCAAGAAGGGCCTCGACTGGGGCATCGCCGAGATCCCGGTACCGAAGGCGGGCGACGACTCGGTCGGCCCGCTGGGCGGCGGAATCCTGACCGTGCCCAACACCGGTGACGGCGAGCGCGAGAAGAAGGCCGCCGAGATCATCGGCTGCATGGCGGGTGAGCAGGAGCAGATCACCTACGCCCTGAACAGCTGGATGGTCCCGGCGAACACCAAGGCCGCCGCCGTCTGGCGTACGAAGGCCCCGGAGCTGGCGGCCCTGGCCGGACAGGTCTCCACGGCCCGGTCCCGCACCGCGAAGGTCGGCGCGCGGTGGTCGTCGGTGTCGCTCGCCCTGCAGAGCGCCTTCCAGTCCGCCCTCACCGGCGAGTCCAGCGAAGCCGCGCTGAGCCGCGCCCAGCAGCGCGTCACGAGCGGGAACTGAGGTAACGAACCATGGCATCCACCACAGCCTCCGCCGCGCTCCCGGCCGACCCGAAGACCGCCGGCGCCGGTGCGGCCGAGAAGCCGCCGAGCCCGCTGCGCGCCAAGCGGCGCCGGCAGCTCGCCCAGTGGGGGTTCATCGCCCCCGCCGTGATCTTCATGGCCCTGTTCTTCGGCTACCCGCTCGTCCGCAACATCGTGATGAGCTTCCAGGACTACTCACCGTCCACCTTCTTCACCGGCGAGGCGCCGTTCAACGGCCTGGACAACTGGCGCAACGTCTTCGACGACGGGCTCTTCGGCAAGGCCCTGTGGCAGACGATCCTCTTCACCGTCGGATCGCTGGCCGGGCAGTTCTGCATCGGGCTCGCCCTGGCCGTCTTCTTCAGCCGCCGCTTCCCGCTGAACGGGATCCTGCGCTCGCTGATCCTGCTGCCGTGGCTCGTCCCGATGGTGGTCTCCGGCATCGTCTGGCGGCGCATCTTCGACCAGGACACCGGGGTGCTCAACTCCTTCCTGGGCACGCTGGGTCTCGGCGGTGACACCCCCTGGCTGACCAGCACGAGCATGGCACTGGTCTCGGTGATCCTGGTGAACATCTGGATCGGCATCCCGTTCAACATGGTGATCCTCTACGGCGGACTCCAGGAGGTCCCCAAGGAACTGCACGAGGCGGCGGCCCTGGACGGCGCGTCCGCCTGGCGAACGTTCCGCTCGGTGACGCTGCCGGTGCTCAAGCCCGTCATCACCGTGGTGCTGGTGCTCGGCTTCATGTCGACGGTCAAGATCCTCGACCTGGTCCTCGCGCTCACCGACGGCGGACCCGCCGACTCCACACAGACGCTCGGCACCCTCACCTACCAGAACTCCTTCGTCCAGATGGACTTCGGCGCCGGTGCCGTCGTCGGCAACGTCCTGATCCTGATCTCCGCCGTCTTCGCGGTGTTCTACCTGCGGGCCAACCGCAACGAGGGGAAGTGACCGGCATGGCGACCACCACCCAGACCCCCGCCGCCCCGGCTCCCGCCACCGTCCACCGCACCGGGCGCCGCTGGGGTGCCACCGTCCTCGGCGTCGTCATCCTCGCCGTGATGCTGTTCCCGCTGTACTGGATGGTCAACACCGCGCTCCAGCCGGACGCCTCGCTGGTCGACGTGGCCCCGGTGCCGACGGGGGTGGACCTCTCCGGCTTCTCCTCGGCCCTCGCCGACCAGGGCACCAACCTGCTGACGTCACTGGCCGTGGCGCTCGGCGCGGTGGCCATCTGCCTGGCGGTCTCGGCGCCCGCCGCGTACGGGCTGGCGCAGTTCGGGCTGCGCGGCGGCAGGACGATCGTCTTCGGCACGCTCATCACCCAGATGGTGCCGGGCATCGTCATCGCCAACGCCCTCTACAGCGCGTACGTGGACCTCGGGCTGGTCAACTCCTACTTCGGGCTGATGCTGGCGGACGCCTCGCTGGGCATCCCGTTCGCGATCGTGCTGATGCGCGCGTTCATGGTGTCCATCCCGCGCGAGGTCATCGAGGCCGCCGAGGTGGACGGCGCGGGCCGGGTCCGTACGTTCGTCCGGGTCGTCCTGCCGATGAGCCGCAACTCCCTGATCACCGCCGGGCTGTTCTCGTTCCTCTACGCGTGGAGCGACTTCATGTTCGCGCTGACGCTGAACACCACGGACGACGTCAAGCCGATCACGCTCGGCATCTACCAGTACATCGGGGCGCACGTCGGCGACTGGGGTTCGGTCATGGCCGCCTCGGTGCTCTCCGCGGTGCCCGCCGCGGTCCTCCTCGTCCTGTCCCAGAAGTACATCGCCGCCGGAATCACCGGCGGCTCCGTCAAGTAAGGGTTTCCATGAGTGACTTCCCGGTCTTCCCGTCCGGTTTCGTCTTCGGCGCGGCCACGGCCTCGTACCAGATCGAGGGCGCCGCCCAGGAGGACGGCCGCGGCCCGTCCATCTGGGACACCTACAGCCACACCCCTGGGCGCACGGACGGCGGCGACACGGGTGACGTGGCGTGCGACCACTACCACCGCTACCCCGAGGACGTGGCGCTGCTGCGCGACCTGGGCGTGGACTCGTACCGCTTCTCGGTCTCCTGGTCCCGCGTCCAGCCCGACGGCGGCGGGGCGGTCAATCCCAAGGGGCTGGACTTCTACTCCCGGCTGGTCGACTCCCTCCTGGAGGCGGGCATCGAGCCGGCGGCCACCCTGTATCACTGGGACCTGCCGCAGGCCCTGGAGGACAAGGGCGGCTGGCGAATACGGGAGACGGCGGAGCGGTTCGGCGAGTACAGCGCGCTCATGGCCGAGCACCTGGGCGACCGCGTGCCGCGCTGGATCACCCTCAACGAGCCCTGGTGCAGCGCGTTCCTGGGCTACTCCGTGGGCCGGCACGCGCCGGGCGCCCAGGAGGGGCGCGGGGCGCTGGCCGCCGCGCACCACCTGCTGGTCGGCCACGGCCACGCGATGACGGCACTGCGCGCGGCGGGGGTCCGGGAGGCGGGCATCACGCTGAACCTGGACCGCAACGTGCCGGCCACCGAGTCGGACGCCGACCTCGCGGCCGTCGTCCGGGCCGACACCCAGCACAACCTGGTGTGGACCGAGCCGCTGCTCGCGGGCCGCTACCCGGCCACCGAGGAGGAGACCTGGGGCGAGCTGATCACGGGTGCGGACTTCCGCCGGGAAGGCGATCTGGAGCTGATCTCCCAGCCGTTGGACTTCCTCGGCATCAACTACTACCGGCCGATCGTGATCGCCGCCGCCCCGCACCGCGAGGCCGACCCCGCGCTGCGGGTGGCCACGGACAACCGGTACGCGGAGGGGAGTTACCCGGACGTCCGCAGGACGGCGATGGGCTGGCCGGTCGTCCCGCACACCTTCACCGACCTGCTGACCGCGCTGAAGCAGACGTACGGTGAGGCGCTTCCACCGGTGCACATCACGGAGAACGGCTCGGCGGAGTACGACACCGTCGAGGCGGACGGCTCGGTCCACGACACGGACCGGGTGGAGTACCTGCGCGACCACCTGACGGCGCTGCGGGCGGCCATGGACGCGGGCGTGGACGTCCGGGGCTACTACGTGTGGTCGCTGCTGGACAACTTCGAGTGGGCCCTCGGGTACGCGAAGCGGTTCGGGATCGTCCGGGTCGACTACGACACCCTGGAGCGCACCCCGAAGGACAGCTACCGCTGGTATCAGCAGCTGATCGCGGCCCACCGGCCGTAGCCGGGGGCCGGTCCGGGGCGGCTCCGGGGCTGGTCCAGGGGGCCGGGTCCGGGGGGCCGGGTCCGGGGCTTCCGTCCAGGGGCTTCCCGAGCGGGGGCGTACGCGTCGCACCACGGCGCGTACGCCCCCGCTCGCGTGTGTGCGACAGGAACGGGCGTGCGACAGGAGCGCGCGTGCACCGTCACCGCACCGCGTACGCCGCCGGGTTCTCCATCAGCTCGTACATCACCCGGGCCGCCGCGCCCCTGGCCGCGTCCCCGGAGAGCGACGAGGCCCGTAGCCGGCTGCCGTCGGCGTGCCAGCGGCCCGAGACCACCCGGGTGGTGAGCTGGGCGTCGGCGGACCGCTCCAGCCACGGCATGAGGGTGCGGTAGATCCCGCCCAGCACGACCGCCTCGGGGTCGAAGAGGTTGACCGCGCCGGCCAGTACCACTCCCATCCGGTCCCCCGCCGTGGCGAGGGATTCCACGGCCCTGGCGTCCCCGGCGGCGGCGCGCTGCTCCAGCTCCGCGATGCCCCGTACCCCCTGGCCCGGATCGATCCCGGCCGCCGCGAGCAGGGCGGCCCGTCCGGCGTACTGCTCCAGGCAGCCGTGCGCACCGCAGCGGCACAGGGGGCCCTGCGGGTCGACGACCACATGGCCGATCTCCCCCGCGAACCCGTGGGCGCCCCGCAGCATCTGACCGTTCAGCACGAGTGCGCCGCCCACGCCGATCTCACCGGTGAGATAGAGGAAGGTGCGGATGCCCCCGAGCCCTCCGAACCAGTACTCGGCCAGGGCGGCGAGGTTGGCCTCGTTGTCGGAGCCGACGGGCAGCGCGCCCCCGGTCGGGCGCAGGGTGCCCAGGGCCTGCCCGAAGATGCCCTCGGCGGCGACCCGGCTCCAGCCCAGGTTGGGCGCCTGGCGGACGACGCCGCCGGACACCAGGCCGGGCAGGGCCAGTTCGACGCCGACGACGCGCAGGTCCTGTTCGCGGGTGGAGGCGATGACCCGGTTGGTGAGCCGGGCCGCGTGGGCGAGCACCTCGGCGGGCGGGACGCCGCGGTGGTCGGTGTGTTCGGTGACCCGGACCCGGTCGGTACCGGTGAGATCGACGGCGCACACCGACACGTAGTCGATGTTGATCTCCACTCCGAGCCCGGCGGGACCCGTACGGGAGACGGTGAGGACGGTGCCGGGGCGTCCGGCGGAGCCGCTGGAGGTCTTGCCGGACTCGCTCAGGCAGCCGAGTTCGAGGAGTTCCTCGACGAGGGAGGAGACGGCGGCCCGGGTGAGCCCGACGAGACTCGCCACCCTGGCCCGGGTGACCTCGCCCTCCTCGCGCACGGTGCGCAGCACCAGGCTGAGGTTGTGGCGCCGCACGGACTCGTGCCCGGCCTTGGCGGCGGGCGAGGTGAGGGACTTGTTCATGGCCTGTCGAGCCTAGCGTCCGGACGGGGCCGGACCATGGAGCGGGGACGGGGGACGGGGCCCGGCATGGGCCTCGGGGAGCAGGGGACGGGGCCCGGCGTGGGCCTCGGGGAGCAGGGGGCGGGGCACGGCGAAGGGCCGCACCCACGGGGTGCGGCCCTCACGCGCTTCCTGGGTCCTTACTTGCGGATCAGGCTGCGGAGCACGTACTGCAGGATGCCGCCGTTGCGGTAGTAGTCCGCCTCACCGGGGGTGTCGATGCGGACGACGCCGTCGAACTCCACACCGGTGTCGGTGGTGACCTTGACGGTGCGCGGCGTGGTGCCGTTGTTCAGCTCGGTCACTCCGGTGAAGGAGAAGGACTCCTCGCCGGTCAGTCCGAGGGTCTCGGCGGTCTGGCCCTCCGGGTACTGGAGCGGGAGGACGCCCATGCCGATGAGGTTCGAGCGGTGGATGCGCTCATACGACTCGGCGATGACGGCCTTGACGCCGAGGAGCGCGGTGCCCTTGGCGGCCCAGTCGCGGGACGAGCCGGAGCCGTACTCCTTGCCCGCCAGGATCACCAGCGGGGTGCCCGCGGCCTGGTAGTTCCGCGAGGCGTCGTAGATGAACGACACCGGACCGCCGGCCTGGGTGAAGTCGCGGGTGTAGCCGCCCTCGGTACCCGGCGCGATCTGGTTGCGCAGGCGGATGTTGGCGAAGGTCCCGCGGATCATGACCTCGTGGTTGCCACGGCGCGAGCCGTAGGAGTTGAAGTCGCGGCGCTCGATGCCGTGCTCCGTGAGGTACGTGCCGGCCGGGGTGTCGGCCTTGATCGCACCGGCCGGGGAGATGTGGTCGGTGGTGACCGAGTCGCCGAGCTTGGCCAGGACACGGGCGCCGGCGATGTCCTCGACCGGGCTCGTCTCCATGGTCATGCCCTCGAAGTACGGGGGCTTGCGCACGTAGGTGGACTCGGAGTCCCACTCGAAGGTGTTGCCGGTGGGGATCGGCAGCGCCTGCCACTGGGCGTCGCCCGCGAAGACGTCCTGGTAGGACTTGTTGAACATGTCCTCGCCGATGGCGTTCGCCACGACGTCGTTGACCTCGGCCTCGGTGGGCCAGATGTCCGCGAGGTGGACGGGCTTGCCGTCCTGGTCGACGCCGAGGGCGTCCTTGGTGATGTCCACCTTCATCGAACCGGCCAGGGCGTACGCGACGACCAGCGGCGGGGACGCCAGGTAGTTCATCTTGACGTCCGGGTTGATCCGGCCCTCGAAGTTACGGTTGCCGGAGAGCACCGAGGTCACGGCCAGGTCGTGCTCGTTGACCGCCTTGGAGACCTCGTCCGGCAGCGGGCCGGAGTTGCCGATGCAGGTGGTGCAGCCGTAGCCGACGAGGTTGAAGCCGACCTTGTCGAGGTACGGGGTCAGGCCTGCCTTGTCGAAGTAGTCGGTGACGACCTTGGAGCCCGGGGCGAGGGTGGTCTTGACCCACGGCTTGCGGGTCAGGCCCTTCTCGACCGCCTTCTTCGCCACGAGGGCGGCGGCGACCATGACGTACGGGTTCGAGGTGTTGGTGCAGGAGGTGATCGCGGCGACGGTGACCGCGCCGTGGTCCAGCTCGTACGTGGTGCCGTCGGGGGCGGTGACGGGGACCGGGTTCGACGGGCCGCCGGGAGCGATCGCCGGGGAGTCGGAGGCCGGGAAGGACTCCTTGCCCGCCTCGTCGACGCAGTCCACGTAGTTGCGCACGTCCTGGGCGAACTGCTGGGAGGCGTTGGCCAGGACGATGCGGTCCTGCGGACGCTTCGGGCCGGCGATGGAGGGGACGACCGTGGAGAGGTCGAGCTCCAGCTTCTCGGAGAAGTCCGGCTCGGCGGCCGGGTCCAGCCAGAGGCCCTGCTCCTTGGCGTACGCCTCGACCAGGGCGACCTGCTGGGCGTCGCGGCCGGTCAGGCGCAGGTAGTTCAGGGTCTCGTCGTCGATCGGGAAGATCGCGGCGGTGGAGCCGAACTCGGGCGACATGTTGCCGATGGTGGCGCGGTTGGCGAGGGAGGTGGCGGCGACGCCCTCACCGTAGAACTCGACGAACTTGCCGACGACGCCGTGCTTGCGGAGCATCTCGGTGATGGTCAGCACGAGGTCGGTGGCGGTGGTGCCGGCCGGCAGCTCGCCGGTCAGCTTGAAGCCGACGACGCGCGGGATGAGCATGGAGACCGGCTGGCCGAGCATCGCGGCCTCGGCCTCGATGCCGCCGACGCCCCAGCCCAGCACACCGAGGCCGTTGACCATGGTGGTGTGCGAGTCGGTGCCGACGAGGGTGTCGGGGTAGGCCTGGCCGCCCCGGACCATGACCGTGCGGGCCAGGTGCTCGATGTTCACCTGGTGGACGATGCCGGTGCCCGGGGGGACGACCTTGAACTCGTCGAAGGCGGTCTGGCCCCAGCGCAGGAACTGGTAGCGCTCCCGGTTGCGACCGTACTCCAGCTCGACGTTCTGCGCGAACGCCTCGTTGGTGCCGAACTTGTCGGCGATGACGGAGTGGTCGATGACCAGCTCGGCCGGGGCCAGCGGGTTGATCTTCGCCGGGTCGCCGCCGAGCTCCTTGACGGCCTCACGCATGGTGGCGAGGTCCACCACGCACGGAACGCCCGTGAAGTCCTGCATGATCACGCGGGCCGGCGTGAACTGGATCTCCTGACTGGGCTGGGCCTGGGAGTCCCATCCGCCCAGCGCACGGATGTGGTCGGCGGTGATGTTCGCGCCGTCCTCGGTGCGGAGCAGGTTCTCCAGCAGCACCTTCAGGCTGTATGGGAGGCGCGCGGAGCCCTCGACCTTGTCCAGCCTGAAGATCTCGTACGACTCGTCGCCCACGCGCAGCGTGCTGCGGGCGTCGAAGCTGTTCGCCGACACGACAGTCTCCTTCTTCAATGTGCGCGTTCAACCGCGCCGCGCCTCATAGGCGGCCGGCGCCGCTCGGTGCCGCCTGCGGCCCCCACCATCCGCTAAGGTAAGGATTAGTTAGGTAACCCTTACCGAGCGGCGGCTGCGGTGCGCCTCGGCAGATATCTCGATGTCGAGATAACTCTAGTACATCACCGCGGCACGGTCATGCCCGGGGACCGGACATCTCCGCACCGCGGAACCCTCACCCACTGTCCCCCTCCCAGGGAAAGGCGGCACCAGGAGATCCGCGCGCCGGCCGACGCGAACGCGGCGAGCGGCCGCGCCCCGCCCGCGACGAGGGCCCGCCGGGCATCACCCGTTCGGCCGAGCCCCGCACGCGGCGGCGTTCGGCCTGAACGACCGTCGAGACAGCGCCCCCGCACGGCCGGGCCGCCCGACGCCCACCCGAACTACACACCCCCGGCTGAGCCTTCATCTCATATCTGAGATAGCGTTCAGGTATGGAAGACGACTACCTCGTACGTATCGGCAAGCTCATCCGTGACGCCCGTCAGCACCGGGGCTGGACACAGACACAGCTCGCCGAGGCGCTCGCCACCAGCCAGAGCGCCGTCAACCGCATCGAGCGCGGCAACCAGAACATCAGCCTTGAGATGATCGCCCGCATCGGTGAAGCCCTCGACAGCGAGATCGTGTCGCTCGGTTACGCCGGGCCGATGCATCTGCGGGTCGTCGGCGGCCGGCGGCTCTCGGGCGCCATCGACGTCAAGACGAGCAAGAACGCCTGTGTCGCCCTGCTCTGCGGGTCCCTGCTCAACAAGGGCCGCACCGTGCTGCGCCGGGTCGCCCGTATCGAGGAGGTCTTCCGGCTGCTGGAGGTCCTCAACTCCATCGGGGTGCGCACCCGTTGGATCAACGACGGCGTGGACCTGGAGATCCTGCCGCCCGCGGAACTGGAGTTGGAGTCCATCGATGCGGACGCCGCGCGCCGGACCCGCTCCATCATCATGTTCCTGGGCCCGCTGCTGCACCGCACGGACCGCTTCACGCTGCCGTACGCCGGCGGCTGCGACCTCGGCACCCGGACCATCGAGCCGCACATGATCGCCCTGCGCCGCTTCGGCCTGGACATCGCGGCCACCGACGGGCTCTACCACGCGCAGGTGGACCACACGGTCCGGCCGGACCGCCCCATCGTCCTGACCGAGCGGGGCGACACGGTGACCGAGAACGCGCTGCTGGCCGCCGCCCGGCACGACGGCACGACCGTCATCCGCAACGCCTCCTCCAACTACATGGTCCAGGACCTCTGCTTCTTCCTGGAAGCGCTCGGCGTACGCGTGGACGGCGTCGGCACGACGACGCTGACCGTGCACGGTGTGCCGGAGATCGACGTGGACGTCGACTACTCCCCCTCCGAGGACCCGGTCGAGGCGATGAGCCTGCTGGCCGCCGCCGTCGTGACGGAGTCGGAGCTGACGATCCGCCGGGTGCCGATCGAGTTCCTGGAGATCGAGCTGGCGGTCCTGGAGGAGATGGGCGTCGACTGCGACCGCACCACGGAGTACGCCGCCGACAACGGCCGCACCCGCCTGGTGGACCTGACGGTCCGGCCCTCCAAACTGGAGGCGCCCATCGACAAGATCCACCCGATGCCGTTCCCGGGCCTGAACATCGACAACGTGCCCTTCTTCGCGGCCATCGCCGCCGCCGCGCACGGCCAGACCCTGATCCACGACTGGGTCTACGACAACCGCGCCATCTACCTCACCGACCTCAACCGCCTCGGCGGCAGGCTCCAACTCCTGGACCCCCACCGCGTCCTGGTGGAAGGCCCGACCCGCTGGCGCGCCGCCGAGATGATGTGCCCGCCCGCCCTGCGCCCGGCGGTGGTGGTCCTGCTGGCGATGATGGCGGCCGAGGGCACGTCGGTGCTGCGGAACGTGTACGTGATCAACCGGGGGTACGAGGAGCTGGCGGAGCGGCTGAACTCGGTGGGGGCGCAGATCGAGATCTTCCGGGACATCTGAAAGCCCGCAAAAATGGCACCGCCACACCCCTTCTGACCTGCACACATGCGGGTCGAGGCGGGGTGTGGCGGAGTCCCTGGGACTTTTCTGGGACTGTGAACCAGGAGCGACGGCTTCCGTCTACCGCGCTCTTCAGGCGATGAGTCATCGAAAGATGTCGGCCTGAGCAGGTGGCGGAAAAGCCGAGTTCAGAGGCCATTTCTCGGCTCGCCGTGCTGCGTGTGGCGGCCTGGAGCGTCAAACGAGCGTCATGGCTGATAGCCGGTGAACAGGCCGCCGAACCCGGAACGGTTCACTCTCAACTGCCCCTGCCCCTGCCCCTGCCCCTGCCGGACGGTCACGATCCTCACGTGAGATCGGACAACAGCAGCTCCAGCTCCCTCTCCTCCTCGACACGAACACCGAGTTCGGCGACGGCCGTAGCGAGTGCGGGCTCCCAGGGGGTCTCCGTCGGGGTGCTGACGAGCGGTGACAACGGAGGTTGGGCACAGCGGAGCACGGCGGCACGGTAGTCCGCGGCCGTGTAGCGCCAGGGCAGCCAGGGGACGCGGCGGCGAAGGACGCCGGCGATCCGGAGCCCTCCCCAGTCGAAGTCCCCGTGGTAGTACAGGGTCGCTCCGTGGTCGTGCAACCCCCGGAGCAGTGTGAGGGCGGCGGCGGAAGGCTGGCCTTGGAGGCAGACCAGGGGCGGGCAGGCAGGGCCGAGCATGTCGGCCGCCGCCGCGAGGACGGTCGGGTTCTCGCAGATCCACACCACGGAATCGGCGACGGCCGGAGGTCTGCGGGTGAGCTGGCGAAGGGTGAGCACACAGGGTTCGCCGTCTTCGGCCAGGCGGTCCAGGGCCGGGGTGCCGCGCAGGTTCAGGGTCAGGACGGTCGAGGACAGCTCGTCCCGCAACAACCCCACCGAGGCCCAGGCCTCACGTCGCCATTCGGCGCCCTGACCATCGTGGAAACCGGTCAGCGCACGTGCCCCGGACAGGGTGAGGGTGGCCAGCGGTGTGCCGTCGTCAAGGGCGTGAGCCCAGCCGAGGACCCGGGCAGCGAAGGCGGGTAGCGAAACGACCGGGACGGCGGGGAGTGCGTACAGGGCGGTACACACACCGGTGAGCAGGTCGAACGTGACCTCTGGTGTGCGCCCCAGACGCCGCGCCAGGCCGTCGGCCCGTATCCGGGCCGCCCACTCCGCAAGCGCGGGGACCGTAGCGACGAGCTGGTCGAGCGGCGTGTGCGCCCTCCCCCAGGCTTCCTCCTCCTCTTGGCGGGCTTGGACGAGCGATGTGACAGGCCCGGTGAGCGCCGCGACCGCGGCGGCGAGGCCGTTCGGGCTGGCGCCCGAACGACGCAGTACAGCGTCGACCGCTTCCAGCCGTACGGTCAGAGACCTGCCGCCACCGGGGGCCCGGGCGAGAAGTCGTTCGGCCGCTGCTCGCTGGGCCGGGGTGGGATCGGCCAGGGACACGGAACCAGTCATGGGCTGCCCGGCCACCAGTCGTCGGCGTGCTCGTTCGACGAGCCAGGAGAGGTCCGGCGTGCCGAGCAGCCTGGCCAGCCGCGGGCTGTCGACTGCTTCGGTGCCGGGCTCAGGCCCGTGGGTCAGCCCCACAGCGACTCGGGCTCCTCAACGCCGGGCGCGTCCTGGAGGGCCTCACGTACGGGGTCCTCGCGGCGCTGCCGTCGCGTGCCGTCCCATTCCCACCGGGTGACGAGGACCGCCGCCACCTCGTCGATCCGGGACAGTTGAGCGATGGCGATGCCGGGCACCTGCGGGTAGCAGGCCCACTCCCGTTCGCTGGTCATGACCACATCGAGGTCAAAGGCGCTCAGGAGGCCGAGGCACTTGGCTCGGGAGTCGTCGTCCACGCCGGCGAACGCCTCGTCCAGGGTGACCAAGCGGGGCGCGTGCGGGCTGCCCGCGCTGGCGTAGTGGGAGGAGGCGGCGGCGAACAGCGGTACGGACACGGCGAGGACGCGTTCACCGCCGGAGGCGGGGCCGGTGGCGGGTACCCAGCGCCCGTGTTGGTGGCGTTCGACGCCGAATTCGTGCCAGGAGCGGTAGTCGAGCGCGGCAGTGAGGTGCTCGAGCCAGCTGCCCGGGCCGTCGTCGGACTGCTGGCGGGCGATCTGGGCCTGGAGGAACTCGCCCACCGCCGCGCGATCCTCCGACGTCCAGGCGTCCGCGGACTGGCGCAGCCTCTCGCGGGCTTGGGCCAGTCCGGACGGGGCCTTGCGCGAGGCCCGCCACACCAGCCGGAGTCTCATCCCGGTGGAGGTGGGGCGATCCTCCAATTCGGTGTTCATGTCCCGCACCTGTCGTTCGGCGGCACCGATGAGTTCCTGGAGGGTGCCGGCGACCTCGGTGATCAGGTGGGTTTCGAGGATCTCGCGTTCGTGCGCGGACAGGATGCGGGTGAGCTCGCCAACCTCCGTGGCGAGTGCTTCGGCGAGTTCGGGCACGGCGCGCTCACGGCCCTGGTAGACGATGTCGACGACCATGCCGTCCTCGACCATGCGGGCGGACGCGCTGTGTCCGTGCCGGGACAGGGTGTCCTGAAGGGCCTTGAGTTCCTCGCTGAGTCGGCGCTGGACGCGTTCCCAGGCCGCGTCCGTGTCGTCGACGGACGACAGGCCGGAGTCGATGGCCCGGGCGAACGCGATGGCCGGGGTCGCGGCCCAGTGGCCGTCGTCCGAGGCGGGGACGGTGACCTCGGCCAGCGCGACCGCGATCAGGCCGGTGGCCGTGAAGCGCCGGAGCGCGGCAATGGCCTCCGCCCGCGCGTCAACGACTTCGGCGAGGTCCTTCTCCAGCTGCTCGATCCGCCCCTCGGCCCGGCTCGCCTCCCGGTCCGCCTGAGCGTGACGCTGCCCGGCGTTCTTCCGGTCGGTCTCACAGATCCGCTGTGCCTGGATGGTCTCGGCGAGGCGCCGTTGGAGTTCGGCGACGGCGGCGCCGACGGTGGAACGCAGAGTCCGGTGCCGCTCATCGGCCGCCGCCGCCTCGCGCGCCGCCTCTTCCGCCCGCTGGGCGAGGTCGACGACCCGCTGCTCCGCCTCGGCCGCCTCGGCACGCTCGTCGTCCACCTGTCGTGCGGCCTCCCCTTGTTCGCGCAGCGCGGGCCACAGAGCCGCCAGCGCGGTGGCGAGGGAGCCGAGGGCGTGACGCACGGCGGTGAGCCCGGCCCGTTCGGCGGGCAGCCCCAGATCAGCGGCAGCCTCGGTGAGCTCGGCGGCAGCCCGCTCGGCGAGCTCGCCCGCCTCGATGCCTTCGGCGGCCCGCCCCTCGTACCGGGTACGGGCCTTGCGTACGGTCTCGGCGGCGGCGCTGACGAGCGCGTGTGCCCTGGTGAGCGGCGACTCGTCGGGGACGTCTGCGAGCTCGGCGTCGAGCGTGCGCCGGCGTGCCGCGATCGCCGCGGACCGAGCCGCGAGGTTCTCCGACTCCTCGCGCAGAGAGATGAGCTCAATGCCGAGCGCCGCGACCCGGGCCCGGCGCGCTGCTTCGCGTGCGCCCTCGCCGATGTACGTGGCGGCGGGCTTGGCCCACGTACCGGTGAGCGCACCGACCCGAAAGCGCCCGTCGGGTGCAGCCCAAGTCGTGGCTCCTCCCCCGCCGTCGAGGCCGATGGCGGCCAGCAGTCGGGTCACCGTCGTCTCGTCCAGGACAGCGGCCCGCCTATCGCCGTACTCCACGGCGGGGCCCAGAACGTCTGCCAGTGAAGGGCCCCTCACCGGTCCGTTCGACGGGGAGAGAAGGACATCGTGTCCGTCCACGGCGAGGGCGGAGCCGTCGGGCAGCACCCAGGCGTCGAGGAGGCCGGAGGCTTCGAGCGCCGCTTCGAGCCCGGCACGGCCGGCTTCGGGCAGTTCGTCACGGAAGTCGACCAGGCGCCAGAGCGGCGCGCCCGGCAGCGTTTCGCGCAGGCCGGGGGTGCGCGTCGCCGGGGGCCGGGGTTCGCGTCCGGCGCCGGCTTCGAGTGCGGTCAGCTCGCGACGGGCCTCGGCGGTGCGCTCTGCCAGCTCCGTGGTCGCGCGGGCGGCTTCGGCCGCCTGGTCGGCGAGGTCCACCGAGCGGGCGGTGTGCGCCCGGGTGGCCGAGACCCGCGCCGGGTAGGGGCCGTCGAGGTGGCGGGTCCACTCCTGGAGTTCGTCCAGGAGGCCCGTCGCGTCGGCGTAGGACAGCTCCTTCCAGGCGCGGGCGCGTTCGCGTACGTCGTCCAGGAGGGCCCGGCCCGCCCGCGCCGCGTTCTCCTCCGCCTCGCCGTGCGTCTCGGCAGCCAGCGCGAGGTCGGTCTCCGCCTCGTCGAGACGGCCCGATGCCCGGCGGTGCTCGGCGGCGGCCTGCTCGGACACTTCGAGACGGCCCTCGATGTGTCCGAGCGCCCGCCGGGCGCGGTCCGTGGCCTCCTCGACGGCCCGCCGCGATTCGGGCTCGGGCAGCGGGTCGTCCGCCGGCAGGGCGACATGCGCGGCGGCTGCCTGCTCCCGCACGTGGGCACAGGTCTCTTCAGCGCGACCCCGCGCCGCACGCAGCCGGTTGTCGGCGGTGCCGAGCCGCCCGAGGGCCTTGGTGTAAAGGGCGTCCGCCTGCTGCTGGTCCTCCCGCGCCCGGTTCGCCGTCTGCCCGGTTCGCGTCGCGGCCTGGGCGGCGTGCTCCAGCTCTCGGGCGTCGCGCATCTCGGGCGCCTCGCGCAGCGCTGCCTCCTGGGCCCGCAGACGTTCACCGGTCTCGGCCAGGGAGCTGATCTCCTCTTCGGCCGCCGCTCGCTTCTCCTCTGCCCGGGTTCGGCGCTCCTGGTCCTCGGCCAGATCTCGCTGCACGCGCTCGTAGCGGGAGTGCTCGGTGCGAGGGAGCCGGGCGCGGCGCCGGGTGGCGATCCGGGCGTACCGCCGGTAGTACTCCAGGAAGGCGGAGGCGGCGCGCTCGGCGGCGGACGCGGCGGCCAGCTCGTCCTTCTCCTCGTCCAGGGAGCGGAAAGCCTCGGCCACGTCGGCGATGACGGCCTGGTCCACGGGCGGCAGCGCCTCGGTGAGGGCGCGGGAGAGAGCGGCTTCGTTGGGCCGCTTGGAGAGCTGAGGCTGGCGCAGCTGGATGAGCAGGTCGACCAGGGCCGCGTAGCGCTGCTCTCCGAGGCCGAAGAGCGCTTCGTCGACGGCCCTGCGGTACGCCTTGGCCTGGTCGTACACCATGCCGTGCCCGGCGACGGCCTCGGCAAGACGGTCCCTGGACAGGGCCGTGCCGGTGGCGTCGAGGAGCCGGAAGCTCTCCTCCGTTCGTTCGGTCGAGCCGTGGTCGACGCGCTGGCGGGTGACGGCGTACCAGTGTCGGGCGATGCCCCGCCCGCTGACGGCCTTGAGCCCGCACAGCAGCGTGCGGAAGTGCTGCTCGCCGGTCGCGTCGTCGAGCCTGCCGAATTCGATCCAGGTGTAGCCGAGTCGTTCGGTGTGCGGGTGCTCGCCACCGAGGAGCAGGTTCCACTCCATCCGCTTGCCCGGGTCGCCGTCGGGTTCGACACGACGCGGACTGAGGTCGCCGTCGAGCAGGAACGGCAGGGTCAGGGCGAGCACTTTGGACTTACCGGTGCCGTTGTTGCCGCGCAGCAGCAGGCGCCCGTCCCGGAAGCGGAACTCCTCCACGTCGTAGTGGAACAGGTCGACGAGCCCGATGCGCAGGGGTTGCCAGCGGGAACGCCGCGGGGTGGGGAGGCGGGTCACGAGGTGGCCTTTCGCTGCGGAGGCACGGGGGCGGAGCCGGGTTCGCGGATGACGGTCTCGCCGACCGCGTACCGGGCTAGGGCGGGTCGCACCACGACCGCGTAGGGGGTACGGGAGACCAGGCCGAGCGCGGCCAGCCGGGCGACGGCCTGTTCAACGAGCTCGGTCTCCATGCCTGGCTCCCGGGCGGACTTCGACCAGAATCCGCCATGCTGGGAGGCGAGTTCACGGACTCGGAGGGCAAGCTCGTCGAGAGCGACGGGGCCGTCGGCGGCGGCCAGGTGCTCGGCGAGCAGCAGGGTGACATGGCCGTAGGTGCCCTGTTCGGGCATGCGGAGGTCAGTGAGGTCGTCTTCGGGGTCGACCATGGCGATCCCCTCGGCCCGCACCTCGGCGACCAGTCCGGTCAGCTCGGTGATCCGGGCGGTGAGGAAGCCGCGCTGCCGGGTGAGGTAGCCGAGTTCGGCGTCGCTCAGGTCGTCGTAGTAGAGCACCGGATCGTCGAGGAGCCTGCGGGTGAGCGAGCGGCGCACCGCGCGGAAGCGCAGCTCGTCGCTGTCCATGGCCGTTTCGGCGACGAGCTCGGCGAGCCGGTCGTCGAAGGCTTCGGCGTGGACGGTGGAGGGCCCGCGGCGGGACGCCAGAAGCCCGGCGAGGACCCGGCGTTCGACGTCGTACAGGACATCGCCCGCCCCTCTGACATATGCCTCTTCCTCGCCCGCGACCCGCCTCAGCACGCCGAGGCCGAGCAGCAGCCGTACGACGGCGGCGAGATCGAGGCGCTCGTCTCGGCGTTCCAGGGCGAACTCGATACCCGTCGCGGCGAGTCGGGGATCGGCGGCGTCGAGGACGATCTGGTCGGCGAGGCGCCCCAGGGCGATCTGTGCCTCGCCGCGTTCGAGGGCGGCGAGCGCGAGGCAGAGCAGGACGTAGCGGCGTCGGGTGAAGGGGGCAGCACCGTGGGTCGTGTCCCGTGCGGGGTGGGTGGGGTCGGTCAGGACACCGGGACTCTTGCGCAGCCGCACGGCTTCCGTGTCCGTCTGGAGCGCCCAGCCGGTGTTGCGGTCGAACCACTCCCGTAGCTCCGACGTGTGCCGGCGGGCGAGGCGGAAATCGTCTGCGTAGCGGCCGCGCGCGAGCAGAAGTGGCTGCTTGAGCAGGGCGCGGGCGGCCTTGCGCAGCTCGGCGGCGTGCTGGCCGTCCAGGACTTCGGCGAGTGGTGTGGTCATCGCCGGGGTTCTCCGTCCGTCGGACGGTCTCCGCCCACCAGGCCGTCTCCGTCCGTCAGGTCGAGGATTTCGATGAGGTGGTCCGGGCCGCTGAAGACTCCGCCGGGGGTACGGACCTCGGCGGTCGTACCGTCGGCGAGTGCGGTGAGTCTGATCTCCATGGAGCCGTCGTTGCTGGTGGCTGTGGTGTGCCGCATGCCGGGCCGCCATGTGGCCAGGGCGTCCCCGAGCAGTTGGAGGAACAGCCCGAAGGAGGCCGGGTCGAGGTCGCCGAGGGCGGACAGACGCGTGACGCCTTCGGTGACGAGCCGGGCACGGGCGGCGGCCGTCTCGGCGGCCTGCTTGGCGGCGGTCTCGGCGAGCGAGCGCCGCAGCTCCTCCCGGTCCTCGACCTTGCGGGGCTTGCCGCGTCGCTCGTAGCTGCCGGTGCGGCGCAGCTGCGGGCTGATGCGCAACGGCTCGGCCGCGGCCCACGGAGTGGCGGCCGGGACGGGCCTCGCCGCCCGGGCGGCGAGGGTGTCGGCGTCGACGGTGAGGTGCCGGGCCGTATAGAGGCCGAAAGCGGCCCGCCACAGCCGGTGCCGGGCATCGTCGTCGGGCGCCTCGGCGAACCAGCGCGCCAGCGTACGGAAGTCGGCCGACCGGTCGGAGCGCCCGGCCCGGCGCTCGTTCAGCGCTCGTACGACGGCGAGGAGCTGGGGAATCGCGCCCAGTGCCCGGCCGCGCAGGAGCCTGGCCTGCGATTCGCGCCCGTCCCTGCTGATGAACCACGCGCCGAGCCCCGACCAGCGGGCGGCCCACCGCTCGTACATCTCCCGCTCCGCGTTCGCGGCCTCCTCGGGCGAGGCGTCGACGGCTTCCCGTCCGGCGGCTGCGCGAAGCAGGGGCTCCACCCTCCCGTCCTCTTCCAGCTCCAGGATCAGCCGCGCGATCCGTCCGCCCAGCGTGATCAGGTCCTGGATGAACCGCTCCAGGTACTGGATGAGCCGATCCTTGTACGCGAGGAAGACCGCCTCTTCGACATCGTGCAGGTCGATGGTCTGCTGGAGCGATCCCATGAAGGCCCGGGCGTTGTCGGCGAGCGCGGCGAACCGGCTGGCCAGCGCGTCGAGCGCCAGATGCGCTTTGGCCGGATCCGGCTGCTCCTCGGCAGCCAGGACGAGAAGGGCGCGAAGCTGGGTGACGATGTCGTGCAGGGCCACGGCCTGGAGGGCACCGCGCCGCCCGAGCGCCTCGTCATAGGCGGACAGCGCCTCCTCGGCGGCCTCCCCCTCCCTCGTGAGCTGGTAGATGAACCGCTTCCGGTAGAAGTCCTCGACCGCGGTCACCCGGGCGGTATCGGGATCGGCCCGCAGATTGCCCCAGCCGACGAGCCTGTCGAGCGCGCCGACGACGGCGTCCGGCTCGGCAGGACGGACATCCGCCGGCAGCGTGGTGTGCACGTCCTCGGGCCGCAGGTGGACCGCAAACCGCTCCTTGGCCGTCAGGAACGCCCGCATCACGTGGCGGTAGAGCGGGGTGTTCGGCACCGTGAGATGAGCGAAGGGGCCGAAGCCCGACGGCTCGGGAAGGGGGCCGGCGGAAGCACTGGAGGCGGTGACAGTCATCGCCGCCATTGTCCCTGAGGCGCGGCAACCTCGGAAAGAGACCGAAATATCCGGCCGATTTACCCCGTTCTGACCGGTTCAGGATGTCAGGACGAAGCCGGAGAAGGGGCGTCTCCCGACCGCCCGCAGGCTGTATCCGTTCGGGGCAAGGGTGGCCTGCCCCGAACGGGACCTTCTGTCGGATACCGCCGATACCCTTGGCTGCAGGCGCGCGACCGTACGCGCGCGGCCATCGCACAGCCTTCGGCAGACCTTCGAGGTGGGGACCAGAGTGAACGCAACGCCGCTGAGCCCGGACGATCCGGCCGAGCTGGGCAGGTTCACGCTGCTGGGACAGATCGGCCACGGCGGCATGGGCCAGGTCTACCTCGGCGAGTCCGCCGCCGGGGAAGCCGTCGCGGTGAAGGTGATCAAACCCACGGTCGTCAATTCGGAGACCCGGCAGCGGTTCGCCCAGGAGATCGAGGTCCTCAAGACGGTCTGGGGACCGCGCGTCGCCGCGTTCGTGAAGGCCGACACGGAGTCGGAGCAGCCGTAGCTCGCGACCGAGTATGTGGAGGGACCCGACCTGCGTCGGCTCCTCGACACCCGGGGTGCTCTGTCGCCCCTGGCAGCCGCTTCGCTCGGAGCGACCCTTGCCGAGCTCTGGCCGGAGTCCACAGCCAAGGGCTGCTGCACAGGGACCTCAAGCCGGCGAACATCCTGCTCGGCCGAACGGGGAGAAGCCGCTGACGGCCCCGGTGGACGTGTATGCGCTCGGGGCGGTCCTGCTCTTCATGAGCACGGGCCACTATCCGTACCAGGCCGACAACGTGCAGGTGCTGTTCAGCCACATCATCAACCCCGACAAGGCCCCCGACCTGTCGGGAGCACCCGGAGAACTGGTCGGTCTCCTGTCGTCCATGCTCCGGTACGCGCAGCACGACCGTCCGACGATGGACGAGGTCGTCACCCGGTGCGTGGCGGTCATCAAGGCGCACGGGGCGACCGTGGCCCAGGCCCGACGGCAGCTGGCCTCCCTCGCCCAGGTCGCGTACGCACCGCCGGCACCCTCCCCCGTACCGGCCCCGGCTCTGCGGCCCACCGACGCCGAGACCTTCGCCGAGGCGTGGACTCTCCTCGCCCCGAAACCGGCGGCCACGGCGCCGTCCGTCCCACTGTCGCAGCCGTCCGCCACCCGTACCCACCCGCCGGGCTACACCCCGACGGCAGCGGTGACCGCCCCCGACGCCGAGCCCACGGCCGAAGCCGCACCACAGCCCACGCCTCCGCCGCCTCCCGGCCCCCGCCGTTCCGCCGCCGCGCTCCGGATCGCGGCACGGTTGCGGGAGACGTACGCGTCGACGGCGCCGTTCTGAGCGGGGCAGCAGGCCGCGAGGCTCCAGGGCGCGCCGGACCGAGATGGCCCTGGCCCCTTGTCCGGAGCCGTGGCCCGCACGAAGATCTACACAGTTCAGCAGCTATCAGGAGGTACCGCGGGTGACCGCCCAGCAGTCCAGTCGGCCGTCCGGTGGGCAGCCCGCCCCGGGCACCGGTACAAGTCTCCCGCCCGGCGCCCAGATCGTCGTGCGCGACGAGGAATGGCTGGTCAAGAACGTCACCCGGACCGATCACGACGGCGACCGCATCGAGGCCGTCGGGATCTCCGAGTTCGTCCGCGATCAGGAGGCCGTCTTCTTTACCGGCCTGGAGCGCACCCGCGACGGCGCGCCCGGTATCGAGCTGATGGACCCCGCCAAGACCACGCTGATCAGCGACGACTCACCGAACTTCCGCCGCAGCCGGCTCTTCCTCGAAGCGATCCTGCGCAAAACCCCACTGCCCCAGGCCGAGCGCGGCCTGGCCCTCGCCGACAGCTTTCTCCTCGACCCGCTCCCCTAACCGTCGGCTCGACGCATATCCACTCCGGTTCCATCCCGAAGTACGAAAGTGGCGCCGTCCCTCGGACCGCAACCGTACGGAAGTCCTCCACCGCCTCCCGAGCCGAGTCCAGCGCACCCAACCCACACACCACCACCACCGTCAACTGAATACACACGTACAGCGCACCGCACACGAGGAGACTCCCCACACGGCCGCCGGCCGCGAACAGGCCATGAGCTGCCCGGGCTCCCCCGACGAAGCACAGCACCGCGACGCCGGCTCACACCCATGTCCGCACACCGCTGTGCTGCCGGGCGACCGCCGCGCAGAAGACCATCGCGAGCAGCCAGGCCACTATGCGGAACGTACGGTGCCACCCGTCCTCCTCTCGGCGCGGAACGATGTGGCTTCGCTCCCGGCCGTAAAACGGCCGTACATCGATGGCAGCCCCGGGAGCGGAGCCTCCGGGCAGGTTCATCAGGGAGAGCCGACGGGCTTCCGATGCCGTACCCGTGACCACCATTCCGGTGTCGTGATAGCAGCACCTCTCCGAAATGCGCGCGTGACACTGCGACCGCTCGGCGCAGTCTCGCTGTGCGCGTCAGCGGCCCCGGGGCGGGTGCGCGCGGTGGCCTGTGATCAACCGTATGCACCCGCCAGCCGGTCAGCCGCTCCCGGGGCCGGTCCACCAGCCCGCAGCGCCGGGCGTACATCTCCAGACCGGCCACCCTTGCCAGCTTCTCCACCCGCCAGGCGGTCGCCAGCTCGGTGCGCCGGTTCCGGGCTCCGAAGAACCGCACCTCGACGGAGTACAACCGTGCCGAGCCGGACTCGCGCAGCACACTTCGCGACGGGCCCTCACCACGGGCGAACGCAGTCACGACCGGCCATCCTCGCTGGTCGAACACCCGCTCCGCCTCGTCCCAGTCGCGTTGCTCCCCGCGTACCTCGACAAGTACCAGCACACGCTGGTCGTACCGCATTTTTCCACCCCTCGTCGGCCTTCGACGGCATATGCGATCAAACCGGTTGCAGGGCGAGGTCGAGCCCGCTAGCCTTTCACTGTCACAGTGTCACCAGTGAAAGGAAAATTCAATTGAGTCCCACGATCCGGGTGGACGACCAGGTCTACGAAGAGCTGCAGAATCGGGCAAAGCCCTTCGTGGACACTCCGAACAGCACCCTGCGGCGGATCCTGGGCCTCCCGGAAAAGCCGGGGCCTGCGGGCGGCAGTGCTCCTGAGTCCCCATCACGCGAGCACACGCTCGGCCCCCTCCTGGCGGACGGACGACTCCGGCCCGGGCAGCGGCTGGTGTGGCGGCGACGCAATCTCAACCGGGTGCACTACGCGGAGCTCCTGGAGACGGGCGCTCTCCGACTGGAGGACGGATCCGTCCACGACACCCCCTCGGGGGCGGCCACCAGCCTCGCGGGTAACGCGCAGAACGGCTGGAAGGCCTTCACCACGGAAGACGGAATCCCGTTGGACGACCTGCGATGAGTACGGGCCGCGCCGCGCGCCCAGCCTACGATGTGACCGTTGCAGGAGGAGGATCATGGCAGGAGTGACCAAGCCGAAGGTCGGTCGCGTAGACCCGCCGACACTTGTCGAGTGGGCGCAGAGCGGGCGAATCCGGATCCCGCGCTTCCAGCGCTCGTACCGCTGGGAGGCCTCCGACTCCGAGCGGCTCTTCGACAGCATCCTGCGCGGTTATCCCATCGGAAACCTGCTGATGTGGCGCAAGCCCGCGGCGGCGGCAGAGATCACCTTGGGAGAACTCCGGTTCAACGCACCGGAACGATCCGACGCCCTATGGGTGGTCGACGGGCAACAGCGGCTGACGACACTCATCGGTGCGCTCACGGCCTCAGAGGAGACGGTGGACCGGCGGTTCCGGATCTTCTACGATCTCCGCGAAAAGGACCAGCACAAGCGCTTCCTGTCAGCGCCGCACTCCCAGCCTCCGCGGGATCACTGGCTGCCGGTGTGGGTCGCGAGCGACAACCGGCGCCTGATCGCCTGGCAGCGGGAACGCCCTTGGCTCACAGACGAGGAGTACGACTTGTGCGATGCGGTGGCCACCGCCATCCGCACCTACGAGATCCCGATGTACGAAATCGAGGGCGACGACGAGCAAGCCCTGCGCGAGATCTTCGACCGCATGAACACCTTCGGGAAGACTCTCAAGAGAGCCGAGATCTTTCAGGCCCTGCACTCCGCTCCACTGGATGTGCAACCGTCCGACCTCGATGCCCTCCGCGAACGCGTAGCGGCGCTCGACTTCGGTGCGTTCAGCCCGCAGATACTGATGCAGAGCGTCATGGCAGTGCGTGGCGGGAAGGTGGACCGGGACTTCCGACAGGAGTTCGAGAACGACGAGGACCGGCTCCAGGCCTTCGCCCAGACCGAGAAGTCCCTACGTCTGGTAGTCGACTTCCTGCGGAACGACGCCGGAATCCCGCATCTCCGGCTGCTTCCCTACGCCCTTTACATTCCCGTACTCGCCCGCTTCACCGCCCTGTTCCAGCGCCCAGAGGGGCGCGGAGCCGAACTCCTGCGCCGCTGGATCTGGCGAGGCGCCGTGGTCGGCGCAGCCCCACAGGGCAACACTGTCGCGCTGCGACGCAATGCCAGCGCTGTGGATCACGACCCGGTCGCGAGTGCCACGCGGATGCTGGAACTACTGCCGATCGGCGGAGAGTTGTGGAAGCCGGACCTGACCCAGACGGCCCTGAACCGGGCGCAGGCTAAAATCAACGTACTCGGACTGCTTTCAGCGCATCCTGTCCTCCTTGACGGGGCGACGGACCCGGACGGCAACTACTACCCGGCGGGGACCCGGCTCGACGACTCGCGCCTGCTGACGGCCATGCTCGACAGCGGAGGATCCCCCCTGCTGTCCATCCTGCCCCACGACCGAACCATGGCCGGGAAGTTGCTGCATCCGTCGTCGAAGATCAATCTCTGGCAACTGTTCGAGGAGAAGTGGGACCATTCGGTGCTGCGCTCACACTGCATGGACGAGCGATGCGTGGAGTTGCTGGGCTCCGCCGACTACGACGCGTTCCTCGCTCGCCGTGCGCAGATCGCCAGCGCCACCATCTCTGAGCACGTGCAGCGTATGGCCCTGTTCGGCTTTGCCGATGGGCCGGAGGCCGAGATGCTTTTCTCGGGCGAGGACCTGTGGGGAGACAGTACCGATGCAGCCTGATGTGACCGCCACCGTCTTCTTGAACGACCGCCGTGTCGGGGTGCTGGGCTATCACAAGGGAAACACCTGGTTCGAGTATTCGGACCTGTCAGCCGCCCACCCAGTGCTTGGACAGGGGTTCGAACGCGATCCACGCAAACGTCGCACAGCCAGCGGCAGCGTGCCCGAATGGTTCGCGAACCTACTCCCCGAGCAGGGCAGCGGCCTCCGGCGGCTGGTGGCCGCTGACCTCGGCAAGCAGCGGATCCACGACTTCGTGCTGCTGAACCACCTGGGCGAGGACCTGCCGGGGGCGGTACGCGTGATTCCGGATGCTGCGCTCGACGAACTCCCCGATCACGATCAGCCCGAGGTCTGCAGCCACGACCACGCCTTGCGCTTCTCTCTGGCCGGCGTCCAGCCCAAGTTCTCGATGCGCTTCGAGGACAAGGCGCTGGTGCTTCCCGCCACGGGAAGCGGCGGCGACTGGATCGTCAAACTCCCGGACGAGCGCTTCCCGGCCGTACCCGCCAACGAGTACGCCATGCTGCGCTGGGCAGGCTTGTCCGGCATCGACGTGCCCGAGGTAGATCTCGTACAGGGCTCGAAGGTGAGGAACCTGCCGGAGCGTCTTGTCGACCCCGCAGAGCCCGTCCTCGCAGTCCGCCGCTTCGACCGAACCACTGGGGGCCGCGTACACCAGGAGGACTTCGCCCAGGTACGCGAAGTGGCCATCGAGTCCAAGTACGACCGGGCCAACTACGAGGGCCTCGGTCGCGTGGTCAGCGCGGTATGCCCGCCGGATGACGTCGTCGAGTATCTCAGGCGGCTCGTCGCCATGATCGCGATGGGGAACGCCGACGCGCATCTGAAGAACTGGACGCTGCGCTATCCGGACGGCCGGTCGGCTCGGCTCTCACCGGCCTACGATCTGGTATGCGTCGGCGCGTACCCGAAGGCGGACCAAAAGCTCGCCTTCCCTCTGAGCGGCACCACGAATTCCGCCCTCATCACACTTGAGAGTTTCCGTGCGATGTCGTCGGCCCTCAAGCTGCCCGCGGAACTCATCACCGCAACGGTACGCGAGACGGTCGACGCTCTGGCCACCACCTGGCCGGAGGTCAAACGAGAGTGCCCCGTACCCGATTTCGTCGCGGGGTCGATCGACGAGCGCCTGCGAACCCTGCCGCTGATCCGCTGCTGACGGCGGGCCCCTTACCCCCTCGGCCGGTGCCAGAGCTCGATGTCCTTCTTCCATGCCTTGTTGCCGCCACCCGTCGGGCACCGGCTGTTGTAGCAGCGCCAATACCAGTTCTCCTTCGCACCGCGCCTGATCTCGATGTCGTCCTGCCCACACCGGGGGCACTTCGGCGGGCGGGCGAAGACCTCGGCATGCTCGTGAGTGAGGATCTTGCGGGCGAAGTAGGCGCCGCGCATCGTGACCATCACCTCGCGGGTCCAGCTCTGCGACAGGGCGTTGAGACTGCCGAGCATCACGGTCTTTTCATCCACGACCACGATCTTCTGGTGCATGACATGCATCGGGACGACCGTATGGACGACCGCACGCAGGTCCTCGACGAGAGACAGGTTCGCCGGCTTCTTCTGAAGCTGGTCACTGGGGTCGCGGACGAAAACGGTCACCCGTACACCTCGGTCGACCGCCGCGCGCAGCTCCGGGAGGATCATCCGGACGCGCCTGGCCACCCAGGGGGTCCACAGCCACAGGGATGTCCGCGCGCTTCTGATGGCGGCGACGAAGGACGCGTAGAACGTCGTCTCGTCGTCGACGTCACTGACCTCCACGTGCCGTGAGAGGACCTCCGCCAGACGGTCGCCGAACTCCCCGCGTGGCACGTTCAGCTCGGGCGGCGTAATCAGGGACTTGGCGGGGAGAACCCGCACTCCGGACGAGCCGATGAGGGCGTCCAGCTGTCCGAACGGGGAGTCCGGCGCCTTCCGTGCCACCTCCTGGATGCGTGTGGCGCTCGCGATGACGTACACGCGAGTCTGTACACGGGTCATGGCCACGTTGAACAGCCTGATCCCGCTGCGCATCCAGTCGCTCGCCTCCGGTGCGCGCGAAGCCTTCGCCATCCACAGCGGCCGGCTGTGTTCGCCCTCGACGGTGTCGAAGACGACGATGGGGAACTCCCGGCCCTGGAACCGGTGCGCGGTGCCGACCTCGGCGCTCGGACCACCATCCCGTTCGACGTCGCGAAGCGCCTCCAGCGTGGCCTCGGCCTGGTCTCCGTACGGGGTCACGACGCCCGTCGTCTCGCCGTCCCCGCCGTGCAGATCGATCAGGGCCCGGGAGATGAGTGGGCCCGCGGGCCACCAGCCCTTGCTCGGGCCCGTGAGATGGACATGGGCGAGTTCGTGGAGCCCGTCGGTGTCGATGAGGACGATCTCCGGGTCCTCAGGGCTCCTGGAACTCGGTACGACGGGGCCGGCCTGGAGCACACCGCCGTAGGCCAGGCCGTTCACGAGGCCCATCACGGCACGACCGAACCGGTTCTGGGTCACCAGAGTCGTACAGGCCGGGTGTGTCTGCGCTGCCGCCGGGTCGGTGATACCGCAGTGCTGGAACACGTCCGGAACCAGCCAGCGCTGGATGTCGGGGCGCCTCTTGTCCTTCAGCACTCGGGGGACAACCGGGCCCAACTGCATGAAGTCGCCGAGGAGCACGGCCGCCTGCTGGGCGTGGGAGACGGCGAGCAGGACCTCGGGCAGGGAGGCGGCTCCGACCTCGTCGATGAGGACCACGTCGTAGTGGCCGGAGAAGACATGCCGGTTGGTACGGAAGCGGGCCAGGGTCGTGGCGACGAGACGGGCGTTATTGATGATCTCGCCCTGCGCGTCGCGGGCGAGGCGCTCGTACTCCTCCTGAATCTGCTTGTACCGCTCCTCCAGCGAACCTTTCCGAGCCGCTTCGGACGCGACGACGGGGCGCAGGGCCGCGGCCTTCCGATGCCGGGCCGGCCAGCCCTGTCCCTCGGCGGTGGCGATGAGCGTCTCGGCGAGGTGCGCGCGCCCGGCTTCGTCCTCAGCCGTGGCGAGAGCCGTACGAAATTCGCCCAGCGACCGGGTCAGGGTGCGGTGGCGGGCGGCGGCGGCGCGCGCCGCCTTGTCACGTCGGTCGATCTCGGTGTCGGAGAAGGGGATCGCCCGAGTCATCTCCTCGGCCCGGACCGCGATCTGGGCCCGGCGGCGATCCGCGATGTCGCGGGCCTTGAGGGCATGGTGGTGCGCCTCTCGGAACTGGACTCCCGCGTCACCGCACGCGGCCTGGGCCTCGGTTCGCTCAGCTCGTGAACGCAGCTTGGCGAGCCCTGTCCGGTTCTCGACCTCGCGCAGGGTGCGCTGCGTCTCGCGCAGCCGCTCCTGGTTCTGAAGAGCGGCGGACTCGGCTGCCGTGGCAGCGTGTTCTACGCCGTCGGCCTCGTCGAGGAGGGCGTCGACCTGCTTCCAGAGGTGGCGGGAGTCCGCGGCGTCGTCCCGGTCCTTCAGCGCCCTGGTCAGGTCCTGCTCGGCCGCTGCCAGGCTCTGGCCGACCTCCCGGGCGGCCTTCTTCAGTTCCGACACCCGTTGATCGCGTGACGCCGCATCACCGAACGGCTCGGCCACCATGTCCCTCGCTTGTACGTAAGCCTCCGCGTCGAACCGTACGAGGCCCGCTTCCAGCTCCGCCAGATCCTCCGCGCGACTGCGGATCCCCAGCAAGTCGGCCGACACCTGGGCTCGCCGGCCCTCGACGTCGGCCAGCCGGGCCCGGACCATGAGAGGCAGGGACACGTGCGGGTCGTCGGCGATCTCCTTCAGCTGAGGCGGTCCCACGCGGACGATTTCCCCGCTGTTGTGGCGGTGTCCCCTCAGGACGCCCTTCAGGGCGTTGTCCACGGCGATGTTGGTCGCGGAGACGAGCAGGACCCTCTTGCCTGCGGCGATCAAATCGCTGATGGCCAGTGTGAGCACCATCGTCTTCCCTGTGCCGGGTGGGCCCCACACGAGGCGTACGCCGGTTCCCAGGCAGGCCAGATACGCATCCTGCTGCTCGGGGAAGAGGCCGGCCGGCACCTCGGTCCGGGCGGGCTCTCCGGCGGGACTGCCGGAAGCAAGTAGGCTGCCGAGCGGAGTGTCCCCCAACCTGGCGATGCCGTCCCTCAGGGTTTCCAGCAGAAAGGTGGGGGGCTGTTGCAGAACCTAGAGGAAGGGGTCGACCGGGTCCGCGAACTCGGCGACTGCGACGGTCAGCGACGAACCGCTCTGCATGGTTTCGGTGACGGCGAAGCCGGCTTCCACACCTGATTCCTCGGGCCCGGCGAGGCGCAGGCTTTCGAGCTGGTCGGGGTTGAGTTCGGTGCCGCGCAGATCCACTGCATAGCGGCCCGGTTCACCGGCCCGGGCCGCGCGGCCGATCCTTCGCCACCGCGGGCGCTGACCTGCTCCCCCTTCCACGGCGATCCATTCGTCGATCGCCGTGGTGATCTCCTCGCGCCAGCCCAAAACTCCCCCTCATCGGCTCGCGAATGGTAGATCTTGCGGAGGTCCCGGACCTCCCTTTACGCGAAAGCCGTGGCCTCCACGGCGGGAATGGAAGGGTTCGAGACTCGGATCGGTTCCTATTCGGCCATGTCCCGGTCTTAGTCAACCGGACTGCGGAACCGCCTGTCCGAGGCGGCATATACCGTTGACGCAGCTCACCGCCCTGGCACGAAGCGAAGGAGACCGCCGTGAGGCCCACGCTGGCCGCCGCGCAACTGCGCGGCGGTCTCACGCAGTACCTCACGACGACGTACGCGCTCACCGACGAGGACACCCGTCGGGCGCTGGAGCGGTTCCTCGAACATCCCGAGACCGGGATGTTCCGTGGCCCCTATCTACGGATCAGGACCCCCTTCCACAAGGCCGTTGACGGCTGGGAGAAGCACCTGGAGTGGAACCCGGGATTCACCCCGTACCGGCATCAGGCGAAGGCGTACGAGCGGCTGAGCACACTCCACGGGCCCGCCCTGCCGACGCTGGTCACGACGGGGACGGGTTCCGGGAAGACCGAGTCGTTCCTCGTCCCCGTCCTCGACCACTGCCGACGTGAGAAGGCACTCGGCCGGCGCGGGGTCAAGGCCGTGCTCCTCTATCCGATGAACGCGCTCGCCACCGATCAGGCCGGCCGCATCGGGAAGTACCTCGCACAGCCGGACCTGGCCCAGGTGACCGCGGGGCTCTACATCGGCGACCGGCCGGACACCGACTTCCGCCGGGTGATGACGCGGCGCGAGGAGATGCGGCAGTCGCCGCCCGACCTGCTCATCACGAACTACAAGATGCTCGATCTGCTGCTCCAGCGGACCGAGGACCGCGCCCCGGTCCCTGCGTCCGGTGGTGGGCCGCCGAACCCGAATCTCCGTGCCATCGATGATCCCGGTCCTCCCACCGGCGCCGAGGTTGTCGACTACCTCAGCCAGGGTCCGCAGTCGCACGTCAGGGCTGACAGTGCATCCCCGCTCGGCAAGCAGAGGCCGCACCTCCCCGATGGCCCGGGTGATGGTGGAGCGGTCCACGCCGAACCAGCAGGCCAGCACATCATGAGTGACACCGTGACGGAGATGGACGAGAGTGGCCAGGAGCCGGTCGACGAACACCAACTGGTGCTTAGCACCGGCGCCTACGGCCCGCTTCCGCGGTCGAGAGGTCAGCATGGTCCGGTGACGCTCATGCCACAACGGACCCAGCTCAGCGCCAAGTTCAGCGATCACTCGGCCGACAAGCCCGTGATCCGGCGGTTGCTGATGATCACTGCACGAGACACGTTCCCTGCCACCCGACCATGATCAACAATCCAGGACTCGACGTCTCACCGCCTACCGTGCACGAGCTCGTCAAGAGCTCGTAACAGGATCTCGTTGAAGTGCCCTGGCCGGGCGGACCGCTGTGACGATGTGATCGTTCGGGGGGTGTGACGACTCGCCGTGGATCGTGGACGACGACTTGTGGGCTTTGATCGAACCGTTGCTGCCACCCTGGCCGAAGCGGTCTCCGGGGCTCAAGCCCATCCCGGACCGGCTGTGCCTGCAAGGCATTCTGTACGTCCTGCGCCAAGACATCGCGTAGCAACTCCTGTCCCCAGAGCTGAGATTCGGCTCTGGACAGACCTGCTGGCGGCGCCTGGACCGATGGCAACAGGCGGGACTCTTCAAGCAACTGCACCGGATCCTGCTCGCGAAGCTGAACGCGGCTGGCGCACTCGACTGGTCCCGCGTGCGTGGACTGCTCTCACGTCCGCCTGAAAAAGGGGGAGCCGCAACCGGCCCGTCGGCCTCGTCGCGGGCGTGACCCACCCCTCCGGGAGACCGATCGGGCGCCTACGCCCCCAGGGACAGCGACGCGCAGTCCTCGTACCTGGGGAGAATGCCGGACTCCAGGGCCTCCGCGAGGGTCGGCGCCGACGCGTCCCTCGGGGAGAGCAGCGGGTAGGGGCCGGTCGGCCAGCCGATGGCGAGGGCCGGGTCCAGAGGATTGACGGAGTGCTCGCGGCGCGGCGCGTAGCCCTGGGAGCAGACGTACATCACCGTCGCGTCGTCGGTGAGTGCCATGAAGCCGTGCCCCAGTCCTTCGGACAGATAGAGGGAGCGCCTGTTGTCCTGAGTCAGCTCGACGGCCTCCCAGGTGCCGAATCCGGGGGAGCCGACCCGGAGGTCCACGGCTACGTCGAGCACCGCCCCGCGCACACACGTCACGTACTTGGCCTGCCCCGGAGGCACGTCGGCGAAGTGGATGCCCCGTACCGTGCCCCGCCGCGAGACGGAGACGTTGACCTGAGCGAGTTCGAGCGTGTGGCCCACCGATCGCGCGAACTCCTCCGCGCGGAAGGCCTCATGGAAACTGCCTCGCTCATCCGCGTGCACCACCGGAACATGGAGCCAGGCTCCGGCTATGGTGAGTCTCTGCATCGTCAATCTCCCGAGCCATTCAGAACGGGCCAGGCGGTGTGCAGCGCCTCCCTCCAGTGGCGTCTGCCGGGCAGGCCAGCCGCCGACCACCGATGGTGCGCGAGGGTGGACCGCCCGGGGCGGGAGGCTGGGCGGGCCAGGTCCGAGGTCCGGATCGGACGTACCCGGTCGGCGTCCTCACCCAGCAGGAGGAACACCTCGCGGGCCAGCCCGTACCAGGTGGTCTCGCCCGCGTTGCTGGCATGCAGGATCCCGGACACGGACGGCCGGGACAGCAGGCCCTCGACCCCGTCTGCGACGTCCGACGTCCACGTCGGCTGTCCGTACTGGTCGTCCACCACGTCGACCGGGTCCTTCCCGCGGGCGAGCCGGATCATGGTGCGGACGAAATTCGGGCCGCCCGCGCCGTAGAGCCAGCTGCAGCGCAGGACGCAGCCACTGTCGGGAAGCACGTCGAGCACCGCTCGCTCTCCGGCGAGTTTGCCGCGTCCGTAGGCGTTGACCGGGCCGGTCTCCGCACTCTCCGGGTAGGGCGTCTCGGTGGCGCCGTCGAAGACGTAGTCGGTGGAGATGTGGATCAGCCTGCTGCCGGCGTCGGCACACTGCTCGGCCAGCAGGGCGGGGCCTTCCGCGTTCAACAGGTACGCGTGCTCCTCGTCCGTCTCCGCCCGGTCGACCGCCGTGTAGGCGGCGCAGTTGACGACGGCATCCGGCCGATGGGTGCGGAGGGCGTCGTGAACCGACCGACGCCGGGTGATGTCGAGGACGGGCCGGGGCGGGGCGAGGACCCGGTGTCCCGCCGCGCGCAGCACGCGCACCATGTCCTGGCCGAGCAGGCCGTTCGCTCCGATGACGACGACGGTCGTCTGCCCACCCCCGCTCCCGGCGGCGGGTGGGACGGACTGGGTGATGACCACCTCTTGGGAAGCCTTCCGGGAAGCAGGGGAAGCAGGGCGGGGGATCAGACGCGGAAGGATTCCCACCAGGCGCGGTTGTCGTGGTACCAGCGGACGGTTTCGGCGAGCGCCTCGGCGAAGTCCCTGCGGGGTGCGTAGCCGAGCTGGGCGCGGATCTTGGTGCAGTCCACCGAGTAGCGGTGGTCGTGCCCCTTGCGGTCGGCGACGTGTTCCACGCTGTCCGGGCCCGCACCGCACTCGTCGAGGAGCCGCTCGGTGAGTTCCCTGTTGGACAGTTCGGTGCCGCCACCGATGTTGTAGACCTCGCCCGGACAGCCCTGGGTGCGCACCAGTTCGATGCCCTGGACGTGGTCGTCGATGTGCAGCCAGTCCCGGACGTTGCGCCCGTCGCCGTACAGCGGGACCTTCCGGCCCGACATCAGGTTCGTGATGAACAGCGGGATGAGCTTCTCGGGGAACTGGTGGTGCCCGTAGTTGTTGGAGCAGCGGGTCACTCTCACGTCCAGGCCGTGGGTGCGGTGGTGGGCGAGGGCGATGAGGTCGCTGGACGCCTTGGTCGCCGAGTACGGTGAGCTCGGCCTGAGCGGTTCCCTCTCCGTCCAGGAGCCTGCGTCGGCGGAGCCATAGACCTCGTCGGTGGAGACATGCACGAAGGTCTCGATCCCATGGCACAGGGCCGCGTCAAGGAGGGTCTGGGTTCCGACGACGTTGGTCCTGACGAACTCGCCCCCTCCCACGATGGAACGGTCGACATGCGACTCGGCGGCGAAGTGGACCACCTGGTCGTGGGCGGCGACGAGTTCGTCGACGAGTCCGGTGTCGCAGATGTCGCCGTGGACGAACGCGAAGCGGCCGCTGTCGCGCACGGAGTCGAGGTTGGCCGGGTTGCCCGCGTAGGTCAGCTTGTCCAGCACGGTTATCCGTACGTCGTCCCGGCTCTCCGGGAGCATCGGCGGGCCGAGCAGCGTACGGACGTAGTGGGAGCCGATGAAGCCGGCACCGCCGGTCACCAGGATGTTCGTGGGAGGGGTCATGAGGATATCTGCACCTTGCTGTGGTCGCCCAGCACGAGGCGGTGGGCGGCGGGGTTACGGGGCGCGGGGGTGACCTCGACGTGGCGGCCGATCAGTGACGCCTCGACTCGGCGCACGCCCTTCACGGAGGCGGACTGAAGGACGATCGAGTACTCGATCTCGCAGTCCTCGATGAGGCAGTTCTCCGAGACGGAGGTAAAGGGGCCGACGTAGGAGTCGGTGATCACGGCCCCCGGGCCGATGATCGCCGGGCCCACGATGCGGCTGCGGGTCACCCGCGCCCCGGCGTCGACGCGCACCCGTCCGATGACCTCGCTGGCCTCGTCCACGGAGCCCTCGACGAGCGGGTCGACGCGTTCCAGGACGGAGCGGTTCACCTCCAGCATGTCGGTGACGTTGCCGGTGTCCTTCCAGTACCCGGAGATGGTGGTGGCCTGGACGTCACGACCGGTGTCGATCAGCCACTGGATGGCGTGGGTGATCTCCAGTTCGTCGCGCCAGGAGGGCTCGATGGCGCGGACCGCCTCGTGGACGGCGGCCGTGAACAGGTACACACCGACCAGGGCCAGATCGCTCTTGGGCCGGGCCGGCTTCTCCTCCAGACCGATCACCCGGCCGTCCGCGTCGAGTTCGGCGACGCCGAAGGCGCCCGGGTTCGGGACATGGGTGAGGAGGATGCGGGCGTCCGGCCGTTCGGTGCGGAACTCCTCGACCAGTTCGCTGATGCCACCGACGATGAAGTTGTCCCCGAGGTACATCACGAAGTCGTCGTCGCCGAGGAACTCGCGGGCGATGAGCACCGCGTGAGCCAGGCCGAGCGGGGCTCGCTGCGGGATGTACGTGACGTCCAGCCCGAGCTTGGCGCCGTCGCCGACGGCCTCGTGGATCTCCTGGGCCGTGTCCCCCACGATGATGCCGACCTCGGTGATCCCGGCGTCGGCGATCGCCTCAAGGCCGTAGAAGAGCACCGGTTTGTTCGCCACCGGCACCAGTTGCTTCGCCGATGTGTGGGTGATCGGCCGCAGTCGGGTGCCGGCGCCCCCGGCGAGCACGAGTGCCTTCACGGCCGCACCCCGCCGTTCCGCCCGGCTACGGCGTGCGTGTCCACCAGGCCCTGGAGCGCACCGACGACCTCGGCCGGGGAGGGCTGGGCGGCGATCTCCGCCCGCACCGATCGGGACCGGTCGCGGTAGGAGGGGGTGTACAGCAGCTCCTCCGCGGCCTCGCGGAGCCGGTCACGGTGCTGCTCGCCCAGCGTCAGGGTGATCGCCGAGCCGTGCGCGGCGATGCGGTCGCAGGGCGGGAACATCTTGGGGATGTTCGGGATGAGCAGCTGGGGAACGCCCGCGTTCAGGGCGCTGAGCGCGGTCTGCCCTCCACCGTGGTGCACGATGAGGTCACAGGTGGTGAGCAGGGTGTCCAGCGGCAGCCAGCCGGCCCTGACGCCGGGCGCGTCGGCGCGCAGACGCTCGGCGACGGCGTGCGGGGCGGCGACGGCCACCTCCACGTCCAGGCCGGCGATGCTGTCGACGAGTTCCCGTAGGTAGGCGACCTCGTCGTCCTGGGAGACCCGGCTGCCGGCGGTCACACAGACCCGTGGTCGCGGCCCCCGGCGGTACGTCCACGGCTCCAGTGCCCGTTGTTCGTTGTAGGGGACGAACCTCATGTCCTGACGCGGCCCCGGCGCGGGGTCGCGCAGGCTGGGCGGGCAGATGTCGACCCACAGGTCGGTCGACGGGATGCCGTCCAGGCCCAGGAGCGCCAGTTCGGGGGCGAGTTCGGCGTCGGCACCCCGGTCGATGCCGGGCGGCTCTCCCAGGTCCCAGGTGTGCCGGACCGACGGGATGCCGAGTTCCGCGGCGAGCAGCGGAGCCGCGTAGCAGAGGGAGCCGCCGACGACCAGGTCGGGCGGCCAGTCGGCGGCGAGTGCGCGCAGGCCGGGCAGGCTCGCGGTGGCGAGCCTGCCGAAGCCGCGGCCGTTGAAGAAGAGCCGCTCCGCGGGGTCCGCCGGCAATGTGAGCGGCTGCCCGTCGCGGTCATGGAACATGAACCGGAGCATGGTGCCGTCGGTGACGGGCACCGCGGGCAGGCCCACGGAGGTGACGAACGGTGACATCTCCTCGGTGGTGGCGACCAGGACGTCGTAGCCGGACAGCCGGGCCTGCACGGCGAGCGGCGCGACGGCGAAGACCGTCGCGGGGCTTCCGCCAGTGACGAACAGAATCCTCATCGCACGTACGCTTCCAGGAGGTCGGCGCCGCGCGCCGCGCCGTCGGGACCCTCGTTCACCCGACGGGACAGGTCGTCCACTGCCCGGCGGATCCTTGCATCGCCGGCGACCGAGGTGACGGCGGCGAGGATGCCGTCCGCCGACATGTCGGTGAGGATCCTGCCCAGACCGAGTTCCTCGACGCGCCGGGCGTTGGCCAGCTGCTCCGGCACCTGTGCGGCGGAGACCATCGGGACCCCGCAGTACACAGCTCCCATCGTGGAGCCCATGCCGTTGTGGGTGAGGAAGACCTCGGCCTGCCGCAGGACGGCGAGCTGGGCCAGGTGGCGGTGGATGTCGAAGTTCGGCGGTACGGGCCGCCTCCCGAGGTCGACCTTGCCGCCGACAGCCATCGCGACGTGCCAGTCGGTGCCCGAGAACGCGTCCATGCAGTGGCCGAAGAACTCCGGCCGGTCGTTCCAGATCGTACCGAGCGCGATGTACAGCAGGGGGGCGTCGGGGTCCTTCGACCGGTACGCGCCCTCATGGGCACGATCGCCGATGCCGGGGCCGATGAAGTGGAAGGTCTCGTCGAACCCGTCGGCGCCGGTCTGGAACTCCGCCGGGACGAAGGCCAGGTTCAGCGGGGCCGGTTCGGCGGCGTTCAGCTCCTCGTACACGCCGTAGGAGGCGAAGAAGTCCATGGACTCCCGCTGGGCCCGGACTAGCGGCGGATAGGTGGGGTCGAGGGGCTCCGACATCAGGAGGTCGTACAGGGACGACTCGTCGCTCGTCGCCATCGTGGGGATGAGGTAGGCGTACGGCACCGACAGCGTCTCGGCGAGCAGCCGCCCGTTGTAGTCGAGCTGGTCGGTGCAGACGAGGTCGGGCTCGTCGCCCCGGAAGTACTCCATCAGGACCGGCATGGACGCGCGGCGCTCGTCGAGCCCGATCCGGAGCACCTGCGTCAGGTTCTCGGTGGTGAAGTGCTCGGTCATCGGGGGGTCCTGGAGGTCCGTGGGCAGCACGATCGGGTCGGCGCCGGTCTCCTTGACGAGGTGCGCGAGGCCCGGCCCGACCGCGAAGCTGACGCGGTGCCCTCGCCGGACCAGTTCCCGCACCAGCGGCAACGGGGGCAGGACGTGTCCGTAGGCGTTCGGGGTAAGGAAAGCCAGATGCATGTGTCGTGTCCTCCACAACCTTGACGTGCTGTCAGCGCCGAGTACTCCACCGGGGCATCCGCACCCGAGGATGTGCGCGTGGGCTCGAAGACCGCTCGACGCTCTGTGGAGGCGTCGGCGAGGAGGGCCGCGAGGCGTGATCGAGTCGCTCGATAGCGCGGGGGGGCACAGTCGGCGGGCGGAAGCGGTCCTCGACGAAAGGTGACGCACGATGACGGACACGGTCCCGGGCTCCGGACAGCATGCCCCCGAGACGTACATCCTGCCGGACGGGCGCGTGCTGCACTGCCTTAGCGAGGAGACCACGAAGATCGTCTGGTACGAGGTCTCCACCAGCATCTACCTCAACGAGCTGCAGAACCTGCGGGCGGGCGACACGCTGGTCGACATCGGTGCCCACGTCGGTCTGAGCTCGCTGTTCGTCGCCGACCAGGTGCCCGGAGTGCGGGTCGTCGCCTGTGAGCCCGCAGCCCCCACCTTCGCCTGTCTGGCGCGCAACTTCGCCGATCACCTGCCGGACGGCATCGCGGTCAACAAGGCGGTCGCGGACGTCCCGGGCACGGCCGAGTTCACCTTCTACCCGGCCGACGAGACCATGGCGACCCTGGAGGTCGACGAGAAGGACGACCGGCGCAACATCGACGCCGTGCTCACCAACCTCGGTCTGCCGCAGGAGGAGCGGGATGCCTACTGGGACGGCTTCCGCAGCCGGGTGGAGACGTACCAGGTACCCGTGACGACGGTGTCCGAGCTGATCGCGGAGCACGGCCTCGCCTCGGTGGACCTGCTCAAGATCGACGTCGAGCGGTCCGAGCTCGCCGTACTGCGGGGCATCGGAGAGGACGACTGGCCGAAGGTCCGGAACATCGCGGTCGAGGTGCACGACGTCCACGGGCGGCTGACCGAGGTGGTGAACCTGCTGGAGGAGAAGGGCTTCCGGGTGAGCCGGTCGCAGCAGGAGGTCTACAGCGGCGGCAGTGTGCACATCGTGCTGGCCCGGCGCCCCTGAGCGGGCGAGCCGTCGTACGCGACGGCTCAAGGCGGGTTATAGCGCGGGCCACCAGCATCGGCCGGTATGACTGCCAATCGGGAACTACACGATCTGCGTCGGCTCATCCTCGCCGCGGAGGGTGACGCCGGTCCCATCCTCCACGAGCTGGGCGTGGTACGGGCGGCCGGCCTGGTCGTCGGCGAACTCGTCGACCGGGCGGACCTCGACGAGGTGCCGGGGGCGGAACGCACTCCGGTCACCGTACGGTTCGACCTCGCCTTCGAGGGCGATGTCGTGGCGCATCACGTGGTGGCCGGCAAGACCACCGGTCACCACCCCGGTGCGCCGAAGGCCGCGCACGCAACCGTCAAGGTCGACCTCCTGGAACTGGTGCGCGCCGTCTTCGGCGGGTGGCGCTCCGCCGGCTGCCAGAACCTGAGCATCGTCTGGAACGACCTGGAGGACGTCGAGGCGCTCAGCTCCTCCATGCACGTCTTCGACGTGGTGCGGCGCCTCGTGCGCGGCACCACCGAGCAACCCGCGGACCTGGCCGACCTGTCCCTGCGCAACGGCTCGGACAAGTGGGGCCTCCACTACTACACCCCCCACTACGAACGGCACTTCGCCCCGCTGCGGGACCGTCCGCTGACCATCGTCGAACTCGGCATCGGCGGGTACGGCGATCCGGCAGCGGGCGGTGCCTCGCTCCGGATGTGGAAGCGCTACTTCCCCCGGGCGCTCGTCCACGGCGTGGACGTCTTCGACAAGTCCGCGCTGCGCGAACCGCGCATCCACACCATCCAGGGCGACCTTTCCGACCCGGAGTTCCTGACGTCCCTCGGCGAGCGGATCGGACCCATCGACATCGTGATCGACGACGGCAGCCACTACTGCCCCGACGTCATCACCACCTTCCGTACGCTCTTCCCCCTGGTGCGGCCCGGCGGTCTTTACGTGGTGGAGGACCTCCAGACCTCGTACTGGGCCGGGTACGGCGGCAGCTCGCGCCGCCGCGACGATCCAGCCACCAGCTTGGGCTACCTGAAGCGGCTCGTGGACGGACTCACGTACGAGGACCAAGAGGAAGGCGGCGTCGCACCGGACGAGGTGACCCGCACCCTCACGGGCGCGCACTTCTACCGCAGCATGGCGGTCTTCGACAAGGGGGTGAACGCAGAGGGCCCCAGCCCCTCGTGGATCCCCCGGACGCTGATGAGCCACGAGGAGATGACACGGGTGGACTGGGGTGGGGACGGCCTGCGGGCGACCGACGAGGGATGACGCGGGGCCGGGGAGCACGCCCGATCAGGGCGTGCTCCCCGCGCGCTCCCGGATGTCGTGGAGCAGCCCGGCCATCCGCACACTGTCGTGGGCGTCCGGCGACCGCCCGGCCGCGGCCGCGTCGGCGAAGGCCACCAGCGTCGCCGCCACCTGGTCGTACGGCGCCAGCCGCCGTTCCTCCACTCCGATCCTGGTTTCGAGGCGCAGGACGGGCGCGTGGTCCGCGGGCGGGGTGAAGGCGCGATCGACGACGATCCGTCCCCGGGTGCCAGTCAGCTCGTACGCAGAGCGGTAGGCGTGGTCGAGCCCGAAGGCAAGCTGGACGAGAACGCCTGCCGGCGAGCGCAGGATCGCCGCTCCCGCGGTGTCGACGGCGAATCCGGGGCCGCGCACCAGTGCGGCCGCCACCGGCGTCAACTCCGGACTCACCAGGAGCAGTGCGGCTCTCGCCGGGTACACCCCGGTGTCGAACAGGGCGCCACCGCCGAGGGCCGACTGGTAGCGGATGTCGTCCGGCGCCCGGCGGGGGACAGTGAACTCGGCCCGGAACGACCGGGGTTCACCGATGGTCCCCTGTTCCAGCAGGTCACGCACGGCCACGTGCAAGGGGTGGTGGAGGAACATGATGTTCTCCATGAGGGCAAGACCGTGCCGGCGTGCCAGCGCGAACAACTCCGCCGCCCGTTCCGGGGCGGGGGTCAGTGGCTTCTCCGCCAGGACGTGCTTCCCGGCCCTCAGGGCGGCCTCCACCCAGTCCGCGTGCAGCGCGCAGGGCAGCGGCACGTACACCGCCTCGACACCGGGATCGTCGAGCAGCCCCTGGTAGCCGTGGACCGCGCGGCAGCCGTACGGGCGGGCGGCGGCCGTGGCCTTGTCCGCGTCCCGGCTGGCCAGGGCCACCAGCTCCACCCGGGCGGAGCCGGCCATCGCGGGCATCACCCTGCGCACCGCGATGTCCGCGCAGCCCATCACAGCCATCCTCAGCGCGGGCATCGGCTCACCGCACGGTGGCCAGCGCGGCCACCGTCCGCGCCAGCGCCTCGCCCCACGGCACCAGGGGCCGCCACCCGGTCGCCGCGACGAACGCGAACGGGTCGACCCGCACGCTGCGGAAGTCCGTCCCATCGGCCTGCGGGGGCGGCGGAACGGAGACGACGGGTACCGGTGGCGCCCCGGTGGCCCGTGCGACGGCCTCGGCGATGTCGCCGAACACATCGACCAGGGGCGCGGCCTGTCCCGAGCCCACCGGGTAGTGCCGGCCGGCGAGCCGGTCGACGTGGTCCAGCGCGGCGACGAAGGCCCGCGCCGCGTCCTCGACATACAGCAGGTCGCGGCGGACGGTTCCGTCATGCCACATGGTGAGGGGCTCACCGGCGAGCGCGCGGCGGATCATGGTGGAGACCACGCCTCGGTCGTCGGTGGTGGGGGCGGCCGGGGCGCCGAACACGGGTGGCAGCCGCAGGCTCGTCGCCCGCAGCCTGCCCTGCCGGTTGGCGTCCTTCAACAGCCGCTCCGCGGTGAGCTTCTGCCGGTCGTACACCCCCTCCGGGTGGTCTTCCTCCGTGCCGTCGACGCGATCCCCGGCGACTTTTCCGACCTGGGTGTTGCTGCCGGGGAAGACCACGACGGGCGGGACGCCGCGGTGGGGGGACAGCGCGGCGACGAGGTCGCGGATCAGGCCGACGTGCGTCCGCTCGGCGAGGTCGTCGTCCTCGGCGACGCGCCAGCCGGCGGCGCCGCGGATCCGGGCAGCGAACGGAAGGACCGCGTCGGCGTCCGCCACCGCCTCGGCGAGCATGCCCGGCCGGGTGAGATCGGCCTGGTGGGCCTCGACCCCTTCGGGCATGGTCATCGGGCGGCGGGCCACGGCCCGGACCCGCACCGGCAGTTCGGACAGGACCTTGGTGACGGCGGAGCCGACGAACCCGGACGCGCCGAGCACGACGACGAGCGGTCGGTCAGCTCCGGTCATGGCGGGCCTCCTCAGCTCGGCAGGCGGTGTACTCCGGCAGCAGCCCCGCGGCCAGCGCGGCGGCGAGCGAGGGCGCCTCGCGGTCGCGTGCGGACATCAGCGGGTCGAGTCCCGCGGGGAGTGCCAGGCCGAGGTCGGGGTCGAGCGGGTGCAGCGCGCGTTCCCTGTCTGCCCGGTAGCTCGTCGACAGCAGGTACACCATCACCGTGTCCTCCTCCAGCGCGACGAACAGGTGGCCCACCCCCACGGGCAGGTACAGCGCCGTGGGCTCGGACGGGGACAGTTCCACCGCCTCGGAGCGTCCGAACGTCGGCGAACCGACCCGGACGTCGACCACAAGGTCGAGCGCCCGGCCGGCGACGCACTGGACGTACTTGGCCATCGAACGGGGCAGGGCGGTGAAGTGCACCCCGCGCACCACACCGCGCCGTGACCGGCTGGTGCTGGCCTGGGCGACCGGGAACGGCGCCCGGCCGACCGCGTCCCCGAGGGGGATCTCCTGGAGCGGTGAGCAGAACGACCCCCGTTCGTCATGGAAGACCTCGGGTGTGAACGCGTAGGCGCCCGCGATGCCCAGCTCGCGCACCTTCACGGCGTGCCGCCCCGCTGCGTGGCGACGAAGAGGCCGGTCGTGTGCGGCTCGGGCCTCAGGAACTCGGTCCGCAGACCCGCCCCGTGGAAGGCAGCCTCGTAGGTCTCGCGGTCGAACAGCGTCATCACATGGGCATCCGTGAAGTGCTCGACGCCCATCCCGGTGGCCGCCACGGTGTAGTGCACCTCCATCCTGCTGGTCGATCCGTCGCGCACCGAGTGGGAGACGCGGGAGATGGTCCGTCCACTCACGGTGACGACGTCGCCGGCCACCCAGCCGGAAAGGAAGTCGTCGGGGAACCACCAGGGTTCCACGATCAGCACGCCTCCGGGCTCCAGGTGGTCGGCGAGGTTGCGTACCGCACGGCGGAGGTCCTCGACGGTGGCGAGATAGCCGACCGAGCTGAACATGCAGGTGACCGCGGCGAAGCGGCGGCCGAGCCGGAAATCGCGCATGTCGCCCTGGTGGAAGGACAGGCCGGGGGCGTGGCGCGCCGCGACGGCGAGCATCTCCTCGGAGAGGTCCACGCCGACCGCCTCGTCGAAGGAGCCGGCCAGTTCGCGCAGGTGAGCGCCGGTGCCGCAGGCGACGTCGAGCACGGATGCGGAGTCCGGCCTGCGGGCCCTGACAAGGTCGACCACGCGGGCGGCCTCGCCGCGGTAGTCCTTGCCTCGGCCCTGGTAGAAGTCGTGGTAGATGTCCGCTCGCGCGTAGATCACAGTGTCCGCGACGGTGGGCATGGGATGGCCTTTCACTCGGGGGGTCACAGGGAGCGCAGGACGTCGCGGAGCGCGGCGATCACCTTCTCCTGGAGCCCCTCCGACAGGGACGGGTACATCGGGAGGGAGAAGATCCGCCGCGCGAGCCGCTCGGTCACCGGGAGGGAGCCCGGTGGCACGCCCAGGTGCGCGAAGCCGCGCATGGTGTGCACCGGCCAGGGATAGCTGATGTTCAGCGAGATGTCGTGCCGCTCGGCGAGCTGCCTGATGATCTCGCCGCGGCGCGGGTGCCGGACGACGTACACGTAGTAGACGTGGTCGTTGCCCTCCGCCACCGCCGGCAGTTCCAGGCCGCTCGGCTCGCAGAGGTCGGCGAGTCCTTCGGCGTAGCGGTCGGCGATCTCGCGGCGCCGGGCGATGTAGGTGTCCAGCCGGGTCAGCTTGCGCCGCAGGATCTCGGCCTGCACCTCGTCGAGGCGGCTGTTGTGCCCGGGGGTCCGCTCGACGTGGTACACGTCCTCCATGCCGTAGTAGCGCAGTCTGCGCAGGGCGCCGTCGATGTCGGAGGAGGCGGTGACCACAGCGCCGCCGTCCCCGTAGGCGCCGAGCACCTTCGTCGGGTAGAAGGAGAAGGCGGCGGCCTCGCTCATCGTCCCGGCGAGGCGGCCGCGGTGGCGCGCGCCGTGGGCCTGCGCGCAGTCCTCCACGACGCTCAGTCCGTGGGCGTCGGCGATCCGCCGCAGCGGCTCCATGTCCACGCACTGGCCGTAGAGATGGACCGGCAGGACGGCCTTGGCGCGCGGGGTGATCGCGGCCTCGACGAGGCGGGTGTCCATGAGGTGGTCCTCGGCCCGGACGTCGACGAAGACGGGGGTGGCTCCGGCGGCGTCGATGGCGACGACCGTGGGTGCGGCGGTGTTGGAGACGGTGATCACCTCGTCGCCGCGGCCGATGCCGAGAGCCTCCAGGGCGAGTTGGACGGCGTTGGTGCCGTTGTCGACGCCGACGCAGTGCGGCAGCCCGTGATAGGCGGCGTACTCGGCCTCGAAGCCGTGCACGCTCTCGCCGAGCACCAGCCGGCCGGATCCGAAGACCTGCTGGACCGCGTCGAGGATGTCGCCGCGCTCGGCGTCGTACTCGGCGAGGTAGTCCCAGACGTAGGTGGTCAACGCTCGTCCTCCTTGTAGAAGCCGAAGAACGTCAGCAGGCTCCTGGCCTCCACGTTCAGATGGTTGCCGTACCGCACGAACTCGGTGAGCTGGCGCAGCGTCACCCAGGCGAAGTCCTGCGGGACCTCCATGGGGAACGTGTCGGCCACCTCGACCAGCAGGTAGCGGTTCTCGGCGTGGTAGAAGCGGCCGCCCTCCTCGGAGTGGACGCAGTCGAAGCGGACCCGCTCGGGCGGCGCGCCGAGGACCTCGTCGAGGAAGAGCGGCCGGCGGGCGTCCGGGAGCAGGCGGTAGTTGTCCGGTTGGCACTGGACAGTCGGGGCCATCTCGACGCTGTCGAGCGCCCCGGTCTCGGTCCGGGCCTGCACCAGCAGGTGCAGGACTCCCTCGACCCGCCGGGTGAGGAAGCCGATGACGCCCTGGCTGCGGGGCTGGAACATCGGCTGCTGCCAGCCGGTCACCTCCCGGTGGCTGGCCTGTACGTCCACGCCGACCACCGCGAAGTGCTGGCCGCGGTCGTGGACGAGTTCGCCGTCCACCCGGGACCAGCCGCTCAGCTTCGCGAGCGGCATGCGCTGCCGGGTAAGCGTGCAGCGGCCCTTCGCCTCGGTGAACCAGCTGAGCAGTTCGACGGTGGCGTGCAGGGAACGTTCCCGAGGGGACCAGGAGCGGGCCATCGCGCCGCGGAAGGTGTCGGCGGTCAGGTCGGTCCGTCGGAACCGCTGCGAGGCGGCGCCTGCCAGGACCGTGCGGGTGTCCATGTTGACGAGGTTGGGCTCCCGCAGCAGCTGGTCGATCTGTTCGAAGCTGAGCCAGCAGAAGTCGTCGAGGACGGGGACGTCCTCGACGACCTGCACGATCATGTTGCGGTTGCGTTTGGCGAGGAACCACGAGGCCTGTTCGGACTGGAGGACGTCGGAGAGGATCCTGCCGCGCCGGGGTGCGGTGAAGTACTCCAGGTACGGCACCGGCTTGCCGCCGTGCACGCCGGTGAAGTTGCTCCGTGTGGCCTGCACGGTGGGGGACATCTGGAGCCCGTTGACGTTTCCCGGTTCCATCTTGATCTGGAGCAGGCAGTGCGGGACGCCGTCGAACTCCTTGACGAGGATGCCCAGTACGCCTCGCTCCGGCTGGACGAGGATGGGCTGCTGCCAGGCTTCCACGGCGCGCCCCGAGCGGGTCACGTCGAGGCCCTCGATGGTGAAGAACCGGCCGGTGCGGTGGACAAGGTTCCCCGAGTCCGGATCGGTCAGCCAGCCGTCGATCTCATCGATAGGGATCTTGCTCGTCCGGTAATCCTGTGCCAGGCGCCGGTCTCGGTACCAGGCATGGAATTCCGCTATCTCGGAGAACAATCGGTCACCTCCTGCGGCGGAAAGTGTGCGCTATTCCCTTTCGGGCATACGTACTGCCGACAAACCGACAGGGGACCGATACTGCCAGAAGCATCCCGCCCCTTTCTGCCCCCTCATGCGGTGTTCCCCTTTCCCGCGAGCGCGCCGTTACCCATATTCGAGTGAGCAGCGAGCGGCGCCCACATGATCGGGGGGAGAGACGTCGTGGACTCGGAAGGTTGGGCACCCGTGCAGGATTTCCCGTGGGCCGGGACGGTCGAGCCGTCCTTCGCCGAGGTCGGCGACGCGTTCCTGGCGAATTTCGCCGCGGGCGCCGAGGTGGGGGCCGGCGTATGCGTGTACCACCGGGGCAGGCCGGTGGTCGATCTCAGGGGCGGCTTCGCCGACGAGGCACGTACGGACCCGTGGCGGCCGGACACCCTGGCCATCCTGGCCTCGCCCACCAAGGCGCTGGTCACGGGGGCGGCCCTGCTGCTCGTCGACCGTGGGGTACTGGACCTGGACACGCCGGTGGCCGACCACTGGCCGGAGTTCGCCGCCGAGGGCAAGGCCGGGATCACCCTGCGCATGGTGCTCAGCCACCGGTCCGGGGTTGTCTGCCTCGACCACGCCCCGCTGACCGAGGCATCGTTGCGGGCCCACACCCCGGTCGCCGAGGCGCTGGCCGCGGCCCGGCCCGAGTGGGAGCCGGACACCGCCCACGGCTACCACGCCACCACCATCGGGCATCTCGTGAGCGAGCTGGTCCGGCGCACGACGAGCCTCACCGTGGGCGCGTTCTTCGCCCGCGAGATCGCCGCCCCGCTCGGTCTTGACTGCTACATCGGGCTGCCGGATCCCGACGCCGCCCATCTGGCGACCATGCTGGAGTCCAAGGCGGAGGCGGTCATGGCCGGGGCCGACCCGGGAGACGAGATCGCCTTCCTGACCGCCCTGGGCGACCCGGCCTCGTTGAGCCACCGCGCAACCATCGGCAGCATGGCGCTGGATCTCGCGCCCGACCCCGTCACGGAGAACCCGTCGTACGACGGGCTGGCGAGCGCGCGTTCGCTCGCCCGGTTCCTCGCCTCGTTCGTCGGCGAGGTCGACGGGTTCCGGCTGACCAGCCGCGAGGTCGCCCGCGAGCTTCGCACGGTCCATTCCAGCGGCACCTGTCGTACGACGCTGCTGCCCACCACCTGGGGACTGGGGGTCATGTTGCCCGACGGTCCGCTGTTCCCGGCGTCCGCCGGCCTGGGCACCGCGTTCGGCCTCGGCGGCGCGAACGGCAACTTCACGTTCGCCGACCCGGAGCGGGACCTGGCCTTCGCGTACGTCCAGAACGCGGGATCCGCAGAGATCGGGCGCATGGACGAGAGGGCTTCCCGGCTCGTCGAGGCCGTTTACCGCAGCACCGGAGCCGGGGTCTGAAGGCCCGGCACAATTCTGCGCCGCCCGGCCCACCACCGGCCCCCTGTCGAATTCCAGAAGATTCCCCGTCAAACGCGCCGAAGGGTTTCGGACATGCGCATCCTTTTCACGGCCGCGCCCGGATACGGGCTCATGCTGCCGATCGTCCCGCTGGCCTGGGCGGCCAGAGCGGCCGGCCACGAGATCCTGCTCGCCACCACCGCCTACATGACCAAGGTCGCCGCCGAGTCGGGTCTGCTGGTCGCGGACGTCTTCCCGGAGCGGGACGTGGGCGAGGACCTGGTGGCAGGTGCGGCCGGCCGGCGACCGGAGGCCAGAGACACCCCGGAGGGGTACTGGGAACTGGTCGACGCGATGCGGCCGTTCGAGCTCTTCGTCCTGGCCATGACCGAGGGCACGGTCGCCGCGGGTCGTGCGTTCCGCCCCGATCTCGTCGTCCACTGCTCGGACCACGTCGCGGGCCGGCTCGCCGCGGTGGCGCTGGACACACCGGCACTTGAGGTCGGCAACCGGGTCTCCTGGTCGACGCGTGACGAGGGGTTCCGGCATGGCGGGAACCACGGCGCGCGCACCGGACTCGTGCCCGACGACTCCCCCGTGGTGACCGCCCTGCGCGCACGACTGGGGCTCGGCGACCGCGAACCCGAGCTGCTCGCTCGGATCGATCCGCGCGCCCCGAGCATGGGCGGCCTCGCCGGCGAGGAGCCGGACGCCGAGGACGGCGTCCCATGGCTGCCGATGCGGTACGTGCCGTACAACGGCGGTGCGACGCTGCCTTCCTGGGCCATGCTCCGGCCGGCCCGGCCGCGGATCTGTCTGACCCTCGGCACGATCGCCCCCCTGCTGCCGGGCGGTGGCGGTCTCGGCCCGTTGATCGAGGCGCTGTCCGGCCTGGACGCCGACGTCGTGCTCGCCGACAGCGAGACGGATCTAAGCCTGCTCGGCCCGCTGCCCGAGAACGTCCACCCGGCCGGGTTCGTCCCGCTGTCGGGGATCCTCCGGGACTGCTCGCTGGTCGTGCACCACGGCGGCTCGGGCACCACGGCGGCAGCCCTGCACCACGGGGTACCGCAACTCATCGTTCCCGAGGGCGCGGACAACGCGCTGTGCGCCCGGCGGGTCGTCGACCGCAAGGTCGGCCTCTCCCTCGCCCCCGGGACAGCGGACGTCCCTTCTCTGCGCGCCCTGGCCGAACGCCTGCTCGACGAGGAGGCGTTCGCCCGTACCGCCGCGGCGGTACGGGACGAGATGGCCGCCCAGCCGAGTCCGGCCGCGATCGTCGAGCGGGTCGTCGCGGACCTCGCCCGGCGGCCGGCCCGCCGTCCATGACCCACACCACCCGACCCGACCGCCGATCCCAGGGGATGCCATCCGTGGAGACTCCGACCGTGCCCGACACCGCTGACCTGTACCTGTCCCTGCTCAAGAGGATTCTCGTCAACGTCATCTATGAGGACCCCGCCATCCCCAACCCGCTGGTCAGCGGGGATGGCCACGACCGGGAGGCGCGCAACGCGGGGGTGGACTGGCCGAGCGTCGCGCACACCATGGTCGGGATGCCCCGGCTGGACAACGTCGAGATGTGCCTCAAGCAGGTCATCGCGGACGGCGTCCCCGGCGACTTCATCGAGACCGGTGTCTGGCGCGGCGGGGTGTGCGTCTTCGCCCGTGGGCTGCTCAAGGCGTACGGCGTCGCGGACCGCAAGGTCTGGGTCGCCGACTCCTTCGAGGGGATTCCCGAGGTGGGCGAGGGGAGCCACCCGCTGGACCGGGACCTGAACCTGCACGCGTTCAACGAGGTGCTCGGTGTCTCCGAGGAGACGGTGCGCGAGAACTTCCGCCGGTACGGGCTCCTCGACGACCAGGTGGAGTTCCTGCCCGGCTGGTTCCGCGACTCGCTGCCGGGCGCGCCGGTCGAACGGCTGGCCGTGCTGCGGCTCGACGGCGACCTCTACGAGTCGACCATGGACGCGCTGACCCACCTGTACCCGAAGCTCTCGGTGGGCGGATACGTCATCATCGACGACTACATGATCCCGTCCTGCAAGGAGGCGGTGCACGCGTTCCGGGCCAAGGAGGGCCTGGAGGCGGACCCGCTGGTGGAGATCGACGCGTACAGCGTCTACTGGCGCCGTACCTGCTGACCCGACGCCGCACGGCCCGTCCACCGGCGTGGACGGGCCGTGCGCGTAAGCCGCGCCGGAGGCCGGCGGTCAGGCGTGGCAGACGAGCGGGCCGCCGTTGTAGTCGATCATCTCCTGGAAGATCTCGCCCATGCGGTCGACCATCGCCTTGACGTCCGCCGCACCGCCGCGTGCCGCGTCGAGTTCCTCGACGTAGGCGCGGTGCAGGTTGGGGATGAGCCGGGCGGGTTCCGCCAGCTCCACGAACGGGCCGAGGTCGGCCTCGCGCGCCACGTCCTTCGGCGCGACGCCCGCGGCCACGCCCTGCCGGGCCAGGTCCTGCACCCAGCGCAGATAGTCCTCGGTCACGTCGAACACCTCCGGTCCGCAGACCGGACCGTGCCCGGTGACGACGGTGGTCGCCCCGAACTCACGGAGCCGGTCCAGGGTCCGCAGGGAGCCGGCGACCGAACCCAGCGGAAAGAACGGGGTGATACCGGACATGACGATGTCCCCGGTGAAGAGCACCCGTCGCTCCGGCACCCAGACAACGCTGTCATTTATGGAGTGGGCAGGGCCGGGATGCAGCAGCTCGGCGGTCAGCTCCCCCACGTGCAGCGTCATCGACTCCTCGTACGTGACCTGGGGCAGCGTTAGCTCGATGTCACCCCACACCACGTCCGGCCAGAGCTGGGTGAGATGGAGCCCGACATCGGCCATCTCCCGTCTGGTCCCGGTGTGCGCGAACACCGTCGCCTCGGGGAACACGAAGTTGCCGAAGGTGTGGTCGCCGTGGGAATGGGTGTTGATCAGCGCGAAGGGCGCGGCCCGGCCGTCCGTGACCACATGCGCCCGCAGTCGGCGGGCCCGGGCCTCGGTCGCCGCCGTGTCGATCAGCGCGACCGCGTTGCCGGAGGCGAGCACACCCGCGTTGTTGACACACCAACCGCCGCCGGGCTGGACATAGGCAAGCACACCGTCCGCCACCTCCGTCAGCTCGGGATCGGCAGCGGTCGTCTCTGATGTGGAAGGCACAAGACTCTCCTCGTCTCCTGGGATCTCGGCTTCTCGTCGTACTGTCCGTGTGGGTGTTCAGGCCGCACGGAAGTCCTGCAACGACACGTCCAAGGTGTTGGACAGCACCGCCTGGTGGAGCCTTTGCAGACGGCCGGAAGGCTCTACGCCCAGCTCTCGGATCAGGGTCCTGCGCAGCTGCTGGAAGGCCTGCAGCGCGCGCCAGCCGGCGCCGGAACGCTGGAAGGCGATCATCAGGAGGGCACTGAACGTCTCGTGCATCGGGTGCTGGGCGACGAGCCGGCAGAGCTCGGGGATCAGCACGCTGTTCTTGCCGAGGTGTAAGTCGGCCATGATCCGCTGCTCCTGCACGCGCATCCTGGCCTCCTCCATGCCGATCACCTCCATGGCCAGCACCCGGCCGCTCGGCACGTCCATGAGCGCGGGGCCGCGCCAGAGCGCGAGCGCCTCGTTCAGGTACACCGACGCGTCCCGGGGATTGTCGAGTTCGAGCGCGGCGTCACCGAGGAGCGCGAGCCGCTCGAACTCCCGGAGGTCGAACGCGGCGGGGGCCAATGTCAGCTGGTAACCGTTGAAGTGGGTCGCCAGCAGGTCCTTCGCGGACTGCTGTGACCCGTGAGGCAATGTCTCGGCGATCAGTCTGCGCAGCTGGAGGATGTAGGTCTGCAGGGTGGTCGACGCACTGCGCGGGATGGCGTCGCCCCAGAGTTCCTCCATCAGCGTGGAGACGGGCAGAATCCGGCCGCAGTGCAGAGAGAGGAGGGCGAGCAGCTGCCTCGGCTTTCCGGCCGTCGGCACGATCGATTTGCCATTCAGACGAATGGACATCGACCCTAGGACATTGATTTCCGCTGGATGTTGCATGAATCCCCGTCTTCAACGCGAACAAAGTATTCTCGACCGGGGCGCCCCGAGGCGCCGGATCTGGGTATCGAGGATGGTGCCGCCGGATTTACCAGATCTCTCTGGCATAGGTCCCGGCGGCGGCGTCGAACTGCAGCACGACGTGCGAGGCCATCGAGTGGATATCCCGCCAGTAACGCTGCATCGGGGCGGAGACCGAGTGGGCCCCGGTGCCCGCCGACCGAAACAGCCGGTCGGCGGCGGCGACGACGTGGTCCATCGCCAGCGCGCAGTCCCGCAGGTTCCGGGCCGTGAGCAGCGGGCTGAGCGGGCCGCCCTGATCGGCCACCCGCGCGGCACGCTCCAGCAGCAGTCCGGCGGCGTCGATCTCGCCCGAGGCGCGCGCGAGGACGACCTCGTACAATCCGCGGGCCGCCACCGGCGGGGGGGTCGGGCCGTCGAGCTTCCGTCCGACGAGCTCCCGCCACAGAGCCAGGAGTCCCTGGGCGGCGCCCCACGCGGGGGTGGCGAACGACAGGGCGTTCACCGCGCGCAGCGGAACCGTGTGGCAGGGGGCCGACGCATCGGCGAGGCGCCCCTCCAGGAGGTCGTCGCGGTCCATCGTCCGGTGCGTCGGTACGTGGACGCCCTCGACGATCAGGGAATGACTTCCGGTCGCGCGCATGCCGATGTCCGACCAGGTGTCCCGTACCGAGTACGCAGCGCGCGGTACGGCGAACACCATGGCCCGGGGCCCCTCCGGGGTCGGCACCATGCCGCACACCAGCGCCCAGTCCGAGTGGTCGACGGCACTGACGTAGGGCCAGGTGCCGGTCAGAAGCCAGCCGCCGGGGGCGGGTTCGGCGCGGCCGGCGGGGATGAGCGAGCCGACGACGAGCATGTCCGGGCCCGCGGCCCAGACCTCCCGGGTCCCCTCGGCGGGCAGGAACGCGGCCATCCGCGCGAGGTGGGCCGTGACCGAGGCGCACCAGGCGGTGGCCGGACAGGCCGCGCCGACCTCGGCGATCGCTCCGGTCAGCGCCGTGAACGTGCCGGCGGTGCCGCCGTGCTTCGCGGGCACGAAGTGGCTGGGGAAGCCGGCTGCGGTGACCGCGCGGACGACCTCGGTGGCGGGACGCCACCGACGTTCCGCCTCTTCGGCGTGGAGTACGGCCACTGCCACGACGTCCGCAGCGGCCGGCACGGCCTCTGTCCGCATGGAGAGAAGGCCTTCCATTGGTCTCCTTACTTTTGTTGGGGTAAGTCTGGAAGTAAGGCATGAGTAAATCCGGCTCGGTGGACCCTAATGCGCCATATACATCCTCGGGCGAATACCTGGAGCCCTTTCCTGCGACTTCCTTTACGAATGGATCACTTTACAGAAACATGACCGCTGATGCTGTTGCGTGACTCACATTGACATCACAAACAAGCCCTTGATAGGAGGCGCGCGAAGTGCACCAGTATTATTCGAGTCATACTCGAGCGAGAATGTGACCGAAAATCAACTTTGCGAATTCCTTTCTCACCTATAAGGTGCTCGCAAGCCTTCATGCCGTCGGCGACAAGATGTCGGCGGCGTTGAGGTGCCGTGGAAAAGCGAACCCTCTTGTGGCGTGCGGAGTGACTTCTCACCTGTCCTGTGCCCGCGAGGTGTGTACGCGTGTGGGTCAACGCCCTGTTCCACGGGACTGCATCCGAGAGGACGAAGTGACCGAGCAGCAAGCCCCAACGATGGACGATGTCCAGAACTTCCAACGACAGGTCATCGCCGAGTTCCGGGCCAACCGCGGAAAAGTCGGCGGCATGTTCGAGGGAGCCAGACTGGTCCTGCTGACCACCGTCGGCGCACGGAGCAGCCGACGCCGGACCAACCCCCTGGCCTATCTGGAGATCGACGGACAGCCCACCGTCATCGCCTCGGCGGCGGGCGCGCCCCACCACCCGGCCTGGTTCCACAACATCCGCAAGAACCCGATGGTGACCGTCGAGACGGGCACCGAGACGTACGAGGCCATCGCGGCCGTCCCGCCCGCCGAGGAGCGCGACAGGCTCTTCGCCAAGGTGCTCGAAGCAGAACCCGGCTTCGGCGACTACCAGGAGAAGACGACACGGCTCCTGCCGGTGGTCGTCCTGCACCGGATCGAGCCGGTACCGGGAGCCGATCGCGTCAAGGGCCTGGGCGACGAACTGGTCGAGATCCACGACTGGTTGCGCCAGGAGCTGGTCGAGCTCCGCCAGCAGGTGGACGAGGTCGTCGACGGCGCGGAGTCCGCGGAGGTACGACGGCCGACGCCGGACCTGGCGCGGGAACTGCGCACGCACTGCCTGAGCTTCTGCGAGGCGCTGAAGGTGCACCACAACGGAGAGGACGCCGGCGGCTTCCCCGTACTCGCGAAGTGGTTCCCGGGACTCGCGCCGACCCTGGCCGAGCTCACCGAGGAGCACAAGAAGGTGGCGCGGCTCCACGATGAGATCCAGCGGCTCGTAGACGGCTACACGCCCGGCGTGAGCGATCCTCACGAGCTCCGGAACAGGCTCGAAGACCTGGCCACCGAGCTGGAGGCCCACTTCGAGTGGGAGGAACAGACGGTCGTCGCGGCCCTCAACGCCATGGGCCCGGCGCCCGAGCGCCGCTGACGACGCGCCGGCGGGCGGCCCGTTCGAGCCGCCCGCCGGTCGGGGTAGTCACTCCCCCGGTCAGAACATCTGGTCGTGCGTCACCGTGCGCGAGCGGGTCAACACCCGGCCCTCCTCCCGAACGAGAACATCGTGCACGACACAGCTCGGGGTGATCTCCGGCTTGCCGCCCGGCCGGACCGTGACCACCAGCGCGTACACGGTCGAGTCGATGGCACCGTCCTCCCGTGGTGTCAGGGCCACATGGTTGAACCAGTGGCGCCGGCGAACCGGGTCGTCGTCGAACCGCTTGTGGAACCTGACCAGCTCCGCCACGATTCCCGCCCGGCCCACCGCGGGATCGGCCTGAGGCGAGTGCTGGAACGTGCCGCTCGGGGTGAACGTGGCGGCGTAGTCCTCGAAGCGGCCGCCGTCCAGCGCCTGCATCTGGTGCGCGTAGAACTGGGTCACCTCCGTGTAGAGGTCGGTCGATACGTGGGTGGTGCCGGTCATCGGGTCCTCCGGGCGGCTCGGTGTGCGCTTCCTCCCGTTCACGCTGCCGGTCCCCGCTCGAAGGCCGCTCGACCGCTTCGGCTCATGCCGTGGTCCAGCCGGATTCTAGCCCGCGTCGCCAGAGTCGCCGACGTCCACTTCACAGTGAAACTGGAGGAACCATGCCTGAGGCGAACAAGCCCGTAGCCCTGATCACGGGAGCTAGCAGCGGTATCGGGCTGGAGATCGCGACCCGTCTGGCCGGGCTGGGAGCACGGGTCTACCTGTGCGCGCGCAAGGGCGACGAGCTGGCCGACCGCGTCCGGGAACTCCGGGAGCGAGGCTACGACGCGGACGGCAGCGTCTGCGACGTCGCGGACCACGATCAGATCCGGTCGTTCGTGGCCGCGGCCGTGGAGCGCTACGGGCCGGTGGACATCCTGGTCAACAACGCCGGCCGCAGCGGTGGCGGCGCCACGGCCGAGATCCCGGACGAACTGTGGCTCGACGTCATCAACACCAACCTCAACAGCGTCTTCGTCATGACGAAGGAGGTCCTGAATACCGGCGGCATGCTCGCGCGCGGCCGCGGCCGCATCGTCAACATCGCCTCGACCGGCGGCAAGCAGGGCGTGGTCCACGCCGCCCCGTACTCCGCCTCCAAGCACGGCGTCGTCGGCTTCACCAAGGCCCTCGGCCTCGAACTGGCCGCCACCGGCATCACCGTGAACGCGGTGTGCCCCGGCTTCGTCGAGACCCCGATGGCCGCGCGCGTACGCGAGCACTACGCCGCCATCTGGGACGTGAGCACGGACGAGGCCTTCGACCGCATCACCACGCGAGTGCCGCTGAAGCGGTACGTGGAGACGCGCGAGGTAGCGGCGATGGTCGAGTACCTGGTCGGTGACGACGCCGCCGCGGTCACCGCGCAGGCGCTCAACGTCTGCGGCGGACTGGGCAACTACTGATGAACACACCGCACTCCGCCCCGGTCGCGCTGGTCACAGGCTCCTCCTCGGGCATAGGGGAGGCGGTGGCCGGCCGGCTGGCCGCCGCCGGATACCGCCTGGTGATCAACTCCGCCCGTTCCGTCGAGAACGGGCGGAAGGTGGCGGCCGCCCTGCCCGACGCGGTCTACGTACGGGCCGACATCTCCGTGGAGGAGCAGGCCCGGCACCTGGTCGCGCGGACCGTCGAGGAGTACGGCCGGCTCGACGTCCTGGTCAACAACGCCGGGATGACCCGGCCGGTACCACACGCCGACCTCGAGGGAGCCACCCCGGAGCTCTGGCGAGACGTCTTCGCGCTGAACGTCTTCGGCACCTGGCAGACCACCGTGGCCGCAATGCCCCATCTCAGGGCGCACGGGAACGGCGCGGTGGTCAACGTCTCGTCCGTCGCGGGCAGCCGCCCCGCCGGCAGTTCGATCCCGTACGCCGTCAGCAAGGCCGCCATCGAGCACATGACCCGTCTGCTGGCCAAAGTGTGCGGCCCGGAGGTACGGGTGAACGCCGTGGCACCAGGTCTGGTCGAGACCCCCTGGACACGGGACGAACCCTTCTTCGCCCCTATCGCGGACATGGTCCGGCAGACCACACCGCTGCGCCGCGTCGGCACGCCGCAGGACATCGCCCAGGCGGTCCTGGAACTGGTCGGGTCCACGTACACGACCGGACAGGTGCTGCTGGTCGACGGCGGCGCCCACCTCATCTGAACGACGGCCCTGCCGAGGAGTTGGCATGCGACTTGCCGCAAACCTGACCTACGAGGGGGCGGGCGACCTGGCTCGCGCCGCAGAACGGCTGGGCTACGCCATGGTCCTGGCCCCCGAGGGCTACCGCTCGGACGCCGCCAGTGTGCTGGGCCTGGTCGCCGGGCAGACCTCGACGATCGCCCTGGCCTCGGGCGTGATGCAGATCCCCGGCCGTCCGCCGGGGATGGCGGCGCTCACGGCCGCCACACTCGACGCGCTCAGCGGCGGTCGGTTCCGGCTGGGGCTCGGCGTCTCCAACCCCGATGTGTCGCAGGGCTGGTACGGCGTGCCCTTCGGCGCGCCGCTGGCCCGCACCCGTGAGTACGTCGAGATCGTGCGGCGGGCGCTGACGGGCGATCCGGTGACGTTCGAGGGCAGGCACTTCCGGCTGTCCGCCGAGGGCAGCGGGGCGCCGCTGCACCTGCTCACCGAACCGCCCGGCCGCCGCGTCCCCGTCTACCTGGCGGCGGTGGGCCCCCGCGCGCTACGGCTCGCGGGAGAGATCGCCGACGGCTGGATCGGGGTGTTCACCTCGCCGGAGGCGGTCGCCGACGCCCTGGTCGAGATCCGGGGCGGCCGCCGGTCGGCGGGTCTGGACATGAGCGGCTTCGAGGTGCTGCCCAGCCTGCCCACCGCGATCGCCGACGATCCGGACACGGCGGTGGACGCCTTGCGCGGACAGTACGTGTACCTGCTGGGCATCGGTGACCTCGAGCGGAACTTCTACTGCGCGCTGGCGCGCCGGATGGGGTTCGGGGACGAGATCACCGTCATGCGGGAGCGGCTCGCGGCCGGCGACCGGGCCGGGGCGGCCGCCGCGGTGCCGCCGGACCTCATCGACCGCACGGCCCTGGTCGGACCGGTTCCCAGGATCGCCGAGCGGATGCGCGCATACGCGGACGCCGGTGTCACCACGCTCGGCGTGATGGTGTCGGCGGCGGCCACGTCCCTGGACGGCCGGCTGGAGATCCTCGCCGCCGCCGCCGAGGCGCTGGAACTCTCCGGCACGGCCGGCTGACGGGTCCCGGCGCCGGCGGACCGCGGGCGCCGGGACCCGGCTCACGGTCGGCCGACGACGGTCCGGGCGTGCTCGGCGGCCCTCGTCAGCGTGGCCAGACTGTTGCGGCCGAAAGCCTCCCGTACGTACGCGCGGCCGTCGGCGACCGTGGCGCCCGCGCCGAGGACCGTCTCCAGGCCGTCCGGGTCGAGTGCCACCGTGTGCCGGGCGGTGGCGACCGGCCCGTCCGGCCCGTCGGAGAACGTCCACAGGCCGCTGTGGCCCGCCAGCAGCGCCGGCGTCACCCGCTGCTTGTACGCGATCCACTCCGGGTCCCGGCAGACCCGCACCGACCGGGTGGTGTGCCGCGACCCGTCGGCCGTGACCGTGTCCATTTCCAGGTCCTGGATTCCAGGGGCGTCCTCGGTGAGCCGCACGCGTTCCACATGCGGCAGTCGCTCCGCCCAAAGCTCGGCACGGCGGACGAACCCGTACGCCTCGGCGGCCGGTCCGGTGTGTTCCAGCCGGTCGGTGAAGGAGAAGACCAGGTCCGCCACGGGGTACCCCCGCCCGGCGACCCGGGCGAGCGCCGCCAATTCCGCCTCGCTGTTCCGGTCCAGCGCCGCGTTGACCCAGGCGACCGCCTCCGGATCGTCGTCGACGACCGTGAAGTCGTGCAGGAGGACGGCCTCGGTGTCGCCGCCGGGCAGTTCCCGCAGGGTCCACTCGCCTTCCATCGACGCGACCGGCGGACGGCTGTGGTCCTGTCGGAAGGTGACCCGCAGCCCCGCCGGATCCAGGGTGCGGCAGGACGTCCACCGGCTGATTCCGTCGCCGACGGTCGCCCAGATCTCGAAGCGCTCGGCGCGTTCGCCGCGCTCCAGATGACGGACGTGCACCGTGGGGCCGAACACCGCCGGCCACAGGGTCACGTCCGCGATCACGGCGTACAGCTGCGCCGCGGGCGCGGAAACGACCAGCCGGTGCTCGGCGCGATGCCGCTTCAGTGCTGACAAGGGTGCTCCTCCGGTTGGTGATGAGCCGCGCGGCTCAGCTCGCGTTCGCAGACACGCTGTTGACCAGGTCGAGCAGCTCGCGGGGGGTCCGGGTCTCCGCGACCGCCTCCTCGGACAGCTCCACGCCGAACTCGCGCTCGATGGCGGCCACGCTCTCCATGAAGGCCAGCGAGTCGACGCCCAGATCCGCGAATACGGTGTCGGCGGCGCGGTCGTCCAGTTCGGCGACCTCCTCCTCGCCGGCACTGGCCACGAGAATTCGCCTCAAATCGCCGAAGTTCATGATCGACACAGTGTTCTCCCTATTGCTGAGGAATCGAGCGGTCGGTGGTTCGCCCTGGTCACGACGACGGCCGAGTTGAAGCCGTGCCTGCCCCGCGCCAGGACCAGCGCGGCACCGACCGGCAGGGAGCGGGGCTCGTGCAGCACGAGATCGAGGCCGTACGCGTCGGGCACGCGCGTGGTGTGCGGGGTCATGGGGACCACACCGTCCCGGATGGACAGCAGCGCGGTCACGACGTCCATCGGGCCGCCCCCCGCGTGCAGTCGACCGGTGAGGGCCTTGGGAGCGGTGACCGGGACACTCCGCGGGCCGAAGATCCCGGCGATGGCCTGGGCCTCGGCCAGGTCACGCTCCGGCAGACCGGACGCGTCGGCGAACACCACGTCGATGTCGCCCGGTGTCAGGCCCGCGTCGGCCAGCGCCAGTTCCGCCGCCCGGCGCAGGCCTGGCGGACGCCCGGACCCCGGCGGCGGGTCGAAGGTCGAGGCATGGCCGGCGATCCGGCCGTAGATCCGGGGCGCGCCACGCTCCGCGGCGGACCGCTCGTCCTCCAGGACGAGGAGGGCACCGCCCTCGCCGGGGACGTGACCGGAGGCGTCCACGTCGAAGGGCAGGTAGGCGCGGGTCGGATCGGGGACCGTGCTGATCCCGCCCCCGGCCAGCTGGGAGGCCCAGCCCCACGGGTCGAGGGCCGAGTCCACCCCTCCGGCCACCATGAGCGCGGTGCCGCGCCGTACCGCCCTGCGGGCGTTGCCGAGGGCGTCGAGCCCGCCCGCCTGCCCGGCGACCACGGCCGATCCCGGTCCGCGCATGACGTTGCGGATCGAGATCTGCCCGGTGTTCACGGCGTAGAACCAGGCGAAGGACTCGTAGACACTGACGAATTTCGGCCCCTGCGTCCACAGCTTCCGGAACTCCCGGTGCGTGAAGTCGAAGCCGCCCTGGGCGGTGGAGGTGGCCACCCCCATGTCGTAGTCGGCGAGTTCCTCCGGAGCGGTTCCCAGACCGGCGTCGGCCAGCCCCCAGTCGGTGGCGACGAGGGCGTACCGGGTGGAGATGTCGGTCTGCGCGAGCAGCCGGCCGGGCAGGTGTTCGGCGGCGTCGAAGTCCTCGATCTGTCCGGCCAGCCGGGCGGGATACGACGTGCTGTCGAACCTGGTCAGCTCGCCGATGCCGTGCCGGCCCGCTAGGACCGACTTCCAGTACGTGTCGATGCCCAGGCCGTTCGGGGCCGCCACCCCGAGGCCGGTGACCACGACCGCCGTCATGCCGTCAGCTCCGGGGTGTGCAGCACCATCGCGCTCTGGAAGCCGCCGAACCCGCTGCCCACCGTGAGCACGCTGTCCACCCGCTGCTCCCGGGCGGTCAGCGGTACGTAGTCCAGGTCGCATTCGGGGTCCGGAGTGTGCAGGTTCGCTGTGGGGGGCACCACGCCGTGCTCGATGGCCAGCAGCGACGCGGCGATCTCGATCGAGCCGATCGCGCCCAGCGAGTGCCCCACCATCGACTTGATCGAGCTGACCGGGACATCGTAGGCGTGCGGTCCGAGCGCGCGCTTGAAGGCCGCCGTCTCGTGGCGGTCGTTCTGCTTCGTGCCGGAGCCGTGCGCGTTGACGTAGTCCACCGCGGTGCGGTCGAGACGTGCCAGGTCCAGTGCCGTCCGAATGGCCTCCGCCATCTCACGTCCGTCCTTCTTCAATCCGGTCATGTGGTACGCGTTGCAGCGCGTCGCGTATCCGCCGATCTCGGCGTAGACGTGCGCGCCGCGGGCCCGGGCGGACTCGTATTCCTCCAGGACGAACACGGCGGCGCCCTCGGCGAGCACGAAACCGTTGCGCGTGCCGTCGAAAGGCCGGGAGGCGTGCTCAGGGTCGTCGTTGCGGTTGGAGGTCGCCTTGATCGCGTCGAAGCAGGCCACGACGATCGGTGAGATCGGGGCGTCGGTGGCGCCCGCGACGGCCACGTCGATCGTGCCCTCTTGGATGAGCTGAGCGGCGTGTCCGACCGCGTCGATGCCGGAGGTGCAGCCGTCGGAGACCATGGTCACCGGGCCCTCGGCGCCTATCTCCCAGGCGAGTTCGGCCGGCATCACGCCGGGACTGAGGTAGTCGGCCATGTACGGGGACAGGTGCGCCGGGTCGACCTCCCACTCCCGGCCCGCGTCGGAGAGGACGAGGTACTCCTGCTCCAGGCTGGTGGCGGAGGCGACGGCGGTGCCCAGGCTCACCCCGATCCGGTGCGGATCGAGCTCACCGGGTGCGAGGCCGCTGTCGGCGACGGCGTCACGGGCGCAGGCGACCGCGAACTGCGTGGCCCGGTCCATCCGGCGGACCTGACGTGGCGTGAGTCCCTCGGCCACGGGGTCGAAGGCGACTTCCCCGGCGATCCGGGAGCGGAACGGAGAAGCGTCGAAGAGGGAGATCGGACGTGTGGCCGTCCGTCCCGCGGTCAGCAGCTCCCAGAACTCCTTTGTGCCGTTTCCGTCCGGGGCGCGGACCCCGATCCCGGTGACGACCACACGGCGCGTCACGGCCGGCCCCCCGGGCAGGCCCTCCGGAGACGAGCACTCCGGTCCTTGGAGATCATCTCAGCGTGTTCCTTTCGCCTGCGCCGCTCGGGCTGCGCTACCCCCGCGGGGAGTGGCCCCCCGGGACGCCCAGGCTGCGGCGCACGGCTCAAGCGACGGTTGAAGCCGGATAGGGCACTGCGGGGCGACCGCCGGAGCACCGTGGTGCGGACCTGCGATGAGGCCGGACTTGAGCCGTTCTCAGGCGGACAGGACCAGAGTGCCGCTCATGGAGATGATGAACAGACAAGCGATAGAACGCGCGCACGCGATGAGAGCCGGGCAGCCCCTGGCCGACCGGGCGACCGTGCGGGGCTCGGGTCCGGACGTTCGGCGACGGCGCCTGCTCGGCATCGGAACCGCTCTCGGCGCCGCCGTGCTGGCCGGCGGGCGACCAGCCGCCGCGCAGACCGAGCGGCGGCGCACGGAGGACTGGCCCACGACCCTGCACCTGCCGGACGGGTTCCATCCGGCGGGCATCGGAATCGGGCCCGCCCCGTACGCGTACTTCGGCTCCCTGCTCGGCGGGGACGTCTACCGCGTCCGGCTGGCCACCGGCGACGGGACGCTGATTCACCCCGGCTTCGGCGAAGGACACTACGCTGCCGGCCTCCGGGTCGACGACCGCCAGCGGCTGTTCATCGCGGGAGGCTGGGGACGGACGATCACCGTCATGGACGGGGTCACCGGGCGTGTGCTCCGGACGTACGACGTCGGGGTCGCCGACACCTTCGTCGACCACGTCGTCCTGACCCCCCGCATGGTGTGGTGCACCGACGCCTTCGCCGGACAGCTCTACGGACTTCCCCTCGGCCCCGACGGCGAGCTGCCGCCACGGGACGGGGTGGTGACGCTGCCGCTGTCCGACGAATGGGAGCAGGGGCCGCTGGACGGACTCACGGCAACGGGCATCGCGGCCACGCCGGACCGCAGGGCGCTGCTGGTGGTCAACATCCACGCCCGAGGAGGAAGCCTGTTCCGGGTGGATCCCGCGACGGTCCGGGCGCGGAAGGTCGACCTCGGAGAGGCCCGGCTGCGCACGACCAACGGCATCCTCGTGCACGGGAGCACCCTCTACGCACCGACGGTCTCCGACCTCGCCGTCATCCGCCTGGACCGCACCGGGCACTCCGGCCGCCTGGTGCGTACGGTCACCGACCCCCGTTTCGACACCCCCGTCGCGGCCGACGTGTACGGGAACCGGCTCTACATCACCAACGCCCGCTTCCCTCTCCCACCGACTCCGCAGACGCCATACAACGCCATGGCGATCCCCATCCCTCGCTAGGACCCGTCTGACTCCCGGGTGCTGAGGTTTACCGGAATCCGGAACCGACCGTCCCCTCCAGCCGTCACGCCGGCCCAGACGAACTCAGGCGCGTGGCACTGAGCCTTTTCCAACCTGCTGGCTTGGCGCGGCCCGCCAGAAGCGCGAGACCATGCCCCCAAGTCAGGCCAGGACCCAAGCCGAAGCATGGATCGGCTGGGCGACAGCACGCGTGGGGCGCCTCGGCTCGCTGAACACACCGTCCCGGCTGCCCGACATCCCCGAACCACGAGCCGACGATCTCAGGCCCTTTCTCGGGCACTGGAGCCCATACGGCCCCTGACTCAACATGGGCCGGACCCCCACCTAGCTCACGGAATGTCACTACCGAGAAGCGGGTGGGGCCGGGCCAGCCAACAGCTCAGCAGCCAGCGCCTCAGCCACCTCGAGATGTCTACAGCTGAGGGCTCCACTCCGTGGTCACCAAGTCTGCATGACGACCCATTAGAATGCGCGCCGTCCGTGCGTCAAACGTGCGTCACGTGCGTCAGATATGCGTCAAGATAACGCACCTAGCGCACGTAACGCCCATAATGCACACTCGGCAAACTTGCAGGTCAGCGGCCCCTCTCGGCAGGCTCAAGGATCGCCACGCACTCCACATGATGCGTCATCGAAAAGATGTCGACCTGAGCACCTAATGGAAAAGCCTAGGTCAGAGACCATTTCTCAGCTGGTCCTGCGTGAGGCGGCTCGGAGCGTCAAACGAGCGTCATGGCCGACAGCCGGTGAACAGGCCGCCCAAGGCATGTCACCCATCGGGTCCACCCCGCCGGCTCCGACCGCCGGCCCTCCCTGTCATCCCCCGCACCATCTGTCCGACCAACATCATTGAGCCCTGCCCGCCGGGCGACAACACCCCGTACCCGTGCGGAGTGACCTCTCGACCACAGACACCAACGGCTTCGCGCTGTACCGAGAGAGCCCCATCACCGGCCCGGCCTCCGCTTGGACGAGAGTTGCGCCACGACGGTGGGTGACCGCGGAGAGCAGGCGCCTGTGAGTAGCGGCCAGATGGGGCCGATCCCTTCAGCACCTTGCCGTCGACGGTGGTTGCTCGGCGCGTCCGACCCTGTCCCCAGCCGCCTCGCGCCGGCCCATGGGGTAGGCACCGACCGCCCGGCCGAGGGCGTGACCAACGACAGTTGACAGCACCCGGCCGCCCACGGCCCGCGAAGCCACAGCGCCGCTCGAAGCTCCGGTCGACAGCAGGCAAGGCCCGCGAACGAGGCGCACCTTTCACTCCCCCGCCGGCCGCCACAACCACGCCGGCCTCCGGACAGAAACCCAGGCTTGGCTGACAGCTCTCCGGGTGTTCAACTACCACCTCCAGGACAGGACGGCGTGTTCACGCCAATCACCCACCACGGGGCGCCTGGTTGCCCACGTGACCAAGGGACACCCCGGGCACCGTTCGGCGCTGCACGTCGGAATCCAGCCCCATCCCACGTCGTGCGTTAGTTCGATCCATTTTTGGATCAAGCATCACCCCGACTCTTTTCACGACTTACTCACGGGTGATGCACTGTGCGCACACAAGCGCGAAGAATCCTCACCACACTCCTGGCTCTGGCTCTCCTGGCCGTCGCAGGAGTCGTCCCCTCCTGGGCATCCCCCGGAGGCCAACAGACCTCTTTACCCCCGTCGGCTGCCATAAGGACGGCCGCCGCCAGAACCGCTTCGGACCTCCCGAAGCCGCCCAAGGCCATGACGCTGGCCGAGAGACGCCAGCAGGTGAAGCGGGTCCGGGGCGAGCTGTCGCCCATGCACAGCTACATCGACCCGCGCGCGGAAAAGCCGTCCGGCACACCGCGCCCCCGCCCCACCGAACCAGCCGACCGAGGCCCGGCCGCCAACAGATCGGCGACTCCGTTCGGCGCGCAGGCAACGGGGAATCCCTCGTGGGTCAGCGCGTACGCCACTGCTTACCCGGCGATGTTGTCGATCGGCGGGCAACTGCAGTTGCCGACGGGCACGACGGCTTCCTCGGTGTCCGGGATGTGGCTCTACGTCCGCGACGAGGCGGGGAACTTCGTCCTCCAACAGGAGATCAAGCGCTCCACCGGCGATCCTTCGGGCCGTTATCTCGACAACGGCGCCTGGTGCTACGGCTGGTGGCCAGGCAACGCCTACCCCGCCGACCAGTGCTTCTGGTGGAGCGGCAGCACGCTCGGGGGGCATCTCGATGACGGCAAGAAGTACTACGCCTGGATCTTCCTCACCGGCACGGACGGGTCTTCGAGTCCGGGCGGAACCACCTCCCCCCTGGTGGAAGCCTTCTACACGCCCGACATTCCCGGAGCGCAGGCGGGCATCTGCACCTGCTACGCGCAGGCCCACCGTGCCGACCCCGTCAACACGGCGACCGGCATGTTCTTCGAACAGCTCACCGACGCTTCCCTGGTCGGCCCAGGTGTGCCCCTTGCCCTGGAGCGGACGTACCGTTCCGACTCGGCCACAGCGGGCCTGCTGGGCCGCGGCTGGGCGACACCGTTCGACTCGAAGCTCACAGTCGCGACGGGAAGGGCCACCTACCGGGCGGACGACGGGGCGTCGTTCGTGTTCACGCAGAACAGCGACGGGACATACAGAGCCCCGGCCGGGTCGGCGGCCAATCTGGTCAAGGGCACCCATGACTACACCCTGACCACGCCCGACCACACCAAGCGGACCTTCACCAGCGGTGGTCAGCTCACCTCCGTCGTGGACAAGGCAGGAAAGGGGCTGAACCTGACGTACGCGTCCGGCACACTCGCCTCCGTCAAGGACGCCGCCGGACGCACGACGACCTTCACGGCCGGCGCCGACGGGCTGCTGACCAACGTGGCCCTGCCGGACACGACATCGGTGTCCTACGGCTACACCGGTGGTCTGCTGACCTCGGTGACCGACCCCGCCGGGAAGGCCTCTTCCTACACGTATGACGCAAACAAGCGGCTGTCGTCCTACACCGACCCCGCAGGCGGCAAGGTCAGCAACACCTACGACACCGCCGGCCGGATCAAGACCCAGACCGACCAGAACACCAAGACGACCACCTTCACCTGGGATGGCAGCCGCGAGTCCCACACCACGGCGCCCGACGGCGGCGTGTGGACCGACGTGTACTCCGGCAACGTCCTCATGTCGACCATCGACCCGTACGGCAAGAGCATCACCTACGACTACGACCGCAATCTGCGGCCCGTGGGCATCACCGACCAGCGCGGCAACACCACGTCGATGACATACGACAGCGCCGGCCGGATGCTGACGCGCAGTTCGCCCTCAGGGCTCGGCTACAAGGAGATCTGGACCTACGACACGTCGGGCAACATCACCAGCCACACCGACGGCCGCGGCAACAAGACCACTTATGCATACAACACGTCCAACCAGCTGACGACGGCCACCGACCCGCTCGGCAACACCACCGCCTACACGTACACGACGCTCGGCGCCGTCCATACCGTGAAGACGCCACGGGGCAAGGTCACCACCTACGGCTACGACACGGCCGGGAACCGGACGTCGGTGACCACGCCCCTGGGTGAGAAGGCGACGTTCACCTACGACGCGGCCGGGCGGATCCTGACCAAGACGGACCCGCGCGGCAACGTCACCAACGCCGACCCAGCCGCCTACACCACGACGTACGCCTACGACGGGCGAGGGCTGCTCAGCTCGGCCACCGACCCGCTGGACCGCACCACGACCTACACCTACAACGGCGCGGAACAGCTCCTCACCGCGAAGAACCCTGAGGGCGACACCACGGCATTCGCCTACGACGATGCCGGGCACCTGATCCGGACGACGGACGCGGCGGGCAATTTCGTCACCCGCACCTACAGCGCCGCCGGACACCTCGCCTCCGAGACGGACGCCGCCGGCAACAAGACCACCTACACCTACGACAAGGTGGGACGCCTGCTCACCAGCGTCTCCCCGCGCGGCAACATCACAGGCAACGACCCGGCCGCCTATACCACGAGTTACGCCTACGACGCCGCAGGCAACAGCACCAAGGTCACCGGTCCCACCGGCGCGTTCACCACCACGACCTACGACGCGATCAACAGGCCGCTGGTGAACACCGACCAACTGGGTCACACCACCGCCTATACGTACGACGCCAACGACAACGTCACCAAGGTCACCGACGCCGCGGGCGAGACGACCCTCTCCGTCTACGACAAGAACAACCAGCTGACCAGCAGCACCAACCAGCTGAGCAAGACCAGCACCTACACCTACGACGCCGATGGGAACCTGCTCAGCAGCACCTCACCCATGGGCAACAAGGAGAGCTGGACCTACGACGACGACGGCCGCCAGGCCACGGCCGTCGACCCGCGAGGCAACGTCACCGGCGCCTCCCCCGCCCAGTACACCACCACGTACGACTACGACCCGTCGGGCAATCCGACCGCCGTCACCGACCCACTCGGCAACGTGACCAGAACCGAATACGACGCCGCCGGTAACGTCACCCGGAGCACCGACGCCGACCAGCGCGCCACCACCTACCACTACGACACACTCGACCAGCTGACCACCGTCACCGCCCCCGGCGGCGCGGCCACCGCCTACGGCTATGACGCGGTCGGCAACGTCACCGGCCGGACCGACGCCAACAACCACGTCACCACCTACGGTTACGACGCCGCGCACCGCCTGACGTCGGTCACCGACCCCCTGGACCGGGCGACGACCTACGCGTACGACGCGGACAGCAACCCGGTCGAAGTGACGACGCCCCGCGGCTCCACCACCCGGACGTACGACGTCCGCGGCCTGGTCACCAAGATCGACTACTCGGACACCACGCCGGACGTCACCCTCGGCTACGACGACGCCGGACAGATGACCGCCCGCGCCAACGCGAAGATCACCGAGGACTTCGTCTACAACGCGGTCGGCGACCTCACCAAGACCCGCGGCTTCGCCTACACCTACGACGCCGCCGGGCAGATGCTCACCCGCAAGTACTCCGACGGCAACACCATCGGCTACACCTACGACAACGACGGCCGCACCGCCACCATGACGGCCGACGGCGCCACCACGACCTACACCTCTGACCCGGCGGGCAACCTCACCAAGACGGCACTGCCCAACACGGAGACCGAGGAACGCGCCTACGACCGGGCGGGCCGCGTCACCGCCGTCACCTCCGCCAAGGCGGGCACGACAGTCACCAAGACCGCCCTGACCCTCTCGGCGGCCGGCCTGCCCACCCACGTCGACGTCACCCGGGCCGGAGTCGGCACCGGCGGCTACGACCAGACCTACGACACCGCAGGCCGCCTCACCTCCGGCTGCTACCCCCAGCCCTGGATCACCGGCTGCGCCGCCACCCGCACCACGTCCTACACCTACGACAAGGTCGGCAACCGCCTGACCTCCACCCTCGGCACCACGTCCACCAGCTACGCCTACGACGACGCCGACCAGCTCGCCTCCACCACCGCCGGGGCCACCACCACCGCATACGAGTACGACGCGGAAGGCAACCAGACAAAGGCCGGCGCCGACACCTTCACCTACGACCTGGCCGGACAGATCTCCGCCGCCACCGTCTCGGACGCCAACTACACCTACGACCACGACGCGACCGGCAATCAGGTCGCCACGCTCCAGGACGGCGCGGTCACCAGCCGCACCCAGTGGGACCCCAACGCCCCCCTGCCGATCCTCGCAACCGAGTACGACAGCGCCTGGGCCGTCAAACAGTCCTACCGCTACGACCCCCTCGGCCAGCCCGCGGCCACCAGAACCGGTGCAGGTGCGGTCTTCTACTACCACCACGACACCCAGGGCTCCCCGCTCGACGTCACCAGCAGCACCGGCACCCTCCACCAGCGCTGGGCCTACGACCCCTACGGCACCCGCGTCCTGGGAACCGTCACCGGCGGCGCCCCCTCAAGCACCCCCACCTACACCGGCGCCCGCTACGAGACCACCACCGGCAACATCGACCTCCACGCCCGCCAGTACACCCCGGCCACCGGGCGCTTCACCAGCACCGACCCGGCAGCCCGAAGCGCCTCGACCCCCTATGTGTCCCCGTACGCCTACGCAGACAACCAGCCCACCCTCCTGACCGACCCCAGCGGTCTCACCCCCGAAGACCCCAACAGCCCAGGCGCGGTCCTCGGCGACTTCGGCTCGGGCTTCCTCCAAGGGCTGAAGGCACCCTTCCAGTTCCTCGGAGACGCCTACGACGCCGTCACCGGCCAGAACGGCGGCGCCGGCGCCTTCCTCGACAAGTACCTCCCCGTCCGCCCCGCCTACCGCCTCTACCGCGCCGAATACATGCTCCGCCAACAAGGTTGCGACGCACTCGCCGACCTCTACGCCGAAGCAGCCGACGAACTCACCCAACAGCTCGCCGTCACCGGACTCGCAGGACTGACCGGGTGGCGGCGAAGTGTGTACGAGACCGAGACGTCCATCATGAAATCTGGGGGTCTGGGGCCGAAGCGCGGCACACTCGACCTCAGTGCGAAGGCGTTCAACGACGCCGAAGGGCGCATCGCCGAACTCCTCGTGTCCGAGGGCAAGAACGTGAAGGCACTCAAGGAGTCGACCGTGCCGGGAGTGAGGACCGCCGACTCCGAAGTGAACGGGGTGCCGACGGAGTTCAAGAGCTTGATTCCGGGAGCCGCCGCAAACACGGTGAAGAACCAGTTGAACTCGGCGAAGGGCCAGGCCAGGCATGCCATCATCGACGCACGCGCGAGCGGACTGAGTGAGTCAGCAGCACAAGAGGGGCTGGGTAAGTTCCTGCGCAACAATCCGCCCGGACGGATGGACTACATCCGCATCGTCGGCGACGGCTATGACATCACCTACCCCTGAGGGAGCTGAACTGTGACCTCCCACCACAGCATCTTCATCCACCCCGGTCACCCTGTGGAAGCCCTCCTCGCGGACGTGGCACTGGCTTGTGGCGGGAGGCTGCGGCGAGCCGTGAACGTGCCCGCGGATTACGTCGTAAGCCTGAGCGACGCAACACTTGAACTAGAAATGGAGCATGAGTACGAGGAGGACAAGGGCATCCCGTTCGAGCGCTACCAAGTCGTTCTGACTGTACGGGAATCCAACAGCTCGATGGAGCGGGAAGCAGTCATCTCCCGACAGATCTTCCACGAACTCGCGACTCTGCGACGGTACTGGCTGGCTCTCGTCTTCGACCTCCAGACAGTCATCGACACGGCTGCTCCGCCTGGACAGGGAGCATTCCCCTCTGCCAGAAGAGAATAACGGGTGCGGGGATGGACGGCAGTGCATTGCCGTCCATCCCCGCAGAGGGAAATCGTCGTACTCACCAGCACCCGTCCTGCCGCTGGTTACCAACCAGCGGCAGGAATCCCTGCCCGCCCGGGAACCACTCTTTGACCGACCTCAACTGTCTGCACCGCGGGACCCGAAAGCCCCGAGACCGGCCCGGGAAGACCTCGGCAACGGCTCAGGGCAAAGGCCCATGTGGAGCCCAGAGAACGGTCGTGGGCTGCAAGGACCCCTGGGACTTTTCTGGGACTTTCGCCAGCATCAACGTGCACGCGCAGGTGACATCTGAAAGATGATCGACGCAGGTCGACGCTGTACAACCGCGCATCGTCGCAGGTCATGGAAGTGCGCGGTGTCTTCCGGGACATCTGACCGGCGAGTGCCGCCGCACCCCGCCTGACCGGCTGTTCGGCGGGGCAGAGAGGGGTGCGGCGGCGTCTCTGGGAGTAAGAGGTCATCTCATTTGGCCCAGTTAGGGTGTCCTCCGGGTTCGACTCACACGGCATCGCTGCAAGTCGACCCGTGAAGGGACGGAGTAGGGACATGATTGACAGTGATGGCCTCGCTGGCCTGAGCCGCTTGTTGCCGCCCCCGGCCAGAGCAGGGGCAATGGTGCACTGGGAGGCTGTGCAAACGGCCTGGAGACTCGTGTTCCCGCCAGACTTCAAGGCGTTCCTCGCGCAATACGGGGATGTCCTGTCGGATCTGGATCTCAGTGTGTTGGTTCCTTCGACCGTCACTCTGTGACGAACCGGGAGCCCCGAAAGGCGGCATGGGGTTCATCACCGCAGACGCTCGAGCTACGTGGATGGACACCAAACCCAACGACATCGATACAGCAGTCGGGGACCTGGTGGCCTGGGGAGCGGATGGTGGTGGTGACCTGTACTGCTGGCTTACCCAAGGTGCACCGGAGGACTGGCCAGTGGTCCTCTTCAGCCACGGCGACGACACCTGGACGCGCTTCGACTACGGCATGTCGCAGTTCCTTTATAGGATGTTGAGCGCAGATGGCGGGGCCAAGGCCATGCAGGACTCTGCTCTGTGGGGCGCGGGCTTGCACGGGCGCTGACGTTGCCTGGGCTGGCTCATCTGGTGAGTCGGCGATAGCAGATGAGGGTGCAGGCGATGCTGGTGAAGGCGAGGAAGTGGTCGGCCTTGCGTTCGTAGCGTCGGTGGAGGCGGCGGCAGCCGGCGAGCCAGGCCATGGTGCGTTCCACGGTCCAGCGGTGGCGGCCCGGCCGTTGGGAGGACTCGACTCCCTTGCGGGCGATGCGGTGGGTGATGCCGCGTTCGCGTAACCATCGCCGCAGGTGGGCGTAGTCGTAGCCCTTGTCGGCGTGGAGCTTGCCGGGCTTGCGCCGTCGGCGGCCGCGGCGGGAGCAGATCAGTGGGATGCCCTTCACGAGCGGCATGAGGGCCTGGCTGTCGTGCAGGTTGGCCCCGGAAATTCCGATGGATATGGGCAGACCTGATCGTTCCGTGATCAGGTGGATCTTCGAGCCGTACTTGCCCCGGTCGACAGGATTCGGACCTGTCAGGTCCCCCTTTTCGGGGCCCGTATGTTCACCGAGTCGATCGCGCAACGCGACTAGTCCAGCTTCGCCCACACCCTGGCCTTCGACCACACCGAGAACCGCCGGTGGGCAGTTGCTCCGGACGGGCCGAACGACGCCGAGGGTATCTGCTGCCGGGTACAACCCGACGTGGCCACGAAGACGATCGCCGCCAGCACTTCCTGGTCACCGTGACGACGCCGACCACCGCGCTGCGGCCGCGACGGCGCCTCCGGTACCACCCGCTGGAAAACTCCCACAGCTCGTCCGGCACCAGCCGCTCAACGATCCCCGCCATGACTCACACTCACAGAATACCGAGTCTCCCAAATGAGATGACCTCTAACTCCGGGGCTGCGGGCCCGCGGTGGGCCGCGGCGCGGGGTACGCCACAGTCAGGGAATTGGTCGTTGCCCGGCGGGATGACAAGTCAATCCGGTGGGCCCGGTCCCCGCCTCCACCCGCTGGTAGGCCGGGGGGCGGTGGCTTCTCACAGGCAGCATTTCGGGCCGCCGGACAGAACCCGGTGGATGAGCCGAAGCCCGACGACTGTCACTGCCGAAATCCGTCCAGTCGCCTGGTGACTGCGTCGAGTGCCGGCCACGGAGGCCCCTCTCGCAGCAAGCGCAGTAATTCCTCCCCGAATCTCCGCCCGTTCGGAAACTGGTCGCGAATCTCCCAGCGCCACGCGGCGACCATCGCGGCAACGAGCTGCCGACAGTCGTCGAGCAGCCCTCGGTCAAGGTCTGGATAGTGCTCACAGACCGCCTCGGGAACATGGGCGAGATCGAACTCGACGGGTCCACGGCAGCACGTCTCAAGGTCGATGAACAACGGGCCGTTCTTCGTGTTCAGCACATTGCCCGGATGCGGCTCGCCGTGGAGCAGTTGTTCCACGGCGCCGCGATCCTCGATCGCCCGTCGCACGCTTGCGAGCCTGCCGCTCAGGAACACGCGGTCCGCGTCGGCGAGTTCCGGCGAGCGATCCGGGTCGGCGACGACTTCCTCCGCCTCCGCGACCCGGTCCGTGAACCTCGGGCTCGGTGCGTCGACCGTGCGCATGCCGGCGTGCAGCCGCTCCAGCGCCCTGGCGTAGTCGACTGGTGGGGTGCGAGGAGTCACGGGCTCGTAGTAGGTCCACAGCGTCACTGCGAAGCCATCGCGCCTGTGCACACGTGGGTCCGCCCGAGGCTCCAAGGGACACACCGGGCATCCAGCCTCTGCGAGCTTCTGCGCGAGCTCTACTTCGAACTGTGCGACTTCTTGTCCCACAGGGGCGACCCGCGCGAAGACGTCGCACGGCGTCAGCCGCAGTGCCAGCTTGTTCGAGTTGTGGAGAACGATCGCGTCGTCGGCCGGCAGGTCGAGAGAGGCAGCGACCGAAGTCGCAGCCGCGATCGCACGCGTGACGTCGGTCATCTCCATCCTCGAATCTTGGCATGGATGACGTGACAGCTACCCTGCCTCGGCTCACGGAACGGATTCGCCGGCAGTGTGTGTCACGGCGCACACCGGCCACGGTTCCTCGGCCGACCACAGCAGAGGGCCCGCCACCGAACTCTCCCGCGCCGTGGGAGAGCCACGACGTGGGTGCAGCCGGGTGCCGTGCGCCGGTGGACCGCGAGGGCGGGGAACCCGCCTTCACGTCTCCTCGGCGGGCGCCACCCGGCCCGGTTTGCCGGGGGTGTGCCGGGCGGGCGGGCCGGGGTCAGACGTGCTCTCTGGGGATCCGCTCGTTCCAGGTGCGGGAGAAGACGCGGCGCCCGTCCTCGTATCCGTCGAGGGTCGCGTCGACGCGGAAGGTGTCCGTGTCGCAGGTGAGTACGGTGCGCGTCTCGACCCGGATGTCCCACCCGGGGCGCCGGAAACGCATCTCCCAGGCGCTTTCGCCGCGTACGGAGCCGAAGTCCTCGCCGACCCAGCTGTACTGCTCGCGGGCGCGCAGTCCGGTCTCGATGCCGTTGTCCTCGTACCGCTGGAGGCCCCGGTCCTTCACGATGTCGAGCACCGAGCGGTAGTCGACCAGGTCGCGGGAGACGGTCCAGCGCTGCTCCGGTTCCCCAAGGCGGGTGACCTCGGGTGGTTCGCAGCCCTCGGGCTCCCCGAAGGCGGGCAGCGCGGTGTCGCCGGGGCCGCCGGCCGGGCGGACGGGCAGGGTGAGGGTGCTGCCCTCCTCGTACACGGTGAGCAGCACCGGTTCGGGGGCGGGCCAGACCAGGGGCCAGTACGAGGTGGACAGGGAGAGCCTGACGCGGTGGCCGGGCGGGAAGACCTGGGCGACGCCGTGGAGCGGGACGCGCACCCGGTAGCGCCGGCCCGGTTCCAGGGGTTCGGGTTTCTCCTCGCTGTCGCGGTGCGTCAGGTTGAGCACCCCGTACGTGACCCGGGTGGAGCGGCCGTCCGGGGCGACGTCGGAGAGCCGGACGTTCAGCTGGGCAACCGGCGCGTCCGCCGAGACCTCGACGACGGCGACCGGGGAGCCGAGGATCTCGACGCGTCCGGACAGCGGCCCGGTCTCGAAGACGAGGGAGCCGCCGTCCTCCTCCCGCTGGTCGTAGGGCAGGTCCGGCGGTGCGTTGTACGAGGCCCACTTGCCGGCGAATTGGCCCACCGACAGCGGGGACAGCACGGTGTGCACCCCGTCTCCCGGGGCGTCGCCCTCCGCGCCCAGGGCGTGGTGGCGCAGGGGGAGGACCCTCTCGCCGACGTTCGGCGAGGGCCAGGAGGGTTCACCGACCCAGCGGCCGGGGCGCTCCTCGTAGGCGGTCGAGGGCGGCATGCTCTCCTGCATCCACGCCTGGAGCACGGGCCCGTCCATGACGCCGTTGTCGGCGCCCTTGAGCCAGTGGTCCCACCAGCGGACGACCTCCTGGAGGTAGCCGATGGCCGGGCCGGGCTCACCGAGGTGCGGCAGCTTGTGCGACCAGGGGCCGATGAGCCCCTTGCGCGGCACGTCCACGTGGGCGAGCAGCCGGGTCACGGCGTTGGAGTAGCCGTCCGCCCAGCCGCTCGAGGCGAGGACGGGACAGCGCAGGGCGGAGTAGTCCTCGCTGAGGGAGGCGTGGCGCCAGTAGTCGTCGCGTTGCTGGTGGCGGAGCCATTCCAGGACCCAGGGGCGGGCGGCGTCCAGTCGTTCCCGCCACATCTCCCGCCAGCGGTCGCCGACGACGGCCGGGTCCGGGGGGCAGGTGGCGTAGGCGAACATGGTCCCGGCCTCGGCCAGGTTGTCGGAGAGCATGGCTCCGCCGAGGTAGTGCATGTCGTCCGCGTACCGGTCGTCGGTGAACGAGGCGATGCAGATGGCGCGCAGGCTCGGCGGGCGGCGGGCGGCGACCTGGAGGGCGGCGAACGCGCCCCAGGAGATGCCCATCATCCCGGTGTTGCCGTCGCACCAGGGCTGCGCGGCGATCCAGGCCAGCACCTCCTCGGCGTCCCGCTGCTCCTGTTCCAGGTACTCGTCCCGCAGCACGCCCTCGGACTCGCCGGTCCCCCGCAGGTCGACGCGTACGCACGCGTAGCCGTGCCCGGCGATGTACGGCTGGTGGATGGCGTCCCGGGTGGAGGTGAGGTCGTTCTTCCGGTACGGGATGTACTCCAGGACGGCCGGCACGGGTCCGGTGTCCGGGGAAGCGGGCCGCCAGATCCGGGCCGAGAGCCGGATTCCGTCGCTCATCGGGATCGTGACGTGTTTCTCTTCCTGGGTCGCGTGGGGCAGCTCGTCCACGTAGCGCATGCCGGGGCGACCTCCTTTCGTCGTACGGGACTTCGTCGTACGGGACGTCTTCGTACGGGACTTCGTCCTGCGGGACTTCGTCGTACGGGGGGCTTCGTCGTACGGGGCCGCCGGTTCAGCCCGGGTTGCCGCCGTGCCCGCCGGGCTCCGTGTCGTCGAAGGTGAGGCCGAGCGCGGCCACGCACCGGTCGAACTTGCGGCGCATGTCCTCCTCGTCGTCGCCGCCGGTGAAGATGTGCGCCACCTCGTAGCTGTAACTGTCCTGCTGGGAGACGGTGGACAGCTTCTGGCCCTCGCCGGGCACCACGTCGACGCGTACGCCGGGTATCTCGCGTTCGATGGCGGCGATCCGTTCGGGGGAGGGAACCTCGTGCACGGTGCCGTCGCCGAACCAGCAGTAGTACCACTTGGCGGCCGTCCTGTACGGGCCCCGGCCGCCGGGCAGCGAGGGGTCCTGACCGAGGGCGAGGCTGATCATCCGGTGGTGGTTGGGGGCCCCGTCGACGTAGTCGAACAGCTCGGCGTGGGACTGGGAGTGGCGGGGGTTGATCTCCAGGAGTCTGACGTCGCCGGTCTTCGGGTCGTAGAAGTACTCGATGCTGAAGGTGGCGTCGTCCACGCCGATCTGCCGCATGGTGCGCGTGCTGACGTCGCGCAGCTCGCGGATGACGGGGGCGGGGAGGCTGCTCGGGTACTGGTGGCGCAGGAAGCAGGGCGAGCCGGGGTAGTTGACCGAGTCGAGGACGCCGTAGACGGTCACCTCCCCGTCGTGCACGTAGCCCTCGACCGCCACCTGGAGTCCGGTCATCGCCTCCTCGGCCAGGCAGACCTGGCCTCCCACCCCTCGCATCTCCGGGGGCAGTTCCAGCATGTCCAGTACGGCGTCGAACGGCCGGCCGACGCGAGCGATGCCCTTGCGTACGGCTTCGACGGCCTCCCTGAACTCCGCCATGTCCGAGACACCGAACGCCAGTTCGGAGGAGTAGGCGAGGGCAGGTTTGAGCCACATGGGGAAGGCCACGCCCTCGGGCGGACGGGGGTCGTCGCTGTCGAGGTCCACCCGGCCGAAACGCGGGAGGGCGTCGGTGACCTTCCGTTGTTCGAGGCGGCTCCAGTACTTGTGCTCGCACTTGACGACGGATTCGAGGCTGGTCGTGCGGACCCCGTACTCCTTGCCGAGCAGCGGTACGAGGACGCTCACCGGGAAGTCCCAGTAGCCGACGACGGCGTCGACGCTGCCGTCGTGGGCGTCGAGGACGGCTCGTGCCCGGTCCATCAGTTCGGGCACGGACACCTCGCCCTCCTGGAGTTCCTCGATGCTCAGGAGTCGGTGGAAGCGGTAGGTGTCGGCGTGCGGGACGGCTCGCAGGGTCGGCAGGTTCGCGTCGTCGAGGCCGATGACGAAGATGTTCTTGTGCTGCCCTTCGGGCACGAGGTGGTCCTTTCGGTCGGGGGCCCGGGACCGCCGGGCCGGTACGGGGCGGTGGCGCGCCGGTGACGGCCCGAGGGCTGGTGTCAGGATCGCCGGGCCGGGGGCGCGTGCGCGGCTGCCGCGCCGGGCCGGGCGTCCGGGGCCGGGTTCTCGCCGCACGGGTGGGCGGTGCCATGCCGGATTCGGTCGGGCGCCGGGGCGGCCCGAAGCGGGTGGCCGCCGGGGCCGCTGCGGTCATGGGGGTTTCGGTGCATGCCGCTCGCGTGCCCCGTGTCGGCCGCGCGATGCGCACGCACGCTCGACCGGAGCCAGCCAGATCCGGGCAGGCCGCCCGCCCGTGCCGGTCCCTCCCCGGGGACGCGGAAGACGCAGACGATCCCGGTGCCGCTGGAGGTGACCGTCACCCACGCCGTGTCGGGCCTGCGGGTGAGGGCCGCGGCCCCGGACGCAGGACCCGCAGGTGTACCAGCCATTCGGCGTGGCCGGTGTGCCGGCTGCCGGTGACGCCCGCCACCCTGACGCTCCCCCGCGCCCGGAGCCTGTCGAAGCGGCGGGCCACGGTGCGGTCGGAGACGCCGAGCACGTCGGCGATCCTGCTGAAGGCGGCCCGTCCGTCGATCTGGAGGGCGTGCAGGAGCCGCAGGTCGACGGGGTCGAGGGTGACCGAATCCACCGGCTCAGTCTAGGCCGGTGTCGGATACCGGCGTGCGGGCCGGAACAGCCGGACCCCGGCGGGCGGGCGCGTGCAGCATCGCTTCCATGACAGGCGACATCCGAGGTATCCATCACACCGCCATCCTGACCCGCGACCTCGACGGCCTGGAGCGCGCCTACGCCTCCTTCGGCTTCACGCTGAGCCCTCGTTCCCGCCATCTGCTCGCCGGGCGCCCCGGCGAGGCGCCGGTGCCCGGCTGCACGGCCAACCGGTGCGCGCTCTTCGGCGACGCGTACATCGAACTCCTGGGCATCGTCGACGAGACCGCGCCCGATCCCTGGCACACCCGGCCGGTCGCGGACGAGTACGAGGGCTTCCGGGTGCTCAACCTCGACACCGGGGACGCCGGGGCCGCCCACCGCCGCCTGCGCGACGCGGGTCTGCGCACCTCGGGCGTACTGGACCTGGAGCGGGACGTCGTCACCGACGAGGGTCCCCGCACGGTACGGGCGCGCGCGGTGCACCTGGACCCGCACGCGACGCCGGAGGGCCACGTGGGCGTCGCCCAGCACCTCACCCGGCGGTACGTGCACCAGCCGCGCCACCTCCGGCACCCGAACGGCGCACGCGGCCTCGCCGCCGTACTGATCGTGGCCGAGGACACCGCGTACGACGCCATGACCGACCGGTACGCCCGTCTGCTGGGGACCGCGCCCCGGCGCGAGGGCCCCGTCACCGTCCTCGGCACGGGGGCCGCACGGCTGCGGGTCGTCCGGGCGTCGGACGCCGGGGAGGTGCTGCCCGGCGAGCCGGCGCCGGCCGCCTCCTACCTGGCCGCCATGACCGTCGTGGTCGAGGACGCCGACCACGCCCGCCGGGTCGTCGAACGGGGCGGCACGGCCACCCGGCCGACCACCGACGGCTTCTTCGTCTCCGCACGCGACGCGTACGGGGCGGGCCTGTTCTTCAGCGCCGGCTGAGCTTGCCCACCGGCCGGTACGGCTCCGGCCCCCCGGCGGGACGCGCTCCCGCCGGGACGACGGGAACACCCGGAACATCCACAACACCCGTAACACCCGCACCATCCGGAAGACCCGGAAGACCACGGAGGATCTCGTGTTCGTCACTCTGCTGCTTCTCGCCGGTTCCGCAATGGCCTTCCGCTGCCTCGGCGCCCTGGGCGTCGGCCGGTTCGCGTCCTGGCGGGTCTCGGCCGCCCACGGTATGGCGGTCATGCTGGTGGCCACCGCCGCCGCCCACTTCGCCCCGTCCGGCAACGGTGTGATGCCGGGCCATGCCGATCTGACGGCCATGGTGCCGCCGTTCGTACCGTTCCCCGGAGCAGTGGTCCTGCTGACCGGCGTCCTGGAACTTCTCGGCGCGGCGGGACTCGTACGGACCGCCACACGCCCGGCCGCGGGCCTTGGGCTCGCGGTGCTGTTCGTGCTGCTGCTCCCGGCCAACGTCCACGCCGCCGCCGAGGGCATTCCGCTCGGCGAGGACCCCGCCGTACCCCTGTGGTTCAGAATTCCCGAACAACTGCTCTACATCGGCGTCGCTCTGTGGGCGGCCACCGCCTCGGGGCTCGTTCCTCTCCGTCTCCGTCGCCGCCCTGTCGAGGCCGGGCCGGGCGGCGACGGTCGGGCGGCCCTCCGCCGGTGAGGCCAGGGCCGCGCTGAACTCAGCTGCCGTGGCGGCGAGTTCACCCATGAAAGCACTGCCTCAGAGGCCGAACCGGACCAGGTCGTCGGCGACCGCTTCGGCGAAGGTGCGGACCCTCGCGTTCTCACGGGCGCCGTGCCAGACCAGGCCGAGCGCGGACTCGGGCAGCCCGGCCACCGGGACGTAGGCCACATCCCGGCGGTGGTGGTACTGGGTGGTCGGGAGGCAGAGCAGCATCACGCCCCGGTCCGCCGCCACCAGGGACAGGCCCTCCTGGAGCGTGCCGACCACCGGACCCCGCGGCACCGGGGCGCCGGAGGGGGTCCGGGTGGGTGCCCGCACGTCACGCCAGTAGTCCGGCGCCGGGGCACCCAGCCCGATGAGAGGTGCATCCGCCAGTTCCTCGGCGTCCAGGGCGGTCCGGCCGGCGAAAGGGTGCCGCCGGGAGACCGCCAGATACTGCGGCTGACGGGAGAAGACGGGTCCGAGCACGAGATCCGGTTCCTGGACCGGCAGCAGGACGACCGCGAGGTCCACCTCGTCCCGGTGCAGCGGCCCGAAGGGATCGGAGAGCGGCAACTCGGTCATGCGGGTCTCGCAGCCGGGACACCGTTCCTCGAACTCGCGGACCACGTCGATGAATTCGTGACCCGCCACCCCCTGGAAGCCGATGCGCAGAGGGCCTCTGCCACCGAGCGCCGCGGCACGTGCCTGGTCCACGGCGGCGCGCAGGGTGTCATAGGCGGGCCGGAGGTCGCTCAGGAACGCCTCTCCGAGAGGGGTCAGCCGCACCCGCCGGCTCGTACGCTCCACCAGGCGGGCACCGATGCGCTGTTCCAAGGCGCGGATCAGCTGACTGACCCGGCCCTGTGAGACGTACAGCCTCTCCCCCGTCCGTCCGAAGTGCGGTTCGTCCGCCAGGACAAGGAAGCACTCCAGTTCGCGGATCTCCACGGTGCCCACCGACGGGCGCTTCCCGGCACCGGGCCCCGCACTGACGACGGCCCTGGTCATTCCCTCCAGTGACACGGTCCGCGCCGGTCGTACACCGTGTCCACGCGCCGCGGCCATCGCCTTCGGCGCCTTCCTGGGCGGCATGGCGGTGAACGGCCTCGGCACGGCGTCGGTGCTGTGGCTGGCTGGTGTGCTCGCGCTCGGGGCGCTCCTGGTCACCGCCCTCGGACGAGTCCCGTCGGGCTCGTCCGGCGGATCACGGGCCGAGCCGGAGCCGGACCGGGGCGAGGACCGGTCAGTGTCCTCATCGTGTTGACCGCCGCAGGCGGTCAGTGCTGGAGTCGGCACGTGGACAGCATCCCCGCCAACCGGCGGCTATGGAACCGGATCAGCAGCGCCTACCAGCACGAGCACGACCCGCGCATCGGCGCCACGCCCCGGCTGTGGGGCATGTACTCCATCCCCGACACGCGCCTGCACGCCCTGGGCGACGTCACCGGCAAACGCGTCCTCGAACTCGGCTGCGGCGCCGGCCAGTGGTCCAGGGCGCTCGCCGCCGAGGGCGCCACCGTGGTCGGGCTCGACTTGTCCGAAGCCCAACTGGCCGCCGCCGCCCGCGCGATGGGAGTGGACCGCTACCCGCTGGTGCAAGGCGCCGCCGAACAGCTCCCCTTCGCCGACAACAGCTTCGATCTGGTGTTCTGCGACTTCGGTGGGCTCAGCTGGGCACCCCCGCACCTGGCCGTCCCGCAGGCCGCACGCGTCCTGGGCCGAGGCGGGCGCCTGGTGTTCAACGTCGCCGGCCCATGGTTCGAAGCGTGCTACGACGAAGCCGCGGGCCGCGTGACCACGACGATGCGGCAGGACTACTTCGGGCTGGACACCATCGCCGAAGGCGACGGCGCGACCAGCTATCAGCTCACGTACGGCGACTGGGTCAGGGTCCTGCGCGGCGCGGGTCTCCTCATCGACGACCTCATCGAGCCGCGGCCCGACCCCGGAACACCCAACGGCTACAACGAGACCGACCCACCCGACTGGGCACACCGCTGGCCGGCGGAACTGCTCTGGGTGACCCACAAACCGTAGGGCCCGCCGCGCCGAGACGGCTTCGTTCGGCGCGGCGCGACCCGTCCGTCAGGCGGGGGCCGCCGTGCCGTCGGCCGTTTCCGCGCGCTCGGTGACGGAGTCCGCTCCGGGAGACCCCGGCGGGCGCGAGACGGCGGCTCCGGGGGCGAACAGGCCCGACAGCACGGCCGCGACGGCACAGAGCCCCGCCGTGACGAGGAACGCACGGTCGTATCCCTGCACCAGCCGTTGCACCGCGTCGCCGGAACCGGACGCCGAACTGCCCGCGGCGGCGACGGTGGTGAGGACGGCCAGGCCGATGCTGCCACCGATCTGCCGGGCGGCGTTGACGAGTCCGCTGACCATTCCGGCTTCGTCGGCGGAGACTCCCGCGGTGGCCAGGGAGGTGTTGGCGACCATGCACAGGCCGACACCGGTCGATGCCACGAGGGACGGAAGCAGGAAGCCCCCCACGAAGGTGGACTCCGCGTGCATCATGCCGAAGAGGAGCATGCCGATCGCGCCGAGGGTCAGTCCCGCCGTCAGGACGGTACGGGTACCCAGTCGGGGCGTCAGCCGGCCGGAGAGCATCGCCCCCACGACCGTCCCGAGGCAGAACGGCAGGAAGGCGGCCCCTGCCCGCAGCGGCGAGTAGTGCAGGACGTTCTGGAGGAACAGGGAGGCGAAGTAGAAGCCGGCGACCGTGGCCGCCCCGATGAAGAGCACGACCAGATTGGCGACCCAGACCGAGCGGGCCCGGAACACGCCGAATCGGACGAGCGGTCCGGCCGTTCGCCGTTCCCACAGCGCGAAGGCGGCACCCGCCACCAGGGCGACGGCGAAGGACAGCAGCACGCCTGTCGTCCCCCAGCCGTGCTCCCCGGCACGGATGAGGCCGTTCACCAGAGCCGTGACCGCCACCGTCACCAGGACCGCGCCGACCGTGTCGAGTCGCCTGACCCGGGTGGTCCGCCGGTCGTGGACGGACGCCCAGGCGAGCAGCAGCCCGACGGCCACGATGGGGACGTTGACGTACAGCACCCACCGCCACGACAGCCACTCGGTCAGCAGGCCGCCGAGCAGGACGCCGAGCGCGCTGCCGCAGGCGGCCACCATCGCCCAGACTCCGACCGCCCGTGCACGCGCCTTGCCCTCGGTGAAGGTCACCATGATGACGGCGAGGCTGAGCGGTGCCAGCAGTGCTCCCGCCAGGCCCTGACCGGCTCGGGCCGCGACCAGCTGGCCGGGGGTCTGCGCCAGGCCGCCGATGACCGAGGTGACGCCGAAGACGACCAGCCCCAGGAACATCGCGGCCCGGTGTCCCACGAAGTCCGCGAACCGCCCGCCCAGGAGCAGCAGACCGCCGAACACGAGGGTATAGGCGTTGACCACCCAGGACAGGCTGCCCGGAGCGAATCCGAGGTCGGCGGAGATCGACGGCAGCGCCACGTTCACGACACTCACGTCGAGCACCACCATCACCTGGGCGACACAGGCGGTGGCGAGCACCAGGCCCGCGTGGCGCGGCACCGCCGCCGCGCCGGGTCCGGCCGCGCTCGGAGGCCCGGAATCCGTCTCGGTCATGGGGTCGTACTCCCGTTCGTCAGGCACATCACGTCGGCCGACGCGATGCGAACAATGTACGCGTAAGGCTTACCTAACTTCTACGGGGGTGAGGTCGTGGATGCGAGACTGGCCGGATGAGCCGCCCCTCGAAGACCGTCACGCCGGATCCCGCACGGCCGTCGAGGGGGGTGCCCCGGTCGCAGCCGCGCCCCGGACTGACCCCCGAGGCCATCGCGCGGGCCGGACGCGACCTCATCGAGCGCGAGGGGCTGGACGCGCTCACCATGCGCGCCGTGGCGGCCGAGCTGGGTACGGCCGCGACCTCTCTCTACCGGCACGTGGCGGACCGGGACGCCCTCCTGGTGGCGATCCTGGAGGACATCGCCGCCCGACTACCGGTGGAGGTGCCCGGCCGGACCCCCGGGGAGCGGCTCTTCAACCGGCTCCTCACCGCGCACGACTACATGGCCGCCCACGTCTGGGTGCTGCACATCCTGATCCGCGGCGATCTCGTCGCCCGCAACGCCCTCCCCTTCAGCGACGCCTGCCTGGCCGACTTCCTCGCCGCGGGACTCGACCCGCGGCGCGCCTCCACGGCCTACCGCGCCTGCTGGCACCTCACCATCGGCGAACTCCTCGACGAGCACCCGCTCACGCCACCCCGGCAGCCCAGCCAGCGCGAACGGACCATGGAGGGGGCCGATCCCGCGGAACTCCCGGCGCTGACCCGCGTCCGCGCACTGGACCGACACGAGGGCCATGACGACTACGCCGCGTCGCTCGCCGCCTTGCTGAGCGCGTTCCTCGCCGACCCGTCAGGCGCGACAGACCCGTCGGGCCTTGCGGACTGAGAGCCTCCGCCCGGCACCACCGGCACTACCGGCACCACCGGCACCACCGCCCGCAAGGCACCGGCCATGGCTGCGGATCCGCTGCGAGGTACGCACCCCTCTCCACCTCGGCCCGCCCCACCATGCCGGCGGCTTCCTCTGCGTACGCCGACCCCGATTCCGACTCCGAACGGCGTCCTGAACTGGCCGGTTGAGGGAGGCTGCACCTTGGCGCCGTAAGGCGTGGGAAGCTCACCGAATGGATCACGCATTCGACGTTCCGCCCGCCGACCGAGAGCTCCTCGACTTCGCTGTCGGCTTGGCCACGCGGGCCGGTCAGGTGTCCGCGCAGGGCTTCTTCGGAGAGTGGGGCAGTCGCCGCAAAGAAGATGGCACCGAGGTCACCGAGATCGATCTCGCCGTCGAAGAGCTGGTCAGGGACGAGCTGGCCCGCCATGTGCCGGAGGACGGCATCTACGGCGAGGAGAGGGGCTCGACCGCCGGGGTCTCAGGGAGACGATGGATCATCGACCCCATCAACGGCACCACGTCGTTCACCCGTCGGTGGCCGTTGTTCTCGAACGACATCGCCTACGAGGACGAGTACGGTCCCGCTGTCGGGGTGATCAACATGCCCATGAGCCGACAGATGATCGTAGCCGGGCGGGGCCTGGGCTGCTGGGTACTGAACGGCGAGAAGCCGGACTTGACGTCGGGCCACCGCGCCCGGGTCACCCAGCGCACCAGCACGCGCGGAGCGAGGACCCAGGCACTCAACCCGGCCGGATGGCCGGAAGAACTCCTCACCGCTCTCCACCGTCAGGTCTTCCTGATGGCGTCGATGGGCTGCATCGTGGACCTCGTCACCGGCCGTGCGGACGCAGTGGTGATCGCCGGCCCGCCGATGGGCTACGAGGACGTGGCCCCGATGCCTGTCATCGTGTCGGAGGCCGGCGGCCGGGTGACGGACCTGAGCGGCAGGCCCGTACTGAAGGGTGACATGACGGTGCTGGCCACCAACGGCCTGCTCCACGAAGCGATTCTGGACCTGGTCGAAGGCCTGCCGCGCAGCCGCGACCTGTACGCCCTCGACGACGGGGCGTAGCTCGGCAGGGCCGCCGAGACCGAATTCCGCGCACAGTGAAATCGGAAAACTTTCAACCACCCCGAGGGTGAGACCGTGACGATGTACCTGTTCTTCGCATGCGTGACACTCCCAGGACTAGCGGGAATTCTCCTTGCCTTGAATTTCCGTGACTCCGCATATCGCGTCTACGAATTGCTCATGAACCACAGCCCGGTCAGCCCCGGATTCGGCTTCAGTCCACTCATCATTCGCATCACTGGCGCCATTCTTGGCGTTTCACTGATTGTCCAGGTCATCGCCAGATTGTAGACCGTGCCCCTCAATCTTCTCGTCACGCGATCACGCCGGGGACACATCCCGTCGTTGTGCGCGCCGGAACGACCTTGACGCCGACCCGAACGCCTCATGAGAGCGAGTTTTCAGCTATCGTGAAGAATTTCACTGCCGTCACCCTGAGGGGTACAACCATCTACAGCAAGGTTCGCTACGTGGGTCTGGCTGGGACTGCGATAATGTTCTGGGTCGGGGCTTTTATTGTGGTGGCGCCGGGCAAGGGAGGCGAACCTTTGATCAACAGGTCGCTCGTCGGCGGAACCATAAGCATGGCGATTGCGTGGATGGGGTGGATGATCACGATCCGCCCACGACTGGTGATGTGCGGTGACACCATCAGGATACGGAACTGGGTGACCGAGACTGTCGTTCCCTACGGACACATAGCCGGAGTCAATATCGAAAACGGGCTGACGTTCACACTCAAAAACGGGAGTGAAATCAGGGCACGCGTCGTCGGCACCTCGATCGTCGGTGAGCTTGCGGGCTACCCGTCAGCCCGGCTGATCAGGAGACACATTCAGCCCCTTCTGAGCAGTGGCGCGCATCCCGAAGGCGGGGAAGTACGCGAGACCTTCTCTCTTTCCCTGAAGGTTCCGCTGATCGTTGCGGGGCTTCACGTGCTGCTGTACGGCTGCATGAGGTACATCTTCCCTATGTCATGAAGGCGGGTCGGCCGACGGAGGGCCGATCTCAACTCGCGCCGCCACCGAACGGCTTGAGTCGCGTGACGGAGGCCCGGGACGCGGTCATCAGGATGCGTCGGCACGGCGGCCGCCGGGGACGGCCCGATACGGTCGTGGCAGGGCTCGTCCGGTCCGAACGGGGGTACGGGTCGATCGACACGTCGGTCACGTGAGGTCGAAATCCTACTCCTCGACCTGGAAGGTCCTTCCCCAAGCATCCGCCGTCGGGCGGGTGTCGGTCACCATGAGGAAGGACTCCCCGCGCGCGACGTTGGCGGTGTAGCCGGTGTCGAAGCCCCAGCTGCTGCCCCTGACACCGAGTGCGGCGAGTACGCAGGAAGCCGTCTTGTCCAGCCCCTCCACATCGTTCGACAGGTCGAAGCGTCCGCTCCTGAGCCAGCTCAGGACAACGTTGATGCCGAGTTGGGGCTGGAGCCGGAACACCTCGCGCTTGGGGGCCAGAGGAGTGGCATACGTGTCGAAGTCGGCCCGGATCTCGGAGCGCCGTGCCTCGAACCGGGCGCGTTGTTCCGTCGCCGCGGCTTCGAACGCCGCCAGTTCCTCCGCCGAGACGGAGCCGGTGGCGTCCTTCCGCGCGCGCATGAGCACGAGCGTCTCCGGGGTGAGGGAGTTGTACGTGATCTCGGCGAAACTGGGGAACCGTCCCTCCCAGTTGTCCTTCGCGAAGATATGGAGTCCGCTGCTGGACGCGGTGATGTCGAGTGCCGCGACGAGTCGACCGCCGGGACCGGTGAGTACGACATCGGGCCGGGTCCCGCCGTGTACCTCCTGTAGCCCGATGTGGTGGTCGGCGAACGTCGTCCGGCCCTTCAGCCGATAGGTGGCCACTGACTCCACGGCGTAGCCGAACTCCTTGCTGGGTGAGCCGACGTCGCCCCCGAGATACGCCTCCCAGGTGCGCACCCAGTGCTTGGTGTGCCCGTCGAACTCGGCGAGTGCGCCCAGGCCCGGGGTGGTTCTCACGTAGTCGTAGGCCCATTGGACGGCCTCGTCCAGACCGGTCACGATCCTCTGGAACGCGGCCTGGTCCGCCGCGCTGCCGGTGTCGCTGTCCTGCCGGTACGCCACCGCACGCTGTACGTGTTCCTCGTGCCGTCCCGGCGGGGGGTACGCGCCGGACCGCTGGACAGGTCCGGCGTCGGTGGCGGGGACCGGGCCGCTGAGTGCTCGGCGCGCGTTCGCCTCCGCCTCGCGCTCGAAGCGGTCGTCCGGAGAGGAGACCTTCAGGCCGTCGCCGTTGTCCGTGCCCGTGACCGGCCCCTGGCGCTGCTGGATGACGTGGGTGAGTTCATGGGCGAGCGTGTGCGCGTCGGCGCCGCCGTCACCGATGACGACATGGTTGCCCGAGGTGTAGGCACGGGCGCCCAGTGCCGTGGCCGATGCCCTCGCGGCGCTGCCGGAGTGCACCCGGACATCGGAGAAATCGGCACCGAGCCGGGCTTCCATCGTCGCGCGGGTCGTGTCGTCGAGAGGGCGGCCACCACTGCGGAGGACGTCCTGGACCGCGGCGCGCTGTACCTCGGCCCTCTCGGTCGGCTGGGGCCCGGGGCCGGCGCCCGGCTCCTGCTCCTGCTCCTGCCGGTGCCCACCTTGGTGGAGCAGTTGGACGACGGCGGCATTGCCCATGCTGCCCTGGAGGGACCGGAGGGCCTGCGGTGTCAGGGGCGTGTCCGGGCGCACCGCGGGGCGGGACGCCTGCGTGCGAGCGGCGGCCGCCCGGCCGTTCCCGGCCGTGGACCGTCCGACGCCGTCCTTTGCGCGCATGAGCGCCTCTCCTCCAACGGGTGGGAACCAACTCCTCCTGCATACGCGGACGGTGCCCCCCGTGGCCAGGCACGGGAGGGCAGAACCGGCTGACCGAACGGGCAGGGCGGGATGCCGTCCCCGGCACGACCGGCCCGGCGGCGCGCCATGTGCGTGCCGGGGCTCACGCTGACGGCAAGTCCCGGACGGGCGGGTGCCCGAGCGGCCGTGATCAGCCGTCGCCCGCGCCGTCGCGCGCGAGCAGCGCGGTGACGCGGTCGAGCTGGGACGGGTCCGCGAGGGCTGATCCCAGGGCGACGACGCGGACCCCGGCGTGGAGGAAGGACGCGGCGTTCTCGGCGTCGACGCCGCCCGTGGCGACGATGCGCAGTTCCGGGAAGGGCGCTCGCACCGCCCGTACCCAGGCGGGTCCGAGGTGGGACGCCGGGAACGCCTTGACCCAGTGGAGGCCGCGCCGTCGTGCTCTGCCCGCCTCCGACGGCGTGGAGACACCCGGGAGGTGGGGGATGCCGGTGGCGAGGCTCTCGTCCAGGACATCCTCGTCGTATCCGGGGGCGACGGTGAACGCCGCACCGGCGTCCCGGGCGAGGTGGAGCCGCTCCGGGGTGGTGACGGTGCCGGCTCCCACGCCCATGCCCCGCCGGGCCCCGGCGGCGACGGCCGCCCGCAGGGACGGCAGGGCGTCCGGGTCCTGGAGGGGTACCTCGACCTGGGTGACGCCGAGGTCCCATGCCCTCTCCGCCAGTTCGACGGTGCGCTCGGGCGGGTAGCCACGGAGGATGGCCATGACGGGGACGGTGGCGAAGCAGCCGTCGAAGAACCGGGTGACGTCTGCGGGGGTGGCGGACACGTGGATGGCCTTTCCGTTCGGTGCCGGTGGCGGGGTAGGGCGGGCCGGGCGCTGTCGCGGGGGCCGGTCGCTATCGGGCCACATCCTCGGCCGCCGTGAAGGCGTCGAGTTCGTGACGGAACGGCAGGCCCTCGCAGTCGCCCGGGACGGTGACGGCGTAGGCGCCCGTGCGTGTCGCCGTCGTCAGGCGTGCCCCGGCGTCGCGGCCGGCGAGGAGTTCGGCGAGGTAGCCCGCCACGAACGCGTCGCCCGCGCCCACCGGATCCACCGTCCGCACGGGGACCGCCTCTCGCACGTACGCCCGGCCGTCGATGACGGCGGCGCAGCCGCGCGGCCCGTCCTTGACGACGGCCGTGCGGGGGCCGAGCGCGACCAAGGCGCGGGCGGCCTCCAACGGCTCCCGGGCGTAAACGTCCTGGGTTCCGAGGACGAGTGCGGCCTCCTCGGGACCGGCGAAGACGATGTCCGCCTGGGTGACCAGCTCCCGGAGGACCGGTGCCGCCTCCCGCGGGGACCAGAGCTTGGCCCGGTAGTTGACGTCCAGGGACACCGTCACGCCCGCCTCCCGTGCGGTGCGCAGCGCCCAGGAGGTCGTCGTGCGCGCGGTGGGACCGAGGGCCGGTGTGATGCCGGTAGCGTGCAGGACGTCGGCCTGGCGGATCAGGTCCTCGCCCACGTCCTCCGGGGTCAGTCGCGACCCGGCGCTCCCGGCCCGGTGGTAGTCGACCCGGACGCCCGCGTTGGTCCTGCGGGAGCACACCATGAGCCCGGTGAAACCGTCGTCGCGGGTGATCCGCCGCCGTACCCCTTCGGTCCTCAGGCGCCGTTCGACGAGGTCGCCGACGCTGTCGCGGCCGAGCCGGCCCGCCCAGGTCGCGTCCGCGCCGAGACGGGCGGCCGCGACGGCGACGTTGCTCTCCGCTCCCCCGACCGAGACCGAGAACGTGCGGGAGGTGTCCAGGAGGCCGATCTGGTCGGCGCTGATCCGCCCCATCGACTCGCCGAAGGTGACGAGCCCGCCGCCGCCCTTCCGCCGCGCGGTCATCGGTCCGCCGCGAAGAACCCGGGGTGCTCGCGCGCCCATCGGACGTACCGGGCGACCTGGGCATCGAGGCCGGCCGGCTCCCACTTCAGCTCGTGCCGCGCCCGGTCGGAGGCGTAGACGCCGTTCTTGCCGGACTCGGTGGCGGGGTCCATGTCGGCCTCGGCCTCCTCGGCCGGGACCTGGAGGGTCCGGACGCCGAAGAGCGCCACGAGGTCGGGGACGCTCGTCCGGACGCCGCTGGAGATGTTGTACGTCCCGTCGCCCCGGCCCTCGCCGCGGGCGAGCAGGTGCAGGGCGCGGGCGGCCTCGGCGGCACCGAGCCAGTCGCCGCCCGCCTGGAGCGTCCGTTCGGTGAGCCTGACGGGCCGGTTCCGTACGGCGGCCGCCGCGAGGTGGTACGGCAGGGACATCACGGAGCGGCCCGAGCTCGGCCGTTCCATGGGCCCGAACATCTTGGTGAGCCGTGCCACGGGGACGTCGAGACCGTAGAGCCGGCCGAAGCGCCGGGCGATCAGCTCGCCGGCCAGTTTACTGATGCCGTACATCTCGTCCGGCTCGGGCGGGGCGTCCTCGGTGAGCAGCCGCAGGGATGAACTCCCGTATACGGCACCGCTGCTGACCAGCAGGACCCGTCGTACGCCGCCGGTGCGCCGAGCGGCGTCGAGGACGGTGGTGGTGCCCTGGGTGTTGACGTGGACGAAGCGCCCGGGGTCCTGGTGTTCGCTCGCCGGGTCGTGGGTGACCGTGGCGCCGTGGACGACGACGTCCGGTGCGCTCCGCGCGAGCACGTCCGTCATGGCCGCGCTGTCCGTGACGTCGGCCCGGACATGCTGGACGCGGCCCCCGTGTCCGGCGAGGGAGGCGGTGAGTACGTCGTCGGGCGCGTGCAGATCGACGGCGGTGACGACGGCGTCGGGCTCGGCGGTGAGCAACCGCTCGACCAGGACGCTCATGACGAAACCGCGGGCGCCGGTGACCAGATAGCGCATGTTCAGGAGACCTTGTCGTCGTGGGGAAGGGGGGCCGGGCCGGAGCGTGTCCCGCCGAGGGCGGCGCTCATCTCACGGACGGCGTCGTCGACCGTCAGGACGCCCGGCAGGCCGAGTTCGGCGGCGAGCACCGCCGCCTGCGGAGGCCGGATGTTGGTCTCCTGGAGCACCTCGCGCTGAGAGAAGACCTCCGCGGGTGTCCCGTCGGTGAGTACCCGGCCCTGGCGCATGGCGATGACCCGGGTCGCGTACTCGGCGACCAGCGCCATGTCGTGGGAGATGATGACGACCGTGCGGCCCAGGGCGTGGTGGTGGGCGAGCGAGTCGAGGATCTTGCGCGATTCGGCCCGGTCCTGACCGGTGGTGGGTTCGTCGATGACCGCGACGTCGCAGCCCATGACGAGGGTCGAGGCGATGGCGAGCCGCTGGCGCTCACCCCGGGAGAGGTGGATGGGGTTGGTGTCCTCGCGCCCTTCGAGCCCCACCAGTTCCATGGTCTCGGACACCTCCCGGGCGAGCGTCTCCGGGTCGGCCCCGATGTTGCGCGGGCCGTACTCCAGCTCCTCGCGGCAGGTGTCGTGGAAGATCTGGCGGTCCGGGTTCTGGAAGACGTATCCGACGGTCGCGGCGAGGTGGTGCAGCCGGGTGCCGCGCGTGTCGACGGTCCGGCCGTCCCGGGTGTGCAGCCGGACCGCACCGCCGGGGTTCGTCGGCCTGAGCAGGCCGTTGAAGTGCTTGGCTAGGGTGGTCTTGCCGGAGCCGTTCCGCCCGATGATCGCGACGAACTCGCCCCGGCCGATGGTCAGGTCCACCCCCGCCAGGGCCTTGGCCCCCGTGCCGTAGGTGTGCTCGACGCCGTCGATCTCGATGACCGTGTCCAGGTGGTTCATGAGTGGTTCCTGTCGCTGTGCGGGGCGTGCGTCATCGCCTGCCAGCCCGCGACCGCCGCCGGGACGGACAACGGGAGTTCGGCGTCCCAGTGCCCTCGCTCCCGCAGCCGCAGGGCGATGTCGAGCACCTGGGGCCGGTCCGGGGCCGCCGGGCCCATGAGGACCTCGCGCGGGGTGCCGGCCGCTTCGACCCGGCCGTCCCGCATGGCGACGAGCCGGTCGGCGTAGACGGCCAGTTCCTCGATCTTGTGCTCGACGACGATGACGGTGACGCCTTCGTCCGCGAGCACCCGGACGGCGTCCATGACGCCTTCGGTTCCGGCGGGGTCCAGTTCGGACGTCGGTTCGTCGAGGAGCATGATCCGGGGGCTGAGGCAGAAGACGGAGGCGACGACGACGCGCTGCTTCTCTCCGCCCGAGAGGGCGTGCGTGAAGCGGTCGAGGAGGCCGCCGATGTCGAAGAGGTCCGTGGCGCGTCGCAGGCGCCTTTCGATCTCCGGTACCGGGATCCCCCGGTTCTCCATCCCCCAGACGAGCTCTTCCCGCACCACGGTGTTGACGAGCTGCACCTCAGGGTCCTGCATGACGAGGCCGACGGTCTCGGTGATCTCGGAGAGGCCGGCGAAGTCCCCCAGCGGGCGTCCGAACACCTCGATGTCCCCGCGCATGGCGGCGTTGTCCTCGTGGTGGGGGATGACGCCGGACAGGCATTGCAGGAGCGTGGACTTCCCCGCGCCGGTCGGACCGAGAATGCCCAGGATCTCCCCGGGGGCGACAACGAGGCCGACCTCGTCGAGCGCGCGCCGCTCGGCGCCCTCGTAGCGGACGGTCAGGCCGGTGACCGCCAGTGCCGGTGCAGTCATGTTCATGCTCCTTCGGTGAACGGTGCGGGCAGCTGCCACTGCATGACCAGGAGCGCGGCGCCCAGGAGGATCACTCCGACGACCAGAAGGGCGTCACCGGTACGGAAGGAGGTCGTCCGGTAGAACGTCCGCGGACCCGGCAGGCTGTAGCCGCGCAGCTCCATCGACAGGGCGATGTCGCTGCTGCGCTTCATGGATCCGGCGAGCATCGGGAACAGCATCCGGACGATCGCGCGGCCGCGCCGCAGCGGGTGGCGCGAACTGCTCTCGGCCGAACCGCGGACGGCCATGGCGGTGAGCAGGGTCCGCGCCTCGTCCTGGAGGAGCGGCAGGAACCGGAACGCGAAGCTCGTCAGGTAGGCGAACTTGTAGGGCACGCCGGCCTTGTGGAGGGCGAGCGCGATGTCCGACGGGCTGGTGGTCACCGAGAACCCGTAGAAGCAGATGCCCATGGCGAACAGGCGCATCCCGATGCCCAGACCGAGCAGGACACCCGCCCTGGAGAGGGAGACACCGCCGATCGTGGCCAGCGCCGGTCCGCCCTGGACCAGGGATTGCAGGAGGGTGAGCAGGAGGACGAGCGGGATGACGAGGAGCAGCGCCTTGGCGTACGAGGCCGGCGTGATCCGCGCGAGCACCGCGAGGCCGATCACGACGACGGCGGTGAGCGCGACGAGGACGTCGATGCGGGTCGTCGTCAGCGCGACGACGAGGACGACGATGATCGCGGCGATCTTCGCGCGGGCGTCAGCGCGATGCAGAAACGTTTTTCCTGGCTGGTAGAGCATCGTTCCGCTCATCGCGGGACCCCTTTGGTTCGTGTGGGCCGGTCAGATGGCATCGGCGGCCGCCTTGAGGTCGCGTTCCTTCTGGACGAGTCCGGTGTTGACCAGTCGCCGCATGATCCCGTAGGTGATGAGGGAACCGACGAGGTAGCACGGCTGGACGATCAGGACCTGGCCGGAGATGAAGCCCCAGGGCAGATGCAGGATGACGCGGTTACCCACGCCGAACATCAGCGCGTCACCCAGACCGCCGATCTGCCCGATGAGGATGAGCTGCCACAGCTTCAGGCCCTTGTCACGGGACTTCATGACCCACACCAGCAGCGCGACGGGGATCGTGTGCGCGGCGTTGGTGAGGAAGAGGAAGGGCGCCATCGGCTGGGAGGCCGTGAGGTTGGAGATGATCGGGTTGATCCACGCGGTGATCAGGGCGCCGGTGAGGCCGTAGAACGCCGCGGAGGGCACCCAGATCGCGCAGACGACGATCGCCGAGACGATCGGGATGCTGCCGCCGGTCAGCGCCAGGTCGAGGCGCTCGGTGATCTGGAGGATCACCGCCATGGTCAGCCCGAGGAACACACAGGTGATGATGGTGCGCGTGTCCCGGGGAAGGAGCTGGAACTTCCAGTTGGGGAGCGTCGTCCACCGGTTCTCCGACACTGTCTTCGCCGTTGCCATGAGTCTTTCCTCTGCTGGTGTGTGCGGGCGCGGACCTCGGGTGCGTACGCCCTGGGGGACGGTCGGGCCGATCGGAGCGGGAGCCCGGTCACCTGGTGGTGGCGGGGCCGGACGGCGACGGCGTGTCGCCCTCGGGCTCGGGCAGGGCGAGAGCGCGGTTGACGACGATCCGGGTGGCGGAGCCGGTGCTGTCCGTCCGTCCGGCGAGGACGTCGTCCTCGGTGAACCGGGCGAGGTAGACGGCCCGGTCACCGAAGCGGTCGTGGTCGTAGACGACGAAGACGCGGCCGTCGGGGCCGATGGCGGCGTCGGGGTAGGAGACGTCGTCGCGGTCGTCGAGGAGGAGCCGGTGCGGCCAGGTGGCGCCGTCGTCGTCGCTGAGGAAGGCCGTGAGGTTGGTACGGCCCTTCCACACCTTGACGTTGCCCTGCTTCTCGATCTCCTCGCGGGAGCGCCGGTCACCGAAGTCCGCGTGGTTGATCATGAGCAGCCGGCCCGACGGGAGCCGGCGGATGTGGAAGCGCGAGCAGGGGCCGTCGATGTGGCTGCGGCGGCCGGGCGACCAGGTCCGTCCGCCGTCCTCGGAGAAGCTCTCGCCCACGCCGTCGAAGCACCGGACGAGCATCCACAGCCCGCCGTCGCGCTTCTCGACGACCATGTGCTCGTCGAAGCTGCGGTTCGGTACGTCGGCCCCGCCGAGGTAGGAGAACGTCTCGCCCTGGTCGCGCGAGACGTACACGTTGGAGAACCGCTCCGACTCCAGGGCGTGTTCCTCGGTGGGTGTGTGGCAGGCCCAGATGGCCGCGGGGAAGAGCCAGGTGCCGTCGGCGAGCACGGTGGGCTTGTTCATCATGATCCCGTTGGCGATCCGCCGCGGCGCCGTCCAGACCGGCTCGTCGTCGGGGTTGTCGCTCGTGGCGGCCCAGACGCCGATCCTGCCGTCGAAGAAGTCCCGGCTCTGGTTCCAGGTCGCCCAGAGCCGCCCGGCGGGGTCCCGCCAGAGGCAGGGGTCGTACACCCGGACCTCGGGGTCGTCGTGCTCGACGACGAAGCGGGGGCCGGTCCAGGTGGTGCCGTCGTCGTCACTGCTGGTGATCACGACGAAGTTGCCGCCGGTCTCCGTCTCCATCCCGGTGTACCAGTTGACGTAGAGCCGCCCGCCCGGGGTGCGCTCGACCGACGGTATGCCCTGCCACCTGCGGTGGGCGTCCTGGTACCGGGCGCCGGTGGGGCTCGGGTGGATCCGGGCGGGGGTCATGGTGCCTGTCCGGGTCATGCCTGCTCCTGTCGTCGGGGCGCCGTGCCGGTGGCACGTGCGTCGGTGCACGACAGTGTTGAGCAGGTACCCATGTCTGTCAATACTGACGAACGCTCTTCGTCGACTGGTCACCGTCGGGCACCCAGTCCAGCAGTCGCTGGACGAGCACCTCGTTGCCCCCGACGATCGAGGTCTCCACGGCGGCGATCATCGCCTCGAAGTGCGCCCTCATGGCCTCCTCGGCACCGGCGGGGTCCCGCCGCTCGATCCGGTCCAGGACGGCCTGGTGCTCGGCGACGACGTTCTCCTCGTCGCGCCGGGTGGCGAGGACCGTGTCGAGCACCGCCTCGACCCGGTCCAGGTGCGGCGCGAGCATCATCTCGGCGGCCACCTTGAGTATCCGGTTCGACGACATCTCCACTATGGCCCGGTGGAACCGCAGGCCCGGCTGCTCGATCATCGGGGCGTTGCCGACGACCCGGACATGCTGGTCGCACAGGTCCCGCAGCCCCCGCAGCCGGGCCTCCTCCGGTGCGCGGGCGGCATCGCCCGCCACCGCGCTCTCCACGGCGCTCCGCGCCCTGAGCAGGTCGAGGAGGTCCTTGGTGTCGCGTACCGCGTGCTGCAAGGAGTCCGACGCGCGATGGGTCAGGACCGCCTCGGCCGCGCGCCGCCGCCCCTCCCCGGCCAGCGTCCGCCCCTTGGCGCCGACGGGCACGGTCCACCCGCGGGCGTCCATCTCCCGCAGCAGGCGCGAGACGGAGGACTCGCTCAGCTCCCTGCCCCGTTTCGCCAGCTCCCGCTGGGCGTTGCGCGTCCCCAGCGGCCCGCTCGACGCGGACATCAGCTGGAGGAGCGCAAGCATGGCCCCTTCGCGGTCGTTCATCGTCGTCCCCTCGCTCGTCCCGCCGGACGCCTCGTGTCCGCCGGCCGTTCCCTCCCCTCCCCAGGCGAGGGGCGAACCTCCCTGGGCGAGGGCGGGCCGCCGAAAGCCACGCACTTGACTGCGCACACCTCTGCGACCATGGTTAGTCAGAACTGACCGACGCCTGCCGAACTCAGGATACCGTGCCTGTTCCTGTGACGGCACGGCCTTCCGTGATCAAGGCAGGGACTTTCGATGACGCGTGCCTTTCCCTCCGGCGACTACCCCCGCGACCTGGCCGGCTACGGCGGGGACCTCCCCCACGCACAGTGGCCCGGCGGGGCGAAGGTGGCCGTGCAGTTCGTCGTCAACGTCGAGGAGGGCGGCGAGAACAACGTCCTGCACGGCGACGAGGCGTCGGAGGCGTTCCTCACCGAGGAGCCGACCAGCGCGCTACGGGGCCGCCGCAACCTCAACGTCGAGTCGCAGTACGAGTACGGAACCCGGGCGGGCTTCTGGCGTCTGCGCCGGCTCTTCGAGGAGCGCGGCCTGCCGCTGACGGTCTTCGGCATAGCGGAGTCGCTCCGGCGCAACCCCGGACTGGTCGCGGCCGCGCGGGAGTCGGAGTGGGAGATCGCCTCGCACTCGCTGCGGTGGATCAACTACGCCGAACTCGACCCGGAGACCGAGCGCGAGCACATCGAGCGGGCCGTACGGATCCACACCGAGGTGTGCGGCGAGCCACCGCTCGGCTGGTACACGGGCCGCAACAGCGCGAACACCCGCCGGCTCGTCGTCAACCACGGCGGCTTCCTCTACGACTCGGACTCCTTCAGCGACGACCTGCCGTACTGGTCCGACGTGGACGGCACCGCGCACCTCGTGCTCCCGTACACCCTGGACAACAACGACGGCCGCTACGTCAACACCTACGGGTTCCAGTCCGAGTCCTTCTCCGCGTACCTGACACGCGCCCTCGAACTCCTCCTGGAGGAAGGCGCGGAACGCCCCCGGATGATGAGTGTCGGGCTGCACCTGCGGATCAGCGGACGGCCCGGACGCGCCGCGGACCTGCGCCGCTTCCTCGACGTCGTGGCCGGCCACCCGGACGTCTGGGTGGCCCGCCGGGTGGACATCGCCCGGCATTGGCGCACGATCCACCCCGCCTCCCGCTGGCTGCCGGGGTCCGTCGACCCGCTGGTGGAGGACACCCCCGCGGACGCCCTCACGGGGGCGCGGCTCCGGCGCTGAGCGGGGGTGGGGCCGAGCGGGACGCGCAGGCGGCGGCCGGGGCCGCCACGGCTGGGCCGGGGCCGGGGCCGGCCGTCGTGCGGGCGGTGGGAGCGGGCCTAGCGGCTGAAGAGGTCCACGTGCCAGGTGTTCTTGTCGCGGGTCACCGTAAGGGTCTCCTTCAGGAGCACACCCGAGTTGCCGTTGGCCAGGAGACGGGCGGAGCTGGTGTCGGAGTCCTTGCCCTGGTCGACCTTCAGGCTGCTGATCTTCCATCCGCGCCCGCCCTTGGTGGCGAGGATCTTCGACGCCTCCTTCTGCGACCAGGGTTCGTCCTTCACGCCGCCGACCCGGATGAGCCGGGAGGCGCTGCGTGAGTTGAGGGCGCTGACGTACTCGACGACCGCTTGGCGCGCGTCACCGGCCCCCTGCCTGCCCTCGCCGTCCTCCGGCATACAGGCGGGCAGAACCAGTAAGGCGAGGGCGGTGACGGCCACGGCCGCACGGCGACGGTGCACGATGGAACTCCTTCTTCTCGTGTGGGGGGCGGCGGCAGCCCGTCGTGTGCGCGGGCGTACCACCGGGCACGCGTCCGGAGGGGGCGCGACGGCGTCCGGGACGGCGCACGCGGGCGGGGCGACGCGCGTGCGTACCGTCGCCGTGCGAGCGGCGACCGAGGCGGGTCCGCGCTGCGCACGGCGCATGAGCCCTCCTGATCACGAGTTGACCGGTCGTTGTCAGCCTGCACGAAAGGAGATCGAATCCGAGCGGTTCGTTCTCTCATGGCTCTTTCCCTGTGGAGGAATGTCCGATTCCTCATCGCGTCAGGGGGTGCCCACCCATGAGTAGAGGTGTTCGGGGCGGCCCGTATCGCCGTATTTCAGGGTCAGTCTGACGTGTCCGACACCCTCCAGGTACTTCAGGTACCGCTGCGCGGTGGACCGGCTCACGCCGGTGTGCGCGGCGACTTCGTGGGCCGAGAGGGGGAGGGCGCTGCCCGTCAGGGTGCCCCGGATGAGGCCGACCGTAGCGGTCGAGTGGCCCTTGGGGAGGGCGGGCCGCGATGGTTCGGCCGTCGTGAACGCGCTGAAGATCCGGTCGATCTGGTCCTGCCCCGCTTCGCTGGCCCGAGCCGTGTCGTCGAGTGACCGGCGCAGCGCCGCGTAGCTTTCGAGGCGGGCCCGCAGTCCCGAGTACGTGAACGGCTTGACCAGGTACTGCAACGCCCCGTAGCGCTGTGCCATCTGCACGGTCGCCAGGTCGCGGGCGGCCGTCACCATGATCACGTCGGTGTGATGACCGAGTTGGCGCAGCCGGCGGACCAGGGTCACCCCGGTCTCGTCCGGCAGGTAGTGGTCGAGAAGGAGGAGGTCCACGGCGGTGCGCTCCAGGCCGAGGAGCGCCTGGGCCGCGTTGTGCGCACGTCCCACCACGGTGAATCCCGGAACTCTGGCCACATACGCGGAGTTGATCTCGGCCACGTGGAAGTCGTCGTCCACCACCAGGACCTTGATCACCGGGCACCCCCGACCACGGTGAGGCCGGTTCCGGAGGGCTCTGCCGTCCCGGCTCCCGGGACGGGACCCGGGATGATCATTTCCGGCAGGATCACGGTGAACACCGCGCCCCCTCCCGGGCGGGCGGTCACCCTGGCCGAACCGCCGTAACGCTCGGCCAGCCTGCGGACCAGGGAGAGCCCGATGCCCCGGCCGTGCGGGAGCGGGTCGCGCGTACGGACCGGCTGGGGGCGGACACCGGTGCGGGCCGGAGGTTTGGTGCTGTACCCCTCGGTGAAGACGGCCTCACGTGCTTCGGGCGGCACCCCGGGTCCGGTGTCGCAGACCTGGAGCAGCACGGTGGTGTCCTCGGCCCACAGCTCCACCTCCACGAAGGAGTCGGCGCTGTGCTTCTCCGCGGCGGCGTCGAGCGCGTTGTCGATCAGGTTCCCCAGTACGGTCACGAGATCACGTGGGGCGACCAGCCGGTCGGGGAGGCGGGTGCGGGCGCGGACGCGTAGCTCGACGGCGCGTTCGGCGGCCACGACGGCCTTCCCGACGAGCAGCGCGGAGACCAGGGGGTCGTGGACCCGCTCGGCGATCTCCTCCGCGGAGCTGCGGTGGTCTCCCACGGCGTGCGTGACGTAGTCGGCCGCCTGCTGGTACCTGCGCAGTTCCAGCAGGCCGAGCACGGTGTGCATGCGGTTCGCGTGCTCGTGCCCCTGGGCGCGCAGGGCTTCCAGGAGGCCCTGTGTACTGTCCAGTTCGCGGCCGAGGAGCTCCAGTTCGGTACGGTCCCGGAGGGTCACCACGGCGCCGCCGTCGGCGGTCGGCATCCGGTTGACCACCAGGACGCGGCCGCCGCTCACGGTCAGGAGGTCGGCGCCCTCCACCCGGCCGGCCAGTACGTCAGAGGTACGGCCGGCCGGCATGACCGCGTCCAGGCCGTAGTCGGTCATGTCGATGTCCAGGCCGAGCAGCCGGGCGGCCTCGTCGTTGACCAGGCGGATCCTGCCGCGCGGGTCGAACGCGATCACCCCCTCGCGGATCCCGTGCAGCATGGCCTCGCGTTCGTCCAGGAGGGCCGAGATGTCGGAGAAGGCGATGCCGTGGGTGCGGCGCCGCAGTCGCCTGGACACCGCGACGGCCACGCCCGCACCGACGGCCAGCGCCGCCGCCGCGCACAGCAGCAGGGCGGGGAAGGCGCCGATCAGACGGTGGCGCACGCTGTCGTACGCGATGCCGACGGACACGGCTCCGACGACGTCGCCGGAGCCGTCGTAGAGCGGGACCTTCGCGCGGGCGGAGCGCCCCAGCGTGCCGCTGTCGATCTGCTTGATCTCACGGCCCGCCAGGGGGTCGCTCGGGTCGGTGGACACGTGCCTGCCGATCTCGGCCGTCGTGGTGTGCGACCAGCGCACACCACGCATGTCCATGGTCACCACGTAGAGCGCCCCGGTGGCGCGCCGGATGCGCTCGGTCTCCCGCTGGACGGGGCCGTCCGGGGTGGGCCGTGTCGTGAGCAGTCCCTGGGCGATGGACGGATCCGCCGCGGTCGTCTGGGCTATCGCCAGGGCGCGGTGCATGGCCTCCTCGTCCAGCTCCCGGGCGAGGGGCGCGGTGAAGAGGCTGATGGCCAGGACCACCACTCCGGTCGTGATGGCGAGCTGCACCATCAGGACCTGGCCGGAGAGCCGCTGGGGCCAGTGCGGTCGCACGCTCTCCTCCTCCCTCTTCGGTGGGCCGGGAACGGACGGTTCCCGTGCCGGTGGTTGTCGTGGTTGTGGTTGTCGTGCCGGCGGTTCTTGTGCCGGCCGTTTTGGTACCGGCGGTTTTCGGCCGCGGCGGACATGCCCTTTTAACACCTGTGTAGCCGCAAGGTAAACGGCTCACCGATCTCTGCCCACCCCCGTGCACCGGGATCGCCGTTTCCGGGTGAGCACAACGAGCAGAACGGTGACTACGGGCACAAGGACGGGTTGTGCCCACAAGACTGTCGGCCCGCCGCGGCCGCTCCTACCGTCCCGGCCATGAGCATTCAGAAACGTCCGGTCATCGAGTTGCGGGGAGCGAGCAAAGTCTTCCGCACCCCCTCAGGTGGCCTGCACACTGCCGTACGCGATCTGAACCTCACCGTCGAGCAGGGGGAGTTCGTCGCCGTGGTGGGCCCCACCGGGTGCGGGAAGTCCACCACGCTGACCCTGGTGAGCGGGCTGGAGGAGGCCACCGAGGGCGAGGTCATGGTCGGCGGCGCCCCGGTGTCCGGTATCGGCGACAAGGTCGGCTTCGTCTTCCAGCAGGACGCGGTGTTCCCCTGGCGGTCGGTGCTCTCCAACGTGATGGCGGGGCCCCGCTTCCGTGGGGTGCCCAAGGCGGAGGCGAAGGAGCGCGCCCGCTCGTGGCTGGCGCGGGTCGGCCTCAGCGCGTTCGAGGACCGCTACCCGCACCAGTTGTCGGGCGGGCAGCGCAAGCGGGTCGCGCTCGCGGCCACCTTCGTCAACGACCCCGAACTCCTCCTCATGGACGAGCCCTTCTCGGCCCTCGACGTGCAGACCCGGGCCCTGATGTCCGACGAGCTGCTGGATCTGTGGGCGGGTACCGGGGCCTCCGTCGTCTTCGTGACCCATGACCTGGAGGAGTCCATCGCCCTGGCGGACAAGGTCGTCGTCATGACGGCCGGGCCCGCGACCGTCAAGGAGATCTTCACCATCGACCTGCCGCGGCCGCGCCGGGTGGAGGCGGTCCGGCTCGAACCCCGCTTCGTGGAGATCTACCGCGAGATCTGGTCCTCGCTCGGTGAAGAAGTCCGCATCACCCGCGAACGGAGTGCGTCCGATGCCGCTTGAGACCGACTCCGCACCGGCCCCGAAGGCACGGGCCGCGGCCGAGAACGCCGGACCCACGGGAACCGCGGGCGGCACCCGCGCGCAGGAGCGGGCCCGGGCCGCACGCAACCGCCGCATCACCGTCTACACCGCACGTGTCCTCCTCCTCATCGGGCTGCTGGGCCTGTGGGAGTGGCTGGCCCGTTCCGCCGTCATCGACCCGTTCAACTTCTCGATGCCGTCGAAGATCTGGGACCAGATCGTCCGGTGGGCGACGGACGGCACCCCGCAGGGGTCCCTCTGGGAACAGATCTGGTACACGCTGTACGAGGCCCTGGTCGGCTGGATCATCGGTGTGGTCGCCGGTGTGATCCTCGGAATCGCGCTGGGCAGGGTCCGCTTCCTGTCCGACGTCCTCGGGCCCTACATCAAGGTGCTCAACGCGCTGCCGCGCATCGTCCTGGCACCGATCTTCCTGATCTGGTTCGGGCTGGGTCCGGCCTCGAAGATCGCCTCGGCCGTGGTGCTCGTCTTCTTCCCCGTCTTCTTCAACGCCTTCCAGGGTGCCCGCGAGGTGGACCGGAACCTGGTGGCCAACGCGCGGATCCTCGGGGCCAGCAACCGGCAGGTCACCTTCCAGGTCGTCATCCCCTCGGCGACTTCGTGGATCTTCACCAGCCTGCACGTGAGCTTCGGCTTCGCCCTGATCGGGGCGATCGTCGGGGAGTACATCGGCGCCACGAAGGGCCTCGGTCTGCTCGTCTCCGCCTCCCAGGGCACGTTCAACGCCGCCGGGGTGTACGCCGCCATGGTGATCCTCGCGGTGGTCGCCCTGCTCGCCGAGGGGGTGCTGTCCTTCCTCGAACGCAGCCTCTTCCGGTGGAAACCGGCCGACTCCGGCGACGGTCGCTGAACCTCCGCCACCGCCGACCGACCGGGGGTGTCCCCACCTCCACCGCCCTCCCGTCGAGGGAGGCCCGAACCCTTCCTGACAAGGACGTGATCATGCGTACTCCTCTCAAGGCCGCCGCTGCCGCCGCCACCACCATGCTGGTCCTGTGTTCCCTCAGCGCGTGCGGAGGCGGCTCCGGTGACGGCCAGGTCAAGATCATGGTCGGTGGCCTGGACAAGGTCATCTACATGCCGGCCATGCTCACCCAGAAGCTCGGCTACTTCGAAGCCGAGGGGCTCGACGTGCAGTTGCTGACCGAACCCGCCGGTGTGCAGGCCACCACCTCACTCGTCTCCGGCGACGTCCAGGGGGTCGTCGGCTTCTACGACCACACCCTCGACCTCCAGGTGAAGGGGAAGGCGGTCGAGTCGGTCGTGCAGCTCTCCCACACCTCGGGGGAGGTGGAGGTGGTCTCCAACGCCGCCGCGGAGGAGATCAAGTCGCCCAAGGACTTCTCCGGCAAGAAGCTCGGCGTCACCGGTCTGGGGTCGTCCACCGACTTCCTCACCAAGTACCTCGCGGTGAAGAACGGGGTGCCGACGGAAAAGATCACCCCGGTGGCGGTCGGCGCCGGCCAGACCTTCATCTCCGCCCTTCAGCAGAACTCCATCCAGGCGGGGATGACCACGGACCCGACGGTCACGCAGATCCTCGACAAGAAGGTCGGCAAGATACTCGTCGACATGCGCACGCCCGAGGGCTCGCAGGAGGCACTCGGCGGCCCCTACCCCTCCTCCAGCCTGTACATGAACACGAGCTGGGTGAACGACAACAAGGAGACGGTGCAGAAGCTGGCCAACGCCTTCGTCAAGACCCTCAAGTGGATGAACAGCCACACGCCCGAGGAGATCGCCGCGAAGATGCCGGCCGACTACGCCCAGGGCGGCGAGAAGCTGTACGCCGAGGCCATCCGGAGCACGCTGCCGATGTTCACGACGGACGGTGTGATGCCGAAGGACGGCCCGGAGACCGTCGAGCGTGTCCTGAAGGCGTTCAACCCGAACCTCAAGGACGCCAAGGTCGATCTCAGCAAGACCTACACCACCGAGTTCGTGGAGAAGGCGGGCTGACGGTCGGGGTCGCCGGCATCGGCTACCGGTCGCCGGTCGCCTCTCCGTCGGCCACCTGTGTCGGTCACCTGCGTCGGTCCGCCCGGATACCGCGATACCCGGATGCACCGTTCCCCCCGATGCCCCCGATGCCCGGATGTCCGGCACTGCGCTGCGGTGCCGGGGATTCGGGCGCGGGTGCGGTGCCGCCGGGCCGTGCCGCCGGGCTGTGGCGCCGGGCCGTGCCCACGTCGAGGGTTGAGGGGTCCCTCCCCCGGTCTCGCGTTCCTCGCCACCGGGGGCCGATGCCCCCGCCCTGCCGATCGCCGGGTTCTCAGAGCATGATGAGCAGACGCGTCTTCGGCTTGAGCTTCCTGTTCACCGAACGACTCTGCACGTACACCTCCAGCGCCGGGTTGTTGCCCGCCTTCACGGAGACGGTGCCGTGGATGCCCGTACCGAACAGGAGGCTGCGCGCCGCGTCGCCCGTGTAGGCGCGGTCCGTGTCCTTCTCGACCACGATGACCTCCTTGTTCGGCTGCACCTGGGCCCGCGCTCCCAATTGGTAGTAGCAGGCGCCCCGTTCGTACGTCACGCCCGGGTGCGAGTCCACGAAGGGCCTGATCTCCATCTCCTGGTCGACCTTCAGGAGCCGGTACTTGTCGGCCGGGATCGGTTCGAGCGTCGCGCGCACCTCGTCCACCGATATGTCCTGGCCGACGGCGAACAGGTTCTTCGTGCCGCGCACGCCCTGTTCGCGGCCCCGGAGGAAGCTGGTGGCGGCGGCGCGCACGGTGCCGATCGCCTCCTCGACACCCTCCCGTGAATCGGCGTCCCAGATGGCGATGTTGCCGGCCGGGAAGCCGTAGTTCTGGGCCGTGCGCTTCGCCAGGGAGTTCGGGACGAGGATCGCGGACGTCCAGTGGCCCGGCAGCCGGCCCATCTTCGACGCGATCTTGTCCAGCCAGGGGCCCAGGATGGCCATGTCGCCGTCGTGCCGCCGGTCACCGCCGGAGGCGTTCTCCTCGCCGTCCGTCACCACGATCTGGAGGAAGCTGTGCTCGCCGTACTCCTCCCATATGTGGCCCAGGTCGTCCAGGGACTTCAGAGAGGCCTCGATGAGGGCCGTGGCGCCGTTGTTCACCTTGTACAGGCCCCGCATGGACGGCAGATGCTTCACGTCCATGTCCCAGACGAGGTTCTCCACCCTGTGGTCGAAGGAGTAGAGACTGATCCGGGTCTCGTGGCCGAGGCTGTCCGACTCGGCCTTCAGACCCGCCACGAACTCGTCCACGACGCGGATGAGCTGGCTCTCGTGCGGACGCATGGAACCTGAACAGTCCACGACCAGCGCGACATGATTCACCTTGTGCTGGATCTTGTTGGCGGACATGCTTCTGCTCCTTCTCCAGGGCTCCCTGAGTGATGCTTCGACTTTATGGGGAGCCACTGACAACGCCGCCTGACGTGCGATCATCCGTCCGCGCCCGGAGCCGCCGCCCGACGCCCAGGGGTCTGGTGCGCCGACCTGACCCGGCCCGGCCCGGGTCAGGTCAGGCCGTACACCGAAGGGTCCGGCCTACCGTCGGTGCGGTAGGCCGGACCCTTCGTCATGCGGCTCTCTCAGGACTGCGGGCGTCGGCCGTGGTTCGCGGCGTTCTTGCGGCGCGCCTTCTTCTTGCGTCGTCGTTTCGAGGACATGGCCACCTCTCGCGGCTTCGGATCGGTCAGGACGCATCCTGATGCTGACCGCTCCATGGTCCCAGTGCCGCGCGCGAAAGGCGAAACGACACGGCCGTCTTCCGGGTCGGGCGCCCGGTGGACCGGCAGGGGGACGAGCGTGGAGCCGGGGAGGGACCTTGAACGGACGGAGGCCGGGCCGTCTCAGGAGCGGCAGGTCACCTTCATCTGCGCTGCGGCGTGGTGGGCCTTGCCCCATCCGCTGGACCAGTCGTCACCCCGGTCGAGGAGCTTCACGCCGATGGTGGCGCCCTGCATCGAAAAGGTGCCGGCATCGACCCACCGGCCACGGAGCGAGGCCTGGTTGACGGTGAAGCTGTCGTACTTGGTCGTCCGGTCGTTGGCGTCCACCAGGACGTGGTACGTCGTGGGGTGCCCTCCCACGTACAGCGTCGTGTTGCTGTGCGGGACGAAGACGGATATCTGGCAGGTGCGGGCCGTGGTGCCGGGCCGCCACCACCACATCACGCGGTTCTTGGCGTCCGTGCTCGTGGATCCGGACATGGGGACGGCCACATAACCGCCGTTGCAGCCGTCGCCCGTCCAGGCTCCCGTGGTGCGGGTGTACCAGCCCTTGGTGCCGTCCGCGAAGTAGTTGTGCTGCTTGTAGCCGCCGCCGGAGGGAACGGGGCACCCGGGGCCGGCGACCGCCGAGTAGACGACGGTCGAGGCCGCCTGCATCTGGGCCTTCGGGGCGGAGGTCTGGGGTGAGGACGACTTCTTGGCGGACGGCGCGTCCGGGGACGCGGAGGCGGCCGTACCGGGGACGGTCGCGTCCTTGCCGCCGTCGATCGCCTCACCGGAGCCCTTGTCTCCGCCTGTCGCCGGGTCCGCGCCGGGGGCGGGGACGCCGCCCGCCGTGACCGGGGCCTGCCCCTCCTTCGCTCCCTGGCCGCCCTTGTCCTGGTCCTTCCCCTTCGCCTGCGGGGTGCCCGGGGACGCCGCCGCGAAGGCTCCGGGCGCGGCCGTCTCGCCCTGGCCCAGGACCGTTCCGGACTCCTCGCCCGCCGCCGGTCGTCCGCTGTCGCCGTCGCCGGTCCGGACCAGGAAGGGGACGCTGACCAGCAGCAGGCCGGCTATCGCCGCACCGGCCAGCAGCGCCTTGCCGGGACGCCCGATCCGGTCGCCGGTGGCCGTACCGGAGCCCACGGAGTTCACCGGCGGGTCGGTGTCCGCGACGGCCACCCCCGCACGGGCGGCCGTCCCGGTCTTCGCGGCCTCGGCCGTCGCGGTGCCGGGCTCCGTGGCCTTCACCGTGGTCTCCCCCACGACCTCAGGCTTTTCGGCCCCCTCCGCAGTGCCGGTCTTCGCAGCAGCGGCCTTCGTGACCTCGGTCGTCGCGGTGCCGGGCTCCGTGGACTCGGGCTCCGTGACCTCGGCCGTCGCGGTGCCGGGCTCCGTGGCCTTCACCGTGGTCTCCCCCACGGCCTCAGGCTTCTCGGCCCCCTCCGCAGTGCCGGTCTTCGCAGCAGCGGCCTTCGTGACCTCGGTCTTCGCGACCTGGGGCGCGTCGGCCGCCGTTCGTCCGGTGGGTTCGGTCCCGGCCGGCTTCTCCGCCGCCGTATCCACCTCCACCGGCTCCTCCGCCCCGGCCTTCGCGGGCTGCTCCTCCCGTGTCGTCCCAGGCTCCGGGGCAGGGACGGGTGTTCCCGCCGACTCCGGCTCCGCGTCAGGGGTGTCCCGTTCCCCGCTCGGGGACTTCGGCTCCGCCACGGCGGCCGGCTCTTCGTGCTGGGGCTCGGTCATGAGGTCCTCCGCGAAACGGAACTGACGGGTCGTGGGTACGAGGCGGATCGGCCGGGGCGGGACGAGCCGGCCCGTGACCCGCCCTCCGTACCGTCTGTCGGAACCACAGCCCGGGCCGCGCGGTGGTGTCCCCGGACGTCCGTGGGCAACCGTCGTACAGCCCCGGCGTGTTGCACGAGCCGCCCCGACCTGGAGCGATATGACGGCGGGGCGCGAGCGAACCGTATCGTGTGCCTGAGCACCACTGATCATCCGGGCCCCCGCACGGGCGGCCGGATCGACCCGGGACCGCCCGCCGGTCGCCTCGCCGTGGCATCCTGTTGCCTTCCACGCACGGGCGCCGGGGAACGTCGACGCCGCACGACCGGAGGCAGGTAAGACGATGCGGACCGGAGGGATACCCGACCCGCCCCCCGAGATACCCGACTCGGTGCGCGACGCGGCACGGGACGCTCCCGAACACTGGCTCGGCGTGGTCGATCCGCAATGGCCGCAGGACCGGCCGCCGCCGGACTGGGCGGTGGTCGGTGAGTGGCGCTCCGACGAGGAGGGGGACGTACGGGAGTACCGCGCGAATCCCCGGTACCGGCCCTCCGCCCAGGTACTCGGCTGGCCCGAGCCCACCGATCCGGTGGACGCGGCGGCCCAGCGGGCGGCGACCGGGTACGGTTCGGTCGACGAGGCACTGGCGGTACTCGCCGACGCGGAGGTCACCGTCGTACGTGGGGCGGACGGACGGAGGCTGACCGCCGCCGGTTCGGACGGGAAGCCCGTCGTCCTGGTGTTCACTTCCCCGGCACATCAGTTCATGTCCCCGACACTGATCCATGAGACCCTCCCGGCGGGCGAGTTGGTACGCGAGTTGCGCGGATCGCACACGTCGCTGATGGTCAACGCCACAGCCGCGGCCCCGCTGGTCGTTCCGGCGGACAGCCTGCCGGTGAGCACGCCCCCGAGGGACGAGGACACCGGCCGCTCCACGGACGGCGCGGGTTCCGGCACGGTCGCCGCTCCGGCGGCCGGCACCTCGGAGGCGGCGCCCGACATTTCAGGTCAGGCCCCTTGGCCCCACACCACAGGGAGGACCCCGTGACACGCTCGGCCCAGAACCCCGTCAACCCCCCGGCGACGGCGCACGAGGAGCCCGGTGGCGGGGAGGGCGTCAGCTCTCCCCCGCCCGCCTCTCCCGAGCCCGAACCCACGCCCGCGCTGTCGCTGAGCGGCGAGGAGGGTGCGGAGCCCACGGGTGCCGCGACCCCGAAGGGCGCGAAGACCGCAGAGGGTGCGAAGACCCCGGAAGGCGCGAAGGACCCCAAGGCCCCGAAGGGCGCAGAAGGCGCGAAGGACACGGAGACCGAAGCCTCCGCCGCGCGCCCGGCCGTCACCCCGTCCGGCACGGACACGGCAACGCAGCCCGATCCCGGCACCGGCACCGGCACCACTGAGACCACTAAAACCGCCGAGACCGCCGAGACCGAAGGATCCGGCACAGCCGGGGACACGGCCGGGGACACGGCCGGGGACACAGCCCGCGCGACAGCCGGTGGCACGGCCGCCGCCGGTGAAAGCGATCCCGGCGCGGCCGCGGCGGCGAAGAGCCGGCTGCCCGCTCTCGTACGGACCATGACCGCCACCGCCATCGGTGACAAGGAGCCGCAGGCCACCCCGGTGGGCAGGCCCGGCAAGGCGATGCTGGCCGGCGCGGCGGTGGCCGGCGCGCTGCTGGTGTCGGTGCCGTTCCTGCTGCTCGGCGGGAACAAGGACGACGGACGGAGCACCTCCGCCGAAGCCCCCGGTACCGTGCTCGCCGGCGACGAGCAGAGGGCGCCGGGCGACTTCGTGGCGGCCACCCCCGAGGCGGGCGCGCCCGAGGACGCGAAGGTGCCCGAGCCGAAGACGGCCGACGCGGGCGCTCCCGTGGCGCACAAGGACGACGAGGACGGCAAGGCTCCCAAGGGCGACGCGGACGGGAAGAAGGACGAGGCCGGCGGCGGGAAGGCTCCGAGCGAGGCGAAGGTCACGGAGGAGAAGCCGAAGGAGAAGCCGAAGACGGTGTCCTCGGGCCAGAACTCCTCCTCGAACAGCGGCGCCGACAAGAAGGCGAGCACCAAGTCGGCAGTGTCGCTCGGCAGTCCGGTGTCCATCCGCAACCACATGGCCGGCCTCTGCCTGAACGTCCCGCACAGCCAGTTCAACGACGGGATGCGCCTGGACGCCTGGAACTGCAACGGCACCAACGCGCAGAAGTGGCAGACCGCGGCCGACGGCACGTTGCGGATCGGCGGTCTCTGCCTCGATGTGGCGAACGCCGTCTTCCGGGAGGGCACGCCCATCCAACTCGCCTATTGCAGCGGGAACATCGCCCAGAAGTTCGTGATCAACGAGCGCAACGACCTGGTGAACACCGTGGTCGGCATGTGCGTGGACGTGCCCGCCGACAACCGGGGGAACGGGGCGAAGCTCCAGCTGTGGACGTGCACCGGCAAGGACAACCAGAAGTGGAGCTACGCCTGACCGCCGCCGGCCGGTCCGTGCGCAGGGTCCCCGGCCGGTACGCACGGGAGACCCCCGGCCGGTACGCGCGAGGAGACCTCACTCGAACACAGGGGCGGTGTACTGGCATGATCGGGTTTCCGGGTAGTTCCAGGAGCGGGCGCCTCGGCTCATGGCACCGCCCAGGCGAGGAGGTTCGTGCGTGTCGCGCCAGGTACTGACGGTCGGCCCGGAGGGCTCCGACCGCTACCGGACGATCGGTGAGGCGCTGGCAGCGGCGCGCACCGGCGCCGTCATCAGCATCCGTCCGGGGGAGTACGCCGAGAGCCTGGTGATCCATACCCGGGTCACGCTCACGGCGGCCGAGGGGCGGGGCACGGTGGAGATCCGGCCCCGGTCGGGCAGCGTGCTGACGCTGCGGGCCGACGCGGTGATGCTCTCGGAGCTGACGCTGCGCGGTACGGACGCCGAGCAGCCGGCCGTCGACGTGCGGCGCGGGCAGGCGGCTCTGGACGGCTGCGAGATCAGCGGGGCCGCCTGGGCGGCGCTGCTGGCGGGCGGCACCGGTTCGCTGGCGTTGCGCGACTGCCGGGTGAGCAATCCGAAGGGTGCCGGGATCGTGATCACCTCGGCGGCGGGCAGCTCGGTGGAGTCCTGCTCGGTGGAGCACCTGGCGACCAGTGGCATCGTCCTCGCCGAGCAGGGGGACGCGACGGTCCGCGGCTGCACCGTGCGGGACGCCCGCGGCAACGGCGTCCTGGCCAACGGGGACGCGCGCGGCACCGTCGAGGACTGCGACATCTCGTCCACCGACAAGCCGTCGATCGCCCTGGAGGAGCGCTGCACCACCCGGGTCGTACGGACGGTGGTGCACGACACCAGTACCGGGGTGCACATCACGAGCGCGGGCCGCACCACGCTGGAGGACGTACGGATCACCGGGGCGTCCGCCACCGGCATCGTGCTGGCCGCCGGAACCGACCCGGTGCTGCGCCGCTGCCGCACCTCGCGTACCCGGGGCGGCGGTGTGCTGGTCACCGACCGGGCGCGCGGCACGTTCGAGGACTGCTGGGTGGACACCGCGCAGGGCGCCGCGCTGAAGGTGAACGGCGCGTCGTCCCCCGCGCTGACGGGGCTGACCGTGCGTGACTGCGAGGCGACCGGTCTGCTGCTGGACGAGGACTCGGCGGCGGAGCTGGACCGGCTGGAGGTCATCGGCTGCTCCCCCGCCGTCGCCGTGCGCGGGGGCGCCAATCCGCTGCTGCGCCGGGCGCGGCTGGTGGAGCCGGCCGGTGACGGGTTCACGGCGGCGAAGGACGCGCGGGGCCGGGTGGAGGACTGCGAGATCGTCCGTCCCCGGGACACCGGTGTGCGGGTGGCGTCCGGCAGCACGCTGTATCTCGCGGGCGGTGGAGTGTCCGGCAGCGGCGGCAGCGGTGTCCTGGTCGAGGAGGGCGGCAGTGTCACCGTCCGGGACTTCCGCGTCGAGGCGTCCGCCGAGGACGGTGTGGCGGTGGCCGGCGGGGCGGAGATCACCGCCAGCCGGACGACGGTGCACGCCCCGGCAGGGCACGGTTTCGTGTTGCGGGAGGGCAGTCTGGGCTCACTGAGCGCCTGCGAGGTGAGCGGTGGCGAGAAGGACGGCTTCCGGGTGGAGTCGACCTCTCCGGTGTCCCTGGTCAACTGTGTGGCGCGGGAGAACGCGGGCGGCGGGCTGGTGCAGGCCGTGCCCGGCGAGCGGCTCGCCGTGGAGGGGCTGACCAGTTCGGGCAACGGGAAGCGCGATGCCTGGGGGTCCGGGAACGCCGAGAACACCGACCCGGCGGGTTCGGGTGCCGCCGAGGAGGCACCGATCTCCCGTGAGGGCGGGCCGCTCAGCGCGCTCAACGACCTGATCGGCCTGGAGAACGTCAAGCAGCAGGTGCGGACCCTGGTGAATCTGACCCAACTGGCCCAGAGACGCGAACAGTTGGGCATGTCCGCACCGCCGATGAGCCGCCATCTGGTCTTCACGGGCCCGCCGGGCACCGGCAAGACGACGGTGGCGCGGTTGTACGGGTCGATCCTGGCGGAGCTGGGTTCGCTGCGCAGCGGTCACCTCGTGGAGGTGTCCCGCGCCGACCTGGTGGCGCAGATCGTCGGCGGTACGGCGATCAAGACGACGGAGACCTTCCAACGGGCCCTCGGTGGCGTGCTGTTCATCGACGAGGCCTACACCCTGACCTCGGACAGCGGCAACGGCGGAGCGGACTTCGGCCGGGAGGCCGTGGACACGATCCTGAAGCTGATGGAGGACCACCGCGACGACGTGGTGGTGATCGTGGCCGGGTACTCGCGGGAGATGGAGTCCTTCCTCGCCTCCAACCCCGGTCTGGGGTCGCGGTTCTCACGGTCCGTCGAATTCGAGAACTACTCGGTGCCGGAGTTGGTCGCGATCATGGAAAGCATGTGCCGGCAGCACCAGTACGAACTGGGCGAGGGCACCGCCGGGGCACTGGCCACCCACTTCGAGCGGATGCCCCGCGACGCAGGATTCGGTAACGGCCGTGCCGCGCGCGGGGTGTTCGAGGAGATGGTGGACCGGCAGGCGATGCGGCTCGCCTCGCAGCATGACATCGGCGAGCGCGATCTGCGGCTGCTGCTGCCGGAGGACGTGTCCGCCACCGCGGCCGCTCCGGCCGGGGACGGCGGGGAACGGGACCCGCTCGCGAGCCTCGGCGACATGGTGGGCCTGGCGGAGGTCAAGCGGGACGTCACCGATCTGGTCAACCTGATCACCACCGCCCGGCACCGGGCCGCCGCCGGGCTGCCGGTGCCCTCGATCAGCCACCACCTGGTCTTCACCGGCCCGCCCGGCACCGGCAAGACGACGGTGGCACGGCTGTACGGCGAGATCCTGACCCAGTTGGGCATCCTCAGCGGCGGCCAGCTGGTCGAGGTGGCGCGCGCGGACCTGGTCGGCCGGTACATCGGCCACACCGCCCAGTTGACCAAGGAGGCCTTCGAACGGGCGCGGGGCGGTGTGCTGTTCCTCGACGAGGCGTACACGCTCACCCCGGCGGGCGGCGGGGCGGACTTCGGTCAGGAGGCCGTGGACACCCTGCTGAAGCTGATGGAGGACCACCGCGACGACGTGGTGGTCATCGTCGCCGGATACACCGCCGAGATGGAACGCTTCCTCGCCTCCAACCCCGGGCTGTCCTCGCGCTTCTCACGGCGCGTGGCCTTCTCGGACTACTCCTCGGAGGAGCTGGTCACCATCGTCCGCTCGCACGCCGCGTCGATGGGGTACGAGTGCGGGCCGGGCACCGGGGTGCTGCTCAAGGAGCACTTCGACGCGCTGCCCCGCGACCGTACGTTCGGCAACGCGCGGCTCGCCCGCCAGATGGTGGAGTCCATGGTCACCCGGCAGGCGGGACGCCTCAGTGCGCTGGCCGCCCCCACCCTGGACGATCTGCGCACGCTGATCCCGCAGGACGTCGCCACGGCCCGTGACACGGCGGGCCGGTGAGGGGCCGCGTGGTGACGGGCGCGCGGTACCCGGGCACCGGCGTGCGTACGTCCACCGGCCCCGGTCCGGTACGGGCGGTGGCCGGTGCCGGGCTCGCGGCGCTGCTGCTGCTGTCGGGCGCGGTACCGGCGGGCGCGGCCGTACGGGCCCCCGGGGGCACCTGGCGCGCCGCCGGTGAGGAACAGGAGCTGCCCGCACTGCCGTCGGTGCTCCCCGACGACCCCGGCCGGTCGGCGTGCACGCCCGCGTCGAAGACGAAGGCCGAGAAGGAGGACTGGTCGCGGCAGCGGCTCGACCTCGGCCGGGTGCACCGGCACGGGCAGGGCGAGGGTGTGACCGTCGCCGTGATCGACACCGGGGTGGCCTCGTCCGCGGCCGCGCTCAAGGGGCGGGTCACCTCCCGTGGGGAGGGCGGCGAGGACTGTGTGGGGCACGGGACGTTCGTGGCGAACCTGGTGGCGGGCGCGGGCGGCGGCACGCCGGGCCTGAGCGGGGTGGCGCCCCGGGCGCGGGTGCTGGGCCTGCGGGGCACGGACGCGCTGGGCAGACCGGACGCGGCACGGGTCGCGGAGGCGGTGCGGGCTGCGGTGTCCGCGAAGGCCGACGTGATCACGGTGTCGGTCGCGCTGCCGAAGCGCAGCGCGGAGCTGACCTCGGCGGTGCGGGAGGCCCGGCGGGCGGGCGTGGTGGTCGTGGCCGCCGCGACCCCGGACCCGCCGGCGGCCACCGCCGACCCGGTGCCCGCCCGGCCGTACTGGCCCGCCTCGGAGCCGGGCGTGATCTCGGTGGTGGACATGGTTCCGTCGGGGGCCCGGCCGGACCACGCCCTGGAGACCTCGGGCGTGGACCTCGCGGCGCCGGGAGCGGGCATCGTGTCCGGCGGGCCGCGCGGTACGGGCCACTTCCTGGGCGCGGGGCCGTCGTTGGCCGCGGCGTACACGGCGGGGGCCGCGGCGGTCGTCCGGGGGGCGCACCCGGAGGCGTCGGCGGACGAGGTGGCACAGCGGCTGGTCTCGACGGCCTACCCCGCGGACGTGCCCCAGCTCGACGCGTACGCGGCCGTCACCGCCGTGGCGGACCCGGCGGCGCACACCGGGGACGAGCGGACCGCCGAAGCGGTGCGGCTGCCGGACACGGCCGCCGCCGACCGGGCCGCGCGCCGGGCCACGCTGCTGACGCTGGGCGGTGCGGCGGGGGTGCTGGCGGTGGTGTGGGTGGCGGTCGTGGTGCCGCGCGCCAGGGCGCGCCGCTGGCGGCCCGCGGGGCCCCGCGCCTGACCGGCCCGCACGCTGTGGAGGGGAGGGCCCGCCGCCTGGCGGGCCCTCTCCTCGCTCCGTTCAGCCGGTGCCCTCGGCCAGCGCCGTCTGTACCAGCTTCGCCTTGCGGCGGGCGATGTGGAAGGCGCGGCCCGGGGGCAGGTTGCGCGGCTTCACGTTGCCGAAGAGGAAGCCCTCGGTGGGCGGGCAGGACATCAGCAGCGCCGGGGTGTTGGTCTCGTCGAGCCGTCGCAGCAGCGCCTCGTTGAGCCCGCGTCCCGCGCCCATCGCGCTGCGGGCGACGACCACGTGCAGGCCGAGTTCGAAGCCGAGCGCGAGGTGGTCGAAGAGCGGTTCGAAGGGGCTCTGGAAGGAGTTGCCCGCGACCATGTCGTAGTCGTCCACCAGCACGAACAGCCGGGGGCCCGTCCACCAGTCGCACTGCCGCATCCGGGCGGGGGCGATGTCCGGGCCGGGCTGCCTGGTCTGCATCGCCCGTGCCACGCCGTCCACGGTCTCCCGCAGGTTGTCCAGCGAGACGACGTGGCCGATGCGGTACTCCTCCGGCACGGCGTCGACCAGTTCGCGGCGGTAGTCCACCACGATGATCTTCGCCTCGGCGGGGGTGTAACGGGAGGTGATCCCGGCGGCGACGCGCCGCAGCAGGTTGGTCTTGCCGCTCTCCGTGTCGCCCACCGCGATCAGGTGCGGGGTGCGGCTGAAGTCGTGCCAGACGGGCTCCAGGCCGTCCTGGTCGAGGCCCAGCGGCAGGCGCAGCCCGCCGCCCTCGGTCGGTGCGGCCTCGGGGAGTTCGGCGACCGGGAGGCGGTGCGGCAGCATCCGTACCGGGGGCGCGGGGTGGCCCCGCCAGTGTTCGGCGATCCGGGAGACCAGGTGCGCCACGCCGTCGCCGAGGTCGTCGGTGCCGCTGCCGCCGTCGATCCTGGGCAGACCGGCCAGGAAGTGCAGCTTGCTGTCGGCGGTGAGCCCCCGGCCGCCGGAGCGCGGTACCGAGCGGGCCTTGCGCATGTCCACCTCGGAGTCCATCGGATCGCCCATCCGCAGCTCCAGCCGGGTCGCGGCCTGGTCGCGCACCTGTGCGGACAGCTCGACCCAGCGGGCGGTGGTGACGATCAGGTGGACCCCGTAGTTGAGGCCGCGCGCCGCCAGCTCGTTGAACTTGGGGACGAGGTCGTCGTAGTCCTGCCGCACGGTGGACCAGCCGTCCACGACCACGAATACGTCACCGAACCGCTCGTCGGGGAACTCCCCCGCCGCCCGGCGGCGCCGGTAGGAGGCCATGGAGTCCACCGCGTGGTCCACGAAGAGCTGCTCGCGCCGGGCCAGCACCGTCATCACCTCGGCCACCGTACGGTTGACCCGTTCCGGGTCGAGGCGGGCAGCGACCCCGCCGACGTGCGGCAGCCCGGCGAGCTGCGAGAGCCCGCCGCCGCCGAAGTCCAGGCAGTAGAACTGCACTTCGGACGGGGTGTGGGTGAGCGCCAGGGAACAGATCAAAGTGCGTGTGAGGGTGGACTTGCCGCTCTGCGAACCACCGGCGACGGCGACATGGCCGCCCGCCCCGGCGAGGTCCACGACCAGCGGGTCGCGCCGCTGCTCGAACGGCTTGTCCACCAGGCCGACCGGGGCCCTCAGCTTGCCGTGCCCGGCCCGGCCGGCGGGGGTCAGACCCCGGTCGGCGTCGGGGGCGAGGCCGGGCAGCAGAGCGTCCAGCGGAGACGGTTCGTCCAGCGGCGGGAGCCACACCTGGTGCGCCGGGGGGCCGGATTCCCGCAGCCGGTCCAGCGCCACACCGATCAGGGTCTCCTCCTCGCCGGACTCCTGCTCGGCCTCGGACGGCGGGGCCGGTTCGGCGTCCGGGGCGAGCGTGCGCGGCACCACCCAGCCGCTGGTCCACGGCACCACCTGGCTGGCCACCCGGGCCCGGACCACCGCGCCGGTACGCCGCCGGTAGAGCCCGGAGGAGTAGGCGGCGCGGAACCGCACCAGCGGCTCCACACCGGACTTGAGGTAGCCGTTACCGGGCTCGGAGGGCAGCTGGTACGCGTCGGGGACGCCGAGCACACCGCGGCTCTCCATCGCGGAGAAGGTGCGCAGCCCCACCCGGTAGGACAGATGGCTCTCCAGCTGGTGCATCCGGCCCTCGTCCAGGCGTTGCGAGGCGAGCAGCAGATGCACGCCCAGCGAACGGCCGAGGCGTCCGATCATCACGAAGAGGTCCATGAACTCGCGGTGTGCGGCAAGCAGTTCGCTGAACTCGTCGACGACCACGAAGAGGCTGGGGAGCGGGGCCAGGTCGGTGCCCTGGGCGCGGGCGCGCTCGTACTCCAGCGCGGAGGTGTAGTTGCCGGCCGAGCGCAGCAGCTCCTGACGGCGCAGCAGTTCCCCGTGGAGGGCGTCCTGCATGCGTTCCACCAGGGCGACTTCGTCGGCCAGGTTGGTGATCACAGCTGAGGTGTGCGGCAGTTCGTCCAGTCCGAGGAAGGTCGCGCCGCCCTTGAAGTCGACCAGGACGAAGTTGAGGGTCTCGGAGGAGTTGGTGAGGGCCAGACCCAGCACCAGGGTGCGCAGCAGTTCGCTCTTGCCGGAGCCGGTGGCCCCGATGAGCATGCCGTGCGGGCCCATGCCGCCCTGGGCGGACTCCTTGATGTCCAGCTCCACCGGCCGGCCGTCGGCGCCGACCGCGACGGGCACGCGCAGCCGTGCGGCGCCGGTGCGCTTGGCCCACATGGTTTCCGGGTCGTGGCGGTGCAGGTCGGGTATGCCGAGCAGGGCGGTCAGTTCGACATCGCTCTCCATCGGCTGCGAGAGGTCGGTGCCCACTCTCAGCCGGGGCGCCGCCAGCAGCCGGGCGAGGGACTCCGCCGCGACGGCTCCCAGCCGGTCGGGGCGGCCCAGCACGGTGGTGCGTTCCTTGCGGCTGCGGTCGGTGCGGACCAGACCGACCGCGTCCTCCTCGACGGTGAGGCGCAGGGTGTTGCGGCCGGGCCGCCAGCGCACCGCCCCGGAGAGGTCGAGGATCACGGCGTTGCGGTAGCCGGGCCCGTCCCAGCGATGGCCCTCGGGGACGGAGACGCCGTCGATGACGACGACGGTGTACGGCTCCTCGCGGCCGGGCACCGACTCCGGGTCGAATCCGGGGCGTTCGGCGAACTCGGCGCCCAGCAGGTCGTCGAGTTCGGCGATGTCCGCGGCGATCCTGCGGACGGGGCCGGCGCCGTCCTCCTCGTAGGGGTGGAGCACGTGCGGGAGCCATTTGGCCCACTCCCACCCGGGGCGGCGCTCGTCGGTGACGCAGACCGCGATCCACAGCTCCTCGGGGGCGTGGAAGACGGCGAGCTGACCCAGCACGGCCCGCACCAGTCCACGTGTGGCGTCCTCGTCGCCGCGCAGCAACACCCGTGCGGAGGAGCGGAGGTAGAGGCCGATGGGCTGCTCGGGGACGGTGGAGTAGGCCCGGATGAAGCGGCGCAGCGCGTGCGCGCACAGCGGTTCCAGGTCCTCCACCGGGCGGGTGGAGACGGGGGTGAGGGTGAGAGCGAGCTGCTGCTCGCCCACGGCGAGCCGGACCTCTCCGAAGTCCTCGTCCGCCGGGCGGCGTTCCCACAGCCGGGTGGTGCGCACCATGGACCGCAGGGCGGTCGGTTCGGGGTGGCGCCAGGCCAGGGCGCGCTGCTGCTCGACGATCGTCTGCCGTACCCGCCGCCGGGTCTGGGACAGGTAGCGCAGGTAGTCGCGGCGCTCACCCTTGAGGCGCTGCTTGCGCTGGCCGGCGGTGCGCATGAACTGGCCGACGAGCATGGCGACCGCGGCCAGCATCATCATGCCCATGGCTATGTACATGAAGACGCCGTTGGCTCCTCCGGGGCGGAGGAACATCAGCATCATCGACACCGACATCATCGCCATCGGCAGGTAGGTCCAGAACGCGGAGGTGTCCGGCACCGTCTCCGCGAGGACCGGTGGTTCCTGGAGCGTCAATTGTCCCTCGGGCATTTCCGGCCCGCGCCGGCGGGCGGGCCGGCGAATCAGAACCACACTCAAGGGACAAAACCTCCCGGATCGACGGGTAATTGCGCCAGCGTCCAATTCACCGGGCCCGGACATCCGTGCACCAGGAACGCATGACAGTGTCCCAGAATCCCGGGACAGCCGCGAAAGCGCGCTGAACCCCCGGTGAACAGTCCGGGAGAATTACACCGAGAACGGTCATCGACGTACCGGGAACGAGGGGATCCCCGCGACAATCACGTCTGCGGCGGCAGTAGTCTGCACACGGAACATCGCACATGTCCATGTGCGCATGACCGTTACCGGCCCTCTTTCCGTACGTCCCCCCGCATCTTCCGAGGCCCGCTCACGGCTGCTCCCGCGGCGCCTTTTGTCCTTTCCCTGTCCGCACCCGTACCGGGAGACGAGAGTTCACAACATGACCGACAGCGCGGTGGCCGAACTGTGCCGCCTCACCGTACGTGCTCCGGCCGTCTCCATCGATCTGGCCGTGCCCTCCGACGTGCCCGTCGCCGACCTGCTGCCGACCCTGCTGCGGTACGTGGGCGAGGAGGCGGAGGAGTCCGGCCTGGACCACGCGGGCTGGGTGCTCCAGCAGCTCGGCGACGCACCCCTGGACGAGGAGGCCACGCTCGCGCAGGCCGGTCTCACCGACGGCGCCGTGCTCCATCTGCGGCCGCACACCGAGGCGTTGCCCGAGGCACGGCTGGACGACCTCGTGGACGGGATCGCCGACACGGCGGGCCGCCGGCTGCACAACTGGAGTCCGGACGCGGCGCGGCTGTTCCTGGTGGGCGCCGCCGGCGCCGCGGTGGTGGCGGCCCTCCTCCTGCTGTTCTGGCCGGGCACTCCCGGCGCCTCCCGGGCGCTGTGCGCCGCGGTCGCCGGGCTGCTGCTGCTGGCGGGCGCCGGTTCCGCGAGCCGCGCCGTGGGCGACCGGGTGTCCGCGACCGCGCTGGGGCTCCTGGTGGCGCCCTGCCTGGCACTGGCGGGCTGGGTGCTGCCGGGCGGCGACGTGACCGGCCCCGACGCCGCGCGGGTGGTCGGCGCGCGCCTGCTGGCGGCGGGCGCGGCGGGCGCGGGCGGCGCGGTGCTCGCGCTGGCCGCCACCGCCGTGGGCGCGCCGGCGCTGCTGGCCACCGCCGTGGTGGCGGTGGCGACCGCCGTGGCCGGCGGGCTGATGGGGTTCAGCGGGCTCTCCCCCCAGGCCGCCGCGGCGGTCGTGGCCACGGTGGTGGCGCTGTGCGCGGGCTTCGCGCCGGCGCTGGCGTTCAAGCTGGCCGGGATGCGGATGCCCGCGCTGCCGTCCGACGCCCGGCAGCTCCAGGAGGGCATCGAGCCGTACCGCGGCGAGGAGGTCGCCGAGCGCACCGAGCTGGCCGGACGCTGGATCACCGCGCTGTTCGCGGCGACCGGGGTGATCGCCGCCGCGGCCCTGGTCCCGCTGACCCACCGCCCCGGACTCGCCGAGGTGCTCGCCTCGCTGGCGCTGACGCTGCTGCTGCTCCTGCACGCGCGCGGGCTGGTGCACGTCGGCCAGCGGCTGGCCCTGGCGGTGCCGGGCGCCTGGGGGCTGCTGCTGCTCGCCCACGCCTGGGCCGAGGACGCCGAACCGGGCGGCCGCACGGTGGTGTTCGCGGTGCTGCTGGGCGTCGCGGCGGCGCTCACCCTGGCCGCGTGGACGGTGCCGGGGCGCCGGATGCTGCCGTACTGGGGCCGGGCGGCGGAGATCGCGCACACCCTGTTCGCCGTCGCGCTGCTGCCCCTCGCCCTGTGGGTGGCCGGACTGTTCGGCTGGCTGCGCGGGCTCTTCGGCTGACCCGCCCGCGCGGCACCGGAACGAGCGAGAACGAGAGACGGAGTCAGAGGCAGTGCAGTCGAAACGGGACCAGGTACAGGCGCACAGTTTCCTGATGGGCAGGCTGAGTTCGGGGCTGCTCATGGCCGACCCGGACGCCCCGGAGAGCCCCCTGGGCCGCACGACACGCGGGGTGGTCTTCGGCCTGCTCGTCACGGTGCTCCTCGCGGCGGGCGCGACGGTGTACGGGCTGCTGAGGCCCGGCGGCAACGACACCTGGCGGTCCGGCGAGAGCCTGGTGGTGAACCGGGACACCGGGGCGCGCTACCTGTACATCGGGGGCGCGCTCCACCCGGTGCGCAACTACGCCTCCGCGCGTCTGATCGGCGGCGCCCGGATGACCTCGGTGAGCGTCTCCACGGCCTCGCTGAGCGGCACCCCGGTGGGCGCCCCGGTGGGCATCCCGGGAGCGCCGGACACCGTGCCGGGGCCGGGCGAACTCGACGGCGGCGCCTGGCACGTGTGCGTGACCGGCACCGAGGGCGCGCTGCCCGGCACCGGTGGTACGCCGAGCGGGGGCGCCCTGGACCCCGGTGCCACGACCGTGGTGGCCGGGGCGCCGCTGGGCAGCGGTGCCATCGGCGGCGACCGGGGCGTGCTGGTGCGCGGCCCGGACGGGAAGGAGTACCTGGTGTGGCGCGGCAGCCGGCTGCCGGTGGACAAGAAGTCGGACGCGCGCAACGCCCTCGGATACGGCTCCGAGACGGCCGTGCCGGTCTCCGCCGCGTTCCTGGACGCGCTGGCCCCCGGACCGGACCTGGCACCGCCCGACCTGCCGGAACGCGGCGAGGCCGGTCCGGAACTGGGCGGCGCTCCCACCCGGGTGGGGCAGGTCTTCGAGGTGACGGTGCCGGGCGGGGACAGCACCTACCACCTGCTGCGCGCGGACGGCCTGGCACCGCTCACCCGCACCGGCGCGGCCCTGGTCCTGGGCGACCCGGCCACCCAGAAGGACGCCTACGCCGGTGAGTCGCCGACCGCGCGGGCCGTCGGCGCGGACGCGCTGCGCCGGCACCGCGCGACCTCCGACGCCGGCTTGCCGGACGCGGCGGAGCTCCCGGCGAGCCCGCCGCGGCCGCAGCCCGTGCCGCGCGGGAGCGCGGTCTGCGCCAAGGTGCTCGGCGGGTCCGAGGGCGCGCGGATCAGTACCGTGCTGGTCCCGCTGGACGCGCTGGCGCCGGTGGCCGTCTCCGAGGGCACGGCGGGCCCGCCGGAGCCCGCGTGCGTGAAGCCGGACGCCAGTGTCGTACGTCCGGGGCACGGGGCGCTGGTGCGGGCGCTGAACGCCAGCGGTGCCGCGCACGGCGGCACCACGTACCTGGTGGCGGAGAACGGGGTGAAGTACCGGGTGCCGTCGAAGGAGGCGCTGTCGGCCCTCGGCTACGGCGAGGACGACATCGGCTCGGTCCCGGCACCGCTGCTCGCGACGCTGCCGACCGGCGCGGACCTCGACCCGGGTGCCGCCTCGGGCGCCGCGCCCGCCCGCGTCACCGCCCCGGCGTGCGGGGACGCCGCGGGGCCGAAGACCGGGGCGGCGGCGGTCAGCGCCGCCGGTGGCGCCCAGCCGCGCGGTGTGGGGTCCTCCTCCGGCTGACGGACCCGTTCGCGTACGGGACCCGCCCGGAGCGCCCCCGGTGTCCGGGCGCTCCGGCCCCGGGGCGCGGTCGCCCCCTCGGGCACCCGGGGGCGATTTCAGGACAGCCGCCGGATGCCGGAATGCCCCGGGGAGAAAGCTCAGGGGAAGCTCAACAACGCCTTTGCGGAGCGCCCTTGGGACACCTTCCGAAGGGAGCTTGACCGAATCCTCGGGCAGCGGGAACACCGTATTGGCGCCCGTTTCGCGGCGACGCCGGCCCGACCGTCGCCCGAATCCCGCCCGTTGCCACGCCGTTGCCCCGCGCACGACCACGGCACGAGGCCCACACGGCGTCCCCGCATCGGCCACACCGCCGTAACCCGGATGTAACTCCCTTTCGCATGGGCATATTTGCTCGCCTCAGGAACAGCCCAAGAATTTCGGCAATTCTTGCTCCGGGCACCTGGTTATCCATAACATCGGCGGACACGATGACGTCACGAAGCTCGAACGACGGGAGCGCTCATGTCCGACAACCGGTTGGTGGACGACAAGGCGGTACAGAACGGCGTACTGGCCCTGGGCATGGCAAGGGACGGTGTCGAACGCATCCGCGGCAACGTCCGGTCCATGGCCCTCGGCGTGGGCGGTGACGAGGGGCGTGCCTTCCTGAACCTCTTCGAGAAGTGGGACGAGCAGGCCCAGCGGATCCTCACCCAGATCAAGCGCATGACGGACGCGCTGGAGGACAACCGCACCATGGCGCGGAACACCTCGCAGCAGCACCAGGGCACCATCGGTCAGCAGGCCGGCAAGGTGTCCGCCGGGGTCTTCGAAGCACTGTCCTGACGCCCGCCCGGCGGTGCCGCACCCCGGGCACCGCGACCGCGGTTCCACCGGCTTCCCGGTAGGACCGGCCCCCCACCACCCCACGACCAGAGAGGCATCCGCCATGCCCGGCGAGAACCTGACCGACGGCATCATCGATGTCCAGTACAACGCGGCGGCCAACGCCGCCCTGGACATCCAGCAGCAGACCAAGGCCATCCAGGGCACGCTCCAGTCGCTGGAGGCCGAACTCCAGGCCCTCAGGAACGGCTGGGCAGGTGACGACCAGCTGGAGTACGGCAAGGTCCAGGCCCAGTGGAACAACGCGGTGACCCGGATGCAGCAGTTGCTCTCCGAGAACGGCACGCTGCTGGAGGACGTCGCGGACGGCCACAAGAAGGACGAGCGGCGCAACAGCCAGATGTGGCAGTCCGTCAGCCCGCGCTGAACCCGCCGCGAAGGCCCCGCCTCGCGCACCCCGCGCCGGCCGTCGGCCGCCGCGCGCCAGACCGGCAGACCCCACCGGCACGGCCCGCCCTGGTCCGGGCGCCGTCCGGTGGGGCCCCGGGACGGCGTTCCACCACCCGAATTCCGCACTTGAGGCAGGAGGGCGACCCCCGTGGCCGACCTGACCCATCTCGACCTGAAGCAGCTTCAGTCGTTCCGCGACGTGGACGTGGAGGACGCGTCCAAGTCGGCACACCGGTACCGCAAGGAAGAGGTCGACGGCATCCGTCCCCTGGGTCACATCGTCAACGGGCACACCACGACGGAGAACCCGGACAAGAACCAGCAGATCCTCCGGATCGGCAAGATGACCACCGAGGACCTGGTCTCCGGGCCGACCCTGATCCAGAGCATCACCACCGCTGCGACCGCCATCGACACACTGCTCGGCGACCAGGAGACCTTCTTCAAGGAACTGAAGGAGGCCCTCCAGGAGACCATCGACACGATGAACAAGACCAAGCAGACCAATCTGGACTCGATCGACGCCCAGACCCTGCTCCAGCTGTTCTCCGAGGTCGACAGCAGCGTGGTGCCCACGAAGACCGAGAGCTGATTCGTCGGCGGAGCCGGCGGTATCGCCCGGTTCGGCCGGCCACGACCCGAGCAGGAGGGGCGCGCGGTGCCCGAGGAACGGTACGACCCCACGTCCAAGGAACACGTCGACAAGTACGAGGGCGGCACCGCCAAGGGTGACGAGGACGACGTATGGGCGAACGTGGTCTCCCACGTGACCGGCTACCCGGTTCCCAAGCGGTCGACCGTCTTCGAGAAGCTGCGCTCCGACCACGGCGGCATGCTCTTCCGGATGGACATCAAGAACCGGTCCCTCCAGGACGTCCTGGAGAAGTCCGGCTTCGAGATGCAGAGCGGCCAGGACTACGACATCTGGTTCTTCGACCAGAACGGCAGCAGCGCCCAGCTGAAGCAGGCGCGCATCGTCTTCGAGGGAACCGTCCACGGCGACGACGGCGTCGAGTTCGCCGACACCTCGGGTGAGTCCGCCGGCGAGATCGCGGTGAGCGCGGGCAACGACTTCACGGACTACAACGACCAGAAGCTCAGCACCATCGGTCTCGCCCAGTACATGAACGGCCCGCGCAACGCCCTGATCGCGCTGTACAACGGCAACACCGAGGGCATGTCCTTCAACGGGCTGAGCGTCCCCACCGCCAGTGCCGTGGACCTCTCGTCGTTCGACAGGACGGCGGAGTCCTTCGACCGCGCGGCGAAGTTCTTCAAGGACCACGCCGTGGTGATCAAGGGGTGGGAGGACGCGCTCGGCAAGGAGGACGCCTCCTGGAAGGGTGAGGCCGCCGACGTCTTCCGCAGCCTGATCAAGAAGGTCCGGGAGAACTACGAGGGGTACGTCGACACCTTCACCGGCTCCGGCGGTCAGGAGGGCGCGACCGGCACCGTCTACGCGCGCGCCCTGGCCGAGGGCAAGCAGGAGTTGCGTGACGCGGCACAGGAGCTCCTGGAGGCGTGGTTCACATGGGCCAAGTCGGCCTACTTCGATCCGCACCGGGTGCTGCGGTACGTCCTCGACGAACTCGGCAGGTGGTCCGAGGCGAACAACATCACCAAGACCAAGATCTACACCACGACCTATCCGGGGTACATGGGGCACCGGGCGCCACGGTCCACAGCGCGCGCCCCGAGGCCGGGTTCAGCCAGACCCATCCGACGTACGGCGACCTGTCCGACATGGAGTCCTGGAAGAAGGTCGGCGAAGAGGCCGTACGCATCTGGAGCCAGGGCGCGGACACCCACCTCGGCGAACCGGCGGCACGGGTCCAGTCCGCGCTGAACAACTCGTTCCTGGACATCGGGGACGAGTTCACGGAGAACGTGCCCAAGCCGAAGACCACCAGCACGGCGTCCGAGGACTACGCGGACGCGCAGGCGGAGAAGGAGAAGGCGGAGGCCGAGAAGGAGAAGGCCGAGTACGAGAAGGAGAAGGCCGAGGCCAAGGCCCAGGCGGAGAAGGACAAGGAGGAGTACGAGAAGGAGAAGGCGGAAGCCAAGGCCGAGAAGGAGAAGGAGAAGGAGGAGTACGAGAAGGAGAAGGCCGAAGCCAAGGCCGAGAAGGAGAAGGAGAAGGAGGAGTACGAGAAGGAGAAGGCCGAAGCCAAGGCCGAGGCGGAGCGGGAGAAAGCCGAGTACGAGAAGGAGAAGGCCGAGGCCGAGGCCAAGGCCGAGGAGGAGCGCAAGCAGCTGGAGGAGAACCTCGGCAACCTCAACTCCGGTGGCGGCGACGGGCCGGGCAACATCCCGGTGACCACGAGCCTGGGCGACATCGGCGGTCTGAACGGCTTGGGGGGCGACGGCACGAACGGCGGCCTGGACGGCACGGGAGGCGACGGCACGACCGGCGGAGCGGACGGCCTCGGGCCGAGCGGTATGCCGGTGACGTCGGTCGGCGGCATCGGCGGCATCAACGGGGCGGGCGGCACGGGGCGTGACCGCGACGGCGCACCGGTGACACAGGAACTGGGCGGCCTGGACGACCTCAACGGCCCGGGAACGGGCGGGACGTCCGGCCTGGAGACACCGACCGGCGGCAGCACGTCCCTGGACGGCGGAGGCCTCCTCACCAACACCTTCCCCGACGGGACCAGCACCTCCTTCGACCCCGGCACCGGCCTCCTCACCAGTACCGCCCCCGACGGGACCGTGACCACGACGCGGCTCGGCGACGGCGCCACCGTCACCAATCCGGACGGCTCCACCACCACCCTCGACGACGGCCGCCTCACCACCACCTTCCCGGACGGCACCACCCAGAGCATCGACCCCGGCACCGGCATGGCCACCACCACGGCTCCGGACGGCACCACCACCACGACGGACCTCGGAACCCTCGGCGGACTCAACTCGACCGGCGGGACGGGCACGGGCGGGACGGATACCGGCGGGACGGGCACGGGCGGGACGGGCACAGGCGGTTCGGGTTCGCCTGACTTCTCGGACATCGCCTCACGGACCGTCACCGAGTCCCTGGGCGGACTGAACGGCACGGGCGGCATGGAGGGTCTGGAGTCCTCCACCGGCGGTATCACCTCGCTGAGCGGCGGCGACTTCCTCACGAGCTACCCGGACGGCAGCCGCGCCTCGTTCGACCCGGACACCGGCATCCTGACCACCACCTCACCGGACGGCACCACCACCACGACGGACCTCACCTACGGGGCGGACGTGACCAACCCCGACGGGTCCCACACCGTCCTGGAGAACGGGAAGCCCACCACCACCTTCCCGGACGGCAGCAAGCAGGTGATCGACCCGGACACCGGGATCGCCACCGTCACCGATCCGCAGGGGAACACCAGGCAGGTGGATCTCGGCAGCCTCAACTCGCCACGGGACACCGGAAGTCTGGACACCATCGGCAGCCGGCTCGGTGATCTGCCGTCGCTCGACGGCCTCTCGTCCCCGGGTTCGGCGGGGCCGGGCGGGGCAGGCGGAGGAACGGGCACCGGTGGTTCCGGCGGGACGGGGGAGAGCGTGAGTCTGGGAACGCTCGACGGCCTGAACCAGGGCTCGTCCTCCCCTCTCGGGGACCAGGGGGTCGGTGTCCCGGGCTCGGTCACACCCCTCGGGAGCGGCGGGACCGATCTCCTGGCGTCGAACGGCCAGACGCCGTTCGGCGGGCTGCCGGACAACGCCCAGTCGGGCGCCGGCGGCGGCCAGTCGGGCACGGGCGGCCAGTCGAGTCCCGGCATGCCGATGTCTCCGATGGGCGGCATGGGAGGCGCGGGCGGGGGCGACAAGGGCTCGCACGGCGAGCGGGTCCGCGCCGTCCTCACCGACGCGGCCGAGGAGGGCAAGCGCCGCAACCGCCGCAGGCGCAGCCCGTGGGGCCGTGCGGAGGACGAGGACACCTTCCTCACGCCGGCATCACGTCCGGCGACCACCGGCGGCCGTACCCCCGAAGACGGCGCGGACGCGTCGGACCGGTCGCGCACGCCGGTCACGTCCTCGGACTACCTGGAGGAGGACGAGGACGTCTGGGGCACCGAGGGGGGAAGCGCACCGAGCGTCATCGGACGCTGAGGCCGCAGGTCACAGGGGTTCCGACGGTACGGTACGGCGTCCACGCCGGTTACGATGCGATCCGGTGGGACGCCGTACGGGGCAGCGAGGGGAGACGAGAGCAGTGACCGATTCGCTGGAGAAGCGCATCGATCAGGCGATGGCCGAGCTCAAGGCCACCGAGGAGGCCGTGGCGCGCACGGAGCGCGAACTGCGGGACGCGTCGATCGGCGCCGTTTCCTCGGACCGTGCCGTGCGGGTCACCGTGGGCGCCCAGGGTGAACTGAGCGACCTGGAGTTCCTGGACGGCAAGTACCGGGCCATGGCGCCGCAGGAGTTGGCCGCGAGCGTGCTGGAAGCCGCGCAGGAGGCACGTACGCGGATGGGCCGGCACGTCATGCGGGCGATGGCCCCGTTCGCGGAAAGCCACCCCGGCGTACCGGAGTTGCGGGGTCTGGAGGTCGACTGGGAGAAGCTGTTCGGCCCGGACGTGCTGCGCGATCCGGACGAGGGACGCGGCGGGCGGGACGGTGACGCCCGGTGGCGTGACGCGCTCGGCGAGGACGGGGAGGAGTAGCCGTGTCGGACAGGTACTTCGCGGATCCGAACCGCATCCAGGCCGGGACCCGGCAGTTGGAGGCGATCGCCGAGATCGCCCACGCCATGGCGGCGGACTTCCTCGACGAGGTCAGCGACACGGTCACCTGGCCCGGCGTCAGCGACGACTTCGCCAAGAAGGTCCGCCCGCAGGAACAGGAGGAGCGGCAGGCGACGAAGGACACCTGCCTGGCCATCCGGGACGCCGTGGTCGGGATCACGGAGGGCACGCTGGAGAACGTGCAGACGATGAAAACCCTGCGCAACAGGGCACTTGAGGACATCTCGAAGCAGAGCAGCCGGATCTCCGACGTCAACGGCGGACATGCCCGACACTGATCCCCTCCTCACGGTCCGGTCCGGTCCCCCGCGCGGTCGCGGCGGGGCCGGTCCGGTGCGTGCGCGCGGCGCCGCCGCCCGGCCGGGCCGGGGGGCCCGCGGGCCCTCGGACGGACCAGGGGGCCCGCGGTGAGCATGCGGGCATCGCCCGAGGTGAACGCGATGCTGTTCATCCTCACCGGGGAGCGGCTGCTCCAGGCCGACGAGGACCTGGCGTACTCCAGCCGGCAGCCGTACGGGCGGCTGGGCAAGCGGGTACGCGAGCTGTCGCAGCTCGTCGAGGACTCGGTGAAGAACATCTCGACCGCCATGCCGGACGATGTGGGCCGGGCCTACGTCCGGGCGATGAGCATGCTCACCGACGACGGCGGCAAGAACTACCTGCGTGAGTTCGGCGACCAGTTGGACCGGATCTCGGACGGCCGCGTCAAGGCGTCGATGGACATCATGGAGTCCAAGTGGCAGGTGATCGCCGAGGTCATCCGGCTGCTCATCGAGATCGCGTTCTACCTGGCGATGTCGTTCTTCACGGGCGGCGCCTCGCTCACCCAGATCGCGCTCGCCAAGGCCCGCAGCCGTCTGCTCATCCTCACCACACTGAGCCATCTGCTCCAGCGCACACACCTGTTGCCGTCGTTGACCGAAGCGCTGTCGGAGGCGTTCACCACCTTCGCGGTGCGGCTCGCCATGATGCTGGGCGCCCCGGCCGGGCGGCGGCCGGGCGGCTTCGACTGGGGGCAGATCCTCAAGGACGCCGCGTTCGGGGCCATCGCGGGCGGGTTGGCCAGCATCTTCCACAACGCGGCGCATCACATCGTCAAGGGGTACGACAACAACTTCCTCAAGAACGGCCCCGATCTCGACTTCAAGAACGGCCCGGACCTCCCGAAGAAGGGGCCGGACCTGCCGAAGAACGGTCCGGACCTGCCCAAGAACGGGCCCGACCTCCCGAAGAGCGGACCGGATCTCCCGAAGAGCGGGCCCGACCTGCCCAAGAACGGACCGGACCTCCCCAAGAACGGGCCCGACCTGCCCAAGAACGGCCCCAACTGGCCGAATGCCGGGCCCGGTCTCCCCGGGGCGGGACCGGGTGCGGTGCCGCTCACCGGGCACCACGCGATCAAGGAGACGTCCAACTTCCTGGCCTCGGGCGGCGCCGAGTCCCTGGCCGAGATCCTCGCCGGTGGCCTCCTCTACGGTGACTGGTCGACCAGTTGGTCCACCTTCGTGGGCGCGGGCGTCAGCGACCGGGTCGGTACGGCGCTCAACACCGGGGCGGTCAACACCGGTACGGGCCTGAGAGATGTGATGTCCGGCCTCCGCGGTGCGCCCCCACCCACCGTCTCCACCTCCGGCCTGCCTCCCTCGGGCAAGGACACGTCCGGCCACTCCGGCCTCACCACCACCGGCACGGGTGACGGCGGTACCGGCGCCCCGGACACACACCGCGACAACGCCTCCGGCGACGAGCGCACACCCTCCTCCACGCAGAGCCCTCCTCCGCCGTACGAGGCGCCGCCGCCGTACCGGAGCCTCGACGGGTACGGGGTGAACCCCGCCGAGAGCGATCTGTGGCGCCAGGTCCACACGGGCTCCCCGCAGGAACGGGCCGACGCGCTCAACGCGCTCGCGGAGCTGCGCGGCGGTCAGCCCGGCACGGTCGAGACGGAGATACGCGACACCCTCCACCGGAACCTGGCGAACGGCCCCGGCCTACGGGTCGTCGCGGACGGGCAGGGCACCGGCGTCCACCTGGACACCGACCACGTACGCCACACGCTGGACAGCCTCGGCTCCGACTCCGTCCGGCACGATCCTCCGGGGACCTCCGCCACCGGACCCGGCGGAACCACACATTCCGGTGGTGGGGTTCCGGTGGCGACGACCGGTTCCGGCCCCTCGCCGCAGAACTCCGCCCCGACGACCACGCACCCCCACGCCCCGGACACCGACACCGACACGAGCACGGGTTCGAACCCGACCACGGACACGAGCACGGACACGAGCACGGGCCCGAACCCGACCACGGACACGGGCCCGAACCCGACCACGGATACCGGCTCGGACGCGCACACGGACACCGACACGGCCGCCGTCCCCGACCCCACCCAGACGGCCTCCGGGGACCACACCACGAACCCGGCGCCCGCACCGACACCACCGGCACCCGCACCCACGCCGACCCCGCCTGTGGCGACCCCGACGCCCCCGCCCGCTTCCGCGCCCACCAGCACCGCCGCACCGAACAGCGCCCCGGCCCAGACGCCCGGCGGTGCCCGTACGACGGGCGGGGGCGAACACCGCGACGCCCCGGTCGTCACGTCCTCCCCCGAGACGGTGGACCACGCGGACCCGCGGGCCCAGGTGACCGACCCGGACTCGGCCGATTCCCCGCCGCCGGACAACGGCGATCCCGAGGTGACGCACACGGACCCGCTGACCGTGGTCGTGACGGACGGGCCCCTGCCGTACGACGATCCGGCGGAGGCGGCACGTCTGCTCGATCTCGCGGGCGGAGACCGCGCGGTGGTGCTGGGTCCCCCGACGGTCACGTCCGCCACGGACACGCCCGCTCCCGGCACCACGACAACCGGCACACCGACAACTGGCGCCCCCGCGAACGGCACACCGGGGCGCGGCACCCCGTCCCGCGAGGCCGCCGTGCTGACCCGCGACAGTCCGGACGGGCCGGTGCGGGTCCGTCCGCTCTCCACGGTCCCCCCGGTGACCGGCCCGGACGGCGACCTGGGGGCCGTGTTCCCCGGCGCGGACGTCCTGCTGCCCCTCTCCGCCGCCCTCGGCCCGGACACCACCTCCGCATCCGCATCCGGCCTCGACACCGGTTCCCGGCGGCCCGTCACGGAGAGCTCCGCCACCGTGGAGACGGTGAGCACGGCGGAGACGACCCCCAACACCGAGAAAACCGCACCGCCCACCCAGGCCACCCCGCCACCTCCCCCGGAGCAGGAGGGCAGCCGGCCCCTCGACACCGAGACGAGCCCGGCTCCCTCCCCCGCACCGCACCCCGCACCGGACGGGAACACCACCACGCCCAGGGACCCGGAGGAGGTGGCCTCGGACCTGCTCCTGGAGTCCGGGCCGACGCCGACCGGCAGCACCCCGCAGCCGACCGCCCCCTCTCCCCCGCTCCCACCGTCGACCACACCGGCCCCGAAGGACTCCGCCTGGTCCTCGTTGGCCCGCTTCGTGGCGCGCCCGTTCCGGTCGGCGGACTCGCCCGGCCGGAGCACCCCGTCGGTCGTTACCACCCTGGACGGGCACACGCTGCCCGTGGACCAGGTGCGCCGCCTCCTGGCGGACGGCGTCACCGGCCCCCGGCAGGGCACCGCGGTACGCACGCTGACCGTGTCGCAGAGCCCCGCCGAGGACAACACGCCGCAGAGCGCGGCGCGGCAGCGGCTGCTGGACCAGGACGGCTACCGCGACACCCGCCGCGTCACCTCCACGCCGACGAAGGACGGTGACGGCCCGCCCCCGCCGCGCACGGTCTTCACCGGCCCGTCGCGACCGCTACCGGGCTCCGGGACGCCGGAGGGCGCGGACTACTTCGTGGCCCACGGCACCCCGCGCACCGTCACCCTGGGCACCAACGACTCCGCGCTGCCGTCCGTCGTGGTGAGCGGCGTGCAACTGGGCGAGGTCCTGCGCGCCTGGGGCGCACCCGGTGACCGCACCCGGCCGCTGGTGCTGTTCTCCTGCGAGACGGGCAAGCAGCCGCGGGTGGCGGGCCTCCCGGTCGCCCAGCACGTGGCGAACCGGACCGGCCGACCGGTGTACGCGCCCACCAGCGAGGCGGGCACGGCGAAGGACTCCGACGGTGTCGTGCGCGCGGTGCTCACGGAGGGGACGGACGGACCCGGCGAGTGGCGGCTGTTCACACCCGAGCCCTCGGGGCGGCGGCTGGACGCGCTGGCACGCTCGGCCGGGCTGCACGGCGGGCGGGGCCCCGCCGACGCGTTCACCCGGGCACGGACGCTCCAGGCCGTGCGCACACTGCGGGGCACGCTGGGACCGGACGCCGAACAGCTGCCGAACCGCCGGGAGTTGCTGCGCGGGCTGGCCTTCGCGGAAGGGCTGCGGTGGCGTACCCCGGATCCGGCGGGCCGCTACGCCGACGCGCGGATGACCCCCGATCTGCTGCGCCGGATGGTCGCCGACCGGTACGGGCTCGCGGACGGTACGGAGCCCAGCCGCGACCAGTACACCGGCTTCCTGAGCGAGGCGGCCCGGCTGCGGTCGGGCGGCGGCCCCGAAGTGACGCTCCGTACGCTGATCCCGCCTCCGGCGGCCGAACCGTCGCCCTCCGCACCGGTGTACCCGCAGGACGTGCGGGGACTCGCGTACGCGCACTCGGCGCGGGTGACCTGGCTGCTGTCCGACGGCCCGCTCCCCCTGTCCGAGCTGGGGCTGAGCCCCGAGGACACCGCGACGCTGCTGCGCCGGAGGCCGGACCTCGTCCCCGGCACGACGCCCGCCCCGGCCACCGACCGGCCCGCCACCACCGGGGAATCCGTCACGGACCTCTCCGTCGTCGGCCCGCCCGGCGGGGACACGAAGACCCCCCTGGTCCGCGCGGACGACCGGGACTTCCGCCGTACCGCCGTACCGGGCGACGGCGACTGCTTCTTCCGGTCCGTCCTGCTCTCCGCGCGCGGGCAGAACACCCTCCACCAGTGGGCGGACCTGGACGTGTCCGGGCTGCGCGACCTGCTGAGCACCCGCCTCACCGGCTCCGAACTGGCGGACGCCCTGACGGAGTCGGCGCCCGATCCCGTCCTCACCGTCCTGGGCGACCTGCGGGAGCACTTCATCGGCGGCGCCCCGCCCAGGGACGAGGCGGGGGAGGCGGCGTGGGAGAGGGCGTCGGACGCCATCCTGGCGGGCGACGCGGCACTGTGGCGCCGGCTGCTGCTCCAGAGCCCGTACCCGGGCCTGCTGGAGGTCGCGCCCACGCCGGAGGCGGCACGGCGGCTCGGCAGTGGTGGGCTGCTGACCGAGACGGCGGGCCGTACCGCGCTCTGGTCCTCCCCGTTCGGCGACCTGCTGCCGACGGCGCTGGCGCGGGCGACGGACGTCGATCTGCGGGTGGTCCACGACGGAACCGTCACGGCCGTGAACCCGGGCGGCCGGGGCGGGACGCTGTACGTCGCCTACAACGGCCGGGACCACTACGAGGCGCTCACCACTCCGGTGCCGGCACCGGAGGCAGCGCTCACGGCGCCCGCGCCGACGCCCACGCCTGAGCTGGCCCCACTGCCTCCCTCGCCGGCCCCGACCCCGGAGACGGAGACGGAGACGCATACCCCCACACCGTCGCCCACGCCGACGCCCACACCCCCGCCTCCGTCTCTCCCCGACCCCGATCCCGTCCCGGACCCCGACCCGGCCCCCGTCCTCGACCCGGACCTGACACCGCCCACGGACGCGGACCCCGTGACCACCGAGGAGAGCGAGCGGGTGCCGCTGGAGACCCAGCTCGAACGGCACCGCCCACCACGCCTGTTGACCGGGGACGACGCGCTCCCACCGGGGCCGCCGCCGAAGTCCGTCACCTTCGAGGACGACAGCCATCTGCCCGCCGTCCTCCTCAACCCCGAGGCGGACGACACGTCCGGTACCCCTCCGCCCGGCGGGCTCATGTCCGGCGTGGGCCGCACGACCCTGCGCGGGGCCGACCAGGTGGCGGACGAGATCCTGGCGCACCTCCCCCCGCATGTGCGCGAGCGCTTCGACGACGCCGAGCTGCGCCGTCTGCTGACCGAGGAGCCGTCCGCGTTCACCGGCCCGCGCGGAGCCACGTTCGTGGCGCGCGCCCGTTCCGAGGTCGGCTACGAGGTGACCGTCGAGGCGGTCCCGTACCACCGCTGGGAACGCCTCCCGGACCCGGACGGGGTGACGGTCAAGCTGGACACCGTGCACCGCGGGCAGGCCACGACCGGCGTGCCCCGCAGCGTCGGCACGATGCGCCGCGTCGCCGGGGCGCTGAGCATGGGCCCGCCGCTGGAGTGGATGCTGAAGCTCGGTGCCTCGGTCGGACGGTCGCGGCGCACCGACATCAACACGGGTACGCAGGGGCTCAGCCAGACCGAGATGCGCGGGATGGACGGCTCCCACCTGCACCTGGACGACGTGTACTACCGGGTACGCGTCGACGAGGTGACCCCGGCGCCGAAGGCCCCGGCGCCCAGGACCCCGGCACCCGGCGACCCGGCCGGCCCCGTCACCACGGACCCCGCCTCCGTACCGGTGGAGTCCACCGGATGGCGGCGGCACGAGATCCGGCGGCACGACTTCGCCGTACGTCACGGGCTCACCTGGCGGTTGCAGGACTCGCTCACCGAGCCGTACTCGGGTCCCGCGCGGGCACCGAAAAAAATCACCTTCCCGGACGGGCTCACCCCTCGGGTCACGGACACCGAGGCCCTGTACCTGCGGGACTCGCCGGAGGACATGGCGCTCGCCATGTCCGGTGCGCGCCCCGGTAGTTCGGCGCACCAGCGGTTGGTGTCGTTCCTGCGGCCCGGAAAGCTGCTGGGGCTGTTCCCCCGGCTGTCCGGACAGGTGGTGGGCCCGGAGCTGACCCGGGGCGGCTCGCACCACCCGCTGGGCCATCTGATCGTGGAGCGCGCCGTCGCCCACGAGGGCACCCTGGTGACCGAGGCGACCAAGGTCGAGGTGCGTGACGTCACCCAGGGGGTGTTCCAGAACGACCGTACGCACACCCGTGAGACGCGGATCGGTGTGCAGGTCACGGCCGGGCCGAACCACACCCTCACCGGCGGTCCGGTGGACGTGCGCCTCCAGGGCGGGCCCATGGCCCGTGTCGATGTCGGCGCGGGCCGGGCGCACTATCTGGGCGGTTCCGCGGCGCGTAAGGTCACCGGCCGGGTCAAGGGCACCCCGGTGGGGCTGTACCGGGTGGAGAAGACGCTCTATCTGCGCAAGCCCGGCGAACCCGCCTCCGCGGCACGGCCGTTCCGTGTGGTGACGCTGGACTGGCTGCCCACGACCGAGGCGAAGCGGCTCGCCTCGTGGGACACCCGTACGCCCGCGCAGTCCGCGCCCGAGCCGGCACCCGAGCCCACGCCTCCCCCGTATCTGACCCAGGACGACCCGACGCATCTGGGCCAGACCCGCGCGGAGGGTTTCCTGCCCGAACACCCCGTGTCCGGCACCGGTACGGAGGCGGCCGAGGGGAGCGGCGCCGTCCGGGAGGCCGACGCGACCGCCCCGGATCCGATGACGACGTTCGCCGACTCGGTGCTGGACGCGCTGCACCGCTCGTACCCGGCCCTGTTCCCCGCCCCCTGGGAGCTGCGGCACCCGAAGGTGGCCCGGCTGCTGCGCGGTGACGGGCCCGCCCGCACGGCGCTGCACAACGACCGTCAGGTCCGGGAGGCGCTGAACCGGCCCACGCTGGCCCAGAGCCTGGAGGTGCTCACGACCACGGGTGTGCCGGTGAGCCTCACCGAGACCGGGGCGTTCCGCGACGGGCACCACACGCTGACGCTCACCGCGCAGTTGACCGACCGGCGGTACGAGACGTCGCTGAGCGAGCGTTCCCTGCGCAACTCGGTGAGCGCCACCCAGCAGGTGGGGCAGGGGCAGCAGGGGTCGAGCACGCTGTCCGCCGGGATCGAGGTGGGTGTCTCGCCGCGCGACAAGGACAAGGCGCCCGAGACCGGCACGGCAAGGCGCACGGGCTGGACGACGGTGGGGGTGCGGCAGGCGTGGGGGCGCAACCGGGCCACGCGCAACGGTGTCTCGGTGACGAACGACCATCTGACGGCCCAGACCTCGGCCCATCTCTTCAGCTACCGCGTGGAGTTGAACGCCTCGTTCGACGGGCACCGGCGTCCGCGCGGCTGGGCCCGGCTGGTCACCGTGGGGGCGCTCGGCGCCGGGTACTTCGTCAGCAGGGTCGGTGAACGGCCGCTGTTCGAGAAGGGGACGGCGCCCGTCGGACGCGTAGAACTGGCCGTGCCGGCGGCACACAGCTCCACCCGGTACGGCCCCGCGCCGAAGCCCGCCGTGACTCCCCCCTCACCGGCGCCGACTCCGCAGCCGGAAGAGCTCTCCTCCACCGAGGCCGAGTCGCTCATCGACGGCACGGGCCCCGCCCAGGACCCGGCGGACCCCGAAACCTCCTGGACCCGGGACCTGTTGAGCCGGCCCTTCGCGGTACTCGGTGTCGAGGGCGCGCGGCAGCGCCAGGACATGACCGACCGCACCGCCGCACAGGCGACCGGCGACTCCTGGCACGTCACGACCCCCGGCACACCGCTGCGCAACGTACTGCGCCGGGCCATGGAGAACGTGTGGGTGGCGGGTCATCTCAGCCAGGCGCTCGGCCCGTTCGGCATCCGCACGACGGGGCTGGAGGCCGCGGGTCCGCTCCAGACGCACCATGTGAAGGCGGCGTTCCGGGCCCGGCTGCACAACCTCCGGGTGGCCGGCGATCCGAACGCGAGCAGCTTCGAGGTGACCACCGGGGCCGACCGGCGCACCACCGGCAGCGGCGGGTCGTCGTCCAGGACGACGGTCGGTGTGCAGAACTCCCTCGCGTTGCAGCAGGTGGACGGCCATCATCCGGTCCACGGCAGCTACGCGGCGGGCGGTCAGCTCTCCTGGGGCAAGGGCTCGTCGGAGTCCCGCGCCAACAGCAACGGCCGCAACACCATCCTCACGTACGCCGGGCGCACCTATCCGGTGCTGAGTGACCTCACGGAGACGGTCGCGGTACGGGACCGGTGGAGCGCCGCGCTGGGGCTGATCGGCACCCGCTCCGCGTCGGCCGTCCGCTCGCTGGCCGGGCGGGCCGCCCCGTGGCTCGGGCGGCAGGCGCCGCAGCCGCGTCCGGCGGCGGCCCGGAGCCACCACGTGCCGGACGCGGTGGTCATGCATGTGCCGATGCAGGACGCCATCGAGACGGGTCTCGCGCCGGACGGCCTCGGCACCGAGACCCCGCACCACCTGGGCAAGGGCTACGAGGTGCCGCCGTTCCTGCGGCAGCGCCGGTTCGCCACCCACGCCACGGGCCAGCTCGACGCGAGCGCGCACGCCCGTGAACTGCTGCCCCAGCTGGAGGCGTTGGGTGTGCCTTCGCACGACCGGGAGCAGGTGCTCCAGATGCTGTCCCCGGACTTCCTCCGGGGGCAGGTGCACGAACTCACCACCGAGGGCGCCACGTTGCCCGTCCAGTACCGGGCGTGGGCCCGCCCCGGCGATCTGCCGACCGGGGGCAGCCCCGGTCAGCTGCGGTTCCAGCTCACCCCGGTCAGGACGACGGTGGACCGGCTGCGCAACGGTTACGAGGTGGAGGACTACCGGCCCACCGGCCGCGACGTGGAGAAGGGGTCGTCCCAGGACCACGGCCGGGACGCGACGCTGGCGGTGTCCGAGAGCCCGGCCGTGCAGAAGGGTTCCGGGCTGCTCGGCGTCGGCCCCAGTCTCCAGGGCGGGGCGGCCGGGCAGCAGCAGAGCAGCCGCTCGCGCGGCGTCGGCAGGGCGGTGAACCCGAACATCGCCACCACGCAGTCACACGCGGAGCTGATCACCTCGTACGAGCTGACGGTGACGATGACGGACGGCGTGGGAGACGCGCTCCTCGGCCCGGTCACCGGAGACGTGGGCACTCTGCGTGAGTTGCTGCCCGTCAGCCTGCTCACCCCGGAGACCACAGGCACGCGGAACGACGACACCGAGTCCGACGCCAACTCCACGACGCATCCCCAGGGTTCGGTGGACGGGCCGGAGCGCCGGGTCAAGGTCCTGACCGCCGCCCAGGCGCGACCCGACCAGGTGTCCGCCTGGCGCTCACGGGACAGCGATCTCTCGCTGGACGACATGGTGGGTACCGGGTTCCTCGCCGTGGACGTACTCGGCGCGGCCAACGTGCACGACGCGCTCACCCTGGCCACCGCCCAGGCCGACGGCACGGGCGACGGGCACGCCGGCACCGTGCTCGACGGTACGGCGCTGAAGGGCGCCGTCCGGGAGGCCAGGCGGACCCCGCTCACCGTCCTCGGCACCGCCCCCGCCCAGGCCCTCCAGGAGGCCTCGGGGCAGACGGGGCTCACCGCCGGGCTGCGCGAGGCGCTCTCCCCGCAGGGGCTCTCGCTCCCGCCCCTCTCCTCGGCCCGGCTGCTCGGCCAGTCCCACACCGCCGACGCCCGGCTGTACGCCAAGCTGGACCGGCGCGGCGCGCGGCTGCTCGCCGTGGAGAACAAGCCGCGGATGGAGGGCGCCGTCCGCAACAAGGAGTCCGACAGCCATGACGCGGGCCTCTCAGGCACCGTCGAGGGCGTCACCGGCACGGCGCCGATGGCCGGTACCGACGGGGCCGGGGTGATCACCCCGGGCGTCTCGGCCCCGCTCGCGAGCACGACCGACACCGCGCGCCTCAAGGGCGCCACGGAGGCCCACCTCGGTACGCACCTCAAGGTGAGCACCCAGCGCAGCATGCTGTTCGCACTGCCGGTGCGCTGGCTGTCCGTCGTGGAGGCGGACCACCACCTCACCGACGGGCGGGCGTTCCGGGCGCTCGGCCACGCCCGGCGGGGCCCGCGCGCCACCGAGGCGGAGACCACCACGCTGGTGTGGGTGCGGGAGGACATCGCGCACGACCTCGGCCTCCTCGACACGAAGACCTTCCCGGACGAGTCGCGGACGGCCTGGGACCGCATGGCCGAGTCCCAGGCGGACATGACCGAGGCCGAGAAGCGCTACTACGACGCGCGGGCCCGTGCCCGTACGGCGTGGCTCGACATGACCGAGGCGGAACGCGACGGCGCCCTCGCGGAGGCCGCCACGCCCACCGGGACCACCTCCCCGGAGGCCGCGGGCACGACGCCGAAGGCGCCGGTACCGGCCGAGGTGTCCCGTGCCGTCACCGACTGGCGGGCCGCCCGCGAGGAGGCGCTGCTGTGGGAGGCGCGCACCGTCGAGGCGGCCGAGCAGACCCGGCGGCTGCACGCGGCGGCGGAGCGCGTCACCGCACGGCACTACGGGCAGGCCCCGGCCACCGAGATGGCCACGGAGAAGACCAGCGACAAGAGCAGCGACAAGACCACCGCCGAGGACCCGGCGTCGCCCGCCCCGGACGACCCGTCCACGTACACGAAGCCGGAGTGGCGCTCCGAGACCCCGCCCCGGTACACCGTCTCGGAGGCGACCGAGTCCGGCCTCCGTACGCTGACCGCGCCCGGCGGCGGACCGGTGCTGGAGGTGCACGCGGTGCCGCACGACGGGGCGTCGTTCTTCCACGCGCTGATCACCGCGGCCGCTCACCACGACCGGCTGCCCCCGCTGCTCGGGACCACCCCGGAGAACAAGACGCCGGTGGCCGCGCCCGGTCACCCCGACACCGTCGAGGCGGTCCGTTCCCGGCTCGTGGAGGCGCTGGGTCAGCGCGGCAACGAGGATCTGCTGGCCGCCCTGGCGCCGGAGGGTTCCGACACCTTCACGAAGGACGAGCTGACCGCCGCGAAGGTGCCGCTGGACGCCCCGCACCGCAAGGAGTTCGAGACGCTGGGGACCGTGCCGCAGTCCCGGTGGCTGGACGAGGGCGAACGGCTGCGGCTCGCCGCCGAGGCGCTGTCGCGCACGTTCGCCTCCGGTCCGGCGGCCTGGGACCACGGCGCGGCCGACCTGCTGCCCGCCCTCGCCGCCCGGGTGCTGCGGCTGCCGGTCACCGTGGTCACGTCGGACGGCGTCCACCAGCGGTTCCTGCCGCCCGGAGTGGATCCGGTGACCGCCGGGGACACGCTCGGCCCGGAACTGACCCTGTTCGTCGCCGACAAGCACTTCCATGTGGCGCTGCCCGAGGGAACGCCGGCCCCTTATCCCGCCCCCGTACCGCCGCCCGCGACGGAGGGCTCTCCGAAGACCGCGCACACCCCCGCGCCGCCGGTCCGCCCGAGCCCCGGCACCCTGCCGTGGGCACCGCCGACCAAGGGCACCGGCCCCTCGAAGCCCCGCTACCGGCTCGGCCACGACGGCGTGCTCACGGCGCCGGACGGCGCCACCTACACCCAGGGCACGCCCACCGGCCGGGGCAACGCGTTCTTCGGCGCCCTGTCCGAGGCGCTGACCACGGCGTCACGGCGGCCCGGTCTGCTCGTCCGGCACCTGGGGCGGATGCGCGCCTACGCGGGGTCCCCGCCCGGCCGGCTGATGCGGCTGTACGGGATGCCGGGGGCTCCCACGGAGCGAGACGGGCTGTTCCGGCCGCCGCCGGTACGGACACGCCGGGGGCAGCTCACCCCCAGCGACATGGAGCGGGACCGGCTGCTGCGCGCCCATATCGGCCAGGCGGACTGGGGCACCCACGCCGACCGGGCGATGGCCGAGTGGGCGGCCCGGACGTCCGGCGTCACGGTGACGCTGGTCGAGGAAGACGGCACCGCGCACACCTTCCCGGGGGGCACGCGGGAGGGCGCCCCCGCCATCGACGCCCATGTGGTCCTGCGGCGGCGCGGAGGAGACTTCGTCCCGCTGCTGCCGCACACCCCGGCGCCCGCGACGCCTCCGCCCACGACGCCGACGCCTCCGGCACCCGTTCCCCCGCCACCGCCACCGGCTCCCGCGCCCCTGACGTCCCCGAGCGTCCCGCCGCTCGCGGCGCCGCCGGTCACACCGCCGCCCCCGGCGCTCCTGACGCCTCCGTCGCCGACCGGCAGCGACCTGCCGGGTATGGAGGACGCCCTGGAGCTGAGCACCCTGTCCGGCGCGACCACCTCCCCGGCACCGTCCACCCCCATGGGCGACACGTCCACGGACACCTCCCCGTGGCCGTACGACCGTGAGTGGGAGGCGCTGACCTCCGGTGCGTCCCCCGTGGTGCGCGAGGGCGACGGCTGGACGGTGTGGGGGCATCTCGACAGCGACCCGGACCTCACCGAACTCGTGGCCGAGAACAAGGCGTTGGGCCTGCGCGGTGTGTTCCGGGCGGAAGGGTCCACGGCGGGCCGGGGCACCGACGCCTCGGGACGCCCGTACGACCGGGGGCCGGCCTGGGACTGGTACCACCCGACGCACGGCCTGATCGGCTCGTCCCCCTTCCGGCCCGCTCCGGACCGCACACCCGCCGACGCGGAGTCGCTCGCCCTGCCGCCCCGGGACGACACCACGACCGCCCCCGTACCGCCGGTGCCGCCCCACCGCACGGCCGCCCAGTCCACGCCGTCCCTGGACGAGCTGCCCCATCCGATGCGCTGGCGGACCGACACCGATCCCTTGTACCGGTTCGCGCCGCTGGGCCCGCAGGAGGTGTTCCTGAACGGCCTGCGCGCCAAGGGGACCGGCCTGGCGCACGTGCTGGACCATGTCCACAACGGCACCGGCCAGGGCAGCGGTTATGTCAGCGCCGGCCGCGACACGGAGTACGTCGCCACGTCGATCCGCCGCACACCGGAGGATGCCGCCGCGCTCGACGCCCGCTACCGCTGGCGTTACGACCTGGATCTGCCGGGCGGCATCGATGTGAACGGGACACTCGGGATGGCCTCACCCCACCCCGGCCGGCGCGAGGTGCTCTTCCCCGGCGGGGTGGCCCCACGCTTCATCCGGGGCGCCCAACGGATGCTGGACGGCGAGCCGTTCGGCCCCTACCGGGCCAACCCGGAGTACCACCCGCTGCCGCCCCCGGCCCGCCGGGACAACCGGCCCCGCTACGTGGTCAACTCGGGTTTCGACGCACGGCGGTTCACGTACGGCGGCGAACAGGTCACCGATCTGACCGTGCGGATCGCTGTGAACGGGCCCGCCGACCAGACCGCCGCCGTGCTGAAGCGGCTGAACGAGGGCGTGGCCGCGCACTTCAACGCACCCGGGCACCATCTGCCGAACGGCGACCGGCTGCACGTCACCGTCGAGCCGGTCGAGCGGGCCGAGGACGCCCACCTGACCGTCGAACTCATCGGACGCGAAAGGGAGATGACGCAGTCCGCCTGGTGGACGGACGCCACCGCGACCGACCTGGCCCACGAACTCGCCCACCAGCTGGGCCTGCGCGACGAGTACCGCGACGGCAGCGCGCCGCAACGTCCGCAGGTCACCGGCAGCCTCCTCGGCGCGTACGAGCAGGCGCCCCCGGACCCGTCCCTGGCCCCGGCCGGACTGCGGAGCCGCCATCTGCATCTGCTGTCCGCCGTCATCGGCGACCTGGACGCCCACACCGGCCCCGTGGAGCGGAACGACGCCGAGCGGGACAGCCCGGATCCGGACCGGGACGACGGCCTGCGCGCGGCTCGTGCCGCCGCGCCCCCGGTCACCCGGCGCACGGTCTGGGTCGATCCGGTGTCGCTGCCCCGGCCCGACGACCAGGCGGCCGGGACGCGGGACCAGCCGGAGTCAGTGGCGCCACGGGCCCCGCGCCGGGGCGGGGAGGACCCGGAGAAGGTGGCGTTCGAGACCTTCGAGCACGAGTTGACGTCGGTCGCCTTCCGGCCGGACGCGGTCGCGGCGGACTTCTCCGCGTCGCTGGACACATACGTGTCCGGCACCGACCCCGAGACGCGTACGCGGAGGGTGAAGAAGGCGAGGTCGCTGATCGACGGACTTCCGGACCACTACCCGGACGAGTCGGTCAACGCCGCCCACGCCGCGCTCGACACCTACGACCACGCCCGTCCCGCCCTCGCCGTCCCCGGCGCGCGGTACGTGTCCGCCAGTTATGTGAGCGGCGCCGTCGGCAACGGGTACATCAACCGCGACATCCCCGGCGTGGTGATCGTGGAAGGCGAACCGTACGCACCGGTCTTCTCGACCGTCTACGCCGACGCCCTCCACGAGTCACCGCCCAGGAACAAGGACGTGGGGCAAGACGCCCACGGCCTCATCCAGATCCACACAGGGGATTCGGGCACCGGCGAACGGGTGCTGTGGGTCAGCGTCGGCCAGTCGCTGCGCCAGCTCAAGTGGATGGACAAGTACGCGAAGCACGGCAAGGCGCCCCTCCCCCTGATCCGGTCGTTCCTGGTGCCGCTGCACGTCCTCAACGACATCTCCCGCAAGGCGGTGACGGAGCACAACTCCGGCGGCGACCACACCGAGGACCTGAACGTGGACAAGCACTTCGCCGCCAACCAGTTCGGCATCAGGGAGCCCGAATCGCTGGAGGCGCTGCGGCAGTTCGCCCTGCCCGGATCGCTGCGCACATACACCTACGGCGACACCGAGGGCGCCCCCGCGTCCTGGGGCGAGGTCCGCGATGCCGGTGAACTGCGCGAGAAGCTGGGCATCCCCACCGAGGACATCCCCGGATTCCCCGTCTTCACCGACGACAGCGGGGAGTTCCTCAGCCACTCCAAGTACGCGGAGAAGACCTCGGTGCTGCGCAGGATCGCGTCGGCGCACACCAACACCACGACACTGCTGGAGAAGAGCGACCGGGTCGTGCCGAAGTCCTTCGTGAAGGAGTTCTTCTGGAAGCACGCCCCGCAGCACCTGAAGGACCAGGCGAACCAGGGGCGCCCCGAGTACCGGCGTGCGGCCGACCGCTTCGTGTGGGATCTCGTCCTGCCCTGGGCCAGCCAGGCGCGGATCGCCGAGGAGATCCACAGCGGGTTCGAGGAGTTCCTCCGGAGCAATCCGACCACGGTGCCGGTGGACTACAGCCTCACCGACGAGCCGGCGACGTTCCGTGGCGAGCGCCGGTCGGCGGCGATCGGTCTCGGCGCGACCCACCGCGAACTCATGGAGGCGCGCAGGACGATCCGGGAGGGCTTCGAGAAGCTGGACTTCACCCGGGCGTTCGAGGAGTCCGGCACGCTGGCGAACAGCAAGGAGGTACGTGCTCTGCTGGGAAGACTGAAGAACCGGAACAAGGAGATCCTGGACGACTACCCGTTCAAGATCGGCGACCGGGACACCCTCCTCGCCAAGAACCTCCCGTACGCCGAGTCGGCCCGCGATTTCCACCGGGACCTGGAGGCCGCCCTGCCGTGGGACCGGACCGGCTACCCCGGGCTGGCAGCGGTGGTGGCGCAGCTCCGGAAGATCTCCGAAGGGGTACTGGGCTGACGCCGAGTCCGGGCGGGGGGGCGCGCCACCGGTTACGCGGAACTGCGCCCCCGTGAGCCACTTCGCACGGCTCGCTGCGAGGACGGCGGGCCTCCCGCGACGTCTTCGGGATCGCCGGGACAGCCGCGCCGCCGTCGAGCGGGGGGTTCAGCTGAACGTGCGCCGATAGGTCTGCGGGCTGACACCGGTGGTGCGTCTGAAGCGGTCGCGGAAGGCGGTGGGTGAGCCGAAGCCGACCTGGCCGCCGATGCGTTCGACGGAGTGCTGCGTGGTTTCGAGGAGGTGCTGTGCCTGGCGGACGCGGGCCCGGTGGAGCCATTGGAGCGGAGTGGTGCCGGTCTGGTCGCGGAAGCGGCGGATCAGGGTCCGGGTGCTGGTCCCGGCCTGCTCGGCGATGTCGGCGAGGGTGAGGTCACGGACCATGTTCTGCCGCAGCCAGGTGAGCAGCGCCTCCAGTTCGGAGCCGTGCGGCTCGGGAGCGTGGTCGTGGACGATGAACTGCGCCTGCCCGCCCTCTCGTTCGAGGGGCATCACCGACAGCCGGGCGGCGTCTGCGGCGACGGCCGAGCCGTAGTCACGGCGGATCATGTGCAGGCACAGGTCCATGCCTGCGGCCGCGCCGGCCGAGGTGAGGAACTGGCCGTTGTCGACGTAGAGGACGTCCGGGTCGACTTCGACGGCCGGGTGGGTGGCGGCCAGAAGCCCGGCCGCACACCAGTGGGTCGTGACACGCAGCCCGTCGAGGAGCCCGGTGGCCGCCAACGGGAAAGTGCCCGCGCAGACGGAGGCGATCCGGGTGCCGGCGGCAGCGGCCGACCGCAGGGCGTCACGCACGGCGGTGGGGAGCGGGGCCGTGACATCGGCGACGCCCGGCACGATGATCGTGTCCGCGTCCTGGAGGCCCTCCAGGCCCCAGGGGGCGCGCAGGGTGAAGGCTCCTCCGGCGTCGATCTCGTCCCGCTCGGCACACACCCGGACCTGATAGCCGGGCCGCCCGTCGGGCAGGCGGGTCCGCGAGAAGACCTCGATCGGGGTGGACAGGTCGAACGGGATCACCTGGTCCAGCGCGAGAACGGCAACGGTGTGCATGGCCAGAACCTACCTGCCCTCCGGGCCGGACCGCACGGGCCTAATGCCCGGGGAGCTCCATGTCGTCACAGCTCACACCCTCCGCGACGGCGTTGGCACTATCCCGTTGAAAGCTGTCACCAGTGCCACTGGGCGACGTGGGCGACAGCCTGTTGACTTCGGAGTGTCCGACGGACGGCGCACACGCCGTCGAGGACCTCTTCGCCCACGAGCGGCGTGGGACCGTCTGGCGCGCCCAGGGTCTGACACCCACCCGCCCTCCGAGCGGTCGGCCCTTCGCGGATCAGCCGCCCGTCGTCGCTCTCCGCACAGTCAGGAATCCCATCCGCATGTCCATCGAAGGCACCTGGAACCCGTCCGTCTCCTCCCCCGTGGGCGAGATCGAGGCCGCGGCCGAACTCCGCGAGCGGGACGGCCCCCTGACCGGCGTCGCCCACGGAGCCGACGAGGGCGTACCACTCACCGGTATCTCCCCCGACGGAGACCGGACGGCCTGGAAGCAGGCCGTCGCCGAGCCCGCGCGGCAGACCCCGGCACTCGACGCGACGGGCGACGGCGACACCCTCCGGGATGCTTCCCGGGCCGGGCGCCTTCCGTCTTTGAAGGGCACCGGCGAGCGCCAGACCACCCCGGAGCACCAGGCGTGACCAAAATCCTTCTGTCCGTGCACGTCCTGGCCGCCGTCATCGCCGTCGGCCCGGTCACCGTCGCCGCGAGCATGTTCCCCACGACGCTGCGCCGCTCTCTCGGCGATCCCGGCGACAGTGACGCCCGCGCCACCCTGCGGACGCTGCACCGCATCTGCCGGGTCTACGCGGGCATCGGCATCGCCGTTCCCGTGTTCGGCTTCGCGACGGCCGGCAGTCTCGGCGTCCTCGGTGACACGTGGCTGATCGTCTCGATCCTGCTGACCGCGACGGCCGCCGGCGTGCTGGCGCTCCTGATCCTGCCCGCCCAGGACCGCGCCCTGGCCGAGACACGAGGTTCCGCTTCCTCGTCGTCGGCGCCGACCCCCGTCGTCCCGGGTCGCCTCGCCATGCTCACGGGCGTCTTCAACCTGCTCTGGACCACCGTCACCGTACTGATGATCATCCGTCCCGGCTCCACCACGGGAGCATGAGCATGCGCCTCAAGTCTCCGCGCCACCTGCGCGTCGCGGCCCACGCCGAGCTGATCTCGCTGATCGTGCTGCTGGCCAACGTGTTCACCGTCCACCTCAAGCCCGTCTCATCCTTGACGGGCCCCACCCACGGCTGCGCCTACCTGTTCGTCGTGATCGCGACCTGGCGCTTCGGCCGGGCCCCGGCCGCCGCCAAGGTCGTGGCCCTCGTTCCGGGCGTCGGCGGACTGCTCGCTCTGCGACAGCTCGCCCCCGGTGCTCCGGCCCGCGGCCGGACGGAAGGAGTCATCCCCTCATGACCCTCGTGTCACCGCTGATCGTGGGCATCGTCTACTGCTCGCTGATGTCACTGGTCAGAGAACCGCACCGGCGCCACTTCAACGCGATCATGGTGGGCGGAGCCGGAGCCGCCTATCTGAGCGGGGGCGGCTTCGGCCTGTGGGAGCTACCGTTCGTCGCGCTCATGGCGTACGTCGCCTACAGAGGGCTGGACTCCTGGACCTTCATCGGTATCGGCTGGCTGCTGCACACCGCGTGGGACGTGGCCCACTGGCTCAAGGGCAATCCGATCCTGCCGTTCGCGCACAACTCGTCCATGGGCTGCGCCCTCTGCGATCCCGTCATCGCCCTGTGGTGCCTGTGCGGAGGACCTTCACCGACCGCGCTCGTCCGCCGCCGGCGCAAGCCCGGCCGGACGACGGACCCGGTGCACGATCACGCCTCCGCCCCCTCCTGACCGACCGCTCCGGCGCCCCGCGATCCCATGAGCTGAGCCGTAGGACCCCACCGGCGCGAGCGGAGCGGGCGGGGCCGCCCGGTGACGGGCCATCACGGTCCGTACGCACGACTCCGCCCGCTCGGCAGGACGACCGGGCCGTGGCCGGTTCAGCCGAGGCCGAGGACGTCCATGGCGTGTTCGGCCATGCGCCGCTCCCCCAGCGCGTTGGGGTGTACGGGCACGATGTTGGTGCCGAACACCAGCGGCTCGATCCACCGCGTACCGGAGGCCTTGCACGCGTCGTGGCCCTCGGACACCTGCGTGAAGTCCACGTAGGTGGTCCCGGTCTCGGCGGCGGCGCGGGCGATGACGGCGTTCAGGTGCGCCTGGATCCCACGCAGGTACGGCACGTCCCCCGAGGCGACCGGCAGCTTCAGGAAGCAGGACGGGTCGGCGGTGGCGGGCATGATCCACGGGTAGCCGAGGGCCGCCACGCGGGCGCCGGGCGCCTTCGCGTGGACGTTCCGCAGCGCTTCCACCAGGGCGGGATAGGTGTTCGCCTCGATCTGGTCGTCGAAGTGGGTGCCCTTCTTGTCCTTGCAGGGGCTCCCCTTCCCGCCGCTGAGGACCCCTGCGGAGGCACACGCCGTGAGGGCGCTGACGAAGGTGCTGTTGTCGTTGCCGCCGATCGTCACGGTCACCAGGTCCGTGTCCGCGTTCAGAGCGTCCGACTGCGGGGCGACACCCGGGTACTGGGACTGGGCGAGGTGCTTGGTCTCGGCGGCCCCGCAGGTCACGTCCGTGAGGCGGGCACCCGTGGCGGAGGCGAGGACGTGGGGGTAGTTGGCCGTGGAGCGCAGACACAACGGGCTGCTGAGGTCGATGGGCAGCACGCCCGATCCCGCGCCGTAACTGTCGCCGAGGGCGACGTAGTCGAGGGGGGCGGCGGTCTGGGCGACGGCTCCGCCGGCGCTGAGCGCCAGCGCACCGACGGCAGCAATTGTCGCAGTCATGACATGACGCAGGGTTCGCTTCGGCATGGGCACTCGATTCTCGGTGGGGGCGGGTGCGGACGAGGCGCGTGCGGACGGGGCCGGACGGCCGTCCGGCTCCGGGACGTGAGGGTCGTGAGGGTTACCGCACGGTGCTACCGCTAGGTAATGTGCAGCCGCCCGGCGGGCACGTCAACGCCTCCGACCGGACTTCTCGCAAGCGTCCCGGACCGCGACCGGCACCTCCCGGCACCGCGAGCCTCGTCGAAGCGCTTCAATCATCGCCCCAACCGTGGCGGCTTCCGCGCCGACCCATTGACAGTGAGCTGGGCGGGTGCGAGTTTCGAAGCGCTTCAACCACGCGTCCCACCCACTCGCGCGATGTGCCCGACGCCCTCACCCGCACCCACCCCTCAGGACGGACATGACGTTCTTCGACAACCCGGTGATACCCGGCTTCAGCCCGGACCCGAGCATCTGCCGGGCCGGTGACGACTACTACCTGGCGACGTCCAGCTTCGAGTACGTGCCCGGGGTGCCGCTGTGGCACAGCCGCGACCTCGTGCACTGGCGGCTGATCGGCCATGCCCTGGAACGGCCGGAGCAGTTGGACCTGCCGGAGAGCACCGGGTCGTCGGGCGGGGTGTACGCGCCGACGCTCCGGTACCACGACGGCCGCTTCTGGATGATCACGACCGTCGTCGGCGGCGCGGGCACGGTGCTGGTGACCGCGACGAATCCGGCCGGGCCGTGGTCGGACCCGGTGACGGTGGACGTGCCGGGCATCGACCCGGATCTGGCGTGGGACGAGGACGGGACCTGCTGGTGCGTCTTCTCCCATGGGGGCATCCAGGGGGTGCGCGTCGATCCGGCGACGGGCGAACGGCTGGGCGAGCCGGTCGCGTTGTGGTCGGGCAGCGGGCTGCAGTACCCGGAGGGGCCGCACCTGTACCACGTGGGCGACTGGTGGTACCTGCTGCTGTCGGAGGGCGGTACGGAACGCGGCCACGCGATGTCGGTGGCGCGGGCACGTGCCCTGCCGGGGCCGTTCGAGCCGCATCCCGCCAACCCCGTGCTCTCCCACCGCAGTACGGACCACCCGGTGCAGAACACCGGGCACGGTGACCTGGTCCAGGCCGGGGACGGCACCTGGTGGATGGTGCTGCTCGGCACCCGGCCCCGGGGCGACACCCCGAAGTTCCACGGCATGGGCCGGGAGACGTTCCTGGTGCCGGTGCGGTGGGAGGACGGCTGGCCGCTGCCAGGACCGCTGGAGACGCGCGCCACGGCACCGGCGCTGGTGCCGCACCCCTGGCCGCCGGAGCCGGCCCGGGACGACTTCGACTCCCCCGTGGCGGCGCCCTGCTGGGTGACGCCCCGCAGGCTCGGCCCCGCCGCCGTCCGCCTGGACGAACGGCCGGGGCATCTGGTGCTGCACGCCCGCGCGGACAGCCTCGACACACCCGGCGCGGTCTTCGTGGGGCGGCGCCAGCGCGACCCCGACTGCTCCGCCCGCACCCTGGTCACGGTCGGTGAGGGCGGCCGGGGCGGGCTCGCGGTACGGCTGGACGAGGCGCACCACTACCGGGTGGAGGCGGGCGACGGCATGGTCCGCGCCGTCGCCCGGATCGGCCCGCTGTGCCACACCGTCGCCGAACGCCCCGCCCCCGACGGCCCGTTGACGCTGCGCATCGATGTCACCACCACCGTCACCCTGCCGCCCACGGTGACCGGGAAGGACGCCACGGTCCCGCCCGGCCTGCGCGTCGGCGCCCCGGATGCCCTGCGCCTGGGGTACGAGACGGCCGAGGGCGGCTTCGAGGTCCTGGCGGAGCTCGACGGCCGCTACCTCACCACCGAGGTCGCGGGCGGCTTCACCGGCCGGGTCGTCGGTATGTACGCCACCCGGGGCAGCGCGGCCTTCGACTGGTTCGAGCTGCGCCCCGCCTGACGGGGGCCGGGCGGCGCCCCGTGGGGGCCGCCCGGCCCGCCGGGTCCTCGCCGGGCGTGGCCCCCGCACCGGCGTGACCGTGACCCCGTCGCCTCCCGCCACGGCACAGCGTTCCGTGTGGCGTACCCGGCGTACGGCCTGACGGGCCGTCAGCCCCGGCCGTTGGAGTGAACCCCGCTCCGACCAGGCCACGCGCCGGGCAGGGATAGGCGCATCCGCGTTCCCGTCGCGGCCGGAACGACCGGTGGACGCGGAGGCGTGGAGTGAAAGGGGTTCTCATGCTCGGTCCACGGGCGACGCGGCCCAAGACCGCCGGGCCGCCCGGGCCACCCGGCACCGGGGGGACCCCGTCCACGGCCGGCGACGCCGCCGCGGCCGTGGACGCGTTCCTCGCGGCCCACCTCGGTGCCCGGCTGGAGGAGGCCCGCCAGGTGGACGCCGTGTTCGCCGAGGAGGTGGCGGGCCGGGTCGCCGCCTTCGTCCTGCGCGGCGGAAAGCGGCTCCGGTCGGCCTTCGTGTGGTGCGGCCGGCTGGCCGCCGGGCAGGCGGGCGACCCGGAGACACCGGTACGCGTCGGCGCGGCTCTCGAACTGCTCCAGGCCGCCGCGCTGATCCACGACGACGTCATGGACGGGTCGCCGGTGCGCCGGGGTGCGCCCGCCGTGCACGCGGACTTCGCCCGCGCGCACCGGGCCGGCGGGATGCGGGGTTCCGCCGCGTCCTTCTCCACCACGGCCGCCGTGCTCGCCGGTGACCTGGCGCTGGCCTGGGCCGACGACCTGTTCACCGAGACCGCGCTGTCCTCCCCGCAGGGGGACCGGCTGCTGCGGGAGTGGCGGGCGATGCGCGCGGAGATGGTGGCCGGTCAGTACCTCGACCTGCGGGCGCAGGCGACCGGTTCGTCGGACGGCGCCGAGGCGACGCGCATCGCGACGCTCAAGAGCGCGCTCTACACGGTGCAGCGGCCCCTCACCCTGGGCGCCGCGTCGGCCGCCGCCGACGCCCGCACCATGGAGGCGCTGAGGTCGGCCGGGCGGTGTGCCGGGCTCGCCTTCCAGCTCCGGGACGATCTGCTCGGCGCGTTCGGCGACCCGGCCGTCACGGGCAAACCGGCGGACGAGGACCTGCGCGGGCGCAAGCCCACCTATCTCCTCGCGGTCGCCGTGCGGTACGCCACCGAGTCGGGCGACACGGAGGCACTGGCCGCGCTGGCCCCCGACGCGGCCCGGCACCCGGAGGACTCGGTCGCCCGGATGCGCGCCGCCCTCGAACGTACGGGAGCGCGCGCGGAGGTGGAGAAGGAGATCGACGCCCTCGCCGCGGCGAGCCTGCGGCATTTCGCGGACGCCGGGGCGGACGCGGGTGCCCGGCGGGAGTTCGCCTGGTCGGTGGAGCGGGCCGTGGGCACGGTGCCCGTCGCCGGCGGGGAGGGCGTGTGAGGACGGTACCGGGTCCCACGGACCATGTGGTGGTGGTCGGCGCCGGGCTGTCCGGTCTCGCCGCCGCCCTGCACCTGCTCGGCGCGGGACGCCGGGTGACGCTCGTCGAGCGGGACGCGGGCCCCGGCGGCCGCGCGGGACGGCTGGAGCTGGGCGGGTACCAGTTGGACACCGGTCCCACGGTGCTGACCATGCCGCATCTGGCCGACGAGGCGTTCGCCGCCGTGGGCGACAGCCTGTACCGGCGCGTCGAGCTGATCCCGCTGCACCCGGCCTACCGGGCGCTGTTCGCGGACGGCAGCCGGCTGGACGTCCACACGGACGGCGAGGCCATGGAGTCCGAGGTCCGGCGGTTCGCCGGGGGCCGGGAGGCCGAGGGGTACCGCAGGCTGCGCCACTGGCTGGAGCGGCTGTACCGGGCGCAGATGCGCCGCTTCATCGACACCAACTTCGACTCCCCCTTCCAGCTCCTGCACCCGGACCTGGCCCGGCTGGCCGCGCTGGGCGGGTTCGGCCGGCTCGACCCGCGGATCGGCGGGTTCCTCTCCGATCCCCGGCTGCGCCGGGTGTTCTCCTTCCAGTCGCTCTACGCCGGGGTGGCGCCCGCGCGGGCGCTCGCCGCCTACGCCGTGATCGCGTACATGGACACGGTGGCGGGCGTCTGGTTCCCCAAGGGCGGGATGCACGCGCTGCCCCGGGCGATGGCGGACGCGGCGGCCGACGCCGGGGCGCGGCTGCGCTGGTCGTCCGAGGTGACCCGGCTGGAGCACGCGGCGGGCCGGGTGCGGGCCGTCCGGCTGGCCTCGGGCGAGCGCATCGCCTGCGACGCGCTCGTCCTGACCGCCGACCTCCCCGTCGCCCACCGCCTCCTGGGCCGGGCGCCACGCCGCCCGGTCGCCCTGCGCCACTCCCCCTCGGCCGTGGTCCTGCACGCGGGCACGGACCGCACCTGGCCGGAACTGGCGCACCACACACTGTCGTTCGGCGGCGCCTGGGAACGCACCTTCGACGAACTCACCCGGCGGGGAGAGCTGATGAGCGACCCCTCGCTGCTGCTCACCCGGCCGACCACGCACGATCCGTCGCTGGCGCCGGACGGCAAGCACCTGCACTACGTCCTGGCCCCGTGCCCCAACACCACGACCGGCCCGTCGGCGGACGCCTGGCACGGTCTGGGGCCCCGGTACCGGGACAGTCTGCTGGCCGAGCTGGAGCGCCGGGGGCTCGACGGCTTCGGCGCCTCGCTCGACCGGGAGCTGCTGGTGACGCCGGTGGACTGGACGGCGCGGGGCCATGGGGCGGGCACCCCGTTCTCGCTGGCGCACACGTTCGCGCAGACCGGTCCGTTCCGGCCGCGCAACCTCGTGCGGGACTACGACAACGTCGTACTCGCCGGGTGCGGGACGACGCCCGGGGTGGGGGTGCCGACCGTGCTCGTCAGCGGGAAGCTCGCCGCGGCGCGCGTCACCGGGCTCCGGCCCCCGAAGGCGGCGCGGCGGCCGCGTGCCGCCGTCCCGGCCGTGTCGTCGAAGGGCAGCCCGTGAACCGCCGCGCGCACGTCGTCGAGGAGCCCCCGGTGAACCGCCGCGAGCTGGACGCGGCCGGGATCACCGGGGCCGCCCTGCGCGACGCCTACGCCCGGTGCCGGGCGCTGAACGCCCGGCACGGGCGGACGTACTTCCTGGCGACCCGGCTGCTGCCCCTGGAGCGGCGGTGCGCGGTGCACGCGCTGTACGGCTTCGCCCGGTGGGCGGACGACATCGTGGACGACCTGGACCGCAGGGAGCCCCCACCGGAACGCGACCGGCTGCTGCGCCTCCTGGAGGACGACCTGGCGCACGGCCTGCGCACGGGCGGCGGCGACGAGCCGGTGGTGCGGGCGGTCGCGGACACCGCCGGGCGCTACGCCATCGCCCCCGGGCTGTTCGCGGACTTCCTGGCGTCGATGCGTAGCGATCTCACCGTCACGGACTACCCGACGTACACGGATCTGCGGGCCTACATGCACGGTTCGGCCGCCGTGATCGGCCTCCAGATGCTTCCGGTGCTGGGGACGGTCGTGGACCGTGAGGAGGCGGCCCCGCACGCGGCCGCCCTCGGGGTGGCCTTCCAGTTGACGAACTTCCTGCGGGACGTGGGTGAGGACCTGGACCGGGGGCGGGTGTACCTGCCGGCGGACCTGCTCGCCGCGCACGGGGTGGCGCGCCCGCTGCTGGAGTGGAGCCGCCGTACCGGGCGCCGCGATCCCCGGATCCGGGCGGCGCTGGTCGAGGCCGAGGCGATGACCCGGGCCGTCTACCGGGACGCCGAGCCGGGCATCGCCATGCTCGATCCGCGGGTGCGGCCGTGCATCCGTACGGCGTTCACGCTGTACGGCGCCATCCTGGACGCGGTGGCCGACGCCGACTACGCGGTGCTGCACGGGCGTGCCGTCGTCCCGCGCGGGCGCCGGGCGGCCACCGCGGCGGCCGGGCTGGTACGGGTGCTGGCGGCGCGGACGCGTACCCGGCCCGCGGCCGCGCCGGGTGCGAGCAGAGCGGAAGGGACGAGGCGATGAGCGCACGGCACGGGAGATCGTGGACCCCGCCGCTGCGGGTACGGCGGGCCCCGGCCTGGGAGCGGCAGGCCCCGACCTGGCGGGAGGCGCGGCCGGGCCTGATCGCGGGGGCGCTGGAGCGGGCCTCGGCGCGGCCGTCGGACAACTGGTACGTCGTCGGCGCGTCGCGGGAGGTCGGGTCCCGTGAGCGGCCGTACGGCCGGACCGTGGCCGGGGAGGAGGTCGTCCTGTGGCGGGCCGGGGACGGTTCGCTGCGGGCGGGGCCCGGGGTGTGCCCGCATCTGGGGGCTCCGTTGCGGGACAGCCGGGTGGTGTGCGGGACGCTGCTCTGCCACTGGCACGGGCTGGCCCTGAACGGGGGGCCGCTCGCCGGGTGGGAGCCCTATCCGGTGTACGACGACGGGGTGCTGGTGTGGGTGCGGCTGGACGCGGCCGGGAGCGAGCGGGCGTCGGGGCGGCCGGTGGTGCCGGTGCGGCCGGATGCCGGGGGCGCGGTGGAGGCGGTGTTCACGGCGGTGGGCCGGTGCGAGCCCGAGGACGTCGTGGCCAACCGGCTCGACCCCTGGCACGGGTCCTGGTTCCACCCGTACGCGTTCGTCGGGCTGAAGGTGCTCGGCACGCCCGGCGGCGACGGGGGCGACGGGGCCGACGCGGACGACGGGTTCACCGTCGAGGTGTCGTTCAAGGTCGCGGGCCGGCTGGTGGTGCCGGTGCGCGCCGTGTTCACGGCCCCCGGGCCCCGTACGGTCGTCATGCGCATCACGGACGGGGAGGGGGCCGGTTCGGTGGTGGAGACCCATGCCACGCCGCTCACCGCGCCGGGCGCGGCCGAGCCGCGTACGGCGGTGGTCGAGGCGGTCGTCGCGGCCTCGGACCGGCGGGGGTTCGCCCTGGCGCGCGCCGCCGCGCCGCTGCTGCGTCCGCTGATGCGGGGCACGGCGGGGCGCCTCTGGCGCGACGACCTGGCCTATGCCGAGCGGCGCTGGGCGCTGCGGAGCACCGGTCGGTTCATCGGCTGACGCTCCGTCAACATCCGTCGTGGTCAGTGCCGTCCGGCCCGGCGCGCGAGGGCGGCGAGGGTGCGGGAGCGGCCGGACCGGGGGACGGTCCAGAGCGTCTGGCCGCGGACGCCCCAGTCGGCGAGCAGCGCGTTGGCGGCGAGGAAGCCGGAGGTCGCCGCGCGTTCCATGAGGGCGACGGGCAGGCCGGTGCGGACGAGGTCGCCGGCCAGCACGACGCGCGGGTGGGGCGTGCGGACGGCGGGCCGCCGGTGGTGGCCGCCGACGGCGAAGACGGGGCAGTCGGCGCGCCATTCGTGGCGGGCGTCGACGATCCGGGCGTCGGCGGTCTCCGGGTAGACCTCGTGCAGCCGGTCCACGATGTGGCGTTGGACCCGCTTGGGTTCGGCGTCCTCGGGGACGGCGTAGGCGTGCAGTTCGACGACGCTGCCGCCGGTCCGCGCGGACCGGCGGGCGGCCTCGCCCTCCCAGCGGTCCAGGACGCTGATGTTGTCCAGGCCGTCGTAGCCGCTGGTGCCGAGGAATCCCGGGCGGTCCGCGCGTACGGGCCGGTCGAGCCACAGCCGGGAGACGAGGAACGGGGGCGCGGTGCGCAGCGCGGCGACGTCCGCGCGCCAGCCCGGGTCCCCCAACTCCTCGGAGGCGGCGACGACATGGCGAAGCCCGGTGGTGTCGAGGGCGAGGACGACGGCCTGGTGGCGGTCGGCCGCGCCGTCGTGCTCCACGGTCAGGGTGGTGTCCGGGGCGGGGCGGATCCGGTGGACCGGGGTGCCGGTGCGCACGTCGGCGCCGAGCCGCCGCAGATAGCCGGCGAGCGGTTCCCAGAGGGCCTGGGGGAAGGGTTCGCGCGGTACGTCGAAGAGGAGCCCCTCGGACGAGCCGAGGAAGTAGATGTGGAACATCAACAGCAGTTCGGCGGCGGACAGTTCGCGGGGGTCGGCGAAGAAGCTGCGGGAGAACACCTCGAAGGCCAGGTGGTGGGCGGCCTCGGGGAAGTTGATCCGGCGTAGGAAGTCCTCGGCGCTGATGTGGTCGAAGCGCTCGTACACCTCGGGGACCCGCACGTCGAGGAGGGGCAGCGCGGCGCGGGCGTCCATCGCGGCGAGGTCGCGCGGGCCGAACGTCGGGCTGAGGGCGACGAATCCGAGCGCGCTCCAGGGCGGGGTCCTGGGCACGCGCGCGAAGCTGTCGGACAGGCCGTCGCGGTGGCGCAGCGGATAGTCGGGCAGCGGAGTGAGGCCGGAGAGCGAGGGGTCCGTACGGCGCAGCAGGCCGCGCAGGTTGTAGTACTGGCGGAAGAAGGCGTGGAAGCCGCGGCTCATGGTCGCGCCGGTGCCGTCCGTGAGGTGGACGGGCCATCCCGCGAGGCGTCCGCCGAGGGTGTCCTCGCGTTCGTACAGCGTCACGCGGACACCGCGTTCGGCGAGGGCGGTGGCGGCGGCGAGACCGGCGATGCCGCCGCCGACGACGGCGGTGGACGGGGCGTCGCCGGTGAGGCGTTCGCGCCCCGGCGGCGGGGCGATCACCTCGGCGCGGCGGTCGCGTCCATGGCGGTCGGCGGGCGGGCGGGCGCGTCTCATGGTGCCTCCGTCCGGGCGAGGAAGGTGTGGACGAGGCCGGTCTGCCAGCCCGAGGCGGGGGCGGTGCGGACGAACGGGAATCCGGCCCGGCTGATCCGCGCGGCGAAGGCGGGGGCGGTGTCGAAGTCGAGGACGCTGCGCCACAGATGGCGGTAGAGCGCGCGGTCCCCGGTCAGGGTGCCCGCCGGGATGATCACTCCCCGGCAGACGGCGTGCCACAGCGCCCGGTGGACGGGTGAGCCGCTGAGGGTGTACTCGTGCGCCACCAGCCGGCCGCCGGGCCGCAGCAGGGCCCGCACGGTGTCGAGGACCGGTCCGGGCGCGGTGACGTTGCGGAAGAGGTAGGCGGCGAAGACCGCGTCGTAGGGGCCGGCGTCGCGGTCGGCGGTGCGGAGCGCTTCCGCCGACCGGTGCAGGAACCGTACGTTCGGCGGCCAGCGTTTGGCGCGGGCCCGCTCCAGCATGCCGGCCGAGGCGTCCACCGCCGTGATCCGGGCGAGCGGCGCCGCCCGCAGCAGCGCCCGTGTCGAGGCGCCCGTACCGCAGCCGAGGTCGAGCACCCGCAGGCCGCGTCCGCCGTCCGGCAGGCGCAGCCGGTCCGCCGAGCGGATCAGGTCGCCGCGGTAGCCGGGGTTCAGCGCGGTGAGACGGTCGTAGCTGAGCGACGCGTGGTCGAACGCGTGCGCGAGGTCATGGTCGCGCAACAGGGTCATCGGGGGCTCTCTTCGGATCGGCCGGTGTCCCGGCGGGCGAGGAAGGGCAGTTCGGCAGCGGTGCGGAGCATCGGTCCCACGGGGGTGCGCAGCCCGATGCCGAAGTCCTCCCAGGGCGTGCTTCCGCCGTCGAGGAAGCGCAGCAGCCGTTCCATGGGCACTCGGCGGAAGAGGTCGGTGAAGAAGCGCGGGCCGTCCACCCGCCCGGTGTCCAGGGCGCGCAGCAGGACGGCGTCCATGGCGAGCTGTCGGCGGCCGTGCGGCGGGGGGACGTCCGGGCGGCCGTGGCGCAGGGCGGCGGCGACGGCCCGGCTCTGGCGCTGGACGGCGGCGAAGGTGTAGCCGGTGGCCGGGCGGGTGGCGCCCCCGGCGGCCCCGATCCGGAAGACGGCGGGCCCGGTACGGCGGGGGAAGCGGGCGTCGGTCATCGGGATGACGCCCTGCTCGGCGGAGTCCACGGTGAGCGGGCCGAGGCGCAGGACCTCGGCCGTGTAGTGCCGCAGGGCCGTCTCGTAGGCGGGGGTGGTCAGCGGGGTCCGGGAGAACTCGGTGTACTCCACCAGCGCCCGGTCCGGTGCGAGGGGCAGGACGTAGCCGAAGGCCAGTCCATGGCGCGGCTGGGGCACCCGGAAGTCCATGAGGTCGGCGACGCCGGGGTCGAACCGGGGGGCCGCGGTGCGCACGAACCAGCCCCGGAAGTGCTGGAGCAGCAGGGTGCGGTGCGCGGGTACGGTCCGCACCGGCCGGGAGTCGAAGACATGGCGGCCGCGCAGGATGAGCGGCTTCCCGTCCTCGGCCGTGCAGCGCACCTCGGCCCCGTACGGCGCCTCGCGCACCTCGTGGGCGGTGGCGCGTACGAGGCGGGCGCCGGGGCGGGCCGCCAGCCGGGCGTGGACCAGCTGTTCGAAACGGGCCGACCTGACCATGCGGTAGCGCAGGGGGGCGGGGTCCGACTCCACGGTGGTGCCGTCCGCGCCGCGCACCCGCAGCCGTGTCCAGGACGCGGTGACGGCGTCCTCGAAGTCCCCGGTGCCCGCCTCCCAGTAGCACCAGGTCCGCTCCGGGGGCCGCAGCGGCCCGTCCGGTGCCTCGACCACGGTCACGCTCGTCGGGAGGGCGGGGCCCTCGGTGAGCCGGTGCGCCAGGCAGAGCCCGGCCGCGCCGCCGCCCAGGACGACGACGCCGTCCGCCGCGTCCCCGGCGGCGCGGGCGGGACCGGCGGGGCTCACCGGGGCGGCCTCCGGGTCCCGGGCCGCCCGTTCACGGCCGGGGGGCGCGGGCCGCCGCGCGGTCGGCCAGTACCTCGCGCGCCGCCCGGCTGCCGGAGGCCAGCGCGCCCTGGACGGACCCGGTGGCCCGGTGGTCCCCGCAGACGTACCGGCCCGGCGCGAAGCGGGTGGTGCGGCTCAGCGGCCAGGGCGGACGCATCGCGGGCAGCGCGCCCTCGACCGTGTACGCGGCGACCGGGTCCCAGGCGCTCGTGTCGGTGTCGTACAGCTCGGCCAGCCGGGCGCGCACCGTCTTCTCACCGCCCGCCGGGCCGCCGCCCAGGACCGAGGTGGACACCAGGGCGGTGCCGGGCGGGGCGTAGGTGGGGGCGGCCTCGGTCAGGACACAGCTGTTCAGGACGGCCAGGGAGCTGTCGACGACCAGCGTCGGTTCGCTCAGCGGCGACTTCCCGGCCGCGTGGTAGTACGTCGTCACCGTGCGCCCGTCCGGGACCTCCAGGCCGGGCAGCAGACGGGCGGCCGTGGTGGCGTCGGTGGCCACGACGACGGCGGCCGCCGGGCGTTCTTGTCCGTCCGCCAGGAGCACCCCGGAACCGGTGAGGTCCGCGACGGGCGTGCCGAGCCGCAGGGCGCCTTCCGGAAGGCGGACGGCGAGCTGTTCCGGCACCGCGCCGATGCCCCGGGCGGGCAGGCAGAGGGTGCCGCGTGCCATGCTCCGCCAGACCAGGTGCAGGAAGCGGGCGGAGGTCTCCAGCCCCTCTTCCAGGAACACCCCGGACAGGAACGGCCGTACGAGGTCCTCGATCGCGTCCGGGGACAGCCCGGCGCGGACGAGCGCGGCCGAAGCGGAGCGGTCGGGCATGTGGGCCAGGCGTTTCGCCGGGAGCAGGGCGTCACGCGCGGTGAGGACGGCGAGCGCGGCGAGGTCGCGTGCCGAGAGGACCCGTCCGGGCAGCAGGTGCGCCGCGTCGCCCGGACACCGGGTGGGGTCGGTGAGGCGGACCCGGCCCGAGCGCGTCCGGGCGACGACGCCCGGGGTGAACGGCCGCAGGCGCAGCGAGCGCAGGTCGAGGCGGGCCTTCACCTGCGGATAGGAGGTGTTGAAGACCTGGAAGCCCCGGTCGAGCAGGAAGCCGTCCCTGCGGTCGGTGCGCATCCGGCCGCCCACCGCGTCGGACGCCTCCAGCAGTTCGACGCGCAGACCCGCGCTCCGGAGGTCGAGGGCGCAGGCCAGGCCGGCCAGTCCCGCGCCGACCACGACGGCGTCCGGTGGTGGTGGCTGCTGTCGGTTCGTCATCCGTTCCCCTCGGCCGCTCCGTCCCCGTACAGCCACACAGCTGACGGTGCGTCAACTCGATCACGATCCGGGAGCCGAAGCGAGCCGCCTCCACGGACATCGCCTCATCGTGTGACCCGTATGCCCGCCGCCGACCGGGTACCGGGTCCGGAAGCGCGGCCGGTGCCGGGGGGCGGCGCCCGCCGCGACCTGGCACCCTCGTCCGTACACCGACGACCACGACCGCCGACACCGAGGAGTCCCCATGTCCAAGCCGCCGCTTCCCCCCGAAGCCGTGGAACTGCTGCGCCGCCCCAACCCGTGCGTCGTCGCCACGCTGCGCGCGGACGGCGCTCCGGTCTCCACGGCCACCTGGTACCTGTGGGACGACGGCCGGGTGCTGATCAACATGGACGAGGGCCGGGTCCGGCTGAAGCACCTGCGCAACGACCCGCGCATCACCCTCACCGTGCTCGCCGACGACGACTGGTACACCCATGTCACCCTCATCGGGCGCGTCGCCGAGATGCACGACGACGAGGGCCTCACCGACATCGACCGGCTCTCCACCCACTACACGGGCAAGCCGTACCCGGAGCGGAGCCGCACCCGGGTGAGTGCCTGGGTCGAGGTCGAGCGGTGGCACGGCTGGGGCACGCTGAAGGACAGCGACCAGGCGTCCACCTGACGCACCCCGGCCGGCCCCGTGACGGGCAACAGCGGAAGAGGCCGGTCCGGCGCCCGTGGGCGTCGGACCGGCCTCTTCGCGGTACCGGGCGGGATTCGGCCCGCGCGGAGCCGGGGAGCCGGGTCAGTCCGTGCCGGACTCCATCGCGGCGCGGTCCAGCATGGCCTCGTCGTCGGAGACCTCGCCACGGGACGCGATGGCCTCGGCGCCGCCCTCCGGCATGGCGCCGATGAGGCCGGTCGCGGCGGCCTGCGCGGCGCCGATGGCGGGGTTGGCGGTGCCGATGAGGCCGATCCCGGCGTACTGCTCCAGCTTGGCGCGCGAGTCCGCGATGTCGAGGTTGCGCATGGTGAGCTGGCCGATCCGGTCCACCGGGCCGAACGCCGAGTCCTCGGTGCGCTCCATGGACAGCTTGTCCGGGTGGTAGCTGAACGCGGGGCCCGAGGTGTCGAGGATCGAGTAGTCCTCGCCGCGCCGCAGCCGCAGTGTCACCTCGCCGGTGACCGCCGCGCCGACCCAGCGCTGGAGCGACTCGCGCACCATCAGCGCCTGCGGGTCCAGCCAGCGGCCCTCGTACATGAGACGGCCGAGGCGCCGGCCCTCGTTGTGGTACTGGGCGAGGGTGTCCTCGTTGTGGATCGCGTTGACCAGGCGCTCGTACGCGGCGTGCAGCAGGGCCATGCCGGGCGCCTCGTAGATGCCCCGGCTCTTGGCCTCGATGATCCGGTTCTCGATCTGGTCCGACATGCCCATGCCGTGGCGGCCGCCGATGGCGTTGGCCTCCATGACGAGATCGACCGCGGAGCCGAACTCCTTGCCGTTGATCGTCACCGGCCGGCCCTGCTCGAAGCCGATGGTCACGTCCTCGGTCTCGATCTCGACCGACGGGTCCCAGAACCGCACGCCCATGATCGGCTCGACGGTCTCCACACCGGTGTTCAGGTGCTCCAGCGTCTTGGCCTCGTGGGTGGCGCCCCAGATGTTGGCGTCGGTGGAGTACGCCTTCTCCGTGCTGTCGCGGTAGGGCAGCTCATGGGCGAGCAGCCACTCCGACATCTCCTTGCGGCCGCCCAGCTCGGTCACGAAGTCCGCGTCGAGCCAGGGCTTGTAGATCCGCAGGTTCGGGTTGGCGAGCAGGCCGTAGCGGTAGAACCGCTCGATGTCGTTGCCCTTGAAGGTGGAGCCGTCGCCCCAGATCTGCACGTCGTCCTCCAGCATCGCCCGGACCAGGAGCGTGCCGGTGACGGCGCGGCCCAGCGGGGTGGTGTTGAAGTAGGCACGCCCGCCGGAGCGGATGTGGAACGCCCCGCAGGTGAGCGCGGCCAGGCCCTCCTCGACCAGCGCGGCACGGCAGTCGACCAGCCGCGCGATCTCGGCCCCGTACGCCTGAGCGCGGCCGGGCACCGAGGCGATGTCGGGCTCGTCGTACTGGCCGATGTCGGCGGTGTAGGTGCACGGGACGGCACCCTTGTCGCGCATCCACGCGACCGCGACCGAGGTGTCGAGGCCGCCCGAGAAGGCGATGCCGACGCGCTCGCCGGCCGGAAGGGAGGTGAGGACCTTAGACATAGGAAGAGTATGCATGATTACGCATGACCATGCAAAACCGCTTCGATTCGAATGCCTCCGGGAGCCCCGGATGGACAGAACCTCACTCCCACGCGACCCCTCACGGCCGTCGGCGCAGGTCCAGCTCCGCGCACACCGTCTTGCCGACCGGCACCCGGTCGCGTACGCACCACCGGTCCGCCAGCGCCCTGACCAGGAGCAGGCCGCGCCCGGAGAGGTCGTCGGCCGTGGGCTCGGCAAGGCCCTCCGGAAGGGACGGGCGGCTCTCGCCGCGCGCGTCGGAGACCTCGATCCGGAGGACGGCACCCGGCACCCGGGTCAGGCGCAGCTCGAAGTCCCTGCCCGGGACGCGGCCGTGCGTCACGGCATTGGCGGCCAGCTCGGCGACGACCAGCGTGGCGGCGTCGGCGAGGTCACTGCCGTACGCGACGCCCCAGCGGTCCAGCTGGAGGGCGGCGAGACGGCGGGCGAGCCTGGCCCCGCGCGGGGTGGAGCTGAAACGCTGGGTGAAGGTGTGCGGGGTGGCGGGGTGCGCCGTGGCGGGCGTGACGGGGGTATTCATGTCGGCCAATCTGGCCCGCGATCCGAACCGGCTCCAGCGCAGACACCCGTACGCTGAGTGAGCGTACGGGTACCGACTGTGGACAGTAAGGGCCCCGTCACACCACCATGGGCGGATTGCGGCACGAGCACGGAGGTGGGCGGCGTGGACCAGGCGTCGGACGGGGCGGTAGTCGACTGCGGTGCGCAGGCCGCCGGGGGCACGGAACCGGAAGGTTCGGACAGCCTGAAGACCTTCGGTGCCGTGGTGCAGGCCTTCCGAAAACGGGCCCGGCTGACCCAGGAACAGTTCGCCCCCCGGGTGCGGTACTCGGTGCCGACCGTCGCTTCCATCGAGCAGGGCCGCCGGTTCCCGCCCGCCGACTTCGTGGACCGTGCCGAAGAGGTCCTGGACGCCTTCGGGTCGCTGCGGGCTGCGGCACGGCATCTGTCCCGGCGGCCGGGTCTCGCGAGCTGGTTCCGGCAGTGGGCGAGGCTGGAGGCGGAGGCGATCAACCTCTACACGTACGAGTGCCGGTTGGTTCCGGGGTTGTTGCAGACGGAGGCGTATGCGCGGAACCTGTTCGTCAACCAGTTGCCGTTGCTGAGCGAGCAGCAGGTTGAAGAGCAGTTGGCGGCCCGACTGGGTCGACAGCAGCTACTGCGGGGGAAGTCGGGTACGACGTACAGCTTCATCCTTGAGGAGCATCTCTTTCTGCGGCAGACGGGCGGGGTGGGTACGACCCGGGAACTCTTGGACCAAGTGCTCGCGCTCGCGGAGTTGAGGAACATCGAGATCCAGCTCATGCGGGTGGTGAAGCATGACCATGCTGGACTGCACGGGCCAGTGCAGTTGTTGGAGACGCCGGACAACAAGTGGCTGGGATACTGCGAGGGGCAGGAAAGTGGCCAGTTCGTCTCTGACGCCAAAGTGGTCAGCACGCTCCAGATGCGGTATGCCAGGATGCGGTCACAGGCACTTTCCCTAGAGGAATCCTTGAGCCTGTTGCGGCAGATGCGAGGAGCAGCATGAGCACCACCAACTTGGTCTGGTTCAAGAGCAGCTACAGCAGTGGCTCCGGCGACAGCTGTGTGGAGGTGGCCACCGGTCCCGGAACGGTCCACGTCCGGGACTCCAAGGACGAGCAGAGCCCCGAACTCGCCCTCTCCCCCGCCTCCTGGGCCCACTTCGTCTCGTACGCGGCGCTGGGCTGAACTCACGCCGGAGTACCAGACCCACGTCGGCGCGCGTGGGGCCGGGGTTACAGACACCTCGCTCCGGCCCCGTCTCCGCCACCACGACCGATGAGTGCGAAGTACCTCACTGCGAAAGGTAATTCGGTCGCGCCTGCCTCGGTGAGCCACTAGCTTCCGTCTGTGCCGAACGAGGTACGGCTACGGGACGAGAGAGGTCGGACATGAGCACCGAGGGCACACGGACCGATCGATTGGGCCTGCTGCTCGGCCAGTTCGACCAGGCACGGGAGATGGCCCAGGTACGGCTGGCGGGGCTCGGTGACGAGGAGCACCTGTGGGAGCCGGTGGCCGGGTGCTGGTCGCTCCGGCCCCGGGACGAGGCGGTGACGCCCCAGGCGTATGGGCCCGGCGCCTGGGTCATCGACAAGGGCGCTCCTGACATCCCGTCGAGCGAATACGCCGAGGTCGCCCGGCAGGCAGCCGGCGGCATGACGATCGGCAAGATCGCCGACGACTGGAGCGTGAGCGTCGAACGGGTCGAGGAAGTCCTCGCCCACACCGGGACGCCGGGCCCCGACGAAACGCCGATCACCACCATCGCCTGGCGCCTGGCGCACCTGCACTCCTTCTTCGCGGGCCAGTGGGAGTGGACCTTCGGTGAGCGGCGGCAGGATCCCCATCTGCTGGTCGACTTCACACCGTCCGCCGGGCTGTCGCTTGAGCGGTTCTGGGCGTTGATCAACCGTTGGCGCGAGAACGTCGGCGCCGTCACCGAGGAACAGCTCGACACGGTCGGCTTCTCGCAGTACCCGTACGGCTCCGACCGCGACGATCCGTACATCGCCGTGCTGGCGGGGGCCAACCTCGAATTCATCCACCACATGGCCGAGATCGCGTTGCTCCGTGACCTGTGGCGGACCCGGTTCACCACGGGTGGGTGGAACCACGGCTCCAGGGACCGGTGACGGCGCTCCGCGCCCTCCCTCCGCCCGCAGTGCGCCGGCCTGAGGACTCAGTCGGCAATTCCGGCATCCGTGGATAGCCCATGTGCTCAGGGGCGTTGGCTCCACTGGCCGAACACGGCCGACTCCCACCTGCTGATCACCCAGAAGACCGCCGTCGAACTCAGCCCGGCCTGCAAGCTCTGGACCACCCGGGCCACGCCAGCTCGAAGAGGCCCCCTCAGCCACGGCGCCGACGCGCTCCAACTCGTCTTCGGCATCGGCATCGGCATCGGTGCGGAGACCGCCATTCGCTACCCGGACTCAGCGCGCGCACTTCTGGGAGACGCTGCCGATGGGCCCAAGAAGAAAATCGATGGAAAAACCGGCGAGCACGATGCTGGGATGGCGCGATGCGACATGACGCGTCGGTGGTCGTGGACCAGGGCCAATACCAAGATGCGGTCACGCCCTGGGAGCAAGAAGCCTGGCGAGACGCTGCCCTCGGATGGGTTGAGCGCGAGCTCGCTGCTCGCGGTCTGCGCGAGACAGGGCAACGGAGAGTGCGGCTACGACCGTGGTCTGTCCTGGTGCGCCTGGCGGTCGAAGACCACAACGCCGTTTGGTTCAAGGCCAATCCGCCCGGCAGCGCCTTTGAGGCGACGCTGACCTCCGCTTTGGCTCACTGGGTGCCGGAGCACGTATGGGAACCCCTCGCCGTCGACGCGGATCACGGCTGGTCGCTACTTCCCCACGGCGGCGAGCTCTTCAGGGACGTACTCAACCGCAGCCCCGCCGATCCACGAGTCTGGGAAGAGCCGCTGGGCCAGTACGCAACCATGCAGCAGGCGCTTGTTCCGTACGCTCACGAGATCGAGCTGCTCGGTGTCCCCAGCGCACGCACCACCGCGCTTCCCGACGTCTTCGACCAAGTCATCGCGGAGAACACCACACTTCAGCCGGACGACCTCAAAAGGCTGTATGAACTCCGGCCGCGCCTCGTGAACTGGTGCACTGAACTTGCCGCGGTGGGCATTGCTGACTCCCTTGACCATTCCGACCTGCACGACGGCCAGCTGTTCAACCCAGAACCAGGCCGATTCACATTCTTCGACTGGGGCGACGCCGCGGTCTCCCACCCTTTCTGCAGCTTCCTGGTCCCGGCCCGGGCAGCCAGTACACGATACGGGTCCGAAGTGCTGCCACGGCTACGAGATGCCTATCTGGAACCCTGGACGGGAGGCGGTCGGACGAGCGCGGAACTGCGACGCGCGGTGACTCTGGCGTGGCGACTTGGCGCTCTTGGCCGCGCGTGCTCCTGGGGCCGGCTCTTCCCCGGAGCAACCACCACGGGCGCTGTAGAAAGCGCCAACTGGCTGCTGCAACTCCTCACTGAGCCACCGATCTAAATGCCGGGGCCGCCGGACACAGCTTGCCGGCCTGCGCTCCCTGACCGCTCAGCATCCTCGTGTTTCACCTGAACCCACGGGACTCAGGGCCGCCGACTCACATGGCCGAAGCACATCGGACAGGAGCCGGCCGCGTGTATGGCAGTCGTTCCGAATGGTCACCTACGAAAGGGTGTTCAGGATCCCGAGGCCGAGGCCGTGTTCGCGCCGGAACATGTCGTGAGCGGGGGTCTTGAGGCGCTGAGCCGTTACCTGGCAGGTAATGGCGTCGGTCTGCCGGTGCCGACGAAGATGGTGATCCCGCCGCCGCGTCAGTAGGACGCGGATACGGATGCCGGATCGGAGTGATGAGTCGTGTCCACAGCCACACCCGCGACCACCCGCACTGTGGTGGAAGAGCTGTTGCGCCGGATCGGACGGGGCGACCCCGAGCACATCGCCGAGATGTACGCCGAGCGGGGCGACTGGAAGCTGGACTGGCCGGAGGCCGAGCACGGCCGGGCCGCTACGCCGTGGATCCGTTATCGTTCCACCCGCGCCGACGCCACCGCCCACTACCGCGAACTCGCCGCACACCATGTGCCCGGACAGGCGGCGACCGAGATCGAGCGCATCCTCGTCGACGGTGACCACGCGGTCGTACTCGGCGAGATCCGCCAGACCGCCCGCTCCACCGGACGCGCCTATCGCGCCCGGTTCGCCTTGCACCTCACCGTCGAGGACGGCCTCGTCACCCGGCACCATGTCTACGAGGACAGCCTCGCCGTCGCCCAGGCCTTCGACTCGAACGAACCCGGTGGGGCCGGCTGAGACTCCTGGGTCAGGCGTCTCGTCGGAGCGCGAGCCGGTGTCGGTGGAGGCCGACAGCCCTCGGCGGATTGGCTCGCGGGGCCCACCCAGTGCATCTGGGGCTGTGACCTCCGTGCCTCGGGACCGTTCATGTGGCTGTGTCGAGCGGCCGGGCGCCTACCGGGAGGAACGCGCTACGCGTGGACCATGTCCCCGCCGCCGTCCGCCACCCGTTGGCCGGGAACCGCGCACCAGGCCGTCGACTTCGCGTGCCCGCCACTGCCCGTGACACCCCGGCCGACGCAGCTCCGGGCCCCGGCCGGAGCGGCCGACGCGGCGGGCAACGGTGGGAGCGGCCGGCCCGCTGGATGCCACGGCAAGCGCGGCAGCAGTGGCGGCAACACGTCGGCGCAGGCGTGGCGATGTTCCGTTGCGTCTGGTGATCTTCTTGGCCGGGTCGATGCCTTGCCGACGGCACGTGCTCATCGTGCCACCCGGGACTACCTCATGTGGCAGCCGCGCCGCACCGACCAGAGCGTCCGCGAGCTCGAAGCGGGTTCTCGATCCCGCCTCAGCCCCGGCCGGAGCGTGGTGAGGCCGGCTGCCCGGACACCGAACGGTTTCCGGGCAGCCTTGGTCTGTCGCGCGTGCTGGTGTCCCCGCGTCAGGAGGGGAACGACGAGGAGGCGGTGGGGGCGGGGCCGCCGGGTGCTCCCTGGCCGTCATGGGTGGCGTCGGGATCGACTGCCATTGTGATGTGGCCGACGACGCCGCGCTCGATGTGCCGCTTGTCGTAGACGATCTTGAGCAGGCCACCCTGGGTGCCGGTTCCCGGGTAGATGGAGTCGTCGTCGAGGGGCATGCGCGTGATGGTGTTCGCTGAGTAGGGCTCGGTGTTCGCGGTGGCCTTGACCGCCTCTTCGGGGAAGTAGAACTGCCCGGTGTGACAGGTGCGTCCGCCGGTGTAGCCGTCGGGTGTACGCGCGCCGCCGGTGTGGACCTTGGTGTGGACGTGGACGGCGCGACCGGCGTACCAGCCGGGGAAGACGGTCCGGAAGGTGACGAACCCCTGGTGGTCGGTCATCTGCATGCCGCGCAGCCAGGTGAGGTCGTCGGTCGGCGTGGCATGGCCGCCTGGGCCGCCTGGGCCGCCTGGGCCGTCCGGAGGCGCCGTCGGCATTCCGGTGGGCGGCGGGCCGGGAGGTGTTCCCCCGCCGCCTCCGTTGCCGTTCTGGGTGTAGCCGGAGTAGACGCCTGAGGCGTCGCAGTGCCAGATTTCTATGGCGGAGTCGCGGACGGGCCTACAGGTCGTGCTGTCGAGTACGCGCAGCACGAGGAGGAGCGGGATACCGGTACGGTCCTCGACCACGTCATTCCGGAAGAGCTCGTAGTCGATGTAGTAGGGGCCCTCGATCTGCTCCGTGATCAGCGACATGCAGGTGCTGGACGCGGAGGCGGCTGCCTTCACCGAGTCGAGGGGGCCGGCGTCGGCGGTGTTCCGTCCGACGGCGTTCGCGACGGCGCCCGCGCCGCTGAGGGCTACGGCACCGGCCGCTCCGCCCAGCAGGAGCATGCGGCGGCGGGACACCATTCGGGAGACGAGAGCGTTGTCAGGTTCTTCGGAAGAGCTTCCAGGCGTGATCACGGCATTGCCTCTCTGTCTTGGCCAGGACTTCCGTGCGCGTCATCGGCCGGCACGTCACCGTGCCGGCCGAACGCTCAGCCGGTCGTCAGGGAGGTGTCGTCCACGACGAAGTTCGTCGCGAGGTACGCGTCCTCGACGCCGGTGAACTTCAGGGTCACCGTCTGGCCCGCCAGCGAGGAGAGATCGAAGGACTTCTTGGCATAGCCGTAGGCAGCGTCGGCGTTCGAGTACGTCGCGAGGGTCTTCGATCCTGCGGTGACCGTCAGCTTGTCGTATACGCCGGCGTAGAACTCCGTGGTGTCGATGTGAAGGTAGAAGGACAGAGTCGCCTTGCAGCCCGCGGGGATCGTCACCGTCTGGGACAGGGTGTCGGTGTGCGCGGAGCCCCAGCCGTTGAGCCAGGCCGTGTAGGAACCGCCGTGGGCCGGCTCACGGACGTCGTTGTTGATGACGTCGCTGTTCGTCCAGCCGGTGTTGCCCGACTCGAAGCCCGGATTGGTCAGCAGCTGGACCGAGGTGCAGTTGCCACTCCCGCCGGTGTTGATCGTCCAGGTGAACGTCGCGGTGCCGGTGGCACCGGTGGAGTCGGTCACCGTGACGGTGGTGGTGTAGGACCCGGCCGTGGTGGGCGTGCCGGAGATCGCGCCGGTCGAGGCGTTGATCGACAGGCCGGCGGGCAGGCCGGAGGCGCTGTAGTTGAGGGAGCCGCTGTTGGTGCTGCTCGCCTGGACCTGGAGGCTCACGGCGGTGTCGACGGTGGAGGACTGGCTGCCGGGGTTGGTCACCGTGACGCCGTTGGCCGGCGGGTTGATGTGGCCGCCCACGTTGATGCCGGCGAAGGCGTTGCCGACGGCTGCGTACTGGGCGGAGTTGGTACCGTACAGCGCGGTGGCGGCGTTGAGGGCGGCGGTGCGGGCGCCGGCGTAGTTGGTGCTGGACGTCATGTACGTCGTCAGCGCCTTGTACCAGATCTTCAGGGCTGCGTCGCGGCCGATGCCGGCGACGGCGACGCCGTCGGAGGTCGGGCTGTTGTAGGTGACGCCGTTGATTGTCTTGCTGCCGCTGCCCTCGGAGAGCAGGTAGAACATGTGGTTCGCGGGGCCCGAGGAGTAGTGCACGTCGAGGTTGCCGACGCCGGAGTACCAGCTGTCGGCCGAGTTTCCGTCCTTGCTCGGCTTGTCCATGTAGCGCAGCGGCGAGCCGTTGCTGTTGATGTCGACCTTCTCCCCCACGAGGTAGTCGCCGACGTCCGCGCTGTTGTCGGCGTAGAACTCCACACCCGCGCCGAAGATGTCAGAGGTGGCCTCGTTGAGGCCGCCGGACTCCCCGCTGTAGGTGAGGCCCGCGGTGTTGGAGGTGACGCCGTGGCTCATCTCATGACCGGCTATGTCCAGCGCGGTCAGTGCGTGGTTGTTGCCGGAGCCGTCACCGTAGGTCATGCAGAAGCAGCTGTCGTCCCAGTAGGCGTTGACATAAGCGTTGCCGTAGTGGACGCGGGAGTAGGCGGCGACGCCGTCGTTGCGGATGCCGCTGCGGCCGAACGTGTTCTTGAAGAAGTCCCAGGTCTCCTGCGCGCCGTAGGCGGCGTCCGCACCAGCGGTCTGCGTGTGGGAGCCGGAGCCGGTGCCCCAGACGTCGTCGGCATCGGTCATCAGTGTCCCGGTGCCCGATGTGCCGTTGTTGAGACTGTAGGTCTTGTGGCCGCCGCGCGTGGTGTCGTACATCTGGTACGTCGAGCCGGACCGTGTGGTGTCCAGAGTCACGGTGCCGCTGTACTGGGTGTTGCCCGTGCCGGTCTTGATGTCCTGGTAGCGGGTGATCTCCCTGCCGTTGTCCGCGTCGGCGATGACGTGCAGGCGGCTCGGGGTGCCGTCGTCCTGAAGGCCGCCGATCACGGTTTCCCAGGCCAGTCTGGGGGTACCGCTGCCGGCCCAGACGACCTTGCGGGCGCTTTCGGCGGCGGGCTGTCGGGCGTCCAGTGTGCGGGCCGTCCTGAGCGCCTTGGTCTCGGCCTGCGCCTTGGTCAGGGTGGCGGTGGTGGAGGCGACGCGTATGTGGTGCTTGGTGTTGAAGGTCGTGGCTACCGTGCCGGACGCCTTCGAGGCGGGTGCGGTGTGCACGACCAGGTCGCCGCCGAGAACGGGCAGGCCGGCGTAGGTGCGCTCGTAGCGCGTGTGCAGGGTGCCGTCGTTGTCCTTCACGACGTCCTTGACGACCAGTTTCTCCTTGGCGCCGAGTCCGAGGGCGCGGGCGGTGTCAGCTGTCTTGTTCTCGGCCTTGCGGAGGAGCGCCTTGCTCTGGGCCGGGCTGAGCTCGGCTTCCAGGGCGCCGTGGCGCGGACCTTGAGGGGTGCTGTCGGCGCTCCGGTCAGCTGCGGTGGCGGTGGTCGTGAGGGTGCCGGCGAGGCCCGCCGTCAGTGCGAGGGCGGCGAGTACTGCCGTGAGTCTGGTGGGTTGCACTTCTGCTCCGGTTACTCAGGGGGGGTGGGGATGGGCTGAGTATGGGTGTGTGCATGCCATGGATGGGACATCTCATCGCCCATAAGACCGGTGTTATGGATTGCCTCGCCGGAACCCTTCAACTCAGCAGCTGTGCCTGCATATTCTGGAAAAATGCAGCTTGAGTTGAGGCATCTGCAAGCTGTCCTCCAGGTGGCGGACGCAGGCAGTCTGGGGCGTGCCGCGACACGGCTCGGGGTGTCCCAGCCCGCCCTTTCCGCGCAGCTGCGCCGTATCGAACGGGTCGCGGGCGGTGAACTGTTCGTTCGCAGCAGGTCCGGGGTCGCACCGACGCCGCTGGGCGAGTTCGTGCTGTCGGTGGCCCACCGGGTGCTCGGCGAGATGGACGCCCTGACCGCCGGGACGCGAGCCGCCGCTCCGCACCCGGCACTGCGGCTCGGGTGCATCCTGCTCGTGCTGGTGGACCAGTTGTTCGGGCGCTTGGAGGCGGAACTGCCCGGCCACGAGATCGACATCACCATCGAGCACTCGGCGACGGTGCTCGTCCGCATGCTCGAGGCCGGACAGTACGACGCGATCCTGTTCGGGGAGGTCGCGGACCACGAGGTACCGCTCCCCGACGGTGTGGCGGTGCGCACCCTCATACCGAAGGAACCCGCATGCGTGCGTTTGTCGGCCTCCCACCCGCTGGCCGGGCAGAAGGAAATCGAACTTGCCGACCTGGCGGGCGAGACCTGGACGACGTTGACCGATGACGGTGACGGAGGACCTGAGGCCATGACCGATGCCTGCCGCCGGGCCGGATTCACGCCCAAGCTGCGCTACCGGATCGCCGACCGCCGCATGCGGTGGGAACTGATCGCCGCCGGACGGGCCGTCTCCCTGTGCCAGCCCACCTCGCCATATGTCGAGGGCACGGTGCTCCGACCGCTGGCCGGCGACCCGGTCACGGGCCGCATCCGACTCGCCTGGAACCGGGCCGCAGTCTGCGAACAGCGTGCCGGCCTGCTGTTCCGGGCGTCGGCCCGTGCCTATCTCGACAGCATTCCCAACAACGCGTTGTTCCAGGCATGGTGGGAATCCCGGCCGGAGCTGCACCCGGCGCTCGACTGAGCTTGCGGGCGATGCGGTGGGTGATGCCTCCCTCGTGCGACCATCTTCGCGGGTGGGCATAGTCGTAGCATTTGTCGGCGTGGAGCTTGCCGGGCTTGCGCCGTCGCCGGCCGCGGCGCGAGCGGATCGGCGGGATGCCCTTCACGAGCGGTATCAGGGCCAGGCTGTCATGCAGGTTGGCCCCGGAAACGCAAACGGATATGGGCATTCCCGATCATTCCTTGATCAGGTGGATCTTCGCGCCGTACTTGCCCCGGTCGACAGGATTCGGACCTGCCAGGTCCCCCTTTCCAGGGCCCGCGTGTTCACCGAGTCGATCGCGCACCGCGACCAGTCCGGCTCACCGCGGGCACCGAACTCGTCGAGGACCAGGCGGTGAGGCTTGGCTCACACCCTGGCTTTCGACCACTCCGAGAACCGCCGGTGGGCAGCGCGCCGGACGGGCCGAACCACGCCGAAGGCAGCTGCTGCCAGGTGCAACCCGCCGTAGCCACGCACACAATCGCAACCAGCACCTCCCGGTCGCCGCGCCGACGCCGACCACCGCCCTGAGCCCGAGACGGGGGCTCCGGCACCACCCTCTGGAAGAACTCCCCCAACTCGTCCGGCACCAGCCGCTCAACGATCTCCTTCATGGCCAACACTCCGTCGAGTTGCCACATGAGATGACTCCTCAAGCACGCACTTCTGGAGCGGTGCTGAGGACACCGCAAGAGCGGCTACGCCCCCGCTCCCCCGCCCAGCCGGTCCAGGGCCGCCGCCGTCAGGGACGTGATCGCCGGGGGCAGGGCCGTGCGGATGTCGGGGGCGAAGTGCGGGGAGTGGTTCGGGGGGAGGCCGGGGCCGGACTCGGACCACTGTTTCGGGCTCGCCGTGCCGAACATCCAGTAGACCAGGGGGATTTTGGGCTCGCCGTGGACCGCGAGGCCCGCGTCGCCGTAGAGGGGGAAGTCCTCGGCGGCCATCGACGCGGGCCAGGTGCCGACGCGTTCGGGGCCGTACAGGGTGGTGTGGGCGGCGCGGATCGCGTCGGTCGTGGCCGGGTCGCACCACAGGGCCGGGGAGCGGGAGAGGGTCGTCAGCTCCGGGTCGCGGGGACAGGCGGAGGCCGCGCACTCGGCCCGGACCACGCGGTCCACGGCCGCCAGCGCGCGGTCCAGGGAGGCGTCGGTGAGGGCCCGGACGCCGATGCCGAGTTCGGCGGTGTCGGGGACGATGTTCACCGCTGTGCCCGCCCGCAACGTGCCGACGGTGAGGCTGAGTTGGTCGGCCGGGGCCGTCTCGCGGGAAACGACGGCCTGGAGGCGGGTGATCACGGCCGCCGCCGTGACGACCGGGTCCACCGTGAGGTGCGGGGTGGCCGCGTGGCCGCCCCGGCCGTGCAGGACCACGGTCAGCGCGGCGCTCGCGGCGGCGACCGGGGCGTGCGGGCCGCCGTGGGCGACCATCCCGGCGGGCAGCGGGGCCGCGTGCTGGGCGAGCACCACGTCCGGTCTGCCGCAGCGCTCGTAGAGGCCGTCCGCCAGCATCGCGCGGGCTCCCGTCAGGGTCTCCTCGGCAGGCTGGCCGACCACCACCAGGGTGCCGCTCCAGTGGGCGGTGGTGCGGGCCAGCAGCTCCGCCGCCCCGGCCGCCGCGGCGAGATGGAGGTCGTGGCCGCAGGCGTGCATGGCCCCGTTGGCGCTGGCGTACGGGAGGCCGGTGCGCTCGGCGACGGGCAGGGCGTCCAGTTCGGCGCGCAGGTAGACGCGGGGGCCGTCGCCGTTGCGCAGGACGCCCGCGACTCCGTGGCCGCCGATGCCGCGTACGACGTCGAAGCCGGTGGCGGTCAACCGCTCCGCGAACAGGGCCGCGGTGCGGGTCTCCTCGCCGGAGAGTTCCGGGGTGCGGTGGACGTCCAGGTAGAGGGTGAGCGCGGGACGGACCGCCTCTCCCAGGCGGGCCAGGGCGGGGTGGGACCGGGCGGGGTGGGACTGGGACATGTCGGACTCCTGTGCTCGGTGCGAAGGGCGCTGGCGTCGCGTGCCAGCGATGTGTGAGCGCGAGGCATGCCGAACGGTGAGCGGCGGGCGGTGGAATAGGTGCGTACCCCACACCAGGCGTGCACACCCCGGCAGACGGCCCCGAAACCGGCGGCCCCATCAGGAGGAGACACCATGGAGAAGAACCTGAGCACCCTCGCCGACGAGATCCTTGAGCTGGAGGCCGAGACCTTCGAGATCTCCGACTACTCGGACGCCAGCGAGGTCGTGCTCGCCGGTTCCACGAGCACCAGCTCGACCTCGACGTGCAGCTCCACCACCAGCACCACCTCCTGCTCCGCCTGATCGAGCAGAGGCAGCCGCAGGGCCCGGCGCCCGGTATCCGTCCCCAGGACGGGTACCGGGCGCTTCTGTCGCCCGGACCGCCCTACGGGAACGGGTGCGGAACCATACGGATCTCGGCGTCCGTCAGGTCCGTGGTGCGGTGGCCGCCGCGCCGCAGTGCGGTGCGCAGCCGGGGCATGAGCGGGGCGCGCTGACGGTTCCAGCCGAAGTCGATCGGCAGCAGGCCGGGCACCAGGGTGCTGACGGTGCGCAGGCCCATGTGCTCCTGCTCCGGGGTGGTCTGGTCCACCACGATCACGTCGTGGCCGGCCCCGACCAGTTCGCCGGTCACCGCCAGGACGTCGTCGCGCAGGTCCCCGGTGCGGGGGCGGCCGGTGGACTCCCAGTCCTGGTAGACCGTGTCGAAGGGGCGTACCGCCAGGGGTTCCAGGTAGGTACGGGCGTGCTCCGCCATCCTCGGCAGGCCGTAGAGCTGGGCGTGGTCCTTGAGGTGGCGGACCTGGAAGAAGTCGTCAGCCATGGCCTCCAGTTCGGGCCGTCGTTCCTCCGTCTGGCGGGAGAGGTGGGGGATATAGGTGAGCACCTCCGACAGGGCGCCCTCGACGGCGCCGAGCGGGTCCAGCGAGGCGGCCGCCGCGAAGGAGAGGGTGCCGGGGCCGCCGTCGCGGCGTACGGCGAGCGCGGTGACGACGGGGACGGCCAGGTCGATGCGGTTGTCCAGGACATGGACGTCGTAGCCCTGGAGCGCGGCCCGTTCCACCATCGCGGCGGCGGTCCGGCCCCCGACGGTCGCCATGTCGATCTCGGTGAGGCGGGCGTTGCCGTACCAGGCGTTCAGGAAGGCGTCACGTTCGACGAGTTCGAGCAGGCCGCCGAGGACCGCCTCCTCCAGGCAGCCGCCGATGGCGCAGCCGTTGGAGCACTCGAAGACGAAGTTGTCGGCGGCCACTCCGGCGCTGTAGTAGACGAGGCGGGACGGAACCAGCACGGGCCGGTCGTCGCGCAGGGACCAGCCCCGCTCCCAGGGGATGGGGCGGTCCGGGTCGAAGGGGTCCACCAGCGGGTCGTCGCGGTAGGTGCGGGGGTCGTAGAAACCGCAGGTCGCGGGGTCCACGGCGTCGGCCCCGAGGTCGTTGTAGGAGGCGGTGACGGGGGTGGTGCGGCCACGCCGGTGGGTTCCGGCGTAGCGCTCCAGGCCCTCCAGGAAGGCGAGGGTGCGGCTGGTGGAGAAGGCGTTCTCCTGGCCGCTCCAGGTGACGTCGTTGAGCCCGGCGTAGCCGCGTACGAAGACGCTTCCGGCGACCGGCGCGGTCGTCGGTGAGGTGACGTTGATCCAGGTGCCGCCGCCCAGGGCGCCGCAGACCGGGTTGGCGAGGGCCGCCTCCGGGACGGGGTACGAGGACGCGGAGCGCAGCCGGTAGGTGCCGGGGTCGGGTTTGGGGCGGGCGGTGAGGGCCTGCGGCCGTGCGTCGGCGGTGGTGCGGGGCGGGGCGCAGTCGGGGCAGAGGGGGTCGGGCAGCAGGGGGTACGTGCGCGCCTGGAGGGTGGCCAGGTCGAGGCGGGTGACCTGGGGCAGGGCGCGGTCGGCGGGGGCGGTGGCGGGCGGTTCGGGGCGGGCACCGCCCACCAGGGCACCGCCCACCAGGGCACCGCCCGGCAGGGCGTCGTCCAGCAGGGCGTCGTCCAGCAGGGCGTCGCAGAGGGCGGCGACCGTGTCGTACGTGTAGGCGGTGAGCAGCGGCCACTGGCCGGCCGGGCGGGGGCCGTCGGGGCCGCCGGTCTCCAGGGCGTCGCGTTCGCTGCGGCTGCGCAACCGCTGCCAGCGCATCGCCAGGCAGCGTCCGCAGGCAGGCTGGGTGCCGTCGCCGCCCCAGGGGCCGATCAGTACGGCGGAGGCCGTGAGATGGACGCGGGCGCCGGGACGTGCGGCGGCCCACGGATCGGGGGCGCCCCGGTCGCCGAGGGTGGCGGCCGCGTCGGTCGCGCCCACCGGGACGACGGCGACGGGGCGGCCGAGGCGGTCGGCGAGCGCCGTGTGGAGGGCGGACCGGGCGAGGTCCATCGGCTGCGGCAGGGGCCGCGTCAAGGTGCTCATGACGACCTCGTCCAGCGGAACGTCTTGACCGCCACCGCGCCGAACACCACGGCGAAGACGGCCAGTCCGGCGCATCCGACCGTGACGTCGGAGAGGTCGCCGCGTCCGGTCAGCGCGTGGGAGACGGCGTCGTTGAGGTAGCGCAGCGGCATGACCAGGGAGACCTTCTGGAGCCAGTCCGGCATGGCGTCCAGCGGGAAGAAGGACCCGGACAGGAACGCCATGGGCAGCATCAGGAAGTTGGCGACGGCCGCGACGGACTCGGGGGTGTTCGCGAAGGAGCCGATGATCACGCCGAGCAGCAGGAAGGTGGTGATGCCGAGGACCATCACGGGGATCAGCAGCGGCCAGCCGGAGGCGGGTTCCAGTCCGAACAGCGGCAGCATGGCGACGCCGACGAACAGGAGCGACTGGACGGCGCCGACGACCAGGGCGAGGGCGTAGCGGGAGCCGATGACGGCGGACAGCGGGGCCGGGGACATCCGGATCAGCCGGAGGATGTCGTCGGTGCGCCACTGCATGAGCGTGAACGCGATGCCGAAGACGGCGGCGTTCGCCACACCCCAGGACAGGACTCCGGCGGCGGTGTACGAGAGATAGGACAGTCCGCTCTGTTCGACGTCCTGGCCTCGGAAGATGAGGCCGAAGACGACGAGGAAGAGGAGCGGGAAGGCGAAGGTGAAGAAGAGGGTGGTCTTGTCGCGGACCTGGGCGCGGTAGCCCGCTCCGGTCAGTGCGGCGTACGCGCTCATGGCTGGTGCTCCGTGGTCTCGGCGGTGCGGAGGGGGGACTGCGGGGCACTGGTGAGCCGGGCGGTCAGGTCGAGGTAGACGTCTTCGAGGCTGGCGGTGCGGGTCTGCACGCCGTCCAGTCCGGTGAGCTGGTCGACGGCGCTGAGGACCTGTCCGGCCGTCCGGGTCTCCAGGACGAGGGAGCCGCCCTGGACGGTGACCCGGTCCACGCCGGAGATGGCGGCCGCCTGCTGTTCGTCGAGCCGGCCGAGCGGCAGCATCAGCCGGCTGGGGGCCTCGGAGGCGCCGACGAGGTTGTGCGGGGAGTCGGTCACCGCGACCTTGCCGTCCACCAGGATGGCGATGCGGTCGCAGAGGGCTTCGGCCTCGTCCAGGTGGTGCGTGGTGTAGACGATGGTGCGGCCCTCGGCCTTGAGGGCGCGCAGCACCTCCCACAGGGCGCGGCGGGCCTGCGGGTCGAGGGCGGCGGTCGGCTCGTCCAGGAAGATCAGCTCGGGGCCGTGCACCAGGGCGGAGGCGATGGCGAGCCGCTGGCGCTGACCGCCGGAGAGGCTCTCCACCTGGATGTCGCGCTGTTCGGTCAGTCCCACCGATTCCAGGGTGGCGTCGACGGCCGCGCGTGCGACCCCGTAGAGCGCGGCGACGGTCCGCAGGTGCTCGTGCGCGGTCTGCCGGACGAAGAACGCGGAGGACTGGGTCTGTACGCCGAGGCGTGGCAGCAGCGCGGTGTTGCGGGGCCAGGGCGGCTCCCCGAACAGCGCGACGGAGCCCGAGTCGGCCTGGCGCAGGCCCTCCATGATCTCCACCAGGGTGGACTTGCCCGCCCCGTTGGGGCCCAGGAGGCCGAAGAACTCGCCGCGGTGGATGTCCAGGGACACGTCGTCGACGGCCTGCCGGTCGCCGTACCGCTTCGACACCCCCTGGACGCGGACGGCGGGGGCCGGGTCGGGGCCGTCGGTGGGTGTGGGTCGCATGGCCTGTACCTCACTCATGTGGTGCGTGATCCTTCGGGTCGGGGGCGGTCGCGCGGTCGGGTCACCGCAGCAGCAGGAGGACCGCCACCGTGCAGGTGCCGGTCACGGCGAGGAGGAGCAGGAGGGCCGATCCGATGCCGTACGCCGTGTAGAGGGTCCTGGCCCGGCGGGGGTAGGCGGCGGTCGCCTCGGCGCCGCCGCGGCCCGCGCGCAGCGCCAGATAGGTGCGGGTCTCGGGGGCCAGGTGGGCGGCGCCCAGGGCGTGGCCGAGCATCCGGTAGCCGTCGAGCGGCGGCAGCGGGACGAGGTTGCTGAGTCCCTGGACGCTGCCGAGGAACAGCAGTCCGGCCAGGAGCGGGCGGGCCGGGTCGTCGCCGTCGAGGAGGGCCCACCAGAGGGCGAACGGCAGCAGGAGCAGCAGGTTGATGTGGGCGCCCGCGCCGGCGATGACCAGCTTGGCGCGGCGGCCCGGGAGGAAGAGGTAGTTGTCGACGGTGCAGTAGAGCATCGCTGCCGGGAATCTCCAGCGCAGCCCGATCTCGGCTACATGACCGCCGTAGTGCTGGGCCGCGACACCATGGGCGAGTTCGTGGACGGTGATGCTGAACCAGAGGAACAGGGCGACCGCCGCCAGCACCACGGGTTGCCGGAACAACTCCAGTGTACCGTCCATGAGTTCACCGAAGTGCAGGACAAGTGCCACTTCCATGGCCAGCACGGCTGCCAGCAGCGGCAGTTGGAGCGCGGGGTGCAGGAGCGGGCGCAGGAACCGGTGGAGGCGGGCGGTGGTCGCGTCCGCGTCGGCGACCATCCGGCGGGTGCCGCGCCAGAAGGTGCCGGTGCGGGTGGGGGCCGGTGCGGGCGGCGGCGGGTCGGGGGCCCCGTCGAGCAGGCCCCGGCTGCCGAGGAGGCCGAGGAGCCGGTTCCAGTTGCCCTCGTCCAGCCGGCGGCCGAAGCGGGCGGCGTAGGCGGGCGCGAGGTCGTCGAGGTTGCTGGTCCCGTCGAGCCGGGAGAGGAGGAAGAACTCCTTGACCCCGGCCTCGAACGCGGCACCGGTGGCGGGGTGCCGGATCAGGTGCACGGTACGGGGGCCGCGCAGCAGGGGCCCGCTGAGCAGGACGCCGTCCCGCAGGGCGGGGCGGTAGGCCCGGACGGCGGCGGTGCGGGCGTCCGGGGCGGGTGCGGCCGGGGCGGATGCGTCGGGTACGGGTGCGGCCGGGGCGGCCCCGGCGGACTCGGGCGCGGCGGGTGCCGTGGTGGTGCCCGGGGGTGACGCGGCTCTGTCGGGGGTGTCGGTCATGGCGTGGCCGCCTCGGGGCCGCCCGCCGCCGACCCGTCCGCCGCCGCCGACCCGTCCGCCGTGCCCGGTTCCCTGAGGACCTGGCCGAGGACGAAGGAGAGATAGGCCTCGTCCCGGATCGTCACGTGCAACCGGTTGTTGGTCATGTGCATGTACGGGGAGAGCAGCCGGGGCAGCACGGCCGGCACATGGGTGAGCGTCTGAAGCGGCGCGGCGTCCGCCGGTTGTGCGCGCTGCTGCCCGGTGTCCTCCCGGGCGGGCCCGTCCCAGACCGGGAAGGCCAGCTCGCCCCGGACGGTGAGGTCCTCGATGCGGGCCCGCAGCTCCAGGCAGTGGGTGGCCCAGCCCCGCAGGAACCCGGGGAGCCGCTGAAGTTCGCCCGCGGCGACGGCGGCACGGATCTCGGCGAAGCGGCGGCCCAGCGGCGGCGCCATCTCGGCGTAGTTCTTCTCGTACTCCTTCGAGCCGATGAACCCGGTGCCAGGGAAGGCGCGGTGCCAGAACTCGTAGTAGCCGTCGAGGTAGTCGGCGAGGCGGTCCTCCTCCGGCAGGAAGCAGCTCGCCATCACCATCATCAACTGGGCGGAGGTGCCCAGCAGTACGGTGCGCAGGTGCAGGTTCTTGGTGCGGAAGGCGTCCATGACCAGGTCGCTGGAGTGCCGGAAGTGCCATTCGGCGAGCTCCACCCCGGCGGGCCCGCCGTACTTGGCGTACTCGGGGGCGTAGGGCTCGCGGCTGAAGGAGTTGTTGGGCCGCAGGTTCATCCGGCCGTCCTCGCCCATGAAGCGGTCCCGGTCCTCGCCGGGGAACTCGATGTCGAACAGGGCGTTGTAGAAGTCCTTGAGGAAGCCCGAGTCCACCTCGTACAGCGCGGGACGGGTCCGCAGGAACGCGGTCAGCGCTTCCTCGGCCCGGCGCAGCACCTCGGGCGCGGCGGCGGCGCTCGCGGGGCGCAGACGCAGCCGGACGTGAGGGCCCTCCAGCCAGTAGTTGATGAAGAAGTGACCGGCCAGCAGCCCCTCGCCGGTGAGCTGGTCCACCAGGGGGCGTACGCAGTTGACGAGCATCGGCTGCGGGCTGGCGGCGTAGAAGACGTGCAGGGCGATCCACTCCCCCGGCTCCGCCGTCGCGGCGACGGGTCGTTCCGTCACCGTGACCTGATCTGTCGTCACGGCTACCTGGTGGGCCGTCACGGCGGCGGGTTCGGTCAGCACGGCGGCCGGGGCGGGGCGGGGCGGGTTCAGTTCGGGCATGTGGGGCCGTCCTCGGTGCGGGAGCGGGAGGTGAAGGTCTCTACGGCGAGTTCGGCCACGTGGTGGCCCTCGTCCGAGGTGAGGTGCAGCCCGTCCTCGGTCGGGAGCATCTCGCGCAGGACCACGGTGGTGCCCGGTTCGCGGTCCACCAGGGCGTCGAACGCGGTGAGGGACAGGGGGCTGTCGAAGTCCACGTACAGGGGTTTGGCGCCCAGCGCCCGGCGTCCGTCGCGGAGCGTCGTGGCGAAGACCTGGTCGGGCAGGCCGTGCGCGCGGCGCCAGCGCCGCCACTGGAGGAACCACCCGGACGCGTCGGTCCCGGGGGCGCGGACCGGGAGGGCGGCGGCGTCGGCCGTCCAGCTGCGGCGGCTGACCACGACGTCGCCGTGGCGTACGCGGGGGCGGCGGGTCACGCCGTCCACGGACGGGCTCTCGGGGACGCCGCCCCAGAGGTCGGTGGGGGTCATGGTGCTCGGCGAGAGGAGCAGCAGGGTGCGGGGGATCTCGGGCAGGGCCACCGGGACGAGGTAGCCGAGGTAGACGGGGACGACCTCGCGGTCCAGCCGGCGTGAGCGCAGGACGAGCCGGTCGGTGGCCTCGTCGTGCTCCAGGTACAGATCGTCCAGGTGGAGGCGGTCCGCCTCGGGGACGGTGGAGGTCTCGCCGGGGCAGACGATCTGGAAGTCGGTCAGCCGCCCGTGGAGGTTGAGGTTGCTGGTGATCTGACCGCCCGTCAACTCCGCGAACACGGCTCCCTCCGGCTGCCGTTCGCGCAGTTCCGCGCGCAGCCGCGCGGAGAGGCCGGGTCCGTCCGCGCCCGGTGTGTCGTACACATGGGTGAAGCGGCTGAAGGGGAAGGCGAGTCCGCCGTAGGAACGGTTCAGGACGACCAGCGGCTCGCCCGGACGGTCCGGGCCGGGGCGTGCGACCTGGAGGTGGTGGCTCTGCGGGACGAAGTCGGATGCCAGGGGCGCCAGTTGGTCCGCGACGGAGGTCAGGAGCCCGTCCGGCAGGTGGATCTCGTCGGCCGTGCCGTGTTCCTCCCAGAGCCGTGCCATACCGGTGGCGAAGTGGCGTCGGGCGTCGTCCAGGGTCCGCAGCGCGCTCTGGCCGAGCCAGTTCTCCTCGGGGACGTAGCGGCCCGTCTCGTCGAAGGCGGTGCGCTTGGCGGTGAAGGAGATGTACTGGTCGAAGAAGTCCTCGTGGAAGTCGTGCACCAGGCCGAGCAGGTCGTCGCAGCGCCCGCCGCGCCCGTAGCGGGCCGTGAAGAAGCCGTGCAGGGTGATGCGCTGGGGCAGGGTGATGTCGAACATCGGCAGGATGCCCTCGACCGCCCGCAGGGACCGGCCCGTCTCCCCCGCCAGCAGGCCGCCCGGGGCGGTCACGTCGTCGCCCGCGCTGACGTCCTCGTACAGCAGGGTTTGCGGGAGGGCGGGCGCCTGGGCCCCCAAGTCGCGCTGTACGTCCAGGAGTTGTTCGCGCAGGGTGTGCAGCAGGGTGCGCCGCTCGGCGAGCGGGGCCGCCGGGTACGCGGCCAGGCAGGCGGCCGGACCGCCCAGGGCGTCGGCCACCGTGTCGGCCCACGGTGCCGCCAGGGCGCGCAGGGCCTGTTGGAAGGAGCCCAGCGGGTCGGGGCTGTGCACGTCGGTGCGCAGGCCGGGGACCTGGACCATGCCGAGCTGGAGCAGGGCCGCCGCGTACCGCTCGCACTCGGCCTCGTCGGCGCCGTGCTCGGCGCGCAGCCGTGCCACGAGGTCGCGGTGGCGCGGCCGGTCGTGGCTGCCGAAGAAGGCGAGCAGGCGTTCCAGGGTGCCGCTGTTGCGGAGGTAGAAGAGCCGGTCGCGGACCGCGTCGAAGGTGACGGCCGCGCTGTCGTCGCCCGTGGTCACCCACTGGCGGACGTAGCGGATGCGGTCCTCGTCGCGGCCCCAGCCCGGCGACAGGACGACGGGGAGGTCCTGGCGGCGCACCGGGTCGGCCATGATCAGGTCGGCCAGCCGTCCCAGGGCGACGACGTTGAGCCGCACCTGGCTCCGCCACTCCCCGTCGATCCGCAGAGCAGGCGTGTCCCGGGCCGTGCCGTCCGCCGGACCGTCGTCGAAGGTGCCGGCCGCGACGGCGGTGAGCGTGCTGAAGGGGCTGGTCTTGCAGGCCGTGCGGTAGAGGTAGGTGAGCGCGGACCGCTCGATCTTCCGCATCCGCTTGCCCGGTTCGGGCGAGGTGTCGCGCAGATAGCCGTCGAGCCGGCCGTCCAGGGTGGGCGAGGCGAGCAGCAGACCGAGCCGCAGCCGGTCCCGGGACAGGGCGCGGCGCAACTCGGCTCGTGCGGAACGCAGTTCACCGGCCAGCAGGGCGGGCCCCTCGGCGAGGAGCCGGCCGTGGGCGGCACGGTCGTCCAGCCAGGCGGCGGTCCGCGCCCCGGCGGTCTCGTCCAGGGCGGCGACCAGGCGTACGGCGGCCCCGGGGTCGGCGGGCAGGCGGTTGTTGTACACCTGGCGCCGCAGGGTGAGCAGGGCCCGGCGGGCGTCGCCGCCGGTGGCGTCGGCGGCCTCGACCAGGCCGTGCAGCAGGTCGCTGAGGGCGGCGCCGCCCTCGGTGAGGCGTTCCTCCCCGTCGAGGACCTGGTCGGCCCACCGGCGGGTGCCCGCGCACCGCAGGCCGCGGACGGACTCGACGGGGAGCCCGGCGGCGCGGAGCAGGAAGCGCCGGCCCGGTTCCCAGCGGGTGGTGGGGGCGGCGGTGTCGGAGGTCATGAGTGTCATCGGGCGGTCTCCCCGTCAGGCGATCTCGTGGCGGAAGTCGGCGGGCCGGGGTCGTTCGTTGCCGAGCGGCATGATCAGCAGGGGTGCCTCGTCGCCGTCGCCGAGGCCCAGCTTCTCGATGTAGGAGATGTTGTCGAAGCCCAGGGCCACGCCCGCGCCGAGGCCCAGCGCGGCGGCCGCCACGTAGAACGTCTGTGCCACGGCGCCCGCGGTGCCGACCGCGAGCCGGTAGCCCCGGTCCCCCACCGCGTCCAGGACGGCCGTGGTCCGGACGGTCGGCACGAGGACGGCCCCGGCCTGTTCCAGGTTGTAGTTGGCCAGGAAGTAGGTGTCCTGGAGGAAGGCTCCCTGCGGCCCCGCGTCCACGAGCCGCAGCGCCCCGGTGTCCGGGTCGTAGGCGTACGCGCCCGGCTCGACGCCCTCCACATGGCTGACGAAGGCGTACAGCCGGGCCAGCCGCACCGTGCCCGCCGGGTCCGCGTCGCTGTCCAGGGTGGTCGCCGCGCAGGCCGCGAGGACGGCGGAGAGCTGCGCGGGGGTGACCGGGCGGGCCGCGTCGAAGCGGCCGAAGCTGCTGCGCCGGGAGCGCAACGCCCGGCGTACGGGTACGTCGGGGAAGGCGGGGGCGGGCAGCGGTACCCGGGTGCCGCCGGACGGGGTGGCGAGGGCGGCGGCCGTGGCGAGCGCGCCCGCCGGGGGCCGGTCCGTGGCGCGCTCGGTGGTCGCGGCGTGCATGGCGCGGACGGTCGGGAAGTCCAGGACGGTGCGCGAGCGTTCCAGGTCGCGGTGGACGACCGCCGGATCGGGTCCGGGCGCGCCCGGGGTGCGCGGCGGTCCCTCCTGGCCCGCCCAGTGCAGCGGGACGACGGCGAAGACGGCCTCCTCCTCGCCGGGGGCGCCGAGCAGTCCGTTCAGCCGGGGCTCGTCGAACCAGAGCACCGGTGCCGTGCGCAGCCCGTGGGCGGCGGCCCAGATGCGCCAGGTCTGCACGACCGTTCCGAGGTCGGTGGAGACCACGTGGTACGAGAAGCTGTTGTACTTGAAGGTGTTCTGCCAGTACTTGACGCCGAGGACCAGGTACTGGTCGGTCTCCAGCGCCTCGGCGGGCGCGTCCGGGCCCAGCGCCTCGCGGATCCGGGCCGAGACGTCGCCGGTGAGGAGCCGCTGCACGGCGTGCCGGTGGACGTCGTAGTAGTGGAGGCCGGGGGTGAGCGGTCCGGACGGGCCGGACGCCCAGTGGATGCTGACCGGGTAGAGCCCGCCGCCGCCCGCGGTGCCCCGGGACCAGTTGGCGTGGGTGTAGAAGGGCAGTCCGGACAGGTCGCTGTTGGCCTGGACGCCCAGGCGGCGCCCGGTCAGCCCGTAGGAGTCCTTGAGCATCGCGGACAGCAGCGGCAGCGTGAACCCGCCGGGACGGCCGTCCGGTCCGCCGCCGGACGGAAGGAGGCCGGGGGCGGCCGGGGGGTCGGGCAGGTCGTCGCCGTCCGGCAGGGCGTAGGACTCCACGCCGGGGTAGAACTTCCCCTTGCGCGGGCCGTCGGCCCAGTCGGGGACGAAGTCGGCGGGTTCCATCGGGACGCGTCCCCGGTGCAGGACGGCGTCGGCGTACTCGTGGGCGTACCCCATGGGGCCGGCCCCCTTTCGGATGGGCGTGCGGTACGGACGGGCCGTCACGGGAACGGGTGCGGGGCGGGGTTGAGGCCGGCCGCGGTGAGCGTGGTGCGCGTCCGGGGCATGTGGCGGGCGCGCTGCCGGGACCAGCCGAAGTCGATGGGGACCAGGCCGGGCACCAGGACCTTCACCGTGTGCAGGCCGAGGGCGCGCTGTTCGGGCAGGGTCTGGTCCACGACGACCACGTCGAACCCGGCGGCGGTGACGGCGGCCACCGAGCGCAGCAGGTCCTCCCTCAGATCGGGGGCGGCCGGGGCGCCGTCCGGGCCGGGCCACCGCACGTCGGCGACGCGCAGCGGCGGGCGGGAGTCCGGTTGCCTCAGCAGGAAGTCGGCGTGCCGCCCCATCTCGGGGACGCCGTAGACCAGCGGATGGTCGTGGAGAGTGGTGACCTTCGTGAAGTCCTCGGCCATGGCGCGCAGCCGGGCCTCGTCGCGGCGGGTCCGGCCGACGAGGTTGACCGAGTCGGTGGCGATCTCGCAGAGGGCCGAGTCGAGCGCGGACTCGGGGTCGAGGCCCGCGCCCGCCCCGAAGCACATGCGTCCGGTGCCGCCGTCGAAGCGTTCGGCGACGGCGGTGACCACGGGGACGGGGAAGCTGACCCGGGTGTCGAAGAAGCGGGCCCGGTAGCCGTACAGGGCGAGCCGGTCCACCATGTGCCGGGTGGCGGGGCGGGTGCTGGTCGCCGGGTCGATCTCCCGCAGGGGCACCTGCCCGTACCAGGCGAGCAGGAAGGCGTCGCGTTCGATGACCTCCATCAGCCCGAAGTACGCGGCCTCGGCCGGACTGCCGCCGGAGGCACAGCCGTTGGAGCTCTCCTGCACGAACCGGTTCTCCAGGCCGGGGGCGTGGTAGTAGCCGAGGATCTCGGGGACCGGGCGGGGTTTCGCGTCGCGCAGGGACCAGCCCCACACCCAGGGGATCTCCCGGTCCGGGGTGAAGGGCCGCACCCGTGGGTTGTCGCGGTAGAACTCCTCGGAGTACAGGCCGGTCTCGCGGGGATCGACGGCGTCCGGGCCGAGGTCCTCCAGGGAGGCGGTGAGGCCGGTGGTCCGTCCCCGGGCGCGCATCCCCGCGTACCGCTCCAGTCCTTCCAGCACGCCGATGCCCAGGCTGTCCGCGTAGCTCGCGGCGTGGCCGCCCCAGAACGTCTCGCGCAGGTACTCCCCGGACCGGGTGGAGAAGCAGCCGATGGTGGCGGAGGTGGTGGTGGAGGCGACGTCGCAGACCACGGAGGGGCCGAGCGCGCCCCAGTGCGGGTTGGCGAAGGCGTCCACGGGCAGCCGGTAGTCCTCGATCCGGCGTACCCGGAAGGCTCCGGGCCGGTGCTTCGGCGCGGGCTCCAGGGTGAGCGCGGCCGCCTCCGCGGTGTCCGGTCCGGGCGCCCCGCAGACGGGGCACTCCGGGTCCGGGACGAGGGGGTGGCTGCGTACGGTCATGGCGTCCAGGTCCAGCAGGTGCACGCGCGGGTAGGGGCCGGGGCCGGGTTCCTGGTCCGCGAGTCCCGCGAGCAGCGCGGCCACGGCGGTGGCGGCGAACGGGGTGGCGTACGGCCACGCGCCCACCGACCGGGTGCCGGAGCCCCGTTCGAGCCCTTCACGCAGGGAGACCGAGCGCACGCCCTGCCATCTGCGGGCCAGGCAGCTCGCGCACCCCGCCGCCCGGCCGCCGTCGCCGGGCCACGGTCCGACCAGCACCTGGCGTCCGTAGAGGTGGACGGGGACGTGCCCGCCGGGTACGGGCCCGGCGGGGTCGTCCGTGTAGGCGTCCCGGACGCCGAGGGGGGCGGCCGTCGCGGTGGGGCGTCCGGCGGGGGCCGCGATCTCGTCGAGGGCGTCGCGCAGGGCGGCGGTGAACCGGCGGGCGCTCGCGGACCGGGCGGGGGCGGGCTCGGCGGCGGCCCGTACGGGGGCGGGCCCGGGGCGGGCCGTCGGTTCAGCCCGCATCGGTGACCGCCCGGGTGAGCAGGACGCGCACGGTGTGGATGCCCGCCGTGGGCAGGTCGGCGGCGTGGGTCGGCACGACGAGCGCGTCCCGCCCGGCGGCGGCCAGGCGTTCGAGGACACGCGTCCAGTCCACGGTCTCGCCCGAAGCGGCGGGAGCGGCGGGTCCGGAGCCGGTGACGGGGATGAGCGCGGCGTCCAGGTCGCGCATCAGCGGGTCCCCGGCGTCGAGGCCCCCACCGGTGGACTCGGGTGCCTCGGAGGCGAGTTGGGCGGCGCCGAGGAGGTCGCGTACGGCGTCCACGGCGGCGGCCGTGCGGTCCAGGGCGGCGCCCACGGCCCAGCTGCCGGGGGCGAGGGAGCCGTCGCCCGGCCCGGAGCCGTCCGCCGTCCCGGTGGTCCGGGCGAGCACCACGGACGCGCCGGAGTACGCGTGTTCGCCGAGGTCGAGCAGTTCCACCCGCACCCCGAGGTGGGCGGCGGACCGCAGCAGGAACACCGTCTCCGGGTCCTCGCCGAAGCTCTCGGGGGCGATCACCGCCACCTCCCCGTCGCCCCGGACCGCCCGGCGCAGCGCGTCGTGGGCGAGGGCGGAGAGCAGACCGGCGGCGGCCGCCTCCGGGAGGTCCGTCCCGGCGCCCGCACCGGCCCGGGTCGGCTCGAAGCGGCGGTCGGCGTTGTCCGTGCCGAAGGGGCGTACGGCCCCGGCGGGCACCCGCACCTCCTCCTTGGTGACGAGCGAGGTGGCCAGGGTCCACACGGAGTCGGTCCCGGTGCCGCCCGTGCCGGAGGCGACGGTGAGCGTCTCCGGGGCGACGGCGGGGAGGCCGTCCAGGGTCCCGGCGGCGCGGGCGGCGGGGACCACGTGCTCCGCGTAGACCGTGGCGGCGGCGTTCAGTGCCCGCAGCCGGGCCCCGGCGGTGTGGTGGACGTCGAAGGCGGTGACGGTCCGGGGGCCGCGCGGCCCGGCGCCGAGGACGACGGACCCGACCTTGAGCGGGGTCTGCGTCACGGGCTCGTCCGCGTACCGGGTGAAGGCCCCGGTGTGCGGGCGGACCAGCGCGGAGCGGCGCTCCAGTTCGGCGAGCGGGCCCTGCGCGGCGTCGTCGTCGGGGGCGGTGGCGACCGTGGGGAGGAACGCCGGGCGAGCCGGGGCGGCGGACAGGTCGACGGGCTCCGGGCTCCGCGCGGGGGCCGCGCAGAACGGGCAGCGGGGATGTGGCAGCAGGCGTTCCGAGGCGACGTCGAAGGAGGCCATGTCCTGGATGAGGACCTGCCCCCGGGTCTCGGCCGGCAGCGCCCCGGTGACCAGCCGGAACACCTCGTACCCGAGGAGGTTGCCGAGCATCGCGGCGAGCGGGCCCGCCGGCTGCGCGCCGGACGAGCCGGTGCCGAGGGCCAGACCGCTCCACAGGTCGGCGGCGGCCGCGTCCGCCGCGCCGCCGGAGGCGCCCAGCCGCAGGGCGGCGCAGGACCAGCAGCCCGTCGAGTCCGCCGTCATCACCGGTCCGACGACGGCCCGTTGTCCGAACGTCCAGGCAGGCAGCAGTGTCCGGCCCTCCGGGACGCCTTCCCGGAGCAGCGGCAGCACCGTGGACGGCACGTCGGGACCGCCTGCGGCCACGACCACGTCGTACCCCGAGTACGCCGCCCAGCCCTCGGGGCCGGAGGCGGGCAGCACGGCCAGCTCCACCGGGCAGCCCTGTTCGGCGAGGTCGGCCGCCTCCTGATGGACCGTCGCGAACTCCTCGGGGGTGACGCCGCCCGTGCCGGCCGGCAGGGCGGGGTCCACGGCCACGGTGGCGCAGCCGTTGCGGATCAGGGACAGGACGCACCAGCGGGCCACCGGGCCGTGGCCGAGGACGGCGACGCGGGTGTCACGGAAGCGGGCGAACCGGGCGTCGGCGTCGTCGGCGTAGTGGTCCACGTAGGCGATCTGCTCAGCGAAGCGGGCGGCGGCGGGCGGGGCGGTCACCAGGGACCCGGCCGTCTCGTCCGGGGCGGGCACGGGGCGGGCGAAGCCACGCGCGTAGAGCGCTTTCACGAGTTCGCCCACCATGGCTCTCTGCCGGTCCCCGAAGCCCTGGCAGATCTCCTCGACGGTTCTGGCGCCGTCCAGGTGCGGGACCAGCAGGGTGGCGAAGCGGTAGCCGGACTTGGCGGTCAGTTGGAAGCCGCCGTCGGCGTTGTGGAAGATCACGCCGTCGGGGGTCTCGGTGAACAGGACGTCGCGACGGACTCGCGGCCGGGTTCCGGCGGTCTCTGCGTACGGCGTTGTTGCCATGCGTGCGTCACACCTCTTGGTCTGGGACGGGGCGTACGGCCCGGGTGCGGGCCTGGCCTGTGAGGGGGTGGTCGGGGGTGCCTGCGGGGCGCGGCCGGGCAGGCGGGGACGTGCACCAGGGCGGGTAAGCGGACTCGGGTGCGCCGGCGGGCTCGCCGTCAGCGCAGGGCGGCCGGGCTGGTACGGCCCACCGGGGGGATCCGCTCGCGCCAGGACGGGTGCGCCGGGTCCGGTACCGGGCCGGGCGGTAAGGCCGTCGCGCGGCGGGCGTGGGCCCTCAGCAGGTCGTGCATCCAGAACGCCCCTGGCCGCCCCTCCTCCAGGAGTCCGGCGTCCAGGAGGCGTTCCATCACCTCTTCCGCCGTCCCCTCCGCGATCCCGAGGACCGCGGCGGCCCGGCCGGTGGTGAGCACGTCGTGCGGGGTGGACCCCAGGCGCAGATGGGCCTCGGCCAGGGCCGGGGGGAGCCGCTCCAGGGCCTCGTCCAGCGTCAGCGGTACGGACATCCGGGGGTCGTCGGCCAGGCTGAGCCGGGCGGGCAGGTCGCGCCGCAGCCAGTCCGCGCAGTCGGCCAGCCGCAGCCGGGGCCGGGTGAGCAGCCGGGCGGCCGCGATGCGCAGGGCGAGCGGGTGGTGCCCGCACACGGAGGCCAGGAGCAGGGCGGCCGACGGTTCGGCCCCGATCCGTTCCCGGCCGACCACGGCGGTGAGCAGGGCGTGCGACTCCCGCGGTTCCAGGGCGCCGAGCCGGTGCACGGTGCCGCCGTGGGTGGCGACGAGCGCGGCCAGGCCCATCCGGCTGGTGACGATCGTGGCGCCTCGCGCGTTGGCGGCGAGCAGCGGGCGTACCTGGTCGGGGTGGACGGCGTCGTCGAGGACGAGCAGGGTGGGGCCGGTCCCGGGCTGCCCGGCCGACGCCTCGCGGAGTGCGCCGAGCGCCTCCCCGGCCGTGAGCGGTGTGCCGTCGGGGCGGGTCAGGGGCAGCAGCAGGCGGCCGCCGGGGTAGTGGCCGCGCACCAGGTGGGCGACGTGCAGGGCCAGCGCGGTCTTGCCGATGCCGGGGGCTCCGGAGAGCACGGCCACCGGGGACCGGTTCTCCGTGCCCATATCTGCACCTGACGCGCCGTCTTGCTGACCACCCGTCAGAAGTTCCGTGAGCGACTTCACTTCCCTCACACGTCCAGTGAAACCGGGCACGGTGGGGAGGGGCGCCGCCTCGGGGGCGGCCGGCTGTTGGTGGTGTGCCGCCCGCTCGTGCTCCTGGACCGCGGGGGTGCCGGTTCCCGGGTGGGTGCCCCGGAGTGCGAACGGCACGGGGGCGCGGCCCGTGTCAACCGCTCCCAGGTCGTCGCCGCGCAGGATGGCCAGTTCCAGACGCTGGAGTTCGGCACGGGGGTCCACGCCCAGCTCCTCGCGCAGGTGCTCCTTGATCCGCCGGTACTCGGCCAGCGCCTCGGTCTGCCGGCCGGTCCGGCAGAGGGCGAGCATCAGTTGCTCGGTGAACCGCTCATGGGCCGGGTATACGCGCGTAACCTCCCACAGATCGACGAGGGTCTCGCGGTAGCGGCCGTGCTCCAGCTCGATGTCGCAGACCCGCTCCAGCACCCTCAGCCGCTCCTCGGCCAGCCTCGGCACCTCGTCCCGGTGCAGGAGGTCGGAGGGCACGTTGGCGAGCAGCGGGCCCTGCCACAGGGCGAGGGCGGCGCGCAGCGTGTACAGCTCGGCCTCCTCCCCGGACGTGCCCGCGCGGTCCACGAGTTGGCGGAAGTGCAGCAGGTCCAGGGTCTCGGTGTCGGCCTGGATGCGGTAGCCGCCGGCGACCGCCACGACGGCCTGGTCCTCGATGCCGTACTTGGCGAAGATCCGACGCAGGCGCAGCACACAGCTCTGGAGGGCGGCCTTGGCCGTCGTCGGCTGCTCCTCACCCCAGACGACGCCCCGCAGATGGTCGGTGGAGACCACGGATCCCGGGCGGAGGAGCAGCGCGGCCAGCAGCGCGGTCGGCTTGGACGGCGGGAGCACCACCACGTCCCGTCCGTCGGTGATGCTCAAAGGCCCGAGCAGTTGGAATCGCACCGTCGTCCACCCTTTCCCCCATGCCTCTCCGCGGCCGTGCCGGGCCGCGCCGATGCCGTGCCCGCCGTGGTCCTACTGCCAGCCGAAGTCGTGCGTGCCGTGGCCGGGGGCCGGGAGGTGGTCGAAGGGGGCGGGTGCGGCGGCCGGGGCGGAGGCGGTGTGCGGGGCGGGGACGGCCGGCGCGGCGGCCTGGGCGGGAGCGGTGAGGGCGGCGAAGGCGAAGCCCGCCAGCACCAGGGTTCCGAGGACCGGACAGGACGAGCGGTGGACCTGCGTCATGTGGGGAGCCCTTCCAACCATCTGCGGGGAGCGGTCGACAGCATGGCGAGTTTTGTACGGAAGCGAGGCAACGGTGAAGGTCAGACCCCTGGACCGATGAGGCCATGGCCCTTTCCGTCCAGCATGCGGACGTCCCGGCGGCCCCGGCGCGTGACGCCCTCTGCCCCAGGAGACCTGCTCATGTCATGATCTTTGCCAAAGCGTCACCGGAGAGCCGAAGAGTAGACATCGTTGCCTGCGGCAATAACCACTCGGAGGCACAGGTCTCCTGGCGAGGAGGGACGATGCTCGACCCCCTGGGGCTGGACTCCACGGCGGAGGCGGTGTACCGGGCGATGCTCGGTCGACCCGGCGCGAGTCCGGCGGAGCACTGTTCCGGGCTCCGGCTGACGGCCGACCAGTTCGAGGGCGCCGTCAAGGTGCTGACCGACCTCTCGCTGGTGCGGCCGGCCGCCGGTGACGACTCCCGGCGGATGCACGTGGTCAACCCCCGGCTGGGGCTGGAGATGCTGCTGGCCCGTCAGCGCGCGGATCTCGCGGCGCGCCGTCAGCGGGTGGAGCAGGGCGAGGCGGCGGTGGCCGCGCTGCTGTGCCAGCTCCCGCCCGCGCACCCGGTGGCGGGCGAGTCACCGGTGGTGCACCTGGACGGTGTGGACCACGTACGGGACTATCTGGCCCGTCTGCACGAGGAGGTGGAGGAGGAGATCCTGACCTTCGCGACGGGCGGTGCGCAGACCGAGGAGAACATGCACGCCTCGCGTCCGCTCAACCGGCAGCTGCTGGAGCGCGGGGTGCGCATGCGCACGGTCTACCTCGACAGCATCCACAACCACGCCCCCACGGTGGCGCACGTCAACTGGCTGGCCTCGATCGGCGGCGAGATCCGTACGGCGCCCTCGCTCAGCACCCGCATGATCATCACGGATCACCGGCTCGCCCTGGTGGCCCTGGACGACCAGGACTCCTCGCTCGGGGCGCTCGTGGTGAGCGGGCGGGGGCTCATCGCGGCCCTGGAGGCGCTGTTCGAGAGCGTCTGGGACCGTGCCGAGCCGCTGGGCCGGGCCGAACCGACCCCGGAACGCTCGCTGACCCGCCAGCAGCAGGAGACGCTACGGCTGCTGGCCCGCGGTTACACGGACGAGGCCATAGCCAAACGGCTCGGCGTCTCCCCCCGCACCGCCCGGCGCATCGCCACCGGACTTCTGGGCCACCTCGACGCCCGCAGCCGGTTCCAGGCGGGCGTCCACGCGGCGCAGCTGGGTTACCTGCCCGCGGGCGGCCCGAGGCCGTGAGCCAGGAGCCGCGGTCCACGCCCGCCGGGCGGATGAGGGCTGCCTCTCACACGCGGCCGTTCCGCCCGGGGAGAGCCGGGCGGAACGGCATTCGGTGTCACCTGGGTTGAGGGAACGTCAGCTCGTGCGCAGGGTCACGTCGTCCACCACGAAGCTGGTCTGGAGGTAGGCGTCCTCCGTCGCCGTGAAGGTCAGCGTGACCTGGCGGCCGGCGTAGGCGCTGAGGTCCAGCGTCCTCACGGTGTAGCCGCTCGCCGCGTCGGCGTTGGACAGGGTGGTCAGCGTGGTGCCGTCGGCCTTGACCCGGAAGAGGTCGTAGGCCGTGCGGCCGGACTCCTGGGTGTCGATGTGCAGCCAGTACTCCAGCGTCACCCGGGCGCAGTCGGCGGGCACGGCGACCGTCTGGCTGATGGTGTCGGTGGCCGTGTAGCCGTAACCGCCCAGCCAGGAGAAGCTGGTGCCGGAGTGGGCACGCTGGCCGGAGTGGGCCCCGATGGATCCGGTGGACCCGGTCCACGGCGCGGTGCCGCTCTCGAAGCCGCCGTTGGCGATCAGTTGCCGGGGCGAGCAGTTCCCGGCCCCCTGCACGGTGAGGGTGTAGGTGGTGGAGTGGGTCGCCGTGCCGGTCCCGGTGACGGTGAGGGTGTACGAGCCGGGCACCGCGTTCGACGCCGCGGTCACCGTCATCCCGGCGCTGCCGCCGGAGGTCACCGAGGCGGGGCTGAAGGCCACGGTGACGCCCGCCGGGGCGCCGGTGGCCGTCAGGCCGACCGTCTGGGCGGGACCCGTGGCCGTGGTGGTCACGGTGGCGGTGGTGGAGGCGCCGGGCGCGACCGTACCGGAGACGGGGCTGACCGCGAGCGAGAAGTCGCTCTCCGGGTCGGCGCCGCCGACGGCCGTCTTCCACACGGTGTACGCGATGCCGTCCACCGCCCGGTTCAGCGCCGTGGCGTTGATGTTGGCGGTCGTGTCGCACGCCGAGTGGTAGCACGGGTCGTACGCGCCGCCCGAGGTGCCGCCCCACTTGGCCGCCTCGGCCGCCGTCTTGCGGGCGGAGGCGCCGGTGGCGTAGCCGGAGGTGGGGATGCCCACCTTCTGGAAGGAGTAGTCGTCGGACCGGCCCTGGCCCTCCACGTTCTCCTGGGGCTGGAGGCCGAGCGAGTCCCAGTACGCCTTCATCGGCACGCTCGCCGCGCTGTTCAGGTTGTTGACGAAGTAGCCGCCGTTCACCGAGGCGACCATGTCGAAGTTGTAGTAGGCCTTGACGGCCGAGCGCTGGGCGGCGGTGAGGGACCGGGCGTAGAAGTCCGATCCCTTCAGGCCCTGTTCCTCGTCGGTCCACCAGGCGAAGCGGACCCGGTTGAGCATGGCCGGGTCCTTCTCGGCGAGGACGAGCGCGGTCTCCAGCAGGGCCGCGGAGCCCGAGCCGTTGTCGTTGATACCGGGCCCGGCGGACACCCCGTCCAGGTGGGCGCCGAACATGTAGACCTTGTCCGCGTCCCCGCGCGGCCACTCGGCGATCAGGTTGTTGCCCGCCCCGGCGGTGCAGCCGGAGGTGCAGGCCTGTTCGGAGACGGTGTAACCCGCTGCCTGGAGCCTGCCCTTGACGTACGCCACCGAGGCGGCGTAACCGGGCCCGGTGGAGCGGCGGTTGCCGCCGTTGGCGGAGGCGATGGAGGCGAACTGGGTCAGATGGGCCCGGACCTTGTCCACGTCGATGTCGGGAACACCGGGCGTCGGGTCCGAGCCGCCGACGGTCAGGGTGTACTGGGCGGTGTGGGCGGTGGCGCCGTCCGCCTTGACGGTGAGGGTGTACGTGCCGGGGGCCGCGCTCGACGAGGCGCCGACCGTCATCCGGGCGCTGCCGCCGGAGGTGACCGTGGCGGGGCTGAAGGCGACCGTCACGCCGGTGGGCGCGCCGGTGGCGGAGAGCGAGACGCTCTGCGAACCCCCGCTGGTGACGGTGGTGTGGACGGTGGTCTCCACCGAGGAGCCGGGGGTGACGCTGCCGGACGCGGGGCTCAGGGTGAGCGAGTAGTCGTCGCCGGGCGTCGGGGTGCAGACCGGGTCACCGCTCTGCGCGGGCACGGAGACCGCGTTCCACGCGGCCTTCGTCCGCTCGAAGAGGCCGCAGCCGGGGTCCAGGTTCTTCGCGGCGGTCAGGGTGGTGGTGCGGTACCGCTTGTGGGTCATCCCGCTCGTCTTGAGCAGCATCCCGCCGTAGAAGATCTTCCCGGCGGTCTGGATGCCGACCCCGGTGACCGTGGAGTTGTCGCAGGTGGGGCTGGACGGCTTGCCGCCGCCCGGGTTGGAGCCCTCGGCCAGCAGGTAGAACCAGTGGTTCAGGGGGCCGGCCGCCGCGTGCACCTCGGTGCCCGGTATCGCGGAGGAGTAGCAGGAGGGGTGGTTGAGCTGGGCGGGGTTGTACATGTTGCGGATGGGGCCCTGCCCGACGAGGTTGATCATCTCGCCGACGAGGTAGTCGCCGGGGGTGTCGTAGGGGGCGGGCTCGTCGGCGTACGCCTCGGTGAGGGCGCCGAATATGTCCCCGGTCGCCTCGCCGAGACCCGACTCGTTGTTGGCGCCGCCGGGGGTGAACTGGTCGATGCCGTGGCCGTATTCGTGGCCGACGACGTCCATCGCGCCGATCCACTTGCCGGCGTTGTTGTGGCCGATGGAGACGGTGGAGCCGTTCCAGTAGGCGTTGACGTCGTTGAGCCCGACCTTCGCCGGCCAGCTGCCGCCGTTGCCGTTGTGGCCGTTGCGCCCGAGCCAGCTGCCGAGCATGTCCCATTCCTTCTGGGCGGCCCACATGACGTCGACGCAGCCGGTCTCCTTGCTGCTCGCGTTGCCGGTGCCGAAGCTGTCGGTGCTCTTGGTGAAGACGGCGTTGGTGCTGTAGTCGGCGCAGCTCAGGCCGGGCCGGCCGGGGTCCCTGAGGGAGTACTGGCCGCCGGAGGCGGTGGTGTCGATGGCCAGCGGGCTGGGGCCGTTCCACTCGCTGGTGCCCGACCCGGCCCGTACGTCGTCGTACTGGCCGAGCGTCCTGCCGGTGCGGGCGTCGGTCCAGACGGTGAGGTGGCTGGGGGCCGTCGCGGTGGCGCCGGTCAGCACGGTCTCCCAGGCGAGGCGGGCCCGGTCGTCCTCGACGCGCACCACGAGCCGCTGGGACTCGACCTTCTCCACGGTCCTCAGCCGGGCGCGGGCGCTCTTCTCTGCGGCGGAGGCGCGGACCGTGGCCCGGGTGGGCACGGAGATCCGTGCCCGGGTCGCGGACTGGAGTCCGCGTACGGCCCCCTTGCCGTCGGCGAGCACCACGGCGTCGCCGCCGACCACGGGCAGCCCGCGGTAGGTGCGTTCGTACGCGACGGAGTAGAGGCCCTTGAGCCAGGGGGTCACCGTGCGGCGTTCGTACGTCTCCAGCGGGCCCTTCGCCAGCGCGTCCAGGCCGGCGTCGGCGGCCCGGTCGGCGGCGGTGACGGCACGGGCGAGAGGGGTGGGTCCGGGGTCGGACGCGGTCGGCGGGGTGGCCGCCGACGACGAGAGGGCCGGGACCACCACCAGGCCGAGTGCGACGGCCAGGGTGGTCCCGGCGGCGCCGAGTCTTCGTAGCACCTGCTGCTCCTTGGGTGAGGGGTGAGGTGCTCCCGCACCGGGCCTGTCGGCCTCGGACCGGACCGTCACGAGCGCACGGGGTGCGGCGCTCGCCCCGGTGGGGGCGGTGCCCGGCCCGGGGAGGCCGGACACCGTAAGGTCATGTCCATGTCGGGAGCAGCCGCACCCTCACAGGCGGCGCACAGGCGGGTCAACGCTTTCCGGTCACCGGGGCCCGGTTGTCAAATTCCGGCAAGTCCGTCAGGCGCCCGCGACCGGGCCGGCCCGGTCGCCCGAGCGGGCCCGTCAGGGGAGCCCGGCGACCGCCGCCGCGTCCCGCACCCGCTCCCGGTAGTCGCGGACCTGCGGCAGATCGCCCCAACGCTCCGTCAGGCGGGCGTGCAGGCCCCGGAGTTCCTGGACGACCGTGGACTGCTCGCTGCTCACCGCCTGCTCCACCACCCGCACCGCCGCGTCCAACGCCGGCTCCAGGTCCCCGGCGCACGCGTGGCTGTCCGCGAGGCGCAGGGTCAGCAGCAGCCGGACGGGCCGCAGCCGGGGGGCCAGGTGGGCCAGGGACGCGCCGGTGGCCGCCACGGCCCCGAGGGCGGTCGCCCGGTCGCCGCCCGGGGCCGCCAGGTCCCGCAGCGCTCCGCCCACCGCGGACTCGGCGCGCATCAGACCGTCGGCCCCGGTGAGCCAGGGCGCCTCCGCGCCGTCGCGCCGGCCGAGGCGGGCGAGCCGGCGGCGGGCCAGTTCGATGTGCCGCCGGCACTCCGGGCCGTCCTGGCGCAGCGCGTACCCCCGGGCCTGGTACAGATGGGCCAGCGCGCCCACCCAGCCCCGGCGCGGGTCCAGCGCCCCCATCGCCTGCGCGTACACCAGGGCGGACTCCGCGTCCCGGTCCAGCCGCGCCAGGGTGCACAGGTCACCTAGCAGGGAGGCCTGGGAGACGACGTCGTCCGAGGCGCAGGCCCAGCGCAGCCCGTGCTCGAACCACACCGTGCTGAGCGCCGTCTGCCCCCGGGACATCCGGGCCTGCCCGGCGAGCTGGGCGTACGCGGCGGCGAGCCGCAACTGCGCGTGGGGCAGCCTGCCGGTCGCGTCGACCGCCCGCGCCCAGCCGACCACCAGGTGCAGCACCCGCTCGGCCGTCTCCAGGACACCCGGCGTCAGGTCCTCCGCCGCCGCCCGGGTCAGGCAGCTCAGCAGCGCGGTGAGCCCGTGCACGGCGTCGGCGTCGGAGCTCTCGCGCAGCGCCGCCGGGCTCTTCAGCAGCGAGAGCACGGCGAGCGGCTCGGGTACCGCGCAGCCGTCGGAGGCGTGCAGCGGGCAGATCACCCCCTGGTCCGGCAGGCTCACCGGCCAGCCCCGCCCTCCACCCGGCCCGTCGCCGCCCGCCCCGGTGCCGTGCACGGGCACCCCGTCGCAGCTCAGCATCCCGCCCTCGACCCGCGGCCCGCCTCCGGTCGCCGCTCCACCGCGGGGTGCCTCGCCACCGGGCAGCGGGGCGAACAGGGCGCGGCCGACCGCCTCCGGGAGGAAGGACGTGGTGCGCCGGGGCCCAAGTGCCCCGGCGAGCGCCGCCAGTTCCCCCCGTGACCCGAGCAGAGGGTCCAGGCGGTCCGCCAGCCCGGCGGGCGGTTCACGCCGCCCGCTCTCCAGCTTGCTGATCAACGTGTGGTGGTAGCCCACCAGTTGCCCCAGCTGGAGCTGGGTGAGCCCCGCTCCGCGACGCAGGGCGCGCAGCCGGGCGCCGAACGCGGCCCACGGCCGGTCGGCGCGGTTGGCATCGGACATGGTCCCTCCCGTGCGAGGCTGCGAACCCCGCAGCACCGGCCCGACGTTCGGCCACCGGGCACTGTCGCACACTCGTCCGCGCGCGCCTATCCCCCGCCCGGCCGTCCTCGCGGGCGTAAGCGCTTGCCCGGAAACTCCGCAATCGCCCGGCGGCGGCGCGGGGCCGGAGATCCTTTCCGCGACGGCCCGGAATCCGGACGATCCTCGCACCTGAACTTCACGAGAACCCCAGCGAAATGGCACGTGTGTGGATATCGTGCACCGAGCGAAGGCGCATCCGTCTGTCCATGGGATCGGCGGATGCGTCCCGTTCGGGGGATGCGACTGTGGCTGGGGGGCTCATGGGGCATGTCGACTTACCCGAATCGGGTATACCCGGGCCGGTGGGGCTGGCCGGGGCACCTCGGCCGCGTACCGCCGCGCCCCGCGACCGCACCACGGCGCTCGGGCCACCGAGGAGCGCGCCACGCGTCCGCTCCGGCCGCCCGCCCTCACGCCCGGCGGCCGGACGCACCGCCCGGCGCCCGCCGCTTCTCGCGCTCACCGACCTCCTGGGCCTGGGTGTTCCCGCCGGGTGTGTGCTCCACGCGGCCGCCGGGCCGCGGCCGCTGGCCGCCGCCGCCGTGGCCGGTCTCGTCTGGACCGGGGTGCGGGCGGCCCGCGGCCGGTACACGGACCCCCGGCCGGGGCGGCCCGGCTCCGTCTCGGGACCGCTCGGCGACTGGCTGGTCCTCGTCGGGGCCCTCGTCGTCCTGCTGGCCGTGACCGGCCACCGCCCCGACCCGGCGACCGCCGTACTCGCCCTGACACCCGGCCTGGCGGTCGCCCTGGCGGCGGCCGGGGCGGCACGGTGGCGGGCGCGGAACGGCGTCCGCCGGGTGCTGGTGGTGGGTGAGGCGGCGGGCCTGGACCGCGCGGTGGGCCGGCTCACCTCAGCCGCCGGCCATCCGTACGCGGTGGTGGCCGCCGTGCCGGTGGGTGAGGGAACACCACGCGGGCGGACACCGGTGCCGGGCCGGCTGGCCCCCGCGCCCGCCGACGACGACGTGTCCACGGTGCTCGGCGGCGCCTACGCCCACGACGCGGACCTGGTGCTCGTGGCGCCCGGCCCCCGGCTCACCGGCGACCGGCTGCGGCGGCTGTCCTGGGGCCTGCACGACGGAGGGATCGCGCTGGGGGTGCTCTCGGAGCTGTCCGGGACGGCGGCCGGCCGGGTGCGGCCCGCGTCCGCCGCCGGGCTGACGCTGCTGCATGTGGCGCCTCCGCTGCGGCACGGACCGCAGGCGGTCCTCAAGGCGCTGGTCGACCGGTCCGGGGCGGCGCTGGGCCTGCTGGTGCTGGCGCCTTTGTTCCTGGCGGTCGCGCTCGCCGTACGGCTCTCCTCGCGCGGACCCGTCTTCCACCGCCAGATCCGGCACGGGCGGCACAACCGGCCCTTCACCATGTGGAAGTTCCGCACGATGGTGGAGGACGCCGAGTCCCGCAGGGAGCAGCTCGCCCCGGCCAACGAGAGCGAGGGCCCGATGTTCAAGATGCGCCGCGATCCACGGGTCACCCGGATCGGGCACGCGCTGCGCCGGACCTCCGTCGACGAACTCCCGCAGCTCCTCAACGTGTTACGGGGTGACATGTCCCTGGTAGGCCCACGCCCGCCGTTACCGGACGAGGCCGCGTCCTACGACGAGCGGGAGCTGCGGCGGCTCGCGGTCAGACCGGGACTCACCGGTCTGTGGCAGGTCAGCGGCCGCTCGGACCTGACCTGGCAGGAGACGGTGCGCCTCGACCTCTGGTACGTCGACAACTGGTCGCTCGCCATGGACCTGGGACTTCTCGCCCGTACGGTGCGTGCCGTCGCCGACGGCCGAGGGGCGTACTGAGGTGGCGGGGGGCCACGTGCCGGACGGTACGCGCCACGGGCGGGCCGGGCGGTCAGCCGTGGGGGTGCCGCTCCAGCCACCAGGCGTAGGTGCGGGCGACGCCGTCCCTCAGCGGGATCCGCGGCCGGAATCCGAGGGCGGTCAGCCGGGTCACGTCCAGCAGCTTGCGCGGGGTGCCGTCGGGCTTGGACGTGTCCCAGGCGATCCGGCCCTGATAGCCGGTCACCTCCCGTACGGTTTCGGCCAGTTCCCGGATGGTGAGGTCCTCGCCGCAGCCGATGTTGACCGGCTCCGCGTCGTCGTATGCCTCCAGCAGCAGGACGCAGGCCCTCGCCAGGTCGTCGACGTGCAGGAACTCGCGGCGCGGGCTGCCGGAGCCCCAGAGCGTGACCTCGGGTGCCCGGTCCCGCGCGGCCTCGTGGAAGCGGCGGATCAGCGCGGGCAGCACATGGGAGGTCTCCAGGTCGAAGTTGTCGCCGGGGCCGTAGAGGTTGGTGGGCATGGCGCTGATGAAGGAGGCGCCGTACTGCCGCCGGTAGGCCTGTGTCTGCGCGATCCCGGCGATCTTGGCGAGCGCGTAGGGCTCGTTGGTCGGCTCCAGGGGGCCGGTGAGCAGGGAGTCCTCGCGGATGGGCTGCGGGGCGTGCTTCGGGTAGATGCAGGACGAGCCGAGGAAGAGCAGCCGGCGCGTCCCGGCGGCGTGCGCGCCCGCGATCACGCTGAGCTGGATGCGCAGGTTGTCCTCCAGGAACTGCACCGGGAAGGTGCTGTTGGCCATGATCCCGCCCACCTTGGCGGCGGCCAGCACGACGGCGTCCGGGCGGACGTCGCGCAGGAAGGCACCGGTCGCGGCCGCGTCACGCAGATCGAGGTCGTCCCGGCCGCGTGTGACCACCTCGTGGCCGTCCTCGGTGAGGCGGCGCGTCAGCGCCGAGCCGACGAGCCCGCGGTGGCCCGCGACGAATATGCGCGACCCGGGGGACAGCAGGGGGCGGACGGATTCAGGGGAAGGGCCGGGGAGATCGGTCGTCATGGCTCGGATTGTGCCAGCGGCGCCGCGCCCTGGTGACGTTTTGCGATAAAGCGCTCAGAACACGCTATTTCGGTGTACCACGCGCCCGTCGGGCGATCAGAGAAGGGGGGAGTCATGGCCAAGACCGCGCTCATCACCGGGGTGACCGGACAGGACGGTTCGTACCTGTCCGAGCTGCTGCTGGAGAAGGGATACACGGTCCACGGCCTGATACGCCGTTCGTCGAGCTTCAACACCGGGCGCATCGACCACATCTACCAGGGCCCCGAGGAGGAGAATCGTTCCTTCGTGCTCCATCACGCCGACCTGACCGACGGCGTGGCACTGGTCAACCTGCTCCGCGACATCCGCCCCGACGAGGTGTACAACCTGGGCGCCCAGTCGCACGTCCGGGTCTCCTTCGACGCGCCCCTGTACACCGGTGACGTCACCGGCCTCGGCACCGTCCGGCTCCTGGAGGCGGTGCGGGCCAGCGGTATCGAGACCCGGATCTACCAGGCCTCCTCGTCCGAGATGTTCGGCGCCAGCCCGCCGCCGCAGAACGAGCGCACCCCCTTCCACCCGCGCAGCCCGTACAGCGTGGCCAAGGTCTACTCCTACTGGGCGACGGTCAACTACCGTGAGGCGTATGGGATGTTCGCCGTGAACGGCATCCTCTTCAACCATGAGTCGCCGCGCCGGGGCGAGACCTTCGTGACCCGCAAGATCACCCGCGGGGTGGCCCGGATCAAGGCCGGGCTACAGGACCGGCTGCACCTGGGCAACCTCGACGCCGTACGCGACTGGGGGTACGCCCCGGAGTACGTGGACGCCATGTGGCGGATGCTCCAGTGCGACACCCCGGACGACTACGTCGTGGCCACCGGCGAGGGGGTCAGCGTCCGGCAGTTCGTCGAGTACGCCTTCGAGCACGCGGGACTCGACTGGACCGAACACGTCCGCCACGACCCGAAGTACGAGCGCCCCAGCGAGGTGGACGCGCTCATCGGCGACGCCTCCGAGGCGGAGCGGCTGCTGGGCTGGAAACCCGAGGTGAAGTCCCGGGAGCTGGCCCGGATCATGGTCGACGCGGACATCCGCTTACTGGCCGACCAGCTCACCGGGGCCACCGTGCGGGTGGACCGGTGACGACACCCGCACCGCCCGTGTACGCCCGGCCCGCCGCCCGTACGCGGACGGCCGGGAAGGCGGGACGCCGCCGCGCCGTGCCGGACGCCGGCCCGCGGACCGCGTCCCCGCACACCCCCTGGACCGCGGCCGGCCGGCCGCGGCTCGTTCTCATCCCCGGAGCTGAATGATGAACCTGACCAAAGGCCGCGGCCCGAGCGGCGGACGCGGCCGGATCCGCGCCGCGGCCGCCGCGCTCTGCCTGTCCGCCGGGGCGCTGACCGCGGCCGCGGCCGGGACCTCCCCGGCGGCGGCGCTGACACCGCCCGTCTCCCTCACCGCGGACGACCTGACCACCTGGCAGACCAACGGCATCGTCTGGTCGATGGCCGCCGGGGACGGTGTCGTCTACGCCGGCGGCACCTTCTCCACCCTCCGCCCGCCGGGCGCGGCGGCCGGCACCTCGGAGCAGCCCGCGGTGAACTTCGCCGCGTTCGACGCGGCCACCGGTACACCGACCGGCTGCCAGTTGTCGTTCACCATGTCCTCGGGCACCGCGACGGTCCGCGCGCTGGCACTGTCACCGGACGGCAAGACGCTGTACGCGGGCGGGCAGTTCGGTTCGGTGAACGGCGAGGGCGTCAGCAACATCGCCGCCATCGACACCGCGACCTGCACCCCGCGCACGAACTTCAAGATCTCCGTCTCCGCGACCGTGCGGGCCCTGGACGTCACCGCCGACACCGTCTACCTCGGCGGCGACTTCAACAACGTGGGCGGCCAGACCCGGCGGAAGTTCGCCGCCGTCACCACGGCGGGCGCCGGTCTGCTGCCGTTCACCGCCGACGCGGACGAGGTGGCCCGCGCCGTCCAGGTCACCCCGGACGGCCGGCACGTGGCGCTCGGCGGGGACTTCTTCACCGTCAACGGCACGAGTTCACATGCCCTGGCCGTGGTGGACGCCACCACGGGGGCCCTGGTCAAGAGCTACCCGGGGTTCATCCCCAACACCTCCACGGTGCAGGACCTCACCACGGACGCGACCGGGCTCTACACCGCCAACGAGGGCACCGGCGGCGGGGTGTTCGACGGCCGGATCGCCATCGACCTCGCCGGCTACCAGCAGCGCTGGCGGGACACCTGCCTGGGCGCCACCCAGGCGGTGCTGGTCCACTCGGGCGTGCTCTACAGCGGCAGCCACGCCCATGACTGCGCGAGCATGGGCGAGTTCCCGGACCAGCCCCGCAAACACCTGCTGGCGCAGTCCGTGGACGACCCGAAGCTGCTGCCGTGGTTCCCGGACACCAACGACGGCATCGGTGAGCCCGTGGGCCCCCGGGTGATGGCCCAGACCGACCAGGGCGGCCACCACTACCTGTGGGTCGGCGGGGAGTTCACCACCGTCAACGGGGTACGCCAGCAGGGCCTGACCCGGTTCGCGGACGGCCCGGACACCGGGGCGCCCTGGGTGCCCAACGTGAGCCTGTCCACCCTCACACCGGGGCGGATCGACGTGAACTGGCAGACCAGCTTCGACACCGACGACGGGGTGCTGACCTACCGGATCTACAAGGACGGGGCGAGCACACCCGTCCACACCACCACCGGTTACTCGGTCTTCTGGGACCGGCCGCAGCTGCGGTGGACCGACACCGACGTGGCGGCGGGCGAGACGCACTCGTACCGAATCACCGCGAGCGACGGCACGAACACCAGCGCCAAGTCCCCCGCCCAGTCCGCCACCGTGGCCGCCACGGCGGAGCGCTATCCGGCCCGGGTGCTCTCCGACGGGGCCTCGCAGTACTGGCGTTACGACGAGGGCACCTCCACCTTCGCCGCCGACGCCACCGGCAAGCTGAACAACGGCTTCCTGCGCAACGCCCCGGCGTACCGGCAGACCCCGGCCGCCGTGGCCGGCGCCTCGACCGCCATCGGCTTCGACGGGACGAGCCAGTACGCCTACGGCAACACCGCGCTGCCGGCGCCCACCCGCTTCACCGTGGAGACCTGGATCAAGACGACCACCACCCGGGGCGGCAAGATCATCGGCTTCGGCAACCTGACGATGCAGAACAGCACCCGCTACGACAAACACGTCTACATGGCGAACAACGGACGGCTGCTCTTCGGCGTCTACAGCGGCGGCTACCGCACGGTGACCACCCCCGCCGCCTACAACGACGGCAACTGGCACCACGTCGTCGCCACCCAGGGCACCGGCGGCATGGCGCTCTACGTGGACGGGCAGCTGCGCGCGTCGTCCGGCACCTACACCACCAACCAGGACACCCCCGGTTACTGGAGGGTCGGCGGGGACAACCTGAACAGCTGGCCGAGCCGTCCCACCAGCAACTTCTTCGCCGGGCAGATCGACGAGACCGCCGTCTACCCGACCGCGCTGACCGCCGCCCAGATCAGCGCGCACTACGCCCTGAGGACGGGCTGATGAGACGTCCGGCCCTGGTCTGCGCCGCCGTCGTCCTCGCGACGGCGGCGCTGGCCGCCTGCGGCTCGTCCGGCGACGGCCCGGCGACGGCGGGCGGGACGCCGTCCGGACCGGCCGCCTCCGCGCCCTCCGCCCCCGCACCCGCCGTCGCCGGACCGTCCGGCGCGCCGGGCGGGGACCCGGCGGGCGAGGACGCCCCGGAGGCCGGTCCGGAGGACGCGGAGACACCTGCCCTCCCCAAGGTGCCCGCCGACGAGATCACCCCGGCCACGGGCACCTTCAGCAAGCCGCAGAAGGAGTACCTGACCGACCGTGTGCCGCGCGGGATGGACCCGGCGGCGGTGCTCCAGACCGGCCAGGAGACCTGTGACCGGCTCCGCTACCTGGTCAAGGCCGACCGGGACATCGCCGTGGCGGCGATCGTCACCGGCGAGGTCGCCGACGCGGAGCCCGCCGTGGCCCATCTCTGCCCCCGGCACCAGGACCTGGTGGACGAGGCGGCGCTCGGCTACCCGGACGGAACCCACACCGGCGCGGCGCTCCGGCCCGGCCGCTACCGCGCCCCCTCCCCCACGAAGGACTGCGCGTGGCGGCTGACCGGCGCGAAGGGCAAGGAGCTCGCCGCCGGGAGCTCGGACACCGGCCGCCCGGTGTCGCTCACCGTCCCGGCGTCCGCCGCCACGTTCATCTCCACAGGCTGCTACGCCTGGCTGCCCGAAGGAGCGACCCGTTGAGCAAGCTGCCCATCGCCGTGGTGATCCCCACGAAGAACGAGGCCCTGAACATCGCCGAGGCGGTGGGATCGGTCCTCGGCCACTTCGAGGCGGTCGTCGTGGTGGACTCGCACAGCACCGACGGCACGGCGAAGACGGCCGAGGAGTGCGGGGCCGAGGTGGTCACGTACACCTGGGACGGCGGCCATCCGCGCAAGAAGCAGTGGTGTCTGGAGAACGTCCGCACGGACCTCGACTGGATCCTGCTGCTGGACGCGGACGAGCGGATCGGCCCCGGTCTGCTGGCGGAGCTGCGGCAGGTCTTCGCCGGTCCGGCCCGGCCGAAGCCGGCGGCGTACGACATCCCGCTGGGGTACTGGTTCTCGGGGAAGCGGCTGCGGCACGGCTACACCATCCGCAAACGCTCGCTGACCGACCGCACCCGCTGCCACTACCCCGAGGTGGGGGACCTGGACGCGCCCGGGATCGGGGAGGTGGAGGGGCACTACCAGCCGGTGGCCGCGACGTTCCAGGCGCTGCGGAACCCCATCGAGCACCAGGACCTCGACCCGGTGACCGACTGGTTCGAGCGGCACAACCGCTACTCGGACTGGGAGGCGTGGCTGGAGCACCACCCCGACGTCAAGGAGCAGGTGCGGAAGGTGAAGTCCCGGCAGGGGCAGCTCTTCCACAAGGCGCCGTTCAAGCCGCTGGTGTCCTTCGCCTACATGTACGTCTACCGGCGGGGCTTCCTGGACGGGCGGGCGGGGCTGGACTTCGCGCTGGCGATGAGCTTCTACCGGTGGCAGATCGCCCTGAAGTCCCGTGAGGGGAGGGGGAGTTGAGTCAGTCTTTTGAACGACTCAGGAGGCGGAGGGCTCGATCTCCCCCGCGAAGACGATGACCTGGTCGATGAGGCTCCGTCGCAGATGGACGACGTCCGTCCCCGCCAGGCGGGGACCTCCGTCCGGCGTGGTGAAGACCCACTGGTACCGGGCCCACTCGTCAGGCATGTCCACCGCCGAGCAGCGCACCATCGTGCCGGTCCCCGCCGGGTGGCGCCGGATGTCCAGCACGAACCGCTCGACCGCCGCGATTCCCTCGCTGCGGCCCAACGGCCCCCAGAAGACCACGTCCGAGGTCAGGGCCTGGGAGAGCAGGTCTGTCACATAGCTGTCGTCCGAGGCGTTGAACGCGGAGATGAAGGTGTCGATCGCGGAGCGTGCCGTCTCTTCCTGCATGCCCCAGTAATACCACCGGATGCGCGTGCGCTTGTCCCACGAGCCGCCTTCCGGTCACGGTGGACCGTCCCGGTCAGCACTGGGCGCCGCGTCTTTGGCGGAGCACGTCCTCGTAGGTCCGCCGGAGGGTGCCGGTCACCGCGTCGATGGTGAACTGGGTGCTGACCAGCTCCCACGCGGCCTTGCCCGCACGGTCGTTGGCCTCCGGCTCCAGGAGTTCCAGCACCGCGTCGGCGACCTTCGCCGCGTTGGCGGCGTCCTCGCCGGCCCTGCTGTCGATGACCCGGCCCGCCCCCGCCGCCGCCACATCGGGACCCAGGCCGCAGGTGCGGGTGATGACCGCGGGGGTGCCCACGGACATCGCCTCCAGGACGGAGACGCCGAGCGGCTCCTCGATCGACGGCAGGACGTACACATCGGCCCGGCGCCCCGCCTCCAGCACCTCCTCGTGGCCGAGCGGGCCCACCTGGTCCAGGGCGTGGAGGACCCCCAGCTTCCGGGCGAGCGCCAGCGTGGACGGCAGCGCCCCGGTGTCCGGCCCGGCCAGCACGAAGCGTGCGTCGGGGTGGCGGGCCAGCACGGCGGGCATGGCGGCGACGAAGTCCTCGGGCCGCTTGCGCTCCTGGACGCGGGCCAGGAAGAGGACGACCGGCGGGCGCCCCGGTGCGCGGGCGGGCTTGCGCTCCTGCGGCCGTACGCCGTTGACCAGCCGCACGGTACGGGTGAGGGCGCCGGGCGCCGCGACGGCCTCGACGTCGATCCGCTCCCGCTCGGTCAGGTGCAGCACGACGTCGGCGCGGCGCAGCACGGTGCGGACGCCCAGCAGGTCGGTGAGCTGGGCGACCCGCTTCTCGGTCGGGTCGACCATGCCGTGGGTCTGGACGACGAGCGGGGTGCGGGTGGCGAGGGCGAGCAGGGCGGCGGGCAGGGTCACCAGGTCGCGCATCAGATGGACGTGCACGAGGTCGGCGCCGCGCATCATGCGGCGCGCGGTGCGCAGCAATGGGGCGGAGGTGATGCCGCTGACCTCGAAGGCGGGCAGCAGGTGGCGGGCCTGGAAGAGGTGCGCGGGCACTCCCTCGACCTCGCGGGGCAGGGGTCCGTCGAAGCCGTCGCCGAGCGCCATGATCCTGGCGTCGTCGCCGTGTGCGCGCTGGGCCTTCGAGAGGTTCAGCGCGACGCGGGTGGGGCCGCCGAACGCGTGGTCCGGGGTGTGCAGCGTGACGATGTGCAGGATCTTCACCAGGGTTCCCCTCAACCTCGGCCGACAGTCACAGACTAGCCATCGGATCACCTCAAGTGGGTTGGTTCGTTAGAGTGTTCAGCGATCAGCAGACCGGGCGGGACCGGGCGATCGGGGGGCCATGACGTCCGTGCACGAGGCTGTGTCCGCGCCCGCGCCGGACGGTGGGCCCGGACGGTGGACACCGGCCGGGCCGCCGGGCAGGTCGCTGTCGTGGGCGATGCTCTCGCGGGCGCTCGCGGTGCCCCTCATCCTCGGGCTGGTCTGCTTCCTGCCCGCCCTGGTCGCCGCCCAGCCCGGCACCGGCCCCCGGGACACCGCGTACTGGCTGCAACTGGTCCTGACCTGCTACGCCGGGGCCCGGCTCGCCACGATGATCCTGTCCACCCGACGGCGCCTGCTCCAGGGCGTGTTCTGGATGTTCGTGTACATCGCGATGGGGGTCGCGCCGTTCGCCCAGGCCGTCATCGGGCAGACGCCGACACCGATGGTCGGGCCGCGCTCCGACCTGGTGACGGCGGTGTCGATGGTGCTGATGGGCTGTGCCGCGTTCGATCTGGGAGCGCTGCTGGCGTCCCGGCGGCCGCCGCGCCGCCGGTCGGCCCGGGGCGGGCACGGACCGGCGGTCGCGCATCCGGTGCGGCTGCGGCTGCTGGTGGTGCTGGCGTTCGCGGCGAGCGGCTACTACGTCATGAAGCTGGGCGGGCCGCAGATCTTCTTCAGCAGCCGGCAGGAGATCAGCGCCTCGGTGGCGGTGAGCGGGGTGGCCTCGGACGGGTCCAACGTGGGGTCGGCCTTCCTGAAGGGCTTCGGCACCGTGCCCGCGCTGCTGGCGCTGCTCTTCTACACCCGCCGTCTGGCCACCTCGCGCCGGGCCCGGCGCACCCCCTCGACGGTGCTGGCGTGGGTGGCCCTGGCCGTCCTCAACGTGATCGTCAACAATCCCGTCTCCAACGCCCGTTACTGGTTCCTCACGGTCCTGGTGTCGCTGCTGTTCACCGCGTTCCCGAGCAGTGCGGCGATGTACCGGTCGGTGCTGGCCACCGGGGTGGTGGGGGCGCTGGTGCTGTTCCCGTACGCGGACCGCTTCCGGTACGACGACGAGGGCTACCGGCCCGTGCGCTCCGCCTCCGTCTTCGAGCCGCTGGCCACGAAGGACTACGACCAGACGGTGATGTTCGCCAACACCATCTCCTGGGTGGACACCCGGGGCCACACCTACGGCCGCCAACTGAGCGGCTCCGCCCTGTTCTTCGTGCCGCGTGCGGTGTGGGGTGGGAAGCCGGAGGACACCGGGGTCCGGGTGGGCGAGTGGATGGGGATGAGCATGACCAACCTCTCCGCCCCGCTGTGGACGGAGCTGTGGGTGGACTTCGGCGCCGCGGGCATGGTCGGGGGCATGGCCCTGGTCGGGTACGCGGCGGCCCGCACGGACCGCCGGTACGCGCTCGCGGTGACCCGGGCCGGGCCGGGGCCGGGCGGTGTGCTGGCCGTCGCCGTACCGCTGATCGCCGGATACACCTTCATCCTGTTGCGCGGCCCGCTGCTCCAGGCGGCGGGGAAGCTGGCCGTGGCGGCGCTCTGCCTCGCGCTGGTCGCCAGCTTCAGGGACGGCTCCCGGCGGCGCCCGCGCTGACCGGGTCCCCTGAGGGCTGTCCCGGGTTCCGGCGCAGCCGGGCGACCCGGATCCAGGTGGCGACGGCCTTGCAGACGGAGCCCAGGCAGAGTCCCCAGGCTGCACCGGGCACCCCGGCGAGCGCGTAGCCGGCGGTCAGGAAGACGACGGCGAGCAGGGAGAAGACCACCTGGACGGCGAGGGTGGTGCGCGGGTCGAGGATCCGCAGGGCCAGCAGCCCGCAGGTGCCGACGGCCATGGCGGCGTACTGGCTGCCGGTCGCGGGCAGCAGGGCGGCGGCGGTGGGCCAGGTGTCACCAAGCAGATGACGGCCCGCCGGGTCGGGCAGCAGGGCCAGCGTGGTGGCCCAGGTGGCGGCGGTGGCGGCCAGGACCGCGGCGAGGGCGGCGGTGGCCCGTACGCGGCGGCGGTCGTCGGCGAGACGGCCCAGCAGGGGCGGGCCGAAGCTGGTGGCGGAGGTGAAGAGCACGTTGAGCGGCCCGAAGAGGGTGGTCGCCCCGCGCAGGGCGCCGACCACCAGCGGGTTCCCGACGGCGCCGAGCCCGAGCACGGACAGCTGGCTGGTGGCGTTCCCGACGCCGAACTCCACAACGAAGCGCCGCCCCAGGTGCCCGCGGCGGAGCAGGACCCTGATCCGCACCGGGGTTCCGGCCGTGCGGCGGTGGAGCAGGGCGGCGGACAGCAGGAGGGCGGGGAGCGCGGACAGCCCCCAGACGAGGACGAGCCGGGCCGCGCCCGCCCCGTAGGACTGCGCGGCGAGCGCGCCCAGCACGCCGAGGAGCCGCACCAGGTCGGCGAGCAGGGCGAGATGGGGCAGATGGAGGGTGGAGAAGGCGTAGCGCAGGGTGTCCTGGCCGAGCACGATCGGCAGCACCAGGCCCAGCATGACCAGGGCGTGCGCGGTGTCGCCGGGCAGCAGCAGGCAGACGGCGGCGAGCGGGAGGCCGGTGGCGCCCGCGGCGAGCAGCGTGAACAGGACCGCCGACCGGCACGCGCCGCGTGTCTCCTCGCCCTCGCCGCGCCGCAGCACGAGCGGCTGCCCGGTGTAGGCGCCGAAGACGCCCAGCAGCACGGTGAAGACGAGGTAGACGGCGGAGAACCGGGCGAAGCCGTCCACGGTGGACAGCCGGGCCGCCGCGACCAGGACCAGGATGTTGGTCAGCGCGGCCACGCCCTGGTCCGCGACCGAGCAGACGATCGCGGTGCGTGCTCTCACGGGCGGCCGGCGGGGGTGCCGAAGGGGCTGCGCAGGCCGAGGGTCTCGGTGGGGTCGCCGGTGGTGCCGTCCGTGCCGGGATCGCCGTCGTGTCCGGCCCGGGGGCCGGGGTCGCCGGGCCGGGAGCCGGAGCCGCGGCGTCTGCCGGGCTTCTTGTGCCCGTCCTTGTGGGAGTCGCGGCGCGCTTCGCGGCGGGCCTCCCGGCGGGCGCGGCGGCCACGGGCCGGGTGGAGCAGGGCGCCGAGGACCGTGCCGCCCGAGGCGCCGATGACCTCGCGGATGCGTTCCAGGTCGCCGCGGTGCACCTCACGGGGGTCACAGACGATCATCACGCCCTCGACCCGGTCGACGAGCGCCACGGCGTCGGCGTACGACAGGACGGGCGGGGCCAGCACGATGACGACGGCTCCGGACCGGTCGCCCTCGGAGAGGATGTGCCCGACGGGTGCCGAGGTCAGCGCGCGCGGCACGTTGTCCACCGGGCGCCCGGCGATCAGCGTGAAGGCCCCGGAGCCGGGTACCTCGACATGGGCGCGGCTGTGCGCGGGCCAGCCGCCCTCCCCGTCGCCGGGGGCGGCCCAGCGGGGGCGGGACCCCCGGGCGGCGGAACCCAGCCGGGCGGCGAGCGCCGGGGTGCGCAGGTCGGCCTCCACGAGCAGCACCTCGCGGCCCATCTCGGCGAACGCGGCGGCCAGGTTCGCGGCGGCGGCCGCGGCCGCCGCGTTGTCCCCACGGGGGGCGGTGACCAGCAGACGGCGGGCGCGGGCGAACGCCGGGTCGTAGGCGAGCCGGAAGGCGACCGCCCGGTACTCCTCGGCGAGCCTGCTGCCGTTGCGGCCGATGGCGAGCAGGGACGGTCCCGCCGACCCGCGCTCGCGGGGCAGGGTGCCGAGAAGGGGTGCGCCCAGGGACCGTACGAGTTCGCGGGGGGAGCGTACGGCGGGGTCGAAGACGAGCCGTACCCAGGACAGCAGCAGCCCGAGGGCGAGGCCCACCACGCCGCCGAGGCCCAGCAGGAGCGGCAGGCCGGCGCCGGTGGGCCGGGTGGGGGTGACGGGCTCCTTGTTGAGGTAGCCGGGGGTGGTGTCCAGGGCCTTCAGCTCGACGATCTTCCGGTTGAGTTCGGAGATGGCGACGACGAGGTTGGCGCGGGCGGCGTCGGTGTCGTCCACCGCGCTCCCGGCGGCCCGCTCCTCCAGCCGGTCGCGCTGTTCCACGAGGGGTTCGAGCTGGGCGCGGTAGCCGTCGGCCATGTTGTCGATGCTGCCCTCGGTGCGCTGACGGCGGATTTCGAGGTAGGCGTCGGCGAGGGCGGCCGCGCGTTTCTTCGCCAGGGCGGGGTCGGTGGTGGTGTACGCGAAGCGCAGGGTGAGGGTGTTGGGCGGGTTGGTGACCTGGAGGTCGCCGAGCAGGGCGCGCGGGCGGACCTTGTCGCCCTTCTTCGCCAGGGTGCGGGCGGCCAGGGTGCCGACCGTGTCGCTGACGGCGGTCTGGCGCTCGGAGCCGATGTTGATGCCCTTGTCGGCGGAGGCCCCGGTGGCGAACGGGTCGGCGGTGGCGGACCGGACCTGGACCTCGCCGGTGGCCGTGTAGGTGTCCTCGCCGCCCAGGGCCAGGAAGGCGCCGCCCAGGAGGCCGAGGGCGACACCCGTGGCGAGCAGGGCGCGGTAGCGCAGGAGTTGGCGGAACTGGTCCCTGAGCAGGGCCGGTTCGTCCTGGTCCTCCGGCGTGCGGATCGTGTGCGTCATCGGCGTGCTCCCCCTTGTGCGTCCCCGAGGACCTCGGTGAGCAGGGCGTCGAAGCGGGCCAGGCCCGCTTCCCGGCTCAGGTGGTGTGCGACGTAGTCCGGCCCGTGCGCGCCGAGCGCGTCCGAGGCTGCCGGGTCCTCGGTCAGGGCGCGTACGGCGGCCAGCAGCGCGGCCGGGTCCTCCGGGGCGACGAGGACCCCGGCGCCCGAGCGCCGCACCTCGTCGGCGGTGCCGCCCTCGGCGGCGACGGAGGCGACGACGGGGCGCCCGGAGACGAAGTACGAGGTGAGTTTGGAGGGGACGCTCATGTCGAGCACCGAGGCCCGCTGGGTCACGGCGAGTACGTCGGCCGCGGCGAGCACATCGGGGAACTCGGCCGCCCCGGCGGGCGGCAGGAAGTCGACGTTGGGCAGTCCGGCGGCGCTCGCCCGCAGGGCTGCGCGCTGGTTGCCGTCGCCCATCAGTACGACCCGGACGTGCGGCGCGAGCCGGGCCAGGCCGACGAGGACGTCCAGCCCCTGTTTGAGTCCCATGTTCCCGGAGTGCAGGACCACAGGGGTGTCCTCCGGCCAGCCGAGCCGCATCCTGGTGGCGGCCCGGTCCGCCGAAGGCCCCTGTACGTGCGACCAGTTGGGGACGACGCGGATGCGCCCTGCGTCCACACCCAGCGCCCTGACGCCCGGTACGAAGCTCTCGTGGATGACCCCGACGAGGGCCGCGTCCCGCAGGGCGTACCGCTCGGCGGCCCCGGCGACCGAGGCCGCCCGGCCGCCGCCCCGGATGCCGCTCTGCGCGGCCGCGGCGCCCATCAGGTCCTGGACGACGGGTATGTGCGGGACACCGTGGCGGCGGGCGATACGGGCGCCGAGCACACCGCCCGCCAGGCTGGGCATCTGGGAGACCACCGCGTCGGGGCGGCCGGGCGGGGGCGCGAGCAGGCCGTGGACCAGCACGGACGCCTCGAACACGGCGCGGCGCAGGGCGCTCTGCCGGGGCGGGACGTAGTGACGCCGGCGGTGGACGGTCACCCCCTGCCGGCTCTCCTCACGCCGCCACACCCGCCGGTAGCGCTCGTCCACCCGCCAGGCCGGGTAGTGCGGCATGCCCGCCAGGACGTCCGTCACGGCGCCCGAAGCGGCCCAGTGTTCGGCGAGCTGGGTGGCGTACGGGCCGATGCCCGTCACCTCGGGCGCGTAGTTGGTGGAGACCACCAGTAATCGGTGGTTCTCCCACGGCCGGTGGCCGGGCGGTCGGTGGTCGAGCGGTCGGTGGTGCGCGGCAGCGGACATCGGACGATCGCCTTCCCCCCGGAACAGCCTCCGCCGTCGAGCTTATCCGTTCACGCGTTGCACAAGTGTTCTCCACAGTAAGGTCGTTGGACCAGTTCCACCGTGGGGGGAGAGAACGGATGGCGCAGCACAGGGTCGGTTACGCCCCGGGGGTGTACGACCTGTTCCACGTCGGCCACCTCAACATCCTGCGGCACGCCCGCAGCGAGTGCGACTACCTGGTGGCGGGGGTCGTGTCGGACGAGATGGCGGCGCTCGCCAAGGGCCACAAGCCGGTGATCCCGCTGCGCGAGCGGCTGGAGATCGTGCGCAGTGTGCGCTTCGTGGACGCGGCGTTCGTGGAGACCGTGCCGGACAAGGTCGAGACGTGGCAGCAGGTCCGCTTCGACGTCCTCTTCAAGGGCGACGACTGGCGGGGCACGGAGAAGGGCGCGCGACTGGAGCGTGATTTCGCCGAACTCGGCGTCGAGGTCGTCTACTTCCCATACACCGTGCACACCTCCAGCACCCAGTTGCGGCGGGCGCTGGACATGCTCGTCAGTGCGCCCGGAGCGCTTTCAGCTCCCTGAACCACTTCACCAGGAACGCCACCAGGAACACGGTGTGCACCGCGGCGAGCACGGCGTACCCGGTCCGGAACGCCGAGGGCGCGCCGAGCAGCGCGAAGACCAGGCAGAACACCCCGTAGTCCGCGGGCAGCAGGGCGACGGCCCGTATCCGGGAGACCGGGGCCGGGGCACCGGCCGGGGCGGACACGGCACCGGCGGCGGCCTTTCCGAGCTGTTCGCGCAGCAGCCCCGCGCAGAAGGTCAGCACCGCGACGAACCCGAAGCCCAGCGGCAGCAACAGCCACGCCTCGGAGGGGAGTTCACCGAACCGGTAGAACGACAGCAGTACGGCGGTGTGGACCAGGATCATCTTCGCGCAGTCCACGACATGGTCCAGCCACTCACCGTCCGGGCCGCCCCGGCCGGTCAGCCGGGCGAGCTGCCCGTCCGCGGAGTCGAAGGCGAAACCGAGGGCGAGCCCGGCGTACACCGCCCAGCCGAGCCACCAGGAGGGTTCCACCAGGGCGACCGTGGCGACGGCGGTGAAGGTGAACACCGCGCTGACAGCGGTGACCTGATTGGGCGTCAATCGGGCGCGGAAGGCCCCGGCGGCGAGCAGACGGCCGGCCGGGCGGTTCACGTACCGCGAGTAGAGCGAGACACCCTTGGACGGCTTCTGCGCCCCGCGCAACGCGCGCAGCGCCGCTCCCGTGCTTCCCATACGCCCCCCAGCGCCCGGCCCCACCGTGGGCAGCATCATGGCAGACACGGGTCACCGGCCGCATTACCCGGCAGGTAATCGACGCCTCCCCCGCCGCCGGGACAAGCTGACCCCACCGCCGCGGACCGCCGCGGCACCGACGGAGGGAACACCGCCGTGACCGTGCACCAGGACGCCGTACAGCGCTACTTCACCGCGTGGAACGCGGATACCGCCGAGGAGTTGGAGAAGGCGGTGGCGGCCGCCTTCACCGAGGACGCCACCTACACCGACCCGCTGGCCGACGTGCGCGGCCACGACGGGCTGGCCGCCGCGATCAGCGGGGCGCGGCAGCAGTTCGCCGGGTTCGACTTCGTCCCCACCGGCACCCCGGACGCCCACCACCACCTGGTCCGCTTCACCTGGGACCTGGTCTCCCGGGCCGACGGCTCGGCGCCCGCCGCCGGGTTCGACGTGATCACCCTGGCCGAGGACGGCCGGATCAGCTCGGTCAGCGGCTTCCTGGACCGGCTGCCCGGGGCGTAGGCAGGCCCCGTCCGCCGGTACGCCGGTCCGTGCCGGGTTACCGGTCCGTTCGCCGGGCCGCGTCAGTCCGTGCCGGGGCCCGGCTCGGGTTCCGGTTCCGGCGTCCGTTCGGTGAGCTGCTCGTCCAGGTCGTCGATGAGCAGTTCGGCGTGCTCGATCTGGCCGGTCCGGTACGCCGAGCGGGCCACCAGGTGGGAGGCCACCGGGCTGGTCATCAGCTGGAAGAAGCCGATGAGGGCCAGGGTCGCCAGGTCCATGCCGCTGCGCAGCCGCAGCGCGACCCCCGCCAGCACCAGCAGGAGGCCGAGGGTCTGCGGTTTGGTCGCGGCGTGGCTGCGGGAGAGGACGTCCGGCAGCCGCAGCATGCCGATCACCCCCAGCAGGCAGATCGCCGCGCCGACGAAGACCAGGGAGGCGCCGAGGGTGTCGGTGAACTGCGTCCAGACCCTCATCGGGGTCCCTCCTTGTCTCCGGGACGGGCAGGCGCCGGACGCGCGGGCGCCGGACGTGAGGGCGGCCGGTCGCGTACGGCGATGAAGCGGGCGATGCCCACCGAGCCCGTGAAGCCGAGGAAGGCCAGCACCAGCATGATGGGGAAGTAGAAGGGGTCCCGGGCCATCGCGGACTTCGCGCCGAGTCCGGCGATGATCAGCGCGGCGAGGACGTCCAGGGAGATGGCCCGGTCCAGCATGGAGGGGCCGCGCCAGATCCGGTACAGCAGCAGCGCCCCCGCGACGACGAGGATCACGACGGCGGCGACCAGCAGGACCCGGTCGACGGTCTCCGGTGCGCTCATGTCCCGTTCCTTCCCTCGCCGTCCTGGTCCCGGTCCGGCTCCCCGCCTCTGTCCCCTGGGTTCCCGGCGTCCCGGTCCGGTGGCGGATCCGCCACCCGCTCGATCTCGTCACGCGTACCGAACGCCCGTACGGTCAGTCTCTCCAGGCGCCAGACCGAGCGCCGGGCCGCCTCCAGCGCGGCGGGCTGGTCCGCGTCCAGGACGTGCAGGAAGAGCGTGGCGGTGGCCCGGCGCACCTCGATCACCGAACCGCCCGGTGTGTTGGACACCGACACGGCGATGGCGGCCATCATCAGGTCGCTGCGGCAGCGCAGTTGTACGGCGATGACGGCGGGCCGGTGCGGGTAGCCCGTGAAGATCTGCCGGGTGACCTTCACCCCGGAGGTGTACATGTCGTACAGCAGGCTTCCGGCGAGTACGACGATGCCCCAGGGGTGCAGCCGTAGCCCGAGGTCCACCCGCGGCAGGGGGAAGGCCAGCGAGACGAAGACGGCGACGACGGCACCGGTGATGATGTTGGCCCACGTCAGGGTGGACCACAGCAGCACCCAGATCAGGGTGAGCCAGCCGATCAGCGGGAGATCGAGCACCCGGCGCCGCCGGCCGGCCAGCTCGGCGCTGAAGGGCGGCAGTTCGGGATCGCGGCGGGAGAGTGTGATCAGGCGCTTCACCGGCCGAGCACCGCCTCGGTGTAGGGGCCGCGGTCGATGAGTTCGGCGGCCGAGCGGTCGGTGAACGCGGTCAGCGGACCGGCCAGCACCGTGAAGGCGAGGCCGAGGGCGACGGCGGCAACGGTGGCGGCGGTCATCGCGCCGGGCGGCCTGGTCGTGGTGGTGACGGCGCGTCCGTGCAGGCTCGCCGCGACGGCCTGCCCGGCCGGTGCCGGTGCGCCCAGGACCCCTTCGTCACCGGAGCCGGGGATCCGGTCGGGCCCGGTGTCGCTGTCCGCGTCGTCGGAGTCGTCCGCGGACTCCAGGACCGTGCCGTAGGCGGCCTGGTCGGGCGGCTCGGCCCGCCAGAACGCCAGGTTCCACACCTTGGCCATCACGTACAGGGTCAGCAGGCTCGTCACGGTGGCTCCGGCGACCAGGATCCACGCCCAGGCACCGCCGTCGGCGACCCCGGCCCGCATCAGGCCGAGCTTCCCGATGAATCCGGAGAGCGGGGGGATGCCGGCGAGGTTCATCGCGGGGACGAAGAAGAGGACCGCGAGGACCGGGGCCGCCTTGGCGAGTCCCCCGATCCGGGTCAGCTCGTTGGTGCCGCCGCGCCGTTCGATGAGACCGGCGACGAGGAAGAGCGTGGTCTGCACGGTGATGTGGTGGACGACGTAGAAGATCGCCCCGCCGTACGCCTCGCGGGTGGCGAGCCCGATCCCGAAGATCATGTAACCGATGTGGCTGATGAGGGTGAACGAGAAGAGCCGCTTCAGATCGGTCTGGGCGACCGCTCCGAGGATGCCCACGACCATCGAGAAGAGCGCCACGGCCATCAGCAGGTCACCGAGCCGGTTGCCGGGGAAGAGCAGGGTCTCGGTGCGCAGCATGCAGTACACGCCCACCTTGGTCAGCAGTCCGGCGAAGACGGCGGTGACGGGGGCGGGTGCCGTCGGATAGGAGTCGGGGAGCCAGGCCGCCACGGGGAAGACGGCGGCCTTGATGCCGAAGACGGTGAGCAGCATCGCTTGGATCAACGTCTGCACCCCGAGGGGAAGTTCGGGCAGTTGCCCGGCGAGCTGGGCGAAGTTGACGGTGCCGGCCGCGGCGTAGGTCATGGCGATGGCGGTCAGGAACAGCATCGAGGAGAACAGCGAGATGATCACGTAGGTCGAACCGGCCCGGATGCGCGGGCCGGTGCCGCCGAGGGTGAGCAGGACGAAGCTGGCCACCAGCATGATCTCGAACGCGACGAACAGGTTGACGAGGTCGCCCGCCAGGAAGGTGCAGGACACACCGGCGACCAGGATGAGGTAGGCGGGGTGGAAGACGGCGACCGGTGTCTCCTGGTCCCGGTCGGCCATGCCCTGGCCGAGGGAGTAGACCAGCACGGCGAGGGTGACGGCCGAGGACACGGTGAGCATCAGCCCGGACAGCCGGTCGGCGACCAGGGTGATGCCGAGCGGCGGCGGGAAGTCCCCGAGGTCCACGTGGAGGGGACCCTGCCGGTCGGCCGCCACCATCAGGGCCACGGAGAGGCCGAGTACGGCGCTGAGCACCGCGACGCTGATGAAGCGCTGGAAGCGGGCGAGCCGGGTGCCGAAGGCGAGGCTCAGGCCGGTGGCGCAGAGCGGCAGCAGCACCGGCAGCGGAACGAGCGCGTTCATCCGGCGGCTCCTCGGTCGGAATCGGAGGGATCGGGGCCGGTGGGGCGGGGGGAGCCGCCGGGGCCGGTGGGACCCGAGGGGCGGCCGGGCCCGGCGGGTCCCCCGCTTCCCGGCCCGTCGTCGGGCCCCGGTCCGGCGGGGCCCGAACCCTCGTCACCGGCGTCGTCCGGACCGGTGGCGCCGCCGCCCGGGTCCTCCGGGCCCCGTCCCCCGGCTCCGGAGGGCGGGGGCGACGGGTCGGCGCCCGTGTCGTGGGCCGGGGAGCCCGGGTCGCGGTCCGCGGGTTCCGTGCCCGACGGGGGGCGTGACCCGTGGGGCGAGGCGTCCGGGTAGTCCTCCGGGTCGGCGCCCAGGATGTCGTGCCAGAGGTCACCGGAGGCGTCGCGGCCCCGGGCCTGCAGGGCCCGGTCGGCGCGCAGCCGGGCCCGGAGCCGCCCGCGCTCCTCGCGGTAGCGGTCGCGCTCCTCGGACGTACGGCCGGGCTCCGCCCGGTACTCCTCCCGCAGCTCGGCCCACTCGCCCCGTACCTCCGCGCGCAGCACGATGCGTCGGTCCTCCAGGTCGTCGTGGACCTCGTCCGTGCCGGTCAGCTGGTGGCCGCGGTACGCCATGGCCAGCAGGAACGCCGTGGTGGCGAGGGTGATGACGATGGCGGTGAGCGCGATGGCCTGGGGCAGCGGGTCGGTGACCCGGCCCAGCGCCACCCCGTAGAGCAGGGGCGCCTCCCCCGCCCTGCCGGTCGAGGAGAGGACCAGCAGGTTGATGCCGTTGCTCGCGATCACCGCCCCGAGCAGGATGCGGGTCAGCGGCCGGGTGAGCATGAGGACCCCGCCGACGGCGCACAGGACCACGGCGGTCAGGAGCAGTGAGACGCTGACGGTCATCGGCCGGTCCCCCCGCTCCCGGTCCCGGCCGGCGCCAGCGCGCCCGCCGCCCGTTCGATCTGCCGGTCGACCTTGGCGCCGAGGGCCCGCACGATGTCCAGGACGACGCCCAGGACCAGGAGGTAGACGCCGCAGTCGAAGAGCACCGGCGTACCGATGTGGAAGTCGCCGAAGACGGGCAGGTGGCCGTGGTAGGTCCAGGCGTGCAGCACCGTGCCGTTGGCCAGGCCGAGCAGGGCGACCCCGGTGGAGAGGAAGAGCCCGAGACCGGTGAAGAGCCCCGGTTGCAGCGGGGCCGCCTCGGCGAGTTCGAACCGGCCGCCCGCGAGGTAGCGGGTGATGAGGCCGAGTCCCGCGACCAGACCGCCGACGAAGCCGCCGCCCGGCATGTTCTCCGCGCAGAACAACAGGTAGAGCGAGAGGACCAGGATCGGGTGGAAGACGAGGCGGGCGACCACTTCGAAGACCACCGAGCGGTGTTCGGGCGCCAGGGTCGATCCGGCGGCCAGCCAGGTGCGTTCGGGGGCGGTGTCGTAGCCCTGCGGCACCCCGGTCAGCGAGGTGGCGTTCAGCGACCAGGCGGTCTGGCCGAGCAGCTCTCCGCGCCGCATGTCGGCCTCGCTGCGGCGGTGTACGTAGATGAGGCTGGTGACCCCGATCGCGGCGGCGGCGAGCACGGCCGACTCCCCCATGGTGTCCCAGGCCCGCAGATCGACCAGGATGGTGGCGACGACGTCCTTGAGGCCGTGGTCCGCGCTCTCCTCGACCATCGCCGCACCCGCCGCCGGGGCGACCCGCGCGGCGGCCGTCACCCACAGCGCGACCCCCAGGGTGGCCGCGCCGCCCAGGGCGACGGGCACCCGGACCGCACGCCGCCACGGGCTGACGGACTCCTGGAAGTGCACCGGCATCCGGCGCAGGACGAGCACGAAGACGATCATCGACACGGTCTCCACGCAGAACTGGGTGAGCGCCAGGTCGGGAGCGCCCTGGACCACGAAGAGCAGCGCGGTGCCGTATCCGGTCAGCCCGGCCAGGACGACGGCCTTCATCCGGCGGCTGACGGCCAGGCAGAGCAGCGCCGCCGCGCAGGTCAGCACGGCCGTCGCGCCCTGGAGCGGGGTGTCCCACAGCCGAGGTGCGGCCGCCCCGTCCCAGGGGCGGTCCGTGAACAGCACGGCGAGCTGGCCGCCGATCATCACCAGCAGGGTGGTGGCGAGGTACACGGAGAGGGAGCCGCGCTGGACGAAGCCGGTGACCTGGAGGGCCAGGCGTTCCAGGCCCAGCAGGAGATGGCCGAAGACCCTGTCGGCGGTCGGCCAGGCGATGCGCCGGGAGAGCCGGGTGACGGTCGTACGCCCCGCGAAGAGCACGGCCCCGCCCAGCCAGGCGACGGCGGACAGCACCAGGACGGTCCCGAAGCCGTGCCAGAGCGCGAGCTGGAAGGGGTGGGCGGGGCGCGGGAAGGTGTCGGCGTACGCGCTCAGCAGCCCGTCCGTCCAGCCGATGCCGGGTCCCAGCACCAGGCAGGCGGCGGCGAGCAGCGCGGGCGGCGCCAGGAAGGCGGGTCCCACCCGGTGTACGGGGGTGTCCTCGACCCCGGGCTTGCGGGCGAAGGCGCCCCAGACGAAGCGCAGGGTGTAGGCGACGGTCAGCACCGACCCGGCGACGGTGACGGCCAGCACCCAGCGGTCGGCGGTGCCGCCGTGCAGCAGCGCGTCGAACGCCGCCTCCTTCGCCACGAAGCCCAGGAACGGCGGCAGCGCGGCCATGGACGCGGCGGCGAGCACCGCCGTCGCGCACAAGGCGGGTGAGGCGCGGCCGACCCCGGAGAGCCTGCGCAGGTCACGGGTGCCCGTCGCGTGGTCGACGATCCCGGTGACGAGGAACAGGGCGGCCTTGAACAGGGCGTGACCGAGGATCATGGCGACGGCGGCGAGCGCCGCGTCACGGTTGCCGGCCCCGGCGAGCACGGTGAGGAAGCCGAGCTGGCTGACGGTGCCGTAGGCCAGCACCAGCTTCAGGTCGTTGAGGCGCAGCGCCCGCCAGCCGCCGAGCAGCATGGTCGCACCGCCGAGCACGAGGACGACGGGCCGCCACAGCGGTACGTCGGCGAAGGCGGGGGCGAGCCGCGCCACCAGGTAGACACCGGCCTTCACCATGGCGGCGGCGTGCAGATAGGCGCTGACGGGGGTGGGCGCGGCCATCGCGTTGGGGAGCCACAGGCTGAAAGGCCAGACGGCGGACTTGGACAGGGCCCCGCACAGGACGAGGGCGACCGCGACGGACACGGCGAGCGTGTCCTCGGGCGGGTGGGCGACGATCGCCGAGATGCGGTAGGTGCCGGCGGCCTGACCGAGGATCAGGAAGCCGATCAGCATGGCGAGGCCGCCGAAGGTGGTGACCGTGAGGGCCTGGAGGGCGGACCTGCGGTTCTGTTTGCGTTCGCTGCCGTGGCCGATCAGCAGGTACGAGAAGACGGTGGTGAGCTCCCAGAACACGTAGAGGGAGATCAGGTCGTCGGCGAGGACCAGGGCGAGCATCGCGCCGGTGAAGGCGAGCAGGTTCCCGGCGAAGGAACCCAGCCGGGGGGAGTCGTCGGTGAAGTAGGAGGCGCAGTACAGCAGGACGAGCGTGCCGACCCCCGCCGCGAGCAGCACCATCAGTTCGGCGAGGGCGTCCAGGCGCAGGGCGAGCGAGACGCCGTAGTCGGGGATCCACTCCCAGGTCCAGGTGACCGACCGGCCGGCCGCCGCGCCGCCCCACTCGGTGACCGCCCACACCGTGGTGGCGGCGGGCGGCAGGGCGAGCACCAGGAAGGCGCGCCTGCCCAGCCGGCGCACCAGCGGGGCCGCGCAGGCCGCCAGGGCGAAGTGGCAGACGATGAGCGTGATCACGACGGAGAGACCAGGGGAGGAAAGGGGACAGAGTGAGCGAAGGGCACCGAATACAGATATATCCCCTGGCTCCCTTCACCCGTACGGCGCGCCGCTGGGGCGCGGACCACTGGCACCCGGAGCGGGACCGGCCGGCGCTCCGCCGTGGTCATGGGGGTGCGTGTGCCCGTGCCGCCGGTCCGCACACAAGGCCGGGCGGCGGGTCTCCACAGACCGTCGGGCGGCTGTCCGCATGACGGTCTTTCCGCAGGTCCGGCGCGGCGCCGCCAGGGCCCGGTCGTGGGGTTTCGGCGGAGACAGGTGTGGATCATGTGGGCGCGCGGTGTTGTACATGTGAGCCCGCTTTTTCTTCATTTTTGCCCTGTGACTACTATCCATGTGTCCATGTGCTCAACGGATTTGACCAGTCACTGGCTGGCACCAAAGTCAAGGAGCCTCCCCTGCGCACGCGCGCGTCACGGCGGACCGACTCGGCACCCATGTCGTTGCGGACAGCCCTCCTCATCCTGGCCGTCGTCCCCGGTGTCGCCCTGGCGGCCCTCTGGGCGGTCACCAGCGGACAGACCCTGCTCGACTTCCAACGCCAGGCAGCCCAGGGGCTGTTGGCGGAGCAAGCGGGCCAACCGTCCAACATCGTCTACTACAACCTTCAGGAGGAGAGGCGGCTCAGCGCCGAGTCGCTGGCCCGGCCGGACGCCTCACGCGCGGCGCTGAAGAAGCAGCGCGCGCTCACCGACGAGGCGATCGCGGTCTTCCAGTCGCTCTCCGACGTGAACGCCGACGACGCCCCCTCCGAGGTGCGGGACGCGGTCGCCAGGGCACGCGAGGCCATGAACCAGCTGCCCGCGCAGCGCACGCTGGTCGACGAGGGGGGCGGCAAGCAGCAGCGGGTCGTCTACGCGTACTACACGGACCTCATCGCCACGGACCTCAAGCTCTTCGCGGCGCTCAGCCACGTGGACAACGGCGAGGTGACCCAGTTGAGTCAGCCGCTCGTGGACCTCTTCTGGGCGAAGGAGATGATCTCCCGCTCGGACGCGATCCTGGCGCGCGGCTGGCCCTCGGGCAAGCTGAGCACGGAGGACCTCCAGGAGGTCCGGGAAGCCGTGGCGGGGCAGTCGTTCCAGGCCGCGACCAAGGTGGTCCCGTACCTTCCCGAGGACGAGCGGGCCCGCTGGCAGCAGTTGACCGAGGGCTCGGCCTGGGCGGCCAAGACGAAGATCGAGAAGCGGCTCCTGGGACCGGTGGCGGCCGACCGGTCCGGCTCCGTCGCGCTGGACGCCGACGAGAAGACCTGGCGCGAGGCCATGGACGGCGTCACGCCCGAGCTGGTCGGACTGCTGGAGACCCGCACCGAGGCGGTCGTGGCGACCGGCAAGGACAGCGTCATGTCCCTGCTGCTGAAGATGGTCCTCACCTCGGTGATCGGTCTGCTCGCGGTCGTCGTGGTGGTCTGGACCACCTGGCGTCTCACGCGTAACCTCCGCCGACGCGTCCTGGGCCTCCAGGAACGCGCCGAGGAGCTGGAGAAGGCACTGCCCGACGTCGTCGAGCGGCTGTCGCGGGGCGAGAAGATCGACGTCGAGGCCGAGGCCCGCGCGATCGACGCCCCGGCCGACGGCGGCGACGAGCTGACCCGGCTCGGCAGCGCGCTCAACCAGGCGCGCACCAGCGCCCTGACGGCCGCCGTCAGACAGGCCGACCAGCACCGCGGCTTCGAACGGCTCCTCCAGCGCATCGCGCGCCGCACCCAGCAGCTGATCGGCCAGCAGCTGAAGAAGCTGGACGAGCTGGAGCGCAAGCACGAGGACCCCGAGGTCCTCGACGGACTCTTCGACCTGGACCACCTCACGGCCCGTCTGCGGCGGTACGAGGAGAACCTGGTGATCCTCTCCGGCGGATCGCCGCACCGGCGCTGGCGCAAGCCCGTGCCGCTGCTGGACGTCATGCGCTCGGCGCAGGGCGAGGTGCAGGACTACCGCCGGGTGGTGCTGGACCTCGACGGCGCCCCGTGGCTGTCCGAGCGGGCCGTGGGCCCGGTCTCCCACGTGCTGGCCGAACTCATCGAGAACGCGCTGAGCTTCTCCCGGCCGCCCAGCCCCGTCGAGGTCCGTGCCGCCAAGGTGAGCCGGGGCCTGGCCATCGAGGTCGAGGACCGGGGCCTGGGCATGGACGAGGAACAGCTCGCCGAGGCCAACGAACTGATGAGCCGTCCGCCGCGCATGGACGTGCTGGCCCACTCGGAGGACATCCGGCTCGGCCTCCATGTGATCGCGCGCCTCGCGGACCAGTACGGGCTGCGGGTCGAATTCCGCCCGTCCGCCTTCGGCGGCACCCGTGTGGTCGTCCTCGTCCCCGACGAGCTGACCGTCCCCGGACCCCACTCCGGTCCGGTGGCGGTACCGGGACCGGCCGCGTCCGCCCCGCCCGCGCCGGAACACCGTCCGGCGCCCGCCGAACCGGGCGCGCTGCCGACCCGCGTACAGGGCCAGGCGCTGGCCGGAGTCACGGCCCTGTCCGACCACGCCGCCCGGACCGGCCGCCCGGCCGGACACCCCGGCGCACCGGGACGGCCCGCCCCGTCGGACGGACCGGCGAGCGGGCCCCAGGATCCTTACGGCGCGCCGGACCGGCCGCCGTACGAGGGGCCCCAGGAGCCGTACCCGGCGACCGGTGTCCCGTACGCCGGGCCCGGCACCGGGTACGCAGGGCCCGGCGGGGCGTACGGCACGGCGGACGGACGGTACGCGGAACAGGACGGGCCGTACCCCGGACCGGAGGGCGACCCGTACCCCCGGCAGGACGGTGGCCCGTACCCAGGGCCGGACGGCCCGTACCCCACGCAGGACGGCCCGTACCCCGGGCCGGACGAGCCGTACATGACGGCGGCCGGGCAGTTCCCCGTGCCCGCCCACACGTATCCGCCCTCCGACGAGGGCTACCGGACCCCGGAGCAGCCGTACGGGCAGCACCCCCGCTCCGCCGCGGCCTCCGCCCCGCCGCCCTACGACGGCGTGTCCGGCCACGACCACTCGGGGCGGCACCCCGCCCCCGGTCAGCGGCCGCCCGCCGTCCCGGGCCCCCCGGCCTCCGCCACGGAGCCGGAACCCGCCGCCATCGGCACGGACGGCGGTGGCGAGCGTCCGCTCCCCCGCCGGGTGCGCCAGGCCAGCCTGGTGGACGAGCTGCGGACCGGTCCCGCCTCCCCGGGTGCCGCACCCAGGCGGCCCCCGAGCTGGGACGAGAACCCGCTGCTCCGCCCGGCGCCCCGCCGGGCCGGTGCCGCGATCGGGGCGTTCCAGCGGCGGTCGCGCGCGGCCCGTGCGGCGGAGGAGCCGCCGAACCCGCCCGACCGCCCCACACCCACCCAACCCACGAGAGAAGAACGGTCATGACACGCACTACGGCCACCCTCCAGGATCTGGACTGGCTGCTCGACGGCTTGGTGGACTCGGTGGCCGAGACCATGAACGCCGTGCTGCTGTCCGACGACGGACTGGTGGTGAGCCACTCACGGACCGTCGAACGGGCCGACGCCGAGCGGCTCGCCGCGATATGCACCGGCCAGCAGAGCCTCGCCCGCGGCGTCGGCCAGCTGTTCGACGGCGGCACCGTGCACCAGGTCATCGTCGAGCTCGCCGACCTCTGGCTCTTCATCGTCACGGCCGGCCAGGGCACCCACCTCGCCGTGGTCGCCTCCCAGGAGGTCGACGCCGAGGTGATGTCCCTGGCCATGCACAACCTCGTGCAGCAGGTCGGACAGAAGCTCACGGCGCCGGTGCGCGGTGAGTTCGACGCCTTCGGCACCGGAGACGGGCAGCGGGTGTGACTCCCTACTGGGACGAGGAGGAGCCCGAGGAGGACGCGGCCGTCACCATGGTCCGGCCGTACACCATCACCCACGGCCGGACCGCTCCCGAGCGGGACGACTTCAGCCTCATCACCGTGCTGACCACGGCCGACGAGCCGTTGGACGAGCACGGTGTCCCGCTGCGCGCGGGCCGGCTCCAGCCCGAGCACCGCCTGATCCTCGACCGGTGCCGCCGGTCGGCCGCCGTGGCCGAGGTGGCCGCGGGTCTCGATCTGCCGGTCTCGGTGACCAAGATCCTGCTGGCGGACCTGGTCGCCCAGGGACTGCTGCTCGCCCGCGCGCCCCTGACGGTGGCACGGGCATCCGGCGGGGCCGACATGGGCCTGCTGGCCGCCGTACGTGACGGACTCCGGAGACTCTGACCCAAGATGACAACCAGCCAGACGGCGCCTGCCGCCGTCAAGATCCTCGTCGCCGGCGGCTTCGGCGTCGGGAAGACCACCCTGGTGGGCGCCGTCAGCGAAGTCGCTCCGCTGCGCACCGAGGAATACCTCACCAAGGCGAGCGTCGGTGTCGACGACCTGGCGGGCATCGGCCAGAAGGACACCACCACCGTGGCCCTGGACTTCGGGCGTATCACGGTCAGCCCGGAACTGGTGGTCTACCTGTTCGGCACGCCCGGCCAGGAGCGCTTCTGGTTCATGTGGAACGACCTGGTCAACGGCGCGCTCGGCGGGGTCGTCATCGCCGACACCCGCAGGCTCGACACCAGTTTCGCCTCGATCGACTTCTTCGAGAGCCGCGACATCCCCTTCGTGGTGGCGATCAACTGCTTCCACGGCCACAACACCCGGACCGCGGAGGAGATCCGGGCGGCCCTCGACCTGGATCCGCACGTCCCGCTGCTGATCGGCGACGTCCGGCTGCGGCCGTTCGGGCGGGATGTGCTCCTGGCACTGGTCGACCACCTGATGAGCCTGCCCGCCGCGGTCGGCTGACCGCCGGCCCGCCCCTTCTTCCGGTTCTTCCCGTTCCTCCCGCCTGGAGAGTTCTGAGATGACAACCCCCTTGCGTGTCCTGGTCCACGGCGGCGGCATCGGCGGCCTGACCCTGGCCGTCGCGCTCGCCCGGCGCGGTCACACCGTCGAGGTCGCCGAGCTCCGCGACGAGCTGGACGCCCTCGGCGTCGGCATCATCCAGCCGTCCAACGCGCTGCACGTCATGCGCGAGACCGGTCTGCTCGACGCGTGTCTCGCGGCCGGCTTCGCGTGGGACGTGCTGACCATCTGCGACCCGGTCGGCGCGACCCTCGCCGAGATCCCGCAGCCCCGGATGGACGGGGCGCCGGCCTGCAACGGCATACCCCGTCCCGCCCTGGCCAAGGTGCTCGGTGACGCCACTGCGGCCGCCGGGGTCCCGATCCGCTTCGGCACGACGATCGGTGAACTGTCCGACGACGGTTCCGGTGTCGAGGTCACCCTCTCGGACGGTTCGTCCGCCCGCTGGGACCTGGTCGTCGGCTTCGACGGCATCGGCTCACCGCTGCGGACCCGGCTCCACGGCGACCGCTTCTCCCCCGAGTACACCGGCTTCGCCAACTGGCGCGTCACCGTGCCGCGTCTGCCCGAGGTCCGGGGCGTCGTCATGAGCACGGGCAACCGGTCCGCCAAGGCGCTGCTCACCCCGATCACGGACGAGCTGATGTACCTGGGCGCGGTCTTCGCCGAGGAGCCCGGCTTCCGTCCGGACCCGGAGCGCGCGCACGAACAGCTCGCGGAGCGGCTCGCCGCCTTCGGCGGGCCGGTGGCCGAGGCCCTGTCGCACGTCAAGGACCCCGGCGCCGTGGTCCACTCGCGTATCTCCCAGGTCACGGTGGAGGAGCCCTGGCACGTCGGCCGGGTCGTCCTCGCCGGTGACGCCGCCCACGCGAGCACCCCGCACCTCGCCCAGGGGGCGGCGATGGCGGTGGAGGACGCGCTCGTCCTGGCCCAGTCGCTGGACGCCGAGGAGGACGTGGCCGCCGCGCTCGCCACGTGGGAGGCCCGCCGCAGGCCGCGCGCCATGTTCGTACAGAACCTCTCGCGGGCGGTCCTCAAGGAGGAGATGGGCGTGGCGACGACCCCCGAGGAGGACGAACTCCTCAAGACCGGCATCCCCGGCGCCGCCCACGTGCTGGCCAGGCCCTACTGACCCCTCGCCCGGTCCCGGTACGTCCCTGAGCCGGGGCGGCGGTCGTACGTTCCCGCCGTCCCGGCTCAGGCGTACCCGTACGCCGTCGAACGGCCGTGTCCTGCCCGCGCGGCCGCCGGAAACCCTGTGCGCCGGGCCGGGCCGACCGGGGCGGGCGCGTGTCGTGAGTCACAGGCGCGGGATAAACGATCCGTGAGACCGTGGTGTCGAAGGTCCCGTTTGTACCGGTCGGCCGCCCCTGTGCCCCGGCCGTCGCACTTCGTAGGGTCGGGAACAGAAGGTCCCCTTCCGGTCCTCGACGGCACGGTTGTCCCGGTACAGCGGTCCTGGAACAGCAGTGCCGGAACAGAGGTCCTGTACAGGACGTCTCGCTCCCGAACGGATCCCCGCCTTGCCGCCCGACACCCCCGCTCCCCTTCCCTCCCCGGCCTCCTGGCGTATCGCCCTGCCGCACTCCACGGCCGCCGTGCCGATCGCCCGCGCCCTCGTCCGTACGGCGCTGGCGGACATCACGGCGGTGGCGGACAGTGACACGGCCGAGCTGCTCACCGCCGAGCTGGTCGCCAACGCCGTGGAACACACCGGTGGCGCCGGGCCGATCGAGCTGGTCGTCGAGCTGATGGCCACCGGCTGCCAGGTGGAGGTGCACGACCGCGATCCGGACCCGCCCGGCGACCTGTCCCGGCCGGGGCCCGGCAGCACGCCCGACCTGTGGCAGGAGCACGGCCGGGGGCTGCTGCTGATCCGCACGCTCAGTTCCGCCTGCGGTCACCGCACCACGGAGCACGGCAAGGCGGTCTGGTTCACGCTTCCGGCGATCCCGTCGCAGCCGGGGCCGTCTCCCCGGAGCTGACCAGCCGCGACCTGCCACGCCCGTAGCGGGAGTAGATCAGCGCGCCGACGGCCAGGAAGAGGGCGAACTGCGCCCAGGTCGTCCAGCCCGTGCCGTACATGAGGTACACGCAGAAGCCGACGCCCACGACGGGGCTGAGCGGGTACAGCGGGACCCGGAAGGAGCGCGGCAGCGCGGGGTGGTCGCGGCGCAGGGTGATGACCGCGATGTTCACCACGGCCATGACGGCGAGGGTGCCGATGGTCGTCAGGTTCACCACGACGTCGAGGGAGGAGAAGGCGGCGGGGAGGGCGAAGAGGACGGCCACGATCCAGGTGTTCGCCACCGGGGTGTGGGTCCGGGGCGAGACGCGCTCGAAGATCCGGGGGATCAGTCCGTCGCGGGACATCGACATCAGGATGCGGGTCTGGCCGTACATCACGGCGAGCACGACGGAGGCGATGGCGACGACGGCACCGAAGGCGATGATTCCACCGCCCACGGACGAGTCGGTGACCTGGTCGACGACCAGCGAGAGCGCGGCCGGTTTACCGGAGACGGGGTCCGCGCCCAGTGCGCCGATGGCGCCGAGGGCGACGGCGCAGTAGAGCAGCGTGACGAGGCCGATGCAGATCAGGATCGCGATCGGGATGTTCCGCCGGGGGTTCTTGACCTCCTCGCCGGCCGTGGTGATGGCGTCGAACCCGATGTACGAGAAGAAGGCCACCGAGGCGCCCGCGGTGACCCCGGCCACGCCGTGGGGGGCGAACGGCGAGAGGTGTCCGTCCTCGAACGCGGTGAAGGCGATGGCGCAGAACGCGATGAGGATGCCGATCTTCAGGACCGCCATCGCGGCCGTGGCACCGGCGCTCTCGCGGATGCCGCGCACCAGCAGGGTGGCCGCCATCATCACCACGACGACGGCCGGAAGGTTGATCACGCCCCCGTCGCCGGGCCCCGCCGAGAGGGCGGTGGGCAGGTGCAGGCCGACCAGGCTGTCCAGCAGTTCGTCGACGTACTGGCTCCAGCCGACCGCGACCGCGGAGACGGACACGCCGTACTCCAGGAGCAGGCACCAGCCGACCAGGAACGCGACGCGCTCCCCGAGGGTGGCGTAGGCGAAGGAGTACGAGCTGCCGGACACCGGGACGGCACCGCCCAGCTCGGCGAAGGAGAACGCGGTGAAGACGCAGGTGGTCGCGGCGAGGACGAAGGAGACGACCACGGCCGGGCCCGCCTCGGCGACGCTGTCGGAGAGGCCGACGAAGATGCCGGTGCCGACGATCGCGCCGACGCCGAAGCAGACCAGCTGGAAGAGCCCCATCGTGCGCCTGAGGCCGTGCCCTTCGAGGTCGGTGCCCGACTCCGCGAGCAGCAGCTCGGGGCTCTTGACACGGGCCCCCGGCCCGCGTGACGGGCTCATGGGTGTCCGGGGGCTGTGGGGGGCCGGGCTCATGCGGGCGTGTCTCTTCTCTGGCGCGCTGCGTGGGGGCGACGGGCTGTGGGGTGGGCCCGTGAACAGAAAACGGGGTCCGGACGTGCGAGCCCGGACCCCACCAAGTGCCACCATCGTAGCCGCATGCGTGCATATTCACCCAATTGGGTGCATGTTCATGCGGGCCGGCTGTCGTTTCCGGCCAGGGTCGCGACCAGGACGGCCTTGATCGTGTGCATCCGGTTCTCCGCCTCGTCGAAGACGACGGAGTGCGGGGACTCGAACACCTCGTCGGTGACCTCCAGCTCCGCGAGCCCGTACCGCGCGTGGATCTCCCGGCCCACCGTGGTGCCGAGGTCGTGGAACGCCGGCAGGCAGTGGAGGAACTTCACCGCGTCGTTGCCGCTGGCCCGCAGCACGTCCATGGTCACGGCGTACGGCGCCAGCGCGGCGATCCGCTCGTCCCAGACCTCCTTGGGCTCTCCCATGGAGACCCACACGTCGGTGGCGACGAAGTCGGCGCCCCGGACGCCCTCGGTGACGTCCTCGGTGAGGGTGACGCGCGCACCGCTCACCGCGGCGAGCTCCCGGGCCCGGTCCACGACGTCCCGCGCCGGCCAGTAGGCGGCGGGGGCGACGACCCGGACGTCCATACCGAGCAGGGCCCCGGTGACGAGGTAGGAGTTGCCCATGTTGAACCGGGCGTCCCCGAGGTAGGCGAAGGCCGTCTCCTCCAGCGGCTTCGCGGTGTGCTCGGTCATCGTGAGGACGTCGGCGAGCATCTGCGTGGGGTGCCAGTCGTCGGTGAGCCCGTTGAAGACCGGCACCCCGGCGTACGCGGCCAGCTCCTCCACGGCCTGCTGGCTGTCGCCCCGGTACTCGATGCCGTCGAACATCCGCCCGAGCACACGGGCCGTGTCCTTCACCGACTCCTTGTGTCCCATCTGCGAGCCCGAGGGGTCGAGGTAGGTGGTGGAGGCGCCCTGGTCGGCGGCGGCCACCTCGAAGGCGCACCGGGTGCGGGTGGACGTCTTCTCGAAGATCAGCGCGATGTTCCTGCCGCACAGCCTGCGCACCTCGCGGCCCGCCTTCTTGGCGGCCTTGAGCTCGGCCGCCAGGGCGATCAGGCCGCGGAACTCCTCGGCCGTGAAGTCCAGCTCCTTGAGGAAGTGGCGGCCTGCGAGGTCTATGGCCATGGTGACTGCTCCTGGGTCTGACGCGGGCGCTCGTACACTGTTGCTGGAAGTGTATACGAGCACCCGCATCGCTATACAGGCTGCTGTGCGGGCCCTCATGCCCCCTGCGCGCGCCTCCCCCGCCGGAGTGGGAGCGCCGGGGACGGTGCGAGGGGTGCTCAGACGGGGTCGCGGACCACCGGGCAGCTCATGCAGCGGGGGCCGCCCCGGCCACGGCCCAGTTCGCTGCCCTGGATCTCGATGACCTCGATGCCCTCGCGGCGCAGATAGCCGTTGGTGGTGGCGTTGCGCTCGTAGGCGATGACCACCCCGGGCTCCACCGCCAGCACGTTGCAGCCGTCGTCCCACTGCTCGCGCTCGGCGGCGTGGACGTCCTGGGTGGCGGTGAGCACCCGGACGGAGTCGAGTCCGAGCGCGGCGGCCATGGCCCGGTGCATGTGCTCCGGCGGGTGGTCGGTGACCTTCAGCTCACGGGGGCCGCTGCCGGGCTCGATCGTGTAGGAGCGGAGCATGCCCAGGCCCGCGTACTGGGTGAAGGTGTCGCCGTCGATCATCGTCATGACCGTGTCGAGGTGCATGAAGGCCCGGCGCTTGGGCATGTCGAGGGCCACGATGGTGCGCGCCGACCCGGCGTCGAAGAGGCCCCGCGCGAGCATCTCCACGGCCTGCGGGGTGGTGCGTTCGCTCATCCCGATGAGGACCGCGCCCTGGCCGATGACGAGGACGTCGCCGCCCTCGATCGTCGACGGGTAGTCGTCCTGCCCCTGGGACCAGTGGTGGAAGACGCCCGCGTCGGGGCCGGTGAAGAGCGGGTGGTGCCGGTAGATCGCCTCGAAGTGCACGGTCTCGCGCTGTCTGGCGGGCCAGCGCATCGCGTTGATGGACACCCCGTCGTAGATCCAGGCCGAGGTGTCCCGGGTGAACAGGTGGTTGGGCAGCGGGTCGAGCAGGAAGTCGTCCAGATCCATGACGTGGAACCGGACCGAGGTCGGTTCCGCGTACCGCTCCAGGAACTCCCGCTTGGTCATCCCGCCGACCAGGGCCTCGGTCAGCTCGGCCGGCGGCAGTTCCTCGAACGCGGCGCGCAGGTGCTCGGTGGCGAGCGGTCCATACGCCTTCTCGTCGAAGACCCGGTCGAGGACGAGCCGCCGGGCCGCCGGGATGCCGAGCGACTCGCGGAGCAGATCGCCGAAGAGGTGCACCTCCACACCGCGGTCGCGCAGCACCCGGGCGAAGCCGTCGTGCTCCTCCTTGGCACGGCGCACCCACAGCACGTCGTCGAAGAGGAGCGCGTCCTTGTTGCTCGGGGTGAGCCGCTTCAGCTCCAGATCGGGGCGATGAAGGATGACGCGGCGGAGCCGCCCGGCCTCGGAGTCGACATGGAATCCCATACCTTCATCCTCACCACCCGGCACCCCGTTCACCCCGCGAATCGCCCGCCACTTCCGCCGGCCGCGGCCCCCGGGGCCACAGCCGGCGGTCACGGCCGGGGTCACAGCCGGGGGTCGACCGGCTCCGATTCCAGGGCGAGCACGGCGAACACCGCCTCGTGGACCCGCCACAGCGGCTCCCCCTCGGCCAGCCGGTCCAGCGCCTCCAGGCCGAGGGCGTACTCCCGCAGGGCCAGCGACCGCTTGTGGCCCAGGGACCGGGAGCGCAGCCGCTCCAGGTTCTCCGGCCGGGTGTACTCCGGGCCGTAGACGATCCGCAGGTACTCCCGGCCGCGCACCTTGACGCCCGGCTGGACGAGCCTGCCCCCGGCGTCCCGGACCAGGGCGCCGAGCGGCTTGACGACCATGCCCTCGCCGCCGCGCCCCGTCATCTCCAGCCACCAGTCGATGCCGGAGCGCACGGAGGACTCGTCCCCGGTGTCGACGACCAGCCGCCGGGTGACCTGGAGCAGCCCGGTCGGGTCGTGCTCGACCAGGCGGTCCAGCCAGGCCAGTTGCCCGTCGTGCGGTACGCCGGCCAGCGAGCGGCCCTGGACGGCGAGGACCTGGAACGGTGCGATCCGGACACCGTCGAGCCCTTCGGTGCTCCAGCAGTAACGGCGGTAGGCCTCGGTGAACGCGGCCGCGTCCGCCACCCGCTCCCGCTGCCGGACGGCCAGGGCGCCCACGTCCACGCCCCGGGCCGCCGCGGCGGCGAGGGCCGCGCCCGCCACGGGCAGGACCGCGCCGGAGGCGGCGCCCACCGCGGCGTACTGCGAGCGCAGCAGTCCGGCCGCCTTGAGGGACCAGGGCATCAGCTCGGCGTCCAGCAGCACCCAGTCCGTGTCCCACTCCTCCCAGAGCCCCGCCGCGCTTAGCGCGGCGCGGAGCCGGTCGAGGACCGCCTCGGTGAGGGCCGTGTCGTCCAGGAAGGGCCGTCCGGTGCGCGTGTACAGCGCACCGGTGGGGCCCGCCCCGCGGCCGGGGCCGTGGGAGGTGCCCCCGGTGCCGAAGCGGGCACGGGCGGCGTCCGCGTCGCGGCAGACCAGGACGACCGCGCGGGAGCCCATGTGCTTCTCCTCGCACACGACCCGGGTGACGCCGTCGGCCCGGTACCGGTCGAACGCCTCCGCCGGGTGCTCCAGGAAGCCCTCCTCACGCGAGGTGGCGGTCGGGGCCATGGTCGGCGGGAGGTAGGCCAGCAGCCTGGGGTCCACGGCGAACCGGCTCATCACCTCCAGCGCCGCCGCCGCGTTCTCCTCGCGCACCGCGACCCGGCCCATGTGGCGGGTCTCCACGACGCGGCGGCCCCGCACGTCCGCGAGGTCCAGCGGACGGCCGTCCCGGCCCCCGGGCGCCTCGCTGGTCAGCGGCTTCACCGGCTCGTACCAGACGCGCTCGGCCGGTATGCCGACGATCTCCCGCTCCGGCCAGCGCAGCGCGGTCATCGTGCCGCCGAAGACCGCCCCGGTGTCCAGGCAGAGCGTGTTGTTGAGCCAGGAGGCGGTGGGCGTCGGGGTGTGCCCGTAGACCACGGCGGCGCGGCCCCGGTACTCCTCGGCCCACGGGTAGCGCACGGGCAGGCCGAACTCGTCGGTCTCGCCCGTCGTGTCCCCGTACAGCGCGTGCGCACGCACCCGGCCGGAGGTCCGGCCGTGGTACTTCTCGGGCAGCCCCGCGTGGCAGACGACCAGCTTGCCGCCGTCCAGGACGTAATGGCTGACCAGTCCGTCGATGAACTCCGCGACGCGCGCGCGGAACTCGGGGTCCACGGCGTCCTCCCGCTCCAGCTGCTCGACGGTCTCGGCCAGTCCGTGGGTGTGCCGGACCGTGCGCCCCTTGAGGTAACGGCCGAGCTTGTTCTCGTGGTTGCCGGGGACGCAGAGGGCGTTGCCCGAGGCGACCATGGACATCACACGGCGCAGCACACCGGGGCTGTCGGGCCCCCGGTCGACCAGGTCGCCGACGAACACGGCGGTACGCCCCTCGGGGTGCGCGCCGTCCACGTATCCCAGGGTGCCGAGCAGGGTGTCCAGTTCGGAGCGGCAGCCGTGGACGTCACCGATGATGTCGAAGGGGCCGGTGAGGTGGCGGAGGTCGTTGTAGCGGCGCTCCAGGACGACTTCCGCGCTGGACACCTCGTCCTCGCCGCGCAGGATGTGCACCTTGCGGAAGCCCTCGCGCTCCAGGCCGCGCAGCGAACGGCGCAGTTCGCCGCGGTGCCGCCGGACGACATGGCGGGGCATGCCCGCCCGGTCGGGACGCTCGGCGTTTCGGGCGAGGCAGACCTCCTCCGGGAGGTCGAGCACGATGGCGATGGGCAGGACGTCGTGTTCCCGGGCCAGCCGTACGAGCCGCTTGCGGCTCTCGGACTGGACGTTGGTGGCGTCGATGACGGTCAGCCGCCCGGCGGCCAGCCGTTTGCCCGCGATGTGGTGCAGGACGTCGAAGGCGTCAGCGCTGGCGCTCTGGTCGTTCTCGTCGTCGGCGACCAGGCCGCGGCAGAAGTCGGAGGAGAGGATCTCGGTGGGCTTGAAGTGGGCGCGGGCGAAGGTGGACTTGCCCGAGCCGGTGGCGCCGATGAGCACGACGAGGGAGAGGTCGGTCACCGGCAGCCTGCGGGGCGTGCCGGCTGTGCGGGCGGTGCCGTTCGCGTCGGTGGTGCCGTTCACGTCGGCGGCGCCGGCGGCGCGGGTGGGGCCGTTCACGTCGGTGGTGCGGTTCACGCGGCCTTCGCCTCCTTCGTCTTCCCGGTGGTCCGGTCGTCGGTCGCGCCGGGTGTCCTCCCGGCGGTCGTACCGGCCGCGTCCCGGGTGAACACGGCCATCTGCGTGGGCGGGCCCACCTCGGGGTCGTCCGGGCCGACCGGCACGAACTCCACCTCGTACCCGTGGCGTCCGGCCACCGCGCGCGCCCACTGCCCGAACTCCGCGCGGGTCCACTCGAAGCGGTGGTCCCCGTGGCGTACGTGCCCGGCCGGGAGCGTCTCCCAGCGGACGTTGTACTCGACGTTCGGGGTGGTCACCAGGACGGTCCCGGGCCTGGCCGCGCCGAAGACCGCGTACTCCAGGGCGGGCAGCCGCTCCAGGTCCAGGTGCTCGATCACCTCGCTGAGCACCGCCGCGTCGTACCCCGCGAGCCGCTTGTCGGTGTAGGTCAGCGAGCCCTGCCACAGGGCCAGGCGCCTGGACTGCCGCTCCCCCATCCGGTCCAGCTTGAGCCGGCGCGCGGCCACGGTCAGGGCGCGCATCGACACGTCGAGGCCGACGATCTCCGTGAACCGCGGGTCCTTGAGGAGCGCCTGCACCAACTGGCCCTGTCCGCACCCGAGGTCCAGCACCCGGTTCGCCCCGGCGGTACGCAGGGCCGTCAGGATCGCCTCGCGGCGCCGCTCGGCCAGCGGTACCGGCCTCTCCTCGGTGTCGGTGGTCTCGTCCACCGCGTTGTCGACGCTCTCCACCTCCAGGTCGTCCGACTCGGCCAGCCGGACCAGCTCCAGGCGCTCCATGGCCTGCCGGGTCAGTCCCCAGCGCCGGGAGAGGTACCGGCTGGTGATCAGCTTCTGCTCGGGGTGCTCGGCCAGCCAGCCCTCTCCGGCCCGCAGCAGCTTGTCCACCTCGTCGGGCGCGACCCAGTAGTGCTTGGCGTCGTCGAGCACCGGCAGGAGCACGTACAGCTGGCGCAGGGCGTGCGCGAGCCTCATCTCCCCTTCCAGCACCAGCCGTACGTACCGTGAGTCGCCCCACTGGGGGAACCGCTCGTCCAAGGGCACGGCCACGGCCTCGACATGGGTCCAGCCGAGCGGCCCGAAGAGTTTCCGCACCAGCTCGGTGCCTCCCCGGGCCGGGAGGGCGGGTACCTCGATCCGCAGGGGCAACGCCTCCCCGGCCCGGTCCGGCATCGCCCGGCAGACCCCGTTCAGCGCGGAGGCGAAGACCGCGGCCATCGCGACGGAGAGCAGCGAGGACGCGGCGTACGGCCGGTCGTTGACGTACTGCGCGAGCGCGGCGTCCGGGGCACCACCCCGGCCCTTGCCCTTCCCCCGCCGCACCAGCGCCACGGGATCCACCTCGAGGAGCAGGGCCGCCGTGCAGCGCCGCTCGGACGCCTCCGGGTAGAAGACATGGGCGGTGCCGTGTGAGGTGGAGAACGCCTGCGCCTTGCCGGGATGCTTGTGCAGCAGGAATCCGAGGTCGGTGGCGGGGCGTTCAGGGCTGCCGGTCGTGCTGATTGTCAGGAACACCCGTCCGAGTATGGCTTCGGCTCCCTCCCCCTACCAGGCATTTTCCTCACCCGACACGGCCAGTGCGGCGGCCAGTTCCCTGATGTCCGACGGGCCGACCCGGCAGCAGCCCCCGACCAGCCGGGCGCCGGCCCGCCGCCAGGCCCCCGCCCTCCGCGGGTCGAAGGTGCCGTGCCCCGTCCACCCTCTGGCCGACGCGTCCCACGCCTCCCCGCTGTTGGGGTAGACGACGACGGGCTTCCCGGTCACGGCGGCGGCCACCTCCACCGCGTGGTCCGCGTCCGCCGGATCACAGCAGTTGACCCCCACCGCCACCACCTGGTCCTCGCCGGTGACCAGACCGAAGGCCTCCTCCAGCGGCTGCCCGGCCCGGGTGCGCTCCCCCGCCACGGTGTACGAGAGCCAGACCGGCACCCCGCACCCCCGCACGGCCCGCAGCAGCGCCTCGGCCTCGTCGGTGTCCGGCACCGTCTCCAGGGCCAGCACGTCCGGGGCCGCCTCGGCCAGCGCCTCCACCCTGGGGCGGTGGAAGCGCTCCAGCTCCCGCACGGTCCGTCCGTAGCGGCCGCGGTACTCGCTGCCGTCCGCGAGCATCGCCCCGTACGGACCGACCGAGGCGGCGACCCATACGTCGTGGTCGGTCCCCGAGGCGGCCCGGCGGGCCAGCGCCACACTGTCGGCCATCAGCTCCGCCGCACGCTCCCGCCCGATGCCCCGACGCCCGAACCCCTCGAACGTCGCCTGGTAGGAGGCGGTGATGAGCACCCGCGCGCCGGCCCGGACGTACGCCGCGTGGGCCGCTTCGATCTGCTGGGGCGCGTCCGCCAGCAGACGGGCCGACCACAGCGCGTCGGAGAGATCGCAGCCCTGCGCCCGCAGTTGGCCGGAGAGCCCGCCGTCCAGCGGCACGGTCTCCTTCGCGAGTACGTCGCCGAGTGCGCGGCCGGGCGGGCCGGACGGCCTCCGGGCCGCGTCCGTCATGGTGATCGTTCGTTCCTTTCCTCGGTCTGTCCGGGGCCCCGCTGCGGCCGGGCCCGGCCGCAGCACTAGCCGCACCACGCGTCGCCTCACCGGCCGCGCCACGATCCGCGTGCCGCGGCCCCACTCCCGCCCACGCCCGGCCGCCCCTGGTCCTCACCGGGGCGGCCGGCCCGGGGTTCAGCCCAGCTGGGACTGGACCTGAGAGGAGATCAGCTCCAGGTGGTCCAGGTCGTCCAGGTCCAGGACCTGGAGGTAGATCCGGGACGCCCCGATGGCCGCGTACCGGCCGATCTTGTCGACCACCTCGGCGGGCGAGCCGGCCAGTCCGTTGGCCCGGAGGTCCTCGGCCTCCCGGCCGATGGCGGAGGCCCGGCGTGCCACCTCCGCGTCGTCCTTACCGACGCAGACCACCAGGGCGTTGGAGTACACCAGGTCGTCCGGGGCGCGGCCGGCCGCCCTGGCCGCGTCCTTGACCCGGCCGAACTGCTTCTCGCTGTCCTCGATGGACGCGAAGGGGATGTTGAACTCGTCCGCGTACTGGGCGGCGAGCCGCGGGGTGCGGACCGCTCCGTGCCCGCCGACCAGGATCGGCACCTTGGCCTGGGCCGGCTTGGGCAGCGCGGGCGAGTCGGTGAGCTGGTAGTACGTGCCGTCATAGCTGAAGGTCTTGCCGGTCTCGGTCCCCCACAGGCCGGTGACGATCGCCAACTGCTCCTCCAGCCGGCCGAACTTCTCCTTCGGGAACGGAATGCCGTACGCCTTGTGCTCCTCCTCGAACCAGCCCGCCCCCAGGCCCAGCTCGACCCGGCCGGCGGACATCTGGTCGACCTGGGCCACCTGGATGGCGAGGACACCGGGGAGCCGGAACGTACCCGCCGTCATCAGGGTCCCGAGACGGATGCGCTTGGTCTCACGGGCCAGCCCCGCCAGGGTGATCCACGCGTCGGTGGGTCCGGGCAGCCCGTCCCCGGAGCCCATGCGCAGATAGTGGTCGGACCGGTAGAAGGCGTCGAAGCCGAGGTCCTCGGTGGCCTTGGCGACGCTGAGCAGGGTGTCGTAGCTCGCCCCCTGCTGGGGCTCGGTGAAAATTCGAAGATCCATGCCTCCATCCTGCACCTTCGGGCCCGGGGCACGCCCTACCCCGTGCCGCGCCTCAGGGCTGTCCCCGTGGCGGGGCGAGGGCCGGCCGCCGTGGGGAGCGGACGTCGCGGGGACCGCCGGACGGCCCGGCGGCTCCCGGCCGTCCGGCTCAGGAGGGGCGGGCCACGGATTCCGCCGCGCCCCGGACCACCGCGCGCGGGCCGTCCCGCTCATGGCCCGGCACCCGCTCCCCTTCGGGGCGGGGCTCCCCCGTGCGGTGCTCCCCGCTCCGTTCCCCGCCGTGCTCCCCGTCGGGCCCGCGCTCGTGGGCGTACTCCGGGGGCGTCTCGGCGAGCCGTCTCAGCATGCCGTGCACCCGGTCCAGCGACTCGTCGACCGCGTCTATCGCCTCGATGCACTGCCAGTAGAGCCCGTCCTCCGTGTCACAGGCGACACCGACCAGCGCGATCCCCACCTCCCCGAGGAGATCGCCGAGATCCGTCAGTGCCCGGTGGGCGTCGGTGACTTCGGTGAGCAGCGACGCCCTCACCGCGCCCACCGGCACCGCCGGGCCGTCGAGTGCCACCACGGTGCCCAGCCCGCCGATCTCGCTGAGCTGGCGCGCCTCCGTCCGCAACTCCGCCGGTCCGCACCCTGCCAGCCGTCCGCCGACCGCCCTGGCGAGAGCCTGGGCCTGCCAGGCCTCCGCCATGACGGCGGGTGCTCCCCCGGTGACCGCCAGGGCCCGCCTGCCCGCCTCGATCAGCCGCACCGCGTCCATCGGTCTCCCCCGTCGTCTTCACCGCTGTCTCCGCCGTCCGCGCGTTCCGCTCTCTACTTCCATTACCCACAGTGAGTTGACCGCCACCGGAAATCCAGAGGAAATCGGTAATCTGTGGACAGGAAGTCGATGGTGGATAAGTGGATCACTCCGAAGAGTGACGGAGGCGGGAGTCTGTGCGGTCCGGGACCGGGAAACGCGTCTCGTTCCGCTCGATCTTGGCCGCCAGCGCGGTCAGCGGATCGATGCCGAGCACCTCGCAGAACTGCAGCAGATACGCCAGGACGTCCGCGACCTCGTCCTCCACCCGATGCGCCGTGGCGGCGTCCTCCATCACCCGCGAGGACTGCTCGGGCGTCAGCCACTGGAAGATCTCCAGCAGTTCGGAGGCCTCCACGCTCAGCGCGGCCACCAGGTTCTTGGGGGTGTGGTACCGGCCCCAGTCACGGGCCGACGCGAAGTCGGCCAGCCGGAGCCGCAGTTCCGCCAGCCCGGGCCCCGGCGCGCCCCCGACGTCCGGATCCCCGGCAGTCCCGTCCCGCCCTGCCACGTCCCGCCGCCCGGCCACGTCCCGCCGCCCGGCCACGTCCTGCCCCGCCATGTCCCGCCCCGTCCTGTCGCGTTCCCTCACGGGGTCAGGTCTACCACCGCGACACCCGGGGTCGCGCGGGCCACCGCCGCCGTGGCCTCCGTGACCGTACCCAGCAGGCGCATGTGTCCTCCGGCACAGATGGAGGCCGCCAGCGCCAGCAACTCCCGTGCCTGCCGGGCGTCCAGACTCCGGTCGAACCCGTCGGCCAGGACCGTCAGCGCCTGCATCGCCTCGGGGACCTCCGCCGCCGGTTCCACCACCAGGACGTGCGGACCCGTCAGCAGGACCAGGGCGAGGGCCAGATACCGCAGCTCCCCGTCTCCGAGGCGGCCCAGGGGTGTACCGCGCCCGGGTCCGCGTTCGGCGCGGGCCCGCACCGTGCCGTCCGCCAGGCACTCGACCCCCAGCCCCGTCACCGGGCCCGCGCACCCCGCGTCGGCGGTGGCCACCAGCCGGGCGTGCCGTTGCGCACACTGGCCCTGGGTGCGGTGGAGCACGTCGGCCAGGTTGGCGCAGGAGGAGGTCAGCCGCCCCTCACCCAGCGGCACCGCGCCCCGCATCCCGTGCGGTCGCGGGTCGCAGGCGAAGGCCGACCGCAGCGCCACCACCGCCTGCTCTGCGGCGGCCAGCACCCGCAGTTCGCCCTCCGTCGTCCCCGCCACCCGCAGGGGCAGCAGCGCGGTGGCGAGCCGGTCGTCGGGGAACGGCGCCCGGGTGACGGACACCGCCCCCGCCGTGTGCCAGGCGGCCTGTACCGAGGACCGGCGCGGATCCCGCAGCGCCGTGTTCAGCAGCGTCCCGCCGCGCTCCGAGAGCCGCTCACCGACGATGCGCAGGACGGGCTGCGCCTGCACGGCCAGTTCGAGCGTCACCGGGCCGGCCGGGCCGTCCACGGTGCAGCCGAGCCGGAAGCCGCGCCTCCCCTGTGCGTCGGCGCCGGACCGTTCGGGCACCCAGGCACCGGGGTCCGGGAACACCTCCTCCAGCGGATCACCGGCGGCGAGCCGGGCCAGCGCCTCGTACCCGCACAGGGCGGTCGACTTCCCGCTGCCGCTCGCCCCGGTCAGCAGGGTGAACGGGCCGAGCGGGATGACGGCACGCCGGTGCGACGCGAAGGAGTCGAGCCGCAGCTCGCTGACGACGGGACGCGCCGCGCCCCCGGACGCGGGCCGTGGCGGTACGGAGACCGCCGGCGTGGACGACGGCGGCGGCACGGACGCCCTCGGCGGGAGCGGTGGCGTCGTGCGGGGGTCCGACGGCGGCGACGGGGTGGAACTCCCCGCAGGGATCACAGTCATGAGCGGACCGTACGCACGCCGGTGGGCGGCGAACCGTTCCCTCCGCCGGACCTTCCTACGATTGGGGTACGCCCGCCGCGGTGACCCCCTCGACCTCCATGCCGACCGGCGCCAGCAGGAAGACGTTGCGGTCCACGCGGTGCATGCCGCTGCCGAGCCCGAAGACCACGCCACTGCTGAAGTCCAGGATGCGCTTGGCCACATCGCCCTCCGCTCCGGTCAGGTCGAGCAGGACCGGGATCTGCGCCACCAGGTACTCGGCCACCTCGCGGGCGTCCGCGAAGACCTGCACCCTCAGCACGACCAGCCGCCGCTGCTCGGCCTCCTCCCGCTGTTCCGGGACCGTGCGGTGGTCCACCCTGGACGGCCACTCGTTCCGGCCCCGCAGCGGTACGACCTGGGCGAGGCCCTCCCACTGCTCGTCGGTGGCGTCGTACCTGTCGTACCTGCTCACAGAACCACCCCGTCCGTATGCCGGTTGGCTGTGCGCCGGCTGCGCTCGCTGTTCATCGGGCAATTCTCTCGTCCCTCACCCGTTCGGCGTACCACCGACACGGGCCGGAACGGGATCGGCGCCTTTCTGTCCGGTGCCGGTGGCCGTCCCGGCGAGGGTGTCGAGCGGTGTGAACCGTACCGGCAGATGCGCCGGCGCGCGGTGGAAGGGGCCCGGCCGCCAGAGCAGTTCCGAGGGGTCGACGGCCAGTTCGAGGTCGCACAGCTGGCTGGTGATCTGCTCGATGGCGGTCGTCGCCATCAGCAGGGCGGGCTGCTTGGCCGGACACCGGTGGGGCCCGGCCGACCAGGCCAGGTGCGCCCCGTCGCCCGACCGCACCGCCGGGTCCGAAACCGTGGGCGGGGACTGGGTGTTGGCGGCGGCGAAGGAGACCAGGACCAGTTGCCCGGCACGCAGCGGGACCCCGTGGAACTCGGTGTCGTGCCGCGGGTAGTGGGCGCCCATGTTGGCCAGGGGAGGATCCCGCCACAGCACCTCGTCGATCGCCTCACGTGCCGTCATGGCGCCGCCGTGCAGCGAGCCCCCGTAGCCGGTGTCGCTGAGCATCCGCAGCAGCGCGTTGCCGATCAGGTTGGTCGTCGGGTTGTGGCCCGCGCTCATGATGAGCGTGATCTGGCGCACGACCTCGTCGTCGTCCAGACCGGCCGGGTGGGCGAGCAGATAGGTGGTGAGGTCCTTGCCGGGCCTGACCCTGCGCTCCGCCACGAGGTCGGTGACGACCGCGACGAAGTCGGCATAGGCCGCGGCCGCGTTCTCGGCGGAGTCCATCATGCCCGCGATGCCCTCCAGCAGCCGTTCGCGGTCCTCGTGGGCCACGCCGAAGCAGGTCGTGAAGACGTGCAGCGGGAGCAGGGTGGCGTACTGGGCGATCAGGTCACCGGTGCCGGTGGCCGAGAACGCGCCGATCAGCCGCCGGGCGGCCCGGCCGACGTCGGCTCTCAGCAGGTGGGGTTCGAGCAGAGCGAGGATGTCGGTGACGGACTCGCGGTAGCGGGCGTGCACCTCCCCGTCGGAGAAGAGGGCGGTCGGCCGGTGGCCGAGCACGGGCAGGACCGGCGAGTCGGCCGGTATGCCCGCCTGCCAGACGCGCGGGTCCTTGGAGAAGGTGTCGGTGTCGCGCAGCAGATCGACGGCCGCCTGGTAGTCGGTGACCAGGAGGGCGTCGACGCCGGGGGCGATACGGACCCGCCCCAGCGGGCCCTGGGCGCGGAGCCGGCGGTAGTGGCCGTGCGGGTCGGCGGCGAAGTCGGGGCCGTAGAGCGCCAGCGGCTCGTACGGGGAGGACGAGGGGTCGGGGAAGGGGGTGCGGGCCGGGGTCATGAGGGTTCCTGGGACGCGGGGAGGCGGGTCAGCGCGTGCTCGGCGAGCGCGATCAGGGCGTCGATGCTGCCGCGCCGCTCTCGGGCGTCGCACTGCACCAGCGGGGTGCCGGGGTCGAGGTCGAGGTGCTTGCGCAGGACCTCGTCCGGATGGGCGGGCGCGTCCGGGAACCGGTTGACGGCGACGGCGTACGGCAGGCCCTGCTCCTCCACCAGGTCCATGACGGCGAAGGAGTCCTCCAGGCGGCGGGTGTCGACCATGACCAGCGCGCCGAGTGCGCCCCGGGCGATGTCCTCCCACAGGGGGAGGAAACGCTCCTGCCCGGGGGTACCGAACATGTAGAGGACCAGGTCGTCCTGGACGGTGAGCCGGCCGAAGTCGACGGCGACCGTCGTCGTGGTCTTCTCCGGCAGCCCGGCGGTGTCGTCGAGTCCCGCGCCGGCCTGCGTCATCGCCTCCTCGGTGTGCAGGGTCTCGATCTCCGAGAGGGTACGGATCAGGGTCGTCTTGCCCACGCCGAAGGGACCCGTGACGACGAGCTTCATCAGGGTCTCGGCGGCACTCGGCAGGTAGCCGACGCCGCCCCGGTCAGTGGAGGGAACGGAGTCCAACGAGCAGCCTCTCGACGAGCGACCGGTCGATCTCACCGGCACGGGGTATCGGTGGCCGGGCGCGCAGGTGTCCGGAGGCCACGAGATCCGTGGCCAGGAACACGGTGGCGCCCGCCGGCAGGTCCAGATGGGCGGCGCACTCGACGACCGTGAGGGCTCCCGGGGCCAGGAGTTCGCACAGTCGGCGCTGTTCCGCACCGGTGCCCGGCGGCAGGTCCGTGTCCGTACGGATGAGCACGGCGAGCCGGTCGAGCGCGGGACCGGAGGGCGCTGAGCGGCCCCCGGTGACCAGGTAGGCGGGTATCAGACGGCGTCCTGGGCCGGGGTTCATGGCCGGGTGGCGGCGTCCGGACGGCGGGTGGGTGCGTGCATCGCCCGGGTGAGCGCGGTGACCTGCACCTGCATCTGGTAGGCGATGTTGCCCAGGTGGGCGTCGGGGGCGGCGAACAGGGCCAGGGTGGTGTTCCGGCCGGCGGGTACGACGACGGCGAAACCGAGGTCGGACTCCACGACCGTCTGGGCCAGGCGCGGAGCCTCCACGTCGGTGAAGGCGGTGGTGAAGGCGCGGGCGGCCGCGTGCAGCGTGGCGGTCATCGCGGCGACCCGCTCGGCGGAGGCGCGCTCCAGACCCGGCGACGCGCCTTCGACGAGCCCGTCGCCGGTGGCGACCACCGCGTGCTGGACACCCGGGAGTTCCAGCAGCGGTATCAGGACCCAGGCGAGATCACCGGTGGTAGGGGTGGCGCTCACGTCTCGTCGTCTCCTTGGTCGTCCGTTGAGGATGCTGGGGGCGTGGTCGCGCTTCTGCCGTCGAGGGTGCCCTGCTGGAGGGCGGTCCAGGAGGCACCGGCCCGTTCGGGCGTACGGAGGACCGCCTCCTCGGCCTCCTCCTCCGTCCGGGCGGGCCCGGCGGCCTCGGGGGGCGCCGTCAGGCGGGCCCTGCGGCGGCGGCTGGGCAGCGCGGGGGCGGCGGCCGGGCCGGCGGAGGAGCCGGTGGTGGCTGTCGGGGCGGTGACGGCCGGGGCGGTGACGGCCGGAGCGGCGGTTCCGCCCGGTCCGGCGGTCCCGCCCGTGCCACCGGCCTCGTCCGCACCAGTGGCCCCGCCCGCACGCCTCACGTCCGAGCCCCTGTCTCCGTCGCCTTCGCCGTCGCCGCCCTCAGGCGTGTGCCCGTCGTCGCTCCGGACCGCGCCGCCGCCTCGGGCCTCGCCGCCCACCGTGCCCCCGTCCCGGCCGGGCGGGCGGGCGTGCACCGGGGACGGGGCGAGCACGGACAGGGTGCGGTCGTCGTCCATCACGGTCAGCAGATGGGCCGGGACCCGCAGCATCGCCCGCATGCCCCCGTACGGCGACGGTTCGATGTGGCACGTGAAGCCGTAGCGCGCCACCAGCCGTCCCACCACGGCGAAGCCGGTCTGCGGCGGGTCGCCCAGCTCGGTCAGCAGCACCTCGGAGGGGCCCGACAGCAGGGCTCGGGCCCGCTTCAGCGCGTCGTCGTCCATGCCGATCCCGGCGTCGTCGACCAGCACCAGCGCACCGCGGCCCGCGGTCTGCTGGACCGTCACCGGCACCTCGGTGTCCGGATGCGAGTACGCCGTGGCGTTGGCCATCAGCTCGGCGAGCGCGATCGCCAGGGGTTCGGCCGCGCGGGCGACCAGGGCCAGCCGCTCCTGGCGCAGGTGGTTGGCGACCCTGATCCGCTCGTACCCGCCGACGCGGGACTGGGCGCCCAGCACGATCTCGACGAGGGGGGAGTTCTGCCGGGCGAGCCCCGGCCAGGCGTCGCAGAGCACCGCGGTGGCCTGGGTGCGGCGCAGCGCCAGTTCGTTACGGAAGTCGAGCTGGAGGATGCGCGGGTCGTCGTACTCGTGCTGGAGTTCGTGCAGCAGGTGCTGGGACTGGTTGAGGAGTGACTGGATCTGGGCCGAGGTGCCGCGCATGGCCGATCTGGCCGCGGCGTCGACCCGGCCGCGTTCTTCGAGGATCGCCGTGCGGGCGGCCTGGACGGCGTCGCTCAGCAGGCGCGCGGCGTCGCCCTCGATGTCGCCCGCCTCCCGCAGCCCGGGGACGGGCGCGGACGGGTGGGACAGGGCGGTGGCCGCGGCGGGGATCCGCTTCCGGGCGAGCTGGCGTATCTCCTCGGTCAGGGCGAGGGTGCGGGCCTCGGCCGCCCGCGCCTGGCGGTCGGCGAGTTCGGCGCGCGCCGAGGCCGCGTAGGCGTCCCGTCCGGCCTGGTAGGCCCGTACGCCGTACCAGACGGACACGGCGACGGCGACGAGAGTCACGATCCAGGGGAACACGGCGTCACCGCGTCTTCGTCGTCGGGCGGGGTGCGCGCGCCCCGAGGGTGCCGGGGGTCCGGGTTCCTCTCCGGCGGGCCGTCACTCGGGGCCGCCACCGGTCACGGTGAGCTCCGTCGCGTGTGCGACGGCCGCCACCTCGGACATCACCTGGAGGACGCCGGGCAGGTCGGTGCCGTCGAGGTCGCGGTACTCGCTCCCGATGGTCACCACCAGCCGTTCGGGCAGTCCGAGCGCCGGGTAGCGGCCCTCGGCGATCACCCTGCGGGCGGCCTCGGTCGCGGGAACCCCGGCCGCGTGGAGGGCGTGGGCGCGTTCGCGTACGTAGGAGAGGTAGCCGATGTGTTCACGCACCCCGGCCCGGTCGAGTACCGGTCCGTGGCCGGGCACGATCACCTCGGCGCCGGTGGCGAGGACCTGCTCGCACGCGCCGATCACGTTGCTCAGGGGGCCGGCCCAGTGCACCGGGTGGTCCCCCGGCCGGTCCTCGGTGGAGGAGAAGATGACGTCGCCGCTGAACACCGTGCGCTGGGCGGGCAGATGGACCATGAGGTCGCCGGTGGTGTGCGCGGGCGGCAGAGCCGTGATCTCGACCGCGTAGTCGCCCACGGTCAGTTCGAGCTCTCCCGTGAAGTACGTCGTGGGCCGTACCGGTTCGGTGGCCGACCAGTCGAAGGCGCCGAAGTGGCGGCCGAGGTAGGCGCCGAGCGGGGTGGCCGGGTCGCTCCCGGTCACCAGGGCGTGCTGCTGCTGCGGAGTCGGGTCGTAGTGGATGTGCTCCCGGGCCTCCCGGGTCGCGATGATCTCCGCGTCCGGGAGCACGCCGGCGCCCCAGAAGTGGTCGCCGTTGGCATGGGTGACGACGACCCGGTCGACGCTCACCCCTTCGGGCAGCCGCTTCCGGCTCTCGGCGAGGAACTGGCCGGCGAGCACCGGGTCGTACGGGGTGTCGATCCAGAGCGCCCCACGCGGTGAGACGAGCAGACCGCAGTTGGCCAGCCCCCAGCCGCGTTGCGGAGGCAGCCAGGCGTACAAGCCCGTGCCGAGGTCAACGACGTCCCCACCCGTGATCGACATGCGCCGATTATGACGACCCCGAACCGTCCGCACGTTCGAACTCGGCCAACCCGCATCACAGATGACGCGAAATCGCCGCCCCTGCGGCTTGAACCGCCTCCGCGGGGCGGGCGTACGAGCCGTGCGCGACCGGTCCCGCCCGGACGATTTACCCCAGGATGACCTGGATTGCGGGGAATGCGGACGGGGAATCGGCGGCCGGGGGCGACAGATACCCGCTCGGCGGCAACGGAATCAGATCGAGCCGACCACCGAGGAGACATGACCGAAAATCGACCCTGCTCTCACCGCCCCCTCCTGCACCTCATGCTTGTTCTTGCTCAATTGACCGCTGTAGCATGCAGATTTGAACATCATGTGACTCGTTCATCCATGGGTGCGGCAGCAGCGGAAGCGGAGTGCAGAGACATGTCCCACGTCGAGACCGAGACAGCCGATCAGCCGGCGTGCTGGCGCCGCGCCGCGGAGGTGGCCGCCGAGCGGGCGGACGCCCTGCCCGCCGCCGGTGAGCGCGTGGCCGTGGTCGGCTGCGGCACGTCGTACTACATGGCCCAGGCCTACGCGGCGCTCCGCGAGGAGTCCGGCCAGGGCGAGTCGGACGCGTTCGCCGCCTCGGAGTTCCCCACCGGCCGGGCGTACGACCGTGTGGTCGCGCTCACCCGCTCGGGGACGACGACCGAGGTGCTCGAACTGCTGGCCCGGCTGCGTGGCGGTACGCGCACGGTCGTGGTGACCGCCGACCCCGCGACGCCCGTGCGGGAGGCCGCGGACGACCTGGTGGTGCTCGACTTCGCCGACGAACGGTCCGTCGTGCAGACGCGGTTCGCGACCAGCGCCCTCACCCTGTTCCGCGCGCATCTCGGACTGCACACGGACGCGGTCGTGCGGGACGCGGAGACCGCGCTGGCCGAGCCCCTGCCCGAAGGCCTGCTGGAGTGCACCCAGTTCAGCTTCCTGGGACGCGGCTGGACGGTCGGGCTGGCCAACGAGGCGGCGCTGAAGATGAAGGAGGCGTCCCTGTCCTGGACGGAGTCGTATCCGGCCATGGAGTACCGCCACGGCCCCATCAGCATCGCCACGGCCGGGACGGCGACGTGGATGCTCGGCGCGGCGCCGGACGGGCTGGCGGAGCAGGTGCGGGCGACGGGGGCCCGCTGGGTGGAGAGCGGCCTGGACCCGCTGGCCGAGCTGGTCAGGATCCAGCGGCTCGCGATCGCCCGCGCGGTGGCCCGCGGCCTCGACCCTGACCTGCCGAGGCACCTGACCCGCTCGGTGGTCCTGGACGCCGACGCCTGAGCGGTCGCGCACCGGCGCTCGCGCACCTGTGGGCGGCGGCGCGGTTCGGGCCGGGTGAGCGGGCTCGGTGTCCCGGCTCGAACCATCCGGCCCGACGTCCGGGCCCGGTGTGCGGGTGAGCAGGACCCGCACGGGCACACGGGAGAGCGCGGCCGGGCGCCGGAGTGCCGGGCGGCGGACGCCGAGGGCCGCCGCCCGCCGCTCTCACGGCGCGGCGGCCCGGCCCCCGTACGCGGAGACGAGGACCCGGACCGGGTCAGTCCTCCTCGAAGTAGGCGTCCAGCGCCGCGTCGAGCTCCGCCGTCCACTCCTTGAGCCTGCCCCTGGCCTCCGCCTCGACCTCGGCGTTGAACCACCGGCGGCTCGACAGGTGCACCGTCACGGTGAACCGGCGGCCGAAGCGCGAGGTCTTGACCTCGACGGCGCCGATCTCCGACCAGTCGAACTCCGCCTCCTGGTCGTCCAGCCGGAAGCGGACTCCCTCACGGTTCACCCGGATGGACCCGCGCCGGTCGCTGACCTCGAAGACAGGACCGTCCTCGGCCGGCTCCCGGTCCGGGCCCTGATCCTGGTCCTGGACCGGGAGCGCGTCGGTCTCCTCCGCGTCCGGGGAGGCCGCCGCCTCGCCCGCACCGGTGCCGGCCGCTGACGCGTCGCCGGGGGCCTCCTCCGCGGGCCCGTCGGACGCCTCGGGCTGCTCCCCCGGGCCCTTCGGCGCCTTCCTCGCCCCCTCACCGGCCGAGACCGGGACAGGGGCCGTCAGGCCGGGGATGAACGCCGGGTCGGTTCCCGCGGCGAACTCGGACTTGTTGGGTGACTCTATGCGCTGCTCCACGGCGGGCAGTATGGACGACGAACCTGTACGTGACCAGTCGCCCCGCTGCCCGTCCGGCCGCCACCGCGTGACCGTACGCCCCTGCGGGCCGCCCCCGGAGGCACCCCCGCCCGGTCGCGACCACGGGACGCGACGGCCCGGTGGTGCGTGTCTCCGGCGCGGAGGTCCCCATGGCACAAAACGGCCGCCGGGCGGCGCCGGTTCCGGAGAACCCGCGCCGCCCGGCGGCCGTGTGCCCACCCTCGGGCGGTGACGACTCAGTACGCCCCGAAGACGTTGTCGATCGAGCCGTAGCGGTCGGCGGCGTAGTTGCACGCGGCCGTGATGTTGGCGACCGGGTCGTAGCTGTCCATCGACGTACCGGGCACGTGGTAGGCCTGGAAGGTCGGGTCGATGACCTGGAGCAGGCCCTTCGACGGGACGCCGTTGATCGCGTTGATGTCCCAGTTGTTGATGGCCAGCGGGTTGCCGGAGGACTCACGCATGATGTTGCGGTGGATGCCCTCGTAGGTGCCGGGGATGCCGTGCTCGGCCATGACCGCCAGCGACTCCTTGATCCAGCCGTCCAGGTCGTTGGTGTACGCGACCGGAGCGGCCTCGACCGCGGCGACGGGGGTGCCCTGCGCGACGACCTCGTTGCCGGCGCTCTCCGTGCGGACCGCGGAATCCGAGGCCTCGGACGCGGAGGTGTCCGCCGCCTTGTTCTCGGTCCCGGCGGCCTTGTTCGCCGCGGACGCGACGGTGAGCTTCAGGCCCGGGTGAATGAGGTCGGGATTACCGCCGACGACCTTTCGGTTGTCCTTGTACAGCTGCTCCCAGCCACCGCTCACGGAATGGTCGCGGGCGATCTTGGCAAGGGAATCACCCAAGATCACGGAATACGTGGTGGTCTCCGAGTCCTTTCCGGAGATCGTCTTGCCGGACACCGGGGCCGAGACCGCCGCCTTTTCGGCCGCGGCCGGCTGGGCCGGGGCGGCGAAGGCACCGGTGGCGCCGATCACGGGAAGGGCGAGAGCGGCTCCACCCGTGGTCACGGCTATGACACCGCGAGTGAGTGAACTGCGCTTGGAACGACGGTGATTGGCCATTGCGGGCATGCTGAATTCCTCTCCGTCGCCTACGAAGTGAGCTGTCGGGTTCGAGCTGGAGATGCCCGGCCGCAGATGACTGCGGCTTCACCCCGAGCCGCTCCGGATACCGGATCGGCACTTACCTGGGTCCCCCGCTCCTGCCGTACGAGATGTGGTCGGGTTCCCGGACGGCGGCAGGATTCGGCGTTCCATCCGGAGTGAGGGTGACCGTAGGCGAGAAATGCCGAAAGGAACAAGCCCGAAATTCGTGATCACAATTCATCCGCATGATCAATTCACAGGAATTCGTGTAACCGGGCGCACACGGCCGCGCCAACTTCTCCGGCACAGAAGGGAACCGCGACCCCCTCCCGGACGTCCGCGTCGCGCCAGGGTGACCCTGGTCACTGCGTCCGATACGGGCGATTTGCACACCCCGAGCCACAGCGCGACCCGGAACGGCGTCACCCATCCAATAACACAACGAATAACACTTAAATGATTAAAACGGGCATACGGTTCACTGATGGCTGTACAGGCATAGAGCGGTCGCGTTGGTGGAACCGGTCCCGCATGACCGAGAGCCAGAGCCCCCACCTCAACCAGCCGCGGATCACCGTTCTGCCCGTCGAGCCGGGTGATCCGCCGTTCCGTCTCGTGGAGATCGACGGAGAGATCACCGGGGTCGCGTTCGGGATGACGGATGTGGTGGTCCTCGCCACGGCCGCCGGGATCCGGATCGACGACCTGGACGACCCGGCCTCGGTCCGGTGGGTGGGCGGCGGCAAGCTCACCTGGAAGCTGCACTGAGGGGCGGCACGACACCGGGGCACGGGACGGGCGCCGGAGCACCCGGGCGCGGGACGGGCGGCTGGCGGGCGTACAGCCCGCCTGAGGACGCCCCCACTCCCCCCCTCCCCGGTCCTCCGCCACCCGCCGGCGGACGTGACGCAGGCCATCGTCTCGCACCGGCGATCTCCGGGAAGGACTCCGGTACGGTGTCGAACGCTCCGGGCCCGAAGAACACCGCCCGGACGCCATCGCCACCACGTGACCACCGCGGATGCCGAGCCACGCATCCCGTGCGACGTCGCCGCCCGTCCTGTTGACCGCGCGCCTGTGACACGAGCTGGGGAGTCCGATGTTCGAGAAGGTATTGGTCGCCAACCGGGGAGAGATCGCGATCCGCGCGTTCCGCGCGGCGTTCGAGCTCGGGATCTCCACCGTCGCCGTGTACCCGTACGAGGACCGCAACTCCCTGCACCGGGCCAAGGCCGACGAGGCGTACCAGATCGGCGACCCCGGACACCCCGTGCGGGCCTACCTCTCGGTGGACGAGGTGATCAGGGCGGCCCGGAAGGCGGGCGCCGACGCCGTCTACCCGGGATACGGCTTCATGTCGGAGAACCCGGACCTCGCGGCCGCCTGCTCCGAGGCCGGGATCACGTTCGTCGGGCCGCCCGCGGCCGTGCTGAACCTGACCGGCAACAAGTCCCGCGCGGTCGCGGCCGCGCGCGAGGCGGGCGTGCCGGTGCTCAGGTCCTCCCAGCCGTCCGAGGACGTCGACACGCTCGTCGCGGCCTCCGCCGACATCGGCTTCCCGGTGTTCGTCAAGGCCGTCGCCGGGGGCGGCGGACGCGGCATGCGCCGGGTCGCCGAGGCCGGGGAGCTGCGCGAGGCGATCGACGCGGCGATGCGTGAGGCGCGCTCCGCGTTCGGCGACGCGACGGTCTTCCTCGAACAGGCGGTGATCAACCCGCGCCACATCGAGGTACAGCCTCGCCGACGCCGAGGGCGACGTCGTCCACCTCTACGAGCGGGACTGCTCGATGCAGCGGCGCCACCAGAAGGTCGTCGAGATCGCGCCCGCCCCGAACCTGGACCCGGAGCTGCGGGCGCGGATCTGCGCGGACGCCGTCGCCTTCGCGCGCCACATCGGCTACGTGAACGCGGGCACCGTCGAGTTCCTCGTCGACGAGCGCGGCAACCACGTCTTCATCGAGATGAACCCGCGCATCCAGGTCGAGCACACCGTGACCGAGCAGGTCACCGGACGCGACCTGGTGATCGCGCAACTGCGCGTCGCCGCCGGCATGACCCTGCCCGAACTGCGGCTGACCCAGGACGACATCACGCTGACCGGCACCGCCCTCCAGTGCCGCATCACCACCGAGGACCCGGCCAACGGCTTCCGGCCCGACACCGGCACCATCTCCGCCTACCGCTCCCCCGGCGGGCCCGGTGTCCGGCTGGACGGCGGCACGGTCCACACCGGCGCCGAGGTCTCCGCCCACTTCGACTCGATGCTGGTGAAACTCACCTGCCACGGGCACGACTTCGCCAACGCGGCACGGCGGGCACGGCGGGCCGTCGCGGAGTTCCGCATCCGCGGGGTCGCCACCAACCTGCCGTTCCTGGGGGCCGTGCTCGACCACCCCGACTTCCGGGCCGGGCACATCACGACCTCCTTCATCGACGAGCACCCGGAGCTGATCCGGGCCCGTCCGTCGGCCGACCGGGGCAGCCGCATGCTCAGCTACCTGGCCGAGACCACCGTCAACCGGCCGTACGGTCCGCGGCCGGCCGTCATCGACCCCGCGGACAAACTGCCCGCCCTGCCGCCCGGGACCCCTCCGGCCGGATCCCGGCAACGCCTGGCGGCCCTCGGCCCGGAGGCCTTCGCCGCCGAACTGCGCGCCCGGTCGGCCGTCGCCGTCACCGACACCACGTTCCGCGACGCGCACCAGTCGCTGCTGGCGACCCGGGTCCGTACCTGCGATCTGCTGGCCGTCGCGCCGCACGTCGCCCGGACCGCCCCGGAGCTGCTCAGCGTCGAGTGCTGGGGAGGCGCCACGTACGACGTGGCGCTGCGCTTCCTCGCCGAGGACCCGTGGGAGCGGCTGGCGGCGATCCGGGAGGCGGTCCCCAACATCTGTACGCAGATGCTGCTGCGTGGCCGCAACACGGTCGGGTACACGCCCTACCCCACCGAGGTCACCGAGGCGTTCGTCGCGGAGGCGGCGGCCACCGGGATGGACATCTTCCGGATCTTCGACGCCCTCAACGACGTCTCCCAGATGCGTCCGGCGATCGACGCCGTCCGCGCCACCGGCACCTCGGTCGCCGAGGTCGCCCTCTGCTACACCGCCGACCTCTCCGACCCCGGTGAGTCCCTGTACACCCTGGACTACTACCTCCGGCTCGCCGAGCAGATCGTGGAGGCGGGCGCGCATGTCCTCGCCGTCAAGGACATGGCCGGGCTGCTGCGTCCGCCCGCCGCCCGCACCCTGGTCACCGCGCTGCGCGAGCGGTTCGACCTGCCGGTCCACCTGCACACCCACGACACCGCGGGCGGGCAGCTCGCCACGCTGATCGCCGCCGTCGACGCGGGGGTGGACGCGGTGGACGCGGCCGTCGCCTCGATGGCCGGTACGACCAGCCAGCCCCCGCTGTCGGCGCTGGTCGCCGCCACCGACCACACCGAGCGCGCGACCGGCCTCTCGCTCCAGGCCGTGGGCGACCTGGAGCCCTACTGGGAGGCGACCCGCAAGGTGTACGCCCCCTTCGAGTCGGGGCTCGCCTCGCCCACCGGCCGGATCTACCACCACGAGATCCCCGGCGGTCAGCTCTCCAACCTGCGCCAGCAGGCCATCGCGCTCGGCCTGGGCGACCGCTTCGAACTCATCGAGGAGTGCTACGCCGCCGCCGACCGCATGCTGGGCCGCCTGGTGAAGGTGACCCCCTCGTCGAAGGTGGTCGGTGACCTGGCGCTGCACCTGGTGGGCGCCGGGGTCCGGGCGGCGGACTTCGAGGCGGATCCCGGCAGGTTCGACGTACCGGACTCCGTGATCGGGTTCCTGCGCGGCGAGCTGGGTGACCCGCCCGGCGGGTGGCCCGAGCCGTTCCGCACCCGCGCGCTCCAGGGGCGCCCGGCGAAGGCGGGGGTGCCGCAGCTGACGGACGAGGACCGGGAGGGGCTGGCACGCTCACCGCGCGAGACCCTGAACCGGCTCCTCTTCCCCGGCCCCACCAAGGAGTTCACGGCCCACCGCGAGGCGTACGGGGACACCTCCGTCCTGCCGACGCGGGACTTCCTGTACGGGCTGGAGACGGAGACCGAGCACACCGTCACGCTCGAACCCGGTGTCACCCTGCTGATCGAGCTGGAGGCCGTGTCCGAGGCCGACGAGCGCGGGTACCGCAGCGTACTGGCCACGCTCAACGGGCAGTTGAGGCCGGTGTCGGTGCGGGACAGGTCCGTGGCGACCGAGGTCAAGGCGGCGGAGAAGGCGGACCGCGGCAACGACCGCCATGTCGCGGCCCCGTTCGCCGGGGTCGTGACGTTGCAGGTGGAGGAGGGCGCCCCGGTGACAGCCGGTCAGACGGTGGCCACCATCGAGGCGATGAAGATGGAGGCGTCGATCACCGCGCAGGCGGACGGGACGGTACGGCGGCTGGCGATCGGCGGGATCCAGCAGGTCGAGGCCGGCGACCTGCTCATCGAGATCGGCTGACGGGCCCCGGCCGGTCCCGGCGGTACGCTGCCGGGCCGGCCGGCCGTGGTTGTCACGCCCCGCTCGGTGCGCCCGGCAGGCCGCCCCGCACAGGAACGGCTCAGCGCTCCCGCTCGGCCGGGTCGGACGCGGCGCGCTTCCCGGCCGGCCGCCGGTGCGCCTCCCGGTGCGGCCCGCGCGAGCGGCGCGGACCCGGACCGCGTCCGTGGCCGAACGCCGCCATGCACGCCTCCATCTCGCGCCGCTCCCGTCCCCGCAGCAGCCACGCCCCGATCGCCAGTCCGGCCACGGCGGTGGCGCCCGAGGCCGCCACCCCCGCGACCGCGACGAGCGGGACCGGGGTCAGCAGGAGGAGCGCCGTGAGGGCGGCGCACCCCCAGCCGGCCACGACGGCGGCGGCTCCCGCCCGCCGGGAATGCGGCCGGTCCCCGCCGGCCCGCAGATCGACGCAGGCGGGCAGATACCAGACGTTGCCCGCCAGGCAGACGACGGTGACTCCCAGTGCCAGGACACCGTGGGACATCGGACGGCACTCTCCTCGGGTCGGCCGTACGGGACGGCGGATCGGTCGTACGGGAACGGATCGGTCGTACGGGGAAATGGGGACGGGGGCGCCGGCAGGGCAGCCGGTCGTACGGGCCTGCGGGTCAGGGCCGGGCGGCGGCGTGGTCGAGTTCCGCGTGGTCGAGGGCGGCGATCTCCGGGTGGTGCAGGTCGAACGCCGGGGACTCGCTGCGGATCCGGGGAAGCGCCGTGAAGTTATGCCGGGGAGGAGGACACGAGGTGGCCCACTCCAGCGAACGGCCGTAGCCCCAGGGGTCGTCGACCTCCACCTTCTCGGCGTACTGGGAGGTCTTCCAGATGTTGTAGAAGAAGGGCAGGAACGACAGGCCCAGCAGGAACGAACCCACCGTGGAGATGGTGTTGAGCGCGGTGAACCCGTCGGCCGCGAGGTAGTCCGCGTACCGGCGGGGCATCCCCTCGGCGCCCAGCCAGTGCTGCACGAGGAAGGTGAGGTGGAACCCCGCCGTCAGCACCCAGAAGGTGATCTTCCCGAGGCGCTCGTCGAGCATCTTGCCGGTGAACTTGGGCCACCAGAAGTGGAATCCGGCGAACATCGCGTACACGACGGTCCCGAAGAGCGTGTAGTGGAAGTGGGCCACCACGAAGTAGGAGTCGGAGACGTGGAAGTCCAGGGGCGGGGAGGCGAGGATGACGCCGGTCAGACCGCCGAAGAGGAAGGTCACCAGGAAGCCCGTGGCCCAGAGCATCGGTGTCTCGAAGGACAGGGAGCCCTTCCACATCGTGCCGATCCAGTTGAAGAACTTCACCCCGGTCGGCACGGCGATCAGGAAGGTCATGAAGGCGAAGAACGGCAGCAGCACCCCGCCGGTGACGTACATGTGGTGCGCCCACACGGTGACGGACAGACCGGCGATGGACATGGTGGCGGCGATGAGACCGACGTAGCCGAACATCGGCTTCCGGGAGAAGACGGGCACGATCTCGGAGACGATGCCGAAGAAGGGGAGGGCGAGGACGTAGACCTCGGGATGGCCGAAGAACCAGAAGAGGTGCTGCCACAGCAGCGCGCCCCCGTTGGCGGGGTCGAAGATGTGCGAGCCGAACTTACGGTCCATCTCCAGCGCGAAGAGCGCGGCGGCCAGCACCGGGAAGACCAGGAGGACGAGCAGCGCGGTCAGCAGCACGTTCCAGGTGAAGATCGGCATCCGGAACATGGTCATGCCGGGAGCGCGCATGCAGATGATGGTGGTGATGAAGTTGACCGCTCCGAGGATGGACCCGAACCCGGACAGCGCCACCCCCATGATCCACATGTCGGCGCCGACGCCCGGGGAGTGCGTGGCGTCGGACAGCGGGGCGTAGGCGAACCACCCGAAGTCGGCGGCCCCCTGCGGGGTGAGGAAGCCGGCCGCGGCGATCAGCGAACCGAAGAGGAACAGCCAGAAGGCCAGCATGTTCAGGCGCGGGAAGGCCACGTCCGGCGCGCCGATCTGGAGTGGCATCAGCCAGTTGGCGAACCCGGTGAACAGGGGCATCGCGAACAGCAGCAGCATGATCGAACCGTGCATCGTGAATGCCTGGTTGAACTGCTCGTTGGAGATGATCTGGGTGCCGGGCCGGGCGAGTTCGGCGCGCATGACCAGCGCCATCACCCCGCCGATCAGGAAGAAGGCGAAGGCGGTGACGAGGTAGAGGGTGCCGATCTGCTTGTGGTCGGTGGTGGTGAGCCACGAGACGACGAGCCGTCCGCGCGAGGCCTTGGCCGCGCGGTCGCGTGGCACCGCCGCCGTGCCGGTCCCCGGGCCGGGGAGCGGGTCCCGGAGGCCCGCCGGTTCCGGGCCGTCGGGCCCTCGTCCGCCGGGGGGCTTGGGGCCCTGTGTCCCAGCGGCCTTGCTGCCCTGCGATTCCGTTGCGTCCACCGGACCGTGTCCTCCACCTCGTGCGGTTCTCCCTGCACACCCCCGGCCCGCCCGCCCGGGACGGGAGCGGCGGGGAGGGGGTGCGGCCGGGAAGGTCCGCGATCACGCGGGGGACGGAGCCGACCTTCCCGGCCGCACCATGGTGCTCGCGGGCCGTGGTGGTCTCCAGGGGCCGAGGGGGACCGTGGGGCGGGGCCGAGGGACACCTCCGCCGGGGGCCGGGGGGACCCGTGGACAGGGCCGACCGGCCCTGGTGCGGGACGCCCGGCCGTCCGCCGCGGGTGGCCGTCCGGTGGTCCGGTTCCGGGGTACGCGCCGGGCGCCGCCGTCTCCCGGCCGCCCGGGGCCCGGCCCGCCGGCTGCCGTAAACTGACCGCCCGTGGACCGGTCCCAGCCCCCGCGGTGAGCCGGTGAGCGATGCCCGGCCTACGGCACACGGATCCCAGAGAGCGGCACCCCGATGACAGACGCAGCATGCCCGGTGCCCCACTCCCCCGGCGCCTCCTCCCCCGCTCCCGTCCCCGGCACGCCGCGGCCCGTGTGCCCGGTCACGGGCGCGGGTTCCGCTCCGGATGCCGGACCGGGCAGCTGGCCGCAGCCCAGCCGGCCGGACCGGATGCGCGGCCTGCTGGACGCCGTGATGAGCCTGGGCCGGGGGCTGGAACTGCCCGAGGTGCTGCGCGGGATCGTCGAGGCGGCCGTCGCGCTGACCGACGCGGAGTACGGTGCGCTCGGCATCGTCGGCGACGGGCAGACCCTTCAGGAGTTCCTGACGGTCGGTATGTCGCCGGAGATGACCGCCAGGATCGGCCAGACCCCGTGCGGGCGCGGCATCCTCGGTGAGCTGATCCACCACCCCGAGCCCCTGCGGCTGACCGATCTGAGCACCCATCCGCACAGCTACGGCTTCCCGCCCCACCATCCGCCGATGCACAGCTTCCTCGGCGTCCCGGTGCGGGTGCGCGAGGAGGTCTTCGGCAATCTGTACCTCACCGAGAAGCGCGGCGGCCGGAGCTTCGACGCCGACGACGAGGCGGTGCTGACCACCCTGTCGATCGCCGCCGGGGTCGCCATCGACAACGCCAGGATGTACGAGGAGAGCCGCCGCCGGGAGCAGCGGCTGGAGGCGCTGGGCGAGATCACCCGCGCCCTGCTGTCGGGGACCGACGCCGACGAGGTGCTGCACCTGGTGGCCGAGCGGGCGATGGAGGTGGCGGGCGCCGACCGGGCCGCGATCCTGCTGCCCCCGTCGCTTCCGGGCGCGCCGGTCCAGCCGGAGGTCCCGGCCGCCCCCGACCGCCTGACCGTCCTGGTCGCCCACGGCCGGGACGCCGGCCGGGTACGGGGCCTGTCCGTCCCGGCGCCGGGGTCGCTGGCCGGGCTCGCCGCCCGCACCGGGACTCCGGTGCACTGCGCCGATGTGCGGACGGACCCCCGGGCCCATCCGTTCGGCGGCGGCGCCGAGGAGGGGCTCGGCCCGGTGGTCGCCGTGCCGTTGCGGGTGGGTACGGGGGCGCGGGGCGCGCTGCGGCTGGGGCGTCCGGCGGGCCGCCCGCCGTTCGACGACTCCGAGGTCGCGCTCGTCTCCGGCTTCGCCGACCAGGCGGCCATCGCCCTGGAACTGGCGCGCGGGCGGGCGGAGTCCGAGGAGCTCGCGGTCATGCACGACCGGGACCGGATCGCCCGCGATCTGCACGACCTGGCGATCCAGCGGCTGTTCGCGACCGGGATGACGCTCCAGAGCACCACCCGGGCCATCGCGGACCGCCCGGAGGCGGCCGAACGCGTCAGGCGCGCGGTGGACGACCTGGACACCACGATACGGATCGTCCGGTCCACCATCTTCGACCTGCGCACCACGGACGGTTCGGGCCACGGGGGGCTGCGGCACCGGATCGCGGAGACCGCGCGTACGGCGTCCCGCGCCCTCGGTTTCCGGCCGTCCGTGCGGATCGACGGTCCGGTGGACTCCGTGGTCCCCGACGAGCTGGCGGAGCATGTGGTGGCGGTCGCCGCCGAGGCGGTGTCCAACGCGTCCCGCCATGCCGGTGCGAGCCGTATCGACATCGCGCTCTCCGCCGACGAGGCGGTGACGCTGACCGTCACGGACGACGGCGTCGGGATCGGTTCCCCCGCCGACGGGGCCTCCCCTTCCGGTGGGGGCACGGACACGGACGGGCACGGGGTCCGGCGCGGCGGGGGTCTGGCCAACATGCGCAAGCGGGCCGAGCTGTGCGGGGGCACCCTGACCGTCGAGCGGCCCGCCGGGGGCGGCACCCGGATCAGCTGGCGCGCCCCCCTCGACTGAGCGCGCCGGCCCGGTGGTCCGCCGGGCCGTCGGCCGCCGGTCAGCGCCCCTGGGCCGGGGGCTGCCCCTGGCGTTCCCGGATGCGGCCGGCGAGCATCGCGGCCTGGATGCGGCGGCCCACGCCGAGTTTGGCGAGGATCGCGGAGATGCGGTTCTTGACGGTCTTCTCGGCCAGGAAGAGGCGTTCGGCGATCTCCCGGTTGGTGAGCCCCTCACCGATGAGATCGAGGATCTGCCGCTCCCTGGGGGTGAGCCGGTCCAGCTCCGAGACCTCGGGGGCGGGCGGGTTCTCGGCGCCGCGCAGGCGGGCCATCACCCGGGCGGTGGTGCGCGGATCGAGCATGGAGGTGCCGGAGGCGACCGTGTGCACGGCGGCGACCAGGTCGGCGCCGTTGATCTGCTTCAGCACATAGCCCGCCGCCCCGGCCATGATGGCGTCGAACAGCGCCTCGTCGTCGTCGAAGGACGTCAGCATCAGGCAGGCCAGACCCGGCATCCGGGCGCGCAGTTCCCGGCACACCTCGATACCGGCGTGGTCGCCGCCCCGGTCGTCGCCGAGCCGTACGTCCAGCACCGCGACCTGCGGCGCGGCGGCCGGCACCCGGGCCAGCGCCTCACGGGCGTCGGACGCCTCGCCGACGACCTCGATACCGCCGTCGGCCTCCAGCAGGTCGCGCACACCGCGCCGTACGACCTCGTGGTCGTCGAGGATGAAGACGCGCACCGGGGCGGCGGGCGGTGACGAGGGCGGGCTCGTCCGGGACTGCGCGGGATCGTCGTTCACACCATGCTCGATCGGTCGGGAATCGGGTCGGACGGCACCCAGTATGTGGGCACCCGCGGACCGGTCGGCGGCCGGGTTCCGCTGCACGTCGGCCCCGGTCGCGGAAGGGGCCGAAAGGCCCTGTGACCTGGGCCGGTCAGCACCGGACACCCGGTGCCATACTGACGCCGCCCGCACCGTCCGTACCCCAGGGACGTCCCGGTGCGGCCGAGGGCCGTCCCACCGTCCCTGGTCTCCGGGCGCCCCGGTCGTGCTGTGCGGTGCCGCAGCCGCCGGAGCGCGCCCGCCAGGGGGACGCCCCCGCACCCCCACCGCGCCGTCCCGAGGAGCCACCTGCCCATGAACACCCCGAGCGAGGACTACCACGCACTGCTCGCGCGGCACGACGCGATGCGGCTGCGCCGGCGCATCCTGACCCCGGAGGGGAGTTCCGGTGAGGCGGGGCGTCCGGCCCCTCCCCAGACGTACGACGGGACGGCCGACCAGCGGCTCGTCGAGGACTTCCTGCCGCTGGTGGGCCCGTTGGAGGAGCTGATCGGGGACCTGTACCGGGCGCTGTTCGACCGGCATCCGTACCTGCGCGCGCTGTTCCCCGAGTCGATGGCCTTCCAGCAGGCCCATCTGGCCGCCGCCTTCCGGTATCTGATCGGCAATCTGCACCGGACGGACGTGGTGGCCGAGCGCTTCACCCAGCTGGGGCGCGACCACCGCAAGCTCGGTGTGCGCCCGGCGCATTTCGCCGCGTTCGAGGGGGCGCTCGTCGAGGCGCTGCGCGCCCGGGGCGGGGCGCGGTGGACCGGGCCGCTGGAGGACGCCTGGCTGCGGATGCTGCGGCTGGCGGTGTCCTCGATGGTCCGGGGCGAGTACGAGGCGATCGCCGAACTCTCCAGCTGGGACGCCACGGTGACCGCCGTCGAGCCGCGCACCCCCGATCTCGCGGTCCTGCGGGTGCGGCCCCAGCAGCCCTACCCCTTCCGTGCCGGGCAGTACGCCTCGCTGGAGACCCCGCTGCTGGAGCAGGCCTGGCGTCCGTACTACCTGGCGCGGGCCCCGCATCAGGACGGGGAGCTCGAATTCCATGTACGGGCCCGTCGCGCCGGCGGGGTCAGCGACGCCCTGGTGCACGGCACCCGGCCGGGCGACACCCTCCGGCTCGGTGCCCCCCGCGGCATGCTGGCGCTGCCCGACGGCGCGGTGTCCGGCGACATCCTGCTGATCGCCTCGGGCACGGGCTGGGCGCCGATGAAGGCCCTGCTCCAGGAGATCGACGCCGCGTCCTCGCCCGGCACCCGGGTACGGCTGCTGCTGGAGGCCGGTGCCCCGGAGGACTCCCGGTCGGCCACGGGCATGTACGACACGGCCTACCTGGAGGCGTTCCGGCGCGGACGCCCCTGGCTGACCGTCCTGCCGACCCACTCGGCGGTGCACGCGGCGGGGGGCGCGCTGCGGGTCCTGAACGGGGTGCTGCCTCCTCACCCCGGGGCCTCCCGGCCGCCACACGCCTTCCTGGCCCTGGCCCCGGAGGCGTCCACGGCCGAACCGGCACGGGCGGTCGCGGCCGGACTGGCCGCCGCCGGGGTGCCCGCGGCCCAGGTCCACCAGGACGTCTCCGGGATCGCGGACGTCACAGGAGCGTCTGCCAGTACGACCAGAACCGGGTCCCTATCAGCGTGACGACGACCAGGCACCAGGTCACCGGGACCACGAGCGGGAACTCCAGCGCCGCCGCCACCAGGGCGCGCGGCGCGGGGAGCACGCCGTGGCGCAGGTTGTGCAGGGTGGTGTGCCAGAACAGGAAGACGGTGACCATCCACACGAGCACGCACCACAGGCACAGCGCGCCGATGTCGTAGAGCGCCTGGGTCATCAGCCACATGCAGAAGACGGCGCCGGCCAGCGTGCCGAGGTTCAGCCCCAGCCAGTACCAGGCCCGGTGGCGGGCGCCGGCCAGCAGTCCGGCGCCGATGGCCAGGACCACCGAGAAGCCGATCAGCCCGATGAGGGGGTTGGGGAAGCCGAACACCGACGCCTGCTCACTGCGCATCACGTCCGTGCAGGACAGCACGGGGTTGAGGGTGCAGGCGGGCACGAAGCCGGGGTCGGCGAGCAGTTCGAACTTGTCGACGGTGATCATGAAGGAGGCCACCAGGCCCAGGGACGCCATGACCACCAGCAGCAGGCCGAACCCCCGGCGCGCCCCGAAGTCCTCGGCGGTCTCGCCCTCGCCCGCCTCCCGCGCCGCGCCGGTCTCCGGCCCGCGTTCGGTCACCGTCATGCCGGCTCCCGTACGGAGCCCTCGGGCCAGACGACCTCGACCGGGATGCCCCGGGTACGGGCGAAGGCGACCAGGTGGGCGGTGGCGTCGCGGCCGTTGGAGTGCGAGCCGTCCCATACGGCGAACAGCGTCCCGCTCTCCTTGACGAGGCGTTCGTCGGCGCCGACACAGGCGTCGCGGTCGGCCGGGTCGAAGGCCAGCAGCCGTACCTGTTCGGCCAGGACCAGCAGTTCACCGGCGGCGAGCCGGTCCGGCTCCGGCAGCGGGGCGGGCACCACGCCCTGGGCCGGCAGCAGCACGGTCAGCTTCCGGCCGGTCTCCCGGGCGGCCCGCCCGAACACCAGGGGCAGCCCCGATCCGGCCCGTACGAGCGCGGCCGCGCCCTCGGCCAGACGTTCCAGCCGCGTTCTCAGCTCCGCCTCCACCAGTTCCAGGGTTCTGTTGCTGAGGTCCCTGTGCCCGACGACCGCGATCACCGCGTTCCCCTCCCGCGTGTCCTCGTCCCGCCCACCCGGCGGGCCGCGTCGCATGCCGCGGACCGGCACCGGTGCCGCCGTAGGACCGGTCCGCGGCATGCGACACAGGGCAGTGAACCCGGGTGGCCCCGGCCCGGCTAGGGCCGTTCGGCCCCGGGCCGTTCGGCCCTGTCGCCGGGCGGCGGCGCGCGGTGTACTCGTGCGGAGGCCGGCACACACAGGAGACGAGGCCGCACCATGATCCACCCACGGCATCAGTCGCCCCGTACGTCCACGCGTACGGTGAGGTCCACCCGCGCGGCGCCGTCCCCGCCTCCGGCACCACCGGGCCCCCTCGCGCCCCGCCACACGGTCGAGCTGACGGCACCGCAGGCGATGGCGCTGCTCGGTGGCGCGCCGCTGGGCCGGATCGTCTTCACCCGCCGCGCGCTGCCGGCCATCCGCCCGGTGAACCACCTGCTGGACGGCGGCCGGATCGTCATCCGTACCCACCGGGACTCGGAACTGTTCCACCAGGCCCGGCAGCACGGCGGGCAGGGGGTGGTGGTGGCCTACCAGGCCGACGACATCGACCCGTTGACGCATCTGGGCTGGAGCGTCGTGGCCACGGGGTACTGCCACCCCGTCACCGATCCGGAGGCGCTGCTGCGCTACGAGCGGCTGATCAGGCCGTGGCCGGACCGGCCGATGGAGGCCGCGGTGCGCATCAGCCCCGATCTGGTCACCGGGGTCCGGCTGACCGCCTGAGCCGCGCGGCCCTCACGCCCCGGGCACCTCCGGGGCCCTCGCGGCCTCCGCCTCCCGGAAGCGGACCGGGGCCTGGAAGCGGGCCCGGCGGGCGGCCCGGCGGAAGGTGGTGAGGACCGCCGGTCCGGCGAGGAGGACGCAGACCAGGTTGGTGACGGCGCGGCCGGTGTCCCAGCCGAGTGAGGTGGCGAGGTCGAAGGCCACGTAGCGGTGCCACTGCTCGGTGAAGGGCAGGCCGGGCAGGTAGGCGATCGAGCTGTTCGGGTCGAGGGAGAACGGCCAGAAGGACAGGTTGAGCAGGAACCCGAAGAGATAGCCGGACAGCGAGCCGTAGACGGCCAGCATGACCACTTCGCGCCGCCCGGTGGCGCGGGGCAGGAATCCGGCGAGCATGCCGACGAAGGCGCAGCCGAACATCTGGTACGGCATCCACGGGCCCACCCCGCCGGTGATCAGCGCGGAGGTGAACAGGGAGGTGCAGCCGAGGGTGAAGCCGAAGCCGGGGCCGTAGACCCGGCCGGCCAGGACGAGGACGAAGAAGACGGTCTCGATGCCCGCCGTTCCCGCACCCAGCGGGCGCAGGGCGGCGTTGACGGCGGACAGCACGCCGAGCATCGCCAGCGCCTTGGAGTCGATGCCCCCTTCGACGATCTCGGAGAGCACGACGCACAGGACGAGGACGAGCAGGACGCCGAAGATCAGCGGCGGCGCGTAGTTCGAGCCGAACGTCGCGGGCGCGACGACGAACGGCCAGAAGAAGGCGACCGCTCCGAGGAACGCGGCCAGGGCGATGACCACTCCGGCGCGCGGGGTGAGGCGGATCGCCGAGGCGGGGCGGATGCTCACGCGTCCGCCCCGCTTCCGGGGCCCGCCGGGCCGGTGGCGAGCCGGTCGAGGGCGGAGGTGACCTGGTCGACGGTGAGGAACGGCAGGGGCGCGAGGATCTTGGCGGTCTGCGGGGCGAAGACGGGGGAGGCGACGATGACGTCGCGGGTCGGCCCGTCGGCGACGACGTCGCCCTGGGCCATGACGACGACGCGGTCCGCCGCGCGGGCCACGAACTCGACGTCGTGGGTGGCGATCACCACGGCCCGGCCTTCCCCGGCGAGCGTGCCGACGATCCGGATCAGCTCCGTCTTGGCCCGGTAGTCGAGTCCGCGGGTGGGTTCGTCGAGGAGCAGCACCCGCGGCGCGGCCGACAGCTGGATCGCCAGGACCAGGGCGAGCTTCTGGCCCTCCGACAGGTCCCGGGGGTGGGTGGCGCCGTCGATGCCGGGCGCGAGCCGGTCGAGGAGGGCGCGGGCGGTTCCGGCCCCCGGTCCGGCGACGGCCGATTCCCGGTCGGCCTGGGCGAGTTCCTGCCGGACGCTCTCCAGGTAGAGGAGGTCGGACGGGGTCTGCGGGACGAGTCCGACGGCGCGGCGCGCCAGGGCCGGGGCCATGGTGTGGGGGTCCCCCGGCGCCTTGCCGTCCGCCGCCGGGGTGACCTCGACGGTCCCCGAGGTGCGGGGGCCCGAGCCCTGGAGGGCCCACAGCAGGGAGGACTTGCCCGATCCGTTGCGTCCCATCAGCGCGGTGACCTGGCCGCCGTGCAGGTCGAGGCCGACCTCCCGTACGGCGGGGACCCCCTGGTAGCTGACGGTGACGCCCCGCGCTTTCAGCAGCCCTTCCTCCGCCCGGCCCGCGCCGTGGCGGGGCGCGGCGGGCGGGGGCGGTTGTCCGGCGAGGCGGCCCCGCAGGGGGGCCGCGGCGCGGCGGGCGTCGCGGATGGAGAGGGGCAGGGGCGACCAGCCGGCCGCGCGGCCGAGGTCCACGATCGGGGGCGCGATGGACGACGTACGGAAGATCTCGGCGGGCGGTCCGTCCACCACGTGTCCGTCGCCGGGGAGGTGGAGCACCCGGTCGGCGTACTGGACGACGCGTTCCAGGCGGTGTTCGGCCATCAGGACGGTGACGCCGAGGTCGTGGACGAGGCGGGTGACGGCCGCGAGGACCTCCTCCGCCGCGCTGGGGTCGAGGGCCGAGGTGGGTTCGTCCAGGACGAGGACACGGGGGTGGGCGGTGAGGACGGCCCCGATGGCGACCCGCTGCTGCTGTCCGCCGGAGAGTTCGTACAGCGCGCGGCGGCGCAGGTCGGCGAGGCCCAGCAGGTCCAGGGTCTCCTCGACCCGCTTGCGCATGACGTGCGGGGCGATGGCCAACTGCTCCATCGTGTAGGCGAGTTCCTCCTCGACGGTGTCGGTGACGAATCCGTCCAGCGGGTCCTGTCCGACGACACCGACCACATCGGCGAGTTCGCGGGGCGGATGGTGGGCGGTGTCCCGGCCGTCGACGGTGACCCTGCCGTACAGGGTGCCGCCGGTGAAGTGCGGGACGAGGCCGTTGACGGTGCCGAGGAGGGTGGACTTGCCGACGCCGGTGTGCCCGACGACCAGGCAGAGTTCGCCCTCCTCGACGGTGAGGTCGACGTCTCTCAGCGCGGGCCGGTCCGTGTCGTCGTACCGGACGGAGACCTGTTCGAAGGTGATCACGTGGTCGCGGCTTTCTCCGTGCGCCGCGCGGGCACGACGCGCGGCTCGGTCGGCGGCGGGGCGAGGAACCCGGCCGTTCCGGCGAGCAGGATCGCCAGGGTCGGCACCGGCGGCAGGGTCGGCCAGCTCAGCGGGTAGATGGAGGGGTTCAGCTCGGCGGCGTCGAACCCGATGTTCGCGAACAGCAGGAGCGCGGAGAGCACGCCCGCCCCGGCGACCGCCCATTCGGGCAGGCGCCACGGGTCGGGGCGGTAGGTGGTGCGGGTGACCCGGCGGCCGCCGGTCCGCAGGCCGCCCACGCACAGCAGGGCGCCGACGCCCAGGGCGGGCAGCCCGAGGAAGGCGGGCGCGGTGGCGTCGAGGAGCCCGTAGGCCCCGGCGCACAGTCCGCACATGCCGAGCAGCATCAGCGCCCCGGTCACCCGGCGGGAGCGGCGGCTCGCGGTGCCGGCGCGCCCGTACCCCCGGGAGTCCATCCCGGCGGCGAGGCGCAGTGAGCGTTCCAGGGCGTCCTCCAGGACGGGTACGACGATGCCCCGCAGCGCTTTGAGACCCTTGCCGCGGCCCGCGCGCAGTCGGCGGGCGCGGGCCACGCGCTGGACGCTCTGCACGAGTTGGGGCGCGACGCTGATCGCGACGGTGACGGCGACGCCCAGTTCGTGCAGGGCGCCGGGCAGCACCCGCAGGGCGCGTTTGGGGTTGGCCAGGGTGTTGGCGGCGCCGATGCAGCAGAGCATGCACGCCAGGCGGAGCCCGTCGGTGGCGGCCGACAGGAGGGCCTCCAGGGAGACGGGTCCGCCGAGCTGGATGCCCGCGTACCAGTCGGGGGTCGGGATGTGCGGGAGCGCGAAGAGGAAGTGGTCGTGCGGGGTGATGCCGGTGGCGAAGACGGCCCGGAACAGGACGCGGATCGCCACGACGGTGGCGGCCAGGTAGAGGTAGTACACGAATCCCCTGGCCCAGGGTGCCTCGGTGCGGCGGGCGGTCACGACGTAGCCGAGGACCGCGAGCACCAGGAAGAGCAGCAGCGGGTTGTTGGTGCGGCTGACGGCGGTGGCCAGGGCGAGCGCCCAGATCCACCAGGCGACCGGATGCAGGATCCGGGGGAGCCGTCGCCCGCCGGTGTCCGGGGCGACGCGGCCGGGTGAGGGCGTACCGGGGCCGGGCGGAGTCGTCGCGGCGCGGCCGGGCGGGGGCGGGCCGGCGGGGCCGGGGTCGGTGCGGGCCACGGGCGCTACGCGCCCCGGCGTCTGTGCCGGGCCGCGAACACGGCCGCCACGCCCACGAGCAGGACCAGCGCGCCTCCCGCCACCACGGGCACCATCGACCCCGCGTCGTGCTTCGCGTCCGCGGCCGGGGCGGCGTCGAGGACCCGGGTGTCGCCGGACCCGTCCGCCGGACCGGTGGTGGCGGGCGGTGGCACCTCGGCGGACTCGGTGGGCCCGGGGGACCCGGTCGGCTCGGCCGTCTCGCCGGGCGAGGGGCTGGAGGACGCGGTGGGGGACGGGCTCGCGGGCGGTTCCGGGGCCGTGGGGGCCGTGGGCCGCTTCGGCTCCGTCGTCACCGGGGCGGGGCCGGTGTCCGTGCCGGGCGGCAGCGCGGGAGCGTGTGCGGTCGAGGCCGGCTCGCCCCCGCCGCTGGGCCTGGTGTTGTGGGCCCGGAGCTGGTCGGGGGTGATCTGGGGGCGGCCCTGGGTGCCCCCGATGTCGGTGCCGCCGAAGATCCACAGGTCCACGCTGCCCGGCTTCGGCTTGTAGAGCATGGCGCCGAGCTGGCTGTACTCCCAGTCGTCCGCCCCGGGTCCGGCGTGCCAGTAGGACCAGTAGGCCGAGGCGGGCGGGGTGAGGACGCAGTCGTCCTGCTCGGGCGGCGGGAACTGTTGGCCGTCGCGGTAACCGCTGTAGCCGATGCGGCAGATGAACGCCGGTCCGTCGTGCCCGGTACCGGTGGTGCGCCAGCCTCCCTGGTTGAGCAGTTCGTAGCCGGTGGTGGGCGTCGAGCCGCAGGAGCGGTAGACGGGCCCGCCCCACCGGCTGAAGTCGACGGCGAGGACCGCCCCCGAGCCGGTGGTGCACCGCCCCATCGGCTGCGGGGCGGCCCCGGCGGGTGCCGCGCCCGTGGTCAGGGCGGCGAAGGCCAGGGCGAGCGCGGCCGTCAGCCGGGCAACTCGCCGCGCGGGCGGGAGGCTCATGGCCGCCCCCCTGCGGCCGTACGGCGGCGGGCGAGGACCACGGCGGCCCGGCCCGCGGCGACGAGCGCCACCCCGCACGCCGCGAGGAGACCGGCCTGTACGCCGGTGGAGGCGAGCGCCCCGCCGCCGCCGGTGCCGCCGCCGGTGTCCACGATGCCGCCGGTGCCGCCGTCCGTGCCGCCGGGGGTGACGATGACGGGGGTGGAGGGGTTCACGGTGGGTGTGGGCAGCGGGGTGGTGCCGGTCAGGTCGCGGTCCAGGGCCCCGAAGGAGATGCCGGTGGATCCGCCGACGGCCTGGGTGGACGCCCGCACGTCGGAACCGCGCTGGCCCTCCTTGGCGACGTTGAAGCCGCCGTCGGTGTTCTGCTGGGAGGCCAGGAACGCCCTCGCCTTCGCGATCCGGTCGGCGTACTTCGGCGCGTCGAGCGAGAGCCCCTGGACGGCGAGGGCGGCGGAGTTGACCGAGTTGCCCGCCGCGCCGGGGAAACCGCCGTCGGGCAGCTGCCGGCCCGCGATCCAGTCCAGCGCCTCGGCCACGGCCGTCCGGGCCTCCTCGCCGCCCGCCAGGTCCAGGGCCATCGCGGCGATGGCGGTGGAGTCCACGTCGGCGTCCCCGGTGGAGGGGATCAGGCTGGGCCACGCGCCGCTGTCCAGCTGGAGGCTCTCCAGGTAGGCGAGCGGTTTCCGCACGGCCGCCTTCTCGCCGGCCCGCGACTGGGCCATGACCGCGAGGGACTGGCCGAACACGGACTCCGTGTAGGTGTACGCCCCCTCGGCGGCGCACTTCCGGTCCGGGCTCTCGGTCGGCGCGGCGCACACGGCCGCGCCGAGTGCGGCGATCAGGTCCCCGCCGCCGAAGTTCCGGGGGTCGCGGCCGACCGCCTGGGCCAGCAGGGCCGCCTTGCCGAGCTGCCCTCCGAGGACGTACGGCGTGTCGATTCCGGTCCAGTCGCGCACGGTGCGACCCTCGCCGTCCTTGCCGCCGTCGTCGAGGAAGTCGACGATGCCGCGCAGCGCGTTGTCGTCGAGCCCGGTGGCGGCGAGCGCGTAGGCGCCGTCGACGGTGAGACCGAAGTCCGCCCGCTCCGTGCCGGGTACGGCCGGGTAGTAGTGGCCCCCCGAGAGCTGGGCGGGGGCGGTGAGGTAGGCGACGCCCCTGGCGAGGTCGGGACCCTCGCCCGCCGGTGCCGTGGGGCCGGTGGTGGGCGGCCCGGTCGTGGGCGGCCCGGTGACGGGCGGCGAGGTGGTCGGCGGGTCGGTGGGCTCGGGTGCCGCCGTCGTCAGCCGTGTCAGGTCGGTGCCCGTACCGGCGAGGACGGCGGGCGACGTCGGGTACAGCGCCGGGTCGGTGGCGCCCTCCTCGAACCCGAAGCCTCCGCCCGCCAGTTGCTCACCGGCGAGCCAGGAGACGGCCGCGTCGGCCCGCTCGGTGTCGCCCAGCGTGCGGAGGGCCTGTGCCGCGTAGGCGGTGGCCGTGACGCTGCCGGTCGTGGATCCCGTCCAGCCGGGGAACGAGCCGTCCTCGCGCTGGGCCGTGCCGAGATAGGTCCGGGCCTTGGCGACGGCCGCGTCGTGACCGCCCGCCCGGTGCAGGGCCAGGGTCACCAGGCCGGTGGTGGCGGGGTCGCCGTCGCAGTACTCGCCGGGGCGGATGAGGATGCTGGTGACACCGCCGTCGTCGCACTGCACCTGGGTCAGCCGGTCCACGGCGGCGGCCGGGGGCTTCACACCGGCCCGCAGCAGCGCCAGCACGGCCAGCGCCTGGCCGTCGGCGTACGTCGCGTTGCGGAAGTCGCCCTCGGCGGTGCAGCCGGGCGTGGGGCCGCCGCCGGAACCGGGCCCGGAGGCGCAGACGTGGGCGGCCAGGTCGCCGACCAGGTCGTGTCCCCCGAAGTCCCTCGGGTCGGCTTCCGTGATGTCCGCGAGCAGGGCCAGGCGGGCTGCGGCGGTCGCGTCGGGGGCCTGGTCCGTGCCGGCCGGGTAGGCGTAGGCGTCGGTGCGGGCGGCGAGGAAGGACGTGACCTGGTCCAGGGTGGCGCTCGCGCCGTCCGCCGCGGCCAGGGCGTACGCGGCCTCCGTGGTCAGCGGCAGGTTGGGGGTGTCGGCGCCCTCGTCGACGACGCGTTCACCGTCCGTCAGTCCGCTTCTGACCCATGCCGCCGCGGCCGGTACGTCGATCCGCCCGGCCGGGGCCGTGGGGGTGGTGCCGGGGCCCGGTGTCGTACCACCGCCGCCGATCCGCACGTCGTCGGGGGTGAAGGCGGGTTGGCCCGTGGTGCCGCCGATGTCGGTGCCGCCGTACACCCAGGCGTCCACGTCGCCGTCCCGGAGCGTGCGGGCCATGGCGCCGTACGGGCTGTAGCGCCACGTGTCCTGGCCGGGTGAGGCGATCCAGTACGACCAGTAGGCGGTGGCCTGCGGGGTGAGGACGCAGGCCTCCTTGTCCTCGGTGGGCTGCTGGACCTCCGAGCCGTAGCCGATGCGGCAGATGAAGGCGGGCCCGTCGTGCTGGGTGCCGGTGGTGGTGAACCCCGCCTCGTGGAGGAGTTCGTAGCCCGTCGTCGGTGTGGTGTCGCAGCCGCGCCGGACCGTCCCGCCGAAGGGGCCGAAGTCCACGGCGACCACGGCGCCCTTCGTCTCGGTGCAGGCGTCGAGGGGGTCGGCGGCCGCCGGGGCGGCGGTGACGAACGTCGTGCAGGCGGCGACCACGAGGCCCACCGCCGACAGCAGCGCCGGCAGGCCCGTGGCCCGGCGCCGTGCGCCTCTTCGTCTTCCGGTCCCCACCGCGGCCCCCTCGTCCTGATGTCCGCGGGCACACGAACGTGGCGAAGGGCCGTGACCGCGGCGGCGTGTGCCGCACGGCAGGGCTGGTCGACCACGCCGTAGTCCGCGACGGCGTTTCTCGCTGAAGATCTCGTCCCAGGTGTTCCGGCTCGCCCGGCGGTGCCGGGCCTACGGTTGCGGGTCAGCGCCGGGTTTCGACCGGCTTCCCCTGGAACTCAGTGCGTATCAGGCGGATTTGAGCACGCGTCCATGGACGCCGTCAAGGTGCCCTCCCCGGCGGGCGCGGGCGGTCCGCGGGCCTTCTGGCGGGACTCGTACCCCTCGGGTAGCGTCCTGGGCTGCCACACGGGGGAACCTGGTGGGAGACCAGGGCTGACGCGCAGCGGTATGGCACGACGGGACGTCGTGCCGAGCCCGAATGCCCGTGCGGCGACGCACCACAGGAAGCCGGTCCACGCGTTCGGGCGGCGGCCCAGCCCGCTGCTCCCGCACTCCCGAGGACACGGGTCCGGTCGGCGCCTCCTCATCCAAGGAGCAGGCCATGCCCCGTCTTTCGTCCTCCCGCCGTCCGGTGTTCGTCGCCGCCACGGCCCTCGGCGCCTTCTGTCTGACCGTCGTGCCCGCGGCCGCCACCGCGACGCCCGCGCAGATCGCCACCTCGAAGACCAACGGTGTCGCATACCTCACATCCCTCCAGGCCGCCGACGGTTCGTACGCCGGCCCGGGGCTCTCCAACGAGTGGGCGTTCAGCGCCTTCGCGGCGGCGGGCACGGCCGCCGTGGACGTCACCCCGGGAGGGGACACCACGAAGAACGCGAGAACCGTCTACCGCGCGCTGCTGTCCACGGCGAACTGGCCGTCCGCGACCCCGGTGGTCACCGACTACGAGCGGGCGGCCCTCAACGCCTACGCCGCCGGTATCGACCCGGCCCGTGTCTCCGCCTCCCGCAACCTGGTCGCCGACATCTACGGCTACTGGCAGAACGCCGAGCCCGGCTACTTCGGGCCGTCCGCCAACTTCAACGGCACCGTCTTCGCCGCACTCGCCCTCGGCGGCGCCGCCACCCAGGCCGGGGCCCCACGCGTCCCGCAGGCCCTGCTCGACCGGCTGGTCACCCGTATCCGGGCCAACCAGCACGACGACGGCGGCTGGAACTACGGCAAGGCCGAGGGCGATCCGGGGCAGCTCGGCACCACCAGCGACATCGACATGACCGGTGCGGCGATGGCCGCGCTGTGCGTCTCCGGCGTCCCGCACACCGACAGCGGCATCACCCGGGCCAAGGCGTTCCTGAAGAGCAAGCTGGTACCGGGCAGCGGTGCCTTCAACGCCATGTTCGGCGTCAACACCGACTCCAACGGCTGGGCGGTCTCCGGTCTGAACGCCTGCGGCATCGACCCGCAGACCGGCGACTTCCTCACGTCGGCCGGCAAGACACCCGTCGACTTCCTGATATCCCAGCAGTTCAACCCGGGCGGCGGCTTCAAGTACCAGCCCTCCGACACCACGCCCTCCGCCTACGCCTCCGTCGACGGGCTGCGTGCCGTGGCGGGCGGCGGCTTCACCGCCGCTCCCCCGGTGCCGGCCACCGCCGGCGCCCCCCGCTGGGTGGCCCAGGGATCCTTCACCTCCGGTACGGCCGCGAAGCTGGCCCTCACCGTCGACGACGGCGCCGGCGGTCTGAAGGTGTGCTCCGTCTCGTTCACGCCGACGGGGACCACGACCACGCTGGGCGCGGTGCTCGACGCGGCGACCGGCTCCGCCACCCCGTCCGGCTGTGTCTCGTCGGTGACCCCGTCGTCCGGGACGGGCACCGTCACCGCGCTCAACGGCAAGGCCAACAGCTCTGCGGGGAGTTGGAAGGCCAGTGCCGACGGTGCGGCCTTCACGACCGCCACCCGGGGCACGGTCGTCCATGCGGGCGACACCCTGGCCCTGCGCTGGGGCGCCTGACCGGCGTCCGGCCGCGCCACCGGGGAAACCCCGTGAGCGGTGGCGGCCGGGTCCCGCAGACGGGGCCCGGCCGCCACCGGTATTCCGTCCCGCCGCACGCGTCCCCCACCGGACGCGGACGTCCCGCGACACGCCGAGCGCCGTCACGGGAGACGGCCCCGCGACCGGCGCGCCGCGCCGCAGGACGCGGGTGCCGGCGCGCCCGTCGCCGTCTCATATTCCGGTCCGGCATGTGAACACCGGCACCCGGTTCGTGATCCGCCCTCTAGGCTGACCGGTGCAGCTGGTTCGCCCTGTCCGCCAGACAGACGCGTCGTAAGAGGGAACCCGGTGGGAATCCGGGACTGCCCCGCAGCGGTGAGTGGGAACGACCGCCGTCATACGCACTGGGTCCGCACGGACCTGGGAAGCGACGGCCAGTAGGTGTCTGCCCCGGCAGACGTGCCCACGAGTCCGAAGACCTGCCCGTTGCCCGTACGCGAACGATCGCGTACGGACATCCCGGTGACCTCGTGGGCGGGTCGGCGTACATACCAGACGGAACCTGCCGCACAAGGCGAGCGAGCGTTCCGTCCGGTTCGTCACCCTTCGCGCCCGTGTCCCGTCTCCGGGATCTCAAGGAGTCATCTCGCGAAGGAGATTTCCGTGACAGCACAGCCCGCAGCCGCGGCAGCGCGCGCCACCGTGTACGGCTACCCCCGCCAAGGCCCCGACCGGGAGCTGAAGAAGGCCGTCGAAGGCTACTGGAAGGGCCGGGTCACCGCCGACGCCCTCCGGGAGACCGCGGCGGAGCTCCGCCGGGCCAACTGGCGGCAGCTCGCCGACGCCGGTGTCCACGAGGTGCCGACCGGCGACTTCTCGTACTACGACCATGTGCTGGACACCAGCGTCATGGTCGGCGCGATCCCCGGGCGGCACCGGGCGGCCGTCGGCGCCGACGCCCTCGACGGCTACTTCGCGATGGCCCGGGGCACCCAGGACGTGGCCCCCCTGGAGATGACCAAGTGGTTCGACACCAACTACCACTACCTGGTGCCCGAGCTGGGTCCGGACACCGTCTTCACGGCCGACTCCTCCAAGCAGGTCACCGAGCTGAAGGAAGCCCTCGCGCTCGGCCTCTCGGCCCGTCCCGTGCTGGTCGGCCCCGTCACCTACCTCCTGCTGGCCAAGCCCGCCCCGGGTGTGGCCGCCGACTTCGAGCCGCTGACCCTCCTGGACCGGCTGCTGCCCGTCTACGCCGAGGTGCTGGCCGACCTGCGGGCCGCCGGCGCCGAGTGGGTCCAGCTCGACGAGCCCGCCCTCGTCCAGGACCGCACCCCGGCCGAGCTGAACGCCGCCGGCCGCGCCTACAGCGACCTGGGCGGCCTCACCGACCGCCCCCAGCTGCTCGTCGCCTCCTACTTCGACCGGCTCGGTGACGCCCTGCCCGTCCTGGCGAAGGCGCCCGTCGAGGGTCTCGCCCTCGACTTCACCGACTCCGCCGCGGCCAACCTCGACGCGCTGGCCGCCGTCGGCGGACTGCCCGGCAAGCGCCTGGTCGCCGGGGTCGTCAACGGCCGCAACATCTGGATCAACGATCTGGAGAAGTCCCTGTCCACCCTGGGGACGCTCCTCGGCCTGGCCGGCCAGGTGGACGTGGCCGCCTCCTGCTCCCTGCTGCACGTCCCGCTCGACGCGGCGGCGGAGCGGGACATCGACCCGCAGATCCTTCGCTGGCTCGCCTTCGCCCGGCAGAAGACCGCCGAGATCGTCACCCTCGCCAGGGGCCTCTCCGAGGGCACCGGCGCCGTCGCCGCCGAACTCGCCGCCAACCGGGCCGACCTGGCCTCCCGCGCCCGGTCCCCGATCACCCGCGACCCCGCCGTACGGGAGCGGGCCGCCGCCGTCACCGACGCGGACGGCCGCCGCTCCCAGCCGTACGCCGAGCGCACCGCCGCCCAGCGCGCCCACCTCGGCCTGCCGCTGCTGCCGACGACCACCATCGGCTCGTTCCCGCAGACCACCGAACTGCGCACCGCCCGCGCCGACCTGCGCGCCGGCCGGATCGACACCGCCGGGTACGAGCAGCGCATCGAGAACGAGATCCGCGACGTCCTCGCCTTCCAGGAGAAGGCCGGTATCGACGTCCTGGTGCACGGCGAGCCCGAACGCAACGACATGGTGCAGTACTTCGCCGAGCAGCTGACGGGCTACCTCGCCACCCAGCACGGCTGGGTCCAGTCCTACGGCACCCGCTACGTCCGCCCGCCGGTCCTCGCCGGTGACATCTCCCGGCCGCACCCGATGACGGTGCGCTGGACCGCGTACGCCAACTCCCTCACCGAACGGCCGGTCAAGGGCATGCTGACCGGCCCGGTCACCATGCTCGCCTGGTCCTTCGTCCGCGACGACCAGCCCCTCGGCGACACCGCCCGCCAGGTGGCCCTGGCCCTGCGCGACGAGGTCGGTGACCTGGAGGCGGCCGGGACGTCGGTCATCCAGGTGGACGAGCCCGCCCTGCGCGAGACGCTGCCCCTGCGCGCCGCCGACCGCCCCGCCTACCTGGACTGGGCCACCGAGGCGTTCCGTCTCACCACCGCCGGGGTGCGGCCGGACACCCAGATCCACACGCACATGTGCTACGCCGAGTTCGGGGACATCGTCCAGGCCATCGACGACCTCGACGCCGACGTCATCAGCCTGGAGGCCGCCCGCTCGCACATGCAGGTCGCCCGCGAACTGGCCGCCCACGGCTACCCGCGTGAGGCCGGCCCCGGCGTCTACGACATCCACTCCCCCCGCGTCCCGAGCACCGAGGAGGCGGCCGCCCTGCTCCGGAAGGGACTTGAGGCCATCCCGGCCGAACGCCTCTGGGTCAACCCGGACTGCGGCCTGAAGACCCGCGCCTGGCCCGAGACCCGCGCCTCCCTGGAGAACCTGGTCGCCGCCGCCCGCACCGTACGGGCGGAACTCGCCTAGACGGGAAGGGGCGGGGAGGCCACCACGGCCTCCCCGCCCCGGCCTTTCCCCCGGTCACACGCCTGTACGGCCGTGGCCGACCGGCACGTGGGACCGTCCGGTGGCCTATCTTGACCCGCATGACGTCATACACGATCGGCCAGGCGGCACGGCTGCTCGGCGTGAGTCCGGACACCGCGCGACGGTGGGCGGACGCGGGCAGGGTAGCGACCCATCGCGACGAGGGCGGGCGCCGGCTCGTGGACGGCAAGGACCTGGCCGCCTTCTCCGTCGAACTCGCCCAGGGCGGGCACGGACAGCCCGACGTCCCCTCCTCCACGTCGGTACGCAACGCCTTCCCCGGCATCGTCACCGCCGTCCAGCTCGGTGACGTGGCCGCCCAGGTGGAGATCCAGGCCGGACCGCACCGGCTGGTGTCGCTGCTCACCCGCGAGGCGGTGGAGGAACTGGGGCTGGAGGTCGGCATGGAGGCCACCGCCCGGGTGAAGTCGACGAACGTGCACGTCGACCGGGTGTGACGGGCGGCCGGCCCGCGCGGCCCGGTCAACCGGGCGGCCGGGCGTGCGGGGACGGTGGACCGGGCGCCGACGGACGCCCCGCTCACCGGAAGCCGACGGCCACCCCGCTCACCCGGCGCCGCTCCCCGCGAGGTAGCCGCCGTCCACCCGCACCGCGTCGATGCCGCTGACGTACCGCGCGCCGCAGCGGTCCTGCGGCAGGACCAGCTGGGCGCCCGCCCCGTCGAGCGGGGCGCCGTCGAGGGTGACCGCGAGCAGGACGGGTGCCCGGCCGAAGTCCGGATCGATCTCCGCCCAGGACAGCAGGGCGTGATGGCCGTCCGTGCCGTGTACGGCGATCAGGAAACGCAGGCGGTCCCTGCGACGGGCCGGATCGAAGCGGGGGCCCGCGGCCGACAGCACCTCGTGCAGAAGCGGCCCGGTGAAGCTGTGGTACCGGGTGCCGCTGGTGGCGCAGTCGAAGCTGACCCGCGCCCGGTGCTGGGGCCAGGCGAGCAGCTGGGAGACCGTCAGACGGGCCGGACGTGCCAGGTCACCGGTGAGGGCGAGCTCCGCCACGGGTCCTGCTGCCGCGCCGACGGCGGTGAGGGACCGGCTCACGGGCTACCACCTCCCGCATGACCGTACCCGCCCGGCACGCCCGTATAAACGCACATACAAGCCCTTTGAATGTGTGCCCAGGCTCATGCAATGTGACAGGAGACTTACACCTCGCATATGCGGAAGTATGATCGGCGCATGAACACCTACCGGACCGGCGGTGTGGGCGCCGTACCCGGCGTCGGCGCCGAGGCCGGTGGGTACCGGGTCGACGGCGGGAATCCCGCCGCGGAACGCGACGCGCAGGCCGCCGGGCCGTCCCGGGGCCGGCCCTCGCGGCCCACGTCACGTCGGCCCACGGGGTCGTCGGGAGACCACCGATGAGCGTTCGCGGACAACCGCGAGAAGCAGAGGGAGTAGATCCTTGATGACCCGTTCCGTGCGCCGGACCCGCCGGACCACGCAGGCCGCCGCCGTGGGCGCGGCCGCGCTGCTGGCCCTGAGCGCCTGCTCCTCCGACGACTCCTCGTCGTCCGGCTCCGACTCCTCCGCGCCGGCGTCCTCCTCCTCCCCGAAGCTCTCCGGCACGGTGACCGTCTTCGCCGCCGCCTCGCTGAAGGAGAGCTTCACGACGCTGGGCGAGCAGTTCGAGAAGGAGCACCCGGGCACGAAGGTCACCTTCAGCTTCGGCGGCAGCGACTCCCTCGCCGCGAGCATCACCGGTGGCGCCCCGGCGGACCTGTTCGCCGCGGCGAGCCCCAAGACCATGAAGATCGTCACCGACGCGGGGAACACCTCCGCGGCCCCGGAGACCTTCGTCCGCAACCAGTTGGAGATCGCCACCCTGCCGGGCAACCCGGACAAGATCTCCTCCCTGAAGGACCTCACCAAGTCGGACCTGAAGGTCGTGCTGTGCGCCGAGGAGGTGCCGTGCGGTTCGGCCGCGCGGAAGGCACTGGACGCCAGCGGCCTCAAGCTGACCCCGGTCTCCTTCGAGCAGGACGTCAAGAGCGCCCTGACGAAGGTGGAGCTGAAGGAGGCGGACGCCGCCGTCGTCTACAAGACCGATGTGAAGGCCGCGGGCGACAAGGTGGAGGGCGTCGACTTCCCCGAGTCCGCCGACGCCGTCAACGACTACCCGATCGCCCTCCTCAAGGACGCGCCCAACGCCGGGGCGGCCAAGGCGTTCATCGAGCTGGTGCGGTCCGACCAGGGCCAGCGGGTCCTGACCGGGGCCGGGTTCCTGAAGCCGTGACCTCCCCGCACGACGAGCCCGCCGCCGTCGCCGCGCCCCCGGCCGGGGAGCCGCGGCGCCGGCGGGTCCGGCCGGGCTCCCGCCGGGGCGTACCGCTGCCACTGCTCCTGCCCGCGCTGCTGGGGCTGGCGTTCCTGGTGCTGCCGCTGATCGCCCTGCTGATCCGGACCCCCTGGCACAGCCTCCCCGACCAGCTGACCAGCCCCGGTGTGTGGCAGGCCCTCCGGCTCTCCCTGGTCTGCGCGACGGCGGCCACCGCCGTGAGCCTGGTGATCGGGGTCCCGCTGGCCTGGCTGCTGGCCCGGGTCGAGTTCCCCGGCCGGGGCCTCGTCCGGGCCCTGGTGACCCTCCCCCTCGTGCTGCCCCCCGTGGTGGGCGGTGTGGCGCTGCTGATGGCGCTCGGCCGCAACGGCGTCGTCGGGCAGTATCTGGACTCCTGGTTCGGGATCACGCTGCCGTTCACCACGGTGGGTGTGGTGCTGGCCGAGGCGTTCGTGGCGATGCCGTTCCTGGTGATCAGCGTTGAGGGCACCCTGCGGGCCGCCGATCCGCGGTACGAGGAGGCGGCCACCACCCTGGGGGCCTCCCGCTTCACCGCGTTCCGCCGGGTCACGCTGCCGCTCATCGCCCCCGGTATCGCCGCGGGCGCCGTCCTGGCCTGGGCGCGGGCGCTCGGCGAGTTCGGGGCGACGATCACGTTCGCCGGGAACTTCCCGGGCCGGACGCAGACCATGCCGCTCGCCGTCTACCTCGCCCTGCAGAGCGACCCGGCCGCCGCGATCGCGCTCAGCCTGGTGCTGCTGGTCGTGTCCGTCGCGGTCCTGGCCGGGCTGCGCGACCGATGGATGACCGCCTCATGACCGACTTCGGGAAGACCGCGCGCCGGACGGCCGGCGCACCGGAACCGGGCGCGGAGGGGCTGGACGCCCGGCTGGTCGTCGACCGCGGCGCCTTCCGTCTCGACGTGGCGCTGAAGGCCGCGCCCGGGGACGTCGTCGCCCTGCTCGGCCCCAACGGCGCGGGGAAGACCACCGCCCTGCGCGCGCTGGCCGGCCTCGTCCCGCTCACCGGCGGCCATCTACGCCTGGACGGCGCCGCGTTGGAACGCACCCCGCCCGAGTCCCGCCCGGTCGGCGTGGTCTTCCAGGACTATCTGCTCTTCCCGCACCTGAGCGCCCTGGACAACGTGGCCTTCGGACCCCGCTGTCAGGGCACGGGCAAGGCGGCGGCCCGCGCCCAGGCGGCCGAGTGGCTGGACCGCATGGGCCTGGCCGGCCACGCCGCCGCCAAGCCGCGGAAGCTCTCCGGCGGGCAGGCCCAGCGCGTCGCCCTGGCCCGCGCCCTGGCCACCCGTCCCCGGCTCCTGCTGCTGGACGAGCCGCTGGCCGCCCTCGACGCCCGTACCCGTCTCGATGTGCGCTCCCAGCTCCGCCGGCATCTGGCCGACTTCCAGGCCGTCGCCGTCCTGGTCACCCACGACCCCCTCGACGCGATGGTCCTGGCCGACCACCTCGTCGTGGTGGAGGACGGCCGGACCGTACAGGAGGGCGCCCCGGGCGACATCGCCCGCCGTCCGCGTACCGACTACATCGCCCATCTGGTCGGCCTGAACCTCTTCAAGGGGCGGTCCGACGGCCGTACGGTGCGGGTCGGGGACGGGCCGGTGGTCACGACCACCCAGGATCTGACGGGGCCGGTCTTCGTCGCGTTCCCGCCGAGCGCCGTGACCCTGCACCGCGAGCCGCCCACGGCCTCCAGCGCCCGCAACCTGTGGCGGTGCGAGGTCGCCGGTCTGGAGACCCACGGCGACCGGATCCGTGCCGACCTGACCGGTGAACTCCCCCTCGCCGCCGACCTGACGACGGTGGCCGCGGCCGAACTCGACCTGCACCCCGGGGCGACGGTGTGGGCGGCGGTCAAGGCGGTCCAGACGCACGCGTACCCGGCCTGACCCGGCCGGGCCGGCGCCACCGCCGAGGGCCCGGGACGCTCACGCGCCCCGGGCCTTCGGCGGGAAGCCGTCCCGCACCGTGCCGAGCAGGAGGTCGCGCAGGAGGGCGGTCCCGTTGCGCGTCAGGACGGACGCCGGGTGGAACTGCACGGAGGCGTAGCCGGGGCCGCGCAGCGCGTGCACCTCGCCGCTGCCCGGATCGTGGCAGACCCGGACCGCGCCGCCCCGGTACGGGCAGGTCAGCGGGGCACCGGGCGAGCGCGCGGCGAACGTGTTGTAGAAGCCGACGAGTTCCGGCCGCCCGAAGAGGTCGATCTTCCGCTGGGAGCCCTGGTTGGGCTCCGGTCTGCGCACCAGGTCCAGTCCCAGCAGCGAGCTGAGCACCTGGTGGCCCAGGCACACCGCGAGGAACGGCGTCCGGGAGCGCAGCAGGCGCCCGGTGAGGTCCCTCAGGTGGGCGATCTTGGGGTCGGTGTGCCGGGCCGGGTCCCCGGGGCCGGGTCCCACGATCACGAAGTCCTGGCCGTCGAGCGTGTACGGCTCGTCGAAGCGGCGCACCGTCACGTCCAGGCCCAGTGCGGCGAGGCAGTGCCGGGCCATGGAGGTGAAGGTGTCCTCGCCGTCCACGACGAGCAGCCGCCGCCCGGCCAGCCGGTCCACGGGCTCGCCCCGGTCGTCGGGGTCCGCCAGCCAGAAGTCGGCCAGGGTGGCGTTGCGGTTCGCCAGCGCGGCCCGCACGTCCGGGTGGTCCCGCAGTCCCGGTCCGCGCGCCGGGGCCCCGGTGCCGTGCCCCGCCGTGGGCCCGGTGTCGGGTGCGGCGCGCAGGGCGGAGAGCAGTCCGGCGGCCTTCGCGTGGGTCTCGGCCACCTCGGCCCGTGGGGAGGAGTGCCGGACGAGGGTGGCGCCGACGCCGAGGGAGAGGCTCCCCGTCCGGTCGATGTCGGCGGTGCGGATGAGGATCGAGGAGTCCAGGACGGTGCCGCCGCCGTCGTCCCGGCCGATGAGGGCGGCCACCCCGCTGTAGTAGCCGCGGCCCTGGGGTTCGTACGTGCCGATGACCCGGCAGGCGCTCTCCAGCGGGCTCCCGGTCACGGTCGGCGCGAACATCGTCTCGCGGAGGATGTCGCGCACGCCCCGGCGGCTGGATCCCTCGATGACGTACTCGGTGTGTGCGAGGCGCTCCATCTCCTTGAGGTAGGGGCCGCGGACCCGGCCCCCGCGGTCGCACACCCGGCCCATCATCTTCAGTTCCTCGTCGAGGACCATGAAGAGTTCGTCCGACTCCTTGGTGTCCCGGAGGAAGTCCATCACCCCCTCGGGGTCGGCGCCGCTCTCCGGATAGCGGTAGGTGCCGCTGATCGGGTTCATCGTCACGGCCCCGCCGTCCAGCGCCACGTGCTGTTCCGGGGTGGCGCCGACGAGGCAGCGGTCGCCCGTGTGGATCAGGAACGTCCAGTAGGCGCCGGGCTCCCGCAGCAGGAGGCGCCGGAAGAACGCCAGGGCCGCGGCCACGCCCCAGTCCGCCAGGTCCGCCCGGTAGGTGCGCCGGAAGACGAAGTTGGCGCCGGTCCCCCGGCCGATCTCGTCCCGGATGATCCGGGCCGCCGTACGGGCGTACGCGTCGTCGTCGAGGTCGAAGCCGTGCTCCTCCATCCGGAGCGGCAGGTCCGGGACGTGCCGGAGGAACTCCCGCCGGGACAGAAGGCGTTGCTCCTCGATCGTCAGGGCGAGCAGGGGGGTGCCGTCGTCCGGGCAGGTGTAGCCGCGTTCGGCCAGCAGCCGGTAGGGCAGGACGGCGAGGACGTCGTGCCGGGAGGTGCCGGGGCCCTGCGCCAGGGGCAGTCCGGCGAGCGAACCGGGCCGCGAGAGCGTGCCCGTCATCAGTTCCAGCCGGTCGGGCCCGGTGGTCCGCGGCCGGTGCACCAGGGCGAACGGCGGCGGTCCGCCGTCCAGGATCCGCCGCAGCAGCGGGTCCGGTCCGCCCGCGAACGCCTCGGGGGCACCGGGGTTCATGTGCCGCTCGCCTCCTCCAGCTGCCGCAGCACGGTCTGTGTGGTCACGGCCATGCCGCACCGGGTGGCGACGTACTCCAGGGTCATACGGTGGCCGTCCGGGGTGAAGTCGGCGACGGCGTCCCCCACGACGAACGTCCGGATGTCGTGGGCGCAGGCCTCACCGGTCGTCATGAGGATGCCGACGTGGGCGTACACACCGCACACGATGAGCTGGTCCCGCCCGGTGTCCCGGAGCAGTTCCAGCAGGCCCGTACGGAAGAAGGCGCTCGGCCGCCACTTGGTGAACACCGTGTCGTCGGGGCCCGGCGCGAGTTCGTCCACGACGGCGCGGTCGCGGGGTCCGGCGGACATGCCCGGCCCCCAGAAGTCCTTGAGCAAGCCGCGCTGTTCCTCGGTCATGTCGCCCGGCTGGGCGGTGTAGGCGACGGGGACGCCCAGCCGGGCGCAGGTCTGCCGGAGCCGGACGGCGTTGCCGAGCAGTGCGTCCACGGGCGACGCGCCCGCGGGGAACGGCCGCAGGAAGTAGTACTGCATGTCGTGCACCAGCAGGACCGCGCGCGACGGATCCACGGACCACGAGGCCGTGTTGGCCGGCAGATCGCCCTGGGTGGGCATCGGGTACGGCTCGATCGTGGGGATGGCCACAACCGGCTCCTTTCCGGGGCGGGCTCACGCGCCGAGCGCGGCCCCGCCGTCGACGGTGAGGTGGTGCATGGTGATGTGCGAGGCCTGGTCGGACAGCAGGAACAGCACGGCGTCGGCGACGTCCTTCGGGCGGGCCAGTTTCGCCAGCGGGATGCCGACGCGGTACGCCTCCGGGACGCCCGTGATCGAGGCGTCGGCGGCGGACGCGTCGTCCCACAGCGCGGTGAGCATGGGGGTGTCGGTCGAGCCGGGGGCGACCACGTTGCAGCGGATGCCGTACGCGGCGTTCTCCAGCCCGAGGCACTTGGTGAACATGGACGCCGCGGCCTTCGACGCCGCGTACGCGGCCATCTCGGTGCGGGCGGTGCCGGCGGCGTTGGAGGCGATGGTGACCAGGGCACCGCGCCGCCGCGTCCGCATCCGGCGTACGACGGCGCGGGACACGTGGAACACCCCGGTGGTGTTGACGGCGAATATCGCCTCCCAGTCCTCGTCCGCGAACCCGTGCACGGGTCCGGTGCGCAGCACCCCGGCGGCGTTGACGAGCCGGTCGACCGGGCCGAGGCGTTCCTCGACGGCCCCGATCACCGCCTCGACCTCCTCGCCGGAGGTGACGTCGGCCGGGAAGGCGGTCGCCCGGTGCCCGGCCGAGGTCAGCTCCTTGGCCACCACCGCCAGCCGGCCGGCGTCCCGGTCCAGCAGGGCGACCGACGCCCCGCGTACGGCGAGCGCCTCGGCCACCGCCGCGCCGATGCCTCCCGCCGCACCGGTCACCACCGCGATCGTGTCCTTCATGGGAAGTCCTCCGCTCGTGTCGTCGTGCGTCATCGGTCCTGGCCCCGCCACGCGGAGACCACGGCGTGGGCCTGCCCCGGGTTGAGGCGCGGGTCGCAGAGCGTCGTGTAGGCGCCGTCCAGCCGGTCCTGTCCGAAGGCGTCCGCCACGCATTCGGTCACGGCGTGCGGGGTCGTCTCCAGATGGAGGCCCCCGGCGACGCCTCCGGCCGCCGAGACGGCCTCCTGGAAGCGGACGACCTCGGCGACGATCGTGTCGACGCGCCGTGTCTTCAGCCCTCCGGGCGCGCTGACGGTGTTGCCGTGCATCGGGTCGGACAGCCAGCTGACCGGATGCCCCGCGGCCCGTACGGCGGACACCAGGGCGGGCAGCCGCGCGGTGACGGCCTCGGCGCCCATCCGGGCGATCAGCGTGAGCCTGCCGGGCGTCCGTCCTGGGTCGAGCAGTCCGCACAGGCGCAGCAGGTCGTCCACGGCGGCGGACGGTCCGACCTTGCAGGCGACGGGGTTGTCCACGGCGGCGAGCAGGCGTACGTGCGCCCCGTCGGCCTGCCGGGTGCGCTCGCCGATCCACGGCCAGTGGGTGGAGGTCAGCAGCAGCCGGCCGGCGTGGTCGCGGCGCGTCAGCGGCAGTTCGTAGTCGAGGACGAGCGCCTCGTGGCTGGTCCAGACCCGGGAGTCCGGCGCGGCCGGGTCGCCGGTGCGGCGCAGCCGCAGGGTGTCCACGGCCATGGCGGCGGCGTCGTAGCACGCCGCCATCCGGGAGGGCGCGGGGCGCCGGGCGCGGGCGTCGGGTGCCGGGGCGTTGACCATGTGCCCCCGGTAGACGGGCAGTTCGCGTCCTCCGACGTGCTCCGTGGGCCGGGACCGGGGCTTGGCGAACTGTCCGGCGATACGGCCGACCCGCAGCACCGGCATCCCGGAGCGGGAGCTCATCACCGTGGCGAGCCGGTCGAGCAGGCCGGCCTTGCGGGCGACGGGTCCGGCCGCGCACTCCGCCGGGTCCTCGGCGCAGTCGCCCGCCTGGATCACCTGGCAGCGGCCCTGGGCGACCTCGGCCAGCAGGAGGCGGAGCGTGGCGACCTCGTCGCCCGTGACCAGCGCGGGCCGCGCGGCGAGGAGGGCGCGTGTGGGGTCGAGTTCCGGGTGGTCGAGCCAGTCGGGCTGCTGCCGGGCGGGCAGCGCACGCCATCGGCGCAGCTCGGCCAGGGAGAGGGCGGCGCCCTCGTCCTCGGCGAGCAGCAGGGCGGTGTTGTCGGGCATGGTGGCGCGACCTCCGTACGGGACACGGGAATGAGGGAGCGTGCGCGGGGTGCGGGCGGGCGGGTCGTCAGGCCGGGGCGGGGCCGCGCGCCGGCAGCCGGGGGTTGTCGTCGAACAGCGCGGTCAGGTCCTTCTCGGCGACGCCGAGGACACGGGCGGAGAAGGACCGCAGGGCCCGCAGGTAGGCGTCGCGCAGGGCGTCCTCGTCGAGGTGGGGGGTGCGGCCGTTCTCCAGCAGGACCCGGCCCGCGACCAGCACGGTGTGCACGTCCTGGGTGCCGCCCAGGGCCAGGTAGGCCTCCAGCGGGCGGGGGTTGAGCAGATAGCGCCAGTCGTCGATCGGGACGAGGACCAGGTCGGCCTGTTTGCCCGCCTCCAGGCTGCCGACCTCGTCCTCCCAGGCGAGGCCGCGCGCCGCGATCCGGGTGGCCATGGCGAGGGCCTCGCCGGCGGGCAGGGTGGTGTGGTCGGCCGCCATCTCGTTGTACATCTGCCAGGCCGCCCGCATCTCCTCGGCCATGCCCATGACGGGGAACACGCCCCCGTCCGTGGACAGCGACACGTCCAGGCCGGACCGTCTGAGCTCGGGGATGAGACCGGTCTCGGTCAGCGCGGACTCGCCGTTGGGCCCGTACTTCGCGGGCGAGTGGCTGATGTGGACGCCCGCGTCGAGCAGCATCCGCCGCTCCTCGGCGTCGGCGAACGCGCAGTGCACCGCCATGAGCCGGTCGTTGAGGAGCCCGAGCCGGTCCAGCCTGCGCAGGGGCGTGGTGCCGAAGTGGGCGCGCACCGCGTCCGCCTCGTGGCGCAGGGCGCCGACGTGGGTGGCGAAGGGGACGTCGTACGCGGCCGAGAGCGCGGCGAGGCCGCGCCCGAGCTCGTCGCTGATGTTGGTGAGGTAGGGGGCCGTGGGCCAGGCGCGCAGCCGGCCGGTCCGGTCCGCCGCGCACCGGTCCAGCAGGCTTCGGGTGCGCTCCAGTTCGGTGTCGGTGTCGCGGGTGCGTTCGGGGGAGGTGGTGCCCGGTCCGCAGTGGATGTCCCCGACCCAGGCGCTCACCGAGCAGCGGATGCCGAGGTCCAGCGCCGCGTCGGCCAGCGCGTCGGGCCGGTTGACGGATCCGACGTCGCCGAGCGTGGTGGTGCCGGAGCGCAGCTGGGTCCACAGGGCGTAGCGGGCGACGGCCCGTGCCTCCTCGGGCTCCAGGGCGTCCGTCAGCCGGCGGAATCCCTCGAAGCCGCCGGAGACCTTGGCGATGTCCCCTCCCAGGGCCATGAAGCCGGGCTCGTCGGCCTGGTCCTGGGGGGTGCGCAGGGCGCCCTTGAAGGGGAGCCGGACGGCGAACAGGTCGTGCCAGTGGTTGTTCACGAAGCCGGGCATGACGAGCATGGACCGGGCGTCGATCGTCCGCAGTCCGGCCCGCTGCCCGGGGGTGAGGCGGGCGACGGCCTCCGCCACGTCACCGGCGGGGCCCACGGCGGCGATCCGGTCGTCCACGACGAGTACGGAGCCCGTGGGGTGCACCCGGGACTCGGCGTCCGCCGTGCAGAGGTGGCCGTCGTGGATCAGGAGGGCCGGCGGGCGGGCGGGAAGGCCCTCGGGGTCCGGCCCCGTGGGCCCGCTCACGCCCGGTCCCCCTCGGGTCCGGCCGCCGCGACGGCGTCGAGGTGCCGCTGCCAGGCGCCGAGGGTGGGTTCGGCGGCCAGTTCGCGGAAGGAGACCTTCACTCCTTCCCGGCGCCACCGGTTGACCAGGCGCATCATCTCCAGGGAACCGAGTCCGAGGTGGACGAGGTTGGCGTCCTGTCCGATGGTCCCGGGGTCGGTGCCGATCATGGCCGCGACGTCCTGGCGCAGTGCGGCGGACACCTGCGCCGGTGTCCGGCCGCCGCTGTCCTGTGCTGTGGTGTGCATGGTGGTCCTGTGTCCTTCGGCTTCGACGGGACGGGGGTGGGCGGGAGCGGCGGCGTGAACCGGTCCCGGGGCGGCGGAGGCGGTCATCGGACGGTCGCCGCGTCGGGCGCCGCGGTGTCCGCCGCGTGGATCCTGGCCGCCGCGTCGGCCGTGAGGGTCTTCTTGTCGACCTTGCCGAGGCCGGTCAGCGGGAGCGCCTCGACGATCGCCAGCCAGTCGGGCAGCTTGTAGTCGGCCAGGCCGTCCGCGTGCAGGGCCTCCTTCAGCTCCCGCAATGCGGGCGGCGGGCCGTCGGGGACCACGTAGGCGCCGATCCGCTCGCCGAGGAACGGGTCGGGCACCGGCACGACGGCGGCCTCCGCCACCGCCGGATGGGCCAGCAGGTGTTCCTCCACCTCCGGCGCGGACACCTTGTCCCCGCCCCGGTTGATCACGTCCTTGATGCGGCCCTCGATGACGAGGTCGCCGTCGTCGGTCAGGCGGGCGAGGTCGCCGGTGCGGTAGAAACCGTCCTCGGTGAACGCGCGGGCGTTGTGTTCCGGCGCCTTGTAGTAGCCCTGGAGGGTGTAGGGGCCCCGGGTCAGGAGTTCGCCGGTGCCGCCCGGTGGCACGTCGTCACCGGCCGGGCCGACGATCCGCACCTCGTCGTCGGGGGAGAGCGGCCGGCCCTGGGTGGCCAGGACCCGCTCCTCGGAGTCGGTGGGCCGGGAGAGGGTGAGCAGGCCCTCCGCCATCCCGAAGACCTGTTGCAGCCGGCAGCCCAGTACGGGGCCGACGCGTGCGGCGAGCGAGCTGTGCGTCCGGGCGCCGCCGATCTGTACGAGCCGCAGGCTCGACAGGTCGGCCTCGCTCCACTCGGCGGCCTCCACCCACAGCTGGGCCAGGGTCGGCACCAGCGAGGTGAAGGTGACGCCCTCGCGCGCCACGGTCTCGAAGCACTCGTCGGCGATGGGCGCGTCCGCCAGGACCACGGTGCCGCCGGAGAGCAGGGTCCCGACCACACCGGGGCACCCCCAGGTGAAGTTGAACTCCGCCGGGAGCACCGCCAGGTAGACGGCGTCCTGGTCCAGTCCGAGCAGCGCGGCGGCCGCCCTGACCTGGTAGGCGTAGTCGTCGTGGGTCCTGGGGATCAGCTTGGGCAGCGCCGTCGTGCCCCCGGACAGCAGGAAGAACGCGACGTCGGACGGGTCGGGCGCGGGCAGCGGCAGCGGTTCGGCGTCCACGTCGTCCAGGGCGACGAGCACCCCCGGCGGGGCGGCGGCGGCCCCGGCGACGGCCTCCCGGTCGAGGACGAAGACCTTCCGCAGGGCGGCGTGCTCCTCCACCAGGTCCAGGGCCAGCCGTGTGTGGTCGAAGCCCTGGTACTCGCCCGGCACCACGTAGGCCACGGCGCCGGAGATCCCGCACAGGTGGCGGATCTCGTTGGCCCGGTGCGAGACCAGCGAGAACACCGGCTTGGCGCCCATACGGAACAGGGCGAAGCAGACGATGACGAACTCGGGCACGTTCGGCAGCTGTACGACGACCCGGTCCCCCGCCGCGATGCCCCGCTCCACGAACCCGGCGGCCGTCCTGGCCACCCGCCGGTCGAGCTCGGCGAAGGTCAGACGGCGCCCTCCGAGCACGAGCGCGGTGCGGTCGTGATGCGTGGCCGCGGTGGCGGACAGCAGGTCCGCGAGGTTCTCGCCCCGCCAGTGGCCCGCCGCCCGGTACCGCCGCGCGCGTTCCCCCGGCCAGGGAGTGCATCCCTCAAGCATGGCCGTCCTCCTCGTCGGCGGCGTCGAAGGATCGGGTGATCTCGACGACGGCGCAGCCCGCCTCCATGCCGGGCGAGGCGCCGATGATCATCACCAGGTCGCCCGCGCCCACCTGCCCGGTCCGCCACAGGTGTTGGGGACCGGCGATCGGGTCGGCGGCGCCCAGATGGCCGGTGGTACGGGTGAACTCCCAGATACCGCGCTTCTCGTCGATGTCCAGCGGGTCCAGGAAGCAGGCTCCCAAGGGGAGTTCGGAGAACCCCAGGTGGCAGACGCGGGTGATGTCGGACATGGTGGCACCGGCCTCGGCCAGTGACCGCCGGGCGGCGGCGGCGACCGTGTCGCCGAAGTTACCCATGGGAGGCGGCACCCCCCGGGCCCACTCGCGGCGCCAGTACTCCCTGCGCTCCTCCAGGTTGAGGGTGCGTCCCACGGTGGGGCCGGGCGGGAACATGGGCTCCCCGCCGCGGTGCAGTTCCTCCATCGACGGGGTCGAGACCGAGCCCACGGAGAGCACCCGGGCGAAGCCGCCCCGGCGGGACACCACGGCCGCGGCCCCGGCGTCACCCAGCAGGAAGAGCTTGGAGGCGCGCCAGCGGTCCACCAGCGGGGTGGAGAAGTTGTCCCCGGAGGTCAGCAGGACCGCCGGGTGCTCGGGCACGGCCGTGAGGCGGCAGGCGGCCATCTCCAGGGCGGAGAGCATGCCCAGGCAGCCCTGCCGGACCTCGACGGCGGTCACCGGGCGGTCGAGGGTGTGCCGGAGCACGTAGTGCGGGGCGGACCAGCCGTCGGGGCCCTGGAAGTGGACACTGCTGTGCAGCAGGGCGCCGAAGTCCTCGGGCCGGTGACCGGAGCGGGCCAGCGCGGTCCGGGCGGCGCGCACCGCCAGATCGGGTCCGGGGGTCTCGCCCGCGACGGGCACGGACTCGATCCCGGACTCCTCCCGGTCCGCCTCCTCGTAGGCCCCCTCGGCCACGGCGCGCAGCGTGGTGTACGGCTCCGGCAGGCAGGTCGCGACGCCGGCGAGGAAGATGCCGTCGGTCTTCACGGGCGGGCCCCTTCCGCCATCGGGGCGGCACCGGCGCCCACGGGTTCTGCGGCCGGTACCAGGAAGCGCCCGACGCTGCCCAGCTTCTCGCAGGTCTCCTCCAGTTCCCGTTCGGGCCGGGAGTGCGCCACGATGCCCGCACCGGCGCGCAGCCAGGTGCGGCCGTCCTGCCGGTAGACGCTGCGCAGCACCAGGGCGGCGTCCATCGCGCCCTGGTGATCGACCGTCAGCACCGCCCCGCTGTACAGTCCGCGGGCCTCGGACTCGTTGCTGCGGATGCTGTCGTACGCGGCGGCCTTGGGCACACCGGAGGCGGTGACGGCGGGGAACACCGCGTCGAAGGCGTCCCAGGCCCGGCGGCCGGCGGCCAGCCGCCCGCCCACGCGCGAGGCGAGGTGCTGCACCGTGCCGCGCTCCTTGACGACCATGAACTCCTCGACGCCGACGGAGCCGGGGGCGCACACCCCGATCAGTTCGTCGCAGGCGATCTTCACGGAGATCGCGTGCTCGTAGATCTCCTTCGGGTCGGCGAGGAGTTCCTCGCGGAGGCGCTCGTCCTCGGCCCGGTCGCCGGTCAGTGCCCGGGTGCCGGCCAGCGGCTGGCTGACCACCTTCCCGTCCGGATCGACCTGGACCACGATCTCCGGGCTGAAGCCGGTCGCCTCGATGCCCCCGAGGTCGAGCAGGAACGACCGCGCCGGGCTGTTGCCCCGGCGGCCCGCCAGGTAGGTGCCCACGAAGTCCAGCTCGCGTTCGACCGGGACCACCCGCGAGAAGATCACCTTCTGGAGCCGCTGGTCGTTGATCGCGTCGACCGCGACGCCGACCGCCCGCCGGTAGGCCTCGGCCCCGGCCTGCCGTACGTCCACCGGATCGGGCACGGACCGCCGCTCGGCGTGCTCCGCGCTCAGCACGTCCAGCGCGGCCGCGAGACCGGCCTCGTCCACGGAGCGCAGATACGCCTCGCCGCCCTCGATCCTGACCTCGGTGTGCGGGACGACCAGGTGCAGCAGCCGCTGGTCGCCGATGTGCGCGAGGTCCCCGCCCTTGGCGTACGACAGCTCGAACGCCGCCCAGCCGTAGGCCCGCCAGCCGGTGACCCGTACGGCGTCGAGAAGGTTCTGCACCTGCCGCAGGGGGTGGCCGTCCCAGGGCAGCAGCACCTCGTCCGGCTGGCGCAGCCTGGCGCCGGTGCGGTCCAGGGTGATCTCGGCAGCGGCTCCGCCGGCGTAGGACCAGGTGCCCTGGTTCTCGTAGACCATGTAGTCCGCGTGCAGGCCCGAGGAGGCCAGGCGGGCGGCGGCGGTCATGGGGTCCGAGGGCAGCCTCAGCCTCTTCTCGAAGTAGTGCCTGGGCGACTGGTACATCGCGAACGTCCTCTTCTCGACAGCCGAAAGGGGAGAGCGGAGCGGGGAGTTCACCGCGGGGCCGCACACGGGCGTGCGGGCGCCCGGGGGTCGCGCGGGAGTGCCGGGGCGACGGGGACGGCGATAGGGCGGGGATCAGGAGCGGGACGGGGAACATCGCGGACGCCGTGGCCCGGGGATCCGTGTCCGGGGTGGCCGCGTCCGGCAGGCCGTGCCACCGGCGGGTACGGCCGGTCCTCCGATTAGTCCGCCGCTCATGGCGCTCCCCCGTAGGCGTTGACTGACGCAGCGGGATGTCCACCCGGCTGTCCGCTCGGCCCACATCTTGCGGACGGTTTCTATACCGGCGCGGAGCGAAGCCATAGCGCGGCTATACCGCGCAGGTCGATGACCCGTCCGGACGCCGTGGCGGGGACATGGGGACAGGAGCTGAGGGGACGTCAGCTGATGGCCGAAACAGGCCGATCAGTGTGCGAAACGCATGAAGTCGCGTGCGAAAGCGGCCTGTTGCGCCGTGATCGCGGGGTGGTACCTTCGGGATCACTCCGTGGAATCGGGCAGGGGGGCCGGCGGGGATGTCCACGATCGACCGCATCGATCCCTGTGGGCATCTGCGACATTTCCGTGGCACCGTGCCATGAGGGGCGCCGGCGCACCGGCGCGGTCGCTTCGTCGGGAGAGTCGGGCTGTGCCACACCACGCCGTTTCCGCACACGCGCACAGGGCAGGGCGCGTTCCCGCGCGCGCGTCCGGTGGACGGCGGGCCCGCCGCGCGGACGCGGTGCGGTCGCCCCTGACAGTAGCGCCGTCCGCCCGGAGGGCGGGGCCCCCGCACGTCTGTATGCGCCTGCGGCGTCCGCCTGACCCGAGCGCCTCCTCCACCTGCCCGCCCGGCTCCGGGCGATGTCGTCCTCCGTGTCCCGGGCGGGGCCGGCGGGGCTGCCGGGCGGTGTGCGCGGCCGGTTCCCGGCTGCCATGACCCGTGCCGGGCCACCGGCGGGGAGCGTCCTTCGCGCCGCTCCCGCAGCCGTGGGAGGCAGGCGCCCTCACCCCGCGGCGCGAGGCCCCCGCCGCTTCCCCTCGGCGCCTTGACGCCTGGGCCGTGTCCGCCGTTCTGGACCGTGACGACACAAAAGGGGTACGGGTGGAGATCCGCGTTCTCGGACCGGTCGGCATACATCAGGCGGGCCGGGGCCTCACGCCGGTGGCGGAGAAGCCGAAGACCGTCCTGGCCGCGCTGCTCCTGGCGGGCGGCCGGGTCGTCTCCGACGCGCGCCTGCGGGAGGTGACCTGGGGGCGGACGCCTCCCGCCACGGTCGATCAGCAGCTGTACACCTACATCTCCCGGCTGCGCAAACTGCTCTCCCCCGGTGCCGCGATCCTGCGCCACCGGCCGGGCTACCGGCTCGTACTGACCGACGCGACCCTGGACCACGCCGAGTTCGACCGGCTGGCCGGTCTCGGCTACGACGCCTTGAAGGCGCGCCGCCACGCGGCGGCCTCCGCACACCTGACCACGGCGCTCGCGCTCTGGCGCGGCCCCGCGCTCGGCGGCGTGACCGAACACCTGGCCCGGGTCGAGCTCCCCCGGCTGGAAGAGGCGCGCATGGCGGCGCTGGAGGGCCGCATCGCCGCCGATCTCGCGCTCGGGCACCACGACGCGCTCGTCTCCGAGCTGGTGGGCCTGGTGGAGGCACACCCCGTACGGGAACGGCTGCGCGCCCAGTTGATGACCGCGCTCTACCGGGCGGGGCGGCAGGCGGACGCCCTGGCCGAGTACCGGCGCGGGCGGGTGATCCTCGCGGAGGAGCTGGGCATCGACCCCAGTTCGGCCCTCAACGACGTCTTCCAGTCCATCCTGTCCGGGGACCCGGGACTCACCGCCCCCGCCGACCGGCCCCCGGAGACACGCGTCCAGCGGCGGCGGCCGGTACGTCCGGCCATGCTGCCCCCTCGCGTCGCCGACTTCACCGGCCGGGAGCCCCAACTGGAGGAGCTACGCGGTGTACTGACTGGTCATCAAGCGGGCGCGGCACCGGTCGTGGTGACCGGGGCCGCCGGTGCGGGCAAGAGCGCCCTCGCCGTCCAGGCCGGGCGGCTGCGCCTGGACTCCTTCCCCGACGGCCAGTTGTACGCGGACCTGGCCGGGTCACCGGGCCGCTCCAAGGACCCGCACGACGTACTCGAATGGTTCCTCCAGTCGCTGTGCGAGCCGGGCACCCCGCTGCCCCTGACGGTGGACGAGCGCACCCAGCTCTACCGCAGCGTGCTCGCCGAACGCCGGGTGCTGGTCGTCCTGGACAACGCCCATGACGAACAGCAGGTGCGGCCGCTGCTTCCGGGGGCCGCGGGCAGCAGGGTGGTGGTGACGGCCCGGTCGCGCTTCACGGCCCTGGAGGGCGCCCGGCAGCTGGAGCTGGAGGTCTTCGAACGGTCCGAGGCGCTCGCCCTGCTGAGCCGTGTGGCCGGGGCCGGCCGGGTCGCGGCGGAGCCCGCCGTGGCCGACTGGCTGGTCGAGCGGTGCGGGCTGCTGCCGCTCGCCGTGCGTGTGGTGGCCGGACGCCTGGCGGCCAAACCCCACTGGACGCTGACCGAGATGGCGCGCAGGCTGGCCGACGGGCACCGGCGGCCGCTGGACGAGCTGCGCCTGGGCGACCTGGACGTCCGGTCCTCGCTCCGCCGGGGCTATCTGCGGCTGCCGGGCGAGGCCAGGACGGCCCTGTGCCGGCTGTCGCTGCTGCGGACCCCGGAGATCCCCGCCTGGCTGACGGCCGTCGTGCTGGAGACCGACGAGTCCACGGCCGAGGACGTCCTCGAAGCCCTGGTCGACGCCCGGCTGCTGGAGGTGAGCGGGTCGGACCGCGCGGGGCGGCTACGCTACCGGATGCCGCCCGTCATCCGCCTGTTCGCCTCCGAACGCGCGGACGACGAGAGCGACGGCGCCGAACGCCGCTCGACGGTCGACCGGGCGCTCACCGCGTGGCTGCTGCGGGCCCGTGCCGGCGTCCGCGCCCTGACCGACGGGCGTCCCGTGCGCGCGGCCGGGGCCCTGCCGTGGTCCGACGCCGAGAGGATCGGGCTGGTCGCAGCGTTCCACCAGGCCGACGCCGACGGGCACGACGCCACGGCCCGCGCCCTCGCCCGTACGCTGGCGGAGCTCCACCGGCTGCACCGCCGGCCGCACCACCACCCGGCACCGGCCGGGTCCGCCCAGGGGCCCGGTCCGGGTCCCCGGCCACGGGACGCGGCCGTCTACGCCGCGAAGGGGTGATGCCCCGGCGCCACGGGCCTCCTACAGCTCGTGGCACCGGGGGCTACGCGGCCGGCGACGGTGAGCACCGGGGGAGGAACGCTCAACCGGACCACCGGCCGCGGGTCGTGCCGGAGCCGCCGCTACAGCGTGGCGTCGGCCCGGATCCCGGGTCCCGGGGCGGCCCCGCCGCTCCGCGGGGCCGGCTGCTCGGTGCCGCCGCCCGGCAGACGGACCATCGCGAAGACGAGGACCGAGGCCAGGGCGGCGAGCGCGGCAGCCACGCCGAGCATGACGTTGAGTCCCGACGCGAACGCCTCGTGCACCAGGTGTTCCATCCCGGCGCGCTCACCGGCCGGCACCCCGGAGACGACCGACCGGGCCTGCCCGCCGCTCAGCGCGACGGCCGCCGCGTGCGGGTCCGCCACCTGGCCGCCGTCCTTCAGCACCGCCTCGATCCGCCCCTGGAAGATCACGCCGAACACCGCGATGCCCAGCGCGAACCCGAGCTGACGGAAGGTGTTGACCGCCCCGCCCGCCATGCCTCCGCGCTCGGGCGGTGCCGCGGCCAGGGCCGCGGCGGACAGGCTCGGCGTCACGAGCCCGACCCCCAGGCCGGTCACCACGAGCCCCAGCACGATGGTGTCGCCCGACGAGCCCGCGTCGAGCATGGCCTGGAGCCCGGCACCGACGGCGATGAACGCCATCCCCACGCCCATGGACGACCGGGCGGGCCAGGGCCCGAAACGGCCGACCAGCGCGGAGACGACGAACGCGGCGGCGCACATGGGCATGATGTACAGCCCCGCCTTGACCGGCCCGTAGCCCAGGACGGACTGCATCCACAGCGACTCGAACAGCAGGTAGGCGAACGCGGCGCTCTGCAGGACCAGGGCGCTGATCATGATGCCGGTGAACGACGGGCTGCGGAACAGCGACAGGTCCAGGACCGGGTGTTCGTGCTTCAGCTCGACCGTGACGAAGAGGCCGAGGGCGACCACCGCGACGGCGAACATGGTCAGGGTCAGGGAGGCGCCCCACCCGTCGGTGTGGGCCCGGATCAGCGCGAAGGTGAGTGACCCGGCGGCCACGGTGAAGGTGAGGATGCCCAGGACGTCCGCCCGCTGCCGCCCCGGGGACCTGGACTCGCGCAGGACGCGGAGCGCCATCACGACGGCGACCAGGCAGAGCGGCAGGTTGACGAAGAAGATCCAGCGCCAGTTCAGGTACTCGGTGAGCAGCCCGCCGACCACCGGTCCGGCGGCCGCCGCGATGGCGTTGGTGGCACCCCACACGGCGAACGCCACACCGCGCTCCCGGCCGGTGTAGTGCATGCCGAGCAGGGCGATCGTCGTGCCGAACATCCCGGCGGCGCCGAGCCCCTGCACCGCCCTGGCCGCGATGAGCACGCCCGCGTTCGGGGCGACGGCGCACACCAGCGACGCCGCGGTGAAGACGACCAGTCCGACGAGGTACACCTTCTTGCGGCCGATCCGGTCGGCGGAGGAACCCACGCCCAGCAGCAGCGAGGCCAGCGCCAGGGCGTAGATGTCGACCACCCACTCCAGATCGGGGAGTGTGGTGTCGAGATCCGCCGCCATGTCCGGCAGCGCCACGGTCACGATCGTGACGTCCAGCAGGAGCATGAAGGTGCCCAGGCAGATCGCTGCCAAGGGCCACCATTTACGCATACGAACCCCTTTCCGAGCACGGGAGCCCATGAGCGCCCGCGCGAGACCTGGCCCACCCTTCAGGGTCCGGTCCGCCGCCGCCCGCCGGAGCCGGTCAATTGGCGCCGACCGACACCTGGACGCCTACCGTGACGGAAAGGGATGATTTCGCGCAGGAACGAGGCGGCCTGCTCTCTTGACGGACTGGAGCACGGGTGCGCTCTCCATGTGGTTCACGGACTTCAGCGCGCCGATCCGCGTACTCATGTAGTCGTAGAAGGCGTCGATGTCCCGGCAGACGACGATGGCCACCAGGTTGGACTGCCCGGAGGTGGCGGCCGTGAAGACCACTTCGGGGTGGCCGGACAGCTCCTCGGCGACGCTCACCAGGTCCGCCGGGGGCACGGTGAGCCAGAGCATGACCTCGGCCTCGTACCCCAGGAGCGCCGCGTCGATCTCGACGTCGAAGAACAGCGCGCGCAGGTGCCGCAGTTGCTCCAGCCGCCGTCTGACGGTGGACTCCGACCAGCCGGTGGCCGCGGCCAGCTCGGCGTATCCGGCCCGGCCGTCCGAGGCGAGCGTGGCGAAGAGTTCCGCGTCGCCCTCGCGCATGGGCACACGCAGGCCGCGCGGCGGGGGCTCGGGCAGCCGGGGCCGGAGCCGCTCGGCCTGCTCGTCGGTCAGGGCCCGGGTCTTGCCGTGCCAGCCCGTGGGTCCGCCGAAGAAGGTGTGCAGTATGTAGTGGGCGCTGATGTCGACCACCCGCGGGGTGCGCGGGAGCTTCTGGAGCAGCAGCGAGGCGCCCTCCGCCCGGTGGGGGGCGCGCGTGAGGCAGACGATCTCCGTGCCGCCGGCGGTGAGGCTCACCCAGGAGGTGTCGTCCCGCCGCGCCAGCGCACCCGCGACGCCGCTCGCGCTGTCCGGGGTGCAGCGGACCCGTACCAGCCATTCGATGTGGCCGAAGCGGCCCGCGTCGGCCAGCCCCAGCACGCGCATCGCCCCGGCCCCCCGGAGCCGGCGGTAGCGCCTGGCCACGGTCTGGTCGGACACGCCGAGTACGTCGGCGATGGAGGTGAGGGGGGCCCGCCCGTCGAGCTGAAGGGCGTGCACGAGACGGAGGTCCAGGTCGTCGAGCGGGTTGACTTCCACCCCCGGGAGCCTAGTTGATGTCGCTATCCGGCACGAGAGGCCCGCCGGGTGGTGCCTTCCGGCACCACGGCACAGCATCCGGAGGCAGATGACGCCGGAGCGCGGCGGTGGCAGCCGCCCCGCCGCCCCGGCCGACGACACGCGAAGGGGCTTGCTCGTGGACACTGCGCACCCGGAGTACGGACCGGACGGCCTCCCGGCGGCCCTCCCCGCCGGGGTCGGTCTCACGGCCCTGCGCACGGCGAGGCACCGGGGCGCCGAGAACCGCCGGCCCGACCGGCTCTTCGAGGACCGCGTCGCCCAGGCGCTGGCGGAGGCGCTCGGCGGACCGCCGGAGGGACGCCCCGTGGACCGGACGCGCGTGCAGGACTTCGTGGCGCTGCGCACCCGGTTCTTCGACGAGGAGCTGAGCGCGGCCTCCACGCGGTGCCGTCAGGTGGTGCTGCTGGGTTCGGGGCTGGACTCGCGCGCCTTCCGCCTCGACTGGGCGCGGGGCACCGAGGTGTACGAGGTGGACCGGAGCGACGTCCTGCGCTTCAAGCACTCCATCGTGGCGAGGGCGGGCGAACGGCCCCGCTGCGCGCGCGTGGAGGTGGGCGCGGACCTGCGGGGCGACTGGCCCGGGGCGCTGCGGGCCGCGGGCTTCCATCCGTGGCGGCCCACGGTGTGGGGGGCGGAGGAGCTGCTGCCGTATCTGAGCCGGGCCGAGAACGACCGGCTGCTGACCGGGATCACGGCGATGTCGGCCGCGGGCAGCCGGCTGGTCGTGGACCACTTCGACGGGGCGCTGCGGCGTTCGGCGGGGTTCACGGCGGTCGCGGAGGAACTGCGCGCGGTCGGCCTGGGCTGGCGCTCCACGCTGGACTTCCCGGACGGCTGGCTCGGTCCGCACGGCTGGACGTTCGGTCTGACCGACCCCGCGGAACTCGCCCTGCGCAGCGGGCGGGAGGCCTCCGGCCTGTTCGGTCAGGGGACCGGGTGCGACGGGCGGGTGTGGCTCATCAGCGCGGCCCGCTGACCGCCGGTACGGCACCGTCGGGGCGTGCGGGCGGTGCGCGGGCGGACGCGGACGCGACCCCTCGTCCGTGACCGGAGGCTTCGAGGGCCTCGGTCACCGGGGGTCGCGTCCACCGGCCCCGCGCGCGTACGGGCCTGTACACGCGCGGACGACCGCGGACGGGCGCGGAGCCGGGCCGGGCCGACGCGGGTCGCGTCGGCCGGGGCCCGGCCGCTCGCCGCCGCCGCGGCCGGTCAGTCCCGCTCGGGAAGCAGGTCGCCGCTGTCGGGCGCCGCCGCGTCCGCCGTGACCTGCGGGCCGGTGCGCGGCAGCATGGTGAAGGCGATGACCAGGCCGACGATCACGACCCCGGCGCCGATCGTCATACCGAACGCGTACCCGTCGTTGAGGGCCTCCGCGGTGGGGACGCCGTCGGTACGGTTGTTGGCGGCGGTGCCCAGGGCCGCCAGGCCGAGGGAGGCGCCGATCTGCCGCGTGCTGTTGAGCAGGCCGGAGGCGCTGCCCGTCTCGTGTTCCGCGACACCGGAGGTGGCGAGGGAGACGGCCGGTGCGAGGCAGAGCCCGATACCGATGCTGCTGACGATCGACGGGCCGAGGACGTCCACGGCGAAGGAGCCGTCGGCGCTCAGCATGCCGAACCAGGCGAAGCCGATCGCCATCAGCACACCACCGGCCAGCAGGATGTTGCGGGCCGCGAAGCGGTAGCCGAACTTGACGGCGAGTACGGAGCCGATGACCACGCCGAACGCGAACGGCAGGAACTCCACACCGGTCTTGGCCGCCCCGCTGCCCAGCACCCGCTGGAGGTAGAGGGACACGAAGTAGAAGGCCGAGGCCATGGCGCCGCCGAGCAGCAGGGTGAAGGCGTTGGCGCCGGCGACCGAGCGGTTGCTGAACAGGCCGAGCCGGATCAGCGGGTCGCGGCTGGTGGTGCGCTCGACGTAGAGGAAGGCGGCCAGCAGGACGACGGCGACGGCCAGGGTCGTCAGCGTCTCCGCGGAACCCCACGGATGCCGGTCGGTACGGACCACGCCGAAGACCAGCAGGCCCATGCCCGCGGTGGCGAGGACGGCGCCGAGCACGTCCGGGGCACCGCGGCTCGCCACGGGCCGGTCGGGGGCGACACCGCGCACGGCGAGCAGCAGGGCGACGGCGACGATGGGGACGTTGACGAACATCACCCACTCCCAGCCCGCGTACTCGGTGAGCAGACCGCCGATCAGGACGCCGAGGGCGCCACCGGCGGCGTTCATCGCGCTCCAGACGCCGAACGCCTTCACGCGCTCCTTGCCGCCGGGGAAGGTCGAGGCGAGCAGCGCCAGCGCGGCCGGGGCCAGCGCGGCTGCCCCGACGCCCTGCACGGCGCGGGCGGCCACCAGATGACCGGGTTCCTGGGCGAGTCCGCCGGCCAGGGAGGCGAGTCCGAACAGGGGCAGCCCGATCAGCAGGATCCGCTTCTGGCCGTACCGGTCGGCGACCTTGCCGCCCAGGAGGAGTAACCCTCCGAAGGTGAGGGCGTAGGCGTGGATCACCCAGGTCAGGCCCGACTCACTGAAGCCGAGGCCCTTGCCTATCTCCGGGAGACCGACGTTCACGACCGACAGGTCCAACGACACCATGAACTGCACGACGGCCACCGCGGCGAGGATGAGCCCCGGGCGAGCACCCCGCTGGATGGCCGATTCCCCACTTGCTGATTCCGTGTTTGTCACCGCAACCCAGTCCTCTGCGCTCTTCTCGGGCCAGTAGATTTTTCGAACATGTTCTGAAATTATCACCGGGAACAGCCCGCTGTCGAGCAGGAACCTCGAAGCCAACCGGTTTCGGGCGGAGTCAGAGCAGAAGGGCATGATGGGACGGTGTCCCGAACCAATGCACCGCACGGCCGCGTCGGCCGCCCCCCCGTGACGTCCCGCACGCAGATCCTGGCCGCGGCCCGTCGGCTCATCGACCAGAACGGCTGGGAGAAACTGACCATCCGCCGGCTGGCCGGCGAGATCGGCATCGGCGCGACGACCTTGTACCACCACGTACGGGACAAAGAGGATCTGCTGTTCCTGCTGATCCACGAGTACGCGGAGCAGATCCCGCACCCCGACCTGCCCCCCGAGCCCCGGGACCGCATCGTCGCGGCCGCCACCGCGGTCCACGACGCCCTCGCGGCCTGGCCGTGGGCCGCGGAGGTCCTCACCACCGACGGCTTCCTCGCCCGGCTCGGCGACTCGGCGCTGTGGCTGGTCGAGACCATGGTGGCGGGGGCCATCGACCACGGATGCACGCCCGAGCAGGCCGTCCACATCTACCGCAACATCTGGTACTACACGGTCGGCGAGATCCTCGTCCGGGCCCACTCCGCCCGGGAGCGGGCGGCGGACGAGAGCCCCGATGTGGACGCCTTCACCGCCGGCCACGGCGGGTCCCGGCTGCCGCGCATGACCGCGCTCGCCGACCAGTGGCCGGGCCTGGCCTGGCAGGACACCTACCCCCAGGGGCTCCGGGCCTTCGTCGACGGACTGCTCGCCCAGGCCACCTCGACGACGCCGCTGAGCGACGCGGCGCCCGGCGGGGGCCCGCGCCCGGCGCGGGCGGCCGGCTCCGGGGCCGGGTGACCGGAGCGTCCGCACCGGTGGCGGGGGTGGTGCGGACGCGGTCAACGCCCGGCCGCCACACGGTCGGTGACGTCCGGGCCGGCGGCCTCGACGGGTTCCTCCGGGCGGTCGTCGGCCCGCGCCAGGCGCGCGTAGCGCTCGGGACGCGCGGAGCGGATCCACAGGGCGTACAGGGGACCGAGCACCGCCGCGGCCACGATCAGCCAGGGCAGGGCGCCCACCACCGGGTTGTCCGTACCGGTCATGGTGTCGAAGTGGGTCACGACCAGCGAGGTGCCCGCGGCGAGCCCGGCGAAGCCGAGTGCCGGCGCGAGCGCGGTGCGCCACCAGTGCCGGTCCGGTCTGCGCCAGAAGTAGCCGATGACCGAGACGCACGCCACGGCCTGGAGGAAGACGATGCCCAGGGTGCCCAGGCCCAGCATGCTCGTGGTGATCCCGAGGTACGGGTCGAGCCCGGCGAGCGCGAACGCCGTGGCGGTGAGGACGCTGAACGCCGTCTGGGTGAGGCTGGCCCGGTGCGGTGAGGCGTGCCGGGCGTGCACCGTTCCGAGGGCACCGGGCAGCACCCCCTCGCGGCCCAGGACGAACAGGTAGCGGTTCGCGGCGTTGTGCAGGGCCAGCCAGCTGGCGAAGAGGCTCAGGCAGAGCAGGACCTGCATGACGGTGGTGAGCGTGGCCGTGAGGTAGTCGTCGCTCAGCCGGAAGAAGAGGTCCCCCAGCTGACTGCCGGCCACGTCCTGGATGTGGCCGGGCCCGACGGCGCCCACCGCGATCCAGCTGACGAACCCGTAGAAGAGGGCGATGAGCGAGACGGAGACGTAGGTGGCGCGCGGCACACTGCGCTCCGGGGCGTGCGCCTCCTCCCCGTAGAGCGCGGCCGACTCGATCCCGATGAACGAGATGAACGCGTACATCATGGTCACGCCGACGCCCGCGCCGGTGAGGGTGTGCGGCGAGAACGACACGGTGGGCAGGGCCGCGTGGCCGTGCCGGATCAGCACGGCCGCGGCCAGGAGCAGGAGGATGCCCACCTCGCAGAGCATCGCCACGCCGAGCACCCGGACGCTCAGGTCGATCTGGCGGTATCCCAGCGCGCCGACCACCAGCAGGCCGAGCGCCGCCCATATCTCCCAGCGGACGTCCAGCCCGTGCGAGGCGGCGACGAGCCGGGCGAAGTAGGCGAACGCGCCGAGCAGTCCCACGGACGCGGCGTTGTACGCGAGCACGGCGACGAGACCGCCGCCCACCGCGGGCGGCCGGCCCAGGCCGTACGAGATGTAGGTGTAGAACCCTCCCGCGTTGACCACCGTGCGGCTGATCGCGGCGTAGCCGACGCAGAAGCACATCAGGGTCAGGCCCGCGAAGACGAACATGGCGGGCACACCGGGCCCGTTGCCCAGGGCGAACGCCAGCGGCACGGTGCCGACCATGGCGGAGAGGGGCGCGGCGGCCGCGACGATCAGGAAGACGATCTTGGGTGTGGTGAGGCTGCGGGAGAGTCCGCCCTCCTGGGGTCGTGGGGTGGAGGCGGACGGGGTCGTGCTCATGGGTGCTCCCTCTGTCTGCGGGGGGGCCGGACGGCCGGGGTGCGCGGGGGATCGGCACCCCGGCCGTCCGGAGCTGGACCCGCTACGGCCGTACGGCTGGGTCGTCCGTACCGGCCGCCGGCGGGAGGCCGTCCGGTCCGGCCGGCGACCATCCTTCGACGAACAGTTCGCGGGCCTTGGAGCGCTGCACCTTCCCACTGGTGGTCTTGGGCACGCTGCGCTTGGGGACCAGGTGGATCGCGGCGGCCCGCACACCGGTCCGCGAGCTGACGGCGGCCTGGACGGAGCGGCGCAGCGCCTCGTGCTCCGCACGGTCCAGCTCGGTCTCGACGACGAGGTGGAGCTCTTCCGAGTCGGCCTCCTCGTGCCGGTACCCGACCGCGATCACCGAGCCGAGGCGGACGCCCGGCACGGTCTCGGCGGCCTGCTCGAAGTCGGTCGGGAAGTAGTTGGCTCCACGGATGATGACCAGGTCCTTGGCGCGGCCGGTGATCCGCAGGCGGCCGTCGCGCAGGTAGCCGATGTCGCCGGTCTTCCACCAGTCCGGTGCGTCGACCGACTCGGCGGTCACCTCCGGGAGTTCGAAGTACCCGACCGTGCGGGCGGGGCCGCGGAACTGGACGTGTCCGACCCGGTCCTCCTCCAGGACTCGGCCGTCGCCGTCCACGATCCGTACCTCGTTGCCGTCGAGCGGCGCCCCGCAGTCCACGATCCGCACCGCGTCCGGGGCGTCCGGGTCGGTGTCGGTCACCCGTGCCTCGGCGACGAGGCCCTGACGCTCGACCGTGTCGACCACGAGCGGCTCGCCCGGCTGGGTGGCCGTGATGACCAGGGAGGCCTCGGCCATGCCGTAGGCGGGGGTGATCGCTCCGGAGGGCAGGCCCCACCGGGCGAAGCGTTCGACGAAGCGCCGCACGGTGCCGGGCTGGATGGGCTCGGCTCCGCAGAGCCCGATGCGCCAGCTCGACAAGTCCACCCCCTCCAACTCCTCGTCGCGGGCACGGGCGGTGACGTAGCCGAGGGCGAAGTTCGGGGCGGCCGTCACCGATCCGCGGTACGCGCTGATGTTGCGCAGCCACTCGGCGGGCGCGCGCAGGAGCCGGGCGGGCGGCATGAGCACCGCGCTGCCGCCCGAGTAGACCGGGCACAGGATGCCCGAGAACAGGCCCAGGTCGTGGTAGAGGGGCACCCAGTTGACCGTGGTGTCCCGGTGCGTCCAGCCGACGGCGCGGGTGATCTGCTCGCAGTTGGCGGTGAGGTTGGCGTGCGAGATCATGACGCCCTTGGGCCGGCCCGTCGATCCCGAGGTGCACTGGATGAACGCCAGGTCGTCGTCGTCCGGGAGGCGGACGGGGTGCGCCGGCGCGTCGGCGGCGGTGGCGCGCGCGTACAGCTCCGCACCGTCCACCAGTGTGGTGCCGCCGAGGTCGGGGAGCCCCTCGATCACGGCCGCCACGGTGATGACCGCGGTCGGCCGCAGGTATCCGACGAGCTCCTTCAGCTGTCCTTCGAAGCCCGCGGCACCGCCGAAGCGCAGGGGTACGGCGATGGCCGTCGGCATGGCACCGAGCAGTTGGGCCCCGAAGAAGGCCGTCATGAACTGCGCGCCCGTGGGCAGGCACAGCACCACCCGGTCGCCGCGGCCGACCCCCCGCTCCGCGAGGGCGGCCGCGCACCGTGACGCGGCCTCGACCAGGACGTCGTAGCGGAGTGTCTCCTCCTGGCCCGGTTCCGGGATCAGCGTCACCGCCGAGGCGTCCGAGCCGCGTTCCGCCTGTGCCAGTAACGCGTGCAGGATGCTTCTGTGGCGCGGTCGGGATGCGGTCATCGGGTGTGCTCCTCGTGGGTGCGGCTGAACTGGTCGGTGATCCACGGCTGTACCGAGACGTCGTCGGAGACGATCCGGGCGGGGAGGAAGCCGTGCCGGGCGGCCAGGTCCCGGGCGGCCAGCACTCCCTTCGAGGAGAGACCGCCGTAGGAGGGACTCGGTGTGCCGGGCTCGAAGCCGAGCAGCATCGTTTCGGCCATGCAGGAGTAGAGGATGCCCGGCGGCAGCGTGAGCCCCGGGAAGTGCGGGGTCTGTACGCCGGGGAGCTGGATCCGGCCACCGGAGACCAGCGTGACGTTCGACAGCCCGGCCACCGCCGGGTGCACGTCACCGGGGACCGCGAGGTCGCAGACCAGGACCTTCTGCTCACCGGCGAGGTGTCCGGGAAGGATCACCGGGTCCGCCGAGTTGGTCGCGCTGACCACGATCGGGCAGTCGCGCAGGGCGTCGAGGTCCTCGGCTATCCGCACGTCCACCCGGCCGGGGAGCCGGGCGGCCACCGCCTCCAGCCGCCGCGCGGAACCGGGCCGGCCGACCAGCACCATCGAATCGCAGTGCGGGGCGATGAGTTCGGCCATCACCGCGCCGATGTTGCCGATGGCGCCGACGAGCCCGACACGGCGTTCACCGTCGGTCTCTGCCAGTTGGAGGCGGAGCAGGTCGTAGGCGCAGGCGGCGGTCAGCGAGTTGCCGGACGTCACCTTGATGTCGTGCTCGACCACGTCCCGCGCGGCGTTGGTGACGATGGAGGTGTGACCGCCGAGGCCGATGGCCTGGGCGCCGAGCGAGACGCTCAGGTCCACCGCGTCGAGCACCGTGCGGCGCAGCCACGCCCCGTGGCCCGCCCGCAGCGCGGCGTTGGCCTGGGCGGCGGTGAACGGCGCCGCCACCATGACGACCTCGACCTCTCCCCCGCTCTCGGAGGTGACGCGGTGGCGGACGACCTCGAAGGGGTCCAGCTCGCCCCACATCCGGTCGAGCGCCGCCGTGCACTGCGCGTCCGACCAGGCGGCCAGCTCCGGCGACAGGGAGCCCAGTTTGCCGGGGCTGTCGATGTTGGCCAGGAACGCGACGCGCGGCACGTCCGCTTCCCCGCCGGTGGGCGCGGGCCAGTCGCGGCGGGGCAGCGGGACGTGCTGCCGCGGCTTCCACTCCTCGGTGGCCGGGACCGTCAGATGGGCGAGCAGGGTCGCGTAGTCACCCCGGGAGAGCAGACCGGCGACGTCGTCGAAGGCCACGGCGACCCGGTCCACGTCGGCGGCCTCCAGCAGGGCGGACGGCTGGACACGGACCGTGGTGGGGGCGGACAGGGTGGGGATGACCCTGATGCCGTGGGTGTGCAGCAGACGCCCCGCGATCAGGTAGCCGAGCGACTCGGAGTCGATCGCTTCCCGCAGCAGTCCGGAGTCGGGCCGGGGCAGCACGAACTCGATGCCCAGGAGCAGTCCGCGTCCGCGCACCTCGACGACGGAGTCCGGCCACCGCTCCGCGACCTCCACCAGCCGCTCGCGCAGGCGTGCGCCCGTCTCGACGACGCGGTCGCGGTAGGACAGGGCGAGTTCCACCGCGGCCGTCGCGATCCGGGACGAGAAGTCGTCGTCGGCGAAGGTCGAGGTGTGGTGGCGGCCGAACTCCGCGACGTAGCGCTTCTCGTCGACCAGGAAGGCCGAGACCTTGGCCAGCCCGCCGCCGAGGGACTTCGAGAACAGGTAGTAGTCGGCGACCACACCGGAGCCCTCGGAGGCCAGGAAGGTGCCCGTACGGCCCATGCCGCACTGGATCTCGTCGAACACCAGGGCCGCGTCGTGCCGGTCGGCCAGCTCGCGCAGGGCGGCCAGCGTCTCCACGGGGACATCGTGCACCCCGGACTCGCCCTGGATGGGCTCGACGAAGCACGCGGCGACCGGCGACAGGTGGCGTACCGCCGAGTGGGGCACTCCGGCGGCGTCGACGCGGACCGTGTGGACCGCGACGCGTTCGGCGTCGAGGGCGCTCACCACCGCCTCGGGCGTCCAGTCGTGCAGACGCCGGTGCCGCGGTCCCGGGACGTGCAGGTCCGCGGGTATGTTGCCGCCGTGCGTCAGGGTGCCGGCACCGGCCGACTTGCCGTGGAAGGCGTTCCGCAGCGAGACGAAGACCGGGTCCGTCTCCCGCATCCCGGTGATCCGGTCGAGGGTCTCGCCCAGCACCTCCGCGCAGCGGCGTCCGGCCGCGGGTCCGTCGGCGCAGACGGCGTCCGCGCCGGCGTCCCGCCGTACCCGCCGCAGGGAGAGCTCGACGTCCTCCTGGAGGGCGCCCAGCCGCCGCCGGTGCTCGACCGTGGCGTGCTTCACCGCGGCTTCCACCGCGTCCGCCCCGGTGCTGCCGAGGGTGACCACATAGCTCGCGCCGGTGGTGGATCCCACGATCTCCGAGAGCCGCCGCGCCAGTTCGGCCGCTCCGGGGCGGACGCTGACCTGTGCGTTGAAGGGGATCTGCTCGTCGAAGCACCGGCGGGCCACGGCCAGCAGCTCCGGGTGGTTGTGCCCGAGCAGCGACGAACCCGCGCCGCCGACCAGGTCCAGCACCTGGTCGGCGGCCTCGGGGCGGTCTCCCGCGCCCGGTGATTCCCTGGTCAGATGGTCGCCCTGGCCGGACCGGTAGGTGACGTCCAGGCGCAGGGCGCGGAACAGCCTGGCCAGCTCCGGCCGGCTGTACCGCTCGAAAACGGAATCGACGTTCATGCGTCACCCTCTCCTTGCCCGGCCCGCACGGTCACCAACGCGGTGACCTGGTCCACGACGTCACGCAGCGTCTCCATCGAGGCCGCCTGTTCATCCGATATCCGCACGCCGAACGCGGATTCCATGTCGACCACCATGTTGATGGAGCGAATGGAATCGAGGCCGTAATCTACGAGGGGGACGTCGATGTCGATCTCGGAGACCTGCAGTCCGCGTCGGAACAGTTCATCGACGACCTCAAGGATGTCTTGGTTCATTGCGTCTTCCCCATTCGATACGTTCCGTCGGCCGGGTGCCGGCCCGGGAAGGCGAGGCGGACCGCGGAATTCAACGCCGTATCGCCACGGCGAACGCGTGGCCCGCCTCCGAGTGGATCCACAGCGGTACGCGCACGCCGCGGTACGACGCGGTCAACGTCCCGCCGGAACGGCTGAGTCCGATCCGCCAGAACAGGAACTCACCCGTTGTGCCCGCGCCGTTCATGGCCTTGTAGGCCGCTTCCTTGGCGGCGAACAGCTCACGGGGGCTGTACTCACCGGCGGGCGGGAGCAGCGTGCGCCGCTCCCGCTCGCCGAGGACGAACGCCGCCATGCGGGCGGTGACGGTCGCGCTCTCGATGTCGGCGCCCACGGCCTCGGCCCCGGGGACCACCACCGCGACCGCCAGGTGGGCGGTGTGGGAGATGGAGCCGGGGAAGCCCCGCGGGAAGCACGGCCGGCCGTGCGGATCGCGGGGCACCGTCCGCTCGGCCGAGCCGGCCGAGGACAGGGCCGCGGCGGCCGCGTGGCGGCCCGCCGCCGACTGCTGGGCCGGTCCGTGGGGCCACGGCACCGGATGCCACGCGATCGCGGGCTCCGGCACGAAGCCCCCGCCAGGACGCGGCTCAGCGGCCACCCGGTGTCCCCACCGCGCCCGTCTCCACCACGTGTCCCGCCAGTGAGTCGATCGTGCGCAGCACCTCGGGGCGGACCTCGTCGTCCCATTCGAAGCCGAACGCGTCCTCCATCGCCACCAGCAGGCTCACCAGCGCGGTGGAGGGCACCCCCGCCTCCCGGAGCGACGCGGTGTCCGGCACACCGCTGACGAACCGGTCGCCGCCGAAGATGTCCACCAGCAACGCACGGATGCGCAGCCGGGCTTCGGCCCGCGGATCAGACATCCGATTCCACTTCGTCCACGAACTTGCGGACGATCTCCTGGAATCCCTCGGGGTCGTCGAGGAACGGCACGTGGCCGGCCTTCGGCATGAGCGCGAGACGGCCCTTGGGGAACAGCTCGGCCAGTTCCTGGCCGGCCGTCGGGCCGAGCAGGATGTCGTCGTCGCCGAGGGCGATCAGCGTCGGGGTCTGGATGCGGGTCAGCAGCTCGGGGCTGGGGTCGCCCTGCTGGGCGAGGGTCAGTCCGTTGTTGAGCTCCTCGGCCGTGGACATCGCCAGGAAGCTCTCCCGCAGCCCGAGGAATCCCGGGGTGCCGGTCTCCTCGTTCATGTCGGTGCTGATCACCTCGGGGTACATGTGGCTGTACAGCTCGGGCATGCCGTAGCTGTTCAGCGTCCGCAGCCAGGCGCGCTGGAGCCCGCGGTGGCGCCGCATCCCCTGCGGGCCGACGACCGGTCCGGCCAGCACCATGCCCCTGACCCGGTCGGGGTGGGCCAGCGCGACGTCCCGGGCGAGCTGGGTGGAGGCCGACGTACCGATCAGGTAGGTCGACTCGATGCCCAGCCCGTCGAGCAGTCCGATCAGGTCCTCCGCGTGCTCCTCCCAGGTCGGCTCCTGCTCCACGCGCGAGGACTGCCCGTGGTTGCAGAGGTCGTAGCTCAGGACGCGGTAGTGCTTGACGAGTTCCTCGGTGTACTCACGCCAGAACGGGGCGCTGAAGAAGAAGTTGTTGAGCGTGGTGACGGTGATGTCGCCCTCGCCGTTGGTCTCGGCGTAGAGCTCGACGCCTTCCCTGGTGCGGACGCGCGGGATGTCCTCGCGGTAGCTCAGGTCGTGGTGGTTGTCCTGCGCCTCATCGGCTGACATTGCTTTCCATCCTTGTCTGGTTCGTGACGGTCTCGGCGCCCGGCAGGACACGCGCGAACGCGGCCACGACATCGGCCGCCGAGAGTTGTTCGGAGATGTCACCGCAGGACCGGCCGCAGTACATCGCCATCTCCTCGATCCGGCCGCTGGTCGCTTCGGTCGGCACCGCCGAGCTGAAGCGCGGTACCAGGTACGGCTTTCCCTCGACCACCGTGCGGCCGATGAAATTCTTGGGCTGTCCGGGGTCGGCGGTGACGGCGGTCGCCAGGACGCGGTGCCGCCGGCCCGGCCAGCCGATCTCGTAGACGTCGGTGATCACGGTGTCGGCCTCGTCGGCCGCGGTCACCGCCGCCTTGAAGCGGGAGTGGGCCCGCGACTCGTGCGCGACGACGAAGGCGGTGCCCAGCAGGACACCGTCGGCTCCGGCGGCGAGTGCCCGCCCGGCCTCCTCGGGCGAGCCGATGCCGCCCGAGGCGACGAGGCAGGCGTCGGGCAGCCGGTCGCGCAGGGCCGCGACCAGGTCGTCGCGGCGCGCGGTGCCCAGGAGGTGGCCGCCGGCCTCGGTGCCCTGGGCCACCACGACCGCCCCCCGTCCGGCCGCGTGCGTCCCGTCCTCGACGGATCCGACCTGGACCACCAGGCCCCGGCCGGCCGCGACGACCCGGTCGAGCACCGCGTCCTCGGGCATGCCGAAGAACGACAGGTGCACGCGCTCGGGCGTCTCGTCGAGCACCTGGGCCACCTGGCGGTCGAGCTCCTCCGGCCCCACCACCTCCGGGATCAGGTTCACGCCGACGGGCCGTTCGGTACCGGCGGTCAACCGGCCGAGTACGGCCGACAGCGCGTCGCCGGCCAGCTTGTAGCCGCCCACACACCCCGCCGCGCCGGCGTCGGACACGGCGCAGGCCAGCTCCGCGCCGGCGACGCCGCCCATGCCCGACTGGAGCAGCGCCACGTCCAGGCCGAGCGCTCCGGCCAGCGTGGCACGCATCAGCTCAGGCTCTCGATCGCCGACACCGCGGCGTCGGTGCTGCCGAACCGCGCGGTCAGGGCGTGCACCCAGCGCTCCAGGCCGAAGGCCAGGCAGCTGGTGTGCGCCGTGTCGTCCCCGGCCCGGATGTCGCACCGCTCGCCGAAGAAGTTCCGGTGGTAGTTGACGGAGCCGATCGCCAGGCCGTCGACGACGAACTCCTCCTTCACCGGGAACAGCCGCTGCATCTTGGCCTTGCCGCCGTTCTTGTCGAAGAACGGGTCGGTGGCGACCTCCAGCCGGACGTCCAGCCCGAGCTGGGCGCACAGCTTCGTCACGACGTCCTTGGCGCGGAGCAGGTGGTTCTTCGCCACCTCCTCGGGCCCGACGCAGACGATCTCGCGCATGGAGAAGCCGAGCAGCCGTTGGAGGCCCTGGTAGTGCTCCTCGTTGCGGAAGCAGGTGCCGACCGTGGTCCGCAGGGCTCCCTCGGCGGGCAGCTCCGAGCCGGCCAGGTTCAGGTAGACCGAGTAGCAGGCCGCCGAGGGCAGCGCGAACGCGGTCGGCTCCATGACCTCGGTCGGCATCTGCGCGACCGGCCGGGGCGTCTCGGCCAGCAGGCCGCCCAGACGCTCCGGGTCCAGCCGGGTCGCGGCGAGGCCCAGGTGCGGGAAGTTGTCGTAGTAGTCGAAGGTGTCGAGGTCCTGACACCGCATCAGGAACGGGAACCGGAACTCCGGGGCGCCCCAGCTGTCGGCCCATCGCAGGACCACGCCGTCGATCGCCCGCAGCAACCGCAGCTGGCCGCCGTCGAGAACTCCCAGGCCGTTGTCGGTCGCTGTGGTCATCGCGCCGCTTCCTTCTTGAAGAATCGTGCTTCCAGCGCGTCGAGGGTGCGGAAGTCGTCCAGATCCAGGTCCTCCGGATCGATGGACTCCCCCGTCAGCTCCTCCAGCAGGAAGATGAACTCGACGAACGCCAGCGAGTTGATGGCCCTGCTGTCGATCAGGTCGAGGTCCTCGGACACCCGGTCGAGTGCGGGGTTACGGCCCAGGATGAACTCCTGGACCGCCTGCATGGGGTCGGTCATCGCTTGATCGTTTCCCTGCCTACGCCGGACTTCGACAGGAACTTCCTCGTCCGCTTCAGCACCTGGTCGTGCGTCTCCACCCGGGCGGGGTGGGCCAGCGCCTTGCGGCGCAGCGCCAGCGCGTCCGGGATGCCCGCGTCGCGGTAGGCGGCCGGGTTGTAGAGGGTGCCGATGCTGTACTGGAGGTAGTTCTCCAGGTACTCGGCGACCACGGGCGCCTCGTCGGGGTCGCGCTTGACGAGCTGGCCGAGCAGGTTGGTGAAGACCATGCGGCCGAACGCGACGTGCCGGCTCTCGTCCTGGTGGTGCACCCGGTTGATCTCGCGGGCGATGTGCGGGAGGGTCTGGTCGGTCGCCATGTACGCGTTGTAGTGGTCGACGATCTCCTCGAAGATGAGGATGCGCGCGAAGACGATCAGCTCGCGGGCGATCGGCGAGAGGTGCTCCACCGAGTCGGCCTTCAGCGTCGGCTGCGCCGGGTACAGCTTGCCGCCGTAGCGGAGGCAGAACTGCGCGAAGAACCACATGTGCTCGTTCTCCTCACCGATGAAGTGGTGGAGGAACTCCGAGACGTCCGCGTAGGTCTTCTCGTGGATGCGCATCACGACGTCGCTCATCAGCTCGCGGATGCCGTGGATGTTGAGGCTGAAGAAGTTGACCGCCTCGAACCGGGTCAGCGCGAGCTGCTGCTCACGCGTCAGCTCGTCCCACATCGGCGTGCCGCCCAGCGTGGTGAGGTGCTCGCTCATCCACGGCTTGTCGGGCTCGATGGTGTCGGGCCAGTCGAACATCGTGTACGGGTTGTAGTAGCCGGACTCGGCCAGCTGCTCCAACCGGTCGAGTTCGAGCACGACCGGTTCGATCTCACGTACTGCCATTCTCACTCGTCCTTCCACACAGGGTGTTTCGAGAATTCAGCTCAACGCGCCGACCGGATGTCCGCGCGCACTTGGGCCGGTAGCGGTGAACCGCACGCGTGGTGGCCGAACGACGCGTTTCCGGAAGCGGTGGACGGGATCACCTTGTTGTAGATCGACCCGAGGCACAGCTCCTGGAAGTCCCCGGTGTCCGACGACAGCCGGGCGGCCAGTTGCGCCTTGGCGATGTCGACGGTCTTGAGCCTGCCGTCGTCGTCCTCGACCTCCACGCAGGCGTGCGGCAGGTCCAGCGCTCCGCCGAGCACGCCGCAGAACCAGCCCCGCTTCGCCTCGGCCTTGTAGCCCGCCGTCCGGAAGCGCTCGGCCAGCAGCAGGCTCGCCGCGATGCAGCTCGTCGCCCCCAGACCGTGGACCAGTTCGTAGTCGGCCTGCATGGCGACGGGGATCATCTGCCACCGGTAGCCGGCGTCGAGGTACTCGTGGGTCAGCCGCCGCAGTTCGGTGGAGACCAGCGGGGTCCGCGCACCCGTCGTGGTGACGGTCGCCGCGTACGCGGCCGAACCCGCGCTCGGTTCCGGGGCGGCCCCGCCCTCCAGGCGCCCTCCGAACCGGACGACGTCAGGTGCTTCGAAGTGCCAGGGGGCGACCTCGTCGCATTCCGGGCACTCCAGCTGGACCCGGAACTCCCACGCCTTGTCGCGGAGCAGGTCGTCGACCGGACGCCCGGCGAACCGGAACAGCATGCGGAACGCGAGCTCCGGCTGTGTACGGGTGCTGTTCGAGTACATGCCGAGGGTGTACAGATCGTTCACGTCGAAATGGCGCACGCCCTCCCGGCGGTCGAAGGGCAGCCCCGCGTCGACGAGTCTGTCGATGTCCTCGGATGCGCAGCGCAGCATCTCCCGCGCAACGGATTCCGGCTGGTCCGTACGGGAGTACTCGGCGGGAATGAATTGGATGGAACTCGCCACTTCCCCCCAGGGAATGGGCGGGACTGCAGCTCGGTTCGGCATGGTTCATCCCTCCAGGAAAAGCATTCGTACCGATGGTTCGACGCCCATCGCCTCCGCGATTCCACGGTAATGTCGCGCAGGTCACCGCAATCGGCCCGGTGAATCGCGGACATTTCCGCCGGCTCCCCGCCTGAATCTGCCGGAACGTCTCGACGGTACCAGCAGCACTTCACGTCGCGACAGATTATTTTCACATGCATGCCCATGCGTTTCACATATAAGGGCTGGAGAAATCAATACCGGCCGGACTCCACTGCTACCCACCACTCGGCTCATTCAGCCCGGCGGTTCCAGGACACCGGGACGAAGCCGTGTGCCTCGTCGGTTCCGGACGCCCGGCACGCCCGCCAAAGGCCGCGGGAAGCGGCCTGGGGCGTCACCGTACGGGCGGGTCCGGGCATGCGAGCGACCCCCGCCGGTGGCCACAGGCTCCAAGAGCCCCGGCCGGCGGGGGTCGCGTCCACCGTATCGGTGAGAATCGCGCATTCGATTGTTAAGAACTCATCCGGATACCACGGGACAACGAGCCCGGAGACCTTCGCGCCATTGCACCGACAGCGCCCCGGTGGTACATCTAGGTGCCGTGCCGGGTTGACGATTCAATGGCTGCCGCTCAGGCCGGCTGTGCGTCACACAATCGACGGAAGATGCTCATGGGATAATTTTGTCAGCTGCGGACGAAATGTCCGTGAACGGCTCCGCGAACACGTCGGGAAACAGGGGCACGCCCTAGATCCACCGCGCGTCACGGGCGATCCGTAAAGCGTCGATACGGTTGCGCGCGCCCAGCTTCGTCACCATGGACGAAAGGTAGTTGCGCACGGTCCCCTCGGAGAGGTGCAGGCGCGCCGCGATCTCGACCACGGTGTCGCCCCGGGACGCGTGTTCCAGTACCGAGAACTCCCGCAGCGTCAAGGTGGAGTCCCTGTTGATCAGCGCGGCGACCGTCAACTCCGCGTCGAACACCCGCTCCCCCTGGTGCACCCGGTGAATGGCCTCGAAGAACTGGCGGGGAGGGACGCTGCGCTCCACCATGCCGCCGATCCCGGCGGCGAAGGCCTGACGGACGACCGACCGGGTGAACGCCCTGCCGAGCAGCATGCTCCGGCACCCGGGAAGGCTCGCGATCTTCTCGGCGATCGCGATCGTGTCGCTGTCCGCGTCCTCGAAACTGATGATCACCACGTCCGGGCTGTGCAGCTCGGCAAACTCCAGTGCGTCCAGATTGCTCTCCACCGACCCGACGACGCGGATCTCCTCATGCCGCTCAAGCAGTGCGCTGAGCGCGAAACGGGACAGGTGCAGGTCGTCGGACACCAATACATCGATTCCCACTCGATCCCCCAACGTAGTTCCTCGACCGCCCTATTGGGGCGTGATGCGAACGTGCGTACGACCGGGTGGTGGCCGGGTGGGCCGCTGAGGCCCACCCCCCTCGTTCCACCACCGGTCAGGGCCGGAGCCTCATCCACCGGAGGGGCCGGCCCGGCCGGCGGGAGGACCGACGAGCTGGAGTTCCGCCGGTAACCGGTCCGGTGCGTGCGGACGCGGAGCGGAGGGCGCTGTGCCGTTCCCGTGGCTCGGCGCGGCGAGCATGGACCTCCCCCTTGGGTGTACCGAGGATCAATCAGCGCGCTCGAAGGTCGTCCGGCGCGGGCGTCGTCATTCTGGGACAGCCCGGCTGGGCGAAGTATGTACGCCGTCTGTATGGACGGCCGGCGCCGTACAGACCGGCGCCCGCGACCGCCGGAAGGGGGCGCGATCAGCTCAGCGTATCGCGTGTGGTGACGACGTTCTGACGGAGAGTGGGGATCGCGCCGGTTTCTTCGGGACGCCGGGGCCTGCCTCAACTCGGGTTTCTGAGACGCCTGTTGTCGCGGAAGTGGAGCGCTCACCCGTTGTCACGTGTGAAGCTGACGGCCCGCTCTGTTTCCGTCCAGGTCCCGTCGGCACGGCGAAATGAGAGGCACAGCACCATGCGCGTAGCGGAGTACGTTGCCCAACTCACCGCGGAGGGCGTCCTCCTGCACGAGGAGGACGGTCAACTCCGCTACCGCGCCCGGCAGGGGGTGCTGACACCACGCCGGCTGGCCTGGCTGCGCGAGAACAAGCCGGCCGTCCTGGAGCACCTGCGGGTCCTGGAGACGGGGCCGGGACTGGTCCCCGACCCCGGCGCGCGCCACGATCCCTTCCCGCTGACGGACGTCCAGTCGGCCTATCTGCTCGGCCGCGGCGAGGCCTTCGACTACGGAGGGGTGGCCTGTCACGGATATCTGGAGATCGCGCTGCCCGCCGTCGCCGACGACACCGTGGAGGACGCCTGGAACACCCTGATCGGCCGGCACGACATGCTCCGCGCGGTCGTCTCGGCCGAGGGCCATCAGCGCGTCCTGCCCCAGGTGCCCCGGTACCACGTGGCCCACACGGACCTCGGCGCCGGTGACGGGCCAAAGGAGCGGCACGCGCTGGAGGCGGTCCGCGCGCGGATGTCGCACCGGCGCGGACCGACCGAGCGGTGGCCCCTGTTCGAACTGCGGACCACCCGCACCGCCCACGGGCTGCTGCTGCACCTCTCCGTCGATCTGCTGATCTGCGACTACAGCAGTATCCGGCTGCTCCTGACCGAACTGCGCGGGCTGTGTACCGGAGCCCCGTCCGCCGACCCGCCCGAAGTCACCTTCCGGGACTACGTCCTGGCGGCGCGCGGCACCCAGGAGGGCACGCGCTACCAGCGCGACCGGGCCTACTGGTGGGACCGCGTGGACAGCCTGCCGCCCGCCCCGGAACTGCCGCTGCGCACCGACGCCCCCGCCGCCCCGCCCCACTTCCACCGGCACGGCACGCGCCTCGGCCCCCGGCCGTGGGAGGCGCTGAACCGGCGGGCCGCGGCCGCCGGGGTCACCGCCTCGGGCGCTCTGCTCCAGGCCTTCGCGGAAACGGTGGGGCGCTGGAGCCGCCACCCTCGCTTCACCCTCGGCCTCACCCTGCAGAACCGGCTCCCGGTGCACGCCGGGGTGGACAAGGTCGTCGGCGACTTCAGCTCCACCAGCCTGCTCGCCGTGGACCTCGGCGACGGGGCGAGCCTGGCGGAGCGCGCACAAGGGTCGCAGGCGCGTCTGTGGGACGACATGGACCACCGGCTCTGCGGCGGTGTCGAGGTGCTCCGTGAGATCGCACGGCGCCGTGGACGGGCCGAGGCCCTGATGCCGGTCGTCTTCACCAGTACGGTCGGCGGACCGGGAGGCGGGGCCGGAGCGGCGGGTCCTTCCTCGCTGATGCCCGGCGGCACGCTCGTCCACGGGATCACCCAGACCCCGCAGGTGTGGATCGACTGCCAGATCATGGAGGACGACGGCGGGCTGCTCGCGCACTGGGACGTCCGTGAGGGCCTGTTCCCCGACGGCGTGGTCCAGGACATGTTCGACGCGTTCGCCCGGCTGACGCACCGGCTGGCCGGAGAGGACGCCGTCTGGCACGAGGCCGACCCCCTGGAGCTGCCCGCCGCCCAGGTCGCACGGCTGGCCCGGGTCAACGCCACCGAGGCTCCGCGCACCCGGGGGCCGCTGCACGCCCAGGTCGTGGCGCAGGCCGTGCGCACCCCGGGCCGTACGGCGGTCGTCGCCCCCGGCCGCCGGCTCGACTACGCCGAACTCCTGGCCCGCGCCCGGGGCGTGGCCGCCGCTCTCACCCGCGAGGGGGTGGCCCCCGGTGAGCGCGTCGGCATCGTCATGGACAAGGGGTGGGAGCAGGTCGTCGCCGTCCTGGGCGTGCTGCTGGCCGGCGGGGCGTATCTGCCCGTGGACACCACCCAGCCCGCGCTGCGCCGGGCCACCGTCCTGGCGGACGCGGCGGTCCGCACCGTGCTCACCCAGTCCTGGCTGTCCCCCGGCCTCCAACTGCCGCCGGACACCCGGTCCCTCGCGGTGGACACGGCCGCACCCGCCGGTGGCGAGGAGGCGTACGAGGACGCCGCCACCGGTCCCGACGACCTGGCGTACGTCCTCTACACCTCGGGCTCCACCGGCACGCCGAAGGGCGTGATGATCACCCACGCCGCCGCCCGCAACACGGTGGACGACATCAACCGCCGCTTCGCGGTGGGCCCCGACGACCGGGTCCTGGGATTGGCACACCTGGGCTTCGACCTGTCCGTGTACGACATCTTCGGGCCCCTGTCCGTGGGCGGCGCGCTCGTCCTGCCCGACGCCGGGCGGCGCGGGGACCCGGCCCACTGGGCGGCCCTGGCCGAGGAGCACGCGGTCACCCTGTGGAACTCGGTGCCCGCCCAGCTCCAGATGCTCCAGGAGTACCTGCGGACCGCTCCCGCCCCCGGCACCGGCCGGATGCGCCTGGCGCTGCTCTCCGGCGACTGGATACCGGTGACGCTGCCCGACGCGATACGGGCCCGCCTCCCCTCGCTGCGCGTGGTCGCCCTCGGCGGTGCCACGGAGGCCGCGATCTGGTCCCTCCACCACCCGGTCACCGAGGTGGACCCGGACGCGGTCAGCATCCCCTACGGGCGTCCGCTGGCCAACCAGACCGTGCACGTCCTCGACCACCGGCTGCGGGACTGCCCCGAGCACGTGACCGGAGAGATCTGCATCGGCGGGGCGGGCCTGGCGCTGGGCTACCTCGGGGACACCGGGCGCACCCGGGAGCGCTTCGTCGTCCGTCCGCACAGCGGTGAACGGCTGTACCGCACGGGCGACATGGGCCGGCGCGGGGCGGACGGCGTGATCGAGCTGCTGGGCCGGGAGGACGGCCAGGTCAAGCTGAACGGCCACCGGGTCGAGCTGGCCGAGGTGGAGGCCGCCCTCCGGAGCCACCCGTCGGTACGGCTGGCCGCGGCGCTGGCGCGGGGCGAGGGCGCCACGCGCGGGCTGGTGGCCTTCGCCGAGACCGCCCGCGTCCCACGACGGCCCGCTCCGGGACCGGAGTTGGCGCGGCAGGCGGAGGAGGCGGCCGGGCGGGCGGCGGGGTTCGACGAGGCCGGGCACGGGGACGCGGTGCGCGCCCTGTGCGCCGCGCTGGACGCCTCCGCCCTCCAGGCGATGTCCCTGCTGCTGCGTGAGCGCGGCCTGTTCGCCTCGCCCGGGGACGTCCACACGGCCGGGGAGGTCGTCGCGGCCTGCGGTGCGCACCCCCGTCACCACGGCCTCGTACGACGCTGGCTGGGCGCCCTGGAGGCGGCGGGCCGGCTGACCCGCGACCGGGACGGCGCGTACCGCGGCCTGGCGCCCGTACCGGAGGGGGAGCGCGCGGAGCTGTGGGCACGCGTGGACGCGCTGGAGCGCGCCGTCGGCTGGGGCCCCGGCCTCGTCCGCTTCCACCGCGACTGCGAGGCGCGGCTGGCCGCTCTGCTGAGCGGCGAACTCCCGGTGCGCGAGCTGCTCTTCCCCGAGGGGCGCCTGGACACCGCGGCCGCCGCCTACCGCGCGAACCTGATCAGCCGGTACAACAACGCGGCCGTGGCCGGGGCCGTACGGCACCTCGTAAGGGAGCACCAGGGGCCGGGCCCCGTCCGCCTGCTGGAGATCGGGGCCGGTGTCGGGGGCACCAGCGCGGACCTGGTCCCGGCGCTGGAGGGCCTTCCGGTCGACTACCACTTCACCGATCTCTCCCCCTTCTTCCTCTCCGAGGCGCGCGAGGCGTTCGCCGCCCGTCCGTGGGTGCGCTTCGGGCTGTTCGACCTCGACCAGGACTACCGGGCCCAGGGGTTCCGGCCGAACGGCGCCGATGTGGTCGTCGCCGCGAACGTCCTGCACAACGCCGTGCACGCGGGCCGGATGCTGGAGCGGATCCGCGAGCTGACGGCCCCCGGGGGCTGGCTGGTCTTCGTCGAGGCCACCCGCGACACGGCCCGCGCCATGACGTCCATGGAGTTCAACGACGGGCTCACCGGCTTCACCGACGCGCGGGAGAAGACCGGTTCCCCCTTCCTCACCCGGCCGCAGTGGCTGGACCTGCTGCGCGAGGCGGGGGCGGAGACCGCGCTGTGCCTGCCCCACGAGGACAGCGCGCTCGCGGACATCGGCCAGCAGGTCTTCGTCGCCCGCTTCAAACCGGACCGCGCGGCCCTGACCACCACGGAGCTCCGAACGCATCTGGCCGAGCGGCTGCCCGCCCCCATGGTCCCGGCGGAGCTCCAGGTGGTGGACACGGTCCCGCTGACCGCGAACGGCAAGGTGGACCGCGCCCGGCTGGCCCGCCTCGCCTCCCCGGCGGTGACCGCTGCCGCCGCCGGGGAGGCCGGTGCGGCACCGGCCGACGACCTGGAGCGCGCCCTGGCCGGCCTGTGGTCCCAGGTGCTCGGTGTGCCCGCCGTGGGCAGGCACGCCGACTTCTTCGCACTCGGCGGCGACTCCCTGCTGGTCGCCCGCCTGGTCGGCCGGATGCGCGAACACCTCCCGCAGGCCGCGGGGATGGGCTGGGACGACCTGCTGCGCTGCGTACTCAACCGGCCGACGGTCGCCGCGCTCGCCGACCGGCTGCGCCCGGCGGGCGCCCCGGCCGCCGGTCCGCCCGCCGCGACGGCCTCTCCCCTGGTACGGATCGGCGGTACCGATGCCCCCGCCGGGCCCGGTGGCTCCGGGGAGCCCACGACCCTGCTGCTGGTGCACGACGGGACCGGCACCGTGGGGCCGTACCGCGCGCTGGTCCAGGAGCTCTCCGGGCGGCTGCCCGTCGCCGGGCTGGTCGTCGACGACCTCGACGCCTATCTGGGCGGCGACCCCGGGACGCTGGTCGCCGCCCTGGCCGACCGCTATGCCGGGGTCCTCCTCGACCAGGGCCTCACCCGGGTCCACCTCGTGGGCTACTGCATGGGAGGGCTGCTGGCCACCGAGCTGGCCGGCCGGCTGGGCAGGGCGGGCGGCGAGGTCGGCGGGGTGTCGGTCATCAGCAGCTACCGGGTGCCGTACCTGGTGGAGGACGATCTGCTCGCCGAGTACGTCTTCGCCCGCATGATGCGCGCCGACACCGTCGCGCTCGGCTACCCCCGGGACGAGGCGGCGACCCGCGCCCTGGTCACGGCGGCCACCCGGCGGCACGGTGACCGGGTGCCGCAGGGCGCCCTCACCGAGCGGCCGCCCACCGCGCTCGGACCGGCCGGGACCGGCGCCCTGCGCGCCTTCAGATCCCTGGCCGCGCGGCCCCAGAAGGAGAGGCTGCGGGCCATCGGCACGTATCTTCCCCAGGAGAGCGCGGAGTTGAGAGCGCCCGAACGTCTGGAGAGAGCCTTCCGCACCGTCAAACACAGCCTGGCGGCGGTGGCCGCCCACCAGGCCACCCCGTACACCGGGGCGACCACCCTGGTACGCCAGCGGGGCGAGGCGGAGATCTTCCCCAGCATGCACCACGACATGCGTGCCTACTGGCAGCGGGTGTGCGGCGACGGGCTGCGCGTGGCCGACGTGCCGGGTGACCACTTCACCTGCGTCCGGCCGCCGCACGCCGCGGCACTGGCCGGACTCCTGGTGCGCGCGACGGCGCGGGGTGCGGCATGAGCCGCCGTCGCGCGCCCCTGATCGGGATCATCGGCGGCTACGGCGCGGTCGGGCGGAGCGCGGCGCGCAGCCTGGCCGCCGAGGGCCGGTTCCGGCTACGGCTCGGAGGGCGCGACGGTGAGGCGGCGCGCGCCTGCGCCGCCCGGCTCCCCGCGCCCGCCGAGGCCATGGCGGTGGACGCGGGCGACCCGCGCAGCCTGGGCCGCTTCAGCCAGGGCTGCCGTACCGTGCTCAACTGCGCGGGCCCGGCCTACCTGCTGGTCGACCGGGCCCGCCGCGCGGCCTTCGCCGCGGGTGCCGACTACGTGGACGTCATGGACGACGGCCGCACGGCCGACCCGGTCCCGGGGCGTACGGCCGTCCTGTCGGCCGGGCTGACACCGGGGCTCTCCGGGCTGCTGCCGGGGCTGCTGTCCCAAGGTCTGCGTCCCGGCGGGGAGTTCACCGGCTGCTACGCGGGTCTGGGCACCCTGACCCGGACCGGGGCGCTCGACTACCTGCTGAGCGCGGAGCGCGGCTACGGCACCCCCATGGCCGTGTGGCGGGGCGGGGTGGTGCCCTCGGCGCTGGCGGTCGAACGGCACTTCCCGGTGCCCGGCGTGCCCCGGCCGCTCGTCGCGCATCCCTTCCTGACCGAGGAACTGGTGGACAGGGCACGGGAGCTGGGCCTCGGGGAGGCCCGGTGGTACAACGCCTTCGACGGGGACGCCGTCCTCGGCACCCTGAACCGGGCGCGGGGCGGGCACCCGGGGCCGCGGGACCTCGCGGCCAGGGCCGAGGAGCTGGTGCGCTCCAGCGCCCTGGACGCGGCCGGACGCACCCCCTACCACGTGCTGTGGGGGCGTCTGGAGGGATCGGACCAGGAGGGGAACGCGGTCAGCCGGGCGATCGTGATCCGGGGCGAGGACGGTTCCCGTCTGACCGGCGCGGTGGGGGCGTTCGCCGCCGCCGCGGTGTGCGGCGGGCAGGTGCTGCGGGGGGTGCACCAGGCGTCGGCGGTCCTGTCACCGCGGGCCGTGGTCGACTGGCTGCGGACCGGGGTCCCCGGGGTGACCGTACGGCAGACCACGGTCTCGTCCTCCCCGGACGCGGAGCACGGGCGCGGTCCGGGGGACGGCACCGAAGCGGGCGGGGTGGAGGAGGGCACGCTCTGACGCCCTCCGGCGGGCGGGGCCGGAGGTGCCGCCCGCCCGCCGGGTCCGTGGCGCTCTCAGACCTGGTTGAGGCCCCCGTCCACGAACAGTTCCGCCCCGGTGGTGAAGGAGCTCTGGTCCGAGGCCAGGAAGAGGGCGGCGTTGGCGACCTCCTCGGCCCGTGCGAGCCGGCCGAACGGGATCGCGGCCGCGAGGGAGTCCGCCAGTTGCCGGCCGCCCGGCGCGGTGAGGCTCCGCAGACCGGGGGTCTCCGTCGGCCCGGGGCTGAGCGCGTTGACCCGGATGCCCCGGCCCGCCAGCTCGGCCGCCCAGGTCCGCGCGAAGCTGCGGACGACGGCCTTGGTGGCGCTGTAGGTGGTCATCCCCCTGACGCCCGTCGAGGCGTTGGTGGACGAGAGCACGATCACCGAGGCTCCCCTCGACATGAGGGGAAGGGCCTTCTGGACGGTGAAGAGCGTGCCCTTGCCGTTGGTGTCGAACGTCTTGTCGTAGTGCTCCTCGGTGATCTCCCCCAGCCGGGCCAGCTCCCCGAAGCCCGCGTTCGCCACGACGACGTCCAGCCGTCCGCTGCGTTCCTTGATCTGCGCGAAGAGCCGGTCCAGGTCGTCCAGGTCCGACACGTCGCTCCGGATGCCGACGGCCCGTTCACCGACGGTCCTCACCGCCTCGTCCATCTCGGCCTTGCTCCGCCCGGTGAGGTAGACGGTGGCCCCTTCGGCGGCGAACCGCCGGGCGACGGCCAGACCGATCCCGGTCGAGCCACCGGTCACCAAGGCCACCTTCTCGTCCAGCTGTCCCACTGACATCCATCCTCCAAGACGTACCGGTCGTTCTCTGTCCGTACGGGCGCCGGGGCCGCGCGGGCCCCGGTCACCGACGCGCCGTCCCGCTCAGAACGCGGCGGCGCGCGTGTCACGCCAGTCGCCGTGCCCGGACGGCGGCCGGGCCTGCGGCACGGTCGGCCCCAGCCGGACCAGCCGGGCGAGCGCCTCCTCGCGGCGGGCCGGCGGCTCGCGCTCCGCGCACTCGGCGGCGTAGATGCCGATGAGGTTGTGGAAGCGGTACCGGTGGCCCGGCTCCTCCTCCAGCAGATGGTTGGCGGCGAGCAGCGCGAGCAGCCTGCGGGTGGTGTCCCAGTCCGTCTCGGCGAGCGTCGCGGCGATCTGCACGGTGAACGTGCCCCGGTACATGCCGAGGTGGCGGAACATCCGTGCCGCGTCCTCGGGGAGCGCCTGGTACGACGCCTCGAAGACGCTGCGCATGCTGGCCGCCGCGTCGTCCCCGACCGTGAGCCGGTCGAGCCGGCCGTGCTCGGCCGCGTACTGCTCGACCAGCGCGTCCACCGGTACCTCGGGGTTGGCCGCCAGTCCGTCGGCGACGATGCGCAGGGCCAGCGGCAGCCCCCCGCACAGCGCCACCAGCCGCTCGGTGGCCGGGTCCCGCTCGTCGAGGCGGCCCTCGCTGAGTCCGGCGAGCAGCCGCGCCGACTCCTTGTCGGCCAGCGGTCCGACGGTGACCAGATGGGCGCCGTCCCGCGCGGCGAGCCCGCCGAAGCGCTGCCGGCTGGTCACCAGGACGCAGGACGAGCCACGCGGTATGAGCGGCCGCAACTGGTCGGCGCTCTGCGCCTCGTCGAGCACCACCAGCATCCGCTGGCCGTGCAGCAGGCTCCGGTAGAGGGAGGCGCGGGCGGCCAGGCCCGGAGGCATCTGGGCGTCCTCGACCCCCAGGCTGCCCAGCAGTTGCCCGAGGGCGTCCGCGGCGCTCAGCGGCCGGCCCTGCAACGCGGCGCCGCGCAGGTCCACATAGAGCTGGCCGTCGGGGAAGCGGTCGATGAGCCGGTGCGCCAGCTCCAGGACGAGCGCCGACTTGCCGACACCGGCCGGTCCGTCCACCACCGCGACCGGGGTCGAGGCGCCGTGCCCGGCGCTCTCCTCCTCCAGCACCGCCTCCAGCTGGGACAGCTCCTTGTCGCGGCCCACGAACCCACGGGCCAGCGGCGGCAGTTGCACCGGTTTGGGCGCACCGCCACGGAACGCCGCCTCCCGGACCCCGAGCAGTTCGTGCGGGGTGTCGCCGCCCGGCGGGCGCAGCTCCGGATGCCCGGACAGGATCTGCTGGTACAGGATGCGCAGGTCGGCTCCCGGCTCCACGCCCAGCTCGCTGCTGAGCAGTTGCCGGGTCTCCTCGTACATGTGCAGGGCGTGGGCCTGCCGTCCGCAGCGGTACAGGGCCAGGATCAGCAGCCAGCGCAGCTTCTCCCGCAGCGGCTCCTCGGACACCGCTCCGGTCAGCCCGGTGACCATCTCGGCGTGCCGGCCGGCCGCCAGCATCCCGGCGGCCCACTCCTCCACGGCGGTCAGCCGCAGGTCGCGCAGCCGGGTGCGCTCCATCGCGGCGAAGGGCCCGGGGACCCCCGAGTACGCCTCGCCGTGCCAGAGCGACAGCGCCTGTTCGTACAGCCGCAGGGTCACCTCACTGGAGCCCGATCCCCGGGACCTACGCGCGTCACTATGACTGCGTGCGAACAGGGTGGCGTCCACGTCCAGGGGATCCAGCCTCAGGCAGTACCCGCCGGATTCGGAGGTGAGGACGGCACCGGCCGCTCTTCTGCTGCGTCCCGGCTCCAACGCGCGGCGCAGTCCGCCCACATAGGTGTGCACGCCGTTGGCGGCCGTCTGGGGTACGTCACCGCCCCACAGGGCGTCCACGATGTTCTCGACGCCCACGACGTCGTTGGCGCGACTGGCGAGCAGGCCCAGCACGGCCCGCTGCTTGGGCGGGCCGAGAGCCACCTCCACCCCCTTCCGCCAGGCGCGTACCGACCCCAAGAGCTGTATGCGTAAGGCTGCTCCCGTGGTGGCCATGGGTCATTCGCCTCCTGAAGTGGCGTTCCGTTCCGCTGCCGTACCGGCTCATCCGCGTCGGCACCGGGGCAGGGACTTCAACGTGGCGCGGGTCTCCTTCAGTGCACGCGCGGCGGCCGAGGACGGCTCCGCCCGGCGCTCCTGGCCGGGGACGCCGTTCGCGTGGAACGGAATACGTCGGGACGTCGGCAGGAATTCATCTGCCATTCGGCTGGATATCGACCTGTCACCGAGTTCCGTGCACACCACACGTGTGGTAGAAATGCCGGAGGCGTCGGGTCCGTTTGCGCCACCGGGGGAACCGCGCCGCTCTTTCGGAGCGGACGTGCGGTAAGAGCTATTCATGTCCCCCCTCTGGACCAGGGCATTCACCTGGGGAATGCGTCCGGCCACGACATCGTCGGCGGAAAAGGCATGTCCTTGCTGAGGGGCCGAAACTCGTGGCCCACACACCCAAAAATGGGGTCGCACCATCGGGGCGCCACGACGGCCACGCGGGGCGGCCGGAACGCGAGACCGACGTGCCGGAACGTCAGGCCGGAGCGCCGGGGCCCGAGGCGCCACCTGGGAAGCCGGTACCGCCGGCCTCCGGACCGCCCGGACGACCGCGACCGGCAGGGGCTCGTACGCACGCACACCGGCGCGAAACAGGACTACAGATCAGCCGTGGACCTTCGCCTGATCAACACCTGTGCGAAATAGCCATAAGGGTCTCGTGGCCCCCGACGGCCCGTGCCACTATCGGGTACCGCCGCCGCGGACTCGGACGTCCGCACAAGGGCGCACGCGCATCCGAGCCACCGAGTAAACCATCAGGCAAAGATCGGCTTAGCATGTTTCCCCCGTCTTTTTCACCCATAAGTTGTACGCGTAAGGTCACACTAGCGTCGGCATGGCTGATTGTCATCCCGCTTCACTCATGCCCCAGCCGCCGGTCAAGATCCTTCAACTCCCTCTCCGCGGAGGCCGTATCGCGTGCCACCGGTGAGGGGACAAGCGTGCTCGGGCCTGCTGGAACCGGGTCCTGACCAGGCCGGTCGAGCCCGTGGCCGGCCGGTCCGGCCGGGGTCGGCCGACCCCTTCGGGGAGCGGGCACCGGGCCGCCCCACCGCCCGTCGGAGTCAGGCCGCCGGGGCCGGTACCCGACGCCGCGCGGGCCCCGGAGCGCACCACGGACGGCCGCCTCGACCTCGAAGCGGTGTGCGAAGGGCGGCCTGGTCTCGAAGCGCTGTGCGAACGTTCGCTGCCGGACCGTCACCATCCGGCCCCGCCACGGGTCCGGCGCTCGGCCCCGCGCCGCCTCCGGCCACGCAGGTGCCTCCTCGGCGGCGTCAAACGCCCCGGCGGAGACTACGGTCGTGTGCCATGGAGCCCTCCCGGCGCTCCCGCACCCGCTTCCGCCCCGCCGTACGGCCCGGCGAACGCCCTCGGTCGGTGGTGCGTGGGCCCGGTCGGGCCTGGAACGGAGAAAGCTGGACGCATGCGGGACCAGAAGCAACAGCCGGCCGGGCCCGGCCGGGTGGGCCGCCTGTCGCGGCAGACGATCCTCACCGCCGCACAGGGCGTTCTCCGGGAGGAGGGGGCCGGGAACCTCTCCATGCGGCGGCTGGCCAAGGAGCTGTCCAGCACACCGATGGCCCTCTACCACCATGTGCGGGACAAGGAGGAGCTGTTGCTGCTCCTGCTGGACGCGCACGCCGAGGCCTTCCCCCGGCCCGAGCTGCCCGAGGAGCCGCGTGAGCGTCTGCTGGCGAGCGCCCAGGTCCTCCACGACATCCTGGCGGACTGCCCGTGGATCGTCGAAGTCCTGGCGTCCGACGGCTTCGTGAGCGTCTCCGCGATGTGGCTCGTGGAGAGCATGATCGACGCGGCGGTCGGCTGCGGCCTGACGCATGAGGACGCCGTGTACGCCTACCGGGTCATCTGGTACTACACCATCGGTGAGCTGACCGTGCGCTTCAACCGCGAGCGCGCCCGGAGCGAGGGCGGGGGCCCGCCCCAGCGGGAGCGGAGCATGCGCGTGCTGACCGCCGGGGAGTACCCCCAGCTGGCCCGTCTGGGCGGCAGGTGGACGGAGTTGGCCACCGCCGACAACCACCGGCGGGGGCTCGAAGCCGTCGTGGACGGGCTCCTGCGGGCCGCCCGCTGATCCCGGGGTGCCCGGCGCCCGCAGACGTCGGCAACCGGGGTACCGGCCGGGCGCCGACGGCCGCGCGGGGGCGGTGCGCTCAGCCGCCCAGGCGGGCCCTGAGCGCCTTCTTGTCGACCTTCCCCACCCCGGTCACCGGCAGGCCGGGCAGGACGACGAGCCGGTCCGGCAGCTTGTAGGCGGCGATGCCGCGCCCCCGCAGAGCGGCCTGCACCTCACGCAGGACGGGCGGCCGGTCCTCGTCCCGCGCGACCACGCAGGCACAGGTCTGCTCCCCCATGTGCGGGTGCGGCAGCGCCACCACCGCGGCCTGCCGGATGCGCGGATCGGCCAGCAGGTGCTCCTCCACCTCCTGGGCGGGCACCTTCTCACCGCCCCGGTTGACCACGTCGTTGGTGCGGCCCACCACCTCGAAGTCGCCCCCGGCGGTCCGCTTCACCACGTCACCGGTGCGGTAGTAGCCCTCCTCGGTGAACTGGACGAGGTTGCGCTCCTCGGCCCGGTAGTAGCCGCGCAGCGTGTACGGGCCCCGGGTGAACAGCTCGCCCTCCTCGCCCGGCCCGGCCTCCCGCCCGTCCTCGCGGATCACCCGTATCTCGTCCGCCGGGGAGAGCGGACGGCCCTGCGTGTGGAAGACGACGTCCTCGGGGTCGTCCAGGCGCGTGAAGTTCAGCAGGCCCTCCGCCATCCCGTACACCTGCTGCAACGTGCAGCCCAGGCCCTCGGGCACCTCGCGGGCGGTGGCCGGGTCGAGCCGGGAGCCGCCGACCTGGAGGAGTTCCAGGGAGCCGAGGTCGTGTTCGGTCCACTCGGCGGCGTCCAGCCAGAGCGGCACCAGGGGCGGGACCAGCGACGTGGCCGTCACGCCCGCGCTCTCCACGAGCGGGAAGCACGACTCCGGTGTCGGGGCCGGGGCCAGGACCGCGGTGCCGCCCGCCTGGAGCGTGCCGAGCACTCCCGGGCAGGCCAGCGCGAAGTTGTGTCCGAGCGGCAGGGCGCACAGATAGCGGGTGCCGGGGCCGAATCCGCACAGCCGCGCGGACTCCCGCAGTTGGTAGCCGTAGTCGGCGTGCGTACGCGGGATGAGCTTGGGCGGTCCGGACGTGCCTCCGGAGAGCAGGAACAGCGCCACGTCCTCGGGCCGGGGCGCGGGCAGCTCCACCGGGTCCGCGTCCACCTCGGCCAGCGCGGTGAAGGGGCCCGCGTCGCCGACGACGTAGATCTCACGGAGGGAGCCGGTGCGCTCCCGCACCTCCTGGGCGATGACGCGGTAGTCGCAGTCGAGGACCCGGTCCGCGCAGACGTAGGCGACCGCCTCCGCGGTGTTCACCAGATGGGTGATCTCCGAGGTGCGGTGCGCGGGGAGCGCGAAGACCGGGAGCGCCCCCAGCCGGAAGAGGGCGACGCACAGCACCACCGTCTCCACGTCGTTGGGCAGGTGCACCACGACACGGTCACCGGCGTCCAGGCCCCGGGCCCTCAGTCCGGCGGCGAGCCGGTCGGCGGCCCGGTCCACCTGCCCGTAGGTCAGCCGCCGGGTGGGGGTGATCACGGCGGTACGCGTCTCACGGCCGGGCTCGGACGTGTACCGCCGGCCCAGCACGTCGTCGTTCCAGTACCCCTGGGCACGGTAGGTGGCGGCGGTTGAGGCGGGCCACGGCACACAGCCTTCTCGCATGGATACGTTCCGTCCTGTTCTCTGTCCGGGGGATCACGGGGTGGGTCGCGGGGCCGGTCCGCCGCTCAGCGCGGGGACGGCCGGGCCGCCGAGGGGGCGGGCAGGCCACCCCGTACCGGCGGACGCTTCGGTGCTCACAGCTCCCCTTCGTCGTAGGCGTCGTGCCCGTGGACGTCGTACGCGCCCGCGCGGGTGCCGCGCGGCACCGCGGCCGCCTGCCCGCGCAACTCGGCGACCAGGGCGCCCATTCCGGCGACGGTCGGCGCCCTGAGCACGGCCCGCATGGGCAGTTCGACCCCCAGCCGCCGCCGGACGCCGGTCACCAGCTGGGTGGCCAGCATGCTGTCGCCGCCCATCAGGAAGAAGTTGGCGTCGCGTGAGACGTCGTGGCCGCCGAGGACCTCGGTCCACAGTCCGGCCAGGGTCTCCTCCACCTCGCCCCGGGGCGGTTCGGCGCTCTCCGGGGGCCGGACGGCGCAGCCCGAGAGGACCTCCCTGACGCGGCGGTGGTCCACCTTGCCGTTGCCGCTGAGCGGCAGGGCGGGCAGGGCCACGAGCATGCCGGGGATCATGTGCGCGGGCAGGTGGTCCGCGAGCCAGGCCCGCAGCGCCACGGGGTCGAGGCCGGGTGCCTTCGGCGGGTAGCGGGCGGTGATCAGCACCACCTGGTCCGGCTCCACGCGGGTCACCCGGGCGTCGGCGAAGCCCTCGTACGCCAGGGCCCGCAGCCACTGTCCGGCGTCGAAGGGGCAGGTGCCGTGGGTCGGTGTGGTGCCGGGCAGCGCGAGCGGTGACGGCTCGGTCCGGGCCAGCAGCCAGAGCCGGCCGCCGGCGGTGCCGAGCAGGGCCATGGCCGCGACGGCGGTGTCCGGGTCCGGCATGCTGCTGAGCGCGTCGTTGACCACCACCGCGTCGAAGCGGTGCAGATACGCCTCGGGGACGGCCGACGCGTCCCGCAGGGCCATCCGCACGGTGTGCCGCGAGGTCGCCAACCGGGCCTCGGCTGAGGCCAGTTCGGCGGCCGACGGGGCGAGCAGGGTGTAGATCACGCTGTCCGGGTCGAGGTCCTCGAAGAGCCGGTCGGCGTTCCTGCCGCCCATGGCGCCCCATTCGGCGACGGTGAGCGGGCCCGTGCCGTCCCGTGCCGGTCCCGACAGCTCCCGGGCGATGTCGGCGAGGCAGGCGCGGACGCCGGGCAGCAGATCGCCGAGCCCCTCCGGTGAGAGGGCGGGATCCTCGAAGAGCGCCTCCGTCCCGGCCTCCCCCTTGACCACGGCGGTCAGCAGGGGCACGGCGCGCGCCCAGGCGTCCGCCACCCGCTCCAGGGGGGTACCGGCGGTCCGCTCCCGCAGGAACGCCGGGCGCCGGGGATCCCGCACCTGGTTCCAGCGGGGGCCGGGCACCAGGGGGCGCGCGGAGCCCGCCAGGACCTCGCGCCCCACCAGGTACTCCGTCCATCCGTCGAGCCGGGCCTTCTGCTCCTCGGGGATCGGCGGCGGCCACATCGCCCCGTCCGCCGAGGGGACGCAGAGCCCGTCCAGGACGGCGGCCAGCAGCGTCTCGGTCAGCGCGTGCTCCTGGTCCACCGCGCCGTGCGACGGGCGCGGGAGGGCGGCGGCGCCGCCGGGGGCGGGGGCCGGTGCGCGCCGCTCGACGACGGCCGTCACCAGTTCGTCGCGCCGCTCACCGAGCGCCACGGTGACGGCGTGAGCCACGCAGGGGTGGCCCTGGAGGGCGGTCTCGATCTCGCCCAGTTCGACGCGGAAGCCGTTGATCTTCACCTGCTGGTCGGCCCGGCCCAGGAACTCCAGGGACCCGTCGGGCCAGTAGCGGGCCACGTCACCGGTCCGGTACCAGCGTTCGCCCCGGTCGGACACGAAGCGTTCGGCGGTCAGCGCGGGATCGCCCCGGTAGCCGCGCGCGAGACCGTCACCGCCGATCCGCAGCTCACCGGGCACCCAGTCGGGACAGTCCCGGCCCTGGGCGTCGACCACCCGGAAGCGCTGGTTGCCCAGCGGGGTGCCGTAAGGAATGGAGCGCCAGTGGGCCGGTACCGCCCCGACCTCGTGGTAATTCGACCAGATCGCCGCCTCGGTGGCCCCGCCCAGGCCCACCAGCGCGCACCGCCCGTCGGTGGCGTCGTGCAGGGCGCCCGGCAGATCGAGGCCGATCCAGTCGCCGGAGAGCAGGGCCAGGCGCAGGGATCCGGGCAGCGGGGCCTGGTCGGCGGCGGTCAGGAGCATGTCCATCAGCGCGGGTACGGAGTTCCACACGGTCACCCCGTGGCGGCGGCACAGGCTCAGCCACCGCTGTGCGTCGCGGCGGTCGGACTCCGCCACCAGGACGAGGGCGCCGCCCGCGCCCAGGAGGCCGAAGACGTCCCAGACCGACAGGTCGAAGTCCAGGGCGGACACCGCGAGGACCCGGTCGTCGGCGGTGACGCCGAAGCGGTCGTTGACGTCCTCGACGGTGTTGACGGCGGCCCGGTGGCTGATTTCCACGCCGTTGGGTGTGCCGGTGGACCCGGAGGTGAAGATGACGTACGCGGTGTCCTCGGGGTCGGCGCGCGTCGGTGCGGTGAGCGGGGCCGCGAGCAACGCCTGTTCCAGCGGGAGGACTTCGGTGCCGGGCCGGTCCGGCGGCCGGCTCTGGCTGCCGTCGAGGACCAGCCGGGCGCCGCTCAGGGCGAGCATCCGCTCGCGGCGCTCGGCGGGCTGGTCGACACCGATGGGGACGTAGGTGCCTCCGGCGGCCAGCACGCCGAGCACCGCGGCTATCTGGTCGGGGCCCTTGGGGGCGGTGACGACGACCGGGGCGCCCCGGCAGACCCCGCGCCGCGCCAGGCTCCCGGCGATGCGCAGGGCGCGGTCCGCGAGCTCTCCGTGGGTGAGCGTGCCGCCGGGGCCGTCGCCCGTGCCGCAGCGCGGCCCGTCGCCGCCGGGGCCGCCGTCGCCTCCGTCGCCCCAGAGCAGGGCCGGCGCGTCGGCCCGCTCGCGGGCGCGGGCGAAGAACGCCTCGTGCAGCAGCCGTCCGCTGTGCGTGCGGGGCACACGGTTCACCTCGTCACGGCGGCGGCGCTGGGCGGCGGGGAGCCGGAGTTCCGGCGCGCCGCCCCAGTCCGTCACCGTCAGCTCCCCCAGCAGGGCGGCGCAGGCGTCGAGCATCGTGTCGAGCATCCCCGGCGGGAACAGCTCGTCCACCGCGTCCCAGGCCAGCAGCAGGCCGTCGTCCCGGGTGCGGTAGACCTGGCAGTCCAGCCAGACCTGCGGGGTCTGGGACACCATCCAGGTCACGTCGCCGAAGAGCTCCGCGAAGGCGTCGGGGACCAGCGGCGCGTCCACGTTGCAGGCGAAGACCACCGGGGCGGTGCGGGGGGCCTCGACGTCGGCCCTGATGAAGTCGCGCAGCACGTCCACACCGGAGTACGCGGCGTGACCGACGTCCTCGTGCAGGCGCTCCTGGAGGGCCCTGGCCCGCTCGGCGAAGCCGGTGCCCCGGGTGAGGTCCACCTCCAGCAGGATCAGGCTGGTGAAGTCGGCGACGACGCCCCCGACGTCCGGGTGCGCGTCGTGGTCGCGGTCGAACAGGGGGAGGTTGAGCAGGAAGTGCCGCTCGCCGCTCCACCGTGCGAGGACCTCGGCGAAGGCGGTGGCGACCACCACGGACGGGGTGAGGCCGTGCTCGGACGCCCGGCGCCGCAGCACCGCCCACCGCTGCGGGGTCAGTACGCGGGTGCGGCGTACGAAGCGGGTGACGGCGACCTCGCCGGGGTCGGCCTGGAGCGGCAGCGCGGGGCCGCCGGGCAGTCCGGGCAGGCGCTTGGCCCAGTACTCCTTCGCGCGTCCGGCCCCGGTGTCGTGGCCGGCCGCCGAGCGGTCCGCCAGGTACTGCGCGAAGCCGTAGACCGGCTCGCCGGGCGCGTGGGGGTCTTCGTAGAGCGCGGCCAGGTCGGCCAGGATCACCCGGACGCTGTGGACGTCGGCGGCCAGCAGGTCCACGTCCAGGTGGATGCGGTGTCCGCCGCCGGGGAGGTGGCTCAGCTGGACGTCCATCACGTCGCCCCGGGCCACGTCCGGGCGCCGGTGGGACAGCGTCTCGCGTACGGTGTCCAGCGCGCGGGCGGCGTCGGCCGGGTCCTCGTGGCGGTGGACGGTGAGACCCGGCCAGGGCGAGGTGTCGAGCACGCGTTGGGTCGCGTCGTCCAGAAAGAGGGCGCGCAGCATCGGGTGACGCCGCATCAGGGCGCGTACGGCGGTCTCCAGCCGGTCGGCGTCGACGTGCGGCGCGTCGAACTCCAGGTAGGCGTGGCAGCCGACACCGCCGAGCGGCCTGCCGTCCTGCCGACCGATCCAGTAGGCCTGCTGAACGGGTGTCAGGGGGAAGGGGTCCCGGCCGTCGACGCGGGGTGCGGCGGGCGGTGGTGCGGGGCCGTCCCCGCCGTCCGTCTCCCCGAGTTCGCCGCCGAGCAGTTCGTACCAGCGTGACAGGCGGGCGTCCTGGGCCATCAGTGAGAAGTCGGCGCGCACACCCGCCCGGTTGAGCCGGTTGACGAATTGCATCAACTGAAGTGACTGGAGGCCCAGTTCGAACAGGTTGGCGTCCTGGTGCCCGACCCCGAGCTCCGTACCGAGGAGTTCGGACAGCTGCCTGCGGAGTGCTTCCGGGCTGCCCATGAGGACCTGCGGGTCCACCGGCCCGGACGAGCGTCTCGACGTGCGCTTCTGTGACATCCATTCCTCAGTTCGTCGGGAGGTGGTCTACGGAGCGGGGTCAACCGCATCTTTCCGGTCGGGCGCCGTCGTTGTGTCGATCTTCGGGAATTCGGCGTGATCATGACCGGTCACGGGAGTTGCCCGTGTGCGCGCCCGGCCCGGCGCCCCGGACCTGCTGTGCGGGCCCCCGGCCGGTCCGGTGACTCCGACGCGGACGGCACGCGGCGCACCGGGCGTCCCCCGGCCGGCCGGCCACGTCGAGCGGCGGGCGCGGACGCGCCGCGTGCCGTCGCCCTCCCGGACCGGGGCGGGAGGGTGACGGCACGTCACTGCGATCCGGCGGCCGGCGCGCGCGCCTTTCGGCGGGACCACCGGGCGGCCCGGTGGTCCCGCCGGAGTGCGCGCGTGCCGAGGACCGCCCCGCACCGGTCGCGCCGGGAGGGCGGGCGGCGACCGGAGCGGCGAACTCGACGGCTCCGAGGGGCTCGTGGGGCCACCCACGGCGTACGGCGGGCGGCCGGGCGCCGCCTCCGGGCGCGTCCCGGTCCCTGGCGTCACCCCGGCCCTGGCCACGGAGTCCGGGAGCGGTTCCGTCGGCCGCGGAGCGCGTACCGGTGCGCGGCCGGGGACGGCTACCGGCCCGAGGGGCCGTCGGCCGGGGCGAAGGGTGGCCGGCCGCGCTCGGCCGGCCCTCGCCCCCGGCGGCGTGCGCGGACGGCGGTACGAGCGAGGCGCCGCCCGGGAGGCCGGGGGGCGAGGAGCCGTCTCCGGGCCGGAGGGTTCGCCCACCGCTCCCCCGCCGGACCGGCGTCCGGCACCGGCGTGGACCGCTCCCTCACCCCAGCGGGATCGATCGCGCTCATCGCTCTCCCATCGTTGTGGAAACGATTTGGAAACGCGTACGAAAATTACTGTACCGCGAACACGTCCGCCGGGTTCCGAGTTCCGGGGATCGGCGCGAACCCCGTCCCGCCGCGTGAGAACGCGTCTGCGGGGTAGGACCGTTCGAGGACCGCGCACGGATCGTCCGCGACCGTGCGCGAGACCGTCCGCGGCCGCCCACCGAACGTCCGCGGCTTCGCACGGGATCGTCCGCTCTTCGCGCGCACGGCCCCCCGGTGGCGGCCACCTGGTCCGTACACGGACGGGCGGCCCGGAACCCGCGCCCCGGAGCCCCGCGAACCGACGCGCCCAACGCCTCACCGGCGCCCGGGAGAAGACCCCGCCGTCCCCGAACTCCTCATGGCCCGTGCGGTATTAACCACAAGTCGTGAGAAATTCATATTTCAATGACCAGGGTGGGCGCTGGTAGCGTGGACCGCATTCCGATGAAACGCTCATTGGAGGGGTGGGCGAACTCGTCGGGCGAGGCTGCGGCGTAAACGGACGGGTTCCGTCAGCGAAAGCCTCGACAGCGTCACACGTCATGTCCGCGGCCTGACGGCCCGCATCGTCGAGCGCTCCCGTGACGGGTGCCCCAGGGGCCCCGGCCACCCCTTACGCGCTGCCGCACCAACCGATCGGCCCGGCAATTCGGTGTGTGAGAACTGCCTGTCCGACGGGAATCGAACTCGGAGGAAGTAGAGAATGAGCACCCCTGTCTACATTACGTCGGCCGCGGCCTGGATCCCGCCCGCGGAATCGGCCAAGGAGGCGGTGGCCGACGGCCGGTACGTCGCCGAAGATTTCACGACCAACAACATCCTCTGCCTGCCGGTCGCCTCGGACGAGATCTCGGTTCCGGACATGGCGGTGATCGCCGGGCGCCGCGCCCTCGACCGTGCCGTGGACGTGGTCGGCGGCCAGGTCGACCTCATCGTGCACGCCTCGCTCTACCACCAGGGCCGCGACTGGGGCTGGACCTCGGCGCCCTACATCCAGCGCGCGCTGGCCATCACCGACGCCACCTCCGTGAACGTGGAGCAGTGCTCGAACGGCGGCATGGTGGCGCTCGACATGGCGGTGGCCATGCTCGAAGCGGGCCGGGGGTCCAGCGCCATGGTCACCACCGCCGACCGCTTCGCCGCGCCCACCCTCAACCGGTGGCGGGGCGCGTACGGCATCGTCGGCGGCGACGGGGCCACGGCCATGGTGCTCTCCACGCAGAGCGGCTTCGCCCGTGTCGTGGCCGTGGACTCGCTCACGGACGCCTCCCTGGAACCGCTGTGGCGCGGTTCCGAGCCGTTCACCTCGGCGTACGGCGAGGTCGCCCACGATCTGCGGGCGCCCAAGAAGTCGTACCTGGAGGAGGTCGGGAAGGAGTCGGTGCTGCGGCGCTGCGAGGACGCGCTCGTCACGCTCGTCCGCTCGGTGCTCAAGAAGACCGGCCACCAGATCGACGACTTCGCCAAGATACTCATGCCGAACATGGGCCACGGCCTGATGGCGGTCCAGTTCCTCAAGCCGCTGGGCATCACGAGCGAGCGCACGCTGATGGACTGGGGCCGCTACACCGGGCACATGGGCGCGGGCGACCTGATCGCCGGTGTGGCCCGTCTGGTGGAGAAGAAGCAGCTCAGCCAGGGCGACCACGTCCTCCTGGTCAGCGCCGGCGGCGGATACTCGCTGACCGCCGCCGTGCTGGAGATCGAGTCGGTCCCGGAGTGGCCCGAGGCCACCACGGACTTCGCCCTGCCGGCCGACGTCACGGAATGAGGCCGCCGATGAGCGCTCCCGCGGGCTCCGTCGCGATCCTGGGCACCGGGTCCTGTGCCCCGGACCGCGTGGTGTCCAACGACGAGGTCGGTGCGCCCGCCGGTGTGGACGCCGAGTGGATCCTGCGGAAGACGGGCATCCGCGAGCGCCGCTGGGCCGAACCGCACCAGGCCACCTCGGACATCGCCACCGGCGCCGCCCGCAGGGCGCTGGAGTCCGCCGGGATCACGGTGGACCAGTTGTCCACCATCGTCGTCGCGACCTCCACGCCGGACCAGCAGCAGCCGGCGACGGCGGCCTTCGTGCACCGCAACCTGGGCGGGCCCGGATCCGGGGTGGCGGCGTTCGACGTGAACGCCGTCTGCGCCGGGTTCGTGTACGCGCTCGACGTGGTCTCCGCGCTGGTCGCCAGGAACGGCGGGTACGGCCTGGTCATCGGCGCCGACGTGTACTCGCGCATCCTCAACCCCGCCGACCCGAAGTCCGCCGTCCTGTTCGGCGACGGCGCCGGTGCGGCGGTCGTCGGGCCGAGCCGTTCCGGCGGCTCCGTCCTGACCTCCGCGTTCCACTTCTACAGCGAGTTCTCCGACCTCATCCAGGTGCCCGCGGGCGGCAGCCGGAAGCCGTACGACCCGGCGATCCACGACGCCGGTCTGCACTACTTCGCGATGGACGGACGCACCGCGCGTGAACTGTCCAACACCATCGTGCCGGGGCTGGTGAAGCAGTTCCTCCACGACAGCGCGGTGCTCCCGTCAGAGATCGCGCACGTGGTGCCGCACCAGCCCAACGGCGTCATGCTCGACGACTTGGCCGCGCGTCTGGACCTGCCCGCCGCGACGGTGCACCGCACGGTGGGCGAGTACGGCAACACGGGGTCCGCCTCGATCGCGCTGACCCTGGACCACGCCGCCGGCGCCGGGGCGCTGTCCCGGGGCGACAAGATCCTGCTGGTCGGTCTGGGGGGCGGGGTCTCGGTCGGGCTGACGCTCGTCGAGTGGTGACGTCGTCCCCGAGGCGGGGCGGACCGGGGAGCGCCGGCACCCCGGGCTCCCGGCCCCGCCGGCCCCGGTCCTGAGCCCCGGTGCGGCCACGCCACCCGCGCGACCGCACCGCGGCGTCCGCCCGCGCCACCGGGCGTGTGGCACCCACCGCCGCGTCCTCCGCCGGCCGAACCGAGGAGATCTCGTGCCCATCGACCGTTTCATCCACGCCTTGATCCAATGGCAGGCTGTCGATCGGCCGGCGCCGGCGCGCACGCTCACGCCCGCGGAGGTACGCCGCCGTTACACCGACAGCGCGGCCCACTCGCGTGGTACCGCGCCGGAACCGGTCGCCGAGGTGACGGACCGGATGATCGACGGCCAGGGCGGCTCGTTCCGTGTCCGCACCTACCTGCCGGTGACCGACCGGGGCCGTCTGGTGACCTATCTGCACGGCGGCGGCTGGATGGCCGGCGACGTGGACACCCACGACCCGGTGTGCCGCCGTGTCGCGGGCGCCCTCGACGCGGTCGTGGTCTCCGTCGACTACCGGCGCGCGCCCGAACACCCCTTTCCCGTACCGCTCCAGGACGGGATCGCCGCCGCCGACTGGGCGGCCGCCGCGTTCCCCGGCCGCGACCACGTGATCGCCGGTGACAGCGCCGGGGCGGGGCTCGCCCTGGGGATCTCGATGCACCGGCGCGACCGGGGCGAGCCCGGGTTCGCCGCCCAGCTCCTGGTGTACCCGCCCGCCGATCCCACCATGGCGTCGGAGTCCGTCCGCGCGTACGGGACGGGCTATCTGGCGGAGGCCGACGATCTGCGCTGGTACTACGAGCAGTACGTGCCCGATCCGGCGCACCGCACCCATCCGGCGATCGACCTGCTCAACGCCGACCACCGCGGGCTGCCGCCGACCGTCGTCGGGACCGCCGAGTTCGACGGGCTGCGCGACGAGGGCGTGGACCTGGCGTCCCGCCTGGCCGCCGCCGGGGTCTCGGTGCGACACGTTCCGGCGCCGGGCCTGGTGCACGGCTACCTCCTCATGGCCGGTGTCGTGCCCGCGGCCTCGGCGGCGCTGCGCGACGTGCTGGAGGCGGTGGAACGGACGCTGGCCTCGGTGCCGACGGCCACGTAACGCCGGCGGCCCACGCAATGTTCGGTTCGGACACCCGCGTCCGCACTTCCGGGAATGTGAGGAATTTCGAAGTGAAAGAACTGTACGAACTCGGCGAGATGCCGCCCACCGGGGTGGTGCCGGCCAAGATGCACGCGTCGCTCATCCGGCGCGAACGGTTCGGCCCGCCCGCCCAGGCCTTCCAGGAGGAGGTCGTCGACGTGCCCCCGGTCGGCCGGGGACAGGTGCTCATCTACGTGATGGCCGCGGGGATCAACTACAACAACGTCTGGGCCGCGCTGGGTCAGCCGGTGGACGTCATCGGGGCCCGGCAGCGCCGGGGCGAGAAGGAGGACTTCCACATCGGGGGGTCCGACTGCTCGGGAATCGTCTGGGCGGTCGGCGACGGCGTGCACAACGTCAAGGTCGGCCAGCACGTGGTGGTGTCGCCGGGGGTGTGGGACGAGACCGCGCAGGACATCCGGCTGGGGGTGGACCCCACGGCCTCGGACTCAACGCTGGCCTGGGGGTACGAGACCAACTACGGCTCCTTCGCCCAGTTCACCGTGGTGAAGGACTTCCAGTGCGTGCCGAAGCCCGAGCGGCTGTCCTGGGAGGAGGCGGCGGCGTACATCCTGTCCGGCGCGACCGCCTACCGGCAGCTGACCGGGTGGCAGCCCAACGTCGTCCGGCCCGGTGACCCGATCCTGATCTGGGGCGGTTCCGGCGGGCTGGGCTCCATGGCCATCCAGATCGCCAAGGTCTTCGGCGGTGTGCCCATCGCGGTGGCGTCGAGCGACGAACGCGCCGACTACTGCCTGAAGCTGGGCGCCCACGGCGTGATCGACCGCAACGAGTTCACGCACTGGGGCCGGCTTCCGGACATCGGCGACCCCCAGGCGTTCGGGCAGTGGCTGCACGAGGTCAAGCGGTTCGGTAAGCAGTTCTGGGAGAAGCTCGGAGAGCGCCGGGCCCCCAAGATCGTCTTCGAGCACGTCGGACAGAACACCCTCCCCACCTCGATCTACCTGTGCGACAACGCCGGAATGGTCGTGATCTGCGGAGGCACGACCGGCTACCACGGCGACGTGGACCTCCGGTTCCTGTGGATGCGCCAGAAGCGGCTCCAGGGCTCGCACGGATTCAACCTCCGCCAGTGCCATGAGCTCACCCAGCTCGTCGCGAAGGGGGACGTCGATCCCTGTCTCAACTACACGGGCGACTTCGCGGACATCGGGAAGGTGCACCAGATGATGCACGACAACGTGCATCCCTCCGGGAACATGGCCGTCCGCGTCAACGCGCCCGCCGACGGCCGGTAGCCGGTCCTTCCCCCGGGGCGGTGACGGTGTCCCGCCCCGGCTCCGGCGGGGCCGGGTGAGTGGTCGCCGGCCCCGCGACAGGCCGGCACCGCCCGGCGTCCCCCCGGCCACCTCGCGCACCCGCGGCTCCCGTCGCCCGGTGCCCGGGGGCCACCCGTGCCCCCGGAGCCCGGACGGGCCCCGTCCCCGGACCGTGTTCCGGTCCGGGGCGCACCGCGTTCACCGACCCCTTCCCGGCCTCCGGTCCCACGACCGGCTCCGAGGTCCTCCCGACGTCCACGACCGGCAGCGCCGCCCGTCGTGGACCCTCCCGACATCCCCCGCCCGACGGACAGACACGCGCACGGGCGGCGCGCGTACCCGCGCGCCGGACAGGGACGAGGACGGCGCCGGGACCCGGCCGCCGGCCCTCCGGCGCCGGACCGGCGGCACACCGCCCCGGCCCTTCGCCGCCCGCCCCGTGCCGCACGACGACCGGCCGACAAGGAGATCTGAACCGTGAGTACCACCGGACCGTATCCGACCGTGGACGTGCGGACCCTTCCCGACGCCCTCCGGCTGCACAACGAGAAGCAGCCCGACGAGACCGCCTACGTCTTCCTCCGTGACGGCGAGGAGCCGCACGAGACGCTCACCTACCGCGAACTCCACGAGGCCGCGGAACTCCGCGCGGCCGCCTTCGGGGCGGCGGGCCTCTCCGGCCGCAGCGCGGTGCTGCTGTACCCCACGGGCCTGGAGTTCATACGGACCCTGCTGGGCTGCATGTACGGACGGGTGGCCAGCGCCCCCGTGCAGGCGCCCCGGCGCCGCGCGGAGGCCGAGCGGCTGCGCCGGATCGCCGACGACGCCGGCACCACGACCGTCCTGACCACCACCGAGGTCATCCGCGACCTCCAGGAGCGCTTCGGCGACCTGCCCGCGCTGGCCGGGCTCACCCTGCTGGCCACCGACGCCCTGCCGCACGACCCTGACGCCGTGGCGCCCGCCCCGCCCGGCCCCGAGGACACCGCGCTGCTCCAGTACACCTCGGGCTCCACCGGGGACCCCAAGGGCGTCATGGTCAGTCACGCCAACTTCCTGGCCAACGTGGTCGAGACGGACGAGTCGTGGCCGTGCCAGCCGGGCGGCACGGTGGTGAACTGGCTGCCGCTCTTCCACGACATGGGCATGCTGATGGGCATCGTCCTGCCGCTGTGGGCGGGCATCCCCTCCTACCTGATGTCCCCGGACGCGTTCATCCGCCGCCCGGCCCGCTGGCTGGAGGCCCTCGCCCGGTTCGGCGGCACGCACGCCGCGGCGCCGAGCTTCGCGTACGAGCTGTGCGCGCGGGCCGCCGCGGCGGGCAGGACGGGCTCCGTGGGCGACCTGTCCCGCTGGCGGCTGGCGGCCAACGGCGCCGAGCCCGTGCGCTGGTCCAGCATGCGGTCCTTCATCGACGCCTTCGCTCCGCACGGTTTCGACCCGCGCGCCATGTGCCCCGGCTACGGCCTGGCGGAGAACACCCTCAAGGCCACCGGCGCCGCCAACGACCGGGAGCCCACCGTCCGGTGGCTGTCCGCGGAGGCCCTGCGCGACGGGACCGCGCTGCCGGCCGGCGAGCACACGGACGGGGCGGTGCCGCTCGTGAGCAGCGGCGGTACGGTCGGCCGCACCCAGGTACGGATCGTGGACCCCGGCTCCCGGCGGGCCCTGCCGGACGGGCGGGTCGGCGAGATCTGGGTGGACGGTCCCTGCGTGGCGGGCGGTTACCTGGGGCGCGCGGCGGAGACCGAGGAGACCTTCCGGGCGCGGCTCGCGGGCCCGGAGGACTCCGGTGCCACCCATCTGCGCACCGGCGACCTCGGCTTCCTGCACGAGGGGGAGCTGTACGTCACCGGGCGCCTGAAGGACGTCATCATCCGCAAGGGCCGCAACCTCTACCCGCAGGACCTCGAACTGTCCGCCGAGGCCGCGGTGGAGGGGCTGCACCCGAACTGCGCGGCCGCCTTCTCCTGCGACGACGGTGAGCGCGAACGGCTCGTGGTGGTCGTCGAGGCCGACGGCCGGCTGCTCAACTCCCTGGGCGCCGAGGCCGTACGGCAGCGGGTGCACGACGCCGTGCGGGAGGGGCACCGGATCACCCCGGACGACGTCCTCGTCGTGCGGCGCGGGGCGCTGCCGAAGACCTCCAGCGGGAAGGTGCAGCGCCGGGCGTGCAAGCGGCGCTACGAGAACGGCGAGCTGCCCGCCGCGACCACCGCACGACGGGTCTGAGGGCCGGCACCGTACGCACACCGCCGACGCGGGGATTCGTCCCGGCGTCGGCGGTGGCGGTTCCTCCCCGGCCCGTACGAGCCCGGGAACACGGCGGCGCCGGTCCGGGGAGTCCCGCTCCCCGGACCGGCGCCGCCGTGTTCCCGTCGTCCCGCGCCCCGGTCCGCCCGGTGAAAACCGGCCGGACCGGGGAGCCCGGCCGCTCAGATCTGCCGTGCGCCGGCCGTCCAGTACCGCTCGCGGACCGCCCGCTTGAGGACCTTGCCGTTGCCGCTGCGGGGCAGCGAGTCCACGAAGTCCACCCGCTTGGGGGCGCGGACACTGCCCAGCCGGTCCTTGCACAGCGCGATCAGCTCGCTGCCGTCCACCTGGGCCCCGGGGTTGAGCTCGACGACCGCGGTGACCGCCTCGCCCCAGTCGTCGTGGGGCACCCCGATCACCGCGCAGTCCTGGACGGCCGGGTGGCTCCAGATCACCTGCTCGACCTCGCTGGGGAAGACGTTCATCCCGCCGGAGATGATCATGTCCTTCTTGCGGTCGGTGATGAACAGGTAGCCGTCCTGGTCGAGATGGCCGACGTCACCCGTGTGCAGCCACCCGTCGATGAGGGACTCGGCGGTCTTGTCGGGCTCCTTGTAGTAGCCCTTCATCAGGATGTCGCCCTGGACGCAGATCTCCCCGGTCTGCCCCGTCGGCACCGGCCGGCCGTCGTCGTCGCGTATCTCCAGGTTGATCAGCGGGTTGGGGCGGCCGCACGACGCCAGCCGGGAGTCGGGGGCCGTGCGGCCGTCCACGAGGTGTTCCTCGGGGCGCATGAAGGAGATGCCGGCGAACGCCTCCGCCAGACCGTAGGCCTCCGTCAGGATCGGGCCGAACAGCTCGATGGCCCGGCGGAGTTTGTCCGTGGACATGGGCGCCGCGCCGTAGATCAGATAGCGCACGGAGGAGAAGTCCCGCTCCTCGATCCCGGGGGTCTCCATCACCCGGTAGGCGACGGTGGGTGCCAGGAACACCTCGGTGACGCGGTACCGCTCGATCGCGTCGAGGATGGCGCCCGGTTCGGCCCGGGGCAGGACGACCACCGTGCCGCCACGGGCCGTGGCGGCGAGGCTGAACACCCCGGCCGCGTGGGTCATCGGCAGCGCGGCCAGGTCGACGACCGGCTCGTCGGCGCGGTACTGCACGTTCAGCAGGAACTGCGCCACGACCACCGAGAAGGACCGGTGGGTGTTCATCACGCCCTTCGGCAGCCCGGTCGTCCCGCCGGTGGACGCGATGGCCGCCACGTCGTCCATCTCGTACCGCACCTCGGGCGGCGTGTCGGGGTGCCCGGCCGTCCAGTCGGCCAGCGAGGGGACGTCGTCCGCCGCCGGGTCCTCGTCGAGGCAGATGTAGTGCTTGACCTTCGGCAGCATCGGCGCCAGCTTGGCCACGGTGGTGGCCGTCGACCGGTGGTAGAACAGCACCTCGCAGTCGAACCGGTCGAGGATGACCTGGAGGTCGGCGGCGGGGACGGTGGGGTTGAGCGGCACCCAGGCCAGCCCGGCCCGCCAGATGCCGAGCACACAGATCCAGGCCCGCGGGTCGTTCGGGGACAGCACCCCTGCCTTGGTGTCCCGGTCCAGTCCCTCCGCCCGCAGCCCGTGGGCGATCTGGCACGAGAGCTTCCGCGCCTCGTCGAACGTCCAGCTCCGGTCCTCGCCCACATAGGCGGTGGCGCTCGGGCCGAGCCGCCAGCCGCGGTCGAAGAAATCTATGATCGCCATCAGACCCCCACCACCGTGATGGCGGAGACCGCCTCCTCGCCGGAGTGGAACCCTCCGCCATTCTCCGCGATTCCGATCCGTGCTCTGTCCACCTGCCGGACACCCCCCTCACCTCGGAGCTGTTGAACCAGCTCGTACACCTGGGCCAGCCCGGTCGCGCCGAGCGGATGCCCCTTCGACTCCAGCCCCCCGGACGGATTGACCGGAAGGCGCCCTCCCAGCGTCGTGACGCCCCGCTCGGCGGCCTCGCCACCGGCGCCGGGCTCACACAGCCCGAGCAGTTCGGTCAGCTGGATCTCCGCGAACGCCGTCGCGTCGTGCAGTTCCGCCACGTCCACGTCCTGCGGCCCCACACCGGCCTCCTCGTACGCCCGCTCGGCCAGCAAGCGGGTGATGTGCCGGTCCGTCGCGTCCAGCGGGCGTTCCACCCCGGTGCCGACCACACAGGCCAGGACGCGCACGTGCCGGTCGGCTCCGGCCAGCCGGCGCAACCCGCGCTGTCCGCACACCACGACGGCGGCCGCCCCGTCCGTGATCGGCGCGCACATCGGCACCGTGAGCGGAAAGGCCAGCGGGCGGGCGGCGAGGATCTCCTCGACGGTCAGCGGGGTGCGGTGGTGCGCCTTGTCGTTGTGCGTGGCGTGCCGGTGGTTCTTCTCCGCGACCGCCGCGATCTGCCGCTGGGTGGTGCCGAAGGTGTTCATGTGCGCCCGTGCCAGGGCCGCGTAGATGTCCATGAAGACGCTGCGCCGGCCGGCGTCGGAGTCGTCCACCTCGCCGCCCAGCGCGGTCAGCGTCGCGGACAGCCCGTCCGGGTCCGACACGTCGTAGGCGCCCTCGAACACCGCCATGGCCCGGTCGCGGTCGGCCACGTTCATCTTCTCCACGCCGACGGCCAGCGCGATGTCGGCCGCCCCGGCCCGTACCTGACTGACCGCCAGATGCAGGGCGGTGGCCCCCGTGGCGCAGGCGTTCTCGACGTTGAAGACCGGGATCCGCTCGAACCCCATGGCCCGCAGCGCGATCTGGCCGCCCACCATCAGCTGCCCTTCGAGCGCCCCCTGGGTGGTGTTGCCGAAGAACGCCGCCCCGATGTCACCCCGTTCCAGCCCCGCGTCGGCCAGCGCCTCCGAGACCGCCTCGGCCGTGAGGTCACGCACCCCCCGGCCGGTGTGACGGCCGAACGGCGTCATCCCCACCCCTACGATCCACACCGGCTCCGCCACGCCCCGCTCCTTCGTCTGATGAGAACTCGCCCCCCTTGGCCATGTACTGACGGCCCGTCAGTCCAGCAGCAGTTCGGGCGAGTGCAGCTCCAGCCAGGTGTGCAGGTCGAGCACCCGCTCCAGGCCAGCCCGCACGGCCACCGTCATCCGCGCCGGGTCCTGTCCCACGACCTGCTGCGCCCAGACCCGGTCGACCAGGGCGAACACATCCGCGTCCGGGGCCGCCACCAGCTCCTTCACCTGCTGCTGGAGCATCGCCGCGTACTGGGGGTTCTGCGGGGACGGGTACGGGCTCTTCACCCGTTCGACCACCGACCGCGGCAGGGTGTGGGCCGCCGCCTGACGCAGCAGGCTCTTCTCCCGGCCGTCGAACGTCTTGAGCGGCCAGGGCGTGTTGTAGACGTACTCGACCAGCTCGTGGTTGCAGAAGGGCACCCGCACCTCGAGACCGACCGCCATCGACAGCCGGTCCTTGCGGTCCAGCAGGGCCCGGACGAAGCGCGTGAGATGCAGATGGCACATGGACCGCATGCGCCGCTCCGTCCCGGACTCCCCGTCGAGGTGCTCGACCTCGGCGAGCGCCGTGGCGTACTGGTCGGCGGTGTAGGTCCCCACGTCCAGGCGCGCGCGCAGCCCGGGTTCGATGTGGTCGGAGCGCGCCGCGAGGCTCAGCGGCGGGATGACCGCCATCCACGGGAAGGTCTCCACCCGGAGCATCGCCTCGTTGTGGAACCAGGGGTAGCCGGCGAACACCTCGTCGGCCGACTCCCCCGACAGCGCCACCGTCGACTGTTCGCGGATCGCCTTGAACAGGAGGTAGAGCGAACTGTCGAGGTCACCGAACCCGTTGGGGATGTCCCGGGCGGCGACGGTCGCGCGCCGCACCGCCGGGTCGGTGAGGTCGGCGGGGTTCAGCATCACGTCGTGATGGGCGGAGCCCACGTGCGCGGCGACGTCACGGACGAACGGCGAGTCGGGGGTGTCGCGGATCGCGTCGGGGACGAAGTTCTCCTCCTGGCCGACGAAGTCCACCGAGAACGTGCGCACCTGTTCGCCCCGCTGCGCCAGCCGCTCCGCCGCGAGCCCGGTGATCGCGCTGGAGTCCAGCCCGCCGGAGAGCAGGACGCACTGCGGCACGTCCGAGATCAGCTGCCGGCCCACGATCCCGGTGAGCATCTCCCGCACCCGCGCCACGGTGTCCTCACGGCTGTCGGTGTGCTCGGCCGCCCCCAGACGCCAGTAGGTCCGCCGGCGGACGCCGCCGTCGCGGTCGACGCTGATCAGCGAACCCGGCAGCAGCTCGCTCATGCCCTTCCACAGCGCCCAGCCGGGGGTCTTGGTCTGCGCGAACAGCTCGCGCAGCCCGTCCGTGTCCACGGCCTTGCGCACCAGGGGGTTGGCCAGGATCGCCTTCGGTTCGGAGCCGAACAGGACGCCGTCGGGGGTCGGGTGGTAGAAGAGCGGCTTGATGCCCATGCGGTCGCGTACCAGGAGGAGCCTCTGTTCCCGCCCGTCCCAGATCGCGAAGGCGTACATGCCGTCGAGGTGGTCGACGAGGCTGTCACCCCACTGGAGGTAGGCGTGGAGCACCACCTCGGTGTCGCTGTCCGTCCGGAAGGTGTGCCCCAGGGAGGTGAGGCGGTCACGCAGTTCCTGGAAGTTGTAGGCCTCGCCGGAGTACACCATCGCGATCTCGCCGGCCGGGGTGCTCACACTCATCGGCTGTGCCCCGCCGGGCAGGTCGATCACGGCGAGCCGCCGGTGCCCCAGGCCGACATGGGTGCGTACGTAGGTGCCGCGGCCGTCCGGTCCGCGGCACGCCATGGTCTCGGTCATCGCGTCGAGCACATCGCCCCGGCGCGTCAGATCGGCGTCGAACGACACCCAGCCGGCAATCCCGCACATGCAAGAACCCCATTTCCGCTGCGTTCCCGTACATTGCTCGAACAGCCGGATCCACGGCGGGGCGGAAGGATCCGAGAACCCCGGAAAGCGGTGCGTTCCCGCCGGTCCTGGGAAGGTGGGCAGCCGCCGGTCACCAACGGCCCACGGATACGCGCCGCACAGGGCGGACGGAGGAAATGACGTCGGACCGACGCGTGGCGCCACCCGGTCTGTTCACATGGAAAAGCGAAACTTCCACTTATTCAGATATCGGCAGATTACCGACCGGGATATGGGCACCACAACGTTCAGTTCACCCCTCCCCATGTGAATTTCCCACGGGGTGCGGGGAATTGCTCCTTTCCCCGGCCGGCGCCCCCTCACGCCGGGGCGGGGGCGGACACACCTCGGCCCCGGACCGGTGGTACCGGTACGGGGCCGAGGTGTGGGCCGGGGTGCTGGGCGGTGCCGCGGGACGGGGCCCGCGCGTACGGCCGGTCAGGGGGCCGACAGCCAGGGTGCCGCCGACGCGTCGGAGGCCGCGCGTGCCCGTGCCGTGAGGAGTTCCACGACCGCGTCGCGGTGCTCGTCCAGATAGAAGTGACCGCCCTCGAAGGTGCGGAACTCGCAGGGTTCGCCGGTCACTTCACGCCAGCCCTCGGCCTCCCACGCGTGGATCTCCGGGTCACGGTCGCCGTACATCACCGTGACCGGGGTCTTCAGCCGGTCGCCGGGCGCGGGCCGGTAGGTCTCGCTCAACCGGTAGTCGCCCCGGATGACGGGCAGGAAGGCCTGGACGAGCGCGGCGTTGTCGAGGATGTCGCGGTGGGTGGCCTCGGTGCGCCGCAACTCCTCGACCAGCTCCTCGTCGGTGCCGAGGTGGACCCGGCCCGGCCGGGTGAGCACCGGGGCGGGGTGCCCCGACACGACCAGCCGCCGGGGCGGTTCGCCCGCCGCGGAGAGCCGGCGGGCGCACTCGTAGGCGACGACGGCTCCCATGCTGTGACCGAACAGGACGGTCGGCAGCGGTGGTCCGTCGTCCGGCAGCTCCTCCGCCAGCGCCGCGGCGATCCCCTGGATGTCCGCCGGGACCGGTTCGGCGTACCGGTCCTCGCGTCCCGGGTACTGCACGGCGAGGAACTCGATGTCCCACGGTGCCGCCGCCGCCCACGTCCGGTAGTAGCTGGCGCTGCCGCCGCCGTGCGGGAACAGCACCACCCGGGCGCGGGCGTACGGCCGGGGCGCGTGGCGCCGGAACGCCCCGGCGCGACGGCCCGCCGACGAAGGATCGTCCACCATCTCGGCTCTCAGTCCCTCACTGCCGGGGCCATGGAGATGTTCCAGAACTCGGCGTAACGGCCGCCCTGCCTCAGCAGTTCGTCGTGGCTGCCCTCCTCCACGATCCGGCCCTCGTCGATGAAGATGACGCGGTCGGCGCGCTGGACGGTCCGCATGCGGTGCGCGACCATCACCACCGTGCGGCCCGCCATCAGGCGTTCGATGCCCTCGTGGACGGCCGCTTCGTTGACCGGGTCCAGCGCGGAGGTCACCTCGTCCAGCAGGACGATGGGCGCGTCCTTCAGCAGGGCCCGCGCGATCGAGACGCGCTGGCGCTCACCGCCCGACAGCAGGGCCCCGCCCTCGCCGACGTTCGCCGCCCAGCCGTCAGGGAGCCGCTCGATCACCTCGTCCAGGCGGGCGGCCGTGGCCGCCGCCCGGACATCGGCCTCGTCGGCGTCGGGACGGCCGAGGCGGATGTTCTCCTCGATGGTGCCGTCGAAGAGGTAGACGTCCTGGAAGACAATGGCGATCCGCGCCATCAGCTCTTCCGGGTCCATGGCGCGTACGTCCACGCCCCCGACCCGCACCGCGCCCGCGTCCACGTCGTAGAACCGGGCGAGCAGTTGCAGGAGGGTGCTCTTGCCGCTGCCGGACGGTCCGACCACGGCGAGGCGCTGTCCCTGCGGCACGGTCAGCGACGCGTGGTCGAACACCGTGCGGTCGCCGTGCCGGAAGGTGACGGAGTCGAACTCCAGGTCGTGCCCGTCCGGCTGGAGCGGTTCTGCGGGCTCCGGCAGCGGTTCGGTCTGGAGCACCGTGTCGAGCTTCGCCAGGACGGACCGCGCGCCGCGGAGCTTGCCCCCGATGTCCGTGAGCGAGAGCACCGGGTCCGCGCAGCGGGCGGCCAGCACCAGGATGGTGAGGATCTCCGCCACCCCGACGTCCCCGTCGAGTGCGAGATAGGCGCCCAGGACCAGCAGGGCGGTGAACATCGTCTGCACCACGAGGGTCAGGCCCACCGCGCCGGGCAGTGCCGAGAAGGTGGAACGGCGGGAGGCGCGCTCCACGTCCCGCAGCGAGTCGTCGAGCAGCCGGAACCGCTCGGTCGTCCGGCCGCCGGCCCGCAGCACCGGCTGGACCTGGAGGAACTCGATGACCCGTCCGGTGGCCTGCTCGTCGCGTTCGGCGCGCTCCTCGTCGCCGGCCACCATGGAGCGTCCGGTCCAGATCTGGATCGCGGCGACGACCGGTACGGCCACCAGCGCGGCCAGCCCCATCTGCCAGTTGAAGACGAGCATCACGACGACGATCGTCAGGGGGGTCACACAGGCGGAGATGAACGGCGCCAGCAGGTGCGCGATCACGCTCATGGCCTGGAGGACGCCCCGGCTGGCCAGGACGGAGATCTCCCCGAGGCGGCCCGCGTTGTACCAGCCGATGGGCAGCCGGCCCAGGTGCTCGCCGAGCCGGTGGTACATGCCGCGCAGCAGCTCGGTCCCGACGTGGAAGCCGGAGAGGTCACTGACGTACCGCAGGACCGCGTAGACCGCGATGACGATCCCGAAGGCGATCAGCCAGGGCCAGGCGTCCTCGGGTGTGTCGCCGAACAGGGCCCGTAGGACGGGCACCACCAGGGCGTAGGACAGGCCTTCGGCGACGGCGGTCGTCGTCATCAGGGCCACGGTGCGTCGCAACGGCTGGGCGTACTCGCGTCCCAGCACGCGCATCAGCATTCGGATCATCGGGGCTCGTCTCCTTGCAGTACGCCACCACGGGCTTCGGCCTCATCGGCGACCGCGGATCGCTGGGCTTGCCAGAACGCGGCGAACTTCCCGTCCTGCGCGAGCAGTTCGGTGGGAGAACCGCGCTCGGCGACCGCCCCGTCCTCCAGCATGACGACCGTGTCGGCGTCCTTGATCGTCTCCAGCCGGTGGGCGATGACCAGGACGGTCCGGTCGCCCTCCAGCGTCGCCAGGGCCTGGCGGACCGCCTGTTCGGTGTGCGGGTCCGCGAAGGCCGTCGCCTCGTCGAGCACGAGGACGGGGGTGTCGGCGAGCAGCGCGCGGGCGATGGAGATCCTCTGCGCCTCACCACCGGACAGCCCGGCGTCCTCACCGACCACCGACTCGTAGCCGCGCGGCAGTTCGAGGATGCGGTCGTGGATGTTCGCCAGCCGGGCGGCCCGCACCACGTCGTCGAGGTCGGCGTGCGGGACGGCCAGCGCGATGTTGTCGGCGATCGACGCGCGCAGCAGCCGGACGTCCTGGAAGACGAAGGAGACCATCCGGTAGAGCTCGCTGCTGCCGAGCTCGCGCAGGTCGACGCCGCCCAGGCGCACCGAGCCCTCGGTCGGGTCGAAGAAGCGCGGCAGCAGTTGGACGAGCGTGGACTTGCCGCTTCCCGACGGGCCTACGACGGCGGTGACCGTGCCCAGCTCCAGGACCAGGTCGATCCCGCGCAGGACCTCGTGGTCCTCCTCGTAGCCGAAGCGGACGCCGCTCAGCTCCACCCGGTGTCCCTCGGGGACGCCCGGGTGCGCGGGCTCGGGCAGCGACTCCACCCCGAGCACCTCGCGGATCCGGCCGACGGCGCGCCCGGCGGCCTGCATCTCGTCGAAGCCGTGGCCCAGGGCCGCCACCGGGGCGGTCAGGCCGAGGCCGAGCAGCAGGAAGGGCAGCAGGTCGGCCGGGTCCAGACCGCCGTTGGTGATCAGGCCGGTGCCGCCGATCAGCACGACCAGCAGGACGAACGGCGGCGACAGCACCAGCTGCATCCCGGCGGCGATGCGGGAGATGCCGTGCACCCAGCGGTAGAACGTGCCGACGAAGTCGTCGGTGGCGGTGAGGAACTTGCGGTGCGCGCGTCCGGAGCTGCCGAACGCCTTGACGACCGCGATGCCCTGCACGAACTCGACCACGGAGCTGGAGATCCGGCCCATGGCCGTGTCGAACTCCTCCTGCTCACGCAGCCGGGTCGGGGTCATCATCAGGGGGACGAGGGCGATGGCCAGCACCACGGGTACGAGCGTGATCAGCGTGAGCCGCCAGTCGATGGTGAACAGATAGACCAGCGAGACCAGCGGGACCACGAACGCGGAGACGAGCTCGCCGGGGGTGTGGGCGATGAACGGGTGCACGGCGCCCACGTCCTCCCCCACCACCTTGGCCAGCTCACCGGTCCGGCGCCGGGAGAACCAGCCGATCGGTACGCGCCCCAGCCGGGCGGCCAGCTGCCGGCGGAACGCCAGCTGCACCTGGCCGTCGACGATGTGCCCGATCCCGGACGACGCGGCCGTGAACACCAGCCGGACGAAGAGACCGACGGCCCCCAGGATCACGACGAGCCACACATGGTCGCGATCGACCGGTCCCGAGGCCAGCAGGGTCCGCCCCAGCTCGACCACCGCCAGCAGCGGTGCCAGTCCCGCCACGGCACCGACCACCTGGAGGACCACCACGGCCGCGAATTTCCAGATGTAGGGGCGCAGTAGCCGTCCCATACCCTGTTCCGCTGCTGATCCGGCGTCCGGTAACGGCGTGGACCGCTCCCTCGCCACAGCGGGATCGATCGCACTCATCGCTCTCCCATCCTTTTAGAAACGCGTACGAAAATTACTGTACCCCGGACGGGCCTGATGAGCCACCACCAACGGGCGCCGTTGTCAAGCGCCCTCCTCCATTCGTCCCGGGCCCGGTCCCCCCGTCAGATCGTCCACCGTCAGCGGGTCCCCCGCCTCCGGTTCGGCCACCTCGGGATAGCCCAGCGCCTCGGTCAGCTCCTTCCACGCACGGGCGACGGCCAGCGGGCGCTGGCTGCCGCGCAGCGGGTCCGCGCCCGTGCCGGCGCGCTCCCGCAGCTCCTCCAGGGCGGCCAGCACACCGTCCGCCCACACCTCACGCATCGCGGCCGCCCAGGTCGGCGTCCCGGCCGCGCCCACATAGGCGCCGGTGGTACCGAGACCGTGCGGCCACAGCTCCTCCGTGTCCGCCTCGCCGGGGAGGAACTGCCCCGTGGCGGCCGAAGGCATGCGCAGCACCGGGCTCCAGATCACCGGGCCGTGGGTGTTGGCCAGCATCAGGTTGCCCGCGTCGGTGCCGACGGTGATCCGGTGCAGCAGCAGACTGGTGCTGTCGTCCCCGGCCTGCATACGGTTCTCCACCCGCAGCGTCAGCGGGACGCCCCCGACCTGCCCCTCCACCGCGACCAGCGGGCGGCCCGCGCCGCCGGTGACCGGGGACAGCGACCAGGGCCGCAGCCCGTCGAAGATCCCGGCCAGGATGTCCAGCAGGTCGAAGGAGACCTGCACCGCGCACATCGCGTCGACGAACACCGGCGTGCGCAGCCGCACGAGCCGGCGGGCCGCCGAGGTGAACCGCCGGACGGGCTCCAGGTGCGGATAGAAGGTGTTCACCATGTACTGGGTCCCGGTCCGGCGCGCCACCCGCAGGCAGTCCGCCAGTTCGTCCGGGTGCACCGGGTGCTCCTGCATCACATGGACGCCGCGTTCGAGCAGGGCGCGCGCCACCTCGGCGCCCCGTCCGCCGCCGACGGCGGTGGACACCACGACACAGGCCGCATCGACGTCGTCGGGGAGCTGCTCGACCTTGTCGTAGAGGGGGACGCCGTACCGCTCGGCGAGCTCCACCGAGCGGGCGCTGCCCTGGGCCAGGATGCCGGCGAGCTCGAAGCGTCCGGGCTCGGCACGGGCCAGGGCCGAGAGGTAGACCTGCCCGAACCGCGTGCCGCACACCACGACGCGCGTCGGGCCCGGCGTCGCGCGGGTCATCCGCGGACCTCCCTGGGGGCGGTGATCGCCTGGGCCGTCCGGGCCGCGTGCGGGGACCGGAGACAGCTGACGTGGTCGCCAGGGATGTCGGTCACGGTCAGGTCCCCCAGGCACGCGTCGCCCCAGAAGAGGGCCGGGTCCTCCGCCGGTCCGGGCACGAGCCGCGCGGGACCGGCCGGGCGCAGGAGGGTGATGTCCCCCGCGTACGGCTGCGGTTCGTACACCGCGACCGCCTCCACCGTACGGGCGAACGCGGTGTGCGACGCCGCGGTCCGCCCGTCGTCGCCCGCCGCGTGGGCGAAGGCGTGGTCCAGGACCAGCTCGTCGTGCGGGGCGTACGGGACGCGGTGGCCGGAGACGAGGGTCAGCCGCCGGACCGTCACCCCCGCCTCGGCCAGGGCCCGCGCGGTCTCCAGCGCGATGGGGCCGCCCAGGCAGTAGCCGACGATCTCGACGTCGTCGTGTCCGGCGTCCCGCACCTCGCGGGCGTACCGGGCGGCCAGTTCCTCGACGAGGTCCGCCGCGGCGACGTCGGGGTGTTGCCCGCCGTCCGGCAGGGCGAGGCCCGCCAGTGGCAGGTCGTCCGCCCCGAGCAGGGCGATCAGCTCCTGGTAGGCCGTCAGGGTTCCCGTCCCGTCGTGCACGAGCAGCCGCACCCGTCCGTCTCCCGGACCGCCTCCCGGTCCGGCGAGCGGGACCAGCGGCGAGCGCCGGGTCTCCGTCACCTCCGGCGCCTGGGCCGGTACGGCGGCGGCGGAGCCCAGCCACTCGGCGAGACCGGCCACCGTGGGCCGGTCGAGCAGGGCGCGCAGCAGCACGTCGAAGGTGACCCGGGCGGCCTCGGGGACCCGTTCGCGCACCTGACCGACGAACTGGGCCGCCAGCAGGGAGTTGCCACCGGCGTCGAAGAACTCCTGGTCACGGCTGGGCTGTTCGCCTCCCAGGACCTCCGCCCACAGCGCGGCGATCCGCTGCTCGGTACCCGGCCGCGGCGGCTCGGAACGTACGGCCCGCGGCGCGCCGGACACCGGCGCCGACCCGAGCAGCCGCTTGCGGTCCACCTTCCCGTTGGCGGTGAGCGGCAGGGTGTCCACGATCCGCGTCCGTGCCGGGACCATGTGCGCGGGCAGCCGCCCGGCCACCCATCCGGTCAGCTCCGTGGCGTCGGCCGGCGCGGAGCCCCGGTGCGGTATGACGAAGGCGATCAGGCTCCGCTCGAACGCGTCGTCGCCCGCAGCCAGCACCACACAGGTGTCCACGCCCGGGTGTTCACCGAGCACCGCCTCGATCTCGCCGAGTTCGATCCGGTGTCCGCGAATCTTGATCTGCTGGTCCGCGCGGCCGGAGAACTCGATCTCGCCGTTGGGCAGATAGCGGCCGAGGTCGCCGGTGCGGTACAGCGGCTCGTCCGTCTCCGGGTGCCGGAAGAAGCGCTCCGCCGTCCGCCCGGGGTCGCCGAGATAGCCGGTGGCCAGGCCGGTGCCCGCGATGTACAGCTCGCCGACGACCAGGTCGGGCCGGTCGCGCAGGGCGGCGTCGAGCACGTGGAAGCGCTGGTTCGCCAGGGGTGTCCCGTACGGGATGCTGCGCCAGTGCGGCTCGACGGTCCCGATCCGGTGGTGGATCGACCAGATCGCCGCCTCCGTCGCTCCCCCCAGACCGACCAGCTCGGTGCCGGGGACGTGGCGTGCGGCGTGCGCCGGCAGCGACAGCGGGATCCAGTCGCCGGAGAGCAACGCCAGCCGCAGGGACGGGAGTGCGGTGGGCTCGACGTCCAGGTAGTGCATCAGCATGTGGAGCTGCGCGGGGACCGAGTTCCACAGCGTCACCCCGTGTGCGGCCACCGTCGCGGCCCAGTGCGAGGGGTCGCCGCGGCGGGCCGGGTCCGGGAGCACCAGGGCGGCGCCCACGGCCGGCGGACCGAACAGGTCGTAGACGGACAGGTCGAAGCTGAGCGCCGCGAGCCCCAGCACCCGGTCGGCCCCGTTGACGCCGAAGCGCAGATTGATGTCGTGCACCGTGTTGGCGGCGGCCCGGTGGGTGATCATCACGCCCTTGGGCACACCGGTCGAACCCGAGGTGTGCATGACGTAGGCGAGTTCCACGGGTGCCACCGGCGGGACGGCGGTCGTCCCGTCCTCCGTGACCGGCTCCACCCCGGCCACGTCCACCACCCGGACGCCGGGCGGCGCGGCGGTCGCGTCACCGGCGACGACAGCGAACCGGGTGCCGCTGCCGGTGAGGATCCGGTCCCGCCGGACCGCGGGCTGGCCGAGGTCGACCGGGACGTACACCCCGCCCGCGAGGAGCACCCCGAGCACCCCGACCGCCTGCTCCCGGCTCTTGTCGACGAGCACGCCGACGAAGTCACCGGGGCGCAGCCCGGCGGCTCGCAGCCGTTCGGCGACCCCGGCCGCGCGCCCGAGCCACTGCCCGTAGGTGAGTGATCCCGCCGGGTCGATCACCGCGGTCCGGTCGGGGAAGGCGCGGGCGTAGGCCACGAGCGGGTCGTGCAGCAGGCCGTCCGGCGAGGGTGCCGCCGTGGCGTTGGCCTCGGTCCGCCGGGCCCGCTGGTGGTCCGGGAGGGGCTGCGGCTCCACCGCCGCCCACGGCCCGTCGTCCTCGGCCAGCCGGTGCAGCAGCCCCTCGAAGGCGTGGAACATGTCGTCCACCACGCCGTCGGCGAAGACGCCGTCCCGTACGTCCCAGTTGATGTCCAGGCCGCCGTACTGGTCGCCGACCTGACAGTCGATCCACACCTGCGGGGTCTGGCTGATGCCGTACACCGGACGGGCCTTGCGGCCCGCCGCCGACACCGTGCCGCCCACCACGCCGACGCTGCCGGTGAACACCACCGGGAGCACGGCCGCCGCCTCGCGCCCGCGGCGCCGGGTGAGTTCGCGCAGTACCTCCACCCCGCTGTACAGCCGGTGGTCGAGGTCGTCGAAGACACGCTCGCCCAGCGCGCGGGCCCGTTCGGCGAAGGACGCCCTGCCCCCGGGTTCGACCGCGAGCAGGCTCAGCGAGGTGAAGTCGCCGAGCAGCCGGTCCACGTGCGGGTGCAGCGGCATCCGGTTGAGCACGGGCAGCCCGAGGCAGAAGCGCTCGGTGCCGCTCCAGCGGCCGATCGTCTCCGCGTACGCCGCCAGCACCGCGTTGGCCGGTGTGACGCCGTGTTCGGCGGCGCGCGCCTTCAGCGACCGCCACACTCGGTCGTCCAGCGTGGCCGTCAGCCGGTGGAAGCGCGGCGGCGCGGTCGCGGGGTCGTGGTCCTCGCGCAGCGGCAGCGCCGGGGCGCCGGGCAGTTCGTCGAGGCGGTCCCACCAGTACGCGCGGTCGCGCGCGTACCGGCCGCCCTCCCGCAGCCGGCGCTCGGCGAGCACGTAGTCGCGGAAGGTGGCTTCCACCGGGGGGAGTTCGCAGTCCGGCCGCGCGTAGCGGAGGTCCAGCTCGGTGAGCACCTGCTGCATGCTGAGCCAGTCCAGCGCCATGAAGTCCACCGACACGTGCAGCACACTGCGCGTGCCGGCCAGGGTCAGGCGCAGCTCGTGCATGGGGCGCTCGTCCGCCGGGTGCACCGCGTGGGACAGCTCGTCCCGCACGCCCTCGATCGCCTTCTCGACCGTGTCGCCCGGCGCCGTACGCAGATCGGCGACCTCGATACGGCTGGCCGCCGGCGCGGGCAGGACGCGCTGGGTGCCGTCGGAGGAGATGACGGTCCGCAGCGTCTCGTGGCGCTCCACCAGGCCGTCCCACGCCCGTCGCAGCCGGGCGGGGTCGAGGTCCGCCGGATACTCGAACTCCAGGTAGACGTGGCAGGAGACGCCGCCGTAGTCGAAGGCCGGGTTGCGGCCGAACAGGTAGGCGGACTGGATGTCGGTCAGCGGGAAGGGCTCCTCGCGCTCCCCGGGCCGGGCCTGCCACACCGGGTCGGCGCCCGGCCCCTCCGCCTCCGGACCCCCGGCTAGGGCCGCCAGCAACTCCGCCTTGCCACGGCGCAGTTCCGCCAGGCGCTCCTCGGTCATCACACCACGGGGGGCGCGGAAGCGCAGTTGCTCCCCCTCGCGCCACAGGCGGACACCGGCGCTCCGGAACTCTTCGAGCAGGTCGTTGGCGTTCACACCGCACCCTCTTCGCAATCGTCGCCGTTGCCCCAGTCGTCGGCGGGCCGCCCGTCGGCGGCGGGGCCGAGCTGGTCGATCAGTTCGCTCAGCCCGGCGACGGTCGGGGCGCGCATGACCTCCCGCATGGGCAGTTCGACGCCCCAGGCCCCGCGCACCTCGGCGATGAAGCGTGTCGCGAGCATGCTGTCGCCGCCGAGCCGGAAGAAGTTCTCGTCCCGGCCCACCGAGTCCAGGCCGAGCAGCTTCGTCCACCGTTCGGCGACGAACCCCTCGGTGGCGCCGCGCGGCGGTTCGCCCGCGTCGCGCGGCCGGTCCGCGGACTGTTCGAGAACGGTCCGTATCCGCCGCCGGTCGACCTTCCCGTTGCCGCTGAGCGGCAGTGCGGGCAGCACGGTCAGATGGGCGGGGACCATGTGGTCGGGCAGCCGCTCCGCCGTCCACCGGCGCAGCTCGTCCCCGTCGATCCCCTGGGCGGTCGCGGGCCGGTCCGCGACCAGCAGGATCTCACCGGTGGCCTCGGTGCGCAGGACCCGGACGTCGCACAGCCCGGCCTCGGTGCAGGCCGCCGCCCACCGCTCGGCGCCGTACAGCCAGGCGGATCCGGTACGGCCGTCGTCGAACCGCCCCGCGCGCGCCTCCAGCGGCAGCGCCGTCACCAGAGCGAGGGGGGTCGGACGGGTGCGCTCGCTCAGGTAGAGGCGTCCTCCCGGCGCGAGCAGCAGGGCCATGGTGGCCACGGCCGTCCCGGGGTCCTCCATCCGGTGCAGGGCGTTGTCGGCCACCACGGCGTCGAAGGCGTGCACGTGGCGCGCGGCGATCGCGGCGGGGCCCTGCACCGCCGTCCGCGGGCTGTGTCCGTGCTCGCGCAGCAGTGCCCCGGCCTTGGCGAGCGCCGGGGCGGAGGAGCCGAGGAGGGTGTACCCGACGGTGTCCGGGGCGAGCGCGCCGAGCAGCCGTACGGTGCCCTGGCCACCGGTCACGTCCCACTCGGCGACGGCCGGGGGCGGGGTGTCGGCGGAGCGCGCCCGCAGGTCCTCGGCCACGGCTCCCAGACACGCGGCCGTGCCCGGCATCAGGTCGTTGAGGGCCTCCGGCGCCAGTACGGGGTCGTCCAGCAGCGCGGTGGCGTCGGCCTCGCCGGACAGGATCGCCGTGAAGAGCGGCCCGGCCCACTCCAGTGCGGTCGCGACGGTCTCGAAGCACGTCCCCCGGGCGGCCTCACGCACCTCCTTGTCCCGGCCCGGAGCGGTGACCTCGGCCCAGCGGGGCCCGTGCCGGTAGGCGGCGTCGCCTTCCCGTACCAGCACCGAGCGCCGCGCGAGGTACTCCAGCCAGATGTCCGCCACCGGGCGCTGTTCGGCGCAGACCGGCGCGGTGGCACCGTCCGGCCCGGTCAGCGGCGCGACGACGCCGGCCAGCAGCACCTCCACCAGATGGTGTTCGCGTGCGTGCGGATCGGTCCCGGCCGCGGCGTCGGGGGCCGGCGGCAGGAACGCGCCGTACCGCTCCCCCCGCTCGGCGGCGTGGTCCGTACGCTCCTGGGGCCGGTCCGGTGCCGCCGTGCGTTCGACCACGGCGGCGACCAGTTCGCGGCGGCCTTCGGTGAACACGACGGCGACGGCCTGTGCCACCGCGGGGTGCGCCTGGAGGCAGGTCTCGATCTCCCCGAGCTCCACCCGGAAGCCGTTGATCTTCACCTGGTGGTCGAGGCGCCCGAGGAACTCCAGGGTGCCGTCGGGGTGGTAGCGGCCGAGGTCGCCGGTGCGGTACCAGCGCCCGCCGTCGTGCGTGGGGAAGCGCGCGGCGGTCAGTCCGGGGTCGCCGCGGTAGCCGAGGGCGACCCCGGCGCCGCCGATCCAGAGTTCACCGGGTACCCAGTCGGGGCAGTCCCGCCCGCTGCCGTCCACCACTCGGAACTTCTGGTTCCGCAGGGGCTTTCCGTAGGGGATGGACCGCCAGCCGTCCGGGACCTCCGTCACCTCGTACGCGTTCGACCAGATCGCGGCCTCGGTGGCGCCGCCGAGGGCGATCATCCGACATCGGCCGCCGGACGCGCGGGCCAGCCGCTCGGGCAGGTCGAGCCCGATCCAGTCGCCGGACAGCAGGGCCAGGCGCATCGCCGGGGGGAGAGGGGACTCGTCGGCGGCGGTCAGCACCATGTCGAGCAGGGCCGGGACGGTGTTCCACACAGTCACCGCGTGGAGGCGGCACAGTCTCAGCCACTCGGCGGCGTCGCGCCGGCCGGACTCCGGCACCAGGACGGCGGCGCCTCCCGCCCCGAGGAATCCGAAGACGTCCCACACCGAGAGGTCGAAGTCCAGCGCGGACACCGCCAGCACCCGGTCGTCGGGCCCGATGCCGAAGCGCTCGTTGACGTCCTCGACGGTGTTGACCGCGGCCCGGTGGCTGATCTCGACGCCCTTGGGCAGTCCGGTCGAGCCCGAGGTGAAGATCACGTACGCCGTGTCGTCGGGACCGGCGGGCACCGGGGCGCTCAGCGGGTGTTCGCGCGTCGCCGCGTCGATCGCGAGGACCTCGACACCGGCCTCGGAGGGCTCCAGGAGTCCGCTGCCGTCCAGGACCAGCCGTGCGCCGCTGAGTTCGAGGATGCGGGTGCGCCGCTCGGCCGGCTGGTCCACGCCGATGGGCACATAGGCGGCGCCCGCGGCGAGAACCCCGAGCACGGCCGCGATCTGCCCGGCCCCCTTGGGGGCGGTCACCGCGACGTACGAGCCGCGGCCGACACCGCGCCGCGCCAGCGCTCCGGCGACGGCCAGGGCGTCCCGCGCCAGCGCGTCGTGCGCCATCGCCTCCCGCTCGCCCCACAACAGGGCCGGCCGCCCGGCGCGTTCGCCGGCCCGCTCGAAGAACGCCGTGTGCAGCAGGTTCCCGGTCATCGGGCGCACCGCCGCGTTGACCGCGGCCCGCTGCCGCTCCTGCGCGGCGGGCAGCGCGATCCGGGGTGCGGCGGCCTCCCACGCGTCGGTCAGCAGACCGCGGACCACCTGCTCGTAGGCGGCCATCATCGCGTCGAGCACGCCGTCCGGGAAGAGGGCGTCCACGGCGTCCCACACCAGCAGCACCCCGTCGTCGCGGGTGCGGTAGACCTGGTGGTCGAGCCAGATCTGCGGGGTCTGGGAGATCATCCACGCGGGCTCGCCGAAGCGGTCCGCGAAGGCGTCCGGGACGAGCGGGGCCGACAGGTCGCAGGCGAACACGACCGGCGCGGTACGGGGTGTGTCCTGGTCGGCGCGGACGAAGTCGCGCAGCACGTCCACCCCGGAATAGGCGGCGTTGCCGATGTCCTCGTGCATCTGCTTGCGCATCGCGCGGGCGCGGTCGACGAAGCTGTCGCCGGAGAGATCGACCTCCACCAGCACCAGCCCGGTGAAGTCGGCCACGACCTGGCCGATCTGGGGGTGGGCGTCGAGATCGCGGTCGAACAGCGGCAGGTTGAGCAGGAAGCGCTCGTCCCCGCTCCACCGGCCCAGCACCATGGCGTACGCCGTGGCGAGCACCACCGAGGGCGTCAGACCCGCCTCGGCCGCCCGCCGTTCGATGACACGCCACTCCCGCGCCGTGAGCGCGCACGAGCGGCGGACGAACGTCGGTACGCCGACCGCTTCGGGGTCCATGGCCAGCGGGAGCTTCGGTCCGCCCGGCAGCGACGGAAGCCTCTCCTGCCAGTAGGCGCGCGCCCGTTCGCGTTCGGCGCCGCGGATCGCGTCCTGCTCCGCGACGTACCGGCCGAAGGTGTAGGTGATCTCGTCGAGCCCCTCGGGGTGGTCGTACAGGACGGCGAGGTCGGCGAGCAGGACCCGGATGCTGGCGAGGTCGGCGGCGAGCAGATCGACGTTGAGGTGGAGCCGGTCCACCCCGCCGGGGAGCCGGGTCATCCGGACGTCGACGACCTCTCCGCCGCGCACGTCCAGGCGCCGGTGCGACAGCCGGTCGCGGAGGGCCAGGGCCGCCGCCGTCGCCTCGGCCTCGGGGAGGTGCCTGAGGTCCTCGACGCCCACCCCCGGCCACGCGGACTCGGCCGCGACCCGCTGGGTGGCGTCGTCGGCGAACGACACGCGCAGCATGGGGTGCCGCCTGATCAGGGCGCGGACCGCCTGCTCCAGCCGGTGCGGTTCGACCCCTTCCGCGTCGAACTCCAGGTAGGCGTGGCAACTGACGCCGCCGAGCGGCTGGTCGTCGTCGCGGCCGATCAGATAGGCCTGCTGCACCGCCGTGAGGGCGAAGGGGCGGTCCGTGGCGTCGGTGTGCTCCACCACCGGAGCCGGGGGCCGCGGTGCCGGCTCGGCCTCCGCGACGGGGACGAGCAGTTCGAACCACGCCGACAGCCGCGGGTCGTCGGACAGCCGCGAGAAGGTGATCTCTCCTCCGGCACGGCTGAGCCGGTTCGCCAGCCGCATCATCTCCAGGGACTGGAGGCCGAGTTCGAAGAGGTTGCTGTCGTCGTCCGTCGGGGTCAGCTCGATGCCCAGCAGGTCGGACACCACGCGGCGCAGGTCCTCGCGGCTCGTCCCGGCATCGGTGGCGTCCGTGGCGTCGGTGGCGGCGGGAGACCCCGCGCCGTGGTCAACAGGCTCCGATGACATTTCCTAACTCCCTTGCACGATTTCGACTCCGCGGCCGGACGCCGTCCCCGGCGGTCCGGGGCGGTCACCGGGAGTGAGGGGACGAACGACGGTGCCGCCCGCCGGCCCCGGGGACGGCGCACCGCACCAGCGGTCAGCGGAGGGACGGCACGGTCAGCCCCGCTTGGCCCGCTCCATGACCTGAGCCAGTTCGGCCAGGCTCTGGGCCTCGAACATCGAGCGCATCGGCACCGTCACACCGAGCTCCTTGCGCATCCGGCCGGCCAGCTTCGCGGCGAGCATCGAGTGGCCGCCCAGGTCGAAGAAGTTGTCCTTCGGGGTCACTTCGGGGACCTGCAGGATCTCCCCCACCATGCGGCACAGGGCCTCTTCGTACGACGCGGCCTCGCCCGCCCCGCCCTCATCCGCCGCCGGAACCGGGTGCGGCGGTGTGCCGTGGTGGCCGGCCGGGGCGCGCACGGCCCGCTCGGCCAGCTCCTTGCGGTCGATCTTTCCGTTCGGCAGCGTCGGGAACCGGTCGAGCACGACGACGTGCGTGGGCACCATGTGCTCGGGAAGCGCGTCGCGCGCCCAGGCCCGCAACTGCCCCTCGGTGACCTCGTGGCGGGCCGACGTCCTGACGTAGACGACGATGTGCTCGGTGGCCGCGTCCTGGCCGCCGACCACCGCGACGACGATCTCCACCGCCGGGTGACTCTCCAGGCGCGTCTCGATCTCGCCGAGTTCGACGCGGAAGCCCCGCATCTTCACCTGGTTGTCGATCCTGCCGGTGAAGTACAGCTCGCCGTCCGCCTCGTGCCTGCCCCGGTCGCCCGACCGGTACATCCTGCTTCCGGGCGGGCCGTACGGGTCGGCGACGAAGCGGGACGCGGTCAGACCCGGGCGGTTCAGATAGCCGCGGACCACACCGCTCCCCGCCAGGAACAGCTCCCCCTCCTGGCCGTCGGGGCACTCCCGCAGCCGCTCGTCCAGGACGTGGACCACACCGCCGTCCCACGGCGTCCCGACGGTCACCTCGTCCTGCACGCCCTTGACGGGGCCGCCGATCGACGCGCCGACGGTCACCTCCGTCGGGCCGTAGGCGTTGTAGAGCCGCCGGCCCTTGGACCACTCCTCGGCCAGGGCCCGGGTGCAGACGTCACCGGTGGAGGTGATGGTGCCGCCGACCAGCAGCCCTTCGCTGTCGGTGATGCCGAGGGCCACCGGCGGCAGGACCGCGTGGTCGATGGAGTACGTGAGCATGGTCTCGCGCAGGGTCTCCCCCGGCATCAGGGCGTGCTGCTCGGCCATCACGAGCGTCGCGCCGTTCAGCAGCGCCAGGGTGAAGTCCCAGAACCAGGCGTCGAAGCTGAAGGACGCCCATTGCAGGATCCGGTCGCCCCGGCCCACCCCGTACAGCCGCACCTGGGTGGAGACCAGGTCGGTCACGCCGGTGTGGCTGACCGCGACCCCCTTGGGGACCCCGGTCGAACCGGAGGTGTAGATGACGTACATCAGATGGGCGGGGACCAGCGGTGCCGTGCGCTCGCCCGGCGCGATGTCGTCGCCGCGCTCCCGCTCGCACAGGGCCTCGAAGGACGGGTCGTCGAGCACCAGCTCCGGCACGTCCAGGTGGAGTGAGGTGACGCCGTCCGTCCGCAGCAGCAGGACCGGCCGCGCGTCCACGACCATGTGCGTCAGGCGTTCGGCGGGGTAGTCCGGGTCCAGCGGGAGGTAGGCGCCGCCCGCCTTGAGCACGGCGAGCACCGCGACGACCAGCCGGGCCGAGCGCTCCACCGCGACCGCGACCAGCGCGTCCGGCCCCACACCCGCCGCGATCAGCCGCCGGGCGAGCCGGTTGGCACGGGCGTTCAACTCCGCGTAGTCGAGGACGCTCTCGCCGAAGACGACCGCCGGAGCGTCACCGGACTCGGTAACCACGGACTCGAATAGCTCCGAAACAGTGTTCAACTCCGCTCCGCCTCCGACACAGAGTTCCGGCACGAATAGGACGCGTTACGGTGCGCGGGAACGGCTGCCGCCGAATTCCTCCCGAGTTCCGTACACCGGTGTCACCGTTCGCCGGCACGGGCGCCGGGAATGCCGTCGCGCCGGGTAACAGTCACCGACGATCGCATGGAGCCCGGCCGGCCGGACGGGCCGTGAAAGAACTCTTTCTCCGGGTGCTCACGGGTCCGCCGGGCGCTCCATGATGTGGCGGTGCCCGGTTCAGCGCGGCCGTCGTACGGATGCCCCAGGCCACGAGCGATCGGGGGCGACGTCGCCGGTATGGCCATCGTCTCCCGCGCGGGGGGTTCCACGCAGCGCTTTCCGTCCTGCCCACAGGGGCGCGAGGGGCGTGCCGTACGTACGAGTTCGTCACGGAGAGAGGGAATCAAAGTGGCCCATGAACTGAAGTACCAGAACTACCTTGAGCTGGATACTTTGCTGTCCCTCCAGAAGCCCCGCGCCGCCGGCTCCGACGCCCTGAAGTCCACCGTGCTGTCGGAGCAGTTCTTCATCATCGCCCATCAGTCGAGTGAACTCTGGCTCCGTCAGATCATCGCCGACCTGGAAGCCGTCGTCGACGTCTTCACGACGACCGACGACACGTCCAACGCGGAATGGGTCGTCGATCTCCTGCAACGCGCCGCCGCGCTCGTCGGCGTTCTGCACACGCAGTTGACCGCACTCGACAAGCTGTCCCTGCGCGACTTCGCCCTGTTCCGCGAGTTGCTCGGGACGGCGAGCGGCGCGCAGTCGGGGCAGTTCCACCGGCTGGCCCACCTCATCGGCAACGCCGAGCACGAGGGCCCTCTGTACGAGTCGTTCAGCGCGTGGGTGGCCAGGTCGGGCCACAGCGTGTCCGACCTGGCCCGGCGGGGCGTCGACGCGCACGTGTACTACCGGATCATCGAGGCGCTGCTCGACGTCGGCAACGGCTACTGGCGCTGGCAGGTGAGCCACGTCAGCCTGGTCACGAAGGTGATGGGCAGTCATGCCGGGACCGGCGGCAGCACGGGAGCCGACTATCTGCTGAGCCGCTGCACACTGCCGTTCGCGGAGTTGCGCGAGCTGCGCGGTCAGGCGCACGTCGGTCTCAGCGTCGCGTCGTCGTGAACGCCGCCGCCGGCACGGCTCCACCGCCGTGCGGGGCCGGTGGTGCCGTGCCGGGCGGTGGACCGCCGATCTCCGGACCTGGTCCTCACACGGACGGCCGCCCGGACCGGCGCATGGGGCCGGGCGCAGAAGGGACCGGACGGGATCGGACGGGCCCGGGTGGGATCAGATGGGCTCAAGGACGAAGCCGCGCCCCCAGACGTTCCGTACCGCGAGGCGGACGAGTTGCAGACGCCGGCGTAACCGCATGACGTGCAGGTCCAGGGCGTTGCTGGACGAGCTGGAGCCGGAGCGTTCGAGGATCTCGCGCAGCTCGGTCCGGTAAATCACCTGGCCGTACCGGGCCACCAGCGGTGCCAGCATCTCGCACTGCGTCAGGGAGAGCGTGACGGAGGAGTCCTTGAAGTAGAGGATTCCCGTCGGGTCCAGCAGGGGCTTGGACTTGAGGACGGCACGGTGGGCGAGCTGACGCAGTCGGGCCTGGAGATCTTCCTGAACGATCGGAGGACGCACCCAGTCCTCGTACAGGCTCAGCTGCTCCGGCGGAGACGCGCCGTGCTCGACCACCAAGAGACAGAGATCACCCTGGACCTTACATTGCTCACGCATATCTCTTTCCGCAGGCCATCGAACGAATTTGACCCGATTCTTCACATCTGCTTTCACAGCCATCCCCCAAGAACCTTGTCCGTTGAAATCGAGAAGTAGGATTCTCAACCGCACCGTTCTTCAGCCGGCCTTCGACATGACACCGGCTCAGTGCATGTCCCGGGCGGGTTCCCCCTGTCATGGCGGCGCGGGGGAACCGTGTCCACGCGTTCCCCGGCCCCGCCGTCCTTCCTGTCCCGTCGGCCGTCGCCGTCCGGCCCCGCGCGGCGTCTCCGTGCGGTGTATCCGGGCGGCTTCTCCGGGCCGTGTCTCCGGGCGCGTCGTGGCACAGCGTGGAGCCACCGGGCGTTCGGCGGCGGGCTCGTCGCGGCCGAGGGGACCGCGCGGCACCGCCGCACACGGCCCTCGCCCACGGGCGCCCGACCCGTCGTCAGGTCGAGCGCCCGGCCGGTCCCTCATCCACCGGCGTTCACGCCGGCGCACCCTCGTTCGCGGCCATGGCGTCCCGGAGGCTCTTGGGACGCATGTCCGTCCAGGTCTGGTCGACGTGGTCGACGACCTTCTCGCGGGACGCCGGGCCGTACACGACCCGCCACCCGTCCGGAACGGCGACATCGTGCGGCCAGAGCGAGTACTGCTCCTCGTCGTTCCGCAGCGCCAGGTAGTCCCGGCTGTCGTCCTCGAATGGATTGGGCATGCGCACCGTCCCCTCATCGAGCTGAAATGCTCTGAAACATTCCGGTAATGCACAGCGGTCGTTCCGGGTCTTCGCCGGCGGTGAATAGCGGCACCGCACCGGCCGCACGGCACCGGGGGAATCCAGCTCGCAGCCCACCGGATCCACCATTCCCGGCCGGCCGCCGATGGGCTTTGCCGCGGATAACGACGACCCGTCCGTCTTCCATCCCCGCCCCGGCCCCATGGAAGCGCTATCGACATTACCAGTCAGTGACCATATCCAGACAGATTCACTCCACATTTGTGCCCATGCGTTTCTCATATTGACAGACTTCGTACGGTCTCTGTCGGATCGGCCGGCCCCGCCGCCGCCGAGCGCGCCCTCGCACCTGCCCGCCCACCGCCGGAGCCGACCAGGGGCCGACAGGGACCGCCGGGGACCCGCCGGGCCCACCGGGTCCCCGCCGTGGGCGCGCCCCCCTCGTACCCTCACGCCCCGCCCGGTGGACGCGGACCGCCGGACGGCAGAGGAGCGGACCGCCGGACGGCAGAGGAAAGGAACTGGCAAGAGTTCGGCCGCCGGGCAGGGCCGGCCTGTCACGATCAGGAAATGACTCAGTCCGCTCTCAGCCTTTGTTCCCTGGATCTCACCGATCCGGCCACATTCATTGAGAACGACGTCCACGAGTTCTGGCGCACGGTGCGCGCCGAGCGTCCGGTGTACTGGCACGAGCCCACCGCCCGGAACCCCGGATTCTGGGTGGTCTCCCGCTACGCGGACATCCAGTCCCTTTTCCATGACGCGGCCCTGAGTTCCACCAGGGGAAACGTCCTGGACGTCGTGCTGCGGGGTGACGACTCCGCGGGCGGGAGCATGCTGGCGGTCACCGACGGCCCGCGCCACCGCCAGTTGCGCACTCTCCTCTTCAGCGCGTTCACGCCACGGGTCCTTGGCGAGGTCGTCGAAAAGGTACGGCACCGCACGGCCGAACTGATATCGACGATGACCGGGAAGGACACCTTCGACTTCGCCGCCGAGGTCGCCGAGCAGATTCCGATGAACACGATCTGCGATCTGCTCTCCATTCCGCACGGGGACCGCGCGGACCTGTTGCGGTGGAACAAGATGGCGCTGTCGTCGGGCCACGCGGACAGCACGGAAATCGACGCGATCGGCGCCCGCAACGAAATCGTGCTGTATTTCATGGAGTTGGCCCAGGAACGGCGGGAGCGGCCGGGCGACGACGTCATCAGCATGCTCGCGACCGCGCGGCTCGACGACCGCCCGCTCACGGTCGAGGAGATCGCCGTCAACTGCTACAGCCTGATCATCGGCGGCGACGAGACCTCCCGGGTCTCGGCGATCTGCGCCGTGCTCGCCCTGATCGAGAACCCCGGGCAGTGGCACGCCCTGCGGACGGGCGAGGTCTCCCTCGAATCGGCGGCGGAGGAGATCATCCGCTGGTCGACCCCGGGGATCCACCTGGCCCGCACCGCCGTTCAGGATCTTGAGCTGCACGGACACACGGTGCGCGCGGGCGACATCGTCACCCTGTGGAACATCTCGGCGAACAACGACGAGACGGTGTTCGACCAGCCCCGCCGGTTCACCCTGTCCCGCTCCCCGAACAAGCACCTCTCGTTCGGTCACGGTCCGCACTACTGCCTGGGCGCGCACCTCGGCCGGGCGGAACTCAGGGCCCTGCTGCACGCGCTGGTGTCCGACGTCGGGCGGATGGAGCTGCGGGGGACGCCGCGCCCCATCTACTCGAACTTCCTGACCGGTTACGACAGCCTGCCGGTGCACTTCGAAGGCCGCTGAGGCGGTCGGCGGACAGCGCACCACCCCCGGCACCCCGCCCCGGTCGTCCCGTCCTCCCCCACCCCTCCGCGGCACCACCCCCCACCGGCCGGGCGAACCCGGCGTCCGTGTGCGGCCGGCACCCTCCAGGCCCGACAAGGCACTTCCAGAAGTCGAGAGGTAACGATGCGAAAGAACGTCTGTGTCATCGGCGCGGGCCCATCGGGTCTGGTCGCGGTGAAAGAACTGCTGGACGAAGACCACACGGTGACCTGCTTCGAGCACGGATCCGAGATCGGCGGGGTCTTCCGCGCGGAGGTCGCGCCCGACGAGGCGGGTGCCTACGACTCGACGATGCTGACCATATCCAACTACATGATGACGTTCTCCAGCTTCCCGCCGCCGGAGAAGCAGGAGCGGCGTTTCTGGTCGTCCGCCGAGTACCGGCAGTACCTGCTCGACTTCGCCGAGAGGTTCGGTCTCGGGCCGTCCGTCCGCACGCGTACCGACGTACTGAGCATCACGAAGAACGAGGACGGCGGATACACCGTCGAAGTAGCACCGGTCGACGACCCCAAGGCGCGGACGGCCCATCAGTTCGACGCGGTGGTCATCTCCACCGGCACGCACCGGGTGCCGAACTACATCGACCTCCCGGGACAGGAGGACTTCACCGGCGAGATCGTGCACTCGGCCCACTACCGCAACGCCGCGCGCTTCCGTGGCAAGCGCGTCCTCTGCGTGGGGATCGGTGAGACCGCGGCGGACGTGGTGAACGAGATCGCGCAGACGGCCGAGGCCTGCACCCTGTCGGTGCGCCGCTACCAGCCGGTCCTCGAACGGTACCCCGGAGGCGGCCCCCACACGAACGACGCCTACACCTCGCATCTGCTGCACTCGATTCCGCTGGCGGCCGCCACCACCGTCATGCGCTTCGGGATGAAGCGGATCAAGACCCGGGGCAAGACGGGCGCCGCCAGGGCGGTGGCCGAGTGGAACTCGAAGAACAAGTACTTCTTCAACCACTTCCTGACCAAGAACGAGGCCTTCATCCACCGGGTCGTCGACGGCAGGCTGACGGTCAACGCCGCGGGGATCGAACGCCTGGGCAAGGACTACGTCCTGTTCAAGGACGGCCGGCGGGAGAAGATCGACACGGTCATGCTGAACACGGGCTACGTCGAGGACTTCAGCATCCTCAAGGACGCGGACATCACCGACGTGCGCACCCTGTACAAGCACATGATCCACCCGGACCTCGGCATTGGTGTGGTCTTCATCGGGTGGGCGCGGCCGGCCGCCGGCGGAGTGCCCGCCTGCTCCGAGATGCAGAGCCGGTACTTCGCCCTCCTGTGCAGCGGCAAGAAGAGCCTGCCGGACCGGGTACGGCTCCAGGGGCTCATCGAGCGCCAGGCGGCGTACGAGAACGAGGTCTTCCACGGCAACCCGGACCTGCGGACCCTGGTGCACTACAACCACTTCATGATCGACTTCTCGCGGGTGATCGGGTGCTCCCCGTGGCGTCCGTCCGTCTTCCTGAACCCCCGGCTGGCCTACAAGCTGTGGTGCGGTTCGCAGATGCCGCACGTGTACCGGCTGTCCGGACCGCACAGTGACCCCCGGACGGCCCGGAAGACCATCATGAACGTGCCGACGGCGTTCAAGCCGCCCCAGGCCGTCCTGACCATGGCGGTCAGCCTGGTCTCGCGCGGGCTGATCGCGCTGGGTCTGATGAAGGCGGACCCGACGTACTGATCCCGCCCGGCGCCCGGCTCCGGCCGGGCGTACCGGTCCCGCCCGGCCCCGGTTCCACGGCCGGGCGCACCGACTCGCCCGGCACGCGGGCTCCACGGCCGGCCACCGCTCGCGCGGCGGCCGGCCCACGCGGTCGGGCGTCCCTCAGGCGAGACGCGCGCGGGCCACCCAGTGATGGTCGTGGGGCGGGCAGAGCCGGGCGGGCGGAGGCGGGAACCCCGCGCACGCGCCCGCGGACAACTGCCTCAGCGTGTACGCGTCCGCCTGCCAGCCGTGCCGGCCGAGGAAGCCGCCGAGGTCGTCCAGACCGAGCCGGAACGCGGATCCGCGGGACTCCATGAAGGCCAGGAACCTCGCGTTGGCCGGGTCGGCGTAGAACTCCGTGTGCGGTGCGTCGACCAGCAGTGTCGAGCCAGGCGCCGAGCTCTCCCTGACGTGCGCGACCAGCCGGGTGAACTGCTCGATCCGCACGTACGGGAGCAGGCCCTCGACGATCCAGACGGTGCGTGCGGCCCGGTCGTGGCCCGCGGCGCGCAGGTGCTCCGGCCACGTGTCGCTCCGGAGGTCCGCGCCGAGGGACACGCGGTGGCAGGCGAGCCGGTCCTCGACCGGCGCGAGCAGCGCCTCCTTGGCCTCCAGCTGGCCCGGCAGGTCGATCTCGAAGAAGCGGGTGGCGGGCGGGAGTCCGAGGCGCCAGGCACGTGTGTCGCTGCCCGCCGCGAGGCAGACCACCTGGGTGATTCCCTCGGCGATTCCCCGGCGGAGCTCCTCGTCACCGAAACGGGCCCGCACGATCACCGATCCGGTGGTGCCGCCGGCGGCCAGCGCCTCGTCCGCCATCCGTCTGGACCGGGGAGTGCTCAACAGGGCGGCGTGGGGATCCGACAGGTAGGCGTCGGGCCGGTCGTTCTCCATGGCCCTGATGACGGCCGTGATGAAGCTCGTCTCCTTGACGGCCTCCACGGCTTCAACGGCCCGCACCGTCTGGGAGGCGGCCGCGGTCTCAGACTCGGCGTCCCGCCGGGTCGGGTGGGTCACTTCGCACTCCGGGAGTCGGGCCGTGCGGCCGGCGGACGGTGGGGGCTGACATTCAGAGAGGGCCGCGTGTTGACCCATTCCTGGTCGAACCTGCCCGTGACGGCGAAGTCGTGGGATATCTGGGCGAGTTCCTCCTCGCCGAAGACGTCCCGTACGTCGTCGAAGCCGTCAGGGGCCCGTTGGTGGGCCAGCGTGATGACCCGTTCGGGCCCCATGGACCGGGCGCTCGCCTGGAGTTCGGTCATCTGCGGCCGGCGTTCGGCCTCGTAGGCCCGCAGGGCGCGGCCCACGTCCGGGTGGTGTGCGGCGAGGTGCCAGGCGAGCACCCGCGCGTCGATGACGGCCTGGGTGGCCCCGTTCGATCCGGCGGGGTACATCGCGTGGGCGGCGTCCCCCACGAGCGTCACGTTCCCGAACGTCCACCGGGGAATGGGGTCCCGGTCGGTCATCGGGTAGCGCTGGATGTCCTCGGTGTCCTTGAGGAGGCTCGCCAGGTCCGTCCCCGGGGGCGACCACCGGCCGAACTCGCGCAGGATGACCTCCCGGCTGTCCGCCGCGCCCATCGGCCGCCGGTGCGTGGAGCCGTCCTCGTCGGGGAACGCGGCCACCCAGTTGACCAGTGCGCGGCGCTCCTCGGCATTCCTCTCGATCGGGTACAGGACGAGCCGTCTTCTGTCGTCCCCCAGAACGGCCATCGAGTCCCCCGTCAGGAACGCGTCGGCCCAGGCGGTCCCCCGGTACAGGGTCGTCCCGTTCGTCAGGGGAGGCCCTTCGTCGGGGTAGAGCTGTGCGCGCGCGGCCGACCGGATGCCGTCCGCGCAGAGGAGCACGTCCGTCTCGACGGTCCGGGTGTCTCCGCGCCGGTCCGTGAAGACCGCGCGCGGTCCGCCCGGCCCGTGGTCCAGGCCGACGAGCCGGGCGTCGGTGACGACGGCGCCGTCGCCCAGCCGCCGCCGGGCCTCCCCGGCCAGGACCGCGACGAGCCGAGAGCGGGACACCGACAGCTGGGGCCAGGTGTATCCGGCGTGCGTCCCGCGGTCCTCACGCCACACCAGGTCTCCGTGCGGGTTGTACATCGCGAGTTCCCGGGTGCGGACCGCCTGGTGCAGCAGTTCGTCCAGCAGCCCGAGTTCGGCGAGTTCGCGGACGGCGTTGGGCAGGATGTTGAGTCCGAGCCCGAGCGAGCGGACGGAGGGATCGGCCTCGTAGACGGTCACGCGGTCGAATCCCGCCGCGTGGAGGCTGACCGCGGTGGCCAGTCCGGCTATCCCGGACCCGACAATCGTGATCTTCGTCGTCGGCACGTCACTCCTTCGGTGTCGTGGCACGGGGGGCGGTACGGGCGGCGGCCGGACCGACCACGGCACCGTTCTGCCGTGTCAGGGCGAGGATCTCCTCGAGGAGGCCCACGCTGCCGCCGCCGCTGCCCAGTTCGTAGAGCCTGACCTCCGCGTGGTAGGCGCGCCGGGCCATCACCAGGTGCTTCCCGCGGAACGAGGTGAGCGACCGGAGAGCCTGCCGCAGCCCCTCGGCACCGGCCAGGACGTGGCCGGTCCCGGGTGGTGGGGAGGGGCCGTCGAGCGCCGCGACGACCCGCGTGGTGACGGACGGCCCCGCGGTCCACTCCGCGTACAGCTCCTGCCAGTCGGGGAGCGTCTGGAGGGCGACCTCGTGGCAGAAGCCCCGGTACTGCCCGCTGCCCCGGTCCGACGCCCAGAGCAGCAGGTCCAGGAGGAAGAGGGGGACATGGGCGGCGGCCGGCCCCATGTATCTTCGGCCCGCTATGCGCACGTCCTCGAAGTACGGTCTGAGCACGAGGGCGAAGAACTCGGGGGTGACGTGCGCGTTCACCCGGCCCATCGCCCGGTCGGCCGCCGTGATGTGCCCGGCGAGGGCCGCCATCGCGTCGGCGTGCGCCGCGCTGCCCGGTTCCTCGGCGCGCAGCACCCGCCCGGCCTCGACGGCGCGGGCGAGGTCCGGGACGCAGCGGCGTACCGCGTCGATGAGGTGCCTCTCCATGGGGTGGCCGCTGTAGAGGCGCTCCCGTGCGCCCACCGGGTTCCAGCACGTGTAGTGGTACACGGTGTCGCGCGGGATCATATGGGTCCGCAGGCCCAGGAGTTCGAACGAACGGGTCGCCTCCGGGATGGCGTCGAAGGCCGACACACCGTGCCGTTTGAGGCTGCCGAGGTACATGCCCAGATCACGCATGGCGGCGAGGCATTCCGGCACCGTGAAGGCGGCGACGCTCTCCTCGGAGGGGAGCGCCCCGCGCAGGACGTCCACCAGCGCCGGGACGTCAGCGGCTTCGTTCATCTTGGGTAACGCGCGGACGTCGTCGTCCAGCCGCAACGGGTCGAGCCGCCCGATTCTCTCGTTGCGTTCCTCGGAACTCACGTCTGTCTCTGCCGTGCGGTGCATGTGAACCAACTCTTCCGATGGGGATCCGTTTCCTTGTGATGCCGGAACGGTCAGGAATCAGCCGTGGCGCGGGGGTGGGGCTCCGGGCCGGACACGGAACACCGCGAGGCGGAGAAGAGGGAGGCGGGGGGTGCGGGCCCGGTACGGGTACCGGGCCCGGTGCCCCGAAGTCCACGCGGGGGATACGGGACTTCGGGGCGGCTCTCAGACCGTCTGGCGTTCGCGGCGCGAGGCCCGCAACGCGTTCTTGTCGATCTTGCCCACCGGGGTGCGGGGGAGGTCGGGTACGACGACCACCTCGTCCGGCATCTTGTAGGACGCCAGTCCCCGCGCGCGCATGTGCTCCCTGACCGAGCGCAGTGTGACCGGCGCCGCCTCGCCGTCCGCGTCGTCGCCGAGGACGGCGAACACCACGACACGTTCGTCGAGGTCGCCGTCCGGGACGCCGACCACAGCGGTGTCCCGGACTCCGGGGTAGGTCAGGACGTGTCCCTCGACCTCCTCCGCCGAGACCTTCTCCCCGAGGTGGTGGATGATGTCCTTCAGCCGGCCCTCGATGACGACGTTGCCGTCCTCGGTCAGCCGCGCCAGGTCGCCGGAGCGGTAGAAGCCGTCCTCGGTGAAGGACCGGCGGTTGTGTTCCGGCGCCGCGAAGTAGCCGCGGATGGTGTACGGGCCGCGGGTGAGCAGTTCACCGGTGACCCCGACGGCGACGTCCTTCTCGTCGGCGTCGACGATCCTGATCTCGTCGTCCGGGCACACCGGCCTGCCCTCCGTGCCGAAGACGACCTCCGGCGGATCGTCCAGGCGTGTGTGGGTGATCAGGCCCTCGCCGATGCCGTACACGTTCGCGATGCGGCAGCCCAGGCTCCCGCTCACCCGCTCCGCCGCGGCCGGTCCGAACTTGGAGCTGCCCACCTGCATGATCATGCCGCTCATGTCGATCGGCGTGGCGCGGGCGGCCTCCGCCCACAGCAGCGCCAGCGCGGGCACCAGCGTGGTGAGGGTGACGCCCTCGTCCCGGATCAGCGGGAACACGTGGTCGGGGCTGGGGTTGGCGGCCAGCACGGCCTTACCGCCGAGGAGCACCGCCCCCAGCGCGCCGGGGCAGCCGAGCGCGGCGTTGTGCGGCACGGGGTTCGCGGCGAGGTAGACCCCGGTGTCGTCGAACTCCACCACCCGGGCGCACGCGGCGATGTTGTACGCGTAGTCGTCGTGGGTGCGCGGGATCAGCTTGGGCACTCCGGTGGTTCCGCCCGACAGCAGGAGCAGCGCCACCTCGGACGAGTCGACGGGGGGCAGTTCCCGTACGCCGGAGCGCGCCAGCTCCGACAGCGGGGTGAACTCCTCCGCCTGGCCGTCGATCACCACGTGCCGCAGGCCGGGCACGTCCCGGCGGACGTCACGGGCCAGCGCCCGGAAGTCGAAGCCCTGGAACCGGTCGGGGCCGATGTAGGCCACCGCCTCGGAGGCGCGCGCCAGATGCAGGATCTCGTCGCGGCGGTGACCGGGCAGCGCCAGGACCGGGATGGCGCCGATGCCGGCCAGGGCGATGACGGTGGACAGGAAGCTGATCCGGTTCGGCAGGTGCACCACCACCCGGTCGCGGCCGCGGACGCCGAGGGCCAGCAGGCCCGACGCGATCCGGTCGGCCTCCTCGGCCAGCTCCGCGTAGGTGACGCGGTGGTGCGCGTCCACCGCGGCGGTCTTGTCCGGCCGGCGTCCGGCGCTGTCGGCGAACAGCTGCCGCAGGGAGAGACCGCGCCAGTAGCCGGCACGGCGGTAGCGGTCGGCGAAGCCGGTGGGCCAGGGCACGAACCCGTCGAGCATGTGTCCTCCTAGGGTGCGACACCTTCAGGTTCGGGCACTGGTGCGGGTGCCCAGGCGAGCCCGACAGAGCTTTGACAGATTGCCGCGACCGGGCCGGGGGTTCGGTGAAGCTCGGTGGCGTGAATCCCATACGAACGCGTGACCGAGGCTGGTTGCGGGCCCTCGGCGGTGTGACGGGCCCGGCCGGCCGGCTGGTCTGCTTTCCGCACTCCGGCGGTTCGGCGGCGACCTATCGTGCCTGGTCGCCGGCGATGCCCGGGGACATGGAGCTGCTCGCCGCGCAGTATCCCGGTCACGCCGACCGGATCGCCGAGGCGCCGGCCGGCAGCATCGCGGAGATCGGCGCACACGTCGCGCGGGAGCTGTCCCGGCTGGATCCGGCTCGCTGCGTCCTGTTCGGTCACAGCCTGGGCGCCCTGGTCGCGTACGAGACCGCACGGGCCATGCGGGACCTCGGCACGCCCCCGCGCGCCCTGTTCCTGTCGGGCGCGCCCGCGCCCCTGGCGGCCGGCGGCGGGACGACGCACCGGGCGGACGACGAGGAGCTGTGGCAGGCGCTGCGGGACCTCGGCGGGATCGCGCCGGAGATCGCGGACGACCCGGAGCTGCGGGAACTGCTGCTGCCGGTCCTGCGGTCGGACATCACGCTCCACGAGACCTACCGGCCTCCGGCCGGCGCCGAACCGCTGGACTGCCGGATCCGCTGCTACCACAACACCGGGGACCCGCTGGTGGACGCCGCGCGGGCCGGCGCCTGGGACGCCGTGGCCGCCGGCCGCTTCGACGTACGCGCCCTGCCCGGCGGGCACTTCCGGTTCCTCTCCCACCCGGCCGAGCTGATCGACGACATCACCGCGGTTCTCGCGGAGAGCGAGGTCCTGCGATGAGTACCGCACAGTCCGTCGTGATCACCGGCGCGGCCACCGGTATCGGCCGGGGCATCACGGAGTGCGTGCTGAAGTCCGGCGCCGGTGTGACCGCCGTCGGACGCCGCGAGGAGCCCCTGCGGGAGCTGAAGGACCGTTACGGGGACGCCGTCACGGTGGTGGCCGAGGACGTCTCCGCACCGGGCGCGGCCGAGCGGATCGTGGCGGCGGCGACCGAGGCCTTCGGCAGGCTCGACGCGGTGGTCAACAACGCGGGGCTGGCCCGGTTCGGTGAGCTGGAGACGACCGACCCGGCGCTGTTCGACGCGATGCTCGCCGTCAACGTGCGCGCTCCGGCCGAACTGATCCGGTGCGCGCTGCCGCAGCTGCGCGCCCACCGCGGCAGCGTCGTCAACATCTCCTCGGTCGGCGGCGCGCTCTCCATGCCGGGGCGCGCCTTCTACGGCGCGAGCAAGGCGGCCCTCAACAGCCTCACACGTTCGCTGGCGCGGGAACTCGCCCCGGACGTCCGGGTGAACGCCGTCATGCCCGGCCCGGTGGACACGCCGATGTGGCACGAGACCGGTCTCGACGGGGCGGGCACCGAACACCTGCGTGTCGGTCTCCTCGCCTCGACCCCGATGGGGCGGTTCGGCCAGGACACGGAGATCGGCCGGTGGGTGTCCCTGCTGCTGGACCCGGAGGTGTCCGGCTGGGTCACCGGGGCGCTGATCCCCGTGGACGGCGGCCGGACGGCATGACACATCCCGCGACCTCCCCGAACGGCCGACGCAAACCCCGACAGAACAAGGACGGTACGAGCGTGAGTTCAGACATCTTGTCCGCCGCCGGTTCCATCCCCTCCTCGTGTCTGCACCGCATCTTCCGCGCGGCGGAGGCGAAGGAGGAGGAGTCCGGCACCGAGGTGGTGAAGCTGCACGTCGGTGACCCGTACTTCGACCCCGCCGACAACGTCGCGGACGCCTTCGTGGACGCGGTGCGGCGCGGAGAGACCAAGTACACCGGTGTGGAGGGCCTGCCCGAGCTGCGCGCGGCGGCCGTGGAGAAGCTCCGCCTCGACAACGGTGTGGACAGCGCGGTCTCCCGGCTGCTGATCTCGCCGGGTTCGTGTCAGGGTCTGGCCGCCCTGCTCCAGTCGCTCGCCGAGCCCGGCGCCGAGATCCTGCTGCCGGAACTGCACTGGCCGGTCCACCTCCAGCAGAGCGTGCTCGCCGGGTTCCGGCCGGTGCTGTACGCGCTCGGTGACAACTTCCGGCCCGACCCCGCGACGATCGCGGCCGCCGCCACCCCGCGTACCCGGGTGCTGGTGATCAACTCGCCGGCGAACCCCACCGGTGTCGTCCTGGACCGCGACGAGATCGGTGCCCTGCTGGAGCTGGCCCGCGCCCGGGGCTGGCACGTCATCAGCGACGAGGCGTACGAGCACTTCCTGTACGAGGGCGAACACGTCTCGGTCGCCTCGCTCGAACGCGACGTGCCGGTCGCCGAGCGCATCGTGCACAGCGTCTTCAGCTTCTCCAAGAGCTTCGCGATGACCGGCTACCGGCTGGGCTACGTCGCCCTGGCCAACGACCACGCCGCCGACGTCATGAAGGTGACGCAGGAGGCCAACATCATCGGCACCTCGACCCCGGTGCAGTACGCGGGGATCGCCGCGCTGGAGACCCGGGCCGACGCCGCGGCGACCAACCGGAAGCTGGTGCAGCGCAACCGGGACGTGGCGCTGTCGCCGCTGGTCCGGGCCGGGCTGATGAACGAACTCCCGGCCGGCGGCTGGTACGCGATGCTGGACGTGGCCCGGACGGGGCTGGACGCCGAGACCTTCGCGACCGAGTTGCTCGCACGCAAGGGCGTCGCCGTCGTACCGGGGAACGGCTTCGCCATGCGCCCCGACGTGGACGAGCAGGGCCGCATCCGGTCCCACGACTTCGCGCCCTGGGCACGGCATCAGGTCAGGGTCGCGTTCTGCGTGGATCCGGCGTCGCTCGAATCCGGGGTGCGCAAGATCCTGGAGTTCGTCGACGAGTGCGGTGACGAGGGCGCGGGTTCCTCCCGGTAGACGAGGAGGACGGGGCGCGTCCCTCCCAGATCATCCTCCTTCGCGGGCCCGGGACTTGGGCCCCGGGGAGCCAGGACGGTTGAAGTCGGGTCAGCACGGAAGAAGTGAGGGGAACCATGGCCAGAAGCGTTGTCATCGTCGGCGGCGGGACCGCGGGGTGGATGACCGCCTCGTATCTGAAAGCGACCTTCGGCGACAAGCTCGCGGTGACGCTCGTCGAATCGAAGAACGTGCCCACGATCGGGGTGGGGGAGGCGTCCTTCAGCACCATCCGGCACTTCTTCTCGTATCTCGGACTCGCCGAGACCGACTGGATGCCGGAGTGCCACGCCACCTACAAGCTGGGCATCCGCTACGACAACTGGCGGGCCGAGGGGCACCACTTCTACCACCCCTTCGAGCGGCCGCGCATCGTGGAGGGCGTGTCCCTCGCCGACTGGTGGCTGCACAAGCGGCCCAGCGACGACTACGACCAGGACTGCTCGGTGATCGCCGCGCTCTGCGACGCCAAGCGCTCCCCCCGGCAGTTGGAGGGCAGCCTGCTGGAGCTCGACGCGGTCGAGCACGAGGCGGAGCACGCGTCCCGGTCCACCATGGCCGAGCAGAACACCCAGTTCCCGTACGCCTACCAGTTCGACGCCACCCTGCTGGCCAAGCTCCTCACCCGGTACGGCACCGACCGCGGGGTCCGGCACGTGCTGGACGACGTGGTGCACGCGGAGGTGGACGAGCGCGGCGACGTCACGCACGTGCGCACCAAGGAGAGCGGCGACCTGGCGGGCGACCTCTTCATCGACTGCACCGGGTTCCGCGGGATGCTGCTCAACAAACGGCTGGAGGTGCCCTTCCTCTCCTACCAGGACAGCCTGCCGAACGACAGCGCGGTCGCCCTGCGGGTGCCGATGGAGATGTCCGACCAGGGGATGGGCCCGTACACGCGGTCCACCGCGCAGGACGCCGGCTGGATCTGGACGATCCCGCTCTCCGACCGCATCGGCACCGGCTACGTCTACGCCAGTGACTACTGCACCCCGGACGAGGCCGAACGCACCCTCCGCTCGTTCGTGGGGCCGGGGTCCGAGGACCTGACGGCCAATCACATCAAGATGCGGATCGGCCGGAGCGAGAACTCCTGGGTCAACAACGTCGTGGCCATCGGCCTGTCCAGCGGGTTCGTGGAGCCGCTGGAGTCGACGGGGATCTTCTTCATCCAGAACGGCATCGAGCAGCTGGTGAAGCACTTCCCCGGCGGCCGGGACGACCACCAGCTGCGCCGGTCCTACAACCGCCAGGTGGCCAACGTCATGGACGGCGTACGGGAGTTCCTCGTACTCCACTACATCGCCGCCAAGCGCAACAACAACGCGTACTGGCAGGACGCCAAGGCCCGCACGGTGCCGGACGCGCTGGCCGAGCGCATCGAGCAGTGGAAGGTCAAGCTGCCCGACGCGGACACCGTGTTCCCGTACTACCACGGCTTCGAGCCCTACTCCTACACCGCGATGATCCTGGGCCTCGGTGGTCTCGACGTCCGTCCCCGGCCCGGTCTGGCGCTGATGGACGACACCGCCGCGTCCAAGGAGCTGCGTCAGGTCCGCGACCAGGCGGCCTCGCTGGTCGAGCGGCTGCCGAGCCACTGGGACTACCTGGCCCACGTCACGAAGCTGAAAGGGAAACGTTCGTAGTCAGCGGCATGGCCGAGCGAGGAGGTAGCACAGCATGCCGAACCCTGTGACCGGCACGATCGCGCGCGCACCCGTCGATCAGGCGGAGTTCCGCTCTCTCATGACGACGCACCCGGCCGGAGTCACCGTCGTGACGACCACCGCGCCGGACGGTGAGCCCTGGGGGATGACCTGCTCGTCGATGTGCAGCGTGGCCCTGCGGCCGCCGACCCTGCTGGTGTGCCTGCGGGCCGAGAGCCCGACGCTGGCCGCGCTGCTCCAGGTGTCGGCGTTCGCGGTCAACCTCCTGCACGACCGGGCCGAGGGCGCGGCGACCCTCTTCGCCTCCGGCGCGCCGGACCGGTTCGAGAAGGTGGCGTGGGTCCGGGAACCGGAGTCCGGGCTGCCGCACCTGGTCGAGGACGCCCACACGGTCGCGGACTGCCGGGTCAGCGAGACGCTGTCCGTCGGGGACCACGTGGTGGTCTTCGGGGAGGTGCTCCAGGTGAAGGTGCGGGCGGACCGGCCGTCGAGCCCGCTGCTGTACGGGATGCGGCGGTACGGCTCCCTGAAGACCTCCCCGCCCGGCCCGGGCGGCACCGGTCCGGCGGCCGGCGGTGCGGCCGTGTGAGGGGCCGGAACGTGTCCGCCCCCGGCCGGAGGCGCCCGCCGTCACGCGGGGGCCACCGGCCGGGGGCGCCCGGCGGTACCAGACGATTCCGGCGATTCCGACGACCCATGGGAGCTGACGGTGAGGAGCGATCTCTTGAACACCCGGGACGGCGGACGTGCCGAAGCGGCACAACCGGCACAACCGGCACAACCGGCACACCCGGCCGGCCCGAAGCCACGGATTCCCGACTGCCCGCTGGCACGTACGGTCGAGGCCGTCGGCCCCTGGTGGACGCTGGAGATCCTGCACGAGGTCTTCGACGGTCACACCCGCTTCTCGTCGATCCGCCGGAATCTGGCGACGCCCGCCGACGTACTGACCGACCGGATCGCCGACCTGGTGGCGAGGGACCTCCTCACTCCCGAGGAGGGGGCCTCGTCCCCGGACGACCCGGTGTACCGGCCCACCGGTCGCGGCCGGGCGCTCCGCCCGCTCATCCTGGTCATGGCCGCGTGGGGAAATCACCGGCTGGCCCCGGAGGAGCGCAGTCTGCTGCTGGTGGACAACGCCACCGGCGTGGAGGCGGACCCGGTCGTGGTGGACCGCCTGACGGGCCGTCACCTCGACACCGCCGACTTCGTCTTCGCCCGTGGCCCCCGCGCGAGCGAGCTGATCGCCGCCCGCTATCCGGAGATCCGGCGGCGGTGACCCCCACGCCACGGACCCACGCGGCTCCACAGCGTCTTCACCTCGTCTGACCGCGTCAGAACGGCCACGAAGGGCCTCACGCAACCATGGACATCGTCTCGAACCTCCTGTCCCATCCCGTGCACGTGATCGTGGCGCTCGCCGTCGTCCTGGTCCTGGCCCGAGCGGGACGGGCCGCCGCCCGGTGGCTGCGCCAGCCCGAGGTCGTCGGAGAGGTCACGGTGGGGCTGCTGATCGGCCCCGCCGTGCTCGCGCTCTCCGACCGGGCCGCGTTCGACACGCTGCTGCCGGCCGAGGTACTCGACGTGCTGAAGTTCGTCGGCCAGACGGGGCTGGTGCTCTATCTGGTGGGCCTCGCCCACAAGTTGCGGCCGGGGCCGGGCAGCCCATCGCAGCGCACCCTCTCCGGTCTGGTCGCGGGTGCTTTCGTGTTCCCCCTCACCACGGGCCTGCTCCTGGTGGGGCTCATCCATCTCACCGACGACACGGCGGCCCGCGGCGACGCCCCGATGCCCGCCTTCGTCCTGCTGGTCGCGGTGGCCATGTCCATCACCGCGGTGCCCGTCCTCTCCCGGATCCTCGGCGACCGGGGCATGAGCGACACGACCGAAGGGCAGTTCGCCCTGGCGTCCGCCGTGGTCATGGACAGCCTGGGCTGGATGATGCTCACGCTCGCCATCGGACTGGGCGCGGGTGATCTCTCGGGCCTCTGGGGATCCGGCCTCGCCCTCCTCGCGGGCGGCGGCTGCGCGCTCCTGCTGCGCCTGGGCCTGCTCACCGCCCCGGCGCGCCGGCTCTGCCTGCGGTTGCCGAGGACCACCGCCGTGCTCCTGGGCTGCGCCGCGATGGGGACGGCCCTGCTGACCGAGCGCCTGGGCATGACCGCCATCGTCGGTGCCGCGATGGTCGGCCTGGCGATCCCCGGCGAGGCCCTGGCCCCCTGGACCAAGCCGGTGGCCGCCGTCTCGCACGCCGGGCGGACCCTGACGCCGGTCTTCTTCGTGGTCACCGGCGTCACCGTGCTCATCGACGCCTTCTCCGCCGCGTCCTGGACGCTGATCACCGCCACGCTCGTCCTGGGCTGCGTGGGCAAGCTGCTCGGCGGCTACCTCGGGGCCCGCCTCGCCGGCATGCCCTCCGGTTCCGCCCGCAGGATGGGCGTCCTGATGAACACCCGGGGCCTGACCGAACTGATCGTGCTCGAAGCGGGACACCGTGCCGGCATCCTGCCCTCGCCGCTGGTCCTCGCCCTGGTCATCATGGCCCTGACGACCACGGCCATGACCGGCCCCCTGCTCGGACTCGTCGACCGCGCCGAACGCCGCCGCGGCGGTACCCCCACGGCCCCCGGGCTCCCCGGCCCGGTGGCGATGAAGGAGTGATACGGACGACGTGGTTGGGCCCACCAGCGCCGTGCGTCGCGCGGCAACGGCTGCGCGGTCGCCCGGTGAGGGGACACGGCGAGCGATCTCCACTCTGTCGTCGCCCGTCGTGGCACGCCTCATCCCGTCGGCATGTTCATCCCGCGCCACACGGCCGCTCGCGCACGACGCGGGCTCCAGCCCTGCTTCGCGATGCTCGCCGACCACGCCGAATGTGTCCAGCACGGCGCCGTGGACGTAAGGAGCTCGACCTCGGGGTGAATCGGCTTGGCGGTCCCGCATATGCCCAACTGCGGCTTTTCTCCACCTTGACGGCGCCCAGAACTCCACCGTAGAGGGTGTGCCGCTGCCCCGAGCGCGAGATACGGAGCTGGGCACGCACCTGGCAGGACGACGCATAGCGCGTCCCCCAGTGCTTCCACGTAACGGTCGACAACTGACGGCATTCCGAAGGACTACCGTCTTCAGGGGCCGATACACAGCTGACCGGCCACCCAAACGCTCTGCGCACCGACCGCCCGTGGCAGCACAACCACCTCCGCTGGATCGTGCACTCCCACTTTCTGCTTCGCCGGCCCGGCGGCGCCCCAGGGGATGACAGGGGACTGTCCCCTCCCCCGAGTCGGTCACTCTCCCCCAGGGCCACCCGTGCTCCGACGCGGCCACCCCCGCCCCTGAGCGGACTCCGCCGAACAGCCAACCACTCGGCTCTTCCGCCAGATGGTCCGATGCCACCGATCGACCGCCACGAAGCCGGCCGACGGGATCCGCATACGATGCGTCTGTGGACGATGGAGCCCGACAACGGAAAGGCGGTTCAGAGAACCCATGAGTGATGGTACGACCGCACCCGGAGCACGCCTCGTCCAGGAAATGATCCCCGTCGAACTGGACGAGACGGGTCTCAGCACGGACGTGGAGCGCGAGGACATCGGCGAGCGGATCGACAGTCCCTTCGATCCGGATCTGATTGAAGTGCAGACCCGCAATCCCACTGTCGGTCTGCTCCTCAACCGGATCAGACGAAAGACGATCGACCTCGCCCCTGACTTCCAGCGGCGGGCGGGCATCTGGACCATGAAGGCCCAGAGCCGACTCATCGAATCGCTGCTGCTGCGCATCACCTTGCCGACGCTCTACGCGGCTGAAGGCGAGGAGGACACGTGGGCCATCGTGGACGGCGTCCAGCGCCTCTCCACGATCGCAAGGTTCGTCGCCCCCGAAACAATCGGCAGTGAACCGTTGCGTCTGACGGGACTGGAGTACCTCACCGAGTTCGACGGCTGCACCTTCACCGACCTGCCCGGTCGCCTCCAGACCCGGATAGAGGAAACCGAACTCGTCGTTCTCCTCATCCGGCGGGGCACTCCAGAAGAAGTCAAGTTCAACATCTTCGCCCGAATCAACACAGGCGGGCGGGCGCTCACCCGTCAGGAACTCCGCCATGCCCTGATCCCCGGCCCCGCACGTACTTTTCTCGCGCACCTCGCTTCTTCTGATGCGTTCCGGGAGGCAACAGGGGGAAGTGTTTCCTCGGAGCGGATGTCCGACCGGGAAATGTGCTTGCGCTTCGTCGCCTTCTCACTCACTCCCCCCGACGAATACACGAGCGGGGATTTCGACAGGTTCCTACGTCAGGCCATGCATCAGGTCAACTCCCTGGACCCCGAAGCCCGAGAACATCTGCGACTACGATTCCTCACGGCCATGGACGCGAGCCACGCCGTGCTTGGCGACCATGCGTTCCGCAAGAGATTCCGTGACACGAACAGACGTTCCCCTGTAAACAAGGCGCTCTTCGAATCCCAGTCGGTCACCCTATCCACGTATGCACCGCACGAAATCGACATTCTCCAGCAGCGACACGCAGAGGTGGAAGAGGGATTCCTCGACCTCATGGACGACGGCGATTTCTTCAATGCCGTCTCCGCAGGCACAGGCGATATCAACAAGGTACGCCTCCGCTTTCGCCTGCTCGACGAAATGTTTCAGGAGGTACTGAATGCTTGAGCGAATCACCATCAGCAATTTCAAGGCATTCGGCCGACAGAACCTCGCGCTCGCGCCGTTCACTCTGCTCACCGGCCTGAACTCCTCCGGCAAGAGTACGGTCCTCCAAGCCCTCGCCCTGTTGCGCCAGTCCTACGAGGCCGGGGTCCTCGAAGACGGTTCCGAGTCAGGGCTCCTCCTCAACGGGGAGTTCGTTCAGCTGGGTATCGGTCAGGACGTACGCCACGAGGCCTACACAAAGGACGATCCCGACATCGGTCTCGGCGTCCTCCCTGTTGGGCTCTCCCAGGCGGGCCTGAGCTGGCGTGCCGCGTACGGTTCGGAGGACGATCTGCTCAAGCTGGTCGATGCGCCTCCAGCGGAGACACGTCTAGCAATGGCGTTGCCCGAGCTCTTCGGTCCTGGTTTCCAGTACCTCAAGGCGGATCGCATCGTCCCCGCCATCAGCTACCCGCGCTCGCACCACGCGGTTGTACGCCGTGGGTTCCTTGGCGCCCGGGGAGAACACACGGCCAACTACCTGCGCGTTCATCAGGACGATCCGGTGGAGACGGCGTTGCGCCACCCGTCAACGGCCTCACACACACTGCTCAAGCAGACCGACGCATGGATGCAACAACTCTGCCCAGGAGTCAATCTCGAGGCCATCGGCATCGACGGCACGGACACCGTAAGGCTCAGCTACGGCTTCGGCTCGGGAGTGAACGCCTCGAACAGGTACCGGCCAACCAACGTCGGGTTCGGCCTCACCTACGCCCTGCCCATCGTCGTCGCATGCCTCACCGCCCGGCCCGGATCACTCATCCTCCTGGAGAATCCGGAAGCACATCTCCACCCGCAAGGTCAGACCTCGTTGGCCTATCTGGCGACGGCCGCCGTCACAGCCGGTGCGCAGCTCATTGTGGAGACGCACTCGGACCATGTCCTCAACGGCCTGCGTATCTCGGTCAAGAACGACCGCATCGCACCGTCCGCAACAGCCGTACACTTCTTCCGTCGCAACGGGCAGGGCATTGGGGTGGTCAGTCCCCGGATGGGAGACGACGGCATGCTGTCCGATTGGCCTCAGGGATTCTTCGACGAGTGGGAGAACTCCCTCGATCAGCTACTGGACTGAACAGCCCTCAACGAGAACCGACACGATTCACCATCACCATACCTGGGGGCGGGCATGCCACTTCTGCTATTCCTCAACGAGCGGTCCTGCATGTCCGAAGCGTCGCCGGGGGAAGTGGCCGCGGCGATGGACGAGTTGATCCGACTACTACGCGAGGCACGCTCATGGCGTGAGATCGCACTGGTCACCCGGACCCCGTTGACCAAGTCCGAGCTCGCCCAGGGCTACTGCTACCAGCAATGGGCCGCCGACAACCGGCATCGCAATGAGCGGCAATACATCAAAGCCCTCCGCAACCGGTCCCCCTTCGCCGATGTCCTCTCTCAGCACACGGCACGCGGCGAGGTCGAGTACGAGTACGCGGGAGGAGGTGCCGAAGGGATGGGTGCGGCCCATCTCATGGACGGCCTCTGCGTCAGTCTTCCCGTGTCAGTTGCCTGGCACCGGCCATGGTTGGAGGTCACGGTCCGCACGCTGACCGAAGATGACCACGGCGAGCTCTTCGTGGCCGAGTCCATCGAGTCCGTACGCCACGGTTCTCGTCCGGTGGACCTCAAGCCGCACGAACAATGGGGCCGGTCCACCGGCCTAGACGCGATCGACTCGGCAGCGCGACTTTGGGGGGAGAGGGCCGACTTCTTTCCTTCGCTCCGGTTCCTTTCCCGCGTGCAGGAAGACCTGAAAGCCCTCCAGCCACCAGCATTCATTCAAGTACGGGGCCTGCTCGCGCGACTGGAGGAGTCGGCCGCGCGGTGGAATCCGGTCGAATCCGCTGTCCCCCACTGGCAGGGGGCGAAGATCACGCCGGAACACGTGCAGCGCAAACGCCTGTGCTATTTTCCGGACGACACCGGCGAGAACCGCTGCTACGACTGGCACGGACGCTTCACGCCCGGCGCAGGCCGCCTGCACTTCCGACTCGTTGCGATGGAAAGAACTCTGGAGATCGCCTACATCGGACCCAAGCTTGGCGCATAGGGTGAGCAGAAGAGCCAAGTCTTCGCGACTTCGTAGCCTGCGCTGAAACCTCTGGTAGGACAGGCCTCGCCTCTATCCGCGACCGAGGACGACTTGTGCGGCTTGCGCACGCACGACGGCTTCACACAGCTTCGCGTAGAGCATCTCGCTGAAAGCGACATGCCATTGTCCAAGTGGCGCGCCATCAGCTCGAACGCCCCGTACGCCTCACACCCTTGCGCCGCTCGGAACGCCGACAGCCGGGCCCCCTCACGGCACCAGCGGCCCCCCGGCGAGTGTGAGGACGGCGCTCCCGCCGATGCCGAGCGCCAGGGAGAGGGCCGCCGCCGTGCAGGCGGTGGCGGCGGCCGCTCGTCCCCGTACGGCCTGGACGGCGGCGGGCGCCGCACCGGTGGTGGCGAAGAGGGGGCCGAGCCAGCGCAGGTAGTAGAAGAGCGAGGCGACGGTGTTGGCGACCGCCAGGACGGCGAGCCAGGTGAAGCCCCCGTCGACGGCCGCGCTGAAGAGTTCCAGCTTGCCGAGGAAGACCCCGGTGGGCGGGGTGCCGACCAGGCCGAGGAGGCACACCACCAGGACGGCCGCGAGGCCGGGGTGCCTGGCGGCGAGGCCGCGGTAGTCGGTGAGGGCACGGGCCCGGGGCAGTGCGGCGACAACGGCGAAGGCGCCGAGGTTGGTGACGGCGTAGGCGAGCAGGTAGAACAGCAGGCCCTTCTGGGCGAGGTCGCTCCGGGTGGCGACGGCCAGGGCCATGAGGAGGTAGCCGACCTGGCTGATGGTGGAGTAGGCCAGCAGCCGTGTCACGGAGGTCTGGAAGAACGCCGCCAGGTTCCCCAGGCTCATGGTGAGCGCGGCGACGACCGCGAGCAACAGGGGCCAGTTGACGCCGCTGCCGGGAAGCGCCTGGTGGAGGAGGCGGTAACCGGCGATCAGGGCGCCGATCTTGGGGAGGGTGGTGACGTAGGCCGCGACCGGCACGGGCGCGCCCTCGGTGACGTCCGGTACCCAGAAGTGGGCCGGTACCGCGCCCGCCTTGAACAGCAGGCCGGCCAGGACACCGATGAGCCCGACGGCGACGAGTCCGTAGGGGGCCAGGGGCAGGGCCGTGGCGAGCGCGCGGTAGCGGGTCGTGTGCCCGGCGCCGTACAGGAGGGCCGTCCCGGCGAGCATGACCGTGCCGAGCAGCGCACCCATCAGGTAGTACTTCAGGGCTGCCTCGGTACCACGGGCGTCCTTGGCGAACGCGGCGAGCGCGTAGGCGGGCAGACTGGCCAGCAGGTACGCGGCGAACAGCATCAACAGGTCGTCGGCACCGGTCAGGGCGAGCGTGCCCGCGCCGGACAGCAGCAGCAGGACCCAGTACTCGGTCTCGCGCGGATGGTTCCGTACGGTGTCCACGGACATGGCGATGACCAGCGGCAGGGCCGTGAGGACGGCGAGCCGGCCGACGCCGGTGGCGGTGTCCACGGCGAACGTCCCCGAGAAGACGGTCTGTTCGCGCCCGGAGGCGAGGGTGACGGCGGTGGCGGTCAGACCGGTCGCGCAGGCGACGGCGGCGAGGACGGCGACGATCCACTGACGGCGGCGGGGCAGCCAGCAGCCGGTGAGGAGGCCGAGGACGGCGGCGCCCAGGAGGGCGAGTTCGGGGACGAGGGCGGTCAGGTCCTCGTTCACCGCGCGACCAGCCCGGTCAGGGTGCGGCCGGCCGGTTCGACGACGTCCAGCAGCCAGCGCGGTGCCACGCCGATCACCAGGGCGACGGCGAGCAGCAGCCCGGTGGACCAGGTCTCGGTGGCGCGCAGATCCGCGAGGCCGCCGGTGGGCACCGTCCCCGGCAGGCGCGGGGCGCCGAAGAACATGCGCCGCAGCGCGGTCAGGAAGAGGGCCGCGGTGATCAGGATGCCGGTGAGGGCGACGGCGGTGGCGACCGCCTGGGAGGCCAGGCTCCCGGTGAGGATCTGGAACTCGGCGATGAACCCGGAGAAGCCGGGGATGCCCAGCGCGGCGAACGCGGCGACGGCCGTGACCGCGGCGAAGCGCGGTGTGTGCGCGGCCAGACCCGAGTAGGCGTCCATCGCGTAGGTCCGGCCGCGGTCGTGGAGCACACCGGCGAGCAGGAAGAGGGCTCCGGTGATCAGGCCGTGGCTGACCATCTGGGTGACCGCTCCGGTCACCGCGAGGGAGCGGGCCTGGGCGTCGGTACCGGCGAGCGTCCCGGCGGCGCCGACGGCCAGGACGACGTACCCCATGTGGTTGACGGAGGTGTAGGCGATCATCCGCTTGAAGTCGGTCTGCGCCAGGGCCACCAGAGCCCCGTAGACCACCGACACCGCCCCGACGACCGCGATCGCCAGCGCGTACCGGCGCCAGCTCCCCGGCAGCAGGGGCATGGCGATGCGCACGAATCCGTAGGTGCCCATCTTCAGCAGGACCCCGGCCAGGATCGCCGAGCCCGCCGCGGGGGCCTCGGTGTGCGCCGGGGGCAGCCAGGTGTGGAACGGCACGGTCGGGGTCTTGACCGCCAGCCCGGCCCCGATGGCCAGCAGCACCAGGCCCGCGTACGTTCCGCGTCCGGCGAGCGGGTTGGCCCGGGTGAGGTCGAGGATGTCGAAGGTGTGCGGGTCGGCCGCCAGGTACAGGCCGATGAACCCGAGCAGCAGGGCGAGGGAGCCGAGGAAGGTGTAGAGGAAGAACGTCACGGCCGCGGCACGGGCGCGTTCGCCGTGGCCCCATCCGGCGATCACGAAGAACATGCCGACGATCGACAGGTCGAAGTAGACGAAGAACAGGATCAGGTCCAGGGCGACGAACAGGCCGGTGCCGACGGTCTGGAGGAAGAGGAACAGGCAGACGTACGACCGCACCCGCCGCCGCTCGCGCGCCGAGTAGACGGCGACGGCCAGGAACAGCAGGCTGGTCAGCGCCACCAGCGGCAGGGACAGTCCGTCCACGCCCACGTGGTAGCCGACGCCCGCGCCGGGGATCCAGCGCGCCCGCTGCTCGTACTGCGTCCCGCCGCCGGTGTCGAAACCCGCCCACAGCGCGATGACCAGGGCCAGTTCGGCGGCGGCGGTGCCGATCCAGATCCGGTGGTACGCCCGGTCGGGGAGGGTGCGCGGCAGGAGCAGCAGCACCGCGCACACCAGCAGCGGCCAGAACGTGACGACGCTCAGCACAGGGTCACCTCACCAACAGGATGATCAGGACGAGCGCGGCGAAGCCCACGGCGGCCTGGGCGTAGTACTGGTGCAGGAGTCCGGTCTGCGGGCGCCGCGCCCACCGGCCCAGGCTCCGGGTGCCGGAGGCGAGCGCGCGTACGGCCGCGTCGATGCCGTCGTCGTCCACCCGGCGGGCGAGCCGGGCCGCCGCGAGGCCGCCCCGGGCGGTCCGCCGCACGGCTCCGTCGATGACCCGGTCGTCGAAGACGGCCAGCGCCCTGGCCAGGCTCAGCACGGGCCCGGCCACCGCGGTGCGGGCGAACCGCTCCAGGTACAGCCAGTTCCGGGCCCCCCGCACGACGGCACGCGGTACGGGCGCCACGGCGGCTCCCGGAGCGGGTGCCGGGCGGGCGGCCCACCACCAGGCCGCCCCGGCGGCGGTGAGCACGACACCGGCCGAGAGGCCGAGCTCCCAGGCCTCGGGGGACGGTTCGCCCCCGGCGCCGACCAGCCGTCGCAGCCAGGACGCCGGTCCCGGCAGGGCCAGCACCCCGAGCAGGGCCGCGGCCGAGGTGAGGGCGAGGAGCGGAGCCGGGGTGGCGCGGGACACCCGCCGGGTGCCGGGTCGCTCGGTGTCGTATCCGGCCGCCGGATCCGGCGGGAGGGGGCGGGTGACGTACCACAGGGCCTTGACGCCGTAGACGGCGGCGACGGCCGCCGCCGCGAGCCCCACCGCGTACAGGCAGGTCCCCCGGGTCCGGGCGGCGGCGAGCACGAGGTCCTTGGCCGCCCACAGCGAGAGGGGCGGCAGCCCGGCCAGCGTGAGCGCGCCGACGGTGAAGGCCGCGCCGACCAACCGGTGGGTGCGCGCCGCGCCGCGCAGGGCCGGCAGCCGCTTGGTGCCCAGCGCCGTGAGCCAGGCCCCGGCGGCCAGGAACAGGCCCGACTTCGTGGCGGCGTGGGCGACGAGCTGGGTGGTGCCCCCGGCCACCCCGTGACTGCCCGCGGCCATCACCATGAATCCGACCTGGGCGGAGGTGGACGCCGCGAGCAGTTGCTTCAGGTCGGTCTGGGCCACCGCTACCAGCCCCAGGGCCAGGGCGGTGACCGCGCCGGACCAGGCGACCAGCGGCCCGGCCCAGCCGGTGGTCTCCAGCAGCGGGGCCGTACGCAGCAGCAGGTAGGCGCCCGCGGCGACCATGGTCGCGGAGTGCAGCAGCGCGGAGACCGCGCTGGGACCCTGCATGGCCCTCGACAGCCAGAAGGAGAAGGGCAGTTGGGCGGACTTGCCGAGTGCGGCCACGACGACGCCCGCAGTGAGCACATGGAGCCACGGCGAGGCCGCCCGCGGCAGCGCGTCGAGTCGCAGGGTGGTGACACCCCCGGCCGTGGCGGCGCCGGCCGCCAGGTAGAGGCCCAGGTCGGCGGCGCGGGTGGTCAGGAACGCGACATCGGCGGCCGCCGCCGTCCCGGGCCGCCGCCACCGGTGGCCGATGAGCGCCCAACTGGTGGCGCCCATCACCTCCCAGGCCATCAGCAGCGGCCCCAGCGTGGTCGCCGTGACGGTGACGAGCATGGCGCCGGAGAAGAGGAGCATCAGCCCGAAGAACCGGCCGCGCTCGCCCCGGGAACCGGGCTCCCCCACCGCGAAGGCCAGCACGGCGGTGGTGACCGCGGCGACGGTGACCACCATGACGGCGGACAGACCGTCCACCGCGAGCCCCGCCTCCGTACCCGCGAACAGGGGCGCGCGGGCCGTCGGGCGGAGCAGCGCGGCGGCGATCGCCGCACCGAGCGTCGCCACGGCCGCCGTCACACCGGCGGCGGGAACCCACCGGTCCAGGCGCGGCCCGGTCACGGCGAGCACCGCTCCGGCGCCCAGCGGAAGCGCGACGAGGAGCCAGAGGACCGCGCTCATCCCTTCAGGTCCTCGGCCATGTCGGTCATGTCGATCCGACGGGCCCGGTAGAGGGCGGTGGTGACGGCGAACCCCATCGCCATCTCGACCGCCATCGCCACCACGGCCGCCACGATCACCACCTGTCCGCCGCCGGCCGCCGGGGAGAGGAAGTGCCAGAAGTCGGCAGCCGCGACGACGACACCGCCGATCATCAGCTCGATCCCCATCATGATCATGACGACGGACTGCTGGGAGAGCGCGCCGAACAGGCCGGTCGAGAAGAGGCCCGCGGCGAGGACCAGCAGGAGGTGGAACGTCATCGGCCCGCTCCCCCGCCGGCCGGACCCCCGGCCTGCCGCCGGCCGGGACCAGCGCCCGGATCCTCGGCCGGCCGCCGGTCGAGGTCGTCGCCGAAGCGGTCGTACCGGCCGCGCCGGGTGGCGAGCACGGTCGTACCGACCATGGTGGCCAGCAGGACGAACCCGAGCGTGACCATGGTCAGCATCTGATCGCCCATCAGGGCGGCGCCCACCTGGAAGGTGGTGTCCTCGGGCCGTGTGCCCGTACGGCCGGGCCAGGGGACCAGGAAGATCCCCGCCACCAGCCCGGCGAACATCGCGCCGCTGACGAACAGCGCCCCACGTGTGTTGTGCAGCATCGACATCGGCATCAGACCGGCCGGATTCATCATGTAGGCGATCATGAACACGGCCATGATCAGCATCTCCATGACCATCATGAGCACGGTCACCACGCCGAGGTACGGCAGTCCCAGCACGGTCACCACCCCGCCGACGCACACCAGGGACCCGAGCAGCGCGAAGGTGACCCGGGCCATCGAGTTCAGCGTGAACACCAGGACGCCACCGGTCAGGGCGCATGCCCCCAGCACCCACAGCAGCACCGTGCTCGTCACACCCATGACACGCTCCTTCACCCCGCACCGAGGCCGACGAGGGCCGGGACCAACGCCTGCGCGACCGCCGCCGGGAGGAGCACCACCCAGGCCACCTCCACGTACCGGTCGGCGCGGACCACCGGCAGCCTCCGCATCACCCACACCAACAGCCCCAGCACCAGCAGGGTCTTGACCAGCGACCACGTCCAGGCCGGCAGCCAGGGACCGGCGCCGCCGCCCAGGAACAGCGGCACCGCCATCGCCGCACCGGCCGCCAGCCACAGCCACCGCCCGGCCCGCAGGAGCAGCTGGTCCACCCCGCAGGTCTCGCCCAGCACCCCGTCCGCGATGTCACGGCCGGCCGGGTAGGCGAACGGGCCCAGGAAGCTGAAGGCGAGCACCCCGGCCAGGTAGACGGCGAAGGCGAACGGCATCCACACCGCGTACCACAGGCCGTGCTGCGCCTCCGCGATGCCGGACACGCGCAGGGAGCGGGCGCCGGTGGCGGCCGAGATCAGCGCGAACATCAACGGCAGCTCGTACGCGAGGCCTTGGGCGAGGAAGCGGTATCCGCCGACCAGGGAGAACGCGGCGTTCGGACCCCAGCCGGCCAGCCACAGCCCGGCCCAGGTCATCACCTCCATGGCGTTGAACCACACCACCCCCACCGACAGATCGGCGGCCACGTGGTGCCCGAACGGGATCACCAGCGTGGACAGCACCGCCGCCACCGGTACGGTGACCACCCCCAGGCGCCACAGCCACCGGTCCGAGGCAGGGAGCCGCCGCGGCTGCTCGACCAGGGCGCGCGGCACGGCGAGGAACGGCCTCAGCACACCGGCCGGGGTGACGGACCGCCCGGCTCCCCTGGCGTCCAGCGCCGCGTCACCGGCCACGGCCAGCGCGGCGAGACCGAGCAGCAGGGCCGGGGCTGCCAGCGGCGTCCACCACGCCCCCGCCTCAACCACCCGCGAACTCCCTGATCGGCGCGGTCAGTTCGTCAGGATCCGGGTCGAGACCGGCGACGACGAGCCGGGCTGCGGCGAGTTCGGTGCCTTCCAGCAGCCGGGGCAGCAGCCCGGCCAGGGCGACGGACGGCGGCCGCCCGGCGTCCCACCGGCCCCGTGGACTCTCCTGTGCCGTGGGATCGAGGAGGGCCGTGGGAGCGGGAGAAGCCGTGGGAGCAGGGGCAGTTGGATCGAGGAGGGCCCCGCCGTCCAGTCGGCGCACGCCGTCCAGTCGGCGCACGTCGTCCAGTCGACGCACGTCGTCCACGGCGTCCGCGAGCCACCGCCGGTAGCGGGCCGGTACGTCTCCACCCGCCCGAGCGGCGGGACCGCTCACACCGGCGGCCCGCGCGTCGGCCGTACTCAGCGTGCCGATGCCCCGGGTCAGCCGGTCCAGGGTGCGTGACCGCCCGACGCGGCGTTGGAGCCGCAGGGTCCTGGGCAGTACGGCCTCCGCGGGCGCGCGGTCCAGCAGGTCGTCGCGGATCCGCCGGGCGGTGACGGCCTCGGCGGGCCAGCCCGCCACCGCCAACAACCGTCCCAGGCTGTCCAGATGCGCCGCCGCACGCCGCCGGGCGGCCTCGGCCAGGGGCACCGGCTCACCCTCGGCGGCCCGCGCCCAGGGCCGCGCCCAGAACGGCTCGGCGGTGCCTTTGCCGCAGGGGCCGCCGAGCCGGGCCCGCTGGACGACATCACCCTGGAGCACCAGGTGGACGATCAGCCCGGACGGCCAGTCGGCGAGGAACGGCCCGAGGGGTACGTGCAGACGGTCGAGGGCCAGACCGTCGCGGTCCTCCCCCACCTCGGCCATGGGCAGCCCGCCCGGCATCTCCATGCCGCCGTCGGCGTCTCCGCCCGCCGACGTGTGCCGCTCTCCACCCGCCGTCCTCGTACGGCCGGAATCCTCGCCCCGCCCGTGCGTCGGGGCGGTGCGCGCGGGGCGGCCGGTGCCGGGGTACGTGTGCTCCGTCGCGCCCAGCCGGGCGCGGCCCGCGTCGAGGGCCGCCGCCACGTCCTCGGCCGTCTCGGCCCGCAGGCGTACGCGGGGGCGGGGCGTGTCCTCCCACAGCCGGTCCAGTGCCGGTCCCAGCTCCCGGCACCCGGGGCCCGCCACCAGCATCAGGTCGGCTCCGGCCGGTGTCGCCGCCGTCGGCCAGTCCCGGCACCGCAACTCCTTCTCGGCGGCCAGCCGCACGGCCGTCCCGCCGGGGGTCGTCACCAGCAGCACGCGGGGCCGGGCCGCCGCCGCCCGCACCAGTAAGCGCGTCAGGCCCATCGCAGCGCCCCCTCCCGCCACGCGTACACGACTCCGCTGAGCAGGACACCGAGGAAGACGAACATCTCGATCACCGCGCCGGGGCCCGTCACCGAGATGACGAGCGTCCACGGATACATGAAGATCATCTCCATGTCGAAGGCGAGGAAGAGCATCGTGACCGTGTACCAGCGCATGTGGAAGCGGCTGACGGCGTGCTCGGTGGGATCGAGCCCGGACCCGAACGCCCGGGCGGCCAGCGGTTCGGACGAGACGCGCAGTGCCTGGGCGGCGCCGTAGACCCCGGCGACCACGAGAAGGGCGAGGGCCAGCAGGGACAGCGCGGCCGTGAAGCCGTTCATCCGCTCACGCTCCCGGTCGCCGTACCCGGCTCACGGGCGGTGTGTACGTGAGCCGGGTGGCCGCCGCCCGCGTGCCCCGGTGCTTCCGCCACTCGTCCCACCCGTGCTCGCTCCCCTGCCTCACCTGTGCGTGACCGCGCACGCCGGGGTCACCGTTCGCGTCCCCCGTCGAGCGCTACGGCTACGGTGCCCGAGGCGGATCCGCCACGCGCGGCACCGTGCGGCGGCAGACGGGTGAAACATGGCGGCGGCCCGTTTTCGCGGCGGCGGAGCATCTCCGTCCACCCGTACCCGGCGGTCGGGCTCCGACGGCGGACACCCCACCGCCATCGGGTGGGGGCTCAGGGGGTCTACGGGGCTTCGGCGGGTGCGGACGCGAACGACGGGTCGTGCGGTCGCGGAGGTCCGATGGTCACGGCGCCCCGGAAGCGGTCCGCCGAGATGACCGACATCGTGTCCAGCGCCGGATCGGCCACGGGCAGCAGATGGGCGTCGACCCAGGTGTCCCCCGTCGAGGCGTTGGCCCACGGGTCCTCGATCACCACGGCGCCGGGCACCACGCCGTGGCAGAGCACCCAGTGCGGCACGTCGAACCCCTGCATCCCGTCGAGCGAGACCAGCAGCAGCACCTGCTCCCGCCGGCCGATCGCGCTCCGGACCGCGGCCAGGGTCAGGTGGCGGGGGTCGACCGGGACGCCGGTCCGGTCCGCCTCCGTACGCGAGGTGTCCTGGAGCAGGGCACGCCACTCCCGCTCGTTCTCCGGAAGGTGGTCGAGCAGGACGGGCCGGTCCGTGTCGAGGTGGACCGTGACGGAAGAGGAGGGCCACGCCCGGCGTACGGCGACGCCCAGCCCGACCGGTTCGCAGGCGGGGTGGTTGGTCGCGTCGCGCCACAGGGTCAGCTCGGCCCGGCGGTCGAGCGCCTCGACCGGCAGCGCGCCCGCGTGGGCCCGCGCGACCAGGGCGGTGACGGCGCCGCAGGTGAAGTGCGTGGTCTGCCCGTAGTAGGGGGGCTCGGCCACCGAGCCGTACGAGGATTCGGCCACCGCCCCGTACGAGGGCTCGGCCACCGCGCCGTCGTGCAGCCAGCGGACGTACCCGGTGGCGGGCCCGGCAGCGTCCTCGGCCTGCGCGAGCGGAGGGCGCAGCGCGGCGAAGCCCGCGGCGGCGGCGTCCTCGGGGCGTGCCGTCCATCCCTCCCACTTGACCTGCGCGAGCCCCCGGCCGCGTGCGTGGGCGACGACGGCCGCGACGGCGGCCCGCACGTCTCCGACGGCGTCGACGATCTTCAGATAGGCGGTGTGTGGGCGTGCCGTCACGAGCGCGGCGGCGGTCCAGTCCTCGCCGTCGTCGGCGGGGACGGCCACCAGGTGAGGGGCGTGGGCGGAGCGGTCGGCCGCCTGCCAGCGCTCCGGCATCCCGTGCCGCAGGAGCCGCCCGAGCGGGGCCGGCGGATTCTCGCGCTCGAACGGGACGACGACGCTCTTCACGGGCGTTTCCTGCGGGGACGGCATTGCGATGCTCCAGGCGGGTCTCGGAGGGCGAGGGGCGGGTCGGGGGCGCGCCCGCCGGTACGTGAGGGCGCCGGCCAGGCCCCGGGGTCCGGGCCGGTCGAGGGCCTGAGCCGGAGCCCCGGCCGCGGCCGGATCCGGGCCGCCGCGCCGCGCCCCGAGCCCGGCCGGCGGCGTACCGGAGGGCGCGGTCCGTGGTGGACCGGTCGGGCCGGCCCGTGGCAGCCCGGTCGGCGCGGCCGTACCGCCGCCCGGTGTCATGCGCGGGACCGCCTGAGCACCCAGACGAAGTACGGGGCCCCGACCAGGGCGATCATGAGGCCCGCCGGTACCTGGGACGGTGCGACGACCGTTCGGCCGAGGGCGTCGGCCACGCACACCAGCACGGCGCCGAGCAGCATCGAGACCGGGATCGAGCGGCCGTGCCGGGCGCCCACCAGTGACCGGGCGAGGTGCGGGGCGACGAGTCCCACGAAGCCGACGACACCGACGGCGATCACACTGAGCGCCGCGAGCACGGCGGCGATCGCCAGTGCGGCGAAGCGGGTGCGTTCCACCCGCACGCCGACGATGCGCGGGGTGTCCTCGTCGACGGCGAGCAGGTCGAGCCGGGAGCGCATGGCGAGCAGCAGGGGGAGCGCGAGCGCCAGGGCCACCGCGACCGGCAGGACGTCGGGCAGCGTGCGGCCGTAGGTCGTACCGGAGAGCCAGGTGAAGATCCTGGGCGTGTTGTACGGGTCGGCGCGCAGCAGGAGGAAGGTGGTGACGGAGCTGAGACCGTACCCGCAGCCGATGCCGATCAGGACGAACCGGTCGGGCAGGAAGCCGCCGCGCCAGGCCAGCAGGGCGATCACCGCGAACGTGGCGAGCCCCGCCGCGACCGCGACGGCCACCAGCACGGGCCGTCCGCCGGACAGGCCGGACGTGACGACGCCGGCCGCACCCAGTCCGGCGCCCGCCGTGATGCCGAGCACGCCCGGCTCCGCCAGCGGGTTGCGTACCGCGCTCTGCACGACGCATCCGGCCAGACCGAGCGCCGCTCCGGCGAGGACCGCGGCGGCCACACGCGGGATCCGGTCGTCGAGCGCCGCCCCGATCAGGTCCGGGGCGGCGCCCTGGACCCAGAGCGCGAGGTCCCCGGTCCGCAGCCAGAGGCTCCCCGCCAGGACGGCCACCAGGACCGCACCGGCCAGGAGTGCCACCGCGCCGAGCACGACCAGGAGGAACGCCCGGCGTGACCGCGCGGCGACCCGCGCGTGCGGGGGACGGCGGAGTCCGCCCGTGTCCCGGAGCCGCATCGCGAGGACCACGATCACGACGGAACCGAGCAGCGCGGTCGGTACGCCGGTCGGGATGGAGGCGGCCCCGTCCGCGCCCTGCACCGCGCGCAGGGTCGCGTCCGCGAGCAGGATGAGCAGCGCGCCGAGCAGCCCGGCCGCGGGCACCAGGAGGAGGTGCCGGCGCAGCGCCCGGACCCGCCCCGCGATCAGCCGGGCCAGGACGGGCGCGCCGAGTCCGACGAAGGAGATCGGCCCCGCCAGGGTCACCGCCGTACTGGTCAGGAGCACCGCGCAGAGCACGGCGGTCACCCGGGTGCTCCGGATCCGCACGCCGAGGGTGGACGCGGCGTCGTCGCCGAGGTTCATCACGTCCAGCCGCCGGGACAGTGCCAGAGCGACGCACAGCACCAGGGCCACGAGGGGGACGGCGCGTACGGAGGCGTCGATGTTCAGCTGCGCGAGCGAACCGCTGCCCCAGGCGAAGAGACCGGTCGTGTTCTGCTTGAACAGAATGAGGAGCATCCCGGTCGCCGCGTCCAGGGCCATCGCCGTCGCCGATCCGGCGAGGATGAGGCGGGTGCCCGCGGTGCCGGCGGCCCGTCCCGCGAGAAGCAGTACGAGTGCCGCCGCGACCAGTCCGCCGACGAAGGCGACGGCGCCCGACGCCCACAGCGGGACGGCGAGGCCGAAGGCCGCGACGAGCGTGAGCGTGAGGTAGGCCCCGGCCGTGACCGCGAGGGTGTCGGGGGAGGCGAGCGCGTTGTGCGTGACGGACTGGAGCAGCGCGCCGGCGGAACCGAGGGCGAAGCCCACGGCCACGCCCGCGAGCAGGCGCGGCAGGCGCGAGCCGGTGAGGATCTCACCGACCGGCGCCCCACCGGTGTCCGCCCGTTCCCCGGCGAGGTGGCGCACCAGGTCGCCGAAGCCGACGCCCGACGTCCCCTGCGTCAGGTGCCACATGCCCACCAGGGCGGTGGCGACGAGGAGGAGCGCCAGGACGGCGACCCCGCTGAGGCCGCCACCGCGTTCGGCGCCGGCCGCCGGGGCGGGTCCGCCACCGGCCGTGGCGACGGCTGCCCCGACGGGGGCGGGCACTCCGGCGGGGGCGGACACCCCGGCGGGCGCAGGCACTTCGGCGGAGCCGGGCACCCCGGCGGGACCGCCGCCGCGCTCGTCGCGCGGCAGCGGTCCCGTTCCGGGTGCCGATGTCCGGGGTGCGTTCACTTCTTGTCGAGCACGTCGACGTACGCGTCGATCGCCTGCTCGCAGGAGCGCGGACCGCCGGCGCCCCACACCCGCGCCGGGAACGCGTGGGCGCGGCCTTCCTTCACGGCCGGGATGGTCTTCCAGATCGGGTTCTTCTCCAGGGCCGCGACGTACCCGCCGGCCCCTTCGTCGTTGGCGAAGAAGAAGTTGGCGTTCCCCACCGAGGTGAGACCCTCGACGTCGGTCTGCGCGAGGCCGTAGGAGGGATCGACACCCCCGTCGCCGTGCGCCTTGTTGACGTCGTTGGTCCACGCCGGGGTCATGCCGAGCTCTTTGCCTATCTCGGTGAACAGGGCGCCGTCACTGTACGGGCGGACGGTGAGGTTGCCCCCCTCCAGCCAGCCGTCGAAGAACAGGAAGTCCTTCGTCGGCAGATCGGCGTCGGTGACCTGCTTCTTCGCCGTCGCGAGGTGCTCGTCGAACTCCTGGAGCACCTGGTCGGCCCGCTCGGTGCGCCCGGTCGCCTGGCCGATCATGCTGAACACCTCGCGCATGTTCCCGATCGGGTCCTTCGGGTTCGCGCCGCGGGTGGCCATCACGGGGACGCCCCGCTTCTCCAGCTTCGCGATGGTCTCGTCGTCGGCGTCGAACGCCTCCACGACGATGAGGTCGGGCTTGGCCGCGTAGAGGGTGTCGAGGTCGGGCTCCTCGCGTGTGCCGATGTCCGTCACCCCGCTGGGCAGCTTCTCGGCGCTGACCCAGGTGCTGTACCCCTTCGCGTCGGAGACCGCGGTGGGTGTCACGCACAGGGTCAGCGCGTCCTCGACCTGCTGCCATTCGAGGACGGCGATCCGCTGGGCGGGCTTGTCGAGCTTCACCTGCCGGCCGACGCCGTCCTTGAAGGAGACCGGCTTCGTCGAGGTGGCCGTGGTGTCCTCGGCGCAGCTCTTCGACGCGGGCGACGCGGAGGGGGCGCTGCCGGCCTCGGTCTTGTCGACGTCGGTCGTGCCGCAGGCCGTTGCGGCGAGGAGGAGGGCGAGCCCGGTGGAGGCTGACGCCGCCAGGCGACGGGCACGGTTCATGAAGGGGTCCTCTTTCTTACGGTTCGCAGCGATACGTTGCGATACGTTGCGATATTCGATGATGCGAAATGCGAGGCGACGCGGACCGGTTCGGTCGCGGCTCGGACGGTCCGGACACGGTTCGGACGGCCCGGAAGCGGTCCGGACGCGGCTCGACGGAGCGGGGGGTGCGCTGGGTGTCAGGAGTCGCGCCGCCCCAGTGGGTCGATACGGAGACGCCCCGTGCGGGGATCGATGCCGACCTCGACCCGGATGTCGTAGACCTCGCCGATGTTCTCGGCGGTGAGGACGTCGGCGGGTGCGCCCACCGCGTGTACGCGGCCGGAGCACATCAGGACCAGCGTGTCCGCGACACGGGAGGCGTGGTCGAGGTCGTGCAGCACGATCCCGACCGCGATGCCGTGGTCCTCGACCAGATCGCGCACCAGGTCGAGCGTCTCGATCTGGTAGCGCAGGTCCAGGTGGTTGGTCGGCTCGTCCAGCAGCACGACACCGGTCTCCTGGGCCAGGCAGGCCGCGAGCCAGACGCGCTGCATCTCCCCGCCGGAGAGCTCACCGACCGGCCGGCCGGCCATGTCCCGTACGCCGGTGACGCCCATGGCACGGTCGACGGCGGTCCGGTCCTCGTCGGTCGGTCCGGCGAAGCCGCGCCGGTAGGGGTGGCGTCCGAACGCCACGACCTCGGCGACCGTCAACCCCTGGGGCGCGGGCCGCGACTGGGAGAACAGCGTGACCTCGCGGGCGAACTGGCGGGGGCTGAGCAGGGCCGCGTCACGCTCGGACCGCTCCTCGGGGGAGCCCAGCGTCACCCGGCCGCCGTCCACCCGGTGCAGCCGGGAGAGCGCCCGCAGCAGCGTGGACTTGCCGCTGCCGTTCGGCCCCACCAGGGCGGTCGCGCGGCCGGGTTCCAGGGCGAGCGAGACGCCGTGGACGACCGGCCGGCCGCCGTACCGCAGCTCCAGGTCGTGCCCGCTGAGGGCGGTCGCCGGGGCGGCGGGGCCGGCCGCGACCTGGTCGGCGGGCCGGAAGGGGCGTGTGAACATCGATGAGTCCGGAGGCTCGGAGGGGCAAGGACTGCGGCACCCCCCGCCCCGCCCTCACGGGCCGGGCCCCACACTCCTCCGCGCACGGACAGCACCGTTCGCGGCGAGCATCAACTAAGGGTCACCTAACTCCGAGAAGGTTATATTCCGCTTGCGATGGCGACAATCAGGAGTTCTGGACACGCGATACGGGATTCGGGACATTCCCGGAGCTGTCGCCGGCCGCGTCGAAGAACGCGCCCGGCGTGGTGCCCATGACGCGGCGGAAGGCGGCGATGAAGGAACTGGGCTGCGCGTAGCCGAGCGTCTCGGAGACCGTCATCACGTCGAAGCCCTCGGAGAGGAGCATCAGCGCCCGGTGCACGCGCAGCATCTGCCGCCACTGCGCGAAGGAGAGACCCGTGGTGTGACGGAACGCACGGGTGATCGTGCGGTCACTGATACCCAGCGACCGCGCCCACTCCTCCAGCGAACGGCAGTCGGCGGGATCGTCCAGCAGGGCTTCGGCGATCGCGTCGATCCTGGCGTCACCGGGCAGCTGCAGCGCGAACTGGCGCTCCGAGGGACGGATCACGTCGAACACCACGGACTCCGCCCGCGCCCTGGCCGCCGCGTCGAGATCCGTGCGGGCGAGATGGGTCAGCAGCGACTCCAGCAAGGGCGTCATCTCGATCGCCGTCGGCTCCCCGAACGCGAACGCGAACGGGGTCCGGTCCGGAGCGAAGAAGGCGTCGCGGAACTCCGCCCCCGCCGTCGCCCGGCCCCCGTGCACCACTCCGGCGGGCATCCACAGCCCGTGCCCCTCGGACACGGTGAAGAGACGGTCCTCCACCCGGGACGTCAGCGTCCCCCCGCGCACCCAGACGAGCTCGTGCAACCGGTGCGAGTGCGGCGCCCACTCCGTGGGGACGCGGGGAACCTGTCCCCCGGCGACGATGACGAACGGGGCCACCACGGGCTCCGGAAGCACCCCGGCCCGCCGCACCACGGTACCGGCCTCCCGCCGCCACATCCCGGGGGCCGCCTCACCACGGGACGATCGGACCATACGGACGATTCTATCCGGGCCCGGCGACGGCCCCGGGGGCCGTCCGACAAGGCCCCGCGAGGGTCACCGGACCGCCCGCGGAGACCCGGCGCGGCGCGGCACCCCGACGGGATGACGTGACCGCCATGAGCTTTACGGGGTGTCGCCGGCAGCACGCCCCGCGATAACCTGGCCGAGTTCGATGCCCGCTCGGGGTGACGGCGTCGGCGACACACGAGGGGACGGCCGTGGAGCGGCGCGATGTGCGGGGGCACTACGAAGAACTGGCCGCAGAGTACGACGAGCACTGGGTCTACGGGCCGGACTACGTCCCTTGGATGTCCGCCCGTATCGCCGAGGCGCTGCGGCTGACCGCCACGGACCGTACAGCCGACATCGGCTGCGGTACGGGCCTGTTCGCCCGCGAGATAGCCCGTACCGTCAGGCCCGGCCACCCCGTCCTGTGCGTGGATCCGTCCGAGGGGATGCTGCGCCAGATCGGCGTGCCTCCGCCGCCCGGCCTGACGCCGCTCGTCGCCTCCGCGGAAGACATCGCCGAGCGGCGGACCGAGCTCCCGTACGAGCGGCTCGACGCGATGTGGCTCAAGGAGTCGGTGCACCACCTTGCCGAACCGGGCCCGACGCTGCACGGCCTGGCCGAACGTCTGGCGCCCGGCGGCCGCCTGCTCGTCGTGATGCTTCCGGCAACCATCCGGTACCCGCTGTTCGGGGCCGCGCTGGCCCGCTTCGAAGAGCTTCAGCCCGACCCCGCCGACATCGTGAAGCACCTGACGGCGGCGGGGCTGGACGCGGGTCTCAGCCACGTCGAGCACGAGTTGCGCATCGACCGCAAGACGTACTTCGGCATGGTGCGCGCCCGCTACATGTCCTTGCTCTCCACCTTCAGCGACAGCGAGATCGAGGCCGGGATCGAAGAGATGCGCGCCGCCCATCCCGAACCCGTCCTGGTCTTTCCCGACCGGTTCGCCTTCGCTCTGGGCACGTCGAACCGAGGGCAGGACGGAGTCGGATGAGCACCGTGGTCGATGAACGGCTGCGGCGTCTGCGCAGTGAGCTGGACGACCACTCACGCATCGCGGACCACCTCGGGCTGGACCTCGAACGCCCGTTACGCTCCCTCGACGACGGCTATCCCGAGAACGCCGTCGCCCTCGTCGGCAAACTCACCGAGAAGCTGCTCAAGGAGTTGTGGCGTCACCACGACATCGAGGGCGACCCTTCGACCAAGGCGTTGAACGACCTCGTCAAGCGCTGTCGCCCGCATATCCGCAGCAGCACGGTGATGGACGCGCTTGAAGACATCCGCAGATTACGCAACCGGTCCTCGCACGACGGCTACGACATCAGGGACGAGGACGGCCTGCTGGCGGTGCGCCGACTCGTGGACGTACTGGTCTGGTTCACGAACACCGGAAGCGCCGCGCTCACCGGCGGCGAACCGGACATGGCTCCCGAGGTGGCCCGCCGCTGCGAGTTCCTCGCGGGCCTGTACGTCACTCTCGGATACCGGCAGGCCAAGCGCTTCGTCCTCAGCTCCGACACCGTCTATCAGCTGTTCTGTCGTGAATCGGGCATGCGGTTCGAGTACGTGGAGCTCATACTCTCCCGCGATGCAGACGACCTGAGCACCGTACTCGCCTCCGGTGACGGCGAGTTGCTGCGTACCAGGCTCCCCAAGCTCACCAGGTTCGTCGTCCTGGAGGACCCCCACGACCGTGCGCCGTCAGACGCCCTGCACCGGCTGCTCGGCATGGACATCCGGATCGTCCCCTACGACGGTTTCGTGGACACACTCGTCAATCTCGAAGCCCACCTCGGCGGGGTCGCCTCCACGGCCGGGTCAACTCCGGCCGGTGCAGCCGCACCCGTCTCAGCGGCCGTACTGTCCACGGACCCGCGCACCGGTGAGTCCCTGATGACCGAGTCGGGGGACGCCGCGGAGCTGCTGACCCGACTGGCCCGTGGCAGTGCGAACGTACTGGTCACAGGCCGTCCCGGAAGCGGCAAAAGCACACTGCTCCGTGCACTGGCGGTCAATCCCACCGTCCGCCGGTTCCGCTTCTACTTCGATCTCGGACTCAAGCCGAAGGACGAACCCTTCTCCGAGTACGCCGCCAGGCTTCTGGCGCCGTCCATGGCCTCCGACCGCTCCCGCGCCTATGAGCTCTTCCTCTACCTGATCCGGTCCGGCACCGCGCTCTGCGTGCTGGACGCCGTTGACGAAGGCGTCGACGAACCCAGCCCGGCGGGCTTCCTGCGGCTCTTCGCGGACCTCGCCGCCGTGCTGTCGGCCGAGTCCGCGGTGATCATGAGTTCACGTGTGTCCTTCCTGGCCGACTCACCACAGATACGCCAACTGCTGGACAGCGGCGCGGGCCGCTCCGAGCAACTGGTCGAGCAGATGTACGCCAACGGGGTCGATCCGGCGAGGGTCCCGCACTTCCACCTCGTCCGTCTCGTGGAACCCGGTGCCGAGCAGCCCGCGACCCCGTTGGAAAAGCGCCTCACCGCTTCGCTGGACGTGTCTCCCGGGCGGCCGTTCGCCGATCTACTGGGCAGGCACCTCACCCATGTCCTCGCCGACCGCGGGCGGCCCGACCTCGAAAGGCGCCTGCCCGCCTTCTTCGGACAGGCGTTTCTCACCGACCGGACCGTCTTCTCCCTCCTCGACCTGCACAGAGCGCTGGGGACGGACGCGTTCGCCGAGGGCCGCCTCGAATCCGACGCCTGTGTGCTCGGCCCTTTACTGCGTCCCGTCGGACCGGACAAGGTCGCCTTCGTGCACACCGCGTACCAGGAACTGCTGGCCGCTCGGTACCTCACCGAACCGGCGAACCGCGACGCGGCAGCGGTCATACCGGGCGGAGCCTTCCTCACCGAGCAGGTGCGGGCCTTCCTGGCGGGTCTTCCCGGCGCCCAGGGGACCGACGACTGCGTACTGCCGCCGGGGACCTACCTCGTCGGGCCGCCGGAACGGCTGCTGCTCCGCCGTGTCCCACGCCCCGTGCGCTTCGACCGGTACGCCGTGACCGCCGCGCGTTACGGGCGCTTCCTCGACGCGCTCACCAGCGACGGCACCTCGCGCTGGGACCATCCCGACCAGCCGGCCGGTGTCACGCACCGGCCGAGGAGCGAGCAGTTGAGCAGGCCCGACTACTACGCGGATCCGCGCTACGCCGGACACCCGGCCGTCTGCGTGAGCTGGTGGGCCGCGTTCGCCTTCGCCGCCTTCGAGGGCAAACGGCTGCCCACCTCGCTGGAGTGGGAAGCCGCCGCGCGCGGTGCCGACGGCCGCCTGTTCCCCTGGGGCGACCGGCCCGACAGCGCCCTCGTCAACTGCGCGGACTCATGGGTCACCCGCCCGATGGTGACCTATCAGGCGTGGTACCGGGACTTCGCGGAGGACGCCGTCCGCAGGGCGGGGGCGGCCCCCGTGGACGAGCACCCCGGAAACCGCTCCCCGTTCGGCGTCGCCGAAATGGTGGGCAACTGCTGGGAATGGACGTCCAGCAGCCTCGGCGACCCCGGTCTGGCCGTCATCTGCGGCGGTAGTTACGACAACCCGATGCGTGCGGTGCAGACGAGCAGCAAGGGGCTCTACCGTAAGGGCGGTGCCAGCCGCGCGGTCGGTTTCCGCTGTGTGGAGGACGTCACGGACCCGAGGGGGGTGGCCGGGTGAACGGCGAGGCACGCCACGGCACCGTCGTGGACAGACGGCAGACCGGCGGTGGTGCGAACGGAACCGTCGGCGCCTACACCGTCCAGGACGACGAGGACCAGCGGTACTACGGCTTCGACTACCGGCAGATCGTGACGGAGGGATTCCGGACCATCCGTATCGGAGAGCCCGTCCGCTTCCATGTGTCGGCCGAGAGCCCAGGGCGGGCCGAGTTCGTGATCCGTCTGGACCAGCCCGATCCCTCGGAGTACTACGGATGACCGCTGCTGCCCCGCCGCTCGACGTCGTGACCGGCGCACGCCAGGAGCTGACCGTCGTCGTCCCCGTGAGCCTGCTGCGCACGCCCGACTGGGCCGAGGGGCCGTTCCCGTTCGAGACGGGCAGTCGACGCACCGACACCGCGACCCGTGCCACCTATTTCGCCCCGGCCTCCGCCAGAGTCCTGTACGGGAGTCCGGGACGGCCCCGCCGTTGGCACCGCCCGAGGTCCATCGTCCAGGGCGGCCTGCGTCTCATCGGTACGGAGCTGCTGCGCACTGCCACTGCCCGCCACCCCGAACACGCCCTCGCGGTCCTGCACTTCACCGTCACGAGGCCGCTGCTGCCCGTCCTGCGCGCGCTGGCCGGACGCCCGGCCGCCGGGACCGGACCGCTCAGCGGGCGGCTGGATCCTGGAGGCCTTCTCTCCGGTATCGCCGAAGTACGCGGCGGCACGGGCCCGTTCGCCATCGCCCGTCCGTACACCGTCGCCTTCATGACGCCAACGGCCGCCCACACAGCCACGCTTCGCCTCAGCATCGAAGGGGCTCTGCCGGCGACCGCGGACCGCTGGCTGTGGCAGCTGGCCTCGCGTTCGAACCCGGCCGACTTCCCCCTGGCCCCTGAAATCGCCGAGGACCAGTCGGACCGCACCGTGCGCATCTCGGCGGACTGGAGCTCCATGGTGCTACGGCAAGGCGCCGCCTTCCTGGGGCATCGTGCCGACACGGGGGACGGAGACTTCTACGAGTTCGGCGCGCTGCACTCACGCACCGTCTACCTCGACGCCCTGCTGCTCGGTTCGCTCCAGCGGGATCACATCGACGAACTGACCGACGACCTCTCGGAGGTCTTCGACGGCGCGAGGCTGGCACGCCGGGTCGCCACGCTCGAACGGAACATCGCCGGATTCCGCAGCACGTACTGGCGCCAGCACCTCACCGCGCACGGCCCGGCCAACGAGATTCTCCTCGCCTTCCAGGACCAGCACCGGCTGCCCGCCCGCTTCACCGAGATCCTGGCGGAAGCGGCGGACTACAGCCGCCTGGTCCAGACGCAGGAGAGCCAGCAGATCAGCGGCGCACTGGGGCTGATCACGGTTCTGGGCCTGCCGCTCGGTACGGCCCTCGGCGTACTCCAGGTACTCGGCGACGAGTCCCTCGCCCATCTGCTCGTCGCGCTCGGGCTCTCCGTCGCCGCCACGGCAGGCGCTCTGGCGACCCGGTACGGGAGGCTGGTGCTGTCGTCACTTCGCGGGGGAGCCAGACCGTGACCGGGCTCTGCCCGCCGGGACCGGGAGGCAGAGTCACGCCCGGTACGCGGCGCTCTTCGTCGTGGGCACCTCTCTGATGGGCGTGAACACCTGGCCAGCTCCGGCCACCCGCACCGACCGAGCTCCCCGCCGGACCTCGTGGCAGCGCCGCTGAAGCGACATCACGGCGCATCGCCTTCCGGGCGACAGGCGCGGGGTTCGGTTTCCCGTACCCCGGACCGGGGGCTGCCACGATCGATCTTCGTGCCGTGCCCGCCCAGGATGGGGGGATGGCTGAGACGACGAAGGACATCGGGACGGGAACCGCCGTCCGGGCGGAGGACCTGCACCGTGCGTACGGGCGGGGCACCGCCGCCGTACACGCGTTGCGCGGGGTGTCGGTGGCGCTCGCGCCCGGGACGTTCACGGCGGTGATGGGGCCCTCGGGCTCCGGCAAGACCACCCTGCTGCACTGTCTCGCGGGGATGGACCGGCCCACTCGGGGCTCCGTCCGGTGGGGCGGTACCGAGGTGTCCCGGCTGCCCGAGCGGCGGCTCGCCGAACTGCGGCGCAGCCGGGTCGGATTCGTGTTCCAGGCGTTCAACCTGATGCCGGCGATGACGGTCGCGCAGAACGTCGAGCTCCCCGGCCGGCTGGCCGGGAGGCGGCCCGACCGGAGCCGGGTGGCCCACGCGCTCGCCCGGGTCGGACTGACCGGGCGAGAGCGGCACCGGCCCGGACAGCTGTCCGGCGGGCAGCAGCAGCGGGTGGCGATCGCCCGTGCGCTGGTCTCCCGCCCGCAGGTGCTCTTCGCCGACGAGCCGACGGGCGCGCTCGACCGGGCCACCGGCCACGAGATCCTGGCCCTTCTGCGCGCCGGTGTGGACCAGGAGGGGCAGACCTGTGTGATGGTGACGCACGATCCGGTCGCCGCCGGGTATGCCGACCGGGTGCTGCTGCTCGCCGACGGGCTGGTGGTGGACGAGCTCGACCGGCCCACCGCGAGCCAGGTCGGCGAGCGCCTGAGCCAGCTGGGTGAGCGCCCGTGACGGTCGTACTCGCTCTCGGACAGATGCGCCGGCGTCCGGCCGCCTTCATCGGTCTGGCGGTCGCGCTGTTCCTCGCCGTCACCACCGTGACGTTGTTCGGCTCGCTGTTCGCCGCCGAGGCGGCCGCGCCCGCGCCCACCCACGGGAGCGTCGCGGGCCCCGGGCTGATGGTGATCGCCGGCGCCTTCGGTGAGATCGCCGTCCTGGTCGCGTTCTTCGTCGTGGTCAACGCGCTGGGTTTCGCCCTCCGCCAGCAGCACCATGAGCTGGCCCTGCTGCGCACGATCGCGGCGACGCCCCGTCAGATACGGCGGCTGGTCCGGTGCCAGGTCGTCGCGGTCACCGTGCTGACGGCCGTGCCCGGCTGGGTCGTCGGGGTGATCGCGGCCCGCCGCTTCCTCGCCGGGCTGCGGCGACTGGGGCTGACGGCGCCGGACGTACGGGTGCCGGTGGCCCCTCTGCCGATGCTGGTCGCGCTGGTCGCCACGCTCGCCGTCGGCCTCGCGGCCTCGGCCGTCGCCGCCCGGCGGATCTCCCGTGTCACGCCCGCCGTGGCCCTCACCGCGAGTTCGGCCGAGCACGGGCGGACCGGCGCACCACGCCTGCTCGCCGGTGCCGGCGTGCTGGTGGGCGGTGTCCTGCTGCTACGACTGGCCGCGACGCGCCCGGCGCAGGAGGCGGACAAGGCGGGGCAGGCGGCGTTGCTCGGTTCCCTGGTCCTGCTGGTCGCCGTCGCCCTGGCGGGGCCGTTCATGGCGCGTGTCCTGGCGGCCGTCGCGGGGGCACCGGTACGGGCGCTGGCACCCGGTGCGGGGTGGCTGGCCGACGCCGGCCTCCGGGGGTACGCGCGACGGCTCTCGTCCGCCGTGGTGCCGGTGGCACTGCTCGTGGGGCTGTCGGGCACCATGCTGATCATGACGAGCACCGCCGGGCACGCCGCGAGCCCGACGGCGACCGGCGTCACGTCCGCCACGGACGTCTGGCTGCGCCAGGCCGAGTTGGCGCTGCTGGCCTGCTTCGCCGCCGTCTCCACCCTCAACACCCTGGTGGCCGTGACCGCCGAACGGCGCCGCGAGTTCGCGCTGCTGCGGCTGGTCGGCGCCACCCGGCCGCAGCTGATGCGCATGCTGACCACGGAAGCGGTCCTGACCACAGCGGTGGGTGTCCTCCTCGGCGCGGCGGTCGCGGGCGCCGCGTCGGCGGCGTTCAGCACGGCGGTGACCGGATCGCGGATGCCGTCCGTCCCGGTGGGCGCCTGCGGGTTCGTCGTCGCGGGTGCGGCGCTGCTGACCGTCCCCGCCGTCCTGGCCACGGGCCTGCGGGCGATCCACGGCCCGGCGGCGGAGCTGGTGGGCGGCGGCCGTGACTGAGCGCGCCGGCGGGTCCGCCGCCGAGGGTGCGGCCGGCGGTCGGACGCCCACCCGGGCGGGACTCCGGCCGGGGTGGACGCGCCGCCCGCCGGTCCGTCCCGGCCGCCCGCGAGGCGTCCGGCCGGGACGCCGGGGGCCAAAGACGGCTGAGCGACGGCGATTCCTGTCCGTCCGGGGCGGCGAATGGGTCTTCGCCGTGGTCGGGCTGCCGCTCGCCCTCCTCGGCGGCGTCTACGCGTTCGCCGTCCTGTACGCCGGGACGCTGCTCTCGCTCACCGTGCTCGGCCTGCCGTTCGTGGTCGCCGGGCTGCTGGGCGCGCGCGGTCTGGGCACGCTGCACCGGCGGCTGGTCGGACGGTTGCTCGGCGAGTACGTCGAGGTACCGGGGAAGCTGCCCCGCCCGGCGGGCCCGATCGCCCGTGGCCGCGTCGTACTGACCGATCCGGCCGGCTGGCGGACACTGCTCTATCTGGTGCTGCGCCTGCCCCTCGGGGTGCTCGGGTTCACCGACGCCGTGGTGCTTCCGCTCGGCTGCGGCTGGCTGATCGGCTTTCCGCTCTGGATCCGCCTGCCGCAAGCGGGCCCGCGGCCGGACGTGCGGCTGGAAGCCGCCTCCACCGTGCTCGGAGTGCTGCTCCTGTGCGCGGTGCCCGTCGCGATCCGGTCGCTGAGCGCGGCGAACCGGTACCTCGCACGGCTGCTGCTCGGCCCCGCCCGTACCCAGCGGCGCGTGCGCGAACTGGAGGCCGCCCGTGCCACCCTGCTCGCGGACAACACCGACCGGTTCCGCCGCCTGGAGCGTGATCTGCACGACGGCACCCAGGCCCGGCTCGTGGCCCTCGCCATCACCCTCTCACTGGCCGACGACGCGCTCTCCCCCGCCGCCGGCCCCGATCTGCCGCGGCTGCGCGCCCTGGTGGACCGGGCCCGTACCCAGACCGACGACACCGTCGCCGAACTGCGGCGGCTCACCCGGGGAATCCACCCGGTGGCGCTGGACGGCGGCCTCGAAGAGGCGCTGCCGGGCCTCGCCGCCACCTCGCCGGTACCGGTCGGCGTCCACCTCGACCTGCGCGAACGCCCGCACCCGGTGGTCGCCCGAACCGTCTACTTCTGCGCCGCCGAACTCCTCACCAACGTCGCCCGGCACAGCGGTGCCCGGTCGGCGGAACTCACGGCGCGGGCCGCCCACGGCCGTATCCGTCTGACCGTGCGCGACGACGGCCGCGGCGACGCGACGCCCGGCACCGGCACCGGCCTGACCGGTCTGGCCGAGCGGTTGGCGGCGGTGGACGGGATCCTGCGCGTGGACAGCCCGCCCGGCGGGCCCACGGTCGTCACCGCCGAACTGCCGACGCGGCTGTGCTGAGACCTCAGCCGCCGCTCTCCGCCAGATAGGTCAGGACGGCCTTCACCCGCCTGTTGTCGGTCGCCGTCGCCCGCAGGCCGAACTTGGTGAAGACGGCGGCGACATGCTTCTCCACCGCACGCTCTGACACCACCAGCAGCGCGGCGATGGAGCGGTTGGAATGCCCCTGCGCCATCAGCTCCAGCACCTCGTGCTCGCGCGGCGTCAGGGTGTCCACCCGGCTGCGCCGGCCACCGCGCATCATGAGGGTGACCACCTCGGGGTCGAGCGCCACGCCCCCTTCGGCGACCCGGTGCAGCGCGGCCACGAACTCGGAGGTCCGGGCGACGCGTTCCTTCAGCAGGTACCCGATGCCCGCCGCGCCGCCGGCCAGCAGCCGGGAGGCCCAGGCGGTCTCGATGTGCTGGGAGAAGACGAGGATGCCGACCTCGGGCGTCTTCGCACGGATCTCGACGGCGGCGCGAATGCCCTCGTCGGTGTGTGTGGGTGGCATCCGGATGTCCACCACGGCGACGTCGGGCCGGTGCTCGGCCACCCCGGCGAGCAGCTCGGGCGCCGTCCCGGCGGTGGCCACCACCTCGCATCCCCGGGCGCCGAGGAGCTCGACCATGCCGTCACGGAGGACGACGGAGTCCTCGGCCAGCAGCACGCGCAGACGCCTGTCGGTCATGAGGCCATTATCGGGCCCGCGCCGGCGGTCGCCGCCTCCGGGTGACGACGGTTCGGCTCCTTCCCGTAGGCGTCGGTCGTCCTGCTGGGGTGGGCGGTCCTCCGGCGTCCGGTCGGCCGCTCTGCCGCACCGCCGACGGCGGCCGGTGCGGCAGAGCGGCGTGGTCCTCCCGTCGGACGGGCACTACGAGCGCGGGGCGTCCACCGGTTCCATGCGGGAGGCCCGCAGAAACGGGTAGAGGCCGGCCAGGAGTCCCACCAGAGCTCCGGCGACCGGTGCTCCGAGGGCGAGACGGACGTCCAGGACCGGGGTACACTCCTTGACTGCGGCGACGATCACCACGACGACCATGCCCGGCGCGGCGCCCACGACACCGCCGAGGAGTCCGATCGTCGTCGACTCCACCAGGAACTGCCTGGCGGCCTGGCACCGTAAGGCCCGAGGGCGCGGCGCAGACCGATCTCCCCGACGCGCTCGATGACGGTCACCCGTGTCACATCGGCGGTACCGATGACCCCGACCACCGGGGAGACCAGGCCGAGGACCAGAACAGTCCGTTGACATCGCCCTGTACCCCCGTGCCGGCCTTGGCCGGGTCGGCCGGTGCCGTCACAGTCAGGGAGGCCTCGGCTCCGGGGGCGAGCGCGACCGGTGCCTGGCGGGCGGCCTGGTCCGCCGCGCCGAGCGAGGTGTTGCTCAGTACCCGGGTCACGGCCTCCGGCCCCATCCGGTCCGCGGCCGTCGTGGGCGGCAGGATCGCCGCGATGGCAAGCCGCTGTTCCCGCTCCACCGAGCCGAGTGTTCCGATCACCGTGTACGTCTGCGCCTTCAGGAAGACCGCGGGGGCGTCCTCCACCGAGCCGATACCGAGGAGCCGTGCCGCCTGGTCGCCGAGGACCGCCACACGGTCGTGCCGGGCGATGTCCCCGTCGTCGAAGAAGCGCCCGGCGGTCGTCCCGCCCCGTACCACGTCCGGCAGTGCGGGGAACGCGGCGACGACCGCCATGGTCCGACCGCTGACCTCGCCGGGAGCGACCACGTCGTTGGCGCGCACCTCGACGCTCGCGGTCCTCTCGGACTCGGAGACCGCCGCGACCGACTCGACCCCGGCCAGCCGGCGCACCGCGTCCACGTCCGGCCAGTCCACCAGCGGACCCCTGCCGGCCCCCTTCACGGAGGGCACCCCCACGGTGACCGAGGTGGCGGTCAGGGCGTCGAACCGGCCCACGATCTGGTTGCCCGCCGTGGACGATATCCCGATGGTGACGACCAGGGTGGTGATACCCAGGACGGTGCCCAGCGTGGTGAGGGCGGACCGCGTCGGGCGGGCCATCACCCCCGCCAGCGCCTCCGCCCACAGGTCCCTGACATCCATCCAGGGGCGCCCGGTGCTCCGCCCGGCCTGGCCTGCGGCGGACGCCGTGCCGGTTCCGGCGCGCCGGGCGGGTGTCCGCGGCCTCACAGGAGCTCCTCGGTGAGTCGTCCGTCGCGGATCCTCACCCGTCTGTGGGCCCGTCCGCTGACCGCCTCCTCGTGAGTGATCACCACCAGGGTCATGCCCTGCTCGCCGAGTCGGCCGAAGAGATCCAGTACGGACTCGGTGTTCTCGCTGTCGAGGTTGCCGGTGGGCTCGTCACAGAGCAGCAGGGCCGGCTCGCTCATCAGCGCACGGGCGATCGCGACCCGCTGTCTCTCACCGCCGGAGAGCCGGTCCGGCCGGAAGCCGGACCGGTGCTCCAGACCCACCCGTTCCAGTGCCCGCGCGGCCCGTGCGGCACGTCCGGCCCGGCCGCGCCCGGGGCGCGGCCGACGGTACACCTCGGCCAGCATGACGTTCTCCTCCACGGTCCGGTACGGCAGCAGGTGGAAGGACTGGAAGACGAACCCGATCCGGCTGCCGCGCAGCGAGGTGCGTTCCGCGTCGCCGAGCCCCCTGGTCTCCACCCCGTCGAGCCAGTAGGCGCCCGAGGTGGGGCGGTCCAGCAGTCCGAGGGTGTGGAGCAGTGTCGACTTGCCGGAACCGGACGGGCCGACGATCGAGAGGTGTTCGCCGCGCCGGACCGTCAGATCGACCTGACGCAGGGCGTGCACCGGCGGCGCGGAGTCGAAAGTCCGGCTCACGCCGGTCAGCTGGATGACGGTGTCCGCGTCGGGCGCGCCGCCGGGCGGGGCGCCGCCCGGTGTCCGGCCACCGCTCATCGTCCGACCACCACCTGGTCGCCGGGGGCCAGAGCGGCGCCGTCCGCCGGGGTGACCTCGACCTGACCGTCCGCGGAGAGACCCGCCTCGACGGCGACGTCGGTGACCTTGCCGTCCCGCACGACCCGCACCCGGGCCTTCTTGTCGGCGGAGGTGTGCAGCGCGGCGACGGGCACGGTGAGTACCTAGCCGGTGATGCCTGGTGAGGGGCCCGCGAGTGGTGGCGCTGTTGTCCGGACTCGCGGCCGCGACGACACTCGCGGCGTCCGGGATCCCCCGACCGGTGTCATCCAGGCGGGTGCGCCGGCGAGCGGCATCTCCTCCCCTGATCCCGGGCACTCGACGCCCGCCGTCGTCTCTCTCTTCTTCCTGCGGGACGGAGACGTGACGGCGTACCCCCGCCAGACCGGCGACGCCGAAGACCCGGTGGCCGTCGTCCGCCTGCTGTTCGAGGGACCGACCGCGAGCGAGGCCGAGACGGCCACGACGAAGCTGCCCCGCCTGTCGGACGCCTCCCAGGTGGCCATCGACGACGACGGCGTCCTCACCGTCCAGTTCCCCGACGACGCGGCACCGCTCAGCCGCCAGGCCATGTACCAACTGGCCTGCACGGTGGCGCAGTCGGCCGTCAAGGTCTCCCACCCCCTTCCCCTGGACGCGAAGGCCGAAGAAGGCGCCGAACCCGCCTCCCCCACGTCCGGCAGCATCCGCGTACGCGGAGACGGCTGGACCATGACCCAGTCCGACTACGCCTGCCCCGTGGTCCTCGACCTCGACCTACCGGAACAGCCGCACTCCTGAGGCCGCGCCTCCGCGCGGGCCCTGGTCGATGCTCCTTCGGCCGTGCCACGCTCCGTATGGCGCGCAGACGCGACCGGAGGTCAGGAGTCCTTGGCCGCTGGCTCAGGGCACATCATCCACGCGCTGTTTTAGGATGGCTCAGACCATCTCAGCGGCCCGACGGGCTTCCGCTCCACCTCGGTGGAACCGAAGGACATGCCCCCACCCGCACGAGCTACTTCGTGCTGCCTGGGGGCACTTCCTTGCTGTTCCGTGAGTCCGCGGCGTCGTTGGCCAACCGCACCCACCTTGAAGGACGGCTTGCCGAGCTCCTGAGCGAGAACTTCCTGTACAAACACCGCCATCGCCCCCAGCCGTCCGAGGTGCGTTCCTGGGAGCGCAGCATCCCGGCACTCACCAATGCGCTCATCGAAGCCGGGCTCGGCGAAGTCGAGATGATGCTCGAGTACGCGCTGCCACTCACCAGCAAGCGCGCGGACGTGATACTGGCCGGTGTTCATCCGAGGAGCGGAGAGCCCTCTTACGTGGTGGTCGAGCTGAAGCAGTGGAGCGAGGCCCATCCCGAGGAGGACGATGCACTGCTGTGCCGCATCGACGCCTACCCGGATCCGGTCCTCAATCCGATCGAGCAGGTGCGCGGCTACTGCGACTACCTCACCTCGTTCAACGGAGCGTTGGAACGAATCCCCGACTCGGTCACGGGAGTCGCCTACCTGCACAACGCGACCGACTTCGGCGTTGCGGGGCTCCGCGCTGTCGTGGAGGACGATCGGGGCCGGATGTTCACGGGCGACCAACGCGGAGCCTTCATCGGCTACCTGCGCTCCAGGCTGGCGGCGAAGCCGGGTGCCGAGGCAGCCGACGCCTTGCTGCAGGGTAAGGTCCGGCCCTCACGGCAACTGATGGCTGTTGCCGCCGAAGAGGTGCGCACGCGCGAGCAGTTCGTGCTCCTGGACGAACAGCGGCTCGCCTACGAAACGGTCATGTCGGCAGTTCGACAGGCCAGGCGGTCCAACCGCAAGCACGTCGTCGTCGTGGCTGGCGGGCCTGGCTCCGGCAAGAGCGTCATCGCCCTCTCCCTGCTGGGCGAGCTCTACCGGCACGGTGTACCGGCCCTGCATGCCACCGGTTCGCAGTCCTTCACCAAGACGATGCGCAAGATCGCGGGTGCCCGCAAGCCCGAGGTCCAACGGCTCTTCCGGTACTTCAACAGTTTCATGGAGGCGGAGCCGAACGACCTCGACGTGCTCGTCTGCGACGAGGCGCACCGGCTCCGCAGGACCTCCGCCAACCGGTACACAAAGGCCACACTGCGGACCGGCCGACCGCAGGTGGCGGAGCTGATGGACGCCGCCCGGGTTCCGGTGTTCCTGCTGGACCAGCACCAAGTGGTGCGTCCGGGTGAGATGGGAACCGTGGAACAGATCCAGGCGGCCGCGGCCGAACAGGGTCTGGACTGCACGGTGGTCAAGCTCGACAGCCAGTTCCGGTGCGGTGGCAGCGACGCCTACCTGCGGTGGGTGGTCGACCTTCTGGGACTCGAAGGTACGGCGCCCACCCCGTGGAAGCCTGACGACAAGGTGCAGCTCTTGACCGCCGACAGCCCCCAGGAACTGGAAAGCTTCCTGGCTGCGCGACGGTCCCAGAACTACGGTGCGCGCATCTCCGCGGGCTACTGCTGGAAGTGGACGACAAAGGTCACGTCCAGCATGCACACCCTTCCCACCGACGTGGTCATCGGCGACTGGGCCAGACCGTGGAACCTCTTCGGCGACCGCGCCTTGCTCGGCGCCCCGCCGGCGCCCCTCTGGGCCACCGACCCTGCGGGTTTCGGACAGGTCGGATGCGTCTACACCGCCCAGGGCTTCGAGTACGACTGGTCAGGTGTGATCATGGGCCCGGACCTCGTCTGGCGAACCGACCAATGGGTGGTGGACCGCAGCGCCTCCAAGGACCCGTCCTTCACCAAATCCACTCCGGACGAGGACGTGGACCGCCTGATCCGCAACACCTACAAGGTGCTCCTGACGCGCGGCATGATAGGCACGGTCATCTACTCGACGGACTCCGAAACTCGCGAGAAGCTCCGCTCCCTGATCCCTTCGGCGCTCTGACCCTCGCGAGCGCCGGATCGAACCGGATTCGGGACCGGCGCACGCCTCTGTGAAATCCGGACTCTCCGCAGCGGCTCAAGAGATATCATGATCGCGCTGCGCACCTTTCCCGGAAGGTACGAGGCTGTGGTTCTTGGGTTCGCCCCAACGGGCTGCGAGTGAGGAACGGTTGCGCCCGTCGCGTGGTGACACACGACGTGAGCGTGGACGCCCGGCAGGGCGTCCCCCTGCCATTCCGATCTCACTGCTTTGGAGTGGCCATGAACTCGGTCGAGTGCAAGCGTGCGCGTCGTGACCGGATCCGCGAGGTCCTGATCGACATCGCCTCCGCAGTCGTCTCCAACCTGTTGGTGGCGGCCCTGATGGCGATCGCAGGTCTGCTCTTCTAGTGCAGGCCGGTGGCGGGCCCGGTGAGCCCGCCACCTCACTCATGCCCCGGTTCTCGTCAGAACAGCCTGCATTCCGGGCCCTGTGGCCCCTGGCCCTTGTGGCGTTTCCCCTTGCTCTTACCCCGCCCTCGATTCCGGCCCGGCCTGGGCAGGTGAGGTGTACGTGCCTCCACGGGCAGGTTCTCCCAAGTCGGCCGCAACCCATGGATCTCGACCCTGCCCACGAGTTTCTTGAGGTAGTCCCGGGTCTCCTGATCCGTGGAGTAGAGCACGGTGGCACGACTGGCCCGGGTCATCAGCACGTGGTACGCGTGCCGGACGAGGCGCGCGAACTCGTGGTCGTCGACGCTGCCGGCCTTCACCTTCGGATCAAACGAACCAGGTTCCGCGACCCGCTTCACACCCGGCTCCGCCGTCTTGAGTTCCTTGCCCCGCCGGAAGACCCACTGGTCACCGCGGCGCACCATGTCATCCCCCATGAGCACACCGCACCAGTCCCATTCGAGCCCCTGAGCGGTGTACACGCACCCGATCTGGCCGAGGCCGTTCTCGTGCACGGACCAGATCTTCGACGGTGGTGCGTCGTCCTCGCAGAAGCTGTCGCTGTCCGCGTTCCACGGCCGGAACCACTCGCCGATACGGACGTCGGGCTCCAGCCTTCGCTCCTTGCCCAGCGGCTTCGTCCACGGCCAGCAGTAACCCGCGACCATGCGCGCGGACGCACCGGCGAACGCTTCCGTGCGAATGATCTCTTCCAGTTCCTCCGGGCTATCCGCCACTTCAATGTGCATCAGTCCGTCAGGGCGCCATTTACCAGGGTCTTCGCCCGTCACACCGAGCAACGCCTTCACCCAACGAACGTAGGCGTCACTGCCCCCGCATCGGAACTGTTCCCTCAACTTGTACTCGACGACGAGAGCGTTGTGCCGCTCAGCCGCTTCCTTGATCAGAGCGACGGTTCCGACTTCGTTCGGTCTCACGGACTGCCCCTCGTCCAGGAAGAACACCGTCAAGCGGGATGCGGCCAGGAGTTCGTCCACCTGCGGGCCGGTCCCCTGATCCTCGGGCTTCCAGAAACGGCTGGTCGACCGATTTCGGAGCCGGTGCGCCTCGTCGCAGATCAGCACGTCCAACGGAGGGTCCGGCGGGGTGACGAACCCGCTGAAGTAGGTGAATGTCTCCCTGAACTGCCGATCCCCGTAGCCGACGTGTTCCTGGAGGGCGCCGTTGAAGGCCCGACTGCCACTGGCGTATTTGACCGTATGCCCCTGGGCCTCCAGCTCTGCCTTGATCTGCAAGCCGATGGCACTCTTTCCCGTTCCCGCTCCACCCGTCACAAGAAAGACCACGCGCCGTTCATCCGGCACCAGCGCCGGATGGGCCGGATCAGGCAGGACCTTCGACGCAGTCTCCAGGACTTGATCCGCGGCCTCCTTCTGCCGCCCTCGCAAGGTGAAGACGGTGTCGGCTCCTCGCGACCAGATCATGGCATCGAGCAGCGGGGTATTGCGCAGACCCATGCCCTGCAGCATCCTCTCGGCCATAGAGGCCGCGCCCTTTTCGGCGAAGTTCGTCCTGAGATCGGACAGCAACCGCTCGCGTCGGTCACGCGTGTACACGCGGGCGTAGGAACCGGTAGGCGCGTCCACGTCGATCAGGCTGCGTACCGATTCCTCGGTGGCATTGTGCAAGTACGCGAAACCGCCGCATTCGAAGTCGGCGCCCTGAAAGGGACCCCGGTGGCTTGTGAATGCCTCATAGTAGGCCTCCAATTGGAGCGTCGGATGCTTCTTTTCCTTTTTGATGCCCGTCACGTGGAACAGTTCCGCGGCCGCCTTTTCCACCCGGCTCACGGTTGACCAGCGCTTCAGTTCGACCAACTGGACGGAGGGAACGTGACGCTCCGGATGGCGGCCCACCAGAACGACGTCGATGAGGCGGGGATCACCGGGGCAGACCGCCTCGTCGATCGTGGCCGCACACTCGACGATCATCTCTACGTTGCCCCGTCCCGCCGCGACCAGGTCGTTCGCAAGGCTCACGAGGCTCTCCGCCCACGCGGAACGCTCCGACTCCGAGGCTTCCGCTCCCCGGAAGTACCGCCAACGTGCGGCAAGGTGCGGCACCATCCGGTCTCGCGAATCAAGTGTGAGCAGATCCTGCGCCGACAGTCGCAGAAGGAGCATGGACACGAGGTGTTTCCCCCAGGGCACGAGTCACTCGTGCGGGTGGGGGCATGTCCTGTCCAGGAAGCCCGTCGGGCCGCAATTCGGTTGGGGTGATTTTAGACAGGATTTGGCCTGCAGAAGTATGCCGCCCCGGCTGTCGGCCGGAAGCGTGACACTCGTGGCCGCCTGGGCGGGCCACCACACCCATGAAGGGGTGCACCGAACGTTCAACCCCCACCGTTCTGGGTCTCGCTGGTGAACGCCGGGATCCACGATGTGGAGGCCGAGGCGGCCACGGCCGCGTTCGGCACGGTCGAGGCGCTGGTGAGGGGTCGTGCGGGCGGCGCTTCACGTCCGGACTGCGGCCGCACCCAACGCGGGCCACGACCTACCCGACCGTCCACCGGCGCAGTCCATGCCGGACCGCGCCGGCTGGCGCGGCGAGAGGGCCCGCCGCGCTCGACGTGCTGGACCACGTCCCCGCCCCGATGTACATCCGCGGTTCCTGTTCGGCATGGAACTCACCCAGGACTCCGTCGACAGGCTCGTCGACCGGCTGCTGTGACCGCCGGATGCGCCCTCGATGACACCGCGGGCGCGGAGTCGTCAGGCGGGCTGGGCGGTGATGGTGCAGAGGCGTTTGGTGGCCCGGGTCAGGGCTACGTACAAGTCTCTCTCCCCACCAGGGCGGGCCGTGATGATTTCCTCGGGGTTCATGACGACGACCCCGTCGAATTCCAGGCCGCGTGCTTCGGACGCCGGCACGATGCGTGCCTGGTGCACGATATTCAGGGCCGTCAACTCGCTCACCCTCGCGTCCGCGCAGATCACCCCCAAGAGCTCGTCCGGGTGCGCGGTGCTCTGCGCATGGAGTTCCTGGACGACGGCGGCGACCGACCCGTCCTGAGACGTGATCACGGTACGAGGGCTCTCACCGCTTCGCAGTGACCGTGTGGGCTTCTGGTCCGGAGCGATCCGCGTGAGCAGGTCCCGGACGCTCTCCAGGATCTCCTGCGTGGTGCGGTAACTGACGGTCAGGTTGTGCAGTTTGAACCGCGGTCCGACATGCGGGCTCAGCGCCTCCCTCCAGTCGCGTGCTGTCGCGACGGGGCCTGCCTGGGCGAAGTCGCCCACCAGCGTCATCGCTCTTGCCGGGCACCGGCGGACGATCATCCGCCACTGCATGGCGGTCAGTTCCTGCGCCTCGTCGACGACGACGTGGCCGTACGTCCGCTCGGGAGGACCCTCGACCAGGCTCGCCGCCTCGTCCAGCAGCGGGACATCGGCACCGGTCCACGGGTCGTCCGGACCGCGCAGCAGCAGGGACCGCTCCCGCACGCTCACGCCAGGCAGATGCTCGGCGAGAGCGCCGGCATTCGCCAGGAGCTCGTTCACGAGGCCGCCCGGCGGGAGCCGCGGCCACAGCGCCTCGACCGCCCGGTCGACGCCGGCGTCGTCGAGGAGGTCGGCCCGGATGGCGTCCAGGTCCAGCTCGTGGGCAGCATCCGGGTCGGCCGCGCCTTCGGCACGGCGCTGGGCGGCTCCCGTGAACCGGTCGAGGTTGAGACCCGTCATCTTTTCGGTATCGGCGTCGATCTGCTCCAGGATGTCGCCCATATCCCGCTGCATCGCATCGGTGACGGCATCGGCGAGGAGTTCCTTGAACACCTGGCGCGCGGGGTTGTGCCCCGGTGCGGCTGCCACGGCGGCGTCGCGTGCCGTGGCCACCTCCTTCTCGGACAGGTGGACCACTTCCTGCCCGACCCGCACGGTGAAGTCACCGGCAGGGGCTTGGTGGACGCGCAGCAGGCCGGCCAGGGCGTCGGCGAGGCCGGAGGTGCCCTTGAGACGTGCCGTGTCGAAGGGATCCGCCGCCTCCGTGAACACTCCGGCCAGTTCCTGGCATGTCGCCAGAACCACGTCGTTCTCTCCCAGTGAGGGAAGGACCTGGGAGATGTAGTCGAGGAACCGGGCGTTAGGGCCCACCACCAGGACTCCCTCTTCCGCGGCGCGCGGAAAGGCGTACAGGACGTAGGCCGCCCGGTGCAGGGCGACGACCGTCTTGCCGGTGCCGGGCCCACCCTGCACCACGGTCACCCCTCGGTGGCGGGAGCGGACGATCTCGTCCTGCTCGGCCTGCAGCGTCGCGACGGCGGCGTGCATCTTGCCCGTGCGCCTGGCCGACAGGGCCTCGGTCAGCGGGCCGTCCCCCACGATGTCCTCGTGGGTCGGCGCGGTCCCGTCCAGCAGTTCGTCGCTCACGGAGATGACGGTGCGGTCGTCGAGGCGCAGATGCCTGCGGCGCCGCAGGTCCATCGGGTGGACCGGTGTCGCCTCGTAGAAGGGCCGCGCCGCGTTCGCGCGCCAGTCCACGAGCAGCGGCAGGTCGTCCTCCTCCGTGTGCAGTCCGATCCGTCCGATGCGCAGGGCGGTGCCGTCCGTCCAGTCGATGCGACCGAAGACCAGCCCTCTTTCGGCGCCCTCCAGCCGGCCGATCTCCTTGGCCAGACGGTCGGCGGCGACTTCTCGCTCGTATGTCTCACCGGCGCTGTCTGCCGGGCCCTTCAGCACACTCGCTCTGTGTGCCCGCGCCTCGGAAAGCCGCTCGGTGAGCAACTCGTACAACGAGGACACATAACCCTGCTCCAATTCAACCGCACGCACAGCAGAATCATTTTTCTTCGACAACAAGTCGCTCCTTCGATTCGAGCCACACCATACGCACGAAGCTCCCTAAAGGTAAGTCTTGACTTACTTGTCGGGACTATGCCCCCATGACTGGGTCCATGACGGCCGACCATATTCACGTGTCACGCATTTGACTGCTCCATATATCGGAATGCTGGATGGAATGGTCTTGAGTGAATCGAGTCAGTGCCGGAGGCACGCGACGGTCTCTGCCGCCTGATCCTCGGTGATCGAAAAGTGATCTGCCTCGATGCGCTCGGCCGGTCCACGGTGTTGCCGGTCGGGGACGGGATCGAAGTCACCGAGGGGGCACGCGTTGTTCCGGGACAGGATCTGCCCCAGCGCGTCGGTGAGGACGCGGCGGGTCGGTTCGTTCTCGTCCGGTGTTGATCACCGCGAGGCCCGCGAGCTCGCCGCCGCCGGTGACAAGGCGGCCCGTGGGTTTCAGCCCGCTGCGGTCTCCTGGAACTGTGCGACGTGGCCAGCGTTCAGTTCCACGTGCCTGCCGGTGAAGCGGGTGCGCATGCGGCGGTCGTGGGTGACGACGACGACCGCGCCTTGGTAGCAGGTCAGGGCTCCTTCCAGTTCTTCGACCAAGGCGGGGGAGAGATGGTTGGTGGGCTCGTCCAGCAGCAACAGGTCGACGGGTTCGCTGACGAGGCGGGCCAGTTCGATCCGGCGCCTTTGCCCGTAGGACAGTTCGCCCACTGTCAGGCGCAGGTCGGCAGGGCTGAACAGGCCGAGGGACAACAGTTGGTCGATGCGCTCATCCAGTGAGCCACCGCGGCCGTGGGCGAACGCCTGTGGGACTGTCAGGCCAGGCGGCCACGGTGTCCCCTCCTGCCTCAAGTGCCCGACTCTGCCTCGCGTCCGCACCGTCCCCTCATCGGGCCGCAGCTCACCCGCCAGCACCCGCATGAGCGTTGTCTTGCCGGCCCCGTTGGGCCCGGTGACCAACAGCCGCTCCTCGCCGCCGATCCGCAGCGAAGGTACGTGCAGTCGGTCCTCGACACGGATGCCGGTGAGTTCCGCCGCGGCCTGTGACATCTGACCGTCGGCGGTGGTCATCCGTGCGGCGAACACCAACGGTTCGGGCGGCGGTGCGACGGCGTTGTCCGTGAGCCGTTCGACACGCTCCTTCGCGTTACGGATACGGACCATCGCCCCGTGACCACGACCGCGGGCACGGAAGCCGCCGTGACCGAACACGGCAAACGGCAGCTTGCGAGGGATCGCCACCAACCGTGCCACGTTCGTGGCGGCCAACTTCTGATTGCGGGCCAGCTCCGCGGACCAGTCCGCGTACTCCTGCGAACGGCGCCGCCGCTCAGCGGCCTTGGCGGCGCGGTAACCGTCGTAGCCGTCGCCGTGACGCCTCACCCTGCCCTCGCCGACCTCCAGGATCGTGGTGGCGACCCGTTCCAGGAACACCCGGTCATGGGTGACCGCGAGCACAGTGCCGCGCTGCGCCCGCAGGTGTGCCTCCAGCCAGCCCACCGCCTGGTCGTCCAGATCGTTGGTCGGCTCGTCCAGCAACAACAGCTCCGGCTGGGACGCCAAGGTCGCGGCCAGAGCCAGCCGTGACCGCTCACCGCCCGACAGCGTGCCCAGGGTCCGGTCCCGAGCCAGACCCGGCAGGCCGAGCCCGTGCAGGGCGATGTCCACCCGGGCATCGGCTTCGTAGCCGGCGCGCGCCTCGTACTGGGCGGCCATGTGGGCGTAGGCGTCCAGCGCGGCGGTGAGTTCAGCCCCCGCCAAGCCCGTGAGTCCGGCTTCCGCGTGATGCATCCGCGCTTCGAGTTCACGCAGGTCGGCAAGAGCCATGTCCACTGCGGCCTGGACGGTGGCCTCGGGAGGCAGGTCCGACGACTGGGCCAGATAGCCCGAGCCGCCTGGTGCGACAACGGTCAGTTCGCCGTTGTCGGGCCGGTCCTGCCCGGCGATCAGTCGCAGCAGGGTGGATTTTCCGGCTCCGTTGTCGCCCACGATGCCGGCCCGCTCGCCCGGCTTGATACTGAAGGACACGTCGTCCAGCACGACGTGGTCGTCGTAGCGGCGGGTGACGTTCTGAAGAGATAGCTGTGCGGCAGTAGACATAGAGTCCCCTGTTCTCGGCCGGGCCGATCGGCGCGGGTGGATGGACGCGTCCGCGCACGCCGGAAACACTCCACGGCACGCCGAACAGACGTCATCACGGGAGGAGCGGAAGCACGGAGGAGAACGCGCGACGGCGGAGCCGAGCTCAACGCGGCCGCACGGGGAATATCACAGAGAACCCATGCGCAGCACCGTAAACGGGGAGTCCGCGGGGCTGCAAGCCATTTCTTCGGTGAGGTGGCAGAAGGGTGCAACAGAGGCGGGTGAATTCCCGCGGTCGACCGGCGACGACGAGTACGGGAGCGCCCGTCGCCCCGCCGGCGAGTGGCTCGGCAGCCTCGGCCTGAAGGCTCCGGGCCCGTCGACCCGGCTCTCCCCGCTCCCGGACCACGACGTCGGCTTCCTCGACCGCCACTCGGCCGCCGGCGCCGGGCCCGAGATCAGTCCTATGCCAGCCGGGGCGCGTGTATATCGGCTCGGTCCCCTGCCCGCCGTGTTCGTGTGGCTACGGAGCAACCACCTCACAGGGCCGGATCTGGGAGCCGAAGGCCGGGGAAGGCGGCGGGGGTCGCCCAGCCGCGCAGTACGGCCTCGATCGTTGACCGGAACGCGGTCTCGGCCGCGGTGCCGTCGAGGCCGCCGGCGAGTTCGAGGGTCACGAGCCCGTGCAGGGCGACCCACAACGAGACGGCGATCAGTGTGGTGTCGCCCGCGAGGATCCGGTCCGCCACGGCACGGTCGATCGCCGCGACAAGCGGTCGCACCGGGTCTCGGTCGCCGATCCGGGCCGACGGTGCGAAGGATTGTGCGCCACCGAACAACACCGCGTACAGGTGGCTGTGTTCGCGTCCCCAACGGCGATACGCCACGGCCAACGCGTACAGATCCTCCAGGGCGTCCTCAGAGCCGGGAACGGCCGTCAGGTCCTGGAACAGGCCGGCGACCGCTTGGTCGCGTACCTCGCGGATCACTCCGTCCTTCCCCTGGAACAACGTGTACACCGCCGCGGTCGACGTTCCGGCCGCGGTGGCCAGCGCGCGGACCGTGACCGACTCCTGCGGGCGGGTGGCGAACATCTCGGTCGCACATGCGATGAGCCGTTCTCTGACGTCGGCGTCGTTCGTTCTCGGCCTTCCCATGGAAAGCAGTGTACCCATGGTGATAACATCGTTTCAAAACACCGTTACGAAACTCTGGGGAGCTCACGATGCCACCGTCCGTCATACGTCCGTTGCACCTTGTCGGCCGCCTGCTGGCAGCCACCGCCGCGGTAGTGGGGCTGATCGCCCTCTTCCTGGCGCTGATCGTCGCCACCGATGGCGCGGGGTCGGGGTTAGCCGCATGGTCCGCGACTGCCGGGATCGCGGTCGTCGCGGCGCTGTGGCGGGGCCGCCGCCGCTCCTGGCAGGGACGGCTGGTGCCCTTCCTGCCGGTCCTCGTCGCAACGACCCTGACCCTGTCGGTGTGCGTCCCCACCGTCCCCACAACGCGCCACCACCCGCCCGCCCTGTCCTTCGTGACCACCGAGCACATGCGCCTGTCCACCGGCAGCCGGGTCGCGGTCTACCACTACCCGCCCACCGGCAACGCCCCCCGGCAACGCACCCCGCTCGTCTACCTCAACGGCGGTCCGGTACGCGGCATCTCAGTGCTCGACCACCGCTTCCTGCGGCGGCTCGCGGGACAGGGCTACGACGTGTACGCCTACGAACAGGCCGGTGGCGGACGCAGCGACCTGCTGCCCATGAACCAGTACTCGATCACGCGGTCCGTCCACGACCTCGGCGCCTTCGTCAGCGAACTCGGCATGGGCCGCGCCGACGTGCTGGGCTTCTCCTCGGGCGCGGTCGTGCTCACCCGCGCGCTCGCCGACCCCACCATCGCCGACCACCTGCGCCGGGCGGTCATCGCCGAGCCGGGCCCGATGGACGGCCCCACCGCCCGCATGGCCGAGCAGAAGGGCCGGCCGTCGGCCCGCGACATCGCGCCGGCCATGACCGGACCGCGCTCCACACGCGTGCCGCGGTACGCGGTCGCCTTCGGCCTCATGCGGCTCGGACTGCTCAGCCCGGACAACGGACTGGTAGGGCAGGCGGAGGGCGACAACGCCTTCACCGCTGCCGACCTCGGCAGCGACACCGCGTCCGCCTACTGCGCACAGGACGCGCACCGCATCCCCGTCGAGGACACCGCGGAGAACTTCTCCTTCAGTGCCGCCGCCAGCCTCCGCATCCAGCGGACAATCCAAGACTCCCCGTCCATCACCCCCCAGTTGAGGCGGTCCAGGACGCCCTCGATGCTCATGATCGCTGAATGCTCCTCCCAGGTCCGGCAGTGGCAGACAACCCTCCTCGCGGACAACCCCGCCATCCAGCGCACCCAGTACATGCCCGGTGTCGGCCACCACATGTGGAACAGCCTGGGTGACAACGACCAACGAGCAGCAGCGGTCATCACCGCATTCCTCCAGGACAAGCCCGCACCGCTGCCCGACTACCCGACCCGAGCCGACATCCCGGCCTTCCTCCATGACCACAAGTAAGCGGGCGGGCCCCTGGACATCGCACGCACGTCGCAGGACAAGACCGCGCCCTATGTGGCGAGTTGGTCGTCGTGCCGACCTCTGCCGAGTGCTGAGCCCGCGGCCCCTCGGCGACGAGTCTCTGGATCAAATCCTGCGCCTCCGCCCGCTGGGATCGCGCGACAGGCTGCTCGCCATAGCGCGTGCGAGGGTTGACCGGCACCGCCGCATCACAGGGCATGAGCGTGAAACAAGCGAAAGCCCCTTGACGCGGGTCAGCGCATCACGACCGGCCATCGCCGCAGGTCATGGCCCGGGCTGGCCCCTTCCGGGACAAGTGACCTGCCTGACGATCCGCCTGGCCCCCCATCAGAACAAGCGTCATTCAGCGTCAAGGTATCGCCCGTAACGCCCGCACAGCACACAATGCGCACGCGCGAAACCCCAGGTCAGGTCCGTCCCTCGTCTCCGTCCTGGGGCCACCAGGTGCGAAGAGCGTCAAACTAGCGTCACGGCGGACGTCCAGTGACCCCAGCAAGGAGTGCACCAGACGCCGTCCCCCTAGGGTGTGTCTTCAAAGGTGGTTGATGGGGCATCATATGGCGCATGGTGCGGCGACATGAGCTCTCGGACGAAGAGTGGGACGTTCTGTCGGGGCTGCTTCCGCGGACGGACACGGGGCGGCCCCGGCGGGACGACCGGGTGGTTCTGAATGGGATCGTGTGGAAGCTGCGGACTGGTTCGGCCTGGCGTGATGTGCCGGAGAGGTACGGGTCTTGGCGGACGTTGTACACACGTTTCCGCAGGTGGGCGCTCGATGGCACGTTTACGCGGATGCTTGAGGCTGTTCAGGCTCAGAAGGATGCGGCTGGGGACGTCGACTGGCTGGTATCGGTGGACTCCACGATCACCCGCGCTCATCAGCACGCGGCCGGCGCCCGTAAAAAGGGGCAGGCTACACAGAAACGGCACACGCTCACGCCCTCGGACGATCCCGTGGCGGACTGACGACCAAGATTCACCTCGCCTGTGACGGCCGGGGCCGTCCGCTCGGCTTTGTCGTCACAGGCGGCAACATCAACGACTGCACGCAGGTGGAGCAAATCCTCGCGCGGATCAGGGTTCACCGTCCAGGCCCAGGCCGACCGCGCACCCGGCCCGATCATCTCCTGGGCGACAAGGGATACAGCAGCCGAGGCATACCCAACTACCTGCGGAAACGCGGTATCGCACACACCATCCCTGAACGGTCGGATCAGCAGGCGAACCGCCGCCGTCGTGGCAGCAACGGCGGCAGGCCGCCAGCTTTCGACAAGGAGCGCTACAAGCAGCGCAACGTCGTCGAACGCTGCTTCAACGCGCTAAAGCAGTACCGGGCCATAGCCACCCGCTACGACAAAATCCGCGAATCATACGGAACGGCACTCACCATCGCGTCACTCCTGATGTGGATTTGACCCTATGAAGACAGGCCCTAGTCAGGTTCAGGCTTCGGCGCTCACACGAGGGAAGCATTGACCCTTATCAGCGTCGATCGTTTGGGTCGCCCCATTCAGGCGGCACCTCGCTCAGGAAGCGGATGATGTACTCCCCGCCGACTTCGTTCCGGCCACCGGAAGCACGTACTCACCGGCGAGACGCGCCCAGTGCAGCGGGAGAGGCCGGGCGAGCGGCGGGTAGTCGTCGTGGTAACGCAGCTGGTGCGTGAGCGTCGCCCACTCCGCCGGCCGGTCGGGCGGGTCACCCGCACGCCCCGAGTCCGTCAGCGCCTTCTCCGACAGACAGCCGAGCACAGTGATCTCCAGTTGCCCGGGGTTCCACGCGGTCTTCCCGGGCGCTGTCCGGCCCTGTGCCGTGGGCACCAGCTTCATGAGCCCCTTCGGCAGTTTCGCCACAGTGTGCGGCTTCGAGGCCGTACTCGCGAAGACACGGCCCTCCGTATCCGCCGTCCCCCACACACCCTCGGCGAAGCCGACCCCGTCCTCGGTGCCGTGGGCGTACCACTCTGCCACTTCACCCCGGGCGTTGGCGTCCCGTACGAGCAGCACCCTCAGGTCGTGGCCGTAGAGCGTGTGCCGCTGGGCGGGTTCGGCCCCGAAGCCAAGCGTGTCGCGGTCCAGTGCACCGTTGCGCAGGCCAGGCCAGCACTGGCGCAGATTGCCGGCGTCCGCCAGCAGCAGCGTCGGGCGGTCGCGGAGCTGGAAGAGCAGCGCCCGGATCTGCCGCTCGGTCTCCCGCTGCCTGTCCTGCTCCACGCCCGGGCCGGCAGCGGGCCGGGATCCTCCTGGGGCTGCCGAGTCATCGACAAGCTTCCCCGTGCTGGTCTCCTTCCCGCCGCTCGCCGCCGGTTCCCGTGCCTGGGAGAGCAGCAGCAACAGCTTCGGATACGACACCCATTCGGCTCGTTCTGCGTCCCACCCCTCGATGACGCCCGGTCCGTCCCCGGGGCGCACCCGCACCGCCACCAGCCGGTGGGCGGGGCATCGCGTGGGCCCCTTCCTGGTGTGGCGTACGAGCCAGAGCGCCGCGTACTGAAGATCGCCCGGAATGCCGGCTCCCACCCGATGGGCGGGCGGGCTGATCGCGCCCAGCTGCCGGAAGGCGTCCAGCCAGGTCCACCTGGCCCGGTGTTCCAGAGCGCTGTCGGTGTCGTCGGGCGAGTTCACGAACTGGGTCAGCCGTCCCTGCCGTGCCCAGGCGATGCGCAGCGCGTGCTTGGGGTCGGAGTCCGGGACGGCGGCGAAGCGCTCCTTGCCGGCGATCTCCGTGATCACGACTCCGGCCCCGCCCAGGAGCGGATCCGCCCGGTCCGCCACGAGCCCGCAGCGCCCTTCGATGGCCTCGGCCAGCCGGACGGCCCTGAGGCGCCCGCGGGCTCGGGGGGTCGGCAGGGCGTCGGCCAAAGGTCCCGCGGGCCGGGCCCGGACGCGGATGTCGACCCCCTCACACTGCCACTGGCAGGTCTCCCCGTCGGCCGACGGCACTTGCTGCCCGGCGGGAAGACCAATGAGCTTGGGCAGCTCGGCGAGCAGCGCCGCACGGGTCTCCGGGGACTGCCAGAAGACGTCGATCTCCAGGGGGCGGCCGTTCAGTGCGCGTGTCAGCGCCGCCCGCCGTTGCAGAGCCAGCTGGGCGTCGCGGACGCCCGGGACGCGTCCGGCGCCGGAACGGGGCAGCAGAGAGGGTGTGTTGCTCCGGGAGACGCGCGTGAGGTCGGGGACCCGGGTCAGCAGGGGGTGCAGCCCTTCCTCGACCCAGGCGTCCAAATCCGCCCGCTCCCGTGGCATCAGCCCGGGTCCGACCTCGTGCGGGCCGATCGACGGGTGGTAAACGATGCCAGCGGCCACGTCCCCGGAACCGTTGATCCAGCGTTCGGGGTCGGAGAAGAGCGCTTCGGGCCGGGGATAGTTGCGCACGATATCCAGCTCGGGCACGAGCGGTGCGGGGCTATGCCGGCGCCAGGCCAGTTCCTTCGACCGCCGGTCGTAGCCCAGCGTGTTCATCATCAGCCGGTGGCCCCGGTCCGGCCCTTCCGGCCACGGCAGTGGAGCGTCGAGCAGTACGGTCGTACCGCCGAGCTGGTGGGGGCGTACGTCCAGTCGGGTGGCCCACCGGCGTACCTGGGTGGACACATGGACGCGGAAACGCGGGGCGAACGGCACGGTGTGGACGGTGACAGTGAGACAGGCCGAGTAGTACCAGGTCTGCCCGCGGCGTTCGTAGCGCTGAGGCGGCCAGGAGACGAGTCGCGCGCCGTCACCCGAGCTCTCGACGCGGAAGCGGAGTGCGCTGCCGCCCGTGCGGAAGGTCCGGGCGCCCAGCCGGAAGGCGATCCACTCGGGCAGCAGGCTGTAGAGTCGCGCAGCGGGTTCGGCGGTTCCGCCCGCCGAGAGCATGCTCTCGGCGAGGTCGACCGATTCCGTCTCCCAGTGGGGCAGATGTACCGTCTCGGCCGGGTCACCGGAGCGGAGCCTCTCCTCGAAATCGCCGCCCTCCGAGTCGTCGCCCTCCCGGTGCATATCCGCCGCCCAAGCTCCTACCACCGGGGCCAGCACGTCCGGCGGGACGGCTTCCCGCGCGTAGAGCCACGGCAGACGGCCATCCGTCCCGGCGTTGCGGCCGGTCGCGATGACGCCTGGCGCCATCGCCTGGAGCAGGGAGTTGAGCCTGCGCACGGGGAGCCGGTGGGGGCGGACGGAGTTCTTGTCCGCCTCGGCATGCATCCCGGTGAGCTCGGCGTGCAGGTCCTCGCCGAGCCGCAGCACTTTCATATCCTCCCGCCAGGGTCCGTGGAGCGGGTCGGGTTCGTAGGCCGCGATGCGAATGCGGTGGTACACAGAATTACCTCCTGAGACAGGGGTTCGGCGCCTACGGGTGGGCGGGTACGGCGGCGAGCAGGCGGGTGAGCATGCTGCGCAGTGGCGCGTACAGGGCGCGGACGATGAACTGCTCCTCCGCGGTCTTCGTGCCGCCGTCGAAATACGGGTCCAGGACGGCGAGGACGCTGTGCAGCAGACTGGATTCGGGGGTGTCGGGCCGCGCCGGTACGGCGCCGCGGTTGGGGGCGAAGGCGGCGTCGACGAAGACCACCCGGGCCGGTACGCCACCGCGTACCAGTCGCCCGATCACCTGCCACAACAGGACCAGCATGTCCCAGGTGACCTGTTTCCGTACATCGTCGTCGAGACGGCTCCACGCCATCGAACGGGCGAGTACTTGGTACCAGTACGAACGGGCGAGGCGGCGGAACTCCTCCGCTCCTTCCTCGACGGTGGGTTGTCCCCGTACCAGGGTGGCGAAGTCACCGCCGGTGACGGCGCGGACGACCCAGTCGTTGACGGCATTGACGGCCAGATGGAGGTCCTCTGGGTGCGGATGGGGCCGTGCCAGGAAGTAGACCGTGCCGATGGCCGCCTCGTCGTCCTCGTTGAGGATGTTGTGGCCGCGTTCCAGCGCGAGCAGGGGCGCCACCAGGATGTCCGCTTCGAGGTCCTTCAGGTGCTCGATGTCGCCCCGGCGCAGTGATCGGGCGTGGTAGGCGGATGGCGCCTCGTCCTCCGCGGTGATCTCCTCGTCGTCCGACACCAGGCACAGCACCTTGTTGTGCCAGCGGACGTTGAGGTTGTGCAGTGTGTCGGCCACCACACGTGCCTCGGCATAGCTGCCAACCAGCAGAAGGATCTGGTCGCGCCCTGGAGGAAGAGAGAGCAACTCCTGCTGGAGCGGACCACCTTCAGTGACCTCGTACTCGTCTCCGACCTCACCCAGATGGCACGCGATGCGGCGCAACTTCTCCGGGCGGTCGTCCGGATGGGTTCCCGACATGCGCAGTTTCTCGTCGCCGTCGTCGATGAACTCGAAGCGCATGGAGCTCTCGTTGGCGATGCGTTCGGTCACCTCGGCCGGCGGTTCGATGACCACACCGACCGGGACGCAGACGTGGTAGCGGCTGGACGCGCCCGCCCAGCTGCTGCCCGACATGAGCAGCAAGTGGGCACCGGGCCTGCCGTCGACGGAGGTGAGATAGGGAATGGCGCGCAGCAGCTCACGTCCGACGCCGCTGCACCTGAAGAAGGTCAGTTCGCCACTGCGGACTCCGCCCTTGTCCTCACCCGGGACCCGGAACTGGAAGCCGAGCACATTGCCCATCGGGGCCTCGGGCACCATCGGGCCGTAGTCGAGCGGCCTGCGGTACATCGTGTTGAAGCCCAGGCTGAGGGCGGCCTCGACGCGGGGCCACATGGCGTTGATCATGGCGAGCCGCGGTTCCAGGGCGCTGAGCAACAGTGTGAACTCGAAGCGCTCCGCGAGTTGCTTCCGCCATTCCTCGGGAGTCTGGGGCGGAGGCTTGGCCTTCCTGCGGCGTCCGCGCTTCTTCTCCTGTTCCTCCTCCTTGCGCCGCCACTCGTCGTACGCCTCTTGGTACTTCCGCTGCCGGGCAGCCATGTACTTCGGGTCGATGGCGAAGACCTCGTCCATGACCTCGGTGAGGCGGCGCCGAGTGTTCTCCGGGTTGCCGGTGTGGAGCAGTTCGTTGAGGAGGGTGGTCAGCCGGCTAAAGTCCTCCTGCGTCCTGCGGTGGCGGTCACCGAAGGGGTTGTCCCGGAACGCGTCGAGCAGTTTCCCGAGAGCCTCCCGAGGGGCGTGATGAGGGTGGTCCCGACCGCTGTCGTCGGGGAGTTCGTAGCGTTCGTCGAGGAGCCCCAGCTGGAGCGTCCAGGCGCTGAAGTAGCCCGTCCGCACCCACGTGCGCAGCTCGTACCCGGCGACGAGCATCGCGTACAGCCGGTCGGTGGCCGCGCCTGCGGTGTTGAGGGCGGCGGCGAAGGTCTCGACGTCCCGTTCGGAGAGCTGGGTGCGTCCGCCGGCCGCGAGTTCCCGGATCTTGTGCCGGCTCAGCTGGTCGATGAGGCCCTTGTCCTCGTCGCTGGCGAGGACCACGGCGGGTGCGAAAGTCCGGTCGAGCTGCATCTGGACACGGTCGGCCTCGTCGATGATCACGAGGTCACTACGGCGGCAGGCGAGTTCGAGAAAGCGGATGCGCTCGCCGTTCTGGGGGCGGGGCGGCGAGGCGTCGATCAGCCCGGCCGGCGTGGCCACCCAGATCAGGGCGCCGACCAGGGTGCGAGCTCCGTGATGACGGGGACAGGCGGACCAGTACGGGCAGCTCGTCACCCTCTTCTGCCACTCGGAGTGCCGTCCGTCGCTCGGGTCACGCCGCGGGGCCGAGGGGGGCCGGAGCCGGGAGCAGGGTGCCTCGCCGTAGGCGAGTGGTTCGGTCGTCGACGTGGCGCCCTGCCGTCTGACGTTGAGCAGGCAGGACGTGCCGAGGTAGGCGAAGGCGGGGTCGTAGTGGGCGAGCAGTCGGTGCTCGCCCCGGCCCGCCAGCCGGCGGTGCAGCCGCTGGGCGTGCCGCTCACGGCCGGAGGAGCCGAGCACGGGTGCGGCGGCGCCGTCGGTGTAGAGGTCGTAGAGCCGGACGAGCTTCAGCACCTCCGCGACATCGGTGACGACGATGGTGGTGTGCTTGCCCAGCTTGGCGAGATGGACGGCGATGATGTCGCGCAGTGTGCTCTTGCCGGCGCCGACGATGCCGAGCAGGTGCTGGATGCCGTCGACCGTGAAGGCGAAGTCCTCGTCCTTCCTCGCCTTGTGAAAGGTTCCGTTCGCCTTGGTGGACAGGTCGAACGACCGTAGTCGCTCCAGCCACCGTGGTGCCCGGCCCTTGCCGGAGTGAGCGTGCTGGGCGTCCATCTCCGCCGCCGTGCGCTCCAGGTTCTCCCTGGTGAAGATCAGGGGCTCGCCTCCGCCGGCCGGTTCCAGGTCCATGTCGTGGGCGACGAGGGGGATGTGGGGGACCGGCGGCAGGTCGACGACGGCCATGGTGCGACTGACGGGGAAGGCGTGCGGGCCCTGACCCGCGACCTGCAGGCGCCTGCCCGCCAGCGGCGGTGCGGCACGCAGCAGTTGTTCGTAGACGGAGAAGCGGTCGCCGGCGACGGAGAGGTCGCGGCGGGCAGCGGGTGTCTCGGCGTCCGGTACGTCGTAGGCGCGCACCCTGGGGTCGAACCTCTGGTAGGTGTCCAGCGCCTCGAGCCAGGTCCGGCTCCGGCGCAGCGTCCACAGCGAGTACCTGGCGATACGCAGGGTCTTCGCCGCATCGGATGGCAGCGCTGCCCGGTGCGCCTCGGCGAACCCGTACCCGCTGAATAGCACCCAGGCGCTGCCCGCGGGGCTGCCCGGCATCATCTTCTGCTGGAGGTACAGGCCGAGTTCGACCTGGCAGAGGGCTTCCAGCGCGGGCTGGGGCACGGAAGACCCCAGAAATACTTTGAGCGCATTGAACACGTCAGTCAAGGGCGGGGTGAGGCTACGCATCGTCCTTCTCCTCTCGCCGGGCCCGTCCCAGGTCGGGCACGAGATCCATGGGGGTGGTGAGCACCAGCCGGTCCCGCAGGAGCGCAGGAAGGGCGTCGGTGAAGGCCTGCCGGTAGCCGTCCCGTCCGGCGAGCGCGTCGGGGACCACGACGAGGGTGCGGTCCGCAAGGCGCGTGTTGTCGGTGAGATGGGCTGCGAGGAGCGCCGGCTGCAGGCGGTCGTACACCTGAATGTCCACGATGCGGGGGCCGGTGTCCCTGGGCTGGTAGGCGGGCAGAAGACCGGGCAGGGTCTCGTACGCGACTCCGGCGCGCTCCAGTGCCTCCCGGGCGGCTTCGTCGGTGCGGTGCGGCAGTACGAGGTACCACCGCAGCGAGCGCTGCAGGATCCACGCCTGATCCGGCTCACGGATGAGCCGCGGAGGGGCGTCGCGCGGGCAGTCCTCCCCCTCGCACCAGACTTCCGCGCCGGTGCCGGACGGTCCGGGTACGGGCACGGCACTGTCCCGGGGCAGCCCGGGGAGCCTGCACGAGGGGCAGTACAGGAAGTCTCCGTCGACGAGCAGGAACTCGGGCAACGGACCGTAGAGGTTCTTGACCCGGCTCCAGACCGCACTGTTCCAACCCGGCGCGAAGCGGTCCTGCTGGTGGACGACCGGGTGACGCGCCAGGAACGCCCTGCACTGCCGGTAGCGTTCCTCCGTTCCACTTCGCGCGTGCAGGTCCCCGAGAAGCGCGCGGGCGTGTCCCGCCACGCCTCCGTCCGGTCCGTGCGAGGCCATCTCAAGACACGACCGGGTCGGCATCCGGCCGACCCGGTGCACCAGCCTGGTGCCCGGCGAGACCAGGAAGGAGGGGACCGCGAAGAGTGGATCGTCGGACGGCCTGGTCCGGCACCACTCCCACAGCTCCGGAAGACTCCTCGGCGGCGCCTCCCCCGTATCGAGGCAGCGCATCACCGTGTGCTCCAGCGCCCGCTGGGCGAGGCCGGGATAGGGCAGGGTGAAGGAGCGGAGCCCTTGGACCTCGGAGAGAGCCGCTACCATGCGGGCGAGTTCGCCGAAGAGGTCGCTGCCCGCGCCCTCGGGCGCCTCGCCGGCGTCCGGCCGATCGGCCCGGCCGGCCGGCCCCGCCCTCATGCCGCGGCCTCGCTGACGGACGACGCCGTGCACCAGCGGGCCACTTCGCACCGCTCGCAGGAGCGTCCGGGCCGGGCCGCGTACTGGTCGTCCCCGTGCCAGTCGGCCACCATCGCCCGCAGTACCTTCTCGGCGGTGACCCGATTGGCCGGGGCGAAGGGATCGATGATCTCCAGGTCGGCGCCGCCGGGGCGCAGCACCTCCAACTCGACCCGCGCGCGGAACGAATCACCGCCCAGGTCACCGCGGGCGATCAGCACGACGGCCAGGGCCAACTGCGGATAACGCTCCAACAGGGGGCGGTCGGACCGCCGATCGGTGACGGAGGTCTTGGTCTCGCGCCACACCCATGACCCGGCATCCCGGTAAAGCAGGTCCGGCGCGGCCAGGACCACCACGTCGGCGGCTGTGTCGTGCCGCACCACCCGGGGCTCGGTCCGTACATCCGCACCGTCCCCGACGTACCGCAGCGGACAGACCGCGGCGTGCCGCCGCAACAGCAGGGCGCCGAGTGCGCGTTCGTGTGCGGGCAGGTCGAATCCCTCCGGTACCCACTCCTTCGGGACCTCGACCGTGCAGGGCCGAGGCGATCCGTGGGCGTGCCGTTCGGCGAGGTAGGCGTGCAGCGCCCGGCCGCGCTCGGCCGTCACCGCGCGTTCGACGGAATCCGCCGTGGGCAGGTGCAGCCGGCGCATATGGTCACGCGCCGGACAGGCTCGGTAGGCCCGCCCGTTGGTGACCGACCAGGTGCGGCGGGGCCGGTCGTGCGCCTCGATGCCCAGCAGTCCGGGCGCTGTGCGCAGGGCCGGGCACACCGACAGGTAGGGGCATCCGCCACAGGCGGACCCCGGGCGGTATTCCCGTCCGTCCAGTACGCCGGCCAGGGCAGCGGGGCCGTGTTCGCGGTACCGGGCGCGCGCCTCTTCCCGGCTTCCCGCGAAGAGTTCCCGCGTACGGCCGTCGAAGAGCGCGAACTCCACGATCCGTACGTGCTCCGGCGGTGGTCCGGGGGTGCCCTCGGCCAGCACCAGGGCGACGGCCGCGGTGAACCCGTCGGGCGGCAGGTCCCGCAGGCGGTGCACGGGCAGACGAAGCTCGCGGTAAGCACCGTCGGGGGAGGCCAGGCAGCGGCCCCACACGGTGAGGCGGTATTCCTGGGCGTCGCGCGGGTCTGGACCGGTCGGCCGATAGCGGTACGTCCACGGCTCGGGCACCTCGTGCAGGGGGCGTTCCGGGTCTAGGGGGAAGGCCGCCTCGTACAACGTCACGCCGTGCTCCGACCAGGCCCGCAGACCGTCGTGCAAGGGCCCGGTACGTGTCCGGGGCGGGTGGCCGGCAGGTCCCGAACGGATGTCGCTGGCAGCCATGAAGGGGCCCAGAGCGAAGTGCTCCAACCGCTCATGGCGGCGCGGGACGGGGTCGGTGGTGTGGTATCCGCGGGTCTTGAGAGCGTCAGCTGCGGGGCATCGGAACTCTCCCCCCTTGAACATTCCGGCGGATACCGTAATGACGTCGGACGTGCGGGTCACCCCGTCGGGGGGCAGCCATGGCTGTGACATTTCATGCTCCATTTCCGTGCTGAGGAAAGGTGGATGGCCGTGAGGGAGATCGAGGCGATCGGCGATGTGGAGAGGCGCTACGAAGTGCTGGACATGGTCGGCGACGGCGGCCAAGGCGACCTTTTCCTCGGGCGTGACCGCACCAGCGGGCAGAAGGTGGCGTTGAAGCTTCAGAAGGCCCGGGACCTCGGACCCGAGAGCGATTTCCGCTGGGCCGGCAATGAACTCCTCAAAGAGGGATCACGCATGATGATGCTGACGGGAATCCAGGCGATTCCCGAAGTCATCGCCACGGGGACACACCGGCGACGCCGGTGCCTGATCATGGAATTCGTCGAAGGGCACCAACTGCAGAAGGTCCTTTCGGCGGCCCTGCCCGTTAAGGATCCTGGGACCATTGTGGCCGTCATCGGCCAACTGTGCGAAATTCTGGCAGAAGTCCACGACCGGAATCTGGTGCACTGCGACCTCAAGCCCGAGAACGTCATCGTGCAGCCGGACGGCCGTCTTCGGCTCATTGACATGGGCCACGCGGTCATGGCGGATCAGGAGACGGAATACGCACGCGGCACGCGCGGCTGGGCCTCCCCCGAGCAGTCCGACGCGTGTCCGTCAGGTCTGACGCGGCAAGCGGACATCTTCGCACTCGGCTGCATCCTGCTGGAGATGACCGTGATGCGCCTGCCCTACGGCGGACAGGAAGAGCGGGCGGAAGAGGGCACCCCGGTGCTGCCGGCCGACCGGCTCGCCAAACTGCCCCCGGAGTTCGCCTCCCTGGCGCTGTGGATGGTCCGGTGGAAGGCCGCGGAGCGCCCAGCGGATGTCCGTGAAGTGTTCGATCGGCTCCGCTGCTACCTACCCCAACTCGGCTCGCGACGGCCATCGAAGCCCCTGCGCCCGGACCCGACCGAGTACTACCGCACGCATCCACCCCGGCTTTGACGGTGAGCCGACGGCCCCCGACCGGGCGGGTCACCTCAGCCCTTCCAACCGCTCTCGGACCCCCCGCACCCCCTCACCGTCCATCCGCTCACGCAGCACGATGACTCTCTCCAGTTCCCGCACCGCCGCGTCGGTGTCGCCGGCGGACACCAGGACATCAGCGAAGAGCATCCGTACCTTGTCCTCGTTGGGCCAGTTCTCCTGTTCGCCGTAGATGTCGGAGGCCTGCCGGTACAGGGTGATGGCCTCGTCCCGTTCGGAACGGGCCAGGTGCACCTTGGCCAGGGTGAACAGCACATCGGCCAGGCCGCTGCGCTCCGTCGTGCGCTCCACCACGCCCAGGGCGTCGGCGCACCGACGGAGCGCCTGCTCGTGCTCGCCCCGGTCGAGGTCGATCGCGCCGAGGACGTTCAGAACAGCCGCCTCCCCGACCCGATCGGACACCTCCCGGCACAACTCCAGTGCGCGGCCGAGCGCTTCCTCCGCTCCCGTCCGGTCGCCCTGCTTGCGCAGGGTGAGTCCGAGCCGGTGCAGCGTACGGGCCAGACTCAGCCGGCCTTCCGTGCTGCGGTCCTCCTCGCTGAGCCGGACGGCCCTGCGCAGGTTGCCCACAGCCAAGTCGTACTCACCGAGCCGCCAGTGGGTCCCTGCCAGCGACCGGTAGACCATGGCGCAATCAACCGGGCCGGCGGTTTCCGCCGCCTCGATGGCGTACCGGAGGTTCTGCCGCGCATCATCGAGCAGGCGACGGCGCCACTGGTAGATGACCAGGGCCATCGGAAGCAGCCACACGTACCGGTCGATACGCCGATTGATCGCTAAGCGAATGCCTCGCTGGACGGCGGGGTACTCCTCGTCCAGGAACGCCATCGCCTCCGCGAGGTCCGCAGGGTCGGTGACCGTGACCGCTCCGGGCTCGCCGGTGGGCAGGGTGCGTTCGCGGTCGAGCACCCGGTCGCAGGCTCGGACGTTGTGCAGTTGGTGTTCGAGCACCTGCCGTACGGTCGCCCGCTCAATCTCCGCGTTCTCTCCGTCCGACACCGGCCGCACGTGCCGAAGGGCGAAGGCCCGCACGAGGTCGTGCAGCCCGTAGCGGTCGCCATGAAGTTCCACGAGGTTCGCCGCCACGAGGTCCACCAGGGCCCGGTCGGTACGTGTCCCCTCGTCCACTGCCCGTCCCAGATCCATCACCGCCTCCCAGGAAGCGCTGGGCCCGGGGTGGACGGCGAGCTGCCACAGCAGCAGTCGGGCTTCCTCATTCAGCACGCGCACGGAGCAATTGAGTGCTGCGCGGACCGACAGTTCGTGCTCGGGCAGGTCCAGGGTGTCCAACATCGCCCGCTTCCGCTCCTCCTTCATCTCTTGCACCAGGAGAGGGAGGGTGTGCAGCGGACGCGCACCACCTTCCAGGAGCCGGGCCACCACCACAAGGGCCAGCGGCAGTCGGCCACAGAGGTCGACAAGTTCGCTGAAGGCCATGGCGTGCTTGGCCCGGCCCTCAACCGACACTTTCTCCTGGAGCACCTCCAGCGCGTCCTCCTCGCGCAGCGGCTCCATCTTGCGGAACAGCACCTTTCTCTCGGACTGCAGCCGCAAGAGGTCGTTACGACTGGTGACGACCACGGCGCAGGTACCGTCTCCGGGAAGCAGCGGCAGCACCTGCTGGGCGCTGAGCGCGTCGTCGAGGACGATGAGCACCGACCGGTGGGCCAGCGCCGACCGCAGCGCATTGCCCTTGCTCTCCGTTCCGGTCACCGTGGTGTAGGGCGGCAGCGCGGCCAGAAAGCCGTCCAGGACCTCGTCCGGTTCGGCGGGCCGCACGTCTCCGTCGGTGAATCCCTTCAGTTCGCCGCGCAGCACCCCGTCGGGAAATCGCTCCCGCAGCCGACCGGCGAGGTTCTCGGCCACCGTGGTCTTCCCGACACCCGCCATGCCGCTGATCAGGACCAGCGCCAGATTGCCGGCATCCTGTTCCTCGCACACGGCCTCGAAGAGGTCGCCGATCAGCTCGTCCTGCCCGATCGGCTTGCGCCTGCCGCCGGGCAACTGGTCGGGAACGGGGGGCAGGAGCACCCCGCCCGGCCGGCGTCTCTCTCCCCGGACCTGGTCAATGGCGCTCTGTACATCGACATCCGCTTTTCCGTTGCGCTTCTCCCACTTCTTGATGAGCCGCTCACGTTGGGACTCCGGCAGGTCTGCGTGGGCGAGCAGGTAGAACCGGAAGATCTGGGGTAATTCCGGCGCGCGTTCGAACCATTTCTCCGTCTCCTCGCGCAGCCATTTGCCCTCCCTGGACTTGTAGGCTGCGTCCAGCCGCGCGTACACGGCGGCCATCAACTCGGCCCGTAGCTCCTCCCGACGCAAGTGGAAGCCGGTCTCGGACAGTCCGTGCAGCGGTTCGTCCTCGTCGTCCCACTCCTCCAAGGCCGCGCCGAGCAGCTCGAACTGCGCTTTGCAGGTCAGTCCCTCAGCCTGCTTCACCTTTTCGCGAAAACGGAGCAGGTCGACGTCTCCCACCGGCACGCGGAGCGTGCAGTAACCCGACTTGCCGCAATGGGGCACGGACTCCTGGCCCAGCCGCTTCCGCAGGTCGGCGACGACGCGGTTGACCAGATCGCCGACGTCCTCGACGCCCTCCCAGAGGACTTCGGCTATGTCCTTCCTCTTACATCGGCAGTCTGGCGAGGTCACCAGGAGCGCGAACAGGGCCGCCACCTTCGACCCTTCGACCACCCTCCTGCCGGCGTCCCCTTCGGCTCGCACCGGGCCCAGCACGTACCCATCCATCGCCCTCCCCCTCACCGCGCCGCAGTCAGTGATCCGGCCCCTCGCCGGCGCTCCTTCATCTGTGCGCCGCGCTGTGCCGCTTCACACGCGATTGCTTCTTCACGCCCCCGGGGACTCAGTTATCCCTCAGTTTTCACTCTGCGGCCCCGCTTCACCCCCGGGCACGATGGCACCAGCCGCTCGCAGAAGCACGAAACGGCGGCGTAGTCATCCATCGATTCATCAGAGAGGAACCGCGAACCCGATGAACAACCGTCAGCGCAACCGCCGGGCAGCCCGTCTGCGCCAGTCCCCCGACTGGCCGCCGAGCCGCCGCCGGCGGGCGGCCAACCGGACCGAGGACACCACCCCGACGACCCCGCCCACCGAGGCGCCGGACACCTCGTCCTCCGAGACCGCCTGAGCGCAACAGTTCGTGGGTGCCCGTTCTGTACGGGCACCCACCAGCCTCGCGAACTTCGTCACCGGCAAGCTCGCGGGCTGGCTGCCGCGCTTGTTACACGCTCGTGGTCAAAGGCGGCGTTACCTGGTCGAGAAGACCACTACCGCATGCTCACGCATCAAAGTGAGGCTGGTGGGACTCGTCTCCGCTTGACGCGGATATGAGGCTGTACGTCCCCACCACAGGCCACCTCGTCCAGCATCTCGGCATTTCCAGCACCTCCGGACTCAGGTTGCCGCAGTCCGAAGAGAGGACATTTCCTGATGTATCCACTGCACAGCAGTGCGTTCGCCTCGGTGAGGCGGCACTTCGACGATCCCCGGACCAGTGACGCGGTCTTCGTGCTCGTCCCCACGGACGCCGACGAGGCTGATCCGGTCCGGCTGACCGCCGCCGAGACGCACGAGGCCTTGTACGGCCCCAGCTCCGACCCGAAGTTCGCCACCGCGGTCTGGAAGGAGGTCATCCGCACGGCGCAGAGCGACCTGACTCCAGACAGCACAGGGAAACTCCTGGCGATCTGGCTGGCCCTGCCACGGTTGACCGGGACGGTCCACCGGGTCTGCACCCGCCTGCGGGCCGACCGGTCAGACGTGGAGGCCGAGATGGTCCTGGTCCTCCTGGAGAAGCTGGCGGATCGGGACGGCGCGAGCTGTCTCACCCACTCCTCCCTGCTGCACGCGGCGCGCGCCAGGGCGTGGCATCTCGCCCGGGAAGGGCTGCGGGAGCTTCCCTCCACCCAGATCGAACGCATCACCGAGGAGCACGCTCTCAATGCGTCCGGTGAGGAGGCGGACGCTCCGGCGGCGGAGAGCCTGGATGTACGGGTCGACCGTCCGGATGGCCCGGACGGGCTGTGCGCACCGCTGCGTTTCCGGGTGCGCCCGGAGCATCTGCGCCGACAGGGAATCTTCATCGACACCGATGACGGGTCGCAGGACCGTTCGGCGGGTCACAACCCCGGGAAGAGGCGACGGCCCGGGCGCCGCGCGGACACCCGGCCGGTCCGCCCAGCGGGGAGGCGAGGGTGAAGGACCCGGCAGAGGGCCGCCTCAGTTTCACGGAGATGTTCGACCTGCCCGTCGCAGTGGACCTGCGCACGGCGGCCCGAGCACTCGGAATCGGCTCGACGACCGCGTACCGGCTGATCCGCGAGCACGAGTTCCCCTGCCCCGTCCTCCGCATCGGACGTAGGTACAGGATTCCGACCAACGAGCTGATGCGCGCCCTGGGGATCGAGGACCGCCCGCTGTACAGCGTGGACCCGGAAGAGGATACGGCCGATCCGAGCGTCGGCTTCTGACGGTAACCACCGTGCGGCTCCGTGGCATCGGCCACGGAGCCGCACGGCCCTGCCTCCTACGACGGGCCGTTCGCCGCCGACGTGCGCCGCACGGTTCTCCACGGCTGCTCGGCACTCGAGGGCGAAGGGATGCCCTCCTTCTTCGCCGAGCGGCTTGGCAGCCGACAGCCCGCGCACATCGGCCAGTTCGTGAACCCGCCGGCGATCACCGACCCGAGCTACGGCGAGCACGCCCGTCAACCCCGAACCTGCCGGTAAGCCGTCGACGCACGCTTCGGCGCCCGCGTCATGATCGCCGCGCCCGGCCGGGGCGCGAATCTGAACGGCCCGGCGGCCCAACCCTACGCACCGCTCGCTACGACCGCCTTCAAGGGGATGACCCCGAAGGTCCTCGCCGTCGTGGGCACGAAGGACTGGCACCCACCTAATCTTCTCCGACCGGCAGGACTGGCCTTCGACGCTGCCGTGGCCACCGACGAGAACCCCGACCGCACCACCGCCGCACGAGCCCTCGTCCGGGCGCACCTGCGCGCCCGAGTTGTGCCCGCAGGAACCGGACTGGTACCGGGCCACCGCGGTCCACGCATCAGCTCCCACGGCTCCCGGTCCCCTTCGTGAAGCCGTCGGGCGTGACGTCGTGCCCTGGCGCCTTCAGTTCCAGGAAGCCGGTGATGCGCCCCGATTTCTCCACCGCGTAGTCCGGACGCATCCGGGCCTCGGACAAGGGATACTCAGGATGAGGGCGAGGACTCAGCTTCCAGCGCGCCCCGAGTGTTTCCACCAGCTTCGCCACCGGCAGGCTGATGGACGCCTCCGTAGTCAGTAGCACATCACATAAGGGTACGGACAAAAAGCCGAGAAACCCCTTCCATGGAGGATCCAGTAGCGCAACGCGCTCCACACGGTGTATCCGCCCAAGCCCTGAAAGCAGGTCGAACCAGCTCAACAAGCCTACACATTTGCAGGTCAGACGACCTTTGCGACAGGTTCGAGGATCGCCACGCACTCAACATGATGGGTCATCGGAAAGATGTCGGCCTGAGCGATCTTCGGAAAACCCCAGGTCAGAGCCGCGTTCTTTGCTCATCGCCCTACTGGTCGGCGCCCAGAGCGCCAAACGAGCGTCACGGCCCAGTTCGTCCCTTCCACTCGGAGCGAACAGGCTGCCGTGGCCGACTTCCCCGGACGGCCCCTCATAGCTCCACACAAGGCGACGGGCCTACGAGGCGGTACTCTCGGCTTTCTCCAGCCAGTCGGTGTACCAGCGAGCGAACTTCACCGGCATACCGTCATCGTCGAGGAGCGGGGTGAGATCGACATCGTCCACTCGACTGTCGGACCAGATCGTGCCGCGGTGTCGGCCACTGACAATCAGCCACTCTCTCTGGGCACAGCCCAGGTGGGAGATCGCGATGGCACCGACGGTGCGCTCCGAAGCAAACATGACAGCCTCCCACCGCTCGTCCCACGCCTCGATGGCGTCGTCGAAGTCCTCGATGTCATCGAAGTCTTCTTCCTCTGGGCGTTGAGCAAGGAGATCGGCGAGCAGCTTCGGGCTCGGGCCCTGGTCGGGGAATGGTTCGGCAAGCCTCGACAGGTCGGCCAGATCCGCGCCGTCGCCTTCCCAACGCCAGCGACCTTGTACGCGCCGAACCGGGAACAGGCCGTACGCGGGGCCGGCGCCACCCGCACCCACGTAAAGCAGGAAGGCCCGGTACTCCCCCGGCAGCCTCACGCCTATCTGAGCTTCAAGTTCGGCAAGCTCGTCCTGGGTCAGCGGCTCCTCCACGACCCACTTGTGCCCCGACGCCCCGAACACCTCGCTGCCCCCAGGTCCCTCACCCGCCGCCTCAACCCGCCGACGTACGCCTACCCGCCACTCATCAGACATGCGGAAACCGTACGTGCAGCCACCGACACCCGGCTTACAAGCACAGGCGCGCCGTGCAAGTCGTCGACCGGGCACACGAAGTGGGCTGCGCTGGACTCCTGGTTCCCGGAGATGCTCCGCGTGCGGTGAGTTAACACGTGAGAAGCCGCGTCGCTGACGGCGGAGCCAGGGGGGCACCGCTCTTCACGCCATGGGGCCAGAGTCATAGGATTCTCCAATCAGGGGGTCGGCGGGACTGGAGCAGCCGGAGGGCACCACTCTCTCGGGAGCGGCTTCGCCCTGGGCTTGTGCGGCTTCATTAGGGCACATCGCTTCTCGGAGGCCCAGTGAGAGAACACGAGCAGCTAGGACGAGTGTGGCAAACCCGAGTGCTTTTGGTGGCGGTGAAGAGCTGGAGCGGTTCAAAGCGATCTTGGCCAACTGGCGGACGTCACTCGTCGACCTGAGTGGCCGCAATCGGCTCCTCAACTTCAGGCACACCAAGGCGGCGACCCTGGAGATCGCGCAGCCGTCGGCCGAGGAACTCATCGAGGGTCTGGAACGCGGCTGGGACTTCGCGCCGCTGCCCGACGAGGAGCCCGCCACCGAGGACTCTGAGGGGGGCCAGGCGCAAACACGCTTCGCCGAACGGCATGGTGCCGCGTACGGGATCGTCACCCAGAAGACGACGGGGCCGGCGCTCCTCCGTGCGCTGACAAGTCTGCGCAGCAAGTCCACCCAACTCTTCAACGACTACGGTCTGTGGACGCTCCAGTTGGGTGTCGGCATCCTCCGCTGGCGTGAGGACGGCGCGTCGACGAGCAGCAACGCGCCACTCCTCCTTTTTCCCGTGCGTATCGAGCGACTGGCCAACGGACGTATCCGCCTGGTAGTCAATGACGACGAGGAACCGCGCCTCAACCCCGCGCTCAAGGTCAAGCTGGAGCAATTCCACATCGACTGGTCGCCCGTCACGGAACACGATCCGACGAACCTCGACGCCGTGATCGACGCGGTCAACACCGCAGTGGCCGGGAAATCGGGCTGGGAGGTTTCGAGGCGCGTGGTTCTGGCGCTCTTCGCCTCCCACAAGGAGTCGATGTACCAGGACCTGCTGGACAACGAAGCCCATATCCTGAATAGCGATCTCGTACGGGCAGTGGCGCTCGGCCCCAAGGCAGGACTGGCGTCGGACCGCTTCGACTTCGAAGAGATCGACGCCGACCGGATCGACGAGCTCAGTCCGCCGGAGGACAGCCCGCTCGTCCTCAATGCAGATGCGTCGCAGCGTCAGGCCGTCGCGGCCGCTGTCGCAGGGCAGTCCTTCGTGCTCGACGGCCCGCCCGGTACAGGCAAGAGCCAGACGATCACCAACATGATCGCCGGTCTGATGCACGCGGGACGCAGCGTGCTGTTCGTCAGTGAGAAGGCTGCCGCGCTCGACGTGGTGCTGGATCGGCTGAAATCCGTTGGCCTCGACTCGTACGCCCTTCCTCTTCACAGCCACAACACCAGCCGCCGAGCCGTCGCTCAGGAGCTGGGAAAGGCTCTGGAAGAGGAGCCGCGAGCCCCACGACTCTCCCAGGAGGCGGTCGCCCGAGCCCGCGAGGCGCGCGAGGCCCTCAGCGCCTATGCCGAGGCGATGAACGAGATCAGCCAGCCACTCGGCCAGAGCCTGCACGATGTGATCGGCAGGATCGGGCAGCTGTCCGAGGCACACGTGGCCTTCCTGGCTTCGGAGGCGGACGGCATTGCCCGCAAGCAGAAGGTGTTCGACGCCGCAGCAATCAGCGGACAGGACCTACACCTCGTCATCGAGGCGACGAAGGCCATTGCCGGTGCCTGGCAGACAGTCGCCGATCCATCTTTTCCCTGGCGGGACCTGAAGGCCGGAAGTCCCCATCCCCGCCCGGCGCTCGACCAGGCCATGGCCGCACGGGACGGGCTTGCCACGGCGGTGGCGCACTACCAGGATCTCTCGCAAGACGGCGAGCCGATCGATGAGGAAGATGGCGTCCGCCGGCTCATCGACCTCCTCGCGCTAATCGAGTCACGCCACCCGGTGCCCGAAACATGGCTGGCCAGTGCCGACTTCGCCGACACGGTGGAGAGCCCGGTCGACGACTTCGTCTCCGCTCTCAAAAAGGTGGTCAGAGCGCAGGCCACGGCCCGCTCCGTGGCAGGGGATCGCTGGGAGGAACTCTCACCGCGCCTCACCCCCGTGCCGAGCGAAGCCGAACGCGCCCTGGCCACTCTCTCTCCGGCCGGTATCGATCCCTCCGAGCTGTCGGAGGAGCACGCGAACGAGCTGGCCCACGAGTTCGAGACGACCGCGGACGGTCTTGAGCGTACGCACCGCACCCTTGCCGAGGTCGCGCAGCAGCTGGGGCTGAACATCCCGGGCAGCGCTGCGGCAGCGGAAGATCTCTGCGACGTCGTCGCACTGGCGGGAGCCGACCACCGGCCCCTCGAACAGTGGCTAGTGCCCAGGGGAGCATCCGAGGCGGACAGAGCGGCGGTCAACGTCGTCGCCGACGGTCTGCACACGTTCTTCGCCCGACGTGACACGGTTCTGTCCGCACAGGCACACGCGATCATAGAGGCCGGCCCTGGCTGGGCCTCGATTCCCGCCACGCTCGACACGAAACCACCGGCGTCCGAGCAGAACCTTGCAGAACTGGAACCAGCCGGCCTGGACCTGAGCACTCTGACACGTACACAGACCGCAGGGCTCTCCAATTGGTTCGCGAGCCTGGGGGCGACCCTCGAATCTGCCGAACAGCATGCCGCAGCCACGGCCAGGCTTCTCGGGCACGACCGGCCGAGGAGCACGCAGGAGGCCGAGGAGCTGCTCGTCCTCGTGAAGCTGGCCACGGCCTCCCACCGGATGCTGGACACATGGCTCGCCCCTGAGGTGATGTCTCAGGTGCGGGAAGCCTGCGCGGAGATCACCGACGCCGCGCGCCGGCTCGCTGAGGCCGAGCAGGCTGCGCAGGACGTCTTCAGGCCCGAGACCGCCGTCACCCCCGGGCTGCCGGACTTGATAGGTCGCCTATCCGAAGGCTCACGCGGGATTGGCGGCCTGCTGTCCAGCGCGGTACGCGCAGACCGCAAGGCACTCGGTGCGTTGACGATCGCGGGCTCGTGGCGCAATGAGCTGTACGCCCGGTTGCCGCTCGCCCTGGCCTGGCATACGGCCCACGACCACCTGCGGTCTCTCGCCCGTAGGGATGCCGTTCTCCTCGGACACTATGCGGGGACGGATCTGCCCGACGTGCCTGCTTTGGTAGCGGCACTGGAGCACGCCGGTTCCGTGCACCGGCTCGCGCCGGACACGGTCCTGGACCCGCATCGTCGTGGTCTGATGGCCGCCCAGGTCGCCGACGGTCGTACTCCTGCTCCGGAACTGCTGGAGCACTGTAGGGCCCTGAGCGAGGATCTGAACACCTGGCGGCAGGATTTGGCACGTCCCCGCCTGGCGGCCGTCGCGGACGAGCTCGCCAAGTGCTCTCTGGCCGACGCCGCCCGCTGGCTGCGCAACCACCTGGATCCACTCGCTCAGGCCGTCGACGTCATCGACACGGTCACTTCCGTCGGCCGTCGCGACGACGGACCTGACTTCGCGTACACGCTCGCAGGCGCCCGAGCGGCGATCGGCGCCGCCCAGGAGAGCCGGCGAGAGACCGTCAGGTTCGCGGCCGAGGAGGACACTCACCGTCGCCTTTGCGGCTCCTGGTACCAGGGACTGGACACCGATCCCGCCGAGCTGCGGGCACTTTCTTTCGGCGCAGAGCAGGGTCCGAGCGGCGTCCTCGAACTCCTGCACCGCGCCTGGACCATCCACAAATCCACCCTGGGCGCCCGCGCCGACGAGGAGCAGCGCAAGCTGCTCGGTCGGTACGCACCCGATAGCGGCGTCGACACTGCCGCACTGCAGGACGCCCTGGAAGCCGCGCACACCGTTGAACGGCTGGCGCCGGACACGCTCACCGATCCCGTCCGACGGGCACGTCTTATCGGCTTCCTCGCGGACGCACGACCCGTTCCGCACGCCGTTGTGCGACGGACGGAGCCACAGCTCCGTACCGACCTGCACGCCTGGCGGGAGTACGCCGGTCAGCCGCACCTGGCAGCCGTAGGCGCGCACCTGCTAGCCGGCCCCTTGCACGACGCAGCGCGCTGGCTACGCGCCCACGTCGAACCCTTCGAGGACGCGGCCGACCTCCTCCGCTCTGTGGGGCGCGTCGCCGACGCCGACAGCGGGCTGTCTCTCTCACGGGCTCGCCAGGCAGTGACGGCAGTGGTCGACGCGCGGGCGGTCGTCACGCGGTTCGCCGAGGACGCCCCACGCCACGAGGAGCTGCTCGGTGGCCTTTACCAGGGGGCGGCGACCAACAAGGGAGCTGTGCTCGACGCCCTGGACTGGGCCCAGCAGGTACGCCGAACAGCACATGGAGGCCACGGAGCCCCGCTGTCCGCCCCAGCAGCCCGGCTGATGCTGGATGCCCCCTCCGACACGTCCGTGGCCGACCGCCACGACGACTGGCAGCGCCAGCGGGACAACCTCGTCGCCCACTTTGACGTGCAACGCAGCCGTCTTCTGCAGCGCGAGCTCCGGAAGTCGCTTCCCGCTGCCGCGACCTGTCTGTCCCAGTTGGACAATGACCCCTTCGGCCCCGAGGCATGGACCACGTGCTCCGAGGCTCTCAAGCAGTTGCGACGGTACGGCCTGGACGGGCTGCCCTCCCAGCTCGCGCAGCGCGGCGTGTCCGCGGCCGACTTCCCCGCCTCTGTCGAACGCGCCGTCCTTACCGCCTGGATCGAGCGACGCCTCGGGCTCGACGCCCGGCTCAAGCCCATGCGCGCGGCGGACCGCGATCAGCTCGTCGAGCGATTCCGAGACGCGGATCGCGCCCTTGTGGAGGCTGCCCACGCTGAGGTCATCGCGGCATGTAATGCCCGCCGCCCGCGTAGAACCAACATCGGCCCCGCGGCTGAGTTGCGCCGCCAGTCGCAATTGAAACGCCGTCACAAGCCGGTACGGCAGCTGCTGGGTGAGACACGGGATGTCGTGCGACTCATCAAGCCATGCTTCATGATGAGCCCTCTGACGGTCAGCCAGTTCCTGCCGCCGGACTTCCGCTTCGACGTCGTCATCTTCGATGAGGCGTCCCAGGTGCTGCCGCAGGATGCGGTGAACTCCGTCTACCGCGGCAGCGCGCTCATCGTGGCGGGCGACCAAAAGCAGCTCCCCCCGACCTCGTTCTTCAGCGCCGGCGACGGCGACGACGATGACGAATGGGACGAGGAGGGCGCGGACAACTTCGAATCCGTGCTCGACGCCTGCAAGGCCAGCGGCGTGCTGCGTGGCCTGCCGCTGCGATGGCACTACCGGAGCCGCCACGAGAACCTCATCGCCTTCAGCAACAACGATTTCTACGACAACACCATGGTGACCTTCCCGGGTGCGTATGAGCAGAGCCCGGACCTCGGCGTCGAGTTCTTCAAGGCCGACGGTGTCTACGACCGGGGTGGTCGAAGCAACAACCCAGGCGAGGCAGCGGCGGTCGCACAGCGCGTGATCCACCACTTCGCCACCAGGCCGGGGCTCAGCCTGGGCGTGGTCGCCCTGTCCAAGGCACAGGCCGAGGCCGTCGAGGAAGCCGTCCAGAAGGCACGAACCGCCCGACCCGACCTCGATCGCTTCTTCACCGAAGATCGTCTCGACGGCTTCTTCATCAAAAACTTGGAAACCGTCCAGGGCGACGAGCGCGACGTCATCATCCTGTCCGTCGGCTACGGTCCGGACCACCGAGGCAAGCTGCTCTCAACATTCGGCCCCATCAACAGGGACGGTGGCTGGCGCCGTCTCAACGTCGCCGTGACCCGCGCCCGGCGACGTATGGAGGTCGTCGCCTCCTTCCATGGTTCCGAGCTGGCCGATAATAGCAATAAGAGCGTCCAGCACCTGAAGCGCTACCTCCAGTACGCCGAGCACGGCCCCCACATCCTGGAGACGGCTGCGGCCGACCCGGACGCCGTGCCGGAGAGCCCGTTCGAGGAAGAAGTCCTGGGCGTCCTGCGCGACTGGGGCTACTCCGTACAGCCCCAGGTCGGCGTCGCCGGTTTCCGCGTCGACATGGCGGTACGGCACCCTGCCGCCCCAGGCAGCTACGCCCTCGGCATCGAATGCGACGGTGTCATGTACCACTCCTCGCGCGCGGCCCGCGACCGCGACCGGCTGCGGGAGGCCGTACTGCGCGACCTCGGCTGGAATCTGCACCGCATCTGGGGCACGGATTGGTACCGCAACCGCCGGGACGCGATGGCCCGCCTGCGCGCCGCGGTAGAGGAGGCGTGCGCGCAGGACCCGTTTCGGGTGAGACCGGAGGAGCTAGTCAGCGAGGAGGCTCCTGCAGAGGGATCTGCCGCGCCGGACACGACGGTGGACATGGGGCCGTCGGTGACGTTCGTAGCGGTGGACGACGGGCCCCCCGCGTGGAGCCGGGTGTATGAGGAGGTCGTCGACGTTCAACTGGTCAACCTGCGGGTCACGTCCGCCAAGCGTCGCGGCATGCGGGATGCGGAGCTGCAAGACCCAGATGCCGTGGGAGTCGTCGCCGACGTTGCCCTCTCCGTGATCAAGGCTGAGGGCCCGATGGCGGAGGACCTGATCTTCACCCGGGTCCGTTCGGCCTGGGGCATCTCAAGGGCGGGCGCGGTGGTCCGGGACTCAGTTCGTCGAGCGCTGCGGAGGATCTCCTCCGCGGGGCAGATCGTGCGAGTCGGCGAGGCGTACGACGTTCCTGGCCGGGAGCTGGCCTTCGCTCGCACTCCGACAGCAACCGTGGCGCGCAAGGTCGGGCAGGTCCCGTCGGTCGAGCGGCGGCTCGTCGTGGGACATGTGGTCGAGGAAAGTCCGGGCGTCCACCGAGAGGAACTGCTCCGCGAGGTCTCACGCTTCTTCGGGTGGACACGGCTGGGTCCTGATATCAGGGATGCGCTCACGCGAGATGTGGACGAGCTCGTCGCGAAGGGGGCGGTCCGTGAAGCGGACGGTTTCCTGATGCCTGCGGATGGTGACTGACCAGTCACGAGTGGTGCCGCTCGGCGGGACTGCCGGCGAGCGGCCGTGGGTCGCGTCCATCACCCCTGTCGGCGAATCGAAGCTGCCCGCCGTCGAGCGGACACAGGCTTGCTAAACAGCTGTGCGGCGAGGACGAGCTCTACGACGTGCCGGCCCGTCCTGACGGTGGGATACCGCCATGCGCAACCGTCCGTGAGCTGCTCGACACACACATCCCCGAGATCGACTCCGCCATCGCTGAGGCGGAGCCACCGATCGACTGCCCCAGAGGGAGAACTCAAGACGGCTATACGGAGACAGTCGCACATACCCACCTCGTAGACCTTGACAGTGCTGGCCGCTGCCCTTCTACCCGGCCGAGCACTTCGCCACGGCCGTTCGTGAGGTGTGGGTCGTCGACCGTGTCGTGGACGATGAGTTGTGGGCTCTGAATCGAACCGTTGCTGCCTCCGTGGCCGGAGCGATCGCCCGGGCCGCGCCCGGTGTTGGACCGGCTCTGGCCAGCACCACCTGGCGCACGGCGCGTACCCTCCCCGCGAGTCACGCCCGCCGAAGACTTAGGCCGCCGCTCCACGACCTCAGTCCACCCGAGCGCTGGAAACTCCGGCCACCGGGCGGAGGCCAAGCCCTCCATCACAGCTTCGGGTGACGTTCATGGAGCAGCTGCTGCAAGAGCTCGCGGAGGCCGGGGCAGAGTCGTCACTGAACGCCCGCCCACGGGGCCCGGTTCGACTGCTCCGGGGTAGCCCTTGCCCGCCAGGAACAGGCGGGTCTTGCGCGACTTTCAGCCGCAGAACGAATCGAACAGGATGAGCCCACGCACGGATCACGGCACTCTCCCCAGCCACAGGAGAGTTCCGCCTCGCCTCGACGGTGACACCGCAGGATCTTCGCTAACTCGTGGAAGGGGGCGAACCGGAGACACGGTCCACGAACTCGGCGAGCAGATCAGCCTGCTGCAACCGCACCTACCACGGCCAGGCCCGCTGGCTACGTGGCCTTCGACCTGTGCCGCCAAACGGCATGCTCCAACCCACCTTTGTCGTGCCCGAGAAGCACGGCGGCTTCCTCATACACGGCGCGGAGCTGGTCGTATGGGAGATTCGGAACACCAGCCTCCCCGGCGAAGGCACGCAGGTGTACGTCGACAGCGACGTGCGAACGGCCGACGAGATTGCCTATGTAGTCGATGCTCTTCGGCCCCACTCCCTTCACCGTGCGCAGAGCGGCGCGATTGGCCTGATGATCGAGCCAGGCGTGGAGGTCCTCGCGGGTATCGACCTCGTCGGCAGCGAGGAGGTCGGTGATCGCGTGAGCCGTCGCGACCTTCTGTGCGTGGTTGAACTTCATGGCCACGGCGAGGTCTTCCGTGACGAGCCGGCGCTGGAATCCGCGGACTGTTCTTGCATCAGCCCAGCTCAGTTGCAAATGGAGGAGCCGCGGTCGGAGAGTCCTCTCGTAGTTGCACCGTGGTTGGAAGCTGGCGTCGCAGATGACAGCACCCATGTGGGTCCATCCGCCGGGTTGGAGAAACGGTCCGCTGCCAAGGGAATGTCGAACGTGGTCGGCGAGCCGTTGGGTAGGGCTGGATGCGAGCATGGGTCAAGGATGGAGCTGCCGTCTGGCAAGCTGGTGGGAAAGTTCAAAACTCTCGAATGGATGGAGCAGGGGGCCGTTCCCTTGGGCAGCTTCCTCCATGATGGGAAGGCTGGCCACCTCGGCTACCGGGTCTCCGTCGAGACCGGGGCGAGGCGGAATAGGCACTGGGCCGTGTTGAACTCGATCACCTCGGCGATGAAGCGGAACTTGTCGCCAACTGCAATGGTGGCAGGGACCTCCTTGCCGGTCAGGTGGAGGTTGCCGGTGTTGACGTCCTCGTACTTGAAGTTCGGGCCGTCCGTCGTCTGCGGCCCCTTGTCGCCCGGGCCGAGAAGGAAGTCGTAGCGGGTCTGGTCATCCGCGTGGGCCGCCATGTGCCTGATTGACCCGTCGAAGGCGACCGTCTGCCCCTCGTGCTTGGTTGCGAAGTTCACGTTCGCTTCGCCACACGGATCCGCCTTCAACAACGTGGCGAACTCGGGACTGTTCTGCCCCGTGATCACCTCAGCGGTGGTCGGCTCGTTTGCGGGCGGCGTAGCGGAAGGCTTCTCACTCGCGGCTGGCGAACTGGCCGCCGCGCCCTTCTCCTCGTCGCCGTCGCCGAGCGCAACGCCCGTGCCGATGATGGCGGCCAAGACCACGAGGGCGGCAGCCCCTGCCCCGATCAGACGCCAAGGCAGTGACCTCTTCGGGCGACGGAAGTTGAGGGTGGTGCGAAGTCTGCCTGGAAGCTGTTCCACCAGCTCCCATCCGTCCTTCTGCATCTTCGAGATCACCAGTCCGTCGGTGCCTCGAACCGTCTGCACGACCTTGTACTCGTACTTGATCTCATCGGCCATGCGGCTCTCCGCCCCCTGAAGCGAACCGGACATATCAACTGGGTGCGAGCATAGATGACTCCGCGAGAGACGGACGTCGCCTTCAGCCCCTGCTCGACCGGGTCGTTCGCGGCCACGCCTGAGTAGCGCGTCCCGGTGGCGGATGCAGGGCACCAAGACGATGTCGAACAGCGAACTCCGGGCAGATCTGCCCTGTGGAGGATCAGCAGGGCATTACACCAGATGCCGTCGTCCGTGGTCGGGTTCAGCCTTGGCACCACTCGTATGAGGGGCCAACGCACCTCGGTCGCCTCCCTTCCCCCTTACCTTGGCAATCCCATCTGCATCCTCGAGTGGAGCCGGAGTGGTGAAGTACGCGGTGTCTGCACCGCAGGCTGACTTGCTGCGCGAGATCGCGGCGGTGTCCGATGCCGTGCGTATCGCACCCGGCTGTACACAGGTCGCCTGGGCGCTGGAGCAACGTGGGCTGATTAAGAGGACTTGGCGCGGCAGTGGTCACGTCGCCGTGGTGACTGCGGACGGCCGCTACTACCTTAAGCACGGCAAGCATCCCCGGCAGGTTCAGGCGGAGAAGGAGCGGTTGGAGGGTGACAGCGCTCAAGCTGCGCTCGCTCCGGCCGGCGGGGCTGAACTGGTTGCCCGACTGCAGTCGGCATCAGGGACGGTCACGGTTGCTGATCCTGCGCCTCGGACCCGGGGGCGGTGGCGGGCCGCTTATTACGACGCACTCCACAACGGGCACGTTCCGGAAGGTCACAAGGTGCGGTGGAACGGTCGCCAACGTGGCGACTGTGTCTTCACCCTGGTCAACGAAGAGGCCGAGAAGGCTGCCCAGCCTGCTCCGGTGCCGCGCATCGACGTACCGGAGGTTCTGGATCGGCCGCACCCTCCCGTCCGTGCGACGCGTAAAGCCATGGGCCGCTCGCAGGGCGTGGTCGACACTCGAGGCAGAGCAGGGGCTATCTCGTTGCATGTGTCGCGTCCGCTTGCCGACCGCGCCCTACGGATCATGCACGCGCTACTGGCCGAAGCTGAGAGCCGCGGCTATACAGCTGAGGCTCAGACCGACCTCCAACGCGGGGAGGCCGTGCACACACTGGCGATCGTGATCCGGGGCCGAGCCTTTCCCCTCGTCCTCACGGAACGGACGACCAAAGTCCCGCACGAGCCGAGTCCGAAGGAGGTACGCCAAAGGGAGCGCAATCCCTGGATGCGGTCCGCCAAGTACGACGAGGAGTTCAACGGACGCCTCGCCCTCGGTGCACCCGCCAAGGGCCAGTACCAGCACTCGTATACGCACAGCGACGGGGCCCGCTGGACGCTGGAGTCGCGCCTGGGACACCTCCTACAGGACCTCGAACGTCTCGCTGCTGAAGGCGAACGCCGGGACCGGGAGCAGGAACTGCTCGAAGCCGAGCGGCGGCGCCGATGGTACGCAGCTATCGCACAGGCGCGTGAGCAGCAGATCGATCAGCAGCGTGCGAAGGTGCTCGCCGAACAGATGAGTGCTTGGAATCAGGCTGTCGAGATCCGCGCCTTCTGCCAGGCAGCCCGTGCTCGAGCTGGCCATGCTCCGCTTCCGGCCGGCGAGGCGCAATGGCTGCAGTGGGCGGAGGCGTATGCCGCACGGCTCGACCCGCTGCCCCGCGCGCTTGTCACTCCGCCGGATCCCCCGGCCAGGCGGGAGGTTCTTCGCGAGCTCGCGAAGGTCGATGCCTACGCCTATCCGTGGGCGTTCGACGCTGATGGCCGCTGGGTGCTCCCCCAGGAACAGCCGGCCGACTCGAACTCGTGATCGTGACCGCGTTCTGCTCGCAACCGGCTTCGCCCCTGTCCAAGCAGGACAGGGGCGAAGGGACGTTTATGCGGCGATCGTGAGCGGGGTTTCCATCCGCTCCCAGGCCCCGAGGACGGCCTTGTGCGCGTCCGGCTGCAGGTGGGCGTAGCGCTGGGTGGTCTGGAAGCTCTCGTGGCCGAGGAGGTGCTGGACCTCGTAGAGGGAGACTCCTTTCTGGACCAGCCATGAGGCGCAGGTGTGGCGCATGGAGTGGGGCGGATAGTGCGGGACGAGCTTCTGCTCGCCGTCGTCATCGAAGTAGTGAGCCTTTTCGATGGCTGGCCACCATGTCTGTCGGTGCCAGTTACCGTCATCGAGGAGCCGTCCAGCCCTGCCCTTGGTGACGGTGGTGAACACCACGGCGTCCCGGTCGAGCCGGTAGATGTGACGTTCAAGTGCTTCCAGGACATGGGCCGGGAGCGGGACCTCCCGACGGCTCCTGGAGCTCTTGGGATACTCCTTGATGCCCCGCTTGGTGTTGACCTCGACCACGAAGAGGCGCGAGCGACGCTGGTCGATGCGGTGACGGTGAAGGCCGGAGAGTTCGCCCCAGCGCAGTCCGGTGTAAACGCCCAGTAGGCACATCGTCTTCCAGGGGGCGGGAAGCTCGTCGAGGATGCTCTGCGCCTGGTCGGTCGTGAACCACTGCGGCGGCTTGACGGCGATCTGAGGCAGGTCGATGCGGCGGCACGGGCTCAACGCGATCACATCGTCGTCCACGGCCGCGCGCATGATGGACGACGTCAGGTTGTACGCCCGCTTGATCGCGGCAGCGCCCACGCCCTTCTCCACCAGGGAGCGGATCCAGCTCTGGACGTCCATGCGAGTAACGGCCCGCATCTCCCAGTCCGCCCAGTGGGGCATGACATGGTTTTTGATGGTGGAGGCGTCGCCGCGCAGAGTACGGGGCTCAACGATGCAGGCATCCCACCACCTGTCGTGCCACTCGCGGAAGGTGATTTCGCCGGAGCGTGGGTCGCGGATGCCTCCGCGGGCGGACTGTGTCTCCATCTCGGTGCCCCAGGCGCGGGCCTGCGCCTTGAGGGGGAACGACTCGCTGTACCGGTCTCCTGCCCGGTTGCGTACGGTCGCCTGCCAGTTGCCGGTCTTCAACTTGCGGAGGTACAGGCTCTACTCCTTGTTCGATGACGGGGCCGCCGTGATCGGGGTCAGCGGCGCGTTGTCGGCATGACAACGGCGCGACGGCTGAGGAACTCGTCAAGACTGGCCGCTGGGACCCGCACACGGGAGCGTCCTGGCTCGGTGCGGAGGTCGACGACAGGCAGGTCGCCGGCTGCGATGAAGCGATAGACGGTTCGACGGTCGACGTCCAGGGCGGCGGCGACGGTGGGTATGGACAGCAGACGTGCGGACATAGCGGGGCCTCGAAGTACTGGGGAAGGGCTGGGCGCCCGGCGAGACGGCCATCAGAGCATCGGCCGGTGCAAGGGGCGGTCAAGTAACCCTGTCGGGAGGTGAAACCTGTAGGGAGAGCCTCGGCCGAACGGAGGTTGATCACACGGCGGCTTCATCGCGCTCAGGAGTTCATATCTTGAGGGCGGGTGTGCCCCATGCGCCCCCGCGCTCTGGACCTCAGCCAGAGCGCGGGGCGAAATTCACGACTTCAGTGACTCTGGAAGGCCATGACGGCCTCCAGGCGGTCCCGGTCGATCTCGGCGTCTTCCACACGGAAGCAATGCGGGTAACGCAGGACCAGCCAACTCGGAGTCACACCGGCCAACTCAGCAACCGTAAAGGGTGAGATGCCCATCCCGAGCCATTTCACCAGGCCGGACTCCCGGAGAATGGAGATGGGCTCCCCCAGGCGCCACGAGTACCGCTCGTCCCGTGGCAGAACGGCCTCTTGGGCCTGCTTCCATACCTGCTGGTATACGGAAGTCGAGGCAGAACGTCCGCGCAGGTCGGGAAACAGGAGAGCGTCCTCCCGCAGGCCGGCCTCGCCTATCCACGCCCGCAGAAGCACGACGGACTGCGAGCGGAGAGGAACCTCCCTCACTTTCCCGCTGTAGCGGACGGTCAGCTTGCCCAGACCACGCTCCGGGAGCACCACGTCGCTCACTCGCAGCTCACGGGCTTCGCCCGGGCGCAGAGCCTGCTCGGCCACAACACGCATGAAGGGGTACACCGAACGTTCAACACCCTCCCTTCCACGCACCCACTCAAGCAGCGCTCGAACCTGCTCCTCGGAATACAGCCACTCTTCTTCCATGACTTCGACCGACATACTTTTTGAACTCCTTGCGGGAACGACGGAACACACCCGCCAGATCAGCGGGTAGTTCAATGGTCTGGAGAAACGCCGGTTTGGCTAACCGGCGATCGTCGGCTATGTTGCGCCCGACTCCATACTCCCGACGCCCTGGCGCACACAAGTGAAAGCAGCGCGTAGCCGCGTTGCTGCGGACTGTTCCAGGTTTGCTTGCTTCGGCGCGTCATTCCAGTCAATTGCGCCCTCAACGTGTCTGCCGTCGGCGAATCAGCACAATCAAGCACCGCGCGGGGGTACTGCCAGCCGCACCAGCGCCGGGCAGCGAGGAGCCAGGGACAGAGCAGGCGCCTTCTAACAGCGGCTAACACAATGAGTTGATCTGTCGGTGGGTGATGAGGCAGCAGGCGAGTTTGAGGAAGGCTTCGTGGATGTCGGCCCGTCGTTCCCAGCGGATGCGGAGGCGTTTGAAGCCGTGGAGCCAGGCGAAGCTGCGTTCGACGACCCAGCGGTAGGTTCCCAGTCCGGTGCCGTGGAGGGTGCCGCGGCGGGCGATGGCAGGGACGATGCGGCGCTGGCGGACCTGGTCGCGGTAGATGTCGTGGTCGTACCCGCGGTCGGCGAAGAGTGAGTCTGGCTTGCGTCGCGGGTGCCCGATCCGGCCTCTGACGGGTGGGACGGCGTCGAGCAGGGGCAGGAGCTGGGTGACGTCGTTGCGATTGCCGCCCGTGAGGATCACGGCGAGCGGTGTGCCTTGTCCGTCGGTGATCAGGTGGTGTTTCGATCCGCTTCGGCCACGATCGACCGGACTCGGTCCCGTGAGGCTCCCCCTTTTATGGCCCGTACGTGGCTGGAGTCGACCACGGCACGCGACCAGTCGAGACGGGCCGCCGCGTTGAGCTCGGCCAGCAGCACCTCGTGCAGCTGCTGCCAGACGCCGGCCTCGTTCCAGTCCCGCAACCTCCGCCAGCACGTCATGCCCGAACCGAAGCCCAACTCCTGCGGCAGGTACTCCCACTGGATGCCGGTGTGCAGCACGAACAGGATGCCGCACAGCACTTGCCGATCCGGCAGCGGCTTCCGTCCAGGGTGCCGAAACCGGCGTTCCTTGCGCGGCAGCAGCGGCTCTATCCGCTCCCACAGAGCATCCGACACGATCCACGGCGAAGCCCCCATGCCCAGACAACGCCCAACTCCGGACACGGACACGGCCAACAGGCCCGATCCACCTCATTGTGTTAGCCGCTGTAAGCGCCTGGTGCTTCCGGTTCGTTTTCCCGCAGAGGTCGCTTGCGCTACACGACGGTTGCCCGGAAGCCAGGCGACGCAGTCGGCAGCACGTCGTTCCTACCACTACCTGGACGGCGACCGCCCGGCCCGGGAGATCAGGGAGGCCACCGACACCTTGAACGTCCGCATGACCGACGCCCGCCGGAAGTCCGCAGAATACGGGGTCAAGGCCAACCTCCATGAGATCAGCGCGGCCGAGCTTCGGAAGGCGTGGAAGGACTACTCCGTCGCCCGAAAGCAGTCGACGTACCGGGGCCTGATCAGGGAAATCCTGACCCACCCCGCGACCCGGCCTTTCAACGTGTAGAACCCGGACCGCGTCGAGGTGCTCTGGCGGTAGGGGGTGGCTCCGGGGCCTCGCTCATGGTGGCCTTGAACTCCTCGGACGGACCGTCGGGGAGGAGAAAACCTGCCGGGCCTACGCTGATACGCATCTCCCTCAGACGCGGTTCCGGAAGAACGATGCCCTCCAGGTCGTCCTCAGGATGGTGAAAGACGGCGCCTCGCGCGCTGGCCGCCACTCGTTGATTGAGATCGCGCGCCATCGCCACGGTAGGCGTCGTCTCGCGGTCCGGCGCACCGCCAGGAAGCAACATCAACAGAGCGACGCGCCGATCGAGGGGCAGACAGACGGCGGGGACAGTCGCCATGCCCTGGCCAATCCAATCCGGTACCGAGGGGTCCCAGATCTGCACAACAGGATGGTCAGAGGTAATAAGCGTCTTCCGGCTGAACCTCACCAAGACCCACGTCCGGCTCATCAGCAACTGAGCTATCTCCGGGATCATCATCCCCATCAGGCTGAGATGTTCGGCATTGTCGGATCGAACTTCATAGTTCGAGAAGTCGCTCACCTCAGCCCATGCACGCTCGACTTCGTCGTCAGCGACGGGGCCCTTCGCCAACTCCTCCATCCGGCTGCGCAGGCCGGGCTTACCGCCCATCGCCATCGTGGTCTTGACCAAGTGGTCAGTGACCTCATTCCCGGCCTTTCGGTGAGCGGGGACCCTCAGGTACTGAAGCGCGACCCAGAGGGCCATGATCTCGCGGTCATCCCCGAACAGAGGCCATCGGCGCTCGTCTACAACCCTTCGCAGAACAGGAGCTGCTGCGTCCTCCACAACGGAGAGCTGGTTTTCGACCACATCGTCAAGGGATCCGTCTGGTCCTCTGAATGAGTAGAAGTCCTTGTGAACAGCAGCGTCGCCCACCCCCACGAGGCGGGCAGCGCTGCCGTCGATGGGCACCCGTAGGAGGCGGCTGTCCGGCGCTGCGAAACGTCGCAGGTAGAAGCGCGGCACGGTGTGGTGGTGGCGCTTCGTCTTCCTGCCATCGGGCTTGCTCATCTATCGAAGGTACGGCTGAGGGATGACAGCGTCACCGAGGTTTCAGGCGCGTGTTCGTACCAACTGCATCAGATCCGTCTTCATGCGCCGGAGCATCTGGGTCTGGGCCACGGTCAGGAGGGTGCGGTGGCCATCTGCCGCTCGACCCAGACGGCCTCCTGGCGGTCCCTCTCGGCCCAACGGAGCTAGTAGGGCTTTGTTACGTGTCTGGGCAAGTGGTCGCCTTGGTGGTTTCCTGCTGGTATGAGGGCGAATGAACTTGCATCGTGTCGGGGCCGGTTGGAGGAGTTCGCTGGGGAGGTGTTCGCGCCTTTGTCGCGTGCTGACCAGCGGGTGAAGGGCAGCCTCTATCTGCGGGGTCTGCTGCTGGACGGGCGTCGGAAGTCGATGCAGCCGATGGCCGGACGCCTGGGCGTGGACCATCAGCGGTTACAGCAGTTCATGACCTCGTCGACCTGGCCGGTGGACACGGTTCGTACGAGGCTGGCCCGCCGGGCGGTTGCAGTGGTCCGGCCGCAGGTGTGGGTGGTGGATGACACCGGCTTCCCGAAGGACGGAACAGCCTCGCCCGGGGTGGCCAGGCAGTACTCCGGCACCCTGGGCAAGGTCGGAAACTGCCAGATAGGAGTCAGTGTCCACGCCGCCTCCGACACCGCCTCGTGCCCGCTGTCCTGGCGTTTGTTCCTGCCCGGCAGCTGGGACGGGGCCGAAGCTGCCAGCCGTCGGGCCCGCTGCCGGATCCCCGAGAGCGAGCATCACCAGCCGAAGTGGCAGCTCGCACTGGACATACTCGACGAACTGGCCGCGGTCGGACTGCGGCCCGCAGTACTGGTCGCGGACACAGGCTACGGAGCGAACGCCGACTTCCGTCACGGCCTGGAAGACCGGGGCCTGGCCTACGCTCTGCAGGTCAAGGGTGAGATGACCGCCCACTCCGAGTCGGCCGTGCCGCACCAGCCGCCTTACGGCGGGCTCGGTCCGCGTCCGCTGCCCCGCTACCGCACCCGTCCGGTCAGTCTGCGTGAACACGTCTTGGCCGCCGGACGTGGCAGCGCGGTCGCGGTGACCTGGCGCACGGGCTCGAAGGCTGCCATGTCCGCCCGCTTCGTGTTCCTGCGGGTCCGCCTCGCCGGCCGCCGCCCGAAACCCGCCCCCGACGGAGTCATCGGCCTGCGGTGGCTGATCGCCCAGTGGCCCGAAGGGCAGAACGAGCCGGTCAAGTACTGGATCTCCAACCTGCCCGCCGACATCCCCGCCCAGGACCTGGTCCGCCTCGCGAAGCTGCGGTGGCGCATCGAGCACGACTACCGCGAGCTGAAGACGACTCTCGGACTCGACCACTTCGAGGGCCGCTCGTTCACCGGCTGGCACCGCCACGTCACCCTCGTCACCGCCGCCCACCTCTTCCTGACCGAACAGAGGTCCTGCCCAAAAGTCCCTGCCAGGGCCTGACCCTCTACCAGTCCCTGGCTCTCCTCCAACACCTGCTGGCCACCTGGACCGGAACCTGCCCCACCTGCCGACAACCCACCCCATGGCAGACCTACGACACCACCTAACAAAGCCCTACTAGGGCCTGTCCGGCGGATCATGTGACTTTTCCGACCGGTCGCTCGTTGGTTGGGTCATGGGTCGGGGGGATCTGACGAATCGCGAGTGGTCGCTGCTGGAGCCGCGTCTGCCTTCGCCGGGTGGCCGGGGCGGCAGGTGGAACGATCACCGGACCGTGCTCAACGGGATTCTGTTCCGGGTCCGGACCGGCGTTCCGTGGCGTGACCTGCCGGAACGCTACGGCTCGTGGAAGACCGTCTATAAACGGCATCGCCGCTGGTCGGCGGAAGGCACCTGGGACAGGCTCCTGCAGGCGGTCCAGGCCGACGCCGACCTCGCCGGCCGGATCGACTGGGGCATGGTCGGCGTCGACTCGACGTCCTGCAGGGCCCACCAGCACGCGGCCGACGCCCGCAAGGCCAGGCCGCGGGTCCCGAAAAAAAGGACGACGCCCCGGCACCACCGCCCCGATGAGGGACTCGGACGGTCCCGGGGCGGTCTGACCTCCAAGATCCACCTCGCCGGTGAAGGCGGCTGCCGTCCCATGGCTTTACTGATCACTCCAGGTCAGTGGGGTGACGCCCCGCAGATGATCGAGGTCTTGGACCGGATCAGAGTTCCCCGCCCACTGGCCGGCCGGCCCCGGACAAGGCCCGATCACGTCAGCGGCGACAAGGCTTACAGCTCCCGCCGAAATCGCCGCTACCTGCGAAGACGGCGCATCAAGCACACGATCCCCGAGCCGAAGGACCAGCGGGCCAACCACCGGCGCAGAGGCAGCGCGGGCGGCAGACCTGCTGGCTTCGACCGCGAGCGCTACCGGCGGCGCAACGAGGTCGAGCGGACCATCAACCGACTCAAGAACTCCCGCGCGGTCGCCACTCGTTACGACAAGAGGGCCTACGTCTTCCACGGCACGGTCACAGCAGCGGCAGTCCGCTTATGGCTCCGCCCATGATCCGCCGGACAGTGCCTACTGAGGTTGAACTCGGGATGTCGTCTGCTGGTCAGACGGGTCGGATGGTCAGGCCGGTCTCGGTGAGGCAGCCGTCGATGAGGTGGCTGCGGTACTGGATGTGTCGCAGGCCGCGCCGGACGGTCTGGACGAGGTGTTCGGGGGTGCTGAAGGCGACGTTCGAGAGCCATCCACGCCGTAGAAGTGACCAGATGCCTTCGACGGGATTGAGGTCGGGGGCATAGGGCGGCAGGTAGTAGATGGTCAGCCTGTCGCGGGATTCGGCGAACTCCCGCAGACCTGCGGCTTTGTGGACGTTGAGGTTGTCCCAGACGAGGACGATGGAGCCATCGAGCTGCTGGTGGGCGGCGATCAGCAGGTCCCAGTAGTCGCGCCAGGAGAAGCTCTTGCGCCCGTCACGGTTGCCGTCATCGCGGCGGGGCCGGTAGATCAGCCTCGACCGGTGCCCGGGCTCGTAGCAGGTCAGCGCGGCGATGGAGAGTCGGCGGCGGGAACGGCCGCGGACCCGGACTACCGGGGTGCGGCCGCGCTGGGACCATGTCTTCGCGTGCGGCGGCATCATGGAGAAGCCGGCTTCGTCCTCGAAGACCAGCCAGGCCCCACGGGCCGCCGCCAACCTTCCGCGCGGGGCCACACCTCCTTGACCCACCCCGCGACCGCGTCATCGTCCCGCTCCATCGCACGACGGGCCGGAATCTGGCAGGACCAGCCGTTACGCACCAACAGCTTCCGCACACCCTGGATCGTGTACGTCAGATGGAAGCGCCGGCCGATCACCGTCTTGACCCGGGCCAGCGTCCAGCGCTGGTCCTCCCAGCCATGCGCGGCCGGCCCCTTGGCCAGCTCCGCCTCCAGCTGAGCGAACTGCTGATCACTCAGTCTTGGCAGGGACGCCGGCCCCTGAGAACGCAGGGATCGCGGGCCGCCCTCGGCCCACGCGTGACGCCATCGCTGGACCGAGCGGACACTGACCCGCAGATCTCTGGCGATCGCCGTACTGCCCTCGCCCAAGGCGAACCGCTCGGCCGCCCGCAGCCGTAACTCCTCGCGAAACTGCTGCCGTTCGGCGGTCAGCCCGCCCCCCTGTGGATACCGCATACCTTCGGTGATACCGCAGCCACCGACCAGCCGTCACCCCCTACGACACCACGCGTTCAATCTCAGTAGCCTGACGCCAAATGTTCTGATAAGCCCGGAATAGATCACTCAAGGCGCCGGACGGTCTTTCGGGCCAGGCGGTCGTGATCTGCCGCTCCCCCCAGCAGAGGGTGACGATCGCACGGCCGGCCGCATATTGTCGAAGGAGGTCGGCACGCAGGTACAACAGTCCTCCCGAGAAGCCGGAGGGGGCAGCGAAAGACCGGGCGGCGTGTGCACCGGAGGGTTCACACTGATCGAAGCCGGCCGGGAGAGTACGCAGGTCGAAAGCCTGTGAGAACGGTCTGCTGGGGACGTAGGCGGTAGCCTGGTTTTGGCTGCTGTGGTGGGGCTCCCAGACGAAGTGGTGGGCCAGCCTCTCGAAGCGGAGATCGGGCCGGTCGTAGCGAGGTGTGCCGCTGTACAGGTCCTCGGTGTTCAGTCCCGGTTCGGGTGCAGCGAACCGGGTGTGCCATGGGATCTCGCCAGCAAAGACGTAATACTCGGTTGGCAAGTCGATCATGTCTCGGCCGGGGTGAGGCAAGGCATCGAACACCTCTAGGAGATCGGTCAGGTTCTCCTGGTCGATGAGGACGGTGTTGAACAGGCCGAAGGCGTCGCGTCCGGTGGTCACATCCTTAGTGTCGATCTCTGCGTGCACGAGTACCCAGGGGCCTTCGTCCTCACCGAGCCGGGCCGGCGCAAGGAAGTCGTCCGGCACGTCGACGATTCCGTGGCGCAGCCATTCGAGGTCGTCGGCTGGGGTCCGCAGCGTCCATGTGCCAAGCGGGACCGGGACCGGCTGAGAAGGCTGGGGGAAGGTCGGGTCGATGTCTACTTCGAGGTCCTCGGGTGGCTGGCCGCGGTCTGCGAGCATGCCCGCCATGGTGTGGAAGCCGATCCAGCCGTACTTCTTGCCGTAGCGGTCGGTCCGGCCGCCGGAGGTGCGACGCCGGAGGGAGGCTGCTGAGGTGATGCGGCGTTCCACCTCGTCGAACGGGTCAGGGCGCCAGCCCAGTGCGTGCACTACACCGAGAACGACAGCGGTGGCTTCCCGGTGGCCTGGGTGGGAGTCATCGTAGTTGTCGCGGTCCGAAAACAGGCGTCCGAGGGTGTAGTTACCGAAGTCCATGCCGATCGTCGAGCTGACGTCATCCCGGCGCGGGTCGCCCTCGGCCAGCGGGGTGATGGCCGGTGCTGGGCTGAAAGTCAGCGGTAGTTCGGCTGTGTCTGGCACCGTGGCGGGATACGAGCGGTGAGCGAGATCGAACGTTGAGGAGACGTAGTACCGGATCAGGGCGTGGAAGGTGGGGTCGGTCGCTTCGGCCCCGGTGTATGCGTTCAGCAGTCCTGCGAGATAGTCAGGCAGGGCGGCTTCCAGGTCTGGGTTATGGAGTGGGTGTGCCGTCGCGACGCCGTAGCAGGCGGCGACCATACGTTCACCGACGTAGGCGTCGTTGATGGTGATCGCTTCCAGTGCGAGGTTGAACAGGCCATTGATGTCGTGCCGGCCGTACCAGTACAGGGCCGCCGTGGCGGCATCGCGGAGATCACGGTCAGTGCTGGTCAGCGTCCACATCAGCCACCGGGCTCGCAGCTCGTCGGACTCCGTGCGGTGCGGGTGCTCGCGCCAGCGTGTGGCCAAGGCGGCGGCGTCGACGCGGAAGCGGCGGCTGTGGTCGCGCTGCCACTCGCTCCACCGCAGGTCGCGGTTGGCGACGGATCGGTCACGCAGAATCCGGTCAAGGAAGACCGCGTTGAGGGGATGCCGAGGGGCTGCGCGGGTGCTGTAAAGCCGTTGGAGAATGTCGCTTCTTCCCCGGAGGTCATCGCAGTGTGCGGCGAGGGCGTCCACGGTGGCGGAGTCGAGGTGGTCTGCTTCGAGCCGGGCGGACTGCAGGAGGGCACGCAGGCGGAGGGGTTCGGCAACGGACTGCCACAATTGTGCTGCGCCTGCGCGGGGCAGAACACCTGCTAGGGCCTGGAAGATGTCGGTGGCGAGCGGATGGCGTTCCTCCGGCGTCCCGTTGAAGCGTGCCGTGGTGGTGTCTTCGTTCAACAGCTGGCGGATGCCTCTCGTGCCGTGGATGCGCACCAGACTGGTGGCGACGACGTGTCCGGCCATCAGGTCGTAGACGAACGACCAGGCCGCGCCTCCCACGTCGTCCGGGTGACGCAGGAGGACGCCCTCGTGCTCGAGTGCGGCGAGAAGGCTTTCCTGCCAGCGGCGATTGGTGTCCTGGCAGAGTTGCTTCGCATGGGTGTCGGGAAGATCGCGTGCTTGTTTCTCCCACAGGGCGTCCCCCAGCGCGTCGAGGGCCTGGTTGACGTCGTTGGGGTGGATGGATGGGATGAGTTCGTAGACGCGGCGGGCGGCGGAGGTGAGGAAAGCGCTGAAGATTCCAGTGAGGGAGCTGGGCAGGCTCGCAGCACTGACGGGCTGTCGGCGCTCCCGGTTGGCTACGGTGCAGTAGATCTTCAGTGTCAGTGGATGACTGAGGAGTTCGCGTGGTAGGTCGGCATCGCCTGGTTCGATTTTGTAGTGGGTGAAGTAGCGGGCGATAGCCTCGTCTAGGTCCTCGTCGAATCCGTCGAGCTCGTAAATGTCGTGCACGCCGGGAGGGATGGTGTCGTCGAGAAATGCCTCGCGGACCGTGCAAACCACGAGTACGGACGGGTACCGCTTGAGAGCCACCTGCAGGCTGCTCAGCAACGGCGACCACATAGCAGGGGTTTCGGCCTCGTTGAGACCGTCGATGACGATGGGCAGCCGGCATCCGGCGCGCTGTGCGGCCGCGTCAACGGCGGCGAGGAGTTCCTCAAAGGAGGACAGGGGCTTGCCCGCTACGGTGATCTGACTGGCGAGGTTGTCGAGGCTCTGTCGGGCGCCCAGGCGCCTGCCGTAGAGCAGGACTCCGGCGGGGCGTGCCGCAGTCGGCGCGGTAAGCGTCGCAGACAGTTGTGTTTTGCCGAATCCGGCGTCACCGGTGATGACCGCGAGTCGGATCGACAGGTGATCGGTGACGTGGTGAGCGAGAGCAGCGGCGTCGCGGATGTGGGCGATCAGATTGGTCAGCGGCAGCGCTGCGGGATGCCGCAGGGCCCGCAGCTGCCGAAGCACGGTGGGGTGCGCCGGGGGAGCCGGGGGCACGGTGCGGTCGGTGGCCCCCAGCAGCGGGGAGGGCAGGCTGTTGCGGATCAGCTGGTGTGCCTCGTGCAGAAGCTCGGAGACGTCTCGTCCCGTGGCGATCACCTTCGCGGTCTGCTCGGCCAGCGGGGGAGGCATAGTAATGGCCGCGTCATCGAGGGCCGATTCGAAGCGAGCGATGTTATGGTGAGTGTCGCTCAAATCGTCCCACGCGTCGGGTTCGGCGAGCATCCGCCGAAGCCGGTGTTCGGCAGCCGACGCCTGATGCACCTCGGGAATCCAGCGCTCGCCCGCCTCGGCGGCGGCCCGCTCATGCTGTTCGGCCAGACGCTCCGGGGTTAGGACGAGGGAACCGAAGTAGGACTCGCGCAGCAAGATGGCATCTCCGACGAGGAGGTGGTCGAGCTCGACCTCCGTGGCCAGGTGCAGCTTCATCTTGGTGGGCAGACCACGGAACCACGCTTGGTCACCGGTGGTGAGAGGGCGCCGTGTCCACAGCACGAAGTCGGTGATACCCGGGAAGTGCTTCTCGGTCTTCTTGAGGGAATCCTCGATATCGGCTCGGCGGGTGGCACCGATGGCACGGCCCGACGCGATGTCCCACCACTTGGTCTGCCACCCGAAGCAGCGACCGGGTTCACCCAGCGGGCAGGCCGGCTGGTCGATGTCGAGGTGGAACTCGACCCCAGGCTGCTGGGCCAGGGCGATGAAGCGACCGTAACGAGCGTATGCGTGGGTGACGGCCCCCCTGCACAGCAGCTCGAAGTTGTCCCGACGGCTTCCTGGCAGCGCGGTGAACTTCTCCCAATCCAGACCGGTCATCGGATCGAACGCCCCCTATTCGCCCCGGCCGTGGTTGGTGCCGGGGTAGTCGTGCGCGGAATACACCTCGATGCGAGCCCCCTTGTCCAGGAGGACCTTAAGCAGCGCCTGAACATCGTTCTCATCGGTGGTCACCACGATGGAGTCGCCCTCGCGCCGCATGGTGAGGTCGTACAGGAACTGCTCAAGCTCACGGGGTCCGATGCTGTGAATGTTGAGGCTGCTCAGCAGTTTCAAGACCTCGTCGCTGAATCGGTCGTCCGGCTCGCCGATGGTCAAACGGCCAGCTGCCTCCTCCGCTTCCAGAGTCTTCGTGACCTCTTTGATGACAGCGTGGGCTCGTTCGGCGGCAGTGGCGTCCCTGAACCGGCCGATCATGACGAGGTTCATGGAGTGCTCGGTTCCGTACCCGTACCAGACCTTCATGCGACACCCTTCTGCTGCAGTCGGTCGAGCGCGGCGAGAACGCCACGGTCGTCGACCGGTTCGCCGACTGAATGGTAGGAGGTGCGCCGCAGGGTTCCGACGGCATCTATGTGGGCGTAGGCGCGCAGCCCCGTCTCGCCTGGCAACGGCTGGGCAGTCGGCAGAGCACCGCTCTCGCCTTCGCCGATGGTGAGGGCTACCGGCCCGCGGTAGTTGGTGATCCATTGGTGGAGGGCGGCCACGGTGTGGGGGGTGGAGCCTGGGCGTCCGCGTGCCGGTCGCTCGGGGAGCAGCAGGAGTTCCGCGGCCCCGGCCGAAGCCGCCAGGTCGGCGACCACGTCGAGATCCGGCAACGTTTCCGCATTGACAACGCAGTTGAGCCCGAACTGAAAAGTCCGCCCGATCCAGGTGAGCCGCTGCACGAGCTCGGCGAAAGGGCGGCCGCGCAGCTTCTCGTAGGTGGCGCCGGCTCCGTCGACACTAACCCGGACGAAGTTGACCGATCCGGCCAGCGCGTCGACCAACTGGGGAGTGAAGCGGTGTGCGTGCGTCGTCATCGTCACCGCAAGCCCCGTGCGCTGCGCCGCGTGACGACACACCTGCGGAAGGCGACGGTAGAGGGTAGGCTCTCCGCCGCCGAACCCGATGCCGAGGCAGCCCTCTGTGTCCAGTTCGTCGATCCACGCGCACAGCCGTTCGGCGTCGAGCACCGCAGCGGTCTTGGGCGCGTAGCAGAACGGGCAGGCAAGGTCGCACGCGTTGGTCAGGGCGATCGAAACCTGGCGGGGCGCACGGGCCCATTGCATTTGAGGGGCATCGACCTCATCGAAGAGGACGTTCAGACCCGTGCGGCGGTCAAAGAGATGTACCCCGTCGGGGCCGACACGACGCTTCACCAACAGTCCCGCATCACTCGCACTTCCCCTCCGCGTTTCCACTTCAAAGTATGGCTGATCACACCGGACCCAGTCACCCATTTCCCCACCAGCCACAGCATCCCCCGACAACCTGACGAGCTCATGCCTGGTTGGCGGTAACGCGTCGAGACCTTGATCGTTGATCATGATCCGTGTGGTAGAGGACTGGGCGCGTGCAGCAATCATCCGTAGCCAGCGGATCACCGGGCTGACGCCCGCTGTGATCGCTGGACTCGGCCCGCTGTGGCACGAGCGGCACCAGGCCGTGTTGACGTAACGCCCCCGTCGCCGGGCCACCGGTGCCGGAGCCAAGCACAAGCTGGTCTTCATTGACCGCCTGTTGGCCACGCTCATGTACCTCCGCCATGCAACGGCGCACGATGTCCTGGCCTGCTGTTTCGGCGTGGACCGCTCCACCATTACGCGTGCGATCGGTAAAATGCGGCCCCTGCTCGCCGAGCGGGGCTGCACCGTCGCGCCCGCCGTCCGATCTGCGTACACTCGCCGAGGTCATCGACCATCTCGGTGCGAGCGGGCAGACCAGAGTCATCAACGCCACCGAGGTCCAGGCACGTTGTCCAGCGGCCGGGCGCAAGAACCGTGAGAAGTTCATCTCCGGGAACACGATGAGCACGGTGTCCCTGGCGAACCTCTTGTCGTCTCAGTCGGTTACAGGCAGTCAGATGTTCTGGCCGTCACCCTCACACCCGGACCTCGGCGTATTAAGACTTGTCCCGGAAGAGACCAGCCAGCTTTGTGACCTACGGTGATTGGTGCTTAGGGGGTGCTGACCTGCGGAAATGACCTTTCGGTCCTTTCGCGCTCTTGCCTGTTGATGCAGCCGAAAGTCCCAGAGAAGTCCCAGCGCCAGCGGATGATCTTTTCCCCTTGTGTGGGCTGTGCAGACGCATGCGCTCCGGTCTCGCGACGGTTACACGGGACGGAGGCTCGGTGCCGGGGGTTTCGTGCATGCAGTCAACTGCTGCCGGAGTGCCGTAGCGGGCGGCGTCGGTTCGATTCCACGGGCAACGCACTGGGCGGGAGAGGCTGATGCCACCCCCGCCCAACTGCTGTCAATTGCTACGATTGAGGTACTGCACGACCGTCATACCACTACCGAAGACGACGCCGAACGTGACGCCGCCGGCACTGATGATGGCCAGGGCCGGTGCGTGCCAGAGGGCGGCGACGATGCCGGCACTCAGTGCGGCAGTCGTAGACGCGAAGAAGACGGTGGTGACCTCCAGGCCCTTACGAATGTGGGGCTGGGGTGAGGTAGTCGTCACGGGTGGAGCCTCCAGTTGTGTCATGTCGTCTCGGACTTGAAAGCGGGCATGCGTCATCGATGCCAAAGCTTCCAAGTGGACGGCGGGGCAGCTGCCCTACCGTCGCCTGAGTGCACGCACAGGGGCTCCTCTTCTGATGGGTGCCGACAGACTACCGGCCTCCAACCGGACTGCAAAATTAGGCAGTTCACGGGGTACGGCGCAGCTTGGTCAGCGCATCCCCTTTGGGAGCGGAGGGCCGCAGGCTCAAATCCCGCTACCCCGACGACAGCCCCGCCACGGTGTCGACGTGTATCCGCGAGCGGGGCTGAGCTACGTCAGACGCCGGCACGGCGGAACGTCAGGCTGACGAAACGCTGAAGCCCTTCGCCTTGCCGGAACTGCGACAGCAGCCGCCATCCGATCTGTTCCACGGAGGCAATCGCTTCTGCCAGGTCGGTGTCATTTCGCGTCGGCCGCGGATGGAACTTATACGAGAAGACCGCGTCCCCACGGTCGAAAGCCGCGCGGGCTACGTCGTCTATCGCTCCGTACCCGTGGGCCATCAGCCACTTCTTCAGCATGCTCGCAGCGTAGACGCCGAGCCCCAACGGAGGAGGGCGTTAGGGCGTGGGAAGGAAGCACCCGCCACCAGCGCCTCCCGCGCAACTGGCCGGCCATCCGGTGTCGCATCATCCGCCGTGACGGCGGCGCCTGTGTGGCCCGCTACAGCGACGGCCGACGGTGAGAGCTGCCGGGCACTGATGTGGATCACACGCCTTGCGCTCATCCGCTCAAGCACCGAACTTCTACCCTGCCCTCCCCAGCCGTCACTCAATGTGCCTTGGCGGCAATTTCGGTGGCGTGAGTGCCTATGCAACCTAGGTGTATTGACCCGTGAGGTTGGGGACGCGGCTGGCGGGTGGTTGGCCCTTGAGCGCGGTGTGTCCGCAGTGGTGATTGTAGGTGTGGAGCCAGATGGGGTATGCCTCGCGTCGTTCGGTCTCGGTTCGGTAGGTCTTCGCGTAGGCCCATTCGTCGAGGAGGGTGCGGTTGAACCTCTCGACCTTCCCGTTCGTCTGCGGCCGGTAGGGGCGGGTGCGTTTATGTAAAATCCCTTGGACGGTAAGGGAGTTGTGCCATAGATGCGACTTGTAGCAGGAGCCGTTGTCGGTCAGGACCCGCTGGACGGTGATGCCGGCGGCGGCGAAGAAGGCATGCGCCCGTTGCCAGAATCCGACGGCTGTTTCCTTCTTCTCGTCGGCGAGGATCTCGCTGTAGGCCAGGCGGGAGTGGTCGTCGACGGCGTTTGTGCAGGAAGCTCATGCCTGCCTTGGCCCGGTTCTTGCGGCCGGCCTTGCGGCCGCCGCCGGCGGGGATGTTCCCGAGTTTCTTGATGTCGACATGGACGAGGTCGCCGGGTGCGGCGTACTCATAGCGGCGGACCACCCGGCCGGTCGCCCGGTCCAGGTGGGCCAGGCGGGCCAGCTTGTAGCGGGTCAGGACGCGGTGGACGGTCGCCGAGTTCAGCCCCAGGAGGTAGGCGATGCGGGCCGGTCCCCAGCGGCGCAGGACGCGGACCTTGATGATCCGCCGCTCGGTCCGGGTCGGTGTCCGGCGCGGGCTGTGGTGGGGCCGGGAGGAGCGGTCGGCCATCCCGGCCTCGCCCAGCGCGCGGTAGCGGGCCGCCCACCGCTGAGCCGTCGTGGGCGAGACCTGGAAGCGCTCGGCGGCCCGGCGCAGGGACCAGCCGTCCTCCACGACGCAGCGGGCCAGACGCAGACGTCCGGTCTCGGTCAGGGGTGCATTACGGTGGGGCATGAGGGCCTTCTGGTGGTTCGGTGGTGATGTCGCAATCCACACCGAACCCGGAAGGCCCTCACTCGTTCAAGATCCCCAAGCCGTGGGATCCGTCATCAACCTCCGTGGACAGAACACCCCGCCGCAATGGCTCTTCCTGGGGAGAATCTGGGGAGTATCGACGGTCCTGGGGAGCGCGTGGGGAGAATCGACCGCATAGCGCAGCACGAATCCGAAAGACGCTGAAAGACTTGTCCGTGCAGGTCAGGGGCGGCAACAACCCAATCGATGCAGGTCAGCACCACCAGGTAGACAAATTTCATGACGTGGTCCACTGGGTCCAGCAAGGCCCACCTGAACCCTTCTCGTGCAGAACCGACGACCGCGACCAAGATCATGGCCATACGCGGGCCGGACTCAGGAAACCAAGGGGCGCAGACAACGTTTCTGCTGGTCAGCGCAGCATAATCTCCGTACTGCCAGCAGACGAAGAACCTACTGGCACTCTGCGCAGGTGGCTTAGTGGGATCGCTCAGCACCACGAAATTCCCGGCGCCTTGCCACGACCGCGCAGTCAGGAGGCCCCTGATCAGCGAGGCAACGCGCCTGATGGTCCATCAGAACGAGCGTCAAATGAGCGTCGCGATGCCTCCGAGAGCGTCATTTCAGCGTCAAGATATCGCCCGTAACGCCCACACTGCACATAACGCACACCACCCAAACCCCCAGGTCAAGCGCCCTTTGCGACAGGTTCAAGGATCGCAACGCACTCCACATGATGCGTCATCGGAAACAGATCGAACGCCCGCAGCGTCCGCACCCGGTATCCCCCCTCCCGGAAGTACGCGAGGTCCCGTGCCAGTGCCGCCGGGTCGCATGCCACGTACGCGATGCGGCGTGCCCCCAGCGAGGACAGGTGCTTCACCGTCGCCTTGCCGGCGCCCGCGCGGGGCGGGTCCAGGACGATCAGGTCGCATTCCGTGATGCCCGTGCGCGGCAGGACCTGGTCGACCTTGCCGTGCTCGATGCGGACCCGGTCGAGGTCCTTCAGGTTGTGCCGGGCGTCCTCGACCGCGCGCTTGCCGGACTCGATGCCCAGGACCGCGCCCTTCTCGCCGATCCGCTGGCCGATGGCGCCGGCGAAGAGGCCGACGCCGCAGTAGAGGTCGAGCGCCGTGTCGTTCTTGCGCGGCAGCAGGCCCTGCATCACCGCGCGGACCAGGGTGTCGGCCGCCTGCGGGTGGACCTGCCAGAAGCCGCCGGAGCCGACGCGGTACGTACGGTCGTCGGCGCGCTCGCGGACGAAGGCGCGGCCGTGGACGCGGTGGACGCCGCCGTCCTTCTCGTCGACGCGGAGTACGGAGACCGGCTTGTCCAGCTCGACCAGCGGGAGGCGGCCGCCCTCGCGCGGGGTGAGGATGACCTGGCGGTCGTGGGAACCGGTGGCGGAGATGGCCTCCACCGTGGCCATCTGCGGCCAGTCCTGCTTCTCGACGCCCAGCTCGGAGACGCCGGGGGCGGCGATCAGGCACTCGTCGATGATCTCGATGTCGTGCGAGCGGTGCTTGCGCAGGCCGACCCGGCCGTCCGCGTCGATCGCGTACTGGACGCGGGTGCGCCAGGCCGGGACCTCGCCCGGCGGGAGCTTGTCGCCCTCGGCCGGCATGACCGTGCCGTCCCAGCCGGCCTCCTCCGGGCTGAGGCCCGCGAGGCGCTGGAGCTGCTCGGTGATCACCTCGCCCTTGAGGCGGCGCTGGGCACCCGGCTTGGCGTGCTGCCAGTCGCAGCCGCCGCACTTGCCGGGGCCGGCGTACGGGCACGGGGCCTCGACCCGGTCCTTGGACGCGTCGAGGACCGTGACGGCGTCGGCGCGCAGGAAGCGCGAGTCGCTCTCCCCCTCGGTGACCCGGGCGACGACCTTCTCGCCGGGCAGGGTGTGGCGTACGAAGAGGACCTGGCCCTCCGCCGTACGCGCGATGCAGTGGCCGCCGTGGGCGACGGGGCCGACCTCGACCTCGTACTCCCGGCCGACCAGCGACTCCCCGGCCGGCGACGGGGTGGATTCGTTCTGCATGAGGGGGTGGCTCCAGTGATCGGGAAAAGCGGGTACGGCCGGACAACAGCCCACCAGTCTACGTGGGCGGCAGCCGGCCTTTTACCACGGTGAGGGCCCCCGCGTCAGCCCCGCCCGGGGCCCGGCGGCATCTGTTCATGGAGCACGGAACACGCCCTGACCCGGCTGCCTCTCCGGCTCCCTCTCATCACCGTCCCGCGCTCAGCGCGGCTCCTTCTGCCGCCGTTCCACCGGGCCGCGCCGCACCGACCCCGGCGCCGTCCAGTTCGCGCGCCTCCTGGCCCGCAGCTTCGCCGCCTCCGAGGACTCCAGCTGGTACGGCACCGAGGTGACCATCACCCCCGGGGTGAAGAGCAGCCTGCCCTTCAGGCGCAGGGCGCTCTGGTTGTGCAGCAGGTGTTCGTACCAGTGCCCGACGACGTACTCGGGGATGTAGACGCTGACCACGTCGCGCGGGCGGTCCTTGCGCAGCGCCTTCACGTAGTCGATGACCGGCCGGGTCACCTCGCGGTAGGGCGAGTCGAGGATCTTCAGCGGGATGTCGATGCCCCGCCGCTCCCAGTCCTCGCGGAGTGCCTTCGTGTCGGCCGCGTCGACGCTGATGGAGAGCGCCTCCAGTTGGTCGGAGCGCACCAGCTTGGCGTAGGCCAGGGCGCGCAGCGTGGGCCGGTGGAGCTTGGAGACCAGGACGATCGAGTGGACCCGCGAGGGGCGGATGCTGTCGTCGGCCGGGGTGTCGGGGGCCGCGATCTCCTCGGCGACACGGTCGTAGTGCTTGCGGATCGCGGTCATCGTGCCGAAGAAGATGACCATGCCGAGCAGCGCGACCCAGGCACCGTGGCTGAACTTGGTGGCCAGGACGACGACCAGGACCAGCCCGGTGAAGAAGGCGCCGAACGTGTTGATCGCCCGCGAGCGCATCATGTGGCGGCGCCGCGCCGGGTCACGCTCGGTGCGCAGGTGGCGGTTCCAGTGCCGCACCATGCCGGTCTGGCTGAGGGTGAAGGAGACGAAGACGCCGACGATGTACAGCTGGATGAGCCGCGTCGAGTCCGCCCCGTAGACCCATACGAGCAGGATCGCGGCGCCGGCGAGCAGCACGATGCCGTTGGAGAAGGCCAGCCGGTCGCCGCGGGTGTGCAACTGGCGCGGCAGGTAGCGGTCCTGGGCCAGGATGGAGCCGAGCAGCGGGAAGCCGTTGTAGGCGGTGTTGGCGGCGAGGAAGAGCACCAGCGCGGTCGCCGCGGCCAGCAGGACGAAGAAGAACGAGCCGTCGCCGAAGACCGCCGCGGCGACCTGGGAGATCACCGGGTCCTGGACGAAGGTCCCGCCGACCGGGGAACCGTTGTGGATCAGGTCCGTCGCCGGGTTCTGGGCCATCTTCACGTCGGTGGCCATGGCGAGGGCGATGATGCCGCAGAACATGGTGACGGCCAGCAGTCCCATCGCGGCGAGCGTGGTGGCGGCGTTCTTGCTCTTCGGCTTGCGGAAGGCGGGCACGCCGTTGCTGATCGCCTCGACGCCGGTGAGCGCCGCACAGCCGGAGGAGAACGCCCGCAGCAGCAGGAAGACGAGGGCGAAACCGGCGAGCCCCTGGTGCTCGGGCCTGATCTCGTAGTCCGAGGTCGGCGCGTGCATGGTGTCCCCGAGGACCAGTCCCCGGAACGCCCCCCAGATGATCATGATGAAGACGCCCGCCACGAACAGGTACGTCGGGATGGCGAAGAGCTTCCCGGACTCCTTGACCCCGCGCAGGTTCATCAGGGTGAGCAGCACGATGGCGCCGACGGCGCAGAGCGTCTTGTGTTCGACGACGAAGGGGATGGCGGAGCCGAGGTTCTCGACGCCGGAGGAGATCGACACCGCGACGGTGAGGACGTAGTCGACGAGGAGGGCGCTGGCGACGGTCAGGCCGGCCTTGGGGCCGAGGTTGGTGTTGGCCACCTCGTAGTCGCCGCCGCCGCTCGGGTACTCGCGGACGTTCTGCCGGTACGAGGCGACGACCGTGAACATGAGCACCACGACGGCCACCGCGATCCACGGGCTGAAGCGGTACGCCGAAACGCCCGCGATGGACAGCACGAGGAGGACTTCTCCGGGTGCGTACGCCACCGAGGACAGCGGGTCGGATGCGAACACGGGGAGCGCGATGCGCTTCGGGAGGAGCGTCTCCCCCAGCCTGTCGCTGCGCAGCGCCCGGCCGATCAGGATCCGTTTCGGAACGTCGGTCAATTTGGACACGCTGAGGATCGTAAGCGGTGCGGGGAGGGGCAGACGGGCCACCACCCTCCCAAAGCCAGGAAAACCTTCATAATTACCCGTCGTCACCGCAAAAGTCCATGAAATCCTTAACGGAATTTTTGCGGTGGAGGCGGTCGGACGAGCCCGGATCCGGCCTGGTCGAGCCCCGGTACGAGCCACGTCTGCCGACGGGTCTGCCGCCAGGTCCGTCACCGGATCCGTCGCGTCCGCTTCCCCTCCGCTCCCCGCCCGCACCTGCGAGGACACGTCGTACGCACACGCGGATGAGTCGGCGGACGCGCGGCCGCATAAGCTCATCCCCGGCGACCCCGAAGACGGTCGGCCCACTGTTCTTCCCCGCAAGCTGAGAGAGAAGTGTGAGCAGGGTGTTTTCGCAGGTCATCCCGACGACCAGGACTGCGAGGTAGGCGCGAGGTGCACATCGTCATCATGGGCTGCGGGCGCGTCGGAGCCGCTCTCGCACAGACTCTGGAGGAGCAGGGGCACACGGTCGCCGTGATCGACCAGGACCCCACGGCCTTCCGCCGCCTCGGTTCCGGGTTCGGCGGCCGGCGGGTCAGCGGTGTCGGCTTCGACCAGGACACCCTGCGTGAGGCCGGGATCGAGGAGGCCGGAGCCTTCGCCGCGGTGAGCAGCGGCGACAACTCCAACATCATCGCGGCCCGGGTGGCCCGCGAGACGTTCGGCATCGAGAACGTCGCCGCGCGCATCTACGACCCCCGCCGCGCCGAGGTCTACCAGCGTCTCGGTATCCCCACCGTGGCCACCGTCCGCTGGACGGCCGACCAGATGCTGCGGCGGCTGCTGCCGTCGGGTGCCGAGCCGCTGTGGCGGGACCCGAGCGGTGGTGTGCAGCTCGCCGAGGTGCACACCACGCCGTCCTGGATCGGCCACAAGATCAGCACCTTGCAGGAGGAGACGGGCGTCCGTGTCGCCTTCCTCACCCGCCTGGGCGAGGCCATACTGCCGACGTCGCAGACGGTGCTCCAGGACGGTGATCTGGTCCACGTGATGATGCGTACGGACGAGATCGCGCAGGTCGAGGAGGCCTTCGCCGAGGGTCCCGAGGAGGGCGGTCACTGATGCGCGTGTCGATTGCCGGGGCGGGTGCGGTGGGGCGTTCCATCGCGGCCGAGCTCCTGGAGAACGGGCACGAGGTGCTGCTGATCGACAAGGCGCCCACCGCCATCTCGGTGGAGCGGGTGCCGATGGCCGAGTGGCTGCTCGCGGACGCGTGTGAGATCACCTCGCTCGACGAGGCGGCGCTCCAGCGGTGCAACGTCGTGATCGCGGCGACCGGTGACGACAAGGTCAACCTGGTCGTCTCGCTGCTCGCCAAGACCGAGTACGGCGTCCCACGGGTCGTGGCCCGGGTCAACAACCCCAAGAACGAGTGGCTGTTCAACGAGTCCTGGGGGGTGGACGTCGCGGTCTCCACGCCGCGTCTGATGTCCGCGCTGGTCGAGGAGGCGGTGAGCGTCGGCGATCTGGTCCGGCTGCTGCGCTTCAGCCACGGCGACGCCAACCTGGTGGAACTCACCCTGCCCCCGGAGTCGGCGCTGGCCGGCACCCGGGTCGGTGACGTGGCCTGGCCGGAGGACACCTCCCTGGTCACGATCATCCGGGGTCCGCGCGTCCTGACGCCGAGCGCGGAGGAGACGCTGGAGCCCGGTGACGAGCTGCTGTTCGTGGCCGCCCAGGCGCGCGAGGAACAGCTGGAGGACCTGCTGTCGGTCCGCCAGGAGTCGTCCGGCACCTGAACGTCCCCTCGCCGGCGTGGGCTGCCGTACGGGTGGCTCTCGCCGGCGCGGCGTTCAAGACAACCCCCGCCGGAACGTGAAAAGGGGACCCGGACCGTGAGTGATCACGGTCCGGGTCCCCTTTCTTTTCGCGCGTACGGGGCGCGGTCCTCAACCCTCGTAGCCGCGGTCCTCAGCCCTCGTAGCCGCGGGCCTCCTCCGGTGCCCGGTCGCCGCCTCGCGCCGCGGCGGCCTTGCGGGCCTTCTCGGCCTCTTCCTCCGCCTCCATCTCGGCGAAGACATCGATGGGCGGAGGCGCCTTGGCGAGGAAGACCCAGGTCAGATACACCGCGAGCAGGAACGGCGGGATCTTGAGCGCGACCAGCACCCAGCCGAGCTGGGTGGTGTCGGCCCACCAGTACAGCGGGAAGAGGATCGCGCACTTGGCGAGGAGGATGAGCCCCCAGGCGTAGCTGGCCTTGGCGTACGCCTTCTTGCGGCCGGGGTTCCTCGTACGCCAGGAGAGGTTCTCCTTGAAGACCGGGCCGAGGATGAGGCCGATCAGCGGCACCCCGGCGAGGGTGGTGACGAGGTAGGCGAGCGCCAGCCCGAGCGTGTAGACCATGCCCGGGAGGTAGAAGTCCTTGGCGTTGCCCGTCATCATCGCGAAGACCACGCCGAAGGCCACACCGAAGACGCCGCTGAAGGCGTGCTTGACGGTGTCCCTGCGGACCAGGCGCACGACGACGAGCAGCAGCGACACCGCCAGCGCGGCGATCGCCGAGAAGTGCAGGTTCTTGTTGATCGTGAAGATCGTGACGAAGAGCAGCCCGGGGAGGACTGTCTCCACCATGCCGCGCACGCCGCCGAAGGCCTCGAAGAGCGCGGCCTCGGTGACCGCCTTCGCCTCGGCGTCCTGCTGGGGCGTGCGGTGGGGCTGGTCCGTGTCGGACGTCGGCTTGTCGAGAGACGTCACCGGCTACTCCTTGCCGAACGGTCGGAGTTCGTATGTGGGATTGAACAGCACCCGGCGCCCGTGACTCATGGCGATGCGGCCCGAGACGATGAGCTTGCGGCCCGGCTCGATGCCGACGATGGAACGCCGTCCCAGCCAGACCACGTCGAGCGGCGCGGTGCCGTCGAAGAGCTCCGCCTCCAGGGCGGGCACTCCGGCCCGCGGACGCAGGGTGACCGTCCGCAAGGTACCAGTCACCTTGACGATCTGGCGGTCGTTGCATTCCGAGATGCGCGTGCAGCCCGACGCCTGCGCGTCCTCCCGCAGCTCCTCGGACTCCAGGTCCTCCTGGGAGCTGGAGAGCCGGTCGAGCATGCGGCGGAAGCGGCCGGACGGCCTTTCCGCCCTGCCTGACTTCTCGGGTCGGGATACAGCGCTCATACCCGAAGGGTACCGGTCGTCCAGGGCGCCGGGCGGCCCGAGGCAGGTCACCCGTACGGAGGACCCGCCGGGTCCCCGGAAGGCCGTCGGGCCGCCGCGGGAAGCCGCCCCGGGAACCGCCCGGAAGGCCCCAGGAAGCCCCACCCGTCAGCCCCGCTCGAAGCGGTACCCCATGCCCGGCTCCGTCACGAAGTGGCGGGGGTGCGAGGGGTCGGCCTCCAGCTTGCGGCGGAGCTGCGCCATGTAGACCCGCAGATAGTTGGTCTCGGTGCCGTACGAGGGCCCCCAGACCTCCTGGAGCAGCTGCTTCTGGCTGACGAGCCGGCCGCCGTTGCGGACCAGGACCTCCAGCAGGTGCCACTCCGTGGGGGTGAGCCGTACGTCGCGGCCCTGCCGGTTCACCTTCTTCGCCGCCAGGTCCACGGTGAACCCGCCGGTCTCCACGATCACCAGGTCGTCGGCGCCGTCCTGGCCGACGGGTTCGGCCCGGCGTACGGCGGCGCGCAGCCTGGCCAGCAGCTCGTCCATGCCGAACGGCTTGGTGACGTAGTCGTCGGCCCCCGCGTCCAGGGCCTCCACCTTCTCGTCCGAGGTGTGCCGGGCGGACAGGACGAGGATCGGGACGCGGGTCCAGCCGCGCAGTCCCCTGATCACCTCGACGCCGTCCATGTCCGGCAGCCCCAGGTCGAGGACGACGACGTCGGGGTGGCGCGCGGCGGCGAGTTGCAGGGCGGTCGCCCCGTCGGGCGCCGCGTCCACCTCGTAGCGGCGCGCCTTCAGGTTGATCACGAGGGCGCGTACGATCTGCGGCTCGTCGTCGACCACAAGCACCCGGGTCATCGCGGTCCTGCCTTTCCGGAGAAGTGTGTACGGGGTGGGGGCGGACCCCAGGTCCGCGTGCGGCTCACGGGACCGCCCGCTCCGGGGTGCCGGGGCAGTCGCGTGCTCGGCCGGGCACGGCCTTGAGGGTGAGGACCATGGTGAGCCCGCCGCCCGGGGTGTCCTCGGCGCCCAGGGTGCCGCCCATGGACTCCACGAAGCCCCTGGCCACGGCGAGACCGAGGCCCACGCCCGCGCCGCGCGGGGCGTCGCCGTACCGCTGGAAGGGCTCGAAGATGCGGTCCTTGGCCTCGTCGGGCACGCCCCGGCCCCGGTCGGCGACCCGCAGCTCGACCCGTTCGCCCAGGGCGCTGGCGGCGGCGGTGACGCGTTCCCCGCCGGGGCTGTACTTGACGGCGTTCTCGACGATGTTGGCGACGGCCCGCTCGAGCAGCCCCGGGTCGACGGCGACCATCGGCAGCGTCTCCGGGATGTCCAGGTCCACACTGCCCTCCGGTACGCCGCCGAGGGCGACCGGTACCACCTCGTCGAGGTCTATCTCCCTGATCAGCGGGGTGACGGTGCCGGTCTGGAGCCGGGACATGTCGAGCAGGTTGCCGACCAGGTGGTCCAGCCGGTCGGCGCCGTCCTCGATGGCGGCCAGGAACTCCGCCTCGTCCTCCTCGGACCAGGCGACGTCGTCGGAGCGCAGGGAGCTGACGGCGGCCTTGATGGCGGCGAGGGGCGTGCGCAGGTCGTGGCTGACGGCGGCGAGCAGCGCGGTCCTGATCCGGTTGCCCTCGGCGAGGCGCCGGGCGGTCTCGGCCTCGTCCACGAGGCGCTGGCGGTCCAGGACGACGGCGGCCTGGGCGGCGAACGCGCCGAGCACCCGGCGGTCCTCGGCGGGCAGGACCCGGCCGGAGAGCGCCAGGGCCATGTGGTCACCGACCGGCATGTCCACGTCGGCGTCGTCGGGCCGGGCGACCGGTGCGGGGCCGACGGATCCGGCGCGGGTCCAGGGATCGACCTCGCTCCGCCTCTCCAGCAGGGCGACGGACTCCATGCCGAAGGTCTCGCGTACCCGCTCCAGGAGGGCGCCCAGGGCCGTCTCGCCCCGCAGCACGCTGCCGGCCAGGGCGGAGAGGATCTCCGACTCGGCGCGCAGCCGGGCCGCCTGGTGGGTGCGGCGGGCCGCCAGGTCCACCACGGAGGCGACCGCGACGGCCACCGCGAAGAAGATCACGATGGCGACGAAGTTCTCCGGGTCCTGCACGGTCAGGGTGTGGGTGGGCGGGGTGAACCAGTAGTTCAGGAGCAGCGAGCCGACCGCGGCGGAGGCCAGGGCGGGTGCCAGTCCGCCGAGCAGGGCGGCGGCGACGGTCATGAAGAGGAAGAGCAGGACGTCGTTGGCGAGTCCCGGTCCGTTCTCCATGCCGCGCAGCAGCAGGGCCAGCAGGGCCGGGCAGCCGACGCCGACCGCCCAGCCCCACAGGATCCGGGTGCGGCCGAGCCGGGCGCCGCGGGCGATGGGCAGTCCGCGCCCCTTGGCGACCGCTTCGTGGGTGACGATGTGGACGTCCAGCTCGGGGCCGGACTCGCGGGCGACGGTGGCGCCGACGCCAGGCCCGTAGATGTACTGCCAGGCCTTGCGGCGGCTGGAGCCGAGGACGATCTGGGTGGCGTTGACCCCGCGGGCGAAGGCGAGGAGCGCGGAGGGGATGTCGTCGCCGATGACGTGGTGGAAGGTGCCGCCGAGGTCCTCGACGAGGGTGCGCTGTCCGGCCAGCTCCTTGGGCGAGGCGGAGGTCAGTCCGTCGCTGCGGGCGATGTAGACGGCCATGATCTCGCTGCCGGAGCCCTTGGCGGCCATCCGGGACGCGCGGCGGATCAGGGTGCGGCCCTCGGGTCCGCCGGTCAGTCCGACGACGATGCGTTCGCGGGCCTGCCAGGGGGCGCTGATGCCGTGTTCGCCGCGGTACTGCTGGAGGTACTCGTCCACCCGGTCGGCGACCCAGAGGAGGGCCAGCTCGCGCAGGGCGGTGAGGTTGCCGGGGCGGAAGTAGTTGGACAGGGCCGCGTCGACCTTGTCGGACTGGTAGACGTTCCCGTGGGCCATGCGACGGCGCAGGGCCTGGGGCGACATGTCGACCAGCTCGATCTGGTCGGCGTGGCGGGCGACCTCGTCGGGGACCGTCTCCTGCTGCCGTACGCCGGTTATGGACTCGACGACGTCGCCGAGGGACTCCAGGTGCTGGATGTTGACGGTGGAGATGACGTCGATGCCGGCCCTCAGGAGCTCCTCGACGTCCTGCCAGCGCTTGGCGTTGCGGGAGCCGGGCACGTTGGTGTGGGCGAGTTCGTCGACGAGGGCGACCGCGGGGGCGCGCTCCAGGACGGCGTCGACGTCCATCTCGGAGAAGACGGCGGAGCGGTGTTCGATCTCACGCCGGCCGATCTGCTCCAGGCCGTGCAGCAGCGTCTCGGTGCGGGGGCGGTCGTGGTGCTCGACGAACGCGACGACGCAGTCCGTGCCCCGCTCCACCCGGCGGTGGGCCTCGGACAGCATCGCGTACGTCTTGCCGACGCCGGGTGCCGCACCCAGGTAGATCCGAAGCTTGCCGCGTCCCATGGCCCCATTGTCTTCTTCCGGGAGGCCACCGCCGGTGCGGAGGCCCTGCTCGAAGCTACCTCGGCGCGTCGCGGCACAGCGCCCGGGACGGTGTCCGTGGGGTCCGTATTGACGGGATTCTGACGCGTCGGTCCCGCTCAGGCGTGTTCGACGATGTGCCCGTCGCTGAGTTCCAGGACCCGGTCGGCGAATCCGAGGAGCTGGGGGTCGTGGGTGGCGACGAGCGCGGTGACGCCCTCGCCGCGTACGACGGCCCGCAGCAGTTCCATGACGGCCAGGCCCGTCTCCGCGTCGAGCTGCCCGGTGGGTTCGTCGGCGATCAGGAGGGCGGGCCGGTTGGCGAGCGCGCGGGCGATGGCGACGCGCTGCTGCTGGCCGCCGGACAGCTCGGAGGGGCGCTGCCGGGCGTGGTCGCCGAGGCCGACCAGGGAGAGGAGGAGCGCCACGCGTTCCTCGCGTTCGCGGGGGTCGGCCTTGCGCAGCCGCATGGGTACGCCGATGTTCTCCGCCGCGGTCAGGATCGGGATCAGGCCGAACGACTGGAAGATGAAGCCGACGCGGTCCCGGCGCAGGGCGAGCAGGCCGTCCTCGCCGAGGCCGGAGAGTTCGGTGCCGGCGACGGTGATCCGTCCGCTGTCGGGGGTGTCGAGGCCGCCGACCAGGTTGAGCAGGGTCGTCTTGCCGGACCCGGAGCGGCCCTTGAGCGCGACGAGTTCGCCGCGCGGGATCTCGAAGGAGACCCCCCGCAGGGCGTGCACGGCGGCCGTCCCGGTGCCGTAGGAGCGGTGCAGGTCCTCGACGCGGATCATGGGTCCGTCGCCGGGGCCGTCGGCCAGTGCCGTGCCGCTCTGTCCCGTGGTGTGCTGTGTCATCGCTCTCCCCCGTGCCGCGCTGCCACGCGCCGCGCTCTGTGCGTGCGCTGCCGTGTACCGCTCTGTGCGCCGGCGCGCGTACCGCTCCTCCACCGCGGCCAGTATGGGCATGAGGTGTCCGGCGGGGCAATGGTCCCCGGGGCGGAGAGCGGGTGCGCGGGCCCGCCGGTCCCGGCGGGCCCGCGCACCCCCCGGGTCAGGGCGTCGCGGCCGGCTCCAGAAGTTCCCTCAGGGCCGTGTTGAGCGCGAGGACGTTGACCCGGGGCTCCCCCACGAAGCCGAGGATCCGGCCCTCGGTGTGCTCCCGGACCAGTCGGGCGACCCGCTCCACCGGCAGGTCGTCGTGTGCGGCGACGCGGCGGACCTGGAGTTGGGCGTACTGCGGTGAGATGTGGGGGTCGAGGCCGGACGCGGAGGAGGTGACGGCGTCGGCCGGTACGTCGGCGGGGTCGACGGGGTGGCCGGGCACCGAGTTGTCCCGCACGACGGCTGCCTTGGCTTCGGTGACCTGGTCGATGAGTTCCCCGTTGTCGCCGGAGAGGTTGGTGGCGCCGGAGAGGAGCAGCGAGTACCGGGTGTTGACGCCGTTGCTCCCCAGACCGTTCGAGGGGCGCGGCTGGAACCATCTGAGGTCCGGCTCGGGCGTTTCCTGGCCGTCGGCCGTCGGCAGGTCGTAGCGCTGTCCGACGAGGCGCGAACCGACGACCTCGCCGTCGGAGGTGACCTCGGAGCCGTTGGCCCTGCCGGGGAGGAATGCCTGGGCGGCCCCGGTGACGGCGAGCGGGTAGAGCACCCCGCACAGGGCGGTCAGGACGAGCAGGGCGCGGAGGCCCGCTCCGAGAAGCCGGGCGGTGGTGCCCGCGGAAGTGTTCATGGGTGTCTGCACGCTCCGGTTTCAGCGCAGTCCGGGGACGAGGGAGAGGGCCAGGTCGATGATCTTGATGCCGATGAACGGGGCGACGAGTCCGCCGAGCCCGTAGACCGCGAGGTTGCGCCGCAGCATCCGGTCGGCCCCGGCCGGCCGGTAGCGGACGCCCTTCAGCGCGAGCGGTACCAGGGCGACGATGATCAGCGCGTTGAAGACCACCGCCGAGAGGATCGCGGTCCGGGGCGAGGACAGGTCCATGATGTTGAGCTTGTCCAGGCCCGGATACACGGCGGTGAACATCGCGGGGATGATCGCGAAGTACTTCGCGACGTCGTTGGCGAGGGAGAAGGTGGTCAGGGCGCCCCGGGTGATCAGCAGTTGCTTGCCGATGGCGACGATCTCGATGAGCTTGGTGGGGTCGGAGTCCAGGTCCACCATGTTCCCGGCCTCCTTGGCGGCCGAGGTGCCGGTGTTCATGGCCACGCCGACGTCCGCCTGGGCGAGGGCGGGGGCGTCGTTGGTGCCGTCCCCGGTCATCGCGACGAGCCTGCCGCCGGCCTGTTCCCGCTTGATGAGGGCCATCTTGTCCTCGGGGGTGGCCTCGGCCAGGTAGTCGTCGACCCCCGCCTCCTGGGCGATCGCCTTCGCCGTCAGCGGGTTGTCCCCGGTGATCATGACCGTACGGATGCCCATGCGCCGCAGTTCGGCGAACCGTTCCCGCATGCCGGGCTTGACGACGTCCTTGAGGTGGACCACCCCGAGCACCCGGGCGCCCCGGTCGTCCTGGACGGCCACCAGCAGCGGGGTGCCGCCGGAGGTGGCGACCAGGTCGGTGAGCACCTGGGTGTCCGGCGGTACGACACCGCCCTGCCCGGTGACCCAGGCGGTGACGGAACGGGCCGCCCCCTTGCGCACCCGGCGGCCGGCGAGGTCCACGCCGGACATCCGGGTCCGGGCGGTGAACGCCACCCACGTGGCGCCGGACAGCTCCTCCCCGGGGCGTTCGCGCGGGCCGTGGCCCTCGGTGGCCAGCGCCACGATCGAGCGGCCCTCGGGCGTCTCGTCGACCAGCGACGACAGCTCGGCGGCCTCGGCGAGCTCCGCCTCGGTGACGCCCTCGACGGGCAGGAACTCGGCGGCCTGTCTGCTGCCCAGGGTGATGGTGCCGGTCTTGTCGAGCAGCAGGGTGGAGACGTCGCCCGCCGCCTCGACGGCCCGGCCGGACAGGGCGAGCACGTTGCGCCGCACCAGCCGGTCCATCCCGGCGATGCCGATCGCGGAGAGCAGGGCGCCGATGGTGGTGGGGATGAGGCAGACCAGCAGCGCGGTCAGCACGGTCATCAACTGCGCCCGGCCCGCGTACGCCGCGAAGGGCTGGAGGGTGACGACCGCGAGCAGGAAGACGGCGGTGAGGGACGCCAGGAGGATGTTGAGCGCGATCTCGTTGGGCGTCTTCTGCCGGGCGGCCCCCTCCACCAGGCCGATCATCCGGTCGACGAACGTCTCGCCCGGTTTGGCGGTGATCCTGACGACGATCCGGTCGGAGAGCACCCTCGTACCCCCGGTGACGGCGCTGCGGTCGCCGCCCGACTCCCGGATCACCGGGGCGGACTCCCCCGTGATCGCCGATTCGTCGACGCTCGCCACGCCCTCGACGACGTCGCCGTCCCCGGGCACCAGGTCGCCGGCCTCGCAGACCACCAGGTCACCGACGCGCAGCGCGGTGCCGGGGACGCGCTCCTCGTTCGGGCCGACGACCCGGCGTGCCACGGTGCCGGTCCGCGCCTTGCGCAGGGTGTCCGCCTGCGCCTTGCCGCGCCCCTCCGCCACGGCCTCGGCGAGGTTGGCGAAGAGGGTGGTCAGCCACAGCCAGCCGGTGATCGCCCAGCCGAACAGGTCGGTCGGGTCCAGGGCCGCCAGGACCGTGGTGAACACGGACCCGACGAGGACGACGAACATCACCGGGGACTTGACCATGACCCGGGGGTCGAGCTTGCGTATCGCGTCCGGGAGGGACCTGAGCAGCCGCGTGGGGTCGAACGGACCTTCGGAGGGGCCGCCGCGCCCCGGGCCCTGGCCGGACGTGTCCTGGTGCGGAGCGGGTGCGTGGGTGACGGCGGACATCGGGTCCTCCTGCGTCGGGGGTTGTGCGAGAGCGGTCTGCTCCGGGCGTTCCGCGAGAGCGGTCCGCTCCGGGGGTTCCGGGAGGGCGGTCATGACGCCAGCCCTTCCGCCAGCGGTCCCAGCGCGAGCGCCGGGAAGTAGGTCAGGCCGGTGACGACCAGGACGGTGCCGACCAGCAGTCCGCTGAAGAGCGGCCGGTGCGTACCGAGGGTCCCGGCGGTCGCGGGAACCGGACTCTGCCGGGCCAGCGAGCCGGCCAGGGCCAGCACGAACACCATCGGCAGGAAGCGGCCGAGCAGCATGGCGATGCCGATCGTGGTGTTGAACCACTGGGTGTCCGCGTTCAGCCCGGCGAAGGCGGAGCCGTTGTTGTTGGCCCCGGAGGTGTAGGCGTAGAGGATCTCGGAGAAGCCGTGCGCCCCGGGGTTCGCCGTCGAGTCGGCCGGGGTGGGCAGGGCCGTCGCCGCGGCGGTGAAGCAGAGCACCAGGGCGGGCGTGATCAGGATGTAGCAGGCCGCCAGCTTGATCTCCCGGGTACCGATCTTCTTGCCGAGGTACTCGGGCGTACGGCCCACCATCAGCCCCGCGACGAACACCGCGAGGACCGCCATGACCAGCATGCCGTAGAGGCCGGACCCGACGCCGCCGGGCGCGATCTCGCCGAGCTGCATGCCCAGCATCGTGATGCCGCCGCCGAAGCCCGTGTAGGAGGAGTGGAAGGAGTTCACGGCGCCGGTGGACGTCAGGGTGGTGGCGACCGCGAAGACCGAGGATCCGGCGATGCCGAACCGGGTCTCCTTGCCCTCCATCGCCCCGCCCGCGAGCTCGAACGCGGGACCGTGGTGGGCGAACTCGGTCCACATCATCAGCGCGGTGAAGCCGAGCCAGAGGGAGGCCATCGCCGCCAGGATCGCGTAGCCCTGCTTCAGGGAGCCGGCCATCCTGCCGAACGTCCGGGTCAGCGCGAAGGGGATGACGAGGATCAGGAAGACCTCGAAGAGGTTGGACAGCCCGTTCGGGTTCTCGAAGGGATGGGCCGAGTTGGCGTTGAAGTATCCGCCTCCGTTCGTGCCCAGCACCTTGATGACCTCCTGGGAGGCGACCGCGCCGCCGTTCCACTGCCGGGCGCCGCCGTCGAACTGTCCGACCTCGTGGATGCCGGAGAAGTTCTGGATCACGCCGGTGGCGACCAGGACGAGGGCGCCCACCACGGAGAGCGGCAGCAGAATCCGCACGGTGCCGCGCACCAGGTCGGCCCAGAAGTTGCCGAGCTCCCCGGTTCGGGACCGGGCGAAGCCCCGTACGAGGGCCACCGCGACGGCCATGCCGACCGCGGCGGAGACGAAGTTCTGCACCGCGAGGCCGCCGGTCTGTACGACGTGGCCCATGGCCTGCTCGCCGTAGTACGACTGCCAGTTGGTGTTGGCGACGAAGGACGCCGCCGTGTTGAACGCCTGGTCGGGGTCGATCGAGGCGAAGCCGAGGGAACCGGGCAGGGCGCCCTGGAACCGCTGAAGGGCGTACAGGAAGAGGACACCCACCGCGGAGAAGGCGAGGACCCCGCGCAGATAGGCGGGCCAGCGCATCTCGGCGGCGGGGTCGGCGCCGATGGCCCGGTAGATCCACTTCTCGACCCGCAGATGCCTCGTCGAGGAGTAGACCCGGGCCATGTGGTCGCCGAGCGGACGGTAGGCCAGTGCCAGGGCCGCGACGAGCGCGAGCACCTGGAGGACACCGGCGAGGACGGGGCTCATGGCGCGCTCAGAACCTCTCCGGGTGGAGGAGGGCGAGGACGAGGTAGCCGAGCAGGGCGACGGCCACGACGAGTCCGGCGATGTTCTCGGCGGTCACAGCTTGGCCACCCCCCGGGCGATGAGGGCCACCAGCGCGAACACCGCGAGCGTGGTGACGACGAAGGCCGCGTCGGCCATCGTGAGCTCCTTGGAGAGGTCGGTTTCGGGGACCTCCTGAGCAAACCCCCGTCCCGGCCCCTCCCGGCCCGCGTTGACGGCTTCCCTACGGCCGGCGGCCCACCCTTGACGGGCCCCGTACGCCGCCGATACGCGCCGCTGACGGCCGCGGGGCGGGCCGGGCACCCCGTGCGAGGGCCGGAGCGGTCTCCGGACGTACGAAGGCCGGTGGGCCGCCCCCTCGTGCGGGGCGGCCCACCGGCCTCGGCGTACGGATGTACGGGTCAGCGCACCTCGGTGATCTCCGGGCCGCGCTGGAGCTGGCCCATGCCACCGGAGAACTTCGAGCCCGCCTGGTCGTCCTGCTGCACGCCCTCGGGCACCATCTGGGCGTCGTTGGGGAGCTTGAGGACGATCGGGTCACGGGGGGCCATCGGGCCGTCGCCGCGGACCACCACGGTGTCCCGGAAGATGGTCTCCAGCAGCCCGGCGGCGGCCGGCTGCACCGCGCCCTGGCCGGAGATCACACCGCGCAGGAACCAGCGCGGCCCGTCGACGCCGACGAAACGCACCAGCTGAACGCCGTTCGTCCCGTCCGGGAGCTGTACGGGGACCTGCGCGCGCAGCTCCCAGCCCAGCGGGCCCTCGACCTCGTCGATGATCCCGCCCTGCTGGGTGATGCCCGAGGCGATCTCCTCGCGGACCTCGCCCCAGATGCCCTCCTTCTTGGGGGCGGCGAAGGCCTGCAGCTGGATCGCGCTGTCGCGCAGCACGACGGTGGCCGCGACGATCGCGTCGCCGGCGACCTCCACGCGCAGCTCCATGCCCTCGACTCCGGGGACGAAGACACCGCCGAGGTCCACCCGGCCCTCACCGGGCTCGGAGACCTCCGAGAGGTCCCACGGCCCGTCCGGCCGGGGGGCCGGCGGAAGGTTCGTCCGGCGGCGGCCTTCCCCGGCCGCGTCGGAGTCGTCGGGCCCGTCGACGACCTGCTCGGCCTCGCGCGCCTCGTCCGCCGGTTCCTTGGCGGCATCACTGTTCTTGCGACGTCCGAACACGTCACTGTCCTTCCCGGTCGGATACGACCGAAGCGTAGCTGTTCCCACCCTGGGTGTTACCGCCCCTGACGCCGTCCACGGCGGCGTGACCGCCGGTGGACCCGAAGCCTCCCTCGGACCGCGCCGAACCGGGGAGTTCCGCCACCTCGTGGAAGCGGACCTTCTCGACCTGCTGGACGACCAGTTGGGCAATCCGGTCGAACCGTTCGAACCGCACGGTCTCGCGCGGATCGAGGTTGACCACGATCACCTTGATCTCCCCACGGTACCCGGCGTCAACCGTCCCCGGGGCATTCACCAGGGCCAGTCCGCAGCGTGCGGCGAGGCCGGAGCGGGGGTGCACGAAGGCCGCGTAGCCGTCGGGGAGCGCGATCGACACCCCGGTGGGCAGCACCGTCCGCTCGCCGGGGGCGAGCTCGGCGGCCTCGGTGGTGACCAGGTCGGCACCGGCGTCGCCGGGGTGCCCGTAGGCCGGGAGCGGCACGTCCGGGTCGACCCGGCGGATGAGTACGTCGACGGGAGGGCGTGTCACGGGTTCACCTCGAAGGCGCGGGTGCGGCGGACGGTGTCCGGGTCGGACATGGCCGCGTCGATGTCCTCGGCCCGGCCGTTCCGGGTGAAGTGGTCCACCTCGACCTTGATGAACAGGCCCTTCGCCCGGACCGCGACGGGGCCGTTCGGGCCGCCGATCCGGCCGGTCGCCCGGGAGTAGATCTTCCGCTTGTGCACCGCCGTGACCTCGGCGTCCAGGTAGAGCACCGTGTCCACCGGCACCGGCCGGACGTAGTCGGTCTCCAGCCGTCCGGTGACCGCGATGCCCCGGAGCAGCCAGCTGAGCGCGCCGAGGGTCTCGTCGAGCGCCGTGGCCAGGACACCGCCGTGCGCGAGACCGGGGGCGCCCTGGTGGGCGGGCTTCACGGTGAACTCCGCGGTGACGCTCACACCTTCCCCGGCGCGGGCCTCCAGGTGCAGGCCGTGCGGCTGGGCGCCTCCGCAACCGAAACAGTGTTCGTAGTGCGAGCCGAGGAGCTCGCCGGGCTGCGGGGCGTCCGGGTGCCGGACCGGCTTCACCGCGTCCTCGGGGGGTGTCAGACCTTCAGATGTTCCACTCACAGCCGCAGACCTTACCCGCGCGGCCTCGCACGGGGGGCTCCGTGCCAAGCTTGGATCCATGCAGCCTTCCGCATCGTCTTTCGACGAACGCCTCACCGCGCCCCGCTCGTGGTGGCTCATCGCCTTCCTGATCGGTGTCGCCTGCGCGCTGATGTTCCTGCCCCTGGGGACCCTGCCCATGCTCGGTGCCCTGGCCGGCGGGGCGGTCCTGTCCGCGATGGCCGTCAGCGGCTACGGCTCGGTGCGCATCCGGGTGGTGGGGGACACCCTCGTCGCGGGGGACGCCACGATCCCGCTGTCGGCCCTGGGCGACGCCGAGGTGCTGGACGCGGAGGAGGCGCGCGCCTGGCGTTCGTACAAGGCGGACACCCGCGCGTTCATGCTGCTGCGGAGCTACGTCCCGACGGCGGTGCGGGTGAAGGTCACGGATCCGGCCGACCCGACGCCGTATCTCTATCTCTCGACCCGGGAGCCGCAGGCCCTGGTGGCGGCGCTCGCGGCCGTGCCCGCCTGACGCCCGGCCGGGCTCAGAGGCCGGGGTCGTCGAGCCCTTCGGGCAGTTCCTTCGCGGGGACGGACGGCTGCTCCAGCGGGGGGAGCCCGGTGAGCCGGTCCCAGTCGACCTGGTCGCGCCGCAGGTCGTTCCTGACCCGGTCGGCGAGCTTTCTGGTGTCCCGGCGGTTCATCAGCGCGCCGACGGCGGCGCCGATCATGAACGGGATGAGGTTCGGCAGGTCGCGCACGGTGCGCTTCATGATCTGCTGGCGCAGTTCACGCTTCATCTGGCCGCCGAGCGCCGCGTTCAGCGTGGCGGGGCGTGCCACCTCGATACCGCGCTCCCGCGTCCAGGACGTCAGGTAGGCGGTGCTGCGCTGGGCGATGTTGCCCGGCGGGCGTCTGCCGTAGACCTCGTGGAGCTCGGCGACGAGCTTCATCTCCACGGCGGCCACACCGGTGATCTCCGCGGCCAGTCCGGCCGTCATGACGGGGGGTACGGGCATCATCGCGGCCGCCCCGATGCCCGCGCCGACGGTCGCGGTCGCGTTGCACGCGCCCGCGACGAGTCTGTCGGCGAGCTCTTCCGGGCCGAGCCCGGGGAACTGCCGGCGCAGGGTGGCGAGGTCCCGTACGGGGATCCGGGGAGCCGTGTCGATGATCCGGTCGGCCAGCCGGCCGACCATCGCGCGGACGGTCTCCCTGCCCTTGAGGGCACCACGTCCCAGGCCACGCGGACGACCCGGCGCCTTCGCGTCCTCGTGGGGGTCCTGGGGTCCGGGCGTTCCCGGAGGAACCGCCCCCGGGACTGCTTCGAGCGAGGCCGGGCGGCCTCGCTCGTCGTCGGATGTGCCGGGAGAGGCGGACAGGGCGGCCGGATGCTCGGCAGACGCGCGAACGCCTTCTGCCGGGCCGGTGCCGCCCTGATGTGCCTCCGACGATTTCGTGCGCCGCAGGCGCCGCTTCCGAAACGGTGTGTCGCCTGCCACGGCCGACCGGACTCAGTCGCAGTCGCGGCAGATGGGCTGGCCGTTCTTCTCGCGGGCCAGCTGGCTGCGGTGGTGCACGAGGAAGCAGCTCATGCAGGTGAACTCGTCAGCCTGCTTGGGCAGCACGCGCACGGCCAGTTCTTCGTTGGACAGGTCCGCTCCGGGGAGCTCCAGTCCTTCCGCCGCGTCGAACTCGTCGACGTCGACGGCCGATGCCGTCTTGTCGCTCCGACGGGCCTTGAGCTCCTCCAGGCTGTCCTGATCGACGTCGTCGTCGGTCTTGCGTGGGGTGTCGTAATCCGTTGCCATGTCGCTCTCCCCCTCATGGGTGTCTGCGGTGTCTCAGCGCACGTAACGCGTGAGAGGCCGGACTTGTGCCCGACCTGAGGCGGAGATTTTGCCTCACATCAAGGTCTGTTACTCAATCGACACCCAACCGGATCCCTCGGTAGCGATCAGCTTGGGTGGCGATGGGGACCGTACACGGTCCCGTTCGTGCGGTTCACGGGCGCCACCCCGTGTACTTCCCGTGATACCACCCCCCGAAAACCCGGACTTTTCCCGGCATCCCGGGAGAGATGTGGTCACAGAGAGTAGAGAGTCTGAAATTCGTTGCTGTGATCGATCACACAGGGACACGCCGGAGGCGGGGGTCCTGAATTCCGCCCAAAGCGAACAGGGCGATCCAATGCCACTTCACGCGGCGAAGCATCTCAGACCGGAAGCGTGACACGCATCACGAGACCACCGCCCTCACGGGGCTCCGCGATGATACGGCCTCCGTGCGCCCGCGCGACGGACCGCGCGATCGACAGGCCGAGCCCGACGCCCTTGTCGCTGCCCGTGCGCTCCGTACGCAGCCGCCGGAACGGCTCGAAGAGGTTGTCGACCTCGTAGGCGGGCACCACGGGGCCCGTGTTGGTGACGGTCAGGAGCGCCTGGCCGGGCCGCAGCTCGGTGGCGACCTCCACCCAGCCCCCTTCGGCCACGTTGTAGCGCACGGCGTTCTGGACGAGGTTCAGCGCGATCCGCTCCAGCAGGACCCCGTTGCCCTGGACGACCGCGGGGGTCCGCTCGCCGCGGATCTCCACGCCCTTCCCCGCCGCCTCCGAGCGGGCCTGGTCGATGGCGCGGTCGGCGACCTCGGCGAGGTCCACCGGTTTGCGCTCCACGATCTGGTTCTCGCTGCGGGCGAGCAGCAGCAGCCCTTCGACCAGCTGCTCGCTGCGCTCGTTGGTGGCCAGCAGGGTCCGGCCCAGCTGGTGCAGCTCCGGCGGTGCCTCCGGGTCGGAGAGGTGGACCTCCAGCAGCGTGCGGTTGATCGCCAGGGGCGTGCGCAGCTCGTGCGAGGCGTTGCCCACGAACCTCTGCTGGGCCGTGAAGGCGCGCTCCAGGCGGTCCAGCATCTCGTCGAAGGTGTCCGCGAGCTCCTTGAGCTCGTCGTCCGGGCCGTCCAGCTCGATACGGCGGCTCAGGTCCGTGCCGACCACCCGGCGGGCGGTACGGGTGATCCGGCCGAGCGGCGACAGGACGCGGCCCGCCATGGCGTAGCCGAACGCGAAGGCGATGACGCTGAGGCCCACCAGGGCCAGCAGCGAGCGGTTCAGCAGCGAGTCGAGCGCGTGGTCCCGCTGCTGGTTGGCGCAGGCGTTCAGGGCGGCGTTGAAGGTGTCCGGGCTGGCCTTCGTCGGCAGGTCGCACACCTGGCTGGTGACCTGCCCGTTCACCACCTCGAACGGCAGGTCGCTGCCCGCGTTCACGGCCTGGGCCGCCAGCATGTAGATGATCGAGAGCAGCAGGATGCCCGCGATCAGGAACATGCCGCCGTACAGCAGCGTGAGCCGTATCCGGATGGTCGGACGCAGCCAGGGGTACGGGGAGTCCTGCGGCTTCGGCTCCCAGGTCGGTTTCGGGGGCGCCTTCAGGGGCGCCGGAGAGACGGGCACCGCGCTCAGATCCGGTATCCGGAGCCGGGGACGGTGACGATGACGGGCGGTTCGCCGAGCTTGCGGCGCAGGGTCATCACGGTCACCCGGACCACGTTGGTGAAGGGGTCGGTGTTCTCGTCCCAGGCCTTCTCCAGCAGCTGCTCGGCGGAGACGACCGCGCCCTCGCTGCGCATCAGGACCTCCAGCACCGCGAACTCCTTCGGGGCGAGCTGGATCTCCTGCTCGCCCCGGAAGACCTCGCGGCGGTTCGGGTCGAGCCTGATGCCGGCACGCTCCAGCACGGGCGGCAGCGCGACGGTGGTCCGGCGGCCCAGGGCGCGGACGCGCGCGGTGAGCTCGCTGAAGGCGAACGGCTTGGGAAGGTAGTCGTCCGCACCGAGCTCCAGGCCCTCCACCCGGTCGCTGACGTCCCCGGACGCGGTGAGCATGAGCACCCGGGTGGGCATGCCCAGCTCCACGATCCGCCGGCAGACGTCGTCGCCGTGCACCAGCGGGAGGTCCCGGTCCAGGACGACGACGTCGTAGTCGTTGACGCCCACCCGCTCCAGGGCCGCGGCTCCGTCGTAGACGACGTCGACGGCCATGGCCTCCCGGCGCAGTCCGGTGGCCACCGCATCGGCGAGCAGCTGCTCGTCCTCGACGACGAGTACGCGCACGGCGCAGTCCTTCCGTAGATCTTCGAAACAGACGTCGAGCGGCCCGGGTCCCCGGCCGCTCGTCGCACGCCGGCGGCGCCGGCTGTGCGCGTCCATCCTGCCCGTAACGCGCATAAACCGGCGGTAAGACGACGCCCGCCCCGGGACCCTTGCCGGGAAATCATCGGATTTCCGGGCCAGTTGAGGTTTCCCCCGCGAGCGCTCCGGGGAGGACGAATGCACACCCGCGATCACGCCCTGCATGTGGCGTACCACAGCCCGCTCTGTTCCCAGAGGGCCGCGTGATCGTCCGCACTCCGGCACCTGCCGGAGGAATCCCGGGCACACCCCCGTGCCACCGACCCACGATGAGGGGGCGCTACATGGACGCTTTCACCGCAGGTCTGCTGCACCGCATCAAGACCACCGAGTCCGACCTCACGAGGGCGCGTGAGACGGGCGACGACTTCCTCGCGGACGTCGAGCAGAGCGAGCTGGACGACCTGCGCCGTCTGGCCGCCGAGCACGGTGTCGAGATCGGTACCACCAGCGTCTGATCCAGGCCGGGAGGGCCCCGGGGTGCCGCAGTGGGCACCCGGGGCCCTCTCGTCATGTCCGGGGGCCGCCGGGCGCGCCCGGCGGCTCCCGGCACAGCCGGTCAGTCCGGTCAGTCGTGCCAGGCCCCCAGCCGGTCGGTCCGGTCAGTCGTGCCAGGCCCCCAGCTCCTCCAGGAGTGCCTGGAGCGGCTCGAAGACCCCGGGGGTGGCGGCGACGGTGAGGTCCCCGTCCGCGGGCAGCCCGGGGCGTCCTCCGGTGAGCGCTCCGGCCTCCCGGGCGATCAGGTCGCCGGCCGCCAGGTCCCAGGGGTGCAGCCCGCGCTCGAAGTAGCCGTCGAGCCGGCCCGCGGCGACGTCGCAGAGGTCGATGGCGGCCGATCCCCCGCGCCGGATGTCGCGCAGTCGCGGGATCAGCCGCCGTGCCACCTCCGCCTGGTGGGTGCGTACCTCGGTGACGTAGTTGAAGCCGGTCGACACGAGGGCCTGGTCGAGCGGCGCGGTGGGGCGGCAGCGGAGGGGTGCGCCGTTGAGGTGGGCGCCGGAGCCGAGGACCGCGTGGAAGGTCTCCCGTCGCATCGGGGCCTCGACCACGCCCACGACCCGCTCGCCGTCCCGCTCCGCGGCGATGGAGACGGCCCAGGTCGGCAGCCCGTAGAGGTAGTTCACCGTGCCGTCGAGCGGGTCGATGACCCACCGGACGCCGCTGGTGCCCTCGGCGCTGGCGCCCTCCTCGCCGAGGAAGCCGTCCGCGGGGCGGCGGTCGGAGAGGAAACCGGTGATCAGCTTCTCGGCGCCGATGTCCATCTCGGTGACGACGTCGATGGGGCTGGACTTCGTCGCCGCGACACCGAGATCGGCGGGACGGCCGTCGCGCAGCAGGGCCCCGGCGCGGCGGGCGGCCTCCAGGGCGAGGTCGAGCAGTTCGGTCAGGAAGGGGTCGGTCACAACGCTCCAGGGGTCGGTGGCGCCGGCCGGCCGGCGCGCCTGCGGGAGGGTACACAGCCGGCCGGGCGGCCCTTTCCGGCGAAGGCCGCCCGGCCGGCTCTCAGGCGTACGGGCTGTCGGCTCCGGCGGCGGCCGGCTTGGGGGCACGGGCCGGGCAGCAGCCGACCGGGCACAGGTCGTGGGAGGGGCCGAGGGAGCCGAGCGCGCACCGCCGGACCGGCTGACCGCGTTCGGCGGCGGCGCGCTCCAGGACCAGCTCGCGGACGGCCGCGGCGAACCGGGGGTCGGCGCCCACGGTCGCGGACCGGCGGACGGGCAGGCCCAGCTCGGCGGCCTTGGCGGTGGCCTCCGTGTCGAGGTCGTAGAGGACCTCCATGTGGTCGGAGACGAACCCGATGGGGGCCATCACGACCGCCGGGACGCCCTCGCCGCGCAGCGTCTCCAGGTGGTCGCAGATGTCGGGCTCCAGCCACGGGATGTGCGGGGCCCCGCTGCGCGACTGGTAGACGAGCTGCCAGGGGTAGGTGATCCCGGTCTCCTCGCGTACGGCGTCCACGATCACCCGGGCCACGTCCAGGTGCTCGGCGACGTACGCCCCGCCGTCGCCGTGGGTCTCCACCGGGCCGGAGGTGTCGGCCGCCGCGGTCGGGATGGAGTGCGTGCAGAACGCGAGGTGCGCGCCGGCCCGGACGTCCTCCGGAAGGTCGGCGAGCGAGGCCAGGACCCCGTCCACCATGGGGCGTACGAAGCCGGGGTGGTTGAAGTAGTGCCGGAGCTTGTCCACCCGGGGTACGGGCAGCCCCTCCGCCTCCAGCTCGGCCAGCGACGCGGCGAGGTTCTCGCGGTACTGCCGGCAGCCGGAGTACGAGGCGTAGGCGCTGGTGGCGAGCACGGCGATGCGGCGATGCCCGTCCTGGACCATCTCGCGGAGGGTGTCGGTGAGGTACGGCGCCCAGTTCCGGTTGCCCCAGTACACCGGCAGGTCCACGCCGTGTCCGGCGAAGTCCTCGCGCAGGGCGCCCAGGAGTGCCTGGTTCTGCGCGTTGATCGGGCTGACTCCGCCGAACAGGAAGTAGTGCTTGCCGACTTCCTTCAGCCGTTCCTCCGGAATGCCCCGGCCGCGGGTCACGTTCGCCAGGAACGGGACCACGTCGTCCGGGCCTTCGGGGCCGCCGAAGGAGAGCAGCAGCAGGGCGTCGTAGGGTGCGGGATCGCGCAGATCGGACATGCCTCGATCCTGCCACCCGCCTCCGACAGCCCGGCACCCGACATCCGCCGGTCGGCCGGGGCCCGGCCGCGCCGTAAGCTGTGCCGGTCATCTCCACACATGTCAGGTTTCACCGGAGTCCCTCGTGCCCAGCCCCTACCGCGCCGTCTTCACCGCACCGGGAACCCGGTCCTTCTCCGCGGCGGGCTTCATCGGCCGGATGCCGCTGTCCATGATGGGCATCGGCGTCGTGACGATGGTGTCGCAGCTCACCGGGCGGTACGGGCTGGCCGGCGCGCTCTCCGCGACCCTGGCGATGGCGGCGGCCGTCATGGGCCCGCAGGTGTCACGGATGGTCGACCGGTACGGGCAGCGCCGGGTGCTGCGCCCGGTGACCCTGGTGGCGGTCACCGCGGTCGCGGGGCTGCTGGTCTGCGCGCAGCGGGGGCTGCCCGAGTGGACGCTCTTCGTCTTCGCGGCGGGCGCCGGGTGCGTCCCGAGCATGGGGTCGATGGTCCGGGCCCGGTGGGCGGAGATCTACCGGGGGGCCGGGCGGCAGCTGCACACCGCGTACGCCTGGGAGTCGGTCGTCGACGAGGTGTGCTTCATCATCGGCCCGATCGTCTCCATCGGGCTGTCCACCGCGTGGTTCCCGGAGGCCGGTCCGCTGCTGGCCGCCGTGTTCCTGGTGACCGGCGTCTTCTGGCTGACGTCCCAGCGGGCCACCGAGCCCCGGCCGCTCCCGGCGGAGCACCACACGGCCGGCTCGGCGTTGCGCTCCCCGGGACTCCAGGTCCTGGTGGTGACCTTCGTCGCCACGGGCGCGATCTTCGGCGCGGTGGACGTGGTGACGGTGGCCTTCGCCGAGGAACGCGGCCACAAGGCCGCCGCCAGCCTCGTCCTGGCCGTCTACGCCCTGGGGTCGTGCCTCGCCGGGGCCGTCTTCGGGGTGCTGCACCTCAAGGGGAAGCCGTCCACGCGGTGGCTGCTGGGGGTGTGCGCGATGGCCGTGAGTATGATCCCCCTCCAACTGGCCGGGAGTCTGCCGTTCCTGGCCGTGGCGCTCTTCGCCGCGGGCCTCGCCATCGCACCCACGATGGTCACCACCATGGCCCTCGTCGAGCAGCACGTACCGCGCACCCAGCTGACCGAGGGCATGACCTGGACCAGCACCGGGCTGGCGGTCGGGGTGGCGCTCGGCTCCTCCGCCGCCGGCTGGATGGTCGACGCCTCGGGGGCACGGGCGGGGTACCTGGTGCCCGCGGTGGCGGGAGCGCTCGCGGCCGCGGTGGCGTTCCTGGGGTACCGCCGGCTCGTGGAGCCGGAACCGACGGGAGGGCGCGGGGAAGATGACCGAGACCTACGCAACTACGACGGGCACCTGGCGTAACTGGGCGGGCAACGTCACGGCCCGGCCGGCGCGGGCCGTGTCCCCCGCCTCGGTGGAGGAGCTGGCGGAGGTGGTCCGGCGGGCGGCCGGGGAGGGCCTGCGGGTGAAGCCCGCCGGGACGGGCCACTCGTTCACGGCGGCGGCCGCCACCGACGGGGTGCTGATACGGCCGGACCTGCTCACCGGGGTCCGGGAGATCGACCGTACGGCGATGACGGTGACCGTGGAGGCCGGCACCCCGCTGAAGTACCTGAACACGGCGCTCGCCCGGGAGGGGCTCTCCCTCACCAACATGGGCGACATCATGGAGCAGACCGTCGCCGGGGCCACCTCCACCGGCACCCATGGCACCGGGCGGGACTCCGCCTCCGTCGCGGCGCAGATCCGGGCGCTGGAGCTGGTCACCGCCGACGGCACGCTGCTGCGCTGCTCGGCGGACGAGCACGCCGACGTCTTCGCGGCCGCGCGGATCGGGCTCGGGGCGCTCGGGGTGGTCACCGCGATCACCTTCGCGGTGGAGCCGGTCTTCCTGCTGACGGCCCGTGAGGAACCGATGCCCTTCGACCGGGTCACGGCCGAATTCGACCAGTTGGTCACCGAGAACGAGCACTTCGAGTTCTACTGGTTCCCGCACACCGGCAACTGCAACACCAAGCGCAACAACCGCAGCGCCGGTCCCGCGGCGCCCCCCGGCAGGGTCAGTGGCTGGATCGAGGACGAGTTCCTCTCCAACGGGGTCTTCCAGGTCGCCTGCTCCGTGGGCCGGGCGCTCCCCGGCGCCATACCGGCGATAGCCGGGGTGTCCAGCCGGGCGCTGTCGGCCCGCAGCTACACGGACATCCCGTACAAGGTCTTCACCAGCCCCCGCCGGGTGCGCTTCGTCGAGATGGAGTACGCGCTGCCGCGTGAGGCCGCCGTCGAGGCCCTGCGGGAGGTACGGGCCATGATCGACCGCTCTCCGCTGCGGATCAGCTTCCCCGTCGAGGTGCGCACGGCGCCTCCGGACGACATCGCGCTCTCGACGGCCTCGGGCCGGGAGACCGCCTACATCGCGGTCCACATGTACCGGGGCACCCCGTACCGGGGGTACTTCACGGCGGTCGAGCGGATCATGACGGGCTTCGGCGGCCGCCCGCACTGGGGCAAGATCCACACCCGGGACGCCGCCTACCTCTCCGAGGCGTATCCCCGGTTCGGCGAGTTCACCGCCCTGCGCGACCGGCTCGACCCGGACCGGCTGTTCGGCAACGACTACCTGCGCCGCGTCCTGGGCGACTGAGCCGGGCGGACGGCCACCGGGCAGTCCGGGCGGCCGTCACCGGGCGGCGGCCGGCCGCCGAGTGCCGATGCCCCGGAGCACGGTGGTCACCCGATGACGGCCCGGGGCGGTGCTCACCCGTCGGTGTCCGCGCGGCCCGGGGCGCCGTTCCCGTCCGCCGGCGCGTCCCCGGTCGCGGTGGGCTCCGGCGCGTCCGGGGCGGTCTCCTCCGGGGCCGTGGAGGTGGTGGGGTCCGGCGCCGTGCTCCCACCGGTGGTGGAGGGCGTCGGGTCCGGCTGCCCCGTCGAGGGGTCACCCGATCCGGAACCGCTGCCGCTGCCGGGGGTGGAGCCGCTGTCCTCACCGGGGGCCGTGCCGGGAGCCGATGAGCCTCCGTCGTCCGGGCGGCGGTCCTCGGTGTCACCGCTTTGCCCCGGGTCGGCGCTGTGCGTGGGCGCCGGGTCCTTCGACGCCTTGCCGTGCCCGCCGCGCACCACCGACCCGACGGTCGTGCCGCCGTTCCCGCTGAGGTCGTTGCCGGAGGCCAGTTCGTACACGGTGATGCCGCCCATCGCGACGGCGAAGACCGCCACGGCGGCGAGGGCCGAGCGCTTCCAGCCGCGGACGCGGGTGCCGTGGGTGCGGGCTTCGGAGTAGGCGTCGTCGGCGCCGGGCGTCTCACCCTGTCCGAACAGCCGGGTCTCCTCCGGGTCGTTCACTCCCGCCCGCACACCCCCCGGAGCGGCCTGCCCCCGTACCCGCCCGCCTTCCGGATCGACGGCCCCGAGCAATTGCGTACGCTCCGGATCCACGGCGCCCAGCAGCTGCGTACGCTCCGGGTCCACCGCGCCCAGCAGCTGCGTGGCCTCCGGGTCCACCGCGCCGAGCAGCCGGGTGCGCTCCAGGTCGTCGTTGACCTGCCGCGCGTGGCCGGTCTCCGGGGGCACCGCGTGGGCCGCCGCGGTGTCGTCGTCCGGCCGCCTGGCGGCGGGGACCGTGCCCCGGCTGCGGACGGTCACCTGGCGTCCGCCCGGCTGCTTCACATGGACGGTGACCTCGCGGATCTGCTCCCCGGTACGCCGGAAGAAGTGCTGGAAGACCGGTCCCCCGCTGGTGGCCACGATGCTCATCACGCCCGCGCCGGCGATCGTGCCGTACACACCCAGTTGCGAGGCCATCACCGCGGCCGCGACCGCGGCCAGGGCACTGCCCGCGACCTGAGGGACACTCAGGTCGAAGCGCCTTTCCTTGCGTTCCGCATCGTTCTGCGGCTCCTGAACCATGACCAGCCCCTGCTCGACAACTACCCCAGCTTGCATCAGGAAGGGACATTTGGGCGAAGCGAATAGTTCCGATTCTGTAGATTGTGTGAAGCAGCACACCCATTGGGGGCAATTCCCCGACAGCTGGGTAGCCCCCTCCTGCGCCTGCCGAGAAGTTCGGCGGCGCGCCGGTCCACCCAGGTGGCCCGAATGGAGTACTGTGACGAGCCCTGGGGCCGGACTCCCGTACGGGTGGCCGGACCTGCGGAAGGGGGCCGGAGGCGGCACTCGGACCGGCGGCGCCACGGCATCGCACGGACGCCTGCGAGCGGGGTGACCAGCCAGGTCGCCGCGGGTCGCGCACAGGTGACCGTGCTTCCTGGTGTTCCAGGGCCGAGGTCCGGCACGCCGGGTAACTTGGCAAGGTTGTGGCAGGCTGAACCCGGGCAGGTCACACTCGACTAGCGGAAGCAGCGACGCACGTGACGTCGGCAGGCACCACCCGGGAGGTTCCCATGCCCGAACTGCGTGTCGTGGCCGTCTCGAACGACGGCACACGACTGGTGCTCAAGGCTGCCGACAGCACGGAGTACACGCTGCCGATCGACGAGCGGCTGCGTGCCGCCGTGCGCAACGACCGCGCCCGGCTCGGCCAGATCGAGATCGAGGTGGAGAGCCACCTCCGCCCCCGTGACATCCAGGCGCGTATACGAGCAGGCGCCTCCGCCGAAGAGGTCGCCCAGTTCGCGGGCATCCCGGTGGACCGGGTGCGCCGCTTCGAGGGACCGGTGCTCGCGGAGCGCGCCTTCATGGCGGAGCGGGCCCGGAAGACGCCGGTGCGGCGTCCCGGCGAGAACACCGGACCCCAGCTCGGCGAGGCGGTCCACGAGCGGCTCCTGCTGCGCGGCGCCGACCGGGAGACCGCCCAGTGGGACTCCTGGCGCCGGGACGACGGCACCTGGGAGGTGCTGCTGGTCTACCGGGTCGCGGGCGAACCGCACTCGGCGAGCTGGACCTACGACCCGCCGCGCCGCCTGGTGCAGGCCGTGGACGACGAGGCGCGCTCGCTCATCGGTGAGACCGACGAGGTGGCGGCCCCCGAGCCGAGCTTCCCGTTCGTGCCCCGGATCGCCCGGCTGCCGCGCGACCGGCCGATGGACCGCGCGCTCGACCGGCAGATCGAGCGCCCCGTTCCCCCGGCCCCCGAGCCGGAGGAGCGCGTCGAGGGGATCTCGGCCAGTGAGCGCGACTCGCTGACCAGCCTCCTGGAGGCGGTGCCGAGCTTCCGCGGTGACATGGTCGTGCCCCAGCGGCCGGCGCAGCCTGAGCCCCCCGCGATCGAGCCCGCCGCCGACCAGCCGGAGGCCGACGAGCCCCCGGCGGCCGCGTCCGCCGGTGCGGGTTCGGCGTACGCGGACGTGCTGATGCCGCGTGCGGTGGCGGGCCACCGGGACCGGCTGACGGGCACGACGGACCGGCAGGCGGAGGCGGACGGGGTGCGCCCGGGGCGCCGTGCCGCGGTGCCCAGCTGGGACGAGATCGTGTTCGGCACCCGCCGGAAGAAGCAGGACTGAGCCTCCCGCCACCGCACCACCGACGCGGGCCGCCGCCGCGCCGGAAGGCCGGTGACCGCGACCGGAGGGGCCCGTACGCGGTGACGTACGGGCCCCTCCGGCGGCCGGGGCGACGGTGCCCGGACCGGCCACCAGGTCACCTCATCGCGGGTCGGGTCCCGTGGCGACCGGGCGGGACGCGTCCGAGGACCACTCGGACCAGGAACCGGCGTAGAGGGCGGCGCGGTGCCCGGCGATCTCCAGGGCCAGGACCTCGTGGGCGCCCGAGACACCCGAACCGCAGTACACGCCGACCTCGGCCCCGGGGCCCGCGCCCAGCCCGGCGAACCGGGCGGCGAGCGTCTCGGCGGGCAGGAAGCGTCCGTCCTCGGTGACGTTCCCGGTGGTCGGCGCGGAGACCGCGCCGGGGATGTGGCCGCCGACCCGGTCGATGGGTTCCACATCGCCCCGGTAGCGTTCGGCGGCCCGCGCGTCCAGCAGCAGACCGGAGTCGGCCAGGGCGGCGGCACCGTCCGCGTCCAGCAGCGGCAGCCCTCCGGGCTCGGGCCGGAAGTCGCCCGCGTCCGGCTCGGGCACCTTGGTGGAGAGGTCACCGGTCCACGCCGCGAGACCGCCGTCGAGCACCCTCACCTCAGGGTGCCCGGCCCAGCGCAGCAGCCACCAGGCGCGCGCCGCCGCCCAGCCCTGTCCGCCGTCGTACACCACCACCGGGACGTCCCGGGAGACACCCGCGCGCCGCATGACGGCTCCGAAGGTCTCCGGGTCGGGCAGCGGGTGCCGGCCGCCGGCTCCGGGCGGACCGGCCAGTTCGGCGTCGAGGTCCACGAACACCGCGCCGGGCAGGTGCCCGGCGTCGTAGTCGGCGCGGCCGTGCGGGCCGCCGAGCTGCCAGCGGACGTCCAGGAGTATCGGGGGGCGCGCCCCCGTCAATTCGCTCACACATTCGGTTACGGTGATGGTGGGATTCATAGGTGCCATCTTCGCGCAGGGCCGCCACGACCGGGGCCCGATTTCGAAAGGGGTGTACCACGACAAAGCACCCCCTCCTTGTGGTCGGAAGCCCGCGACGCGGCGCGGCCCGAGCATCTGGGCCGCCCGGTGGTGCGAGCATCTGGACCGGAGCGCGGAGGCGGGCGTCCGTACCACCGGACGACGCACCGGCTCCGTTCCCCCGTACGGCCACCCCGAAGGTACGAGGAGATGGATGAAGATGACCGAGGCTGCCGCCCGGCGCGCGCCAGGAGCTCCGTGCTGGGTGAGTCTGATGGTGCACGCGCTGAGCGCGACCGAGGATTTCTACGGCCGGTTGTTCGGCTGGGAGTTCAGGCCGGGACCCGAGGAACTGGGGCCCTACGTACGTGCGCTGCTGCACGGGCGTGAGGTCGCCGGCATCGGTCAGCTGCCGCCGGACCGCCACCTGCCGATCGCCTGGACGACCTATCTCGCCTCCGAGGACGCGGACGCGACCGCCGAGTCGATCCGTTGCTGCGGTGGCACGGTCGCCGTCGGGCCGCTCGAAGCGGGCCGCGCGGGACGCCTGGCCATCGCCTCGGACCCGAGCGGGGCGGTCTTCGGCGTCTGGCAGGCCGGTGAGCACCTCGGCACGGCCCTGGCCGGTGAGCCCGGCACACCCGTCTGGAACGAGCTGGTGACCCGGGAGACCGCGTCGGTCGCCAAGTTCTACCAGGCCGTCTTCGGCTTCGAGACGGAGGCGGTCGTCTCGGCCGACTTCGACTACCAGACCCTGAGCCTGGAAGGCCGCCCGGTCGCCGCCCTGCACGGCGTCGGCCACGGCCTGCCGCGTGACCGCGGACCGCACTGGATGACCTACTTCGAGGTGGCCGACACGGACGAGTCCGCCGCCCAGGTGGTGGAGCTGGGCGGACATGTGCTCCAGCCGCCCCGGGAGACCTCCGAGGGCAGACTGGCCACCGTCGCGGACCCGGAGGGCGCGGTGTTCACGATCCAGCGGTCGGCCGGGCACTGAGCCGGGACCGCCCCGCCCGTCTCCCGGAACCCCCGTCCTGCCCTCCTCTCGCCCCTCCGAACTCCACCCGAAAGAGGCCACGATGAAGAAGGCGCGGATATGCCTGGCGGTGGTGTGCGTCCTCATGGCGGCCTCGTGCGGACAGAGCGACACTCCTGTCGACACGTCCCGCCTGACCGACCGGGAAAAGGAATGGGTCGAGTTCTCGTACACGCACGAGCAGAACGAAGACGTCAAGCGCACGTGGGAGCAACTGCGCGCCGACGGCGTGAAGTCCTACGTCAGGGAGCAGCGCCACCGCCTGTGCGGAGACATGCGGACACTGGCGAAGAACCTGAAGGAAGCGGGCTACGAGGCGGGGGACGCACAGGAGTACAAGGAGAAGACCGCACAGCTCATCTGCTGACCCGTGTACGGCGAACCGCCCGTCGGCGTGTTCCGCGTACTCGGCGGAGTCGGGCCAGGGCTCAGGCCGGGGCGACCGGCAGGACGTCCGGGGAGAGGGTGCCGGCGAGCGCGGCGGCGCTCGTCATACGGCGGCGGTGGTGCCGGCGGCAGAGCACCTCGTACCCCGTCGCCGCCGCCGCGCGGTGCACGTCCCCCACCACGACCTGGGCGCCCTCCACGACCATCTGACCGTCCACCGTACGCGCGTTGTGCGTGGCGCGGGCGCCGCACCAGCACAGCGCCTCGACCTGGAGCTGCTCTATCCGGTCCGCCAGCTCGATCAGCCGCTGGGACCCCGGGAAGAGCTTGGTGCGGAAGTCGGTGGTGATGCCGAACGCGAAGACGTCCAGCTCCAGGTCGTCCACCACCCGGGCCAACTGGTCGATCTGCTCCGGGGCGAGGAACTGCGCCTCGTCCACGATGACGTAGTCGGCCTTGCCGCCCTGGGAGAGCTGGCCGACCAGGTAGGCGTACAGGTCCATGCCCTCGGCGGCCTCGACCGCCTCCGTCACCAGGCCCAGACGGGAGGAGAGCTTGCCCTCGCCCGCCCGGTCGTCCCGGGTGAAGATCACTCCCTGGAGACCGCGTGCCGATCTGTTGTGCCCGATCTGGAGCGCCAGGGTGCTTTTCCCGCAGTCCATGGTGCCGGAGAAGAACACGAGCTCGGGCATGAGGAGGTGAGCGCCTTTCGGGTGCGGTGTACAGGTGGGGGGAGCGCGTCAGGAGCGTACTTCGAGGAGCGGGACGAGCAGTTCCACGGGGGTCAGCGAACCGTGCATGCCGACCATCGCGGACTCGTGGGGTTCGTTGACCGAGGCGGTGATCACCACGTCGTCGTGGGCGGCCGCCACCACGTCGCCGATCCTGCCGCGCACCCGTGCGTCGACGTGCGGCCCGAACCAGCCGGCCGCCACCGCCTCGTCACGGCCGGCCACCCAGAACTGCTCGCCGAGCACCTCGCGCCAGACGGCCAGCACATCCGCCTCGGCCCCGGGCACCGCGTACACATGGCGGGCCCGTCCCTCGCCGCCGAGCAGGGCCACCCCGGCGCTCAGCTCCCAGTCCTCGTCGAAGTCGATACGGGACTGCTCGTCGAACGGGATGTCGATCATGCCGTGGTCGGCGGTGATGTAGAGCGCCGAGCGGGGCGGCAGTTGCTCGGCGAGGCGCCGGGCGAGCCCGTCCACGTACATCAACTGGCCCCGCCAGGCGTCGGAGTCGACGCCGAAGCGGTGCCCCTTCCCGTCGACCTCGCTGTAGTACGTGTAGACCAGGGACCGGTCGCCCGCGGCGAGCCGTTCCGCGGCGAGGTCCATCCGCTCCTCGCCGGAGAGCCGGCCGAGGAAGGAACCGCCGCTGAGCGCCACCTTGGTGAGCGGGGTCTGCTCGAAGGCGGGGGCGGAGACCTGCGCGGTGCGTACGCCCGCCTCGTGGGCGAGCTGGAAGACCGTGGGGTAGGGCTGCCAGACGCGGGGCTCGGTCCAGGGGTTCCAGCGCAGCTGGTTCATCAGCGCGCCCGTCTCCGGGTTGCGGGCCGTGTAGCCGGGCAGTCCGTGCTCGCCGGGGGGCCGTCCCGTCCCGACCGAGGCGAGCGAGGTCGCGGTGGTGGAGGGGAAGCCCGCCGTGAGGGGGCGTCCGGTACCACCGCGCGAGGTGGGGAGCAGGGAGTGCAGGAAGGGCGCCTCGTCCGGGTGGGCCCTGATCTGCTCCCAGCCGAGCCCGTCGATCAGGAAGACGCAGTTCCGGTCGGCGGGGGTGAGCTCGGGGATGACGGCCTCGAAGCCGGGTACGCCCTGTCCGGCGGCGAGCGTCGGCAGCAGGTCGGCGAGCGCACCGCCGCCGTACTCGGGGACGGGCGCGGTGTCGAGGGCGAGCGGAACGGGCTCCTGCCAGGCCGGCTGGGCCATCAGCGGCCGGTCGCCGCGACGGTGGCCGTGGCCTCGGAGAGGGACTGGGCGAAGGCGAGCGTCTGGCGCACGGTGTCCGGACCGTCACCGGCTTCGCTGACCCGCAGGCTCAGGTCGTCGGCGGTGGTGTTGCCGGTGTACCCGTGGTCGGCCTCGCAGTTGGGGTCGCCGCAGGCGGCGGGCTCCAGGTCGATCCGGGAGACGGCGCCCCAGCCGATGGTCAGGACGACCTCGCGCGGCAGCGTGCCGGGCACGTACTTCTCGGGGTTGGCGACCACGCGGCTGACGACGACGGACGAGATCCGGTCGAGCTTGACCGACTCCGTGGACGTCGTGGCGTACGGCGTGGGCGAACTGGTGTCCGCGGCCTGCTCGTCGGTGTGGCTGACGATGAAGCGGGTGTTGGTCAGGACGAGGACCGTGACATGGCGCCGCACCTCGTTGGAGTCGAAGGTGGTCTCCTGGTGCACCAGGTACGACGCGACCGGCTCCCCGCCGACGGCGGCCTCCACCGCCTCGGCCACGAGGGCCGGGTAGTAGCCGCTGCGCTCGATCGCCGCGCGCAGCCCCTGGGTCGTCGTACCGGTCTTTGCCATACGGACCATCCTACGGGGGGCCGCCGGGTGCCGGGGACTCCCCGCGGGGGGTACGCGGCCGGTCAGTAACTGGGGAGCCGGCGGGGGCCGAGATCGTTGCGGGCGGGGGGCGGGGCGAGCCGGATGCCCGCCCCCAGCACGGCCAGGCCGTGGGTCGCGACCACGACGGGCTCCAGGGCGACCGAGACCACCTCGGGGTGGTCGTCCACCAGCCGCGAGACCCGCAGCACGAGCTCTTCGAGCGCCGCGGTGTCGGCCGGGGCCGAGCCGCGCCAGCCGAAGAGCAGGGGCGCCGCCCGGATGGAGCGGATCAGCTCGGCGGCGTCCCGGTCGGTGGCCGGGACCAGCCGGTGGGCGGTGTCGCCGAGCAGTTCCGAGGGGGCGCCGGACAGGCCGAAGGAGAGGACGGCCCCGGCGGAGGCGTCGATGGAGGCCCGGAGGACCGTGTCGACGCCCCGGGGCGCCATCGCCTGGACGACCGGACGGAGTTCGGCGGGCGAGCCGAGCAGGTCCGTCAGCTCCTCGTACGCCCGGCGCAGGGCGCCCTCGTCCACGAGGTCGAGGCGGACCCCGCCGAGGTCGGGGCGGTGACGCAGATGGGGGGCGGTGGTCTTGAGCGCGACCGGGTAGCCGAGCCGCGCGGCGGCGGCGACGGCGGCCTCCACGCCGGGGGCCGGGATCCCGGGGCGCACCTCGATGCCGTAGAGGCCCAGCAGGCCGGCCGCCTCCTGGTGGGTGAGCGGGCGGCCCCGGAGCTCCGGGTCGGGGCCGAGCAGCGCCTTGACGCGTGCGGCGGCCGCCTGCTCGTCGATGGTCTCGTCGAGGTATTCCGGCACCTTGCCGGGGTTGGCCGCCTGGCGCCGCCAGCCCGCGTACTTCACCGCCTCGGAGAGCGCCCGGACGGCCCGCTCGGCGGCGGGGTAGGCGGGGATCGGTCCCACGGCCCCGCGGGTGGGCGGGTGCGGTGGGGTCTCCGGGGGGTGCGGTGGGGTCTCCGGGGCACGCGGTGTGTTCACCGGGGGGCGCGGAAGACCGCCGGCCGGTCCGGAGGGCACGCCGGCCGGGTCCCGCCGCGTGCCGGGGGCGGTCCTCCGGGGCGTCACCCCGGGGGCGGCCTCGCGTGCGCCCGGCGGCACCGCCCCGCCGTCGGGCACGGGCGTTCCGGCGGGTGCCGGGGCGGGGTGGGACGCGGGCCCCGGAGGGGTGGCCGTGCCCGTGGCCGCGGACAGGGCGTGGGCCAGGCCGCCCATCTCCACGTGCACCACCGCCACCGGCTTGGCCGGTCCCGTCGCCGCCGCCTCGCGCAGGGCGGCGGCCAGCACCTCGCCGTCGCCGGTGTGCGCCTCGCCGTTCTCCCCGACCCAGGGGATCGCGGTCACGATCACCGCGTCGCAGGTCGGGTCGGCGAGCGCCGCGGCCAGCGCGTCCCGGAAATCCCGGGGTTCCGCCTCCGTCGTGAGGTCCTGGGGCGGACGTGGACGCAGCCCCTCCGCGAGGCACGCGTCGTAGGTGAGGAGCCCCAGTGACTCGGAGTTGCCGAGGATGGCCACCCGGGGGCCGTCCGGGAGGGGCTGGTCGGCGAGGAGCAGGCCGACGTCGACCATCTCCGTCACCGTGTCGACGCGGATCACGCCCGCCTGCCGGAGCAGCGCGGAGACCGTCGCGTCCGGGACCCTGCTGACGGGCACCGCGTGGCCCGGTGGTGTGGAGCCGCTGTGCCGGGCGCCCTTCACGACGACCACGGGCTTCAGGGCGGCGGTCCGCCGGGCGAGCCGGTGGAACTTGCGCGGGTTGCCGAACGACTCCAGGTACAGCAGGGCGACGTCGGTGTCCTGGTCCTCGAACCAGTACTGGAGGAAGTCGTTGCCGGAGAGGTCGGCCCGGTTCCCGGCGGAGATGAACGTCGAGAGCCCCGCCCCGCGCCGGTGCAGGCCCGAGAGGACGGCGATCCCGATCGCGCCGGACTGGGTGAACAGCCCGATGCGTCCGGCGGCGGGCGACTCGGGGGCGAGGGAGGCGTTGAGCCGGACGGTGTCCGCGGTGTTGATGATCCCGAAGGCGTTCGGGCCGATGATCCGCATCCCGTACGAGCGGGCCTGGCGGACCAGTTCGCGCTGCCGTTCACGCCCCTCGGCGCCGCGCTCGGCGTACCCGGCGGACAGGACGACCAGGCCTCGGACGCCGTGCTCGCCGCAGTCCGCGACGGCCTCGGGCACCCGGTCGGCCGGGACGGCGACGATCGCGAGGTCCACCCGCTCGCCGATCTCCCCCACGGAGCGGTGCGCGGGCACCCCGTCGATCTCGGTCCGCTCCGGGGCGAAGGACCGGTTCACCGCGTACGTACGCCCGGTGAAGCCCGAGCCGAGGAGGTTGCGCAGCACCGTGCGGCCCACACCCCCGGGGAGGCGGCCCGCGCCGACGACGGCGACCGATCCCGGTGCCAGCAGCCGCTGCACGGAACGCGCCTCGGCGCGCTGTTCACGGCCGCGCTGGACGGCGAGGGACGCGGCGGTGGGCTCCAGGTCGAGCGTGAGGTGGACCGAGCCGTCCTCGAAACTGCGCCGCTGGGTGTAGCCGGCGTCCCGGAACACCTTGATCATCTTGTTGTTGGCAGGCAGCACCTCCGCCGCGAAGCGCCGGATGCCGCGCTCCCGGGCGACCGCGGCGATGTGCTCCAGGAGGGCGGAGGCCACGCCGCGGCCCTGGTGGGCGTCCTGGACGAGGAAGGCGACCTCGGCCTCGTCCGCGGGCGCGGAGGCGGGCCGGCCCTGGGCGTCGATCCGGTCGTAGCGGACGGTGGCGATGAACTCGCCGCCGACGGTGACGGCCAGCCCGACCCGGTCGACGTAGTCGTGATGGGTGAAGCGGTGCACGTCCTTGGCGGAGAGACGCGGATACGGGGCGAAGAAGCGGTAGTACTTCGACTCGTCGGAGACCTGCTCGTAGAAGTGGACCAGCCGCTCGGCGTCGTCCGCGGTGATGGGGCGGATACGGGCGGTGCCACCGTCGCGGAGGACCACGTCCGCTTCCCAGTGGTCGGGGTACGCGTGGTGCGGACTCTGCTCCGGCGTGGGCTCCATGGAGAGAGCCTACGGCTCGCCGTGCCTGGTTCGGGGGAGGCCGTACGGCCCCGGCCGCCGGGCCCCCTGGCCCAGGCCGCCGGGCCCACGGAGGGCGGCGCGCGGCGGCGGGGGCGGGGGCGCGCACCGCGGTGCGTACCGCATGAGAGACTGGTCTAGACAACCATGTGATCCAGACAATCATTGATGTGAAGGGCAGAACCATGGCTGAGCGCCGCGTCAACGTCGGTTGGGCCGAGGGCCTGCACGCCCGCCCCGCTTCCATCTTCGTCCGGGCCGCCACGGCTTCCGGCGTGCCGGTCACCATCGCCAAGGCGGACGGCAGCCCGGTGAACGCCGCCTCCATGTTGGCGGTGCTCGGCCTGGGCGCCCAGGGCGGCGAGGAGATCGTGCTCGCCTCCGAGGCGGACGACGCCGAGGCCGCGCTGGACCGGCTGGCGAAGCTGGTCGCCGAGGGGCTCGAGGAGCTCCCGGAGACGGTCTGATCCGGACTCCGGCACCGGAGTCCACTCCGCGGCGAGGCCGCGGCTCCCCCTCGGGAGCCGCGGCCTTTTCGTTGTCCTGACGACCGGAAACGCGTGCGCACCATGCGCCCGGCGAACGGGAACACCCCGCGCCGACGGAATTCGCGCAGGGAAAGGGGCCCTTCCCGGAAGCCATTCCTCCCGAAAGGTCTTTCGGAAATCCTCGCGGTAGCCTTCCCCGCGCTCTCTCTGTATACGGCGCCCTTGTTAATTCCGGACGCCCGCCGTGTTGACGGCATGTTGCGCATTCCTCACCCGCGCGGGGCCCGGCACCCGGCCGGGCCTTTCCGGCCCGCGCAGCCGGTGCGCGGCGACGGTCCGCTCGGTGTGCCGGGCGGCGAGGACCCTGGCGCGTTCCGCGTCGCCGCGCGCCACGGCGTCCACGAGGGCGCCGTGCTCGGCCCAGGATTCCGTGGGGCGGGCCGGCGGCTCGACCGCGTACATCCAGGCGCTCTTGTGCCGGAGCTGGGTGAGCAGTGCGATGAGCGCGGGGCTGCCGGAGGCCTGGGCCAGCGTGTCGTGGAACCAGCCGCCCAGCGACCGCAGGTCCTCGCCCTTCCCCCGCCGCGCCCGCTCCTGACCGAGCCTCACCAGGCCGCGCAGCACCTTGAGGTGGGCCTCGGTGCGGCGCTGCGCGGCACGGGCCGCGCCGAGCGGCTCCAGCAGCACGCGGAGCTCCAGCAGGTCCGCGGCCTCCTGCTCGGTCGGCTCGGCGACACAGGCACCGGCGTGCCGGCGGGTGACGACGAACCCCTCGGACTCCAGGGTGCGCAGGGCCTCGCGCACCGGGACGCGGGAGACCCCGTAGCGGCGCGCGAGCACCTCCTCGGTGAGGCGGCTGCCGCGCGGGAAGACACCGGAGACGATGTCGTGACGGATTGCCGTGCACACCGAATGCGCGGGAATGCGCATGTCCGAACCTCCGCCTTGATATCCGCTGAGCGCGACCGGCCGACGCCTGTTCCGCGACTCTATGGCAATCGGACCGAATTTCCGACGGCGGGACGGAATTCACACCTGGCTTCCGGCCGGTAAAACGTTTCGCGGTGGTCCGGCGCGCGCCCCGCCCGGCGGGGCCCGGCCCGTACGGCGAAGACCCCGGCGGGTGCCGGGGTCTTCGTCAGGAGCGGGGTGCCGTCCCGGAGCGGTTCAGAGCCGGACGCCGTGCGAGCGGAGGTAGGCGACGGGGTCCATGTCGGAGCCGTACCGCGGGGAGGTGCGGGCCTCGAAGTGCAGGTGCGGCCCGGTGGAGTTGCCGGTCGAGCCGGAGAGGCCGATCCGCTCCCCCGGGGTGACGCCCTGGCCGACCTGGACGTCGATCGAGGAGAGGTGGCCGTACTGGGTGTACGTGCCGTCCGTCATCCGGATCACGATGTTGTTGCCGTACGCCCCGCCCCACCCGGCCTCGACGACGGTGCCGGCGCCGACGGCGACGACGGTGCTGCCGGACGCGGCGCGGAAGTCCACGCCCGAGTGGCTGCCGGAGGACCAGAGCGAGCCGCCGGACTTGTAGCCGGTGGTGACATAGGAGCCGGCGACGGGGAGGCGGAAGGCGTTCAGCCGGGCGCGCTCGGCGGCACGGGCGGCGCGCGCCTCGGCCTGACGTGCCTCTTCGGCACGCGCCTTCGCCTCGGCCTTCGCCTTCGCCTTCACCTCGGCCGCGGCCTTCGCCTTCGCGGCCAGGTCCGCCTGGTGCCGCTGCGCACGGGCCTGGGCGTCGATCTGGACCGCGAGGCTGCTGCCGATGGCCGTGACCTGGCTCAGGCCGGTGGCCTCGGCCACCGGGGCGCCGGAGTCCGCGGCGAGGACCGAAGAGGCCTGGGTGTCGGCCGCCAGGACCGAGGACGCCTGGGTACCGGCCGCCAGGGCAGGAGAGTCCTGGGTACCGGCCGCGAGGGCCGGGGAGGCGGTGGCGCCGACGACGCCGGCGGTGGCCAGGGCGGCGATGCCGACGGCCTGGGCGCTCCTGCGGGACAGACGGCCCGGGGCGCGGTGCTTCCCGGTGGCACGGGTGAACGCCATGGAGGGGGCTGGTTCCTTTCCTTCCTTCTCGCCTACCGGGTTAGCTGACGGGTTCGGAGCAGGAAGGTCTCCTACGGGCACCCGCGGCTCACAGGAGACACGGGCATCCGATTCACCCCAGGGACATGGATGGGTCCCCGGCTCCCCAGGCTCGCGCCTGACGGGGACTCGGCGATGACTGCCCGGTGCCGCGGGCGCGGCATACGTCTGGCGGACAGCCGCACCGACGCTAGGGCGGACACCTTTCCGGCACCAAACGGACAAGCCGATGTGTCGCTCATCCCACAACCCATATACGTACATATGGCCCTGAAAAGGGCAAAAAGAAGACCCCGGCGGGCGACTGCCCACCGGGGTCCGTGCCGTCCTGGCGCGTCAGCCGCCGACGACCGACACCTCGCCGATGCCCAGCGCCCTGACCGGTTCCGCGATCCGGGCAGCGTCACCGACCAGGACCGTGACCAGACGGTCGACCGGGAAGGCGTTCACCACGGCGGCCGTGGCCTCGACCGTGCCGGTCTCGGCCAGGCGGGCGTACAGGTGGGCCTGGTAGTCGTCCGGGAGGTGCTGCTCCACCTGGTCGGCCAGGGTCGCCGCGACGGACGCCGCCGTCTCGAACTTCAGCGGGGCCACGCCCACCAGGTTCTGTACGGCGGTCTCGCGCTCCGCGTCGGTGAGCCCCTCGGCCGCCAGGGTGCGCAGGACCGTCCACAGGTCCTCCAGCGCCGGTCCGGTGGACTCGGTGTCCACGGAACCGCTGATGGCGAGCATCGCGGCACCCGTCGCCCCGGAGGCGGACCCGGGCGCCGTCGAGCGCAGCACCTGGCCGAAGGCCCGCACGCCGTAGGTGTAGCCCTTCTCCTCACGCAGCACGCGGTCCAGCCGGGAGGTGAGGGTGCCGCCCAGGCAGTAGGTGCCGAGCACCTGTGCGGGCCAGACGCTGTCATGGCGGTCGGCGCCGATCCGGCCGATCAGCAACTGCGTCTGCACGGCCCCGGGGCGGTCCACGACGACCACCCGGCCCGTGTCGTCGGCGGTGATCGGCGGCACGGGGCGGGCCGGGGCGGTGTTGCCCGACCAGTCACCGACGGTCTCGGCCAGCAGCGCGTCGAGGTCCACCCCGGTGAGGTCCCCGACGATCACCGCGGTGGCGGTGGACGGCCGGACGTGGGCGTCGTAGAACGCCCGTACGGCGGGGGCGTCGATCCGCCGTACCGTCTCCTCGGTGCCCTGGCGCGGCCGGGACATCCGCGCGGCGGCCGGGAAGAGCTCCTTGGAGAGCTGCTTCGCGGCGCGCCGGGCCGGGTTGGCCTGCTCGTGCGGGATCTCGTCGAGGCGGTTGCCCACCAGGCGTTCGATCTCGTCCTCGGCGAAGGCCGGGGCCCGCAGCGCCTCGGCGACGAGGCCGAGCGCCTTGGCCAGCCGGGAGACCGGGACCTCCAGCGAGACGCGCACCCCGGGGTGGTCGGCGTGCGCGTCCAGGGTGGCGCCGCAGCGTTCCAGCTCGGCGGCGAACTCCTCCGCGGAGCGCTTGTCGGTGCCCTCGGACAAGGCGCGGGCCATGATCGTGGCCACACCGTCCAGCCCCTCGGGCTCGGCGTCCAGCGGCGCCTGGAGGAAGATCTCCACGGCGACGACCTGCTGGCCGGGCCGGTGGCAGCGCAGCACGGTCAGGCCGTTGGACAGGGCTCCTCGCTCGGGCGCCGGGAACGCCCAGGGCCTGGCCTCGCCCGCGGTCGGCTGCGGGTGGTACTCCATCGTCACTCCCGTCACGGCGGCGTCGGTCACTTGTCCGCCCCCTCGTGCGCGTCGGTGCCGGCCGTCTGGGCCGCGTCGCCGGAATCCTCGGTCTCGTCGGCCGGTTCGACCGGCTCGTAGACCAGGACCGCCCGGTTGTCGGGACGCAGATGCGCCCGGGCGGCCTCCCGGACCTCGTCGGCGGTCACGTCGAGGACCCGCCCCACAGCGGTCAGGGCGAGCTGCGGGTCACCGAACAGGACGGCGTACCGGCAGAGTTCGTCGGCGCGGCCGGCGACCGTACCGAGCCGGTCCAGCCACTCGCGCTCCAACTGGGCCTGCGCCCGTTCCATTTCCTCCGGGGTGGGGCCCTCGGCGGCGAAGCGGGCCAGCTCCTCGTCGACGGCCGTCTCGATCCGGTCCACCTCGACTCCCCCGGACGTCTTGACGTCCAGCCATCCCAGCGAGGGCGCGCCGGCCAGCCTGAGCAGCCCGAAGCCCGCGGCCACCGCCGTACGGTCGCGGCGGACCAGACGGTTGTGCAGCCGGGACGACTCGCCGCCGCCGAGCACGGTCAGCGCCAGGTCGGCCGCGTCGCAGGCCCGGGTGCCGTCGTGCGGCAGCCGGTAGGCGGCCATCAGCGCGCGCGCCGGGACCTCCTCCTGGACGACCTCGCGCAACTGCTCGCCGATGATGTCCGGGAGCGTGCCGTCACGCGGCGGCTGCTTGCCGTCGTGGGACGGGATGGAGCCGAAGTACTTCTCGATCCAGGCCAGCGTCTCCCCCGGGTCGATGTCGCCGACGACCGAGAGCACCGCGTTGTTGGGCGCGTAGTACGTCCGGAAGAACGCGCGGGCGTCCTCCAGGGTCGCGGCGTCCAGGTCGGCCATCGAGCCGATCGGCGTGTGGTGGTACGGGTGGCCCTCCGGGTAGGCCAGGGCCGTGAGCTTCTCGAACGCGGTGCCGTAGGGGACGTTGTCGTACCGCTGGCGGCGCTCGTTCTTCACGACGTCGCGCTGGTTCTCCATGGACTCCTCGTCGAGCGCGGCGAGCAGCGAGCCCATCCGGTCGGCTTCGAGCCACAGGGCCAGCTCCAGCTGGTGTGTGGGCATCGTCTCGAAGTAGTTGGTGCGTTCGAAGCTGGTGGTGCCGTTGAGCGATCCGCCGGCGCCCTGCACCAGCTCGAAGTGCCCGTTCCCCTTGACCTGGCCGGAGCCCTGGAACATCAGGTGCTCGAAAAGGTGAGCCAGACCGGTGCGGCCCTTGACCTCGTGGCGGGAGCCGACGTCGTACCAGAGGCAGACCGCCGCGACCGGGGTCAGATGGTCCTCCGAGAGCACCACGCGCAGGCCGTTGGCCAGGCGGTGTTCGGTCGCCGTCAAACCGCCGGAACCGGCCTGGGTTGTGGCCGTGTGACCCATGGGCATGTACGTCCCTTCGATCGGTACAGGATTTCCTGCCGGACCTGCCACTGTAAGCAAGCGCACGGGCGCCTGGCGAAGTTCCCGCCGGGTGAATGTCGTCCCGCACGCCCCCGCGCGCGGGCTCCCGGAAGGAGTGCGCGGGGCGCTTCGGACGGGTCGAGGTCGGCGTTGTCAGTCGGGCGGTCCACAATGGTCCGCGTCAGAACCTGAGGTTGCCCGACAGAATCTGTGAAGGAGTCGCAGCCGCGATGGCCCGCCGCAGCACGAAAACCCCGCCGCCGGACGACTTCGAGGAGAAGATCCTCGACATCGACGTCGTCGACGAAATGCAGGGCTCCTTCCTCGAGTACGCGTACTCGGTGATCTACGCCAGGGCGCTGCCCGACGCCCGCGACGGCATGAAGCCCGTGCACCGTCGCATCGTGTCCCAGATGAACGAGATGGGGCTGCGCCCGGACCGCGGCTATGTGAAGTGCGCCCGGGTCGTCGGCGAAGTGATGGGCAAGTTGCACCCGCACGGTGACGCGTCGATCTACGACGCGCTGGTGCGCATGGCGCAGCCGTTCTCGATGCGGCTGCCCCTCGTCGACGGACACGGCAACTTCGGCTCGCTCGGCAACGACGACCCGCCCGCCGCCATGCGGTACACCGAGTGCCGGATGGCCGACGCCACCTCGCTGATGACGGAGTCCATCGACGAGGACACCGTCGACTACCAGTCGAACTACGACGGCCAGGAGCGCGAACCGGTCGTCCTGCCCGCCGCCTACCCGAACCTCCTGGTCAACGGGGCGTCCGGGATCGCCGTCGGCATGGCTACCAACATGCCCCCGCACAACCTCGGCGAGGTGATCGCCGCGGCCCGCCACCTCATCCGGCACCCCGGCGCCGACCTGGACGCGCTCATGCGGTTCGTGCCGGGTCCGGACCTGCCGACCGGCGGCAGGATCGTGGGGCTCGGCGGCGTCAGGGACGCGTACGCCTCCGGCCGCGGCACCTTCAAGATCCGTGCCACGGTCGCCATAGAGAGCGTCACGGCCCGCCGCAAGGGCCTCGTCGTGACCGAACTCCCCTTCGCCGTCGGGCCGGAGAAGGTGGTCTCGAAGATCAAGGACCTCGTCGGTTCGAAGAAGCTCCAGGGCATCGCCGACGTCAAGGACCTTACCGACCGCGCGCACGGTCTGCGGCTGGTGATCGAGGTCAAGAACGGCTTCGTGCCGGAGGCGGTCCTGGAGCAGCTCTACAAGCTGACGCCGATGGAGGAGTCCTTCGGCATCAACAACGTGGCGCTGGTGGACGGCCAGCCGCTCACGCTCGGCCTCAAGGAGCTGCTGGAGGTCTATCTCGACCACCGCTTCGAGGTGGTGCGCCGGCGCAGCGAGTTCCGCAGGACCAAGCGCCGCGACCGGCTGCACCTGGTCGAGGGCCTGCTCGTCGCCCTGCTGGACATCGACGAGGTCATCCGGCTCATCCGGGACAGCGACAACTCCGGGCAGGCGAAGGAGCGCCTGATGGAGCGCTTCTCGCTGAGCGAGGTCCAGACGCAGTACATCCTGGACACCCCGCTGCGCAGGCTCACCCGGTTCGACCGGATCGAGCTGGAGAGCGAGCGGGACAAGCTGAACGACGAGATCGCCGCGCTGACCGCGATCCTGGAGTCGGACGCGGAGCTGCGCAAGCTCGTGTCGTCCGAACTGGCGGCGGTGGCGAAGAAGTTCGGCACCGACCGGCGCACGGTGCTGCTGGAGTCGGCGGGTTCGCAGGTGGCGTCCGTGCCGCTGGAGGTGGCCGACGACCCGTGTCAGGTGCTGCTCTCCTCCACCGGTCTGCTGGCCCGTACGGCGGGTGCCGGTCCGATCACCGTGGCGGAGGACGCCAAGCGCACCAAGCACGACGTGATCGTCTCGGCGGTCCCGGCGACGGCCCGGGGCGATGTGGGCGCGGTGACGTCCGCCGGGCGGCTGCTGCGGCTGTCGGTGATCGATCTGCCGCAGCTGCCCGACACCCACGGGTCCCCGAGCCTGTCGGGAGGGGCGCAGATCTCGGAGTTCCTCTCGCTGGAGGCGGACGAGGAGCTGATCTGCCTCACCACGCTGGACGAGGAGTCGCCGGGTCTCGCGATCGGCACCCTGCAGGGGGTGGTGAAGCGCGTGGTGCCCGACTACCCGCCGCACAAGGACGAGCTGGAGGTCATCTCGCTCAAGGACGGTGACCGGATCGTCGGTGCCACCCAGCTGCGTACGGGCGAGGAGGACCTGGTCTTCATCACCTCCGACGCCCAGCTGCTGCGGTATCCCGCCGCGCAGGTGCGTCCGCAGGGACGCCCTGCGGGCGGTATGGCGGGCGTGAAGCTCACGGAGGGCGCCACCGCCCTCTCGTTCACGGCGGTGGATCCCTCGGCGGACGCGGCGGTGTTCACGGTGGCCGGGTCGCACGGCACGCTGGACGATTCCGAGCGCACCTGGAAGCTCACCCCGTTCGACCAGTACCCGCGCAAGGGCAGGGCCACCGGCGGGGTGCGCTGTCAGCGCTTCCTCAAGGGGGAGGACGTCCTGGTCTTCGCCTGGGCGGGTGGTGTACCGGCGCGCGCCGCGCAGAAGAACGGCGCACCGGCCGGACTGCCGGACCCGGATCCGCGCCGGGACGGTTCGGGGACACCGCTGACGAGCCCGGTGGCGGTGGTCGCCGGACCGCTGCCGCAGTAGTCCGCCGCGGGCGGCCGGCCGGGGGCGCCTCAGTCCTCGTCCGGCCGCCGCACGTGGCGCAGGACGCCCCACATGGCGCGTTCCAGCTCGTCGTCGGCGTCCCGCCGTGCCTGCGGGACGTCCGGGAGGTCGGGGCGCACCCGCGCGCCGGCCGGACCGGCAAGGTTCGGCTCCAGGGGCGCCCGGCAGGCGGCGAGTTCCTGGCGCAGCGCGTCCGTGTCGATGCCGGAGCCGATCAGGACCAGCTGGGTGCGGCGCGCTTCGTCCCGTGCCCACGGCCTCGGCTCGAAGCGCAGGAATCCGCCCACGGCGTGCAGGACGTACGTGTGGTCCGGGTCGCCCGCACCGAAGTCGGTGAACCCCTTGATCCGGTACAGCCCCGGCGGCCGGGAGTCGAGGAACGCCATGAGGCGACGGGGGTCCATCGGCGCGTCCGAGGTGAAGGAGACGCTCTCGTACGCGGTGTGCGCGTGGCCCGCGTGGGCGTGGCCGTCCGCCCTCAGGTCCGCGTCGTCGCCCGCGTCGTCCTCCGCGTCGTCCTCCGCGTCCCGCAGGAGGTCCTCGAAGGTCAGCTGGCGGGCGGTGTCGTCCTCCTCCGGCCGGAGTACGGGGTCGAAGAGCAGACCCGGATCGATCCGTCCGTGGACGGCACCGACGACGGCCGCCCCTCCGCCGGTGGCGGCGACCGCCTCACGCACGGCGTCCAGCGCGGCGCCGGAGACGCGGTCCGTCTTGTTCAGGACGACGAGGTCGGCGACCGCGAGGTGGCGGTCGATCTCCGGATGCCGCTCGCGGGTGCCCAGGAACTCCGCGGCGTCCACCACCTCGACCAGTCCCCCGTACCGCACGCGCGGGTTGTCGCTGGCCAGCAGCATCCGTACGAGTTCGCGTGGTTCGGCCAGGCCGCTCGCCTCGATGACGATCACGTCGAGGCGGGCGGCCGGCTTGGTCAGGGTGGCGAGATAGGTGTCGAGTTCGCTCGCGTCCACGGCGCAGCACAGGCATCCGTTGCCGAGCGACACCGTCGATCCGACCTGGCCCGCGACGGTCATGGCGTCGATCTCGATGGCGCCGAAGTCGTTGACGACCACCCCGATCCGGTTGCCGGCGCGGTTGCGCAGCAGGTGGTTGAGCAGGGTCGTCTTGCCGGATCCCAGGAACCCCGCCAGGACGACGACCGGGATCTGCGGGGTGTGGAGCGGGGTCAACGGGGGCTTCCTCGGGGTCGGTCAGACAGGGGGCACGGGCTGGGGCGGCGGGGTCCCGGTGTAACGGGCCGCCGGGCGGATGATCTTGGGGTCCGCCGCCTGTTCCAGGATATTGGCGCTCCATCCGACCACACGTGCCGCGCAGAAGGTGGGGGTGAACATCTCGCGGGGCAGCCCGCAGAGCTCCATGACCACCCCGGCGTAGAACTCCACGTTGGTGTGCAGCTCACGGCCCGGCTTCAGCTCGGCGAGTATCGCCTCGACCCGCTGTTCGACCTCGACGGCGAAGTCGACGAGCGGGCCGCCGAATTCCCGCGCGATCGAACGGAGCATGCGGGAGCGCGGGTCCTCGGTGCGGTAGACGGGGTGCCCGAAGCCCATGATCCGGCCGCCGCCGAGGACCTGTCCGCGGATCCAGGAGTCGATGCGGTCGGGGGTGCCGATGGCGTCCAGGGTGTCCAGGGCCCGGCTGGGGGCGCCGCCGTGCAGAGGGCCGGAGAGCGCGCCGACGGCGGCGACCAGGCAGGCGGCCACGTCGGCCCCGGTGGAGGCGACGACCCTGGCGGTGAAGGTCGAGGCGTTGAAGCCGTGGTCGATGGTGGAGATCAGGTAGCGCTCGACGGCCGAGGCCCGTGCGGCGTCCGGCTCGGTGCCGGTGAGCATGTACAGGTAGTTCGCGGCGAACAGCAGGTCGTCGCGGGGTTCGACGGGTTCGAGCCCCTGGCCGAGCCGGTGCAGGGCGGTCAGCAGGGTGGGGACGGCGGCGCAGAGGGCGAGCGCGTCCTCGCGGCGCCGCTCGGCGGGGATGTCGTAGACGGGGCGGAGGCCGGCGGCGGCGCCGAGCAGCGAGAGCGCGCTCCGCAGACCGGCGAGCGGACCCGAGACGGTGCCCGCGCGGGCGATGGCGGGCAGGGCGGCGCGCACCTCGGCGGACAGGTGCCGGAACCCGGCGGTACGGGCCGCGAAGGCGGCGCTCTCGGCGCGGTCGGGCAACTCTCCGTGGAACATCAGGTACCAGACGTCCTCGAAGCCGCGTGACCCGGCCAGGTCGACGGCCGAGTAGTGGCGGTAATGGTAGAAGCCCTCGCGGCCCCGGACGTCACCGAGCGCAGTGTCGGTGACGACCACGCCGGCCAGGCCTCGGGGGACGTCGAGCGGGGCGGGATCCGTGCGTGGAGCGGACATGTCCGGCCTCTCCTTCTCTCGGTTCTTCTGACGGCTCGTTCGCCGGGCGGCCGAGCGACGGTTCAACTTGATTCCACTGTTCATGATGGACTGGAGTCACGTCAATATTGATTGAATCAATGTAAGGATCTCGATGAAGGGACCCGATATGGATACGGTGGCCCCATGACGCGAGAGCCAGTGCCGGACGGGCGTACCGACGAGACCGCGGACGCCTCGGCTCCCCCGGCGGGCCGCCGGCTGACCACCCGGGAGACGGCGGAGCTGCTGGGCGTGAAGCCCGAGACCGTCTACGCCTACGTGAGCCGGGGCCAGCTCAGCAGCGTGCGCACGCCCGGCAACCGGGGCAGCGTGTTCGACGCGGCCGAGGTGGAGTCGCTGGCCCGGCGCACCGGCCGCCGGGAGCGGCAGAGCCCGCCCCCGGCCGCCGGAGAGCCGGTCATCCGTACCGGTATCACGCTCATCGAGCACGACCGGTACTACTTCCGCGGGATCGACGCGACGGAACTGGCCCGCCGCCACGGCTTCGAGGAGATCGCGGAATGGATCTGGACGGGGGAGCTGAGGGCGGGCGTCCGCTTCACCGCGCCACCGGAGTCGCTGGCCGCCGCGCGGCGTGCGGTGGCGGCCCTTCCGGGGCACAGCGGTTCGACGGACCGGCTGCGGGTGGCGGTGGTCGCCGCGGCGACGGCGGATCCGCTGCGGTTCGACCTGTCGCCACGCGGGGTGCTGAGCAGCGCGCGGGGCCTGGTCCCCACCCTGGTGGGCGCGCTGCCGCTGCGCGCCGGGCCGTCGGCGCCGGGCACCGAGGACGGCGGCACGGCCGGCTCGCTGGCCGGCCGGTTGTGGCCGAGGCTGTCGGCCGCACCGGCCGACGCACCCTCACTGGCCGTGCTGGACACGGCACTCGGCCTGCTGGCCGACCACGACCTGGCGGCCTCGACCCTGGCCGCACGGGTCGCCGCGTCCGCCCACGCCCACCCGTACGCGGTGGTCTCGGCCGGACTCGGGGTGCTGGAGGGCCCGTTGCACGGTGCCGCGAGCGGCCTGGCGCACCGGATGCTGACCGAGGTCGTGGACCTCGGCAGCGCGGCCCCGGTCGTCGCCGACCATCTGCGCACGGGACGCCGGGTCCCCGGGCTGGGCCACCGCCTCTACACGGGCGAGGATCCGCGTGCGGAGGTGCTGTTCGGGCTGCTGGCCGAGGTGCCCGGGGCCGCCCCGGCGCTGGAGGCGGCCCGCGACGTGGTCGCCACCACCGCCCGGCACACACCCCTGCACGCCAACGTGGACCTGGCGCTCGCGGTCCTCTCCGTGGCCTGCGGGATGCCCGCGGACGCGGGGGAAGCGGTCTTCGCGGTGGCCCGCACGGCGGGCTGGATCGCCCACGCCCTGGAGGAGTACGCCGAGCGGCCCCTGCGGATGAGGCCCAGCGGCCGGTACGAGGGCCCGCGGCCGCCGCAGCCGTTTCCCGGCCCGGCCGGCTCCGCAAAATAGCTACACGCGGCCGGAAATTCCGCGAGGCGCCCACGGTCCGGGCCGGAGCGGCCGGGTCACGCCCGCCGTCAGCCGCGGGGCGGCTGGGCCGTGGACCCGCGTACCACCAGCTCCGGCTCGAAGAGCAGTTCGTCGGAGGGGACCGTACGGCCGCCGATCTGCACCGCCAGCAGCTCCACGGCGGCCCGGCCCATCGCCTCGATGGGCTGGCGCACCGTGGTCAGCGGCGGCTCGGTGCAGTTCATGAAGGCCGAGTCGTCGTAGCCGACGACCGACACGTCGGCGGGCACGGACAGCCCCCGGCGGCGCGCGGCGCGCACCGCGCCCAGGGCCAGCGGGTCACTGGCGCAGATGATGCCGGTGACCCCCTGGTCCAGCAGTCGCACGGCGGCGGCCTGCCCGCCCTCCAGCGAGAACATGGCGCGGGCCACCCACTCGTCCGGCACGGCGCTCCCCGACTCCTCGGCGAGCGTCCGGGCGGCGGCGAGCTTGCGCTGCGAGGGCACGTGGTCGGCGGGGCCGAGGACGAACCCGATCCGCTCGTGGCCGAGCGAGACCAGGTGGCGCCACGCCTGCTCCACCGCCACCGAGTCGTCGCAGGAGACGCCCGGGAAGCCGAGGTGGGCGATCGCCGCGTTGATCAGCACGACGGGGATCTTCCGGTCGGCGAGCGCCCGGTAGTGGTCGTGCGGGGCGTCGGCCTGGTGGTAGAGCCCGCCCGCGAACACGACGCCGGAGACCTGCTGTTGCAGGAGGAGTTCGACGTAGTCCGCCTCGGAGACCCCGCCCTTGGTCTGGGTGCAGAGCACCGGGGTCAGCCCTCGCTGGGCGAGCGCGCCGCCGACGACCTCGGCGAAGGCCGGGAAGATCGGGTTCTGCAGTTCGGGCAGGACCAGGCCGACCAGCCTGGCGCGTTCGCCGCGCAACTGGGTGGGGCGCTCGTAGCCGAGGACGTCCAGGGCGGAGAGGACGGCTTGCCTGGTGGCGTCGGAGACCCCCGGCTTGCCGTTGAGCACCCGGCTGACCGTGGCCTCGCTGACTCCCACTTTCCGGGCAACTTGAGCAAGTCGTCGCGTCATGAGCGCAAGATTAGCGCAAGATACGCAAGGCGATTGCGTTGGCCCGGAAATCAAGGGAAAGGCTCACAGACGGAGCCTCCCGAGGCAAGAGGTGTCCCACACGGGCCGGCACGACCCGCCGTCCGAACGGTGTGCGGCCGCCCGATTCGGTCGCCCGCCCCAGGGGCGCGGCCTGACCGGTCCGGCCCAGGTGCACGTCCCGGCCGTACGGCTCCTACACCGCCCCCGCCCCGGTGAGCGCGCGGACCTCCGTCTCGGCGTGCCTGGCCCGGTCCGGGGGCTCCGGCGAGGTCACCGTACCGATCCAGCCGGCCAGGAAACCGGCGGGAACGGACACCAGCCCCGGGTTCTCCAACGGGAAGAGCTGGAAGTCCACCCCCGGGAACAGCGAGGACGGGCTCCCGGAGACGACCGGGGAGACGAGCACGAGCAGCACGGCCGGGATGAGCCCGCCGTAGACGGCCCAGACCGCGCCACGGGTGGTGAAACTCCGCCAGAACAGCGAGTAGAGCAGCGCCGGGAGATTCGCGGAGGCCGCGACCGCGAAGGCCAGCCCGACCAGGAAGGCCACGTTCAGGTCCCGCGCGAGGAGCCCCAGCCCGATGGCCACCACACCGATGCCCACGGCGGCCGCACGGGCCACCCCCACCTCTCCGCGCCGACGGGCGCCCGGACGCCGCCACGACGCGTACAGGTCATGGGCGACCGAGGCGGAGGACGCCAGGGTGATCCCGGCGACGACCGCGAGGATCGTCGCGAAGGCGACGGCCGCCACGACGGCGAACAGGACCGTGCCGCCGGTGGACCCCTCGCCTCCGCCGAGGACGAGCGCCAGCAGCGGAACGGCCGTGTTGCCCGAGGCGTTCGACGCGTGTACGTCCGCAGGACCGACCAGTGCGGCGGCCCCGAACCCGAGCACGATCGTCATCAGGTAGAAGCCGCCGATCAGACCGATCGACCAGACCACGGAACGCCGTGCCGCCCGCGCCGTCGGCACGGTGTAGAAGCGGGACAGGATGTGCGGGAGCCCCGCGGTGCCGAGCACGAGGGCCAGCCCCAGGCTGATGAAGTCGAGGCGCGCGGTCCAGCTCCCGCCGTAGAGGATTCCGGGCGACAGGAAGTCCACGCCCCGGCCGCTGCGTTCGGCGGCGGAGGTGAGCAGGGAGTTGACGTCGCCGTGGAAGCGCGCGAGGACCAGCACCGTGAGCGCCACGGCTCCGCCCATCAGCAGAACGGCCTTGACGATCTGGATCCAGGTCGTGGCCCGCATGCCGCCCAGCGACACGTACACCACCATGAGCGCGCCGACGCCCACCACGGTCCAGGACCGGGCGGTGTCGCCGGTGCCGCCGAGCAGCAGTGCGACGAGACTGCCCGCGCCGACCATCTGGGCCACCAGGTACAGCACGGACACGGTGACCGACGAGACGCCGACCGCCGTGCGCACCGGGCGCTCGGCCATACGCGCGGCGACCACGTCGGCGAGGGTGAACCGGCCGCAGTTGCGAACCAGTTCGGCCACCAGGAGCAGGACGACGAGCCAGGCGACGAGGAAGCCCACCGAGTACAGCATGCCGTCGTAGCCGTAGAGGGCGATCAGACCGGAGATCCCCAGGAACGAGGCGGCGGACATGTAGTCCCCGGCGATGGCGAAACCGTTCTCCATGGGGGAGAACAACCGCCCGCCCGCGTAGAACTCCTCGGCCGAGCCCTGCCTCTTCCGGCTCACCCAGGTGGTGATGGCGAGGGTCACGACGACGAACGCGCTGAACAGCAGGAGCGCCAGGGCCTGGTGGTGGCCGCTCACCGCCGGACGCCTCTCGTCATCTCCTGGGTGTCCCAGCGCAGTTCCAGTGCCGCCCGGTCGCGGTGCAACCGGGCGTGGCGGACGTACGCCCAGGTCAGCAGGAACGTCGTGAGGAACTGCCCGAGTCCCGCGAGCACGGCCACGTTGAGCGCTCCGGCGACGGGCCGCGCCATCAGGTCGTGCGCGGTGGTGGCCACGACGACATAGGCCAGGTACCAGAGGAGGAAGGCGGCCGACGCGGGGACCACGAACCGGCGGTAGCGGCGCCGGACCTCCTGGAACGCCGGGCCGCGCTGCACCTCCAGGTAGATGTCGGCCGCGCTTCGGCCGGGTTCCGCCTCCAGGCAGGTGCCGGCCGGGCCGCGGCCGGGTTCCGCGCCCGGTCCGGACCTCCCGCCCTCCGTGACCGCCGCGCCACCGTCCTGTCCGCCCCGCGCCGGGTCCGGCTCGTCGTACCACGGGTCCGCGCGCCGCGTCGCCACGGCCTCCGGCCCTGCTTCCTTCTCCACCGACAACTCCCTTGTCCACGCACCTTTTCGGCCGCGTAGCCAAGAATGAGCAGAACGGGGTGTGGCGGGCTTCGCATTGGGTGGGCTTCACCATTTCAGGTGAAGGAAGCCGCCAGGGACGCGCGATCCACCGGCGCTGCGCGTAAAGCACCGTATGACGGGGGCGCGTGCCCAGGACCGGACGCTCCGCGCGCCTCGGCGGCTTCCGCCACGGGGTCCAAAAGCGCGGAAGCCCTCCCCGTCCACGGTGGAGCGCGGACGGGGAGGGCGGGGCAGGCCGGTCGCGGCGCGGGTCAGACGTCGATGCGTGAACGGTCCAGCGTGGCGGCCGAGCTGGTGATGAACTCCTTGCGGGGCGCCACCTCGTTGCCCATGAGCAGGTCGAAGATCCGCTCGGAGGATTCCAGGTCACCGATGTTGATCCGGCGCAGTGTCCGGTGCCGGGGATCCATCGTCGTCTCCGCCAGCTGGTCCGCGTCCATCTCGCCGAGACCCTTGTAGCGCTGGATCGAGTCCTTGATCCGGACGTTCTTGCGCTGGAGCTCCAGAAGGGTCTGCCGCAGCTCGTTGTCCGAGTACGTGTAGATGTACTTGTCCTGGCCCTTCTTGGGCTGGACCCGCTCGATCCGGTGCAGCGGGGGCACGGCGGCGAAGACCCGCCCCGCCTCGACCATCGGCCGCATGTAGCGCTGGAAGAGCGTGAGCAGCAGGGTGCGGATGTGGGAGCCGTCGACGTCGGCGTCCGTCATCATGATCACCTTGCCGTACCGCGCGGCGTCGATGTCGAAGGTGCGCCCGGATCCGGCTCCTATGACCTGGATGATGGCACCGCACTCGGCGTTCTTGAGCATGTCCGAGACAGACGACTTCTGGACGTTGAGGATCTTCCCGCGGATCGGCAGCAGGGCCTGGAACTCGCTGTTCCGGGCCAGCTTCGCGGTACCGAGGGCCGAGTCCCCCTCCACGATGAACAGCTCGCTGCGCTCCACGTCGTCGCTGCGGCAGTCGGCGAGCTTCGCCGGCAGCGACGAGGACTCCAGCGCGGTCTTGCGGCGCTGGGCGTCCTTGTGCTGGCGGGCCGCGATACGGGTGCGAGCGGCGGCCACCGCCTTGTCCAGCACCGCCCTGGCCTGGGCCTTGGCGTCACGCTTGGTGGAGGTGAGGAACGCCTTCAGTTCCTTGGCCACCACGTTGGCCACGATCCGGTTGGCCGCGGAGGTGCCGAGCACCTCCTTGGTCTGCCCCTCGAACTGCGGTTCCGCCAGCCGTACGGTCACGACGGCGGTGAGGCCCTCCAGGGCGTCGTCCTTGACGACGTCGTCCTCGGCGACGCGCAGCAGCTTCGTGGAGCGCAGTGCCTCGTTGACCGTCTTGGTCAGGGAGCGCTCGAAGCCGGTGACGTGGGTGCCGCCCTTGGGGGTGGCGATGATGTTGACGAAGGACCGGACGGTGGTGTCGTAGCCGGTGCCCCAGCGGAGCGCGATGTCCACGCCCAGCTCGCGGGTGACCTCGGTCGCCGTCATGTGGCCGCGGTCGTCCAGGACGGGCACGGTCTCCTTGAACGTGCCGGTGCCGGTCAGCCGCTGGACGTCGCAGACGGCCCGGTCCTGCGCCAGGTACTCGCAGAACTCGCTGATCCCGCCGTCGTAGCGGAACGTCTCCTCCGTCTTCCCCTCGCCGTTGATGCCGCGCTCGTCGCGTACGACGAGGGTGAGGCCCGGGACGAGGAACGCGGTCTGGCGGGCCCGCTGGTACAGCGTCTCCAGGTCGAGCTTGGCGTCCTTGAGGAAGATCTGCCGGTCCGCCCAGTACCGCACCCGGGTACCCGTGCGCGTCTTGGGGATCCTCTTGCTCTTGCGCAGGCCGTTGGCGGGGTCGAAGGGGCTGTCGGGCCCCTGCTCCGTGAACATGCCCGGGACACCGCGGCGGAAACTGATCGAGTGGGTCGCGCTGTTGCGGTCGACCTCGACGTCGAGCCGGGCGGAGAGGGCGTTGACGACCGAGGCCCCGACGCCGTGCAGACCGCCGGAGGCGGCGTACGAGCCGCCTCCGAACTTCCCGCCGGCGTGCAGCTTGGTCATGACGACCTCGATGCCGGACAGCCCGGTCTTGGGCTCCACGTCCACCGGGATGCCCCGGCCGTTGTCCCGGACCTCGACGGAGGTGTCGTCGTGGAGGACGACCTCGATCGTGTCGCAGTAGCCGCCGAGGGCCTCGTCGACGGAGTTGTCGATGATCTCCCAGAGGCAGTGCATCAGTCCGCGGCTGTCCGTGGAGCCGATGTACATACCGGGGCGCTTGCGGACCGCCTCCAGCCCCTCAAGGACGAGGAGGTGCCGCGCGGTGTAGTTGGAGCTCTCCCTGTCTGCGCCGCCTGCTCCGGTCAGCAGCGCAGTGGACGGCACGGAATCGGCGGTCACGCGGTTCGCTCCTCGCTGAATTTCATCTGGGGTCCCCGTGGGGGTCGGGCTCGGCCTCGGTGGCCGCTGAGAGCCTACAGAGGCCTGGTAGAGCGGTTGTGACGCCACCCGGGGGGAATCCTTATGCTAGTGCAGCCTCGCATACACGTTCGATCATCCCTTGGAGTGACGTGCACATCACGTTCCCTTCGAGGCATGAACCATTTAGGCTCCGGGCACGTCCTCATGAACAACCGGCAAGCCAGCCGGGGACCGGCCCACCCAAGCAACGCGAAACCGTAGCGCTACGCAATACGGCACATTCGCCGCCAACCGGCGACAGACAGCCATCCCGAGAAGAAGTTTCGAAGAAATGCCACGAGCGGGAACGTTTTCGGCCTGGTTGGATGTTGACCCTGGTACGACAGCTCGTCGAGCTAGAGAAGAGGCGACGTGACTACTGTTCTGACCCCCGCGAGCCCGCTGACCGCAGCAGACCGCTGTGACCGTTGCGGCGCCCAGGCCTATCTGCGCGTCGTCCTGATCAGTGGCGGTGAACTGCTCTTCTGTGCCCACCACGGGCGCAAGTTCGAGCCGGAACTCAAGAAGATCGCCGCGGAAATACAGGATGAGACGGATCGGCTCACCGCCGCGCAGGCGAGTGCTGCCGACGAGGAACACTGACACCTCGCATCCACGACGAGCCAGGGGCCCGGTCCGCGACCGGCCGACGGGCGGCTTCCCCCTTGGGGAGAGCCGCCCGTTCTCGTGTCTCTGGGGCCTGGTCGCCGGCCGCTCAGGGCCGGTCGGCCATCCACTCCGTCGCCGCGGAGACGCGGGTGTAGACCCCGGGGCTGCCCGGGCTTCCGCAGCCGCTGCCCCAGGACACCAGCCCGACGAGGCGCCCACGGGCCACCAGAGGGCCTCCGCTGTCGCCCTGGCAGGCGTCGTGCCCTCCGGCCGTGTCACCGGCGCAGAGCATCGATGAGGCGTCGTACGTGCCGTACGGGCCGCCGGGGTAGGCCTGGGCGCATGTCCGGTCCGGCAGCACCCGTACGTCCGCGGCGCGCAGCACGGACGCGTAGGCGCCGTATCCGGTGGTGTCGCCCCAGCCGTACACCGTGGCCTCGGTACCGACCGTGTACGCCTCGTCACCGGCCGGGGCCATCGGGACGACACTCTCCGCGGGCAGGGCCCGCTCCAGGGTGAGCACCGCGAGGTCCCCGGCGTTCGTCCGGGAGTCGTAACCCGGATTGGACCAGGCCGACCGTACGGCGACCTCCTGGCCGCCCGGACCGCTCAGGTCGTCCCGTCCGGCGATGACCTTCAGATCGCGTACCTCCGAGACGGCACCGCCGAGCACGTCCGGCCGCAGACAGTGCGCCGCCGTGAGCACCTCGGTGGGTGAGACGGCCACCCCGCCGCAGAACTGTCCGGCGCGTGTTCCTCCGAACCGGTCACGGCTCGACAGGGCCACGGCCCACGGACTGTCCGAGACGGCGGCCGGGCGCCCTCCCACGATGATGCTGTCTGCGGCGGCGGGGGCCGGGTGGCCGAGGGGTATAAGCGCCGCCGCGGCGGCCAGCACGAAGGCCAGGGGGAGGACGCGGACCGGTGGACGGGGCATGAGGGCTCCTGACTCCGAGGTGAACGATGCCTACTCAGCGTCATTCGCCCGCCTGTCCCCCGCACCCGCACCCGCACCCGCACAGGGCGAGGGCCCGGGAACCACACCAGGTTCCCGGGCCCTCGCCCTGTGCGTCCGCGACGGCGGCCTAGTCCAGGTAGTCGCGCAGGACCTGGGACCGCGACGGGTGACGGAGCTTCGACATCGTCTTCGACTCGATCTGGCGGATGCGCTCACGCGTCACGCCGTAGACCTTGCCGATCTCGTCCAGCGTCTTCGGCTGGCCGTCGGTGAGACCGAAGCGCATCGAGACGACGCCCGCCTCACGCTCGGAGAGGGTGTCGAGCACCGAGTGCAGCTGCTCCTGAAGGAGGGTGAAGCTGACCGCGTCGGCCGGTACGACCGCCTCGGAGTCCTCGATCAGGTCTCCGAACTCACTGTCGCCGTCCTCACCGAGCGGGGTGTGCAGCGAGATGGGCTCACGGCCGTACTTCTGGACCTCGATGACCTTCTCAGGGGTCATGTCGAGCTCCTTGGCCAGCTCCTCCGGGGTGGGCTCGCGGCCCAGGTCCTGGAGCATCTGGCGCTGCACACGGGCCAGCTTGTTGATGACCTCGACCATGTGCACCGGGATGCGGATGGTGCGGGCCTGGTCGGCCATGGCGCGGGTGATCGCCTGCCGGATCCACCAGGTGGCGTACGTGGAGAACTTGTAGCCCTTGGTGTAGTCGAACTTCTCGACCGCGCGGATCAGACCGAGGTTGCCTTCCTGGATCAGGTCCAGGAAGAGCATGCCGCGGCCGGTGTAGCGCTTGGCCAGCGAGACCACGAGCCGGAGGTTGGCCTCCAGCAGGTGGTTCTTCGCCCGGCGGCCGTCCTCGGCGATGATCTCCAGCTCGCGCTTGAGCTTCGGCGCCAGCTTGTCGGAGTTGGCGAGCTTGTCCTCGGCGAAGAGGCCGGCCTCGATGCGCTTGGCGAGCTCGACCTCCTGCTCGGCGTTGAGGAGCGGGACCTTGCCGATCTGCTTCAGGTAGTCCTTGACCGGGTCGGCCGTGGCACCGGCGACGGCGACCTGCTGCGCGGGCGCGTCGTCCTCGTCGTCGTCGGAGAGGACGAAGCCCTTGTTCTCGCCCTCGCCCTCCTCTTCCTCGCCCTTGCCGGCCTTGACTTCCTCGACCGCCTCGTCGCCGTCGAGGAGCTCCTCGTCCTGCTTGCCGGCCTTCTTGGCGGTGGCCTTCTTGGCCGCGGTCTTCTTCGCGGTGGCCTTCTTGGCGACCGTCTTCTTGGCCGCGGCCTTCTTCGCGGGAGCGGACACGGTGGCGTCACCGGCCGCGGTGTCCGCGCCGGCCTCGGCCGCCGGTGCGGCCGGGGCCGCGGCGGTCCGCGTCACGGTCGTCTTGGTGGCGACGGACTTGGTGGCGGTGCGCTTGACCGGGCTCTTCGCTGCGACGCTCTTGCGGGCGCGCTTCGGCGACTCCGCGGCACTGACCATCAGCGTCACACCCTCTTCCTCGAGGATCTGGTTGAGGCTGCGCAGAACATTCTTCCACTGGGTTGGCGGAATCTGGTCAGCCTCGAAGGCCCGACGCACGTCATCGCCGGCGATCTGCCCATCAGCCTTTCCCCGCTCGATGAGCGCCATCACAGACTCGGACTCGGCGATCTCCGGCGGGAGCGTACGGGATGTGCTGGCCGACACGAACAACCTCTCGGAACGATGGAAACGGCTTCCGGTCCGGCCCTGGGGAGAGCTCGAACCGACGACCGGCGGCTGGGGATGTCGCCGACGGCGCGGGCTTGGCCTCAGAACTCGACAGCGCACTGCATGGCTGCTGTATTCCTTCCGCGGCGGTCACCTCTTAAGTCATCGCACTGCCCCCAGGAGTGTTACGGCCAATTCACGTGGCCCGAGTCACACCCCATACGCGACAAACTCAACCAGGTGTCACCTATCCGCACAATTGTGCCGCCGGACCCGTGGGCCCGGCGGCACACGGCCCGCGCGCCTCGGCCATGCCGTACCAGGCGGCAGCGCCGCGCTCAGTGCTCGCGGGGGGCGGGGACGACTCGCTCGACATCCGGGTGACCGACGAGCAGCTGGCGCATGGCGGCCTCGGCGCCGGTCGCGTCACCCGAGGCGAGCGCCTCCACGATGCGCGCGTGGTGTCCGAGTGACGCCTCGCCGGGCCGGTCACAGCCCATGACCGGGCCGCCGGAGACGTGCAGGGCGGCGGACACGATCCCGGAGAGGTGCTCCAGCATGCGGTTTCCGGCGGCCTGGACGAGCAGGGCGTGGAACTCCCCGTCGGCCCGGGAGAACGTGATGGTATCCCCCTGCCCCGTCGCGTGCCCCATGATCTCGATCATGTCACCGAGGCGCTGCTGGATGTCCTCGCGCCCGTGGCCGGCCGCCAGGCGCGCCGCCAGCGGCTCGATCGTCCATCGCAGCTCGGTCAGCTCACGGCGCTGGTCGTCACGCTGGGGACCGAAGGCCCTCCATTCGATGATGTCGGGATCCAGGAGGTTCCAGTCACTGACGGGGCGGACCCGGGTACCGACATTGGGGCGTGCGCTGACCAGGCCCTTGGCCTCCAGCACACGCAGGGACTCCCTGACCACGGTGCGGGAGACCTCGAATCGCTGGCCGATCTCCTCCGGGACGAGCGGCCGGTCGGCGCCGAGGTCCCCGGAAACGATCATCTGGCCCAACTGCTGGACCAGTTGGCCGTGGAGGCCGCGGCCCCGACCGGCCGTGCCGCGTCGGCCCGCCCGTCCCAGATCGGAATCGGTACCGCCCCAGGCGCGCAGGGCGGCCTGCTCGCCGGCCGGCGGCTCCGTGTAGGGGTAGCGGTCGATTTCGCCCGGTCCGGCGAGGCCGGAATCGGCGGAGCGGGCGGCGGTCATCATGGCGTGCGCAAGGGTACTCACGCATCCTTTGTCGGCGTGGCTCACCCGCCGCTTGAGGTCTTTGGTGAAAAGCACACGAAAGGGTGATCGGCACTCGCCCTACAATTGACGCCTTATCGGCAGAAATCGCGCATTCTCCGGGGAGTTGAGGACCGATCATCATTCTGTCGGATCTACGCGGTCACCAACGCGCCCTCCCCCGCAGGCCGGTGAACACGTAGGCGCAGACCAGGATCGACAACGACAGGGACAGAGCGGCACCCACGGGTTGCGTCACGATCCGCACCGCGGCCATGGCCCACCGGTCCGTCTCGTACGGCCACTGCAGCCAGGCGAGTTCGCGGAGCCTGGCCGGGAGCCCGGCGACCGAACGCGCGGACGGCACGGCGAGCAGCTTCTGCACCAGCGGGACGACGAGGACGGGCACCGCGAGAACGGCCGCGACCCCTGCCGCCGCCCTGCGGAAGATCCCCGCGGCGAGCAGCCCGGCCCAGGCGCAGCCCACCGAGAAGCAGGCCCAACTGGCTCCCAGCGCGAGGGCGTTGTCCGGCACCGCGACCAGGTCACCGCCGTACACGAGGCGCAGGGCCTCGGCGTCCGCGAGCACGGAGACCAGCGCGATCAGCAGGGCGACGGCACCGCAGACGGCCAGTTTCGCCAGCAGCAGCCCGAGGCGGCGGGGGACGGTTCCCCGCCCCGCGGCCAGCGCCGGGTACCTGTACTCGTCACCGAAGGAGAGGGCGCCGATCAGGCCGGCCCCGAACGCGGCGGGCGGCAGGGGCAGCAGTTCGGGCCAGGCGACCAGCAGGTCGGGGAGCGGCGCCCGGCCGGAGCGGGCGAGCACGACGGAGACGACCGCCGAGAGCAGCACGACGACGGTGAGGACGAGGGTGGTCGTCCGGACACCGAAGAGCCGGCGCAACTCGTAGCGCAGGGGCCGCAGTGGGCCGCGGTCGGGGCGTACCCGGATCGGGGGCGGGAGCTTCGAGACCGCCACGGCGGAGGCGGGTCTCGGGACGGCTCGCCGGGCGGCGGCGGGATCGGCGACCGGTCCCGCGTCCCCGGTCTCGTCCGCGAGTTGGTGTACGGGGACGCCGTGCCGGTACGCCGTGTCCCCGATCTCCGCGCAACTGCTGCCGTAGACCGACAGGCGGCTGCCGTCCTCGGCGACCACCTCGACGGGGCGCCGGGCAGACCGCGCCTCCCGGCTGACGACGGCCGCCAGCCGTGCGGCGTGGGGCGTGCGCACCGCGACCCGGGGGCGCAGCCGCGTCCGGGAGAAGTCAGCCACCGCCTGGTCGGCGATCAGGCGGCCGCCGTCGATGGTGACCACCCGGTCGGCCGTCGCGGCGGCCTCTTTGGGGTCGCTGGTGGTGTGCAGGACCGTCCCGCCCTCGGCGGCGTGGGCCCGCAGCAGCCCGTGCATCCAGCTCCTCTCCCGTGGGGAGAGGCCCTTGGCGGGCTCGTCGAGCACGAGCGTGTGCGGGTCTCCGAGAAGCGCGGAGGCGAGACCCAGCCGGCGGTCCATGCCCGCCGAGAGGGCGCCGAGGCGCTGATCTCCGAGACCCGCCAGGCCGACGACCTCCAGCAGTTCGTCCGCGCGGGTCGCGGGGACTCCGGCAGCGGCGCAGAGCATGCGGAGCTGACCGCGGGCCGTGCGCGCCGGGTGACCGGGTACGTCGCCCAGCAGTACGCCGACTTCACGGGCGGGGTGGCCGATGCGGTGCAGGGGGCGGCCACGGAAGTAGGTGACGCCGCGCCCGGGTTCGAGTTCGAGCATCAGCCGCAGGGCGGTGGTCTTGCCGGAACCGGGCGCGCCGAGGAGCGCGGTGACGCGGCCGGGAGGGGCTTCGAAGGTCAAGTCGTCCACGACGGGGGGTCTGTCGCGGCCGGGGGCGCTGGTCAGTCCGGTGGCCTGGAGCATCGCTTCTCTCGCGGAGGGGGAGACCGCTCGGCGGCAGGGCGGGGGTACCTCTGAGGGCGAGGTACCCCTGCAAGATAACGCGACATTTCAGACTTTTGTTGCAGCTTTGCCTCTACCGGCGTTCCGTTGCCCGATTGGCGCGTGGGGCGGGGCGCCTGGCCAACCCCGGTACCGAAAATCCGACAATCAGACTTCGGGTCGGAGCATCGGAGGATTGAGCACGGTGGCGGAGCCCGTCCTGAACAGCTGTGCGGGACGCCCGCCCTGCCGCGTGGTGGTCCCGCCGGACGGCACCAGGAAGCCCGGTGTGCCGGTGACCTTGCGGTGGAAGTTGCGCGGGTCCAGGACCACACCCCACACCGCCTCGTAGACCCGCCGAAGCTCGCCCACGGTGAACTCGGGCGGGCAGAACGCCGTTGCCAGCGAGGAGTATTCGATCTTGGAGCGGGCGCGTTCCACCCCGTCGTCGAGAATGCGCGCGTGGTCGAACGCCAGCGGAGCCGGCTGCTCGCCGTCGCGGCCCGTGCCGCCTTCCGGGCCGAGCAGTTCCCCGACGGGCGCCCAGCGCGCGCTGTTGGCGTCACCACCGGCACGCGGCGCGGGAAGATCGGGGGCCAGCGCGAGGTGCGCCACACTGACGACCCGCATCCTGGGGTCCCGCCCGGGGTCCCCGTACGTGGCCAACTGCTCCAGGTGGGCGCCGTTTCCCACGGCGGGAGCGGCCGGGTCCTGCGCGCGGAGTCCGGTCTCCTCGGCGAGTTCCCGCGCGGCGGCGGCGCCGAGATCCTCGTCGGTTCTGACGAATCCGCCCGGCAGCGCCCACATGCCCTGGAAGGGCGCCTCACCGCGGCGCACCACCAGTGCGCAGAGCGCGTGGCGGCGCACCGTGAGCACAACCAGGTCGACGGTGACAGCGAAGGGCGGGAAGGTCGACGGGTCGTAGGGCGGCATGCCGAAATCATAGTCGTCTTCCTGACGATAAACACTCCCTTCGCGATCTCCGTCTCCCCGACCGAACCGACCACCCGGCCCGAGGGCTTCTACCGGGGTTTCGGTCCGACCACCACCCGGCTGTATGCGCCTCCACCCACGACCCGCGGTCCGCCCGAACCGGCCTCCGCCCAGCCCGCACCCCACCGAGGTCCCGGTCCTGCTACCTCCCGGTCCGTGCCCCACCGATGTCCCCGCCCGCCCTGGCCACTCGAACCGACCGGGCCACTCGAACCGGCCGGGCCGTTCGAACCCGCCAGGCCGCCCGATCCGACCGGGACGTTCGAACCCGCCACGCCCCTATCTCTCCGTCCACGGCGCCAGTCCCCGGACGCGTTCGTCCTGGGCTGCGACGTCTCCTTGGAGGAGATCACCGCAGCTGCTCTCCCGGGCCCTGATCGTCAGCGGCCGGTCCGGGTGCCACGCCGCGCTCGCATCCGCCGGACGCGTACCCGCCCACGGATTCCGGCCGGCCGGGAGCGAGAAGTGCCGCGAGCGGGCCCATCAAGGCCGGGCTTCGGCCGCGTCCGCCGCGCCGCGTTCATCGGCTCCGCGTCCCGGGTGCGTGCCTGGCGTCGGCGGGGCGAGCCAGGGGCGCGTCGCCGGGGCCGGTGTTCACCGCCGGGAGCCGTGCCACCGTGGGCGGCACGCAGACTGCGCTCCCCGCGCAGGCAGCGGCGCAGCGTCTCCGGATCCAGTCCGTCGTTGCACGCCTGGTGCAGCAATTGCGCGAACGTGTAGTCAGGGTCCGCGCGGAGGGCGAGCCCCAGAGCGACCCGGGCCGCCGGCTCGTCGCCGGTCGACCAGGACACCCAGCCGACCAGCGCGAGCGGCGCGGCGGAGTGTTCCACGTACGCACCGACGCACCGGCGTGCGAGCGCCCGCCACAGCCGCAGGGCACTCTCCCCTTCGTGCCCTTCCATCCACTCCGCCGCCCGGTCCCTGGTCTCGCGGTCCTGTAGCCCGAGGATCACCGCGGCGGCCTCCTCCGGGTCGATCAGCCGGTCGTCGGCGGTGTCGATGTCGGTTTCGGTAACGCCCGCCGCGGCCGCCGTGGCCCGCCCCAGGCGCTCGATGAGCTTCCCCGCGAGCACCAGGGTCTCGTCGGCCACTTGGCGCCGCCCCCGCACGTCGAGGATCCGCGAGACGAGCCGGGCCCCCGCGGAGTCCAGCGCCCGTAGCTGCTCCTCCACGGGCACCGTGTCCCCGGGCATGAGCCGCGCCTCCATCTCCCGCAGGGAACCACGCACCCGGATCCCCGCGTAGGCGGCCGCCGCGGCCATGACCGTGGTGCCCGGCAGCGCCAGCGGATTCCCCTCGGCCGGGCAGCAGCGCGTGTCGGGGCAGCAGTAGGACCAGTACCGGCCGTCGGAGATGCAGAGCGCTTCCAGCACGGGCACGTCGAGTGCCCCGCAGGCTGTGCGCAGACGCTGCGCGAACGGCCTCAGACGCTCCATGACCTGGTTGGCGCTCTCGCCCTCGGCGGGGTCCTGGCACAGGAAGACGACGATCGCGTCGGGACGGGAGTCACGCCGCTCACTGCCCGAGACCAGGCTCCGCGCCAGTTGGTTCGAGACACGCGTCCACTCGGCCGGGGAGGGGGGAATGTCCAGCCTCAGCCGCCCGCCGAAGCGGCCCAGGCCACCGTGGAGCGCCACCATGACCACGCTGTCGCTCGGATGGAAACCCATCAGGTAGGGAAGCGCGTCGGCCAGTTCGGCGGGACCACGCAGGGTGATGTGCTGCTCGTCTGCCGGTTCGGTCGATTCGGGGTGCTTGTTCATGGGATGACCGTCCCGCGGCGCCGCGATTTCCGCGACCCCTGTGGATAAAGTTATCCACAGGCGCGTCCGGCCGTTCGCGGTTTGTCACAGGCATCGGGTTGCATGGGGGCATGACCAACGCAGACCGCTCAGAGCTCAGGGCCTCGGCCGATTCCGTACTCGCCCGCCTGGTCGGGGACACCACGGGCACCGCGAAGCTGCGCGAGGACCAGTGGCGGGCCATCGAAGCCCTCGTCGCCGACAAGCGCAGGGCTCTGGTCGTGCAGCGGACCGGCTGGGGGAAGTCCGCCGTGTATTTCGTGGCGACATCGCTGCTGCGTGCGCGGGGGGACGGGCCCACCGTCATCGTCTCGCCGCTGCTCGCGCTGATGCGCAACCAGGTGGCCGCGGCCGCCCGTGCCGGAATCAGCGCGCGCACCATCAACTCCTCGAACACCGAGGAATGGGACACCGTGCGCGCCGAGGTGGCGGCGGGCGAGGTGGACGTGCTCCTGGTGAGCCCCGAGCGGCTCAACAACCCGGACTTCCGCGATCAGGTCCTTCCGGAGCTCGCCGCCACGACCGGTCTGCTCGTGGTCGACGAGGCGCACTGCATCTCCGACTGGGGCCATGACTTCCGGCCGGACTACCGCCGGCTCCGGACGATGCTCGCCGATCTGCCGGCCGGGGTGCCGGTCCTGGCCACCACCGCGACCGCCAACGCGCGCGTGACCGCGGACGTCGCCGAGCAGCTCGGCACGGGCGCGGGCACGGACGCCCTCGTCCTGCGCGGGCCTCTGGACCGGGAGAGTCTGAGTCTCGGTGTGCTCCGGCTGCCCAGCGCCGCACACCGCCTGGCCTGGCTCGGCGACCACCTCGGGGAGCTGCCCGGCTCCGGGATCATCTACACACTCACGGTCGCGGCGGCCGAGGAGGTCACCACCTATCTCCGCCGGTGCGGACACACGGTCTCCTCGTACACGGGCCGCACCGAGAACGCCGACCGGCAACTGGCCGAGGACGATCTGCTGGCCAACCGGGTCAAGGCGCTGGTGGCCACGTCCGCGCTCGGCATGGGATTCGACAAGCCCGACCTCGGCTTCGTCGTGCACCTCGGCTCGCCCTCGTCCCCCATCGCCTACTACCAGCAGGTCGGGCGGGCGGGGCGTGGTGTCGAGCACGCCGAAGTCCTGCTGCTGCCCGGAAAGGAGGACGAGGCGATCTGGCAGTACTTCGCGTCGGTCGCCTTTCCCTCGGAGGAGCAGGTGCGACGCACGCTCGACGTCCTCGCCCACGCGGGCCGCCCCCTCTCGCTGCCCGCGATGGAGCCCCTGGTCGATCTCAGGCGCACCCGGCTGGAGACGATGCTGAAGGTGCTGGACGTGGACGGCGCGGTGAAGCGTGTGAAGGGCGGCTGGACCTCCACCGGTGAGCCATGGGTCTACGACGCGGAGCGCTATGCCTGGGTCGCCCGGCAGCGAAAGGCCGAGCAACAGGCCATGCGCGACTACGCGGCCGGTACGGGGTGCCGCATGGAATTCCTGCGTCGCCAGCTGGACGACGAGGAGGCCACCGCGTGCGGACGCTGTGACAACTGCGCGGGTGCCCGGTTCGACGACAAGGTCTCCACCGCCGCCCTCGACGGGGCCCAGGGCGAGTTGGGACGTCCGGGGGTCGAGGTGGAGGCCCGCAAGATGTGGCCTACCGGGCTGGCCTCGGTGGGTGTCTACCTCAAGGGGAGGATCCCGGCGGACGAGCTGGCGTTCCCCGGCCGGGCGCTCGGCCGGCTGTCCGACATCGGCTGGGGCAACAGGCTCCGCCCCATGCTGGCGGCCGATGCCCCCGACTCCCCCGTCCCGGACGACGTGGCCGATGCCGTGGTCACCGTTCTCGCCGACTGGGCCAAGGGGCCCGGTGGCTGGGCCGGCGGTGGACCGGACTCACCCGCGAGGCCCGCGGGGGTCGTCACCGTCGCGTCACGGCGTCGGCCGCTTCTGGTCCACTCGCTGGGCAGCCGAATCGCTGAGGTGGGCCGTATGCCGTTGCTGGGTTCCCTGAGCTACGCGCCGGGCAGCGAGGACCTGCGCATCTCGCAGACCAACAGCGCTCAACGGGTGCGCGCTCTGCACGAGGCCCTCGTCGTGGAGGCCCCGTTGGCCGAGGCGCTGAGCGCCGCGGGCGGACCGGTCCTGCTCGTGGACGATCTCTCCGATACGGGCTGGACACTGGCCGTGGCGGCCCGGTTGCTCCGCCGGGCCGGGGCGACCGGGGTGTTCCCGCTGGTCCTCGCGGTTCAGGCGTGACGAGGGCTTGGCAACTGCCCGAGCGGGCAGGGATATCAGTAGGGATATCCGTGTCATTCCGTCCGATAGCCGTCAGCCGCGTCAATTGCTCGTTGCCGCCTGCCGGTACGACAGGAAGAATTGGACTCGCTCCCCGCACGGTCTTCTCGCGGGCCCGGAAGGGCTGTGCCGCGGCGCGCCCTCACTCGATCCTGCCCGCACCGTGGGCGCGTAGCGAAGGGAGGACCATGACCTTCGGATTCGCTTCGTCCGCAGCAACCTCACTGTCCGCGTCCCCGGTGTCCGCCGGTTCCGTCAACAACCTCTCCCGGATACTCGAACCGGCCGAGTGGGCGGCCGCCGGGATACCCCTGCTGCGCAGCCCGCGTGAGGTCGTCAGTGGGCTGCACGCCCGCCACGGGCCCACTCCGACCACGGCGGTCGTCGCCGTCCTCGACCACGAGGAACGGCTCACGGCCAGCGCCTCGTTCACCCGGCGGACCACGGTGGCCGCGGACGGCTGGGAGTTCCGCAACGCGCTGCTGGCCCACCTGCGCCGCGTCCTCCCGCACGATCTGCGCCGGCGGAACCCGGTGCGTACGGCCGTGCTGCTCTACTGCCGCGAGGGGGACGAGCGGTGGACGGAGGAGGACGGGGCGTGGATGTGGGGTCTGCGGGACGCCTGCACCCTGCACGGTCTGCGCTGCGGGGCGTACATCACGCTGACGCGGGGTGGCTGGCAGGTCCTCGGTGACGGCAGGGGAGGTCGCAGGCCCAACTCGCTGTCGCAGCCGTCCTCCCTCGCCGACACCTCGGCCGAGGCCGACTCGGCTCCCGTCCGCACCGGGGGCGGCGCCGCCGAGGCGCTCAGGCGGTCCGCCGCCCGGTGAGGCGGGTGCGCCGCCGGGTCCGGTTGCGTCGGGGCCTCGGACAGCGCCGCTCCTGGACGCGGCACGTCTCGTACACAGGTGGACCGGGCACAGGCAGACCGGGCACAGGCGGACCGAGTACGAACACGGGTGGTCCGCGCATGGCCTGCCCGCGCACAGCTGGTCGGCACATGGCTGGTCCCGGACGCCCTCGCGGACGACCGGGACCGAGGGGTGAGGCGTTCAGACGCCCGCGCCGAGCGCGGGGTTGACCTTCTCCGGTACTCCGCACACGATCAGCAGCGCGTCCGCGCGCTGTCGGGCGACCGCCAGCGCACCGGCGATGCCGTCGTCCGCGCCGCCGTTGACGGCTACGACGACGACTGAACGCCCCTTGCAACGCTGGGCGTTGGAGACGTGAGCGAAGAAGACGTCGTCACCGGCGTCCTGCTGGGCCCAGTACGCGCTCTCGCCGAAGGAGAGTTCATGGGCGGCCCAGGGATGCGGGTCGCCCGTGGTGAGCACCAGGATCTCACCGGGTGCGCGACCGGAGTCGAGCAGCAGGTCCACGGCCTCGTCTGCGGCGTCGAGCGCGCCGCCCACGGGTGCCGGAATCACCTGGAGCTGTGCTTCGGAACGGTTCTCCGGGCGGCCGCGCCGAGCCGGCCGGGCCGCGCCGGACGGGGTGGGCGCCGCGGACGACGGGGTGGGTACGGGGCGCGGGCGCTGCGCCGGGGGCGCGGGCCGCGCGGGGCCGGAGCCCGGATGCCCGGGACGCGGCGTGGCCGCGGAACGCGGTCCGGGTACGGGACGGGGGGTCGGCGTGGCACGGCCGGTGGCCGGAGTAACGCGGGGACCCTGGGCACTCTCGGAAATCGGAGGCTCCTCGGGAATGAGAGGCATGAATGGTTGTCTGTCGAACGCCGGCGCTTCGGGCCGGGTGGGATACGCCTGTGCGATCAGAAGTCGAAGCCGAGCTGGCCCCCGCTTTCCAGTGCAGCCGCCTCGGCGGAGAAACGGACCTTCTTCAGGTGCTGCCACTTGGGCAGCGCGTCCAGATAGGACCAGCTGAGGCGGTGATGAGCCGTGGGCCCCCACTCCTCCAGCGCGGCCCGGTGCACCGGTGACGGATACCCGGCGTTCGCGTCGAAGGCGAAGTCTGCGTACTGACCCGAATCCGCGCCGAGTTCGGCCATCATCGTGTCCCGGTGCACCTTGGCGATCACCGAGGCCGCGGCAACGGCGATACAGGACTGGTCGCCCTTGATCACCGTGCGGACCTTCCAGGGATCACCGAGGTAGTCGTGCTTGCCGTCGAGAATCACCGCGTCCGGCCGGACGGGCAGGGCGTCGAGAGCCCTGACCGCGGCGAGCCGGAGTGCGGCGGTCATGCCGAGGTCGTCGATCTCCTCCGGTGAGGCGTGCCCCAGCCCGAAGGCGGTGACCCATTTCTCCAGCAACGGCGCCAGTTCCGCACGGCGCCTGGGGCTCATCAGCTTGGAGTCGGTGAGGCCCTCGGGAGCCCGGCGTAGGCCGGTGACGGCCGCGCACACGGTGACGGGCCCCGCCCACGCTCCGCGTCCGACCTCGTCGACACCGGCGACGGTCTTGGCACCGGAAGTGGCGCGCAGTGAGCGCTCGACGGTGTGCGTGGGTGGTTCATACGGCATGGCGCCTGCCAGGTTACGCCGCCGGGCACGGCGAGAACACCCCGGGGGCACCCCTTGGTCATCCGGTGGGGGTCCCGCTGCTCCGGGAATCGCCGCCGGGCCGGAATCCGTGCCGGAACAGGGCGCGTCCGGCTCGGGATCGGAAGGCGATCAGACACCTCGGGCGAGAGCACCGCGAGCGGAACGGCGAGGCGGGGACCGAGACCGTCCCAAGGCCCTGGCTCCCGGCTCCCGGCTCCCGGCTCCCGGCTCCCGGCTCCCGGCTCCACCCTCGGCTCCCGCCCGCGTGGCGGAAAGGCCGCTCGGTGCGGGGTTCTAGTACGACGCGGAGGGGTCCTCGCCGCCGTGGTCCTCGCGCGGGTACCCGCCCTCTTCGTGGTCTCCTCGTTCGTCGGCCTGTTCGTCGACGCTCCGGCCGGGGCTGTAGCACTCCGACCCTCGGAGTTGCGCGGGGTTCGCCGCCAGGATGTCCCGGGCCCTCGCCTCGCCCCAACTGGTGGCGTACCACGGTGCGTCCGAGGTGGCGAGGGTGCGCTGGATCCGTTCCAGCGCACAGGACCGCAGCGGTTCGGGCAAGGTGTCCAGCGCCGGCACCGCGTCGGCCGACAGCTCGCGGAGGTAGTCGATGTCGATCGCCTTCCGCTCCTGGTAGCGGTGGACGTTCTGTTCCGCGATGAGCCCGTCGGGCGAGAGCAGGCCGAAGGCGAGCACGCCCGCGGCGGCGCTCACAGCGACGGCACGCGGCAGCAGCCTGGCGCCGAAGACGCCCGCCACCAGGATGAGGACGAGGACGACCCCGAGCCAGAGTTCCACGGCGGCCACGGAGATCCGCAGCCGCGTCAGGCCGAACGCCTCCACGTAGAGGTCCATCCTGCGCAGCGCGGACGCCACGACGACGAGCGTGAGGACGCACAGGGCGCCGAGCACGCTCCGGACCAGGGTGCGGTCATGGCGACCGCCACGCGGCGCCCAGCGCCGGGCGAGCGCGATGACGACCAGAGTCAGCACCGTGGCCCACAGGAGCTGCCAGAAGCCCTGGCGCGCGTAGGCGGACCGGGTCAGCCCCGTCTCCTCCAGCACCTTGTCGTACCCACCGAGCAGGACGACGAGCTGGAACCCGACGAAGAGCGCGAAGAGCAGATTGAGCACGATCAGCGGCACCGCCCACTCGGCCCTCTTGCGAGCCGGCCCGGGGCGCACGGTGATGCCGTCCCAGCGCACCGGCGCGGCAGCCGTGTGGGCGGCGGCGAGGGCACCGAACAGTCCCAGCACGAACAGCATTGCGCGCCACGGGCTGTCCCCGATGCTCAGGTCCGGTGCGAGTCCGCTCAGCAGGTCCGCGAACGCGGGGTCCGCACTGGCGAAGAGCGCGCCGAACACGACGAGCAGCGCGACGGCCACCCCGGTGGTGCGCGTGGCGGTGCGCACCCGGCCACGGGAGTCGTCCGCCCTGTCGCGTATTCCGCGCCATCCCCAGCGGACCCCACGCGACACGGAGGTGCACAGCCCCCAGGAGCCGAACAGGATACCGGGCCAGCCCCGGCTGCCGTGCAGGGCGAGCGAACCGAGGGCGAGGGCCGACACCAGGGCGAGGAACGAGGGCCATCCCGCGTCCCGGAGCGCCGGAACGGCCAGGAGCGCCAGCCCTCCGACCGCCCAGACCGCGGTCCAGGGCCGGAGCCTGCGGCCCGCCGCCCGCGCGGCGAAGTACGCGGCCAGGGCGGCGGCCACCGTCACGAACAGCAAGTTCAGCCCCAGGCCGTCGCCGAGGAGCAGGGCGCTGAGCAACCCTGCGGCGAGGGCCGAGCAGAGCGTCGCGGCCGTGATCGGCGGTGGTCCGGGGGGCCGCAACCGAGACAGGAGACCGGGCGGTGGCTGTTGCGTGCGGCCCTGCCGGGAAACGGCCGGAGGCGGCGGAGCTTTACGGTAGGCGGGAGCCGTCGACGCGTTGGGACCGGTACGGCCGCCAGGAGCGGCAGGACCGTCAGAACCGGCTTCCCCGGACGGACTGGTGGCCCCGGAAGGACCGGCCTCCCCGGCCAGGTCGTCGTTCCCCGGCATCGCCTCGCGTCGACCCGAATCCGAAGCCTGAACCGAGCCCGACCCCTGGGCCGAACCCGACCCCGGAACCGAGCCCGAGCCCTGAGCCGGAACACCGCTCCGGGGCCGAGCGGACGCCGCCGGTTGCGCAACGTCCCTGGCCCCACCAGCTCTCTCCGGTCCCTCAGGCTCCTCAGGCCCCGCAGCCCTCCCGGCCCCCGCGACGGCACGGGACCGTGACGGCTCGGCCTCGCCGGATTCCGGTGGCGTAGCCGACGCACCGGGTCTGCCGGAGGCTGCTTCGGACGCGTGGTCGGACATGGGACCCCTCCCCACCGAGGTCCGCGCACGGCCACGCGGTGGCACGGCGACCTCGGCGTCTCATGGACACAGCCCTCAAGATCACTGAGGGTGGCGTGGCCGAAAGAGTAGCCGGGAGCCGCCGCCGTCGACCGCCCCGGGAATCCCTGTGGCAGGACCGTGACAGAGCACTCGGCACATCCGGGACATCGACCGCGAGGCGGCACACCCCGGCCACCTCCGGCCCAAGAAGGCACACGACCCCGCACAAGCCGATCCCCGGCTCAGCCGCACAAGCCGATCCCCGGGCCCAGCCGCCCAGGCCGATCCCCCGGCTCAGGCAGCCGCTGCCGGAAGCCAGCCGGGCAGCGCTTCCGCGTCCGCCGCCCACCGGGCCGGAGGGGCACCTGCCGGACCGGACGCGACCACACCGCCCACGATCGCGCACGTGGTGTCCACGTCGCCGCCCGCCTGAGCGGTCACCCAGAACGCCTCCTCGAAGTCGCCGAGGGACCGCGCCGCCGACCAGAGGGCGAAGGGGACGGTGTCGTGGGCGCTGGTACGGCGCCCGTTGCCGAGCACCGCCGCGACCGTACCCGCGTCCCGGTAGTCGAGCATGTCGCGCGCCCTGCGCAGTCCCGCGCCGACCGCGCTGCGCGGTACCAGCGCCACGACGCCGTCGAGCAGCGCCTCCGGCGTCGGCGGGCCTCCGGGCGCGGCGACGAGCGCCGCGGCGGCCGCCACGGCCATCGCCCCGACGACGGCTTCACGGTGCTGGTGGGTGGTGTACGAGGAGATCTCGGCCTGGTGCGTGGCCTGCTCCGGGTCGTCCGCGTACCAGGCGCCCAGGGGCGCGATCCGCATGGCCGACCCGTTGCCCCAGGAACCCTGGCCCTGGAACAGCGCGGACGCCAGCTGCCGCCAGTCCCCGCCTTCCCTGACCAGCCGCAGCAGGCGGTTCACGGCGGGACCGTAGCCCCGGTCGAAGTCGTGGCGCCGGGCGAAGGAGTCCGCGAGCGCGTCCTGGTCGACGCGCCGATGGGCGGCCAGCACGGCGAGTACGGAACACGCCATCTCGGTGTCGTCGGTCCACTGCCACGGACCGGGCGGCAGCGCCCGTTCCTTGAGCAGGGGGTAGTTGGCCGGGACGAAGAACTGGGAACCGAGGGCGTCGCCCACGGACAGTCCCCGCAGGCTGGCCAGGGCGCGCTCGAAGCGCCGGTCGGTAGCGGAATCAGCGGTCATCGCTCCGTCACTCTATCCGGTGCGGCCGTACGGCTCGGGGGTGCGCCACTGCCGGAACGGCCGGTCGAGCGTGTAGCGGCCGTCCGCGCCCAGCAGCAGCATCCGCGTCTCGCCGTTCCCGGGGTTGGACAGCGACTCGAACTCCGCCACCGACCAGTGGAACCAGCGCATGCAGAACAGCCGCATGGTCAGGCCGTGGGTGACCAGCAGGACGTTCTGGGGGTGGTCGGGGGACTCGAAGCTACGGTGAAGGCTCTCCAGGAACGCGTCGACCCGGTCGTACACGTCCGCGCCGGACTCGCCCTGGGGAAAGCGGTAGAAGAAGTGCCCGTACGCGTCCCGGTAGGTCTTCTGCAGCCTGACGTCGTCCCGGTCCTGCCAGTTGCCCCAGTCCTGTTCCCGGAGCCTCGGCTCCTCCCGGACGCGTACGCGCTCCGGGGCCAGGGCGAAGGACTTCAGCGTCTCGTGGGTGCGCCGGTAGGGGGACACGTAGACACTGATCCGCTCCTGTCCGAAGACCTCGCGCAGCTCGGCGCCGGTCTCCCGGGCCTGCCGCAGTCCTCGCGCCGTGAGCCTCAGGGCGTGGTCGGGTTCGCGTTCGTACACCGAGTCGTCGGCATTGCCCACGGACTCGCCGTGCCGGACGAGAACGATGCGTTGCGGTCGTGCCATACACCGACCCTAGAGGGCGTACGGCGTGACCGAGCGGTCGCGCGGGTCCGATCCGGCGTATGTGACCAAGGAAACGTCCGGCCGGCGCGGTCCGCGCGGACCGGTCCCGGCCTCGTTCACACCGTCCAGGACGGCTCCAGCCGCACCACGTCGCCGGTCAGCGCCTCGACGTCCGTCTCGGTCTCCGCGCGGGCCGAGAGCCGGGCGGCGCTCGCCGGACGGTACTTGCCGCGTTCCGCCTCCGACTGCCACATCGACAGCACCAGAAACTCGTGGCCCGGCGCCTCGCCGAACACTCCGCGCAGCATCCCGGGGGAACCCGCCATGGCCGGGTTCCAGACCTTCTCCTGCATGAGCGCGAAGTGCTCGACGCGGTCCTCGCGCACCGTGCTGTGGGCCACCCTGACGACGTCCGCGTCGGTGAAGCACGGCTCGAAGCCCGTCTTCACGTCGAAGCGGTACTCGAAGAGCGTGACCTGTGGGTCCGTGTACGTGCCCGACTGGTCGCCGGCCAGCCGCTCGTGGCCTCGGGCCATGAACGCGTCGTAGAAGGCGCGGTTCTCCCAGAACGCGAAGACATGGGCGACATCAGGGCGTGCTCGGCTCCATCCGCCGCTCTGCGCCCGGAATCCGGGTTCGCCGAGCAGTTCGGCCCACTTGCGCTGCCCCCGTTCGAAACCTCGACGGTCCACCACGGTGCAGCGCATCCACTTGACCAGCACCGCGCCATCGTACGGGGCCGGGCACGGCGGGCGTCACGCCTGTCGCGCTCCGGTCCGACCGCGACGGCCGCACCGCACATCCTCGGCCATGCCATGGCCCGAAACCGCCGTAGGGCCCCAACCTGGTTGGTTCATACCCCGGTTATGGACATCATCTGAGGGGGAAGAGGCCGGCCTGCGCAGCGACGCCATCCGTGGGGCGTCGGCCAGCGGCAAGGAGGGAAGTCCCATGAACACTCCCAACAAGGACATCGACAAGGCAGAGGTGCGGATCAAATGGGATCCCAGCCCCGCCGGTGAACCCGCCACCGACCTCGACATCATCGCGGCCACCTACGCGTCGGACGCGCCGTTCGGCAGCCCCGTCTACCTCGTGCACTTCGACAGCAGGGCGCCCGACGGCACGATCACGCTGAACCGCGACAGCAAGACCGGGCAGGGCTTCGGTTTCGACGAGGTGATGACCCTCGAACTGAACCGGCTGTCGGACGCGTACTCCAGGGTCGTCGTCGGCGTCGCGATCCAGCAGCGGGACGGCCGCAAGACCTTCGGCCAGGTGGAACAGACGGCGGTACAGATCCTGGAGGGGTACACCACCCTGGCCGAGGACGACTTCTCCGGAGTCCCGGCCGCCACCGCCGCGGTCGTCGCCGAGTTCACCCGGGACGCCGCCGGCTCCTGGGGGTTCCACAGCGCGATCCGCGGGTTCGACGCCGACCCGGAGGCGTTCGCCGCGGCGATGGGAAGCCGCGTCGACTGACGACCGGCAGAGGGAACGGCACCGGCACGCGGAGAAGGGGACCGGCCCGTGGGCAGGTCCCCTTCGTACACCGCTGGTTCGTTCACCGCCGGCCGGTCAGGCGCGCGTCGGACGACGTGTCCGGCGCGGCCTCACCCGGGTCAGCGGCGGCGTCGGCCGGTCAGCTGCATCCGCTGGTCGAGCCGCAGCCCTCGCAGATGTAGCAGGAGCCCGCGCGCTGCATCTTCGTACCGCAGGAGAAGCAGAGCGGGGCGTCGGCGCTGATGCCGAGCTGCATCTCGACCAGTTCGGCCGAGGTGTGCGCCGTCTGCGGAGCGGGCTGTGCCACCGCGCCGTCCTTGGTCGCCGTGACCGCCTTGAGCGGCGCGGCCTGCACGGGGGCCGACTGGGCCAGGCTCTCGACGTCGAGGGCGTCGTCCCCGTACGACGGCTCGTACGAGCCGGTGTCCAGGTGGCGCTGACGCTCCTCGGCCGAGTGGATGCCGAGCGCGGAGCGCGTCTCGAACGGCAGGAAGTCGAGTGCCAGGCGACGGAAGATGTAGTCGACGATCGACTGCGCCATCCGCACGTCCGGGTCGTCCGTCATGCCGGCCGGCTCGAAACGCATGTTGGTGAACTTGGAGACGTACGTCTCCAGGGGCACGCCGTACTGGAGGCCGACCGAGACGGCGATCGAGAAGGCGTCCATCATGCCCGCGAGGGTCGAACCCTGCTTGGACATCTTCAGGAAGACCTCACCGAGACCGTCGTCCGGGTAGGAGTTGGCGGTCATGTACCCCTCGGCGCCGCCCACCGTGAAGGAGGTGGTGATGCCGGGACGGCCCTTGGGCAGACGCTTGCGGACCGGACGGTACTCGACGACCTTCTCGACCGCGGAGCGGATGGTGTCCTCGGCCTTGGCCGTGACCTCGTCCTTCTTCTCCTCCCACTTCTTGGTGGAGAGGGGCTGGCCGACCTTGCAGTTGTCGCGGTAGATCGCGAGCGCCTTGACGCCCATCTTCCAGGCCTCGAAGTAGACCTCCTCGACGTCCTCGACGGTGGCCGTCTCCGGCAGGTTCACCGTCTTGGACAGCGCGCCGGAGATCCACGGCTGGATCGCCGCCATCATCCGGACGTGGCCCATGGCCGAGATGGAACGCTCGCCCATGGCGCAGTCGAAGACCTCGTAGTGGTCGGTCTTCAGGCCCGGGGCGTCGATCACGTTGCCGTGTTCGGCGATGTGGGCGACGATCGCCTCGATCTGCTCCGGCTGGTAGCCGAGGCGGCGCAGGGCCTGCGGGACCGTGCCGTTGACGATCTGCATCGAGCCGCCGCCGACCAGCTTCTTGAACTTGACCAGCGCGAGGTCGGGCTCCAGGCCGGTGGTGTCGCAGGACATCGCGAGCCCGATGGTGCCGGTGGGGGCGATGACCGAGGCCTGCGCGTTACGGAAGCCGTTCTTGGCGCCGACGCGGATCACGTCCTGCCAGGCCTCCGTGGCGGCGGCCCAGATCGGCGAGTCCAGGTCGTCCACGCGGACGGCCGCGGCGTTGGCGTCGGAGTGCTGCTTCATGACGCGCTGGTGCGGCTCGGCGTTGCGGGCGTAGCCGTCGTACGGGCCGACGACCCCGGCGAGCTCGGCGGAGCGCCGGTAGGAGGTACCGGTCATCAGCGAGGTGATGGCACCGGCGAGCGAGCGGCCGCCGTCGCTGTCGTAGGCGTGGCCGGTCGCCATGAGCAGGGCGCCGAGGTTGGCGTACCCGATGCCCAGCTGACGGAAGGCACGGGTGTTCTCGCCGATCTTCCGCGTCGGGAAGTCCGCGAAGCAGATCGAGATGTCCATCGCGGTGATGACCAGCTCGACGACCTTGGCGAAGCGCTCGGACTCGAAGGACTGCCGGCCCTCGCCGTCGTCCTTGAGGAACTTCATCAGGTTCAGCGAGGCCAGGTTGCACGAGGTGTTGTCCAGGTGCATGTACTCGCTGCACGGGTTCGAGCCGTTGATCCGGCCGGACTCCGGGCAGGTGTGCCAGGCGTTGATGGTGTCGTCGTACTGGATACCCGGGTCGGCGCAGGCCCAGGCGGCCTCCGCCATCTTGCGGAAGAGGGACTTGGCCTCGACCTCTTCGATGACGTCGCCGGTCATGCGGGCCCGCAGGCCGAACTTCCCGCCGGACTCCACGGCCTTCATGAACTCGTCGTTCACCCGGACCGAGTTGTTCGCGTTCTGGTACTGGACGGACGTGATGTCGTCGCCGCCCAGGTCCATGTCGAAGCCCGCGTCACGCAGGGCGCGGATCTTCTCCTCCTCCTTCACCTTGGTCTCGATGAAGTTCTCGATGTCGGGGTGGTCGACGTCGAGGATGACCATCTTGGCCGCACGGCGGGTCGCGCCGCCCGACTTGATCGTTCCTGCGGAGGCGTCGGCGCCCCGCATGAAGGAGACGGGGCCGGAGGCGTTGCCGCCCGAGGAGAGGAGCTCCTTGGAGGAGCGGATACGGGAGAGGTTCAGGCCGGCGCCGGAGCCGCCCTTGAAGATCATGCCCTCTTCCTTGTACCAGTCGAGGATCGACTCCATGGAGTCGTCGACGGACAGGATGAAGCAGGCCGAGACCTGCTGCGGCTGGGGCGTACCGACGTTGAACCAGACCGGCGAGTTGAAGCTGAAGATCTGGTGCAGGAGGGCGTAGGCCAGCTCGTGCTCGAAGATCTCCGCGTCGTCCGGGGAGGCGAAGTAGTGGTACTCCTCACCGGCCTTGCGGTACGTCTTCACGATCCGGTCGATCAGCTGCCGCAGACCGGTCTCGCGCTGCGGCGTGCCGACGGCTCCCCGGAAATACTTGCTGGTGACGATGTTGACCGCGTTCACCGACCAGAAGTCGGGGAACTCGACGCCACGCTGCTCGAAGTTGATCGAGCCGTCGCGCCAATTGGTCATGACGACGTCACGGCGCTCCCACGCCACCTCGTCGTACGGATGCACGCCGGGGGTGGTGTGGATGCGCTCGATGCGCAGGCCCTGCTTGTTCGCAGTCGACTTGGCTCCCTTGCTCCGGGAACCTCGTGCCGGGCCGCTCGCCGTCTCTGTCATGCCGCCTCCCATATATGGGCAAAAACGCCCTGAAGTGCCCAGTTCTTCCCAGGGCACAGTGTGTGTCTGATGCTCCGGGCGCACAGCGCCCCGGAGCAGGTCTTGTACCGCCCGCCCACCGGCCCCGCCGCCCTGCCGGGACCGGCCCCGCGATCAGTCGGAGGCGGCGGTGGCGGGCGCGGGGACCTCGGGGGTCTCTCCGCCCTCCCGCTCCCCCGTGGGTGGCCGCTGCTCCCGCAGCTCCGCGACGGCGGCCTCGAAGTCGTCGAGCGAGTTGAACGCCCGGTAGACGGACGCGAAGCGCAGGTAGGCGACGAGGTCGAGTTCCTGCAGGGGGCCGAGTATGGCCAGACCCACGTCGTGCGTGGTCAGCTCCGCGCTCCCGGTGGCACGCACCGCCTCTTCGACCCGCTGCCCCAGCTTCGCGAGCGCGTCCTCGGTGACGGGACGCCCCTGGCACGCCTTGCGGACGCCCGAGATGACCTTGGTCCGGCTGAAGGGCTCGGTCACGCCGCTGCGCTTGACCACCATGAGCGAACAGGTCTCCACCGTGGTGAAGCGGCGCGCGCAGTCGGGGCACTGGCGCCGTCGCCGGATCGACGTCCCGTCGTCCGTGGTGCGGCTGTCGACGACCCGGCTGTCGGGGTGCCTGCAGAAGGGGCAGTGCATATCTCCGAACCCTCCTTCACAGCGCGACTGAATAGCCCTGTCAGGCCCCGTGAGGGACCGTCCCCGGCAGCAGCAAGCATAGGCGATGGCTCCGGCCTCGACAGACCCGGGACCACTACTTCTAGGTACTCACGGCAATCCAACCACTAGATCTAGGGTTTTGCCGTGGTGCGGCCCCAGGGCGTGTCGCGCTCCCCGGGTCACCCGGGAGGCAGCGTACGGCCCGGCACGAGGGTACGGGAAACGACCGGCCGATCCGATCGCGGGTCCCCGGGGATGGCAGACTGTCGCGGGGCTCCGAGGGGACCCTCACCGGCCCGCGCGCCGGCCCCCCGGGCACCTCCGGCCCGGGTGCGCGGCACCCCGGACGGGCCCACCGAGATCGCTCGGCCGACACCCGGGCCAGGGCGGCCGGGGGCCACCCATACACCTCGGAGCACGTGGGCGGCAGACCTTTATCCGTTTTTCACTCGAACGTGTGTTTGGCGCAACCTTTCGAAAGCTACTACCGTTGCCTAACTAGGGAGAACACTCGAGAGGGGCCGCCGTGACCACCACTGACAGTGCCACCATCACCGCCCAGGACCACCGCTCCCAGAGCCGACTTGAGCCGGTGCACGCCATGAATGACGCAGCCATGAACCCGGAGGGGCCAGAGCCCGCCCGCCCCGCGCGGTCCATGCCCGGAAGGCCACCAGGCATCCGCGCGGACAGTTCGGGGCTGACCGACCGGCAGCGGCGCGTGATCGAGGTCATCCGTGATTCGGTGCAGCGCCGCGGCTACCCCCCGTCGATGCGGGAGATCGGCCAGGCGGTGGGGCTGTCCAGCACCTCGTCCGTCGCCCATCAGCTGATGGCCCTGGAGCGCAAGGGGTTCCTGCGCCGGGACCCGCACCGGCCCCGCGCGTACGAGGTGCGTGGGTCCGACCAGCCCAGCACGCAGCCGACGGACACGACCGGCAAGCCCGCCGCTTCGTACGTCCCGCTGGTCGGCAGGATCGCGGCCGGTGGCCCGATCCTCGCGGAGGAGTCCGTCGAGGACGTCTTCCCGCTCCCCCGCCAGCTCGTCGGCGACGGTGAGCTGTTCGTCCTCAAGGTCGTCGGCGACTCCATGATCGAGGCCGCGATCATGGACGGCGACTGGGTCACCGTGCGCCGCCAGCCGGTCGCGGAGAACGGCGACATCGTGGCCGCCATGCTGGACGGAGAGGCGACGGTGAAGCGCTTCAAGCGGGAGGACGGCCATGTGTGGCTGCTCCCGCACAACTCCGCGTACCAGCCCATTCCGGGTGACGAGGCGACCATCCTTGGCAAGGTCGTGGCAGTGCTCCGGCGCGTGTGAAGGCCGCCCGTGCCGAACCGGGCCCCTGGGACCTGACTGCCGGTCCCCGGGGCCTGTGTGATGTCCCTGGGGCCCGCTTGACCTCCCCGGGCTGCCTGGCCTCCTGAGGCGCGCCGCTGACAGGTGCGGGGGGGTGGACCACGCGGCACGAACCGCCCGGTCGCCTGTCACCCATCATCCCGCCCGGGTACGGACCGGCGTCGGCGCGCACAGACGCCCGGCAGGCCGACGCCCGGCAGACCGGGCACGCCCCCGTAGACCGCCACGGCCTCCGTCGCCGCCCGCTGGGTGCCGCCTGGCCGCCGCCCCGCCCCGCGCCCCCTCCTATGTGGCCGCCTTCGCCGCCGCGTCGATGGCCGCGAGTGAGCGTCGCGCCTGGTTGCGGTCCGTGGTGTACCAGAAGTCGGGCAGCGAGGCCCGCAGATAGCTCCCGTACCGCGCGTTGGCCAGCCGTGGGTCGAGCACGGCGACCACCCCCTTGTCACCGGTCGCCCGGACCAGCCGACCCGCGCCCTGCGCCATCAGCAGTGCCGCGTGCGTGGCCGCGACCGCCATGAAGCCGTTGCCTCCGGCCTCCTCGACCGCCTTCTGGCGCGCGCTCATCAGCGGGTCGTCGGGCCGGGGGAAGGGGATCCGGTCCATGACGACGAGCTGACAGCTCGGCCCGGGGACGTCCACGCCCTGCCAGAGCGACAGGGTGCCGAAGAGGCAGGTCTCCGGGTCCGCCGCGAAGTTCTTGATCAGCTCCCCGAGCGTCTCCTCCCCCTGGAGGAGGATCGTCCTGTCCTGCCGTCCGCGCAGCTCCTCCGCCGCGGCCTGGGCCGCCCGCATGGACGAGAACAGCCCCAGGGTGCGGCCCCCCGCCGCGTCCACCAGCTCGGCGAGCTCGTCCAGCATGTCCGTGCGCGACCCCTCCCTGCCCGGGGTCGCCAGGTGCCGGGCGACGTACAGGATGCCCTGCTTCGGATAGTCGAACGGCGAACCGACGTCCAGCCCCTTCCACTGCGGGACGTCCTCGCCGGCCGTGCCCTCCGGGGCGAGCCCGAGGGACGCGCCCACCCCGTTGAAGTCGCCGCCCAGCTTCAGCGTGGCCGAGGTCAGGACCACCGAACGCTCGGCGAAGAGCTTCTCCCGCAGCAGCCCCGACACGGAGAGCGGCGCGACCCGCACGGAGGCGCCGAAGCGGTCGTGGCGCTCGTACCAGACGACGTCGTACTCGGAGCCCTGGACGATGCGCTCCGCGACGCTGTGGACGGACTCGACCGACGCCACCGCCTGCTTACGGACGGCGTCCTCGTCCTGCACGGACTTGTCCCGGGTGGAACCGAGCGCGGAGATCACCGTACGCGCGGCGTCACGCAGGGCCATCAGCGCGTAGCCGAGATCCTCGGGCACCTCCTCCAGGCGCCCCGGGAGCGCCAGCTCCATGACCCGCTCGAACCCCTCCGAGGCGGTCTGCAGCGCGTCGGCCGCCTTCTCGTCGACCAGCTTGGCCGCACGGCGCACCGCCCGGTTGACCTGGCCGGGGTTCAGCTCGCCGGTGGCCACCCCGGTGACCCGCGAGACCAGCTCATGGGCCTCGTCCACGATCAGCACCTCGTGCTGCGGGAGGACCGGGGCGCCCTCGATGGCGTCGATGGCGAGCAGCGCGTGGTTGGTGACGACGACATCGGCGAGCTTGGCCCGCTCCCGCGCCGCCTCCGCGAAGCACTCCGCGCCGTACGCGCACTTCGTCGCGCCCAGGCACTCGCGCGAGGAGACCGAGACCTGCGCCCAGGCCCGGTCGGAGACGCCCGGGGTGAGGTCGTCGCGGTCGCCGGTCTCCGTGTCGTCCGACCAGTCACGCATCCGCAGCAGGTCCTGGCCCAGCTTGCTGGACGGCGCCGCCGCCTCGAACTGGTCGAACAGGCCTTCCTCCTCGTCCTGCGGGACGCCCTCGTGGAGCCGGTGCAGGCAGAGGTAGTTCGACCGGCCCTTGAGCATGGCGAACTGCGGGCGGCGGCGCAGCAGCGGGTGCAGCGCGTCGACCGTGCGCGGGAGGTCCCGCTCCACCAGCTGGCGCTGGAGGGCCAGGGTCGCGGTCGCCACCACGACACGCTCCCCGTGGGCCAGCGCGGGCACCAGGTATCCGAGGGACTTGCCCGTGCCGGTACCGGCCTGGACCAGCAGGTGGGCGTTGTCGTCGACGGCCTCGGCGACGGCTCCGGCCATGGCGGCCTGGCCGGGCCGTTCCGCACCGCCCACGGCGGTGACGGCGGCGTGGAGGAGCTCGGGGAGTGATGGCTTCGTCATAGCGCGTCCACCCTACGGCTCACCACCGACATCGACGCCCACTCCCGGACGCCCGCGGACGGCCCGGTCCCCCCGGGGGACCGGGCTCACGGGCGGCGGGGGGCTCACGCGGAGGGGTGGAGCGGGTTGGGCACGTGGCCGTGGACGGCCGCGTGCGGGCGTTCCGGCCGGTCGCGGTAGCCGTCCACGTGCAGACGGTTGCGGTTGAGGCAGAGCCTCTCGATGGTCGGCGTCAGCATGTCGAAGAGCTCGAACCGCTCCTTGAGCTCGGGGAACCGGGTGTGGTGGCGCAGGATCTCGGCCCGGACGAGTGACCAGAATTCGCCCTCCGGCACTCCCAGTTGGTCCTCGCAGAGCGGCGAGAGGTAACGGAAGACGCCGACGAAGAGCCCCGAGTGGATGAACTGGGTGAGGAAGGAGGGGTCCTCGGTCAGCAGGATGCGGCGGACCTCCGGCGGCATCGAGTCGTGCTCGGGCAGCGTCCGGGCGCTGACGTTCACGTCGTCGACGAAGTCCTTGATCGCGAGGCGTACGGGGACGTCGTTCGCGTCGAAGACGACGATGGCGTTCTCGCCGTGCGGGGAGAAGACGGTGCCGTAGCGGTACAGGAAGTGCAGGAGCGGCGGCAGCAGGGCGGCGAAGAGGTGGGTCAGCCAGGCCTGCGGGGTGAGCCCCGAGCGGGCGACCAGCTCGGCGGTGAAGGACCGGCCCGTGGGGTCGGTGTGCAGCAGGGAGGCCAGGGTGCGGGCCCGCTCGCCGGGGGCGAGCCGGGGCGGCAGCGGCTCCCGCCAGATCGCGCCGAGGATCTCCTTGAACTGGTAGGGGGTCTCGGGGAGGTGGTCGTACAGCGGGTGCTCGACCGCCACCGAGGCGACTTCACCCAGCAGGATGACCTGGCAGGTGTCCCGCAGGAACGGGTCGTTGTCGCAGAGCCCCTGGACCCAGGCGGTGACCGCCGGGGCGGCGAGGGTGCGTTCGGTCGGCAGGCCCCGGTAGACGAGGGTGTTGAGTATCGACAGGGGCAGCTTGACCGAGTGCCGGTCGGGCCGTCGGACGTTGCTGAACGTGCGGATGGACTGCTGCGGGAGCCGGAGGTCGTCGTCCGCGTGCAGGGGCACGATGTCGCCGCCGGCGATCGCCGGGGCGAAGAGGGGGACGATCCACTCGTCCCACTGCCAGGGGTGGACCGGAAGGAACAGATAGGCCTCGGGGTCGAGCCCGCGGGCGCGCAGGATGCCGGTGAAGGAGTCGCGGACGGCCGTGTCGAGCTCGCGGGAGTAGAGGTCTTCGGGGGCGGCGAGGCGGGCCACTCCCCGGTAGCTGGCTATCCGGGTGCTGACGGCGATCCAGGGCAGTCTGGTGGCCGTACGCGCCTCCGGGGTGAACCGGGCGGCGTCCGCGGCGGAGAAGCCGAGCCGGCCCTTGTTGGCCACGAGCCAGGGGTGCCCGGTCTGGTGCCCTTCCAGTTCGGCGTACGGGAGGTCGGCGAGCCGGTCGGCACCGAGCGCCGTGTGTGCGAGGCGGGCGTCGGCGGCCAGGGTGGCGGTGAGCTCGCGTATCAGGTGGCCGAGGGTGGCGCCGTCCAGTCCGAGGAGGTGGCGGGCGCGGACGAGGAAGTCCAGCGGGTCGCGGAAGGGCACCGGGGCGTCGGCTCCGTCGGACGGTCCCGGGGTGAGGGGGGTCGCGGAGATCGAGTCGGGGTCGATGCGCCAGCTGCCGTACACGCCGCGCCGGGCCCGGAAGCGCAGGAGGGTGCCGTCGTCGAGCGGGAGGGTGTACTGCCCCTCGGCGCCCGGTTCACCGTCCGGTGCCGGGGCGGGTTCCACGACTTCCTCGTACGCGAACTCACCGAGCGTCTTCGCGAGCAGCCGCGCCGACACCCGGTCCCAGAGGGGCTGGGTCAGCTCCGGGAGGCCGTGTGCGGGATCGGGTTCGGCCGGGTCGTGGCTCGCAGGGTATGTCGGCACGGTGACACCTCCGGGTGGGACCGAGTGGGTTGAAGTGAGCGGGATATGACGGTCTGCTGGTCACAGCTGTGCACGGTGGGCTCGCTCTCTGATCATCAGGGCGGCTCGTTTGTCGGGCAGTTCGACCTCTGCGGAGAAGCGGAACCCGGCGCCGAGGAAGGCTGCGACGGAGGGGGTGTTGCGCAGGTCGGGCTCCGCGACGACCCGGGCGCAGCGCGGGTGGTTGTCGAGTACGAGATCGGCGACGGCCTTCAGCAGCAGGGTGCCGATGCCCCGGCCCCGGTTGGTGACGCCTCCGACGAGGAGGTGGAGGCCGATGTCGTGGGGGCGGGCCGGGTAGTGGCGCGCCAGCGGGTCCAGGTCCGCGCGGTAGATCTCCCAGTAGCTCATCGGCCGGCCGTCCAGCACGCCGAGGCAGGGCACGCTGCGGCCGTCTCCGTCCAGTTGGCGCCGCAGGTGGTCGGCGGTGGTGGACTCGGGTCCGGCCAGCTCCCAGAAGGCCGCCACCGCCGGATCGTTCATCCAGCGGGTGAGGACCCCGAGGTCGCGGGTCAGCTCCACGGGGACGAGCCGGAACTCCCCGGCGGGTGTGGCGGCAGGGCGCCAGGACGCGGGGTCGCCGACCAGGTCGGAGGCGTCACGGCGCGTGCCGGCCTGCTGCGGCTCGTCCCCGAGGACGGCGAGCAGTTCCTCGGTGAGCCGTAGTTCCAGGGTGTCTTCGGCTCCCGGTCCGTCGGCCGGTTCCGCCCCGGCCGCGGCGTCGGTGTGCGCATCGGCCTGGTGCACCGTGACGCTCTCCTCTCGTGGGGGTCGCCCGGGGGCCTCAGGCGCGGAGGGGGTTGGTGATGGAGACGTAGACGGACTGGGTGTCGACCGGACCGACGAGTTCGTCGAGCCCGTGCAGCCGGGTCATCATGTTGGCCTTGCACCGCAGTTGGGTGGTGCCGAGCAGGTATCCGGGCAGGGACGAGCCGAGTGCGGCGGCCTCCTCCAGGAATCCGCGGAACGCGGCGAGGAGCACCTGTTCGTCGGCCAGGCGCTGGGAGCCGAACGCCCCGATGAGCCCGAACACGTTGTTGATGCCGAGGTAGTAGGCGAGCCGTTCGTCGGTGACGGAGTCGGTGACGAAGGTGTCGCTGACGGCGCCGATGCCCGGGAGCCGGTGCTCCAGCGCGGCCCGGTGGGACTCACGGAAGTAATACCCCTGGTTGTCGCGGTACCTGCCGCCGGCCGGCCAGCCGTCCGCGTCGAGGAGTACGAGCGTGTTCTGCTGGTGTGCTTCGAGGGCGACGCCTGCCATGGCATCCAACCAGATTACGGGGCGGATGACCTGGTCGAGGTAGCGCAGGAACCACTCCACGCCGACCGCCTGGACGGTGCGGCCGGTGCGTGTGGCGAGCGACGAGACGACGTCCGCCAGCCGGGAGTGCGTGCCGGGGTGGCCGGGCCAGGGGCGTGGCGCGGTGAGGCCGGCGATGCACACGGCGTCGTCGGTGGTGGCGAACGGATTGTGACGGAGCATCACGTCGAGCCCGCGCACGGGGGCGCCGTCCGGTGTGTCGGCGGCGAGCCAGGCGGGATCGCGGACGATGTCGAAGCCGGGGTACGCCTGGTGCCACTGCCGGGCCAGCCCGGTCTCCAGCAGCCGGTGCACCTCCACTCCCCTGCGCAGCTCCTTGCGGAGGTTCTCCCGGCGGGAGTTGGTGATGCGGACGCCCAGGGACAGCTTGAGCATGACCCCGGCGCCGGGGCGGTGCACGGTGCGTACGGAGGAGGTGGGGTGCCAGCGGTCGCCGTACGGGCCGAGGTCGTGCAGGAGGCCCTTGTCCAGCAGGGCCACGACGTCCGGGCGGCGGGTGAGTTCGGCCGCCTGCCAGGGGTGGAGGGGCAGGGCGGCGGTGCCGTCGGGCAGGCGCAGTCCCTCGGTGTGGGACGCGAGGAGTTCTTCGGCGCCGACCGGCCGTCCGTCCTGGGTCCAGGACGACTCGGTGGCCAGGATCGACCGGTCCACGGCCATCCAGTGGAGCGGGAAGGAGCCGCGCAACTCGGGTGAGTAGAGCAGGGTTTCGGACTCGGAGAGGCCCTCGCGGCTCTTGGGCGTGGGGTGCAGGGGGTGGCCGAGGACGAGGGCCTGCTCCGCGGTGAGGAAGAGGTCGGCTCCGGGGTCGGCGGCGGGCTGCCGGCGCCGATCCGCGAGGAAGACGGCGGTCTGCCGTACCGAGTCGGCGACCCGGGCCACCAGGTCCGTCCCGGTGTTCCGGTCGCTCTCGCGCCCGAGGAGGGCGGCCACGGTGACGGCGTCGACGCCCGGGGCGCCCGCCGGGGCGCTCTCCAGGGCGGGGGTGCCCAGGCGGTGCCAGCCGGTCGCCGACCAGTGGCCGACCGGGACGAGCAGGGCGGTGCCGCTGGCGGGCAGCGGGATGCGCATGAGGCCGTCCTCGGGCCGGGGCAGGTCGTTCTCCCGGATCCAGCAGCGCAACAGGCTCTCGGTGCCCGCGCTGTCGGCGGCGCGGGAGGGGTCGGGGTGGTCCAGCGCGTCCGGTTCGCCGGACGGCTGCGCGGGGGTGACCGGTCGGACCGGTCCGGCGTCGATGCCCGCCGGGGTGCGCGGTGTCGCGCCGGCCCCGGACTTCTGACGAGGTACCGTCGCCGGTTCCACGGCGACGTCGCTGTCCGGCAGCTCCGCTCCTCGCTGCTGGCTGGTGAGAGGGCCGTCGGCCTGGGGTGCGGGGGTGGGGTTCACGGCGTCTTCCTTGTGAGGGATCCGGGGTCAGCGGGTCGGCCGGCGGCGGTCCGACGATGCGACGAGCGCTCCGCTGCTCTCAGCGCGTCAGCGAGGCGGTCCACGACCGCCGTTGCCTGTTCGTCGGTGAGCGTGAGGGGAGGGAGCAGTCGGACCACGGCGCTGTGGCGTCCGCCGAGTTCGACGATAAGGCCTCGGCGCAGACATTCCCGCTGGACCGCGGCGGCGAGCGCGGGATCCGGGGGCGGGGCACAGCCGTTCTCCGCGGTGACGTCGGCCGGCGCGGCCTCCGGGTCGACGAGTTCGATCCCGATCATCAGACCGCGGCCCCGGACGTCGCCGATGCTGGGGTGGTCCGCGGCGAGCGCCTGGAGCTGGGCGATCATGCGCGCGCCGAGCGTCCCGGCGCGCTCGGCGAGGCGGTTCTCCCGGACGTAGGCGAGCGTGGCGGACCCGGCCGCCATGGCGAGCTGGTTGCCGCGGAAGGTCCCGGCGTGGGCGCCCGGCTGCCAGAGGTCGAGCCCGGAGCGGTAGACGATCACCGCGAGGGGCAGCGAGCCCCCGATGGCTTTGGACAGCACCATCACGTCGGGGACGACACCGCTGTGTTCGACCGCCCAGAACGCGCCGGTGCGGCCGACCCCGGTCTGTACCTCGTCCGCGATCAGGGCGATGGAACGGTCCCGGGTGATGTCACGCATCCGGCGGAGCCAGCTGTCGGGCGCCGGGTTGACGCCGCCCTCCCCCTGGACCGGTTCCACGATCATCGCGCCGGGTGCGGGCACCCCGCCCTTGGGGTCGTCCAGGAGGTGCTCGGTCCAGCGGGCGGCGATCTCCGCGCCGCGTTCGCCACCGGTGCCGAAGGGGCAGCGGTAGGTCTGCGGGAAGGGCAGCCGTGTCACCCGCACGTCGGTGGCGCCTCCGGAGGCGGCCAGCGCCCCGGCCGTCATCCCGTGGTAGGCGCCGGTGAACGCCAGCAGTCCGTCGCGGCCGGTCGCGGCCCGCACCAGCTTGAACGCGGCTTCGACGGCGTCCGTCCCGGCCGGCCCGCAGAACTGGACCCGGGCGTCGTCCGCCAGTTCGCGGGGCAGGGTGGCGAACAGCTCCGTCGTGAAGGCGTCCTTGACCGGGGTGGCGAGATCGAGGACGTGCAGCGGGGCACCGGAGTCGATGACCTTCCTGATGGCCTCCAGCACCACCGGGTGGTTGTGCCCGAGGGCCAGGGTGCCCGCGCCGGACAGGCAGTCCAGATAGCGCCGCCCGTCCGCGCCCTCGATGGTCATGCCCCTGGCCCGCACCGGCACGATCGGCAGCGAGCGCGCGTAGGTGCGGGCGGCCGACTCGCGCTGTGCCTGGCGCCGCAGGATTCCCTCGTGGGCGGCGGTGGCTGCCGCCGGAGCTGGTTCGGTCACGGCCACGGCTCTTCGGTCCTCCCGCTGTCACGGTCACGTCGCACCTCGGCACGGCGCTCGACAGGCGGAGTCCGCCGGTGAACGCTGTACGGGCGTCCCTCGTGTGTACCAACGACGCGGGGCACCGGGGATCACGGCTCCGGCGCGAGATCCTCGCGGCCGCGGAACCGCGGCCCTGCCGCGCACCGTCCCCGACGGCACCGGCATAGTGGGGGCCGCACGCGAGGGGAGCCGGCGCTCCGGCTCGGCGTACGGGGCGGGGCACCGGGTGTCCGCGCCGCGCGCGCCGGGCGACTCCGCGGCGCAGTACCGAAGGCAGTGCCGTACCGACGTCAGTGACGAAGTCCCAGGGGGATCACCAGATGCGACCCATGCGCCCGACCGACACCGCACGCCGCGGGAGGAGCGTACGCCGTCCCGCCCTCGCCGTGACGGCGCTCGCCGCCGTCCTGACGCTCACGGTCACCGCCTGCGGACCGGACGAGGACGGTCCGGGCGACAAGGCGAGCGACGCCGCCGCCGGGCAGTCCGACGGCAAGATCACGATTCCGGAGGACCTGAAGGACCGCCTCAAGGAGCACGGGATCGACGTCGACAAGTGGCGCGACGGCGAGTGGAAGAACTGGGACCGCGAGACATGGCTGCGTGAGGCCAAGGACTACGTCAACCCGATCATCGAGGGTCTGTGGGACCCGGACCGGATGCGTGAGGCGGAGAAGCCCCCGGAGAACCCGGTCGACGACGACATCTCGGGCGACGAGGGCGTGAGTGACCCGACACCCGCCCCGGTCGAGGCCACGAGCCTGCCGACGCCGTACCACGACAGCGCCCCGGCGTCCGGGAAGCTGCTCTTCGACGGCCCCGAGGGACCGATGGTCTGTTCGGCGACCGTGGTGCGGGACCCGGCGCACCCGGGCAAGTCCAACATGGTGTGGACCGCGGGCCACTGCGTGCACGCGGGCAAGAAGGGCGGCTGGTACCGCAACATCGCCTTCGTCCCGTCCTACAACGACAGCGCCATGCCGGCCGCCGAGCTGGACAACGCGTCCAAGGAGCAGATCGCCCCGTACGGCGTGTGGTGGGGCCAGTGGGCGCAGACCTCGGACGAGTGGATCTCCGAGGGCGCGTCGACCGGCGGGCAGGGCGCCCCGTACGACTTCGCGGTCCTCCAGGTCACTCCGGAGAAGGGCTCGACGGGCAAGTCGCTGGAGGAGACGGTCGGTTCCGCCCTGCCGGTCGACTTCGACGCCCCGGCGACCGGGAAGATCGACGGCATGACGGCGACCGGCTACCCGGCGGCTCCGCCGTACGACGGCCAGAAGGCGTTCCAGTGCGCCGACACGCCGGGACGTCTCTCGGTCTTCGAGGACCAGCCGACGATGTACCGCATCGGCTGCACGATGACCGGCGGCTCCTCCGGCGGCGGCTGGGTCGCGAAGGGCCGGGACGGCGAGCCCGCGCTGGTCTCCAACACCTCCATCGGTCCGGTGCGGGCGGGCTGGCTGGCCGGACCGCGCCTCGGCACGGAGGCCAAGGGGATCTACGAGGCGGCCAGCAAGAAGTACGCCGACCGCTGAGTCCCGCGCACCCCGCACAGGCCGGAGGCCCGGCCCCCCTCGTGGAGGGGGGCCGGGCCTCCGGCGTGTCACGGCCGTGCGTACGTCCCTAGTGGACCGCGGGCACGAACGTCGAGAGCTCCGCGGCCAGTTCCTCGTGGACCCGGGCCTTGAGCAGGGTGCCCTCCGGGGTGTGCTCCTCGGAGACCACCTCGCCCTCGGCGTGCACCCGGGAGACGAGCGCGCCCTGGGTGAAGGGCACGAGTGCCTCGATCTCGACGGACGGGCGGGGCAGTTCGGTGTCGATGAGCGCGAGCAGCTCGTCGATCCCGGCACCCGTACGCGCCGACACGGCGATCGCGTGCTTCTCGTTGCGCAGCAGCCTCTGGAGCACCAGGGGGTCGGCCGCGTCCGCCTTGTTGATCACGACGATCTCGGGTACGTCGACGGCGCCGACGTCCCGGATCACCTCACGCACGGCGGCGAGCTGCTCCTCCGGCACCGGATGGGCGCCGTCCACCACGTGCAGGATCAGGTCGGACTCGCCGACCTCCTCCATCGTGGAGCGGAACGCCTCGACGAGGTGGTGCGGAAGGTGGCGCACGAACCCGACGGTGTCGGCCAGCGTGTAGAGGCGGCCGCTCGGGGTCTCGGCCCGGCGCACGGTCGGGTCGAGGGTGGCGAACAGCGCGTTCTCCACCAGCACGCCCGCGCCGGTGAGCCGGTTGAGCAAGGAGGACTTGCCCGCGTTGGTGTATCCGGCGATCGCCACCGAGGGCACCTTGTTGCGCCTGCGCTCCTGGCGCTTGATCTCGCGGCCGGTCTTCATCTCCGCGATCTCGCGGCGCATCTTCGCCATCTTCTCGCGGATGCGGCGCCGGTCGGTCTCGATCTTGGTCTCACCGGGACCACGCGTGGCCATGCCGCCACCGCCGCTGGATCCGCCGCCGCCCATCTGCCGGGAGAGGGACTGGCCCCAGCCGCGCAGCCTCGGCAGCATGTACTGCATCTGCGCCAGCGAGACCTGCGCCTTGCCCTCACGGGACTTGGCGTGCTGGGCGAAGATGTCGAGGATCAGCGCGGTCCTGTCGACCACCTTGACCTTGACGACGTCTTCGAGGTGGATCAGCTGGCCGGGGCTCAGCTCACCGTCGCAGACGACGGTGTCCGCCCCCGATTCGAGGACGATGTCCCGCAGCTCCAGCGCCTTGCCCGAGCCGATGTAGGTGGCCGGGTCCGGCTTGTCGCGCCGCTGGTAGACGGCGTCGAGCACCATCGCGCCGGCCGTCTCGGCCAGGGCGGCCAGCTCGGCGAGGGAGTTCTGCGCGTCGGTCACCGTGCCGGAGGTCCAGACACCGACCAGCACCACGCGCTCCAGGCGCAGCTGGCGGTACTCGACCTCGGTGACGTCCTCGAGCTCGGTGGAGAGCCCGGACACACGGCGCAGTGCCGCGCGCTCCGAGCGGTCGAGCTGTTCGCCGTCCCGCTCGGTGTCGATCTCGTGGCTCCAGGCGACGTCCTCTTCCATCAGGGCGTCGGCCCGAAGGCTCTCGGTGAGGCTTTCGGACGCGGTGTCCGTGGCGCTCTGCGCGTCCTGCGCGTCCTGGGGAAGGGAGGAAGAGGAGGTCATTGGATCCTTACGTCGATGGAAGTCGTTACATCGGTCACAACGTGTGACGCCGCCGGAAGATTCCCATGGACCGGGATCCCGCGGGACGTCGCCGTGCCGACGTGTCGATAGTGGCATGCCCCCGATGGGCCCGTCACCCGGGTTTCGGGGCGGGTACGGCGCCCCGCGGCCCCGCGGTGGTACGGGGCTTCGCGCTGCGCCAGTCGGGGTGCCCCGGCATGGGGGGTGTCTTCTCGCCGAAGAGCCAGCCGTCGAAGAACGCCGTCAGGTCCCGTCCGGCGATCCGTGCGGCGAGCCGGGTGAAGTCCGCGGTGGTCGCCGAGCGGTCCCGGTGTTCCCGCACCCAGGTGCGCTCCAGGCGGTCGAAGGCGTCCGTGCCGATCTCCTGCCGCAGGGCGTACAGGACCAGGGCGCTGCCGTCGTAGACCACCGGCCGGAACAGGCTGATCTTGTGGTCCGGTGAGGGCGCGTCGGGGTGGGCGGGCGGTCCGCCCGCGGCGCGCCAGGCGTCGGAGTGGGTGTAGGCCTCCCGCATGCGTTGTTCGAGCGGCTTGTCGGCGTGCTCCTCGGCGTACCGGGCCTCGTACCAGGTGGCGTGTCCCTCGTTGAGCCAGAGGTCGGACCAGACCCGGGGCGAGACGCTGTCGCCGAACCACTGGTGGGCGAGCTCGTGCACCATGACCGATTCGACGTACCAGGCGGGGTGGGCGGGCTCGGTGAACAGGGACCGTTCGAAGAGCGAGAGAGTCTGGGTCTCCAGCTCGAAGCCGGTCTCGGTGTCGGCCACCAGCAGTCCGTACGTCTCGAACGGGTACGGGCCGACCTGCTCCTCCATCCAGGCCAGGTGCTTCGGGGTCTTGTCCAGCCAGGGTTCCAGGGTGTCGCGGTCGGCCGAGGGCACCACGTCGCGGACCGGCAGCCCGTGGGGGCCCGTGCGGTGCTGGACGGTGGAGCGGCCGATGGACACCTGGGCCAGTTCGGTGGCCATCGGGTGGGCGGTGCGGTAGGTCCAGGTGGTCGTGGCCCCGTGCTGCCGCCGCCCCGCCGGCAGACCGCCCGCCACCACCGTGAGGCCGTTCGGGGCGGTGACCCGGAAGGTGAAGTAGGCCTTGTCCGCCGGGTGGTCGTTGCCGGGGAAGACGCGGTGGGCGGCGTCCGCCTGGTTGGCCATCGCGAGGCCGTCCGCGGTGCGCACCCACCCGCCGCGGGACGGGTCCCCGGAGGGGTCGCTGGTGTGCCGGACGGTGATGCGGACGGGCACACCGGCGGGGAGGCGGTCCGGTGGCCGGATGACGAGGTCCTCGTCCCGGGTGGCGAACTCGGCGGCGCGTCCGTCGACCTCGACGGCCTCGACGGTCCCCACGGCGAAGTCGAGGTTGACGCGCTCCAGGGAGTGCGTGGTCCGCGCGTCGATGGTGGTGACGGCGTCGAGGGGTTCGGTGTTCTTCCCTCGGTAGGTGAGCGAGATGTCGTACGCGAGGACGTCGTACCCGGGGTTGCCGAGGTGGGGGAAGAGGCGGTCACCGATGCCGAGCGGTTCGGGGGCGGGCAGGGTCGCGGCGACGAGGGCGGCCGACGCGGTGACCAGCAGCGCGGCACGCAGTCGGCGGGAGGTATGCGGCATGGACTACCGCTACCAGCGGAAACACCCCGGGTGGGGGTGGCGCGCGCCGCACCACCCGAACGGGGTCGCCGGGTCCCGTCGCGGGGCGGGGGTCAGCGGGCGGCGGCGGGCTGCTGGGCGCGGCTGACGTCGTAGACGCCCGGTACGGCGCGCATCGCCCGCATCAGCGCGGGGAGCCCGGCCGCGTCGGGGAGCTGGAGGGTGTAGGTGTGCCGGACACGCTGCTCGCTCGGCGGTTCCACGGTGGCCGACACGATGGCCGCGTCGGCGGCCGCGATGGCCTCGGTGAGGTCGGCGAGCAGCCGGGGACGTCCGAAGGACTCGGCGACGAGGGTGACCCGGTGGTCGGCGGGCCCGCCCCACTCCCCGGTGTCGTGCCAGCGGGCGCCGACGGCGGGCCGGCCCACCGCCCGCATCCGGGTGGTGGCGGGGCATTCCCGGCGGTGCACGGTGACGGCTCCGCCGCGCACGGTGAAACCGATGATGTCGTCGGGCGGGACGGGGGTGCAGCAGCCGGCGAGCCGGACCGGCGCCCCCGGGACGTCCACGGTCACACCGGTGTCGCGGTCACCCCTCCTGGCGGAGCCGGGCACGGAGTCGTCGGAGCGGTCCTGGGCCCGGGGCGGTGCGGGCCGGCTCTTGGGGTTCCCCGGGGCCGCGTCGGGGTGGGCTTCGAGCCACCCGGCGATCGCGATCCTCGCGGCGGGCGTACGGGCGTGGTCCAGCCACTCCGGGGAGGGCCCGGAGGAGGCGTCCTGGGCGAGGAGCAGCTGGACCGTGTCGCCGTCGGTCAGGACGGTGCTCAGGGTGGCCAGACGCCCGTTGACGCGCGCCCCTATACAGCCGTGCGCCGCGTCGCCGTACCGGGCGTACGCGGCGTCGACACAGCTCGCGCCGGCGGGCAGCCCGAGCGTGCCGCCCTCGGGGCCGAAGACGGTGATCTCCCGGTCCTGGGCGAGGTCGTCGCGCAGGGTGGTCCAGAACGTGTCCGGGTCGGTCGCGGACTCCTGCCACTGGAGGAGCCGGGAGAGCCAGCCGGGCCGGGTCGGGTCGGCCCGCTCGCCGTCCACGGGTTCGTCGTGCTGGGCCGCGGTGGTGCCGTCCTGCACATAGGGGTTGCCCAGGGCGACCACGCCCGCCTCGGCGACCTTGTGCATCCGGTGGGTACGGATGAGCACTTCGGCGACCGCGCCCTCGGGACCGACGACCGCCGTGTGCAGCGACTGGTACAGGTTGAACTTCGGCGCCGCGATGAAGTCCTTGAACTCGGAGACGACCGGGGTGAAGCAGGTGTGCAGCTCCCCCAGGACCGCGTAGCAGTCGGCGTCCTCGGAGACCAGCACCAGCAGCCGTCCGAAGTCGGTGCCCCGCAGTGCGCCGCGTTTGCTCCGGACCCGGTGCACGGAGACGAAGTGGCGGGGCCTGATGAGGACGTCGGCGCTGATACCGGCCTCACGCAGGGTCGCCCGCACGCTCTCGGCGATCTCCGCGAGCGGGTCCTGGCCGCCGTCCGCCGCGGCGATCAGCGCCCGGGTGCCCGCGTACTCCTCGGGGTGGAGGATGGCGAAGACCAGGTCCTCCAGCTCCGTCTTGAGGGCCTGTACGCCGAGGCGTTCGGCGAGGGGGATGAGGACGTCCCGGGTGACCTTGGCGATCCTGGCCTGCTTCTCCGGCCGCATGACCCCGAGGGTGCGCATGTTGTGCAGCCGGTCGGCCAGTTTGATCGACATGACCCGTACGTCGTTGCCCGTGGCGACGAGCATCTTGCGGAAGGTCTCGGGTTCGGCGGCGGCGCCGTAGTCGACCTTCTCCAGCTTGGTGACCCCGTCCACCAGGTAGCAGACCTCGTCGCCAAACTGCTCGCGTACCTGATCGAGCGTCACCTCGGTGTCCTCCACGGTGTCGTGGAGCAGAGAGGCCGTCAGCGTCGTCGTCCCTGCGCCGAGTTCGGCGAGGATCAGGGTGACGGCGAGCGGATGGGTGATGTACGGCTCGCCGCTCTTGCGCATCTGGCCGCGGTGGGAGGACTCGGCGAGGACGTAGGCCCTGCGCAGGACGGTGAGGTCGGCGTCCGGGTGGTGCGCGCGGTGGGCCTCCGCCACGTGCCCGATGGCGTCGGGCAGCCGGTCGCGGGCCACCGGACCGAGCAGGGCGACACGGCCCAGCCGGCGCAGGTCGATCCGTGGACGACCGCGCTTGCGTGCGTGAGCACCTGGATCGGTGGCCTCTGCGCTCATGGGGGGACCTCCGGCAGCGTCGACCGGCGGTGAGGAGGGGCGGACGCCGCTCGGGGCCGGTGCTTGATGCTACCGAGCCCACCACGTGGCGCAGTCCGGCTCTCGCTCAGCGTGAAACGGATCACCCATTCGAGCGAAGCTCTACCCGATCACCGTTTCGAGCAGGTCCACGTCGACCACACCCTCGGCGACGATCACGGCGGGGCCCGTCATCTCGACGCCGCCGTCCGGGAATTCGGTGACGACCAGCGTGCCGCCGGGCAGGTCCACGGTGTACGTGGCGGGGGTCCCCGTCACGGCCGGGTCCGTCCCGTCCCGGCGGGCGGCGGCGACGGCCACAGCGCAGGCACCCGTGCCGCAGGAGCGGGTCTCGCCGGATCCGCGCTCGTGCACGCGCATCGCGAGGTGGCCAGGTCCGCGGTCCACGACGAACTCGACGTTGACGCCGTCCGGGTAGACGGAGGCCGGGGTGAACGACGGGGCCAAGAGCAGGTCACCGGCGTGTGCCAGGTCCTCGACGAACGCGACGGCGTGCGGATTGCCCATGTTCACGTTGCGGGCGTCCCAGCCGCGGTCGCCGACGGTGACCCGCACGTCGCTTCCGGGGAGTTGGGCGCGTCCCATGGAGACGGTGACGGAGCCGTCCCCGTCGAGGCGGACCCGCTTGACGCCCCCTCGGGTCGCGACGGCCAGGTCCCCCTCCGCGGCGAGGCCGGCGTGCCGCAGGTAGCGGGCGAAGACGCGCACGCCGTTGCCGCACATCTCGGCGACCGAGCCGTCGGCGTTGCGGTAGTCCATGAACCACTCGGCCTGTCCGGCCATGGAGCGGGCGTCGGGGTGCGCGGCGGAGCGCACGACGTGCAGCAGTCCGTCACCGCCGATGCCGGCCCGCCGGTCGCAGAGCCGGGCGACGACGGAGGCGGGCAGGTCCACGGCGTTGTCCGGGTCGGGAACGATCACGAAGTCGTTCTCGGTGCCGTGGCCCTTGAGGAAGGCGATCTGGGAGGTGCTCACACTCCCACTGTACGAGGCGGCGCCGACAGTCCGCGGCCCGGTCCGGGCCCTGGACGGGTCGGGTCCAGGCGGTGTCTCAGCCCAGGCGGGCGACGCGCCAGACGGCGAGCGCGACCAGTACGGCGCAGACGGCGGCGTAGAGGCCGACGACGCGCCAGTCCGGGCGTTCGGCCGATCCCCTGGCCGGCAGGCCGGGCCAGGTGTGGCCCACCCGGCGGGCCGCCATCATGCCCCAGCCGGCCGCGCAACCGCTGATCAGCAGTCCGAGCATGGCGACGACGGGCCCGCCGTCGCCGAACTCGAAGGCGAGGGGGAAGGCGAACATCAGGGAGCCGAGCGCCGCCAGGACCACGATGGGCGCGAGCTGCCAGATCCGCAGGCGCCGGGCCGGACGGAGCTCGACCTCGACCTCCGCCTCGGGGGTCACATCGGGTCCGTCGAGCCCGTCAGGGCCGTCGAGGCCGTCAGGCCCGTCGGGGCTGAGGCGTCCCGCCTCGTGCCGCGTGTCCGGTGCTTCCTGGTCGGTGTCACGAGGGCCGGCCGCCATCGCCACGCGCCCTCCCCACTCTGACTCCACTGGTCGATCGATGCTCGATGATGGCACGCTCGCGACGGCCGAAATGACGGTCGGAGCGTCCCGATGCCATCACGTGATCAGGCTGTGACCGCCCGTTCGACCAACGCCAGCGCGAGCCCCGGGAGTTCCCGGCGCCGCGCCTCGGCCCCGCTCAGCCACCGCACGCGCGCGTCGCGCCGGAACCACGAGTCCTGACGGCGCGCGAAGCGTTTGGTGGCGCGCACGGTTTCGGCGCGCGCCTCCTGTTCGGTGCACTCACCGGCGAGCGCGGCCAGCACCTGCTGGTAGCCGAGCGCCCGGGAGGCCGTGCGTCCCTCCCGCAGCCCGAGGGTTTCCAGGTGGCGCACCTCGTCCACCAGGCCCGCCTCCCACATCCGGTCCACCCGGGCGGTGATCCGGGCGTCCAGCTCCGGGCGTTCGACGTCCACCCCGATCTGTACGGCGTCGTAGACGGCCTCGTCGCCCGGGAGGTTGGCCGTGAAGGGCTTGCCCGTGATCTCGATGACCTCCAGGGCGCGGACGATACGGCGGCCGTTTCCGGCCAGGATGGCCCGAGCCGCCTGTGGGTCCGCGTCGGCCAGCCGGGCGTGCAGCGCGCCGGAGCCGTTCCGGGCCAGCTCCTCCTCCAGCCGGGCGCGTACCTCCGGGTCGGTCCCCGGGAACTCCAGGGCGTCGATGGCGCCCTTCACGTAGAGCCCGGAGCCGCCCACCAGGACGGGGACGCGGCCCGCGGCCAGCAGCCGGTCGATCTCAGCGCGCGCGAGCCGCTGGTACTCGGCGACGCTGGCCGTGTCGGTGACGTCCCACACGTCCAGGAGGTGGTGGGGGATCCCTCCGCGCTCGGCGGGCGTCAGCTTCGCCGTACCGATGTCCATCCCCCGGTAGAGCTGCATGGAGTCCGCGTTGACCACCTCACCGCCGAGCCGCTGGGCGAGGAACACCCCGAGATCGGACTTCCCGGCCGCGGTGGGGCCGACGACGGTGATGACACGAGGAGTGGGAGCCTGTCTTCTCACCGAGACAGTGTCTCAAATTTCAAGACGCCCCGGACCGGGGGGTGACACCCGGGACGCCGTGCGCGGCCGGACGCCCCCGGGACCACGCGCGATCGCCCTCACCCGGGTAAAATCGAGGTCACAGTCCCCCAGCACGGAAGGTGACCCCATGGGTTTCCTGGACAACCTGAAGGCCAAGCTGGCCCCGGCCAAGGAGAAGGTCGGCGACCTCGCGCAGCAGCACGGGGACAAGATCGACCAGGGTCTCGACAAGGCCGCCCGCACGGTCGACGAGCGCACCAAGGGCAAGTACAGCGACAAGATCGTGTCGGGTACGCAGAAGGCCAAGGACGCGGTCGACCGCCTCGGCCAGAAGAACGAGGGCGGCACGCCGCCGACGCCACCGCCCGCCGCCTGATCCGGGCGCCGGGTGGGCCGAGGGCCGTGGAGCCGTTGCCCCACGGCCCTCGGCCATGTCCGGGACCGCGCCTGCGCGGCCGGATCCCTGTGTTCCCTGTGTTCTCCGTGCGACCAGGGCGGAGTGGGGCGGTCGGGACGGAGCGGGACCGTCAGGACCAGGAGGCGACGACGTAGCCCACGCCGTACGGGGCGTCCTCGTACAGCGGTTGTCCGCCCAGGCCCGCACCCTCCGCCGCGCCCGCGAGGACCTGCCAGGGGGCCCGTCCGGCGACCGACAGTTCGTGTGCGAGCGACTCGTCCAGCGCCCTCAGCGCGGCGAGGTCAGCGGCACCCAGGGCGCGGGCGGCCTCCGCGTCGAAGTCCGCCGCCCGTTCGTCGAGGTAGCCGGGCGCCTTGACCGTGCGGCAGGCGCTTCCGTCGCCCATCACCAGCATGGCCACCCGCTCCGCCCGCGCCGCGAGTTCCCGTCCGGCCCGGACGCAGCGGTCCGGCTCCAGCCGTTCGGCGACTCCGAACCCTTCCACCGGCGCGCCGGACCAGCGGGCGTGCTCCAGCAGCCAGGCGCCGACGGCGAGGGAGGCGGGGAGCGGGCGAGCTGGGGCCGGGGACGGGGCGGGGGCCGGTCCGAGCCGGACCGTGAGCCCCACGCCGAACCCTGCGAAGGAGCCCGGCGAGCCCGCCGGGAAGGGCCCGAGGTGGTCCGGGCCCGCGGGGCCCGCCACGATCAGCAGGTCGGGCCGTGCGGCGGCGAGCACGCCCACGGCGTCGGCGCACGCGGCCCTCGCGGCATCGAGTTCGGGCGCGGCTCCGGCGGCCACCTCGGGCACCAGGAGCGGCGGACAGGGACAGACGGCGGCGGCGACGAGCATGCCGGTCAGCGTACTGCGCGAGGGTGCGCGGGAGGCGGCCACCCGGGACAGCACCGCAGGCACCCGGAAACGGCCCCGCCGCCGCCCATGGACGGCGCCGCCGCTTCCCGGACGGCACCGCCCCAGGGGGTCAGCCGAGGCCGCACCCCGGGACGGCCGCCTCGGGCAGCGGGGCCGGGACGCCGACGCCGGGGATGCCCAGCATCACTCCGGCCGGCTCGGGGGCCGCCGCGGTGCGCTTCTCCCAGGCGTCCCCCGACCGGGTGCGCCGCACGCCCAGCGGCGCACCCTCCGCGAGCAGGTGGTGCGGGGCGGCGTAGGTGACCTCGACGGTCACCACGTCGCCGGGGCGCACGTCCTGGTCCGGCTTGGTGAAGTGGACCAGGCGGTTGTCCGGGGCGCGGCCGGAGAGCCGGTGGGTGGCGCCGTCCTTGCGACCCTCGCCCTCGGCGACCATGACGTCCAGGGTGCGGCCGACCTGCTTCTTGTTCTCCTCCCAGGAGATCGCCTCCTGGAGGGCGGACAGCCGCATGTAGCGCTCCTGGACGACCTCCTTGGGGATCTGGTCCTCCATGTCGGCGGCCGGTGTCCCGGGGCGCTTGGAGTACTGGAAGGTGAAGGCGTTGGCGAACCGGGCCTCGCGCACGGCGTGCATGGTCTGCTCGAAGTCCTCCTCGGTCTCCCCGGGGAAGCCGACGATGATGTCGGTGGAGAGAGCCGCGTCCGGCATGGCCGTCCGCACCTTCTCGATGATCCCGAGGAAGCGCTCCTGGCGGTAGGAGCGGCGCATGGCCTTCAGGACGCGGTCCGAGCCGGACTGCATCGGCATGTGGAGCTGGGGCATGACGTTGGGGGTCTCGGCCATCGCCGCGATCACGTCGTCGGTGAAGTCGCGCGGGTGGGGCGAGGTGAAGCGGACGCGCTCCAGTCCGTCGATCGTGCCGCAGGCGCGCAGCAGCTTCGAGAAGGCCTCGCGGTCGCCGATGTCGGAGCCGTAGGCGTTCACGTTCTGCCCGAGGAGGGTGATCTCGCTGACGCCCTCGGCGACGAGCGCCTCGATCTCGGCGAGGATGTCGCCGGTGCGGCGGTCCTTCTCCTTGCCGCGCAGGGCGGGGACGATACAGAAGGTGCAGGTGTTGTTGCAGCCCACCGAGATCGACACCCAGGCGGCGTACGCGGACTCGCGGCGGGTGGGCAGCGTGGAGGGAAAGGCCTCCAGGGACTCCGCGATCTCCACCTGGGCCTCCTCCTGGACCCGGGCGCGCTCCAGGAGCACCGGCAGCTTGCCGATGTTGTGCGTACCGAAGACGACGTCCACCCAGGGGGCACGGGCGACGATGGTGTCGCGGTCCTTCTGGGCCAGGCACCCGCCGACGGCGATCTGCATCCCGGGGCGCCTGGTCTTCATCGGGGCGAGGCGGCCGAGGTTGCCGTAGAGCTTGTTGTCGGCGTTCTCGCGCACGGCACAGGTGTTGAAGACGACGACGTCGGCGTCCCCGTCGGAGCCCTCCGGGGCGCGCACGTATCCGGCGTCCTCCAGCAGGCCCGACAGCCGTTCGGAGTCGTGGACGTTCATCTGGCACCCGTAGGTGCGTACCTCGTAGCTCTTCTGGACGTCCACTGCTTCGCTCCGGTTGCCGCTGCTCATGGGACAAGGGTAGGCGGTGGCGGGGCTCCCCCGGCCGCCGGAGCCTTCGCCCGGGATCGGGCCTGGCCAGGACGGGGACCGGCCTGGCAGTATCGCGCCATGCCGCACGCACTGTCCCGTTTCGCCCGTCGGCGCGCCTTTCAGGGGGGCGCGGCCGCCGTCGTCGTCCTGGGCCTCCTGGTGTGGTGGGTGCTGCCGCTCGGGAAGCCGGAGCCGAGCGGGACGCTCACGTTCTCCACCGGGGTGCGCAGCGGGGTCTACGAGCGCTACGGGCAGCGGTTGGAGGGCGCGCTGGCCAAGGACATGCCGAAGGTGTCGATACGGCTGCGGACCAGCGAGGGTTCGCAGCAGAACATCGAACGGGTGGCGACGGGCGAGGCCGACTTCACCATCGCCACCGCCGACGCCGTGGCCACCTACCTCCAGAGCGGCAGGCCCGGGGGCGAGCGGCTGCGCGGGTGTGTGCGTCTGTACGACGACTACGTGCAGTTGGTGGTCCCCCGGGACTCCGACGTACGGGAGGTCGCCGATCTGCGGGGCAAGCGGGTCGGCGTGGGCCAGAAGGGCTCCGGGGTGACGCTCGTCGCGGACCGGCTGATGGCCGCGGCGGGTGTGGACCCGCAGGACGGGATCACACCGGTCGAGGCGGGTATCGACACGATGCCCCAGAGGCTCGCGGACGGGCTGCTGGACGCCTTCTTCTGGTCCGGCGGGCTGCCGACGGGTGCGCTGGAGGACCTCTCGAAGAAGTTCGCCGTCCGGCTGGTGCCGCTGGAGGACGCGCTCATCCACACGCTCCAGACGGCCGGGGGCTCGACCCGCCACTACCGCTCGGCCGTGATGCCGGCGGACGCCTACCGGGACGCGCAGCAGGGGCAGGCCGTGCGGACGGTCGCGGTGGCCAACCTGCTGATCACGACGGACCGTACGGATCCGCTGATGACCGAGGCGTTCACCCGGACCGTGATCGACAGCCGGGACCGGATCGGGCGCGAGGTGCACGCGGCCCAGCTGGTGGACCTGCGTACAGCGATCTACACCGATCCGCTGCCGCTGCACGAAGGGGCCAAGCGCTACTACCGCTCGGCGAAGCCCTGACCCGGCGGGCCCGCGCGACGGGCCCTGGCTTCGGGTCCCGGGTGACGGACGACGGGTGACCGGCCCCAGGGTGACGGTCCTGGGCGGGCGCCCCGGGGGCCGTCAGACGTGCGGCGGGTTGCGCGGCACGGTGACCGTGACCCGCAGGCCGTGCGGCTCGTGCACGCCGTAGCCGATCGATCCGCCGCCCGCCGTGAGCAGGGTGCGCGAGATGGACAGACCGAGGCCGGACCCCTGGACGTTCTGGTGCCGGCCGCTGCGCCAGAAGCGGTCGCCGACGCGCTCCAGCTCCTGTTCGCTCAGTCCGGGCCCCCGGTCGGCGACGACGACCGTCGTGCCGTCGCCGTCGGTCCCGGCGGTGACCCGGACTTCCTCGCCGGGGGGCGTGAACTTCAGCGCGTTGTCGATGACGGCGTCCAGCGCGCTGGAGAGGGCCACCGGATCGGCCCACCCGGTGACGGCCGGCGAGCCGTCCAGCGTGAGCCGTACGCCCTTCTCGTCGGCCAGCGGGCGCCAGGAGGAGACGCGTTCGGCGGTGAGTGCCGCGATGTCGGTGAGCTGGAGGTCGGCCGCGGCGTGCTCGGCCAGCGCCAGGTCGAGCAGGTCGTCCAGGACCCGGGCGAGGCGCTTGCCTTCCGTACGGACGGAGGCGATCTCCTCGTTGCCGTCCGGCAGTTCCAGGGCCAGGAGCTCGATCCGCAGCAGCAGGGCGGCCAGCGGGTTGCGCAACTGGTGCGAGGCGTCGGCGACGAAGGCGCGCTGCTGCTCCAGGACGTCCTCGACGTTGTCGGCCATCTCGTTGAACGAGCGGGCCAGCCGCCGCAGTTCCGGGGGCCCACCGGACGCCGCGACCCGCGACCTCATCCGCCCGCTGGCGATGTCGTGGGTGGCCGCGTCCAGGATCCGTACGGGCAGGAGCACCCACCCGGCCAGCCGGAACGCCGCCCCCAGCGCCACCAGCATGGCGACCGCCTCGCCGAGGGCGATGAGCAGCCAGCCGCGCAGGATCCGGGAGCGCATCTCACCGGTGGGCGAGTCGGTCACCACCACGGCGACCACGTCACCGTCCCGTACGACCGGTGAGGCGACGACGACCCGGCCGTCCTGCCAGGGCCAGACCTGCGGCGGGTCGTGCGAGCGGCGCCCCAGCAGCGCCTCCTTGAACGCCTCGCGCCCCTCCCCCTCGACGGGCAGGAACCATGCCGCGGGGGCCTTGGCGAGGGCCCGGTCGTCCCGGTAGAAGACCCCGACCCTGATCCCGTACACCGACTCGTAGGCCTCCAGCTCGGTCTGCAGGACGCGCTGCCGTTCGTCGGAGCCCGCGAGGGGCTCGCTCACGAACTGGGCGAGCGCGGCGAACCGGGCCGTGTCGTCGATCCGGTCGATGACGACCCGCTGCTGCTCGGCGGCGGCGACCCGGTCGGCCAACGGCAGGCCGAGGGCGAGCAGAACGGCGGCCATCAGCACGATGAGCAGCGGGAGCAGGCGGGTACGCACCGGTGCCGGACGCCTCAGCGGGACGGCGTGACGAGTCGGTAGCCGACGCCCCGCACGGTCTCGATCAGGGCGGGCAGCCGCAGCTTGGACCGGAGCGACGCCACGTGCACCTCCAGGGTCCGCCCGGTCCCCTCCCAGCTGGTGCGCCACACCTCGCTGATGATCTGTTCGCGGCGGAAGACCACCCCGGGGCGCTGCGCGAGCAGGGCGAGCAGGTCGAACTCCTTGCGGGTGAGCTGGATCTCCTGGTCGCCGACGCTGACCCTCCGGGTGGGCAGCTCGATGCGGACCGGTCCGAGCAGCAGGGCGGCCGCCGGGGTCGCGCCGGTGTCCTCGCCGGCCGTCCTGCGCCGGGCGACGGCGTGGATCCGGGCGAGGAGTTCGCCGGTGTCGTAGGGCTTGACGACGTAGTCGTCCGCGCCGAGGTTGAGGCCGTGGATCCGCGAGCGGACGTCGGCGCGGGCGGTCACCATGATCACGGGTGTCGTGGAGCGCTTGCGGATCTTCCCGCACACCTCGTAGCCGTCCTGGTCGGGCAGCCCGAGGTCGAGCAGGACGACCCCGAAGGGCTCCTGGTCGGCGGGGAGCAGGGCCCGCAGGGCCTCCTCGCCGCTGCGCGCGTGCACGACCTTGAATCCGTGCCGTGCGAGCACGGCGGACAGGGCCGCCGCGACGTGGTCGTCGTCCTCGACGAGCAGCAGCCTCATGGCCCTCCTCTCCGCCTCGCGTGTGCACGGACGGTTGGAACTATGCGTGATGGTGTGTACAGGGCATCCACGCCGATGAGGGGTACGCGCGTCAAGACCCTGCCCGTTACCACCGGGTTTCCGTTATGCACCCGGTACGCCGACGTGCGGTCCGCTGCGCCCCGTTCACACGGAGTGTCCGGTTGAGGCCGGATCGTTATGCTCAATTTCCGCTCAGATGTAATGACGCTGATCGCACTGCGTCACTAGGGTCCCTACCTAACCGAGGAGGACGGAGCAAGAGCCGATGAGCGGAGTTTCAGTGAACAAGGCCCCCGAGGATGCCGCGCCTGTGGCGGACGACCTTGTCGTACTGAGCAACGTCAACAAGCACTTCGGCGCGCTGCATGTGCTCCAGGACATCGACCTGACCATCGCCCGTGGCGAGGTCGTCGTCGTCATCGGGCCCTCCGGGTCCGGGAAGTCCACGCTGTGCCGCACGATCAACCGCTTGGAGACGATCGACTCGGGCGCGATCACGATCGACGGCAAGCCGCTGCCCCAGGAGGGCAAGGAGCTGGCCAGGCTGCGTGCCGACGTCGGCATGGTCTTCCAGTCGTTCAATCTCTTCGCGCACAAGACGGTGCTCGAGAACGTCATGCTGGGCCAGATCAAGGTCCGCAAGGCGGACAAGAAGGCCGCCGAGGAGAAGGCACGGGCCCTGCTCGACCGGGTGGGCGTCGGCGTGCAGGCCGACAAGTACCCGGCGCAGCTCTCCGGCGGCCAGCAGCAGCGTGTGGCCATCGCCCGTGCTCTGGCGATGGACCCCAAGGTCATGCTCTTCGACGAGCCCACGTCGGCGCTCGACCCTGAGATGATCAACGAAGTGCTCGAGGTCATGCAGCAGTTGGCCCGGGAGGGGATGACGATGGTCGTCGTCACCCACGAGATGGGCTTCGCCCGTTCGGCCGCCAACCGGGTCGTCTTCATGGCGGACGGAAAGATCGTCGAAGAGGCCACGCCCGACCAGTTCTTCAGCGCTCCGCGCAGCGACCGTGCCAAGGACTTCCTGTCGAAGATCCTTCACCACTGACCGCCCGCGCGGCCGGACGCCTGTCAGCACCACCAACGACCCACGACACGAGGACTGTTCCCATGAAGCTCCGCAAGTCGGCCGCCGTCGCGGCCATCGCCGTACTCGCCCTGACCGCGACCGCCTGCGGCGGCAAGGACGGCTCCGCCGGTGACAAGCCGTCGGGTGTCAAGCCCGGCACGTCCGAGGCTCCCGAACTCCCGAAGTACACCGTGGCGACCGGTGTCGACCTCGACTCGCCGGCCTTCAAGGCGGCCAAGAAGCGCGGCAAGCTGATCATCGGCGCCAAGGCCGACCAGCCGTACCTGGGCTTCGAGGACCAGTCGACCAAGGAGCGCTCCGGCTTCGACATCGAGATCGCCAAGATGATCGCGGCGGACCTCGGCTTCTCCGACAAGCAGATCGAGTGGAAGACCGTCGACTCCGGCATCCGTGAGACGGCGATCGCCAAGGGCCAGGTCGACTACCTCGTCGGCACGTACACGATCAACGACGAGCGCAAGAAGCAGGTCGGCTTCGCCGGCCCGTACTACAAGGCGGGCGCCGACCTGCTGGTGCGCAAGGACGAGACGGCCATCACCGGCAAGGACGCGGTGAAGGGCAAGAAGGTCTGCTCGATCGTGGGCTCCACCCCGCTCCAGGAGATCAAGAAGCCCGAGTACGGTGCCTCGGTCGTCGAGCTGGCCAAGTACTCGGACTGCGTGCAGCAGCTCCTCACCAAGCAGGTCGACGCCGTCACCACGGACGACTCGATCCTCAAGGGCTACGCGGCCGCCAACTCCGGCAAGCTCAAGGTCGTCGGCCAGCCGTTCACCGAGGAGCCCTACGGCATCGGCCTGAACAAGGACGACAAGGTCCTCCGTGAGGCCATCAACGCCTCCCTGGAGACCCACGTCCAGGACGGCACGTACAAGAAGATCTACGAGGCGACCCTGGGGCTGTCCGGTTCGGACTACACCGAGCCGCCGGCCATCGAGAAGTACTGACGCTGACGCTGACCGTCTCGTCACCGACGACCCGTCACCGGCACCGCGCGTGCCGGTGAGGCGTCCCGTACACCGCCCTCACTGAGCACGGCGCGCGTACGGGGCGCCCCTTCCCCTGCCCTGATGCCGCTGACCGCCGACGCGGAGACCTCATGAACGTATTGCTCGACAACTTCCCAGAGTTCCGCGACGGCTTCATAGGAACTGTGTCGATCACCGTCGTCAGCTCGGTCATCGCCCTGGTCCTGGGTGTCCTCATCGCCGGCTTCCGGGTCTCGCCCGTACCGCCGCTGCGAGTCTTCGGCACCGCCTGGGTGACCCTGCTGCGCAACACCCCGCTGACCCTGCTCTTCCTGATCTTCTTCTTCGTCGTACCGGAAATCCTCTTCCCCGGTATGAGCCCCTTCCTGCTCGGCTCGCTCGCGCTCGGCCTCTACACCTCGTCCTTCGTGTGCGAGGCCGTCCGTTCGGGCATCAACACCGTCCCCCTGGGACAGGCCGAGGCCGCGCGGTCCATCGGTATGACGTTCGCCCAGACCCTGCGCATGGTGATCCTCCCGCAGGCGACCCGGACCGTCATCCCGCCGCTGAGCAGCATCTTCATCGCGCTCACCAAGAACTCCGCGATCGCCGGGGCCTTCAGTGTCACCGAACTCTTCGGCTGGCAGAAGCTGATGAGTGACAGGGGCTACGACATCGTCCCCGTCTTCATCTGGGTGGCCCTCGGCTACCTGGTCGTCACCTTTGCCATCAGCGGTCTGTTCCGGCTGCTCGAGCGCCGTATGGAGGTCGCCCGATGAGTGCCAGCGTTCTCTACGACGCCCCGGGCCCCAAGGCCGTCGTCCGCAACCGCGTCTACGCGGTCGTCGGGTCCCTCGCGATCGTCGCCCTCCTCGCCGTCGGTGTGATGCGGCTGGCGGACAAGGGGCACCTCGCCCCCGAGATGTGGGACATCTTCAACTACACGGGCATCCGGCAGAACATCGCCGACGGCGTGCTCGCCACCCTCAAGGTGTTCGGGCTGGCCGCGGTCGGCTCCCTGGTGCTCGGCGTGGTGCTCGCCGTCGGCCGGCTCTCCGACCACAAGCCGGTCCGCTGGCTGGCCACCGGGTTCATCGAGCTGTTCCGCTCCATCCCGCTGCTGATCACGATCTACGCCATCTGGGTCGGCTTCCTGACCGACTACTCGATGTGGGCGCTGGCCACGGGCCTGTCGGTCTACAACGGCTGTGTCCAGGCCGAGGTGCTGCGGGCCGGAATCAACTCGGTGCCCAAGGGCCAGAGTGAGGCGGCGTACGCCCTGGGCATGAGCAAGACCCAGGTGATGCTCGGCGTCCTGATGCCGCAGGCGGTCCGGGCGATGCTGCCGACGATCATCAGCCAGCTCGTGGTGACCCTCAAGGACACCTCGCTCGGTTACATCATCCTGTACCCGGAGCTGCTGAACACCGCCCGCCTGATCGCGTCCAACACCCTGGTGAACGGCCAGTACCCGTACGTCTCGACGATCGTCGTCATCGGCGTCATCTACGTCGCGATGTGCCTGCTGCTGTCGGCGCTCGCCACCTGGATCGAGAAGCGCGGCCGCCGCGCCAAGACCGGCATCGTGATGGCCGGGGCGGCGGAGCCCACGGAGGCCCCGGGTGTCCTGGACGCCCCCGACGGTACGCCGGGTCCGCGCGGGGACGCTCCCAAGGAGTAGCCCACGGGTGTGAGGGGCATCCGCGGCCGGCTGTGTCGCGAACCGCCCCGGCGCGGGCGGACGGGCCCACCGGTTTCGGCCGGGGGCCCCTCCGGCATGTGCGGGCGGGGCACGTGCGGGCGGGGCGCGGGGAGGACGACGCGCCCTCGCCGTCCGTCTCCGGCGCGGGATCCGCCGCCGGGGCGCGGGGTCCGCACCGGCGTGGACACGCGCCCCGGAGCACCCGCGCCACCGCCGGGACACGGCTGTCACTTGACGCAAGCACCGGCAGTGAGTTGCATACGTTCTGTGATCGCGCCCCGAGCATCCGCCTCCGTACCTTCGACGGTCTCGTCCTCCGCACCCTCGATGACCTCCTCTTCCCTGCCCGCCGCCGCACCACACCGAGGAGTCTCGCCGTGGACCCGGTGATCGTCGTCGGTGCCGGCCCGGTGGGCCTGGCGCTGTCGCTCGCCCTCGCGGATCAGGGCGTACCCTCCGTCGTGCTCGACGAGGGACCGGGGAAGGACGAACCACGCCCCGCCCGCACCGTCGTCCTGCGTGAGGACACCGCGGACCTGGTGCTACGGCTCGGCTTCTCGTCGCTGTACGAGGAGGGCCTGCGCTGGACCGGCTGGCGGTCGGTCCGCCGCAAGCAGCTGGTCCGGGCCGTGCCGCTGGGCGAGGAGGACGCCGCCGTCCCGCTGCCGTCGCCCGTCCACCTGCCCCAGCACGCCCTGACGCGAGGCCTGAGAGGCGCGGCCGCGACCCGCGAGCTGGTGCGCCTGGTGCCCCTCAGCCGGCTCGACACGCTGGAACAGGACGCGCGCGGCGTCACCGCCCACACCAAGGGGCCGGGTACGACCTGGTGGCGCGGAAGCTACCTGGTGGGCTGCGACGGCGCCCGGTCCACGGTGCGCAAGCTCCTGGACATCAGGTTCCCGGGCCGTACGGCGGTGGAACGCCACGCCGTCGCCGCTCTCCGCGCCGAACTGCCCTGGCCGGACGAGGCCGTGCTGCACCGCTCCCCGCCATGGCGTACCGGAGGCGCCGAGGTCACGGCACGCCCGCTGCCGGACGGGGTCTGGCGGCTCGACTGGCTCCTTCCGCCGCGCGGTGAACTGGTCACCCCCGACGCCCTGATCACCCGGATCCGCGACACCCTCGCGGGCTGGTGCGGCGAGACCCCGCCCTACGAACTGCTCGACACCGGCGTGTACACGCTTCACCACCGGCTGGCCCGGCGATGGCGTTCCGGGCGGGCCTTCCTTGCCGGGGACGCCGCCCACCTCCTGGGGGCGCTCGGCACCCAGGGGCTGGACGAGGGCCTCCGGGACGCCGAGAACCTCGCCTGGAAGCTGGCGCAGGCCTGGCACCAGGGCGCCTCCGAACTGCTCCTCGACAGCTACCAGGCGGAGCGGCGTGCCGCGGTCGCCTCCCGGCTGCGCGCCGCCGACCAGTCGCTGCCGATACTGCGGGGCGGGGGGGGCCTGCGGACGCTCGTACCGGGCAGTGCGCGCGGGTACGACACCTTGCTCGCGGACGGTCACCTGGGCTGCGGCCCGCTGGGTGCGCCCCCCTCGTACACGCACTCCCCTCTTTCGCTTCAACGCGCCGGGGCGCACACTCCCGTGAGTACGCCCCCCGGTGCGCCGGTCACCGACGTACGGGTGACGGCACCGGACGGCATGTCGGTGCGGCTGCGCGAACGGCTGGGCCGGGGACACCTGTTGGTGGTCCTGGTCGCGCCGGGTACCGGGGTGTGGGACCGGCGGCACTGGCTGACGGCGGGCGTCATGCCCCGGCTCGTGGAGGCCGTGGACGCGCTGCCCGTGAAGGCCGAACTCCTGGTGACCGAGAGCTATCCGGGGGCGACGGCCCACACGGTGCTGCTGGTGCGGCCGGACGGGCACCTGGTGGCGGCGTTCGACGGGGTCCGGCCCGGGGAACTCCTCACGGCGGCGGACGCGGCCAGCGGCGGCCCCGTCGAGGCGGAGGCGGAGCCCGGGGACGAGAACACGGACGGGAACAGGGACAGGAAAGGGCACGGGAAGGGGGAGGCGGGCATGGAGACAACCGGGGGCAGGCGCCGGACGGCCGGCGGCTCCCGCCGACGAGGTTCCGACCGGACCGCGGACATCGATTGACCACGAACGTCGATTGACGGTGAACCACGGACGCCGGTGAACCACGGACGTCGATTGACCGCCGCAGGCGCACATGGTGTACTCCAGATCATGACCGACACCGATGTGCGCCTGTGGCGGAGAGTCCATATGGACCTCGTCCGCTATGCGGGCTGCGTGTGTCGTCCGTCCTGCTGAATCGCCTTCCCTCGCGCCCCGTACTCCCTTCGCGCTGTCTTCCGCGCACGGGCGCGCCTCCACGCGAACCCTCAGGACGGTCCCTGTGTCCACGTCTTCCCTCTCCACGCCCATGCCCACGCCTGCCCCTGGCCAGGCGACCACTCCCGTTCCCGCACTGCGCGCGTCCGCGTCGCCCGACACCGGTTCCGGCGGCCCGACCGTCGCGGAACTCCTCGACTTCGTCCGCCGGACCGCTGACGACGCCGCTCTCGTCGCCTCCCTGCCGCTCGACCCCGAGGGCCGCACCTGGCTCCGGCTGGAGGGCCCCGGGGGCAGCGAGGCATGGCTGATCGGCTGGCCGCCCGGCACGGGCACGGGCTGGCACGACCACGCCGAGTCGGCAGGGGCCTTCACGGTGGCCACGGGCGCCTTGCGGGAGCACTCCCTCGCCGCACGACTGCCCACGGACGGCTGGAAGTCACTGGAACTGCACGAAGGCATCGACCGCACCCGGGAGTTGAGGGCAGGTGAGGGCCGGGGGTTCGGCCGGCACCACGTGCACGAGGTCCTCAACGAGTCCGAGCGGGCACACGCCGTCTCGGTGCACGCCTACTACCCGCCCCTGCCGCAGATCCGCCGGTACAGCCGCACGGGCGCGACGCTCCGCCTGGAGCAGACCGAGCGCCCGGAGGACTGGAAGTGAGCGAGAACCACGCGGGGTACGGGGACAACGACGCGGACCGACGGGAGCCGGTGGGGATCGACGAACTGCTGGAGCGGATCCGGGCCGGCTACGAACGACTCTCCCCGCCCCAGGCCGCAGCCGCCGCGGCCGAAGGAGCCCTGCTGGTGGACATCCGTTACGCGGCCCTGCGCGAAAAGGACGGCCTCATACCCGGCGCACTGGTCGTCGAACGCAACGAACTGGAGTGGCGTCTCGATCCCCGGGGCAGCCATCGCGCCCCCGAGGCGGTGAGCCATGACCTGCGGATCGTGGTGATCTGCAACGAGGGATACGCGTCGAGTCTCGCGGTCGCGTCCCTGCGACAGCTGGGGCTGCACCGGGTCACCGACCTGATCGGCGGCTTCCAGGCCTGGCGCGCGGCCGGACTGCCGGTCGTCGTCCCCCCGCACGCTCCCTGACCCGGCTGACCTCCCGACCGGCGTGTCGCACCGGACCCTCACGCCGTCCGGTGCGACATGGCCTCCGGTATCCGGCCTCTGGTATCGCATGCCGTCTGCCGTCCAGCACCGCGTGACATCCGGTACCCCCGTGACGGCCTTCCTGCCCTGACACACCCGAACGCCGCTCCCCGGTGGAGCGATCTCCTCGCGCGACGGACATTCGGCTCAGCAATGTGGCCGAAATGTACGGAGATGTCGTGGCGATGGAAACCGTTCCCCTCACCCCCGAACAACTCGACGCCCAGGCCGCCCGCCTCCATGACACGGAGGCGTGGCGGCAGATCGTCCTGGGCCTGCGGTACACCGCTGCGGATCCGGTGTTTCCGGAACCCGCCCCACGCCCGGTCCTGCCGGAACCTGTTCTGCCGGAGCCGTTCCTACCGGAACGGGTACCGCCGAAGCCCCGCCCCGGCTCAGCCACCCCGGCGCCAACACGAGCACCGGCACCGGCAACACACCCCGCGCACCCCGGTCAGGCGGCACACCCCGGTCAGACCGGTCAGGCCGCCGCACACCCCGGTCAGGCCGGTCAGCCGGCCGAGTGGCGTGGGCTGCTCTCGGTGCCCGTCAGCAGCCTCGTGGAGGAAACCCTGCGAGCCCTGCCTTCCTCACTCCCGCGCGAGCGCCCGCTCCCCGGCCGCCTGGGCGCGCTGGTGCCGGATCTCCTTCACACATGGCGGCGGATCGGGCAGCCCGATGTACGGCCCTCCACACACCTCGGCTACGCACGGAAGATCCTCACGGAGTGGGGCTGGCAGAACACCCCCTACCGGTTGCGGAACGCCCGGGGCGCACGCTGCCTGTGCGGGGCCATGCTGACGGCGCACCGGCTGGGCTACGGCTCGCTGGAAACCGTGGACCGGGCCGGAGCCTGGCTGATCACCGAACTCCGCTCCCAGGGCTGGAACGACTTGATCGGCCCCTGGAACCGTCAGCCGGGACGCACGGCATCGGACGCCCTGTCCCTGCTCGACGCCACGATCCTCCGGGCCTCACGGGCGGGACACTGACTCTCGCGCTCTCCCCGCAGGGCGGACCGTCCGACCGGAGACAACACCCGGACCGGTCGACCGAGAGTGCCGGACAGGCCGGGCAGCCGCCCCCCACGCACGGCCCGAACCCGCTTCGCTCACCTGGCCCGGTCTCGCCCGGCCCCGCTCACCGGACCCGGTGTCGCCCGGCCCCCGCCGGGCGGGCCGGCCCAGGACGCCGCAGGGTTCTCCGGCTCCGCGATGGCCCCCTCCGCCACCGCCGAGCCAGTCTCAGCGCCCCGCCCCTACGCGCGGCGCATGGCCCTGAAACCCGTCGTCACGCTGCCCCGTACCGCACACGCCCCGCCTCGGAACATGCCCTGCCTCGGGCCCCCTCGTCACACCACCGGCTCCCGCACGCGTCGCCCCCTCAACCACCGTCCCGCTCACCGCGTGCCAGCCCCCGCACCCCGCAGCCCTCCCCCGCGTCCTCGCTCGCGCCCCCTGCTCACACCCCGATCGCTCACTCGTCGAGAACCACCTCCGCCGGGCCCCGGCCGCCCGGTGTCAGAAGGGCTCGTCCAGCCCTTCCGTGTCCTCCCCCTCCTCCTCAAGCGCCTGACGCACCACACGCAGGGCCATTCCCTCCCCGTATCCCTTCCGTGCGAGCATGCCCGCCAGCCGGCGCAGCCGCTTGTCGCGGTCCAGGCCTCGGGTCGAACGCAGCTTGCGGGCCACGAGCGCTCTGGCGGTCTCCTCCTCCTGCTCGGAGTCGAGTTGCCCGACCGCCTCGTCGATCACCGTCGAGTCCACGCCCTTGGTGCGCAGTTCCCGCACGAGCGCGCGCCTCGCCAGCCCCCTGCCGTGGTGCCGGGACTCGACCCAGGCGTCGGCGAACGCGGCGTCGTCGATCAGGCCGACGTCCTCGAACCGCGAGAGCACCTCCTCCGCCGCCTCGTCCGGGATCTCCCGCTTCCGCAGGGCGTCCGCGAGCTGCTTACGGGTGCGCGGCGTCCCGGTGAGCAGCCTCAGGCAGATGTTGCGCGCCTGCTCGGCGGGGTCGAGCGGCTCCCCCTTCCCGGCCCTCGACGAGAGGGGGGAACCGCGGTCTTCGGTACGGGAGCGGGACCTGCGGCCCGCCCCCCGGCCGGACCCGGCCTCCGCACCGGGCCCCGAGGCGCTCGCGACCGGCTCCACGGCGGATTCGCTCCCGGCACCGCCGCCTTCGGTGCCCGGCCACTCCGTACGGCGCGTCACGGCCTAGCTCTTGGCCGCTGCGGCCTTGGCGGGCTTGGCCTTGGTCGCGGGAGCCGGCACCGACTTCGCCGCCGGGTCGGCCGTGGCCCCGGCCGTCACCGCGCCGTCTGCCGCGGGCTCCGCCGCCGAGGTCTCCGCGTGGACACCGACACCGAGCTTTTCGAGGATCTTCCTCTCGATCTCGTTGGCGAGGTCCGGGTTGTCCTTGAGGAAGTTGCGGGCGTTCTCCTTGCCCTGGCCCAGCTGGTCGCCCTCGTACGTGTACCAGGCGCCGGCCTTGCGGACGAAGCCGTGCTCCACGCCCATGTCGATCAGGCCGCCCTCACGGCTGATGCCCTGGCCGTAGAGGATGTCGAACTCGGCCTGCTTGAACGGCGGTGCGACCTTGTTCTTGACGACCTTGACGCGGGTGCGGTTGCCCACGGCCTCGGTGCCGTCCTTGAGGGTCTCGATGCGCCGGATGTCCAGACGCACGGAGGCGTAGAACTTCAGCGCCCGGCCACCGGTCGTGGTCTCCGGTGAGCCGAACATCACACCGATCTTCTCGCGGAGCTGGTTGATGAAGATCGCGGTGGTCTTGGACTGGTTGAGCGCGCTGGTGATCTTACGGAGCGCCTGGCTCATGAGGCGGGCCTGCAGACCCACGTGCGAGTCGCCCATCTCGCCCTCGATCTCCGCACGGGGCACCAGGGCCGCGACGGAGTCGATGACGATCAGGTCCAGCGCGCCGGAGCGGACCAGCATGTCCACGATCTCCAGCGCCTGCTCGCCGTTGTCCGGCTGCGACAGGATGAGGTTGTCGATGTCGACGCCGAGCTTCTTCGCGTACTCAGGGTCCAGAGCGTGCTCCGCGTCGATGAACGCCACGGATCCGCCGAGCTTCTGGGCGTTCGCCACGGCGTGCAGCGTCAGCGTCGTCTTACCGGACGACTCCGGCCCGTACACCTCCACCACACGGCCGCGCGGCAGGCCGCCGACGCCCAGCGCGACGTCGAGCGCGGTCGATCCGGTGGGGATCACCTCGACCGGTTCGTTCGGCCGCTCGCCGAGGCGCATCACCGCACCCTTGCCGAACTGGCGTTCAATCTGTGCGAGCGCGGCGTCCAGCGCCTTCTCGCGGTCGGTTCCTGCCATGGGTTCCACCCGATTTGCTTGTGTCGATCGCTTCACGTCACAGACGCTAACCCCTGCCACTGACAATGGGCCTCGACGTCCTTCCGGCCTGTGGAAAACTCCGCGGCCGGGGACCGGGAAACACCGGCCGGAACCTCCATATGAATGGATGTTCGATTTTGGTGTCAAGCGCCACTCGGCGCGCCGTCCCCCGCCGTACCGTCCCCGCCGGTCTCGTCGCGGTGGCCGCCCTCGCCCGCGCTCCCCCTCCTCCGCATCCCGCTCAGGACCCGCGACAGCACCGGCTCACCACGCCGCCAGCGGTGCCCACCGGTCACCCTCGGATCGTCCGTGACGTCGTAGCGCTTCACGTAGGCGCCCAGGAATGCCTGGAGGGTGGCAACGGCCGGGATGGCGACCAGCGCGCCGACGGCACCCATCAGCGCGGTGCCGGCGATGACCGAGCCGAAGGCGACGGCGGGATGGATGTCGACCGTCCTGGCGGTGAGCTTCGGCTGGAGCATGTAGTTCTCGAACTGCTGGTAGATCACGACGAACGCGAGTACCCACACCGCGTACCAGGGATCGACGGTGAAGGCGATCAGCATGGGCAGCGCGCCGGCCAGATAGGTGCCGATGGTGGGGATGAACTGGGAGACCAGGCCGACCCAGACGGCGAGTGCGGGCGCGTAGGGCACGTCGAGGAACACCAGCAGGACGTAGTGGGCGACACCGGAGACCAGCGCCATCAGGCCACGTGAGTAGAGGTAGCCACCGGTCTTGTCGACCGCGATCTCCCAGGCCCGCAGCACCTCGGCCTGCCGGGCGGGCGGCAGCACGGAGCACAGCGCCCGCCGCAGCCTCGGGCCGTCCGCGGCGAAGTAGAACGAGAACAGGAAGATCGTGAGCAGCCGGAAGAGCCCGCCGAGCACCGTGGTGGAGATGTCGAGCACCCCGGTGGCGCTGTTCTGGACGTACTTCTGCAGCCAGTCGGAGTGCAGCAGGCTGTCCTGCACCCCGACCCGGGACAGCTCGGTGTCGAAGGTCTGGTTGCTCCAGTTGATCACCGAGTCGAGGTACTTGGGGAAGTCCTCGATCATGGTGGCGATCTGCCCGGCGAGCATCGAGCCGAGCAGCACGACGAAGCCGACTCCGGCGATCAGCACCGCCAGGAACACCAGGAACGTGGCGAGCCCGCGGCGCATCCCCCGGTCGGCCATGCGCCCGACGGCGGGTTCGACCGCGAGGGCCAGGAAGAAGGCGATGACGATGTTCGTCAGCAATCCGATGAGCTGGTAGAACGCCCAGCTGCCCAGCTGGAAGCATCCGTAGAACACCAGGGCCAGGAGCATCGCGCGTGGCAGCCACCCCGGCATGCGCACGGGACCGGGCCGGTGGGGCGGCGCGGCCGGCGGAACGGGCGGTGTGGTGGGCTGCTGGTTCTGGTCGATCTCGTCTGTCGATGCCACGGGACAAGTCTCGCCTACCCGTCGCCCTGCCCTGCCCGCTCCGCTGCCCCGGAGCCTGCCGGTTCGGAAAGCGCGTCAGTCAGGGGAGCACACGGATCCCGGGTCAGCGCCGGTCCGCGGGGATGCCGACCGCCGCGCAGACCCCGCGCCAGACGTCCTTCGTCTCCCAGCCCGCGGCCAGCGCCTCCTGGACCGTACGTCCGCCGAGCTCGGCCATCACATGATCGCGAGCGAAGGAGTCCGCGTAGGCCTCGCCGAAGTGGTCGGCCATCCGCTCCCAGAAAATCGTCAACCGCATGACTCCAGTATCCCGCTCCTGAGAGTGCAGCCGGGCCGGTACGCCCTGCGGGCGGCCCGTTCCCCTCTACGGTCGGTCCATGGCTGGAACCGGAGCACACTCCCTCGCCCGCGCCGAACAGTTCATCTGGCTCACCGCACGCGTCCTGGAACAGCGGCGGTTCTCCCACCTCTTCCTGGACGGGAGCGCGGACGCGGTCGAGACCGCGCTCGCCGCCTACCTCAACGAGGACGGCGGCTACGGGCACGCCCTGGAACCCGATCTCCGGGGGCCCGTGAGCCAGCCGACGCACACGGCTCACGCGCTCAGCGTCCTCGACTCGATCGGCCGGTGCGCGGGTCCCCGGGTGGAACGCGTCTGCCGCTACCTGACCGGGGTGTCGACCAAGGAGGGCGCGCTGCCCGCCGTGCTCCCGTCGCAGCGCGGCTACCCCGCCGCGCCCTTCGTCCCCGTCGTCGACGACCCGCCGGCCGAACTACTGGCGACCGGCCCGGTGGTCGGACTGCTGCACCGCAACCGGGTGTGGCACGCGTGGCTGTTCCGGGCCACCGACTTCTGCTGGGCCGCCGTCGACGCGCTGGAGCGGTCTCATCCGTACGAGATCGAGGCGGCCCTCGCCTTCCTGGACGGTGTGCCGGACCGGGCACGAGCGGAGGCCGCCGCCGACCGGCTCGGCCAGCTGGTGCGTGAACAGCGCCTCGTGGTGCTGGACCCCCGGCGGCGGGCGGAGTACCCGGTGGCGCCCGGTTACGCCCCGGGGGAGCACCACTTCCCGTACGACTACGCGCGCACGCCCGGGTCGCTCGCGCGCCGCTGGTTCAGCGAGGACGAGTTGGACGGGTCGCTGGACCGGCTGGAGGCCGAACAGTGTCCGGACGGCGGCTGGCCGGTCACCTGGCGGCAGTGGGCGCCCGGCACCGAGCTCGAAGGGCGGCCCCTGGTGACACTCAGGGCCCTGCGGACCTTGCGGGCCTACGGGCGCCGCCCACGCTGAGGCGCCGGGCCCGCAGGAGGCCCCCGTACACCTGTGCCGAGAGGCGCCGGGCCTACATCAGCGCCCGTACGCCCGCGGTGACCACGACCGCCACCCCGACGACGACCAGGAAGGGCGCCCTCAGGACAAGGGCCAGAGCCGCTGCGGCGAGCCCCGCCGCCCTGGCGTCCAGCACCGGTTGCTGTGCGTCGGCGAAGGTCTGCTGGGCGGTGAGGGCCGCGAGCAGCGCGACCGGCAGGAGCGCCGCGAGCCGCTGGACGAGCGGACGTTCCAGGACACCCGCGGGGATCAGCAGTCCCAGGAGCTTGGCCAGGTAGCAGCCCACCGCGGTGAGCCCGACGGCGATCCAGATGTTCACGCGCCCTCCCGGGGCTTCGTCGTGGGCCCGGACACGTCCGGGCCCCTGTCGCCGCCCCGCCCCATGAGGAAGAGCACGACCGGGGCGGAGAGTGCGGACACCAGGACCGGCACGCCCGCGGGCAGCACCGGCAGCAGTCCCAGGGCGAGCAGGACGGCCAGTCCCGCCGTCACGCGTTCCGTGGCGCTCTTGAGCATCGGCGCGAGCAGGGCCAGGAACACGGCCGGGCCGGCCGCGTCCAGCCCCCAGGTCTCGGTGTCGCCGAGCGCCTCCGCTCCGAGCGCGCCCAGCAGGGTGGTGAGGTTCCACAGGACGTAGAGGGTGAGCCCGGTGACGGAGAAGGCGATGCGCGCGGCCCGCCGGGTGGGCTGGGGCAGGGTGACGGCGGTCGTCTCGTCGATGACCCACTGGGCGGCGAGCGGCTTCAGCGGGCGTGGCAGGGAGAGCAGTTGGGAGAGCCGCAGCCCGTAGAGGGCGTTGCGTACGCCGAGGAAGAACGCGCCGGCCGCCGCGGTGTACGGGTTGCCGCCGGCCGCGAGCGCGCCCACGAGGGCGAACTGCGAGGCCCCGGTGAAGACGAGGAGGCTCAGGGCGCAGGTCTGGAGCAGGGTGAGGCCGGATCCCGCCGAGGTGACTCCGAAGGCGAAGCCGGACAGGCCCACGGCGATACCGACGCCGAGGGCGTCCCGGACGACCGCGGCGTCCGGTTTCCCACCGTCCGGCGGCGGTGGGGCACCGGGGGCTCCGGTGGGCTGGGGGAATGATGCTGTCTGTTCTGCCACACCCGGGACGCTACGGCGGGGGCTCCGGGCCCGTCTTGTACGTTCTTGCGCGTTCCCGCTGGTAGGCGCCCGGGGGCACACCCACGATGCGGGTGAAGTGCCGGTTGAGGTGGGGCTGGTCGGCGAAGCCGACCGCGACGGCGGCCTCGGCGGGGGCCGTCCCTTCGTCGAGCATGCGGCGGGCGCGCCGCACCCGGGCGTCGGTGAGCCAGGTGTGCGGCGGCATCCCGTACCGCTTCTTGAAGGCACGCAGCAGCGCGAAGGGCCTGGTGCCCAGCTCGGCCGCGAGCGTCTCCAGGGTCGGAGGCCGGTCCATCCGCTCCTCCAGCACCGCGCGGGCGCGGTCCGCGTCCCGGGAACCGGCCGAGTGGGGCGTCCGGGCGGGCAGCGCGGTGCCGTGGCTCTCCAGCAACCGTGCGACCAGGACGCGCAGCACACTGTCCGCGGCCAGCGCGTTGCCCTCCTCGGCCGCCCGGTGGACCTCCGCGATCAGCCGAGCGGCGTGCGGGTCCATCACGCTGGTCCTGGAGAACCCGACCGTGCCGCGCAGGCTCGTCAGATCCGCGGCGATGTCGTTGACCACCCGGACCGAGGGGTAGAGCGTGGCGTACACCCAGCCGTCGGGCACGCCCGCGCGGGCGGTGTGCGGCACCTCGGGATTGATCATGACGACGCTGCCGGGACCGGCGTGGACGGTGCCGCCCGGCAGTCCGACGTCCTCGATGCCCCGGGTGACGGAGCCGAAGACGTACCCCTCGTGGCTGTGCCGGGGAAAGGTGTGGCGTACGTAGCGGGCCCGCAGCAGGTCGAGGTCCGGCAGTTCGGCGTACTGCCAGTGCCGTGCCCACTCCTTCGCCGCTCCTGGTGCCGTCATGGCTGGATTCTCGCAGGTCCGGGGCGGGCGGCGGCTGCCCTGTGGGGTGGAGCGCGGAGGACGCGGGGGGCGTGCGCCCGGTCGATGTCAGTGCCGGGGTGCACGATGGTGGGCATGGCCGGCTCAGCACTCGATTCGTTCTCGCCCGCGACCCGTGGCTGGTTCACGGGCGCCTTCGACGCGCCCACCGCGGCTCAGGAGGGTGCCTGGCGGGCGATCGGCGAGGGCTCGGACGTGCTGGTCGTCGCGCCGACCGGTTCGGGCAAGACCCTGGCCGCCTTCCTCGCCTCGCTGGACCGGCTGGCGGCCGTACCACCACCCGCCGAGGCGAAGAAGCGCTGCCGTGTGCTGTACGTCTCCCCGCTGAAGGCCCTCGCGGTGGACGTGGAGCGCAATCTGCGCTCACCGCTGACCGGTATCCGTCAGGAGTCGGTGCGCCTGGGACTTCCGGAGCCCGAGGTGCGGGTGGGGATCCGTTCCGGGGACACCCCTCAGGCCGAGCGGCGTTCGATGGCGACGAGGCCTCCGGACATCCTGATCACCACCCCCGAATCCCTCTTCCTGATGCTGACCTCGTCGGCCCGGGAGGCGCTCGCGGGGGTCGAGACGGTGATCCTGGACGAGGTGCACGCGGTCGCGGGCACCAAGCGGGGTGCCCATCTCGCCCTGTCGCTGGAGCGGCTGGACGAGCTGCTGGCCAGGCCCGCGCGGCGTATCGGCCTGTCGGCGACGGTCCGCCCGGTCGACGAGGTGGCGCGGTACCTGTCGCCGCAGCGGAAGGTGGAGATCGTCCAGCCCCGGTCGGCCAAGGAGTTCGACCTCTCCGTCGTGGTGCCCGTGGAGGATCTCGGGGAGCTCGGCGGCTCCCCCGCGACGGACGACGGGGCCGGACAGGCGGAGAAGCCCTCGATCTGGCCGCACGTCGAGGAGCGGATCGTCGATCTCGTCCAGTCCCACCGCTCGACCATCGTGTTCGCCAATTCCCGGCGGCTGGCGGAGCGCCTGTGCAACCGGCTCAACGAGATCGCCTACGAGCGGGCCACCGGCACCGCCTTCGACGCGGACGGCCCCGCCGTGCCGCTGCCCGAGGCACACGCCCCGGCCGAGGTCATGGCCCAGTCCGGCGCGGCCAGGGGGGCGCCCGCGGTCCTCGCCCGCGCGCACCACGGTTCGGTGTCCAAGGAACAGCGTTCCCAGGTCGAGGAGGACCTGAAGGCGGGCAGGCTGCCCGCCGTGGTCGCCACGTCGAGTCTGGAGCTCGGTATCGACATGGGCGCCGTCGATCTGGTGATCCAGGTCGAGTCGCCGCCGTCCGTGGCCTCCGGGCTCCAGCGGGTCGGCCGGGCCGGACACCAGGTCGGCGCGGTGTCCACCGGGGTGGTCTTCCCGAAGTACCGCGGCGACCTCGTCCAGGCCGCCGTCGTCACCGAACGGATGCGTGAGGGGGCCATCGAGGCCCTGCGCATCCCGTCCAATCCGCTGGACGTGCTCGCCCAGCAGCTCGTCGCCATGGTGGCGCTCGACAGCTGGCAGGCCGACGACCTGCTGGCCCTGGTCCGCCGCGCCGCCCCGTTCGCCTCGCTGCCCGAGTCGGCGTTCACGGCCGTGCTCGACATGCTCGCCGGCCGCTATCCCTCCGACGCCTTCGCCGAGCTGCGTCCCCGGGTGGTCTGGGACCGTATCGCGGGCACGGTCACGGGCCGCCCCGGTGCCCAGCGGCTCGCCGTGACCTCCGGCGGGACCATTCCCGACCGCGGGCTCTTCGGGGTCTTCCTGGCCGGCGCCGACCCCAAGAAGGGCGGCGGCCGGGTCGGTGAGCTGGACGAGGAGATGGTCTACGAGTCCCGGGTGGGCGATGTCTTCACGCTGGGCACCACGTCCTGGCGGATCGAGGACATCACCCGGGACCGGGTCCTGGTCTCGCCGGCCCCGGGTGTACCGGGCCGGCTGCCGTTCTGGAAGGGCGACCAACTGGGCCGCCCGCTGGAGCTGGGGCGTGCGCTGGGCGCGTTCCTCCGCGAGATCGGCGCGCTGTCCGCCGAGGACGCCAGGCTCCGGCTGCTCGCCGCCGGGCTCGACGCCTGGGCCGCCGACAACATCCTGTCGTACGTGGACGAGCAGCGCCGCGCGTGCGGTCACGTCCCCGACGACCGGACCGTCCTCGTCGAGCGGTTCCGCGACGAACTGGGCGACTGGCGCGTCGTGGTGCACTCGCCGTTCGGCGCCCAGGTGCACGCCCCCTGGGCGCTCGCCCTGTCCGCCCGGCTCGGCGAGCGGTACGGCATGGACGCACAGGTCATGCACGCGGACGACGGCATCGTGCTGCGGCTGCCGGACGCCGACCTGATGGGCCTCGACCTCCTCGACTTCGACCCGGTCCAGGCGGAATCCGGCGGGAGGGCGGAGGACCCCGGCGGCACACGGGCCCCCGTCCTCCCCGGCGGGTCCGACGGCGAGCAGCCTCCTGTGGGCGCCGCCGACGTGGTCTTCGACAAGGGCGAGATCGGCCAGGTCGTCACCGACCAGGTGGGCGGGTCGGCCCTGTTCGCCTCCCGCTTCCGCGAGTGCGCGGCGCGGGCCCTGCTGCTGCCCCGCCGGAGCCCGGGAAAGCGCACCCCTCTGTGGCAGCAGCGGCAGCGGGCGTCCCAGCTTCTCCAGGTGGCGTCCGAGTTCGGTTCGTTCCCGATCGTCCTGGAAGCGGTCCGCGAATGCCTCCAGGACGTCTTCGACGTCCCGGGCCTCACGGAACTGATGGGCGACCTGGAGGCCCGCCGGGTCAGCCTCGTCGAGGTGACCACCCAGGAGCCCTCGCCGTTCGCCCGCTCACTTCTCTTCGGCTATGTCGCCCAGTTCCTCTACGAGGGCGACTCCCCGCTGGCCGAGCGGCGGGCCGCCGCCCTCTCGCTCGACTCCCGTCTCCTGGCCGAACTGCTCGGCCAGGCCGAGCTGCGCGAGCTGCTGGACGCCGACGTCCTCGGCGAGCTGGAGCGGGAGCTCCAGTGGCTGACCGACGACCGGAAGATCAAGGACGTCGAGGGAATCGCCGACCTCCTGCGCGTCCTGGGCCCCCTCACCACCGCGGAACTCACCGAGCGCGGCGCGCGGCCGCAGTGGGCACCGGAGCTGGCGGCGGCCCGCCGGGCCATCGAGGTCCGCATCGGCGGGGCGGCCCACTGGGCGGCGATCGAGGACGCGGGCCGGCTGCGGGACGCCCTGGGCACCGCGCTGCCCGTAGGCGTTCCGGAGGCGTTCACCGAACCGGTGAAGGACCCGCTCGGCGACCTCCTCGCCCGCTACGCCCGTACGCACGGTCCGTTCACCACCAGCGGTGCGGCGAGCCGCTTCGGTCTCGGCACAGCGGTCACGGAAGGGGCGTTGCAGAGGCTCGCCGCCTCGGGACGGGTGGTCCAGGGTGAGTTCCATCCGGCCGGAATCGGCCAGGAGTGGTGCGACTCCACCGTCCTGCGGCGTCTGCGCCGCCGTTCGCTGGCCGCCCTCCGCCAGGAGCTGGAGCCGGTGCCGCCCGCCGCGCTGGCCGGGTTCCTCCCCCAGTGGCAGCACGTGGGCGACACCGGTCTGCGTGGAATCGACGGACTGGCTCGGGCCGTCGAGCAGTTGCAGGGCGCCCCGGTGCCCGCGTCGGCCCTGGAGAAGCTGATCCTGCCGAGCCGGGTGGCGGGCTACACCCCCGCCCTGCTCGACGAACTCACCACGACCGGCGAAGTCGTGTGGGCCGGTTCGGGGGCGCTCCCGGGCAAGGACGGCTGGCTCTCCCTCTACCTCGCCGACAGCGCGCCCCTGTTGCTGCCGCCGGCGCGCCCGCTGGAGGAGACCGCCCTGCACGCGTCGGTCCTCGGCGTCCTCTCCGGCGGATACGGCCTGTTCTTCCGTCAGATCGCCGATCAGGTGCGGGCCACCACCCACCCGGACTGCACCGATCCCCAACTCGCCGACGCGCTCTGGGACCTGGCCTGGTCCGGCCGGCTCACCAACGACACCCTCGCACCGCTGCGCTCGCTCCTGGGGTCGGGCCGCACGGCCGGTTCCACCGCGCACCGGGCGAAGCGCGGTGTCCCGCGCGGGCGTTACGGGACGCTGACGGGAGCGGCCCGCCCCGCTTCCCGTACCGGCCCGCCCACGGTCTCGGGCCGCTGGTCCCTGTTTCCCACGGCCCGGCCCGACCCCACCCACCGCGCGCATGCCCTGGCCCGTACGCTCCTCGACCGGCACGGCGTGGTGACCCGTGGAGCGGTGCAGGCCGAGGGCGTCGAGGGCGGGTTCTCCGCGACGTACCGCGTGCTCGCCGCGTTCGAGGACAGCGGCCAGGCCCGCCGGGGGTACGTCGTCGAGGGGCTGGGGGCGGCGCAGTTCGCGATGGACGGCGCGGTGGACCGGCTCAGGTCGGTGTCCACCGCCCGCGAGCGCAGAGACCCGGACGCCGCGCCCCGCGCGGTGGTACTCGCCGCGGCCGACCCGGCCAACGCCTACGGTGCGGCCCTGCCCTGGCCGGAGTCCCCGGACGGGGCGGGACACAAGCCGGGGCGCAAGGCCGGGGCCTTGGTGGTCCTCGTCGAGGGTGAGCTGACGCTGTACATGGAGCGCGGCGGAAAGTCCCTCCTGGCGTGGACGACCGAACCGGACGCGCCCGCACTCGTCGCCGCGGCGGAGGCGCTCGCGGCGGCGGCGCGTGCGGGGAGGCTGGGCACGGTCACGGTGGAGCGCACCAACGGCGCCTCCTCCCTCACCTCGCCGCTGGGCCGCACTCTGGAGGCCGCCGGTTTCCTCGCCACACCGAGAGGACTGCGCCTGCGCGCCTGACAGCGACCGCGCGCGGCCCCGGCCCCTCGCCCGACGTGACCCCGCAGCCCCGCAGCCGTGCCGCAAGCCGCCGACCCTGCCGTATACCGGCAACATCCCGCGAGCCGTCGGCGTCCCGCACGCGGTACAGGCACGTGCCGAGCGCCTGCCGGGCACGTGCCGGGCCGCGCATGATGGAGGCATGCCCGAAGGTGACACCGTCCTGCAGACGGCCAGGCGTCTCGACACCGCGCTGGCAGGCCACGTCCTGACCCGTTCGGATCTGCGGGTCCCCCGGTTCGCCACGGCCGATCTGAGCGGCCGCGCGGTCCTCGACGTCACCGCGCGCGGGAAGCACCTCCTCACCCGCGTCGAGGGCGGCCTCACGCTGCACAGCCATCTGCGGATGGAGGGGGCGTGGCGCCTCTACGCCCCGGGAGAGCGCTGGAACGGCGGTCCCGCGCATCAGATCCGTGCCGTCCTCCAGACGGCGGAGCGTACGGCCGTCGGCTACCGCCTGCCCGTGCTGGAGCTTCTCCGCACCCGGGACGAGGACCAGGTCGTCGGCCATCTCGGCCCCGACCTGCTGGGCCCGGACTGGGACCCGGAGACCGCCGAGCGCAATCTGCTGGCCACCCCCGGCCGCCCGCTGGGAGAGGCGCTGCTGGACCAGCGCAACCTCGCCGGAATCGGCAATGTCTACATGTGCGAGCTCTGCTTCCTGGCCCGTGTCACGCCCTGGCTGCCCGTGGGCGGACTTCCACCGTCCACGGTGCCCCGTCTGGTCCGCACCGCCCAGCACCTGCTGGAAGCCAACCGCGACCGGCCCGTGCGCACCACGACCGCGCCTGTCGTCACCTCCGCCCGGAGCCGCCTACGGGAGCCGGGCCGCTCTCATGAACCCGGTCCCCGGAACGAGCCCGGTCGGTTCCGGGACAAGCTGTTCGTCTACGGCAGGGGTGGTCACCCATGTCTGCGCTGCGGAACGCCGGTGCGGAGAGTCGAACGGGACAACCGGCCCACGTACTGGTGTCCGGGCTGCCAGGCAGGACCCACCCCCTGAGGAGACCGTGCCGCTCCCCCTCCAGACAGGCCCCACCCTCTGAGGCGACCGCGCCGCTGCCCCCCTCCGGGCCGGACCCGTACCACCGCTCATACGTCCGCCTCGTCAGGGAACCGTCCCGCCACGGGTGGAACGCTCAGCCTCCGGCTCCCTGGCGGCCCCGCCCCCGGCGGCCGGCCACTCGCCGCCCCCTTCCACGGGCGCCCCGCCACCCTCCACAGGCGCCTCCTCGTCCGCAGGCTGCCGGTCTCCCACAGGCGCCCCGTCGTCGGCGGGCCCTACGGTCGCCGCCACATGCACCGGCAACAGACTCAGCCCCCATCCGCCCGCCGCCACCGCGCCCTCGACCAGACCCGCGTGGTCGGGCTCCAGCGCCAGCCGCAGCACGGCCCACCACCACACGCCACCGAGGACCACCGCCGGCACCCGTCGCCGCACCATGGCTGCCTCCTCCGGCCGACGCTAGTACGGCCCGGTCTCAGGCCGGGAGGGCGCATCGGCGCACTACCGGCGTGCGCGACGACGGCCCGGGGCACGAGCGCGCGCCCCGCACGGAACCGGAAGCCACAAGCCGCCCCAGGGGCGCCCTGCCCACCGCACTCTGGGCAGTTTCTCCCGCGGCCGACCCGTCTGCATCCCACGCGCGTCCCGCGCTCCTCGCACAACGGTGCCCCCGCCGGATACCGGCAGGGGCACAGAAACGACGGCGCGGTCCCCACGCCGAGGGCGTACGGACCGCGTGGCGGGCGCTAACGCCCGTCGTCGTCGGTCAACGAGTCCTTCAGGCCCTTGGCGCGGTCGCGGGCTCCGTCCATCGCGTCGTTCGCCTTCGCCTTCGCCTGGTCGCCCTTGCCCTCGGCCTCCTTGCGGCGGTCACCGGTGAGCTTCCCGGTCGCCTCCTTGGCCTTGCCCTTGAGCTTGTCCATGGGGTTCTTGTCGGTCATGACGACTCCTCTCCTCGGGTTCCGTTACGTGGGGGGCGGGACGGTCAGGCGCTCTCCGCCTGGAACATCCACGCGTGCTTCTCCAGATCCGCCGTCAGCGTGATCAGGATGTCCTGGCTGACGGGGTCGGGGGCGTCGGTCGCCTCGATCCGCTCCCGCATCCGGTCGATGACCACCTTGAGGGCGTCGACGAGCACCCGTACCGCGTCCGAATCCTTGATCCAGCCGTCCGGCACCACATCGATGGCCGTGGTCTTCGCCAGGGTCCTGGAGCGCCCGTCGGGGTTGACCCCGACCGCGGAGGCCCGCTCCGCGACCGTGTCCGAGTGCTGCCGCGCCGTGTCCACGACCTCGTCGAGCTGGAGGTGAACGGACCGGAATCGCGGTCCGACCACATTCCAGTGGACCTGCTTGGCCACGAGGGAGAGGTCGATCAGGTCGACGAGCGCGCCTTGCAGGGCGTCGCCCACGACCGCGCGGTCGCTCTCTGACAGGGGGCTCTTCACGACAGACATCCACTTCTCCGATCAGATCGCTGTGCGGCGTACCACCCGTCCACGATGGCACAAATCACACAAAAGAGTCATTCGGGGAGGTTGTTCCGCAGAACGCCTCCCTGCCTCACCCCCCACCTGCCCCGCGAACCGCCTGGCACACCTGCCCACGACAAAGCCCCGGCCGGCCTTGAAGGGTTGACCGGGGCTTTCAGTTCACCAGGAACCGCGCAGGTCAGGCGGCGACGACATCCACCGCTTCCGCGGGCGCCTTGATGGTCACCCGTCCCGTCGGCACGCCTGTGACCGATGTGACGGAGACGGAATTGAGCATCGGGCGTACCGGCACAGGCACCGGATCACTGGCCGCCGCCGACGCGGCCAGCTCAGCCAGCGACAGTTCATCGCTCACTTCACGCATGAGCTCGGACATCCGTACGTCCAACGCGTCGCAAATGGCGGAGAGCAGTTCGGAGGATGCCTCCTTCTGCCCCCGCTCCACCTCGGAGAGATAGCCGAGCGAGACTCGGGCGGACGAGGAGACTTCGCGCAGAGTACGGCCTTGGCGCTGGCGCTGCCGACGCAGCACGTCACCCAGCAGGCGACGGAGCAGAATCATCGGTGGCTCCCTCCTCGGACCGCGTAGCCGCATCCTTCACGCCCCACCGTACCGCCTTGTGCTGCGGCCGTGCGGGGAGCGATGTCGTGTTCACTCAGGGCTGTAAACATCAATTCCCCCCGTTCTGTTCCGTATCCTGTGCCCCCGCGTTACCGGCGAGTTCGCCGGAGAGCAGTTCGAGCAGGCTCCGTACGCTCTCTCTACGAATGTCCGCCCGTCCGCCGTTCAACCGCAGCTCGGCCGTTTTCCGCACCCCGCCGGGTCCGGAGACCGCCACGAAGACGGTGCCGACCGGCTTCCCGTCCTGGGGCTCCGGTCCGGCGACCCCCGTCGTGGACACCCCCCAGTCCGCTCCCAGCACCCGGCGTACTCCGGCGGCCATCGCCGCCGCCACGTCGGGGTCCACCGCGCCCCGCTCGGCGAGCAGGTCCCCGTCCACCTTCAGCACGTCCCGCTTCAGGAGCGTGGCATAGGCCGTGACGGACCCCAGGAAGGAGTGGGAGGCACCGGGGACCGCCGTGAGCTCCGCGGCCACCAGGCCGCCGGTCAGGGACTCCGCGACCGCGAGCGTCTCACCGCGCTCCCGCAACCGCCCCAGCACCCGGGCCGCCGCCGAGGTCACCGCTCGACGTCCGTCGCGCCACGGGCCCCGGCGACCTGCTCCCCGGCGCCCTGGGGCACACCCGGGACCGTACCGGCGCGCCCGGCCGCGTCTTCCACGCTCTCGGGGCCCCCGTCTTCGGTGCCCGCACCCTCAGCCGTGCCCGTCGCGGTCACCACGGCGACCACCTCGGGCGACTCGGACGGCACCACGGCGGCGACGGGGGCCGCGCCGTCCGCGGCCACGACGACCGCCTCCAGGGCCGCGGCCCGCTCGGCCGCCAGGCCCCTGCGGCGCAGCACGACGGCCTGCCGCACGTAGTCGAGCCCGGTGACGACGGTCAGCGCGACGGCCGCCATCATCACCCAGAAGCGCAAGGTCGCCAGCGGCCCCGTCAACGCCAGGACGTACATGCCGGCGGCCGTGCCCTGGGCCAGGGTCTTCAGCTTCCCGCCGCGGCTGGCCGGGATCACCGCGTGCCGGATGACCCAGAACCGCATGAGGGTGATCCCGATCTCCCGGAACAGGATGACCGAGGTGATCCACCAGGGCAGGTCCCCGAGGACGGACAGGCAGATCAGGGCCGCCCCCATGATCGCCTTGTCGGCGATCGGGTCGGCGATCTTGCCGAAGTCGGTGACCAGGTTGTACGTGCGCGCGAGATGGCCGTCGAAGAGGTCCGTGATCATCGCCACGGCGAAGGCCGCCCAGGCGAACGAGCGCCAGACCGGGTCGTCGCCGCCGTTGTGCAGGAGCAGCAGGACGAAGCCCGGGACCAGCAGGAGCCGCGCCATGGTGAGGATGTTGGCGATGTTCCACAGGCCGGCCTGGTTGACGGCCGCCGCGCCCAGCTTGCCGCCGCGGGGTACCGGCGTCGCGCCGGAGCCGCCTGCCGCGGATGCCGGGGCTCCCGTCATCTGGCTGCCTCCGCAAGCTCGTGGTGTTCGGCCACGAGGTCCACTCCCTCGGTGCCCACTGCCTTCGCTTCGACCATACGGCCCGGGACGAGGCCCTCGCGTGCGGTGAAGACGACCTGGCCGTCCGTTTCCGGTGCCTGATGGGCCGCACGGCCCACCGCGACCGGTCCGTCCTCCTCGGACTCCACGGATTCGACCAGGACCTGAAGGGTCTCGCCGACCCTCTCCTCGGCGCGCTGCGAGGTCAGTTCCTCGGCCAGCTGGGAGATGTGCGCGAGCCGCTCGGCGATCACGTCGGCGTGCAGCTTGTCCTCGTAGCCGACGGCTTCGGTGCCCTCCTCGTCGGAGTAGCCGAAGACCCCGATGGCGTCGAGGCGCGCACCGGTGAGGAAGCGTTCCAGCTCCGCGAGGTCGGCCTCCGTCTCACCGGGGAAGCCCACGATGAAGTTCGACCGGGCGCCGGCCTGCGGTGCCTTGCCCCGGATGGTGTCCAGGAGCTCCAGGAAACGGTCCGTGTCGCCGAAGCGTCGCATGGCCCTCAGCACCCCGGGTGCGGAGTGCTGGAAGGAGAGGTCGAAGTACGGCGCGACCTTCGGTGTCGAGGTGAGTACGTCGATCAGTCCGGGGCGCATCTCGGCGGGCTGGAGGTAGCTGACGCGGATCCGCTCGATGCCCTCGACGTCGGCGAGCTCGGGCAGCAGGGTCTCCAGGAGCCTGATGTCGCCGAGGTCCTTGCCGTAGGAGGTGTTGTTCTCGGAGACCAGCATGACCTCCTTGACCCCCTGCTCGGCCAGCCAGCGGGTCTCCCCCAGGACGTCCGAGGGGCGCCGCGAGATGAAGGAGCCCCGGAAGGAGGGGATGGCGCAGAAGGAGCAGCGGCGGTCGCATCCGGAGGCGAGCTTCACCGAGGCCACCGGGCTGGTGCCCAGGCGGCGGCGGAGCGGGGCCCGCGGCCCGGAGACGGGGGCGACACCCTCGGGGAGGTCGGCCGGCGCCGGGGCGATCTCCTGGGCGTGGCCGGGCAGCGCGACGGCGGCGTCCTGCCGCTCGGCCGGGCTGATCGGCAGCAGCTTGCGCCGGTCACGCGGGGTGTGCGAGGCGTGGATGCCGCCGTTGAGGATCGTCTGGAGGCGGTCGGAGATGTCGGCGTAGTCGTCGAAGCCGAGGACTCCGTCCGCCTCGGGCAGCGCCTCGGCGAGGTCCTTGCCGTAGCGCTCGGCCATGCAGCCGACGGCCACCACGGCCTGGGTTCTGCCGTGATCCTTGAGATCGTTGGCTTCGAGCAGGGCGTCGACCGAGTCCTTCTTGGCGGCTTCGACGAATCCACAGGTGTTGACGACGGCGACATCCGCGTCCGAGGCGTCCTCGACGAGATCCCAGCCGTCCGCTGCCAAGCGGCCTGCCAGCTCCTCCGAGTCCACCTCGTTACGGGCGCAGCCAAGAGTGACAAGGGCGACGGTACGGCGTTCGGGCATGGGCTCAAGACTACTTTGTCCCGCACCCCGCCCCGGCGTGCAGGGTTGGATGCTACGGGGAGTGACCGCACAGGTGTGCGGCCCGGGGCCCGTGAACCGGCTGAGCGCCCGGCACAGGGCCGGGCGCTCACCGGGAAGAACCGGGGCGGAAGGGGCGGAGAGGTCAGCCGACCTCGGGGTCGCCCTTGGTGTAGGAGAGCCGTTCGACCTGTCCCGCCTCGAACTGGTCGTCCACCTTCTTGCCGTTCACGAAGAGCTCGATGGAACCCGCGTCTCCCAGGACGAGGTCGATCCGCTCCTTGTCCTGGAAGGTCTTGGAGTCGCCCTTGTTCAGCAGGCCGTCGAAGAGCTGGCGCCCGTTGTGGTCCTTGGCCGAGATCCAGCTCTTTCCGGTGGCGCTGAGCTTGACGGTCACCTTGTCCCGGGGGGCGGCGGCGATGGCGCTCTCGGAGGGGGCGGGCTTGGGGTCGGCGGTCTTGCTGGGCGTCGGCCGGGCCGTGGCGTTGTCGGGGGCCGAGCCCTCGGCGACGGGGGCCGTACCGGAGTCGTCGCCGCTCTTGACGAACGTGAATCCGACGAACCCCACCACGGCGACGATGGCCGCGACCATGGCCGCGGTCCAGTTGGGGCGGCGGGGCTCGGAGCGGATGCGCTCCGCCTCGAACAGCGGCGCCGCGGGGGTGGGCGCGGGCCGGCCCCCGTGCTCGGCGTCGTACCGGGCGATCAACGGCTCGGGGTCGAGCCGGACGGCGTGGGCGATCATGCGGATGTGGCCGCGCGCGTAGACGTCGCCGCCGCAGCGGGAGAAGTCGTCCGTCTCGATCGCGTGCACGATGGGGATGCGCACCCGGGTGGAACTGCTGACTTCCTCGACCGTCAGACCTGCGGCGATACGAGCCTGCTGAAGCGCGTGACCGATCGAAGGCCGGTCGTCTTCGGGGGAGTTGCCGATGGACACGGGGGCGCCTTTCGAGCGTGAGCCACCTGCTGGATGTTCAGTCTAGGGGTGGTACGAAAGGGTGGGGCAACCGGGAGGGACGACTTTGTACGCCATCGGGTTCGCCGGACAGCCCCTTGGACAGGGCACAGAACGGAGCGGCGGGCAGATCATTTCGCTGCTCTCCTTCCACGTTGACGTACGACCGGGCCGAACGGTTGCCCGGCATGGTCCTACGGAGCGTTTTCCCCCCGGATGACGGCCAACACCCCGTCGAGTTCGTCGGCCTTCACCAGGACGTCGCGCGCCTTGGAACCCTCGCTGGGGCCCACGATGTTGCGCGACTCCATCAGGTCCATCAGCCGCCCGGCCTTGGCGAAGCCCACCCTCAGCTTGCGCTGGAGCATCGAGGTGGATCCGAACTGGGTCGAGACGACCAGCTCGGCGGCCTGGCAGAGCAGATCCAGGTCGTCACCGATGTCCTCGTCGATCTCCTTCTTCTGCTTCGTCCCCGCCACCACGTCCTCGCGGAAGACCGGGGCCATCTGATCCTTGCAGTGCTGGACGACGGCCGCGACCTCGTCCTCGGTGACGAAGGCCCCCTGCATGCGGGTCGGCTTGTTCGCGCCCATCGGCAGGAACAGCCCGTCACCCTTCCCGATCAGCTTCTCCGCGCCGGGCTGGTCGAGGATGACCCTGCTGTCGGCGAGCGAGGAGGTGGCGAAGGCGAGCCGCGAGGGCACGTTGGCCTTGATGAGGCCGGTGACCACGTCCACCGAGGGACGCTGTGTGGCGAGCACCAGGTGGATGCCGGCCGCGCGGGCGAGCTGGGTGATGCGGACGATGGAGTCCTCGACGTCCCGGGGCGCCACCATCATCAGGTCCGCCAGCTCGTCGACGATCACCAGCAGGTACGGGTAGGGCGAGAGCTCCCGCTCGCTGCCCTCGGGGGCCTTGGCCTTGCCGCCGCGCACGGCGTGGTTGAAGTCGTCGATGTGCCGGTAGCCGTAGGCCGCGAGGTCGTCGTAGCGCAGGTCCATCTCCCGGACGACCCACTGGAGGGCCTCGGCGGCCTTCTTCGGGTTGGTGATGATCGGCGTGATCAGGTGCGGGATGCCCTCGTAGGCGGTGAGCTCCACCCGCTTGGGGTCCACGAGCACCATCCGGACGTCCTCCGGGGTCGCCCGGACCATCACCGAGGTGATCAGGCAGTTGATGCAGGAGGACTTGCCGGAACCGGTCGCACCGGCGACCAGCACGTGCGGCATCTTCGCCAGGTTGGCCATCTCGTAGCCGCCCTCGACGTTCTTGCCGAGCGCCACCAGCATCGGATGGTCGTCCTCGGCCGCGTCCGCGAGGCGCAGCACGTCGCCGAGGTTGACCATCTCCCGGTCGGAGTTGGGGATTTCGATGCCGACCGCGGACTTGCCGGGGATCGGCGAGATGATCCGGACGTCCGGGCTCGCCACCGCGTACGCGATGTTCTTGGTGAGGGCCGTGATCCTCTCGACCTTGACGGCCGGGCCGAGTTCGACTTCGTACCGGGTGACCGTCGGACCGCGGGTGAAGCCGGTGACGGCGGCGTCGACCTTGAACTCCGTGAAGACGTTGGTCAGTGAGGCCACGACGGCGTCGTTGGCCGCGCTGCGCGTCTTGCCGGGGCCGCCGCGCTCCAGGAGGTCCAGGGAGGGCAGGGCGTAGGTGATGTCGCCGGAGAGCTGGAGCTGTTCGGCGCGCGCCGGCAACGGCTCGGAGCGCTCGGGGGCGGGCTTGGTGAGATCGGGGACGCCACCGGAGCCGCCGGCCGGCTTGCCACGGGCCCCCGGTGTGCTCCTCTCGGCCGCTCTGGCACCGGGCACCGGGGTGCCGCCGGTGCGCTCGCGGTCCGTGGAGACGCCCTGGGTGAGGTCGGCGACGACCGGTGAGGGCGGCATGCCGTTGAGTACGGCCCCGTCGAGGGCGGCAGCGGCGGCGGCCGCGACGTCCACCGCGTCCAGGGTGCGGTTCATCGCCGGTTGCGCGGACGGCTTGCGGGTCCGGCGGCGCTTGCCCGGGGGCTCCGCCTCGTCCCGGTCCACGTCGTACACACCGTCGTGGTCCTGGCGGCGGCCCGGGGTGCGCGCCGAGCGCTCGGGCAGCGCTTCGCGCCACTGCTCGTCGTACCGCTCGTCGTCGTCGGTGTCGCCCGCGAACTCCTCAGGCGGCGCGACGAGCCCCAGCCGGACGCCGAGCTGCCGCAGGCGCTGCGGGATCGCGTTGACGGGGGTGGCGGTGACGACCAGCAGGCCGAAGACGGTGAGCAGCAACAGCAGCGGTACGGCGAGGACCTCCCCCATGGCGAAGATCAGGGGCTTGGAGGCCGCCCAGCCGATGAGTCCGCCCGCGCCCTGCATGGCGTCGGTGCCGTCCTCCCGGCCGGGCGAGCCGCAGGCGATGTGCACCTGGCCGAGCACCCCGACGACGAGGGCGGAAAGACCGATGACGATACGGCCGTTGGCCTCGGGCTTCTCCGGATACAGGATCAGCCGCACGGCCACCGCGCCCAGCAGGATCGGTACGACCAGGTCCAGCCGCCCGAAGGCTCCCGTGACCAGCATCTCGACGAGATCGCCGACGGGTCCCTGGAGGTGCGACCAGGTGCCCGCCGCCACGATCAGCGCGAGGCCGAGGAGGAGCAGCGCGAGGCCGTCCTTGCGGTGCGCGGGGTCGAGCCCCTTCGCGCCCCGCCCTATGGAACGGAACACCGCCCCGACGCCGTGGGCTGTGCCGAGCCAGACGGCGCGGGCCAGCCGGTACACGCCCCCGGTGGGGGACGGCGCGGGTTTGGGCGCCGGCTTCCTGGCCGCCGCCTTCCTGGCGGGTGCCTTCTTCGCGGGCGCGGTCTTCTTCGCTGCGGGCTTCTTGGCGGGGACGGCTTTCTTCGCCGGCCCCTGGGTACGGCCGGCAGCCTTCCCGGTGCCCGCCGCGCCCTGGGAACCCTTGCCGGACGTACGTGAGGCCATGTGACTGAGGTTACCGGTGTCGACCTCGGTGGACACGTGTGCCTACGGCTTCACCCGTCCGTGTCGCCCTGCCGAGGCGCGAAACTGACGCCCCCTCAGGCGACCGCCGGTCCTGACGGCGCCGTCCGCCGGGCAGGCGCCCCGTCACGACGGAAGAACGCTAGCCGAGCCACCGGTGCCCGGCTCCAGGGCGTCCAACGCGCGGCGCAGTCCGGTGAGCTTGCGCTCCAGATGAGCGGCGGTGGCCACCGCCGCGGCGTCGGCCGCGTCGTCGTCCAACTGCTTGGAGAGGGCTTCCGCCTGCTCCTCGACCGCGGCCAGCCGCGCCGAGAGTTCGGCCAGCAGACCCGCGGGCTCCTTGTCGTCGGAGCCCGGCCGCACACCGCCTTCGAGCTGGAGGCGCAGCAGCGCCGCCTGTTCGCGCAGCTGGCAGTTCTTCATGTACAGCTCGACGAAGACCGAGACCTTGGCGCGCAGCACCCAGGGGTCGAACGGCTTCGAGATGTAGTCCACCGCGCCCGCCGCGTATCCCCGGAAGGTGTGGTGCGGACCGTGGTTGATCGCGGTGAGGAAGATGATCGGGATGTCCCGGGTCCGCTCCCGCCGCTTGATGTGCGCGGCCGTCTCGAATCCGTCCATGCCCGGCATCTGGACATCCAGCAGAATGACCGCGAAATCGTCCGTGAGCAGCGCTTTGAGCGCTTCCTCCCCTGACGATGCCCGCACCAGCGTCTGATCGAGCGCGGAGAGGATCGCCTCCAGCGCCAGCAGATTCTCCGGCCGGTCATCGACCAGGAGGATCTTGGCCTTCTGCATCATGGCCCGCCCTCCTCGCCCCGGAATCGCACCGGGTGCCGCCCCAGGGGACGACTCCCTTACGCCGTCCGTCCTTGTGCCGGTCATGGTAGCCGCACCCCGCCCGTCGCCACACCCTGTCACCGCGATGTCACTGTGCACGAAGCGAAAACGTGGGGGGAGACCAGAAGGTTCCCCGGATTCCCCGCGCCCACACCCGTTCGAGCACACCCGGTCAACGGATCACGGCGGAGAAGCCACTCACCGATCACTCTCCGCGCATCCACCTCTCCATCACCGACAGCAGGTGATCGGAGTCGACGGGCTTGGTGACATAGTCGGAAGCTCCGCTGTCGATCGCCTTCTCGCGGTCGCCCTTCATCGCCTTGGCCGTCAGCGCGACGATGGGCAGCCCGGCGAACTGGGGCATCCTGCGGATCGCCGTCGTCGTGGCGTAACCGTCCAGCTCGGGCATCATGATGTCCATCAGCACGATCGTCACATCGTCGTGCTGCTCCAGGACTTCGATGCCCTCACGCCCGTTCTCCGCGTACAGCACCGACAGCCCGTGCTGCTCCAGGACGCTGGTGAGCGCGAAGACGTTGCGGATGTCGTCGTCGACGATCAGCACCTTCTCGCCGTGGAAGCGGAACACCGGCCGGGGCTCCTGCTCCTCCTGCGGTGCCCGCACCCACTCCTCGGCGGGGGCGGCCTTGGCCGTGTTCGCCTCGCCGGACGCGCCGTTCGCCAGGGCCGGGCGCTGCGCCGCCGTCCCCAGGGCCTTGCGCCGGCGCCGGAACACCCCGGCGCTCCCCGCCGGATCACCGAGCGGCGGCTCGGACCCGCTCTCCGCGGCCGGCTCCGGGAGCCCCTCCTCCCCGGCGCCCGCGGGGATCTCCACGTTCCCCGGACCCAGCTGCGGATACCCGTGCGGCGGCAGCCCGCTGGGGTGCAGCGGCAGGTACAGCGTGAAGGTCGACCCACGCCCCGGTTCGCTCGCGGCGTGGATCTCGCCGCCCAGCAGCCGCGCGATCTCCCGGCTGATGGACAGCCCGAGCCCCGTGCCCCCGTACTTGCGGCTGGTGGTGCCGTCCGCCTGCTTGAACGCCTCGAAGATCACCAGCATCTTGCTCGACGCGATACCGATCCCGGTGTCCGTCACGGAGAACGCGATCAGGTCCGCGTCGGCGTCCCGCAGGGAACCGGCCTCCAGCAGGTGCTCCCTGATGGAGTTCGGCACGTCCGCCCCGGCGGGCCGGATCACCAGCTCCACGGCACCGCTGTCGGTGAACTTCACCGCGTTGGACAGCAGGTTGCGCAGGACCTGGAGCAGCCTCTGCTCGTCGGTGTGCAGGGTCGCCGGCAGCTCCGGCGACACGCGTACGGAGAAGTCGAGCCCCTTCTCCGCGGTGAGCGGCCGGAACGTCGCCTCCACGTAGTCGACCAGCTGGACCAGGGCGATCCGGGTCGGGCTCACGTCCATCTTGCCGGCCTCGACCTTGGACAGGTCCAGGATGTCGTTGATCAGCTGGAGCAGGTCGGAGCCCGCCCCGTGGATCGTCTCGGCGAACTCCACCTGCTTCGGGGAGAGATTCCCCTCGGCGTTGTCGGCGAGCAGCTTCGCCAGGATGAGCAGCGAGTTGAGCGGCGTACGCAGCTCGTGCGACATGTTCGCCAGGAACTCCGACTTGTAGCGCATCGAGACCGCCAGCTGCTCGGCACGCTCCTCCAGGACCTGCCGGGCCTCCTCGATCTCGGTGTTCTTCACCTCGATGTCGCGGTTCTGCTGCGCCAGCAGCTCGGCCTTCTCCTCCAGTTCGGCGTTGGAGGCCTGAAGCGCCTTCTGCCGGTTCTCCAGCTCCTGGGAGCGGTCCCGGAGTTGCTCGGTGAGCTCCTGGGACTGTTCGAGGAGCTTCTCCGTCTTCGTGTTGACGCTGATGGTGTTGACGCTCGTCGCGATCATCTCGGCGAGCTGGTTGAGGAAGTCCCGCTGGATGTGGGTGAACGGCTGGAACGAGGCCAGCTCGATCACCCCGAGCACCTTGCCCTCGAAGAGCACCGGCAGCACGATCACATGGGCCGGGGGCGCCTCGCCGAGACCGGAGGAGATCTTCAGGTAGCCGGGCGGCACGTTGTCCACCTGGATCGTCCGCTTCTCCTCGGCCGCCGTACCGATGAGCGTCTCGCCGGGCCGGAAGGACGTCGGCATCGAGCCCGCCGAGTAGCCGTAACTGCCGCGCATCCGCAGCTCGTACGCGCTGGAGCTGCCGTCGTCGGCCGCGCCCACCTCGTCGCTGTCACCCGTGGACACGGCCAGGAAGAACGCCCCGTGCTGGGCCGAGACGACCGGGGTCAGCTCGCTCATGATCAGCGAGGCCACGTCGTCCAGGTCCCGGCGGCCCTGCATCAGACCGGAGATCCGGGCGAGGTTGCCCTTGAGCCAGTCCTGCTCCTTGTTGGCCAGGGTGGTGTCGCGCAGGTTGGCGATCATCGTGTTGATGTTGTCCTGCAGCACCTGGATCTCGCCGGCCGCGTCGACGTCGATCTTGAGGTTGAGATCGCCCCGGGTCACCGCGGTGGCGACCGCCGCGATGGCGCGCACCTGACGGGTGAGGTTCCCGGCCATCTCGTTCACCGACTCGGTGAGGTCGCGCCAGGTGCCGTCCACGTCGCGCACCCGGGCCTGCCCGCCCAGCTGGCCCTCGGTGCCCACCTCGCGCGCCACCCGGGTCACCTGCTCGGCGAAGGAGGAGAGCTGGTCCACCATCGTGTTGATGGTGTTCTTCAACTCCTGGATCTCACCCCGGGCGTCGATGTCGATCTTCTTCGTGAGGTCGCCCTTGGCGATGGCCGTGGTCACCGTGGCGATCTGGCGCACCTGGCCGGTCAGGTTGGACGCCATGGAGTTCACCGACTCGGTGAGGTCCTTCCAGGTGCCCGAGACACCCGGGACACGTGCCTGCCCGCCCAGCTCGCCCTCGGTGCCCACCTCGCGCGCCACCCGGGTCACCTCGTCGGCGAACGAGGACAGCGTCGTCACCATCGTGTTGACCGTGTCGGCGAGTTCGGCCACCTCGCCACGCGCCTCGACGGTCACCTTCTTCGTCAGGTCGCCGTTGGCGACCGCGGACGAGACCCGCGAGATGTTGCGCACCTGACTGGTCAGGTTGTTGGCCATCAGGTTGACGTTGTCGCTGAGGTCCTTCCAGATGCCCGTGGCACCGCGCACCCGGGCCTGCCCTCCGAGGATGCCCTCGGTACCCACCTCACGGGCGACCCTCGTCACCTCGTCGGCGAAGTTGAGCAGCTGGTCGACCATGGTGTTGACCGTCGTGACCAGTTCGAGGATCTCGCCCTTGGCATCGACGGTGATCTTCTTGGAGAGGTCGCCCTTGGCGACCGCCGTCGTCACCTCCGCGATGTTGCGCACCTGGAGGGTGAGGTTGTTCGCCATGCCGTTGACGGACTGGGTGAGGTCCTTCCACGTACCGGAGACCCCCTGCACCTCTGCCTGGCCGCCGAGGATGCCCTCCGTGCCCACCTCGCGGGCGACCCGGGTGACCTGCTCCGCGAAGTTCGAGAGCTGGTCGACCATCGTGTTCAGCGTGTTCTTCAGTTCCAGGATCTCGCCCCGGGCGTCCACGTCGATCTTCTGCGACAGGTCACCCCGCGCCACCGCCGTGGCGACCTGCGCGATGTTGCGGACCTGGGCGGTGAGGTTCCCGGCCATGCCGTTCACGGAGTCCGTCAGGTCGCGCCACACACCGGCCACGCCCGGTACCTGCGCCTGACCGCCCAGCCGCCCGTCGGTGCCCACCTCGCGTGCCACCCGGGTCACCTGGTCCGCGAAGGCGGAGAGCTGGTCGACCATCGTGTTGATGGTGTTCTTCAGCTCCAGGATCTCGCCCCGGGCGTCCACGTCGATCTTCTGCGACAGGTCACCCCGCGCCACCGCCGTCGTCACCTGGGCGATCTGCCGCACCTGGGAGGTGAGATTGCCCGCCATGAAGTTGACGGAGTCGGTGAGTTCCTTCCACGTACCCGACACGCCGTCGACGCGTGCCTGACCGCCGAGGCGGCCTTCGGTGCCCACGTCGCGTGCCATCCGGGTCACCTGGTCGGCGAAGTTGGACAGCTGCGCCACCATGGTGTTGACGGTGTTCTTGAGCTCCAGCATCTCGCCGGCCACGTCGACGGTGACCTTCTGCGAGAGGTCGCCGTTCGCGACGGCCGTCGTCACCTGGGCGATGTCCCGGACCTGGCCGGTCAGGTTGCGGAAGGCGGTGTTCACCGAGTCGGTGAGGTCCTTCCAGGTCCCCGCCGCCCCGGGCACCTCGGCCTGGCCGCCGAGGCGGCCCTCGACACCGACCTCCCGGGCGACCCGGGTCACCTCGGACCCGAACGACTGAAGCTGGTCCACCATCGTGTTGACGGTGTTCTTCAGCTCCAGCATCTCCCCGGCCACGTCCACGGTGACCTTCTGCGTCATGTCACCGCTGGCCACCGCCGTGGTCACCTGCGCGATGTCCCGCACCTGCGTCGTCAGGTTCCGGAAGACCGTGTTCACCGAGTCGGTGAGGTCCTTCCAGGTCCCCGCCGCCCCCGGCACCTGGGCCTGACCGCCGAGCAGGCCCTCGCCGCCGACCTCGCTCGCCACCCGCGTCACCTCGTCGGCGAAGGTCCGCAGCGTCTCGGTCATCTGGTTGATCGTCTCGGCGAGCTGGGCGACCTCGCCGCGCGCGCTCACCGTGACCTTCTGCGACAGGTCGCCGTTGGCGACGGCCGTCGTCACCTCGGCGATACCCCGCACCTGGGAGGTGAGGTTGCCCGCCATCGTGTTGACGGAGTCGGTGAGGTCCTTCCAGACCCCGGCGACACCGGGCACCGTCGCCTGGCCGCCCAGCTCGCCCTCGGTACCCACCTCGCGGGCGACCCGGGTCACCTCGGAGGAGAACGACGACAGCTGGTCGACCATCGTGTTGACGGTGTTCTTCAGCTGGAGCATCTCGCCGGCCACATGGACGGTGACCTTCCGCGACAGGTCCCCCTTGGCGACGGCGGTCGTCACCAGGGCGATGTCACGCACCTGTGCGGTCAGCCGGTACGCCATGGTGTTCACGGAGTCCGTGAGGTCCTTCCAGGACCCCGACATCCCCCGCACCTGCGCCTGACCGCCGAGCTTGCCCTCGGTGCCCACCTCGACCGCTACGCGCGTCACCTGCTCGGTGAACGCGGACAGCTGGTCCACCAGGTTGTTGACCGTGCGGGCGACCTTCAGGAACTCACCGCGCAGGGGCCGCACCGTCTCGTCGGCCGTGTGCGTCCGCAGCTCCATCCGCTGCTCCAGGTCACCGTCGGCGATCGCCGACAGCACCCGTCCGACCTCGGACACGGGCCGTGCCAGGTCGTCGACGAGCTCGTTGGAGGCATCGATGGCCGAGGCCCAGGAGCCCTCACAGGCGCCGGTCTCCAGGCGTTCGGTGAGCTTGCCCTCCCGGCCGACCACGCGGCGCACCCGGGCCAGCTCACCGGTCAGATGGAGGTTGCGGTCGGCGACCTCGTTGAAGACCGCCGCGATCTCCGTGAGCGGGCCGTCGCCCGAGACGGTCAGCCGCCTGCGGAAGTTCCCGTCGCGCATCGCCCCGAGGGCCGACAGCAGTCTGTTGAGAGCCGCCGCGTCCACTTCGATGGTGCCGTTGCGCTGTTTCTTCACGGGCTGTCCGCCTTTAGTGCGCGTTTCTGAACCCCGCGCCGCCACAGACTCCACCGTGTCCCTCCCGCAGGGGTTTGACCGTTCGCTCGGACCGTTCCGGGGCCCGCTGTCGGAAGCTTGCCCACTTCCACTTTGGCTCACCGCCACAGCACACCGTCGACGGGTGACTATGCGGACGTCAAATCGTTGAAACTACCAGGCCGTAACCGGACGGGGGGACAAGGTCCCGCGGTTGCCCCTCTTCTCCCACCGGGAGTTCACAGCCGAGGGGCCGCCGCACCACCCGTCGGGCGCCCCGGACCCAAGTACGCCCTCGTGTACCCGGGACGCGGGGCGAGCGTCTAGCCTGGCAAGCGAATCGAAGCGGCGAGAAACGGGCACAGGACTCGGGGAAGCGACGAGACACCATATGGGGAGTGCTGTGATCACCGCGCGTGCGGCTGCCACCTTCGATCCGGTCGGACGCTCGGTGGCGACCGCCCGGGCGTTCGTCCGCGACACCTTGCAGGGGTGGGGCTACACCGACGTCGTCGACGACGCCGTCGTCCTGACCAGCGAACTCGTGACCAACGCGGTCGTGCACGCGGGCACCGCCGCCGATGTGCTGTGCCTGCGCACCGAGGACGGCGTCCGCGTCGAAGTATCCGACCACTACCCGGAGCGGGAGATCCCGCTCCAGAGTTCCGGACTGGACTTCGGCAGCCCCGACCGGGAGGGCGGACGCGGACTGCTGCTCTGCGCCGCCCTCGCCTCGCGCTGGGGAGTGGAGTACACCCCGGAGCACAAACACGTCTGGTTCCAGCTCGATCTTCCCGAACGCCCGGTCGGCATCCGCTCGGCGGGCCCGGTGCTGCCCACGGCCCTGCTCCCGGTCGCCGACGAGCGGGTACGGGTGGCGGTCGTCCAGATCGACGGCTCCGGGGCCATCGCCTCCTGGAACGACGACGCCGCCTTCCTCTTCGGGTACGCGGCGGACCAGGTCGCCGGCAAGCAGCTCACGGACTTCGCGGCGTGGCCGCACACCCCGGGCACGAGCACGGGCATCGCCGACGCCCTGCGGCTCTCCCGCTGGGAGGGCAGCTACGGCATCCGGGGCGCGGACGGCCGCGTGATCCCGGTGTACGCCTCACACCTCAGGGTCCGCGACACGCAGGGCGAGCCCTCGACGGTCTGCCTCCTCGTCCGCGACCACGAGCGCGCCGTGCTGCAGACACCGGTGCGGGCCCCGGTGGACTCCTCGAACGACAGCCGCACCGCGGACCCCTTCGAGGTCTTCATCGGCTCTCCCGCCCCCGACGACCTCGACGGCCTCCTCCAGCGCACGGTGGAGCGCGCACGGGACATGCTCGACGCCGACGCCGCGTTCCTGCTGCTGGCCACCGACGACGAGACGGAGCTGGAGGTCCGGGCGACGACCGGTCTTCCCTCCGCCCGCCAGCGTTTCGCCCGGGTGCCCGTCGAGGCGGGCACCAACCGGTACAGCTCGGCCCGGATGCCCGCGGTCCACGAGGACCTGACGGCCGTCCCGGGCGCCGTGCCGCTGCTCACGGACACGGGGATGCGTTCGGTCGTCACCGTGCCCCTCAAGGTCGAGGGCCGGCTCACCGGTTCCCTGGGGGTCGCGGCGGAGGCCGCCGGCCGGTACTCGAACGAGGAGGCGCTGCGCCTCCAGTTCGCGGCCGACCGCATCGCGCTGGCCGTGGAGTCGGCCAGGCTCGGTGAGCTGGAGCGGCTGCGGCGTGGCTCCCTCTCCTTCCTGGTGGAGGCGTCCGACCTGCTGGCGGGCACGCTGGACCGGGACCAGACACTGGCGCTCATGGCCCAGATGACGGTGCCGACGCTGGCCACCTGGTGCGCGGTGTACACGATCGCCGACCAGCTCGCGGAGCCGTATCTCTCCTACGTCCTGCACGAGGACGAGGAGCGCATCGACGGCCTGAAGGAGCTGCTGGCCTCCATCGCCCCGCCGGATCCGGTGCCGACCCCGGGCGCGCGTATCTGGCCCGCGCCGGCCCAGGCCGGCCACGAGGCGGCTCTGCGCGTCTCCACGCGCACCCTGGGCAGGGACGCCCCGTTGAGCATGGGGGCGGCCGCGCGCACGACGCTGGAGACGGCGTCCGCGGTGGGCGGCGAGACGGTGGTCCTGCCGCTCGTGGCACGCAACCGTGTGATCGGCATGCTCACCCTGGGCAAGCCGTCCGACGAGCATTTCCGCCAGGAGATCCTGGAACTGGCCGAGGACCTGTCCCGCCGGGCGGCCCTGGCGCTCGACAACGCCCGCCTGTACTCGGAGCGCGTGTCCATCAGCCAGTCCCTCCAGCGCAGTCTGCTGCCGCCGGGCCTGCCGGACGTACCCAACGTGGAGATCGAGGTGATCTACCGCGCCGCGGGCGAGGGCAACGAGGTCGGCGGCGACTTCTACGACGTGTTCCCGATCCGCGACGGCGCCTACGGCTTCGCCATCGGGGACGTCTGCGGTACGGGGCCGGAGGCGGCGGCGGTGACGGGTCTGGCCCGTCACGCACTGCGCCTGCTGGCCCGGGAGGGGTTCGGGGGCCCGGCGGTACTGGAGCGCCTCAACGCGGCGATCATGGACGAAGGAGAGCGCAGCCGCTTCCTCACCCTGCTGTACGGGGAGTTGTGGCCGCAGGAGGACGGCAGTGCCCTGCTGAAGGTGGTCTGCGCCGGTCATCCCCTCCCGCTGCGACTGCGCCAGGACGGCTCCGTGGAGGCCGCCGCCGATCCCCAACCGCTGCTGGGCGTCATGGACGATCTGGAGCTGTACGAGCAGGAGGTCACCCTGGAGCCGGGCGATGTCCTGCTCTGCGTGACGGACGGCGTGACCGAACGCCGCGAGGGGACCCGCATGTTGGGCGACGACGGCCTGGCGGACGTCCTCTCGGTGTGTACGGGCCTGACGGCCGGCGCGGTCGCGGGCCGCATCCTGCGGGCGGTCGAACGCTTCGCCGCCGAGCCCGCTTCGGACGACATGGCGATCCTGGCCATGCGCGTCCCGGAGCCGGACACCTTCTAGTACACGCACACCACCTACGAGAAAGGCCCCCGCCTGAGGCGGGGGCCTTTCTTCTTGTCCGAGCCCCAATGCGGAATCGAACCGCAGACCTTCTCCTTACCATGGAGACGCTCTACCGACTGAGCTATTGGGGCCTGTTGCGTGTCACCCTGCGGCGACGAGATAAAGCATACCCCAGCAGAGGGGTGCTCAGAACCACCTGCTCACCCGTCTTTTCTCCTGCCGGCACCGGCACCTCGGGGGCCTTCTCGGCAGCGCGACGGTCCCTGTACCTGCCCCTGCCCTTGTCCGGCCGGATCGCCCTGAGGTGGGCTGGGGATCAGAAACGTGGTGGGGGATCCGAAACGCAGGAAAGCCCCGTGCCACAAAGGCACGGGGCTTTCCCGGAATAATAGTTCGGCGGCGTCCTACTCTCCCACAGGGTCCCCCCTGCAGTACCATCGGCGCTGAAAGGCTTAGCTTCCGGGTTCGGAATGTAACCGGGCGTTTCCCTAACGCAATGACCACCGAAACACTATGAAATTAACCAACACCGGGCAACAACACGGCAGTTCGTTATTTCAGAACCAACACAGTGGACGCGAGCAACTGAGGACAAGCCCTCGGCCTATTAGTACCAGTCAGCTCCACCCGTTACCGGGCTTCCACATCTGGCCTATCAACCCAGTCGTCTACTGGGAGCCTTAACCACTCAAGGTGGTGGGAACACTCATCTCGAAGCAGGCTTCCCGCTTAGATGCTTTCAGCGGTTATCCTTTCCGAACGTAGCCAACCAGCCATGCCCTTGGCAGAACAACTGGCACACCAGAGGTTCGTCCGTCCCGGTCCTCTCGTACTAGGGACAGCCCTTCTCAATATTCCTACGCGCACAGCGGATAGGGACCGAACTGTCTCACGACGTTCTAAACCCAGCTCGCGTACCGCTTTAATGGGCGAACAGCCCAACCCTTGGGACCGACTCCAGCCCCAGGATGCGACGAGCCGACATCGAGGTGCCAAACCATCCCGTCGATATGGACTCTTGGGGAAGATCAGCCTGTTATCCCCGGGGTACCTTTTATCCGTTGAGCGACAGCGCTTCCACAAGCCACTGCCGGATCACTAGTCCCGACTTTCGTCCCTGCTCGACCCGTCGGTCTCACAGTCAAGCTCCCTTGTGCACTTACACTCAACACCTGATTGCCAACCAGGCTGAGGGAACCTTTGGGCGCCTCCGTTACTCTTTAGGAGGCAACCGCCCCAGTTAAACTACCCATCAGACACTGTCCCTGATCCGGATCACGGACCCAGGTTAGACATCCAGCACGACCAGAGTGGTATTTCAACGACGACTCCACAACCACTGGCGTGGCCGCTTCAAAGTCTCCCACCTATCCTACACAAGCCGAACCGAACACCAATATCAAACTATAGTAAAGGTCCCGGGGTCTTTCCGTCCTGCTGCGCGAAACGAGCATCTTTACTCGTAGTGCAATTTCACCGGGCCTATGGTTGAGACAGTCGAGAAGTCGTTACGCCATTCGTGCAGGTCGGAACTTACCCGACAAGGAATTTCGCTACCTTAGGATGGTTATAGTTACCACCGCCGTTTACTGGCGCTTAAGTTCTCAGCTTCGCACACCCGAAAGTGCACTAACCGGTCCCCTTAACGTTCCAGCACCGGGCAGGCGTCAGTCCGTATACATCGCCTTACGGCTTCGCACGGACCTGTGTTTTTAGTAAACAGTCGCTTCTCGCTGGTCTCTGCGGCCACCCCCAGCTCAGGAAGCAAGTCCCCTCACCAGAGATGGCCCCCCTTCTCCCGAAGTTACGGGGGCATTTTGCCGAGTTCCTTAACCATAGTTCACCCGAACGCCTCGGTATTCTCTACCTGACTACCTGAGTCGGTTTAGGGTACGGGCCGCCATGAAACTCGCTAGAGGCTTTTCTCGACAGCATAGGATCATCCACTTCACCACAATCGGCTCGGCATCAGGTCTCAGCCTTAACGTGTGACGGATTTACCTACCACACGGCCTACACCCTTACCCCGGGACAACCACCGCCCGGGCTGGACTACCTTCCTGCGTCACCCCATCGCTTACCTACTACAAGTCTGGTTCATCGGCTCCACCACTACCCTCAACTCCGAAGAGATCAGGCCGGCTTCACGGACTTAGCATCGCCTGATTCAGTACTGGGCGTTTCAAAGCGGGTACCGGAATATCAACCGGTTGTCCATCGACTACGCCTGTCGGCCTCGCCTTAGGTCCCGACTTACCCTGGGCAGATCAGCTTGACCCAGGAACCCTTAGTCAATCGGCGCACACGTTTCTCACGTGTGTATCGCTACTCATGCCTGCATTCTCACTCGTGAACCGTCCACAACTCGCTTCCGCGGCTGCTTCACCCGGCACACGACGCTCCCCTACCCATCCCAGCGGGCGTTGGCCCTCATGCTGGAATGACACGACTTCGGCGGTACGCTTGAGCCCCGCTACATTGTCGGCGCGGAATCACTTGACCAGTGAGCTATTACGCACTCTTTCAAGGGTGGCTGCTTCTAAGCCAACCTCCTGGTTGTCTCTGCGACTCCACATCCTTTCCCACTTAGCGTACGCTTAGGGGCCTTAGTCGATGCTCTGGGCTGTTTCCCTCTCGACCATGGAGCTTATCCCCCACAGTCTCACTGCCGCGCTCTCACTTACCGGCATTCGGAGTTTGGCTAAGGTCAGTAACCCGGTAGGGCCCATCGCCTATCCAGTGCTCTACCTCCGGCAAGAAACACACGACGCTGCACCTAAATGCATTTCGGGGAGAACCAGCTATCACGGAGTTTGATTGGCCTTTCACCCCTAACCACAGGTCATCCCCCAGGTTTTCAACCCTGGTGGGTTCGGTCCTCCACGAAGTCTTACCTCCGCTTCAACCTGCCCATGGCTAGATCACTCCGCTTCGGGTCTAGAGCGTGCAACTCAAACGCCCTGTTCGGACTCGCTTTCGCTACGGCTTCCCCACACGGGTTAACCTCGCTACACACCGCTAACTCGCAGGCTCATTCTTCAAAAGGCACGCAGTCACGACTGCTGTTCCGAAGAACAACAGCGACGCTCCCACGGCTTGTAGGCACACGGTTTCAGGTACTATTTCACTCCGCTCCCGCGGTACTTTTCACCATTCCCTCACGGTACTATCCGCTATCGGTCACCAGGGAATATTTAGGCTTAGCGGGTGGTCCCGCCAGATTCACACGGGATTTCTCGGGCCCCGTGCTACTTGGGTGTCTCTCAAACGAGCCGTCAATGTTTCAGCTACGGGGGTCTTACCCTCTACGCCGGACCTTTCGCATGTCCTTCGCCTACATCAACGGTTTCTGACTCGCCTCACAGCCGGCAGACTGTGAAAGAGAGATCCCACAACCCCGCATGCGCAACCCCTGCCGGGTATCACACGCATACGGTTTGGCCTCATCCAGTTTCGCTCGCCACTACTCCCGGAATCACGGTTGTTTTCTCTTCCTGAGGGTACTGAGATGTTTCACTTCCCCTCGTTCCCTCCACACTGCCTATGTGTTCAGCAGCGGGTGACAGCCCATGACGACTGCCGGGTTTCCCCATTCGGAAACCCCCGGATCAAAGCTTGGTTGACAGCTCCCCGGGGACTATCGTGGCCTCCCACGTCCTTCATCGGTTCCTGGTGCCAAGGCATCCACCGTGCGCCCTTAAAAACTTGGCCACAGATGCTCGCGTCCACTGTGCAGTTCTCAAACAACGACCAGCCACCCATCACCCCGTCCTCACGGACGAGTGCACTGGGGCCGGCAACCAAAGGAACAGACTCAACGAGCCCGTACCTTCAGATACCCAACAGCGTGCCCGACCCGATCAACCCGATCCCGTTTTCCACGCCGAAGCAGTACTCACAAAACCGTGTCCACCGTGCCGAGTAGTCAACGTTCCACCCATGAGCAACCAGCACCGAACATTCGCCGGTGTACTGGCCTCTGACCCAACCGAAGCCGGGTAAGAAATGCTCCTTAGAAAGGAGGTGATCCAGCCGCACCTTCCGGTACGGCTACCTTGTTACGACTTCGTCCCAATCGCCAGTCCCACCTTCGACAGCTCCCTCCCACAAGGGGTTGGGCCACCGGCTTCGGGTGTTACCGACTTTCGTGACGTGACGGGCGGTGTGTACAAGGCCCGGGAACGTATTCACCGCAGCAATGCTGATCTGCGATTACTAGCAACTCCGACTTCATGGGGTCGAGTTGCAGACCCCAATCCGAACTGAGACCGGCTTTTTGAGATTCGCTCCGCCTTGCGACATCGCAGCTCATTGTACCGGCCATTGTAGCACGTGTGCAGCCCAAGACATAAGGGGCATGATGACTTGACGTCGTCCCCACCTTCCTCCGAGTTGACCCCGGCAGTCTCCTGTGAGTCCCCATCACCCCGAAGGGCATGCTGGCAACACAGAACAAGGGTTGCGCTCGTTGCGGGACTTAACCCAACATCTCACGACACGAGCTGACGACAGCCATGCACCACCTGTATACCGACCACAAGGGGGGCACCATCTCTGATGCTTTCCGGTATATGTCAAGCCTTGGTAAGGTTCTTCGCGTTGCGTCGAATTAAGCCACATGCTCCGCTGCTTGTGCGGGCCCCCGTCAATTCCTTTGAGTTTTAGCCTTGCGGCCGTACTCCCCAGGCGGGGAACTTAATGCGTTAGCTGCGGCACCGACGACGTGGAATGTCGCCAACACCTAGTTCCCAACGTTTACGGCGTGGACTACCAGGGTATCTAATCCTGTTCGCTCCCCACGCTTTCGCTCCTCAGCGTCAGTAATGGCCCAGAGATCCGCCTTCGCCACCGGTGTTCCTCCTGATATCTGCGCATTTCACCGCTACACCAGGAATTCCGATCTCCCCTACCACACTCTAGCTAGCCCGTATCGAATGCAGACCCGGGGTTAAGCCCCGGGCTTTCACATCCGACGTGACAAGCCGCCTACGAGCTCTTTACGCCCAATAATTCCGGACAACGCTTGCGCCCTACGTATTACCGCGGCTGCTGGCACGTAGTTAGCCGGCGCTTCTTCTGCAGGTACCGTCACTTTCGCTTCTTCCCTGCTGAAAGAGGTTTACAACCCGAAGGCCGTCATCCCTCACGCGGCGTCGCTGCATCAGGCTTTCGCCCATTGTGCAATATTCCCCACTGCTGCCTCCCGTAGGAGTCTGGGCCGTGTCTCAGTCCCAGTGTGGCCGGTCGCCCTCTCAGGCCGGCTACCCGTCGTCGCCTTGGTAGGCCATCACCCCACCAACAAGCTGATAGGCCGCGGGCTCATCCTTCACCGCCGGAGCTTTTAACCCCGTCCCATGCGGGACAGAGTGTTATCCGGTATTAGACCCCGTTTCCAGGGCTTGTCCCAGAGTGAAGGGCAGATTGCCCACGTGTTACTCACCCGTTCGCCACTAATCCACCCCGAAAGGCTTCATCGTTCGACTTGCATGTGTTAAGCACGCCGCCAGCGTTCGTCCTGAGCCAGGATCAAACTCTCCGTGAATGTTTTCCCGTAATCGGGATGAACACCACGAGAGCGGAACGACCAGGTCGGAATAAGACCGGTCGTTCACAGCGTCCTCGCTGTGTTTCGCCTACCCGCACCCCCGAAGGGACCGGGCAGGTCTTTTCAAAGGAACCACCAACCTGCCGAAGCAGGCCGGGGTATCAACATATCTGGCGTTGACTTTTGGCACGCTGTTGAGTTCTCAAGGAACGGACGCTTCCTTCGGTCCCGTTTCACCGGGGCCCTCCGGGCGCTTCCCTTCGTTCTTGCGTTTCCGACTCTATCAGACTCTTTCGTGTCCGATTCCCGGTCGAAGCGGGTCCCGCATGTTCCGCTTTCCAGTTCTTCGCTTTCGCGTTTCCCTTTCCGGCGGTTCCAACCTTACCAGACTCTTTATCCGTTCCGTTTCCGGTTCGCATACTGAATCCGATGGCCTGTGGATCGGCCTTTGCCTTTCGGCTGCCTTTCGGCGGGCCCGACGTTATCAGAGATTCTGCGTCGGAATTCCCAACCCGGTGAGGGAGCGCCCTGCACACATGACTGTGCGCGGTGCTTCCCGTTCAGGCGGAACCTGAAACCTACTGGAGCGGGGCACCCCGATGCAAATCGAGGTGCCCCGCCCCTGGTCACGGCCTGTCGGTCAGACCTCGACGACCACCGGAAGGATCATCGGGCGCCGGCGGTAGGTGTCCGAGACCCACTTGCCCACCGTGCGGCGGACGAGCTGCTGGAGCTGGTGCGGCTCCATCACGCCGTCCTGCGCCGACTTGTTGAGGGCGTCCTCGACCTTGGGCACCACCGCGGTGAACGCGCCGTCGTCGATGCCCGAGCCGCGGGCCTGGATGTGCGGCCCGCCCACGATCTTGCCGGACGAGCTGTCCACCACGATGAAGACCGAGATGATCCCCTCGTCGCCGAGGATGCGGCGGTCCTTGAGGTGGGTCTCCGTGACGTCGCCTACCGAGAGCCCGTCGACGTACACATAGCCGGCCTGCACCTTGCCGACGATCTTCGCCTTGCCGTCGATCAGGTCGACGACCACGCCGTCCTCGGCGATGACGATGTGGTCCTTGGGCACACCGGTCAGCGCGCCGAGTTCGGCGTTGGCCCGCAGGTGACGCCACTCGCCGTGGACCGGCATCAGGTTCTTGGGCTTGCAGATGTTGTAGAAGTACAGCAGCTCGCCGGCCGAGGCGTGGCCCGAGACGTGGACCTTGGCGTTGCCCTTGTGGACGACGTTCGCGCCCCACCGGGTCAGGCCGTTGATCACGCGGTAGACCGCGTTCTCGTTGCCCGGGATGAGCGACGACGCCAGGATCACCGTGTCACCCGGGACGATCCGGATCTGGTGGTCGCGGTTGGCCATCCGGGACAGGGCCGCCATCGGCTCGCCCTGGGAGCCCGTGCAGACCAGGACGACCTCGTCGTCCGGCAGGTCGTCGAGCGTCTTGACGTCCACCACCAGCCCCGCGGGAACCCGCAGGTAGCCCAGGTCACGGGCGATGCCCATGTTGCGGACCATGGAGCGCCCCACGAAGGCGACGCGCCGTCCGTACTCGTGGGCGGCGTCCAGGATCTGCTGGATGCGGTGCACGTGGCTGGCGAAACTGGCCACGATGATGCGCTTCTGCGCGTTCGCGAAGACCGTGCGCAGCACGTTGGAGATGTCCCGCTCCGGCGGCACGAAGCCGGGGACCTCGGCATTGGTCGAGTCGGAGAGCAGCAGGTCGATGCCCTCCTCGCTCAGCCGCGCGAAGGCGTGCAGGTCGGTGAGACGGCCGTCCAGCGGGAGCTGGTCCATCTTGAAGTCGCCGGTGGCGACGGCCATGCCCGCAGGCGTGCGGATGGCGACCGCGAGCGCGTCCGGGATGGAGTGGTTGACCGCGATGAACTCGCAGTCGAAGACACCGATGCGCTCCCGCTGCCCCTCGGCCACCTCCAGGGTGTACGGGCGGATGCGGTGCTCCTGGAGCTTGGCCTCGATGAGCGCGAGGGTCAGCTTGGAGCCGATGAGCGGGATGTCCGGCTTCAGCCGGAGCAGGTAGGGGACACCGCCGATGTGGTCCTCGTGGCCGTGCGTGAGGACGATGCCCTCGACGTCGTCCAGGCGGTCCCGGATCGTGGTGAAGTCCGGAAGGATCAGGTCGATGCCGGGCTGCTCCTCCTCGGGGAAGAGCACACCGCAGTCGACGATGAGCAGACGGCCGCCGTATTCGAAGACCGTCATGTTGCGGCCGATCTCCCCCAGGCCGCCGAGCGGGGTGACCCGCAGACCGCCCTTCGGGAGCTTCGGCGGGGTACCGAGTTCAGGATGCGGATGACTCAAAAGACTCTCCTTACCCACGCGCGCCACGTACCGCGGAGGGCACGTGGCGCGCGTGTCATTCGTGCACTTGCTGTTGTCGGATGATGTTTCCGTGCGAGTGTCCTCGCGTATTCAGTTGTGAAGTCAGTGGTTACAGCTGTACCCCGCCGGCCGCGAGATCGATCTTGAGCTGGGCCGTCTCCTGGGCGGAGAGTTCCACCAGAGGCAGGCGCAGCGGGCCCGCGGGCAGGCCCTGAAGGGTGAGGGCGGCCTTGGTGGTGATCACACCCTGGGTGCGGAACATGCCGGTGAAGACCGGGAGCAGCTTCTGGTGGATCTCGGTGGCCTTCTGCACGTCCCCGCCGCGGAACGCCTCGATGAGCGCGCGCAGGTCGGGGGTGACGACGTGGCCGACTACGGAGACGAAGCCGACGGCCCCGACCGACAGCAGCGGGAGGTTCAGCATGTCGTCGCCGGAGTACCAGGCGAGGCCCGACTGGGCGATGGCCCAGCTGGCGCGCCCCAGGTCTCCCTTGGCGTCCTTGTTGGCGACGATGCGGGGGTGCTCGGCGAGCCGTACGAGCGTCTCCGTGTCGATCGGCACGCCGCTGCGGCCGGGGATGTCGTACAGCATGACCGGGAGCCCGGTGGAGTCGGCGATGGCGCCGAAGTGCCGCAGGAGGCCTTCCTGCGGGGGCTTGTTGTAGTACGGGGTGACCGCGAGGAGGCCGTGGGCGCCGGCGCGCTCGGCCGTGCGGGCCAGTTCGATGCTGTGCCGGGTGTCGTTGGTGCCGATCCCGGCGACGACGTGTGCCCGGTCTCCTACCGCTTCGAGCACCGCCCGTACGAGCTGCTCTTTCTCCGCGTCGCCGGTGGTCGGGGACTCGCCGGTGGTGCCGTTGACGATCAGGCCGTCGTTGCCTGCGTCCACCAGATGGGTGGCGAGCCGCTGGGCGCCGTCGAGGTCGAGAGCGCCGTCCGCCGTGAAGGGCGTGACCATAGCGGTGAGGACCCGCCCGAAGGGGGTCTGCGGAGTGGAGATCGGAGCCATGGGTAACACGCTACTCGTTGCTCGGAGCGCCGTGCCCCCTCGGGGGACGGGAGACGAAGAGCCCGGCACTGCCTGCTCGGGGGTTCAAGCAGTGCCGGGCCCGTTTGATCAGCCTAGATGAACTTCATGAAACGCCGCAATACGGACACCGCTTACGGGGCGACCCGTCCGTTTTTGTTGAAGGCGGCATGAGTCAGCGGCATAAGCCCTGCCCAGTGCTGCTCCATCTGTTCGCCGACCATCTCGATCTCGCGCTGCGGGAAGGAGGGCACCTTGGCCAGTTCGTGCTGGGTCCGCAGGCCGAGGAAGTGCATGAGCGAACGGGCGTTGCACGTGGCGTACATGGTGGAGAACAGGCCGACCGGCAGGACGGCGCGGGCCACCTCCCGGGCGACGCCCGCGGCCAGCATCTCCTGGTAGGCGTCGTACGCCTGCCGGTAGGAGTCCTCCATCACACGGCTGGTGAGCGCGTGCTGCTCCGGGGTCCCCTCGACGAACTCGTACTTGCCGGGGCGGCCCCGCTGGATGAGCTTGCGGGACTCCCCCGGGGTGTAGAAGACCGGTTCCAGCTCCCTGTAACGGCCTGATTCCTCGTTGTACGACCATCCGACGCGGTGCCGCATGAACTCGCGGAAGACGAAGATCGGGGCGCTGATGAAGAAGGTCATCGAGTTGTGCTCGAACGGGCTTCCGTGCCGGTCCCTCATCAGGAAGTTGATGAGTCCCTTCGAGCGCTCGGGGTCCTTGGTGACCTCCTCCAGGGACTGCTCGCCGGCCGTGGACACGCGGGCCGCGAAGAGCACGTCGGAGTCGGCGGCAGCCGATTTCACCAGGTCAACGGTGACATCGCTGCGGAAGTGGGCCTTCGTGGGCTCGGGGGTGTCGGTCACCGGCGGGGTCCTTCCAATGGCGTCGCACGGGCGCCGTCCACTCTACGGCCGCAGGGGCCCCGCCCCTCCCACCGGCCGGACCGGGCATCTGTCCGAGGCGTCCGGGCAGGCGTGGGGCAGCCGTCCGCAGGATTTCTTCGTCCTGTTCGGCGATTCGGGGCACCGATCGGGTCTCCCGTACGTCTGACTCAATAGCAGCACCCGTCACAGAGTTCAAGGAGAGTTTCCTCATGTTCCGCCGGCGTGAGTCCGTCCCGTTCTCGTTCGTCGCCGAGGCCGAGCGGTTCCGCAGCAATGTCACCCCGCCGCCCCGCGAGCGTGCCAGCGTCTCCCAGCTGGCCGGCCGCTCCCTCGTGGGCCTGACCCTGGTCGCGGGATTCGCCGGATCGTTGCTCTTCGGCGTGCCTGCCCTCTCCGCCGACCAGAGCCCCTCGCACAGCCAGCGGTCCGAGGCGTCCCAGCAGCGCTGACCCGTACGGGCCCCCTGGGGTGGTCGACCGGGGGGCTCATCGGTAGCCTCACCGGGCACAGCAATCGAGCGTGCTTGTGAGTGAGGATCAGTCGTGCCCCTGCCCTTCCTGACGGCCGACCGCGCATTCGACGCGATCGCGGAGGACACCGCGTTGCCCTTCGACGACCACGACAGCTGGAGGCGGCCCTACCGCCCCGGCCCGTGGCGGGTCGCCGCGGCGGCAGCCCTGCTGCTGCTCGCGTCCTTCGTGCTCCTGGCGGCGATGATCATCGCGTTCGCGGGGTCGGCGTCCGCCGGCGGCACCTGCTTCGCGCTGGCCGTCGTGGTGATCGTCTGCGCCCTGCGGCTGCTGCGGGTCGGTGCCTGGGTCAGCCGGCACGGAGTCCGCCGCGTGGGCTTCTTCCGTACGACGACGGTGCCGTGGCGCAGGGCCACGGCGCTGCGCACCGTGCAGCAGCCGGTGAAGTGGCTCGGCCTGCCGCGCACCGTCCAGGGCCAGGCGCTGGTCGTGGCGCGCGGGAGCGGCGAGCAGTTGCCGCTGGTCACGGACCACGACGCGGACTTCCTGGCCCGTGCCGAGGCCTTCGAGCGTGCCGCTGACACGATCGAGGCCTGGGGTGCGGAGTACCGCGTCGGCTGACCGCCGGACGTCCCGTGGAACAAGCCGGTACGGCGCCGCTCAGGCGCGTACCGGCTTGTTCGCGTGCAGGGCGATGGCGCGCTGCATCGCCTTGCGGGCCCGCGGGGTGTCCCTGGCGTCCTGGTAGGCGACGGCCAGCCGGAACCAGCACCGCCAGTCGTCCGGGCGGTCCTCGGTCTCTTCGCGGCGGCGTGCGAAGACGGCGTCGGCGGAGGCCCGGTCGATGCGTCCGGAGGGGGTGCGGGCCAGTTCGTCGACGGGCAGACCGCCCTCGGCGTCCAGTTCGGCGGCGAGCGCGTTGGCCCTGCGGACGAACTGGGTGTTCTTCCAGAGGAACCAGAGCCCGATCACCGGCAGGATCAGCACGGCGACGCCGAAGGTGACGGTGAGCAGGGTGCCGTGCCGGATGAGCAGCACGCCGCGGCTGCCGGCCAGGACGAAGTAGAAGACCAGGACGGCCGCGGTGACGGCGTAGGTGAGCTTTGCGCGCATGGGGTGGACCCCGTCAGTTCAGGTCGAGGAAGTGTTCCAGCCCGAAGGTGAGGCCGGGCGTGGTGACCACACGGCGGGTACCGAGCAGGATGCCCGGCATGAAGCTGCTGTGGTGCAGGGAGTCGTGGCGGATGGTGAGGGTCTCGCCCTCGCCGCCGAGCAGGACCTCCTGGTGGGCGAGGAGGCCGCGGAGCCGGACCGAGTGCACCGGGATGCCGTCGACGTCCGCGCCGCGCGCCCCGTCGAGCGCCGTGGTGGTGGCGTCCGGCTGGGGTGCGCGGCCGGCCTCCGCACGGGCCGCCGCGATGAGCTGGGCGGTGCGTGCGGCGGTGCCGGAGGGGGCGTCCACCTTGTTCGGGTGGTGGAGTTCGATGACCTCGACCGACTCGAAGTAGCGGGCGGCTGTCTGGGCGAACGCCATGGTCAGGACCGCGCCGATGGAGAAGTTCGGCGCGATGAGCACCCCGGTCCCCGGGGAGGCGGAGAGCCAGGTGTCCAGCCGCGCGAGCCGTTCGTCGGTCCATCCGGTGGTGCCGACGACCGCGTGGATGCCGTGCCGGACGCAGAAGTCCAGGTTGTCCATCACGGACGCGGGGGTGGTGAGCTCGACGACCACCTGGGCGCCGGTGTCGGCCAGGGTCTCCAGCCGGTCGCCGCGGCCCAGCGCGGCCACCAGCTCCATGTCGTCGGCGGCCTCGACGGCTCGTACCGCCTCGGAACCGATGCGGCCCTTGGCGCCGAGAACGGCCACGCGCAGCTTGCTCATGTGCTCTTTCCTTCTGGGGAGTTAGGAGACGGCCTGGTGGAGGCGGTCCGCCTGCTTGTCCTTGAGCGGCCCGATGACCGAGAGCGAGGGCCGGTGTCCGAGCAGGTCGGCCGCGACGGCGCGGACCTCGTCGGGGGTGACCGCCGCGATCTTCGCCAGCATGTCGTCGACCGACATCTGCTCGCCCCAGCACAGCTCGCTCTTGCCGATCCGGTTCATCAGCGCGCCGGTGTCCTCCAGGCCGAGCACGGTGGAGCCGGCGAGCTGGCCGACGGCCCGGCTGATCTCCTCGTCGTCCAGGCCGTGGCGGGCGACACGGTCGAGCTCTTCGCGGCAGATCCCCAGGACGTCGTGTACCTGGCTGGGCCGGCAGCCCGCGTAGACGCCGAAGAGCCCGCAGTCGGCGAAGCCGGAGGTGTACGAGTAGACGCTGTAGGCCAGGCCGCGCTTCTCCCGTACCTCCTGGAAGAGGCGGGAGCTCATGCCGCCGCCGAGCGCGGTGTTCAGGACGCCGAGGGCCCAGCGGCGCTCGTCGGTCCTGGCCAGGCCCGGCATCCCGAGCACGACGTGGGCCTGCTCGGTCTTGCGGCCGAGCAGGTCCACCCGGCCCGCGGTGCGCAGGGCGCGGGATCCTTCGCGCGGGGCGGTCGGGACGGCGTCGGTGCGGTTCAGCGCGCCGGCCCGCTCGAAGGCGCGGCGGACCTGGCGTACGACCTTGGCGTGGTCGACGTTGCCCGCGGCCGCGACGACCAGGTGGGTGGGGTCGTAGTGCTTCTTGTAGAAGCGGGCGATCTGGCCGCGGTTCAGCGCGTTGATCGTGTCGACGGTGCCGAGGACGGGGCGGCCCAGCGGGGTGTCGCCGAGCATGGTGTGCGCGAACAGGTCGTGCACGCAGTCGCCCGGGTCGTCCTCCGTCATGGCGATCTCCTCCAGGATCACGCCGCGCTCGGCGTCGACGTCCTCGGGGGTGATCAGTGAGCCGGTCAGCATGTCGCAGACGACGTCGATGGCCAGCGGCAGGTCGGTGTCCAGGACCCGCGCGTAGTAGCAGGTGTACTCCTTCGCCGTGAAGGCGTTCATCTCGCCGCCGACCGCGTCGATGGCGGAGGAGATGTCGAGGGCGCTGCGCTTGTCGGTGCCCTTGAAGAGGAGGTGTTCGAGGTAGTGCGTCGCGCCGTTCAGGGCGGGGGTCTCGTCGCGTGATCCGACGTTGGCCCAGATCCCGAAGGTGGCGGAGCGGACGGAGGGCAGGGTCTCGGTGACGACACGGAGCCCGCCGGGCAGGACCGTGCGGCGGACGGTGCCGATGCCGTTGGTGCCCTGGAGAAGCGTTTGGGTACGGGCGACGGCCCGCCCCCCGGTGGAGGGGCGGGCCGTCGTCGCGGAACTACGGGACGTCACTTGGAGGCGTCGTCCTTCTTCTCGGACCCTGCGGCGGAGCCGCTGTCGGATTCAGCGCCCTCGACCACGGGGACGAGGGAGAGCTTGCCGCGGGAGTCGATCTCCGCGATCTCGACCTGGACCTTGGCGCCGACGCCGAGGACGTCCTCGACGTTCTCGACGCGCTTGCCGCCGGCGAGCTTGCGGATCTGCGAGATGTGCAGCAGACCGTCCTTGCCGGGCATCAGGGAGACGAACGCGCCGAAGGTGGTGGTCTTGACGACCGTACCCAGGTAGCGCTCACCGACCTCGGGCATGGTCGGGTTGGCGATCGCGTTGATCGTGGCGCGGGCGGCCTCGGCCTGCGAGCCCTGCTGGGCACCGATGTAGATGGTGCCGTCGTCCTCGATCGTGATGTCGGCGCCGGTGTCCTCCTGGATCTGGTTGATCATCTTGCCCTTGGGGCCGATGACCTCACCGATCTTGTCCACGGGGATCTTGACGGTGATGATCCGCGGGGCGTTGGGGGACATCTCGTCCGGGACGTCGATGGCCTCGTTCATGACGTCCAGGATGTGCAGACGGGCGTCACGGGCCTGCTTCAGCGCGGCGGCCAGGACCGAGGCGGGGATGCCGTCGAGCTTGGTGTCGAGCTGGAGCGCGGTCACGAACTGCTTGGTGCCGGCGACCTTGAAGTCCATGTCGCCGAAGGCGTCCTCCGCACCGAGGATGTCGGTGAGGGCGACGTAGTGGGTCTTGCCGTCGATCTCCTGGGAGATCAGGCCCATGGCGATGCCGGCGACGGCGGCCTTGAGGGGCACACCGGCGTTCAGCAGGGACATGGTGGAGGCGCAGACCGAGCCCATGGACGTCGAGCCGTTGGAGCCCAGCGCCTCGGAGACCTGGCGGATCGCGTAGGGGAACTCCTCGCGCGAGGGCAGGACCGGCACGATGGCGCGCTCGGCGAGCGCGCCGTGGCCGATCTCGCGGCGCTTGGGCGAGCCCACGCGGCCGGTCTCGCCCACGGAGTAGGGCGGGAAGTTGTAGTTGTGCATGTAGCGCTTGCGGGTCACCGGGGAGAGGGTGTCCAGCTGCTGCTCCATGCGGAGCATGTTGAGGGTGGTGACGCCCAGGATCTGGGTCTCGCCACGCTCGAACAGCGCGGAACCGTGCACGCGCGGGATGGCCTCGACCTCGGCGGCGAGCGTACGGATGTCCGTGACGCCGCGGCCGTCGATGCGGACCTTGTCCTTGATGACGCGCTCGCGGACCAGCTTCTTGGTCAGCGCGCGGTAGGCACCGGAGATCTCCTTCTCGCGGCCCTCGAAGGCCGGGAGCAGCTTCTCGGCGGCGATCTCCTTGATGCGGTCCAGCTCGGCCTCGCGCTCCTGCTTGCCGGCGATGGTGAGCGCCTTGGCGAGCTCGGTGCTGACGGCGGAGGTGAGCGCCTCCAGGACGTCGTCCTGGTAGTCGAGGAAGACCGGGAACTCGCCGGTGGGCTTGGCGGCCTTGGCGGCGAGGTCGGACTGGGCCTTGCAGAGCGCCTTGATGAAGGGCTTCGCGGCTTCCAGACCGGCGGCGACGACCTCTTCGGTCGGGGCCTCGGCGCCGTCCTTGACGAGCTGGATGGTCTTCTCGGTGGCCTCGGCCTCGACCATCATGATCGCGACGTCGCCGTCCTCCAGGACGCGACCGGCGACGACCATGTCGAAGACGGCGTCCTCGAGCTCGGTGTGCGTCGGGAAGGCGACCCACTGGCCCTTGATCAGGGCGACGCGGGTGGCGCCGATCGGGCCGGAGAAGGGCAGGCCCGCCAGGATCGTGGAAGCGGAGGCGGCGTTGATCGCGACCACGTCGTACAGGTGGTCGGGGTTGAGCGCCATGATCGTCTCGACGATCTGGATCTCGTTGCGCAGGCCCTTCTTGAAGGAGGGGCGCAGCGGCCGGTCGATCAGGCGGCAGGTGAGGATAGCGTCCTCGGAGGGCCGGCCCTCGCGGCGGAAGAAGGAGCCGGGGATCTTGCCGGCCGCGTACTGCCGCTCCTCGACGTCCACCGTGAGGGGGAAGAAGTCGAGCTGGTCCTTGGGCCGCTTGGAAGCGGTGGTGGCCGACAGCACCATGGTGTCGTCGTCCAGGTACGCCACGGCGGAACCGGCGGCCTGCTTGGCGAGGCGGCCCGTCTCGAAGCGGATGGTGCGGGTGCCGAAGGTGCCGTTGTCGATCACGGCTTCGGCGTAGTGGGTCTCGTTCTCCACTAGTGGATTCTCCATACTCGTCGTCTTTCGTCCTGCCGCCCGTGTGGCGGAGGACGGTGCGGAGAAGCGCACCGTGTGTGCGGGCCGGTCTTCGATCGAAGCTCCCGGGCGTCGCCCGGGGGCCACTACCGAGGACCGGCGGCGGCCGTGGGGCGCCTCTCCTCGTACTGTCCTTCTGCGTCCAGGTTACTGAGCCTGAGCCCGGTCCCGCACGTACAGCAAAGGGAGCGGCCCCCTGAGTCCGGGGGAACCGCTCCCTCTCACAGCGTTTCTACTTGACGCCGCCGGCCGCACCGCGGCGGATGCCGAGGCGGTCGACGAGCGCGCGGAAGCGCTGGATGTCCTTCTTGGCCAGGTACTGCAGAAGGCGGCGGCGCTGGCCGACCAGGATCAGCAGACCACGACGGGAGTGGTGGTCGTGCTTGTGCGTCTTGAGGTGCTCCGTCAGGTCCGAGATCCGGCGGGAGAGCATCGCCACCTGAACCTCGGGGGAACCGGTGTCGCCCTCCTTCTGAGCGAACTCGGCCATGATCTGCTTCTTCGTAGCGGCGTCGAGCGGCACGCGTACTCCTCTTGGTGTTCGATGCGCCCACGAGTGCCCCTGGTCTGGTTCTCAGGGGTGCTTCCGTGACTCGGAGGCGAAGGTCCGATGAGCGCAGTCCCCAGATGATCCGGAGGCGCGTACACAAACGGCCGTTACACAGCGTACCAGTCGCCCGGAGCCCGCTCGCCCGCGGGCCCCGGGGCCGGCGGGCGGGCGCCCGGATCGAGTGGTGTCAGCTGGTGAGCGCCCGGATCGAGTGGTAGACGTCGAAGACCGCGAGGCACAGCGGCAGCAGCGTCAGGAGGACGAAGCCCTCGGCGATCTCCAGGAAGCGTCCCCAGAACGGGGTGACGCCCTTGCGCGGCACGATCAGTCCGATGGCGGTGATCAGCGCGGCGATGCCCGCGACGGCCGCGGTGAGCCAGATCGTACGGATGTCGAGCCCGGCGGTGTCCCCCTTGAGGGCGGAGTGCACCAGGGCGGCCGGCGGGTTGAGGGACAGCCCCAGGCCGAGGAGGATCAGCGCGCCGAGGCCCGCCGCGAGGGCGCATCCGACCTGGGCCGTGTAGCGGAACAGGTGGGCGCGCATCAGCATCGCGGTCCCGGTGGCGAGCGCCAGGAGCTGGCCCCAGACACTCTCCGAGAAGCCGAGGACGGCGGCGGCCCCCACGGCCACCAGCGCGCATCCGCCGACCAGCCCGACGAGCAGTTCGTGGCCGCGCCGCGCCTGGGCGGCGATCCGGTCCGCGTCGACCGGGCCCTGGGGGGCGGGGTCGGACGTGCCGTAGTCGCCCACGGTGGTGCGGGGCGGCTCGAAGCCGATGGGCAGGCGGGCGAAGCGGGTGGAGAGTCCGGGCAGGAAGGCGAGGAGCCCCACGGAGAGGGGGGCGCACACGGCGGCGGTCTCGGCCGGTTCCATCCCGGTCATGATCGCGACGAAGGTCACCAGTACGCCGATGGCGGAGGCGAACACGAAGGCGACGAAGGTGCCGTCACCCTCGGGAGCCGCGATCATGAGGATCACGGCCGCCACCAGCACGGCCGCGCAGGCGAGGAGGAACTGGAGCCTGCCGACGCCCTGACCCGCGCCGAAGGGCAGGAGTCCGGAGCCGGCGACCGCCGCGTTCGCGAGTACGCCGATGCCCAGCGCGATGGACGAGCCCCTGTCGTCGTACACCCGCGCGCGTACGCAGGCGAGCGCGAGGAGCAGGACGGTGGCCACGGCGGCCAGGATGCCCGGCAGCCCGTGCATGTCGTGCCGGAGGTCGGAGGTCCACAGCACGAAGCCGAGCAGGACCAGGAGGACCGAACCGCCGAAGAGACCGGCCGACCGCATGACGCCGTCGTCCCAGAGAGTGCGGTCCCGGGCGACCGCGCTGGCGACGGCGTCGGAGACGTCGTCGAAGACGGCGGGGGGCAGCGACTCGGAGAAGGGCCGCAGGGACAGCAGTTCGCCGTCGAGGATGCGCTGGCCGGCCAGGGTGCGTCCGCTGTCCAGGACGGTGCCGTCCCGGCGTACCAGGTGGTAGCCGACCGGGGCGCCCTCGGCGGGGCTCTGGCCCGACAGCCGGAGGATCTCCGGGTAGAGGTCGGCGACGGCGATGTCCTCGGGCAGTGCCACGTCGACGCGGCTGTCGGGCGCGACGACCGTGACCCGGCAGAATCCGGTCGCGTTGCCGGCCGGAACTCCGGGACCCGGCCGAGCCGATCCGGTAGCCGCCGTTTGGGCCGTCGTACTCACGGGCTGCTCCCCCTCATGGTTCTGCTGGAACTCCTGAACGCACCCCGGGGCCACGGCCTCGTGGACGGCGTCCCGAATGACCCGTTTTTCTGCGGTAGTTAGCGGATGCGTACACGCGTCGCGACACCCTACCGCCCTCGGGTCCCGTCCCACGCCAGTAGGATCCTCCCGCGGACGGGACCCGTCGCCACGGGGGCGCCGATAGGAACAGTTCCGTCCGGCAAGGGAATTGGTGAGCTGTGAGCCAGATCGTCGTCAAGCGCCCACCGCGGGCCTTCCCCTCCGAAGTTCCGAGCGAGCAGGTGCAGTTGCAACCTCCGCCGGAGCTGCCCCGCGGCCAGCAGGAGGGGGTGATGATGCAGCTCCTGCCCATGCTCGGTATGGGCGGTTCGGTCGTCTTCTTCTTCATGACGCCGAACCCGATCATGCGGATCATGGGCATGATCATGATCGCCTCGACGGTGGCCATGGCCGTCGCGATGATGGTCCGCTTCCGGCGCGGCACCCAGGGCCAGCTCGCGGACATGCGGCGCGACTATCTGAAGTACCTCACGCAGACCCGGCGCGCCGTGCTGCGGACGGCCCGCGGCCAGCGTGACGCGCAGTTCTACCTGCATCCGGCCCCCGACCAGCTGTGGGCGCTCGTCGCCGAGGGCAGCCGGGTGTGGGAACGCCGCGTCGGTGACGCGGACTTCGCGCACGTGCGGATCGGCCTGGGCAGTCAGGAACTCGCCACGCCGCTCGTCGCGCCCGACACCGCTCCCGTCGACGAGCTGGAGCCGCTGACCGCGGGGGCGATGCAGCAGTTCCTGACCACCCACGGCACGCTGGACGGGCTGCCGATGGCCGTCTCGCTGCGCGCCTTCTACCACCTGACGATCAGCGGCGAGGCGCAGTCCGTACGTTCCACGGCACGGGCGATGGTCGGCGCGCTCACCTCGCTGCACTCCCCCGAGGACCTGGTCGTCGCCGTCGCGGCCGGCCGGGACGCGGCCGCGCACTGGGAGTGGACGAAGTGGCTCCCCCACGTCCAGGTGCCGCGCTCCGCCGACGGCGCGGGCAGCCGCCGTCTGATCACCACCGACACGGCGGAGCTGGAGGAGATGCTCGCCGGCCGCCTCGAAGGCCGCCCCCGCTTCCAGCCCGGCGGTCAGCCCCTCCTGGACCAGCCCCATGTGGTCGTCGTCCTCGACGGGCAGTCGGTGTCACCGGTCTCGGCGCTCGCCGCGGCCGAGGGCCTCCAGGGCGTCACGGTCGTCGAGGTCGTGCCGGGCGAGGTCACCGGGGGACGCGGCGGGCTGTCCGTCGTGGTGGACCCGAAGTCGCTCCAGCTGGAGTCCGGGCAGGGGCTCGTCTACGACGGTGTGCCCGACCTGCTCGGTTACGAGGCCGCCGAAGCGCTCGCCCGCCAACTGGCGCCCCTGCACATGGCCTCGGGCGGCGACGACGACGAACCCCTCCTGGCCAACCTGGAGTTCACCGATCTGCTGAACCTCGGCGACGCGGCGTCGGTCGACGTCAGCCGGACCTGGCGGGCCCGCTCACAGGCCGAACGGCTGCGCGTCCCGATCGGCGTCGGCGAGGACGGCAGCCCGGTGATGCTGGACCTCAAGGAGGCGGCGCAGGAGGGGATGGGGCCGCACGGTCTGTGCGTCGGGGCCACCGGTTCCGGCAAGTCCGAACTGCTGCGCACGCTCGTCCTGGGTCTCGCCGTCACCCACACCTCGGAGACGCTCAACTTCGTCCTCGCGGACTTCAAGGGCGGTGCGACGTTCGCCGGTATGGCGCAGATGCCCCACGTGGCGGCGGTGATCACCAACCTCGCGGACGACCTGACGCTGGTCGACCGCATGGGTGACTCCATCAGCGGTGAGCTCAACCGCCGCCAGGAGATGCTGCGCGACGCGGGCAACTACGCCAACATCCACGACTACGAGAAGGCGCGCGCCGCGGGCGCACCGCTCCAGCCCATCCCCTCCCTGGTCCTGGTCATCGACGAGTTCAGCGAACTGCTGACGGCCAAGCCCGACTTCATCGAGATGTTCGTGCAGATCGGACGCATCGGCCGTTCGCTGGGCGTCCATCTGCTGCTGGCCTCCCAGCGCCTGGAGGAGGGGCGGCTGCGCGGGCTGGAGACCTATCTGTCGTACCGGATCGGTCTGCGTACGTTCTCCGCGGGCGAGTCGCGGGCGGCGCTCGGTGTGCCCGACGCCTACCACCTGCCCAACGTCCCCGGTTCCGGCTATCTGAAGTACGGCACGGACGAGATGGTGCGGTTCAAGGCCGCCTACGTCTCCGGCGTGTACCGCTCGGGCGCCGAGCCGTCCGTGTCGTCCGGGCCGCTGCCGGTGGACCGTCGGCCGGTGCTGTTCACGGCGGCCCCGGTACCGGTGCGGTACGTGCGGCCCGGCCCCCAGGCGACGGGCTCCGTGCCCGAGGCCCGCGCCTCGGAGGACGACGCGCTGGCGGACACCGTGCTCGACGTGATCGTGCGCCGGCTGGAGGGGCGTGGCGCCTCCGCGCACCAGGTGTGGCTGCCTCCGCTGGACAACCCGCCGTCGTTCGACGAGCTCCTGCCGGGACTCGCGCCGGTCGAGGGCCGCGGGCTGACCCAGCCCGGCTTCGAGGGCGCGGGACGCCTGGTCGTGCCGCTGGGCGTGGTCGACAAGCCGTACGAGCAGCGGCGCGACACGCTCTACCGGGACTTCTCCGGTGCGGCGGGCCATATGCAGATCACCGGTGGCCCGCAGTCGGGGAAGTCCACGCTGCTGCGCACCCTCATCGCGGGCTTCGCCCTCACCCACACGCCCGAGGAGGTCCAGTTCTACGGGCTCGACTTCGGTGGCGGCGGCATGGCGTCGGTCTCCGGCCTGCCGCACGTCGGCGGGATCGCCTCCCGGCTCGACCCCGAGCGGGTACGGCGCACGGTCTCCGAGGTGTACGGGATCCTGGCGCGCCGTGAGGAGTACTTCCGCAGCGCGGGCATCGACTCGATCGCCACCTTCCGCAGGATGCGGGCGCGGGGTGAGATCTCGGTGGCGGACCAGCCGTGGGGTGACGTCTTCCTGGTCATCGACGGGTGGGGCAACTTCCGTACGGAGTACGAGGGCCTGGAGCCGGCCGCCGTGGAGGTCGCGGCGCGCGGCCTGGGGTACGGCATCCACCTGATCGTCACGGCGTCGCGCTCCATGGAGGTCCGGGCCAACCTCAAGGACCACCTGATGAACCGGCTCGAACTGCGGCTCGGCGACGTCATGGACTCCGAGCTGGACCGCAAGGCCGCGGTCAACGTGCCCCCGGGGGTGCCCGGCCGGGGCCTCACCCCGGAGAAGCTGCACTTCATGGCGGCGGTACCGCGCATCGACGGCATCAACTCCGACAGCGACCTCTCCGAGGCCACGGCGGCCATGAACCAGGAGGTCGCCCGCCACTGGACGGCGGCACCCGCCCCGGCGGTCCGTCTGCTGCCGCGCGCGCTCCCGGTCCACGAGCTGCCCGCCGGATACGCGCAGCCGGAGCGGGGCATCGCCTTCGGTATCGACGAGAACAACCTGGAACCGGTCTTCCTGGACTTCGAACGCGACCCGTTCTTCCTGGTGTTCGGCGAGAGCGAGTCCGGGAAGTCCAACCTGCTGCGGCTGATCATCAAGCAGCTGACCGAACGGTACGAGGGCAACGCCTGCAAGTTCTTCGTCATCGACAACCGGCGGGCGCTCCTGGACGTCACGCCCGCGACGCACCTCGCGGAGTACGTGCCCATGTCCAACAACATGGAGCACCACGTCGACGCCATGTACGACCTGATGAAGCGCCGTACGCCGTCGCCGGACGTCACGGCGCGGGAGTTGCGCGACCGCAGCTGGTGGAGCGGGCCGATGGTGTTCGTGGTCGTGGACGACTACGACCTGGTGTCGACCTCCAGCGGGAATCCGCTGGCCAAGCTGACGGAGATGCTGCCCTTCGCGCGGGACGTCGGTGTCCGCTTCATCATCGCCCGCAGCTCGGCGGGGGCCGGCCGGTCCCTGTACGAGCCGTTCATGCAGCGGGTCATGGAGCTGGGCGCGCAGGGGATGGTGCTCTCGGGCGACCCGATCGAGGGGGACATCCTCGGCAACGTACGGCCGCGGCCGATGCCGCCGGGGCGGGGCATCCTCGTCACACGGCGCCGGGGGAACCCGCTGGTGCAGTCGGGGCTCATGGACGGGGAACGGTAGGGACGGGCGGCGGCCGGTCGTCGGTGGGGCGGGGCGTTGGTGGGACGGGGTTCGCCTGGCTGCTCGGCCGCGCTTCCCGGCCGGCCGGGGGCTCGGCCGACGGCCCGGGTGCGGTCCGGCTATGGCCCGGGTGCGGTCCGGCCTCGCTCATGGCACAGGTCAGGGTGGGCACCTCCCGTGCGTGCCCACCCTGACCTGTGCCGGCCTGTATCGGCTTGTGTCGGCTGTGTTCCTGGCGCGTTCTACTCGAAGTTGGCCCGCGCGCGCTTGTCGCCCGCCTGGTAGGTGGCGGAGGCCTCACGCACCCTGCGGGAGATGTCGCTCAGCGCGGTGTGGATCCCCGTGGCGTCGCGGTCCCAGCCGGCCTGGGCGGCGTCGTAGGCCTCCTTGGCCTCGCCCACCCACAGCTCGGAGACACTGGCGATCTTGGCCTTGATGGCCGCGAGGTCGTCCTTGAGCTGCTTGCTCTGGAGCTCGATGTCACCGGCGGCGAGGTCCAGGCTCGCGTAGGTGACAACCATCGTCCCGTCGTTGTTCGGCATACGGTCCTCCCGTGAAGGTCAGTCAGGTCGTGTTGCCGGCTCGTACGTCGTACGGCCGCAATGAGATCAGAGGTAGTTGATGGCCGAGGTCTTGGCTTCCGAACCCGTGGAGTAGCCGTCGACGACGTCCACGCCCTGGAGCGCCTGCCGGATGTCGTCCTCGTTGTTGCCCTTGATGGTCCGCGCCGCCTTCATCGCTTCCTGGAAGTTGGCGAGTCGCGTGGCGATGTTCCCCATCCTCAGGTTGATGTCGGCCTGCTTCGTGTTGAAGGCGTTGGCACCGATGCCCTGCCAGGCGCCTTCCAGGCTGTCGATGGTGGCCTGCAGCTTGCCCAACTGGGCCTTCACGGAGTCGAAACGCGTGGAGAGCTCGTTCTCCAGCCTGATGAGAGCGTCATCTGCGAGCTTCTGATCTGGTGCTGCCATGATGCTGGCTTCCTTCCTGTTGCTCTTGTCCGTCCGGCTTCGTGCCGGTGGATACGGTACGTAGGGGGAACTACGGTCGGTGCGGGCGGTCGGACGGTGTGGCCGGTCAGGCGGTGCGACGCTTCCGGGCGTAGACGAACGCTCCGCCTCCGAGCAGGACCACCGCTGCGGCTCCGCCGACGATCAGGCCCAGGTGACCGCCGTCGTCCTTCTCCGTGCTGGAGCCTGCCATGGCGGCGTCGGAAGCCTTTTCCTTCTTCTCAGGCTGTGACGAAGCTGATGCAGACGGAGTGGCCGAGGCGGGAGACCCGGACGTCTGCTCCTGGGTGAGGGGGCTGATGTCGGCGGGACCCGGATCCCCGGTGCCCTTCAGGATGTTGACGGCGGGACGGATGATGCCGTGGCCGAGGTAGTTGCTGACGGTGCCCTTCTCCCAGTCGGCCGACTTCCCGGCGGTGTCGAAGAGGACTTTGAGGACCTGGTTGGCGGTCCAGTCGGGGTGCGCGGACCAGATCAGGGCGGCGGAGGCTGCGGTGATGGCGGTGGCGGCGCTGGTTCCGCCGTTTCCCTGGCAGTATTGCTCGAATTTCTGGTCACACCAGGACGGGAGATCATCACCCGGTGCGGCGATGTCCACGAAGTCACCATGCTGAGACGTCTTGGATGCCTTGCCCTGCCGATCGGTAGCGGCAACGCCGATGACTTCTGGATAAGCCGCAGGATAATTCGCCTTGTTGCCCTGCTCAGCTTCATTACCCACAGAGGCGAAGAACAGCTTCCCCTTACTCAAGGCATATTTCGCCGCCTCGCGTTCTTTGGCCGCCGAGAACTCACTACCGAACGACATGCTGATGATCTGCGCATCACTATCAGCAGCAGCCCGGATTGCGTCCTCAGCGTCGTACGCATTCACCGAGTGCTCATTCTGGAATTCAGTGTCCGTGATGCGCATCGGAATGATCTTCGCTCCAGGGGCCAGGCCTCGCAAGCCCCCGCCCTTTCCGGTCCCGGCAATCAGCTCGGCCATGGTGGTGCCGTGGCCACTGTAATCGTCGTGCTCGTCCCCTTCGGCGCCTGTGGCGTCAAATCCCTTCAGAACCTGGCCTTTCAGGGACGGAGTCGATGCGTTGACGCCGGTATCGATGACAGCAACGCTGATGCCTTCGCCTGTGGTGATCGCCCACATCTCCTCGGCGTGCATCGCGCTGAGGTACCACTGCTTCGACTGCACATCCATGGCAACCGCGGAGGGAGCCGCCCCAGCCATTCCCACGGTCCAAGCAGCCGCCACCGCCACCGTTCCGAGCAGCCGCCCTCGCGACCCAAGGGCGGCGCGACGCTTCCAGGTCTGGCTCATTCCTGCTGTCATCCTGACTTCCGAACCTTCCCTGTACCTACTCGATCACCGGGGGTGCAGCTTCACGCCGTCCGGCCTCCCACGTCTCTCTGTCCTCCGTCAGATAGTCCGGACGCGACGTGCCCTCGTCCTGGTCCTCGTCGTCGGACTCCCGTCGGCCCGCGGGGCCGCGTACGAGACCTGCGCCACCGGCGGTGAAGCCTCGTGAGCCCGCACCGGGGCCGGGAGCGCCGCCACGCGGCTTACCCACGACTCCGTTGGTACTGGACGTGCCCTTCCCGCCGGGACGGGGGGCACTGTTCGGTGTGCCGCCTCCGATCACTCCCCTTCGGCCGGCGCCACCGGTCGTACCACCCGGCTGCGTCGCTCCGCCACCGATGACCGGGCCGCGCGAGCCGCCACGAGCTCCCCCGGGCGTACCTGAACCCGACGTGGCGCGCTGAGGGGTCCCGCCCATGATGCCGTTCGCCCGGCCTGCGGGCGGGCCCGATGTGCCCGTTCTACCCGCGTGGCCTCCTCCTGTCACCGGCCTACCGCCCGTCACACCCGAACGACCGGCGGTGGGAGATTGACTCCCCCCACCCCCGCGTCCGGTTGTTCCTGAGGCCGAACCTCCGCCCGTGGATGTCGGGCGCCCCACCGGAGGACCGGAACGTCCGTTTGCCGTGGGGGCGTTGCCGGTGTCACTCCCGCCTCTGAACCTGCCGGTTCCGGGTTGTCCCACTGCCCTGGGTCCGCCTGCCGGGCCCTGAGTCCGCCGCGAACTGCTGTTCGTCACGGGGTTCACAAAGCCGTTGGCCACGGGCAGGACCGGGCCTCCGCTCGGACCAGCAGGACCTGTCGGAGGAGGAGCTGGAGACGTACTGGAAGGGGCCACGGGGACCGACGGCGCGCTGACGCTATTGATCTCCGTCGACGTACGGTTGTCCAGGACTGACGCAACAGGTCCGACTGACCCGCTGCCTTGGACGCTTGAGACCGAGTCGGAACTGCCTGTGTCCGCGTGCTCCGGCACTGCTCGGAAGGCCGTGCCGCCTGAGGACTCAGCCCCTCCTGATGACGAGGTCCCGGACTCTGACTGTCCGCCTTTCTGACCTCTCGGCCGCGGCACGGCCACATCAAGCGTCTTCTCGAACCGCGGCGGCTCCTGCGCGGCCAGTGTCTCCTGCGAGACCGCGTAGTACGACGCCAGCCGGTTGGCCTGGTTGATGGCCTCCTGGCGGTGCTTCTCGACCTTCAGTGCGGCCTCGTACTCCGGGTTGCCCTCGATCCGCTTCGGGGCCTCGATCTCGTCCGGGGTCTTGCGGCTGAGGCGGGTGTCGCGGGGCGGGAGGGAGTTGCGGACCGAGGCGAGGCCCGTGCCGGCGACCGTGATCTGGGTGCCGGCCGCCTCCGCGAACTCGCCCAGTTTCCGGGCGTGGGCCACCAGGCCGTTGCCCCAGTCGCGGAAGGCGGTCCCGGACTCGCCCTCCCAGTCGACGGCCCCGATGAAGTCGCTGAGCTCCTGCGCGGCGTCGTTGAGGGAGGAGCGGGCGTTCCAGAGGGCCTCTCCGGCCTCTTCGAGCTGCTCCGGGTTGGAGTGCTCGATCAGGTCGATCATCGCGTTGAGTTCATGGCCCTCGAAAGAGGTCCGCCCCGAGGAACCCGAGCCCCTGAAGCCGAACGCCTCCATGACCCCCTGGAACTGCCGGGTGACGTCCGTGACGACCAGTTGGCCCTGGACGCGTTCCTGGTCCTGCTGTCGCTGTTCCTTCGGTGTCAGCTCCGGCTGTGTCTCGTCACTCATCAGCTGTCCCCCAGGTCGTCGTAGGCGGAGGGGCCGTTGGTGTCGGTGCGCGGCTGCTCGGGCTTACCGGCCTTGCCCGTCTGCGCGTGCTCCGCGTGTGCCGCCTCGCGCTCCGCGTCCAGTCGTGTCTGGATCGTGTGGAACCGGCGGCGTGTGTCGTCGTCCACGTTGTCGAAGCCCACGGCCGCCGCGTGCACACCGAGGCTCAGGTACTCGATCTGGTCACCCAGCGACTTCGAGAGCGCGACGAGCGACTCATGGACACGGTTGTACTGCGTATAGAGGCCGTCCGCCTCGGCGAAGCACGCGTTCTGGCCGCTCAGGGAGGCACGCGACACCCTCTGCGCCGCGACCTTCGACCTGCCGGCCGGCGAACCCTCGAAGTCCGCCAGCAACGCGTTCACCCGCTTCTGGAACTGCTCCAGGGCGCCTACGCCGCGCCGCAGATTTCCCGAACCGCCCCCGTCTGTGCCATCGCCCACGATGCTGCCCTTCCCCGTTTCCCCGTTTGCTCGGTCCGCCTCACGTTTGCTGTGGCACATGCGTGAAGCGATCCGGCTTCATACCGTCAACTCTAGCCAATGGCAACGACTTGACCAACCGTCTTGTCCGTCACGTGACGTCCGGAACCGACGGGCCGAGCCCCCGTCGCGAACGCCCGCTGCCGACGGATGGTCAGGTGCGGTCCGGCCGTCCGGCCCGGCGTCGCGTGTCGCGTACGGCCACGGCGGCGCCCGCGATGGCGGCGACCAGCACTCCCCCGCCCACGACCACGTAGGTCGCCAGCCGGGCGTTGCGTTCGTCCGCCGTCTCGCCCAGGTGGAGTGCGGCCGGAACGGGGGCTTCGCCCTTGCTCACACCCTCGTGCGCCACCGGTCGCTCGATGGGCTTCTCGTCCTCGGTCAGGGCGCGTACGGGGTCGATGACCCCCCATCCCACCAGGCGGTCGTGGCCCGCGGTGGAGCGTTCCGCCGTCTGCTGGATCTGGGCGACGACCTGTTCCTGGGTCCAGTCCTGGTGCTTGGCCCTGATGAGGGCGGCGACCCCCGCGACGTACGGGGCCGAGAAGCTGGTGCCGTTGTCGGCGCAGTGTCCGCCGCCGGGGACCGTCGAGATCATGTCCACGCCGGGTGCGGCGATGCCGACGAACTCGCCGGACTGGGAGAAGGCCGCCCGTTCGTTGTTGCGGTCCGACGCGGCGACGGCCAGGACGCCCTCGTACGAGGCCGGGTAGGTCTCCTTGACGTTTCCGTCCAGCCCGTCGTTGCCCGCGGAGGCGACGACCACGATCTCCTTGGCCAGCGCGGCGTCGACCGCCTGTTTCAGGACGGGTGCCGGCTCCACCGCGTTGGCGGTGTCCTGGGAGATGTTGATGACGTCCGCGTCGGCCTGCTCGGCGGCGTAGCGGATGGCGGCGGCCAGGGTCGCCGCCGTTCCGTGGCCCTCGGCGTCGTTCTGCTGGATCGGAATGATCGTGGCGTCAGGGGCGAGTCCGGTGAAGCCGGTTCCCGCCGCCTCGCGGGCGGCGATGATGCCGGCGACCTTGGTGCCGTGCCCGACCGTGTCGGTGGTGCCGTTCTCCTTGCCGCGCTCGATCTTACGGCCGTCCTCGTCCTTGAGGTCCTTCGGCAGGAAGTTGCGTCCGCTGCCGGTGTCGACGGCCTTCTTGAGCTGGGGGTTCCTGACGTCCACGCCGGTGTCGATGACCGCCACCCGCACCCCCTTGCCCGTGGACTGCTGCCACAGCTCGTCCATCAGGACGCGTTGCAGCGACCAGGGGCGTCCCGCGTACTTCTTGGAGGGGAAGGTGCACTGGGTGGCGTCATCGGCGGCGGCCGGCAGGACCGGCAGGGTGACGAAGAGGACGGCGGTGGCGGCCGCGACGGTCAGCGCCCGGGTGCGGACGGACCGGAGAGGCCCGCCGCCACGGGATGGACGTGCCGGGTTTCCACCGGGAGAAGCGGCAGGACCGGAGGTACGGCGGGTAGAGGGGTGCGTCGTCATGGCGTGCGCTCCTCACGAACCCTGCGGCTGGCGGGCGGCTCCGGTCGACAGGCGGGGCCCTGTCGGCAGGAACGTGGACCAGGCGGCCGGGACGGGGGCGGGGTCCACGTCCTTGTAGCCGAGCCGGTTCTGGGCCTGCTGGGCCTCCTGCTGCCGCTGCTCCTTCTCCTTCTTCGACTCGCCGATGCCGGAGTCGTCCCGCACGCTGTCGCCGTTGGACTGCATGGCGTACCGCAGGCCGGTGTCGGTCACCAGGAACAGCGGGCCGGAGTCGGCGCTGGAGCCCTTGAACTGCCGGAAGAGCTGGCCGGATCCGGGGGTCACGTAGGCGCTGCTGGAGCCGGTGGGGAGCGGGGCGGGGAAGCCCGTGCCGACCCAGGTGCTGAGGGTGGTGGCGCCGTCCTTGGAGGCCACGTCCCGCAGGACGTTGCACACGGTGTTGCGGCTCCCCTTGGCCGTGCTCGCGGTGTTGACGGGCGTCGGCTCGCTCGTGGGCCAGCGCAGGTCCTGCCCGAACGCCTCGCCCGGCTCGAAGGCGCCGGCGCTGACGGGCTTCTCCCTGCCGTCCTGGCCGAGGTCGACCAACGCCCGGCTGCTGAGCAGGAGTTTGGCGACGAAGTCCGAGACCGGGGCGACCCTGCCCTCCAGGACCACGTACTGCTGGGTCCTGGTGCCGGAGGTGGCCGCGAGGACCATGCCCACCTTGTTGGCGTCGGACTGGAGCTTGCCGGGGACGCCCGCGTCGGCTCCGGGGGTGCCGTCGATGACCGGGAAGGTGATCGGGTCGCCGGGGTGCAGCGTGCCGAGCCAGGCGGCGGACACCCGCTGGGGCACCCGGTTCTCGCCGACCAGTGTGCGCAGCAGCAGCTCGTCCTTGGCCACCTCGTACGCCGTGCCGGTGGCGTCCACGATGTAGCGGGTGCGGTCCGGGCCGGGCCCCTCGACGTACATCAGCTCACCGCCGCCGAGCCGGCCGGCGCCCTCGGTCTTCTTCTGCTCGCGCTCCGCGAAGACGAAGGCCGCCTTCTGGATGGCCCTGCCGCCCTCGCCGGGCCGCTCGCAGACCGCCCAGCGCTTCGGGGCGCCGGCGTCGGAGGCGTCGGGCAGCCGGTCGGGGGCGTACGGGATGCCGAGGGTGGCGCCGTGCGGGATCGTGCCGTCGTCGAGGACCGACTCGTCGACCTTGATGACCGTGCCCTTGTCCGGTGCGAGCAGGAGCTTGGCGCTGGACATGTTCAGTACCGGGTGGAGCTGGGTCTTGCCGTCGGTCTTCAGCACCACGTACCGGGTGGTGGACTTGCCGGCGATGATGACGTTCTCGTACGGGGTGTCCCAGTTCTGGGGGGCCACGGGCTTGAACATGCCCCAGGCGCCGAACACCGCGAGGACGACCGCGCCGACGATCACTCCGGGCACCACCGCGCGCAGGGGACGCGGCGCGCCCTCCTCCGAACCGGACGGGTGGGGCTGCAGGAACTGTGCGATCAACCTCCGCTTCGCGAAGGTGTAGGCGTTGAGTTCGTCCCGCCGTGATGCCATGTGCGCGCTGCCCCTTCTCCCCGATGGGCGACCAGGTTCCCACACCCCCTGGCCGGCGGTTGCCGTCGACCGGCGCCCCTACTATGCCTGTTGGGGCCTGGCTCCTCCCGCTCAGGTAGGGTGATCGCCCGGTCAACACCCGTGAAAAAACGGTGAATACGGACACGAGGGGGCAACGCGGCGATGGGTGCAGCGACGCGGGAGCGCACGAGGCGGTCGACCCGTCGGACGCCCGGCTCTTCCCGACGGCAACGCAGCAACGAGCCGGCCGCCGCACCGCCCGTCCCGGCGGTGGGCGCCCCTCCCGCGACGACGCTGCGCCCGGTCTCCCGGACCGGCCGTGCCGGGCCCGCGCTGCGGCAGCTGGTACTCGTCGAGGCGGCCCTCGCGGTCGTCGTGGTGGGCCTCGCGCTCGGCGGTCCGTGGCTGGTGCCCGCCGCGGTGATCGCCTGTCTGCTGGTCCTCCTCGCCGTGGTGCGCCGCAGGGGCCAGGCCGTGCCGGACTGGCTGTCGACGGCGCTGTCCCTGCGCCACCGACGACGGACCACCTCCGCCTCCCCCGTGGACACCGAGCCGCAGCTCGCGCCGGTGGCGGAGAGCGTGCCCGGGTTCGGTCCGTACATCTACGTGGACCGGGACCGCCGCACGGTGGGCATGCTCGGCGACGGCACGTTCCTGACCGCCGTCGTACGGGTCGAGGCGAGCGGCGAGTCGCTCCGCCGGGCCCTGGGCGCGCGGGCGCTTCCGCTGTCCCTCCTGGGCGACGCCCTCACGGTGGACGACATCGTGCTGGAGTCCGCGCAGCTCGTGCAGCAGGTACGGGCGGCTCCGGCGCCGCATCTGCCGCAGCAGTCGGTGGCCCGGCTCTCCTACGCCCCTCTCCAGGAGCGGACCGGCGCCCCCGCGCTGCGGATGACCTGGGTGGCGGTGAAGCTGGACCCCCAGTTGTGCCCCGAGGCGGTCGAGGCGCGCGGCGGCGGCATGGGCGGCGCCCAGCGCTGTCTGGTGCGGGTCGCGGACCATGTGGCGAGCAGGATCTCCGGTGCCGGTTTCCGGGCCGTGGTGCTGGACCAGGAGGAGCTGAACTCCGCGGTGGCGACGTCCGCGTGTGCCAACCCGATGCTGTCGGCCCGCGCCGGGCGTCCGGACGCCGCCCCGCAGCGGCGCACCGCGGAGACGACCCGGGTGTGGCGGTGCGACGACCGCTGGCACACCACCTACGCGGTGGACCGCTGGCCGGAACTGGGCCGGGGCGCGACCCCGCTCCCCCGGCTGGTCTCCCTCCTGACCTCCGTCCCCGCGTACGCGACGACGGTCAGCCTGACCGTGCGCCGGGGCCTGCGCCAGGGAGACGTGTCGGTCAGCGGCCATGTACGGGTCACCGGTGGCACCGACACCGAACTGGTCGGAGTACGAAGGACGTTGGAGCAGGCCGCACGGCACGCCAAGGTCGGACTGGCGCGGCTGGACCGCGAACAGGTCCCCGGTGTGCTGGCGACGCTCCCGCTGGGAGGCGCGCGGTGACGAGGCTGAGCGGGCTGCGACGGGGACTGCTCGGGCCCCGTCACGCGGGGCACACCCTGGCGGCGGACCATCTGGGCGCGCTGTCCCTGCCGGTCGGGGACGACGGCGTGATCATCGGCGACGACGCCGAGGGGCGGCCGCAGATGATCGGTTTCCACCGCCCGGTACCGTACGACGTCCTGTTGATCGGCGGGCTGTGGACCGCGCAGGTGCTGGCGCTGCGCGCGGCCGGTACGGGGGCCCGGGTGGCGGTCGAGACGGGCCGCGTCCAGGCCTGGACCACCCTGGCGCAGGCCGCCGGCGCCGGTCTGGAGTGCGTCTCCCTGCACGACGTGGGCCGGGTTCCGCCCACGGGGGCGACGGTGGGCAGCCCGGTGGTGGTGGTGCGCGACTGCGGGATGCGCCCGCCCCGCGGCCGGGTGGTCTCCTCTCCGTGGCAGTCGGTGCTGACGCTGCTGCCGTATCTGAGCCCGGTGGCACCCCGGTTGCTGCGGGCCTCGACGCTCGTGGGGATCCAGCGGGTGTCGCCCGCCGAGGCGGAGCAGATCGGCACGATCCTGGGGCTCGCGCGCGCCGAGAGCGAGGCGCTGCCCACCCTGGCGGACGGTGTCACGCTCTGGGTGGCGGGCGGCGAGCGCCACTGGGTGATGACCAGCGCGACGGACGTCGAGACGGGCCTGCTGGGCACCGCCCGCAGAATGGACTGAAACTGTCCCGTTTCCGCCCCGGGACCGCGACGGTTCAGGATCATGGCGGGGAACGACACCGTGCGAAGGAAGGACGTCCCCATGGGCACCCAGCAGGAGAAGGACGAGCTCTACGCTCTCGACATCTCGGGCGTGGAGTGGTTGAGCGCTCCCGGTACCGAGGACGCCGAGGAGCGGGTCGAGATCGCGCATCTTCCGGGAGGCGCGGTGGCCATGCGCTCCTCGCTGGATCCGGAGACGGTGCTGCGGTACACGGAGGCCGAGTGGCGCGCCTTCGTCCTGGGCGCGCGGGACGGTGAGTTCGACCTCACCTGAGTCAACGGCTGGTGAGGGGGCGGCCGTCCGGCGGTCTCCCCCTCCCCGCCTTCCGGCTCCCCGCCTTCCGGCCGCGTCCGGACGGCCCCGTGCCGAGCGCGCCCCCGCGCGCCCGCGCTTCCCGCCGTACGCGCTCCGGTTTCCCTCGTACGTGCGTCCAGTTCGCCTCGTACGTGCTCCGGTTCCCGCCGCGTGTGCCCCGGTTTCCGCCGTACGCCCTTCAGTTGAGGACGCCGCGTGACCTGCCGGAGGGTCCTCCCCCGCGGTACGCCCTGACGTAGTGCGCCCGATGGCGATTAGGGTGGACCGGAACGCGGCAGAGAACCTGCGGACGGGCACTGCGCGTCGCAGGGGGAGAGCCGGGCGAATCGGACAACGGGAACGGTCGCCCCTACCCATCACGGCACAAGGGTGCTCGACCACACCAGGAGGCAACAGTGAACGGCGATCGGGACGAGATCCACGGGGGATGGAACACGCCCGTCGACGAGTCGTCCGACGCGGAACCCGTCGAGGTGACGGGTGAGTTCACCATCGACTACACCCCGCCCGCCTGGTACACGCAGAACGCGTCGGGGGAGGCGTCGGGCGGTGCCGGAGCGCATCTCGCCCCGCCTCCACCGCCGCAGGGCGCGCCCCTGTCCGTGCCCGGCCTTCCGGCCGGGGGCGGCTTCCCGCCCGCCTGGTCGCCGTCGGCCGCCCCGGAAGCGGAGCAGGCAGCGGTGCCGGAGCCCGGCTCGTCCGAGCCCGCGCCGTCCGCCTCGTCCCCCGCGCCCGGACCGGTGGCCCCGGCCGTGCCCGGCGCGGACGGCCCGGACGGCCCGGACGGTCCGGACCGCGCGGACGGCACCCGGGCGGACCGTCAGGAAGAGGCGTCGGCCGGACAGGGCCAGGCCGGCCCGTTCGGTGGCGGCGATGTGGAGAGCGGCGCGACGATGCGGTTCTCACCGGCCGCCCTGAAGCGGGAGATCGAGGAGCGCGAGGCGGCCCGTACCGATCCGGCCGGCCCTGCGGGTCCCGCGGGCGACGGAGCGACGGATGCCCCGGAGGGCGGCGCGGCCCACGCCGACGCCACGGCCGCCGGTACGGACCGGGCGGACGGCGCGCCGGGCGAGGACGCCCCGGCAGCCACGGACGCCCCGGATGCGGCGCCCGCTCCGGGCGCGCGGGACGACGAGGACGAGACGGCGCACGACGCCGACGCCTCCTCCACGGACGAGACGCGTTCCGGCGCCCCGCGGGCAGCCGACGACGCGGAGACCGACGCGGGCCGGACCGGCGCCCCGTCGGACCCGGCGGTCGAGCCGGTGTCCCCGGGTGCGCCCGCCGCGGACGCCCCGTCCACGGCCGCCTCCCCCGCGACCGGCACCCCGCCGCCCGACGCCCCGGCCCCCTGGTCGGTCGCACCCCCCGCGCAGGGCGCCCTCCCGCCGCTGCCGCCCGACTTCCAGCCCGCCGCGCCGCAGCCCGGCGCCCCGCAGCCGGCCGCGCAGTGGCCCGCGCCGGTGGCACCGCAGGCGCCCGCGCTCCCGCCCGCCTCGGACGCGTCCGGCGGATACGGCTTCCCGCAGCCCCCGGTTGCCGGCCCCGTGCCCCCGGCACCGGTCGCGCCGAACACCCCTGCCCCGCAGGCCGGTTACGGCTTCCCGCAGCAGTATCCACCACAGCAGGGCGCTCCCCAGCTGCCGCAGGCCGCCCCCGACCGGCCTCAGGACGGCTACGGCTTCCCGCCTCAGGCCCCGCAGAGTCCCTACAACCCGCAGAACCCCGCGTACCCGCAGCACCCGGCGGGTCCGCAGAACCCCCAGGCCGCCCTGCCGGCCCAGGCCGCCCCGCCGCCGCACCTGCCGGCCCAGAGCGCCCCGCTGCCCCCGCAGGTCCCCCAGCAGGGGCAGGCCGGCGCGCCCCACCCGCCCGCTCAGGCGCCGGGGCAGCCGGACGCCTACCGGCCTCAGCAGCCCGCGCCGCAGGCCCCGCCGGTCGATCCCCGTACCGGGGCCGCCTGGCCCACCCCGGTGACGCACGACCAGCGCGAGCGCTCGGTTCCCGGTGCCCCGCTCGGGTACACGGCCGCCGTCGAGCTGTCGTCGGACCGTCTGGTGCGGGGCAAGCAGAAGGCGAAGAGCAGCCGCAACCCCTCCGCGTCCCGCTTCAAGCTGGGCGGCAAGAAGGAGGAGCAGGAGCGGCTGCGCAAGCTGGAGCTGATCCGCACCCCGGTGCTCTCCTGCTACCGGATCGCGGTCATCAGCCTCAAGGGCGGTGTCGGCAAGACGACCACCACGACGGCCCTCGGTTCGACCCTGGCCACCGAGCGGCAGGACAAGATCCTCGCGATCGACGCCAACCCGGACGCCGGCACGCTCGGCCGCCGGGTGCGCCGGGAGACCGGGGCGACCATCCGGGACCTGGTCCAGGCGATCCCGTACCTCCAGTCGTACATGGACATCCGCCGCTTCACCTCGCAGGCGCCCTCCGGTCTGGAGATCATCGCCAACGACGTGGACCCGGCCGTCTCCACGACGTTCAACGACGAGGACTACCGCCGGGCGATCGACGTCCTCGGCAAGCAGTACCCGATCATCCTCACCGACTCGGGCACCGGTCTCCTCTACAGCGCGATGCGCGGGGTGCTCGACCTCGCCGACCAGCTCATCATCATCTCGACGCCGTCCGTCGACGGTGCCTCCAGCGCGTCCACCACCCTGGACTGGCTCTCGGCGCACGGGTACGCGGAGCTGGTGCGGCGCTCCCTCACGGTGATCTCCGGGGTCCGCGAGACCGGAAAGATGATCAAGGTCGAGGACATCGTGCGGCACTTCGAGACCCGCTGCCGGGGTGTGGTCGTGGTGCCGTTCGACGAGCACCTGGCGGCCGGGGCCGAGGTCGATCTCGACATGATGCGGCCCAAGACCCGCGAGGCGTACTTCAACCTCTCCGCGCTCGTCGCCGAGGACTTCCAGCGCGCCCAGCAGGAACAGGGCCTGTGGACGTCGGACGGCAGCAGCCCGCCGCCGCAGTTCGCCCCGCCGATGCCGGGCGGCGCGCAGGCGCCCGGCCAGCAGGCACCCGGTCACCAGACGCCCGGTCGGCAGCCGTACGCCCCGCAGCAGCCGGGACAGCGGCCCGGCCCTCCGCAGCCGTACCCGGCCCAGCCCTACCCCGGCCAGCAGCAGCCCTACCCCCCGTCGCCGTACGGGGGTCAGCAGCCGCCGCAGGCCTATCCCCCGTACGGCGGGCCCGGGGCGCAGCACAACGGCTGGCAGCAGGCGCCGCCTCCCCCGCCGCAGCCGGGCGCGCACCCGGCGTACCCCGGTCAGGAACAGCAGCCCGGTCAGGCACCCCACCCCGGCGGCCAGGTGTCCCAGCCGGGTCAGCCACCCCGGTCCGGCCAGACGGAACCGCACGGTCCCGTGCCGCCGGCCGACTGGCGGCAGTACCCGCCGCAGCCGCCGTCGGCGCCTGGCCAGTAAGGCATTAGAGGTCTGAACCAATGAGGGCCCGCATCGTCCCCACGATGCGGGCCCTCGCCGTATTCCCGCAGCCCACACGCGGTTTGATCGACCGTTGACGCAGCCCGACCCCGCTGATAAACCTTCGCTTCACCAGCTGGCGAACCAGAGATCTGCCCGCCTTCACCGTGCGAGTCATGACGCGAGGTCCACGTCCTATGGTCACAAGCTTCCCCGCGCGCTCCGCCCGCCCACGCGGCCGCCTGCGCCTCCTGCTCGCCTCCGGCGCCGCCGCGCTGGCCCTGGCCGCCGGATCCGTCGTCCCCGGGAACCCGGTCGGCGACACCGCCCAGGAGGCCCACGCCGCCGGTACCTCGACGCTCACCGTCGCGGTCGCCCAGAGCGTCGACTCGCTGAGCCCCTTCCTCGCTCAGCGACTGCTCTCCACGAGCATCTCCCGGCTGATGTACGACTTCCTGACCAACTACGACCCCAAGGACAACCACACGGTCCCCGGGCTCGCCACCGCGTGGGAGCCGTCGCCGGACAAGCTGACCTGGACGTACACCATCCGGTCGGACTCGACGTGGTCGGACGGAGAGCGGGCGACCGCCGAGGACGCGGCGTGGACCCTCAACACGATGATGACGGACGAGGGCGCCGCCACCTCCAACGGCAGCTTCGTCGGCAACTTCGAGAAGGTCACCGCACCGAGCCCGGACAAGCTGGTCATCCAGCTGAAGCAGCCTCAGGCCACGATGACGGCGCTGGACGTGCCGATCGTGCCCAAGCACGTCTGGGAGAAGGTCTCCGACTTCTCCACGTTCAACAACGACACCCGGTTCCCGATCGTGGGGAACGGGCCGTTCGTCCTGACGGACTACAAGGTCGACAGCTATGTGAAGCTGAAGGCCAACAAGGACTTCTGGCGCGGGGCGCCCAAGTTCGACGAGCTGGTCTTCCGCTACTACAAGGACCAGGACGCCGCCGTCGCCGCGCTCCGCAAGGGCGAGGTCTCCTTCGTCGCGGGCAGCCCGAGCCTGACCCCGGCCCAGGCCGCCTCGTTGCGCAGCGCCGACAACATCAAGGTGAACGACGCCCCCGGCCGGCGCTTCTACGCGCTGGCCGTCAACCCGGGCGCGCGTACCAAGGACGGCAAGAAGTTCGGTGACGGGCACCCGGCGCTGAGGGACCAGAAGGTCCGTCAGGCGCTGTTCATGGCGGTCGACCGGAGCGCCGTGGTCGACAAGGTCTTCCAGGGCCACGCCGTGGAGGGCGAGGGCTACATCCCGCCCCGCTTCGACTCGTACTTCTGGAAGCCGTCCGACGGGCAGAAGCTCGCCTACGACCCGGCGAAGGCCGGTGCCCTGCTGGACGAGGCCGGGTACAAGAAGAACGGCGCGGGCAAGCGGACCGGCAAGGACGGCAAGCCGCTCGACTTCCGCATCCTGTGCCACGCCACCGACCCCAACGACAAGGCGGTCGGCAAGTACCTCCAGGAGTGGTGGGGCGACCTGGGCATCGGCCTGAAGGTGGACTGCCGGGACAACGTCTCCGACCCCTGGTACGCCGGTGAGTACGACCTCGCCTTCGACGGCTGGTCCGTCAACCCGGACCCCGACTTCGTGATGTCGATCCACACCTGCGCCGCGCTCCCGGCGAAGGCGAAGGAGACGGCGGCCACCGACAACTTCATCTGCGACAAGCCGTACGACGAGCTGTACGCGAAGCAGCTCGCGGAATACGACCCCGCCAAACGGGCTGTCCTGGTCAAGCGGATGGAGTCACGGCTGTACGACCTGGGGTACATGAACGTCATGGCGTACCCGAATGCCGTCGAGGCCTACCGCACCGACCAGATCGCGTCCCTGACGACGATGCCCTCCGACGCGGGCAACATCTACGGCCAGGACGGCTACTGGAGCTGGTGGTCCGCGACCCCCGCCGCCGGTGCGTCGGGCGGCTCGTCCGGCGGCGGCTCGACCGGGGTCCTGATCGGTGTCGGGGTCGCCGTAGTCGTCCTCGCCGGTGGCGGGCTGCTGTTCGCCATGCGTCGCCGTTCCACCGCGGAAGACCGTGAATAGTCCATGAGCTCTGAAAGCACTCCCGCGCTCGCGCCGGGCGGGGCGGGCGCGGACGCCGCGCGGGCCGACGGTACGGCTCCGGTCGTGCCGCCGGCCCGCGGCCCGCGCGCCCGCGGCACGACCGCGTACCTCCGCTACGCGGCGGGCAAGCTGGCCGGCGCCGCCGTCTCGCTGTTCGCCGTGCTCGTCACCAGCTTCTTCCTCTTCCGGCTGATCCCCGGCGACCCGGTCAAGCAGATGACCGGCGGCCGCCAGGTGTCGTCCGAGCAGATCGCCGCGATGCGCCGCGAATTCGGCCTGGACCTGCCGCTCTGGCAGCAGTTCACCGAGTACTGCGGCAAGGCCCTGACCGGGGACTTCGGTACGTCGTACCAGTTCCACGCCCCCGTCGTGGACAAGATCGCCGAGGCGCTGCCGGCCACGCTGCTGCTCACCGGTACCGCCTTCGTGATCTACACGGTGATCGGTGTCTGGCTCGGCTCCAGATCCGCCTGGAAGCACGGTTCCGCCGGTGACCGCTTCCACACGGCCTTCGCCCTGACGCTGTACTCGGTGCCGTCGTTCTGGCTCGGTCTGCTCCTGATCATCACCCTGTCGGTGGGCATCGGGCCGGTTCCCGGGCTCTTCCCGACCGGCGGCATGGAGTCGGGCCCCGGCAGCGGCCTCGACCACGTCCTCGACGTGGCCCACCACCTGGTCCTCCCGGTGATCACGCTCGTCGCCGTCGAGTACGCCCGGACCCTGCTGGTGATGCGTTCCTCGCTGCTGGACGAGATGGGCGGCGACTACCTCACGACGGCACGGGCGAAGGGGCTGCGCGACGACCACGTACGCCGCCGCCACGCCGTCCCGAACGCGATGCTGCCCACCGTCACCCTGCTCTTCGTGAACCTCGGCAACACGGTGGCGGGCGCCATCCTGGTGGAGACGGTGTTCTCCTGGCCGGGACTCGGCGGCCTCTTCTACCAGGCGCTGAGCGTGCCCGACCTGCCGCTCGTGCAGGCACTGTTCTTCGTCTTCGCCGCAGCGGTGATCCTGATGAACACGCTCGCCGATGTGATCTATCCGCTCCTCGATCCCCGGGTGGGCCGATGACGACCACGACCGACGCGGTACCGGCCCCCGGAGCGGGCGGTCACGCCCGCGCCCGGCGGCGCCAGGCCGTCGCCCGCTTCTGGCTCCAGTACCGAGGACACCGGGCCGGGCTCGCCGGACTCGCCGTCCTCACGCTGATCGCCGTCACCGCGCTGGCCGCGCCCTGGCTGGTGGGCGCGGATTCGCAGAGTGTCACCGCCGCGCCCGGACGCGCGCTGGAGGCACCGAGCGCCGCCTTCCCGCTGGGCACGGACCAGTTCGGCCGCAGTCTGCTGGCCCTGCTGGTGTGGGGCACGCGGGTCTCGCTGACCGTCGGCCTGCTGGCCGCGTTCCTCTCCGTGGCCATCGGCACCCTGGTCGGCGTCACCGCCGGCCACTTCAAGGGCTGGTACGGCAACGTCGTCATGCGGATCACCGACTGGTTCCTGGTGATGCCGACGCTGGTGCTGGCCATCGCGCTCGCCACCGTGCTGTCCCGGTCGGTCTGGACGACGATCCTGGCGATCGGGGTGACGACCTGGCCGACCACCGCCCGGCTGGTGCGGGCGCAGACCCTCTCCGTGGAGGCCCGTCCCTACATCGAGCGGTCCCGGGCGCTCGGCGGCGGACACCGTCACATCATGTCCCGCCACGTCCTGCCCAACGTGATGCCTCTGGTGCTCGCCCAGACGACACTGGTGATCTCCACCGCCATCCTCACCGAGGCGACGCTCGCCTTCCTCGGGCTCGGCGATCCCACGATCGTCTCCTGGGGCGGGCTGCTCCAGGACGCCCGTGAGGCCGGGGCCGTCAGCTCCGGCAACTGGTGGTACCTCGCTCCGCCCGGACTCGCCATCGCCGTCGTCGCCCTCGCGTTCACGCTGTGCGGCCGCACCGTCGAGTCCGTGCTCAACCCCAAGCTGGGGGTGTCCCGTTGACCGCTGTGAAGCAGGAGAGCGCGCCGAGCCCGAAGGCCCCGCCGCCGTTGCTCGACGTGAGGGACCTACGGGTCACCTACGGTTCGGGGCCCTCGGCCGTGCCCGCCGTGCGCGGGGTCGATCTGCGGGTCGAGGCGGGCCGCAAGCTGGGGGTCGCCGGGGAGTCCGGCTGCGGCAAGTCGACGCTGGCCCTCGCGCTGCTGCGGCTGCTGCCCCCGTCCGCGACCCTGAGCGGGGAGATCCTGCTGGACGGCGAGGACGTCCTCACCATGAAGTGGGGGCGGCTGCGGGCCGTGCGCTGGGCGGGGGCGTCGATCGTCTTCCAGGGCGCGATGCACTCGCTGAACGCGGTGCACCGGATCGGGGACCAGATCGCGGAACCGATTCTGCTGCACAGCCGGACCGCCCCGGCCGCCGCCCGCCGGCGCGCCGGCGAACTGCTGGAGCAGGTGGGCCTGCCCGCCGCCCGCGCCGACGCCTACCCGCACGAGCTGTCCGGCGGCCAGCGCCAGCGCGTGATGATCGCCATGGCGCTGGCCTGCGACCCCCGGCTGATCGTCGCCGACGAGCCGACGACCGCCCTGGACGTGATGATCCAGGCGCAGATCCTCCGGCTGATCGAGCAGCTCGTGGCCGACCAGGACCTCGGCCTGATCATGATCAGCCACGACCTGGCGGTGCTCTCCGACACCTGCGACCGGCTGGCGGTGATGTACGCGGGCCGGGTCGTCGAGGAGGGCCCCGCCAAGCAGGTCTACGAGCACGCCCGCCACCCGTACGGCCACGCCCTGTCGGCCGCGTTCCCCCGGATCGGCGACCTCTCCTCCCGGCACGCCCCGCGCGGTCTGCCGGGCGACCCGCCGGACCCGGCGGCGCTGCCGTCCGGCTGTACCTTCCATCCGCGCTGCCCGGTGGCGCTGAAGAGCTGTGCCACCGAGGACCAGGAGCTGCGGGACGCCGGGCGGGACCGCCGGGCGGCCTGCGCGCTGGTGGAGCCCGGCGCCCTCGGCACACCGGGGCCGCACGGCGGCGGCGAGAGCACGAGGAGCACCCCATGACCACCGTTCCCCCCGCCCCGCTGCTCAGCGCCGAGGCACTGGAGGTCACCTTCCCCGGACGCCGAGGGGCGGCGACGGCACGCGCCGTCGACGGGGTGGACCTGGACATCCGGCCGGGCGAGATCGTGGCCCTGGTCGGTGAGTCGGGCTGCGGCAAGACGACGCTGGCCCGTTCCCTGCTGGGCCTGGTACCGCCCACCTCCGGCCGGGTCACCTTCGGCGGCGCACCGCTGGACTACTCGGGCCGGGCGCTGAAGGCGTACCGCAAACGGGTGCAGCTGGTGCTCCAGGACCCCAGCGGCTCGCTGAACCCGCGCCACACGGTGTACGACGCGGTGGCCGAGGGGCTGCGCATCCACGGATACGCGGGCGACGAGCACACGGCCGTCTCGGGTGCCCTGGCACGGGCGGGGCTGCGTCCGCCGGAACGGTTCCTCCTGCGGTATCCGCACGAGCTGTCCGGCGGGCAGCGCCAGCGGGTGGTGATCGCGGGGGCGCTGGTCCTGGAGCCCGAACTGATCGTCGCGGACGAGCCGGTGGCCTCGCTGGACGCGTCCGTACGCGGCGAGATCCTGGCCCTGCTGCTGAAGCTCCGCGAGGAACTGGGGCTGTCGGCCCTGGTGGTCACCCATGACCTGGGGCTGGCCTGGAACATCGCGGACCGGGTGGCGGTGATGTATCTCGGCCGGATCGTCGAGACGGGCGCGGTGGAGCAGATCCTGACGGCGCCCCGGCATCCGTACACCCAGGCGTTGCTGTCGGTGCTGCCGGAGGCGGAGGGGGAGCCGGTGATCCTGACCGGTGAGCCGCCGGATCCGTCGAAGATCCCGTCCGGCTGCCGCTTCCACGCGCGCTGCCACGTCCTGGCCTCCGGGGAGGCGGAGCGGGCCGGTGTCGCGGACGCCTGCCGTACCCGGGACCTGCCGGTCCTGGGAGGCGGCGACCGGACACAGGTGGCGTGCCACTGGGCGGCGGCCCCGGTCGCGCCGGCGCCGTAGGCCCCCCGTCCTAGGGCAGCGGGCGGACGGTGAGGATCTGCTCGGCGCGGCCCACCGGCCCGTCGGCGTCGTGCAGGACGGTGCTGGTGAGACCGTGGCCGGCCGGCCCGAAGCTGACGGTGGTGTCCAGACCGGTCCAGCGGCCCTCGGGCCGGCGGTGGAGATGGACGGTCAGGTCCATGTTGGGGTACATCCACTCCGTGGGCGGCTGCCGGACCGTGATGCCGTTGGCGGTGTCCACGAGGGCCATGAAGGACGCCAGCGAGCTGCTCGGCTCGCCCGCGACCAGGTCGAGGGGACTGGTGATCCAGGCGGTGGCGCGGCCGGCCGGGGGTGAGGCCTGGCGCCGGATGTCGATCGAGGCGATGAAGCCCCCGTCCCACACCTCGGTCATCGGCCACCGGGGGAAGGTCTCCGGCGGGGCGAGCCGTTCGTCGGGGGTGCCCGCGACCTCCGTCGTGTCGAGCGAGGCGAGCAGCCAGGCACGGGCCCGGACCACCGGGCGGTCCCCGATGACGACGACGGCTTCGAGGAGTTCGACGGTGCGGCCGGGCCGGACGGTCTCCACCGTGATCTCGCACTCGTCGAGGGCGATACGGCCGAGTATGTCGAAACTGATCCGGGCCACCGCGAGGTCCTGGTCGGCACCCGCCGCGAGGTGGCGGTCGATCGCGTGGACGATCAGTCCGGCCAGGGGGCTGAAGTGCTGCTCGCCGACGTTCCAGGCGCCCCCCGCGTGCGCCGTCGGTTTGTACCGGCGCTCGCCTGTGCGCTGGTAGTAGCTGTCGGGCGAAGCGGTGGGGGCGGTCACGGATTCCCTCTCCTCGTGCGGAACACCGGTGTGGCGGTACGGAACGGCGTCGGCGGCCGGGCTGCCTCAGGCGCCCTCGTACGCCGCGATCAGCTCGGAGCACCGCTTCACATCGGCGGCCATCGCCACGAGCAGGTCGTCGACCGAGTCGAACTTGAGCATGCCGCGCACATAGGCGAGGAAGTCCACCGCCACGTGCAGCCCGTACAGGTCGAGCCCGACGCGGTCGATCGCGTAGGCCTCCACGGTCCGCTCGGTGGCGTCGAACTGCGGGTTGGTGCCGACGGAGATCGCGGCGGGCATGGCCTCGCCCTCGACCGTGAGCCAGCCCGCGTAGACGCCGTCGGCGGGGATCGCGGTGTGCGGGAGGGTCTCCACGTTCGCCGTGGGGAAGCCGAGCGCGCGGCCGCGCTGGGCCCCGCGCACCACGATGCCCTCGACCCGGTGCGGGCGGCCGAGGATCTCGGCGGCCCCCCCGACGTCGCCGGCGGCGATCAGCCGGCGGGTCAGCGTGGAGGAGAACGGCTCGCCGCCGCCCGCCTCGCCGCTCACGAAGAGGTCGATGACCTCGACGCGGTAGTCGTACGTGGCGCCCAGCTCGGCGAGCAGCGTGACGTCGCCCGCCGCGCGGTGGCCGAAGCGGAAGTTCGGGCCCTCGATGACCAGCTGGGCGTGCAGCTGGTCGACGAGCACCTTGGCGATGAAGTCGGCGGGCGCCAGCTTCGAGAACTCCGTGGTGAAGGGCAGGATCAGCACCGCGTCCACACCCAGCGCCGCCATCAGCTCCGCGCGCCGCTGGTGCGGGGCGAGCAGGGGCGGGTGGGTGCCGGGGCGTACGACCTCGCTGGGGTGCGGGTCGAAGGTGACGACGACGGCCGGGACGCCGAGCTCGCGGGCGCGCTCCACCGCGCGGCCGATGATCAGCTGATGACCGCGGTGGACCCCGTCGTAGGAGCCGATGGTGACGACGCTGCGTCCCCAGTCATCGGGGATGTCCTCCAAGCCGCGCCAGCACTGCACTGTGACCGCTCCTCGCCCGAACCCGTGTACGTGTGTATGACCGTTACGCAGGTCTAAGACTGCCATGCTCACGTCCCGCGGCCCGCATCGGCACCGTCATCACGGGAGCCGGTCCGCACAGTGCCTCCATGGTCCGCCGGGCTCCGGGGCCCACCACGGCCGCCCATTCCTGGGGGGCGTCGGCGAGCCACCCGGTGACGAGCGCGGCGAATCCGGGCACCTCCCGGGCGAGTTCGACGAGGACGCGGTCGAAGCGGGCCGCGCCCTCGGTCGTGCGGACCAGGAGCATCCCGGTGCGGTGGGCCAGGGCGCGGGTACGGGCCTCGGGGCGCCGGTCACAGCCCGCGGCCGTGGCCCGGAGCAGCGCTTCGAGTACCTCCTGGTCCCCGCCGGTGTCCTGCTCGAAGTCCAGCAGCACCTCCAGCAGCTCGGCCCGCAGCGCCCGCGAGGCGTCGCTCGCGGGGGCGGCCAGCACCCGGGCGAGCGCGGCACGCGCCGGGGGCGGGACCGGACGGTCCCGCAGCAGCCCGGTCACCAGCGGCAGCAGCAGCGCGCGGGCGGCGGGGCTGTGCTCCATCCGCAGCTCGGCGTAGGCGGCGACCCCGGCGCCGTCCGCGGGATGGCTGTCGAGGTACCGGCGTACGAGAGCGGGGGCGTGCAGGGCCAGGGCGGGGGTGTCCAGGAGGGCCAGCTCCCGCAGGACGTCGGCGGCGGCCTCCCCGGGCAGCGACAGGCGCGCGCCGAGGGCGGCGAGCACCGGTCCGGGGTACTCGGGGAAGACCTCGGCCAGCAGGTCGACCGGCGGCCCCGGGTCCCCGGCGGCGAACATCCTCAGGGCCTGCGGCAGATACCGGCTCCGGGTGCGCGGATCCCGTACGAGCACGGTGAGGGCGGCGGCGTGCGGCGCGGGGTCGCCGGGGCGGGCCAGCAGGGTGAGGGCGGCCTCGCGCAGCAGGGCGCGGTCCTCGGCGGTGAGCGGGAGGCGCGCCAGGAGCGTGGCGTGGGCGGCGGCCGCGGCCCGCCGCTCGGGCCGTCTCCCGTCGCGCGCCCACCGCTCGACGGCCCGGCACAGCACGGCCGGTTCGTCCTCCGCGAGGGCGGTCAGCAGTTCGGCGGCGCGCGGATGGCCGGCGTCCACGAGCGCCTCGGTCAGGTCGTCGGCGCCCAGGTCGCGCCGGGCGTACAGAAGGGCCTGCGCGGCGGCGGCCACGGTGAGCCGTATCGGCACGCCCTCCTCGGCGTGCAGCGGGGTCTCGTCGGTGAACCAGCGGCAGAGCAGGATCTGCACGGTCCGGGGGTGGGCGGCCAGGCGGCGGTCCACGGCGTCCAGATAGCGTTCTCCCCCGTCGCCGCGCGGGGCCCGTCCACCGCACGGCGACGGCGCCCCGTCCGGACGGCCGCACGGGGCGCCGTCGGCGGGCACCAGCCGGCGCAGGAGGTCGATCCGGGTGCTCTCCGGCAGGGCCAGCCGGCGCCAGAACCACGGTTCGAAGGCGGCATAGGGCCCGGCGCCGTCGCCGCTGCGCGACCACCGGGTGATCCGCCCGGCGAGCACCCGCAGCACGCCGGTGTACGGCCGCGCGTCGGCCACCCGCAGCAGGCTCTCGCGGAGCAGCCGGGCGGCCCACCACACGGCGTCGGCCCGGCGGTCCGGGTCGCGGCCGTCGTCCCCGGCACCGGCCGCGAGGCGGTCGGTGGCCTCGATGAGGTCGGCCATCCGGTGGGCCAGCGCCGCGCTCCCCCGTCGGCGTTCCAGCAGGAGCATCGCCTCGATCACCGGACCGATGCGATGGCGGGGCACAGGCAGGCTGCGGGGTTCCGCGTCCCCGGGCGGCTCCTTCGTGCCCGCGGTGGTCGCGGGAGCGGGCGGGCCGTCCGCCGGGTCCCCGTCCGCGTGCCGGCGGTGGACCAGGGCGTACAGGGCGGCGTCCAGGTCCAGGTGGGCGCCCTGCACCCGGTCGCCCAGCTCCTCGTGGGCGAAGCGGTAGCCCGCGCCCGCCGGGGCCAGCAGCCCCTCGGTGAGCACGGCCGAGGCCCATCCCGTACGCCAGGGGAAGAGCTCCTCGAACGCCGCGCGGTCCAGCTCGCCCTGCCCGGGCCCCAGGCAGCGCCGGGCCGCCTCGTGGACCTGGCCCGCCACCTTCGCCGCGAGCCGCCGTACGGCCGCGCCCCGGAGCCGGGGTTCGGCCTCCGCCCCGATCCGGACGGCGATCCGGAGGCAGGTGAGGTCGAGGTGGGCCGCGAAGACCTCCTCGGTGGTGGGCCGGCCCGGCACGTCGGGCGGCAGCGCCTCCCGTACCTCGGCGAGCAGCCGCAGGGTGAGCGGGTGCCGGTCGTGGCCTGGGGCGATCGCGTCCGGCGGGATGCCGTACCGCTCCATGGCGCACCGGGCCTGCTCCGGGGTCAGGCCGCCCAGCGGGACGGCGGGCGGCAGTCCCCGGGCGGGCCGCTCCGGCCGGTGCAGGGCGTCCCGGGGGTAGAGCGCCCCGGCCCTCTCCCAGTGCTCCGGACGGCAGGCGACGGCCATCCGCGCCCCGTGCTCACGCAGCCAGCCCGCGGTCCCCTCGGTCCACTCGGCGAGCCGGTGGGCGAGCGGGGGCGGCATCTCCCCGGGGCCGTCCAGGACGACCAGCAGGGCCACACCGGACGCGGCGGCGAGGCGGGCGACCCGCTCGGGGGTGGCCGCCGCCATGTCCCCGCGGGCCCCGGCGGCGGTCACGATCCGCCCCGAGCGGGCGAGCGCCCGGGTCAGCGCGTCGGCGACCGAGGTGTCCTCGGCCAGCAGGTCGGCGCCGCGCAGCCACAGGGTGAGCGCGGGCACGGCGCCGCCGGCCCGCCGGGCGGCCAGCGCGGCCAGCTCGGTGGTGCGGCCCGTCCCGGGGGCGCCGACCAGGCCCAGCACGAGCCCCGTGCCCCCCTCGAAGGCGGTGAACTCCGCCGCGGTGTCCGGGCGTTCGACCGCCTCGGGCCCGTCGGGCCGGCCGGGGTGACCGAGGGTGGTCGCGGTGAGCTGCAACGCTCCCGCGAGGTTGAGGTCGCGGCCGTACCCCGGGACGGCTACCGCGTTGCGCCGCAGCAGCGCGCCCAGCGGCCCTTCGGCGCCCCGTCCGTGGGAGCCGAGCGGTACGGCGAGCCCGGCCGCCTCGTGACCGGCCCGCAGCGCCGTGGAGAGCACCCCGAGCACGGCCCCGGTACCCGGATCGGTGACCGGGCCCCCGACCGCCGCCCCGCCCGACCGCAGCGCGTCCCGCCCGTCGGTGCCGAGCGCGAGTTCCAGGGCGGCGTCCAGCCGGTGGTCCCGTCCGCCCTCGGTGTAGGTCGCGGGAGTCGTCCCCAGGACCCGGGCCTCCCGCCAGCCGTGGGCGGCGATACGGACGTAGGTGCCGGTCTCGATCCGGTCGCGTACGGCGACGGGCAGGGGCTCCACGCCCAGGGCGCCCGGTCCGCCGGTGCGGAGCAGGGCGAGGCCCTGGGCGGGCAGCTCGGTGATGTCGTCCGGGTCCAGGGCGCGCGTCCGCCCGTCCGGGGCGTGCAGGACGAGCGGTACGGCCGAGGCCACGGCCTGATGGCCGGTGACGACCGTGCCGCGGTCGTCCGCGACGAACCCGGTCCCTCGCGGCCGGCCGGCCTCGTCGCAGATTCTCACCAGTGTCGACCGGTCCCCGCTGCCCATGGTCCGACGGTAGGTCTCGGGTGGGCGACGCGAGGAGCGCGGTGTGCAACGCGCCCCCCGCACCCCCCTCAGTCACTCCGAGCGCCCGTCCATTGGGGTGAGGGGCGGGGTCTTCCTGGACAGGGATGGGCGCGGGAGGGGAAGCGTGGGGCGGGCACCGGGGGGACTGCCCGCCCCACGGCGGATCCCGCCGTGCGGGAGCGGCCTCCGGACGCCGGGTGCCCGGGTCCACGTGCCGCCCCCGCGGGGCCGGTGCTCAGGCGAAGACCGCGAGGCTCCTGGCCTTGCCCTTCTGCTCCTCGACGAGCACCAGGAACGCCCCGTCCGGCCCGAAGACCCCCACCGGCCCCGGCGGGTAGGACGGCATGTCCAGCCGTACGCCGTTGAGCAGGAGCCTGGCCCGCTTCTCGTCCACGTCCCAGCGGGGGAACGCGGCCGCGGCGGCCTCGGCCACGGGCATCACGGTCAGCTCTTCCTGGTGCTGGTCGAGCGTCCGGGCCGCGTCCAGTCCGTACGGACCCACCCGGGTGCGCCGCAGCGCGGTCAGATGGCCTCCGACACCGAGCCCGGCGCCGAGGTCGCGGGCGAGCGCCCGGATGTAGGTGCCCGAGGAGCAGACCACCGAGACGACCAGGTCCAGGACGGGGGTGCCGTCCTCGGCGACCGCCTCGCGGACGTCGTAGACGCGGAAGGAGGAGACGGTCACCGGGCGGGCCGGGATCTCGAACTCCTCGCCGCCGCGGACCCGGGCGTACGACCGCTTGCCGTCGATCTTGATCGCGCTGACCTTGGACGGCACCTGCATGATCGGGCCGGTCAGTGCGGCGACCCCGGCGTCGACGGCCTCGCGCGTCACCCCCGAGGCGTCGGTGGAGGAGATGATCTCGCCCTCCGCGTCGTCGGTGACGGTGTCCTGCCCGAGCCGGATCGTCCCGAGGTACTCCTTCTCGGTCAGGGCGAGGTGGCCGAGCAGCTTGGTCGCCCGCTCGACACCGAGCACGAGGACTCCGGTCGCCATGGGGTCCAGCGTGCCCGCGTGGCCGACCCGTCGGGTGCGGGCGATGCCGCGCATCTTGGCCACCACGTCGTGCGAGGTGAAACCGGCGGGCTTGTCGACGACGACGAGCCCGTCCGGCGTCCTGTCGTTCTGCTGCGTCATGCGGAAGGTGAGCCCTCGTCGTTCTCGTCGGACTCGTCCTCCGGCTTGCGGTACGGGTCGGCGTCACCGGCGTACGTGGCGCCGGAGGAGGCCTCGCGGACCTTGGCGTCGGAGGCACGCGCCCGGTCGAGCAGGTCCTCGATCGCGCGCGCGTTGTCCGGCAGGGCGTCCGCCACGAAGGCCAGGGTCGGGGTGAACTTCGTCCCCGCCGCGGCGCCGACCGCAGACCGCAGGATGCCCTTGGCACTCTCCAGCCCGGCGGCCGCGCTGGCCCGCTCCTCGTCGTCCCCGTAGACCGTGTAGAAGACCGTGGCCTCCCGCAGGTCGCCGGTGACCCGGGTGTCCGTGATGGTCACATGCGTGCCCAGACGCGGGTCCTTGATACCGCGCTGCAGTTTCTCGGCGACCACCACCTGGATGAGGTCCGCCAGCTTTTTTGCCCGCGCGTTGTCGGCCACTGGTCCTTCTCCTATCTGAACGTGCTCAATCGTCTTCGTCGCTGTGCAGCCGCCGCCGTACGGACAGCAGCTCCACTTCCGGCCGGCCCGCGATCATGCGCTCGCACCGGTCGAGTACGTCTGTGAGGTGTTCCGTGTCCCCGGAGACCACGGCAAGCCCGATCTCGGCCCTGCGGTAGAGGTCCTGGTTGCCCGTCTCCGCGACGCTCACCGCGTACGCGCGACGGATCTCGGCCACGATCGGACGGACGACGGAACGCTTCTCCTTCAGCGACCGTACGTCGCCGAGCAGGAGGTCGAAGGACAGTGTCCCCACGTACATGTGTGTCCGGATGTCCCGCCGGTTCGGGTTCGAGGGCCCGGGGGCGACCCCCGGGCCGGCACAGCCGTGTCCCGCCACCCTCGTGGCGGGGACACCCCGAACCGTACACGGAACGGCCGGGGCCGATCGACGGAAATACGACCCGTCGACCGGCCCCGACCGCGGAGGAGAGCCCGGGGGTCTCCCCCCGGGATTCCCCGTGGATCAGCCTCGCGGCTTCTCGCGCATCTCGTACGTCGCGATGACGTCGTCGATCTTGATGTCGTTGAAGTTCCCGAGGTTGATACCGCCCTCGAAGCCTTCGCGGATCTCGGTGACGTCGTCCTTGAAGCGGCGCAGACCGGAGATGTTGAGGTTCTCCGCGATGACCTTGCCATCGCGCAGCAGGCGCGCCTTGGTGTTGCGCTTGACCTCGCCGGACCGGACCAGCACACCGGCGATGTTGCCCAGCTTGGACGAGCGGAAGATCTCGCGGATCTCCGCCGTACCGAGCTCGACCTCTTCGTACTCCGGCTTGAGCATGCCCTTGAGGGCCGCCTCGATCTCCTCGATCGCCTGGTAGATGACCGAGTAGTACCGGACGTCCACGCCCTCGCGCTCGGCCATCTGCTGTGCGCGCCCGGCGGCCCGCACGTTGAAGCCGATCACGATGGCGTCGGAGCCGGTCGCCAGGTCGATGTCCGACTCGGTGACCGCACCCACACCGCGGTGCAGGACCCGGATGTCCACCTCTTCGCCGACGTCGAGCTGGAGCAGCGAGGACTCGAGAGCCTCCACCGAACCGGACGCGTCGCCCTTGATGATGAGGTTGAGTTCCTGGACCAGACCGGCCTTGAGCGCCTCGTCCAGGTTCTCCAGGGAGAACCGGACACCCTTGCGGGCGAAGTTGGCGTTGCGCTCGCGGGCGGCACGCTTCTCGGCGATCTGACGGGCCGTACGGTCCTCGTCGACGACCAGGAAGTTGTCGCCGGCACCCGGGACGTTGGTGAGACCCAGGACCAGGACGGGGGTCGACGGACCCGCTTCCTCGACGTTGTTGCCGTTGTCGTCGAGCATCGCGCGGACACGTCCGTACGCGTCGCCGACGACCATCGTGTCACCGATGCGCAGCGTGCCTCGCTGGACCAGGACGGTCGAGACCGCACCGCGGCCGCGGTCGAGGTGGGACTCGATCGCGATGCCCTGCGCGTCCTGCTCCGGGTTGGCCCGCAGGTCGAGCGAGGCGTCGGCGGTGAGGACGACGGCCTCCAGCAGCGCCTCGATGTTGAGGCCCTGCTTGGCGGAGATGTCGACGAACATCGTGTCGCCGCCGTACTCCTCGGCCACCAGACCGAACTCGGTGAGCTGACCGCGCACCTTGGTCGGGTCGGCACCCTCGACGTCGATCTTGTTGACCGCGACCACGATCGGCACCTCGGCCGCCTTGGCGTGGTTCAGCGCCTCGATCGTCTGGGGCATCACACCGTCGTTCGCCGCCACCACGAGGATCGCGATGTCGGTGGACTTCGCACCACGGGCACGCATGGCGGTGAACGCCTCGTGACCCGGGGTGTCGATGAAGGTGATCTTCCGGTCCTCGCCGTTGACCTCGGAGGAGACCTGGTAGGCACCGATGTGCTGGGTGATGCCACCGGCCTCGCCGGAGGCCACGTTCGTCTTCCGGATCGCGTCCAGCAGGCGCGTCTTACCGTGGTCGACGTGACCCATGACGGTCACGACCGGCGGACGCGGGATGAGGGCCTCTTCGCCGCCCTCGTCCTCACCGAACTCGATGTCGAAGGACTCCAGCAGCTCGCGGTCCTCCTCCTCGGGGCTGACGATCTCCAGGACGTAGTTCATCTCGTCCGCGAGGAGGCGCAGCGTGTCGTCGGAGACGGACTGCGTCGCCGTGACCATCTCGCCGAGGTTCATCATCACGGCGACGAGCGACGCCGGGTTGGCGTTGATCTTCTCCGCGAAGTCGGTCAGCGAGGCACCGCGCGAGAGCCTGACGGCCTGCCCGTTGCCACGGGGCAGCATGACGCCGCCCACCGACGGGGCCTGCATGGCCTCGTACTCCTGGCGCCTCTGCCGCTTCGACTTGCGGCCACGACGCGCGGGACCGCCGGGACGGCCGAACGCACCCTGTGTGCCACCACGGGCACCCGGGCCGCCGGGACGTCCACCGAAGCCGGGACGACCGCCGAAGCCGCCGCCGCCACCGGGACGGCCCGCGCCGCCACCGCCACCGGGACCACCGGGACGGCCGGCGAAGCCGCCGCCGCCACCGCCGCCCGGACGGCCGGCGAAGCCGCCGCCACCGGGACGACCGCCACCGGCACCGCCGGGACGACCGCCGGCACCGGGACCACGGCCACCGCCGGGGCCACCACCGGGACGCGGACCCGCGGCGGGACGCTGCGGCATCATGCCCGGGTTCGGGCGGTTACCGGCCGGGCCCGCGCCCGGACGGGGAGCCTGCGGACGGGGCATGCCGCCCGGGGACGGACGTGCGCCACCCTGGCCCTGCGGGCGCGGGGCGCCGCCGGGACCACCCTGCGGACGCGGGGCGCCGGGGCGCTCCTGACCGCCGCCGGGGCGCGGGGCACCGCCGGGACGGGGCGCCTGGGGGCGCGCCATGCCGGTGGAACCGCCGGAGGTGAAGGGGTTGTTGCCCGGGCGGGGACCCGCCGGACGTGCGCCGGGACGGGGTGCGCCCTGACCCGAGGGACGGGCCGGACGGTCACCGCCGCGCTCGCCGCCGCGGCCGCCGTCACGCTGGCCGCCGTCACGCTGACCGCCGGCCGGAGCCGGGCGGGCGGGACGGGGGCCGGGGGTGGCGCCGGTGGGACGCGGGGCCTGCTGCGGTGCGGCGGGCCGCTCCTGGGCCGGAGCCGGGGCCGAGAACTCGGCGGCCGGCACCGGGGTGACCGGGGCCGGCTTGGGCGCGGGCTTCGGGCCCGGACGGGGACCCGCGGACGGTGCCGCGGGGGTGCTGCTCGCCTGGGCCGGCTTGGGAGCCGGGGCACCGGGCTTGGGGGCAGCGGGACGTGCCGCCGCGGCCGGTGAGGGCGCGGCGGGCTTCGCGGGGGCGGCCTTACGAGGCGCGCCAGGCTTCGCCGCGGACTTCCCGGCGTTGCCACCGGGGCCCTGCAGCGCGTCGGTCAACTTGCGTACAACCGGCGCCTCGATCGTCGAGGACGCCGAACGGACGAATTCACCGAGTTCTTGGAGCTTGGCCATGACGACCTTGCTCTCCACGCCGAACTCCTTGGCGAGTTCGTATACCCGGACCTTAGCCACTTCGCTCCTTTTAGGTCCGGGTTACCGCCGGACCGTCGCTACTTCATGGACGTACTCATCGCGTACTCATCGAGTGCTCATCGCAATCTCGACCTACTTCCAACTCGCGAGGTACCTGACCGCACGGGGACCCGCCGTTCACTTTCTTTCTTACGGTGTCACCCGCTCCACGAACCGCCGCAGTGCCGCGGTGTCGAACGGCCCCTTGGCCTTGAAGGCCCGGGGGAACGCCCGGCGGCGGACCGCCAGGTCGAGACAGACAGGGGCGGGGTGCACATACGCACCCCGGCCGGGCAGCGTACCGCGTGGATCAGGGACGACGTCTCCCTCGTCCACCACGGTGCGCAGCAGCTCGCTCTTGGCCGCCCGCTCCCGGCATCCCACACAGGTGCGCTCAGGGCAAGCGCGGGCATGCGTCCGGCCAGACACGTTTAAGTCTACCTCCCCGCACCGACCTCACCCCTTTGGGGCAAGAATCGAACGGATGTTGTCGTGATCTCAGCGACGGATCGCCTTGATCTATTCCGTCACACCGGCCGGGGGCCGGTTCCGTGAGGCGGCGGAACCCGTGCGGCGCACGGCCCCGGGGCCGTGCGCCGCGTCGGTCAGGACCGTTCCCGGGCGCGCTCGGCGCGCTCGCGGTCGGCGGTCTCCCGCTCCTCGTCCGTCTCGGTGTCCGGACGGATGTCGATGCGCCAGCCGGTGAGCCGCGCGGCGAGCCGGGCGTTCTGCCCCTCCTTGCCGATCGCCAGCGACAGCTGGTAGTCGGGCACGGTGACCCGGGCGGAGCGGGCGCCGAGGTCCACGACCTCGACCTCACTCACCCGTGCGGGTGACAGCGCGTTGGCGACCATCTCGGCCGGGTCGTCCGACCAGTCCACGATGTCGATCTTCTCGCCGTGCAGTTCCGCCATCACGTTGCGCACCCGGCTGCCCATGGGGCCGATGCAGGCGCCCTTCGGGTTGAGCCCGGCACGGGTGGAGCGGACGGCGATCTTGGTGCGGTGGCCGGCCTCGCGGGCGATGGCCTCGATGACGACCGAGCCGTCCGCGATCTCCGGAACCTCCAGCGCGAAGAGCTTCTTCACGAGGTTCGGGTGGGTGCGCGACAGGGTCACGGACGGCCCGCGCACCCCCTTGGCCACCCGGACGACGTAGGTCCGCAGGCGCAGGCCGTGGGTGTACTCCTCGCCCGGCACCTGCTCCTGGACGGGCAGGATCGCCTCCAGCTTGCCGATGTCCACCAGGACGTTCTTCGGGTCCTTGCCCTGCTGGACGAGGCCGGTGACGACATCGCCCTCGTGGCCGGCGTACTCGCCGAACGTCCGGTCGTCCTCGGCGTCGCGCAGCCGCTGCAGGATGACCTGCTTGGCGGTGGTCGCGGCGATGCGCCCGAAGCCGGACGGGGTGTCGTCGAACTCCTTGGCCTCCTGGCCCTCCTCCAGGTCGGCCGGGTCCTCCTTGGCCCACACCGTGACGTGGCCGTTGGCGTCCAGCTCGACGCGCGCCCGGCGGTGGCTGCCCTCGGTGCGGTGGTACGCGATGAGGAGGGCCGACTCGATCGCCCCGACGAGCACGTCGAAGGGGATCTCCTTGTCCTGCGCCAAGCCCTTCAGAAGCTTCACATCGATGTCCACGGCTACGCCTCCTCTTCCTTCTTGTCCTTGCGGTTGAATTCGATCTCCACGCGCGCCCTGGCGATCTCGTCGAAGGCGACGCGGCGCGCGGTGGGCTTGCGGCCCTTGACGCCCGGCACTTCGAGATCGAGCCCTTCGTCGTCGACACCGAGGATCCGGGCCACCAGTTCGCCGCCGTCGGCGAGGGTCAGCTTGGCCAGCCGGCCGGTGGCGCGTACGTAGTGGCGGTGCTCGGTCAACGGGCGGTCCGCGCCCGGAGAGCTCACTTCGAGGACGTACTCGCCCTCGCCCATCGCATCGGTCGCGTCGAGGGTGTCGGCGATCACGCGGCTCAGCTCGGCGCAGGTGTCGAGCTCCACGCCGTCCTCGGAGTCCACGACGACCCGCAGCACCCGGCGGCGGCCTGCCCGGGAGACCTCGATCTCCTCCAGGTCCAGCTCCTTGGCGCTGACGAGCGGTTCGAGCAGCCCGCGCAGCCTCTCGCTCTGGGTGGTGCTCATCCGGGTGACTCCTCGGCCGCGTGTGCTGTTGTGGGGATCGTCGCGTGTCAGGTCAAAGGGTATCCGGTCCGCAGGGGTGTTGCCGTCCGCCTCCCGTCCAGCCGCGGGTACGCTCGCCTGCGGTGATCATTTCGGGTCAGAAACCGTCAAAAACCAGGCTGAAGGAGACAAGTGCAGCGCACGGGGACGACGCGCAGGAGTGCGCTCACCGCTTCGGGAGCACTCGCCCTGGGCGCGCTACTGACAGGCTGCGCAGGCGGCACCGGGAGCGACCGGGGGGCCGTGCCCGCCGACGCCCGTAGCGCCTCGACGCGCGCGCGGACGGCGCTGCGGACGGCGGCCGCCCGCACCAGCCACGCCCTGCGCGCCCGGTACGCCGAGGTGGCGGCCGCGCACCCCGCGACGGCCGGCGGGCTCGCGCCGCTGAGCGCCGCCGTGGGCGCACACGCGCGGGCCTTCTCCAAGGACGTGCCGGCGCCGTCCGCACCGGCTCCCGCCCCTTCCCCCACCGACGCCCGTGCCGCCCTGAAGGAGCTGGCGGCCGAGGAGCTCAGGGTGGCCGACGAGCGTGCCGGGGCCCTGCTGACGGCCGACCCGGAGACGGCCCGGCTGCTGGCCTCGGTCGCGGCCGCCGGAGCGGTCCACGCCCATCTGCTGACGGAACTGGCCAAGGAGATCGCGTCATGACCGAGGTGACGGCGACGGCCGCGCGGGGCGAGGACCCGGGCACGCTCCGGGCCGCGCAGGCCGCGCTCGCGGCCGAACACGCCGCGGTGTACGGCTACGGCGTGCTGGGCGGCCGGCTGGAGGGCCGCCCGCGCACCGACGCCACCGCGGCCCACGACGCTCACCGCGCGCGCCGGGACGCGCTGGTGCGTACGGTCCGCGACCTGGGCGGTACGCCGGTGGCGGCGGACGCCGCGTACGCTCTGCCGTTCCCGGTGTCCGACCCGTCGGCCGCCCTGCGGCTCGCCGCCGTGATCGAGGACCGGGTCGCGGGCGTCTACTCCGACCTGGTGCGGGCGGCCCGGGGGCCGCTGCGGTCACAGGCCGCGGGGGCGCTCCGCGAGGCCGCCGTGCGGGCGGCCCGCCTGCGCGGCTCCGGCGTAGCCTTTCCGGGGCTCGCGGAGAAGGCCTCCGCCGAACCGGCGGACACCACGGCCGAGGCGGGCGCCACGGGCGTCCCGCACTGACGCGGGCTGACGCGGGCTCGGAAGGGGAACAAGGCACGTATGGGTTTCGAACCGCCTCGGAGACTGGTGCGGGCGCTCGGCGAGACGTACGGGGACGGGGCCGCCGACTGGCTCGGCCGGCTCCCCGCACTGGCCGGGGAGGCACTGTCCGCCCCGGGCCGCGAGGCCGTCGCCGAACGGGTCGTGGCCCCGGGCGGGCGCAGCAGCCTCGTCCTCCTGGTACACCGGCCGGACGGCACCCGGGCCGCGCTGAAGATCGCCCCGCCCGGTGCCGCGCCCGCGCTCGAACGCGCGGCGCTCGCGCACTGGAACGGCTGGGGCGCGGTGGAGCTGCTGGTCCCCGGCGACCTGGCGGCGCCCGGGGACGCCCTGCTGCTGGAGCGGCTGCACCACGAGGTGTCGCTGCGCTCCCTGCCGGAGGCCAAGGCGCTGCTGGAGGCGGCGGGCACGGTACGGCGGCTCTGGGTCCAGCCGCCGCCCGGCCACCCGTTCGAGACCGTCGCGGAGCGCACCGGGGCCCAGGCGGGGCCGATGCGGGCCGCCGCCGCGCGGGAGCCGGAGCTGGAGCCGCTGGTCTCGGCGGCGCTCGCGGCACGCGAGGAACTGCTCGCCGGGGGGACGGAGAGCTTCCTGCTGCACGGCAACTTCCGGCAGAGCAAGGTGCTGTCGGGCGAGCGGGCGCCGTGGCTGGCGGTGGGGCCGGAACCGCTGGTGGGTGAACGCGCCTACGACCTGGCCCGGCTGGTGCGCGACCGGGTCGAGGACCTGATCGCCTCGCCGGGCGGCCCGGTGACGGCCCGGCGGCGGATCAAGAGGCTGGCGGAGTCCCTGGAGGTCGATCAGGCGCGGCTGCGCGGCTGGACCCTGTTCCGGGCCGTGGAGTCGGGCACCCGCACGCTGACGGCGGGCCGCCGTCAGGACGGCGAGCTGACCCTGGAGTTCGCGGGCTGGCTCTGAGGGCGTCCCCGCCGGCGGGGCGGCCGACGGCCGAGCGGCCCCCGCGCGCGGTGCGCGGGAGCCGCTCGGTGTGCGGTGTGAGGGCGGGTCAGCCCTGGGCGGTCAGGCGGGCGACGGCGTCCTCGACCGTCAGCTCCTCGCGCTCGCCCGTGCGCCGGTCCTTCAGTTCCAGGACGCCCTCGGCCGAGCGGCGCCCGGCGACGAGGATCGTCGGGACGCCGATGAGCTCGGCGTCGGTGAACTTCACGCCCGGCGAGACGCCCGCGCGGTCGTCGACGATGACCCGGACACCCGCCGCGGCGAGCTTCTCGGACACGTCGAGCGCCAGCTCCGTCTGGAGCGCCTTGCCCGCGGCGACCACGTGCACGTCGGCCGGGGCGATCTCGCGGGGCCAGCACAGCCCCTTGTCGTCGGCGGTCTGCTCGGCCAGGGCGGCCACCGCGCGGGACACGCCGATGCCGTACGAGCCCATCGTCACGCGGACCGGCTTGCCCTGCTGGCCGAGGACGTCGAGGGAGAAGATGTCGGCGTACTTGCGGCCGAGCTGGAAGATGTGACCGATCTCGATGGCGCGGTCCACCTGGAGGCCGGTACCGCACCGGGGGCAGGGGTCGCCGGCCTCGACGACGACCACGTCGAGGTGGTCGTCGACCTCGAAGTCCCGCCCGCACACGACGTTCCTCGCGTGCACGCCCTCCTTGTTGGCGCCGGTGATCCAGGAGGTGCCGGCGGCGACACGGGGGTCGGCGATGTAGCGGACCTTCTCCAGGCCCTGCGGCCCGACGTAGCCGCGTACCAGGTCGGGGCGGCCCACGAAGTCCTCGGCGGTGACCAGTTCGACCTCGGCCGGTGCCAGGTGCTCGCCGAGCTTGCCGAGGTCCACCTCGCGGTCACCGGGCACGCCCACGGCCACGATCTCGCCGTCGACCTTGACGAGCAGGTTCTTCAGCGTCGCGGAGGCCGGGACGCCGAGGAAGTCCGCGAGGGTCTCGATGGTCGGGGTGTCGGGGGTGTCCATCTCCTCGACGGGGGCGGTTCCGGAGGCGTCACCGGGGGTGGCCACGAAGGTCACGGCCTCGGTGTTGGCGGCGTAGTCGCAGTTCGGGCAGTCGACGAAGGTGTCCTCGCCGGCCGGGGCGGGGGCCAGGAACTCCTCGGACGCCGAACCGCCCATCGCCCCGGAGACCGCGGAGACGATGCGGTGGTCGAGGCCGAGCCGGTCGAAGATCCGGATGTAGGCGCCGCGGTGCAGCCGGTACGACTCGGCCAGGCCCTCGTCGGTGGTGTCGAAGGAGTACGAGTCCTTCATCTGGAACTCGCGGCCGCGCAGCACACCGGCGCGCGGGCGGGCCTCGTCGCGGTACTTCGTCTGAATCTGGTAGAGGATCACGGGCAGGTCCTTGTAGGACGAGCACATGTCCTTGACGACCTGGGTGAAGATCTCCTCGTGGGTGGGGCCGAGGAGGTAGTCGGAGCCCTTGCGGTCCTGGAGCCGGAACAGCAGGTCGCCGTACTCGTCGTAGCGGCCGCTGGCCTCGTACGGCTCCTTGGGGAGCAGGGCGGGCAGCAGGACCTCCTGGCCGCCGATGGCGTCCATCTCCTCGCGGACGACCCGGCTCACGTTCTCCAGGACCTTCTTGCCGAGCGGGAGCCAGGACCAGATGCCGGCGGCGGTGCGGCGTACGTATCCGGCCCGGACGAGGAGCTTGTGGTTGAGCGTCTCGGCGTCGGCCGGGTCGTCACGCAGTGTCTTGATCATCAATCGGGACATGCGCTGGACCTGGGCCATGGTGAACTCCTGCTAGGAAGGGTGGTGGCCCCGAGGTTAGCCGGGCGGCCCGCGCGGGCGGAAATCGATTCACCGGCCGCGTCGCAGCGGCAGGGGCGCGCCCATCACCGCGTACGGCCTGGGTGCGCCGGGGAAGGCCACCAGGCGGGCCAGGTCCCGGTAGCCGAGGCTGCGGTAGAGGCCGCGGGCGGGGCTGTCGGTGTCGATCGCGGAGAGGATCGAGCGGGGCTGGTCCACCGCGTCGGTGACGGTGGTGATCAGAGAGCGGCCGGTGCCGTGCTGCTGGAAGTCCGGGTGGACGTGGAGTTCGGTGATCACGAAGGAGTCGTCGAGCCAGTGGTCGGAGCAGGTGGCCCGCAGATACGGCTGGACGACGGTGGACCACCAGTGGGCGCGGTCGTTCGGCAGGCCGTAGACGAAGCCGACGAGGCGTCCGTCGGGGGTGGTGGCCCCGAGGGCCCGCGCGCCGGGGTCGTCGAGGTGCCGGAGCACGATATGGCGGCGCACGTCGATCTCGTCCTGGGAGAGGCCGAAGGCGACGGCCTGGACGGCCAGTGCCTCGTCCACACGGGCGGCGAGGTCGAGCGGTCCGACCACGATGCCGGGGGCCCCGGAGCCGCCGGGGAAAGCGGGGGTTGCTGCTGCCATGCGGGAACCCTACTGGCCGGGCCGTCCGGTCAGAACAGCGTGCTTCAGAAGAGCACGCTCATGAACGCGCCGGTCTCACGGAAGCCGACACGCCGGTAGGCCCGGCGGGCGGCGGTGTTGTAGTCGTTCACGTACAGGCTGACGACCGGTGCCACATCGGCCAGCGCGAGGCGCAGCACGGCGGCCATACCGGTCTCGGAGAGTCCGCGGCCCCGGTGTTCGGGCGCGACCCAGACGCCCTGGATCTGGCAGGCGCGGGAGGTCGCGGCGCCGATCTCCGCCTTGAAGACGACCTTGCCGTCCTCGATACGGGCGAAGGAGCGGCCGGTGGAGATCAGTTCGGCGACCCGTGCCTGGTAGAGGAGTCCGCCGTCACCGGCGAGCGGGGAGACGCCGACCTCCTCGGTGAACATGGCCACGCACGCGGGCATGAGGACGTCCATCTCGTCCGGGCCGATCCGGCGGACCAGGGGGTCGGCCTCGATCTCGGCGGACGGGCTCTCGGTGACCATGAGCGGCTGGTGGGGGCGGACCTCGCGGGCGGGGCCCCAGCTCGGTTCGAGCAGCCGCCACAGCTGGCCCGTGGGCCCGGCCGGGCCGACGATCGAGGAGCAGCGGCGTCCGGCGCGGCGGGCGCGGTCGGCGAAGGCCCGGACGGCTTCGGGGGTGGCGCAGATGGGCACGAGGTTGGCGCCGGAGTAGCAGAGCGAGCGCAGCCGGCCGTCGGTGTACCAGCCCCACATCTCACCGCCCAGGCGCCAGGGGTCGAGGCCCGCGACCTGCACACGGGACGTCACGAACGCGTTCTCGACGGGTTCGCTCTCCAGGACGGCGAGCGCGGCGGGGAGCTCGGCGGGGTCGAGGACCCGGGTGGTGGTCTGCGTCAACACTGGGGGCCTCACCATACGGTCTGCTGATTTCCGCACTGTACCCAACGAGGCTGTGGAACGCCGCCCGCGTGGGCCGAGGGGCCTGCCGCGGACATGACCGTGCCCCGCGGGACGGACCCGCGGGGCACGGAACGCGTGGTATGGGAGGGTCAGCCCGCGATGGAGACCTCGGGCTCGCCGGAGGCGACGCCGTCCTTCTCCATCTGCTCGGCGATCTTCAGGGCCTCCTCGATGAGGGTCTCCACGATCTTCGACTCGGGGACGGTCTTGATGACCTCGCCCTTGACGAAGATCTGACCCTTGCCGTTGCCCGAGGCGACGCCCAGGTCGGCCTCGCGCGCCTCGCCGGGACCGTTGACGACACAGCCCATCACGGCGACCCGCAGCGGGACCTCCATGCCCTCCAGGCCCGCGCTGACCTGGTCGGCGAGCTTGTAGACGTCCACCTGTGCGCGTCCGCAGGACGGGCAGGAGACGATCTCCAGCCGGCGCTGCTTCAGGTTGAGCGATTCGAGGATCTGGAGGCCGACCTTGACCTCTTCGGCGGGCGGGGCCGACAGGGAGACCCGGATGGTGTCCCCGATCCCCTCGGAGAGCAGTGCGCCGAAGGCCACGGCGGACTTGATGGTCCCCTGGAACGCCGGTCCGGCCTCGGTCACGCCGAGGTGCAGCGGGTAGTCGCACTGGGCGGCGAGCTGCCGGTAGGCGTTGACCATGACGACCGGGTCGTTGTGCTTCACCGAGATCTTGATGTCCCGGAAGCCGTGCTCCTCGAAGAGCGAGGCCTCCCAGAGCGCGGACTCGACCAGGGCCTCGGGCGTCGCCTTGCCGTACTTCTGGAGCAGCCGGGCGTCCAGCGAGCCGGCGTTCACGCCGATGCGGATGGGAGTCCCGGCGTCCCCGGCCGCTCTGGCGATCTCCTTGACCTTGTCGTCGAACTGCTTGATGTTCCCGGGGTTCACCCGGACCGCCGCGCAGCCCGCGTCGATGGCCGCGAACACGTACTTCGGCTGGAAGTGGATGTCCGCGATGACCGGGATCTGCGACTTCCTGGCGATGGTGGACAGGGCGTCCGCGTCGTCCTGGGTGGGACAGGCCACCCGTACGATCTGGCAGCCCGAGGCCGTCAGCTCCGCGATCTGCTGGAGGGTGGCACCGATGTCCGAGGTACGTGTCGTCGTCATGGACTGCACCGACACCGGTGCGTCCCCGCCGACCGCCACCGATCCGACCTGGATCTGACGGCTGACCCGTCGGTCGGCGAGCTTGGTCGGAACGGCAGGCATTCCGAGAGAAATCGCAGTCATGCGCTGAGCATCCCCAAGGTGTGGATCAGTGTGGATCGAGGTTCCGAGAACGGCGGACTCCAGGCTCCGAGGTTACGGCACCGGAGGAAATCCGGGCGCACCCTGTCGGCAAGTCCGCCGGACGGCGGGCGGCGGGAGGCCAGTCGTGTGACGGAGCTCCACGGACGAGACGGACGGGACGGACGAGAGGGACGGGACGGACGTGGTGGTGGGCGTCAGGTGATCTTCACGGGGTTCACGATGTCGGCGACGAGCACCAGCAGCGTGAAGCAGATGAAGATCCCGGCGACGACGTACGCGACGGGCATCAGCTTGGCGACGTCGAAGGGGCCGGGGTCGGGCCGTTTGAAGACCCGGGCCGCGTTGCGGCGCAGGGCCTCCCAGAGGGCGCCGGCGATGTGCCCGCCGTCCAGCGGGAGCAGGGGCAGCATGTTGAAGAGGAACAGCGAGAGGTTGAAGCCCGCCAGCAGGAAGAGCATCATCGCGATCTGGTTCTGGGCGGGGATGTCGAGGTTCATCACCTCGCCGCCGATCCGGGCCGCTCCGACCACGCCGACCGGTGAGTCGTCCCCTCGTTCGCCGTCGCTGAACGCGGCGTTCCACAGGTCGGGGATCTTGGAGGGCAGGGCGATGATCGAGTGGACGCCGTTCTCGATCATGTCGCCCATGCGGACGACGGAATCGCCGAAGGAGAGCGGGAGGATCTCGGTCTGGGCGGCGAAGCCCAGATAGCCGGCGCTGACGTACTGGTCGGGGACGACCTCGCCGTGGGAGTCCTTCTTCGCCACGGCGTTCTTCTTCAGCACGGCGTGCAGGGTGAGTTCCTGGCCGTCGCGCTGCACGGTGAGGGTGGCGGGGCCGATGGTCTGCCGGATGCGGTCCGAGAGCGTGGCCCAGTCGTCGATGCGCTGCCCGTCGAAGGCGACGATCTTGTCGCCCTCCTTGAGCCCGGCGGCCTTGGCGGGCGAGACCGGGTCGGTGGGCCGGCAGGTGTCGCGGTTCGCGCTCTGGGCGATCACGCACTGCTGGACGCCGGCGACCTCGGTGGTCTGGGTCTGGAAGCCGAAGCTCATCGCCACACCGAGGAAGATCGCCACGGCGAGGACCAGGTTCATGAACGGCCCGGCGAACATGACGATCACGCGCTTCCACGGCTTGCGCGTGTAGAAGAGGCGGGCCTCGTCGCCGGGCTGGAGCTCCTCGAAGGCGGCGGACCTGGCGTCCTCGATCATGCCGCGCCAGGGGGAGGTGGAGCGGGCTTCGAGGCGTCCGTCCGGGCCGGGCGGGAACATGCCGATCATCCGGATGTAGCCGCCGGCCGGGATGGCCTTGATGCCGTACTCCGTGTCGCCCTTCGTGCGCGACCAGATGGTCGGACCGAAGCCGACCATGTACTGCGGTACGCGGATGCCGAAGAGCTTCGCGGTCGACAGGTGCCCCAGCTCGTGCCAGGCGATCGAGAACAGCAGCCCCACAACGAAGACGGCGATCCCCAGGACCGTCATCAGGATCGTCGTCATGCTCATGCGCGCGCCTCCGCTGTCGCTTCCGCCGAGAGTTCCCTGGCCCGGGCGCGGGCCCAGGTCTCCGCGTCGAGGACGTCCGCGACCGTCAGCGGAGTTCCCGTGGCGGGGGTGCCGTGCTCGGTCACGACCGCGGTGACCGTGTCCATGATGCCGTTGAAGGGCAGCCGTCCCGCCAGGAACGCGTCCACGCACTCCTCGTTGGCCGCGTTGAACACCGCGGGGGCCGTCCCGCCCAGCGTGCCCACGTGCCGGGCCAGGCCCACGGACGGGAAGGCCTCGGTGTCCAGCGGGAAGAACTCCCAGCGGGAGGCGGTCGTCCAGTCGAAGGCGGGCGCCGCGTCCGGGACCCGCTCGGGCCAGCCGAGACCGATCGCGATCGGGCCCCGCATGTCGGGCGGGGTCGCCTGGGCGAGGGTGGAGCCGTCGGTGTACTCCACCATCGAGTGCACGTACGACTGGGGGTGGACCACGACCTCGATCCGGTCGAACGGGATGTCGTAGAGGAGATGGGCCTCGATGACCTCCAGCCCCTTGTTGACCAGGGTCGCGGAGTTGACCGTGATCACCGGCCCCATGGCCCAGGTCGGGTGCGCGAGCGCCTGCTCCCGGGTCACGTCGGCCAGCTCGCTCCTCGTACGTCCCCGGAAGGGACCGCCGGACGCGGTGACGACGAGCCTGCGCACATCGGCGCGTTTCCCGGCGGCGAGCGCCTGGAAGAGCGCGGCGTGCTCGGAGTCCACCGGGATGATCTGGCCGGGCGCCGAGAGGGCCTTGACCAGGGGGCCTCCGACGATCAGCGACTCCTTGTTGGCGAGGGCGAGGGTGCGCCCCGCCTTCAGCGCCGCGAGGGTGGGGGCCAGGCCGATCGAGCCGGTGATGCCGTTCAGCACGGTGTGACAGTCGCTCGCGGCGAGCTGGGTCGCGGCGTCGGGGCCGGCCAGGATCTCGGGGAGCGGCTCCCCCGGGCCGTAGGCCTCGCGCAGCGCCTCGCGCAGGGCCGGCACCTTGTCCCGGTCGGCGACCGCGACGGTGTCCACCCGCAGCCGTCGCGCCTGGTCGGCGAGGAGCGCGACCCGGCCGCCCGCGGCGGAGAGCGCGGTGACGCGGAAGCGGTCCGGGGTGCGCAGCACCAGGTCGATGGCCTGGGTGCCGATGGACCCGGTGGAGCCGAGGATCACCAGATCCCGGCGGCCGTGTACCGCGTCGAAGACGAGATGGGGGTCGGCGAGAGGTGCGGGGCTGTCGGTCATGGCGACCATTGTCGCCGCTCGTGCTGTGTGCGCGGACAGGGCGTCCCCGTCGGCGCGTGGCTCAGACACCGGCCGCACGGAATTCCTCCTGCCGGGCGGCCGGGCCGCCCCTCGGAGCCCCGGAGGGGCGGCCCGTGTCCGGGGTCACCCGGCGTGGCGCGGACGCGGCCCGGCCGTGGGGGCGCGCGGCGGCCCGTTCCCCGCCGTCGCTGCCGCACCCGGTGACGGCCACCGCTCCCCGGGCCGCGGCGGCGGTGCCCCCGCCCCTCGGGCCACCCGCTCCGAACACCCCGAACATCCCTGCCCCTGTCGTCGGTTGACGGCCGCCGAGAGCGCGGCCGGGGCTCGATTGTGCGGCATCGCGGGATCAGAAGTGCGTCCGGACGCCGAACTTCCCCCTCAGGCGCGCCATGTCCGCCAGATCACGCTCGGCCGGTTCGTACCCCTGGTGGAACAGCGCCTGCTGTTCGGCGGAGACGCAGCGCACCGTGACCGTCCCGAGAGTGCCGGTGACGAAGCAGGCCGCCGGGTAGACGAAGGGCCGCTCCGGGTCGAGCGAGGACTGCGTCGCGGAGCCGTCGGGGGCGAACTCCAGCGGATGCAGGTCGGTCTCCGGCCCGTCGGGGTGGCTGAGGACGAAGCGGGCGGGCCGCCAGTCGAGTGTCTCGGCGTATCCGGCCGCCTCCAGCGCCGCGACGACGGCACCCTCCTGCTCCCGGCGGTGCAGCAGGTCGAGGTCGCGGTGGTCCCGTGTCTGCTCGCCGAGCAGCGCGTCGACGCCCCACCCTCCGGCGATCACCACATCGGCGCCGGCCCGGTCGAGGAGTTCGAGCACGGACAGGACGTCGCTCAGGGTCATCATGGGCGCAGGATAGGCACCGGCCCGGCCCGATGCGCGGGGTTTTTCCTCCGGTCAGCCGGCGCCCGGGGCCGCGAACCCGGCGAACGCCTCGTGGAACCCGGGGAACGTCTTGCGGACGCAGCCGGGGTCGTCGTAGCCGATGCCGGGCACGCGCAGGGCGGTGACCGCGAACGACATCACGATGCGGTGGTCGCCGTGCGTGGCGATCTCGGTGGGCCGGGGCGTGCCGGGGTGGATCTCGATCCAGTCCGGGCCGGTGCGCACGGTGATCCCCATGGCCCGCAGGTTCCCGGCGCAGGCCTCCAGCCGGTCGCACTCCTTGACCCGGGTGTTGGCCACGTCCTCGATCCGTACGGGCGAGGAGGCGAACGGGGCGATGGCCGCCAGGGTCGGCATGGTGTCGGAGATGTCCCGCATGGTGACGGTGAGGCCGGTGAGCGTCCCGGTGGAGCGGACCGTGGTCCCCCGGTCCGTGGTCGTCACGTCCGCGCCCATGCGGCGCAGGACGTCGGTGAAGCGCAGGTCGCCCTGGAGCGCGCCCGTACCGAGCCCGGGGACGGTGACCTCGCGGCCGGTGAGGGCCGCGGCGGCGAAGAAGTAGCTCGCGGTGGACGCGTCGGGCTCCACGGCGTAGGTGGTGGCGCGGTAGCCGCCGGGCCGGACGGTGAAGGTGTTCCCCTCCCGGACGACGTCGGCGCCGAAGCTCCGCATCATCGACAGGGTGATCTCGACGTACGGCGCGGACACCAGTTCCGTGACGTGGATCCGCAGCCCCTCGGCGGTGAGCGGACCGAGCATGAGCAGCGCGGTGAGGTACTGGGACGACTGCCCGGCGTCCAGGGTGAGTTCGCCGCCCTTGACCCCGGAGGCCCTGACGGTGAGCGGGTGGTGGCCCTCGGCCTCTTCGTGGCGCAGGTGCACGCCCAGGGTGCGCAGCGCCTCGGTGAGCGGGGCGAGCGGGCGGCGGCGCATCTGGGCGGAGGCGTCGAAGTGGTACGTGCCGGAGGCCGCGGCGGCGGCGAGCGTGGGCAGGAAGCGCGCGGTGGTGGCCCCGTCGCGGCAGTGGACCTCGGCCTCGGTGACCGAGGGGCCCTCGGGGCGCCCTTCGACGTGCCAGCGGTCCGGCTCGCGTGTCACCGCGTATCCCAGACGGGTCAGGCCCTCGGTGAACCCCTCCGTGTCGTCGGAGAGCAGGGGGCGCAGCAGGGTGGTGGTGCCGTCCGCCGCGGCGGCCAGGAACAGGGCGCGGGCGGTGACGGACTTGGAGCCGGGGACGTGGATGACGGTCACGGGCCCCCATCCTGCCCGGTGGCGGGCGTGCGCGCGGGGCGCGTCCAGGCAGTGGACGCGCCCCGCGGCCGGCCGGTTCAGCGGATGGGGCGGTGGACGTTCTCCCCGGCGGTCGGGCCGGGTGAGGCGTCGGCGATCCAGGGCCCGTCGCCGCTGGGGTCGATGACGCCCTCCTCCAGCCAGGTGTACGCGCCCGACAGGACGCCGTCGACCACGCGGCGGTCGACGGCGTCGGTGTTGGACCACAGCCGGGTGAACAGTTCCTCCACCCGGAGGCGGGCCTGCCGGCAGAAGACGTCGGCGAGCTGGTACGCCTCACGGCCGTGGTCGCCGTCGGCGCGCAGGTGCTCGGCGCGGACGCAGGCGGCGCTCATCGCGAAGAGTTCGGCGCCGATGTCCACGACGCGGCCGAGAAAGCCCTGCTTGGTCTCCATGCGCCCCTGCCAGCGCGACATGGCGTAGAAGGTCGAGCGGGCCAGTTTGCGGGCAGAGCGCTCGACCGAGCGCAGATGACCGGAGAGGTCGGGGTGCCCCGGGACACGGAACTCACCGTAGGCGTTGGGGAGTTGGCCGGGGCCACTGACGAGCTTGGGGAGCCAGCGGGCGTAGAACCCGGCGGCGTCGACGCCCGCCCTCGCCTTGTCGGAGAGCGGCTTGTCGGGGTCGATGATGTCGCCGGCGACCTTGAGGTGGGCGTCGACCGCCTCCCGCGCGATCAGCAGGTGCATGATCTCCGTGGAGCCCTCGAAGATCCGGTTGATGCGCATGTCGCGGAGCATCTGCTCGGCGGGCACCGCGCGTTCGCCGCGCGCGGCGAGCGAGTCGGCGGTCTCGAAGCCGCGTCCGCCGCGGATCTGGACCAGTTCGTCGGAGATGAGCCAGCCCATCTCGGAGCCGTACAGCTTGGCCAGGGCGGCCTCGATGCGGATGTCGTTGCGGTTCTCGTCGGCCATCTGGGAGGCGAGGTCGACGACCGCCTCCAGTGCGAAGGTGGTCGCCGCGATGAAGGAGATCTTCGCGCCGACGGCCTCGTGCCGGCCGACCGGCCTGCCCCACTGCTCGCGTACGGCCGACCACTCGCGGGCGATCTTCAGGGACCACTTGCCGACGCCGACGCACATGGCGGGCAGCGAGAGCCGGCCGGTGTTGAGGGTGGTGAGGGCGATCTTGAGTCCGGCGCCCTCCGGGCCGATGCGGTGGGCCGCCGGGACGCGGACGCCGTGGAAGCGGGTCACGCCGTTCTCGATGCCGCGCAGGCCCATGAAGGCGTTGCGGTGTTCCACGGTGATGCCCGGCGAGTCCGCCTCGACGACGAAGGCCGTGATGCCGCCCTTGTGGTCCTCCGAGGCGGGGACCCGGGCCATCACGACGAGCAGGTCGGCGACGACGCCGTTGGTCGTCCAGAGCTTCACCCCGTCCAGGACGTAGTCGTCGCCGTCCGGGACGGCCGCCGTCGCGAGCCTGGCCGGGTCGGAGCCGACGTCGGGCTCGGTGAGCAGAAAGGCGGAGATGTCGGTACGGGCCAGGCGCGGCAGGAAGGTGTCCTTCTGCTCCTGGGTGCCGAACATCTTCAGCGGCTGCGGGACGCCGATGGACTGGTGGGCGGAGAGCAGGGCGCCGATGGCGGGGCTGGCCGAACCGGCCAGCGCCAGCGCCCTGTTGTAGTAGACCTGGGTCAGGCCGAGGCCTCCGTACCTGGTCTCGATCTTCATGCCGAGCGCGCCCAGCTCCTTGAGACCGTCCACCACGTCGTCGGGGATCCTGGCCTCGCGCTCGATCAGCGCCCCGTCGACACGGGTCTCGCAGAACGCGCGCAGCCGGGAGAGGAACGCCTCGCCGCGCCGCACGTCCTCGACGCCGGACACGGGGTGGGGGTGGATCAGGTCGAGCCGGAAGCGTCCGAGGAAGAGCTCCTTGGCGAAACTCGGCTTCTTCCAGTCCTGTTCACGGGCGGCCTCGGCCACCCGCCGTGCTTCGCGCTCGGTGATGCCGGGAGCCTGGGGGGTGTCGGATGGGGCGGACATGAGGAGCTCACCTCGCCGCGAGTCGGGACGGTGGTCGGGCGTTGCGCGGACCGATCGGTACCACTCGTCCGTATGTACCCCATCTGCGCCACCCCTACCACCGTGCGGCGGGCTCGCGGCGGGACGCGGGACCGGCCGGGGTCCGCCGTGCGGCGGGCTCCGGCCGGTCCGGTACGCGCGGGCGGCTACAGGGCCAGGCCGGTGAGGACGAGGACCCGCTCGTAGGTGTAGTCGTCCATCGCGTACCGCACGCCCTCGCGGCCCACGCCGGACTGCTTGGCGCCGCCGTACGGCATCTGGTCGGCGCGGTAGGAGGGGACGTCGCCGATGACCACGCCGCCGACCTCCAGGGCGCGGTGGGCGCGGAAGGCGGTCTCCAGGTCGTGGGTGAAGACCCCTGCCTGGAGGCCGTACTTGGAGTCGTTGACGGCGGCGAAGGCCTCGGCCTCTCCGTCCACCCGCCGCACGTACAGCACCGGCCCGAAGACCTCCTCGTGGGCGAGGGTGGTGGTGGCGGGCAGGTCGGTGAGGACCGTGGGGGCGTAGGTGGCCGCGTCGCGGGTGCCGCCGGTGTGCAGGGTGGCGCCGGCCGCGACGGCCTCGTCGACCCAGGACTCCACCCGGCGGGCGGCGTCCTCGCTGACCAGCGGGCCGACGTCGGTGGCCGCGTCGGACGGGTCGCCGGTCACCAGGGCCTCGACGGCGGCGGTGATCTTGGGCACGAGCCGGTCGTACACCGAGGCGTCGGCGATGACGCGCTGCACGGAGATGCAGGACTGGCCGCCCTGGTAGTTGGAGAAGGTCGCGATACGGCTCGCGGCCCGGTCCAGGTCCTCCTCCGAGGACCAGTCGGCGAGGACGACGGCCGCGCCGTTGCCGCCGAGTTCCAGCGTGCAGTGCTTGCGCGGCACCGACTCCATGATCGCGTAACCGACCGGGCCGGATCCGGTGAACGAGATCACCGGCAGCCGCTCGTCCTGGACCAGGGCGGGCATCCGGTCGTTGGGCACGGTCAGCACCGACCAGGAACCGGCCGGGAGGTCGGTCTCGGCCAGTAGTTCGCCCAGGATCAGCGAGGAGACAGGCGTGGCCGGCGCGGGCTTGAGGATGATCGGCGCGCCGACGGCGATGGCCGGGGCGACCTTGTGGGCGCTCAGGTTGAGCGGGAAGTTGAAGGGGGCGATCCCGAGGACGGGGCCGCGCGGGAAACGGCGGGTCAGCGCGAGACGGCCCGTGCCGCCGGCGTCGGTGTCCAGCCGCTGGGCCTCGCCGCCGTTGAAGCGGCGGGCCTCCTCGGCGGCGAACCGGAAGACGGACACGGCCCGCCCGACCTCGCCGCGGGCCCACTTGACGGGCTTGCCGTTCTCGGCGGAGATCAGCTGGGCGATCTCCTCGGTGCGCTCGGTGAGGCGGCGTACGACGTGGTCCAGCGCGGCGGCCCGTACGTGCGCCGGCGTCGCGGCGAACTCCTCGCGCACGGCGTGGGCGGCGGCGACGGCCTCCTCGACCTGGGCCTCGGTCGGCACGGCGACCGTCGCCACGAGCCGGCCGTCCCAGGGGTTGGTGACGTCGAAGCTGTCCTCGCCGGTGGCCTGACGGCCGGCCAGCCAGAAAGCGTGGGTGGAGGTCATGGCGGTTCCGGCCCTTCGGGGGTGGTGAACAAGATCGTCAGGGCCACCGCGGGATGGCCCCGGGCCGTGTCGGCACACCGCCCAGGCCCACGGTAGGGGGCGAGGGGGCGGATGAGGTTTGTCCGGGGTGGAGCAGAGCGGACGGCGGATACGCCGGTTCGGCGCATGCGGTGGCGGGGCGGCCGCGAGGCACCGCTCACCGTCGCCGGTACGCCGGTCACCGGTACGCCCCGCCGGTACGCCGTCGCCGGACGGCGCGGTATGCGGCGTACGGACTGGCGGCCTGCGGCACGGGCACGTGGGACGACGGGGCGCGGGGCCACGCGGGACACGGGACGACAGGGCAGACAGCGCAGACAGCGCAGACAGGGCGGGCCGGGACCGGGGCCTACGGGGTTCCCGAGGAGGCGGCCGTCGTCTTGAGGGCCAGCCACAGCTCCATCCGCACGTCCGGGTCGTCCAGCGAGCGGCCCAGGATCTCCTCCACGCGGCGCATCCGGTAGCGCAGCGTGTGGCGGTGGACGCCCAGGTCCGCCGCCGCGGCGTCCCACTGGCCGTGCCGGGAGAGCCAGGCGCGCAGGGAGGCGACCAGGTCGCCGCGGCCCTTCGCGTCGTGCTCCCGCAGCGGGCGGAGCATCCCGTCCGCGAAGGCGCGCACCGCGTCGTCGGCGAGCAGCGGCAGCACCGAGCCGGTGGCCAGTTCCTCGTGCTCGACCAGGGCCCTGCCCCGGCGGCGCGCCACCGAGAGGGCCTGCTCGGCCTGCTTGTACGCGGAGGAGGCCGCTATCGGGCCCGCCGGGGCCGACAGTCCGACGGCGACGTCCGTGTCCTCCTTGACGGGCTCGCGCGCCGGACGGTCGTCCTGCGCCTGGGCGTACGCCGCGCACGCGCCGACGGCGGCGCCGCCGTCGGCGGCCAGCACCACGACCCGGTCGCCCTCCGGCACCATCAGCAGCGTCTCCCCGGACCGGGCGGCGGCGGCTTCCATGGTCTCGGTGAGCGTCGCCGGGTCGGACGCCTCGGCGATGAGCAGCCGGAAGGGGGCGTCCAGCAGCGCGCCGTACAGGTCCCCCGCGACGGCGCGGGCGTGGTCGGGCTGGCCCGCGAGCAGCATCTGCAGGACCGCCGCCCCCAGCCGCTGTTCGGCGTCCTGGAGCGAGCGGGAACGGGCGGTGGTGAGGGTCAGCAGAGCCACGGCGGAGTGCACCGCGTACCGCTCGGCCGTGCCCAGGGAGGCGCCCGTACCCACGGCGAGGGCGCCCCGGGCGAGCCGGCCGGTGCCGAGGGACTGGAGCTCCACGCGGTCCTCGGGGCCGCCGACGACGGCGCTGGCCGGGGCCGCGCGGTCCCCCAGCCGGCGTACGTCGCCGGTGAGGCGGGCGGCCCGCCGGGCCGCCCAGTCCGGCGCCACCGCGACGACGGCGCCCGAGGTGTCGTAGAGCGCGGCCCAGCCGTCCACCTGTGCGGCGAGACGGGTGACCAGCCCGGCGGGGCCCTCGCCGACCAGCGCCGCCCGGGTCAGTTCGCGCTGTGCCTCGAAGCCCGCGGTGACGGCCCGGTACTGGTCGGCCGCGATGGCCGCCGACACGGCTTTGCTGATGGCGATGAACGGCGTGCGCCGGGGCACTTCCAGGAGCGGCAGCCCCGCTTCCTCGGCGGCCTCGACGAGGGCGGCGGGGACCTCGTCGTAGGTGACCCCGACGGCGAAGCCGATCCCGGCGACCTCGGCGGCCGCCAGCCGCCGGACGTACCGCCGCATCGTCCCGGGGTCCTCGGCGTCCAGGTTGGTCGCGGTGATCAGGAGCAGTTCGCCGCCGTCCATGTACGGCACGGGGTCGGCCAGCTCGCTGGCGTGGGCCCAGCGCACGGGTGTGGTGAGCCGGTCCGCCCCGGCGCGGACCCTGAGTCTGAGCGACGGGTGCTGGACGAGCGAGGCGAGTGTGGGTGGCATGGGACCGCCGGACCTCTGGGAGTCGGTTGCGTCGGGGCGCCGGTTGCGCGCGGGAGTCGGTTGCGTCTGGAGTCGGATTGCGCCGTCCCGTACAGACGGCCGCTTCCGATTCTGCCAGGGCGGCGCATTGCGCGTAACCGGCCCGCCCCGCCCGGGGCCGGGCGGGGCGGGCCGGGGTACGCCGGGCTCAGCCGTCCAGCTTCACCAGGAGGGGCGGGGTGTGCGCACCGTCCACCGTGGTCAGCGACAGGACCGCGTGCCCGGCGGGCAGGGAGTACGCCAGCTCGGAGGCCGACCAGCGCTCCCGCTCCACCCGGCGCACGGTCACGGCGTCCCGGGTGACGGCCTTGCCGGTGACCAGCTTGCGCAGGCCGTGCAGGGCGCGGGTGAACGGCTGGTCGGCGAAGACGGCGTGCTGGGCGACCTCCCGGGTCTCCACCCACTCCTTGCCCCAGACGTCCGCGAACCGCTTGCCGTCCCAGGTGGTGACCCCGCAGAAGGCCATGCGGCAGCCGACGCCGCCGAGCAGCGCGGTGTGCAGGGCCTCCGGGACGTCGTCGACGGTCCGCAGGGTGAGCACGGCCCCCGCGTTGACGGACCGCAGCCGCCTGATGCCGCGTACGGTCTCGGCGGTGACGGCCTGGGTGGCGTCGTCCAGGACCAGGCAGACGAAGAGCGTCCGGTCCGCGCGGGCGGCGGCGACGGCGGTGAACTGGGCGAGGACCAGCCGGGTGAGCAGCCGGGAGGCCTCGGCGTGGGCCCTCTCCGGGAGGTCGATCCTGACCCGCAGGGGCAGGTGTTCCAGCGACCGCAGGGAGAAGGGCCGGGCTTCGGGTCCGGTGGCGAAGAACGGTGCGAAGGCGGGCCGGTCGAGCAGCGCGACCCGGTCGGCGAGGACCGGTCCGGGGTCCCCGGGGCCGCCGCGCTGCCGGGTGCGGGCGTCCAGTTCGCGCAGCATGGCGGTGTGGCCGCCGGTGGCGAGCGCGGTGCGCAGCGCGTCGGCCGCGCCGTGGTCGCCGTCGAGGAGTTCGCGGAGCGCGGGCACCCCGGGGAAGTGGCCGTGGACCGCGCGGTAGGGGCCGATGAGCTGGGCGAGCACGGTGGCGGCGCGCCTGCTGTCCAGGCCCGGGACGTCGCCGACGAGCCCTTCCGCGAGGACGCCCGCCGCCTCGTCGGGGTCCGTGGTGCCGCCGTACAGGTCGAAGTCGTGCACGGAGGCGGGGTCCCCGATCCGTACGACGACGTCGTAGGCGTCGTCGGGGCCGAGGGGGTTCCCGGCGGCGCCGACCGCGAGGACGGCGGCCCGTCCGGCGAGCGCCTGGAGGGCGAGGGACTCGACGACCGGGCGCACCAGCCGGGCGGTCTTGCCCGACCCGGGCGGACCGACCGCCAGCAGCGAGGTGCCCAGCAGCGCGGGTTCCAGGGCGGCGCCGGAGCCGCGGAGGGCGTACGGGTTGTGCGGGTCGTCCGCGAAGCTGCCGACGCGGACCTGGCCGGTGAGCAGGTCGTGGCGGGCGGTGCGGGCGGGCAGGTCGCGGGCGCCCGACGGGTGCAGAGCGGCCGCGCCGCCGCTGCGCAGCACGGCCTCGTCGAGCGCGGCGAGCCGTTCGGGGTGGGCCCGGCCCACCGTCCAGGCGTGGCGCAGCCGGGCCACGTCCACGTCGTTCATCCGGCCGGTCCGCACCTCGGCGGTGAGGGCCTGGGCGGCGTCGGTCCGGCCGGCCGCGCGCAGCTCCGGCCACTCGTCGGGGGCGGGGGTCCCCGGGGGCACGGGCGGGACCCCGGGGGTGTCGGAGGCACGGGCGGTACGGCGTGCGGCGAACAGATCGCGCCAGCGGCCGAGGCGGGCGAACGGCCAGAGCACCCCGAGGGTGATGAGGCCGTAGACGACGTTGACGACGCTCTGGCTCTGGTAGATCTCGCCGCCGAAGACGGAGGCGACGAGGATCAGTACCGGGCGGACGACCGGCACGGTGTCCTTCCAGACCAGGAGCTGGGCGAGTCCCGCCGCGGCGGCCGTGGCCAGGGCGAGGAAGGACCGGCCGCGTCCGGCGACGTGCCGCCGGAAGAGTTCGGCCCAGTTCCCGAGGCGCAGGCAGCCGTAGACCAGGAGGCCGAAGAGCACGGCCTCGTAGACCGTGAGCGCGTCGCTGCCCTCGATCGTCCGGGGACCCCCGAAGGTGCCCGGGTACCACCACTCGCCCGGGGTGAAGAGCTTCACCGGCACCAGCCGGTAGGGGATGTACCCGTTGCGCCACAGCGACCACAGGAGCAGTGCGCTCAGCACGGAGATCAGCGCTCCGACCAGCAGGGAGCGGTCGGGCACCCCTTCGGCCTTCTCGGGCGGGCGCGGGGTGTGGCCGTACCGCCAGACGCCGGGGTCGCGGGCCGGGCGCGGGGTGCGCAGCCACTCGGCGAGCGGGGGCCGGGCCCCGGCGGCCGGGGCGTGGCCGGGGGGCGGCGGGGCGTACGGGGGCGGTGCGGGCGGCGGTGGCGCGGCGGGTGGTGGGCCCGCCGGGCGGGGCACCCGTTCCGGGTGGGTGCCCCGTGCGTCGTACGTGCCTTCGGTGTCCATGAACCGCCGCCCCCTGACCAGCCAGGTCCCGCCTTCTGCACCGGCCAATCTAGTGCCAGGACACGGCGAGTTCAGCAATGCGGCCGGATGGGCGCGGTGCCGGGTGCGCTCCTTGCCCGTACGGCCTTCTGTCCGCGGCGGACAACGGCGCGCGCACACCACTCCGCAGCGGAGCATGACCCCCGGCGGTCGCCGCCCCTAGCCTGCACGGAAGAGAAGTGTCCGGAACACCCCCAGGAGCCCCGCATGTCCGACATCCCGCAGGAGCGCCGCGTCCGCACCGCCATCCCCGGCCCGAAGTCGGTGGAGCTTCAGGCCCGCCGTACGGCGGCGGTCGCCGCCGGCGTGGGTTCCACGCTGCCGGTGTTCACCGCCCGCGCGGGCGGCGGGATCATCGAGGACGTGGACGGCAACCGGCTGATCGACTTCGGTTCCGGCATCGCCGTGACCTCGGTGGGCGCCTCCGCGGAGGCGGTCGTCCGCCGCGCGTCGGCGCAGCTCGCCGACTTCACCCACACCTGTTTCATGGTCACGCCGTACGAGGGGTACGTGGAGGTCTGCGAGCGGCTGGCCGAGCTGACCCCGGGCGACCACGCCAAGAAGTCGGCGCTGTTCAACTCGGGCGCCGAGGCCGTCGAGAACGCGGTGAAGATCGCCCGCGCCTACACGAAGCGGACGGCGGTGGTCGTCTTCGACCACGGCTACCACGGCCGGACCAACCTCACGATGGCGCTGACCGCGAAGAACATGCCGTACAAGCAGGGCTTCGGGCCGTTCGCGCCCGAGGTGTACCGCGTGCCGGTGGCGTACGGCTACCGCTGGCCGACCGGTCCCGAGAACGCCGGGGCCGAGGCGTCGGCGCAGGCCATCGACGAGATCACCAAGCAGATCGGTGCGCAGAACGTCGCGGCGATCATCGTCGAACCGGTCCTCGGCGAGGGCGGGTTCATCGAGCCGGCGAAGGGCTTCCTGCCGGAGATCGCGCGGTTCGCGAAGGACAACGGCATCGTCTTCGTCGCGGACGAGATCCAGTCCGGGTTCTGCCGTACCGGCCAGTGGTTCGCCTGTGAGGACGAGGGCATCGTCCCGGACCTGATCACCACGGCCAAGGGCATCGCGGGCGGCCTGCCGCTCTCCGCGGTGACCGGCCGCGCCGAGATCATGGACGCCGCGCACTCCGGCGGCCTCGGCGGCACCTACGGCGGCAACCCGGTGGCGTGCGCCGGTGCGCTCGGTGCCATCGAGACGATGATCGAACTGGACCTGAACGGGAGGGCCCGGCGCATCGAGGAGGTCATGAAGGGCCGCCTGGGCGAGATGCGGGCGAAGCTCCCGAACGGCGGTGTCATCGGGGACATCCGGGGCCGGGGCGCCATGATCGCGATCGAGCTGGTGAAGTCCGGTACGAAGGAGCCCGACGCGGCGGCGACGGCGGCGCTGGCCAAGGCCTGCCACGCCGAGGGCCTGCTGGTGCTGACCTGCGGCACCTACGGCAACGTCCTGCGCTTCCTGCCGCCGCTGGTGATCGGGGAGGACCTGCTGAACGAGGGCCTGGACATCCTCGAACAGGCCTTCGCCACCCTCTGATACGTACGGGTGGAACCGGGTCCGGGAGCCGTTTTCGGCGGCATCGACCGGGCCGCTCGTGAGGGCCTGTGAAGAAGGTGTGCGGGGGCGATGGCGGGATACCGTTGGCCCTGTCGGCCCACCTCCCCCTGACGTACGGTTTCCACAGATGAGAGAAACACCCCGCCCGCAGGAAGCTGCGGGTGATGCCGGGCCGGGGCTCCCCCAGCACCGTCCCGGCAGCGCCTCGGCGCACACCGCTGGAGCATCGCGCTCCGGAACTCCTCACCGATCGGACGGCCGCCCGCCCCACACCCCCCGGGGCGCGCGGCACACCGATCCGACCGGCCACCCCGGAACACTCCCCCCCGTTCCCCGGTGGCCGGTCCTTCTCTTTTCCCGGCTCGCCGCGCCGCTGGCCGTCTTCGCCCTCGTCACCTGGCAGGTCGTGGCCGACGGCCCGCTGCTCGGGCCCGACGAGCGGCTGGGCCTGGCGCTGGCCGGACGGGGGCCCGCCGCGCTGTCCGACCTCTTCGCGGACCTCGGCAACATGGAGGTCGCCGTGCCCGTGCTGGCATGTGCCGTCCTCGTGGCCTGGCTGCGCCGGGCCCGCCGGGAGGCGCTGTACGCGGTCCTGGCCATGGTGGCGGTGCCGCTGCTGGTCGTCCCGGTCAAGCTGTGGACCGACCGGCAGGGGCCGCTGACGGAGGCGACCGGCTACTACCCCTCGGGCCACACGGCGACCGCCGCCGTGGCGTACGGGGCTGCCGCCCTGCTCCTCGCCCCGTACATGCGGCGCTCATGGATGATGCTCGTCGCCGCCGTCCTGCTGACGGCGGCGACGAGCATCGGTCTGGTGCTGCGCGGCTACCACTGGCCGCTGGACGTGCTCGCCAGCTGGTGCCTGGCGGCCGCGCTGCTGCTCGTCCTCCGGGAGGTCAGTTCCCGAAGTAGGCGTCGAAGTTCTTCGCGAACTCCCCGTTGTTGAAGCGGTCCCAGTTGATCGACCAGGCCATCAGCCCGCGCAGCCCGGGGTAGGTGCCGTGGGTCTGGTAGCTGCCGCAGTCGGTCTTCTTGGTCAGGCAGTTCAGCGCCTTGGTGACCTCGGCCGGTGAGGTGTGCCCGTTGCCCGCCTGGGTGGAGGCCGGGAGGCCGATGGCGACCTGGTCGGGGCGCAGCGCCGGGAAGACCTTGGTCTGGTCGCCGGCCACCGGGAAGCCGGTGAGCAGCATGTCGGTCATGGCGATGTGGAAGTCGGCGCCACCCATCGAGTGGTACTGGTTGTCCAGGCCCATGATGGAGCCCGAGTTGTAGTCCTGGACGTGCAGCAGGGTGAGGTCGTCGCGCAGGGCGTGGATGACGGGCAGATAGGCGCCGGCGCGCGGGTCCTGGCCGCCCCAGGGACCGGAGCCGTAGTACTGGTAGCCGAGCTGCACGAAGAAGGTCTCGGGGGCCATGGTGAGGACGAAGTCCTCACCGTACTTGGCCTTGAGGGTCTTCACGGCCGAGATGAGGTTGACGACGACGGGGCTCGTCGGGTTGCGGAAGTCGGTGTCACCGGTGTTCAGCGAGAGCGAGTGGCCCTCGAAGTCGATGTCCAGGCCGTCCAGCCCGTAGGCGTCGATGATCTTGGACACCGAGGAGACGAAGGTGTCGCGGGCGGCCGTGGAGTTGAGCTGCACCTGGCCGTTCTGGCCGCCGATGGAGATCAGGACCTTCTTGCCCGCCGCCTGCTTGGCCTTGACGGCGGCCTTGAACTCCGCCTCGCTCTCCACACCCGGGCACTCGGCGACGGGGCAGAGCGAGAAGCGGATGTCGCCGGAGGTGACGGAGGTCGGCTCACCGAAGGCGAGGTTGATGACGTCCCACGAGTCGGGGACGTCGGCCATCCGGGTGTAGCCGGAGCCGTTGGCGAAGCTGGCGTGCAGATAGCCGACGAGGGCGTGGGCGGGCAGGTCCCCGCCGCCGCCCTCCTGGCCGCCGCCGGAGGTGGTGGTGGCGCTCACGGCCGCCGACTTCGCGGACTCACCGGCGGCGTTGACCGCGCTGACCTGGAAGCTGTAAGCGGTGGAGGCGGTCAGCCCCGTCACGGTCGCGGAGGCACCGGTGGCGGTCTGGACCTTCGTGCCGTCGCGGTAGACCTGGTAGCCGGTGGCTCCGGCGGAGGCGGTCCAGCTCAGCGGGACGGAGGTGGAGGTGGCCGTGCCGGCCTTCAGACCGGTGGGGGCGGCGGGCACGGTTGCGGGGGCGCCGCCGGGGCCGACCAGGGTGAGGTCGTCGGCGTAGTAGGCGGCAGTGCCGTACCAGCCGTGGGTGTAAACGGTGACCGAGGTGGTCGCGGGGCCGGTCTTGAAGGAGGTGCTGAGCTTGGTGTACGCACCGGCCGACTGGGTCCAGGTGGAGACGTCCGTGGTGCCGGTGCCGGACGCGCCGAGGTAGACGTAGTCCCCCCGCACCCACGCCTGGAGCGTGTACGTGGAGTCGGGCTTGACCGTCACGGTCTGGGAGCACTTGGCGTTGTCGCTGCCGGCCGGGGTCGCCTTCAGCGCCGATGTGCCGCTGTGCACCGGGGTGCTGACGACGGTTCCGCTGCCGCCCGAGCAGGTCCAGCCGTCCAGACCCGCCTCGAAGCCGCCGTTGCGTGCCAGGTCGGCGTCGGCGGCGGTGGCGGCCGGCGCCGAGGCGACCAGCCCCGCGGCGGCGAGCAGGGCCGCCGAACAGACGGCCAGAAGTCCGGTGAATCGGGCGGGTGGTCCGGTGCGTTCCACAACAGCCTCCGTGCTGGGGGGAATTGAGTGCGGCCGCGCACAACATGGTCCAGACCAATCCACTTGTCAAGACCTCTGGCAGTCCCTCAGTCCTCCGGGGCCGTCCCCCCGCGGGCGGCACGGGCGGCGGCGGCCTCGTGCAGCGCGAGCTCCAGGAGGACCGGATCGACGAGCGTCCCCGACCCGTCGGGCGGGAGCAGCCACCGTGCCGCCCCGACCGTCCGGCCGGGCCGGGGTACGGCGATCCAGCTGCCCCGGCCGATCCCCCGCACCCCGGTGCCCAGCCATCCCGAGGCCGTGCCGGGCGGCACGAAGAAGCCCATCCGGGCGTCCCCGAAACCCAGCAGCACCGGTCCGGGCCGGTGGACGAGGCGGGTGAGCACGTCGAGCGTCGGATACCCCAGCTCCACCGGTACGGCGAGCACGTCCCAGCGTCCGCCGGCGGGGAGCAGCGCGATCCCCAGGGGGACGCGCTCCCACTCCCGGCGGCAGGCGTCCGGGTCCGGTGCCGCCGATACGAGCCATTCGATCCCGGTCCTGGCCCCCGTGTCGGCCATGACTGCCCCTTCCTTTCCCCGTGAGAACCGGCAGGGTCCTGCCGGTGTGTACGGGGAGAGAGAGCGGCCGGGCACGATCATGACGCGGGTCGGGACGGCGGACGGCCGTGAGATGAATCACTCCCCCGCCGTCCGGGCCGCTCAGCTGTCGAAACCGAACCCCAGCCGGTCCATGGCCCTCAGCCACGGGTCGCGGTGGCCGCCGTGGCTGTCCGCGCGGGCCATCGACCTCTTGGTGAGCGAGATCCCCGCCCAGGCGAAGGGCTCGGGCGGGAAGGGCAGCGGCCGGGAGCGGACCATCCGGAGCCCGGTGCGTTCCGTGCGCTCCCCGGCCAGCAGATCGAGCATGACCTCGGCCCCGAAGCGGGTGGCCCCGACGCCCAGACCGGTGTATCCGGCCGCGTGGGCGACCCGTCCCCCGTACGCCGTCGCGAAGAACGCGGAAAAGCGCGAACAGGTGTCGATCACCCCTCCCCAGGCGTGGGAGAAACGCACGCCGGAAAGCTGCGGAAAAAACTCGAAGAAATGCCCGGCGAGCTTCAGAAAGGTCTCGGGGCGCTGGTCGAGGGCGGAATCCAGACGGCCTCCGTACGGATAGACGGCGTCATATCCGCCCCACAGGATCCGGTGGTCCGACGACAACCGGAAATAGTGGAACTGATGGGCTCCGTCGCTCATTCCCTGCCGGTTTCGCCAGCCGATCGAGGCGAGCTGACCGGCGCTCAGCGGCTCCGTCATCAGCGCGTAGTCGTACACCGGGACGGTGTACGGGCGCAGCCGTGCGACCAGGGACGGGAAGACATTCGTCCCGAGCGCGGCCCGCCGGGCGAAGACCCTGCCGTACGGGGTGCGCACCGCGATCCCGGCGCCCGAGCGGGCGAGCTCCAGGCCCGGGGTGTGCTCGTGGACGCGTACGCCGAGACGCAGGCAGGCCCGCTTCAGCCCCCAGGCGAGCTTCGCCGGGTGGAGCATGGCGACCCCGCGCCGGTCGAACAGGCCACCCAGGAAGGCCGGGGAGTCCACCTCGGCCCGTACCTGTTCGCGGTCCAGGAACTCCGGTGTGGCGAGCCCGAGTTCCTCGGTGCGGCGGTGCCAGGCGCGCAGGTCGGCCAGCTCGTGGGGGCGGGTGGCCACCGCGATCTCTCCGGTGCGCTCGAAGTCGCAGTCGATGCCGTGGCGGGCGACGGCCGCCTCGATGGCGTCCAGGTTGGCCGCGCCCAGCTCCTCCAGCTTCGCGATCTCCTCGGGCCAGCGCTCCAGGCCGTTGGCCGTCCCGTGGGTCAGCGAGGCGGCGCAGAATCCTCCGTTGCGGCCCGAGGCGGCCCAGCCCGCCTCGCGCGCCTCGATGAGGACCACCTCGCGTCCGGGGTCGCGCTCCTTGGCGAGCAGCGCGGTCCACAGCCCGCTGTAGCCGCCGCCGACCACCAGGAGGTCGCAGACCGCGTCACCGGTGAGCGCGGGGAGCGCCTCCGGTTTCGCGGGGTCGTCGAGCCAGTAGGACAGCGGGCGCGCACCGGAAAGGGATGCCGCCGCACGGCGCAGGGCGTCCGGGGCCATGGTTTCCAACTCCTTCGGGAATCACTTCTCGGCTCTGCTCTTTCTCCGGTCGGCCACCAGTTGTCCCACGACGACCACGGCGACGGCGACGGCGAACATGGCCGTACCGATGACATTGATCTGTACGGGTGTTCCGCGCTGGGCCGATCCCCAGACGAACATGGGGAAGGTCACCGTGGAACCGGCGTTGAAATTGGTGATGATGAAATCGTCGAAGGAGAGCGCGAAGGCGAGCAGCGCGCCGGCCGCGATGCCCGGGGCCGCGATCGGCAGGGTCACCCGGAGGAAGGTCTGCGCGGGTCCCGCGTAGAGGTCGCGGGCGGCCTCCTCCAGGCGCGGGTCCATCGACATCACCCGCGCCTTGACGGCCGTCACGACGAAGCTGAGGCAGAACATGATGTGCGCGATCAGCACGGTACGGAAGCCGAGTTCGGCCCCCATGTTGAGGAAGAGCGTCAGCAGGGACGCGGCCATCACCACTTCGGGCATGGCCATGGGCAGGAAGATCAGCGAGTTGACCGCGCCCCGGGCCCGGAAGCGGTAGCGGACCAGCGCGAAGGCGATCATCGTGCCGAGCACGGTCGCCCCGAGCGTCGCCAGGGCGGCGATCCGCAGGGACAGGGAGAGCGAGCCGCAGAGGTCGGCGACCCCGCAGGGGTCCTTCCAGGCGTCCAGGGAGAACCGCTGCCAGGTGTAGTTGAAGCGGCCGTTCGGCCGGTTGAAGGAGAACACCATGACGACGACGTTGGGCAGGACCAGGTAGGCCAGGGTCAGCAGCCCGGCGATCACGACCAGGTGCCGCCGCAGCGCGTGGAGCAGACGGGTCACAGGAGGTCCTCCGTCCCGGAGCGGCGGATGTGGACGGTGACGACCAGCAGGACGACCGCCATGAGGATGAAGGAGAGGGCGGCCGCCGTCGGGTAGTCCAGGACCCGCAGGAACTGGGACTGGATGACGCTGCCGACCATCTTGGTGTCCGTGGAGCCGAGGAGTTCCGCGTTGACGTAGTCGCCGCTGGCCGGGATGAACGTCAGGAGGGTGCCGGCGACGACCCCGGGCATGGACAGCGGGAGGGTGACCGTGCGGAAGGTGGTGGCCGCCGTGGCGTACAGGTCGCCCGCCGCCTCGTGCAGCCGGGGGTCGATGCGGTCCAGCGAGGTGTAGAGCGGGAGGATCATGAACGGCAGGAAGTTGTACGTCAGTCCGCAGACGACGGCCATCGGGGTGGCCAGGACGCGGTCGCCCTCGGTCCAGCCGAGCGCGCCGGTGACGTCCAGGACGTGCAGCGCCTTCAGCGCCTCCACGACGGCGCCGCCGTCCGCGAGGATGGTCTTCCAGGCGAGCGTGCGGATCAGGAAGCTGGTGAAGAAGGGCGCGATGACCAGCACGAGCACCAGGTTGCGCCACCGGCCGGCCTTGAAGGCGATCAGGTAGGCGAGCGGGTATCCCAGCAGCAGGCACAGGAGCGTGGCGGTACCGGCGTACAGCAGGGACCTGAGGAACTGCGGGTAGTAGTCGGCGAGCGCGTCCTGGTAGGTCGCCAGGTGCCAGGTGACCCGGAACCCCTCCTCCAGGGATCCGGTCTGTACGGAGGTGGACGCCTGGTAGACCATCGGCAGCGCGAAGAAGACGAGCAGCCACAGAATGCCGGGGAGCAGCAGCCAGTAGGGGACGAGCCGCTTGCGGACGGACCGCCCGCGGACCGGGGGCGCGGGGGCGGCGGGCGGCGCCGGTGGCGCCGGTGGCGCGCCGGTCGCGCTCACGGCGTGTCCTGGACGCTCTGCACACCGGCCTCCATGTCCTGGGCGGCGTCGAGGGCGAAGGTGTGGGCGGGGTCCCAGTGCAGGACAACCTCGCTCCCGGGGGCGAGGCTCCGGCGGTGCCCGGTGTTCTGCTCGTAGACCTGGAGCGCCTTGCCGGCGGGGCTCTCCACGAGGTACTGGGTGCTGACACCGAGGAAGCCGGCCTCGGTGATCCGTCCGGTGACCCGGTTGCGGCCGTCGCCCGGGTCCGCGTCGGCGGCGGGGTCGAGGGATATCTTCTCGGGCCGTACGCCGACGAGGAGCCTGCCGCCGGGCGGTGCCGGGGCGGGGCACCGGCCGGCGGGCAGCCGGAGCGTTCCGCCGCCCGCCGAGACGACGACGTCCGTGCCGGCGGACACGATCTCGGCCTCGATGAGGTTGGAGGTGCCGAGGAAGTTCGCCACGAAGGTGGTGCGCGGGTTCTCGTACAGCTCGGCGGGGGCGCCGAGTTGTTCGACGCGGCCGCCGTTCATCACGGCGACCGTGTCGGCCATGGTCATGGCCTCCTCCTGGTCGTGGGTGACGTGGACGAAGGTGATGCCGACCTCGGTCTGGATGCGTTTGAGCTCCAGTTGCATCCGCCGCCGCAGGGAGAGGTCGAGGGCGCCGAGCGGTTCGTCGAGCAGGAGCACCTGGGGGTGGTTGATGAGCGCGCGGGCCACGGCGACGCGCTGCTGCTGGCCGCCGGAGAGCTGGTGCGGCCTGCGGCGGGCGAAGTCGCCGAGCTGGACGAGGTCCAGCATCTCGGCGACCCGCTTCTTCACCGGGGTCACCCCCCGGCGGCGCAGGCCGAACGCGACGTTCTCGGTGACGTCGAGATGGGGGAAGAGGGCGTAGCTCTGGAAGACGGTGTTGACGGGCCGTCGGTGCGGCGGGAGGGCCGTGATGTCCCTGCCGCCGAGAGAGACGGTGCCCGTGGTGGCCTCCTCCAGGCCGGCGATCATCCGCAGGGTGGTGGTCTTGCCGCAGCCGGACGCGCCGAGCAGGGCGAAGAAGGAGCCCTGTGGGACGGTCAGGTCGAGGGGGTGGACGGCGGTGAAGGAGCCGTAGGTCTTGCTGATGCCGGTCAGCCGGACGTCGCCGCCCGTCGTCTGCTGCTGTGTCATGGGTCGCGGTCCCAGGGGTGTCGGGGGAGATCGGGGAGGGACGGGCCGGTCAGGCGCCGAGGAGCGCGGCGAACTTCTCCTCGTACGCCGTCTCCTCGTCGGGTTCGAGGGAGCGGAAGGCGTGCGACTTCGCGGTCATCCGCCCGTCCGGGAGGATCAGCGTGTTGGAGGCCATGGCCGGGTCGATGGCGGCGAGTTCGGCGGCCACCCCGTCCACCGGGCAGACGTAGTTGATGTACGCGGCGAGCCGGGCGGCGACCGGGGGTTCGTAGTAGTGGTCGATGAGCCGCTCGGCGTTGGTCTTGTGCCGCGCCTTGGCGGGGACCAGCAGGTTGTCGGTGGCGGTGACGTATCCGGCGGCGGGGATCGCGTACTTGATGTCCGGGTTGTCGGCCTGGAGCTGGACGATGTCCCCGGCCCAGGCGACGCAGGCCGCGATGTCGCCCTTGCTGAGGTCCGCGGTGTAGTCGTTGCCGGTGAAGCGGCGTATCTGCTTGCGGTCGACGCCGTCCTGGAGCCGGGCGATCGCCGCGTCGTAGTCGGCGTCGGTGAAGGAGGCGGGGTCGCGGCCCATGTCGAGGAGGGTCATGCCCACCGAGTCGCGCATCTCGGAGAGGAAGGACACCCGGCCCTTGAGGCGTGGGTCGTCGAGCAGTTGGGTCACGGAGTCGACGGTGCGGCCGCCGGTCGCCCTGGCGTTGTAGGCGATGATGGTGGGGATGCCGCTCCAGGGATAGGAGTGGGCCCGTCCCGGGTCCCAGTCGGGCGAGCGGAACTGCGCCGTGAGGTTGGCGAACGCGTGCGGCAGGTTCGCCGGGTCGAGCTTCTGCGCCCAGCCGAGCCGGATGATCCGGGCGGCGAGCCAGTCCGTGACGACGATCAGGTCCCGCCCGGTGTCCTGGCCCGCGGCGAGCTGCGGTTTGACCTTCCCGAAGAACTCGACGTTGTCGTTGATGTCCTCGGTGTACTTGACCGTGATCCCGGTGCGTTCGGTGAACGTCCGGAGGGTCGGGCGGCTCTGCCCGTCGTCGCCGACGTCCATGTACTCGGTCCAGTTGGAGAAGGTGACGCGCTTCTCGCGGTCCGAGTGGTCGTCGGAGGCGGCCGCGCCCCCGTCCGCCCGTTTCGCGGGCGGGATACCGCAGGCGCCCAGTGCGGCGAGGCCGCCGAGCACGCCCGCGCCCGCGCCCGACGCCCTCAGGAGGGAGCGGCGGGTGAGTGCGCCCCGGCCGCCTGACAGGCTGCGCCGCATCGCTGCGAGTCGCGGCGCGGAGAGGCCCTCGGCCTCGTACTCCTGCATACGCGTTGCCCTTCCGGGTGGGTGCGGCCGCCGGGCGGCGGCCTCTTATCGGTCCCCGAAGACGGTGCGGTGCCAGTCCTTCCGGGCCACCGCGGTGTTGTCGTACATGACGTGCTTGACCTGTGTGTACTCCTCGAAGGAGTACGACGACATGTCCTTGCCGTAACCGCTGGCCCGGTAGCCGCCGTGCGGCATCTCGCTGACGATCGGGATGTGGTCGTTGATCCACACGCAGCCCGCCCTGATCTCCCGGGTGGCGCGGTTCGCCCGGTACAGGCCGCGGCTCCAGGCGGAGGCGGCGAGTCCGTAGGGGGTGTCGTTCGCGAGGCGGATGCCCTCGTCGTCGGTGTCGAAGGGCAGGACGACCAGGACCGGGCCGAAGATCTCCGCGCGGACGGCCTCGCTGTCCTGGGCGGCGCCTGTGATGAGCGTGGGCCGGTAGTAGGCGCCGTCCGCCAGGTCGCCGCCGGGTGCCTCGCCGCCGGTGACGACCGTGGCGTACGCCCGCGCCCGTTCGACGAATCCGGCGACGCGGTCGCGGTGCCGGTGGCTGACCAGCGGGCCGAGGTCGGTCGCGGGGTCGAAGGGGTCGCCGAGCCGGACGGTCTCCATCAGTCCGGCCACACCGCTCACGAACGCGTCGTACAGGGGGCGCTGGACGTAGGCGCGGGTGGCGGCCGTGCAGTCCTGGCCGGTGTTGATCAGCGCCGCCGCGACCGCCCCGTGGACCGCCGCGTCCAGGTCGGCGTCGTCGAACACCAGGAAGGGGGCCTTGCCGCCCAGTTCCAGGTGCAGCCGCTTGACGGTGGGGCCCGCGAGCGCGGCGACCCGCCTGCCGACGTCCGTGGAACCGGTGAAGGAGATCATCCGGACGTCGGGATGGCCGACGAGGTGCTCACCGGCGTCCGGTCCGGTGCCGGCCACGATGTTGACCACTCCGTCCGGGATCCCGGCGTCGGTGGCCGCCTGGGCGAACATCAGCGAGGTGAGCGGGGTGATCTCGGCCGGCTTGAGGACGACGGTGTTGCCCGCGGCGATCGCCGGGAGGATCTTCCAGGCGGCCATCTGGAGCGGGTAGTTCCACGGTGCGACGGAGCCGACGACCCCGAGGGGCTCGCGGCGTACGCAGGAGGTGTGGTCACCGCTGTACTCGGCGGCCGCCGTCCCTTCCAGACGGCGCGCGGCACCGGCGAAGAAGGCGGTGTTGTCGATGGTGCCGGGGACGTCGAACCCGCTGGAGAGCTTGACGGGTTTACCGCACTGGAGCGATTCGGCGTACGCGAGGTCGGCGGCCCTGGCGTCGAGTACGCCCGCGAAGCGGTGCAGCAGGCCGGACCGCTCGGCGGGGGTGGCCCCCGCCCAGCCGGGGTAGGCGGCACGGGCGGCGGCGACCGCGGCGTCGACGTCGTCGGTGCCGGCCGTCTCGTAGCGGTGGACCCGGGCGCCCGTCGCGGGGTCCACCACCTCCTGGTACCGGCCCGACGTGCCGGGCCGCGGCCGCCCGCCGATGAACTGCGACCCGTCCGCGAAACGGTCCGCCACCTCGAAGCCTGTGCCCATGACGTTCTCCCGTACCGCGCTGGTGACCGGACGACGTAGCTTCTTGCCGAATTGACTGCCGATCCTGACAGAGACACCCTTCATCAACAAGTGATTCCGTTGTTGCCATTTGATTACGCGACGGAATCTATCGAAGGCCGCGATACGGGGGCAAGGAAATCCCGGGCCCGGTGTCAGAGCCGGGTGACAGACTCGGCTGCCATGGAACAGGCCATGGAACAGACGTACATGGACGAGCTGCTGGCACGGTCGGCGCGGGGCGGGCGCGTGAAGTACCTGGCGTTCTGGGGGCATCGGCCCCGTGCGGACGGACAGCTCGGGACGGGCTGCCTCAGCCAGTGGTGGCCCTCGCCGTTCACGGTGGACGGTGTGCGGTACGCGACGGCCGAGCACTGGATGATAGCCGGCAAGGCCCGGCTGTTCGGCGACGCGGAGGCCGAGGCGCGGGCCGTGGCCGCGCGCGGCCCGGCGCAGGCCAAGGCGGTGGGCAGGCTGGTCGGGGGCTTCGACGACGACGTCTGGCGGCGGGAGCGCTTCGCCCTGGTGGTGGCGGGCAGCGCGCACAAGTTCGGCCAGGATCCGGCGCTGCGGGACTATCTCCTGGGCACCGGTGAGCGGGTGCTGGTCGAGGCGAGCCCGAGGGACCGGATCTGGGGCATCGGCCTCGCGGCGGACGATCCCCGGGCGGCCGACCCGGCCTCCTGGCGGGGGCTGAACCTGCTGGGCTTCGCGCTCATGGAGGCGCGTGCGCGGCTGCGGGAGGCATGAGGCGCGGGCCCGCCGGCCGGGACACGGTCCGGCGGGCCCGGGACAGCCCTCAGCGTCCGGCGCCGACGACCAGGGAGGTGGCGAACGGGTCGTCGTACCCGTACTCCTCGCCGCTCGAACCGCCGTCGGTGACACCGATGATGAGGAGGACGAGGAAGACGCCGCCGATCACGATCGAGACCGATCCGAGAATGATCCCGGCGAGCGCCATTCCGCCGTTGTCCGCCTCGCCGCGCTTGACCCGGCCGTGTCCGACGATGCCGAAGACCAGCGCGAGGACGCCGAGGACGATGCCGATCCCCCACATGCAGAAGCCGACCACCCCGACGATGCCGAGCACCATCGCGGCGACGCCGAGGCCGTTGGCGGGTGCCGGTCCGCCCCAGGCCGGCTGGCCCCCGTACCCGGGGTATCCCGGGTAGCCGGCGTACGGCGGGGCGGGCGCGGGAGCGGGGGGCGTGGCCGGGTAGCCGTACTGCGCCCCGGACCATCCCGGTCCGTTCGGTGCGACCGGCGGCGGGGGTACGTCACCGCCGGGAGGCGGGGCGAAGCCTCCGGCCGGGGGCGCGGGCATCGGCCCGGCGCCCGGGTCCGGGCCCGGGGCGGCGGTGACTGTCGGCTGGTCGTGCACGCCCGGCGGCCGGGGGGCACCGGTGGGCTTGCCCAGTTCCACCCTGTTCTCCGGCGGCGCCCACGGGTCGTGCGGCGCGGGTCCGCCCCCGGGCTGCTGTGTGTTGTCTGACATGGGCCTCCCCCATCGTGGTCCCGCCATGCTACGGCCCGGCACCGGGCCCGCAGGCCCCGCATACGATGATCGGTGCGGCCGGTGCTCCCGGCCCACGACCTGAGATCCGGGAGATCCGATGAACGAGCTGTTCCCCTTCATCGCGGGGCTGCCCAAGGCCGAGCTCCACGTGCACCACGTCGGCTCGGCCTCGCCCCGCATCGTGGCCGAACTGGCGGCCCGCCACCCCGACTCCGCCGTCCCCACCGCCCCGGAGGCGCTGTCGGACTTCTTCACGTTCACCGACTTCGGGCACTTCATCGACGTGTACCTCTCGGTGGTGGACCTGATCCGCACTCCGGAGGACGTCCGGCTGCTGACGTTCGAGATCGCCCGGGACATGGCACGGCAGAACATCAGGTACGCGGAGCTGACGGTCACGCCGTTCAGTTCGACCCGGCGCGGCATTCCGGAAGCGGGCTTCATGGAGGCGATCGAGGACGCCCGCAAGGCCGCCGAGGCGGAGTTGGGCGTCGTGCTGCGCTGGTGCTTCGACATCCCCGGCGAGGCGGGACTGGAGGCCGCCGAGGAGACCACCCGGCTCGCGGTGGACCTGCGGCCCGAGGGGCTCGTCTCCTTCGGTCTCGGCGGTCCCGAGATCGGGGTGGACCGCCCGCAGTTCAAGCCCTATTTCGACCGGGCCATCGCCGAGGGGCTGCACTCCGTCCCGCACGCCGGGGAGACCACCGGCCCGCAGACCGTCTGGGACGCGCTGACGTTCCTGCGCGCCGAGCGCGTGGGCCACGGCACCAGCTCGGTGCGGGACCCGAAGCTGCTGGCCCACCTCGCGGAGCACCGGATCGCCCTGGAGGTCTGCCCCACCTCGAACATCGCGACCCGGGCGGTCGCCGAGATCGATCAGCACCCGGTGCGGGAGATGGCCGAGGCAGGGGTCCTGATCACCGTCAACAGCGACGACCCGCCCATGTTCGGCACCGACCTCAACAACGAGTACGCCGTGGCCGCCCGGCTACTGGACCTGGACGAACGCGGACTGGCGGCGCTGGCCAAGAACGCCGTGGAGGCCTCGTTCCTGGACCCGGCGGGCAAGCGGGCGCTGGCCGCCGAGATCGACACGTACACGGAGAACTGGGCGGCCGCTCCCGGGCGGTGACCTCCTGCCGTCACAATGGGCCCATGGTCAGCACCGTCACCGCCGTGGCCCACCGCGGCGATCCCTACCGCGCCCGTGAGAACACCCTCCGCTCGGTCCGGTCCGCCGTCGAGCGGGGGGCGGACGCGGTCGAGGTCGATGTCCGGGTCACCCGCGACGGGGTGCCCGTCCTGCTGCACGACTCCACGCTGGAGCGCCTGTGGGGCCAGGACGTCCGGCTCGACCGGCTCAGCCACCGGGAGTTGACCGAGCGGACCGGCGGCGGGGTCCCGGCCCTGCGCGAGGCGCTGGCCGCGGCCGGGTCCCGCCGGCTCATGCTCGACCTGCCCGGATCGACCGACGCCTCGGTGCGGCGGATCGTGGGGGCGGTCCATGACTGCGGGGCGGCCGAGCGCGTGTACTACTGCGCGGACACGGCGGCCATGCTGCGGGTGCGCGAGGCCGACCCGGCCGCGGAGATCGCGCTGACCTGGACGACATCGGCCCCGCCGCGCCCCGTCCTGCTGGAAGCCGTCCGGCCGCGCTGGCTGAACTACCGTTTCGGGCTGATGAACCGTGAGCTGGCCGCCCGGATCCATGCGGACGGGCTGCTGGTCTCCGTCTGGACGGCGGACACCCGGCGGACGATGCGCCGGCTGACCGGATGCGGCGTCGACTCGATCACCACCAACCGGATCGACGCCCTTCGCGCCCTGCTCGACGGCCCCGCTCGCCGCACGGACGCCTGACGGCCGGGGCCGCGGGCCCGCACCGGTGCCCGTGACGGCCCGCCGGGTACGCGAACGGCCCCGGGCGGCAGCCCGGGGCCGTGGGAACGCGGACCGGCCGGATCAGCCGTCGAGGGACGTCATGACGTGCTTGACGCGGGTGTAGTCCTCGAAGCCGTACGCCGAGAGGTCCTTGCCGTACCCGGACTTCTTGAATCCGCCGTGCGGCATCTCGGCGACGAGCGGGATGTGGGTGTTGATCCACACACAGCCGAAGTCCAGGTTCTTGGACATGCGCATCGCGCGGGCGTGGTCCTTGGTCCACACCGAGGAGGCCAGCGCGTACTCCACACCGTTGGCGTAGGTGAGCGCCTGGGCCTCGTCCGTGAAGGACTGGACGGTGATGACGGGCCCGAAGACCTCGTGCTGGATGATCTCGTCGTCCTGCTTGAGCCCGGAGACGACGGTCGGGGCGTAGAAGTACCCCTTGTCGCCGACCCGGTGGCCGCCGGCCTCGACCCGGGCGTGCGCGGGGAGCCGCTCGACGAAGCCGCTGACCTGCGCCAGCTGGTTCGCGTTGTTCAGCGGTCCGTACAGCACGTCCTCGTCGTCCGGGAGGCCCGTCTTCGTGTCGGCCGCCGCCTTGGCGAGCGCGGTGACGAACGCGTCGTGGACGGACTCGTGGACCAGGACGCGGGTCGCCGCCGTGCAGTCCTGGCCGGCGTTGAAGTAGCCCGCCTCGGAGATGCCGGCGACGGCCGTGGCGATGTCGGCGTCCTCGAACACCACGACCGGGGCCTTGCCGCCGAGCTCCAGGTGGACCCGCTTGAGGTCCTTGGCCGCCGACTCGGCGACCTGCATGCCGGCCCGCACCGAACCGGTGATGGAGGCCATCGCCGGGACCGGGTGCTCCACCATCGCGCGACCCGTGTCGCGGTCCCCGCACAGGACGTTGAAGACGCCCTTGGGGAGGATCTGCCCGATGATCTCGGCCATCAGCACCGTGGAGGCCGGGGTGGTGTCGGACGGCTTGATGACGACGGTGTTGCCCGCGGCCAGCGCCGGGGCGAACTTCCACACGGCCATCATCATCGGGTAGTTCCACGGGGCGACCTGCGCGCAGACGCCCACCGGCTCGCGGCGGACGATCGAGGTCAGGCCCTCCATGTACTCCCCGGCCGACCGGCCTTCGAGCATCCGGGCCGCACCGGCGAAGAACCGGATCTGGTCGACCATCGGCGGGATCTCTTCGGTGCGGGTGAGCCCCAGCGGCTTGCCGGTGTTCTCCGACTCCGCCGCGATGAGGTCCTCCGCCCGCTCCTCGAAGGCGTCGGCGATCTTCAGCAGCGCCCTCTGGCGCTCGGCGGGCGTCACGTCCCGCCACGCGGGGAACGCGGCGGCGGCCGCCTCCATGGCGGCGTCGACGTCGGCCTGGCCGGAGAGCGGGGCGGTCGCGTAGACCTCCTCCGTCACCGGGTTGACCACGTCGGTGGTCCGCCCGTCCGCGGCGTCCCGGAACTCTCCGTCGATGTAGTTGCGCAGACGGCGCACCTCGGTGGTCACGACCACCCCTCCTGTCGGCTGTCCGATGGGTGAGACACCCACCCTAGACGGTCCGGTGACGCTTTCGACATACCCACCCACCGTCACCTACGGATTCAGTGAGATTCTGGCTCCAGGACAACGGATTTCATCGGTTTACGCTTGCCAGACAGACGAGTCGCGGTGCAGAGTGGGTGGGTGGCCACCCGTAACGCAGACTCCAGAACAGGGCACGGACCGTCGACGGCGGTCGACGCCGTCTCCCTCGCGATCATCGAACAGCTCCAGGAGGACGGACGCCGTCCCTACGCCGCGATCGGCAAGGCCGTGGGCCTCTCCGAGGCGGCGGTGCGCCAGCGGGTGCAGAAACTGCTCGACCAGGGCGTGATGCAGATCGTGGCCGTCACCGACCCGCTCACCGTGGGCCTGATGCGCCAGGCGATGGTCGGCATCAACGTCGAGGGGGACCTCGACCCGGTGGCCGAGGCCCTGTCGGCCATGAGCGAGTGCGAGTACGTGGTGATGACCGCGGGCTCCTTCGACCTGATGGTGGAGATCGTCTGCGAGGACGACGACCACCTGCTGGAGACGATCAACACCCGCATCCGGGCCGTCCCCGGCGTGCGCTCCACCGAAAGCTTCGTCTACCTCAAGCTCAAGAAGCAGACCTACATGTGGGGAACCCGACAGCCGTGAGCAAGGACCTCAGCCGAACCGCGTACGACCACCTGTGGATGCACTTCACCCGTATGTCCGACTACGCGGACGCGCCCGTACCCACCATGGTCCGTGGTGAGGGCACCTACATCTACGACGACCGGGGCAAGCGCTACCTCGACGGCCTCTCCGGCCTGTTCGTGGTCAACGCCGGGCACGGCCGCCGCGAGCTGGCCGAGGCGGCGTACGAGCAGGCGCGGGAGCTGGCCTTCTTCCCGGTGTGGTCCTACGCCCACCCCAAGGCCGTCGAACTGGCCGAGCGGCTGGCCGGCCACGCTCCCGGCGACCTCAACAAGGTCTTCTTCACCACCGGCGGCGGCGAGGCCGTCGAGACGGCGTGGAAGCTGGCCAAGCAGTACTTCAAGCTCACCGGCAAGCCGGCCAAGCACAAGGTGATCTCGCGGGCCGTCGCCTACCACGGCACCCCGCAGGGCGCCCTGTCGATCACCGGACTGCCCGCGCTCAAGGCCCCGTTCGAGCCGCTGGTGCCGGGTGCGCACAAGGTGGCGAACACCAACATCTACCGTGCGCCGCTCTTCGGCGACGACCCGGAGGCGTTCGGCCGCTGGGCCGCCGACCAGATCGAGCAGCAGATCCTCTTCGAGGGCGCGGACACCGTCGCCGCGGTGTTCCTGGAGCCGGTGCAGAACGCCGGCGGCTGCTTCCCGCCGCCGCCCGGCTACTTCCGGCGGGTGCGCGAGATCTGCGACCGGCACGACGTCCTGCTCGTGTCGGACGAGGTCATCTGCGCCTTCGGCCGGCTGGGCACGATGTTCGCCTGCGACAAGTTCGACTACGTGCCGGACATGATCACCTGCGCCAAGGGCATGACCTCGGGCTACTCCCCCATCGGGGCCTGTGTCATCTCCGACCGGCTGGCCGAGCCGTTCTACGAGGGCGACAACACCTTCCTGCACGGCTACACCTTCGGCGGCCACCCGGTCTCCGCCGCGGTCGCGCTCGCCAACCTCGACATCTTCGAGCGCGAGGGCCTCAACCAGCACGTCCTGGACAACGAGCACGCCTTCCTCACCACCCTGAGCAGGCTCCACGACCTGCCGATCGTCGGCGACGTCCGGGGCAACGGCTTCTTCTACGGCATCGAGCTGGTGAAGGACAAGGCGACCAAGGAGACGTTCGACGCCGAGGAGACCGAGCGCGTCCTGTACGGCTTCCTCTCCCACGCGCTGTACGAGAACGGCCTGTACTGCCGGGCCGACGACCGCGGCGACCCGGTGATCCAGCTCGCGCCGCCGCTGATCTCCGACCGTTCGACGTTCGACGAGATCGAGGGCATCCTGCGCGGCGTCCTCACCGAGGCGTGGGCGAAGCTCTGACGGCGTGACGACGTGACGACGTGGCCGTGGGGCCCCGGCCGACCGCCGGGGCCCTGCGGCCGTCCTGCCACCGTCCTGCCACCCACAGGGCGCGAATTTCACCCGTTCGAGTGAGAAGGGCGGCGTGCGGGCCACGTACTGTCCCGACACCCCGGTCCGGCTGCCTAGCGTGCCGAGTGACCGATCGGCCATGTCCCCGTTCCCCCGAACGGGGGATGAGGAAATCTGATCCGGAACCGAGGTGTACGCATGGTGGCCCCGCCCGACAACGACGTGATCTGGGCACGTTCCCTGCACCACTCCCACAACGGATCCCCGGGGCTCGGCGGTGTCTCCCTCGGTGTCCGCGACGGCGAGGTCCTCGCCGTGACCGGCCCGCGCGGCAGCGGCAAGACGACGCTGCTGCACTGCCTCTCCGGACAGCTCGTGCCCCAGGAGGGCGAGGTCTGGTTCAACAGCGTCCCGGTGCACACCATGGGTCCCCGGCTGCGCGAACAGCTGCGCCGCGACCGGTTCGGCTGGATCGGCGCCGAACCGGACCTCGTACCGGAGCTCACCGCCTGGGAGAACACGGCGCTTCCGCTGCTGCTGCGGGGCGTCTCGCACCGGGCGGCGAGGAAGGCCGCGACCGAGTGGCTGGAGCGCCTGGACATCGGCCCGCTCGCGAAGAAGCGGCCGCACGCCCTGGTCCAGTCGCAGCGCCGGCGGATCTCGGTGGCCCGTGCGCTGGCCGCCTCGCCGGCCGTGATCTTCGCCGACGAGCCCACCGCCACGCTGCACCGGGCCGAGCGCGCCCAACTGCTGCGCACCCTGACCACCGCGGCACGCTCGCACGGCATCACGGTCGTGCTCGCCACCCATGACGCCGAGATCGCCGCCCTTGCCGACCGTACGGTCTGTCTGCTGGACGGCCGCCGCGTCACCACCGTCTCCCTGCCCGCCGTGGCCGACACGGAAGGCGCCTCGGCGTGCTCGCTCTCCGTCTGACCCGCGGTTCGCACCCCCTGGTGCTGGTGCGGCGGCTGCTGCTGGCCGCCGCGTCGGCCGGGGTCGGCTTCCTCCTCCTGTGCACCCTCGGATACGCCTCCGGGCATCCGGCCCACGCGTCGAGTTCGGTCCTGCGGCTGCTGTGGTGCGCCGTCCCGCTGGCCGCGACCGTCCAGCTGGCCGTCGCGATCGCGCGTACGGACCCCAGCACCCGGCCGCGGCCGGGGCTCTTCGCCGCCGGCATGGGCCCGGCCCGGCTCGGAGCGCTGGCGGCCGTGTCCACGGCGGTGTCCACCACGCTGGGCTCGGTGGTGGCGCTGCTCTGCTTCCTGCATCTGCGCGGCGACCTCGCCGGGCTGCCCTTCGACGGGGGCGCCGCCGCGTTCCTGGGCGCCGGAACCCCGCTGCCCCTCGCCGCGGCCCTGACGCTGCTGGCGCTGGTACCGCTGGCGTCGGCGGCGGCCAGCGGGCTGGCGCTGCGCTCCCGGCCCGGCGCGCCGTCCGGCGCCCCGGAGGCCGAGGAGCGGCTCGCCCCGGCACCCGCGCCGACGGGGCTGCCCTGGGGCGTGGCCCTGGCGGCGGCCGGCCTCGCGGTGGAGGCGTACGGCAGCCGGGGCTCGGCGGGCAACCCGCTCCCGCTGCCCGGCAGGCTCGACTCCGCCCCGGCGAGCGTGCTGGTGGGATGGACCCTCACGGCGATCGGTCTGGCCATGGCCGGCCCCGGTGTGACCTACCTCTGCGGCAAGCTCCTCCAGGCGGTGCGCCCCGGGGCCGTCCGGCTGCTGGCGGGGCGGGTCCTGATGGACGAGGCACGCCGCGTCGGCCGTCCGCTGGGCGTCGTGTGCGCGGTGCTGTCGGGGGTGATCGCCGCGTCGGTGCTGTACACCGGCGAGCCGCGCCCGTTCGGCCCGCTCACGGCGTTGGGCGCGGTGCTGGTGCTGGGCTGTACGGGCGCCACGCTGCTGACCTCCGCCCTGGAGGCCAAGCAGGCGCGGGCCCGCACGACCGAGGCGGTGCTGCGGATCGGCGCCCCGCCGTCCGCCCTGCGCGCCGCCACGGCGCTGCGCGCGGCGGTGCTGCTGGCCGTGTTCGCCCCGCTGACCTGGGTGGTCGCGGAGCTGGCCGCACTGCCTCTGGCGGGCTGATCCGCCGGGGCCGCGCGGTCAGAGGCGGTCGGCCGGGGGCAGCACCACGGTCTCGGACGGGTCGAACTCGACGCCGACCACGGCCCCTTCCACGGGGGTGTCGCGCAGCGTGCACTCCGCCTCCAGGGCGGGGCCGTCGTCCGGGTACAGGAGGACGGTGACGTGGTGGCCCCGGAAGGTCCGTACGCCCACGGTGCAGCGCAGCCCGGTGTCCGGGGCGCCGATCCGCACCCCGGCGGGCCGGACCAGCAGGTCGCACCGGCCCTCGGGCGAGCCGTCCGGCACCGGCACCTTGCCCCAGACGGTGTCCGCCGCGCCCCCGCCGACGCTCGCCTCCACCACGTTGTCGAAGCCGAGGAACCGGGCGACAAAGGCGGAGGCGGGCCGCTGCCAGACCTCCAGCGGGCTCCCGGTCTGGGTGATCCGGCCGTCCCGCATCACCACCACCCGGTCGGCGAGCGCGAAGGCCTCGCCCTGATCATGGGTCACGGCGAGCACCGTCGTACCCAACCGGCCGAACAGGGAACGCAGTTCGACCACCAGGCGTTCGCGCAGGCTCCGGTCCAGCTGTCCGAGGGGCTCGTCCAGCATCAGCAGTCTCGGCCTCGGGGCCAGGGCGCGGGCCAGGGCAACCCGCTGCTGCTCACCGCCGGAGAGCGCGGCCACGGCCCGCCGTCCGGCGCCTGGCAGGCCGACCATGTCGAGGAGTTCACCGGCCCGGTCGTCCCGCTCGGCCCGGGGCACACCGCGCATCCGCAGCCCGAAGGCGACGTTGGCGGCGACGTCCCGGTGCGGGAAGAGCTGGTGGTCCTGGAACATCAGCCCGACCCCGCGCCGGTGCACGGGCACCGCGCCCTGGTCCTGGCCGTCGAGGAGCACCCGGCCGCCGTCCAGCGGCTGGAGCCCGGCCACCGCCCGCAGCAGGGTGGACTTGCCGCTGCCGCTGGGCCCCAGCACACAGACGATCTCGTGGTCGGCGACCTCCAGGTCCACCGCGTCCAGGGCGGTCCGCTTCCCGAACCTGACCGTGGCCGACTCCAGTGCCAGCATGCTCAGAACTCCCCGGATCGGTCGGTGCGGATACGTTCCAGCAGCAGCAGCGACGCCGCGCAGACGAGCATCAGGATCGTGCTGAGGGCCATCGCCTGGCCGTAGTTGAGCTCGCCGGAGCGCCCCAGCAGCCGCGCCACCGCGACCGGGAGCGTGGGGTTGTCGGGCCGTGCGATGAACACGGTCGCGCCGAACTCGCCCAGCGAGACGGCGAACGCGAAGCCGGCGGCGACCAGCACCGCCCGGCGCACCAGCGGCAGGTCCACCTCCCGCCAGGCGCGCAGCGGCGAGGCGCCGAGGACGGCGGCGGCCTCCCGCAGCCGTTCGTCCACGGCCCGCAGCACCGGCAGCATGGTCCGCACGACGAAGGGCACGCCGACCAGCGCCTGGGCGAGCGGTACGAGGATCCAGCTCGTCCGCAGATCGAGCGGGGGCTTGTCCAGGGTGATCAGGAAACCGAAGCCGACGGTGACCGCGGAGACGCCGAGCGGCAGCATCAGCAGCGCGTCGAAGCCGCGTACCAGCCGCCCGGCGCGCCTGGTGAGCGCCGCCGCCGCGAGCCCGCCGATCACCAGGGCGATGGCGGTCGCGGCCAGCGCGTACTCCAGCGAGTTCCCGATGGCCTCCAGCGGCGGCACCAGGAAGGTGGAGCCGCTCGCCTCGGCGGACTGGAGCGCGCGGTAGAAGCCGAAGCCGTACCCGCCGGAGGTGTCCAGGGAGCGTTCCACCAGGACGCCGAGCGGCAGCACGACCAGCAGCGCGAGGGTCAGCAGCACCCCGCCGAGCAGGGCCCGCTGTCCGGCGCCGCGGGGCGGCCGGGAGGTCTGCGCCGGGTCCACCAGCCGCAGGGCCGTCTCCCTGCGCCGCACGGTCCACGCGTGCACGGCGAGGATCGCGCCGACCGCGGCGAACTGGACCAGGGTGAGCACGGCGGCCGTCGGCAGGTCGAGCAGCTGGGCGGTCTGCCGGTAGATCTCCACCTCCAGCGTGGAGTAGGAGGGGCCGCCGAGGATCTGGACGGCGCCGAAGGAGGTGAAGGTGAAGAGGAAGACCATCAGCGCGGCGGCGGCCACGGCGGGGGCCAGCGCGGGCAGGGTCACCCGCCGCCAGGCGGCCAGGCGCCCGGCGCCGAGCACCCGTGCGGCCTCCTCCTGGCGGGGGTCGAGCTGCGCCCAGAGACCGCCGACGGTCCGTACGACGACCGCGTAGTTGAAGAACACGTGGGCGAGCAGGATCGCCCACACCGTGGTGTCCAGCCGTACGCCCCACAAGTCGTCGAGCAGTCCGCCGCGCCCCAGGAGCGCCAGGAAGGCCGTGCCCACGACGACCGTGGGCAGCACGAACGGCACCGTGACGACGGCGCGCAGCAGCTGTTTGCCGGGGAAGTCGAAGCGGGCGAAGACATAGGCGCCCGGCAGTGCGATCAGCAGGGTGAGCGCGGTCGAGGCGAGCGCCTGCCAGGTAGTGAACCACAGGACGTCCAGGAGGTCCGGCCGGGTCAGCACCTCGCCGGCCCGGCCCCACTGCCAGGCGCCGTCCGCCTTCAGCCCGCGGCCGACGATCGCCGCGACGGGGTAGGCGAAGAACAGCGCGAAGAAGGCCACGGGCACGGCCATCAGGCCGAGCCGCAGCGCGCCGTCCCGCCGTCGCCCGCCGCGGCGTGCGGCGGGCACGGCTACTTCACGGTGATCGAGGACCACGACCGGACCCACTGCTCACGGTGCTCGGCGATCTTGTCCGGGGCCACCGTCGCGGGCTTCGCGGCCTGCGCGCCGAACTCGGTGAAGAGCTCGGGCAGCGCGGCGTCCTTCGCGACGGGGTTCACGAACATCTTCAGCGGCATGTCCTCCTGGAACGGCTTGCTGATCAGGAAGTCCAGCAGTGCCTTCCCGCCCGCCTGGTTCTTCGCGCCGTCGAGCAGTCCGGCGAACTCGATCTGCCGGAAGCAGGTGCCGGTGGCGACCCCGGTCGGCGCCTTCTCGGGCTGCGGATCGGCGTACAGCACCTCGACGGGCGGGCTGGAGGCGTACGAGACGACGAGCGGCCGGTCGGCACCGGCCTTCCTGCCGCCCGCGGAGCCGGAGAACTCCTCGTTGTAGGCCTGCTCCCAGCCGTCGACGACCTTGACGCCGTTGGCCTTCAGCTTCTTCCAGTAGTCCTGGTAGCCGCTGTCGCCGTAGGTGGCGACGGTGCCCAGCAGGAAGCCGAGGCCGGGCGAGGAGGTCGCGGCGTTCTCGGTGACGAGGAGGTCCTTGTACGCGGGCTTCAGCAGGTCGTCGAAGGACGCCGGCGGGTCGAGCTTCTTGTCGGCGAAGTACTTCACGTCGTAGTTGACGCAGATGTCGCCGGTGTCCACGGGGGTGACCCGGTGCTTGTCCGCGTCCAACTGGACGTCGGGGGCGACCCGGTCGAGGCCCTTCGCCTCGTACGGGGTGAACAGCCCGTTGTCCAGGGCCCGGGAGAGCAGGGTGTTGTCGACGCCGAAGAAGACGTCGCCGCGCGGGGAGCCCTTGGTCAGGATCTCCTGGTTGAGCGCGGCTCCGGCGTCACCGCTCTTGAGGACCTTGACCGTGTAGCCGGTCTCCTTCGTGAACGCCTTGAGGACGGAGTCCGAGGCGTCGAAGGAGTCGTGGCTCACCAGCGTGACGGTCTTGGACCCGCCGGAATTCCCGGTCCCGGAGGCGTCGTCGGAGCTGCCGCAGCCCGCGAGGGCGGTGACGCCGAGCGTGGCGGCGAGGGCGGTCGCCGCGTACTTCGTGGTGGTGCTCATGTGATTCCTCCTGGGGGTGACCAGGAAGAGACGCGGCCCCGCCCGCTCGGTGAGCGGGCAGGGCGCAACAGCTTGAGTAAGGTCCGAACTTCCTACCCGGAATGACCCGGGCGAGGTTCAGAGGGTCTGCGACGACCGGTGTCCGGTGCCGCACTCTCAGCGCTGTGGCGCTCCCCTGTCGGAATATGAAGTTGAATCTCCCGGCCAGGCTACACCGGCCGGAAAACGCCTCGTCGGCCGGTTCACGGCCGTCCGGCCGGGCCGCCGCGGCCCGGCCGGATCCGGCTCAGCGCTCGGAGGCGGCGAGCTGCCCGCAGGCGCCGTCGATCTCCTGGCCGCGGGTGTCGCGGACCGTGACCGGCACCCCGTGGGCCGCGATGGCCTCGACGAACGCCTTCTCGTCCTCGGGCCGCGACGCGGTCCACTTGGAGCCGGGCGTGGGGTTCAGCGGGATGAGGTTGACGTGCACCCGCTTGCCCTTGAGCAGCCGGCCGAGCAGATCGCCCCGCCACGCCTGGTCGTTGATGTCGCGGATCAGCGCGTACTCGATGGAGATCCGGCGGCCGGACTTCTCCGCGTACTCCCACGAAGCGTCCAGGACCTCCCGGACCTTCCAGCGGGTGTTCACGGGGACGAGGGTGTCGCGCAGCTCGTCGTCCGGGGCGTGCAGCGAGACGGCGAGGCGGCACTTGAATCCCTCGTCGGCAAAACGCAGCATGGCCGGAACCAGGCCCACCGTGGACACCGTGATGCCCCGCTGCGACAGCCCGAGCCCGTCCGGGTCGGGGTCGGTCAGCCGGCGGATCGCCCCGACGACGCGCTTGTAGTTGGCCAGCGGTTCGCCCATGCCCATGAAGACGATGTTGGACAGCCGCGCGGGCCCGCCCGGGACCTCGCCGTCGCGCAGGGCGCGCATGCCGTCCACGATCTGGTGGACGATCTCCGCGGTCGACAGGTTGCGGTCGAGCCCGGCCTGCCCGGTGGCGCAGAACGGGCAGTTCATCCCGCAGCCGGCCTGGGAGGAGATGCACATCGTCACCCGGTCCGGATACCGCATGAGGACGGACTCGACGAGCGTCCCGTCGTGCAGCTTCCACAGGGTCTTGCGGGTGGTGTCGTCGTCGCAGCTGATGTGGCGCACCACGGACATCAGGTCGGGGAACATCGCCTCGGCGAGCTTGTCCCGCGACCCGGCGGGGATGTTCGTCCACTCGGCCGGGTCGTGCGCGTACCGCGCGAAGTAGTGCTGCGACAGCTGCTTGGCGCGGAAGGGCTTCTCACCGATCGCGGCGACCGCCTCCCTGCGCTCGTCGGGCGTGAGGTCGGCGAGGTGCCGCGGGGGCTTCTTGGCTCCGCGGGGCGCGACGAAAGTGAGTTCTCCGGGCTTAGGCATGGTTCTTCCAGTGTGGCAGACACGCCGGGGTACTCACTCCGCCCGGCGTTCGCCCTCGTGGGACGGGCCTTCCGCGGCCGCCGGTACGTGCCTGAGGTCCGCCGCTCCGGGAGCGGCGGACCTCAGGTGTGGGCTGTCGGGGGCGGCCGTCAGCCGGAACCCACGAACACCACCAGCAGCAGCCAGACGATCGGCGCCGTGGGCAGCAGGGAGTCGAGCCGGTCCATGATGCCGCCGTGGCCCGGCAGCAGCGTGCCCATGTCCTTGATCCCGAGATCCCTCTTGATCATGGACTCACCGAGGTCGCCGAGCGTGGCGCTGGCGGCCACCGCGAGGCCCATCAGCAGCCCCTGCCACCACCGCCCGCCGTCGATGAGGAACTGCGTGCAGAGCGCGCCGACGACCATCGCGAAGGCCACCGCGCCGAACAGGCCCTCCCGGGTCTTGCCGGGGCTGATCCGGGGGGCGAGCTTGTGCGTGCCGAAGCGCCAGCCCACCGCGTACGCACCGGTGTCGCTGACCACCGTGAGCAGCAGGAAGACCAGCACCCGCCACGCGCCGTCGTCCGCGCTGAGCATCATGGAGACGAACGTGGCGAGGAACGGCACGTAGAACACGGCGAAGACCCCCGCCGTGACGTCCCTGAGGTAGTCCTCGGGCGGCCGCGTCATCCGCCACACGAGCACCGCGAGCGCGGTGAGCGCCATGGCGATCCAGGCGCCCTGCGCGTCCCACACGTAGCCGGCGACCACCATCATGGCGCCGCCGACGGCGAGCGGGACGAGCGGGGCGTCGATGCCCTTGCGCTCCTTGAGCCGGGAGGTGAGTTCCCAGAGTCCGACCACCACCGCCAGCACGACCACGCCGACGAAGACGGCCTTCACCACGAACAGCGAGCCGATGACGACGGCGCCGAGCCCGACCCCGACCCCTATGGCGGCGCGCAGGTCCCGCCCCGCGCGCTTCTTCTGCGGCGGGGGCGGGGGCGTCGGGGCGGACATGGGCTCCTGCGGCCTCTCGTCGCGGAACAGGGGGCCGCTGACGTGTGTGGCGTCCCTGTTCCGGTCGTCGCGGTCGTCGGCGGCTCTACCTTCGTCGGGAACGTCCGGCACGATGGGCATGGGCCGAGTCTGCTGGGCGCCGTGCACATCGTGGGCGGGACCCGCCGGGGCGGCCCCCATCTCGGGCGCGCCCCGGTAGCCGGCTCCCTGCGGGGCGCCCCAGGAGGAGTCGTTCATCAGACTTCGAGCAGCTCGGCTTCCTTGTGCTTGAGCAGCTCGTCCACCTGGGCGACGTACTTCGCCGTGGTGTCGTCGAGCTCCTTCTCCGCGCGGCGGACCTCGTCCTCGCCGGACTCCTTGTCCTTGACGAGCTTGTCCAGCGACTCCTTGGCCTTGCGGCGGACGGCGCGGATCGAGATCTTGGAGTCCTCGGCCTTGTTCTTGGCGACCTTGATGAACTCCTTGCGGCGGTCCTGCGTGAGCTCCGGGAAGGTCACGCGGATGATGTTGCCGTCGTTGCTCGGGTTGACGCCGAGGTCGGAGTCGCGGATCGCCTGTTCGATGTTGCGCAGGGCGGTCTTGTCGAACGGGGTCACCACGGCCATCCGCGGCTCGGGGACCGAGAACGAGGCCAGCTGGTTGATCGGGGTCAGCGCGCCGTAGTAGTCGGCGACGATCTTGTTGAACATCGCCGGGTGCGCACGGCCGGTGCGGATCGCGGCAAAGTCCTCTTTGGCGACCACGACGGCCTTCTCCATCTTCTCCTCGGCTTCGAGGAGGATTTCTTCGATCACCACGTGCTCCTGCGTGTCTTGGGTGGACCCGGCATCGTCGGGCCCTGCGGATCCTGCGTCGCGTCCTCACCTGCACGGTGTCCGACCGGCAGGCCGTTGTCCATCCTGTGGGCCGTCAGGCCCGGGTGCTCTCGCCGCTCACCAGCGTGCCGATCTTCTCACCCTTGACCGCGCGGGCGATATTGCCCTCCGCGGTCAGCTCGAAGACGAGGATCGGCAGTGCGTTGTCACGGCAGAGCGTGATGGCGGTGGCGTCGGCGACCTTGAGGTCACGGGTGATCACCTCGCCGTACTCCAGCGCGTCGAACTTCACCGCCTCGGGGTTGGTGCGCGGGTCGGAGTCGTAGACCCCGTCCACCCCGTTCTTCCCCATGAGCAGCGCCTCGGCGTCGATCTCCAGGGCGCGCTGGGCGGCGGTGGTGTCGGTGGAGAAGTACGGCATCCCCATGCCCGCGCCGAAGATCACGACGCGTCCCTTCTCCAGGTGCCGTACGGCGCGGAGCGGGATGTACGGCTCGGCTACCTGACCCATGGTGATGGCGGTCTGGACGCGTGAGTCGATGCCCTCCTTCTCCAGGAAGTCCTGGAGCGCCAGGCAGTTCATGACCGTGCCGAGCATGCCCATGTAGTCGGACCGTGCCCGGTCCATTCCGCGCTGCTGGAGCTCGGCTCCACGGAAGAAGTTGCCGCCACCGATGACGACCGCGATCTCGGCGCCGTCGCGTACGACCGCGGCGATCTCACGGGCGATGGCGTGCACGACGTCGGGGTCGACGCCCAGACCGCCGCCACCGGCGAACGCCTCGCCGGACAGCTTCAGCATGAAGCGTCCGGACACCTTGCCGTCGTCGCGTTTGTGATCACCCTGTGTGGTGCCCGCGCCGTTGTTCATGGAGATTCTCCTCGTGCACATACGAAGAAGGCCATTGCCGGTGGGTCTGGTGTCCCTCAGCGGCAATGGCCTCCTCGTCAGATCTGCGGTCGTCCGGCATGGTGCGGCCGACGACTGCACCAGACCCTATCGGGTCTGCCGTTGTTCGCGGACGGACTCAGATGCCGACCTTGATGCGCGCGAAGCGCGTCAGGCTGACACCGGCCTCGTCCAGGACCTTCTGGACCGACTTCTTGTTGTCCTTGGCGAAGGCCTGCTCCAGGGCGACGACCTCCTTGAAGAAGCCGTTGACGCGACCCTCGACGATCTTCGGGAGGGCGGCCTCGGGCTTGCCCTCCTCACGCGAGGTGGCCTCGGCGACACGGCGCTCGTTCTCGACCGTCTCGGCCGGGACCTCGTCGCGGTTGAGGTACTTCGGCGCGAAGGCGGCGATGTGCTGCGCGACGTCCTTGGCGACCTGGGCGTCTTCCTTGTCCAGCTGGACGAGGACGCCGACCTGCGGCGGGAGGTCGGGCATCGTGCGGTGCATGTACGCGGCCACGTAACCGCCGCTGAACTGCGCGAAGCGGTCCAGGACGATCTTCTCGCCGAGGTTGGCGTTGGCCTCGTCCACGTACGCCTGGACGGTCTTGCCGGCCTCGATCTCCGACGCGAGCAGCGCGTCGAGGTCGGCCGGGGAGGTCGCGGCGACGTGGGCGGCGAGCGCGTTGGCGACGGTCTGGAACTTCTCGCCCTTGGCGACGAAGTCCGTCTCGCACTTCAGCTCGAGCAGGACGCCGGAGGTCTTGTCGTCGGAGATCAGCGAGACGACGGCACCGTTCTCGGCGGAACGGCCCTCGCGCTTGGCGACGCCCTTCTGACCCTTGATACGGAGAGCCTCGACGGCCTTGTCGACGTTGCCGTCGGCCTCGTCGAGCGCCTTCTTGCAGTCCATCATGCCGGCGCCGGTGAGCTCGCGGAGCTTCTTGACGTCGGCGGCGGTGTAGTTCGCCATGAGTCTGTGTTTCTCTCTCGAAGTCTGAAAGATCTACGGGTCAACGGCGGGGGCGGTGCCTGTGCACCGGCCCCCGCCGTCTTCAGCCGTGACTGTCGGGTGTCAGGCCTGCTCGGCGTCCGCGGCCGGAGCCTCGGCGGCGGGGGCCTCGGTGGCCTCGGCCTGCTCGGCGGCGACGACGGCCGGCTTGGCGTCCGCGTCGGCGTCCTTCTCGGTCTCGACGGAGGACTGGACCTCCGCGTCGTCCTTCTTCTCGCCCTCGAGCAGGTCGCGCTCCCACTCGGCGAGCGGCTCGCCGGCGGCCTTCTCGCCCGGCTTCGAGTCACCGGTGGCGGCACCGGAACGGGCGATGAGGCCCTCGGCGACGGCGTCGGCGATCACGCGGGTGAGCAGGGTGACGGAGCGGATCGCGTCGTCGTTGCCCGGAATCTTGTAGTCGACCTCGTCGGGGTCGCAGTTGGTGTCGAGGATCGCGACGACCGGGATGTGGAGCTTGCGCGCCTCACCGACGGCGATGTGCTCCTTCTTGGTGTCGACGATCCAGACGGCGCTGGGCACCTTCTGCATCTCGCGGATACCACCGAGGGTCTTCTCCAGCTTGGCCTTCTCGCGGGAGAGGACCAGGAGCTCCTTCTTGGTGAGGCCGGAGGCGGCCACGTCCTCGAAGTCGATGAGCTCGAGCTCCTTCAGACGCTGAAGGCGCTTGTAGACGGTGGAGAAGTTGGTGAGCATGCCACCGAGCCAACGCTGGTTGACGTACGGCATGCCGACGCGCGTCGCCTGCTCGGCGATGGCCTCCTGGGCCTGCTTCTTGGTACCCACGAACATGATGGAGCCGCCGTGGGCGACGGTCTCCTTGACGAACTCGTAGGCGCGGTCGATGTACGACAGCGACTGGAGCAGGTCGATGATGTAGATGCCGTTGCGCTCGGTGAAGATGAAGCGCTTCATCTTCGGGTTCCAACGGCGGGTCTGGTGACCGAAGTGGACGCCGCTCTCCAGCAGCTCCCGCATCGTGACGACGGCCATGGCCGTACTCCTTGAGGTACTCGGTTGTCGCGACCGCAGGATTGCGCTCGCGCCTGACGCCCCTACGCGCCGTGCCACAAGGGACCGAGGAGCGCGGCCACCGTCCGCTGAGAGGGAGGTGGCGGGGCGTGCGAAGTCGACCCGGTGACCCGGATCGCCAGAAGAAGTGTACGGGACCCGCCGGGTGCCGGGTGACGGCGATGTCCACAACCGCTCGGCCGTCCACAGATCCGGACCGTGATCCCCATGGAGCGGGCGCGGAGGGGATCGTTGCGTCATGCGACGCACACCCGAAGTAACGGCCGGCGGGCGGCGGTACGAGCACCCGCGGAGGCGCCGGGCCGAGCCACGGCGGGGACATCCGGCCGCCCCGCCCCCGACGGCCGGGGCACCGCTCGGGGCCGCGCGGGACCGGGGAGTCCGGGGCGCCCCGTCGGTTCCGGTGGTGCCGCCTCAGCACGCGGGGCTTGGGCTTCCTGGCCAGGCGGGGCTTGCTGCGTTTCCGGTGGCTCTGCCGGTGCTGCCGTTTCTGCTGCTTCTGCTGGTGGTCTTGGTGTTCCAGGTCGCCGGGTTGTCCGTGGCCGGGGCTGCGGGCTCGGGGGCCCCGGGGCCGGGGAGGCTGGCCTTACGGGTCGCGGCCGAGACGTCCGCCGCCCGGTCCGGGCCCACGTCGCTCCGTGCCGGCGCTTCCGGGGAACGGAGCTGGCCGCTCGCGGGGCGGCCACGGATCACGCGCGGCTGGGAACCTCCCGCGGGCCCCTACGGACCGGGGCATCGCGGGGTCGATCTCGCGGCCGTGCCGGGCAGCGTGGTGCGGGCGGCCGCGCCGGGCCGTGTCCTGTTCGCGGGCCAGGTGGCGGGGCGCGGGGTGGTCTCGGTCGAGGTGGCCGGCAGCGGTGACCCGCCGCTGCGCTTCACCTACGAACCGGTGCGGGCGGATGTCGCGAAGGGGGACGAGGTGGCCGCTGGACAGAGGGTCGGGACGACCGGGGCGGGGGTCTCCCACTGCGCGTCCCGCTGTCTGCACTGGGGGCTGCGGCGCGAGGACGTCTATCTGGACCCGCTGTCCCTGCTGCCGCCTTCCCTGCTGCGGCGGAGCCCTTCCCGGCTGCTGCCGGTGTTCGGAGTTCCCGTGCCGACCGCCGCGCCGGCCCGCACGGACGAGGCCTTTGAGGCGGCCGGGACCCATGAGGCAGACAAGGCCTATGAGGCGGACGAGGCCTATGAGCAGGTCAAAGCCCATGAGGCGGACGAACTCCGGCCGGCGGCAGAGGCCGCGGCTCACCGGAAGGGCGGTGTCAGCCCCGCACGCCGCGCAGGACCATCGCCACGGCGGCGTCGGCGACCGCGCCGGGCTCCTCCACCCCCAGCTCGATACGGCGTACCGCCGCGTCCACCGAGCCCTGGAGCAGCATCGCGGCCAGCCTCGCCTGGGTGTGGCCCAGGTCGCCCAGCGCCTCGACGATCATGGCGATCAGACCGCCGTGCGCGGCCCGGATCTTCTCCCGGGCCCCGGCGTCCAGCTCGCTCGCGGAGATCGCGACGACCGCGCGGTGCCGCCGGTCCCCGACCAGGTCGAGCTGGCGGCGTACGTATGCCTCGATCTTCTCCTCGGGGGTGTCCACCCGTGCCATCGCGTTCTCGACCTCGGCCGCCCAGACGGGGAAGTCGACGGCGCAGAGTTCCTCGACGACGGCCGCGCGGGACCGGAAGTACTCGTAGACCGAGGATCTGGCGAGCCCCGTGCGCTCCGCGAGGGCGGGGAAGGTCAGCGCCTCCGTACCGCCCTCGGACAGCAGGGAACGCGCGGCGTCCAGGAGGGCGCCGCGCTGCATGGTCCGGTGCTCGGCCACGGAGGCCGCTCGAATCCTGGGCACGTCTCCACTCTACGGCGGCGGGTGGCCGAGGGAAGGTGCGCGTCCGTGATCGACTGGCCGAAGCCGCTCGCTCAGCGTCCGGCGTCAGCCAGTTTCGCGCGGAGTTGCAGCACCGATTTGGTGTGGATCTGGCTGACCCTGCTCTCGGTGACCCCGAGGACGTTGCCGATCTCGGCGAGGGTGAGTCCTTCGTAGTAGTAGAGGGTGACCACGGTCTTCTCCCGCTCGGGGAGGGTGTTGATGGCACGGGCGAGCAGCCGTCTGAGCTCCCGGTCCTCGGCGACCTCGACCGGGTTGTCGGCCGCGGTGTCCTCCAGGGTGTCCATCAGGCTGAGCCGGTCGCCGCCCTCCCCGCCGACGTGCAGCAACTCCTCCAGCGCCACCACGTTGGCGAGCGACAACTGGCTGAAAACGGAGTGCAGTTCCTCCAGGGTGACGCCCATCTCGGCGGCGACCTCGGCCTCCGAGGGGGTCCGCCGTAACTGCGCCTCCAGCGTGGCGTAGGCCCGTTCGACGTTACGGGCCTTCTGCCGCACGGACCGGGGGATCCAGTCCAGCGCCCGCAGTTCGTCGATCATCGCCCCGCGGATCCGGGTGATCGCGTACGTCTCGAACTTGATCGCGCGTTCCAGGTCGAACTTCTCGATGGCGTCGATCAGTCCGAAGACCCCGGACGAGACGAAGTCCGCCTGCTCCACGTTGGACGGCAGCCCCACACTGACCCGGCCGGCGACGTACTTCACCAGGGGCGAGTAGTGCAGGATCAGCTGCTCCCGCAGCCGCTCGTCGCCCGTGGTCTTGTAGGAACGCCACAACTCGTCGAGCGAGGAGGGGGCGGACGGACGCACAGTGCCACGCGCAGCCGGTGGTACGGCCGCGCGGTCAGACCCGGAGGTGTGCTGGGGCATGTGGTGCCTTGAGCCGTTCTGCTGTGTGGTGCTGGGACGTGTCTCTGGGGCGGGATCCTTGCGAGCGTAGCGTGACTGACGTGTTGCGGTGTGCACAGGACCGGGGATCCGTACCGTGCGATTCCGGCCTCCCCACCGCTCCTTCGGACAGGGCCGGGACCGGGACCGGCGCCGCACACACCGGCCCTGTAGGCCTCGTCGGGTGCCGCCGAGGTCATCGGCATCACCTTTTCACCCGAATGCTTCAGGTCAAGTACCGCCTCGCCGCGCATCCCCATTGTGTGTGGGTACGGGCGTCAACCTCCATCCATCGCTCTCCCGTTCTACGAACCCCAGTGAGTGCAGTTCGTACAAACGGCCGAGTGCCTCATCGGTGGACGTCCCGGCGGCCCGCGCCACGTCGCGCCCGTCCATGCCCCCGGTCCGGGGCAGGGCGTCCAGGACGCGCGCGGCGGCGGGGTCGAGGAGGTCACGGGGCAGCACGGGGCCGCGCCGGACGGGTGCGAGGTCCCCGATCTCCCCCACCAGCTCGATGACTTCCGCGGCGTCCGTGACCAGGACCCCCTCACCGCGCAGCAGTTCGTGCACCCCGGCGGAAAGCCCGCTCGTCGCGGGTCCGGGCACCCCCATCGTGGAGCGGCCCAGCCGTTGGGCGCTCCTGGCCGTCACCAGTGAGCCGCTGCGGTACTCCGCCTCCACCACGACCGTGCCCCGGGTGAGCGCGGCGATCACCCGGTTGCGCAGGATGAACCTGCTGCGCGTCGGATGCTCGGAGGGCGGCAACTCCCCGATGACGAGACCCTGTTCGGCGATGCGGCCGATCAGTTCGGTGTGTCCGCGCGGATAGGCGACGTCCACGCCGCAGGCCAGCACGGCCAGGGTCGCCCCGCCGGCGCCCAGCGCCCCGCGGTGAGCCGCCCCGTCCACTCCGAAGGCGGCCCCCGACACCACCACCCAGCCGCGCTCCGCCAGCCCCGCGCCGAGGGTGCCGGCCATGTGCGCCCCGTACGGCGTGCAGGCACGGGCCCCGACCACCGCGACCGACCGCAGCGCCCAGAGGCGCAGATCGGGAACGCCCCGCACCCAGAGCCCGACGGGCCGCGCGTCCCCCAGGTCGTCCAGCTGGCTCGGCCACTCCCCGTCCCCCGGGCAGACGAAGCGCCCGCCGACGGCGTCCACGGCGGCCAGGTCCCGGTCGGGCTCGACCCCGGCGGCCCGTAACCGGTATCCCGCCAGGCGCGCCGCCGTCACACCCCCGAGCACCCCGCCGTCCCGGCCCTCCGGGCCCGAGAGCCGTCGCAGCAGCTCGACGGCTCCCAGCTCGCGGAGCCAGCGGCCGCCCCGCTCGTCGCCGGGTTCCAGGACACGGGTCAGGGCGGCCCTGGCCCGGCGTTCCGCGTCGAGGACAGCAGCCCGGACGCTCATGACGCACCGGCCTTGAGCAGGGCCCCCCGGTGGATCCCGGTACGCAGCTCCAGGGCCACCGCGATGTCGGAGGCGTCCGGGCGGTCGGCCGCCCGGAGGTCCGCCACGGTCCACGCCACCCGCAGCACCCGGTCCAGCCCCCGTGCCGTGAGCAGGCCCCGCTCCATGTCCCGCTCGGCCGCCATCAGGGCGCCCGGTGCCGCGGTCAGCCGGGTCCGCAGCTCATGCCCCGGCACCTGGCTGTTGGCGCTCCATCGCGTGCCCGCCAGCCGCTCCACGGCCCGTGCCCTGGCCGCGCGCACCCGCGCGGCGACCTCGGCCGAGGACTCGCCGCGGCCGCCGGACCCCATCAGGTCCGCCCGGCCCACGGGCTCCACCTCGACCCTGAGGTCCACCCGGTCCAGCAGCGGCCCGGACAGCCGGGCCTGATAGCGGCGGACGGCCGAGGGCGGGCATTCGCAGCCCGCGCCGGTGAGCGTGTGCCGCCCGCACGGGCAGGGGTTGGCGGCCAGCACCAGCAGGAAGCCGGCGGGCAGCCGAACCACCCCGGCGGCGCGCGCGATCACCACGTGTCCGGATTCCAGGGGCTGGCGCAGGGCGTCCAGCGCGCGCCCGGAGAATTCGGGGGCCTCGTCCAGGAAGAGGATCCCCCGGTGTGCCAGGGAGACGGCTCCGGGGCGCGGCAGGCCGTTGCCTCCGCCCACCAGGGACTGCATGGTCGCTGAGTGGTGCGGCGCGCAGTACGGCGCCCTGGTGACCAGTGGTTCGCCCGGGGGAAGGATCCCGGCCACCGAGTGCACCGCCGTCACTTCGAGGGATTCCCGCCGGGACAGGGGTGGCAGGATCCCGCTCAGCCGCTCGGCCAGCATGGTCTTGCCCGCTCCCGGCGGGCCGGAGAGCAGCAGATGGTGCCCGCCGGCCGCGGCGACCTCCAGCGCCTTGCGCGCCCTGGTCTGGCCGACGACGTCCGCCAGGTCGGGCTGCTGCCCCGCGCCCCGGCCGCCCGCCGCCAGTCCCGTGCCGATGCCCGCGCCCGGCACCATCAGCCCGGCCAGCATGGGGTCGGGGCGTCCCCCGTCGGCCACGGGCTCGTCCGGCACCGGCTCGTCGCCGAGCACCGCGATCAGCTGCCGCAGGCTCCGCACCCCGAGGACGGAGACGCCCGGTACCAGGGCGGCCTCCCCGGCGGTCTGCTCCGGCACCACCACCTGGCGGTACCCCGCCTCCGCCGCCGCCAGGACCGCCGGCAGGACACCGCGCACCGGGCGCACCCGGCCGTCCAGTCCCAGCTCCCCGATCATCACCACATCAGCGATGGCGGCCGGGTCGATCCGCTCCGCGGCGCCCAGCACCGAGCACGCCACGGCGAGATCGAAACCCGAACCGCTCTTGGGTACGGAGGCGGGCGACAGCCCCACCGTCAGCTTCTTCTGGGGCCACTCGGCCCCCGAGTTCACCACCGCGGCCCTGACCCGGTCGCGGCTCTCCACCAGGCTCTTGTCCGGCAGCCCGACCAGGGTGAACGCCGCCACACCCGGCTCCAGATCCGCCTGGACCTCCACCACCACGCCTTCGACGCCCGCCAGCGCCACCGAACACGCCCGCGCGAACCCCATCAGGCCACACCCCGCGCGTGCTCGGTGACCGGCGCACCCCGCCGGGGAAGGAGGACGCCGACCAGATCGATCCTGACCCCGCCCGGCGGAGCGCCGCCGTGCCGGGCGAGCCAGATCTCGGCGAGCCTGCGCAGCCGGTCCGCCTTGACCGGCGTGACGGCCTGCATCGGATGCTCGAAGGCGGCTGACCTGCGGGTCTTCACCTCGCAGATCACCACCGCGTCGCCGTCCCTGGCGACGATGTCGATCTCTCCCGCGCGACAGCGCCAGTTGCGCTCCAGCACGGCCATTCCGGCCTCGGTCAGCAGCCGCGCCGCCAGATCCTCGCCGTACCGCCCGAGTGCTCCCCGTGCGTTCATCCCGGCACCACCTCCGGCACCGACTCTGGCGCCTGTCACCCGATCTTTTGGATCTTGGTGGACAACCTCGTCGATGTGGATATCCCGGCCACCCCATGGGGTGAGACGGCAAGCCGGAGCAGAGGGAGCAGAGCCGCCCAGCCGGCCCCGCCCGCCGCCTGGCGCGCCCTGGCCCGGCCGCCGCCCCGTCAGCCGCCCGGGAGTTCGAGGTCGCTCTTGTTGAGCTCCTCGATGTTCACGTCCTTGAACGTCAGCACCCGCACCTGCTTGACGAACCTGGCGGGTCGATACATGTCCCAGACCCACGCGTCAGCCATGGAGACCTCGAAGAAGACCTCGCCCTGGACCGAGTGCACCTGCATCTCGTAGTCGTTGGTGAGGTAGAACCGCCGCTCGGTCTCGATCACGTATTTGAACAGCCCGACGACGTCTCGGTACTCCCGGTAGAGCTTCAGCTCCATCTCGGTCTCGTACTTCTCGAGGTCCTCGGCGCTCATGGCATGTTCCCCTTCAGCCGTGCGTCCCCCTATTGTGCGTCAGCTTCGACCGCCCCCGGAGGATTAGGCGATTTCGGGGGCGAGAACCTGCGGGACGCGTGGAGGGCCCTCGTCGAGCAGCGTACGCAGCAGCCCGGCGAGTCTGGTCGGGTACACCGTCTCACGCGTCGCCAGGAGTTCGGCGGAGGTCCACCACCTCAGACCGGAGACACTGCGCCGCTCCAGTTCCGTGAACCCGCTCACGTCCGTGGCCGTCCGCTCGGTGCGCGCCAGGTAGTACCACTCGTCCTGTTCCCAGCGCCGCCCGTCGAACGGGAAGGAGCAGATCCGGGTCCACAGCAGCGGGCCGAGGTCCGCGCCCGTGATGCCGCTCTCCTCGGCGAGCTCCCGCAAGGCCGCCTCCTCCCGGCTCTCGTCGCCCTCCAGACCGCCGCCCGGGGTGAACCACCAGCGCGTCGAGGGGTCCTCCGGGTCGAATCCGTGCAGCAGCAGGATCCTGTCCTCGGGGTCCAGCAGGACGACCCGGGCGACCTTCCGTGCCTCAGCGGCCACCGGTGGACGCCCCCGTCCGCTTCGTCCGACGCGCGGAGCGGGCCGCGAGCGGCCCGTACACCGACCCTCCCACGATCAGCACGACCCCCAGCGCCACGGCACCCGCCTGGAGGGGCAGCGGACCCTCCTCGGACACACCGCCGGGCAGGGCGGCGAACCCCTCCGGCCTGCCGATCATGCCGTTCAGCGGCCACGCCACCGCGTCCACCCGGGCCTGTACGGCGCCGCGCGGCACCGCGCCCTGGTCGACGTCCTCCAGGTGGACCCGGGAGTCCAGCGAGCCGGTGCGCTCGTCGCCCAGGAGGAAGAGCTTGCCCTCGGGCACCCGTGCGGTGAAGTCCTGGCCGGAGGCCGGGCTGCCGCCCGAGGTCCCCGTACCGTCCGCCCGCAGATACGGTTCTTCGACGGCCTTGCCGTTGATGGTCAGCCGGCCGACGCCGTCACAGCAGGTGACCTCGTCGCCGCCCACTCCGACGACCCTCTTCACCATCGGGGCGTCGCCCCAGACCGTGTCGGTGAAGACGACCACGTCACCGCGCCTCACCTCGGCACCGTCCACCCGCTCGGCGAGGACCCGGTCCCCGGCGTTCACCGTGGGGGACATCGACGAGGTCGGCACGGTGTACGGCTTGTACACCACCGCCGCCCAGGCGAAGCCGCCGAGGAAGAGCACACAGCCGACGGCCACGGCCAGGTTCGACAGCACTCTGCCGAGCCGGCCGCGGCCGTCGTCCCCACGTCCTGTTCCGCTCATTCCAGCGCCTCCCCCATCCGAGACCGACCGTCGCTGATCCGAGTCGGCACCCTACCCGGCGGTACGCTCCCGGGTCAGCCTCCGGCGGCGCCAGAACACGAGGGGCAGTGCCCCGGCCACACCGAGCGCGCCCGGCACGGCGGCGGCGGCCGCCGCGTTCAGTCCGGGCTGGTCAAAGGTCTTCGGGACCGGCAGGGTCGACCAGCGGTTGACCGGCCAGGCCACGAGGACGGCCCGTCCGACGACCTGGTCCACGGACACCGTGCCCTGGCCGGGGAGCTCCTGGTGGTACCGGGAGTCCAGCGAGTTCTGACGGTGGTCGCCCATGACCCAGATCCGGCCCTCCGGCACGTGGATCGGACCGAAGGGCTGGTCGTCGCAGGCGCTGTTGCCCTCGAAGATGAACGACTTGTCGTCCAGCTCCTTGCCGTTGACCGTCACCGGTCCGTTCTTCTTGCACTCCACCGTGTCGCCGCCGACCGCGATGACCCGCTTGATCAGGTCCTTGTCCTTGGCGGACGGCATCAGCCCGATGAAGCTGAGGAAGTTCTGCACCGCGTTCGGCTCGGGCGTCTCGGTGCCCTCCAGCCAGCCGCCCGGGTCGTGGAAGACCACGACCTCGCCGCGCTCCGGCTCGGATCCGAACCACGGCGTCAGCTTGTCCACGAGGACCCGGTCACCCCGCTGCAAGGTGTTCTGCATGGAGTCCGAGGGGATCGAGAACGCCTGCACCAGGAAGGTCTTGATCAGCAGCGCCAGGATCAGCGCGATGCCGATGAGGAGCGGCAGCTCCTTCCAGAACGAGCGCGGCTTCTTCGGCGCCGTACCGCCGCCGCTCGCGGAACCGTCCTGCGACGCGTCCCCGCCGGGAGGCTCCGCACCCGGGGGTACGGAGCCCGGGGACGCGAAGCCGGGGGATCCGCCGTCATCCACCGGGACCCCGCCGTTCGGGGGCCGGTCCTCGGGCCCGTCGTGTCCGGATCGTGCGCCGACCGCCACGTCCCCCACATCTACTCCTCACTCCGTGCCACCGCCCGCGCCCGATCCGGCGCAGGCCCACCACTCCCATAACGAGCGGGAGTTCCGCAGGGGTCGGGAGCAGGACCATTCCGTTCAGATCCTGGTGGTCCACACTATTCGACGGATCCGCCCCCGCCGCCGTCCCGGCACGCCCGTCGGGCACGGTCGCGTACGTCCCGCGTTCCTCCAGGCCGTGCCAGTGGGCGACGGGCCAGGCGATCACCACGGCACGTCCGACGACCTGTTCCCCGGAGACCGTCCCGTGGTGCGGTTCGTCGAGGTGGAACCGCGAGTCCGCGGAATTGGACCGGTGGTCGCCCATGACGAAGAGACGGCCGGGGGGAACCTTTACCTCGAATTGGACCGTGGATGGCTCACTGTCCGGATGCAGGTACGGCTCGTCGAGCGCGACGCCGTTGACGGTGACCCTGCCGTCGGCTCCGCAGCACGCGACCGTGTCGCCCCCCACACCCACCACGCGCTTGATCAGGTCCTGCTCGTCGTCCGAGGGCAGCAGTCCGATGAAGGTCAGCAGCTCCTTGACCTGTTTCACACCGACCGGGGACTCCTCGGTGGAGGCCTCCCCCTTGGGCAGCCAGCCGCCCGGGTCCTGGAAGACGACGACGTCACCGCGCCGGGGCTCGGTCCCGAACCACGGTGTCAGCTTGTCCACCAGTACCCGGTCGCCGATCTGGATCGTCTGCTCCATCGACCCGGACGGGATCACGAAGGCCTGGACGAGGAAGGTCTTGAGCACCAGCGCGATCACCAGCGCCGCCAGCACCAGAAGGGGTATCTCCGTGAGCGCCGTCCCGCGCCTGCGGCGGCGTACCTTGCGCGCCAGCTTGCGGCGCTCGGCCCGGGTGGGCAGCGTACGGGCCCCGTCGGGCCCGCTCCCCGGTACGTGGCTGTCCGGTTCGCCGCGTCCGCGCCCCCGCCTACCCACGGTCCGCGCCCGCCGGCCGTATGCCCGCGGAGGCGATACCGGTGAAGGCGTCGGTCCCGTCCAGGGACCCGAGCCTGCCGAACGGCCAGCCGAGCCAGTCGACCCGCCCGACCACCCGGTCGACGGGCACCATGCCTCCACCGGGCTGTCCCAGGTGGTCCCGGGAGTCCCGGGAGCGGGAGCGGTGGTCACCCATCATCCACAGCCTGCCGTCGGGCACCTCGATGTCGAAGGCGACCTGGGACGGCTCGTCGCCCGGGTGCACGTACTCCTCGTCGACCGGGTCGCCGTTCACCTCGATCCGGCCCCGCTCGTCGCAGCAGACCACGTGATCGCCCCCCACGCCCACCACCCGCTTCACGAAGTCGGTCTCGACGGGCTCGCCCAGTCCCAGGGAAGCGGCCACCCCGCGCAGCAGGGAGCCCACGGAGTCGTCGCCGGGCGTCTCCGGCACGAAGGACCCGGTCCCGTCGAAGACCACCACGTCGCCGCGGCGCGGCTCGGAGCCGAAACGGTACGCCAGCTTGTTGACCAGCACCCGGTCCCCGACGCGCAGCGTGGGCTCCATCGAGCCGCTGGGGATGAGGAAGGGCTGGAGCACGAAGGCGCTGAACAGCAGCAGCGCCACGGTGCAGAGCGCCCCCAGGAGGGCCACCCGGCCCCAGGCGGTCCGTCCGGCCTCAGGGGCCGGAGCACGCGCGGAGCGCGACCCCTCCTCCGTCCCGTCCTCGGGTGCGGAGGAGCGATCGCGCTCCGTGTGTCGTGCGTCGGTGTCCATCGGGGCCGAATCCTATCCGGCCGCGTTGTGGACGCCGGAGGTGAATCAGCGGTCGCGCTTCTCCTTGATCTTCGCGGCCTTGCCACGCAGCTCACGGAGGAAGTACAGCTTGGCGCGACGGACGTCACCGCGGGTGACGAGCTCGATCTTCTCGAAGATCGGGCTGTGCACCGGGAAGGTGCGCTCGACGCCGACGCTGAAGGAGACCTTGCGGACCGTGAAGGTCTCGCTGACGCCCGAGCCCTGGCGGCGGATGACGATGCCCTTGAACTGCTGGATACGGGAGCGGCTGCCCTCGATCACGCGCACGTGGACGTTGACCGTGTCACCCGGGCGAAAGGCCGGGAGGTCGGTACGGAGGGAGGCGGCGTTGACGCCATCGAGCAGGGAAGTCATGGTGTCTGCTTTCTTCGCCGATGCCACAGGTCATCGACGGGAGAGAGTGAAGTACGAAAGGCCGATCGCGTCGGGTGGGCGTCGTTCCCCCTGTGGCAGGGGCGCACACCGGACGTACGGCTGGCCTATTCTTCCACGGCTCCGGGCCTGCGCCAAAATCGCCCCCCGGACTCCGGGGACCAGCCGAGGATCGAGAGGATCTCGCGGTCCTTCTTGTCGAAGCCGGACGCCTCGCACCGCTCGATGAGATCGGGCCGGTTGAGGGCGGTCCGGCGGAACGCCTCGTCCCTGCGCCAGCGCGCGATCTTCCCGTGGTGCCCGCTGAGCAGCACCTCAGGGATACCGCGCCCACGCCACTCCGGCGGCTTGGTGTACACCGGGCCTTCGAGCAGGTCGGCCATCGCCCCGGGAGCGAAGGAGTCGTCCCGGTGCGATTCGGCGTTGCCCAGCACGCCGGGCAGCAGCCGGGCCACGGCCTCGGTGACGACCAGGACGGCGGCCTCCCCGCCGGCCAGGACGTAGTCCCCGATGGAGACCTCCACCACGGACATCCGGGTCGCGTACTCCTCGGTCACCCTGCGGTCGATGCCCTCGTAACGGGCCGGGGCGAAGATCAGCCACGGCCGCCCGGACAGCTCCACGGCCAGTTCCTGGGTGAAGGGCCTCCCGCTGGGCGTGGGCACCACGAGCACGGGGGCGTGCGCCCCGGACTCGTACCCGTCGGCCAGGACGTCGTCCAGGGCGTCACCCCACGGCTCGGTCTTCATGACCATGCCGGGGCCGCCGCCGTAAGGGGTGTCGTCCACCGTGTTGTGCCGGTCGTACGTCCAGTCGCGCAGGTCGTGGACGTGGACGTCGAGGCGGCCCCGGGCGCGGGCCTTGCCGACGAGCGAGACGTTCAGCGGTTCGAGGTACTCCGGGAAGATCGTGACGACGTCGAGACGCATCACGCGTCGCCCTTCTCCGCCGTACCGGCCCGCTCCGCCTCGTCCGCGGCCCCGTCGGCCCCATCGGCCCCGTCGGCGTCGCGCGCGGAGGCGACGACGGCCTCGCTCTCGTCGATCAGACCGGGCGGCGGTGTGACGACGGCCCGCTGCTCCTCCAGGTCGATCTCGGCGACGATCTCCTCGACGAACGGGATCATCACCTCGCTGCCGTCCGGGCGTTCCACGATGAACAGGTCCTGGGACGGCAGATGACTGATCTCGGTGATCCGGCCGATCCCGGTGCCGTCGGCGAGGACCACGTCGAGGTCGATCAACTGGTGGTCGTAGAACTCCTCCGGGTCCTCGGGCAGTTCGGCGGGGTCGACCTCCGCGATGAGCAGGGTGTTGCGGAGCGCCTCGGCGGCCGTACGGTCCCGGACGTTCTCGAAGCCCAGCAGGAGCCTGCCGCTGTGCACGCGGCCCGTCTCGATGGTCAGGGGGCCCCGTTCCGCCGGTTCGGTGGCCAGGACGGCTCCGGGGCCGAGCCGGAGTTCGGGCTCGTCGGTGCGCACCTCGACGGTGACCTCGCCCTTGATGCCGTGGGCGCGGCCGATCCGCGCCACTACCAACTGCACGCTGTTACTCCCGGTGATGGTGTACGTACGGACGACAAAGGCCGGGGACGGCTCGAAAGCCCTCCCCGGCCCCGGCCGGTGTTCAACTCCTCAGCGGACCTGGTCCACATCGACGAGGTCGACGCGGATACCGCGGCCGCCGATGGCACCCACGACGGTACGCAGGGCGCGTGCGGTGCGGCCGTTGCGGCCGATCACCTTGCCGAGGTCTTCGGGATGGACCCTGACCTCCAGCACGCGTCCACGGCGCAGGTCACGCGAGGCGACCTGCACATCGTCGGGGTTGTCGACGATGCCCTTCACGAGGTGCTCAAGAGCCTCCTCGAGCATGCTCAGGCCTCGGTCGACTCGGTGGACGCGGCGTCAGACGCCTCGTCCGCCTTCTTGTCAGACTTCTTGGCCTTCTGCGTGATGGCCTCGCCCTTGGTCTCGTCGCCATCCAGGCTCAGGGACTCGAAGAGGGCACGCTTGTCAGCCTTGGGCTCCGGCTGCAGGAGCGGCGCGGGGGCCGGGAGACCCTTGTGGGCCTGCCAGTCACCGGTGAGCTTCAGGATCGCGAGGACCGGCTCGGTCGGCTGGGCGCCGACGGACAGCCAGTACCGCGCGCGCTCCGAGTTGACCTCGATGCGCGAGGGGTTCTGCACCGGGTGGTACAGGCCGATCTCCTCGATGGCCCGGCCGTCACGGCGGGTACGGGAGTCGGCGACGATGATGCGGTAGTGAGGCGAACGGATCTTGCCCAGACGCTTCAGCTTGATCTTGACTGCCACGGGAGTGGTGTCTCCTGGTCTCTGACGTGGTTGGGCACAACGAAGATGCCACGTGGGGTTGCGGTACTCGGGTGCCCGACGGACGCGTCAGCCGGAGGAGAGAGGGGTCCTATGCGGCTGTCGAGTACAGCTAGCCATTGTGCCACACCACATCGGGTCACCCGACCGCGACCGCCCCTTCCGGGATGCGGAAGGGCTTGCCGCATCCGCCGCAGACGATCGGCGCCTGGGCGAGGACGGACGGGACGACGCGGACGTTGCGCCCGCAGTCGCAGACGGCCTTGACGCGGACGCCTCCACCGGAGGATCCGTGCCGGGCCGCGGGACCGCGGAAGGAGCGCTTGGTGTCCGCGGCGGTGGCCACGGTGTGCGCCTTGAGGGCGCGCTGCAGCCGCTCGGCCGTCGGGCGGTATCTGCGTTTGGCCTCGGGATTCAGCGTCACCAACGAGAATCCACTGCTGGGGTGGGGCTCCTCGGCATGGTCGAGGCCCAGCTCCTCGGCGATCGCGAGGAAGCGTCGGTTGTGGTAGCGGCCGGCCCGCGAGGTGTCCCGGACACCTCGCGCGGCGGCGATTCCATGGACTGCCTCATGGAGCAGTCGTTCGAAGGAGAGCTCGGCGCCACAGGCGGACGAGGACTCTCCGATCAGGGACTCGGGGGCGGCAAGGTCCGGCAGCTCGGGGTGGTACCGCTGAATGTCGGCCCACGCCTGCGCCAGCTCTGCGGCAAGTACAGGTGGTGTCGTGCTCACGTCGTGACAACGATCGTGGGTGCTCCGGTGTTCCTATTCCAGGGCATCCCAAATAATTTGCACGTACCAGTCAGTTGTCGCTGATGCGTCCGGACGAGGTCGGGTGCGCAGATCTGCGGAGAAGTCACACAGCTCGCACCAAGGCGGTACGTAGCCTGCCGTACGCCCCGGCCTGTAGGCGGGCGCCCGGACAGCGACATTACCCCCGGCCCCGCGACGCCGCGGACCACGGTGCGGGGGCGTCGCGGGGCCGGAGCTCGACGTGCCGTGTCCAGGTGCCGGGCAGGACGGCTCGACGTGCCGCGTCCGGTGCCGGGCAGGACCGCTCGACGTGCCGCGTCCCGTGTGCCGGGTGAGACTGGGGGGAAGAGCGAGCGGCGGGCGTGCCGGTCCGGCGGCCCGGCCTCGGGCCGGTGCCGGGGCGCACGGCCGGAGCACGCGAGCGACACGGCCGCCCCACCCCGTCAGGCGTCTGGACGGGGCGGCGGACGTGGAGTCCCCGGCACCCGGGGCCGGGCGCGCCCGGTACCGCATCCGCGTGGGGGACCGTCCACCCGGGCACGACCGACCTCTCGGCGGATTGGGGCGCATTCCATGACACCCACGCTCGTCCGGCACCACACGTACGCGGCTTCGTCCGCCCCGGTGGATCCCGGTACCCGCGCCCGCGACTGGGCCGCGATCCAGGAGCGCGTGCTGGCGCCGCTCCACGAGGCCGTGTTCGACCGGCTGGAGGTCGGTGCCGGGACGCGGATGCTCTCCCTCGGCTGCGGTTCCGGGCTCGCCCTGCTCGCGGCGGCCTCGCGCGGCGCGCGCGTCACCGGCGTGGACACCGACCGCGAACGCCTCGCCCTGGCCAGGGAGCGCCTCGGGTCCGCGGGACGGGCGGAGAATTCCGGCACGTGGGCGGAGGGCTCCGGCGGACGGGCGCGGGACACGGAGCCGGCCCGGCGGGCGCGGCTCGTGGAGGGCCCGCCGTCGGCCGTCGCGACGACCGGCGCGCCGCCGTACAACCTGCTGACCGCCTTCCACCCGATCGGCTGTGCGGCCGGTGACTCCGAGGGGCTCGCGCCCGCGCTCGCGGAGGCCGTCCCGCTGGCCGTGCGGGGCGCCACCGTGGTCCTGACCGGCTGGGGGCCGCCGGAGCGGTGCGCGACGGCCCCGGTGCTGCGGGTGGCGGCCCGGCTCGCCGAGCCGGCGCGTCCCGCGCGTCCGGGCGGCTGGCGTCCGGCGCTGCGGGACGACCTGGAGGAGGTCGCGGCACGGGCCGGGCTGAAACCGGACGGTTCGGGCCGGGTGTCCTGTCCCTTCGCCTACGCCGACGTGGACAGCGCCGTACGCGGCCTGCTCTCGACCGGGCTGTTCGACGCGGCGGAGCGGGCGACCGGCCGCTCCCGGGTGGAGAAGGAGGTCGCCGAGGCCCTGCTTCCGCACCGGCGGCCCGACGGCACGGTCCGGATGCCGAACGTCTTCCGCTACCTGGTGTGCGTGACGAGGTAGCCGTCCGGCCGGAGACACGCCGAAGGGGCGCCCGCCGAGCGGGGCGCCCCTGACGTACGTACGCGTGCGGCCCGTGCCGGGGCGCCGGTCAGCCCATGAACTTCTTGAACTCGTCCGGCAGTTCGAAGTTCTTGTCGCCCTCGGCCGGCAGGTTGAACGCCCCGCCCTGCGCCGCCTGCTCACGACGGGCCGCGGCGGCCTGCTCCTCGGCCTTGCGCTTCATCGGGTTGCCGCTCTTGCGCTTGCCCTTGGCCTGCTTGACCTGCTTCTTCTGGCGGCCGGGGCCACCCCCCATGCCGGGCATCCCGGGCATGCCCGGCATCCCGCCGCCCTGGGCCATCTTCGACATCATCTTGCGGGCCTCGAAGAAGCGCTCCACGAGGTTCTTCACCGCGGAGACCTCGACCCCGGACCCCTTGGCGATACGGGCCCGGCGGGAGCCGTTGATGAGCGTCGGCTCGGCGCGTTCCCTCGGCGTCATCGACTTGATGATCGCGGCCGTGCGGTCGACGTCGCGCTCGTCGATGTTGTTGATCTGGTCCTTGATCTGCCCCATGCCGGGCAGCATCCCGAGCAGCTTGGAGATGGAGCCCATCTTGCGGACCTGCTCCATCTGCGCCAGGAAGTCGTCGAGCGTGAAGTCCTTGCCCTTGCTCGACGCCAGCTTGGAGGCCATCTTGGCGGCCTCTTCCTGGCTGAACGTCTTCTCCGCCTGCTCGATCAGGGTGAGCAGGTCACCCATGTCGAGGATGCGCGAGGCCATGCGGTCGGGGTGGAAGGCGTCGAAGTCCTCCAGCTTCTCACCGTTCGACGCGAACATGATCTGCTTGCCCGTGACATGGGCGATCGACAGGGCGGCACCGCCGCGGGCGTCGCCGTCGAGCTTGGAGAGCACGACACCGTCGAAGCCGACGCCGTCGCGGAAGGCCTCGGCGGTGTTGACCGCGTCCTGGCCGATCATCGCGTCGACGACGAAGAGGATCTCGTCGGGGCTGACGGCGTCGCGGATGTCCGCGGCCTGCCGCATCAGCTCCTCGTCGATGCCGAGACGGCCGGCGGTGTCGACGATGACGATGTCATGGACCTTGGCCGTGGCGTACTCGACGGAGTCCTTGGCCACCTTGACCGGGTCGCCCACGCCGTTGCCCGGCTCCGGCGCGTACACCGCGACGCCCGCGCGGTCGGCGACGACGCTCAGCTGGTTGACGGCGTTGGGGCGCTGGAGGTCACAGGCGACCAGCAGTGGGGAGTGGCCCTGGCCCTTGAGCCAGAGGCCGAGCTTGCCCGCGAGGGTGGTCTTACCCGCGCCCTGGAGACCGGCGAGCATGATCACGGTGGGCGGGTTCTTGGCGAACCGGAGCCGCCGGGTCTCGCCGCCGAGGATGGAGACGAGCTCCTCGTTGACGATCTTGATCATCTGCTGCGCCGGGTTCAGCGCCTGGGAGACCTCCACGCCCCGGGCCCGTTCCTTGACCTTGGCGATGAAGGACCGGACCACGGGCAGGGCGACATCGGCTTCGAGCAGGGCGATACGGATCTCGCGAGCCGTGGCGTCGATGTCCGCCTCGGACAAGCGGCCCTTGCCCCTGAGGTTCTTGAAAGTCGCGGCAAGGCGGTCGGAGAGAGTATCGAACACGGCGCTCGTCGGTCCTCAGGGTCGGGGGTAATCGGATGCAGTACCCCAGGGTATCCGGCTCGCGGGAAACGACGGTCTCCGCCCGGAAGAAACCCGGGCGGAGACCACGTGCGCGCATCCCGTCCGCGGGGAGCGCCGGGCGCCCGTTCCGGCGGCCCCGCCGCGCGGACGGTCCGTCCCCGCGTGCCGGCCCGTCCCGGGGCGGGCCCTCCCGCGCGTCACTCCCGCAGGGCCGCCTCGACCGCCCTGGCCAGTGCCTCCGCGGCCGGGGGCGGCAAGGTTTCGCCGGCCGCGTCGGTGACGTAGAAGGCGTCCACCGCGTTCGCCCCGAGCGTCGAGACGTGGGCGCTGCGCACCCGTACCCCGCTCTGCTCCAGGGCCCGGCCGATCCGGTGCAGCAGCCCCGGGGCGTCCTGGGCGCGTACCTCGATGACCGTGGCCAGGCGGGAGCCCGCCGGGGCGACGGTCACCCGGGGAGGCGGCGCCTTCGCCCCGCGCCGCCGGGGTGAGGCGGCCTCGCGTTCGGCGAGGCGGGCCCGGATGTCCAGGGAGCCGTCCAGGGCGCGTACGAGATCGGCGTGGAGCCGGGCGGTCGCCGGGAGGGAGCCGTACGCGGCGGCGACCCGCCAGCTCAGCACCAGCAGGCCGGCCGATCCGCCCAGCCCGGTGGGGAGTTCGACGGCGCGCAGGTCGGCGGCGCGGACGGTGAGCCGGTGCAGGGCGAGCACCCCGGCGGCGGCCGGCAGGACACCGGGCCGGTCCGGCAGGGCGATGTGGAGTTCGACGCCGACGGGTTCGGGGTCGCCGTCCTCCGGGGCGGGTTCCGGCTCGGCGCGCAGGGCGAGGACGGGTCCGCCGGTGCGCAGGGCCTCGACGGCGAGGCGCTCCTGCTCGGCGCCGACGGCGAGCGGTTCCGGTCCGGCGGGCTCCTCCCCCGCCAGCAGGGCGGCGACGCGCCGGACGAGGCCGGTGACGAGCGAGGCGCGCCAGGAGCTCCAGGCGGCCGGTCCGGTGGCCAGCGCGTCGGCCTCGGTGAGGGCGTGCAGCAGTTCCAGGGTGGAGGCGCTGCCCACGGCGTCGGCGACCGCGCGCACGGTCGCCGGGTCGTCCAGGTCGCGCCGGGTGGCGGTCTCGACGAGCAGCAGGTGGTGGCGTACGAGGGTGGCGAGGACGGCCGTGTCCCGCTGGTCGAATCCGATGCGGGCGGCCGTGTCGCGGGCGATGACCTCGCCGGTCACCGCGTGGTCGCCGGGCCGGCCCTTGCCGAGGTCGTGGAGCAGGGCGGCGACCAGGAGGAGGTCGGGACGGCCGACGCGGCGGGTGAGGAAGGAGGCGCGTACGGCCGTCTCGACCAGGTGCCGGTCGACGGTCCAGGTGTGCACGGGGTTGCGCTGCGGGCGGCAGCGGACCCGTTCCCAGTCGGGCAGCAGCCGGGCGACGATGCCCTCCGCTTCGAGCGCCTCCCAGACGGCGACGGTGGACTCACCGGCGCCGAGCAGGGTGACGAACTCCTCCCGGGCCTCGGCGGGCCAGGGCACCGGGAGCGGCGGGGCACCGGTCCGCAGGTGCCGGACGAGGTGGCGGGAGAGCGGGAGCCCGGACTCGGCGGCGGCGGCCGCGGCCCGGAGGGTGAGGACGGGGTCCTTGTCCGGGCGCGCGGTGCGGGCGAGGACCACCTCGCCGTCCGCCTCGACGACTCCTTCGGCGAGCGGGACGCGTTCGGGGGCGTTCCTGGAGCCGCCTTTCAGGAGCCCGCGCAGCCGGGGCCGCGCGGAGCGGGCCCGCAGGACACGCTCGACCTCGCGCCAGGTGACGTCGGTGGCGTAGGAGACGGTGCGGGCGGCCTCGTAGACCTGGCGCAGCAGGGCGTCCGCGTCGAGGAGACCGAGGGCGGCGGCGACCTGGTCCTGCTCCTGGAGGGCGAGGCGGTCGGTGGAGCGGCCGGTGGTGAGGTGGAGGGCGTCGCGTACGTCGAGGAGGGCGCGGCGGGCCTCGGCGAGGCCTTCGCGGGGGGCGTCGGCGACCCAGGAGGCGGCGACGGCGCGCAGCGCGGTGGCGTCGCGAAGGCCGCCGTGTGCCTCCTTGAGGTCGGGTTCCAGGAGGTAGGGGAGTTCGCCGGCGCGCTCGGCCCGTTCCCGGCAGAGCGCGGCGAGGGCGGGCAGCCGCCTGTGGGCCTGGTTGCGCCAGTCGGTGAGGATCTCGGAGCGCAGGGCGGCGACGCGCCCGAGGTCGCCGGCGACGGCGCGGGCGTCGAGGAGGCCGAGCTGGACCTTGAGGTCGTCCGCCGCGGCCTTCCGGACCTCCGCGTGGGTGCGTACGGAGTGGTCGAGGGCCAGGCCGAGGTCCCAGACCGGGTACCAGACGCGGTCGGCGAGGGCGGCGACGGCCGCGGGTCCGGCGCTGCCGTCGTGCAGGAGCAGCAGGTCGAGGTCGCTGCGCGGGGAGAGTTCGCCCCGGCCGTATCCGCCGACCGCGACGAGGGCGGCGCCGCGTACCCCGGTCTGCGCGGCGGCGGTGGTGAACAGCGCGGTCAGCCAGTCGTCGGTGAGCCGGGCCAGGGCGGCACGGCGCGGCGGCCCGGACCGCGCCTCCCGCTGGAGGAGGCGCAGCCGGGCCGCCGCGTAGCCGCTGGGTCCCGGGTTCTCCGCTTCGGTGGTCACATCGGTCCGGGTCACCCAGGTGCCTTCCGTCGGGTCGTTCGGGGGTTGCCGGTCAGAGGGCGTCGGGGCCGCGTTCGCCGGTCCGTACGCGGACCGCGGTGTCGACCGGGACGCTCCAGACCTTCCCGTCACCGATCTTGCCCGTGCGGGCCGCCTTGACGACCACCTCGATGAGCTGTTCGGCGTCCTCGTCCTCGACGAGCACCTCGACGCGGATCTTCGGTACGAGGTCGACGGTGTACTCGGCACCGCGGTAGACCTCGGTGTGGCCGCGCTGGCGCCCGTAGCCGCTGGCCTCCGTGACCGTGAGGCCCTGGACGCCGAAGGCCTGGAGCGCCTCCTTGATCTCGTCCAGCCGGTGGGGCTTGACGACCGCGGTGATGAGTTTCACGCGTCCACCTTCGTGTTCGGGGCCTGCTTGTTCGGGGCCTGCTTGTTCGCCGGGGCCGTCTTGTTCAGGGCCTTCTCGTTCGCCGCGGCGGTGGTGCGGGGGGCCGCGCCGCCGCCCGCGCCGCTGAAGTCGTACGCCGTCTCGGCGTGTTCGGCCTGGTCGATGCCGGAGATCTCGTCGTCCTCGGCGATCCGCATCCCGATCGTCCGGTCGAGGAGGAGGGCCAGGAGACCGGAGACGACCAGGGAGTACGCGAGGACCGCGAAGACGCCGACGGCCTGCTTGCCGAGCTGGTCGAGGCCGCCGCCGTAGAAGAGGCCCTTGGCGTCGGACTGCACCCCGCCGGTGGCGAGGAGGCCGACGAGCAGGGAGCCGACGACGCCGCCGACGAGGTGGACGCCGACGACGTCCAGGGAGTCGTCGTAGCCGAACCGGTACTTCAGTCCGACGGCCATGGCGCACACCACACCGGCGACGGCCCCGACCGCTATCGCGCCGAGCGGGCTGACGGAGCCGCCCGCCGGGGTGATCGCGACGAGTCCGGCGACCGCCCCGGAGGCGGCGCCGAGGGTGGTGAAGGTGCCGTGGCGGAGCTTCTCGTAGGCGAGCCAGCCGAGGACCGCGGCGCCGGTGGCCACCTGGGTGTTGAGGAACATGACCGCGCCGACGCCGTCGTCGTTGCCCAGCCAGGAGCCGGCGTTGAAGCCGAACCAGCCGAACCACAGGAGGGCCGCGCCGAGCATGACGAGCGGCAGGCTGTGCGGCCGCATCGGGTCCTTCTTGAAGCCGACCCGCTTGCCGATGACGAGGATCACGCCGAGCGCGGCGGCACCGGCGTTGATGTGGACGGCCGTGCCTCCGGCGAAGTCGATCACGCCGAGGTCGAAGAGCCAGCCGCCGGAGCCCCAGACCCAGTGGGCGACGGGGAAGTAGACGACGGTGACCCACAGGGCGACGAAGAGCGTCCACGCGGTGAACTTGACGCGGTCCGCCAGGGCGCCGCTGATCAGGGCCGGGGTGAGGACGGCGAACATCAGCTGGAACACGGCGAAGACGTACACCGGGACGGTGGTGCCGTCCCAGAGTTCGGTGAGGCCGATCCCGCTGAGGCCGGCGTAGTCGGAGCTCCAGCCGATGACCGATCCGGCGTCGGAGCCGAAGGTGAGGCCGAATCCGTAGAGGACCCACAGGACCGTGACGATCCCGAGGCTGACGAAGCTCATCATCAGCATGTTCAGGGTGCTCTTGACGCGGACCATGCCTCCGTAGAAGAAGGCCAGGCCCGGGGTCATGAGCATCACCAGCGCGGAGCAGATGAGCATGAACCCTGTGTTGGCGGCAGACAGCTCGGGGGCGTCTGCGGCAAGCGTCGTGATGCCTGGGGGCATCGGCGTCTCCTCGTCGTCGGTGCGGCCACGTGCGGGGGTGCGGGACCACGGTGAAAAGGTGCGGGCCGGTATGCGCTTCGAGCGTCGCGCGGCGCCGTTTCCACGGATGCCGCACGGTGTTTCGCGGCGGTGACGAAGGAGAGGGGGGTGTTACGCGGGAATGAACCACGCGTGGCTGATCCGTTGTGGTGCCCGCCGTGCCGGCGGCTCCGCATACGGAGCGTTTCGCGCGGCCCGTGCCGTGCGCACGACGTGAACCGGCCACGGCAGCCGTCCGCTGACCTGGCGATGGGGGAGCCGGGTCGGGATGTACGGGACGGCTGTCGTGGCCGGTGGCGAGGGGCCCGGCGGCACGCCGGGGGCAGGGCTCCGGTACGGGAGCGGTCAGACCGCTTCGGCGGTCTCCGGGAGCTGTTCGGTGAGCAGGTCGGTGAGCCGGGCGACCTCGGGGATGTCGCCGAAGTCCCGGGCGGCGGTGTCGACGGTCTTGCGCAGCCGGGTGTTGACGCGCTCGGACCTGACGCGCTTGGCGACGCGCAGGGCCTGGGTGGCCAGCACGGTGGACTCCTCGGGTTCGCGCCGCAGGAGGTGCACGGTGGCCATGCCGACGAGGTTGAGGGCGTAGGACCGCTGGTGCTCGTCGTCCTCGCTGAACAGCTCCACCGCGCGGGCCATGACGGGTTCCGCGAGCGAGGCGTACGTGGGGCTGCGGCCCGCGACGTAGGCGAGGTCGCGGTAGGAGTGGGCGTTCTCGCCGTGCAGCTCGGCGTCGGAGAAGAAGCGGATCCAGTCGGGCTCGGGGCCGTCTTCGAAGGCCGCGTCGGCGAAGGTGTCCTCGGCCATCCGGACCGCGCGCCGGCACTTGCTGGGCTGGCCCATGTTCGCGTACGCGCGCGCCTCCATCGCGTACAGCATGGCCTGAGTGCGGGCGGTCGCGCAGTCACGGCTGCCGTACTGGGCGAGGTGGACGAGTTCGAGGGCGTCGTCGGGCCGTCCGAGGTGGATCATCTGGCGGCTCATGCTGGACAGGATGTAGGAGCCGAGCGGCTTGTCACCGGCTTCCTTGGCTGCGTGCAGGGCGAGCACGAAGTACTTCTGGGCGGTGGGCTGGAGGCCCACGTCGTAGCTCATCCAGCCGGCCAGTTCGGCCAGTTCGGCCGCGCAGCGGAAGAGGCGTTTGGCGGTGGCCTCGGGGTGGGGCTCCTGTAACAGGTCGGTGACCTCGTGGAGCTGGCCCACGACGGCCTTGCGGCGCAGTCCGCCGCCGCACTGGGCGTCCCACTGCCGGAACATCGCGGTGGTGGACTCCAGCAGGTCCAGCTCGGGCGGGGAGAGCTTGGAAGGGCGCGAGGACACGTCCTTCCGCTCCGGCTCGGGCCGGCCGGCCGGGGTGACGGGCACCAGCCAGCGCTGCATGGGCTCGATGAGGGCGGGGCCGGCGGCCAGGGCCAGGGAGCTGCCGAGGAAGCCGCGCCGGGCCAGCATCAGGTCGCTGCGGGAGAACTCGCTGAGCAGCGCCACCGTCTGGGGGGCCGCCCAGGGCAGGTCCACCCCGGCCACCGAGGGCGACTGGTGGGCGGAGCGCAGGCCGAGGTCCTCCACGGGGACGACGGTGCCGAAGCGTTCGGAGAACAGCTCGGAGAGGATGCGCGGAATGGGTTCGCGCGGCTGCTCGCCGTCGAGCCAGCGCCGCACCCGCGAGGTGTCGGTGCTGATGTGGTGGGCCCCCATCTGGCGGGCCCGGCGGTTCACCTGGCGGGCGAGCTCGCCCTTCGACCAGCCGCTGCGCACGAACCACGAGCCGAGCTGCCCGTTCGGGCGCTTTCCGGCATTCGTCTCGCCTGCGCCGCTGCCACTCACTGGAAGGCCCCCATCCCGCTGGAATCTTTCGCGCGAACCTCTATCAGAATGCCGTGCTCCGGTGCCGCCCGTACGGCGGTCGCACACTGCCGCACCGGTTTCAGGGTTGCCCGGGGCATACCCACGGACGCACATGCAATTGCAGGCTCGGGTACCGACAGTAACGCCTCCGTCACCACTGGGGCGAGGGGGGTGCGGAAACGCCACCATTCGCCACCCCTTCGGATGAACGCGCCTGACCTGGTCCGCGATTCACTTGACAGAGCGCGATCAGCATAGAGCGGAGTGAAGCATTCAGGGGCGCACGCGGGAGGCGCGCACCACCCCCCTGGAGCCTCCCCCGCGCACTGCGGGATCGCCCACGGCGGCGGAGGCGTTTCGCGCTCCGGCGTCGTAACCACGGTGGGTCGGACCCGTTGGAGGGGGCATGGGCTTCACGATCGGCGGCATCCGCGAGATGCGCTCCGGGGCGCGGCGCCGCGGCCGTGCGGCGGGAGTGTCCGCGGTGGCCGAGTACACGGGACTCTGGGGCTGGGCGGTCGCCCCCGGCGCGCGGGCGGCGGCGGGGGGCTGCTCCTGCGGGGACGCCGCCTGCGCCGCCCCCGGCGCGCATCCGCTGGACTTCTCCCTGGAGGTCCCCGCCGGTGCCACCCTCGCGACGGCCGCCGACACCTGGGCCGGGGTGACGGGCGCGTCGCTCCTGCTCCCGGTGGGCCGCACGTTCGACGTACTGGACGTGGCAGAGGCGGCCGGACGGCGCGCGCTGGTCAGGATGGAGCGGATGGGCCTGCCGGTCGGCCCGGTCACACTGACCCCGGACGGCCGGACACAGTTCTTCGTCGCTCCGGGAGCCGCGGCCCAACTGCCCACGCTGCTCTACCGGATGGGCTGGGACGACGCGGACCTGGACCTGCGCGCCATGGGCCGCGGCTCCTATCTCACCGCCCCGCCCTCGGACCTCGGCGGCCTCGGCCCGGTCCGCTGGCTGCGGGCCCCCGCGCCGGACACCGCGGCCGCTCCCCCGCAGGCGCGGCTGCTGCTGGGCACCCTGGCGTACATATGCCACCGCTGGTGACGGCCGAAGGGCGGTGAGCCCCCGCTGGGGTCCACCGCCCTTCCGGCGCTCCTCGGTGTGCGTACGGTCAATCGCCGATCAGCGCGTCGACGAAGGCACCCGGTTCGAACGGGGCGAGGTCGTCCGGTCCCTCACCGAGGCCGATGAGCTTGACCGGGACGCCCAGCTCGCGCTGGACGGCGATGACGATGCCGCCCTTGGCGGTGCCGTCGAGCTTGGTCAGGACGATGCCGGTGATGTCCACGACCTCCGCGAAGACACGGGCCTGCACCAGGCCGTTCTGCCCGGTCGTGGCATCGAGGACGAGGAGGATCTCGTCGAGCGGCCCGTGCTTCTCGACGACCCGCTTGACCTTGCCGAGCTCGTCCATGAGCCCTGTCTTGGTGTGGAGCCGGCCCGCGGTGTCGATGAGCACCACGTCGGCCCCCTCGGCGATGCCCTCCTTCACCGCGTCGAAGGCGATGGAGGCGGGGTCGCCGCCCTCGGGCCCGCGGACGGTGCGCGCGCCGACGCGCTCGCCCCAGGTCTGGAGCTGGTCGGCGGCGGCGGCCCGGAAGGTGTCGGCGGCGCCGAGCACGACGCTGCGGCCGTCGGCGACCAGCACCCGGGCGAGCTTGCCCGTCGTGGTGGTCTTGCCGGTGCCGTTGACCCCGACGACCATCACGACGCCGGGCGTCTCGGCACCGCCCTCGGTCTTCACCTCGCGGTCGAAGTCGGGGCCGAGCAGGCTGACGAGCTCCTCACGCAGCAGCGCGCGCAGCTCCTCGGGCGTGCGGGTGCCGAGGACGCGGACCCGTTCGCGCAGCCGCTCCACGAGCTCCTGGGTGGGGGCCACACCGACGTCCGCCGTCAGGAGCGTGTCCTCGATCTCCTCCCAGGTGTCCTCGTCGAGGTTGTCGCGGGACAGGAGCGCGAGCAGCCCCTTGCCCAGGGAGTTCTGCGAGCGGGCGAGCCGGGCGCGCAGGCGCACCAGCCGGCCGGCGGTGGGTTCGGGGACCTCCAGCGCGGGGGCCTCCGGTTCGAGGACGACCGGCTCCTCCTCGACGGGGGTCCCGGCGGGGGGACCGGTCTCCTCGCCGGTGCGCCGCGCTTCGTCGCGCGGCTTCTCGGCTTCCTCGCCGACACGGGGCTCGGCGGGAGGAGTGATGGTCGGCGTGCTCGACGGCGCCGAGGGCGGCAGCTGCTTCTTCTTGCGGCTGCTGACCACGAGCCCGCTGATCAGGCCGACCGCGACCAGGGCGATGACTACAGCAAGGATGACGATTTCCATAACGCGTCCAGTATCGGCCACAGCCGTGGTCGCGGAGTGGTTCCGGGGCGTCCCCCGGACGGGCCGCACGGGCGTTATACGCCTTTTGGGGGCAAAAGGGGGGTGTAACGGTACGCTGCTGCGCGTGGAGAACCGCGGCCTGGACCCCGTCCCCGACGAGGAGCGCACCGGCCGGGTCCGCACCCTCTTCCCCACGTGGGTGACGGCCAACATGACGGTGCTGCTGCTGACGGTGGGCGCCGGGCTCACCGTCTTCAACGGCCTCAACCTCTGGCAGGTGCTGGCCGTCGCGGTCACGGCCCCGCTGCTCGCGTTCTCCCTGGTGGGTCTGGTCTCGATCGCCGGGAAGCGCGGGGGCGCGCCGGGCATGGCGCTGTCGCGCGCGGTCTTCGGGCAGCGTGGCAACCTGTTGCCCGGGGCCCTGCTGTGGGTGGCCCGCTGGGGCTGGGAGACCGTCAACGCGGTGACCGGCGCCTTCGCGCTGCTGGCGGTGCTCGACCTGATGCTGGGCGTCCGGCGCACGAGCACGCTCGCCCTGGCGGCGCTGGCCGCCTTCGTCGCCGCCGGTTTCCTCGTCTCGGGGATCGGCATCCGCGCGCTGCGGGTGTGCTGCGGGGCGTCGGCGTACCTCTTCGGCGGTGCCAGCGCGGTCGTCCTGGTCCATCTGGCCGTGACGACCCCGTGGCGGGCGGTCCTCGACCGGCCCGCGGGTCCGGCGGCGCTGATGGTCGCGGGGGCCGGGACGCTGGCCGCCGGGGGCATCAGCTGGGTGCCCTCCGCCCCGGACTTCGCCCGCTACCTGCCGCGTACGGCGTCGGCCAAGGCGATGGTCGGGGCGACCGTGGGCGGCGCCGTGGTCACGGTGGGGCCGATGGTGGCGATGGGCGCGGTGATGGCGGTGGGCGCCCCGGGGCTGGCCGTCACCGAGGACCCGGTGGCCTTCATCGGCGAGCTGCTTCCGGCCTGGATCTCGGTGCCGTACCTGCTGATCGCCGTGGTCGGCATGGTGATGATCAACGCGATGTCGATGTACTCCGCCGGCTTCACCGCCCAGACGCTCGGGTTCCCGGTCTCCCGCGGCTGGGCCGTGGGTGTGAACGCCTTGATCAGTGTGCTGCTCGGCGGCTGGCTGATGGTGGTGGCGACGGGCTTCCTCGACGCCTTCCTGACCTTTCTGGCCCTGCTCGGCGTGACGTTCAGCGCCTGGATCGGGGTGTTCGGCGTGGACCTGCTGCGGGGGCGGGTGTACGACGCCGAGGCGCTCATGGACACCACCGCGTCGAGCGCCTACTGGTACACGGCCGGGTTCCGGCTGCCCGCGGTGGTCTCCTGGGCCGTGGCCCTCGTGGTCGGGCTGCTCTTCGTCCGGGCGCAATGGCTGACCGGCCCGCTCGCCGCCACCTGGATCGGGCGCAACGGCCTGGGCTGGGCCTCGTCGGCGCTCGTCGCGGCCGGGCTGTACGCCGTGCTGTCGGGGCCCGTCGGCGGGGAGCGCCGCGTAAGCCCGTGACAGGGACCTGGGCGACGGCGACGCGTCACGTCGGACGGTGATGACGGCGCCTCGGACGACGGGCGCCGCCCCGGTCGGTACGGCACGGACCGGGGCGGGGTGGAGGGGCGACGGGATCAGCCCATCTCCTCCAGCGCCTTGCCCTTGGTCTCCTTCACGAACAGGAGCACGAAGGGGATCGAGAGCACGGCGAAGCAGGCGTAGATGATGTACGTGGCCGACAGGTTCCAGTCGGCCAGGCTCGGGAAGCTGGCGGTGATCGCCCAGTTGGCGATCCACTGGGCGGACGCGGCGACGCCGAGCGCGGCGGCGCGGAGGCGGTTCGGGAACATCTCGCCGAGGAAGACCCAGACGACGACACCCCACGAGAGGGCGAAGAAGAGGACGAACACATGGGCGGCGATCAGAGCCACCGTGCCCTCGGTGGTCGGCAGCTTGCCGTCGACCAGCTTGGCGGAGAAGGCCCACGCCTCGAACGCCAGCGCGATGCACATACCGGTCGAGCCGATCAGCGCCAGGGGCCGGCGGCCGATCCGGTCCACCATGATCATCGCGATCGCCGTACCGATGATGTTGACGATCGACGTGGTGAACGAGTAGAAGAACGAGTCCGTCGGGTCGATGCCCACGGACTGCCACAGGGTCGCCGAGTAGTAGAACGCCACGTTGATGCCCACGAGCTGCTGGAAGACCGACAGGCCGATACCGATCCAGACGATGGGCAGGAAGCCGAAGCGACTGCCCAGCAGGTCGCTGAACTTCGACTTGTGCTCACGGCGCATGGCCGTCTCGATCTCGTTCACCCGGGCGTCGAGGTCGACGCCCTTGCCCTCGACCTCTTCGAGGATCTTGCGCGCCCGGTCACGCTTGCCGACCGAGAGCAGGAAGCGCGGCGACTCGGGGATCGCGAAGGACAGCATCCCGTACAGGAGCGCGGGGACGACCATCACACCGAGCATCCACTGCCAGGCCTCCAGGCCGGCGATCCTCCCCCGCTGGTCGCCGTCCGCGATCTGCAGGATGCCGAAGTTGACCAGCTGCGAGACGGCGATGCCGACGACGATGGCGGCCTGCTGGAAGGAGCCGAGCCGGCCCCGGTAGGCGGGCGGCGAGACCTCGGCGATGTAGGCGGGGCCGATGACCGACGCCATGCCGATCGCGAAGCCGCCGATGATGCGCCACATCGCCAGGTCCCAGAGCGCGAACGGCAGGGCGGACCCGACGGCGCTGATGGTGAAGAGCGCCGAGGCGATCCGCATGCACCGGATACGGCCGATCCGGTCGGCGATACGTCCCGCGGTGGCCGCCCCGATCGCACAGCCGATCAGGGCGATGGCGATGACCTGGGCCAGCGTGCCGGACCCGATGTGGTAGCGGTCCCTGATCGCCTCGACGGCGCCGTTGATGACGGAGCTGTCGTAGCCGAAGAGGAAGCCGCCCATCGCCGCGGCCGCCGTGATGAAGATGACATGCCCGAGATGGTCCGGATGGGCCGCCCGGGCCCCGGACTCCGGTCCGTGCGCTGCGCTGGTCACATGAGCTCCTGTTGCCTGCCGCACCGTCAGGCGTGGGGGGTGAACCCTCCCAGTGGCGCACACGTCTCACGCGACCACCACTTGAACGCCGGAACGACCGTGCGGGGTTGATGTGTTCGTGTCTCGTAGCCGGGACCGGGGGGGGCGGCCCGGTTCAGGACGGTCGAGTACCCAGGAGTGCCCGGAATGCGCGTGGGGACGTTGAAGATTGTGTGAAGGGTGGGTAAGGGCCCTCGAACGGCCGAAGCCGGGCGTCAGCGCAGACGCTGGCTGATCACCTTGGACACCCCGTCGCCCTGCATCGAGACGCCGTAGAGCGCGTCGGCGACCTCCATCGTCCGCTTCTGGTGCGTGATCACGATCAGCTGGGAGCTCTCCTGGAGCTCCTCCATGATCCGGATCAGCCGCTGCAGATTGGTGTCGTCGAGCGCCGCCTCGACCTCGTCCATCACGTAGAACGGGCTGGGCCGCGCCTTGAAGATGGAGACCAGGAGGGCAACGGCCGTAAGGGATCTCTCGCCGCCCGACAGCAGGGAGAGCCGCTTGACCTTCTTGCCCGGCGGCCTCGCCTCCACGTCCAGGCCGGTGGTCAGCATGTTGCCGGGGTCGGTGAGGACGAGACGGCCCTCGCCGCCGGGGAAGAGCCGGGAGAAGACGCCTTCGAACTCACGCGCGGTGTCCCGGAACGCCTCCGTGAACACCTGTTCCACCCGCTCGTCGACCTCCTTGATCACCTGCGTCAGGTCGGCTCGCGTCTTCTTCAGGTCGTCGAGCTGTTCGGAGAGGAACTTGTGCCGTTCCTCCAGCGCGGAGAACTCCTCCAGGGCGAGCGGATTCACCTTCCCGAGTTGCTGGTACGCCCGTTCGGCCGCCTTCAGCCGCTTCTCCTGCTCGGCCCGGACGAACGGCACCGGACGGTTCCGGGGGTGCTCCGGGTCCTCCGGAAGCTCCTCGTCACCGGCCGCGGGGGACGGCGGCACCAGCTGGTCGGGCCCGTACTCGGCGGCCAGGTCCGCCGGTTCCACCCCGAACTCCTCCAGTGCCTTCGTCTCCAGCTGCTCCACGCGCAGCCGCTTCTCCGCGCCGAGCACCTCGCCCCGGTGCACCGAGTCGGTGAGCCGGTCCAGTTCGCTCTTCACGTCCCGGCCCCGGTTGCGCTCGGCCGTCAGCTCCCGCTCGCCTTCGGCCTTCGCCGCCTCGGCCGACGCCCGCTCCCGGTCGGCCCGTACGACGGACACCTCGACGTGGGCGAGCAGTTGCCGGGCCCCGGACGCCACGGCGGCGGCCACCCCGGCCTCGTACCGCAGCCGGGCCCGGCGCCGCTCGGCACGGGCGCGGGCCTCACGTTCGGCCCCGGCCGCCCGGTCGAGGGCGTCGGCGCGTCCGGTGAGCGACCTGACCCGCTCCTCATGGGTACGGACCTGGAGGCGGGCCTCCATCTCCGTCTGGCGCGCGTTCGCCCCGTCGGCCGCGAGCCGGTCGCGTACGGAGGTGTCGGGTTCCTCCTCGACCGGGGTCTCCTGGGCGACCAGCAGCCGTTCGGTGAGCTCCTCGGCCTCCTCGGTGGCCCGTTCCAGGGCCTCCTGGGCACGGGCGGCGGCCGCCGCGGTCCGCTCGGCCTCCTCGGCCGCGCCCCGGGCCTGTCCGGCGAGCCGCCCGAGCCGCTGGGCGACCCCGGACTTCTCCCGCTCGGCGGCCCGGCGCCGCTCCCCCAGCTCCTCGGCACGGGCCGCGCCCTCGGCACGCCGTTCGGCCGCGTGCCGCTGCCCGGCGGCGAGTTCCTCGCACCGCACGGCCAGCTCGGCCAGTTCGGCGGCGGCCTCGTCGACGGCGGCCCGCACCTCCAGCAGGCTGGGCGCGCCGGCCGAGCCGCCGTGCGCGAAGTGGGCCCCGAGGACATCACCTTCGGTGGTCACGGCGGTCAGCGCGGGATGGGCGGCGACCAGCTCCTCCGCGTCTTCGAGGGTGCCGACGACGACCATGTCGCGTACCAGCCGCTCCACGGCGGCCATCAGTCCGGCCGGCCCCCGCACCAGGGTGGCCACGGCGGGCGTCCGGCGGGTGGCGAGGTCCCCGCCCGCCTGGCCGGAGACCTGGCCCGGGACCGCCGACGCCCCCGGGGTCCGCCGGGCGGAGGACTCCGCCCGCGTACCGGGCACCGGGGCCGTGGCCTCCGCGTCCGGCGTTCCGGAACCGGTGGACACGGTCCCGGAGGCGGGGTACTCCGAGGGCTCCTCCGGCTCCGGATCCGTACGGCCGGGACCCTGGGCGGGCTCCGGTGCCTGCGCCGGGAAGGCGGGGCGGGTGGCGGGTCCGCCGGCGCTCGGGGGGTTCGTGCCCGCGGAAGGGGCGGCCACCGGCTCTCCGGGCTCCCGGCCCGCCGCTTTGGACGCTTCCTGGGCGGGCACCTGTCCACCTGCCGCAGGGCCCAGCAGCAGCGCCGCCCGCCCCGCGTCCCGCTCGCGCAGCAGCCGGATCGCCTCCGCCGCCGTGGCCGTGTCCCGCACCGCGACCGCGTCGGCCGCCGCCCCCAGCGCCGCCGCTACCGCGACCTCGTACCCCGGGGAGACCGTGAGCAGCTCCGCCGCCGGGCCGAGCAGGCCCGACAGCCGGTCCCGCGCACCGAGCAGGGCCCCCGTGCCGTCCTTGCGGCGCAGCCCGAGGGAGAGCGCCTCGTGGCGGGCCGCGAGGGCGGCGCGGCGGCGTTCGGCGGTGGTGGCCTCCTCCCGTGCGTCGCCGAGGGCCGACTCGGCCTCGGCCAGATGCCGTTCGGCGGCCTCGTGGCGCTCCGCCAGTTCCAGGTCCTCGGCGTCCAGCCCCTCGACCTCCGTCTTGAGCCTTTCGTACTCCTCCTGGGCGGCGGCCGCCCGCTGCCGGGCCTCGTCCCGTGAGGCGGCCAGCCGGTCGATCTCGGCCTGTGCCGAACCCGCCCGGCCACGGGCCGCGTTGACCTGCCCGGTCAGCCGGGCCAGGCCCTCGCGCCGGTCGGCGATGGCGCGGGCGGCGTCCCGGAGCCGGCGTTCCTCGGCGGCCAGCTCGCGTTCCAGCTCCGCCCGGTGCGCGGAGGTGTCGTCGAGCGCGTGCTCGGCCGCCTCCAGGGCCGCCGCCAGCTCCGCCTCCTGCTCGCGGATCCGGGCGGCCTCGCGCTCCATGTCCTCCGGGTCGCGGCCGCGCCGCTCTTCCTCGGGGGGCGCGGTGGCGCTCTTCACCCGCGCGTCCGCGAGCGAGATCGTGCCGCGTACGCGTTCGGCGAGCTGGGAGAGTTCGTACCAGGTCCGCTGAGCCCCCTGGAGGCGCGGAGCCAGCCGCCGCACCTCGTCCTCCAGGTCCGCCTCCCGGCCGAGCGCCGCCTTGAGGTCGGCCTCCGCCTCCTCCCGGCGCCGCTTGAGGGCCGCCTCGTCGGCGATCTCGGAGCGCAGGGCCTCGCGCAGCCGCACCAGGTCGTCGGCGAGGAGCCGCAGCCGGGCGTCGCGCAGATCGGCCTGGATGACGGCGGCCCGCCGGGCCACCGCCGCCTGCCGGCCCAGGGGCTTGAGCTGGCGCCGCAGCTCGTCGGTCAGGTCCTGGACCCTGGCGAGGTTGGCCCCCATCGCCTCCAGCTTCCGCTGCGCCTTCTCCTTGCGCTTGCGGTGCTTGAGCACACCCGCCGCCTCCTCGATGAAGGCGCGGCGGCCGGTCGGGTCGGCGTGCAGGACGGAGTCGAGCCGGCCCTGTCCGACGATGACGTGCATCTCCCGGCCGATACCGGAGTCGGAGAGGAGTTCCTGGATGTCCAGGAGCCGGCAGGTGTCGCCGTTGATCTGGTATTCGCTGCCGCCGTTGCGGAACATGATCCGCGTGATCGTCACTTCGGCGTACTCGATGGGCAGCGCACCGTCGGAATTGTCGATGGTCAGCGACACTTCCGCGCGGCCGAGCGGTGGTCTTCCCGTGGTACCGGCGAAGATCACGTCTTCCATCTTGCCGCCGCGCAGGGATTTGGCGCCCTGTTCGCCCATGACCCAGGAAAGGGCGTCCACCACATTGGATTTACCGGATCCGTTGGGTCCCACGACACACGTGATCCCCGGTTCGAACCGCAAGGTCGTGGCGGAGGCGAACGATTTGAAACCACGCAGGGTCAGGGCCTTGAGGTGCACGCCGCCGGACTCTACCTTTCACTCCCGGTTTCACCGATGAAGGTGCAGGGCACATCAGACGGTAAGCGAAGAGCGGTACACCGGGGCGGGCCGGGGGACAAAGAAAAAGGGACGCCGAGGCGTCCCTTGTCACTCTTTACGCAAGCCCGCGTGACGAATCGCGGGCAGCCGCCGCGTCACGGGGCGACGCGGTGTCCGGGACGACGATCCGTGACGGAGACGTGTTCCGTGTGAGGGTGCGTGGCGGGCACGCCTGACCGAGGGGCCCTTACCGGGACCGGGGACGGATCAGGTCAGTGCGGGCTCCGCCTGGGGTACGTCGATGTCGATGCTGTCGAGCAGCGACTCCTGGTGCTGAGCGGCGGCGTTGAGCGCGTCGTTCTCACTCTGGATCCGTACGAGCTCGGATTCCAGGTCCTGGACGCGCTGCTGGAGCCGTCGCATCTCGGAGAGGAGTCGCGGGTCGGAACCGCCGACGTAACCGAGAAGCGCCTTTGCCATGATGGATGGTCCTCCACAATGAGTGACCGACCGATGCGGTGTGGGTCGTGAGGGAATCGCACCCGCGGTGCTCGGCTTCGCCCTGTCATCACTGTGGTTCTGCTACCGACGAGCTCTGCCGAACAGGTAAGGTGCGCGGGGTTTTCAGCGTCTCACCAAAAAGTTTGACGGTCAACACGATCACGCCCCATGGAGGCGGGTGTCCCGGGGGCGCCCCGCCCGGTGATCATCGGGCGCGGCTCTCCTTCGGGGTCCCGAGGGGCGTGGAGATCTTCGTCAATGCCGCAGCCTGGCACGAGTTCCCGTTCTTGGCAACCATGGGTCGCTCCTCGGTTTTTTCGCAGGTCATTTCGGGTGCGGAGGATCCGGATCGGCCCGGTCGCCTTTCGGCGCGCGCCGGTCGCACGGGGGATCGGCGCCGGCTCGCGGGGGGCGTGATCAGCGGATGGCGAATCCCTCGTAACCGCCGCGAGGCGTGTCCCAGATCTCAGTGACTCCGTCCACCCGGCCGGGCGTGTCGTCGGAGGCGAGCCATTCGAGCAGACGGTGGCAATTCTCACGCGGCCCTTCGGCCACGACCTGGACCCGGCCGTCGTCGAGATTGAGGGCGAAGCCGGTGAGACCGCCGATCCCCAATGCGTTTTCCCTGGTGAACCAGCGAAAGCCCACTTGCTGTACTTGACCGCGTACCCAGACGACGAGTCGTGCCTCTTCATTCATGTCCGAACGCTAACCGGGCGAATACGCGCGGGGCACGTCGCCCCCGTACGCCATGGCGTACAGTCCCCTCGCACAAGCCTCACCCGAACGGGTGAGTGCGGCAGCGAACACGGTGACGTCGCGCTCGGCGCCGCCTGGAGGACGAGGAAGGCACAGCTCATGGGACGCCATCGACGCGCGGGCGCAGCTCCTGCCGAGCAGAACGCGGCCGGTGCCGGGGGCGGACACCGGGCCACCCGTCAGGGCCATGGCAAGAAGCGGGCCGGAGTACCCCTGCGCGCCGGGCTCCTCGGGGTCTCCGCCGCCGTGGCCGTCGGCGCGGTCGCCGTCGCCTCGGGTCTGCTGCCCGGCGGCGACACGTACAGCGTCAGCGGCGACACCACCGCCGACCCGTACCGGACCGGCGGGGCACCCGATCTGCTGACGCAGGGCGGCTCCTCCGAGTCCCCCACCGACGGCGCCTCCGCCGCGGCCTCCTCGGGGGCGGACCGGGGCGGCGGCCGTTCCGCGGCACCCTCGAAGACCGCCGGCACCGACGACAAGCCCTCGGCCGCGGCCTCGGAACGCGGCACGAAGCCGTCGTCCGCTCCGGCGACGACCGAGGCGCCCTCGAAGACCGCCACGGCCACGCCCGAACGGACGACCACGGCTCCGAAGACCGCCGTCCCCGAGAAGAGCGCGAGCCCCACCACCAAGGCCCCGGCGCCGAAGACGGCGTCCGCCTCCCCCAGCCGCTCGGCGAGCGCCCCGGCGGCGACCACCGCCCAGGCCGCCGTGCTCTCCCTGGTCAACCAGGAACGCGCCAAGGTCGGCTGCAGCCCGGTCACCGCCAGCGCCTCGCTCACCGCGCTCGCCCAGGCCTTCAGCGAGGACATGGCGGCCCGCGACTTCTTCGGCCACACCGACCCCGACGGCGCGACCCCGTGGGACCGCGCCGAAGCGGCCGGGGTGACGGGTCTGGGCGGCGAGAACATAGCCCGCGGCCAGGCCGACGCCCAGGCGGTGATGGACGCCTGGATGGCCAGCGACGGCCACCGCGCCAACATCCTCAACTGCGACTACACGACGCTCGGCGTGGGTGTGCACCTCGGCTCCGGCGGCCCCTGGTGGACGCAGGACTTCGGCTTCTAAGAACCCCGCAGGTCAACGCGACCTATCCCTATTCCTGGGCCGTCTCCGGGCCGCTATCGGCAGCCGGGGCGGCCCAGGCTGCATCCACGGCGGGCGCGCGTACGGGTCTCGCTCGACGGCATCAATTGCGTGTAAGTCCGCAGTGTGAAGCCGGGGTCATGGTGGCCCAGGTACTCGTACTCGCTCAGCACCTTGATGCTCTCCCCGCGTCCAGGAGCACCGAAGCATAGAAATGCCGTAGAGCGGACGGGGTGGGGGTCGGGGTGAGTTGATGGGTACGAGGAGCCGTTTCGGGCGCGCGAACCGCTCATAACCCCTACTCGGTGTGAGTCAGCTGCGCAGCCTTGGGACCTCAAGCAGCGTGTAATAAAAGATCTCGCCAGGCTCACCAGGCCTATGCGGTGCCTCAATCGGCTCCCAATCATCTGCCAGGGCCTCAGGTACCGCTAGCTGCAAGATGAGGTGATAGACGCCCGCCGGCGCGGAGCCGATGACCCTCAAGCCAAGGTAGAGCTCATCGAAGCTGCCGAGAGCAGTGTAAACAACGGCCTCAACGGCAGTGCCGAAAACCTCGCCACGAACCGGCTTCCCAGCGCTCCCTCGCGCTTCCTTGATCAACTGTGGGACACGCTCGCGCGCATCTTGCAGATCCTGATAGGCGCGCTCAGCTTTCAGGCGCAGTTGATCATCATCGGTCGGCAGGAGATGCTTGCTATACGTGCGCTTGCCCGGCTCCAACTCCTCGCCAGCACGATTTAGAGCAGTCCGCTTTCGCGTGCATCTATCACACAGCTGTCGATAGAAGTCGTCACGAGCTCCAGCTGTGCGCTGCCCCGCAGCTACAAGCCAAGCCGAACCGAGGCTCTGATCTTCCCAAACCGCTCCGCGCCAGCGTGAACCGCCCGGCTTGCACTTAAGCAGCACAACGTCATCAATGCTGGCGATCTTCTCCGTGGGCGCCACATCAGCCTGCTGCTGAGCGCGAGCCACGAGAGGATGATCTATCTCGTGCAGAGGAGTCGTCACCGACGGGATAGAAACGCCAAGATCTTCGTGCACGCAACGTAACGTGGGACGAAGGCGGGGCCTGGTCACGTACTACAGACTCCGCTCAGGCAGCGCCGACGCGACGAAGATCCTCGATTGACGCTCCCGTGAGAAGTGCGAGGTACGCCCCGTCGCTGCCATCCAGGCGGTCGAAAGAAGCCCTGATGCCCTCGCGCGCACGACGCTCGCCCGCCGTCGGCTCCCCAATCCCTTTCGAGAGCTCGACTCGGCGTGCACGGGTACGTTCGCGTACCTGTGGATCCATCAGCGTCGTCATGCAGCAAGAGTACGGGACTGCGCCGCCCGGCGCACCACCTAGTGCCACTTATCCCCGTCTAGACAGGAGGCGAAAGTTAAATTGCAGGTGGCCGTGTTGATCGACTAGTGGCCGCAGATCACCAACTTGATCCACCATTTCTTCGGCTTCTGAGCCGGACACCCCCGCCGGATCCGGGGCCTTCGGGCCCGGTCCGCAGGCCGGCCGTCCGGTCAGGCCGGGCGGGGCGGCCGCTGGCAGCGCGGGCAGAAGTAGCTGGAACGGTTCATCCACGGCCGACGCCGGATCGGCGTCCCACAGCGGTGGCAGGGCTCGTCCTCGCGCCCGTAGGCGTCCAGCGAGCGGTCGAAGTAGCCGGACTGGCCGTTCACGTTGACGTACAGGCTGTCGAAGCTGGTGCCGCCCTGGTCGAGGGCCTCGCGCATCACGGCCCGGACGTGGCCGAGCAGTTCCGCCGTCCTCGGCCGGGTGAAGGACGCCGTCGGCCGCTCGTAGTGGATCCCGGCGCGCCACAGCGCCTCGTCCGCGTAGATGTTGCCGACCCCGCTGATCAGGGACTGGTCGAGCAGGGCGCGCTTGATCGTCGTACGGCGCAGGCGCAGCGCCGTGTGGAACGCGGCGTCGTCGAAGGCCGGGTCCAGCGGGTCGCGGGCGATGTGCGCGATGACGTCGGGCAGCCCGTCCGGGGTGTTGTCGTGGACCGAGAGGCCGCCGAAGGTCCGCTGGTCGACGAAGCGCATCTCGGTGCCGAGGTCGTCGGCGAAGCGGACCCGGATCCGCAGGTGCTTCTCGTCCGGGGCGTCGGACGGCTGGACGAGCAGCTGGCCGCTCATGCCGAGGTGGCCGAGCAGTGAGGCGGACACCTCGTCCAGGGGGATCCACAGGTACTTGCCGCGCCGCATCGCGGTCCCGAAGCGCAGACCCGTGAGCCGGGCCGCGAAATCGGTGCCGCCCGCGAGGTGACGGCGGACGGCACGCGGGTGCAGGACGTCCACGCCCTCGACCGTGCGCCCGGAGACCCAGTGCTCCAGCCCCCTGCGGACGACTTCGACCTCGGGCAGTTCGGGCATCGCGGTGCTCCTCGGGGAACGGGGTCGGGACAGCGAGAGCCCCCCGGTGCCAGGCGGCACCGGGGGGCTCTCACCGGGTCAGGCCGGAGCGGCGTCCGTGTGCGACGGGTTCGCGGCAGGGATGTCGGCGGCCCCTGCCCCGGCGGCGGACTTCGCCGCCGCCTCCCGCGCCTCGGCGGCGGCGCTGATCTCGCGCCAGGCGGACTCGGCCGCCTGCTGCTCCGCTTCCTTCTTGCTACGGCCGGTGCCGGTGCCGTACGAGACACCACCGACGCGAGCGGCAGCAGTGAAGGTCTTCTCGTGGTCCGGGCCGGTCTCCGTGACAAGGTACTCGGGCACGCCGAGACTCTCGCTCGCGGTGAGTTCCTGGAGACTGGTCTTCCAGTCCAGGCCGGCCCCGAGGTTGGAGGACCTGTCGATCAACGGGTCGAAGAGCCGGTGCACCAGCTCCGAGGCCGCGTCGAGGCCCTGGTCGAGATAGACGGCGCCGATCACCGCTTCGAGGGTGTCGGCGAGGATGGAAGCCTTGTCCCGGCCCCCCGTGCCCTCTTCACCGCGGCCGAGCCGGATGAAGGAGCCGAGGTCGAGCCCGCGGCCCACCTCCGCAAGCGCACGCGAATTGACCACCGCGGCCCGCAACTTGGCCAACTGGCCTTCGGGCAGGTCGGGGTGGGTCCGGTACAGCGTGTCCGTGACCACCAGGCCGAGCACCGAGTCCCCGAGGAACTCCAGCCGCTCGTTGGTGGGCAGACCGCCGTTCTCGTACGCGTACGAACGGTGGGTCAGCGCACGCACCAGAAGGGCGGACTCGAGGTGATACCCGAGCCGCCCTTCCAGAAGCGTGTGGGACGAGGCTGTGTTGATGTTGTCTGCCTGCTTCTTGGCGCTGGACAACTCAGACATCGGGCCTCTCACCAGCCGCTCAGACCTCGAGGACCTGGCGCTTGTTGTAGGTGCCGCAGCTCGGGCACGCGATGTGCTGCAGCTTCGGCTCCTGGCAACGCTCGCACGAAACCAGGGTGGGGACCGCAGCCTTCCACTGCGACCGGCGGTGGCGCGTGTTGCTGCGCGACATCTTCCGCTTCGGAACAGCCACGGCTACTTCTCCTGCTTCTCGTCGACGCCAGGTTCGGCGCCGCCCATGTTGTCCTTCTCGCCGTCCTGAACGGTGTCGGCGAGTCCTTGCAGTGCCGCCCAACGGATGTCGACGGCATCGTGGTGGTGGCCCGGATTCTCGTCCAGCCTGATCCCGCATTCGGAACACAGACCGGCACAGGTCTCCTTGCACACCGGCTGCAACGGCAGTGCGAGCACCACCGCGTCACGCAGCACGGTTTCGAGGTCGAACAAACCGTCCTCGAGAAAGAACCTGTCCTCGTCGTCCTCGGCGTCGTCGACCGGATCCGCGCTGCGGCTCCGGTCGTCGGCGTCAGGGTACGAGAACATCTCCTGGAAGTCCGCTTCGACCTCCAGGGTCAGCGGCTCCAGACACCTTACGCACTCCCCCTCGGCCGTCGCGCGGGCGGTGCCCGTGACGAGCACCCCCTCCATGACCGATTCGAGGCGGAGGTCCAGCGCCAGGGGCGCCTTCTCCGGCACACCGATGACCCCGTCGATACCGAGGTCCTGCGGCGCTTCCACCGTCCGGGTCAGCCGCTTCATGGCACCGGGACGCCGACCCAGCTCGCGCGTGTCGAACACGAGGGGGTTGCGGTGGTCGAGGTGACCGTTCAGGGCTTCTCCTGCTTTCGAAAGTCATGTGCGATGTGCGGCTTCGGGAGGACCGCCCCCGCCCCTGAGGGGAAGCGGGCAGCCTGGATCACGTACATACGCGCGACCGAGGAGCCAGGATACTGGACGCACCGCTCAGCTCCCAATCCGGTCCTTCCGGGCGGCGGCCCGGCCGGCTCAGCGCCCCTGTTCGTACCGGCGCAGCTGCTCCAGGTCGATCATGCTCGTGTCGAAGAGGCTGGTCTCGTCGAGCGCGCCGTCGCCCTGCGGGGCGGGGGCCTGGGGCTGCGGGGACCAGCCGTAGTCCTGCTGGTTCGGGTCGTAGGCCTGGGGCTGGGACTGGTAGCCGTACGGGTCGGGCTGCGCCTGGTAGCCGTAGCCGTCCGGCTGGAGCGGCTGGTCCTGGTAGGCGTAGGTCTGCGCGTACGGGGCCTCCTGCGGGACCTGGGCCGCGAAGCCGGCCTGCGCGGGGTCCTGGGACCCCTGGAAGCCGGCCTGCGCGGGGCCCTGGTAGTCGGCCTGCGCCGGGTCCTGGTAGTCGGCCGCCGGCGCGTAGTCCTGCCGCGCGGGCTCGGCGTACACGGGCTGCTGCGGGGCCTGCTGCTGCGGGGCGGCCAGCTCGGCCAGTCCGGCCCAGTGGTCCTCGTCGCTGGTGTGGAGCCGGCCGCCCGCCGCGTCCTGGGCCGCCATGTGCGCGCCCAGCTCGTCGGTGGCGACCCGGCCGTGCAGCTTCTGCCGGCCGCGGCCGACGGCTTCCAGGGTCTTGGCGAGGACGGCCTCGAAGGCGCCGAACTTGGCGTCGACGTACTCGTCCGCGCGCCGCCTGAGGGTCTCGGGGTCGCCGCTGCGCTCCGGGGCCTCGGCGTAGTCCGGGTCCTCGTAGCCCTGGGGGTCGGTCCCCTCGCCGCGGCCCAGGAGCTTCTCGCGGCCCCGGTCGACGGAGCCGATGGTCTTGGTGAGGACGACCTCGAAGTTGGCGAGCTTGCTGTCGACGTACTCGTCGGCCTCGCCGCGGACCTCCTCGGCCTCCCGGCGGGCCTCGCTCAGGATGCGGTCGGCCTCGGCCTGGGAGCGCCGGGCGACCTCGGTGCCGGCGATCAGCGACTCGCGCTCGGCGCGGGCGGACTCGATGATCCGCCCCGCCTCCTGCCGGGCCTGCTCGACGACCTGCTCGCGGCCTCCGAGGACCTCCTCGGCGTGCGCGAGCGAGTTGGGCAGGGCGTCGCGCACCTCTTCGAGCAACGCGAGCAGCTCGGCGCGGTTGACCACGCAGGAAGCCGACATGGGCATGGAGCGGGCGTTCCCGACCGTTTCGACGATCTCGTCGAGCTTCTTCTGCACGTCCACCGTGTGCTCGCCACTCTCTGCTGCTGTTGGAGACGGACGGGACGACTGTACGGCCAGTGGCCTCCCGTCCGACACCTGGTGACGGCCCGTCAGCGGCTCACGGGCGGCGGATCCGTTCCACCAGGGCCTGGTGGACGGCCGGCGGCAGCAGGTGCGACACGTCCCCGCCCCAGGTGGCGACCTCCTTGACCAGCGAGGACGACAGGAAGCTGTACGTCGGGTTCGTCGGCACGAAGAGCGTCTCGACGCCGGAGAGACCGTTGTTCATCTGGGCCATCTGCAACTCGTAGTCGAAGTCGCTGACAGCCCGCAGGCCCTTCACGATCGCCGGGATGTCGCGCTCCTTGCAGAAGTCGACCAGCAGGCCGTGGAAGGACTCGACCTCGACGTTGCCGAAGTCGGCCGTGACCTCGCGGATCAGGTCGATCCGCTCGTCCACCGTGAACAGCCCCTTCTTGGACTGGTTGATCATCACGGCGACGTGCACGACGTCGTACAGCTTCGAGGCCCGACCGATGATGTCGAGATGTCCGTTGGTGATGGGGTCGAACGACCCGGGACAGACGGCGCGGCGCAACGTGGTTCCCTCGCTCTCCGGTGCGGTCATCGTGCGTCTTCGCACGTAGAGGCGGCGCGACCGTACCAAAACGTCGCCTCGCCGTAACGGCGGGCCCGCAGGGGATCGAACCCTTCGGGCCAGGCGAATTCTCCGCCTCTGGTGCTCCGTTCCACGGTGACGAGGGCATCGCCCGTGAGCCACCCCTGGGCACGGAGTGTGAGCAGGATCTCGCGAAGATCGTCGTCGGTGACGGCGTACGGCGGGTCCAGGAAGACCGCGCCGTAGGGGTCCGCGGGCACCGGTCCCGTCACGGTCTGTTCCGCTTTGCCGGTACGCACCTCGGCGCCCGGCAGCCCGAGGGCGCGGACGTTCTCCCGGACGGTGCGCGCGGCCCTGGCGTCGGCCTCGACGAGCAGGACGTGCGCGGCTCCCCGGGAGAGCGCTTCGAGACCCACGGCGCCGGAGCCCGCGTAGAGATCGGCGACGCGGACGCCGTCGAGGGTGCCCAGGAGCGCCTCCCAGGTGGAGAAGAGGCCTTCGCGTGCCCGGTCGGAGGTGGGGCGGGTGCCGGTGCCGGGCGGGACGGCCAGGCGGCGTCCGCCGGCCACACCTGCGATCACGCGGGTCATGGGTGTCTGGTCCTCGGGGGTCGCGGGCGGCGCGCAGGGGTGGGACGCGCGCCGTGCTCCCACGATATGGCGTCGGGTCCGCCCCGGTGCCGGTCGCCCCTCGCGGGGCGCCCCGCCGCACCGGCGGGCCTGCGGGGCGGGACGCCCGCGCGGCGCCGGTCAGCCCTTGTCGAGGTACTCCTCCCGGTCCTTGTCGAGCAGGGCGTCCAGGGCGGTGCGCAGCTCCGGCAGCCGCTCCAGGGCGGGGTCGTCGGCGACGATCCGGACGGCCTCCTCGCGGGCGGCGGCGATGACCTCCTCGTCGTCGATGACGCTGAGCACGCGCAGGGAGGAGCGGACCCCGGACTGGGCCTGGCCGAGGACGTCGCCCTCGCGGCGCTGTTCGAGGTCGATCCGGGAGAGTTCGAAGCCGTCGAGGGTGGCGGCGACGGCGGAGAGCCTGGCGCGGGCGGGGCTCGCCTCGTGGGCCTCGCTGACCAGGAGGCAGAGGCCGGGGGCGGAGCCGCGTCCGACGCGTCCGCGCAGCTGGTGCAGTTGCGAGACGCCGAAGCGGTCCGCGTCCATGATCACCATGGCGGTGGCGTTGGGGACGTTCACCCCGACCTCGATGACGGTCGTGGCGACCAGGACGTCCACCCGGCCGGCGGCGAACCGGCGCATCACGTCGTCCTTCTCGTCGGGGGGCATCCTGCCGTGCAGCACCTCGATCCGGAGCCCCGCGAGCGGCCCCCGGGCGAGCTGCGCGGCGATCTCCAGGACCGCGAGCGGCGGGCGCTTCTCGGCGTCGTCCGCGGCGGCGTCGCCCTTCTTGCCCTTCTTCTCGGCGTCGTCCGGGGCGGCGTCGCCCTTCTTGCCCTTCTTCTCGGCGGCCTCGTCGGTGTCGTCACCGATGCGGGGGCACACGACGTACGCCTGGTGCCCGCCCTCGACCTCCTCGCGGACCCGCTCCCAGGCCCGGTCGAGAAAGTGCGGCTTGTCCTTGGCGGGGACGACATGGCTGGCGATGGGCGAGCGGCCGGCCGGGAGCTGGTCCAGGACGGAGGTCTCCAGGTCGCCGAAGACCGTCATCGCGACCGTACGGGGGATGGGGGTGGCGGTCATGACGAGGAGGTGGGGCTGCTGCTTGCCCTTGGAGCGCAGCGCGTCGCGCTGTTCCACCCCGAAGCGGTGCTGCTCGTCCACGACGACCAGGCCGAGGTCGTGGAACTTCACCTTGTCCTCGATCAGCGCGTGGGTCCCGATGACGATCCCGGCCTCGCCGGTGACCAGGTCGAGCAGGGCCTGGCGGCGGGCCGCGGTGCCCATGGAGCCGGTGAGCAGCACCACCTTGGTGCCCCGGCCCGAGCCGCCGGGCGCCCGCCCGTCATCCGGCCGCCGCCCCTCGTCGAGAGGCGCTTCGCGCCACAGCCCCCAGTTCTCGGCCAGCTCGCCCATCATCTCGGTGATCGAGCGGTGGTGCTGCTGGGCAAGGACCTCGGTGGGGGCGAGCAGCGCGGTCTGGCCGCCCGCGTCGACGACGCGCAGCATGGCACGCAGGGCGACCAGGGTCTTGCCGGATCCCACCTCGCCCTGGAGCAGCCGGTGCATGGGGTGTTCGGTGGCCAGGTCGCGGAAGATCTCGTCGGTGACCATGCGCTGGCCCTCGGTGAGGGTGAAGGGCAGCCCGGCGTCGAAGGAGTCGAGCAGCCGGCCGGGCACCGGCCCGCGGGCGGCGGCCGGGAGTTCGGTGTCGGAGTGGCGGCGGCGGGCGAGGGCGACCTGGAGGACGAAGGCCTCGTCCCACTTCAGCCGCTCGCGCGCGGCGGCCACGTCCGCCTTGGTGTGCGGGCGGTGGATCTTGAGCAGCGCCTCGGGCAGGGAGACGAAGCCGCGTCCTTCGCGCAGGGACGGGGGCAGCGGGTCGACCGCTTCCCCGGCGCTGGGCAGGACGGTGTCCACGGCCTTGGCGATCCGCCAGGAGTCGAGCTGCTTGCAGGCGGGGTAGATCGGCAGCAGCTGTCCGGCGAAGGCGTCGGCGGCCTCGGTCGCCTCGTCCTCGTCGCGCACGTCCAGGAGCTGGTAGGTCGGGTGGGCGAGCTGGAGCTTGCGGTTGAACACGGAGACCTTGCCCGCGAACATCGCCCGGCGGCCCGGCAGCAGTTCCTTGTGCGGCTTGTGGACGCCGTGTCCGAAGAAGACCAGCTGGAGCCGTCCGCTGCCGTCGGTGAGGGTGACCTCCAGGCGCCTGCCACGGCCGCCGTTGAACGTCATGACCCGGGCGTCGGCGACCTGGGCGACGACCGTCACGTGCTCGTCCAGCGGGAGGTCGGTGAGCGCGGTGAGGCGGCCGCGCTCCTCGTACCGGCGCGGGTAGTGGTGCAGGAGGTCACCGACCGTGTGCAGGTCGAGGTGGTCCGCCATCACCTTCGCGGTCGGTCCGCCGAGCAGCTTCTTGAGTGGTTCATCGAACGCAGACACGCGCTCCATTGCACACCACGGCACCGACAATCGCGGTGACGGCTGCGCCGGAACCGCTCACTCCACACCGATCAGCAGGGGTGTCGTCCGGGGGCCGCCCCGGTAGATCACGGTGTCGACGGCGAGGTGTCCCTCGCGTACGTGCTCCTCCAGGACCCCGGCCAGGGCGTCCGGCACTTCCTCGCCCAGGACGAGGGTGACGAGTTCGCCGCCGGCCGACAGCATCCGGTCCAGGACGGTGCGGGCCGTGCCGGTGACGTCGTCGCCGATGACGGCGATGTCGCCGTCGATCAGGCCGAGGACGTCGCCTGCCTGGCAGATGCCGGCGGTGGTCCACGACTGCCGTTCGGCGACGGCGAGTTCGGCGTACCGGGTGGCGCCGGCCGCGGCGGTCATGGCGACCACGTCCTCGTCGAAACCGCGGCCGGGTTCGTGGACGGCGAGGGCGGCGATGCCCTGGACGGCGGCCCGGGTGGGGATCAGGGCGACGCGGACGCCCTCGGCCCGCGCCTGTTCGGCGGCGGCCGCGGCGGTGTGGCGCAGTTCGGCGTCGTTGGGCAGCAGGACCACCTCGCGGGCGTGCGCGCGGCGGATCGCGTCGACGAGTTCACCGCTGGCGGGCGGTTCGCCGGGGCGGGCGAGGACGGTGGTCGCCCCGGCCTCGGCGCACAGGCCGAGAAGCCCGTCGCCGGGGACGACCACGACGACGGCGCGCTGGGCCGGTTCGCGGTGGACGGGTTCGCGGTGGGCCCGCATCCGGTCGGCCGCGAAGTGGGTGATCCGGATGCGGTGGGGCCGGCCCGCCTCGACTCCGGCCTCCACGGCGGCCCCGGCGTCGTCCACGTGGACGTGGACGTTCCAGAGGCCGTCGCCGCCGACCACCACCAGGCAGTCACCGAGCGCGTCCAGCCGGGTACGGAGTCGGCCGACGGCCTCGTCGGAGGCCTCCAGCAGGTAGATCACCTCGAAGGCGGGGCCGCCCTCCGGGTCCGCCTCGGCGCAGGCGCCGGTGAGGGGCGGCGTCCCTCCGGACGTCCCGCCGGGTGCCCTGAGGACCGGTCCGGCCGGGGCCCGCCCGCCGACCGCCTCCAGCAGGGCGCCGAGGACGGTCACCAGTCCCTGTCCGCCCGCGTCCACGACGCCGGCCCGGCCGAGGACGGCGAGCCGCTCGGGGGTCCGGGCCAGCGCGGCGCACGCCCCGGCGTACGCGGCGGCGGCCACCGCCGTGAGGCCCACGCCCGGTTCCGCGGCCCCGGCGCCCTCGGCGGCCGCGGTGGCGACGGTCAGCACGGTGCCCTCCACGGGGTGGGCGACGGCCAGCCGGGCCGAGGCCGCGGCCTCGGCCAGCGCCCGGCGCAGGTGGTCCGCGTCACCGGCCTCGGCCAGGACCCCCGCCATCCCGCGCAGCAACTGGGCCAGGATCGTGCCGGAGTTCCCCCGGGCCCCGATCAGCGCGCCGTGCGCCATGGCGCGTACGACGTCGGCGGGGGCGGGGACGGTGGTGCCGGTCTCGTGGGCGGCGAAGACGGCTTCGACGGCCGCCGCCGCGGACTCCATGGTCAGGTAGAGGTTGGTGCCGGTGTCGCCGTCCGCCACGGGATAGACGTTGATGGCGTCGATCGCCTCGCGTTCCCGGCCCAGCGCGTCCAGGGCGAGGGAGCACCAGGTGCGCACCGCGACGGCGTCCAGGGCGTCGGGGGGCTGCGGCACCGGGGTCCTCCTTGAAGCGGCCGTGGGGGCTGGACTGCACCGCAGGGTAGTCCCAGGGCCCGGTCCCGGCGGGGACAGGTGCGGACGGGGGGACCGGTGAGCCATGGTAGTTTCGTATCCCCGGAGCAGCCGTTGTATGCTGCTTCGGTTGCCCGACGAAAGTCGGGCCATTCCTCCGGTACCGCCACTTCAGCAATGATTCCGGCGCGCCGGAATTCACTGTAAGTGCACCTGAAGTCTTTGGAGTGACCCGTGGCTGCCAACTGCGACGTTTGCGGCAAGGGGCCGAGCTTCGGCAACAGCATTTCGCACTCGCACCGCCGTACGTCCCGTCGCTGGAATCCCAACATCCAGCGCGTGCGTGCCGTGGTCGGTCGGACGCCGAAGCGGCTCAACGTCTGCACCTCGTGCATCAAGGCCGGCAAGGTCGCGCGCTGACGTTCCCGTCGTAGCGCAGCCTTCCGGTTGCCCGAAAAGCCGGTCCATCTCGGTGGACCGGCTTTTTGCTGTCCTCTTCCCGGTCGCGGGTGGACCGGCCGTACCGGCTCAGCCGGTGGTCCGTGCCGACCAGCCGTGGTGGACGGGCCCGATCCCGGCGCCGAGCGCGAATCCGGCCCGGATGGCGCCGGTGACGTACTCCTTCGCGCCCCGGACGGCGCTCGGCACGTCCTGGCCCCTGGCGAGCAGGCAGGCGATGGCCGAGGCCAGGGTGCAGCCGGTGCCGTGGGTGTGCCGGTTGTCGAGCCGGGGGGCGCGCAGCCAGTGCTCCTCGCCGCCGTCGGTGAGCAGATCGACGGCGTCACCGGGGAGGTGGCCGCCCTTGACGAGCACCCAGCGGGGCCCGAAGGCGAGCAGCCGGCCGGCGGCCTCGCGCATGCCGGGTTCGTCGGTGACGGTGAGGCCGGTGAGCCAGGCCACCTCGTCGAGGTTGGGGGTGGCCACGGTGGCGAGGGGCAGCAGCTTCGCGCGTACGGAGTCGAGGGCCTCGGCGGCGAGCAGCGCGTCCCCGTGCTTGGAGACGCCGACCGGGTCCACGACCACCGGGGCGCCGGTGCCGGCCAGGAGTCCGGCGACGGTCTCGACGAGTGCGGCCGAGGCGAGCATGCCGGTCTTCACGGCCTGGACGCCTATGTCGTCCACCACACTGCGGTACTGGGCCCGCACGGCTTCGGCGGGCAGTTCCCAGGCGCCCTGCACACCCAGCGAGTTCTGGGCGGTCACCGCGGTCAGCACGCTCATACCGTGGGTGCCGAGGGCCAGCATCGTCTTCAGGTCGGCCTGGATGCCGGCACCGCCGCCGGAGTCCGATCCGGCGACGGTGAGCACACGGGGCGGGACAGCTGTGGAAACGGTCATGGACCGGAATCTACTGGGCGTCCTCGATGGACCCGAAATGGTCCCAGCCGCCCTTGCTCGTCCAGGGCGCCCCGTCGACCGTGACCTGGGGCAGCGCCGAGGGGTTGAGGACCTCCCCGATCACCTTCCAGCGGGCCGGGAGCTTCACGTCCGGCGGGAACGTCGCCACGATCGCGTGGTCCTCTCCCCCGGTGAGCACCCATTGCAGGGGGTCCACACCGACGGCCTGGCCGATGTCGGACATCTGCGAGGGGATGTCGATGAGCCCGGCCCTGAGGTCGATCCGCACCGTGCTGGCCTCGGCGATGTGCCCGAGGTCCGCGACGAGTCCGTCGCTGACGTCGGTCATGGCGGTGGCGCCGAGTCCGGCCGCCGCGGGGCCCGCGTGGTACGGCGGTTCGGGCCGCCGGTGGGCCTCCACGAAGGCCCGCGGGGAGCGGAACCCCCGGGAGAGGACGGCGAATCCGGCGGCGGACCAGCCGAGCCAGCCGGTGACGGCGACGACGTCGCCGGGCCGGGCGCCGGACCGGGTGACGGGTTCGTGGTTGCGCAGGTCTCCGAGCGCGGTGATGGAGACGGTGATCGTGTCGCCGCCGACGACGTCCCCGCCGACCACGGCCGCGCCGGCCACCTGGCATTCGTCCCGCAGGCCGTCCATGAGTTCGGCGGCCCAGGTGACCGGGAGGTCGGCGGGGACGACGAGGCCGAGGAGCAGGGCGGTGGGTACGGCGCCCATGGCCGCGATGTCGGCGAGGTTCTGTGCGGCCGCCTTGCGGCCGACGTCGTACGCCGTCGACCAGTCGCGGCGGAAGTGCCGGCCCTCCAGCAGGATGTCCGTACTGGCCACGACCCTGCGGTCGGGAGCGGCCACGACCGCGGCGTCGTCGCCCGGTCCCAGCCGTACCGCCGGAGTGGTGGTGAGCCGGGAAGTGAGCTCTCTGATGAGCCCGAACTCCCCCAACTCGCCCACGGTTCCCTTCACCGAGTCTCACCTCTCATCTATCGCACCGGACGTCTGTCCGGGCTGCTTCAGCGGTTCCGGGGCCGGGGCCCCGGTCCGGCCCGCGGAGCACGCCGACGGCCCCGGGGCGCACCGGCGCGGCCGGCCCTCCTCCGCTCCGGCGGGCTCGCGGTCGCGAGGCCCCACCGCTGTCGGTACCGTCACGGGACACGTCGGCGTCCGTGGTCCGTACGCCACGCTCGGGGCGCCGGGCGGCCCCCAGGTCTCCCCGTGGCACACGGCGACGCGATAACGTGGCGTCCCTTTCCCCCACATGATCCTCGTGGCCGCCTTGGAGGTTCCGTGGTACAGGCGTACATCCTCATCCAGACCGAAGTGGGCAAGGCGTCGACCGTCGCCCAGACCATCGGAAAGATCCCGGGAGTGATCCAGGCAGAAGACGTGACAGGCCCCTACGACGTGATCGTGCGCGCGCAGTCCGAGACGGTCGACGCGCTCGGCCGCATGGTGGTCGCCAAAGTCCAGCAGGTGGAAGGCATCACCCGAACCCTGACCTGCCCCATCGTCCACCTCTGACCCCCGTCTACGCTGGTCCGGTGACGCATCTCCGCCGCCGGTCCCGCTCCGCCCGCCTCGTCCCGTCCGCCGCCCTGGCCGTCCTGGCCGCGGCGGGCTGCTCCACCGGTGGCGGGCAGCCCGCGGTCACGGTTCCCACGCCGTCGTCCCGGGCCGCCGCGTACTGCGAGGCCCTGCACAGGGAACTGCCCGAGACCGTCGTGGACCTGGAACGCAGTGACCCCGAACCGGACTCGGCGCTGACCGCCGGCTGGGGGGACGGGGCGATCGTACTGCGCTGCGGCGTCCCGCGACCCTCGCGGATGGACGACGCCCAGTCCAAGGGGGTCGACGCGGACGGCGTCAACTGGCTGCTGGAGCAGCGGGAGGACGCCGGTCCGCGGTTCACGACCACCTACCGCGAGGCGTACGTCGAGGTGACGCTCGGGACCGAGTTCGCCCATGACATCACCCCGTTGTCGGCGTTCGCCGGTCCCGTCGCGCGGACGGTCCCCGAGAGTCTGTGACGCGGCCCCCGGGGCCGTGACGTCCCGGGGCCGTGACGCGGCCTCCGGGGAATCCCGCGCGGGCGGCCCCGGGAGTCCTGGCGCGGGTCAGCGCAGCCCGGTGGACCGGTTCAGCGCCGCCTGGATCAGCCGGTCCACCAGCTCCGGGTAGCTCACGCCGCTCTCCTGCCACATCCGCGGGTACATGGAGATCGGGGTGAACCCGGGCATGGTGTTGATCTCGTTGATGACGAACGTGCCGTCCTCGGCGAGGAAGAAGTCGGCGCGCACCAGGCCCTCGCAGGAGGCGGCCTCGAAGGCGTCCACGGCCAGCCGCCGCACCTCGGCGGTCTGCTCCTCGGTGAGCGGGGCGGGAACCAGTCCGGCCGCCGAGTCGATGTACTTGGCCTCGAAGTCGTAGAAGTCGTGCGAGGTGACCGGGGGGATCTCGGCCGGCACGCTGGCGCGCGGCCCGTCCTCGAACTCCAGCACGCCGCACTCGATCTCGCGGCCGCGCAGCAGGGACTCCACCAGGAACTTGGGGTCGTGGCGGCGGGCCTCCTCGATGGCCTCGTCGAGTCCGGCGGCGTCCTCGACCTTGGTGATGCCCATGGACGAGCCGCCGCGGGCGGGCTTCACGAAGAGCGGCCAGCCGTGTTCGGCGGCGAACTCCATGACGCGCTTGCGGGCGGCGGGGCGGTCCGACTCCCACTCACGGGGGCGGACGACCTCGTACGGGCCCACCGGCAGCCCGAAGGAGGTGAACACCCGCTTCATGTACTCCTTGTCCTGGCCGATCGCGGAGGCGAGGACCCCGGCGCCGACGTAGGGCACTCCGGACAGTTCCAGGAGCCCCTGGAGCGTGCCGTCCTCGCCGTAGGGGCCGTGGAGCACGGGGAAGACGACGTCGACCTCGCCCAGGACCGTGGGCACCGCGCCGGGTTCGCCCACGACGACGTCACGGTTGCCGGGGTCGACGGAGAGCGTGACGGCGCCCCCCGACGGTTCGGCGAGCTGGTCCACGTCGGGGACCCGCCGGTCCGTGATGGCCATGCGGACCGGGTCGTCGGCCGTCAGGGCCCACCGGCCGTCCCTGGTGATGCCGATCGGCAGGACGTCGTACTTGGTCCGGTCGAGGGCGCTCATCACGGCGCCGGCCGTGACGACCGAGATGCCGTGTTCGGAGCTCCGGCCGCCGAACACGACGGCCACGCGCGGCTTGCGGGGCCGCTCGGAGCTCCGTCCGGAGCTCGCGGGGCTCTGTGCGGCTCCGGCGGTGCTCTCAGGGCGCTGGGGGAGGTTCTCGCTGCTCATATCGCGTTGAGGGTACCTGCTGGTAGGGCTCGGGTCAGCGTCGCTCGGGCTTGGCGCTGCGCGACATCAGCTCCTTCAGCGCGACCACCGGGGACTTACCCTCGTGGACGATTCCGACGACCGTCTCCGTGATGGGCATGTCGACGCCGTGCCGGCGCGCCAGATCCAGCACCGACCGGCAGGACTTGACGCCCTCGGCGGTCTGCTGGGTGACGGCGACGGTCTCCTGGAGCGTCATCCCGCGGCCGAGGTTGGTGCCGAAGGTGTGGTTGCGCGAGAGCGGCGAGGAGCAGGTGGCCACCAGGTCGCCGAGTCCGGCGAGTCCGGAGAAGGTCAGCGGGTCGGCGCCCATGGCCAGGCCCAGGCGGGTGGTCTCGGCGAGGCCCCGGGTGATGAGCGAGCCCTTGGTGTTGTCGCCCAGGCCCATGCCGTCGGCGATGCCCACGGCGAGGCCGATGACGTTCTTGACGGCGCCGCCGAGTTCGCAGCCGATGACGTCGGTGTTGGTGTACGGGCGGAAGTACGAGGTGTGGCAGGCGGCCTGGAGCCGCTGGGCCACGCTCTCGTCGGAGCAGGCGACGACACCGGCGGCGGGCCGGCGTTCGGCGATCTCCTTGGCGAGGTTGGGGCCCGTGACGACGGCGACGCGGTCCGCGCCGACCCCGGTGACGTCCTGGACGACCTCGCTCATCCGCTTGGTGGTGCCGAGTTCGACGCCCTTCATCAGGGAGACCAGGACGGTGCCGGGCTCCAGGTGGGGTGTCCACTCGGCGAGGTTGGCGCGCAGGGTCTGGGAGGGCACGACCAGCACCGCGAAGTCGGCGCCGCGCAGCGCCTCGGCGGGGTCCGTGGTGGCCCGGACCGAGGCGGGCAGCTCAATTCCCGGCAGGTAGTCCGGATTGGTGCGGGTCCGGTTGACCGCCTCGGCGACCTCCGGGCGGCGGGCGCAGAGCGTGACGTCGCAGCCCGCGTCGGCGAGGACCATGCCGAAGGCCGTACCCCATGAGCCGGTTCCGAAGACGGCTGCCTTCGCGGGGTGCGTCACGTGGATCCCTTTCCCTCTGCCTCGCGCCGCTGTTCGGCACGGGCCTTGCGGTGATCGTAGGGCTCGGCGGGCGCCTTCTCGCCGCGTACGTCCTCCAGCTGCGCGGTGACCGCGGCCATGATGACCTCGGTGGCCTGGCGCAGGACGTCGGGGGTGGGGTCGAGGCCGTGGAAGCGGGACAGATCGACCGGGGGCCCGGCCTGCACCGTGAGGGTCTTGCGGGGGAACAGCCGGAGCTTGTTCTCCTTGGCGTACGGCGGCATCGCGAGGTTGGCGCCCCACTGGGCGACGGGGATGACCGGGGCCTTGGTCATCAGGGCGACGCGGGCGGCGCCGGTCTTGCCGGCCATGGGCCACATGTCGGGGTCGCGGGTGAGGGTGCCCTCCGGGTAGAAGGCCACGCATTCGCCCCGCTCGATGGCGTCCACGGCGGCCCGGAACGCGCCCAGGGCGTCGCTCGTCTCGCGGTAGACGGGGATCTGACCGGTGCCGCGCAGCATCATGCCGACGAAAGGCGCCCGGAACAGTCCGGCCTTCGCGAGGAGCCTGGGTACCCTACCGGTGTTGTACTGGAAATGCCCGTACGAAAGCGGATCAAGATACGAGTTGTGATTGACCGCGGTGATGAATCCGCCATCGGCCGGAATGTGTTCCATTCCCCGCCAGTCGCGCTTGAACAGAACCACCAGGGGCGGTTTTGCGATGGCCGCCGCCAGGCGGTACCAGAAGCCGATTCTGCGGCGGGACACTCGGACGCCTTCCTCTAGGGCCTGTTCTCCGCCCGGTCCGCGGCGGTGCTGTGCCGGTCCGGGCGCCTGCTGTGTGGAGAACACCGTACGCCTCGCCCGCCGGGGCGGGCCCGCGGGTTGTCGTAGCGGCGGGCGAGAATGGGTCCTGACGCGTACGGAGGGGGAGATCGCCACGAACACCGACCCGACCGGCTCCTGGTCCCTGGTCGTCCCGCTGAAACCGCTCGCCCGCGCCAAGAGCAGGCTGGGGCGGGCGGTCGGCGCGGAGCGGCCGCGGCTGGCACTGGCGTTCGCCCAGGACACGGTGTCCGCCGCGCTGTCCTGCCCGGCGGTGCGCGATGTGGTGGTCGTCACGGACGATCCGGTGGCGGGGGCGGCGCTGGCCGCGCTCGGCGCCCGTACGGTGGCGGACGTTCCGGCGGCCGGGCTCAACGCGGCGCTGGAGCACGGTGTCCGGTCGGCGCGCGCGGACCGTCCGGACGCCGCAGTGGCCGCGCTCAACGCGGATCTGCCGGCGCTGCGGCCCTCCGAACTGGCACGGGTGCTGGATTTCGCGGCCGCTTTCCCCCGTACATTCCTCGCCGACGCCCAGGGAATCGGCACCACTTTCCTTTCCGCCGCCTCCGGTGTGGAATTGCGGCCCTTTTTCGGGGGACCGTCGCGGGCCCGGCACCTGGCGTCGGGGGCGGTGGAGGTCCCGCCCGCGGGCCTCGACTCGGTCCGCAGGGACGTGGACACCGGGGAGGACCTGCGGGTGGCGCTGGCCCTGGGGGCGGGGCACCGGACCACCGCCCTGTGCGCCCCGGCGGCCGGACGGGCGTGCGGGTAAGCCCTCAAGGGCTGTCCCGTGATCCGTGGTGGATCAGCGCGCGGCGTCAGATGGTGGGGGCACCTCCCACGCCGTTCAGGCTGTGGGGGAGCATCGCAAGGCGGAGGGACGTCCGCATACTGGATGTATTCGGGCGTCCCGACAACGCGGCGAGGTGCCGTAGCTGTCGTCGTGCGCCCACCAGGGATGACGGGACAGCCCTTAGGCTGGCTCCCATGCAGGCGACCTCGTTCACGTACGACTCGGCGACCAGGACCGGCAGTGTGCTGCTGGACGACGGCACCCCGGTGGACTTCGGTGCCCCGGCCTTCGACGCGGGCGGCCTGCTGCTGCTGCGGCCGGGGCAGCGGGTACGGATCGAGACCGAGGGCGAGGGCGCGTCGCTGCGCATCACCCTGGTGACGCTCCAGACGCTCTGAGGGCGCCGCCGGCGCTCCGGAAAGCCCGCGGGCCGGGCTCCCCGAGGGGAGCCCGGCCCGGCGCGTTTCGAGCGGTGAGCGCTGCCCGCCCGCTCTCACTTCTTGCGGGTGGTCGCCTTCTTGGCGGCGGTCTTGCGGGCCGTGGTCTTCTTCGCGGGCGCCGTCTTCGCCGTGGTCTTCTTGGCGGGAGCCGTCTTGGTGGCGGTCGCCTTCTTGGTGGCCGTGGCCTTCTTCGCCGGGGCGCTCTTCTTGGCCGCCGCCGTGGTCTTCTTGGCCGCGGGCGCCGTCTTCTTCGCCGTGGTCTTCTTCGCCGGGGCGGTCTTCTTGGCCGCCGCCGTGGTCTTGCGGGCCGTGGCCTTCTTGGCGGTGGCCTTCTTGGCGGCCGCCTTCGCCGTCGTACGGGTGGAAGAACCGCCCGAGAGGCTGCCCTTGGGAGCCTTCTTGACGGAGACCTCGCCGCCCTTGGGGAGCTTCTTGGAGCCGCTCACCAGGTCCTTGAAGCCCTGGCCCGCGCGGAACCGGGGCACGGACGTCTTCTTGACCCGCACGCGCTCGCCCGTCTGCGGGTTGCGGGCGTAGCGGGCCGGGCGGTCGACCTTCTCGAACGATCCGAAACCGGTGACCGAGACACGGTCACCGGCGACGACCGCGCGGACGATCGCGTCGAGCACCACATCCACGGCGTCGGCGGCCTGCTGCCTGCCGCCGACCTTGTCGGCAATCGCTTCTACGAGCTGCGCCTTGTTCACGTCTTCCCCTTCGGAGACATTGCCGGAACGAAACTGTTCAGGCGTTTTCGCACGTTAGGCAGATATATACCGCAAATCAAACACGAAACGGGCTAATCACCCTAGTGCCGCAACGAAGTCGACCGCCGCGCTGTTCCGCGGAGTCAGTCACCTTCGGGGAATCGGCCCTCATCGAGGTCCTTCATCAATCGGTCCAGGCGCCTTGCCGCACCTGGGAGATCGTGCTTAGCCGCGGCCGTGACGACCAGCAGCTTCCGGGAGAGCGCCATCCGTACGCCCTCCGGGACTTGCAGTGCGCGCACGCGTGCGTGCGCTTCCTTCAATCGGTCGGCGACTTCGCCATAGAGCTTGAGTTGGCTGTCGCGTTCCATGCACCGATTGTGCCATCTGGGGCGAGTTGTCGCCCGAGGGGGTCTCAACAAGCGACTGCGCCCCCTGCCGGGAGGCAGGGGGCGCAGTGCGGTAAAAGCGCTGATCAGGCCTGGACGGTCTGCGGTTTGAAGGCCGGTCGGCCCGCTTCGTAGGCCGCGATGTCCGCTTCGTTCTGAAGGGTGAGGCTGATGTCGTCGAGGCCGTTGAGCAGCCGCCAGCGGGCGTTCTCGTCCAGCTCGAAACCGGCGGTGATCCCGGCCGCGAGGACCTGCCGCTTCTCCAGGTCCACGGTGACCTCGGCGGCCGGGTCGGACTCGGTCAGCTCCCACAGCCGGTCGACGACGTCCTGGTCGAGGACGACGGTCAACAGCCCGTTCTTCAGCGAGTTGCCGCGGAAGATGTCGGCGAACCGGGAGGAGATGACGGTCTTGAAGCCGTAGTTCTGCAGGGCCCAGACGGCGTGCTCGCGGGACGAGCCGGTGCCGAAGTCGGGGCCGGCCACCAGGACCGTCGCGCCCTCGCGCTCCGGGCGGTTGAGGACGAAGTCCTCGTCCTTGCGCCAGGCTTCGAAGAGCCCGTCCTCGAAGCCGTCCCGGGTGACCTTCTTCAGCCAGTGCGCGGGGATGATCTGGTCGGTGTCGACGTTGCTGCGGCGCAGCGGGACGGCACGGCCGGTGTGTGCGGTGAATGCTTCCATGGCTATCGGACTCCGGCGGGCGTACGGGTGTCGGACAGGTCGGCGGGCGAGGCCAGATGGCCCAGCACGGCGGTGGCGGCGGCCACCTGCGGGGACACCAGGTGGGTGCGGCCGCCCTTGCCCTGCCTGCCCTCGAAGTTGCGGTTGGAGGTGGAGGCGGAGCGCTCACCGGGGGCCAGCTGGTCCGGGTTCATGCCCAGGCACATCGAACAGCCCGCGTGCCGCCATTCGGCGCCGGCGGCCGTGAAGACCTTGTCCAGGCCCTCCTCGACGGCCTGGAGGGCGACCCGGACGGAGCCCGGGACGACCAGCATCCGTACGCCGTCGGCGACTTTGCGGCCCTCCATGACCGAGGCGGCGTTGCGCAGGTCCTCGATGCGGCCGTTGGTGCAGGAACCTACGAAGACGGTGTCCACACTGATCTCGCGCAGCGGCTGCCCGGCGGTCAACCCCATGTACTCCAGGGCCTTTTCGGCGGCGTGGCGCTCCGAGGCGTCCTCGTACGAAGCCGGGTCGGGGACGCTGGCGGACAGCGGCGCGCCCTGGCCGGGGTTGGTGCCCCAGGTGACGAACGGCGCCAGCTCGGTGGCGTCGATGAGGACCTCGGCGTCGAAGACCGCGTCGTCGTCGGTGCGCAGCGTCTCCCAGTACGCCACGGCGGCGTCCCAGTCCTCGCCCCGGGGGGCGTGGTCGCGGCCCCGCAGGTAGTCGAAGGTGGTGCGGTCCGGGGCGATCATGCCCGCGCGGGCGCCGGCCTCGATCGACATGTTGCAGATGGTCATCCGGGCCTCCATCGAGAGCTTCTCGATGGCGGATCCGCGGTATTCGAGGATGTACCCCTGGCCGCCGCCGGTGCCGATGCGGGCGATGACGGCGAGGATGAGGTCCTTGGCGGTGACGCTGTCGGGCAGTTCGCCCTCGACGGTGATCGCCATGGTCCTGGGCCGGGCCATCGGGAGCGTCTGGGTGGCGAGGACGTGCTCGACCTGGCTGGTGCCGATGCCGAAGGCCAGCGCGCCGAACGCCCCGTGGGTCGAGGTGTGCGAGTCACCGCAGACGACCGTGGTGCCGGGCTGGGTCAGCCCCAGCTGCGGGCCCACGACGTGCACGACGCCCTGCTCGACGTCGCCGAGCGGGTGCAGCCGGACGCCGAAGTCCGCGCAGTTCTTGCGCAGGGTCTCCAGCTGGGCGCGGGAGACCGGGTCGGCGATCGGCTTGTCGATGTCGAGGGTCGGGGTGTTGTGGTCCTCGGTCGCGATGGTGAGGTCGAGGCGCCGGACCGGGCGGCCGGCCTGGCGCAGACCGTCGAACGCCTGCGGGCTGGTCACTTCGTGCAGCAGGTGCAGATCGATGAAGAGAAGGTCGGGCTCGCCCTCCGCGCGCCGGACGACGTGGTCGTCCCAGACCTTCTCCGCGAGTGTCCTACCCATCGCTTTCCCTCCGGCCGGCGTCCTCGCCGGCCCAACTAGAGATTTCGGTGCGCCACCGTCCGGACCCCCGAGCGGGGCGGCGACTACGAGCCGCGATGCGGCCGCCGGTACAGGTTCGCAATTCCTGGGGAAAATTGAACTTGCGTTTCACAGAGTGAGACGCGAGTATCGTCGTATGGACAACTCTAGCGGCGTCGGCGTTCTCGACAAGGCAGCTCTGGTATTGAGCGCCCTGGAGTCCGGTCCGGCCACCCTCGCCGGACTGGTCGCGGCGACAGGGCTCGCACGGCCGACGGCACATCGACTGGCCGTGGCACTCGAACACCACCGCATGGTGGCGAGGGACATGCAGGGCCGTTTCATTCTCGGCCCCCGCCTGGCGGAGCTGGCCGCGGCGGCCGGCGAGGACCGCCTGCTGGCGACGGCCGGACCCGTGCTCACACATCTGCGTGACATCACCGGCGAGAGCGCCCAGCTCTACCGCCGGCAGGGCGACATGCGGATCTGCGTGGCGGCGGCGGAACGGCTGTCCGGACTGCGGGACACGGTACCCGTCGGCTCCACGCTCACCATGAAGGCGGGATCCTCCGCGCAGATCCTGATGGCCTGGGAGGAGCCGGAGCGCCTGCACCGGGGCCTCCAGGGGGCGCGCTTCACGGCGACGGCCCTCTCGGGCGTACGCCGCCGGGGCTGGGCCCAGTCGATCGGTGAGCGCGAGCCGGGCGTCGCCTCGGTCTCGGCACCGGTGCGGGGCCCGTCGAACCGCGTGGTCGCGGCGGTGTCCGTCTCCGGGCCGATCGAGCGGCTGACGCGCCACCCGGGCCGGATGCACGCCCAGGCCGTCATCGACTCGGCCGCGCGGCTCAGTGAGGCACTGCGCCGCACGGGCTGAGGCACACGCCCACCCCCTCCCTTGGCCGCCCCAGCGTCGTGGCGGCCCCCTCCACCCACGCACCGCTCGCCGCTGCGATGTGGAGCATCTCGTCCAACAGGCCCGCTTCACACGGGAGATGGCGGCCGGAGACCTGGACTCGCCACAAGACCACCTGAGGGCTCCCGGAACAGCGCACGGCGGGAACCGGTCCGGAACAGCGAAAAGGCCCTTCACCGGGGTGAAGGACCTTGCCGTACTGCCGAGTTGTACCCCCGACCGGATTCGAACCGGCGCTACTGCCGTGAGAGGGCAGCGTGCTAGGCCGCTACACAACGGGGGCTTGTTACTTCGGTCTTGCGCTGGGCTACCAGGACTCGAACCTAGAATGACGGTACCAGAAACCGTAGTGTTGCCAATTACACCATAGCCCATGGTGGTACACGTACCCCCGACCGGATTCGAACCGGCGCTACTGCCGTGAGAGGGCAGCGTGCTAGGCCGCTACACAACGGGGGCCCTAGCGATCCTCACCCGGCGGTAACCGGGCGGTGTCACCGCGTGAACATGGGTGCGACCCAGACGTTCTCGCGGGATGGATCTGTACCCCCGACCGGATTCGAACCGGCGCTACTGCCGTGAGAGGGCAGCGTGCTAGGCCGCTACACAACGGGGGCTTGTTACTTCATCGTGCGGTACTGCGCTGGGCTACCAGGACTCGAACCTAGAATGACGGTACCAGAAACCGTAGTGTTGCCAATTACACCATAGCCCACTGAAACGCAACCCCTGAGGGCCTTGTCTCTGTCCGCGCTTCCCGGCCGGATCTTTCGGCCCGCTCGGGCGGCGCAGGAAGAACATTACCCGAAGGTGTCCGGCGCTCCAAAACGGGTATCGCCCGCCAGCAGGCCGGGAAGCTCGTCCAGGCCGGTGATCCGGGCCAGTTCGGGGCGCCCGCCGAGCCCGTCACGGTCGAGCCAGATCCCGCTGAGCCCGGCGGCCACGGCGCCCGCCGCGTCGATGTCGGGTTCGTTGCCGACGTACGCCACCTCGCGCGGGTCCAGGGCCAGGGCCTCGCAGGCCGCGTGGAAGGCCGCGGCGTCCGGTTTGGAGACCCCGATCTCCACCGCGCACACCACCGCCTCGAAGCGGTCCCGCACGCCGAGCGCGCGGAGCTTGCGGTCCTGGTTGTGGATGCTGGAGTTGGACAGGACGGCGTGCCGGAAGCTCCTGGCCAGCCGGTCCAGCACCGGCAGGACGTCCGGGAAGAGGGCCCACGCGGCCTCGTAGTGCGCGGCGTGCCGGCCGAACCACGCGTCGGCCTCGGCGTCGCTCATCCTCCGCCCCAGGAACTCCCGCACCCGCTCGCGGCGCTGCCCCTGGAAGTCGGTCTCCCCGGCGGCGAAGCGCGCCCACTGCGCGTCCGTGATCGCCTTCCAGGCGTCCAGGGCCCGTTCCAGGGAGGCGTACCCCCCGGGGAAGCCCTCGCGCTCCAGGTGCGCGCGCATGCCGGTGCGGTCGGCCCCGGAGTAGTCGAAGATCGTGTCGTCGATGTCCCAGAGGACCGCGCGGATCGCCATGCGGCGAACCTACCCCGCCCCGCCGCCCCGCTACCGGATACGCCGGAGGCCGGGCTCCCCCGTGGGGGACCCCGGCCTCCGGCGCGCCTACGGGCGTCGCTAACCGGCCAGCTTGGCCAGTGCCGCGTCGACGCGGGCGATCGTCTTCTCGCGGCCCAGGATCTCCAGGGACTCGAAGAGCGGCAGGCCGACCGTGCGGCCGGTCACGGCGACGCGGACCGGGGCCTGCGCCTTGCCGAGCTTGAGGCCGTGCTTCTCGCCGGCGGCCAGGACGGCGGCCTTGAGGGCCTCGGCGTTCCACTCGGCGGCGAGCAGTTCGGCGCGGGCGCTGACGAGGAGGGCGTCCGAGCCCTCCTTCATGGCCTTCTTCCAGGACGCCTCGTCCTCGACCGGCTCGTCCAGGAAGAGGAAGTCGACGTTGGCCGTGATGTCCGAGAGCACCGTCACCCGGGTCTGGGCGTGCGGGGCGATCTCGGCGAACTGCTCCGCGTCGAAGGCCTCCGGGGCCCACGGGGCGAACGGCGCCTTCAGCCAGGGGCCGCACGCCTCGGTGAACGCCTTCACGTCCATCGCCCGCAGGTGCTCGGCGTTGACGTGCTCGCACTTCTTCAGGTCGAAGCGGGCCGGGTTGGCGTTGACGTCGGCGATGTCGAACGCGGCGACCAGCTCGTCGCGGGAGAAGATGTCGCGGTCCTCGGCGATGGACCAGCCCAGCAGCGAGAGGTAGTTGAGCAGCCCCTCGGGCAGGAAGCCACGCTCGCGGTAGAGGTTGAGCGAGGCCTGCGGGTCGCGCTTGGAGAGCTTCTTGTTGCCCTCGCCCATGACGTACGGCAGGTGACCGAAGGCGGGGATGTCCTTGGCGACGCCCAGCTCGATCAGCGCCCGGTACAGCGCGATCTGGCGCGGGGTGGAGGAGAGCAGGTCCTCGCCGCGCAGAACGTGGGTGATCTCCATCAGCGCGTCGTCGACCGGGTTGACCAGGGTGTAGAGCGGGGCCCCGTTGGCGCGGACGATGCCGTAGTCCGGGACGTTCTCCGGCTGGACGGTGATCTCGCCGCGGACCAGGTCGGTGAAGGTGATCGCCTCGTCGGGCATCCGGAAGCGCACGATCGAGGTACGGCCCTCGGCCTCGTACGCGGCCTTCCGCTCGTCGCTCAGGTCACGGCAGTGGCCGTCGTACCCCGAGGGCCGGCCGGCGGCGCGGGCGGCGTCGCGGCGGGCGTCCAGCTCCTCGGTGGTGCAGTAGCAGGGGTAGGCGTGCCCGGCGTCCAGCAGCTTGGCGGCGACGTCCTGGTAGAGGTCCATCCGCTGCGACTGGCGGTACGGGGCGTGCGGGCCGCCGACCTCCGGGCCCTCGTCCCAGTCGAACCCGAGCCAGCGCATCGAGTCGAGCAGCTGCTCGTAGGACTCCTCGGAGTCGCGGGCCGCGTCGGTGTCCTCGATGCGGAAGACCAGGGTGCCCTGGTGGTGCCGCGCGAACGCCCAGTTGAACAGGGCGGTGCGGACCAGACCCACATGGGGGTTGCCCGTGGGTGAGGGACAGAAACGGACGCGAGGGGGTACCCCCTGGTCGAGCGGAGCCGAGAGCTTGGGGGAGGGTGCGTTAACCACGCTTGATCACCTTGTTGGTGAGAGTGCCGATGCCTTCGATGGTGACGGCGACTTCGTCGCCGGCGTGCAGGGGTCCAACTCCCGCGGGGGTCCCGGTGAGGATCACGTCGCCCGGGAGCAGGGTCATGGCCTCCGTGATGTGGACGACCAGGTCCTCGACCGAGCGGATCATGTCGCTCGTACGGCCCAGCTGGCGTTGCTCGCCGTTGACCGTGGCCTGGACGGCCAGGTCGCCGGGGTCGAGGTCGGTCTCCACCCAGGGGCCGAGCGGGCACGACGTGTCGAACCCCTTGGCGCGGGCCCACTGCCCCTCGCGGCGCTGGGCGTCACGGGCGGTGACATCGTTGGCGCAGGTGTAGCCGAAGACGACGTCCTTGACCCGTTCGCGCGGGACCTCGCGGCACATGCGGCCGATCACCACGGCCAGTTCGGCCTCGTGGTGCAGCTCCTGGGAGAAGGAGGGGTACTCGATGGCGTCGCCCGAGCCGATCACCGAGGTGGTGGGCTTGAAGAAGGTGATCGGGACGTCGGGCACCTCGCCGCCCATCTCGGCGGCGTGCTCCGCGTAGTTGCGGCCGACGGCCACGACCTTGTTGGGGAGCACGGGGGGCAGCAGCCGGACCTTCTTCAGCGGGACCTTGGTCCCGGAGAGCTCGAAGTCGGTGTACGGGATGCCCTTGATGATGTCGAGGACGAGGTCACCGGAGTCGATGGCCCCCTCGCCCTCGACCGCGCCGAAGGCGACATTGCCGTCGATGGAGAACCTGGCGATGCGCACGGGATGCTGTCGCCCCTCACTTGCTGGCTGGCTGAAGACTGACGCTCCAGGCTAACGCGGGTGAGGGGCGCCGGCCCGCCCCTTCGGGGGCGCCCGGCGGGCGTGGCGGGGGTCTTCGTCAGGCCCGGACGGTGCGGCGCGGGTTGGCCGTGACGTCCGGCAGGGCGGCGGTCTTCGCCCGGGGGGTCGGCAGTTGAAGCGTCCGGGCGTCCTCCAGGTGCGTCAGCGTGATGCGCCGGGGGTTGGCCAGGTTGCGGAACGTCGTGGTCTTCATCTGCCGTGTGGACCCTTGTCGCTCGGGCCCCGCCCTGAGGGGGAGCCGGTTCGTCGGATGCGCTTATCCCTGCAAAGCGCCAGGCTAAACATGCGATTCCCCACGGAAGTCGCGGTGAGACGCCGATCATGATGTGAGTTTGCTCACGAAGTTGGCGACAAAGGGATCATTCCGGGCGCCCGACCGCGCCAGGGGAAACGGACAATGCATGACTGAATCCCGCATTCCGCTCCCGATCATGCCGTCTGGGACACCTCACCCCCTCCGGAAACCCGCCCCTTTTGACATGCTTTGACACCGAAAGCTCTGCACGGCTTGTTACCCGCTCATCACACGGTGTCATCCAGGTCACAGCCCGGTACACGGGCCTTGTTGGAGATCCGCCACTGTGCTGGAATTCCACGCACCGCCGCCGGGTTCAAGGGCCCAGCGCGCAGGGGCGCAACGCAGCGCCGAGTGGCGGCGGGAGGGGGAAGTACGCCGGTCACTCACGACCACCATGGGGCGCGTCCAGCGCCCCACGACGCCGACACCGTCCCGCCGTTCTACGCGGGGGGACGCCTGGTCCAGAGGTTGCGACGCTAGTGCAGGGACGTTTCAAGAGGGATGGCATGGGGTCTCCCCAGCCCCGCCAGGGCCGAGGGGACGCTCCGGCGGATCAGGAGCCGCGCGGCGACAGCGACCGCGGCGCCTCGGCCCAGCACGCCCAGAACCCCGGACCGGCCGGCGACGGCGGCGAGCGCGCGCAACGCCCGGGAACCACCACGGGCGAGAGCGCGGAGACCGCCCCGCCCCTCGATCCCACGGGTCCCTCCGCCGCCGGTTCACGCATCGCTCTGCGTAACTGGCGCATCAGCACCCGTCTGGTCTCCCTGCTCGCCCTGCCCGTGGTCGCGGCGACCACGCTCGGCGGCATGCGCATCAACGAATCCATGAACGACATGGAGCAGTTGGAGCACATGCAGCTGCTCACCGAGATGACCAAGCAGGCGACGCTGCTGGCCAACGCGCTCCAGAACGAGCGCGACCAGTCCGCCGGCCCGCTGGCCAACGGCGGCAAGGCGACCGACTACAAGGTCACCGAGCCCCGCAAGCGCACCGACCGGGCCAAGTCCACCTTCCTCGACGCCACCGACAAGATCGGCAACACCCCCGGCGACGAGGCGCTGGACAGCATCCACGCGAGCGTCAGCCAGATCAGCAACCAGCTCGGCGACCTGACCAGCATCCGCAAGGACGCCTACGCCAAGGACGCGCCCAGCCTCAACACGGTCGACCGGTACAGCCAGCTGATCTCCTCGCTGCTGAGCCTCTCGCAGGACATGGCGCAGGCCACCAGCAGCCCGGACATGATCAAGCGGACCCGTGCCCTGGCGGCGTTCTCCTCCGCCAAGGAGTACGCCTCCGTGCAGCGCGCCGTGATCGCGGCGGCCCTGCCCGCCAGCGACAACGCCAAGGGCCACCTGGACGACAACGACCAGGCGTTCGGCCGGAACGCGCTCGTCAAGGAAGCCCAGTCCAAGCAGACGTTCGAAACGACGTACGAGAGCACCGGCAACAGCTCCACCGAGCTGCTGGCCTCGCTGGAGAACGGCAACCCCGAGATCACCGCGGCCGACATGTACGCGAAGAAGGTGCTCGACAGCCCGCTGGGCATGGAGGGCTCCAAGACCTCGCGCACGTACATGGACTGGTACGACCAGAGCTCCAACAAGATCCAGGCCATGAAGACCATCGAGGAGACGCTCCTCAGCGAGATGGAGACCAAGGCCCGTGAGCTGAGGGAGAGTTCGCAGCGCGAGGCCATCCTCAACGGTGCGATGATCCTGGTCGTCCTCGGTGTGTCGCTGGTCGGCGCCTTCGTGGTGGCCCGGTCCATGATCCGCTCGCTGCGGCGTCTCCAGGACACCGCGACCCGGGTCGCCCAGGACCGGCTGCCCGAGCTGGTCAAGCAGCTGTCCGAGTCCGACCCGCAGGACGTGGACACCTCCGTCGAGTCCGTCGGTGTGCACTCCCGGGACGAGATCGGCCAGGTGGCCGCGGCCTTCGACGACGTGCACCGCGAGGCCGTCCGCCTCGCCGCCGAGCAGGCCCTCCTGCGAGGCAACGTCAACGCGATGTTCACCAACCTCTCGCGGCGTTCCCAGGGCCTCATCCAGCGTCAGCTCTCGCTGATCTCCGAACTGGAGTCGCGCGAGGCCGACCCGGACCAGCTCTCCTCGCTCTTCAAGCTCGACCACCTCGCGACCCGTATGCGCCGTAACGGCGAGAACCTCCTCGTCCTCGCGGGCGAGGAGCCGGGCCGCCGGTGGACGCGTCCCGTGCCGCTGGTCGACGTGCTCCGTGCCGCCGCGTCCGAGGTGGAGCAGTACGAGCGCATCGAACTGGCCGCGGTGCCCGCCACCGAGGTGGCCGGCCGCGTCGTCAACGACCTCGTGCACCTCCTCGCCGAGCTGCTGGAGAACGCCACGTCGTTCTCCTCGCCGCAGACGAAGGTCCGGGTCACCGGTCACGCGCTGCCCGACGGCCGGGTGCTCGTGGAGATCCACGACACCGGCATCGGCCTCTCCCCCGAGGACCTGGCGGCGATCAACGAGCGGCTGGCCGCGCCCCCGACGGTGGACGTCTCCGTCTCCCGCCGCATGGGCCTCTTCGTGGTCGGCCGGCTGTCCCTGCGCCACGGCATCCGGATCCAGCTGCGGCCCTCCGACTCCGGTGGTACGACCGCGCTGGTCATGCTGCCCATGGAGGTCGCGCACGGCGGCAAGCAGCCGCCGTCCAAGCAGGGTCCGGGCCAGCAGCCCGGTGCGCCCGGCGGACTGCTCGGCGGCGGCAACGGCGGAGCGAACGGCGGCGGCAACAACCAGCGCGCCGGTCTCGGCGGCCCCCCGGCCCCCGCCAAGGGGCTGGGCGCCGGTCCCCAGCGCGGCCAGGTCGGCGCGGGCGCGTCGCCCCGGGCGGCCCTGCCCTCGCGCGACGGCGGACCGCGTCAGCCGCAGCAGGGCCCCGGCACGCAGGGACCCGGTGTTCCGGGCCAGGGCCGGCACGACGCGCCGCGTCAGGGCGGCGGGCTCTCCGGCGCCTTCGGCGGCGGTGGCCGCGCCGGCGCACGCGGTCAGGACCCGTCCGCGGGCGCCGACTCGGGCCGCCCGAACCTCTTCGGACACTCGGGCTCCGGCCAGCAGGGCCGCAGTGGTCCGCCCGCCCGGCAGAACCCGCAGCCGCAGCAGGCCCAGCACCACCAGGACGGCATGTACGGCCAGGGCAACCAGTACGGCCAGGGCGGCGGCGACCCGTTCGGCCAGAGCGGCGACCCGTACGGCCAGGGCCAGCAGGGCAACCAGGGGCAGCAGGGCAACCAGGGCGGCTTCCAGCAGCCCGCCCCTCCGGCCCGGCGGCTTCCGCCCGCGGGCGGCCCGCGGGCGGAGCTGCCCGGCGGCAACCCGCAGCCGCAGCGCCCCCAGAGCACCAGCTGGGGCGTCGAGGAGCCGGGCGCCCCGCGCCACACCCCGCTGGACGCGCCGCGCGGTCACGAGGAGCCCGACTTCGGCCGGGTGAACCCGGCCGAGGGCCACGGCCCGAACCAGCCGTTCGGCGGGCCCGGTTCGCGGCAGCCCCTGGACGACCGTCAGAACCCGGCCGCCACGGCCGAGTTCGCCCGCCCGGACTTCTCGGCGCCGCAGGCACCGCAGATGCCCCAGATCCCGCAGGCGCCGCAGCAGGGCATGGACCCGGCGAGCACCGCCCAGTTCGCCCGCCCGGACTTCGGTGCCCCGCTGCCGCACGACCAGGGCTTCGGCGGCCAGGCTCCGCAGATGCCCGCACCGCAGCGGCACGACGGCCCGGACTTCGGCGGGCCGCGTCCGCCGGCGCCCGAGCAGCAGTACCGGTCCGAGCAGCAGCACCGGCCCGCGCTGCCGCAGCAGCCGGAGGCGCTGCCGCCGGCCGGTCCGGGTGACGGGCGTACGCCGCTGTACGACACGCTGGAGACCAACTGGTTCCACGGCCCGCCGCAGGGCGGCGGGCAGCCGCCCGCCGAGCCGCAGGCACCGGCCGCCCCGGAGCCCGTGGGCGACCCGGCTCCGCCCATGCCCCGGCGTGGTGCGGCGGACACCCCGGTCACCAGCTCCTGGCGTGCCTCGCCCAACGACGAGCTCGTCCGCCAGGCGGAGCGGGCCAAGAAGCCCGCGGCCGGCGGGATCACCACGTCCGGGCTGCCGCGACGGGTCCCACGTGCCAATTTGGTACCGGGCACCGCTCAGCAGCAGAATCATCAGTCCGGACCTCAGGTTTCGCGTGCGCCGGATGACGTACGCGGCCGTCTGACCAATCTCCGCCGGGGCATCCAGCAGGGACGGCAGGCCAACAACGGCCCGTCTACCGGCAGTTTCCAACTCGGCCCCACTCACCAGCAGGAGCGTTAGTTGAGCCCGATGAGTCAGGCCGCGCAGAATCTGAACTGGCTGATCACCAACTTCGTGGACAACACCCCAGGGGTGTCGCACACGGTGGTGGTCTCCGCGGATGGCCTGCTGCTGGCGATGTCCGAAGGTTTCCCGCGCGACCGCGCCGACCAGCTGGCGGCCGTGGCCTCCGGTCTGACGTCGCTGACGGCGGGTGCCTCCCGGATCTTCGAAGGCGGCGCCGTGAGCCAGACGGTTGTGGAGATGGAACGCGGGTTCCTCTTCCTCATGTCCATCTCGGACGGGTCGTCACTGGCCGTCCTCGCCCACCCGGAAGCGGACATCGGGCTGGTGGGGTACGAGATGGCCCTCCTCGTCGACCGGGCGGGGACCGTCCTCACCCCCGACCTCCGCGCCGAACTACAAGGCAGTCTGCTCCACTAGGCGGCCTCGCGGCAGAGACCTGACACGATCCACCCAGGTACTACCCGAAACCCTCACCCGTCCGGCCGCCCCAGTCCCCTCACCGGCCCTTCCCGACGGCAAGGCGACATCCTGCTGTCACGCCCGGAGGATTCATGACCCCGCCACCCGCCTCACCGGATCCGTACGGCGCGCTGCATCACGCGTCGTACGACGGTGAAGGCGACCAGCCGCTGGTCCGTCCCTATGCCATGACCGGCGGCCGGACCCGGCCGCGCTACCAGCTCGCGATAGAGGCACTGGTCAGCACCACGGCAGACCCGGCTCATCTCGGCACCCTGCTGCCCGAGCACCAGCGGATCTGCCACCTCTGCCGCGAGGTCAAGTCGGTGGCCGAGGTGTCGGCCCTGCTGTCCATGCCCCTGGGTGTGGCCAGGATCCTGGTGGCGGACCTGGCGGAAGCCGGCATGGTGGCCATCCACCAGCCGGGCAACGGAGAGGCCGGCGGCGCGCCGGATGTGACACTGCTCGAAAGGGTGCTCAGTGGACTTCGCAAGCTCTAGCGGCGGTACGGGCCGTGCCACCACCTCGGCGAAGATCGTGGTGGCGGGCGGCTTCGGCGTGGGTAAGACCACGTTTGTCGGTGCCGTTTCGGAGATCAACCCGCTGCGCACCGAAGCCGTGATGACGTCCGCGTCCGCGGGCATCGACGACCTCACCCACACCGGGGACAAGACCACCACCACGGTGGCCATGGACTTCGGACGCATCACCCTGGACCAGGACCTGATCCTCTACCTGTTCGGAACCCCCGGACAGGACCGCTTCTGGTTCATGTGGGACGACCTCGTCCGCGGCGCCATCGGCGCCGTCGTCCTCGTGGACACCCGCCGCCTCGCCGACTGCTTCCCCGCCGTCGACTACTTCGAGAACAGCGGACTCCCCTTCGTCATCGCCCTCAACGGCTTCGACGGACACCAGCCCTACACCCCCGACGAAGTCCGCGAAGCCCTCCAGATCGGACCGGACGCACCGATCATCACGACGGACGCCCGTCATCGCGCGGACGCCAAGAGCGGTCTGATCACGCTGGTCGAGCACGCCCTGATGGCCCGGCTCAAGTAGGGCCAAGTCAGCAGCGGTCCGCGGAAGTTGCGCCGGCCGGGTGGGGGCGGCCTGTGTCCTTTGACACGCCCGCCCCCACCTTCATAACGTTTCGAGAGAGAATTGGGCCCAGGTCGATACCCGACGCATCCGAGCGGTGCCACTGCGCTCACATGAGCCCCGCCTTTTGACGGGGCTCGCTCTTTATGCCCGTTTTATGTGCGGAGTGCGCCACACGGAATCGCGCATTCCGACTGTTTGGAACGGGGCCCGTCCACGTGCTGCAATGCCACGACCACCGTGTAGTACGACTCTGAACGAATAATCCGGCACAGCGTAGGTGCCGACGCCGAGAGGTTGTTGGTCGAGTGAGGCGAAGCAACGAGGGCTCCGCGGCGCCGGAGCGGGGAAACTTCACCCCTCCGCCCCGTGCGGCGGCGCCGCCTGCCGACACGCCGTCAACCGCGGGACCGGCGACGGGCAGCACCAGCCGGATGTCCCCGCGCAACTGGCGTGTACCCACCCGGCTGAACGCCATCCTCCTGATCCCGGCCCTGGTCGGCCTGGTCATGGGCGGATTCCAGGTGAAGGGTTCGATCGACACCTGGAGCGAGGCCCAGGAGGCCGAGAAGACGGCGCAGATCGTCCGCGCCGCCTCGGAGTACGGGCAGGCGCTGCTGAACGAGCGCGACCTCACCGCGCTGCCGCTGCTGTCCAACGACCGCACCGCCCAGGAGGTGGAGGACGCACGGGCCACGTCGGACGCCGCCGCCGCCAAGTTCGACGCCGCCGTCCAGGACATGCCGGCCAAGGAGGGCCTGGACCGCCGCCTCAAGCTGTTCAAGGCGGAGGAACCGCTCCTCCCCGCGCTGCGCAACTCCGCCTACACCGCGGCGATGGACCCGGTGAAGACGGAGGAGGGCTACACCCAGGTCCAGCACTCGCTGATGGAGTTCTCCAACGAGCTCGGCCTGGGCACCGGCAACATCACGAGCTACGGCCGTACCGTGTACGCCATCGAGCTGGCCAAGGCCGCGGAATCGCTTCAGCGCTCGATCGGCATGCACCTGCTGGTGCGCCCGAGCCGGGAGGAAGCCACCTTCAAGGACCAGGTCACGGCGTTCAGCTCGTACAACTACCTGGAGAAGATCGCGCTCGCCGAGTTCACCTCGGGCGGCACGGAGGCCGACGCGGCCCGGCTCAAGGAGGTCATGGCCGACAAGGCCGCCGAGGGCGCCAAGCGGCTCAAGGAGGCCCGTGCGGCCGCCGAGGCCGACGGTGAGCCCTTCGTGACGCCGCCGAGCATCGACGGCTCGGTCTTCGACGGCATGGCCCAGCAGATCGGTCTGGGCAAGTCGCCGGAGCAGCTCAAGGCGAAGGGCATCACCCCGGAGACCTGGACGGCCGCCGCCACCGCCAAGTTCGACGGATACACCACGGTCGAGAACGAGCTGGTCGACAAGGCGGTGACCGAGGCGGCCGAGATCTCCACCGGCGCCCGTAACGACGCGGTCATCGACGCCGCGATCGTGATCGTCGCCCTGCTGGCCGCGTTCGTGATCGCCGGGATGATGGCCCGTCAGATGAGCCGCTCGATGCGCCGGCTGCGTACCGCCGCGTTCGGTATCGCCGAGCAGCGCCTGCCGTCGCTGGTCGACCAGCTCTCGCGGGCCGAGCCCGGCCGGGTGGACACCCGGGTGCAGCCGATCCCGATCAACACCCAGGACGAGATCGGCGAGGTCGCCCGCGCCTTCGACCAGGTGCACCGCGAGGCCGTCCGGCTCGCCGCCGAGCAGGCCATGCTGCGGGGCAACGTCAACGCGATCTTCACCAACCTCTCGCGCCGCAACCAGTCGCTCATCGAGGGCCAGCTGACCCTGATCACCGACCTGGAGAACAACGAGGCCGACCCGGACCAGCTGGAGAGCCTCTTCAAGCTGGACCACCTGGCCACCCGTATGCGCCGCAACGGCGAGAACCTCCTCGTCCTGGCGGGCGAGGAGCCGGGCCGCCGCTGGAACCAGCCGGTGCCGCTGGTGGACGTGCTGCGGGCCGCCTCCTCGGAGGTGGAGTCCTACGAGCGCATCGAGCTGACCGGTGTTCCGGAGAGCGAGATCCACGGCCAGGCCGTGACCGACCTCGTGCACCTGCTCGCGGAGCTGCTGGAGAACGCGACCACGTTCTCCTCGCCGCAGACCAAGGTGCGCGTCACCGCGACCCGGCTGCCCGACGGCCGCGTCATGATCGAGATCCACGACAAGGGCATCGGCCTCACCGCCGAGGACTTCGCGGACATCAACCACAAGCTGGCCAACCCGCCCACCGTGGACGCCGCCGTCTCCCAGCGCATGGGGCTGTTCGTGGTCGGCCGGCTGGCCGACCGGCACGACATCCGGGTCCAGCTGCGCCCCTCGGGCGAACAGGCCGGGACCACCTCGCTGGTCATGCTGCCGGACGCGATCACCCACGGGGGCGGCGGCGAGCCGCTTCCGGAGGGCGACTTCACCGTCTCCTCGATCATCCCGGAGCAGCAGCGGGCGCAGGGCTTCGAGCCGGTGCCGCAGCAGCCCGCGATGCGTACGGCGGCCGAGCTGGGCTTCGACGACTCGCGGTACGAGACCCCGGAGACGGACTCCCCGCAGGTGCACCCGGTCAACCGCTCGCTGATGCGCGGGGAGCGGCGCGCCGCGCTGGAGGAGCGGTCCGGCGACGAGCAGCAGGCGTTCCAGGACGGCTCGGCGGCCCAGCAGGCCTACCCGCAGGACCAGTTCGCCCAGGAGCCGTACCAGGCCGGGCCGTACGCCCCGCAGGAGCAGGAGCAGCAGGGCTACGCCGGGACCGGCTACGAGGGCGGCTACGAGCCGTACGCCGACGGGGGCGCCTACCCGGGGCAGTCCCCGCACGCCGTGCCGGAGCGGCAGGACGCGCCGGACGGCTCCGCGGAAGGCGCCTACCCGGCCTCCGTTCCCGGGCCGGACGCGTACGCCGACCCGTTCGCGGCCCAGGACGCCCAGGCCCAGCGGCCCGAGTGGCCGGACCAGGACGCCCGGACCGAGTGGCCGGACCAGGGTGCCGGGGCCGAGTGGCCCGACCAGGGCGGCTACCAGGGCGGGTACGAGCCGCTCACGCGGCCGGAGGCGGAAGCCGCTCCGGGCGAGGCGCCCGAGCAGGCGGGCTTCGACCACCCCGAACCGGCCCCGGAGGCCGGTCACGAGCTGACGGAGGCGGGTCTCCCGCGCCGCGGCGCGGGCCAGCAGCACTGGCAGCCCACCGGCAGGGGAAACGATCAGCCCGCCGCGCCGGTCCAGCTGCCGCAGCCGGAGGGGGACGGCTCCGAGGACTGGCGTTCGGCCAACGACGAGCGCTGGGACCGGGCCGAGAGGCTCAAGGACCCGAAGGCGGGCGGAGTCACCCCGTCCGGCCTTCCGCTGCGTGTTCCCAAGGCCAATCTGGTCGAGGGGACCGCGGAGCAGACCCAGCAGGGCGGCCCACAGGTCTCCCGCGCCCCCGAGGACGTCCGGGGCAGGTTGAGCAACCTGCGCCGGGGCGTACAGCGGGGTCGTAGCGCGGGGTCGGACACAAGTACTACCTACAACCAGGAGCGTTAGTGTGAGCCCGATGAGCCAGGCGGCGCAGAATCTCAACTGGTTGATCACCAACTTCGTGGACAACACCCCCGGGGTGTCGCACACGGTGGTGGTCTCCGCCGACGGACTCCTGCTGGCGATGTCCGAAGGCTTCCCGCGCGACCGCGCCGACCAGCTGGCGGCCGTGGCCTCCGGTCTGACGTCGCTGACGGCGGGTGCCTCCCGGATCTTCGAGGGCGGCGCCGTCAACCAGACCGTGGTGGAGATGGAGCGGGGATTCCTCTTCATCATGTCCATCTCCGACGGTTCCTCGCTGGCCGTCCTCGCCCACCCGGACGCCGACATCGGCTTGGTCGGGTACGAGATGGCCCTGCTCGTGGACCGTGCGGGAAGTGTTCTGACCCCCGACCTCCGAGCGGAGTTGCAGGGCAGTCTTCTTAACTAACAAGACGGACAGTGCGTTTCTCGTCACCGCGCCATAAGGTGCGGTGACGCGGCACCACTGGGACGGTGACGGTCGGTCGGAGGAGGAAACGTGACAACACCCGCAGGAGGACACCCTTTCGAGGGTGGTCGGCACGTTCCGGGTCACCAGGGCGAGAGCCGTTTCGACACCCCCTCCGTACCCGGCGGACAGGGTCCCGGTGACCCGTACCAGCCGTACGGCGGGCCGCACCGGCAGGGCGTCGGGCCCCGGCAGGCCCGGCGCGCGCAGGACGACGACTGGCCGCAGCAGCAGCCCGATTCCGGGTGGCAGCAGCACCGGCCGTACCGGCAGGAGCCACCGCGGCGGTACGACGCGCCGCCGGCGCGCGTCGAGCCGGTGGGGCGGCAGGCACCGGAGCCCGCCTCGCACAACCCGCTGGTCCGTCCGTACGCCATGACCGGCGGCCGGACGCGGCCGCGTTACCAGCTCGCCATCGAGGCGCTGGTCAGTACCACGGCCGATCCCGCCCGGCTGCAAGGGCAGTTGCCCGAGCACCAGCGGATCTGCCGGCTCTGCATCGAGATCAAGTCGGTGGCCGAGATCTCGGCCCTGCTCTCGATCCCCCTCGGCGTTGCCCGGATCCTCGTCGCCGACCTGGCCGAGGCCGGACTCGTCGCTATCCATCAGCCCGGCGGCGACGAAGCCGTCGGCGGCCAACCAGATGTGACACTGCTCGAAAGGGTGCTCAGTGGACTTCGCAAGCTCTAGCGGCGGAGCGGCCCGCTCCACTACCTCGGCGAAGATCGTGGTGGCAGGGGGCTTCGGCGTGGGTAAGACCACGTTTGTCGGTGCCGTTTCGGAGATCAACCCGCTGCGCACCGAAGCCGTGATGACGTCCGCGTCCGCGGGCATCGACGACCTCACCCACACCGGGGACAAGACCACCACCACGGTGGCCATGGACTTCGGACGCATCACCCTGGACCAGGACCTGATCCTCTACCTGTTCGGAACCCCCGGACAGGACCGCTTCTGGTTCATGTGGGACGACCTCGTCCGCGGCGCCATCGGCGCCGTCGTCCTCGTCGACACCCGCCGCCTCGCCGACTGCTTCCCCGCCGTCGACTACTTCGAGAACAGCGGCCTCCCCTTCGTCATCGCCCTCAACGGCTTCGACGGACACCAGCCCTACACCCCCGACGAAGTCCGCGAAGCCCTCCAGATCGGACCGGACACCCCCATCCTGACGACGGACGCCCGCCACCGCGCCGACGCCAAGAGCGCGCTGATCACCCTGGTCGAGCACGCCCTGATGGCCCGGCTGCGCTGAGGGACCGCCGCGCACGGCGAAGGCCCCCGTACTTCCGAGTACGGGGGCCTTCGCCGTGCGGTGTGCCGGGCCCCTGAGGGGCCCTGGGGCCGTTCTCAGCCCTGCCAGCTGTGCGGGGCGCGGAAGCCGGGGGTGCGCTCCAGACGGCGCCATCCGGCGGTGCTGCGGCCGCGGCGGGCGGGTGCCTCGGGCGTCGCGGCGGCGCGGGCGAGCAGGACGGCGGTGATGGCGGCGAGTTCCTCGGGGCCGGCCTGGCCCTTCTCGACGCGCAGCACGGACTCGGCGGGGGTGACGCTCATGGGTGTCTCCGTCTTCTGGGCAGGAGGTGCGGACGCGGGCGGGGTCGTCGCGGGCGGCCGGGCCTACTGCGGGGGGTTGCCGTGCTTGCGGGACGGCAGGTCGGCGTGCTTGGTGCGGAGCATCGCGAGCGAGGCGATCAGGACCTCGCGGGTCTCGGCCGGGTCGATGACGTCGTCGACCAGTCCGCGCTCGGCGGCGTAGTAGGGGTGCATCAGCTCGGCCTTGTACTCCTTGACCATGCGGGCCCGCATGGCGTCCGGGTCCTCGGCGTCGGCGATCTGGCGGCGGAAGATGACGTTGGCGGCGCCTTCGGCGCCCATGACGGCGATCTCGTTGGTCGGCCAGGCGTAGGTGAGGTCGGCGCCGATGGACTGGCTGTCCATGACGATGTAAGCGCCCCCGTACGCCTTGCGCAGGATGAGCGAGATCCTCGGCACGGTGGCGTTGCAGTAGGCGTACAGGAGTTTGGCGCCGTGCCGGATGATTCCACCGTGCTCCTGGTCGACGCCGGGCAGGAAGCCGGGTACGTCCAGGAGAGTGATGATCGGGATGTTGAAGGCGTCACACATCTGGACGAATCGCGCGGCCTTCTCGGACGCCTCGATGTCCAGGACACCGGCCAGGGACTGGGGCTGGTTGGCCACGATGCCGACGACCTGGCCGTCGAGCCGGGCCAGGGCGCACACGATGTTGCGGGCCCAGCGCTCGTGGACCTCCAGGAAGTCGCCGTCGTCGACGAGCTCCTCGATGACCTTGTGCATGTCGTACGGCCGGTTGCCGTCGGCCGGGACCAGGTCCAGCAGGACGTCGCCGCGCCGGTCGGCCGGGTCGTCGCTGGGGACGACGGGCGGGTTCTCGCGGTTGTTGGAGGGCAGCATCCCGATGAGGTAGCGGACCTCGGCGATGCAGGTCTCCTCGTCGTCGTACGCGAAGTGCGCCACGCCCGAGGTCTCGGCGTGCACGTCGGCGCCGCCGAGGCCGTTCTGGGTGATCTCCTCGCCGGTGACCGCCTTGACGACGTCCGGGCCGGTGATGAACATCTGCGAGGTCTCGCGGACCATGAACACGAAGTCCGTGAGCGCCGGGCTGTAGGCCGCCCCGCCCGCGCACGGGCCGAGCATCACGCTGATCTGCGGGATGACCCCGGAGGCGCGGGTGTTGCGCTGGAAGATGCCGCCGTATCCGGCGAGCGCGCTCACGCCCTCCTGGATGCGGGCGCCGGCGCCGTCGTTGAGCGAGACCAGCGGGGCACCGGCCGAGATGGCCATGTCCATGATCTTGTGGATCTTGGTGGCGTGGGCCTCGCCCAGCGCTCCCCCGAAGATCCGGAAGTCGTGCGCGTAGACGAAGACGGTACGGCCGTCGACCGTGCCCCAGCCGGTGATGACACCGTCGGTGTACGGCTTCTTGGCCTCCAGGCCGAAGCCGGTCGCCCGGTGCCGGCGCAGCTGCTCGACCTCCTTGAACGAACCCGCGTCCAGCAGCAGCTCGATGCGCTCCCGGGCCGTCAGCTTGCCTTTGGCGTGCTGTGCCTCGGTCGCCCGGTCACTCGGTCCGCGCCGCGCCTGCTCGCGCAGCGCCAGCAGCTCGGCCACCCGGCCACGGGTGTCGCTCGGCTCGCCCGGGATTTCGTCCACAACGGTCATGCACCGACCCTACGAACCTGACCATGGAATCCGCGCCGTCCACTCCGAACAGTCTCCTGCCCCGTTTCCTGGTGGCACCTGACAGAAGGCGGGTGCCGTGCAGCCCATCCGCCAGCTCACGCCGTTCTTTCGTTGTGGGGCTCCGACAAAGCCGCCGATGTGGTGTGCGGCACATCGGGCCCCGCGCGCCACGCCGTGGATCCACCGGGCGGGGTATCGCCCCGCCCCGCGACGGCGGAGGGGCGGCGCCGCGAACGGCACCGCCCCGTGCGTCTGTGGACCCTCGGACGGTCACGCTCCGCAGTGGAAGCGCGCGTCACCCCAGTCCGCGTGGTCGTTGCCGTTGCCGTCCCCGCCGTCGCCGACGACCAGGTCGACGTACGTCGCGCCGGTGACGTCGGCCCGGAGCGCGTACGCCGGGTCGGACCCGGTCAGCACCGGTGACTGCGCCTTCTCCGTCCCGTCGGCCTCGACGGAGAACCGCACCGTACCGCGTGCGGCCTGGATGTCGTCCACCCCGACCTCGGCGGTGAAGGAGGCGCAGTGCCCGCCCAGGTAGTAGCGGATCCTCGCCGGGGCGTGGGTGCCGAGCCCCTTCTCGTAGGTCACCCCGCCGATCGTCAGCGCGGTGCCGTCGCCGCTGCCGGCCTCGCCGTTGGACCGGTTCCGCTCGACGGGCCCCCAGCCGTTCTCGGCCGACGTCCAGTCCAGGTCTCCGGCCCAGCTGTCGGTGGTGGGCGGCGGGGGCAGGGTGCGTACGGTGCTCCGCGCCTCCAGGCCGCGCGCGGTGCCGTCCACCGTGTACGAGGCGGTGGCCGCGAGGTCGTACGAGCGGTACTCCGCGTCGGCGGGGGGTGTGACCCGCCAGGTGCCGGTGACCCCGGCGCCCGGGGCGACCGTGTCGAAGGCGAGGGCGCCCGAGGGCTCGGCGGTCCAGCCCTCGGGGACGTCGAGGTCCAGTCCGACGCCCTTGACCGCGACCGGCTCGTGGTTGGTGAAGGCGGCCTTCACCTCGTGGGCGGTGCCGGGCTCCAGGGCCTGGGACCCGGCTTCCAGGGAGAGCGTGGCGCAGGCCGCCCGGTCGGCTGCCGGGACCGGGCCGAGATCGGTCACGGTGAACGCGTCGAGGACGAAGTCGGCGCCCTCGGGCGCGCCCGCGAGCTTGCGCAGTCCGGTCCAGGTGTCACCGCATCCGGCGGTGACGGTCTCGGAGAAGTGCCCGGTGACGCGCTGCTGCCCGACGGGGGTGGCCCGGGTCTGCGTGGTGCTCGGGGTGGAGCCTGTCCCGGCCCGGTCGTAGCCGTCGACCCAGGCGTAGGCCCCGGCGTGGCTGGACTGGTAGTCGAACTCGACCCGGTAGCGGCGGCCTTCGCTCATCGGCACGGTCCAGGGGGCGGTCCGGTAGACCAGGCCCTGGTTCTCCTCGTGGGACTTGAGGGACTCCTTGCCGCCGAGGACGTCGTCCACGAGCTTCCCGTTCCAGCCGGCCTGGGTGTAGGGGGCGTGCGACTGCGAGATGCTGGTACGGGGGTCGGTGGAGCCGCCCGCGTCGCCCTTGAGGAAGGGGCCCCAGCCCTGGTCGACGTCCTCGAAGTCCTCATGGACGACGGTGTTCCGCTTGGTCGTGGGGGCGTTGGCGACGATCCGTACGTCATCGGCCCGCACGGTCGCGCCGCTGCCCTTCGCCGCCTCGACGCGCAGGGTGGTGCGGCCGTTCGCGGGAGTGGTGAAGTTGACCTTGGCCCGCTGGAAGTACGTGCCGTGCCAGTCGGAGGCGGCGACCTGGTCCTTGACCGTGGAGCGGTCCACCGAGACGGATGCGCCCCCGGCCGAGAGTGTGGTGTGCCGGGTCTCGCCCGGCTGGACCTCGATGAGCGCGGAGGCGGTGTAGCGGGCGCCGGGCTCCAGTCCGGTGATCTTCTGCGAGAGCGCCGCCTTCTTGGTGCCGGAGAGCTTGGCGCTGTTGCGTCCCTGGGCGTCGGTGTCCCGGGTGACGGTGCCGGTCTTCGACCAGCCGCCGAGCTTCCGGCTGTTGAAGCCGGGGTCGTCGACGGGGGTCGCCTCGCCCCACTTCGGGTCGGCGGCCTTCGGGGCCGCGCCCGGGTACAGGACGTACGGCTGCCCGGCGGCCGCCTTGAGGGTGATCTTCCCCCGTACGGGCCGGACCGTGCCGGTCTTCTCCCGGCCGTTGTCGGTCAGCTCGTACACGGTGTAGGCGCCCGTTCCGGGGACCTCCCAGGTGCTGGTGCCGCCGTCCTCGCTGTAGTGGTAGAGCTTCTTGCCGCCGTCCCAGGGCAGCAGGTAGTCGCCGCCCCTGAGGACCGTGCGGCCGTGGTCGTAGAACGTCCGTACGCCGTCCTCGACCGTGCCGCGCAGTCCTCCGGTGAAGGTGATGTCGTCACCGTCCCAGCGGGTGATCTGCTGCTGCTGGAGGTACTTGGCGGGGAGGTCGCGCTCCCAGATGTTGGCGGAGAAGGCGTTCCAGTCGGTCTCGCCGGTCCAGCCCTCGAAGTCCACGAGCGCGCTCTGGCCGAGGACCGGGTCGTTGTTCCAGACGTCCTTCTCACTGTTGCGGATGAAGCGGATGATCCTGGAGTTCAGGCCCTTGTTGGTGGCCCCGCCGTAGTCGAGGTCGTTGGCCCAGTGCGACCAGAGCGAGCCGCGTTCGAACTTGTCGGCCCACTCGGTGCCGACGTTCCAGCCCTGTTCCTGGACGGTGCGCAGGGTCGTGTCGGCGATCCAGCCGTGCGTGTAGTAGACGTCGATGTAGAGGAAGGAGAGGTTGTCGTCCGTCTCGTCGCGCAGTTGCCGGAAGCGCTTGGCGAGGTCCCCGCTGTTGATGTCGCGGCGCTGGTCGATGTAGTAGCTCTGGTTCAGCCAGTTCCAGCCCGGGGAGTTCTTGTCGACGAGCTTCTCGTCGAAGGCCCTGGCCTCGGGGTAGGCCTCGGTGGCGTTGACGTGGACGCCGAAGGTGGCGCCCCACTTCTCGCCCTTCTTCAGCAGGGTGTTGAGGTCCTTCAGCCCGCCGGCCCGCTTGTTGTAGTTGCCGCCGTAGTCGGGGTGGGCGGAGTCGTGGCCCTCGGAGCCGTAGCCCTTGAGCAGCGCCAGCTGGCCCAGGCCGTCCGTCGCGAGGGAGATCCGCTTGACGTCGTCGAGGGTGCGCAGGAAGGGGTGGGTGGCCTGGCTGGCGAAGTTGAACGGGATGTGGGTGACGACCCGGTTCGCGGTGTCCTCGGAGCCCGGCGCGGTGACGCCGATGGACCGGAAGGCGACCGCGCCGTCCTGCCAGTCGACGGTCCTGTCGCCGTTGGCGTCGGGGGTGACGACGACCTTCGCCCAGGGCAGGTTCTCCCCGCTCTCCGGCTTCGGGGCGCCCTCGCCGCGGTAGGTCCACCGGCCGGACCACACCCCGACCCGGACGCCGCCGTCGTCGGTCCCGCGGGCCTGGTGCCAGAAGCGGGCGCCGTCGCCCGCGGTGGCGCCCGAGGGCTTGTCCTCGGTGGCGTTGGACTCGACGGCCGCCGCGAGGGAGCCGGTGTTGACCAGTGCGTACGAGGCGCCGACGGGCGCGCTGTCGGCGGGCGTCGAGCCCGTGACCTTCGCGAAGACGTCGGCGGTCCGCGTGGAGTCCGGATCGAGCCGGGTGAAGGCGGTGGCGGCGCCGGTGTCGGTGGACGCCACGGAGATCAGGTCGTGCCCGGGGATGTCGAGGGTGCCGACCCGGAAGGCCCCGGTGTCCCGGACCGCCGTCACCCGGAAGGTGGTGACGCGTCCGGAGACCGAGAGGGAGGCGTCGATCTCCACGCCCGGCAGGTCGCGGAAGACGAGGGTGTAGCGGGCGGCGGAGGCGGTGAAGGAGGGCGCGCCCTTGAGTTCCACGGGGTGCGCGGTGCCGTTGAGGGTGACGGAGGTGACCGGCCGGGTGGAGCCGGACAGCTGGGCGCCGCCTGCCCGGTCGGTGTAGGTGAGCACCCGCGGGAAGTCCCGGGCGACGGTGACCGAGAGCTGGGCGGAGGTGAGGACGGCTCCGGCCGCCGGGTCGGACGCGGTCGGCGCGGCGGCGGGCGGTGGTCCGGCGGCCGTGGCGGGGAGGGCGGTCCCCACGAGGGCCAGGACCGCGGTGGAGGCGGCGGCCAGGGCCGCCGAACGAAGTCTGAGGGACATGGGGAACGAGTAGTCCCGCTTCCGGACCGCAGGTCAACGGTTCCTGGCCGCACGAGCTCCTACCAGTCCAACAACCGGTTCCCGTTAGTCCAAGTCGCTCCGGGGCCGCTCCCGGACCCACCGGGTTCGTTTCCTGTTCACCCGGAGCGCGCGGCGGCGGACCGGGGGCCGCCATGTACCGGGTGGCGGCGTCGAGTTGTGAAGAAACCCTGCTCTTGAGAGCGCTCTCAGTCATAACTCTTGACGCTTGAGGCGCACATGGCGAGAGTGGTGCGCACCGCAGACGGCCCCCACCGTGTGACCTCCCCTCCGACCCCGTCTGCCGCCCCCACACCCCGGGAGTACCTCCGTGATTTCGCGCAGAATGTTCCTGACCGGCGCCGCCGCCTCCGCGACCGCGCTCACCTATCCCCTCTGGGGCAGCGCCCTGAGCCCCCGCGCCTCGGCCGCGGCCACCACCTGCGAACTGGCCCTGGAGAACCGTTCGTTGCCCGGGACGGTGCACGCGTACGTCACCGGCCACGAGCAGGGCACCGACCGCTGGGTGCTGCTGCGGGCCGACGGCAGCGTGTACCACCCGGAGTCGCCGGGCGCCCCGCAGACCCCGCTGCCGGTGGACTGCGCCATCCCGCTGAACGGCGCGGGCGCCGGTCCCGTCGTACTGACGCTGCCTCAGATGTACGGGGCGCGGGTCTACTTCGTACGCGACGACAAGCTGGACTTCTATCTGAACCCGGGTCCGTCGCTGGTCGAGCCGGCCTTCGCCACGCCCACCGACCCGAACTACGGGCGCACCTGGTCGTTCGCCGAATTCACCTTCAACCCGCAGCAGTTGTACGCGAACATCAGCTATGTCGACCTGGTGACCGCCCTGCCGATCGGCCTCACCCTGGAGGGCGACTCCACCCACACCGTGGCACCGCTCCCGGACGGTGCCGTGCAGCGCATCGCCGACGACCTCACGGCGCAGGCCGCGGCCGACGGGCAGCCCTGGGACAAGCTGGTCAGCCGGGGAGCGGACGGCCAGGTGCTCCGGGTCGTCTCCCCGCAGAACCTGATGGCGCCGTACTTCGACCGGCCCGACGAGATGCCGTTCCGGGACCTGTTCACCGCACAGATCGACGAGGTCTGGGAGAAGTACCGCTCCACCGACCTGCGGATCGACCTCCAGGGCGGCCGGGGCACGCTGGCGGGCCGGGTCAGCGGCGACACGCTGACCTTCGAGGGCGGGCACACCTTCTCCAAGCCCACCTCGAAGGACATCTTCACCTGCAACCACGGCCCCTTCACCAACAACCCGAACGACTCGGACGACAAGAAGGCCCTGCTGGCCAGGATCGCGGCGGGCTTCAACCGCTCGATCATGCTCAGCCACCCGCAGCAGCCGAACGGCACCTCGGTGTCGGACTACTACCAGGGCGCGGTGACCAACCACTGGTCGCGGGTCGTCCACGCCAACTCCCCCATCGGGTACGCGTTCCCGTACGACGACGTGCGGCCCGACGGCGAGCCGGACGTGTCGGGCGCGGCGAACGACGGCAACCCCCGGCGCTTCACGGTGAGCGTCGGCTCCTGATCCTGCGCTCCACGGTGAGCGTCGGATCCTGACCCGGCGCTCCACGGTGAGCGTCGGCCTCTGACCCGGCGCCCGGACCGTCCGCCACGCGCGGTGGGCGGTCCGGGCGCCGGCCGGTGCCCGTCCGGCCCACTCAGGCCTGCGGGCACCGGGGGCGTGGCGGATCGTTGGTGGATGCCCCCTCTCGACGAGACGCCCGCCCCGACATCCGGCGCACGGACCCTCCTCCACCGCCTGCGGCTGATCGACGGCAGCGGGCGGCCCCCGGTGCCGGACGCCGCCCTCCTGATCGAGGACGCGGTGATCCGCTGGGCCGGTCCCGCGAGCGCCCTCCCCTCGGACCTCGCGCCGACGGCCCGGGTGGACCTCGGCGGCCGGACCGTGTGCCCCGGCTTCATCGACGCCCATGTGCACTTCGCCCTGCCGGGCCCCGCCGGCAACCCGCTCCAGGGCCTCTACGAACTGCCCAGCTACCGCACCCTGAAGGTCCTGGACCGGCTGCGCGTCACCCTGGAGAACGGGGTGACCACCGCCCGGGACCTGATGGGCCTGGACGCGGGGTTCCGGCAGGCGGTGGCGGAGCGCAGGATCCCCGGGCCCCGGCTGCTGGTGTCGGTCACCATGCTCAGCCAGCGGGCCGGTCACGCGGACTTCACCCTCGCCGGGGGCATCGACGGGCTGGCGGTCGCCGTCACCTTCCCGGAGAGCCCGCGCAGCCTGGTCGGCTCCGTGGACGACATGCGTTCCCGGGTACGCGACCTGGTCGCGGCGGGCGCCGACTGCGTCAAGCTCGCCACCAGCGGGGGTGTCACCTCCCCGCACGACCGGCCCGAGTGGCTGGGGCTGCGGCCGGAGATGATCCGGGCGGCCGTGGAGGAGGCGGAGGCGTACGGCGGGCTGCCGGTCGCCGCGCACGCCATCGGTCGGCCCGGTATCGAGGCCGCCGTCCGCTCGGGTGTCACCAGCATCGAGCACGGCTACGCCCTGGACGAGGAGCTGCGGGCGGAGATGGTGGACCGGGGCCAGTACCTCGTGCCGACGCTGCTGGAGACGACCCAGGACCTCGACCCGGCGCGCACCTCTCCCTCGGCGTACGAGAAGGGCGTGCGCTGGCACCGGATCGCCCAGGAGTCGGTGGCCCGGTCGGCCGCCGCCGGGGTCCCGATCGCGATGGGCACCGACAGCGGGCTGGCCGTCGGTCACGGCCGGAACCTGGAGGAGCTGGGCCTGCTGGTGCGGATCGCCGGGCTGACGCCCATGGACGCGATCGTGGCCGGGACCAGCGGTGCCGCCCGGCTGTGCGGGGTCGCGGACGTCACCGGCACGCTGGAGGCGGGCAAGGCCGCCGACCTGGTGGTCACGGACGTCGATCCGCTCGCCGCCATCGCCTCGCTGGGCGAGCCCGGCCACATCCTGGCCGTGGTGAAGGAGGGCCGGATCGCCGTCGACCGTGCGGGCCTCTTCGGCGGCGGTTCCCTGCCGGCCCTCTGCCCCTGAGCCCCGGGACCGGATACCCGGCCGGCGTGCAAGCCGCCGGGCGGTGTCCCTCCCCCCGTGCGCGGGCCCACGGTGACATGAGCGTGCCCCCCGTCCCGCCGGACGGGGGGCACGCGTACGTACGGGGTCAGCAGCCGCCGCAGTTGTAGTACGTCACGTCCCAGTGGTTGCCCTCGTCGGCGTAGACGTTGCCGGAGGCGGACTTGTACTGGGCCGCGCCGTCGCCGCGCAGGCCGATGTAGGTGAAGGCGCTCTTGATGTAGTTGGTCAGGCAGGTGCTCTTGCCGAAGTCGAGCTTGTAGCCGTTCCAGTGCGAGTACGTGCCGCTGGCGTGGCCGGTCTCGGTGCCGCCGGTGATGTTGAGCGCGCAGCCCGTGGCGCTCTTGAGCGTCTGGGCGCCCTGGGCGGTCGGCAGGTTGAGCTGGTCGAAGGAGGTGCAGGTCGAGACGTTGCGGTTGGAGCAGCCGCCGGACGAGGACCAGGTGACCCCGGAGGAGCTGAAGCGGGAGGTGGCCTGGGCGTGGGTCAGCTTGGTGACGGCGTGGGCCTCGGTCGTACCGCCGATACCGAGGACGCCGACGCCGGGTGCGAACAGGACGCCGAGGACGAGGGCGAGGGCGGTCAGGGCCGAGCGGAGTCTGGGACGGGCCGGTGTGAGGGGATTCGGCGCGGGGGGATGCGACATGGGGGGTTCCTCCTGCTCATGACAATTCGGAACGTGCACTGCCGTGCCGTACGGGCCGGGCAGGGAGATCCTGCCCGGTTCTACGCGCGTCCGCCAGAGGGCGGGAGGCCTCCGTCGCGGCGATCGGCGCACGGCGCCCACATTCACCCCGTCAAGGATGTTGAATGTTGAACAAAGGTGGGCTACAGTCGGTGTCGTTGAAGGTTAAACAACAACTTCGACGGCCACTCGTCCGTACACACCCTCTGTACACGTCCCCCGAGGAGGAGCCATGGCTCTGTTCAACCGCAAGAACGCCGACGCCCCGACCACCAGCACCGCCGCCCTCGCGGTGGACCCGGCGCTCGCCGCCCTGACCGGTGACTACGCGATCGACCCGGCGCACAGCAGCATCGGCTTCACGGTGCGCCACGCCATGGTGACCAATGTGCGCGGCTCCTTCGGTGAGCACGAGGGCACCCTGAAGCTGGACGGCTCCGACCCGTCCCGCTCCTCGGCCTCCATCGACGTCAAGATCGCCAGCGTCGACACCGGCATCGCGGACCGTGACGGGCACCTGGTGAGCGGCGACTTCTTCGACGCGGAGAAGTTCCCCCTGATGACGTTCCGTTCGACGGCCACGGAGGCGCTCGGTGACGACACGTACCGGATCACGGGCGACCTCACCATCAAGGACGTCACGCGCCCCCTCTCCATCGACCTGGAGTTCAACGGCTCCGCCACCGACCCGTACGGCAACCAGCGCGTCGGCTTCGAGGGCAACGCCGTGATCCTGCGCTCCGACTGGGGCCTGACCTACAACGCGGCCCTGGAGACCGGCGGCGTGCTGGTCGGCGACAAGATCAAGCTGAACTTCGACATCTCCGCGATCAAGGCCGCCCCGCAGGCCTGATCCCCCGCACGACGCCCGAGCGCCCGCACCGCCCCACGGGGGCGGGACGCGGGCGCTCGGCGTGTTCATTCGCCCTGGTACAGCCGTCGCAGATCGACCAGGACGACATCCCCCGCCGCTTCGGCCCGACGCAGCCCTTCGGTGAAACCGGCGCCGCTGTAACAGGCGAGCCGCACGGCGGAAGTGTCCAGGCCCCGCGCGGCGACCAGCGCCTCGATACGCCGCAGCCGGTCGAGGTGCTTCTCGCCCATGACCTGGTCCCACTTGGCCTCGCCGAGGGACAGCAGTACACCGCTGTCCTGACCGACGGCCCCTCTGACCACCACGTCCACCTCGTGGCTGGTACGTGATCCGGGGTCGGGGACCGTTCCGTAGGAGACGTCGATCGGCATCCCGCCGAAGGTCTCCGGGGACGCGAAGTGCGACACCCACTCCCGGCAGAGCTGCTCGAAGTGCGGACCGACGACGGCCGAGCGGAACCGCTCCCGGGAGCTTTCCCAGACCTGTTCGGAGAGCCCCCGGTCCAGCAGTGCCCGTGTGGTCCTGGACACCACGTGGTCGAAGGCGATGAGTGGCTCGGCAACGCGGTAGACACTGCGGTTCCTCCGGAAGGCGTCCACCTCTCGTCGCACCAGGCCGCAGTCCTGCAACACCGTGAGCGGATGCGTCAGGTCACCGGCGGGGCGCCCTAGGCAGCCGGCGATCCCGCCGGCCGTGGCGTTCCCGGACGCGAGCGCGGCGAGCACGGAGTGGTACAGCGCGCGGTCCCTCAGGTCCGACTCGTCGGCCAGCAGGTATCTCGCCTCGCGGTAGAGCGGAGACCGTGGTGACAGAGCCGTGCGGCACACCCAGGCGTCGAAGTCGTCCGGCCCGGAGGGGACGTCCTCGCGTACGAACTCCCGGCGGTAGGCCGGAGTCCCGCCCACCACGCTGTGCACGAGGAGCGCGAGGCGCGGGTCCTCGATGCCCCAGAACGCCGCGGCCTGCCGGAAGTCGAGCGGGTGCACGACCAGTTCCAGGCTCGCCCTCCCGCGCAGCGGCGACGTCCCGCTGAGCAGCCCGCCCATGAATCCGAGGGAACTGCCGCACAGCAGCAACCGCGTCCGCGATTCGAGACGCTCCGGTCGGCGGGGGCCGTAGGCGACCTGGAGAACGGAAGGGAGCGACGGCGTGGAACGGGCCAGATAGGGGAACTCGTCGATCACCACCGGAAGCGGCCGTTCCCGGCCGAGAGCCAGCAGCGCGTCGATGCAGCTCTCCCAGCGCTCGAAGCGCAGCGGGGCGGCGGCGCGGGTGTACTGGCCCAACTCCTCGCCGAAGCGGCGCAGCGACTCCGCTTCGGTCGCCTCGTAGGCGCAGAAGTAGAACCCCCCGGCGGCACGGGCGAGCGAGTCGAGCAGGAACGACTTCCCCTGCCTGCGCCGCCCCGACACCACGGCGAGCGTCGCCTCCCTCCCCGCGTCGGCGGCGAACGCGGTGAGCTCGCTCCACTCCCACTCGCGGTCGAACATGTCCGTCGGCCTGATGAAGGTCCGGGGCGGATGGATACTCACAGGCATCACCGGCTACACTCGGTTACGGAAGTGTACTTCTGGGAAGTACACTTCCGTAACGAGTGTCCAGGTGTCCGGGTCACGCCGTGCGGCGGACCTTCAGCGCGTTGTCGGTACGGGTGGTGGGGTTGCCGTCCGGGTCGTTCTGGACGCGCTCGTGTTCGTCGCTGAGCAGCACCTCCCAGGCCCCGTCCGGCAGTTCGAGAGAGGCCAGCACCTCGTCGGGGGTGGGGAAGCGGACGCTGGGGTCCGGGTTCTGCTCCCAGTGCGGGAAGCCCGCGTGCCCGACGATCAGCAGGACACCGCCCGGGGCGACGGCACGCGCGGCCCGGCGCAGGATCTTCTCGCGCGGCAGGTCGCCCATGGAGTGCAGGAACTGCGCCGAGACCAGGTCGTACTCCCCCTCCGGGAAGGTCGCCCCCAGGTCGTGCCACTGCCAGTCGACACGGTCGGTGACCCCGGCCTCGGCCGCGTGGACGGCCGCCCGTTCCAGCGCGACCCGGGAGATGTCCGTGGCGGTGACCCTCCAGCCCCACCGCGCGAGCCAGACCGCGTCCGCGCCTTCGCCGCAGCCGAGGTCCAGGGCACGGCCGGGCTTCATGCCCTCCACCTCGCGCACGAGCACGGTGTTGGGGTTGCCGCTCCAGATCCGGTCGCTCTCGCGGTACCGGTCGTCCCACAGCTCGGCGTCGGTGGGGGCGGGGGTGGTGGCGTCGTCGCCGGTCATCGCATCTCCTGAAGTCCGTGTCGGCGGTCCCCGAGCACGCGCTCGGTGACCTGGCGTTCCGTGGCGGCCGAGAAGGCCGTGACGGGATCGCGGCGCGCCTCGACCGCGCGCCGGGTGTCCTCGGTGACGAGGTCCATGTTGATCGCGGACGCCGCCTTCAGACCTGCGGCAGCCGAACCGATCACCTGTTCCATGGGGTTGGTGACGTTGCCCGCCACCCATACCCCGGGGACGTCGGTGGCTCCGGCGGGGTCGGCGGCGACGTACGAGCCGATGGGCTGCCCGGCCACCTCCAGGGTCGTGGGGGCGAGCCCGAGGGTCTCCAGGACCCCGGACCGCGCCGTGAAGCGGGGCTGGACCACGACGGCCTCGCGCGGGATCACCGTGCCTCCCGCCAGCCGGACCCCGGTGAGCCGGTCGCCGGTCACCTCCAGCGCGGCCACCTCGCCGTCCACCACGGCGACGGACCGGGCGGCGAGCTGCTCGTACTCCTCGTCACCGAAGTCGGCCGCGGTGTGCCGGAACAGCACCACGTCGTCGGTCCACTGCCGCCACAGCAGCGCCTGGTGCACGGCCATCGGGCCGGCCGCCAGGATGCCTACAGGCCGGTTCCTGACCTCCCAGCCGTGGCAGTACGGGCAGTGCAGTACGTCGCGGCCCCAGCGCTCGGCCACACCGGGCACGGGCGGCAGCTCGTCCACGAGCCCCGTGGTGACCAACAGCCGGCGCGCCTCCACGGCGGAGCCGTCCTCCCGTACGACGCGGAATCCGCCGCCCGGCAGCTTCTCGGCCGCCACGGCGTTGCCCTGGACGACCTCCGCCCCGTAACCAGCGGCCTCGGCCCGGCCGGCGGCCAGCAGCTCCAGCGGCGGTACCCCCTCGCGGCCCAGGTAGTTGTGCGCGTGGGACGCGGGCGCGTTGCGGGGGCTTCCCGCGTCGATGACGAGCACCGAACGCCCCGCCCGAGCGAGCGTGAGCGCCCCGCTCAGCCCGGCCGCCCCGCCGCCGACGACCACGACGTCGTACCGCTGTCTGTTCTTACTCATGCGAAACACCTCCGTCTACGGCAGAGAGTGCGCCCGTGGCCCCGATCCGACAAACCTGCTTGCCGAAGCGGCAAACTCGCACCATACGATCTTCCCGGGGTCCCGCTCCCCCACGCCCCACGCGTCGGCCAGCGCCGCGACCAGCAGCAGCCCGCGCCCGCCCTCGGCCTCGGGAACGGGCTCCGCGTCCCGGCGGACCTTGCCGCCCCCGCTGTCATGGACCTCGATGCGCAGGGTCTCCCCGCAGGTCAGCTCAACCTTGAAGCCCCGGCCGGGCGGCACGCCGTGCACCAGCGCGTTGGTGGCGAGTTCGGTCACGCAGAGCAGTACGTCATCGACGGGAACCCCGCACGCCCAGTCGAGCAGCGCCGCCCGGACGAACTGCCGTACGAGGGGGATCGACCTGCGCTCACGACGGTAGAAGGCCTCGCGGAAGGGGGTGAGTCGTGTTGTCTCGTTCACGGGACGACTGTCACAGACCGTGATTAGAGTGACCCAGTGCGTCAGGTCGTACGCCGCTTCTGTACGACCGCCGACGGGTCGGCCGGAGTCACGCACGGGGAGAGGCACTTCATGCACACGGCGAAGCGAAACAAGCGGGTCACCTCCTGGCATGTGATCGGCGCCCAACTGGCCACGTTCCGCAAGGCGGCCGGGCTGACACAGGCGTCACTGGCCGACCGGTTCTGTGTGGGTGAGGACACGATCGCCTCGATCGAACAGGGCCGCCGCACGCTCCAGGCGGATTTCGCGGCGGCGCTGGACGAACTGCTCGACACCAAGGGGGTGTTGCGGGTCGCGGTGTCGAAGGTGCCGCAGAAGGAGCGGTTCCCGGCGTTCGTGCAGGACTTCGTGGAGTACGAGCAGGAGGCGGTGACGCTGCTGTCGTATCAGAACCAGGTGGTGCCAGGATTGTTGCAGACGGAGGAGTACGCCCGGTTCGTCTTCGCCTGCCTCTACCCGCCGATCGAGGCAGAGGAGGTGGAAGAGTGGGTTGCTGCTCGTCTTGACCGGCAGAGGCTTCTCGAACGCCGCCCGCGCCCGATACTGCACTTCCTTCTGGAGGAGAGCATTCTACGTAGTGAGATCGGGGACTCCACTATGCGCCTGGAGCAGATCCGGCACTTGCGGCAATGCGCGGAACTCCCCTTCCTCGGCCTCCAGGTGATGCCGATGCGCCTACCTAAGCACGCGGGACTGGCGGGGCCTATGGTTCTTCTAGAGACACCTGACCACGACCACCTCGCGTACATCGAGGGCCAGCGCGTCAGCTTCCTCCACGAGGATCCAGATGACGTCAGCATCTTGCAACAGATGTATGGAATGCTGCGTTCGCAGGCGCTTTCCGTCGAGAAGAGCGCGCGACTACTGGACGACCTGCTTGGAGAGTCATGACTCGCGCAGCACACGGCACACCCCTCACCTGGTTCAAGTCCAGCTACAGCAGCAGCCAGGGCGGCGACTGCGTCGAAGTCGCCGCGCACCCCACCGCCGTACACATCCGCGACTCCAAAGCCGTCGATGGACCCGTCCTCACCGTGCCCCCGAGCGCCTGGCACGCCTTCGTCAACGCCACTGCCCGGCATCAAAGGCCATCCGCTCGCACCGGCCTCGCCCGCTGACGGCCTGAAAGGGGAAGCCATGCGCGCAGATCACGGCGCAACCCTCGCCTGGATGAAGTCCAGCTACAGCGGCAGCGAAGGCGGTGCCTGCCTGGAAGTCGCCTACCACTGGCACAAGTCCACCCACAGCAGCGACCAGGGCGGCGACTGCGTCGAAGTCGCCGCGCACCCTGCCGCCGTGCACATCCGCGACTCCAAGACCGTCGACGGACCCGTCCTCACCGTGCCGCCGGCCGCCTGGACCGCCTTCCTCGGCGGTGTCGGCGGCCGGTAGCACCGGCGGGACGGGTCAGACCGTGGCCGTACGGGCTGCGGGGGTGACCGGGGTACCGTCCAGGCGGGCCGAGGCGAGTCCGGCCTCGACCACCGCGACGGCCGCGTACATGTCCGCCGCCGTCACCAGCGGCGTACGTCCGTAGCGGATGTCGTCGCCGAACTCGGTGAACAGCCGCCGCAGCGCCGTCAGTCCGGCGGGTCCGCCGACCTGGCGGGAGACGCGTTCGCCGTCCGCCCCGCGCACGGCGACGGAGGGCGCGTCCTCGTCGGCGAGCACATGGCCGTGGGAGCCGAGCACGCGCAGGCTGGACGAGACGGGGGCCGGGCCGACGCCCGCGGGTGTGCGGGCGACGGTGGCGGTCGCCACCACCCCGTTGCGCAGGCGGAGCGAGAGGACGGCCGCGTCCTCGACGCCGTAGGCGCCGTGCGGGCCGTCGAAGAGCGGGCCGTGGGGCGCGCCGCTGCCGAAGGCGACGACCTCCTCCACCTCCAGGCCGGTCAGGTGGCGGATCGCGAGGGCCGGGTACCAGCCGAAGTTCATCAGTTCGCCGCCGCCGGACAGGGCGGGGTCGCAGACGAGTTCGGGGCGCTCGACGGTGCTTCCGTCCAGCCCTCCGGCCGCGAGCCACTCCGCGTCCACGGCCAGGGGCAGACCGATCGCCCCGGAGTCCACGATGCGCCGGGCGCGGGCGATCTGCGGGGAGTACAGCCGGTGTACGGCGGTGAGCAGGCCCGGGGAGCGGTCGGCGGCGTCCCACAGGCGTTCCGCGGCGCGGGTGCCGGTCGCGGCGGGCTTGTCGACGACCACATGGCGGCCCGCCTCCAGCGCCCGTACCGCCAGGTCCGCGTGGCGGGTGGGTTCGCTGCACACCAGGGCGATGTCGCAGGAGGCGAGGCCCTCGTCCAGGTCGAGCAGCGGGATGCCCGTCGTGGCGGCGAGGGCGGCGCTGTCCTCGGCGAAGGGGCTGTCGGCGGTGTCGGCGCAGCCGATGACCTCGATGCCCGGCAGGGAGCGCAGGAGCGGCACGTAGTCGCGGGCGTGCCGGACTCCGGACACGATGAGGATCCTCATGTCAGCAGACCTCCTTGACGTCCACGGGGCGGCCTTCGTCCGCGCTGAGCTGGGCCGCCAGGGCGGCGGCGAGGGCCGCGCGCACCTGGTGGGGCGCGGTCAGCGGTTCCGCGACACCGTCGAGCACGTCGCGCAGGTGCCTGGTCTGCTCGGTCATCGCGCCCTCGATCGAGGCGGGGGCGACGGGCTGGGCGGTGTGTGCGCGGGGCTCGTCCTCGCTGCTGTGGTGCAGGGTTCCGGTGGTGCCGGAGAGCATGAGCCGGCGGACGAACGTGCCGCGTGCGGCGAGGGCGTAGCAGAGTTCGACGGTGGCGAGGGCGCCGCCCGCGAAGCGTACGAGGATCTGGAAGCTGTCGGGGGTCGGCATCCCCGGCGCCCAGGTCCGGCAGGGGCGGGCGAAGACCCGGACCGGTTCGTCGTCCATGAGCCAGGTCAGCAGGTCCAGGGCGTGCACGCCGTTGTGGGCGACATGGCCTCCGGAGCGGGCCGCGTCCAGCTGCCAGCCCCGCCAGCCGCCGGGCCAGACGTGCCCGGTGTACCAGGTGAGGTGGGCCAGGCGGGGGGTGCCGATCGCGCCTTCGGCGACCGCCTGGGCGATGTCGAGGTGGACGGGCTGGAAGCGGGCCGTCTGCGCGACGAGGAGGGGCCGGCCGGCCTTCTTCGCGGCCGCCAGGACGCGGTCGGCGTCGGCCACCCTCAGGGCGGCGGGCTTCTCCAGCAGGACCGCCTTGCCCGCGGCGAACGCGGCCACGGAGAGGTCGGCGTGCGACTCGGGAGAGGTGCAGACGGCGGTGACGTCGACGGCGTCGGACCAGGCGGTGGCCGGGTCGGTGGACCAGGTGGCGCCCTCCGCGAGGGCGGCCAGCGCGGCGGCGCGTTCGGGATGCCGGTCCACGACGTGGGCCAGCCGCACACCGGGGACTCCGGCGAGCGCGGTGACATGGTCGCGGGCGATGGCACCGGCGCCGATGACGGCCACACGGTGGTCGGTTCCTCGTCGTCCCGGATGGGACAACCTCTTCTGTCCAGGCTCAGGGCCGGAGTTCACCCGCTGCTCCTCACGCTCGGCTCACCCTTGAACCTAGGACATCAGACATCTTATGTCTACCCTCGATCTCCCTCCCCCTGCGGCTCTTCCCCTCGCGGGCCGCGGAACAAGGCCACGGGGCGGCCGGAACCGTCGTGACCGGTTCCGGCCGCCCCGTGGGCGCCGTTCGTCCCCGCCGGCACCCGCTTCCGGGTGCCGCGTGGTGTCCTGCGTGGGGTCCTACTTCATCTTCTCCGCGAACAGCGGGGCCACCTTGTCCAGCGCGTACACCGTGGAGAGTACCGAGTCGGTGGCGAACGCCTGACTGAGGATCTCGTCGTCGAAGACGAGCGAGTGGCCCGCCTTCACGGACGGGACCGCCTTGTACAGCGGGTCGCCGCTGATGTCGGAGGCGGGGATGCCGATGGGGGACATCACCGTCAGGTCGGCGTCGAGGAGGTCCAGGTTCTCCTTGGAGACGGAGACGGAGAAGCCCTCTCCGGCCTTGGCCTCGACGGCCGGGTTGTTCGTGAAGCCGAGGCGCTCGACGAAGTCGACGCGTCCGGTGCCGGAGACGTAGGCGCCGTACCCCTCGGAGGTGCGCGAGCCGAGCGTGATGGTGCTGCCCTTGAACTCGGGGTGCGCCTTCACCGCCTCCGCGAACTTCGCCTCGGTGTCGGCGATGAGCTTCTTGCCCTTCTCCGGCACACCGAGCGCGGCGGAGACCATCTCGGTCTGCTTCTCCCACGTCTGCTTGTACTGGTCGCCGCCCTCGGGCACGCCCACGGTCGGGGCTATCTTGCTCAGGGTGTCGTAACGCGTCTTGTCACCACTGGACTTGGTGTCCAGGATCAGGTCCGGCTGGAGGGCCGCGATCTTCTCGTACTCGGGCTCCAGCGTGCCGATGATCTCGGGCTTCTTGTCGTACATGCCCTTGGCCCAGGGGCCGACGCCCTCGCCGCCGAACGCCAGCCAGTCGCTCGCCCCGACCGGCTGCCCGCCGAGCGCGAGGACCGTCTCGGCATCGCCCCAGCCGAGCGCGACGATGCGCTTGGGGGCCTTGTCGATGGTGATCTCGCCGAACTTGGTGTCCACCTTCGCGGGGAAGGCGCCGTCGGACGAACCGCCCGACGCCGAGGGGGCGGCGCTGTCGGAGTCGTCCGAGGAGCCGCAGGCGGCCAGCCCCACCAGCAGGGCGGCGACGGCACCCGCCATGAGGACGGGAGTGCGGCGGGGACGCCGGGCGCGGGGGGTACGGGAGACGGAATCGTTCATACCCCTTAGGTTAGCCTCACCTAAAGACAACGATGCCACCGGGGGCCCGGCCGCCGTTCCTCAGGCGACCGTCTCCCCCACGTGGTGGCGGCCCAGCGGCACCACCATCGGTGTGGCCGACGCGGGGTCGTCCAGGACGGTGCAGCGCATCCCGAACGCCTCCCCGACCAGCTCCTCGGTCACGATGTCGCGCGGACGGCCCTCCGCGAGGATCCGTCCGCCCTTCATGGCGATCATGTGGTCGGCGTACCGGCAGGCGAGGTTCAGGTCGTGCAGCACGGCGACCATGGTGACGCCGCGCTCCCGGTTGAGGTCGGTGAGCAGGTCGAGGACGTCCAGCTGGTGGCTGACGTCCAGGAAGGTCGTGGGCTCGTCCAGCAGGAGTATGTCCGTACGCTGCGACAGGGCCATGGCGATCCACACGCGCTGGCGCTGGCCGCCCGACAGCTCGTCCACCGGGCGGTCGGCGAGTTCCAGGACGTCGGTGGACAGGAGCGCCCGCGCGACCGCCTCGTCGTCCTCGGCGGTCCACCGCCTGAACCATCCCTGGTGCGGGTAGCGGCCACGCCCCACGAGGTCGGACACCGTGATGCCCTCCGGGGCGGAGGGGCTCTGCGGGAGGATGCCGAGCACCGCGGCGACCTCCTTGGTCGGCATCTCCTGGATGCTGCGGCCGTCCAGGAGCACCGATCCCCCGGTGGGCGGGAGCAGCCGGGCCATCGCCCGGAGCAGGGTGGACTTCCCGCAGGCGTTGGGGCCCACGATGACCGTGATCCGTCCCGGCGGGACGCTCACGTCCAGGCCGGAGACGATCTCCCGGTCGCCGTATCCGAGGCGGACGTCCCGCGCTTGAAGAGTGTGCTCAGCCACGACGGGGCCACGCCTTTCCTTGTCGTACGTCTCAGGGTCGTCCGTCCCGGGTGCCGGCACGTCAGCCTCCCGAGCCCACGCGGTTGGCGCGGGCCAGGAGCAGCAGCAGGTACGGTGCGCCGATGATGCTGGTGACCACGCCCACCGGCAGCTGGACCGACGGCAGCAGGTGCTGGGCGGCGAAGTCGGCGACCAGGACGAGCAGCGCCCCGGTCAGCGCGGAGTGCGCCAGGGCCGCGCCCCGGCGCGGGACCAGGCGGCGGGCGATCGGCGCGGACACGAACGCCACGAACCCCACGGGTCCGGCCGCCGCGGTGGCGACGCCCGCGAGGGCGACCGCGCAGCCGAGGAGGGCCAGGCGGCCGGGCTCGACGCGGGCCCCGAGCCCGGCCGCGGTGTCGTCGCCGAGCTGGAGGGGGCCCAGGGTGCGGGCGGCGAGGGCGGTGAGGGGCAGGAGGACGGCGAGGGCGATCAGCAGGGGCCACATCTGGTTCCAGGAGCGGCCGTTGAGGCTGCCCGTGAGCCAGAGGTAGGCCTCCTGCGCGTCGGTGGTGTCGGAGCGGGCCATCACGTACCAGACGACGCTGGTCAGTCCGGTGCCGACGCCGATGCCGATCAGGACGAGGCGCTGGCCGGCGACACCCTGGCGCCAGGCGAGCAGATAGATCGCCGTGCCGGAGACGAGTGAGCCGACCAGGGCGCTCGCGGACAGGGTGAGGCCGCTGACCTGGAAGAGCAGGGCGGCGGTGACGGCGACCGCGCTCGCCCCCGCGCTGATGCCGATGATGTCGGGGCTGGCCAGCGGGTTGCGCAGTACGGACTGGAAGACCGCCCCGGAGAGCCCGAAACCGGTGCCGACGAGGACGGCGAGCAGGGCGCGGGGCAGCCGCAGTTCCAGCACGACGAACCGCGAGCCGCCGTCGCCGCCCCCGAACAGGGTGTCGACGACCTTGCCGAGCGGCATCACCATGTCACCGACGCTGAGCGAGACGGCGAAGACCGCCACCAGGGCCGCCAGCAGGGCGGCGCCGACCAGGACGGAGCGCCGACGGCCGCGGCCGCGCGCCCCGGCGACCGTGCGGACGGCGTCGGCGAGGCGTGCGTCGGCCGTCTGCTGGAGACGGGTTCCGGTCACAGTTCCACCAGCTTCCTGCGCCGGACGAGCCAGATGAAGGGGACGCAGCCGATCGCGGCGGTGACCACGCCCACCTGCACCTCGCCGGGCGGGGCGACGACCCTGCCGACGATGTCCGCGACGAGGAGCATCACGGGGGCGAGCACCATGCTGTACGGCAGCACCCAGCGGTAGTCGGGGCCGGTGATGAGCCGGGCCGCGTGCGGGACGGCGAGGCCGACGAAGCCGATCGGGCCGGCGACGACCGTGGCCGCCCCGCACAGCAGCACCACGGCGAGCACCGACGTCAGCCGGGCGAGCCCGACGCGCTGGCCGAGGCCGCGTGCCAGGTCGTCGCCGAGGGACAGGGCGTTGAGCTGCGGCCCGAGCGCCAGCGCGAGCACGGCGCCGGCCACGACGAAGGGGGACGCCTGCCAGAGCACGTCGGCGTCCCGGGCGGTCAGCGCGCCGAGCTGCCAGAAGCGGAACCGGTCGTAGCCCTCGCGGTCCTGGAGCAGGACGGCGCTGGTCACGGAGGTCAGTACGGCGCTGGTCGCGGCGCCCGCGAGCGCCAGCTTCACGGGGGTCGCGCCCTCCCGGCCGAGCGAGCCCACCCCGTACACCAGGAGGGCGGCGAGCAGGGCTCCGAGGAAGCCGAACCAGATGTACTGGGTGGCGACCGTGAATCCGAGGAAGCTGATCGAGCAGACGACCGCGACGGAGGCCCCGGCGTTGATGCCGAGGAGCTGCGGGTCGGCGAGCGGGTTGCGGGCCACGCCCTGCATCACCGTGCCCGCCAGGCCCAGCGCGGCCCCGGCCAGCAGCCCGGCCACGGTGCGGGGGATGCGCACCTCCCGCACGATGAGCTGGCCCTTGACCTGGAGGTCCGGGTCGAGGACGCCGTGCACCACGTCGTGGAAGGGGACGTCGCCGGACCCCACGGCGAGGCTCGCCAGGACGGTCAGCAGGAGTACGGCCAGGGCGGCCGCGAGTCCCAGGGCGAGGACGGGCCGGCCGCGGGTACGGCGTGGGGGCGGGGTCCCCGTCGTCCGCTGTGGCGTCGCGCTTCGGAGAACCTGGCCGCTCACGGGCCGCTCACCGCGGCGCGCGGCATACGGTGGTGCACTGTTCCTCATCCTGTTCGTCGCTGCCTGCGCTCCCCCGGGTCCCGGCCGCGGAACGGCACCCCGGGACGGGGAGCATACGGGAGCATAAGTAAGGTGAGCCTAACAGCGCCAGGTCAGCGTGGTGCTGCCGAGCCCCCACACGGTACGGAGTGTCCCCTTGCCGAACGCCGCGCCCGCGGGCGCCGCCGTCGCCGCCCCCGCCCGGGACCCGCTGGCCGGAGCCGTGCCCCTGGAGTCGGCCGAGGAACTGCGCGAGATCATGGGCACCCCGTGGCCCCTGGTCATCGACAAGGTCCATGACCGGCTCACCGAGGCCGACCTCGATCTGCTGGCCCGCGCGCCGTTCTGCGCCGTGTCCACCTCCGACGCCGACGGCAACTGCGACACCTCGCCGCGCGGCGGTGAGCCGGGTTTCACCCGGGTGCTGGACGAGCGGACGCTGGCCATGCCCGACCTGCCGGGCAACCGGCGGGGCGACAGCTTCCACAACATCCTGTCCAACCCGCACGTGGGGCTGCTCTTCCTCATACCCGGGGTAATGACGGTGCTGCGGATCAACGGCCGCGCCCGGATCCTCACGGACGCGCCCTTCTTCGACGCGATGGCGGTGAAGGGGCGGCGCCCCCAGCTCGCGCTCGTCGTGGAGATCGACGAGATCTATCTGCACTGCCCGGCGTCCCTCAAGCGCTCGGGCCTCTGGGCCCCGGACACCTGGGAAGGCGCGGCCCGCGGGGGCGCGGGGACGGCCTAGGTGTATTGATCACGAGCGTTGTTAACGCCGATCGGGCTTGATCATGGCGAAGGCCTCCGTGTGTGGTGGAGGTGTCGAATTCTTCACCGCACGGAGGCCTTCGTGTCCCACCGTAGTACTCGGGCGACTCCGACAACGCGGCGAGCGTGCGTGCCGGGCGTCAACAACCCTGCGGGTCAATACACCTAGAACCCGCCGCCGTCGAACCCTCCGCCACCCCCGAAGCCTCCGCCGTCGCCGAACCCGCCGCCGTCGCCGCCGAAGCCGGAGGAGTCGAAGTCGGAGCCGGAGAAGTCGCCGCCGCTCCAGTCGCCGCCCGCGCCGAAGTCTCCGCCGCCGTACTCGGCGGCGTACGCCGGGGTCGAGAGCATCGAGCCGAGCATCGTGCCGACGAGCAGACCGGGCAGCAGTCCACCGCCGAAGTAACCGCCCGCCCACGGACCGTAGGCGGGCCCGGCCTCCCAGTACGGGCGGCGGGAGCCGTCGCCGGCGTCGACCGTGCGGCTCATCGGGTCCCGGCCCTCGCGCAGCCGCACCTCGTCGGCGGCGCACACCGGGACCTCGCGGGCCGTGCCGCCGGGGGGCTGCCACCGCACGTCCGCGACGGACGGGCCGTGCCGGGGGTCGAAGAAGCAGGGCGGGCGCCGGGCGGGCAGCTCGCGGTGGGCGCGGCGGGCGTCCAGGACGGCGAGGGAGTAGCGGCCGTCCTCCAGGGCCTCGGTCACCCCGCGTACGTCGGACGGGCGCCGGGCGGCGGCCATGCGTGACTTGGCGTCCTCGTAGGAGTCGAGCGCGCGCTCGTAGTCCGCGCGCATCGCGTCGTCGGCGCCCGCCTCCGCGGGATGGAAGTCCAGGCGGTCCAGGGTCTCGCCGTAGGCGGTGATGTCCTCGTCCACGACGACCCGGAGCTTGTCCAGGGAGGCCCGCTCCTCCTCCGCCTGTCGCCTGCGGTTGCGGCGGACCACCGCGTACGCGGCGCCGCCGCCGAGGACGGCGACCGCGCCGAGGACGACCAGTCCGGCCAGGGGGGCGGCGCCGTTCGCGCCGCCGTCGGACCCGCCGGACCAGGAGGCGGGGGCGCTGCCCCGGGCCTGTTCGACGGCGCGGTCGACGAAGGCGTTGAGCTGGGTGGCGGCGTCGGTGCCGGTGCCGGGTGCCTTGACGGCCGTGGTGAGGTTGGCGACCGCCCGGACCGGCATCACCTGCGGGTCGGCCCCGGCGTCGAAGCCGTTCCCGAGGCGGACGGCGTAGACCCCGGTGACACCGGTGTCGCTCCGGAGGTCCTGGAGGAGGTGGTCCGGTGGGAACGCGGACGTCGCGGGCAGCACGGCCACGAAGACCGGCTTGTCGGCGTCCTTGATCTTCTTTTCGAGCGCCGACCTCTGGGAGGAGGTGAGCTGGTCCGCCGCCGCCGGGTCAACGTACACCGGGCCCTGGCGCAGGGCGCGGGCCGCGTCGGCGAGGGTGGCGGGTGCGGCCGCCGGCGCGGCGGGCGCAGCCGCCAGCACCACCGCCGAGAGAATCAGCAGCAGACCCGCCCACAGGGGCACGAACAGCCTCTTCCGCATGGAACAAACGTAACCCGGGTGGGTGACGAACGCGCCACCCACCCGGGGCCGGCCCACGGGGCGCCCCTGGTGGGGCTCAGTCCTGGGGAGCGTTCCGGGTGAGCCGGATGGTGTCGCGGTACCACTTGGCGCTGTCCTTGAGGGTCCGCTCCTGCGTGTCGTAGTCGACGCGGACGATGCCGAACCGCTTGTCGTAGCCGTAGGCCCACTCGAAGTTGTCCATCAGCGACCAGGCGAAGTAGCCCCGGACGTCGGCGCCCCGCGCGCGGGCGTCGGCGACGGCCGCGATGTGGTCGGCGAGATAGGCGGTGCGGTCGGTGTCGGGGACGGATCCGTCGGCGGCGACGGTGTCGTCGAAGGCCGCGCCGTTCTCGGTGATGACGGTCGGCAGCGCGTAGTCACGCTGCAACCGCACGAGCAGCTCGGTGAGTTCGCCGGGGGTGATCTCCCAGTCCATGGCGGTCCTGGGGAGGTCGCGCTCCACCCCGCGCACGACGGGCAGGCCGTCGGCGCCGGTCGGGGACCCCTCCTCGGTGACGCCGGAGAAGACCGCGCCCCGGTAGAAGTTGACCCCGAGGACGTCGAGGGGTGCCGCGACGGTCTCCAGGTCGCCGTCCTGGACGGGCAGCTCGACGCCCTGGTCGGCGAGGTCGCGTACGACGTCCTCGGGGTAGCGGCCGTGGACGAGCGGGTCGAGGTAGAGGCGGGTGCCCATGCCGTCGGCCCGGCGGCAGGCCTCGCGGTCGGCCTCGCTGCCGGTCTCGGGGGTGGCGGTGCCGAGGTTGAGGGTGATCCCCAGCTCCAGCGGGCGGTCGCCGGCCGCCTCGCGCATCCGGCGGGCGGCGAGGCCGTGTCCCAGGAGCAGGTGGTGGACGGCGCCCATCGCGTCGCCCAGGTCGGTGCGGCCGGGGGCGTGCGCCCCGTAGGCGTAGCCGAGCATCGCCGAGCACCACGGTTCGTTCAGGGTGGTCCAGTGCTCGACCCGGTCGCCCAGGGCCTCGTAGGCGAGCATGGCGTAGTCGGCGAAGCGGTACGCGGTGTCACGGGCCGGCCAGCCGCCCGCGTCCTCCAGTTCCTGGGGCAGGTCCCAGTGGTACAGGGTGATCCAGGGGGTGACGCCCTTGTCCTGGAGCTCGTCGACCAGCCGCTTGTAGAAGTCCAGGCCCTTGGCGTTGGCCGGGCCGCGCCCGCCCGGCTGGATACGCGGCCAGGCGAGCGAGAAGCGGTAGGTGTCGACGCCCAGGCCCGCGATCAGCTCCACGTCCTGCGGCATCCGGTGGTAGTGGTCGCAGGCCACGTCACCGTGTTCCGCGTTGTGCACGGCGCCCGGCACCCGGCAGAAGGTGTCCCAGATGGACGGGGTCCGGCCGTCCTCCCGGGCGGCGCCCTCGATCTGGTACGAGGAGGTGGCGACGCCCCAGCGGAAGCCGGCGGGGAGTCCCTGGACGGCGACGGGGTTCAGGCTGCTGCGGGGCGTGGCGAGGTTCATGTGACTCCGTAGTTCGGTGGGTCGGGTGGGGATGTGCTCCGGCGGACCGGGCCGGATCAGGCGTCCGGACCGGGCGGGGCCGGTCCGGGCGCGGGTACGGTCCGCCGGTCAGGCGGGCGGGGCGGGCAGCCAGCAGGCCACCTCGCGCTCCTGTGCCGCGTCCGGGCGGGTGAGCACGGGAATCCGGCCCGCGCACGGCTCGAAGGCCTTGCCGCAGCGGGGGTGGAAGGCGCATCCGGTGGGCATCGCGGACAGGTGCGGCGGGGAGCCGGGGATGCCGGTGAGCTCGCGGCGGGGGCCGTGCAGGGCCGGGAAGGAGTGCAGCAGGCCCTCGCTGTAGGGGTGGCGGGGATCGCGGTAGATGTCGGCGGCACCCGCCTGCTCCACGATCCGGCCGCCGTACATGATCGCGATGCGGTCGGAGAACTCGATCAGCAGCGAGATGTCATGGGTGATGAACACGACGGAGAAGGAGAGCTGTTCCCTCAGCTCCACGAGCTTGCGCAGGATCTGACGTTGCATCACGACGTCGAGCGCGGTGGTGGGTTCGTCCATGATGACGATCTCGGGTTCCAGGGCGAGCGCCATCGCGATCATCACCCGCTGGCGCATGCCGCCGGACAGCTGGTGGGGGTAGGCGGTGAGCCGGTCGGCGGAGATCCCGACGAGGTTCAGCAACTCCTCGGCGCGCTTGGTCCGTTCGGCCGCCGGCATCCCGGGGCGGTGCGCGACGAGCACATCGGTGAGCTGGCTGTGGACGGTGTGCACCGGGTTGAGCGAGTTCATCGCCCCCTGGAACACGATCGAGAGCTCCTGCCAGCGGAACGCGCGCAGCTCGGCGGCGCTCAGGGCGAGGATGTCGAGGGTCTCCCCGCCCGGCCGGTGGTAGTGGACGTCGCCACCGGTGATCACTCCGGGCGGGGAGAGCAGCCGGGTGACCGCGTAGGCGAGCGTGGACTTGCCGGAGCCCGACTCGCCCGCGAGACCGAGGACTTCGCCCCGGTGAAGGGTGAGGTCGATGTCCCTGAGGGCGCGGACGCCGCTGGTTCCGGTGCCGTAGTCGACGTTCAGGCCGCGGATGGTGAGGATCGGCTCGGCGCTCATACGCTCGGCTCCTTGCTGGTCTCGCTGCTCTCGCCGGTCGTGCCGGTGTCGCCGGTGTCGCTGGTCTTGCCACTCTCGCCGGTCTTGCCACTCTCGCCACTCTCGCCGGTCTCGCTGGGCGGCTCGGGCGTCGGCGCCGTGGCGGGGTCCGGCGCCGTGGTGGGTGCGGTGGCGCGGGCCACCGGGGTGAAGCCGACCCGCATCGTGACCTGCTTGGAGGACCCCGCCGCCGTGCGCAGCCGCGGGTTCACGAACTCGTCGATGCCGAAGTTGATCAGGGACAGGGCGGTGCCCAGCAGGGCGATGCACAGGCCGGCCGGGACGAACCACCACCAGGCGCCCTGGGCCAGGGCCTGGTTGGACTGGGCCCAGAAGAGCACGGTGCCCCAGTTCCAGTGGGAGATGTCGGCGACGCCGATGAAGGCGAGCGTGATCTCGGAGAGGATCGCGAAGATGACCGTGCCGACGAAGCCGGAGGCGATGACGGCGGTGAGGTTCGGCATGACCTCGAAGAGGATGATCCGCCAGGTGGACTCCCCGGTGGCGCGGGCCGCCTCCACGTAGTCGCGGCGCCGGAGCGAGAGGGTCTGGGCGCGCAGCACCCGCGATCCCCAGGCCCAGGAGGTGAGGGCGATGACGGCGGCGATCAGCAGGTCGGTGGTGTCCTCGACGAAGCTCGCGATGATGATGATCAGCGGCAGTCCGGGGATGACCAGGAAGACGTTGGAGAACAACGAGAGGACCTCGTCGGCCGCCCCGCCGAGGAATCCGGCGGTGACCCCGATGAGTACGGACAGCACGGTGGCCAGGAACCCGGCGATGAAGCCGACCAGGAGCACACCCCGGGTGCCGACGAGGATCTGGGAGAGCACGTCCTGACCTGTGTGGGTGGTGCCGAACCAGTGGTCGGCGGAGGGCGGCTGGAGCAGCTGGTCGCTCATCGCGTCGGGGTCGTACGGGGCGATCCAGGGCCCGATGACGGCGATGAGGGCGAAGAAGGCGAGGATCAGCAGACCGGTGCGGGTCTTCCCGCCGCGCAGGAAGCGGAACCTGTTCCCCCGGCCGGTCGCGGTGGGCGCGGGAACGTCGTCCAGGACGGCGGTGTCGGTGGCGGCGACGGACATACCTGTCATGCCTCCTTGCGGGTGCGGGGGTCGAGGAAGGCGTAGGCCATGTCGGCCAGCAGGTTCGCGGCGAGCACGGAGAGCGTGATGACCAGGAAGACGCCCTGCATCAGGGGGTAGTCCTTCGCCCCGACGGCCTGGAGCAGCTGGAAGCCGATGCCTGGGTAGTTGAAGACCATCTCGACCAGCAGGGTGCCGCTGACGATGAATCCCAGGGAGAGGGCGAAGGCGGAGATGCTGGGCAGGACCGCGTTGCGCGCGGCGTAGGCGAACATCACCCTGCGCTCGGAGAGCCCCTTGGCCTGCGCCACCATGACGTAGTCCTCGGAGGACACGGTCACCATCATGTTGCGCATCCCGAGGATCCAGCCGGCGATGGCGCTGAGCACGATCGTCACCCCGGGCAGCACCCCGTGGTAGAGGGCGCTGGAGATGAACGGCCAGTCGAAGGCCGGGACCAGGGAGTTGTCGTAGCCGCCCTCGAAGGGGAACAGCGGCCACTTCACCGCGAACACCGAGATGGCGATGAGGCCCAGCCAGAAGTAGGGCACCGAGGAGATGAAGGTGGTGACGGGCAGCAGCCCGTCCAGCCAGGAGCCGCGCCGCCAGCCGCTGTAGACGCCGATGCCGGTGCCGAGCAGGAAGCTGATCAGGGTGGTGATGCCGACGAGGGCCAGCGTCCACGGCAGCGCCTGGGAGATCACCTCGCCGACCGGCGTCGGGAAGAAGGTGAAGGACAGCCCGAGGTCGCCGTCGAGCAGGTGCGACCAGTAGTCGGTGTACTGCGCCCAGAGGGACTTGTTCTCGTCGAGGCCGAACAGCGCCTTCAGGGAGGCGATGGCGCTGGTGTCGAGCTGCCCCTGGTAGCGGCTCATCAGGGCTTCGACCGGGTCGCCCGGCATCAGGCGGGGGATCAGGAAGTTGATGGTGATCGCGGCCCATGCGGTGACGGCGTAGAAGGCGAGGCGCTGGAGGACGTACTTCACTTCGCCGCCCCCTTCGCGGTCGCGCTCCCGGACGCGGCACCGTCGGCGGTGCTCGCGGTGCCGTCGGCGGTGCTCGCGGTGCCGTCGGCCGTGGCGCCCTCGGCGGTGCCTTCGTACAGCCAGCAGGCCGCCCACTGCCCGTCCGCCAGGTCGAAGCGCGGCGGCAGTTCGGTGCGGCAGCGCTCCATGGCCTTCGGGCAGCGCGGGTGGAAGCGGCACCCGGCCGGCGGGTCGATCAGGGAGGGCGGTTCGCCGCTCCCGGTCTCCTCCTGGGCCGCCTCGTCCGCCACCCGGTCCGGGTCCGGCGCGGAGGCGATCAGGAGTTGGGTGTAGGGGTGCGCGGGGCGCTGGGTGACGGTCTCGCTGTCCCCGCCCTCGACGATCCGTCCGGCGTACATCACCAGGGTGGTGTCGGCGAAGTAGCGGGCGGAGGCGATGTCGTGGGTGATGTAGAGGATCGCGAGCCGCAGGCGCTCCTTGAGGTCGCGCAGCAGGTTCAGGACGCCGAGCCGGATCGACACGTCGAGCATCGAGACCGGTTCGTCGGCGAGCAGGACCTGCGGGTCGGCGCCGAGCGCGCGCGCGATGGCGACGCGCTGGCGCTGCCCGCCGGACAGCTCGTGCGGGAACTTGTCCAGGTACTGATGAGGAGGGGTCAGCTGGACGCGTTCCAGCAGGGCCGCCAGGTTCTTCTCCAGTTCCGCCTCCCCGCGCCCCGCCCGGCCGTGGATCTTCAGGGCGCGGGTCAGGTGGTAGCGCACGGTGTGCACCGGGTTGAGCGAGGCGAACGGGTCCTGGAAGATCAGCTGGACCTGCTTGACGTACGTACGGAAGGACCGGCCACGCCCGGCCTTCACCGCCGTGCCGCCCAGGTGGATCTCGCCCGCGGTGAGCGGGTAGAGCTGGGCGAGCAGCCGCGCGACGGTGGATTTGCCCGAGCCGGACTCCCCCACCAGGGCCGTGACGGTGCCGCGCCGCAGTTCCAGCGAGACGTCGTCGACGGCGTGGACGGTGCGGTGGCGCCGGGCGATCAGGTCGCGCCCGGTGCGCCGCACGGGGAAGTGCTTGGTGACGGCGCGCGCTTCCAGCACCACGTCGGTCTCGGTGCGCGCGCGGGGCGTCTGTTCGGTGGTCATGGCCGGTTCTTCCCCGTACTCACTTGGCGGGCTTGAGGTTCAGCACGATCTTCAGCGCGTCCGGCTGGGTGTGCTGCGGTGCGGAGTAGGGGTCTTCCTCGGTCGGCCAGCCCACCCAGTTCTTCGTGGAGTACTCGGCGCCGATGGGCGCGGCGGCGGTCGGGATGACCGGGGCCTGCTCGACCATGATCTTCTGGAGGACGTTCATGGCCTTGGTGCGGGTGGCGTCGTCCGAGGCGTTGGCGTACTCCTTGAGCGCGGCGGTCGCCTCGGGGCTCTTGAAGCGGCCGAAGTTGCCGAGCTGGGCGCTCTTGCCGATGGGCTGGAGGATCGCGCCGTCCATGATGTTCTGGTACATGTCGTACGGCGTGGCACCGCTGTTGGTCCAGTGCAGGGTGGCGTCGAAGTTGCCGGCGGCCACGTCGTTGCCCCAGGCCTCGGCGGTCTGGGTCTTGACCTTGGCCTCGATGCCGATCTGCTTGATGTTGTCCTTGATGATGGCGAGCCCGGTGATGTAGTCGTTCCAGCCGGCCGGGTCGGTGAAGGTCAGCGTCACGGGCTTGCCGCCCGGGTCCTTCAGGACGCCGCCGCTGAGCGTGAACCCGGCCTCCGTGAGGACCTTCTTGGCGCCGGCCACATCGGGCTTGGTGGTGGCGTCCTTGTACTCCGGGGCGATGAAGGCGTCACCGGCGGGCAGCGGGATGCCGGTCGGATTGGTGATCTCCGGGTAGAGGGTCGCCTCCGCCTGGACGTGGATGGCGTTGCGGTCGACGACCATGGCCATCGCCTTGCGCAGGGCCGGGTTGTCGAACGGCTTGCGGGCGGTGTTGAACCACAGTCCGTGGATGCCGAGTCCGGAGGGGAACCACAGCTTGTGGTTCTTGGGGTCCTTGGCGATGTACAGCTGCTTGTAGTCCGGCATGAAGACGAACGACCACTCGACCTTGCCGTTCGCCAGGGCCGTGGTCGCCGCGCTGTTGTCGTTGTAGGCGGTGTAGCGCAGCTCCTTGACCTTCGTCTCGCCCTTCCAGTAGGTGGGCGTGGCGGTCAGGGTGGTGGTCTGCGGGGTGAAGGTCTTCAGCTTGTACGGGCCCGAGCCGACCGGGTTCCGGTTGGGCCAGGTCTCCGGGTTCTCGACCTTCTCCCAGATGTGCTTGGGCACGACATAGGTCGTGATGATCTTGTTCTGGTTGACGAACTGGGACTCCTCGAAGGTCAGGACGACCTTCTTGCCCTCGACCGTGATGCCGTCGTACGGGATGCCGTTGCCGTTGAGCGCCGGGTGCTTCTTGAGCAGCTCGAAGGTGAAGGCGACGTCGTCGGCGGTCAGCGGCTTGCCGTCGGCCCACGTGGCCCGGTCGTCCAGCGTGAAGGTGACCTTGCGGAAGTTGTCCTCCCACGCCCAGTCGGTGGCCAGCCACGGGTCGCCCTTGTCGGTGGGGCGGATCTGGTTGGTCATCACCAGCGGCTCGTAGATCATGAAGCGGTAGCCGAGGGTGGCGCCCGCCGAGGTCGCGAGGAACGGGTTGCTGTTGTTGGTCTGGGGCCCGTCCGGCTTCCCGAGGGTCAGTACGCCGGAGGCACCGGCGCCGCCCGACTTGTTGGCGCCGGAGTTGGCGGACGAGCAACCGGCGGCGAGGGCGACCACGACGGTGGCGGCTGAGAGCGCTCTCAGCGTATGACGACGGCGTACGGACATGGCGACTCCAGAAGGACTGCGGGGCTGGACGGACTGCGGGCGGGGGTCCCGCGGAGCTGGGGAAGGCCGCGGGACGCGGGGGCCGGTGGCCGGGGGTGTGCGGCACCCGGCGCTCCGGGTGCGGGTCGGGGGCTGGGGGCGGGCGCGGACCGTCGGGGACGGCCGCGCCCTCTACGGCGCCGAGCGGCGCACGACCAGTTCGGTGGGCAGCACGAGGGGCTGCTCCGGTGGCGGACCGCCGCCGAGGCGGGCGAGCAGCAGGCGCGCCGCCGCCTCGCCCATCTGACGTGTGGGCTGGTGCACGGTGGTCAGCGGCGGTTCGGTGTGCTCGGCCATCGGGATGTCGTCGAAGCCGACCACCGCGATGTCCTCGGGCACGCGGCGGCCGGCGGCTCGCAGGGCCCGCAGGACACCCGCCGCGGTGATGTCGTTGTGGGCGAAGACGGAGTCGAACTCCGTCCCCTCCAACAGCAGTCGCTCCACGGCGAGCCGTCCGGCGCGTTCGGTGAAGTCCCCGGCCACGACCAGGTCGGTGGGCAGCACCGAGCGGAATCCGGCGAGCCGGTCGCTCACACAGCCGAAGTGGGCGGGGCCGGTGACGACCACGGGTCTGGTGCGTCCGCTGTCCCGCAGGTGGCGGGCGGCCGACGCGCCCCCCTCGTGGTTGGTGGTCACGACGGAGGTGAATTCGGGGTGGCGGCCGCGGTCGTCGATGAGCACGATCGGCAGGCCGGACCGGTGGAGCGCGGTGAGGCGGTCGAGGGTGTTCTCCGGTTCGACGACGACCAGTCCGTCGAAGGCGCGCGCCGACACCTGGCTGGTGAAGCGCTCCACCGACTCGGCACCCCGGTTGCAGGTGAACAGCAGCAGCCCGTAGTCGGCGGCCTCGACGGTGTCCACGACGCCCTGGAGCAGTTCGCCCATCCACGGCCAGGTGAGCGAGGGCACCAGCATCCCGACCGTGCGGCTGCTGCCGCGGGCCAGTCCGACGGCGCCCGAGCTGGGCACGTAGCCGAGCTGTGCGATCACTTCGCGAACGCGGGCGGCCGTGGAACCGCCCACTTCGCCCTTGAGGTTGACGACACGCGACACGGTCGTCTTGCTGACGCCGGCCTCACGGGCGACATCGGCGATGGTGACGCGCATCGGGCCTCCGGGGACACGGCGGGGCAGGGCAGGGCGGGCGGACGGCCGGGACCTCCCGGTACCGGTTCCGCAACCGGTACCGGAACCGGTACCGGCGTTGCGGCTGGAGTTAACCGCCCTGGAACAGACGCGTCAATACTTCACACCGAGATTGGTCCGGACCGATACCTCAAGCGGCGCGGGGAGCCCGCCCGTTCACCTCTTGAACACACGGCCCACTTGACGCGAACACGTAATACCAGTTCACTCACGGCTCGTTCGACGGCACGTCCCCCACGCCCCTGCCATGAAAGGCAGCAGCCACATGATTCGGACAGGAAGAGCGGCGAGCGTCCTCGTCGCGACGGCCCTCGCCACCGCGGGTCTTGCGGGTCTTTCCCCCGGCACCGCCCAGGCGGCCGGCGAGAGCGTCGGCATCGTGCTGACCACGACCGACGACTCCGGCGGCCGCCATGTCACCCGGGGCCTCCAGGCGCAGACGCCGACCGCCTTCGGCGCGGGCAACGGCGGTCCGGGGACGAACATCACGGTCGACGAGAACACCCGCTACCAGACCTTCACCGGCGGCGGCGCCTCGTTCACGGACACCGCCGCCTGGCTGATGAAGGGCAGCGGGGCGCTCGGCCAGGAGACCCGCGACGCGACGATGAGGAAACTCTTCTCCCCCACCGAGGGCATCGGGCTGTCGTTCGTACGCAATCCGATGGGCGGCTCGGACCTGGCGCGCTTCGGCTACACCTACGACGACCTGCCGGCCGGCCAGACCGACCCGGGCCTCACGAAATTCACGATCGCACACGATCTCCAGGACGTGCTGCCGCTGACCAAGCAGGCCAAGCAGCTCAACCCGGCGCTGACGACGGTCGCCTCACCGTGGACGGCCCCGGCCTGGATGAAGGACAGCGGCCGGCTCGACGGCGGCTGGCTGAAGGCCGAGCACTACGGCGCGTACGCGGACTACTTCGTGAAGTACCTCCAGGCCTGGCGCGACCAGGGCGTCCCGGTCGACTACGTCACCGCGCAGAACGAGCCCACCTGTTGCTCCGGCTACCCCTCGATGAGCTGGAACGGCTCGGGGCTCGCCTACTTCACCAAGAGCGAACTGCTGCCCAAGCTCCGGTCCGCGGGCCTGCCCACCAAGGTCCTGGCGCACGACTGGAACTGGGACACCTACGACGCGTACGCCGCCGAGACCGTGGACGACCCGGCGGTGCGCGACCACCCGAACTTCGGCGGGATCGCCTGGCACGGCTACGGCGGCGACATCGCCAAGCAGACGTCCGTGCACGACCGTTACCCGCAGCTGGACGCCTTCCAGACGGAGCACTCGGGCGGCACCTGGATCGCCGACCAGCAGCGCGAGGACATGCTGAACATCATCGACTACACCCGCAACTGGGCGAAGTCGGTGACCAAGTGGTCCCTCGCCGTGGACCAGAACCGCGGCCCGCACAACGGGGGCTGCGGCACCTGCGACGGGCTGATCACCGTGCACAACGGCGACGGGCGGCACGGCCAGGTCGACTACACGATCGAGTACTACACGATGGGCCACCTGACCAAGTACGTCCGGCCGGGCGCCTCCCGCATCGCCTCCACCGCCAGCTCCACGGTGCCCAACGTCGCCTGGCGCAACCCGGACGGCTCCAAGGCGCTGATCGCCTACAACGGGTCCTCCTCCGCACAGCAGGTCACGGTGAACTGGGGCGGCCAGAAGTTCGCGTACTCCCTGCCGGGCCGCACCTCGGCCACCTTCACCTGGACGGGCACCCAGTCGGGCGGAACCCCGGGCACCGGCGGCGCGTTCACCGGCATCGGGGGCAAGTGCCTGGACGCCACGGACCACAGCGCGGCCGACGGCACCCCGGTGCAGATCTGGGACTGCACCGGCGCGGCGAACCAGCGCTGGACGGTCGGCGGTGACGGTTCGGTCACCGTCCTGGGCGCCTGCCTGGACGTCACCTCGGGCTCGACGGCCGACGGTGCGAAGGTCCAGCTGTACACCTGCAACGGCTCGGGGGCGCAGCGCTGGAGGTACGACGCGGCCACCGGGGACGTGGTCAACACGGCCGCGGACAAGTGTCTGGACGTCGTGGACCGGTCCTCGGCGAACGGCGCCCGGCTCCAGATCTGGACGTGCACCGGAGCCGCCAACCAGAAGTGGCGGCTGGGCTGACGCCCCGTCCCGGCCCGTGCCCGGCCCGCCCGCGCACCGCGGGTGGGCCGGGCGGCCGGGCCGCTCAGTCGGTGGGCTCGATCCCGGCCCGGAGCAGGCCGTAGGTGTAGGCGTCCTCCAGGGCCTGCCAGGACGCGGCGATGACGTTCTCGGCCACACCGACCGTCGCCCAGTCGCCGGATCCGTCGCCCGTGGTGATCAGCACCCGGGTGGTGGACTCCGTACCGGTACGGCCTTCCAGGATGCGGACCTTGTAGTCCACCAGCTCCAGCTTGGCCAGCTGCGGGTAGATCCGCTCCAGGCCGACGCGGAGCGCCCGGTCCAGGGCGTTGACCGGTCCGTTGCCCTCGGCGGTGGCGACGATCCGCTCGCCCTTGGCCCAGAGCTTCACCGTCGCCTCGTTGGCGTGGGTGCCGTCGGGGCGGTCCTCGACGATGGCCCGCCACGACTCCACGCGGAAGTACCGGCGGGGGCGGCCGTCCACCTCGGCCCGCAGCAGCAGTTCGAAGGAGGCGTCGGCCGCCTCGTAGGTGTAGCCCTTGAGTTCGCGCTCCTTGACCCGCTCCACGACGCGTTGGACCAGCGCGCGGTCGTCGCCCAGGTCGATCCCCAGCTCCTTGCCCTTGAGCTCGATCGAGGCGCGGCCGGCCATGTCGGAGACCAGCATCCGCATGGTGTTGCCCACGCGCTCGGGGTCGATGTGCTGGTAGAGGTCCGGATCGACCTTGATCGCGGAGGCGTGCAGCCCCGCCTTGTGGGCGAAGGCGGAGACCCCGACGTAGGGCTGGTGGGTGGACGGGGTGAGGTTCACGACCTCGGCGATGGCGTGCGAGATCCGCGTCATGTCGGCGAGCGCGCCCTCGGGCAGGACGGTCTTGCCGTACTTCAGCTCCAGCGCGGCGACGACCGGGAAGAGGTTGGCGTTGCCGACGCGCTCGCCGTAGCCGTTGGCGGTGCACTGGACATGGGTGGCGCCCGCGTCCACGGCGGCCAGGGTGTTGGCGACGGCGCAGCCGGTGTCGTCCTGGGCGTGGATGCCGAGCCGGGCGCCGGTGTCGGCCAGGACCGTGGAGACGACGGCCTGGATCTGGGCGGGGAGCATCCCGCCGTTGGTGTCGCAGAGGATGACGACCTCGGCACCGGCCTCGGACGCGGTGCGTACGACGGCCTTGGCGTACTCCGGATTGCCCCGGTAGCCGTCGAAGAAATGCTCGCAGTCCACGAAGACGCGACGGCCCTGGGCCCGCAGATGGGAGACGGTGTCGCGGACCATGTCGAGGTTCTCGTCGAGGGTGGTGCGCAGGGCCAGCTCGACGTGGCGGTCGTGGGCCTTGGCGACCAGGGTGATCACCGGGGCGCCCGAGTCGAGGAGGGCCCGCACCTGCGGGTCCTCGGCCGCCTTGCCGCCCGCGCGGCGGGTGGCACCGAAGGCGACGAGCTGGGCGTGCTCGAAATCGATCTCCTGCTGGGCGCGGGCGAAGAACTCCGTGTCGCGGGGGTTGGCACCGGGCCAGCCGCCCTCGATGTAGCCGACCCCGAAGGCGTCCAGATGCCGGGCGATGGCCAGCTTGTCCGCGACCGTCAGGTTGATGCCTTCGCGCTGCGCCCCGTCGCGCAGGGTGGTGTCGAAGACATGGAAGCGGTCGTCGGGGGCCGTGGCCTTGGTGGTCATGCTGTCTGACTCCTGTCGGTGAGCGGATCCGGACGAATCGACTCCACTTGCCCCCATCATCCCGCGTGCCTCGCCCGGCCCGTGATGGGGGCCGGAAAACGAAAAAACCCCTCGCGGGTGCGAGAGGTCTGCGCGCGGGTCTGGGGCACGATGCCCGTCCGTACGTGGTCGTACGGGCGGTCACTGCGGACCGGCGCGCCTGCTGCCGATAATCATGGCGAACGAGGACACGCCCGCAGTCTCGCACAGCGACGCGCCGGGGCTCCGTCCCGTCTCAGGATGCGGGCGCCCCTGTCCGCCGCGCACGCCCGCGCACGCCGGAACGCGCGCGCCCGTCAAGCCGTACCGGGGCGCACACGGGCGTGGACGCCGCACCCTCCTGTCGCCGGGGGGTGCGGCGTCCCACGCGGACCGGTGCCCTAGCCCAGAGGGTGCATCCAGCCGTGGGTGTCCTCGGCGGTGCCGCGCTGGATGTCCAGCAGGCGCTCGCGCAGCTTGAGGGTGACCTCGCCGGGCGTTCCGTCGCCCTGGACCCACTCGCCGTCCACCGACTTCACGGTGCCGACGGGGGTGATCACGGCGGCGGTACCGCAGGCGAAGACCTCGGTGAGGGTGCCGTTCGCGGTGTCGTCCCGCCACTGGCCGATGGAGACGCGGTCCTCCTCGGAGGTGTAGCCGAGGTCCCGGGCGACGGTGAGCAGGGAGTCCCGGGTGACACCCGCGAGCAGTGAGCCGGTGAGGGAGGGGGTGACGATGCGCTTGCCGCCGTCCTCCCGCCCGTACACGAAGTAGAGGTTCATGCCGCCGAGCTCCTCGACCCATGTGTGCTCGACGGCGTCGAGGTAGGCGACCTGGTCGCAGCCCTTCGCGGCGGCCTCGGCCTGGGCGAGGAGGGAGGCGGCGTAGTTGCCCCCGGTCTTGGCGTCGCCCATGCCCCCGGGGACGGCGCGCACCCGGTCCTGGGAGAGCCAGATCGAGACGGGCTTCACACCGCCGGGGAAGTAGGCGCCAGCCGGGGAGGCGATGACGAGGAAGAGGTACTCGTTGGCGGGCCTCACGCCGAGGCCCACCTCGGAGGCGATCATGAACGGGCGCAGGTAGAGGGACTCCTCGCCGCCGTGTTCCGGGACCCAGGCCTGGTCCTGCCGGATGAGCGCGTCGCAGGCCTCGATGAACGTCTCGACGGGCAGTTCGGGCATCGCGAGCCGGGCGGCGGAGCGCTGGAAGCGGGCGGCGTTGGCCTCGGGGCGGAAGGTGGCCACGGTGCCGTCGGGCTGCCGGTAGGCCTTGAGGCCCTCGAAGATCTCCTGCCCGTAGTGCAGGGTCATGTTGGCCGGGTCGATCGACAGCGGACCGTAGGGGACGAGCTGGGCGTCGTGCCAGCCGCGGCCCTCGGTCCAGCGGATGGTCACCATGTGGTCGGTGAAGTGCCGGCCGAATCCCGGGTTGGCCAGGATCGCTTCGCGCTCCGCGTCGGACAGCGGGTGGGAGGAGGGCTTGAGCTCGATGGTGGGCGTCGTCATGAGTGCGTGTCCTTCACCGGTCTTGTGTGTGATGGACCGCGCTCGCGTCCGCTCCCGTCCGGCACAGCGCGGCAGGTTGTAGGACGTCCGAGCTCTACCGCGAACCACGGCCCCGCGTTCGATTATCGCTCGTGAGGTGCCGTGTACGAAATGGTGGGTTTGCGGAGACGTGAAAACGCGGTCCTGGGGTCGATGGTGGCACCCGGGGACCGCAAGGTGAAGCCGCCGGGTGCGTATGCGACCCGGCGGCTTCGAAAGGGAGGCGTCGGGTCAGCTCGCTACGCGTACCGCGAGCGCGTCGCCGATTTCGTCGGTGCTGCGCGCGGCCTTGCCCTCGCGCTCCGCGAGGTCGGCGGAGACGGCCTCCTCGATGCGCGCGGCCTCGGCCTCGTAACCGAGGTGGCGCAGCAGGAGGGCGACGGAGAGGATCGTGGCGGTCGGGTCGGCCTTGCCCTGGCCCGCGATGTCGGGGGCAGTGCCGTGGACCGGCTCGAACATCGACGGGAACGCGCCCGTCGGGTTGATGTTGCCGGAGGCGGCCAGGCCGATACCGCCGGTCACGGCGGCGGCGAGGTCGGTGAGGATGTCACCGAAGAGGTTGTCGGTGACGATGACGTCGAAGCGCTCCGGCTGGGTGACGAAGAAGATCGTCGCCGCGTCGACGTGCAGGTAGTCGGTGGTGACCTCGGGGTACTCGGTCGCGACCGCGTCGAAGATGTTCTTCCACAGGTGGCCGGCGTGCACGAGGACGTTGTTCTTGTGGACCAGCGTCAGCTTCTTGCGCGGGCGGGCGGCGGCACGCGCGAAGGCGTCCCGGACGACGCGCTCGACACCGTAGGCCGTGTTGACGCTGACCTCGGTGGCGACCTCGTGCTCGGTGCCCGTACGCAGGGAGCCGCCGTTGCCCGTGTAGGGGCCCTCGGTTCCCTCGCGGACGACGACGAAGTCGATCTCGGGACGGCCGACCAGGGGCGTCGCGGTGTTCGGGAAGAGCTTCGACGGCCGCAGGTTCACGAAGTGGTCGAAGGCGAAGCGCAGCTTCAGCAGCAGACCGCGCTCCAGCACACCCGAGGGCACGGACGGGTCGCCGATGGCGCCGAGGAGGATCGCGTCGTGGTTCTTGAGCGCCTCCAGCTCCGCGTCCGGGAGGGTCTCACCGGTGCGGTGCCAGCGGCGGGCGCCGAGGTCGTACTCCTTGGTCTCCAGCTTCACATCCTGCGGGAGAACAGCGTTGAGGACCTTGAGGCCCTGGGTGACGACCTCCTGGCCGATACCGTCGCCGGGGATCACTGCGAGATCGATGCTGCGAGACATGGCTGCACCCTAACGTCCTGTCCCACCCCATGACATCGAACGTCCAGCATACGGACGTACGGGGTGGGACCCGGACCGGTCCGGACCGTCAGTGACCGGTCGATCCGCCGTTGTCACGGCGGTCGAGGGCGCGCTGGAGGGCGGCGGCCGCGTTCTTGCGCTCCGACTCGGTGGGGCGGGCGTTGTGGCGGACGCGACGGGCGGCGGTGGTCTGGGTCATGACGGGTCGACTCCTTCGGATCGCGTGGATCGCGGGATCGGGACCGCTTCCACCGTGGTGTCGGGACACGGTGCGACGGTCGGACTGCGGTGGCCGGAACCGGGCTCTGCGAGGTGCCGGGAAGGGCGCCGGAAGGGGCGGGGAGCGGGTGCCGCAGGGGTGGCCTGCGTCGGGCACGTGCTCGCGTCCGCCGTTCGCTGGATCACGCGAATCGTTCGGCTTCTACAAAGTTAGGACAGCGGAAGCGATCTGTCTCCACAGTTAGTCGGACGTCCTACTATCTGAGACGGCGACCCGGCCGGACCCCTCACCCGGTGATGCGGTCACGCCCTGGTGACACCCCGGTCGCGGGCCCGCCGCGGCCTCGGGGACGCCTTGACCGCACGCGCGCGGGTCCCGGGCGTGTCGGGCGTGCCCCGGGCGTGCCGGCCAGGGGCGGGCACACGCGCGGCGGTCGCGGGGCCGGGCCGGGCCACGGTTTCGCGCGGGGCCTCAGAGCCGCACGGTGAGCTGGGCCTGGAGGTGGGCGCGCAGGACGCCCGCCATGTCCGTCGCGCCGTCGCTCAGCAGCCACTGCACCTGGAGGCCGTCCATCAGGGCGATCAGCTGCGCGCCCGCGAGGGCCGGGTCCACGCCGTCCCGGAGCGCCCCCTCCTCGCGGGCCTGGGCGTAGGCCCGTTCGGCGTCGGAGACGGAGCGGGCGTAGCGGCGTACGAAGTAGGCGTGGGCCGGGTGGTCCGCCGAGGTCGCCTCCGCGGAGACCACACAGAACAGTTCGACGATGCCGCGGCGCGTGGCGTTCAGCTCGGCCAGCGCGGCGAATCCGCCGAGCCGCTGGACGCCGGTGGCGCCGCCCAGGCCGAGCCACTCGCCGTCCACCTCGTCGCGGTGTTCGAGCACCGCGAGGAGCAGGGACTCCTTGGTCGGGAAGTGGTGCAGCAGACCGGGGTGCGAGATGCCGCAGCGGGTCGCGATCACCCGCAGCGAGGCGCCCCGGTACCCGGCCTCGCCGAACAGGGCCATCGCCTGGTCGAGGATCTCGCCCCGCTTCGCGCGGCCCTTCGCGTACCCACGCCTCGCCTCGGCGGCCACGGTCACCTCCCGGCCCGGTCGTACCGGCTGTTGTCACCGGCCACGTTCGCACATTCCGAGATACTTACCAAGCGGTCGGTATTGACTCTATGGTGAAAGCCGAACCGCGCCGCGAAAGGACCGCTCCGTGCCCCCCTCCACCCCCCTGCCCTACCTGGACCCCGCACGGCCCGTCGCCGAGCGGGTCGACGACCTCCTCGGCCGTATGACGCTGGCCGAGAAGACCGGCCAGATGCTCCAGCTGAACGCGAAGGACGGGGTGAGCCACCTCGTCGAGGACCTGCACGTGGGTTCGATCCTGCACGCCTCCCCCGAGCACGTCCGGGAGGCGGTGGCGGCCACCGGACGGACCCGGCTGGGCATCCCGCTGCTCGTCGCGGAGGACTGCATCCACGGCCACTCCTTCTGGGAGGGGGCCACGATCTACCCGACCCAGCTGGGCATGGCGGCGAGCTGGGACCCGGAGCTGGTGGAGCGCGTCGCCAGGGCCACGGCCGTGGAGGTCGCGGCGACCGGCGTCCACTGGACGTTCTCGCCGGTGCTGTGCATCACCCGCGACCTGCGCTGGGGCCGGGTCAGCGAGACGTTCGGCGAGGACCCCTTCCTCATCGGTGAGCTGGCCTCGGCGATGGTGCGCGGCTACCAGGGCGAGGGCCTGTCGGACCCCACGGCGATCCTGGCCTGCGCCAAGCACTTCGCGGGCTACTCCGAGACCCAGGGCGGCCGGGACGCCAGCGAGGCGGACATCTCACGGCGCAAGCTGCGCTCCTGGTTCCTGCCCCCGTTCGAGCGGGTCGCCCGCGAGGGCTGCCGGACCTTCATGCTCGGCTACCAGTCGATGGACGGGGTGCCGGTCACGGTCAACGACTGGCTGCTGAACGAGGTGCTGCGCGGTGAGTGGGGCTACACCGGCACTCTGGTGACGGACTGGGACAACGTCGGCCGCATGGTGTGGGAGCAGAAGATCTACGCCGACGACACCCAGGCCGCCGCCGCGGCGGTCCGCGCGGGCAACGACATGGTGATGACCACCCCGCAGTTCTTCGAGGGCGCGCAGAACGCGGTCGCCCAGGGCCTTCTGGACGAGGCCGGGATCGACGCGGCGGTACGGCGGGTGCTGACCCTCAAGTTCGAGCTGGGCCTCTTCGAGGACCCGCGCCACCCGGACCCCGCCCGGCAGGCCGCGGTCATCGGCAGCGCCGCGCACACCGCGCTCAACCTGGAGGCCGCCCGCCGCTCGCTCGTCCTGCTCACCAACGACGGCACCCTGCCGCTGGAGGGCGGCTTCGAGGCCGGTGCGGACGGGCGCGCCCTGGCGGTCCCGGACGCCGCGCCCCGCACCGTCGCCGTCGTCGGGCCCAACGCCGACGACGCCCAGACCCAGCTCGGCGACTGGGCCGGAGCCTCGGGCCAGGCGGACTGGCTGCCGGACGGCCAGCCCCGCTCCATGGTCCGCACGGTGCTGGACGGCCTGCGGGCCCACGTCCCCGAGGACTGGACCGTCTCCTACGCGCGAGGCGCCGAGATCCTGTCGGTCGGGCCGGACCCGGAGGGGGCGTACTTCCCGGACGGGCAGCCCCGGCCGCACGTCGTGGTGCCCGCCGGGCCGTCGAAGGCTCTGATCGACGAGGCGGTCGCCGCCGCCGAGGGCGCCGACCACGTGGTCGCCGTGGTGGGCGACCGGATCGAGCTGGTCGGTGAGGGGCGTTCCACGGCCACCCTGGAGCTCGTGGGCGACCAGGTCGCACTGCTGGACGCGCTGGCCGCGACGGGCACCCCGATGGTGGTGGTGGTCATCAGCTCCAAGCCGCTGGTCCTGCCGCCGTCCGCGCTGGGGGCGGCCGCCATCGTGCACGCGTTCAACCCGGGCATGCAGGGCGGCCGGGCCGTGGCCGAACTGCTGCTCGGCCTCGTCGAGCCCTCGGGCCGGCTGCCGGTCTCCTTCGCCCGGCACGCCGGCCAGCAGCCGACGTACTACAACCAGATCCGGGGGCAGCACGGCAGCCGGTACGCCGACCTCACCCAGCGCCCGGCGTTCGCCTTCGGTGAGGGGCTGAGCTACACGACCGTGACGTACACGGACCTGGCGGTGCTGACGGAGAACGTCCAGGCCGACGACGTCCTGCGGGCGCGTGTCACCGTCACCAACACGGGTTCCCGGCCCGCCCGGGAGACCGTCCAGGTGTACGTGAGCGACCTGGTGACCTCCGTGACGTGGGCGGAGAAGGAGCTGAAGGCCTACCGGCAGGTGGAGCTGGCGCCGGGCGAGGCGCGCGAGGTCCTGGTGGAGCTGCCGGTCGCGGACTGCACCCTGGTGGACGCCGGAGGCCGCCGGGTCGTGGAGCCGGGCGACTTCGCGCTGCTGGTCGGCCCGTCCTCCCGTGACGAGGCGCTGCTGCGGGCCCCGTTCACCGTGAAGGGCTGAGTCAAGGACCGGGCCCCGTTCACCGTGAAGGGCTGACTCGCGGCCCCGGGCCCGGTCAGAGCACGTCGCCGTCGCGCCAGTCGAACTGGAGCGTGCCCGTCTCCGCGGAGCCGGCGGGGAAGGGCAGCGGTCCTCCGCCCGTTCCGCGGAGGTAGGCGCTGCCCTCCTCGTGGGGCAGGGGTACGGTCCCGTCCGGCCCCTGGGCGGCGATCCGGCCCGGCCAGGCCCACCAGCCGCGCGCCCGGTAGAGCGGGGCGCCGGAGGCGGACGCGGACAGCGCGCCCAGGTCGTACGCCCCGTCGAGGACCCCTTCCAGCGCGGCCATCACCTGCCCGCCGAGCCCTTCGCGGCGGTGCCCGGCGCGGACGGCGACCCCTTCCACGTAACCGGTCCGGTAGGAGCGGCCCGCGTACCGGACGCGGCGCTGGACCACGCTGCCGTGGGCCAGGATCCCGGCGTCGCCGGTCACGTACGCGTGGACGCCGCCCAGGGTGTGGTCCCAGTCCTCGTCGCTGAAGTCCCCCTCGAACGCGGTGTCCAGGAAGGCGCGGATCTCCGCGAGGACGGCGGGATCCAGCTGGTGGGTGTGGGCGAGGACGGGCGGCGACGCGGTCATGCGGGACAGCCTGCCGCACGCCACCGTTCCTGCGCACGCGCATATATGGAAACCGCCTCCCGGTCGGCAGGGGGGCCGTCCGGGAGGCGGAGTGCGGGGCCGGGACACCGCGCGAGCGGTGCCCCGGGAGGGCGTCAGCCCTGGTGGGGGTAGGTGTACTCGGTCGGCGCGACCAGCGTCTCCTTGATGGCGCGGGTCAGCGTCCAGCGCATCAGGTTCTGCGGGGCGCCCGCCTTGTCGTTGGTGCCCGAGCCCCGGCCGCCGCCGAAGGGCTGCTGGCCGACGACGGCGCCGGTCGACTTGTCGTTGATGTAGAAGTTGCCCGCCGCATAGCGGAGCTTGTCCATCGTGTACGCGGCCGCGGCGCGGTCGTTCGCGATGACCGAGCCCGTCAGCGCGTAGTCCGTGACGGACTCCATCTGCTCCAGCATCTCGTCGTACTTCTCGTCCTCGTAGACGTGCACGGCGAGGATCGGGCCGAAGTACTCGGTGGTGAAGATCTCGTTGGCCGGGTCGTCGCACACGACGACGGTCGGGCGCACGAAGTAGCCCACGGAGTCGTCGTAGGTGCCGCCCGCGACGACCGTGCAGGACGGGTCGTTCTTCGCGCGGTCGATCGCGGCCTTGTTCTTCGCGAAGGACCGGGCGTCGATGACGGCGCCGGCGAAGTTCGAGAGGTCGGTGACGTCGCCGATCGTGATGGAGTCCACCTCGGCCGCGAACTCCTCCTTGAAACCGGAGTTCCACAGGGAGGCCGGGATGTACGCGCGGGAGGAGGCCGAGCACTTCTGGCCCTGGTACTCGAAGGAGCCGCGGGTCAGCGCGGTCTTCAGCACGGCGCGGTCGGCGCTCGGGTGCGCGACGACGAAGTCCTTGCCGCCGGTCTCCCCGACGAGGCGCGGGTAGGTGCGGTACTTCTCGATGTTGTTGCCGACCGTCTTCCACAGGTGCCGGAAGGTCGGCGTGGAGCCGGTGAAGTGGATACCGGCCAGGTCGCGGTGGTTCAGCGCCACCTCGGAGACGGCGAGGCCGTCACCGGTGACCAGGTTGATGACGCCCTTGGGCAGACCGGCCTCCTCCAGGAGGCTCATCAGCAGCACCGCGGCGTGCGTCTGCGTCGGGGACGGCTTCCACACCACGACGTTGCCCATGAGGGCGGGCGCGGTCGGCAGGTTCGCGGCGATCGCCGAGAAGTTGAAGGGCGTGATCGCGTAGACGAAGCCCTCCAGCGGGCGGTGGTCCATGCGGTTCCACACGCCCGGGGAGTTGGCCGGGGGCTGCTCGGCGAGGATCTGGCGCGCGTAGTGCACGTTGAAGCGCCAGAAGTCCACCAGCTCGCAGGGGCAGTCGATCTCGGCCTGCTGCGCGGTCTTGGACTGGCCGAGCATGGTGGAGGCGGCCAGCGTCTCGCGCCAGGGGCCGGAGAGCAGCTCGGCGGCGCGCAGGATGATCGCGGCGCGGTCGTCGAAGGACATCGCGCGCCAGGCCGGGGCGGCGGCCAGGGCGGCGTCCACCGCGTCCTGGGCGTCAACCTCGGTGGCGTTGGCGTAGGTGCCCAGCACGGCCTGGTGGTTGTGCGGCTGTACGACGTCGAAGCGCTCGCCGCCGCCCATCCGCTTCTCGCCGCCGATGGTCATCGGCAGGTCCACGGGGTTCTCGGCGAGCTCCTTGAGCTTCGCCTCCAGACGGGCTCGCTCCGGGGTGCCGGGGGCGTAGGTGTGAACCGGCTCGTTGACCGGTGCGGGGACCTGGGTCACAGCGTCCATGAGTGACATGCCTCCTTGTTGGGGTGGGCGTCGGGCCGAGGGGGCCGTCAGCCCTTGGTGACGACGGAGCGGGCGAAGAACAGCAGGTTGGCCGGCTTCTCCGCGAGGCGGCGCATGAAGTATCCGTACCAGTCGGTGCCGTACGCCGTGTAGACGCGCATCCGGTGGCCCTCGGCCGCGAGCCGGACGTGCTCGTCGCTGCGGATGCCGTACAGCATCTGGAACTCGTACTCTTCCAGTTTGCGCCCGGCCTGGCGGGCGAGCTCCTGGCCGATGGCGATGAGCCGCGGGTCGTGGGAGCCGATCATCGGGTAGCCCTCGCCGTGCATCAGCGTCTTCAGGACGCGGACGTACGCCTTGTCGATCTCCGCCTTGTCCTGGTGGGCGACGGAGGCCGGCTCCTTGTACGCGCCCTTGACCAGCCGGACCCGGCTGCCCGCGGCGGCGAGGCGGCGGGCGTCCTCCTCGGTGCGGAACAGGTAGGACTGGATGACGCAGCCGGTCTCCGGGAAGTCCTTCCGCAGCTCCTCGTGGATGGCGAACATCGAGTCGAGGGTGGTGTGGTCCTCGGCGTCCAGCGTGACCGTGGTGCCGATCGCGGCGGCGGCCTCGACGACCGGGCGGACGTTGGCGAGCGCCAGCTCGTGGCCGCCGTCCAGCGACTGGCCGAACATCGACAGCTTGACCGACATCTCCGCGCGGGTACCCAGACCGAGGCCTTCGAGGCGGCCGATCAGCTCCAGGTACGCGTCACGCGCGGCGGCGGCCTGCTCGGGGGTGGTGATGTCCTCACCCACGACGTCGAGGGTGACCTCCAGGCCCTTGTCGGCGGAGTCCTGGACGATCCGGATGACCTGGTCGACCGTCTCACCGGCGATGAACCGGTCGACGACCTGCTTGGTGCCCGGGGCGGCCGAGACGAAACGACGCATCGTGTCGCTGCGGGACGCGGCGAGAATCACGGGACCCAGCACGGGGCACCTCCACGGAAGATCGGACGGGGACCGAACCGGCGCAAAGACGAACGGAACGGGACGGTACGGAGAACCACCGTGAAATCTAGGGAACCTTCCCACCCCGTGCCATCGACACCTGTCACGCATCTGTGGCCGCCGACTCAGACATATGTCTGAAGGGTGCGAGAATGGCGGGGTGAAAGGCGATTACCAGGAGCTGGTGGACGAGATCTCCGCGCTGCTCGGCGCCCCGGCGACCCTGGAGAACCGCGATTTCGGCCTGGTCGCCTTCGGGGCGCACGACAGCGACGACGACACGGCCATGGACCCCGTCCGTACGCGCTCGATCCTCACCCGGCGCTCCACCCCGGCCGTCCGGGCCTGGTTCGAGGGCTTCGGCATCACCCGCGCCACCGGCCCGGTCCGTATCCCGGCCGCCCCGGAGGCCGGTGTCTACCGGGACCGCCTGTGCCTCCCGGTACGCCATCGGGGTGTCGTCCTGGGCTACGTATGGCTGCTCGACACAGAGCCCGGACCGCCCGAGGAGCGGCTGACGGCGGCCATGGAGGTGGCCGCCCGGATCGGGGTGCTGCTCTTCGACGAGGCACGGGCCGGCGCGGACCTCAGCCGCGAGTTCGCCGCCGCGCTCACCGCGGGACCGGGCCGGCCGCGTGAGGCGGCGGTGTCCGCCCTGGGCGAGGCCCTGGGTCCGGACGCGGCCGGGCTGCACACCGTGGTGTGCGTGACCCCGTGGCCGGACGGGCCCCCCTCGGTGCGTACGGTGCCGTCGGCGGCGGCCCTCGCCTCGGTCGAGGGGGCCGAGGTGCCGTCCCTGGCCGCGCTGGTGCGGCTGCGCTCCCCCGACGCCCAGGACCCGGCGACAGCGGCCGCCGACCGGCTGCGCGTCCTGGCCGGCCCGGGGGCCACGGCCGGGATCGCCACCGCCCGGCGCGGTCTGGCGGAGCTGGCCGTCTCCTGGCACGAGGCCGTGTCCGCCGCGCGCGCGGCGGGGGCGGAGTCCCGCTACGGGCCGGTCGCCGACTGGGTGTCCATCGGGCCGTACCGGCTGCTCACCGCGCTGCCCCGGACACCGGACCCGGTCGCCCGCCCCCTGCTGGCGGGCCCGAACACGGAGCTGGCCCGCACCGCCGAGGTGTTCCTCGACTGTGCGGGCCAGGCGGGCCGGACGGCGGCCCTGCTGGGCATCCACCGGCAGACGCTCTATTACCGCATCGGCCGGGTGCAGCAGCTCACCGGCCTCGATCTGGGCGACGGCGAGGACCGGCTGCTGCTGCACATGGCGCTGAAGGCGGCCCGGCTGTAGACCGGGCCGGTCCCTGGACGGAGCCGGTCCATGGACCGGGTCAGTCCGTGGACCGGGTCAGTCCGTGAGGTTGACCGAGCGGGCCGAGGTCGCGCCGATCTCCTCGGAGATCTCGTTCAGCACCGACTGCGGGATGGTGTCGTCGACGGTGAGGACGACCAGCGCCTCGCCGCCCGCGTCCCGCCGCGAGACCTGCATGCCGGCGATGTTCAGCCCGGCCTCACCGAGGATCTTGCCGACCGCGCCGACGACGCCGGGACGGTCCTCGTACCGCAGGACGACCATGTGGTCGGCGAGCGCCAGGTCCACGTCGTGCTCACCGATGGCGACGATCTTCTGGAGGTGCTTGGGGCCGGCCAGCGTGCCGGAGACCGCGACCTCCTCGCCGCTGGACAGGGTGCCGCGGACGGTCACCACGTTGCGGTGCTCGGGCGACTCGGAGCTGGTGGTGAGACGGACCTCGACACCGCGCTCCTGGGCGAAGAGCGGGGCGTTGACGTACGACACGGTCTCGTCCACGACGTCCTCGAACACGCCCTTGAGCGCGGAGAGTTCGAGCACCTTCACGTCGTGCTGGGTGATCTCCCCGTAGACCTCGACGTCGAGGCGGGCCGCGACCTCGCCGGCCAGCGCGGTGAAGATCCGGCCGAGCTTCTCGGCGAGCGGGAGCCCGGGGCGCACGTCCTCGGCGATGACCCCGCCCTGGACGTTGACCGCGTCCGGGACCAGCTCACCGGCGAGGGCCAGACGGACCGACCTGGCGACCGCGATACCGGCCTTCTCCTGCGCCTCGTCGGTGGAGGCGCCCAGGTGCGGGGTGCAGACGACCTGGTCGAACTGGAACAGCGGGGAGTCCGTGCAGGGCTCCTTGGCGTACACGTCGAGGCCGGCGCCGGCGACGCGGCCCTCCTTGAGGGCGGCGGCGAGCGCCTCCTCGTCGACGATGCCGCCGCGCGCGGCGTTGACGATCCGCACGGAGGGCTTCACCTTGTGCAGCGCCTCGTCACCGATCAGGCCGAGCGTCTCCGGGGTCTTCGGCAGGTGCACCGTGATGAAGTCGGCGACCTCCAGCAGCTCGTCCAGGGTGAGGAGCTTGACGCCCATCTGCGCGGCACGCGCGGGCTGGACGTAGGGGTCGTACGCGACGATCTTCATGCCGAAGGCCGACATGCGCTGCGCGACCAGGACGCCGATGCGGCCGAGGCCGACGACGCCCAGGACCTTCTCGCTCAGCTCGACACCGGTGTACTTGGACCGCTTCCACTCGCCGTTCTTGAGCGCGGTGTTGGCCTGCGGGATGTGCCGCGCGGTGGCCACCAGCAGACCGCAGGCCAGCTCGGCGGCGGTGACGATGTTGGACGTCGGCGCGTTGACGACCATCACACCGGCCTTGGTGGCCGCGGAGACGTCCACGTTGTCCAGGCCGACACCGGCACGGGCGACGACCTTCAGCTGCTTCGCGGCGGCGATGGCCTCGGCGTCCACCTTGGTCGCGGAGCGCACCAGGATCGCGTCGACGTCCACGATCGCGGGGAGGAGTTCGGCGCGGTCCGCGCCGTTGCAGTGCCGGATCTCGAAGTCCGGACCCAGAGCGTCGACCGTGGCGGGCGACAGCTCTTCGGCGATGAGTACGACAGGTTTCGAGCTCACGTGTGTCCTCACAAGTCCAGTGCGGACGGCCGTCCCGACGGCCGCAGGCGGTGGAGGGGCTAGCCGCGTGGAAGACGCACGACACTGTGGGCCCTGACGCGTATGTGTGTGGAGCAGTCTAGTCATGCGGCCGGGCCAGGTCTGCGCCCCGGCGGAAGGATCACCCGCACGGGGCGGACGGTGCCGTACAGGGGTACGGCACCGTCTCCTGCCGCCGTCCCGGCCCCGCAGTGACACGGGGCGGGCGGCCCAGGAGGCGGGCCCGTGCGGACCCGCCCCCGGTGAGGCTCAGGCGTCCTCGTTGTCCACCCAGCTCATGAGCTTGCGCAGCTCCTTGCCGGTGGTCTCCAGCAGGTGGTCGGCGTCGGCCTTCTTGTACTCGTTGTACTTGGGCAGGCCGTTGTGGTACTCGGCCATCCAGCCCTTGGCGAAGGTGCCGTCCTGGATCTCGCCCAGGATCTTCTTCATCTCGGCCTTGGTGGCGTCCGTGATGATGCGGGGACCGCTGACGTAGTCGCCCCACTCGGCGGTCTCGGAGATGGACCAGCGCATCTTCTCCAGGCCGCCCTCGTACATGAGGTCCACGATGAGCTTCAGCTCGTGCAGGCACTCGAAGTAGGCGATCTCCGGCTGGTAACCGGCCTCGGTCAGCGTCTCGAAGCCGGCCTTGACCAGGGCGGCCGTACCGCCGCAGAGGACGGCCTGCTCACCGAACAGGTCGGTCTCGGTCTCCTCGGTGAAGGTCGTCTTGATGACGCCGGCGCGGGTGCCGCCGATGCCCTTCGCGTAACTCAGGGCCAGCTCCAGGCCCTTGCCCGTGGCGTCCTGCTCGACCGCCACGATGCACGGGACGCCGCGGCCCTCCTCGTACTGACGGCGGACCAGGTGGCCGGGGCCCTTCGGGGCGACCATGCAGACGTCCACGTCGGCCGGCGGCTTGATGAAGTCGAAGCGGATGTTCAGGCCGTGGCCGAAGAACAGCGCGTCGCCGGCCTTGAGGTTGTCCTTGACGGACTCCTCGTAGACCTGGGCCTGGATCGGGTCCGGGACGAGGATCATGATGACGTCGGCCTCGGCGGCGGCCTCGGCCGGGGTCACCACGCGCAGGCCCTGCTCCTCGGCCTTGGCCTTGGACTTGGAGCCCTCGTGGAGACCGACACGGACGTCGACACCCGAGTCACGCAGCGACAGCGCGTGGGCGTGGCCCTGGCTGCCGTAGCCGAGGACCGCGACCTTGCGGCCCTGGATGATGGACAGGTCGGCATCGTCGTCGTAGAACAGCTCGGCCACTGGGTCTTCTCCTTGGTGTGCAGGTGTTGCGTCCCACCGTACGGCGGGGTGCGTCTGATGCGGTTGCGGGTCTCGCCATGCGAGCGGCGAGGATGTCCGGGGTCTACGCCGAGCGGTCGAGCGCGCGCAGGGAACGGTCGGTGATCGAGCGCGCGCCGCGCCCTATGGCGATGGTGCCGGACTGGACCAGCTCCTTGATGCCGAAGGGTTCGAGCATCCGGAGCATGGCCTCCAGCTTGTCGGCTCCCCCGGTCGCCTCGATCGTGACCGCCTCCGGGGAGACGTCCACGGTCTTGGCGCGGAACAGCTGGACGATCTCGACGATCTGGGAACGCGTCTCGTTGTCGGCGCGGACCTTCACCAGGACGAGCTCCCGCTGGATCGCGGCGGAGGGCTCCAGTTCGACGATCTTCAGGACGTTGACCAGCTTGTTGAGCTGTTTGGTCACCTGCTCCAGGGGCAGGCCCTCGACATTCACCACAATGGTGATGCGGGAGATGTCGGGATGTTCGGTGGTACCGACGGCGAGCGAGTCGATGTTGAACCCGCGCCGGGAGAACAGGGCCGTGATCCTGGCGAGGACACCGGGCTTGTTCTCGACCAGGACGGAGAGCGTGTGCTTCGTGGACATGGAGTCGGTCTCTCTCTGTCTCTCAGTCGTCTTCGTTGTCGCCGAAGTCGGGTCGGACGCCGCGGGCGGCCATGACCTCGTCGTTGGAGGTGCCGGCGGCGACCATCGGCCACACCATGGCGTCCTCGTGGACGATGAAGTCGATGACGACAGGGCGGTCGTTGATCGCGTTGGCCTCCGCGATGACCTTGTCCAGGTCCGCGGGGTCCTCACAGCGGATCGCGTGGCACCCCATGGCCTCGGACAGCTTGACGAAGTCCGGGACGCGGGTGCCCTTGGCCGGGACGCCGTCCGTGTCCGCGCCGGAGTGCAGCACGGTGTTGGAGTAGCGCTGGTTGTAGAAGAGGGTCTGCCACTGGCGGACCATCCCGAGGGCGCCGTTGTTGATGATGGCGACCTTGATCGGGATGTTGTTCAGCGCGCAGGTGGTGAGTTCCTGGTTGGTCATCTGGAAGCAGCCGTCGCCGTCGATCGCCCAGACCGTGCGGTCCGGCATGCCGGCCTTGGCGCCCATCGCGGCGGGGACCGCGTAGCCCATCGTCCCGGCGCCGCCGGAGTTCAGCCAGGTGGCGGGCTGCTCGTACTCGATGAAGTGCGAGGCCCACATCTGGTGCTGGCCGACGCCCGCCGCGAAGACGGTTCCCTCGGGGGCGAGTTGGCCGATGCGCTGGATGACCTGCTGCGGGGAGAGGCTGCCGTCCTCGGGCAGGTCGTAGCCGACCGGGTAGGTCGCGCGCCAGCGGTCGAGGTCCTTCCACCAGTCCGCGTACCGCGTCCGGGCGGCCTCGCCCTGGCGGCCCTCGGTGTGCTCGGCCTGGACGGCCTGGACGAGGTCGGCGATGACCTCGCGGGCGTCACCGACGATCGGCACGTCGGCGGCGCGGTTCTTGCCGATCTCGGCCGGGTCGATGTCGGCGTGGACGATCTTGGCGTACGGGGCGAAGCTGTCCAGCTTGCCGGTGACCCGGTCGTCGAACCTGGCCCCGAGCGCGACGATCAGATCGGCCTTCTGGAGCGCGGTGACGGCGGTGACCGAACCGTGCATGCCGGGCATCCCCACGTGCAGCCGGTGACTGTCGGGGAAGGCGCCGAGCGCCATCAGGGTGGTGGTGACGGGCGCTCCGGTGAGCTCGGCCAGGACCTTGAGCTCGGCGGTGGCGCCGGCCTTGAGGACTCCGCCGCCGACGTACAGCACGGGGCGCTGGGCCTGGGTGATGAGCTTGGCCGCCTCGCGGATCTGCTTGGCGTGCGGCTTGGTGACCGGGCGGTAGCCGGGCAGGTCCATGGCCGGGGGCCAGCTGAAGGAGGTCTTCGCCTGGAGGGCGTCCTTGGCGATGTCCACCAGGACCGGTCCGGGCCGGCCGGTGGAGGCGATGTGGAAGGCCTCCGCGATGGTGTGGGCGATGTCCTCGGCGCGGGTGACCAGGAAGTTGTGCTTGGTGATCGGCATGGTGATGCCGCAGATGTCGGCCTCCTGGAAGGCGTCCGTGCCGATCGCGGCGGAGGCCACCTGGCCGGTGATCGCGACCAGGGGCACGGAGTCCATGGCCGCGTCCGCGATCGGGGTGACCAGGTTGGTGGCGCCCGGTCCCGAGGTGACCATGCAGACACCGACCTTGCCGGTGGCCTGCGCGTAGCCGGTGGCGGCGTGGCCGGCGCCCTGCTCGTGGCGGACCAGGATGTGGCGGACCCGGGTGGAGTCCATCAGCGGGTCGTAGGCCGGCAGGATGCAGCCACCGGGGAGGCCGAATACGGTGTCGGCCCCGACTTCCTCAAGAGAACGGATGAGGGACTGCGCGCCCGTGAGGTGCTCGACGGAGGCGGAGGACGGTCCGCCGTTACGGGCCCGCGGCTGCGGGTGCTGGGCCCCGGTTGCCTGCTCGGTCATCACATTCTCTTCTCGAAGCTGGTGTTCATGCGGGGTGTTTTATGGTGTTTTGAGAAGTACCGGTGCAACAAAAAACCCCTCGTGCCGTGAGGCAAGCGAGGGGAGCGCGCCGGTGCGGTCTGCGGGGTGTCCATGAGTGACCCTGCTTCAGCCGACGCGCTTTCCAAGTACGAGAATTCGGGTGCGCATGGCATTGACCCTCTCTCCGGGGCGCCCGCGGTGTCAAGTGGGTGGGACGGGCGTCTCATCATGTGAACGCCCCTGGAGCGGGATCCAGCCGCCCGCCAGCACGGGCCGCGCCGTCGGTCCGCCGCCCGCGACGGGGAACCTGCCCCGGGCCAGGGCCCGCCGCAGCCGGTACTCGTCCACGGGCCCGGAGAACGCCGCCCCCTGGCCGTGGGTGCACCCCATGGCGCGGAGCGCGCGTGCCTGTTCGGGTCCGTCCACCCCGTCGGCGACGGACTGCATCCCGAGGTCGCAGGCGATCCGCAGCAGGCCGCTGGTGATCTTGTGCAGCCGCGCCGACTCCACGACCCCGTCCACGAGGTTCCGGTCCAGCTTGAGCACGTCCACGGGGAGTCTGCGCAGGGCGTTGACCGCGGCGTAGCCGTTGCCGAAGCCGTCGAGCGCGATGCGTACGCCGAGTCTGCGCAGGGCGACCAGCCGCTGTTCCAGATCGTCGAAGGAGACCCGGGGGTCGTGGTCGGCCACCTCGATCATCAGGGCGCCGGAGGGCAGCCCGTGCCGGGTGAGGAGGGCTTCGACCGAGCCGCGGGGCAGCGCCCGGTCCAGCAGCCGGCCGGCCGAGACCCGTACGGAGACGGAGACCGGGTGACCGGCCCTGGCCCGGTCGGCGGCCTGCTCGACGGCCTCCTCCAGCATCCAGCTCCCCAGCTCGGCGGCGCGGTCGCTGTCCCCGGCCACCCGGAGGAACTCGGCCGGGGTGAACAGGATGCCCTGGGAGGAGCGCCAGCGCGCCTGTGCGGCGACCGCCGCGACCGTGCCGCTGGCGAGGTGGACGACCGGCTGGTGCAGCAGGGCGAACTCGCCGTCGCGCACGGCCGTGCGCAGCCTCGCCGCCAGCTCGGAGCGCCGGACGACCTCGGCCTGCATCTGGGGCGCGTACAGCTCGACCCGGTCCTTGCCGCCGGCCTTGGCGCGGTACATGGCCAGGTCGGCGTTGCGCATGAGGTCCTTGGGGGTGATGGCGGGCTCGGCGAAGGCGACGCCGATGGAGGCGGCCACCCGGACCTCCTGGCCGTTGACCCGGTACGGCTGGGAGAGCGTGAGGCGCAGCCGCTCGGCGATCTCGTGGACCTGGTACTCGCGGGCGGCCTGGTCGCGGGTGCCGTCACCGACGATGAGCGCCGCGAACTCGTCGCCGCCCAGGCGCGCGGCGGTGTCCCAGGCGCGCACCGACTCCTGGAGCCTGCGGGCGGCCTGGACGAGCAGTTCGTCGCCCGCCTGGTGCCCGACGCTGTCGTTGACCGCCTTGAATCCGTCGAGGTCGATGAAGAGCACCGCGGTGCCCTGGTCGCCGGAGCGCCGTCCGCCGAGGGCCTGGGCCACCCGGGCGGTGAACAGGGCGCGGTTGGGCAGGTCGGTGAGCGGGTCGTGCTCGGCGTTGTGCCGCAACTGCTCCTGGAGCCGGACCCGCTCGCTGACGTCCCGGCTGTTGAGCAGCAGCCCGCCCTGGTGGCGGTTGACGGTGGACTCGACGTGCAGCCACGCGCCGGTGCCCGATCTGAAGCGGCACTCGATACGGGTGCTGGGCACCTCGCGGGGCGGGGCGGCCAGGAATCTGCGCACCTCGTGGAAGACCGGGCCGAGGTCGTCCGGGTGGATGATCGAGGGGAGTTCGGTGCCGACGAGGTCTTCCGCGGCGCGCCCGTAGACCCCGGCGGCGGCCGGGCTGACGTAACGCAGCACCCCGGTGGATTCCGCGATCATGATGACGTCGCTGGAGCCCTGCACCAGGGAGCGGAAGTGGTTCTCCTTCTGGGCCAGCTCCTGGGTGAGGGTGATGTTGTCCAGCAGCATGATGGCCTGGCGGACGACCAGGGCGAGCACGACCGCGCAGCCCGTGACGATCACGACCCGGTCGGGCCGGCGCCCGTCCACCACGCTGTACAGGATGCCGAGGGTGCAGACGGCCGCCGCCAGATACGGGGTGAGGGCGGCCAGGGACCCGGTGATCGGGCGGCTCGCGCCCCGGACGGCGCGGCCGGTCCGGACAGCGTTGTCCAGCCCGCGCCGGACGCCCCAGGGGGCGTACGCCAGGAGCAGCGACCCGGCGAACCAGCCGGCGTCGAGCAACTGGCCGGAGCGGTAGGCCGAGCGCAGCAGCGGCGAGGTGAACAGGGCGTCGCACAGCACCGTCAGGGCGAGCCCGGCGATGGCGGTGTTCACCGCCGAGCGGTTCACGCTGATCCGGCGGAAGTGCAGGGCCAGCACCATGGAGACCAGCACGATGTCGAGCAGTGGGTAGGCGAGCGAGAGCGCGGCCCTGGCGACGCTCTCCCCTTCGGCGTTGGCCATGTGGGCGGTGTGGGCGAGCGCGAGGCTCCAGGAGAGCGTCAGCAGCGATCCGCCGATCAGCCAGGCGTCCAGCGCCAGGCAGACCCAGCCGGCGCGGTTCACCGGCCGTTTGGCGAGGACGAGCAGGCCGACGATGGCCGGGGGCGCGAAGCAGAGGAAGAAGAGGTCGGCCAGGGACGGGGAGGGCACGGGACGGCTCAGCACCACCTCGTACCACCCCCAGACCGCGTTTCCGCCGGCCGCCATCGCCGAGGAGAGCGAGAACAGCAGCCAGGCGGGCCTGAGCCGGCTGTCGCTGCGGCGCGCGTAGACGAAGCAGGAGACGGCGGCGATCAGCGCGGCGAGACTGAGGCCGAAGTCACCCATGAAGAGCGCCACTCCCGTGGACCCCCAGCCGATGCCCGCGCCGACCGCGTAGGCGGCGCAGACCAGGGCGAGGAGGAGTTGGGAGCGCAGGCCCGCCCTCCGGCCGGAGACCGGCTTGGAGAGCAGGGCCGCGAGGGCGCTCACCGGAGGACTCCCCCGGACCGGACCGGTGCCCTCGGCACCTCTGCCCGCACCGCCGCGCGTGGGCGCGCACGCCCGCGGCGCGGCGCCGGATCACCTCTCCACTGGCCGTGCATCGCCCGTCGCCCCCTCGTGTTCCACTCCCGCCCGGCGCCGCCCCTTCCACGACGCCGCCCCCTCCTGGACGATACACCAGAACGGTCACTCAGGGCCATAAGATCTCTACGCTCCGTTACCACCTGCGGTGTTGGCCGCGCGACGGGTGCGACCGGGCCGGTCCACGGCGTGGTCAGCCGGTGGTGAACACCAGGTTGTCGAGCGGCTCCCCCGCCGCGAACCGGGACAGCTGTCCGGCCAGCAGTCGCTTCGCCCGGGGCAGGAACGCCGAGGTGGAGCCGCCCACATGGGGGGTGATCAGGACGTGGGGAGCATGCCAGAGCGGATGGCCCGCGGGCAGCGGTTCCGGGTCGGTGACGTCCAGGGCCGCCCGCAGCCGGCCGGACGTGAGTTCGGCCAGCAGGGCCTCGGTGTCGACGACCGGGCCGCGCGCCACGTTCACGAGCAGCGCTCCGTCCCGCATCGCGGCGAGGAACTCCGCCCCGACCAGCCCTTGTGTGGAGGGGTTCAGCGGGGTGGTCAGCACGACGACGTCCGCCTCGGGCAGGAGCGCGGGCAGCGCGTCGAGCGCGTGTACGGGACCGCGCGCGGTTGTCCGGGCGGAGCGCGCGACGCGCACCACCCGCGCGCACTCGAAGGGTTCGAGCCGGTCCTCGACGGCCGCGCCGATCGATCCGTAGCCGACGATCAGTACGGACTTGTCGGCGAGCGCGGGGTAGAAGCCCGACCGCCACTCCTCGTCGTCCTGACCGCGCGTGAAGCCGGGGAACCCGCGCAGCGAGGCGAGGATCAGGGCGACGGCGAGTTCCGCGGTCGACGCCTCGTGCACGCCCTTGGCGTTGCACAGCCGCACCCCGGCGGGCAGTCCGACGAGGCCCGGCTGCACGTGGTCGACGCCGGCGGAGAGGGTCTGCACGACCTGTACGGCGCCCATGTGTTCCAGCGGCCGGACCGCGACCTCGGCTCCCGCCAGGTACGGAACGACGTAGAACGCGCATTCGGCGGGGTCCGCGGGGTAGTCCTCGCCACCGTTCCAGAAGCGGTAGTTGAGACCCTCGGGAAGTCCGTCGATCTCCTCGGCGGGGATCGGCAGCCATACGTCGGGGGCGGTCGCGGGGGTCGGGGCCGGGCTCGGAGCCGCTGTCGAAGTCATGGTCAGGAGGCTATGCGAAGGGCGCGGAACGGCAGAGGTTACTTTTGAGGATGCGGTGGTGGTCCTGCGAGACGGGGCCGAGGGAGGGTTCGGGGAGTGCGCAGGACAATCGGTGCGGCGCGGCTGGCCGTGGGCGCTGTCGGGCTGGGGTGCATGCCCATGAGCTGGGCCTACAGCACGTCGCAACAGCGTGGTGACCGTTCGCTGCGTACGGTGCACGCGGCCCTGGACGCCGGGGTCCGGCTGTTCGACACGGCCGACATGTACGGGCCGTTCACCAACGAGCTGCTGGTGGGGCGGGCGTTGAAGGGGCGTCGCGCGGACGCCTTCCTCTCCACCAAGTGCGGTCTGCTGGTCGGGGACCAGCACGTCGTCGCCAACGGCCGCCCCGGGTACGTGCGCCGGGCCTGCGACGCCTCGCTGCGGCGGCTCCAGACCGATGTGATCGACCTCTACCAGCTCCACCGGGCCGACCCCGAGGTGCCGGTGGAGGAGACCTGGGGCGCGATGGCGGAGCTGGTGACCGCGGGCAAGGTGCGGGCGCTCGGCCTGAGCGCGGTGGGGGCGCGCGCGGGGCGCCGCGCTGTGCCCCGGACGTACGCCGCGACGATCCGGCAACTGGAGCGGGTGCAGCAGGTGTTCCCCGTCAGCGCGGTCCAGGCGGAGCTGTCGGTGTGGTCGCCGGAGGCGCTGGACGACCTGGTGCCCTGGTGTGCGGCGCGGGGCGTGGGCGTGCTGGCGGCGATGCCGCTGGGCAGCGGCTACCTGACGGGGACGCTGAAGCCGGGCATGGGCTTCGAGCCGGACGACCCACGGGCCCGGCACCCCCGTTTCACCGCGGAGATGATGGCGGCGAACCAGCCGGTGGTCGTGGGTCTGCGACGGGTCGCCGAGCGGCACGGCGCCACTCCGGCGCAGGTGGCGCTGGCCTGGGTGCTGCGGCAGGGCCGCCATGTGGTGCCCGTGCCCGGTGCCAAGCGGGAGCGGTGGGCCGTGGAGAACGCGCGAGCGGGCGAACTGGTGCTCACCGACCGGGACCTGGCCGAGATCGCGCGGCTTCCCCCGGCGCGCGGGTCGTGGGACTGACGCGGCGGCGGGGAATGGGTGGAGACCGGGGAGCGGCGGCGCGCGGCAGTGTAAGAACAGGGGTGATGCCCGCTGTCGAAAGGACCGGTCCTGTGCACACTCCCGCGGCGCGCGAGGAACACACGGTGCACCACGGGTGCACGAGGCTCAGGGGGGTGGCGGCGGTGCTCGCCTCGGCCTCCCTGCTGCTGTCGGCCGCCTGCGCGACCGACGACGGGGGGTCCGCGGGCACCGCCGGCTCCCCCACTCCCCCGGCGAGCTCCGCGTCCGCCCCGGCGGCCTCACCGAGCCCGTCCGCCGACCTGCCCCCGGCCAAGGGGTCGGTGGAGGTGGTGTCCACGCTGACGGAGGACCTCGACTCCCCCTGGGGTCTGGCCCCGCTGCCGGGAGGCGATCTGCTGGTGGCCTCACGCGACGAGGCGACGATCACCCGGATCGACGGCACGAGCGGCGAGAAGACGGAGCTGGGCACCGTGCCGGGCGTCTCGCCGGCCGGTGAGGGGGGTCTGCTCGGTCTCGCGGTCGCACCGACGTACGGCGCGGACCATCTGGTGTACGCGTACTTCACCACCGAGTCCGACAACCGCGTCGCCCGCCTCCAGTACGACGAGTCGAAGCCCGCCGGGCAGCAGCTGGGCGCCCCGGACACGATTCTGCGGGGCATCCCGAAGGGCTCCGTGCACAACGGCGGCCGGATCGCCTTCGGACCCGACCGCATGCTGTACGCGGGCACGGGCGAGACGGGTGACACGGGGCTGGCCCAGGACGAGAAGTCCCTCGCGGGCAAGATCCTGCGGATGACGCCCGACGGCGAGCCGGTGCACGGCAACCCGTCCGCCGACTCGGTGGTCTACTCCTGGGGCCACCGCAATGTGCAGGGGCTCGCCTGGGACGCGCGGAAGCGCCTCTGGGCCTCGGAGTTCGGCCAGGACACCTGGGACGAGCTGAACCTGATCGAGCCCGGCAAGAACTACGGCTGGCCCGAGGTCGAGGGCGAGAAGGGCGAGCCGGGGTATGAGGACCCGGTGGCCGTGTGGAAGACGTCCGAGGCCTCCCCGAGCGGCATCGCCTACGCGAAGGGCTCCATCTGGATGGCGGGCCTGCGCGGCGAGCGGCTGTGGCGGATCCCGCTGTCGGGTTCGGCGGGCAAGGAACCTCTGGCGGCCCCCCAGGCGTTCCTGGAGGGGACGTACGGAAGGCTGCGCACCGTGGCGGCGGCGGGCGGCGACCGGCTGTGGCTGGTCACGAGCAACACGGACGGACGCGGGACCCCGAAGTCCGGGGACGACCGGATCCTGCTGCTGAAGGTGCGGTGACGACCGGCCGGGCGGCACGTCGGAGGGAGTACGGCTGGTGTTCGACCTCTTCTCGGAACTGTTCTCGCCGGGCCGCAAGCACACCACGGAGGAGCGGAAGCGCCTGGAGCTGAGCCGCGAGGACCTGGGTGACTCCGACCCGTCGCGCGGCCCGATAGACCTCTCCTCCGGCAAGGTGACGCTCCGGCTCACGGGCCCGACGGAAACGGCCCCGGCGGACCCCACGGCCGGGACGGAGCGGCCGGACGGGCCGGGCAGGCCGGGAGGAGGAGCCGGGGCCCCGCCGGATACACCGGCTTAGGCGAGCGCGCCGCCGAAGCCCCCGGGTGGGCTCACACCGTCTCGTACAGCCGGAGGCGGTGGGCCAGGGCCGCGGCCTCGCCGCGGCCGGTGACGCCCAGCTTGGCCAGGATGTTGGAGACGTGCACGCTCGCGGTCTTCGGCGAGATGTACAGCTCCTCCGCGATCCGGCGGTTGGTGTAACCGGCCGCGACCAGCCGGTGCACCTCCTGTTCGCGGGAGGTCAGCCCGAACGACTCGATGGCGTCCGCCGCGGGCTCGAAGTCCGCCTCCGTGTCCTCCCCGGCGGTGTCCGGGCTCTCGTCGGCCGGTGCGGACAGGGCGATACGGGCCCGCCGGGCCAGCAGTCCGACGCTCTCCGCCAGGGGCGCGGCTCCCAGCCGCTCGGCCACCGCGTGGGCCTCGCGCAGGAGTGCGGTGGCCGTGGCGCGGTCCCCGGAGGCGGCGACGACGGACTCCGCCCACCGGTACCGGATCTGGGCGAGTTCGTACGGGCGGCGCAGCGGCCCGAAGGCCGCGGCGGCGCGGGCCCAGTCCTGCGGGGTGTCCGCACCCTCCGCCCGTGCCAGCTCGGCTTCGATCAGCGTCCCGTAGGCGGCCCAGACGGGCACCAGTGTGGGCAGCCGCTTGAGGTGGTCCCTGATCCGCTCCAGCACGGCGGGCCGGCCCGGCTCGGTGGCGGGCAGTCCGCGGGCGTCGGCCTCGATCACGGCGGCGACGTGCAGCAGCGGCAGCGCGTAGCGCTGGGTGCCCGGCGGGAACCCTTCCTCGGACCGCGCCTCGAAGGCGGCCCGCGCCTCGGGGACGCGCCCCTGCCGGGCGGCGAGGAGCATGGTCTGCCGGGCCAGGGGGATCAAGTACTGGGGCTGGAACTCGTGCGCCCCGACCAGGCGTCCGTTCAGCGCGATCTGTTCCTCCGCCTCGGCGAAATCGCCCGTGGCCAGCGCGAGTTCGATGCGGCGCGAGGCCACCAGCCCGTGGGACTTGCGGGACCGGAAGAGCAGGGCCGCCGCGTCGGTCGCGGCCCGGCTCTCGTCCCAGTGCCCCAGGGAGAAATAGGACTCCGCCTGATTGGCGCGGGCCCAGGCCTCGGAGTCGGGCATCCCGTGGTCGTGGCAGACCGTGATGCCGTGGTCGGCCGCGGCCACCGCCTCCAGCGACCGGCCGGCCGACTCCAGCGAGGAGGGCAGGTTGACGCCGGCCCGGCTCATCACGCCCACCAGGCAGAGCGCGTCGGCGCGGTCGCGGACGGCGTACATCTCCGCGAGCCCCTCGTCGACGCCGCCCGCGTCGATGGTGAGCCAGCCCCGGGTGAGACGGGCGTGCAGCTCGATGTACTCCTCGCCGACGAGCCTCGCGTACTCCACGGCCCGGTCGGCGGCGGCGAGCGCGTCGGGGCCGGGGCGGTGCAGGGCACCCCAGCTCGCGACGTTGACCAGGACGTCGGCGTGCACCGCCGAGGGGTGCAGCCCGCGCACCAGCTCCTGGGCGGTGGCGAGTTCCTGCCATCCGTCCCCCCGGGAGAGCGTCTGCACGAGCGAGGAGCGCTGCACCCAGAACCACGCGGCGCGCAGCGGGTCGTCGTCCCCGTCCAGGAGCCGCAGGGCCTTCTTCGCGAGGGTCAGGGCCCGTTCGCGGTCGCCCCCGAAGCGCGCGGCGACGGTGGCCTCGGCCATCAGGTCGAGGTGGCGCAGCGGTCCGGACCCCGACGCGCAGCCGCAGCCCGGATAGACCTCGGCGTAGTCCAGGGGGCGCAGGGTGGCGCGTACGGCGTCGGGTGCCTCGTCCCAGAGCTCCATGGCCCGCTCCAGGAGGCGCAGTTGCTCGGAGTGGGCGTAGCGGCGGCGGGCCTCGACGGATGCCCGCAGGACGGCGGGCAGCGCCTTGGCGGGGTCGTGGGCCGCGTACCAGTAGCTGGCGAGCCGGGCGGCGCGTTCGTCGGCGCGGACCAGGCCGGGGTCGGCTTCGAGGGCTTCGGCGTAGCGGCGGTTGAGGCGGGAGCGCTCCCCGGGCAGCAGGTCGTCGCTGACGGCCTCGCGGACCAGGGAGTGCCGGAAGCGGTAACCGTCCAGGTCGGGGGCGGGCAGCAGGATGCCGGCGCCGACGGCGGCCCTCAGCGCCTCGTCCAGGTCGTCGTCGGCGAGCCGCGCCACGGCGGCCAGGAGCCGGTGTTCGACGGTGGAGCCGCCCTCGGCGACGAACCGCACGACCCGCTGGGCGTCGTCGGGCAGTGTCTCGACGCGTACGAGGAGGAGGTCGCGCAGGGAGGCGGAGAGCTGCGAGCCGTCTCCGCAGCACTCGATGGTGCGGGCCAGTTCCTCGACGAAGAAGGCGTTGCCGTCGGAGCGGTCGAATATCTCGTCGACGAGCGCGGTGTCCGGGGCGACGGCGAGGATCCCGGTCAGCTGCCGGCCGACCTCGGCGCGGCTGAACCGGTCGAGTTCGACGCGTCCGACGGTGCGGAGCCGGTCCAGCTCGGCCAGGAGCGGACGCAGCGGGTGGCGGCGGTGGACGTCGTCGGAGCGGTAGGTGCCGACCAGGACGAGGCGTCCGGCGCGCAGGGTCCGCAGGAGGTAGGAGAGGAGGTGCCGGGTGGAGGCGTCGGACCAGTGCAGGTCCTCCAGGACGAGGACCAGGGTGCGGGTGGCGCAGACGCGCTCCAGCAGCCGGGCGGTCAGCTCGAAGAGGCGTGCCGTGCCGCTCTCGTCGTGCGCGGCGTGCCCGGCCTCGCCCAGTTCGGGCAGCAGCCGGGCCAGTTCGCCCTCCTGTCCGGCGAGCGCCTGTGCCAGCTCCTCGGGCAGGGCCCGGCGCAGGGCGCGCAGAGCGGTCGCGAAGGGGGCGTAGGGGAGGCCGTCCGCCCCTATCTCCACGCAGCCCCCGACGGCCACGACGGCCTCGCGCCGGCTCGCCACCGCGAGGAACTCCTCGACCAGCCGGGTCTTGCCGACGCCCGCCTCGCCGCCGACGAGCAGCGCCTGCGGCTCGCCCGCCGAGGCGCGGGCGAGCGCCTCGGTGAGCGTGGCGAGCTCTCGGGTCCGGCCGACGAAGAGGGGGCTGACGGTGTTGGTCTCCACAGCGCCGAGCATCGCATACGCGTACGACAACGCCGGGGCCCCGACCGCCGCGTGGGCGGTGTGCGGGGCCCCGGCGGCTCCGGCTCCGTACGACGCGGTGGGGCCGGCCGTGCCGCCGCCCATGGTCACGCGGCGCGGGCGAACCGGCCCCGGTTCTCGCTCACCCGCCCTTCCGGAGCGTCGCGCCCGGTGGTGCGGGCGGCGGTGCGGCGGGCGGCCACGGCCTCGCGGACGAGGCGCCGCCGGTCGGCCCGGCGGATGAGTTCGGCGGCCCTCAACTGGTGCATCTCGTAGCTGTACATGGCACTCTCCCCGCTGACGAAGGCCCGGTGCGGACCACGGCTCCCTGCCGTGGTCCCACTCTCGTCGGCAAGGGGGCGCGCCCGCATCGGGCGTGTGCCGCATCCTGGCGCCCCGGGGGCCTCAGACCCGCTGAGCAGAAGCCTTAGGGCGGAGCCGCGGCGTCTCAGCCGGCGGTGGGCAGCGGGAGGGCGAGGTCGAAGTACATGACGACCGAGATCAGTACGCCCAGGATCCCGAGCGCGATCCCCGCACGGGCGACGGCACGGATCCAGCCGGGCCGCGGGTGGGCGGCGGGTGCGCCGAAGGCGGGGCGGACCAGGACGAAGACGCCGACGAGAAGGGCGAGGAGGGCGAACAGGCCGTTGACGAGGGCGGTGGTGTGCCAGGCGTCGCCGTAGATGTCGGAGATCTGCTGGGTGGCGCTGCCGCTGCCGCCGGACTTGATTTGGCCGATGAGGGTCTGGCGCTCGGCCGCGACCCGGCCGGTCCAGGCACCGGAGAGGGAGACGACGCCGAGTCCGGCGGCGACCACGGCCGCGGCGCCACCGGCGGCTTCGGCGGACGCGGTGGCCTCCGCCTCATCGTAGGCGTCGGGCTCCGGGCCGTCGTCGTCGGACGCGGCGTCCGGGTCCGGGGCGTCCGAGGCGTGGGCGTCCGGGACGGGGGTGTCCGGAACGGCGTCCTCCGGGCCCGGCGCGTCCGAGGACCCGGCCGTCTTGGTCGAGACGGACTCGGCCGTCCGCGTGGCGACGGGCTCAGCCGTCTTCGTCGAGACGGGCTCGGCCGTCCGCGTGGCGACGGGCTCGGCCGTCTTCGTCAGGCCGGGTGCGGCCGTCCCGTCCCTCGCCGGCTCCCCGTCGGCGTCGTGGTCCTGGTCGGTGGCAGGGGTGGTGGGGGTGTTCTCCATGCGGCGCACGGTAGGGGCCCCGGATGAGAGCGCCCTTAACGCGCCGCCCGCCACTCGTCGGCCAGGACGGCCCAGATCTCCTCGTCGTGCCGTACGCCGTGGTGCAGGAAGGCCTCCCGCAGGACACCCTCACGGGTCATCCCGAGCCGTGCGGCCGCCCCGACGCTGCGGGTGTTCGCGGAGGAGGCGATCCACTCCACCCGGTGCATCCCCCGCACGTCGAACGCCCAGTCGATCAGCTTGCGGGACGCCCGGTGCACCAGTCCCCGGCCCTGCCCGGCCGGCTCCAGCCAGCAGCCGATCTCGCAGGAGCCGGTCGCCGCGTCGAATATCCGGAAGAGGACACCGCCGACCAGGGTGCCGTCGAGCCAGATCCCGTAGATCCGTCCGGTGTCGGCCGCCTGCTTGTCGGCGTACCGCTGGAGGAGCGCCCGCGCGGAGTCCAGGTCGGTGGCCGCCGCCGCGAACGGGATCCACGGGTCGACCAGCGCGCGTGCCCGGTCCATGTGGGCGAGGAACTCCTCCGCCTGCCAGGGTTCCAGCGGGCGCAACCACGCCCCGTCGTCGCCGAGGGACATCGTGAACACAGGGACTTCTCCTCGCTCGTCGGCTCCTCGCCCGACACGGGAGCCTGTCAGTGGACGCGCACCGCGACCGTCAGGTCCTCGTCGTCGTGCGCCCCAGGGATCTTCGCACGGGGAGCCGGAACGCCGGGCGGTTCGATGCTGATGCGCGGGAGCAGGCGATCGAGCCGGGCGGGCAGCCACCAGTTGGTGCCGCCGAGGAGATGCATCAGGGCGGGCACCAGCAGGGTGCGCAGCACGAAGGCGTCGAGGGCTACGGCGGCGGCCAGCGCGATGCCGAACATCGCGATGACCCGGTCCCCGCTGAGGACGAAGGCGAGGAACACGGAGATCATGATGACCGCGGCGGAGTTGATCACCCGGCCGGTCTCGGCAAGGCCCACGCGGACGGCCCGGCAGTTGTCCCCGGTCTCCCGCCACTCCTCGTACATCCGGCCGACGAGGAACACCTGGTAGTCCATGGAGAGCCCGAAGAGCACCGACACCATGATGACCGGCAGGAAGGGTTCGACCGGGCCCGCGCTGCCCAGGCCGAGCAGCTCGCTGCCCCACCCCCACTGGAAGACGGCGACGACGACCCCGAAGGAGGCGGCCACGGCGGCGACGTTCATCACGGCGGCCTTGAGGGGGATGGCGAGGGAGCGGAAGGCCAGCAGCAGGAGCAGGCAGCCGAGCCCTATGACCACACCGACGAAGAGCGGCAGCTTGCCGACGATGACGTCGGAGAAGTCGTCGTACCCGGCCGTCACCCCGCCCACCCGCAGTTCCAGCGAGGTGTTCTCGGCCACCGGCGGCAGCACGTCCTCCCGCATCCGGTCGACGAGTTCGCTGGTCCGCCGGTCCTGCGGAGCGGAGTCCGGCACCACGGTGACGAACGCGGTGTCACCGCTGTTGCTGTACGTCACCGGGCTCACCGCCGAGACGCCCGAAGTGCCCCGCAGCACGGCGGGCAGACCGTCGAGGGCCAGCCGGTCGTCGGCGCCGTCGAGACGGGCGACCACGGTCAGCGGCCCGTTCACGCCGGGCCCGAAGCCGTCGCCCAGCAGGTCGTACGCCTGCCGGGTGGTCGCCGTCGCGGGGTTGTTGCCCTGGTCGGAGGTGCCCAGGTGCAGGCCGAGCGCGGGCAGGGCGAGGACGGCCATCACGGCGGCGGCGACCGCGCCCAGCAGCTTGGGGTGCCTCTCCACGAAGGAGGACCAGCGGGCCGCGAACCCGGTGGGGCGTTCCGCCCAGGGGCCGTGCTCGGCGAGGCGGCGGCGGTCGCGACGGCTCAGCGCCCGGGTGCCGATGAAGGAGAGCAGGGCGGGCAGCAGGGTCACGGAGGCGGCGACGGTCAGCAGCACGGTGAGGGAGGCGGCGATCGCGACCCCGTTGAGGAAGCCGAGCCGCAGCACCAGCATGCCCAGCAGGGCGACGCAGACGGTGGCCCCGGCGAAGACGACGGCGCGGCCGGTGGTGGCGACGGCCTCGCGCGCCGCTTCGTGGACGGAGAGGCCTCCGCGCAGCCCCCGGCGGTGCCGGGTGACGATGAACAGCGCGTAGTCGATGCCGACGCCCAGCCCGATGAGCATGCCGAGCATCGGCGCGAAGTCGGCGACGTTCATCACGTGGCCGAGCAGCACGATGCCGGCGTAGGCCGTGCCGACGGAGACGAGGGCGGTGGCGATGGGAAGCAGGCTGGCGGCGAGGGAACCGAACGCCAGGAAGAGCACAAGGGCCGCGACGAGCACCCCGACGGCCTCGCTGAGGTGGAGTGCCGGTGCCTCGGTCAGGGCGACGGCGCTGCCGCCCAGCTCGACCTGGAGTCCGTCGCGTTCGGCCGCCTTCGCGGTGTCGACGAGTGCCTGTGCCCGCTCCCGGGGGATGTCCTCGACCCGCTGGTCGAAGGTGACCGTGGCGTAGGCGGTACGGCTGTCCGCGCTGATCTGCCCGGTGCCGGCGGTCTCGTAGGGGCTGGTGACCGCGCCGATGCCGGGCAGCGCGCCGATCGCGTCGAGGGTCCGGGTCATGGTCCGCTCGATGTCGGCGCCCCGCACGGTGGAGGGCCCCGTGGTGTGCCAGACGACGGTGTCGGCGTCGCCTCCGAGCTGGGTGAAGCCCTGCTGGAGGAGCTCACCGGCCCGGCCCGCCTCGGTGCCCGGCACGTCGTAGTCGTCGGTGTAGGCGGACCCGGCGAATCCCGCCGTGGTGGCGGTGGCGCCGAGGGCGAACAGCCAGATCAGGACGGTGGCGAGGCGGTGCGCGAGGCACCAGCGTGCGATGGAGGCCAACGGACGTGCTCCCTGCGGGTTCGTGGACCCCGACGGGAGACGAAGGAAACATCCCGTGAAAGTCGCATGACCTGACAGCCGTCACTCTCTCAGCCATTAGTGATCATTTGCCCGTTTCGTGGCCATGGTCACAGGACCGGGCCGGGAACGGGAAAGGGGCGGCTCCACCGCCTGAGCGGGTGGGGCCGCCCCCTTCGGGGGTCGCTCGGTGTCAGCCCTCGACGCCGAGCTTCTCCAGGATCAGCTCGCGCACGCGTGCCGCGTCCGCCTGGCCACGGGTGGCCTTCATGACCGCGCCGACGAGCGCGCCCGCCGCCGCGACCTTGCCGCCGCGGATCTTGTCCGCGACGGCAGCGTTGCCCGCGATGGCCTCGTCCACGGCCGTGGACAGCGCGCCCTCGTCCGAGACGACCTTCAGACCGCGCTTCTCCACGACGGTGTCCGGGTCGCCCTCGCCCGCGAGGACGCCCTCGATGACCTGGCGGGCCAGCTTGTCGTTGAGGTCGCCCGCGGCGACGAGCGCGGCCACCCGGGCGACCTGCGCCGGGGTGATCGGCAGCTCGTCCAGGCCGCGGCCGGTCTCGTTGGCGTTACGGGCCAGCTCGCCCATCCACCACTTGCGGGCCTGGTCCGAGGGGGCGCCCGCGTCCGTCGTGGCGACGATCAGGTCGACCGCGCCGGCGTTGAGGATGGACTGCATGTCGTGCTCGTTGACACCCCACTCCTCCTTCAGCCGCTTGCGGCGCAGCCGGGGAAGCTCGGGGAGGCCCTTGCGGAGCTCCTCGACCCAGTCGCGGGCAGGGGCGACCGGCACCAGGTCCGGCTCGGGGAAGTAGCGGTAGTCCTCGGCGTTGTCCTTGATGCGGCCGGCCGTGGTGGAGCCGTCCTCCTCGTGGAAGTGCCGGGTCTCCTGCACGATCGTCCCGCCGGAGTTCAGCACCGCGGCGTGGCGCTGGATCTCGAAGCGGGCGGCGCGCTCGACGGAGCGGAGCGAGTTGACGTTCTTCGTCTCGGAGCGCGTGCCGAACGTCTTGGTGCCGTTGGGGCGCAGCGAGAGGTTCACGTCGCAGCGCATCTGGCCCATCTCCATCCGGGCCTCCGAGACGCCGAGCGCCTTGATGAGCTCACGGAGCTCGGCGACGTACGCCTTGGCGACCTCGGGTGCCCGCGCGCCGGCGCCCTCGATCGGCTTGGTGACGATCTCGATGAGCGGGATGCCCGCGCGGTTGTAGTCGAGCAGGGAGTGCGACGCGCCGTGGATGCGGCCGGTGGCACCGCCGACGTGCGTCGACTTGCCGGTGTCCTCCTCCATGTGGGCGCGCTCGATCTCCACGCGGAAGATCTCCCCGTCCTCCAGCTGGACGTCCAGATAGCCGTCGAAGGCGATCGGTTCGTCGTACTGGGAGGTCTGGAAGTTCTTCGGCATGTCCGGATAGAAGTAGTTCTTCCGGGCGAAGCGGCACCACTCGGCGATCTCGCAGTTGAGCGCGAGGCCGATCTTGATCGCGGACTCGACGCCGATCTCGTTGACCACCGGCAGCGCGCCCGGCAGGCCGAGGCAGACCGGGCACGTCTGCGAGTTGGCGTCCTGCTTGAGCTCGGTGGAACAGCCGCAGAACATCTTGGTCTTGGTGCCGAGCTCGACATGGACCTCCAGGCCCATGACGGGGTCGTACGTCGCGAGGGCGTCCTCGTACGACTCCAGGTCAATGACAGTCACGGTGAAACTTTCCCTCTCAGCCCAGCAGGACGTCGTCGTCGCCGAGACGCTTGAGTTCGCGGTAGAGGATGGCCATGCCGGTCACGATCGCCGCGGCCGAGACGGCGGCGTCGATGAGCCGGAGCGTGTCGTTCTCCTGGCGGGCGAGCCTGGCCTGCTTGGCGACGCTCAGCGCGCCGAAGGCGGTGGTGCCGAGCGACAGGTACACACCGGACTTGGACTTCTTGAAGTTCTTGGCCTTCTTGGTCATGGCGGTCACAGTGACGGAGCCTCCTCGAGCAGCGGGTGCCCCCACCTTTCCACGAAGGCGGCCTCGACGGCGGCTCCGACCTTGTACAGCCGGTCGTCCTTCATGGCGGGGGCGATGATCTGCAAGCCGACCGGCAGGCCGTCCTCCGGGGCCAGACCGCAGGGCAGCGACATGGCGGAGTTGCCCGCGAGGTTGGTCGGGATGGTGCACAGGTCCGCGAGGTACATCGCCATCGGGTCGTCGGCGCGCTCACCGATCGGGAAGGCGGTGGTGGGCGTCGTCGGCGAGACGATGACGTCCACCTGCTCGAACGCCTTCTCGAAGTCCTGGGTGATGAGGGTGCGGACCTTCTGGGCCGAGCCGTAGTACGCGTCGTAGTAGCCGGAGCTGAGCGCGTACGTACCGAGGATGACGCGGCGCTTGACCTCGTCGCCGAAGCCGGCCTCGCGGGTGAGCGCGGTGACGTCCTCGGCGGAGCGGGTGCCGTCGTCCCCGACCCGCAGGCCGTAGCGCATGGCGTCGAAGCGGGCCAGGTTGGAGGAGCACTCCGACGGCGCGATGAGGTAGTACGCCGACAGCGCGAGGTCGAAGGACGGGCAGTCCAGCTCGACGACCGTGGCGCCGAGCGACGTCAGCAGCTCGACGGACTCCTCGAAGCGCTGGACGACACCGGCCTGGTACCCCTCGCCGGAGAACTGCTTGACGACGCCGACGCGCATGCCCGCCACCGAGCCGTTGCGCGCGGCCTCGACGACCGGCGGGACCGGGGCGTCGATGGAGGTGGAGTCCATCGGGTCGTGGCCGCCGATGGCCTCGTGCAGCAGGGCCGCGTCCAGGACCGTGCGGGCGCAGGGGCCGCCCTGGTCGAGGGAGGAGGAGAAGGCGACCATGCCGTAGCGCGAGACGCCGCCGTAGGTGGGCTTGACGCCGACGGTGCCGGTGACGGCCGCGGGCTGGCGGATGGAGCCGCCGGTGTCCGTACCGATGGCGAGCGGGGCCTCGAAGGAGGCGAGCGCGGCGGAGGAACCGCCGCCGGAGCCGCCCGGGATCCGGGTGAGGTCCCAGGGGTTGCCGGTCGGGCCGTAGGCGCTGTTCTCGGTGGAGGACCCCATGGCGAACTCGTCCATGTTGGTCTTGCCGAGGATGACGACGTCGGCGGCCTTCAGCCTCGTCGTGAGGGTCGCGTCGTACGGCGGCACCCAGCCTTCGAGCATCTTCGAGCCGACGGTGGTCGGCATGTCCCGGGTGGTGAAGATGTCCTTGAGCGCGAGCGGGACGCCGGCCAGCGGGCCGAGCTTCTCGCCGGCCTCACGCTTGGCGTCGACGGCGCGGGCCTGCGCGAGGGCGCCCTCGCGGTCGACGTGCAGGAAGGCGTGGACCTTCTCGTCGACGGCCTCGATCCGGGCCAGGTGGGCCTCGGTGACCTCGACGGCCGTCAGCTCGCCGGACGCGATCTTCTCGGCGATCTGCGCGGCCGTGAGCTTGATGATGGTGCTGATGTCCGTCATGGCTGTTAGTCCTCCCCCAGGATCTGCGGCACCTTGAAACGCTGCTGCTCCTGGGCCGGGGCTCCGGAGAGCGCCTGCGCGGGGGTGAGCGAGGGACGGACCTCGTCCGCCCGCATGACGTTGGTCAGCGGCAGCGGGTGGGAGGTCGGCGGTACGTCTTGGTCGGCGACCTCGGAGACGCGGGCGACCGCGCCGATGATGTCGTCGAGCTGACCGGCGAAGTGTTCGAGCTCTTCGCCCTTCAGTTCAAGACGCGCCAGCCGGGCGAGGTGGGCGACCTCCTCGCGCGTGATGCCAGGCATGCGGCGATCCTCAGGGTTCGGTTAGGCAAAGTGGGTTCAAGGTCCCAATCCTATGGGGTCGCCGGAGGACTCGGCGGCGAGCCTGTGGACAACGCTCGGCGATCCGGGCCGGGACGGCCCCGGGGCGGCGGGCGGCCCGGTCCCACGGGCCGCCCCGACGGGTGCCGTTCAGGCCGTGGCCGGGCCGGGGTTGAGCGCGCGGCCCGTGGAGCGGGGGTCCCGCTCGGCGGGGAGCGCCGCGGCGGCCGCGGCCGCCCTCAGCTCGGCCGGACGCCGCCATCCGCGCTCGCCGCGGGCCCGCAGCCAGGCCGTCGTCTCCAGCGGCGGCATCGCGGCGGCGACCAGCCATCCCTGGACCGCGTCGCAGCGCAGGTCCCGCAGCCGCTCCCAGGTCTCGTCGTCCTCCACGCCCTCGGCGACGACCAGCAGGCCGAGCGAGTGGGCCAGGTCGATGGTGCAGCGGACGATCTCGGCGTCCTCCGTGTCGACGGCGAGCCGCGCCACGAACGAGCGGTCGATCTTGAGTTCGCTGACGGGCAGCTTCCGCAGGTGCACCAGCGAGGAGTACCCGGTGCCGAAGTCGTCCAGGGACATCTTCACGCCGTGCGCGGTGAGCCCGGCCATGGTGTCGGCGGCGCGCTGCGGGTCCTCCAGCAGCACGTGCTCGGTGATCTCCAGTTGCAGCGCGGCGGCCGGGACACCGTGCCGGGCCAGCCGGGCGGCGACGCTGCCGGCGAAGCCCGGGGTGTGGACGTCGCGCGGCGAGACGTTGACGGCGACCGGCACGAACAGCCCCTGCGCGCGCCACCGGGCGACCTGGGCGAGGGCCGTCTCCAGGACGTACTCGGTGAGGTGCGGCATCAGGCCCGAGGACTCCGCGATGGCGATGAACTCGTCCGGGGGGACCCGTCCGCGCTCCGGGTGCACCCAGCGGACGAGCGCTTCGAGGCCCGCGACCTGGCCGTCGAAGCGGACCTTGGGCTGGTAGTGCAGCTCCACCTCCCGGGCGTCCAGGGCGCGGCGCAGGTCGCCCAGCAGTCCGAGCCGGTCCGGGGTGTTGCTGTCGCGCTTGGACTCGTACACCTCCACGCCGGTGCGGTCGCGCTTGGCCTGGTACATCGCGACGTCGGCGCGGCGCAGCAGCCCCTCGGCGTCCAGCGCGTGGTCGGGGTGGACGGCGACACCGGCGCTGGCCTCCAGCACCAGCGTGAGTCCGTCCAGGCCGAGGGGCGAGGAGAGTTCGGCGACGAGATGGCGGGCGACCCGCTGGGCGCTGGTGGTGGAGTCCGCGGTCGGCAGCAGGACGGCGAACTCGTCGCCGCCGAGCCGCGCGGCCTCGGCGCCGCGCGGCAGGGCGAGACGGAGACGTTCGGCGATCTGGAGCAGCAGCCGGTCTCCGGCGAGGTGGCCGAGGGTGTCGTTGACGGCGCGGAAGCGGTCGAGGTCGATGAGGACGAGGGCGGTGCGGGTGCCGGTGCCCTCGGCGTCCTCCAGGGCGGTCCAGGTCCGCTCCAGGAGCCACTGCCGGTTGGGGAGCCCCGTCAGCGGGTCCCGCAGCTGCTCCTCGGCGCGGGCGCGGGCGATCCAGAGCGTGGAGTCCAGCGCGATCAGCGGCACGGCGAACAGGGGCAGCAGGACGGGCATGACGGAGGCCACCACGCAGATCAGCGGGGTGATCCCGATCAGGGCGACGGCGACGAGGCTCTGGCGCAGGAGCGCGGTGCGGGCGACGGTGGGCAGTTGGCCGCTCTGGGAGGCGTGGGCGTACCAGAGCAGGAACCGGGTGACGAGGAGGTAGGCGCAGGCGGCGAGGAGCACTTCCGGTACGGCGCCGATACCCCAGTGGAGTGGGCGCCAGGGCGACTCCACGGTGGCCACGTCGCCGAAGGCGGCCAGGACGAGGGCGGCGGCGCCGATGCCGAGTATGTCCACGGCGCCGTGGAGCAGTCCTTGCCGCCAGCGGTGCCGGCGGGCGGTGCCGACGAGCACCACCACCACGAGGCTGACCAGTCCGGCGGGCACCCAGCCGTACAGCAGCAGCACCGAGAGGGTGAGGGCGGCCCCGGATCCGGTCCCGCCCCACCAGCGGTCGCGTCCGAGGGCGACCAGATGGCCGACGACGATGCCGGTGAGCAGGGCGAGCGACCAGCCCGCGGTGCCGTCCGGGAAGAGGGCGTGGCCGTCGCGGACGGCCTGGTAGAAGCCGGTCGCGAGTTGCAGGCCGGCGACCGCGACGACGAAGGCCCCCACCTTCGGGATCGTGCCCGTCTGCGCGGGGACCAGCTTCTTCGCGAGGTCCGCGAGACCCCGTGGCCGTGACACCGTCGCGGTGCTCTCGGTCGGTTCCATTCCGTCCCTCTCACAGCCGGCGGTGCCGATGTGTCCCACGGTGGCCCCCGCTCCCATGCCACCGCGGCCCGCATCCCACCACGCGGCCGGGGCACGGCAGGTGCACGTTCAACAGTAGGCCGCCGAGGGCCCCGAGGGGCAGCGCTCTACAGCTCTTGCCCGAATGCGGACCTGACACCCGCGCCGTCCGCGGTGCGCCGAACGGGTGGTGACGGTACGGAGGCGGCTCTCCTTCCCCTCCGGTTCCTTCCCCTGCCGCCCGGTGCCACGCGCCGGGCGGTGTCTCGATCGCGCCTCGATCAGGCCTCGGCGGTCACGGCGGCCTCGCGGGCCGCTTCGGGCCCCTGCCCGAGGAGCACGGCGAAGCCCTCCTCGTCGAGGACGGGCACCTTCAGCTGCATCGCTTTGTCGTACTTGGAGCCGGGGTTGTCACCCACCACGACGAAGGAGGTCTTCTTCGACACGGATCCGGTCACCTTGGCCCCCTGCTTCTGGAGCGCCTCCTTCGCGCCGTCCCGGGTGTGGCCGGCCAGTGTGCCGGTGACGACGACGGTGAGCCCTTCGAGGGGGCGCGGGCCCTGGTCCTCTCCCGCGCCCTCGTCCTGTGTCCGCACCCCGGCCTCACGCCATTTACGCAGGATCTCGCGGTGCCAGGGCTCGGCGAACCACTGCTTGACCGAGGCCGCGATGATCGGGCCGACACCGTCGGCGGCGGCCAGCTCCTCCTCGGACGCCTCGTCGATGCGCTCGACGGAACGGAACTGGCGGGCCAGTTCGACGGCGGCCACGGGGCCGACGTGGCGGATCGACAGCCCGGTGAGGATCCGGGCCAGCGGCGCCTGCTTGGCGGCGGCGATGCCGTCGAGCAGGGCGAGGGTGTTCTTCTTCGGCTCGCCCTGCTGGTTGGCGAAGACCGTCGCGATCTTCTCCTCCCCGGTCTTCGGATCACGCTTGGGCAGGCCGCTGTCCGGGTCCAGGACGTAGGCCCTGATCGGCAGGAGCTGGTCCACCGTCAGGGAGAAGAGGTCCCCCTCGTCCTTCAGCGGTGCCTCGGCCGGCTCCAGCGGCTGGGTGAGGGCCGCCGCCGCGACATAGCCGAAGTGGTCGATGTCCAGGCACTTGCGGCCCGCGAGATAGGCCACCCGTTCCCGCAACTGGGCGGGGCAGGAACGCGCGTTGGGGCAGCGGAGATCGACGTCGCCCTCCTTCATGGCCTTGAGCGGTGTCCCGCACTCGGGGCAGGCCGTGGGCATGACGAACTCGTGTTCGCTGCCGTCGCGCAGGTCCACCACCGGGCCGAGGATCTCCGGGATGACGTCACCGGCCTTGCGGAGGACCACCGTGTCGCCGATCAGGACGCCCTTGTCCTTCACGACGTTCTGGTTGTGGAGGGTGGCGAACTCGACCTCGGAACCGGCCACTTCGACCGGCTCGACCTGGGCGTAGGGCGTGACCCTGCCGGTGCGTCCGACGCCGACGCGGATGTTGACCAGCTTGGTGTTGACCTCTTCGGGCGCGTACTTCCAGGCGATCGCCCAGCGCGGGGCGCGGGAGGTCGAACCGAGGCGGCCCTGGAGCGGGATCTCGTCCAGCTTCACGACGACCCCGTCGATCTCGTGCTCCACGGAGTGGCGGTTCTCGCCGAAGTACCGGATGAACGCCCGCACGTCGTCCAGGGAGCCGACCACCTTGTTGTGCCGGGCGGTCGGCAGGCCCCACCCGCGCAGCAGGTCGTACGCGTGGGAGAGCCGGTCGATGTCGAAGCCCTCGCGGGCGCCGATGCCGTGCACCACCATGTGCAGCGGGCGGGTGGCGGTGACCTTCGGGTCCTTCTGGCGCAGGGAACCGGCCGCCGCGTTGCGCGGGTTGGCGAAGGGCTTGTCCCCGGCCTCCACCAGCCGGGCGTTGAGCCCTTCGAACGCCTCCATCGGGAAGTAGACCTCGCCGCGGATCTCGACCAGCGCGGGGACGTGGTCGCCCGTCAGGCGGTGCGGGATCTCGGCGATGGTGCGGATGTTGGGGGTGATGTCCTCACCGGTGCGGCCGTCGCCACGGGTCGCCGCGCGGGTGAGCCTGCCGTGCTCGTAGGTGAGGTTGACGGCGAGGCCGTCGACCTTCAGCTCGCACAGGAAGTGGTAGCCGGGGCGGCCCACGTCCTTGGCGACGCGGTCGGCCCAGGTGGCCAGCTCCGCGTCGTCGAAGGCGTTGTCCAGGGAGAGCATGCGCTCGCGGTGCTCGACGGAGGTGAACTCCGTCGTGTACGGCCCGGCGACCTTCTGGGTCGGTGAATCGGGGGTGCGCAGCTGCGGGTTCCGCTCCTCGATGCCTTCCAGCTCGCGCATCAGCCGGTCGAACTCGGCGTCGCTGACGACCGGCTGGTCCTTCACGTAGTACCGGAAGCGGTGCTCCTCGATCTGCTCGGACAGGAGCGCGTGCCGCTCCCGCGCCTCGGCGGACACGCCTGTCAGCTCCCGCGCCTGCTGTTCGCCGGCCATCGTCCCGTTCCTCCTGTCGACCCGACCCCGCTACTCAGGGTTGTCCGCGAGTGATCTCGCGGCCCGGACGCAGTGGGCGAGCGCGGCCCGCGCGTAGGCGGGTGACGCGCCCGCCAGTCCGCAGGAAGGGGTGATCACCACGGACTCGGCGAGAGTCCCCGGATTCAGCCCCAGCCTGCTCCACAACGTCCTGACCCCCATGACGCTACCGCCCGGGTCCGACAATGCGGTCGAGGCACCGTCGAGGCCCGGGACGACACCGAGCAGAAGCTGGGTACCGCTTTCGACGGCTTCCCCGATCGCCTCCTCCTCACCCTCGGTGAGCAAGGAGAAGTCGAACGAGACGGAACCCGCCCCGGCCCGCCGCAGCAGGGCGAAGGGCACCTCGGGGGCGCAGGAGTGGACGGTGGTCGGCCCGCCGTCGTTGACCGCGAGCAGGTCACGCAGGGCCCCTTCGACGACCTGGCGGTCCACCGCCCGGTAGGTGCGGTAGCCGCTCGCCGACCGGACCCGCCCGCGCAGCACGGCGGTGAGGGAGGGTTCGTCGAGCTGGAGGACGACCTCGGCACCGGGAACCCTGCGCCGCACCTCGGCCAGGTGCCCGCGCAGCCCCTCGGCCAGCGAGCCCGCCAGGTCGCGGCAGGCTCCGGGGTCGGCCACCATCGCCTCGCCGCCGCGCAGTTCCAGGGAGGCGGCCAGGGTCCAGGGTCCGACGGCCTGGACCTTGAGCAGTCCTTCGTAGCCCTGGGTGAACTCCTCCAGGGCGTCCAGGTCCTCACCGAGCCAGGAGCGGGCCCGGCGGGTGTCGCGGCCGGGCCGGTCGCTGATCCGCCACCCGCTGGGCTCGACATGTCCGTACATCTCCTCCAGCAGGCCGACCGTCCGCCCGATCATGTCGGCGCCTGGCCCGCGTGCGGGCAGCTCCGGCAGGTGGACGAGGCCCCGCCCGTCGGCGAAGGACCCCACGACGGTCTTGGCGGCCTCGCGTGCGTCACCTCCCGGCATGGACCCGATGCCGGTGGCGGCGTACGCGCTGAACTTGCTCTTCTCGCTCACCCCGGAAGCCTACGGGCCGCGTCGGACAGCCCGGCCCGGCCGCCGGTGTCGGTGGCCGGGCCGGGCCGGGGCCGGCCTCCTGGGGCCGGGCCCCGCCTCAGCGTCCGGGGCGGACCGTCAGGTCGTTGATCTCGGCGTCCCGGGGGAGGTCGAGGGCCAGCAGGATCGTGGTGGCGACCGATTCCGGGTCCATCCAGCGGGAGGCGTCGTACTCCTTGCCCTCCTGCTGGTGGACCTTGGCCTGCATGGGGCTGGCGGTGCGCCCCGGGTAGACGGAGGTGACCCGGACGCCGTTCCCGTGCTCCTCGTGGCGCAGCGAGTCGGCGAGGGCCTTCAGCCCGTGTTTGCTCGCGGCGTACGCGCCCCACTCGGCGTGCGCGGCGAGACCGGCGCCCGAGTTCACGAAGACGACGTGTCCCTGGGCGACCCGGAGCTGGGGCAGCAGCAGCCGGGTCAGCTCGGCGGGGGCGACCAGGTTGGCGTTGAGCTGGAAGTGCCAGGACTTGGGCGTGAGCTCGCCGATCTGGCCCAGCTCGACCACCCCGGCGATGTGCAGCAGCGAGTCCAGCCGCTCGGGCATGGGCTGCTGCCCGAACGCCCAGGACAGCCGGTCGGGGTTGCCGAGGTCCCCTACGAGGGTGCGGGATCCGGGGTGGAGCGCGGCGAGCTCCTTGGCGCGGCCCGCGTCCCGCGCCAGCAGGACGAGGTCGTCGCCGCGCTCGCGGAGGCGGCGGGCGACGGCCGCGCCGATACCGGAACCGGCGCCGGTGATGAGATGAGTAGCCATGCCCTCATGCTCGCATCACCGCAGGTCGCCGACGCGGCCGCCCGCCGCGTCCGCGCCCGGTCCCACCCGGTCGCGCCCGTTCGTCCCGGGCCGCCCCGGCCCGTGCGGGGTCACAGCATGCCGGCCGACTCCTCCAGGTAGGCGAGGGCGCCCACCCCGTCCTCGGCGAAGAAGACCAGGTCGGTGAGGGGCACCGGCAGGAAGCCCTCGTCCTCCATGCGCCGGAACTGCTGGCGCAGACCGTCGTAGAAGCCCGCGGTGTTCAGCAGGACGACCGGCTTGGTGTGCTTGCCGTGCTTCTTCAGCTCCAGGATCTCGGTGGCCTCGTCCAGCGTCCCGGTGCCACCGACCATGATCACGATCGCGTCGGACTTCTCCAGGAGGAGCGCCTTGCGCTCGGCCAGGTCCTTGGCTATGACCATCTCGTCGGCGTTCGTCCGGGCCTTCGCGGCGAGGAAGTCCACCGACACCCCCACGAGCCGCCCGCCGGCCTCCTGCACCCCGTCGGCGACGACCTTCATGAGCCCGCTCTCCGACCCGCCCCAGACCAGGGTGTGCCCGCCCCTGCCCAGAAGTTCGGCGAATTCCCGCGCGGGCACGGTGTAGCGGTCGTCGAGGTCGGCGGCGGAGAGGAAGACACAGATGTTCATGCCGCTACCGTACGGGCCACCACCGACACCCGGACCCGGGGCGGGGAAGAAACAGGGCCCGCCGTCGGCTGAAACAGTCATGAGAGACATCCCAGGACACCGCATCACCGTCGAGCCCGGCACCGAGCACGTGCGCGCCGTCCGGGACGGGCGGGTGCTCGCCGAGAGCCGCCGCCCGCTCGTACTGCGTGAGACGGGCTGCCCGCCCCGCTACTACCTGCCGCCCGAGGACGTGCGCACCGAGCTGCTGACGCCGTCCGGCACGCGCACCCACTGCCCGTTCAAGGGGGACGCGTCCTACTGGTCGGTCCCCGGGGCGACGGACGCCGTCTGGGCCTATCCGAAGCCGAAGGAACAGGTCGCCGCGATCCGTGGCCACTACTGCTTCTACGACACGGAGGTCCTCCCGGACGACGGTCCGGCGCGTGACTGACTGACCGTCAGAAACATTTTTCCGCCGCACCGATGAGTTCCGTGCGGCCCGTCGGTCCACCCCCGCATGGACAAGACTCTCTCCCGTGACGGCACGCCGATCGCGTATCGCCGCCGGGGCGACGGACCGCCGGTGGTACTGGTCGGGGGCGCGCTGGGCACCGCGGCGGACGAGGAGCCGCTGGCGGCCCTGCTGGAGCCGCGCTTCACGGTGTTCACGTACGACCGCCGGGGGCGGGGAGCGAGCGGGGACACCGGGCCCTGGGCGGTGCGCCGGGAGATCGAGGACCTCGCGGCGGTGGTCGCGCGGGCGGGCGAGCGGGTCTCGGTGTTCGGGATGCTGTCGGGCGGGGCGCTGGCGCTGGAGGCGCAGGCCGCGGGGGTGCCCGCGCTACGGCTCGCGGTCTTCGAGCCGCCGTACACCCCGGGGCCCGCCGGCCGGGCGTACAAGGCACGCTGCACGGCCGAACTCCACGCGCTGCTGTCGGCCGGTGACCGGGCGGGTGCCGTCGCGCTGCACCTGGCCCGTACGGGCGTCCCGGAGGCGGTGATCGCCCGGATGCGTCGGGCGCCGCTGTGGGCGGGCCTGGAGGCGGTGGCGCCCACCCTGGCCTACGACGACGCCCTCCTGGGCACGGGGGAGGTCCCCACCGGGCGGTTCGCCGCCGTGACGGCCCGCACCCTGGTGGTGACCGGCGGTTTCAGCACCGCTCGGGCCCATGAGACGACGCTCGCCCTCGCGGCGGCGATTCCCCGGGCCCGGCACCGCACGCTGACCGGACAGACCCGGGAACTGGCGCCGCAGGCCGTCGCCCCGGTGCTGACGGACTTCTTCACCCGGGACGTGATCGCGCACCTGCCGTCCTGACAGCGCTCCGCGCGGTCCGCGTCCGTACAGGGGTCGGACGCGGACCGCGCGGTCGGTCCGGCCTCAGCCCGCGGCCGCCGTCTCCCGCCGGACCGTCGTCGCGATGGTGGCCGAGCCGACCACCCGGGTGCCGTCGTAGAGCACGACCGCCTGGCCGGGGGCCACGCCGCGGACCGGCTCGGCGAAGGTGACGTACAGGGTGCCGTCGGCCAGCTCCGCCGTCACCTCGCTCTCGCCGCCGTGGGCCCGGAGCTGTGCGGTGTACGTACCGGAGCCGGCCGGGGGGGTGCCGCACCAGCGGGGCCGGACGGCGGTGAGGGCGGTGACGTCGAGGGCCTCCACCGGGCCGACGGTGACCGTGTTGTTCACCGGGGAGATGTCCAGGACGTAGCGCGGCTTGCCGTCCGGGGCGGGGTGGCCGATGCGCAGGCCCTTGCGCTGGCCGATCGTGAAGCCGAAGGCGCCCTCGTGGGTGCCGACCTTGGCGCCCGACTCGTCGACGATGTCGCCCTCGGCCGGTCCGCCGAGGCGGCTAGCGAGGAAGCCCTGGGTGTCGCCGTCCGCGATGAAGCAGATGTCGTGGCTGTCCGGCTTCTTGGCGACGGCCAGGCCACGGCGCTCGGCCTCGGCCCGGATCTCGTCCTTGGTGGTGAGGGTGTCGCCGAGCGGGAACATCGCGTGCGCGAGCTGCTTCTCGTCCAGGACGCCCAGCACATAGCTCTGGTCCTTGGCCATGTCGGAGGCGCGGTGCAGCTCCCGGCCGCCGTCCTCGTCCAGCACGACGGTGGCGTAGTGGCCGGTGCAGACGGCGTCGAAACCGAGGGCCAGCGCCTTGTCCAGGAGCGCGGCGAACTTGATCTTCTCGTTGCAGCGCAGGCACGGGTTGGGGGTGCGCCCCGCCTCGTACTCCGCGACGAAGTCCTCCACGACGTCCTCGCGGAAGCGTTCCGCCAGGTCCCAGACGTAGAACGGGATGCCGATGACGTCGGCCGCGCGGCGGGCGTCACGGGAGTCCTCGATGGTGCAACAGCCCCGCGCCCCGGTCCGGAAGGACTGCGGGTTGGCGGAGAGGGCGAGGTGCACACCGGTCACGTCGTGGCCTGCTTCGGCGGCGCGGGCCGCCGCGACGGCGGAGTCCACACCGCCCGACATGGCGGCGAGCACACGGAGGGGGCGCTGGGAGGTCTGAGTCATAGCCCGTCCAGGGTACGGGGCCCCGGGAACCGAATGCTCGCCGATATGCGTTGTCGCTCGCATGGGGACCAACAGGAACGCCGGTTCGCCGGGTAAGGGACCCGCGCACGGCATCAGCAGACGCAGCCTGCTCATCGGCGGCGGCGCGGCCGTCGTGGGCGGCGGCGCGCTGGCCGCTCAGGAGATCCGGCGCCTGTGGTGGCGGGTGCCGGGGGTGGGGCGGCCCCGCGAGCCGGGCGAGCTGGACTACGCGGGCGCGCGCTGGGTCGCCGCCTCCGAGGCGAACTGGCGGCGGGCCGACCGCCCCGACGACTACGCCGTGGACCGGGTGATCATCCACGTCACGCAGGGCAGTTACGCGAGCGCGGTCCGGGTCTTCCAGGACCCCTCGCACCGGGCGGCGTCGCACTACGTCGTGGGCAAGGACGGCCGGGTGACGCAGATGATCCGTGAGCTGGACGTGGCGTACCACGCGGGCAACCGCTCGTTCAACGAGCGCAGCGTGGGGATCGAGCACGAGGGCTTCGTGGACCGCCCCCAGGACTTCACGCGGGAGATGTACGAGTCGTCGGCCCGGCTGACGGCCTCGATATGCGCCCGTCACGGCATCCCGGTCGACCGCGAGCACGTCATCGGCCACGTGGAGGTGCCCGGCACCGATCACACCGATCCCGGTCCGCACTGGGACTGGAAGCGCTACATGAGGCTGGTGCGTGCGGCGTCCACCGATCCGTCGGCCGGTCCGTCCGCCGGGTCCGCTAGCTGAGTCCGGCCGTCCTGGCGCGCTCCACGGCCGGTCCGATGGCGCGGGCGACGTCGTCGACGTCCCGCTTCGTCGAGGTGTGGCCGAGCGAGAAGCGCAGGGTGCCCCGGGCCAGGTCGGGGTCCGTGCCGGTGGCCAGCAGCACATGGCTGGGCTGGGCGATCCCCGCCGTGCACGCGGAGCCGGTGGAGCAGGCGATGCCCTGGGCGTCGAGCAGCAGCAGCAGGGAGTCGCCCTCGCAGCCGGGGAAGGTGAAGTGCGCGTTGGCGGGGAGCCGGCCGCCGGGGGCCGGGTCGCCGCCGAGGACGGCGTCCGGGACGGCCCGCAGCACGGCTTCGGCCAGGGAGTCGCGCAGCGCACCAATCTCCTGGGCGAAGTGCTCGCGCCGCTCGGCGGCCAGCCGTCCGGCGACCGCGAAGGCGGCCACGGCGGGCACGTCCAGGGTCCCGGAGCGCACGTGCCGTTCCTGTCCGCCGCCGTGCAGCACGGGGACGGGGCTCTGGTCGCGGCCGAGGAGCAGGGCGCCGATGCCGAACGGTCCGCCGATCTTGTGGGCGCTCACCGTCATCGCGGCCAGCCCCGAGCGGGCGAAGTCGACGTCCAGCTGCCCGAAGGCCTGGACCGCGTCCGCGTGCATCGGTACGCCGAACTCCTGGGCGACCTCGGCCAGTTCGCGGACCGGCATGACGGTGCCGATCTCGTTGTTGGCCCACATCACGGTGATCATCGCGACGTCGTCCGGGTCGCGCAGGACCGCCTCGCGCAGGGCGTCCGGGTGGACGCGCCCGTACCCGTCGACGGGGAGGTACTCGACCCTGGCGCCCTCGTGCTCGGCGAGCCAGTCCACGGCGTCCAGCACAGCGTGGTGCTCCACGGGGCTGGCCAGCACCCGGGTGCGCCGGGGGTCGGCGTCGCGCCGGGCCCAGTACAGGCCCTTCACGGCGAGGTTGTCGGCCTCGGTGCCGCCGGAGGTGAGGACCACCTCGCTGGGGCGGGCGCCGAGAGCGTCGGCGAGGGTCTCCCGCGACTCCTCGACGGTACGGCGGGCACGGCGCCCGGCTGCGTGCAGGGAGGACGCGTTGCCGGTGACGGCGAGCTGCGCGGTCATCGCCGCGATCGCCTCCGGAAGCATCGGCGTGGTCGCGGCGTGGTCGAGGTAGGCCATGATGCCCCGAGTCTACGAGCCCCCCATGGGGCTCACGGCAGGCGCATGGCCTCACCGCCGTCGGGCGGGGCCCGGCCGGGGCGCCGCCGGACCGGGACGAGGCACCCGCGCACGCGGTCCCGGGGACGCGCGTTCAGCCCCCGAAGCTCCAGGAGACGGTGCCGTTCACGGTGACCAGGACCGCGAGGACGACCAGGTCGGCGACGCCGAGGGCGAGACCCAGCAAGGCGCGGCCGCGCCGCGCGGTGGAGCGGGCCAGCGCCAGGCAGGCCATCACGATCGCGGCGGGCCCCAGCAGGATGTTCATCACGAGGAGGCCCAGCAGCCCGAGGACGAACGAGGCGACCGCCAGCCCGTCCGCCTCACGGGAGGCGCGAGGGGCGCGAGGGGCGTGAGGGGCGTGAGGGGCCTGGGTGGTGCGAGGGGCCCGGGTGGTGCGAGGGCCCGGTGTGCTGGTGAGTGCCATGGTGCGGACACCTCCGGTTCCGGTGGGGGGACCCGGCCGGATCACGGCCGGGGAAGAGGCGGGAAGGGCCGGGGCGGTGGCGGTCAGCGGGTCCGGCGGGTGAAGCCCTCACGGACCGCGAAGGCCACCAGCCAGACCCCGATCAGGCCCGCCGCGGTGAGGGCCAGGGGCACCGGCAGATGGGCGACGGCTCCGAGGACGACACCCAGCAGGAGCAGAGCGGCGACGAGGACGAACATGTGAGCCCCTTTCCGTGAACAGGTCGGAGTACGACTGTTCACTGACTATCCAGTCTAGTGCGCCTGCCCCTTCCTCCGGTCGGAGAACAGTTGTTTACTGAATGGCATGAGTCACACCCCCGGCGTCCGCCAGGCCCAGAAGCTGAGGACCCGCCAGGCCCTGCTGGACGCGGCGCTGACCCTGCTGGAGCACCAGAGCCTCAGCAGCCTCGGCCTGCGCGAGGTGACGCGGAACGCGGGTGTGACCCCGACCGCCTTCTACCGGCACTTCGACGGCATGGCGGCGCTCGGGGTGGCCCTCGTGGAGGAGGCGCTGGGCAGCCTGCACGGCATGATCGGGGCGGTGCTGGCCGACACCGGTGACAGCGAGGAGCGCCTGGACCGAAGCGTCGAGCTGATCGCCCGTCATGTCGCCGCGCGGCCCGCGCACTTCCGGTTCATCGCCCGGGAGCAGCACGGCGGAGTGGGCCCGGTGCGGGAGGCGATAGCCGCCCAGGTGCGCGCGTTCACCGAGGAGGTGGCGGCGGCGGTCGCCACGGAACCCGAGTCGGCCGGCTGGGACCGGCCCGACCTCCTGATGCTGGCCGGCCTGTACGTCGACCACATGGTGCTCACCGCCTCCGCGCTGCTGGACGCGGCCGGCCCCGAGGAGGAACGCGAGGTCGTCCGCACCGCCCGGCGCAGGCTGCGCCTGGTCACCCTGGGCCGCGCGCACTGGCTGGACTGCTGACACCCCCCGCACGGCGCCGGAACAGCCGTTGAGGGCTGTCCCGTCATCCCTGGCGGGACACCCCTTAGCCTCGTCGCCATGACCGACTGGATTCTCGACCGGACCTTCGACAGCTCCTCGGGCGAGGTGCGCTGGGCCGCGCTCGGCCCCGAGGAGGCGCCCCCCGTGGTCCTGGTGCACGGGACGCCCTTCTCCTCGTACGTCTGGCGCGGCATCGCCCGTGCGCTGGCCCAGGACCACCAGGTGTACGTGTGGGACCTGCCCGGCTACGGGACGTCGGCCCAGTACGACGGCCAGGACGTGTCGCTGAGGGCCCAGGGCCGGGTGCTGGCCGAGCTGACCGGCCACTGGGGGCTGAGCGGACCCGCCGTGGTGGCCCACGACTTCGGCGGCTGCGTCGCCCTGCGCGCCCGCCTCCTGCACGGCGTCCGCTACAGCCGCCTCGCGCTGGTCGACCCGGTGGCCCTGGCCCCCTGGGGTTCGCCGGTCTACCGGCTGTTCGGCGGCCGGCCCGAGGTCTTCGGCGCCCTCCCGCCGGACCTGCACCGCGCCCTGGTCAGGGAGTACGTGGGCTCCGCGAGCCACCTCGGCCTGCGCCCGGCGGTGCTCGACCGGCTCACCGGCCCCTGGTGCACCGAGTCCGGACAGCCCGCCTTCTACCGGCAGATCGCCCAGAACGACCAGCGGTTCACGGACGAGATCCAGGGCCGCTACGGGGAGTTGGACCTGCCCGTCCTGATCTGCTGGGGCACCGAGGACACCTGGATCCCGGTCGCCCGCGCCCATGAACTCGCCGCGCTGATCCCGGACGCCCGGCTACAGCTGATCGACGGGGCCGGGCACCTCGTCCAGGAGGACGCGCCCGCCGAACTGACCGCCGCGCTCACCCGCTTCTTGCGTACGGCCCCCTGACGGCGGCGGCCCCGGCCGACGGGCGGCGGGCGTCGGGACCGAGGGAGCGGGTGAGCGGGTGAGCGGGCCCGGCCGGTCTCAGCCGCGCGGGGCGCGGGCCAGCTGACGCGACTGGGCCACCAGGCGTCCGGCGCTGTCCCACACGTCGGCGTCCTCCTCCAGGAAGCCGCCCGCGAGGTTGCGGGTGGTGATGGAGACCCGGAGGGGGCCAGGGGCCGGGCGGCAGCGGATGTGGGTGGTCAGCTCGATGGTGGGCGTCCAGCCCTTCAGCCCCAGCTCGAAGGCGGTCGGCGGCAGCGCGTCCACCGTCAGCAGCAGCGAGAACGGGTCCGGGTCCCGGCCGTCCGCGAGGCCGAACCAGCCCCGCATCTCGCCCTTGCCGGACGGTGCGCCGACGGCCCAGCCGACGGTCGCCGGGTCGAGCTTGATGTCGAGCCGCTCGGTGATGGCGGAGCTGCCGGGGATCGGCGCCGGGCCGTCGCCCGGGCCGAGGCAGTCCTCGCGCGGCGGGATGGCGGGCGGCTCGGCGGACGTACGGACCTCGTCGGTGAGCCCGTCCAGGTCGCCGTAGGTGGCGAGCACCCGGATGCGCTCGACCTCGGTGCCGTCCTCGGCGTACTGGAAGAGCGAGGCCTGACCGGTGGAGAGGGTCCGGCCGGTACGGACGGTCTGGGTGCGGATCACGGCGGGGCCGGGGGACGAGGCCGTGAGGTAGTGCGCGGAGACGGAGAAGGGGTCGGAGTGCGGAAGGGCGTCGCTCAGCGCCCGGCCCAGCATCGCGAGCAGATAACCGCCGTTGACGGCCTGGATGATCGTCCAGCCCGCGGAGAGTTCGGCGTCGTAGACGCCCTTCTCCCGCAGGGTCACCGCCGTGTCGCGGTCGAACTCGCTGTCACCGATGGTCGCCTGCGCGTCGCGCGCCCGAGCTGCTGCCTGTGCCATGCCTCGCACGGTACACCGATCCTATTACTGAGCGGTAGCTTTCTATTCGGCTCAGGTGCCCGACGAGGTCTCCTCCGCCCGCGAGGAGCGCCGGTTGTAGGCGCGCGGCGCCCGCCAGTGGTAGCGCAGGGCCAGCAGACGCAGCACGAACGCGGTGACCACGGCGAGGGTGCTGGTGTACGCGTTGAGGGCGTCGAACCGGATGCAGAGGACGACCATCACCGAGCCGACGATCGCGGGCACCGCGTAGAGGTCACGGTCCCAGCGCAGCAGCGACGGGACCTCGTTGGCCAGCACGTCGCGCAGCACACCGCCCCCGACCGCGGTGGCCAGCCCCAGGGTGGCGGACGAGGTGAGGCCGAGCCCGTAGTCGTACGCCTTGACCGTGCCGGCCACGCAGAAGAGGCCCAGCCCGGCCGCGTCGAAGACGTTGACGCCGACCTGGATGCGCTCCACGTGCGGGTGCAGGAAGAAGACCAGCCCGGCGGCGAGCAGCGGGGTGGTGAAGTAGCCGAGGTCGGTGAAGGCCGCCGGGGGAATGGCCCCGATGATCACATCACGGAAGATCCCCCCGCCCAGCGCTGTCACCTCGGCGAGAACGGCGATGCCGAAGACATCGAAGTTCTTGCGTACGGCGAGCAGCGCGCCCGAGATCGCGAAGACGAAGATTCCGACGATGTCGAGCGCGTGCTGGACGGAGGGGGTGAAGAGTTCGTTGAGCACCGGACAATTGTGCCGGTCCTACTCCTTGGCCTTGCCCTCCGCGTCCCCGGCGGCCGGCTCGGCGGCCTTGGGGGACTCCTCGGCGGCCGGCTCGGCGACCTTCGATGATTCCTCTGCCTCGGCGGCTTCCGGCGCCTCGGCAGCCGCAGGCTCCGGCGCCTCCGCGGCTTCCGGTGCCTTCCCGGCTGCGGCCTCCGGCTCCACGGCCTCCGCGACCTCCGAAGCCTCAGGCGCCTCCCCGGCCGCGGCCTCCGCGACCTCCGGGGCCTCCGGCGCGACGGGCGCCTCAGGCTCGGGTGCCTCAGGGGTCCTGGCCGGTGCCACCGTGATGACGTCCGCCTCCAGCGGCGCGTCCCCCGGGGCCTGGTCCTCGCCGTTCTCCGGGTGGTGGCAGGCCACCTGGTGCCCGGTCTTCAGCTGGATCAGCGGCGGCTCGGTCGTCTTGCAGATCTGCGTCGCCTTCCAGCACCGGGTGTGGAAGCGGCAGCCCGTGGGCGGCGAGATCGGCGAGGGCACGTCGCCCTTGAGCAGGATGCGCTCGCTCTTCGCACCGCGCCGGCGCGGGTCCGGCACCGGGACCGCCGACATGAGCGCCTTCGTGTACGGGTGCATGGGCGCCTCGTACAGCGAGCCGCGGTCGGCCAGCTCGACGATCTTGCCGAGGTACATGACCGCGATCCGGTCCGAGACGTGCCGGATCACCGACAGGTCGTGCGCGATGATCAGGTACGTGAGGCCGAGCTCGTCCTGGAGGTCGTCCAGCAGGTTCACCACCTGGGCCTGGATCGACACGTCCAGCGCCGACACCGGCTCGTCCGCGACGACGAGCTTCGGCTTGAGCGCGAGCGCGCGGGCGATGCCGATGCGCTGGCGCTGGCCGCCGGAGAACTCGTGCGGGTAGCGGTTGTAGTGCTCGGGGTTGAGCCCGACCAGCTCCAGCAGCCGCTGCACCTCCGCCTTCACACCGCCCTCGGGCGTGACGCCCTGGAGCCGGAAGGGGGTCCCGACGATCCCGCCGACCGTGTGGCGCGGGTTCAGCGAACCGTACGGGTCCTGGAAGATCATCTGGATGTCCCGGCGCATCGGACGCAGCCGGCCCGCCGACATGTGGGTGATGTCCTTGCCCTGGAACTCGATCGTGCCGCCGGTCGGCTCCAGCAGCCGGGTCACCAGCCGTCCCATGGTGGACTTGCCGCAGCCCGACTCACCGACGACGCCCAGGGTCTCCCCGGGCCGCACGTCGAAGCTCAGCCCGTCGACGGCCTGGACCGCTCCGACCTTGCGCTTGAGCACGCCCTTGGTGATCGGGAAGTGCTTGACCAGGCCGCTGACCTTGAGGAGCGGCTCCGACCCGTCCGCCTGCTCCGCGGACGCCGCGGCGGCCTTGTTCTTCAGATCAGTCACAGCTTCGGCGCAATCTCTTCGGTCCAGATCCGGTCCCGCTGCTCACGCGTCATGTGGCACGCGGAGTAGTGTCCCTCGCCGTCGCCGGCCTGCTTCAGCTCCGGGCGTTCGGTGCGGGTGATGTTGTCCGGGGGCACGTCGGCGTACGGGCAGCGGGGATGGAAGGCGCAGCCGGACGGGACGTTGATGAGGCTGGGCGGCGAGCCCTTGACCGGGACGAGCCGCTCGGTCTGCTCCCGGTCGATCCGGGGCATCGAGCCGAGCAGCCCCCAGGTGTAGGGGTGCTGCGGCTGGTAGAAGACCTCTTCCGCCGTGCCGCGTTCGACGCAGCGGCCGGCGTACATCACGAGCAGGCTGTCCGCGATCTCGGCGACGACGCCGAGGTCGTGGGTGATCATGACGACCGCGGAGCCGAACTCCTTCTGGAGGTCCCGGATCAGGTCGAGGATCTGTGCCTGGACGGTCACGTCGAGGGCGGTCGTCGGCTCGTCGGCGATCAGCAGCCTGGGGTTGTTGACCAGGGCCATCGCGATCATCGCGCGCTGGCGCATCCCGCCGGAGAACTGGTGCGGGTAGTCCTCGTAACGGCGCTGCGGCTCGGGGATGCCGACCCGGTCGAGCATCTCGATCGCGCGCTTCTTCGCGGTCTTCTTGTCGACCTTGTGGTGGACCCGGTGGGCCTCCACGATCTGCGCGCCGATGCTGTAGTACGGGTGCAGGGCCGACAGCGGGTCCTGGAAGATCATGGCCATCTTCTGGCCACGCAGCTTCCGTACGCGCTCGGGTCCGGCCCCGATCAACTCCTCGCCGTCGAGCCAGATCTCACCGCCGATCCGGGCCCGCTCCGAGGTGTGCAGGCCCATGATCCCCAGCGAGGTCACGGACTTGCCGGACCCGGACTCACCGACGATGCCCAGGGTCTGACCGGCCTTCAGGTCGAAGCTGACGCCGTCCACGGACTTGACCAGGCCGTCGTCGGTGTCGAAGTGGACGCTGAGGTTGCGTACGGAGAGGAACTCCTTGGCGCCGTCCGACGCGTCCCGGGGTGCGGGGACCGAGCCCTGGGAGGCGTCCGGCGCCGGGGACTTCTTCTTGTCTACCTCGCTCATGAGAGCCTCACCCGGGGGTCGATCGCGGCGTACACGAGGTCCACCAGCAGGTTGCAGAGAACGATGAAGAAGGCGGCGACCAGCGTCACGCCCATCACCTTGGGCAGGTCGGCGGTGGTCACGCCGTTGATGGCCATGGCGCCCATGCCCTGGAAGGAGAAGACGCGTTCGGTGATGACCGCGCCGCCGAGCAGCAGCGCGAAGTCCATGCCGAAGATGGTGACGAGCGGGGTGAGCGCCGCGCGCAGACCGTGCTTGACGACCACCTTGCGTTCCCTCAGGCCCTTGGCGCGGGCGGTTCTGATGTAGTCCTCGCCCATCGTCTCCAGCATCCCGGCCCGGGTGAGCCGGGCGTAGAGCGCGGAGTAGAGCAGGGCGAGCGTGCACCAGGGAAGGACCAGGGATCCGGCCCATTCGAGTGGGTTCTCGGTGAACGGGACGTACTCACCGTTACCGAAGATCGCCAGCACGACGAGGCCGGTGAAGAACATCGGGAGCGAGACACCGGCGAGGGCCACGCCCATGGAGAGCCGGTCGAAGATGGAGCCGCGCTTCAGCGCCGAGACCACACCGGTGGCGACACCGGAGAGGACCCAGATGACCGCCGCGCCGACGGCCAGCGAGAGCGTGACCGGGATGCGGTCGACGATCTGCGGCCAGATCTCGGTGTGCGTCTTGAAGGAGTAGCCGAAGCACGGGGCGTTGCAGGTGACCGGGTCGGGGCCGAACTGGTACTCGGCGCCGACGACGATGCCCTTGATGAAGTGCCAGTACTGGAGGTAGAGGGGCTGGTCGAGCCCCAGGTTCTTCTTGACCGCGGCGATGACGTCCGGGTCGGGGCTCTTCCCGACGTACTGGGCGGCCATCGAGTCGAGGGTCTGCCCGCCGAGTCGGGGCACGAGGAAGAAGATCGCGAACGTGACTGCGCTGACCACCAGCAGCAGCAACACCGCGGCGAAGACGCGTCGGATGATGTACGCAGCCACAGCCGTGCGGCGCCGGGCGGGCGGACGGGGTGTAGCCCGCCGGCCCGGCGCCTTCACCTGCCTTTCAGGGGATGCTTTTGATGAACAGGTGTTACTTGGTGGAGGTCATCAGCACGAAGTCGTACATACCGAGGTACGCGTTCGTGACCGTGACGTTCGCCGCGGAGTCCGGGCGGTACAGCAGGTTCTTGCGGTAGAAGAGCGGAACGACCGAGGCGTTCTCCATGACCTTCTGGTCGACCTCGCCCCACGTGGCGTTGCGCTCCGTGGTGTCGACGGTGCCGATGCCCTTGACGATGAGCTCGTTGATGCCCTTGTCGTTGAGCTCCATCAGGTTGGTGCCACCGGACGGCTTGATGGCCGAGCCGTTGACGATCTGGTCGAGGAAGCCGAAGCCGGTCGGCCAGTCGGCGCCCCAGGCCATCATCATCATGCCCGCGTTGTTCTTGTGGACCCACTCGGGAACGCCCGCGAAGTCCGTGAAGTACTTGTCGGCCGGGAACTGCTTGATCTCGGCGGTGATGCCGATCGTCTTCAGGCTGTTCTGGAGCTGGGTGGCCGCGGTGATCTCGTCAGGACGGTCGGAACGGGCCGTCAGCGTGGTCTTGAACCCCTCGGGGTGACCGCACTTGGTCAGGTGCTCCTTCGCCTTGGCGGCGTCGCCCTTGCTGCCCTCGGTCGGGTAGAGGTCGAACTCCTTGTACCCGGCGACGCTCGGCGGGATGACCGTGCTGGCCGGGTCGCCCTTGACCGAGCCGCCGATCGAGTCGACCATGCTCTGCTTGTCCACGGCGTACTGGACGGCCTTGCGGCACTCGACGTTGTCGAACGGCTTCACGTTGACGTTCAGCGCCAGGTACTGGAGGGCGCCGGCGTACGGGTTGTCCGTCTTCGCCTTCTCGGCGGCCTTGGCCAGGACCTTGGGCTGGGTCTTGGACTGAAGGCCCGTGCCGCCGGCGTCGGCGGTGATCACGTCGTCGAGCAGGTGGTCGTCGACCGTGGTGGCGTTGACGTTGAACTTCAGCTCCACCTTGTCCGGCAGGGCCTTGCGGATCGGGTCGCTCTTCGCGTCCCACTCCGGGTTGCGGACCAGCGTGGCGCCCTTGCTCTCGTCGTACGCCGAGAACTTGTACGGCCCCGAGGAGACGATCTTCTGGACGTAGGCGGCGCCCTTGTCGGCCTTCTGCTGGACCGGCGCGGTCTGCGAGAAGGTCGCGAGGTAGTCCATGTCCGCGAACGGCTTGTTCAGCTTGAAGACGATCGTGTAGTCGTCCGGCGTCTCGATGGACTTGAGGCCCTCGGGCGACTTGTCCTTGTACGGACCCTTGTACTTGTCGCCGCCTTCGAGGTACGCCTTGAAGTACGTCGGGCCGTTGGAGAGGGCCTCCGGCGCGAAGTTGGAGCGCTCGATGGCGTACTTGACGTCCTTCGAGGTGACCTCGGTGCCGTCCTCGAACTTCACGCCCTTGCGGATCGTGTACGTCCAGGTCTTGGCGTCCGCGCTGGCCTTGCCGAGGTCGGTCGCCAGGTCCGGGACGAGGTCCAGGCTGGCGTCACCGGCGGCCGGCTTGAAGGTCACCAGGGTGCGGCCGTACAGGCGGGAGAAGTTCTGCACCCAGCCGTAGTACGTGTTGCCCGGGTCCAGCGAGTCGGGACCGCTGGAGTGCTCCAGCGAGAGCGTCCCGCCCTTCTTGTCACTGGTGTTGACGATCGACGTCAGACCGGCGTCGGCCTTGGCGTTGCCGCCGCCACCGCCGCCCTTGCTGTCCGAGTCACTGCTGCTGCAGGCGGATGCGCCGAGCGACACCGCCACGGCCACCGCTATGGCCGCCGCTGTCTTTCTGTTCTGCATGCTGAGGAAAGCCCCCTCGTTCGTCCGGTGCGGCATGGCCGCGCTTACTTGCCACGAGGGTCGAGTGCGTCGCGCAGCCCGTCCCCCAGCAGATTGAAGGCCAGCACGGTGACGAAGATCGCCATGCCGGGGATGACCATGAACATCGGGTCCACCTCGTAGAGGTCGACCGCCTGCGTGAGCATGCCGCCCCACGAGGCCTGCGGCGGCGCGATACCGACGCCGAGGAAGGAGAGGGAGGCCTCGAAGAGGATGTTCGTGGGGATCAGGAGCGTCGCGTAGACGAGGATCGGCGCGATCAGGTTCGGCAGCAGCTCGCGGAAGAGGATGAACGGGCCGCGCGCGCCCAGCGAGCGGGCCGCCTCGACGAACTCCCGCTCACGCAGCGACAGGGTCTGCGCGCGGACGATGCGCCCGATGTAGGGCCAGCTGAAGAAGCCGATCACGAAGATCAGGACCGCGATCCGCAGCGTGAGCCCTTCCATCCCGAAGGCGTTGCCCTGCAGGGAAGCGGAGATGGAGATCGCGAAGAGCAGCAGGGGGAAGGCGAGGAAGGTGTCCATCATCCGGCTGATGAAGCTGTCGACCCAGCCGCCGTAGAAGCCGGCCACGACGCCCATCACGACGCCGATGACGACCGAGAGGAGCGTGGAGCCGACGGCGACGACCAGGGAGACCCAGGAACCTTCCAGGATGCGGGCGAAGATGTCGCGCCCGGTCTGCGGTTCCACACCGAGGGGGTGGTCCCAGCTGATGCCGCCGAAGTCGCCCTTGGGGGCCAGCATGACGGGGTCGACGAGACCCTGGTTGAAGGCGTTCGGGTCGAGGCCGAGGAGCGACTGGATCGGCTTGGAGAGTACGGCGGTGAGGATCAGCAGCACGACAACGATGCCACCGGCCATCGCGGCCTTGTCCCGCTTGAAACGGGTCCAGGCGATGCGTCCGAGCGAGCGGCCCTCGATCTCCTTGCCGCCCGCGCCTTCCAGCACCGCTTCGGGCCGCGCATCCGCCCTGGTGGTCTCGATAGGTGCCGTCATCGCGCTGGAGACCCCTCTCGGCCGACGGTTGGCCGGCCCATGACCGCCGCTGTAGCGGCTCGTACACAACACATGTCACTGATGGTGGTCCAACACTGAACAACCCCTGTTTGAAAGAGGCATGAGTCGGGCAGGGACCACCTGCTGAGGTGGAGTCTTCAGCTTCCGCGCGATCACCCGCCAGACCCAGCGGGGAATGTTTGCTCAAACGTGATGCGGTCAGTGGGTTTCCGTTATCCGGACAACGGGTCTTACTGAGCGGACCTCTCGGCCACTAATCCACGATAACGGACATGTAGGCCAACTCGCCTTCATGACGGGACAATTAGCCGCACGCCCTCGGTGGGTGAGGGGCCACCCGCCGACCGCTCAGTACGTACGCGGGGGCGGGTAGCCGTAGCCGGGCGCGGACACCGGCGGCGGCCCGGCGGGGGCGGCGTGCGCCTCGCGGGCGTAGAACGGCCGGGCGTTGGCGCGCAGCCACAGGGCGACCGGGTCGTACTCGTCGGACATCGAGACCGTGGAGACGGGCAGCCCGTCGGGGACCGCGCCGACCGACTGCCGCATCATGGCGCGGGCCGCGTCCACGGAGGGGCGGCCCGTGTCGTAGAGGTCCAGTCCGATGGCGAGGTAGGGGACACCGAGGGCGGGCTGCACCCAGGCTCGGCGCAGCGAGCGGATCGCCGGGGTGCGATGGGCGTTCTGCGCCAACAGGGCGTAGAACTGCGGGAGTTCGATGGCGGGCTCGGTGAGCCGCAGCGGGCCCGCCGGCATCCGGTCGAGGCCCGTGGCGATGCGGCGGAGGTCCAGCCAGGGAATGCCCACGCCGCCGCCGGGAGCGTGCGGGTTGAGCCAGATCCCCCAGCGGTCGGGGAACAGCGCGCGGGCGATGTCGCGGCCGGTGATCAGCTCGTGGGCCCTGTTCCATCCGCTGGCCGAGAGCTCCTGGGCGGAGGTCACGCACGGGGCGTAACCCAGGCCGCCCACCTCCATGTTGCCGTACTGGGCGTCGGGTGAACCGGCCGTGCCGTGCCAGAGGAGCATCCAGACCTGGCCGTCCGCCAGCGCCCCCAGCAGCGCCTCGTACGCGTCGAGACGCCCGGGGGTCACTTGGCGCAGCATGTGCTCGACCTGTCCGGCCGCCGCCGTGCCTGACGCACTCACCCTGGGTCCCGCCCCTCGTCGATCGCTGTACGGCCGTCGGCCCGTCTCACGGTGCTCCGGCCTGTCTCACGCCGTCGGCCCGTCTCACGCTGCCGTCGGCCCGTCTCACGGTGCTGTGGTGTCGCTCCGGGCACACGGGGCGACCTCCTCATCCAACCAGCTTATGCGCCGCCCCTGACACCGTCTTGACGCCACGGGGCGGCGCCTGAGCCGCTTCCACGAGCCGTCAGTACTCCTCGCGCCGGTAGAACGGCCGCACCTTCTCCAGCATCCAGTCACCGACCGGGTCCTGGGCCACGTCGAGCAGGACGAGGCTGACCGGCCAGGGCACCGGGATCCGGCCGAGCGCGCGGCCCAGCGCCTCCATGGGGACGCTCTGCCCGGCGTCGTCCCACGGGGCCGGCTCGACGCCGGCGGACTCGACGCCGACGAAGAGGACCGGATCGCCGCCCTCGATGCTGGCCAGTGTCCGGCGGGCGGTGCCCACCACCCCGCTCGCGTGGAACTCGGCGGCCACCGCGGAGAGGAAGTCGACGGGGTCCTGCTTCCAGTCCGGTTCGTACAGCCGGACCCGGCCGCCGCCGGCGGGGCCGTCCAGCGCGGTGCGGCCGGCCCGGCAGAGTTCGGCGACGGCGGGCGGCGGCAGCGGCATGCCGACCGCGCCGCCCGGGTTGACCGCGAGGCCGAGCTGCGGGGGGAGCCCCCGGGCGAGGTCGCGGGCGGGCGCGACGGCGAAGGGGAGGGCGGGTCCGGCGCAGTGGCGGAACTGCGCCTCGGAGCTGAACACGGGGACGTACGCGGCACCGCCGATCTCGACGGTCGGCAGGTCCAGGTCGGGGCTCTCGGGTCCGCCGCCGTTCGGCAGGGGCACCCAGACCGGGCTGCGGCCGAGCACCTCGACGAGCCGTCCGCCGGCGTCGGGCACCCCCACCGACGCGGTGAGGACCTCTTCGAGCTCGTTGGCCGGCCATCCCTGCTGGGGATGCGCCTGTGCCGGAATGTCCACGGTGTCTCAGTCCCTCTCTCGCCATGCTCTGCGGCAGAAACCATAGACCGACACCGGGCCGGGGGGCAGTGACGCGGTCCCGGGCCCCTTCCACGACCCGGTCGCGTCCAGATTCCGGACACCCGGAAGGAGGCGTTCCGGGTGTGCTTCCGCGAATCGCGTCACGGCCACGCGTACGGCGGAGCCCGCGCGGGGCGGTCGCGTGCGCCCTGTGCGCGGCGCGCGCGGGCGCACGAAAGTGCGAAGGCGCGCCGGGCGACTGGCTCGGTCCGGCCCCGCGGCCCATCCGTCCGGGCAGCTCTTAAGGGCTGTCCCTGAAGGAGATCCGTAAGATCGCCCCGGCCGCCTCCCGGTCCAGGAGCACGACGGAGGCGCAGCCCGGCGGCAGCCGCCCCTCGCCGGTGACGCCCAGCAGCCGCCCCACCGCGCGCCGGTGCCGGGCGAACGCGTAGGCGGAGACCCCGCGTCCGCGCTCCCGCTGCCCCTGCCGGGCCACCCGGGGTGTGACGTCGAGCAGCACCAGGTGCAGAAGGTGTCCGCGCCGGCGGGCGTCCCGGGCCAGCCAGCGCCGCACCCAGGTCTGTGTCCCGCAGTCGTGCACGACGACGGATCCGCCCGCGCGCAGGGCCCGCCACAGCCCGAGGTAGTGGGCCACGCGCACCAGGGGGCGGTAGAGGGAGTACGGCACCGGGCGGGGCAGCGAGCCGGCCCAGCGGTCCCGGGTGTCCTGCGAGTCCACGGCGTGCTCCGCGGCCGTGCGCCGGATCAGCGTGGACTTGCCGCCGCCCGGCAGTCCGGAGACCACCACGACGTCGCCCGGGGGGTAGTCCAGCGCCTTCGGCCCGCCCCCGGCGCCCCGCCGCAGGTCACGCACGGGCGGGACGGGCGGGCGCAGACTCTCCCGGGCGGGGGCGCCCGGCTGCGCGGGCATCGCGTCGTGCGTCGCGCCGGGCACCCCCGGATCGTTCGCGGTCGCCGCGTGTGGCTGCAACGTCATGGCCGTCCCCCTGCGCTCGTCGCCCCACCGGACCTGCCCAAGAAGTGTAAAGAAAAGGTAATGCGACACAACCGCGCCGGGCCGCGTGTGTCCTCCGGGAAGCCCGTCATGAACCCGTTCGTGCGCTCGCGGGCCCACTCTCCCGCACGGCATGCGATGATGGCCCCGCCAATTGCATACCGGCCGTTTGAATCCGCGCGGGAGAGTCCCGGTCACTGCGCACCGGGCGCCGAAGGAGCAAGTTCCTCCCTTGAATCTCTCAGGCCCCGTACCGCGCGGATGAGGCAGATCTGAAAAGCGGGCCGCTTCGCGGCTCCACCCAAGGTGCAAGCCGACCCCGTTCAGGGGCTTTCGGCGAACCTCTCAGGTTCCGATGACAGATGGGGAGGGTTCGTCCTCTGCCGTCATGCCCTGGAGCCGTATCCATGAGCACTGCCCCCCGTCTCACTCCTCTCGACGCGACGCACCGGTCCCTCGGCGCGACCATGACCGACTTCGCGGGCTGGGACATGCCGCTGCGGTACGCCAGTGAGCGCGACGAGCACAACGCCGTCCGCACCCGGGCCGGGCTGTTCGACCTGTCCCACATGGGCGAGATCGCCGTCACCGGACCGCAGGCCGCCGCCTTCCTGAGCTACGCGCTGGTCGGCAACATCGCCACCGTCGGCACCGGCCGGGCCCGCTACACGATGATCGTCGCCGAGGACGGCGGGATCCTGGACGACCTGATCGTCTACCGCCTCGGCGAGAACACGTACATGGTCGTCGCCAACGCGGGCAACGCCCAGGTGGTCCTGGACGCCCTGACCGAGCGTGTCGGGGGCTTCGACGCCGAGGTGCGCGACGACCGGGACGCCTACGCGCTGCTCGCCGTCCAGGGCCCCGAGTCCTCCGCCGTCCTGAAGGCGGTCACGGACGCCGACCTGGACGGGCTGAAGTACTACGCGGGCCTGCCGGGCACGGTCGCCGGGGTCCCCGCGCTCATCGCCCGTACCGGCTACACCGGTGAGGACGGCTTCGAGCTCTTCGTGGCGCCCGAGCACGCCGAGGGGCTGTGGAAGGCGCTCACCGAGGCCGGCGCGCCCCACGGGCTCGTCCCGTGCGGCCTGTCCTGCCGCGACACGCTGCGCCTGGAGGCGGGCATGCCGCTGTACGGGCACGAGCTGACCTCCGCGCTGACCCCGTTCGACGCGGGCTTCGGCCGAGTGGTGAAGTTCGAGAAGGAGGGCGACTTCGTGGGCCGCGAGGCGCTGCGGGCGGCCGCCGACCGCGCCGCGAGCACCCCGCCGCGCAAGCTCGTCGGCCTGGTCGCCCAGGGCCGCCGGGTGCCCCGCGCCGGTTACCCCGTCGTCGCGGGCGCCGACGGCCAGGTCGTCGGCGAGGTCACCTCCGGCGCCCCGTCGCCCACCCTGGGCAAGCCGATCGCCATGGCCTACGTCGACCCGGCGTACGCGGAGCCCGGCACCGAGGGCGTCGCCGTGGACATCCGCGGCACCCACGAGCCGTACGAGGTCGTCGCGCTGCCGTTCTACAAGCGCGAGAAGTGACACCGGGCGCACTCCGGACCGGCCCGCGCCCCCACGGGCGTGACCGCGCCCGCACGGACGTGACCACACCCCACGGACGTGACGACGCCCGTACGGACGTGACCACACCCGCACGAACGTGACGAGGTCCCGTCTCACACCGCAAGACCACCGTTCACCAGCACTCCCCCGCGTACAGGAGAATTCAGACCATGAGCAACCCCCAGCAGCTGCGGTACAGCAAGGAGCACGAGTGGCTGTCGGCCCTCGAGGACGGCGTGGCCACGATCGGCATCACCGAGTACGCGGCCAACGCGCTCGGTGACGTCGTCTACGCCCAGCTCCCTGAGGTCGGCGACACGGTCACCGCGGGCGAGACCTGCGGTGAGCTGGAGTCGACCAAGTCGGTCAGCGACCTGTACTCGCCGGTGACCGGCGAGGTCACGGCGGCGAACCAGGACGTCGTGGACGACCCGTCGCTGGTGAACACCGCCCCCTTCGAGGGCGGCTGGCTGTTCAAGGTGCGCGTCGTGGAGGAGCCGGACGACCTTCTCTCCGCCGACGCGTACACCGAGTTCTCCGGCAACTAAAGACCCCTAGGGACCATCTGATGTCGCTTCTCAATTCCTCACTCCACGAGCTGGACCCGGACGTCGCCACCGCCGTCGACGCCGAGCTCCACCGCCAGCAGTCCACCCTTGAGATGATCGCCTCGGAGAACTTCGCCCCGGTCGCGGTCATGGAGGCCCAGGGCTCCGTTCTCACCAACAAGTACGCCGAGGGCTACCCGGGCCGTCGCTACTACGGCGGCTGCGAGCACGTCGACGTGATCGAGCGGATCGCGATCGACCGGGTCAAGGCGCTCTTCGGCGCCGAGGCGGCGAACGTACAGCCGCACTCGGGCGCCCAGGCGAACGCGGCGGCGATGTTCGCACTGCTGAAGCCGGGCGACACGATCATGGGCCTGAACCTGGCCCACGGCGGTCACCTGACCCACGGCATGAAGATCAACTTCTCCGGCAAGCTGTACAACGTGGTCCCGTACCACGTCGACGACACCGGCGTCGTGGACATGGCCGAGGTCGAGCGCCTGGCCAAGGAGGCCAAGCCGCGGCTCATCGTGGCCGGCTGGTCCGCCTACCCCCGTCAGCTCGACTTCGCCGCCTTCCGCCGTATCGCGGACGAGGTCGGCGCGTACCTGATGGTGGACATGGCGCACTTCGCGGGCCTCGTCGCCGCGGGACTGCACCCCAACCCGGTGCCGCACGCCCACGTCGTCACCACCACGACGCACAAGACGCTGGGCGGTCCGCGCGGCGGTGTCATCCTGTCGACGCAGGAGCTCGCCAAGAAGATCAACTCCGCGGTCTTCCCCGGTCAGCAGGGCGGCCCGCTGGAGCACGTGATCGCGGCCAAGGCCGTCTCGTTCAAGGTCGCGGCGACCGACGAGTTCAAGGACCGCCAGCAGCGCACGCTGGACGGCGCCCGTATCCTCGCCGAGCGCCTGGTCCAGCCGGACGTCACCGAGGCCGGTGTCTCCGTCCTCTCCGGCGGTACGGACGTGCACCTGGTCCTCGTCGACCTGCGCGACTCCGAGCTGGACGGCCAGCAGGCCGAGGACCGGCTCCACGAGCTCGGCATCACGGTCAACCGGAACGCCGTTCCGAACGACCCGCGGCCCCCGATGGTCACCTCGGGTCTGCGGATCGGTACGCCGGCCCTGGCCACCCGTGGCTTCGGCACCGAGGAGTTCACCGAGGTCGCCGAGATCATCGCCGCCGCGCTCAAGCCCGCGTACGACGCCGAGGGCCTCAAGGCCCGGGTGGCGGCGCTGGCCGGCCGGTTCCCGCTGTACCCCGGCCTCGCGTAGGTCATCCGCAGTTTGCACGACCGGTGGGGGCACCGCGCACACTGAACAGTGAGCGCGGTGCCCCCACCGCTGCCCCGCGCTTCGCGGGCCCACCCGGCCCGCCCCGCACCACCCGGCAGACAACGGCGTCTACCAACCCTTTTAGGAGTTCCCCGTGGCCCTCTCGGTCTTCGACCTCTTCTCGGTCGGCATCGGCCCGTCCAGCTCCCACACCGTCGGCCCGATGCGCGCGGCGCGTATGTTCGCCCGCCGCCTCAAGAACGAGGGCCTGCTGGCCCACACCGCGTCGATACGCGCGGAGCTGTACGGCTCCCTCGGGGCCACCGGCCACGGCCACGGCACCCCCAAGGCGGTGCTGCTCGGCCTGGAGGGCGAGTCGCCCCGCACCGTCGACGTCGAGGGCGCCGACGCGCGCGTCGAGGAGATCCGCTCCTCGGGCCGCATCAACCTGCTCGGCGTGCACGAGATCCCCTTCGACGCCGACGAGCAGCTGGTCCTGCACCGCCGCAAGGCGCTGCCGTACCACGCCAACGGGATGACCGTCCTCGCGTACGACCGCGAGGGTGCCCCGCTCCTGGAGAAGACGTACTACTCGGTCGGCGGCGGATTCGTCGTCGACGAGGACGCGGTGGCGGGCGAGGACCCGATCGTCCCGGACGACACGGTGCTGCGGCACCCGTTCCGCACCGGCGACGAGCTGCTGCGGCTCACCGGCGAGACCGGGCTGTCGATCTCCTCCCTCATGCTGGAGAACGAGAAGGCCTGGCGCACCGAGGAGGAGATCCGCACGGGCCTCCTGGAGATCTGGCGGGTCATGCAGGCCTGCGTGGCCCGCGGCATGTCCCGCGAGGGCATCCTGCCCGGCGGCCTGAAGGTCCGCCGCCGCGCCGCCAACTCGGCCCGCCAGCTCCGCGCCGAGGGCGACCCCCAGACGCACGCCATGGAGTGGATCACCCTCTACGCGATGGCGGTCAACGAGGAGAACGCGGCGGGCGGCCGCGTGGTGACCGCCCCGACCAACGGCGCGGCCGGCATCATCCCCGCCGTCCTGCACTACTACATGAACTTCGCGGCGGGCGGCGCGACGGACACCGAGAAGGACGACAGCGTCGTCCGCTTCCTGCTGGCCGCCGGCGCCATCGGCATGCTCTTCAAGGAGAACGCCTCCATCTCGGGCGCCGAGGTCGGCTGCCAGGGCGAGGTCGGCTCGGCCTGCTCGATGGCGGCGGGCGCCCTGGCGGAGGTCCTGGGCGGCTCCCCCGAGCAGGTGGAGAACGCCGCCGAGATCGGCATGGAACACAACCTGGGCCTGACCTGCGACCCGGTCGGCGGCCTGGTCCAGATCCCGTGCATCGAGCGCAACGGCATGGCGGCGGTGAAGGCGGTCACGGCGGCCAAGATGGCCCTGCGGGGCGACGGCAGCCACAAGGTCTCGCTGGACAAGGTCATCAAGACCATGAAGGAGACCGGCGCGGACATGAGCGTGAAGTACAAGGAGACGGCTCGGGGCGGGCTCGCGGTGAACATCATCGAGTGCTGACCTCGTAGGCCCTGACCAGCGCGTTCGTGTCCTTCAGCGCTGTCAGGGCCTTCCCTGCCCACGCCGCGAAGATGGGCGTCCGACCTGTAGATCCGTGGCGCATGGACGATGTCGGAACTCCGCCCCCACCACCTGGGCGTATCAAATCGATCCCCTACCTCCATCAGAGGGGTATCATTCGATACATGAGTGCTGCGGAAACCTCGCGCTTGAACCAGCGGCTGGCTGCCCTCTCCCCGACGTTCACGACAGCGCAGGCACGTCAGGCCCTGCTCTCCGCTCGTGATCTGGCGTACCTGATCACCGAAGGGGAGATAGACGAACTGTCCCGTGGCGTGTACCGGCAGGCAGACGCAGCGGAAACCGCGTACGCAGATCTACTGGCCGTGTGCACGCGGGCGCCTCGCGCTGTCCTGTGCGGGGAGTCCGCTCTGGCTCTGCACGAACTGATCGATGACATTCCCAGCGCCGTGCACATCGCCGTACCACGCGGATCACGCCGCCCCACGATCTCCTATCCCCCGACCGTGGTGGCTCAGTACGCGGCCAAGACCTTCGATCTCGGCGTCGAACGGTTCGAGGCCGCACCAGGAGAGACCGTTCCCGTGTACAACGCTGCCCGCAGCGTTGTCGACGCGATGCGCCACCGTGGCAGAATCGGCGAGACCATGGCCCTGTCCGCGCTCGGCCGTTACCTGCGACGCAGCGGACGAGGCGGGGTCGGCGAGCTTCAATTCATCGCGCGCGAGCTGAATGCGCTCTCCGTCATCCGCCCCGCCGTAGAGGCGGTGCTCGCCTGATGGCCAATCCAACTCGCGCCACCACCGCAGGCCGCATCTACCATGATCTACGCAATCTGGCTCGGCGCAACGGCCGTTCAACGGACGAGGTCATGGTCGAGTACGTACTGGAACGCTTCCTCTACCGCCTCGGATCGTCCCCCCTCGGCCGCCAGCACTTCATCCTCAAAGGCGGCTTGCTGCTCGCCCAGTTCGGCGCCCGCCGGACGACCCGTGACATCGACATCCTCGGCCACGCGTTCTCCGGCGAGGAAGCCGAGATCATCCGCAGAATCGCCGCGATCGCCGCTACTGAAGTCGACGACGGTGTGACGTACGATTCCGCCACGCTCCGAACCGTGCCTATCCGAGAAGAGGACGAGTATCACGGCCTCCGGCTGTCGATGGCCGCGTCGGTCGCCCGGGCACGCCTCAAGCTCCAACTGGACATCAGCTTCGGCGATCCCGTCACTCCCGGACCTCAGATCATCAACTACCCGCAGCAGCTCACCTCTGACAGTTTCCAGCTCCTCGGTTACCCGCTCGCCACGGTCATCGCAGAGAAGCTCTCCACCGCCGTCTCGCTCGGGGATCTCAACACCCGCGACCGGGATTACGCGGATCTCTACCGCCTGCTGACACTCAACGATCTCAACAGCGAAGATCTGGCCGCGGCGCTGACCGCCACCGCCACACACCGCGGCATACAGCTGAAGCCCCTCAGCGCCACGATCACCGACCTCGCCGAGCGCCGCCAATCCTCTTACGCAGCCTGGCGCCGCCGACAGGGTCCTTCCTCGGCCGGCTATCCGAATCTCTTCACCGACGTGGTAGGACTGGTCGTCACATTCGCGGACCCACTGCTCGCGGGCACCGCCGCCACACGTAGGTGGAACAGCTCAGACAGTACGTGGATCTGATTCGGCTGTAGTTCATTACCGCGGCCTGTCAGAACGGACACCTCCCTCGCCCAGCCCAGTTGCCGCTTGGCGCCGTGTGCCGCGTCTCGACTGTCATCGATCCGAAACGGTTTGGATTCGGGGTCGCCAGGCGGTGTGAGCGGCTTGGTAGGCGACGCGCGGCATCTGTCGCCGTCGGCGCAGGATGCCTTGCGGTTGCGGGCGGTGGCGGGTTGGGCCGGGTTGGACCCGTGAGGATGTGGCGGCGGTGTTCGGGGTGTCGCTGAACGCTGTCGATGTCCGGTGGGTGAAATGACGGGCCGGGCATCCGGTCCGACCAGGTCATCGGAGGGACCGGGGGCGAGAAGGGCCGGACCCCGGTCGTGCGGTGCCGTGTGGTACCGCCTCGTGACGGTTCCCTGATCAGGACTGGTGCACCCGGTTGAGCCGAGCCGCCCCGTGCTGCGCCGTCCGTGAGCACGGGGTGAGGCAGGGCGGGTGCGGGCGCGCAGGTCAGGGCTTGGCGTACTTCAGCGGGCGCACGTACAGGTCGCCCTGGATGGCCCAGAGTTTCGCCTTACGCATCGTGATCCTCATGGCGTAGAAGGAATCGCGATCGAGGTTCATGACGGACGACTTGTGCCACGTGAGCTGACGCCATCCGTTGCCGAGCTTCCGGAGTCGGCTGCTGTCGGCTTCGAAACCGCTTTGCACGACGGTCCCCGCTTGGTTCATCAGGTCCACTTCGAGCCATCCGCCGTCCTCGATGTCGACGAGCAACTCAATGTCGTTCCCGTAGAAGTTGAGTCCCTGTGTGGTGAGGGAGGACACCGCGTTCCCTTTACGGCTGCCGTAGCAGGCGAACTTGTCCTTTTCGACGTATCCCCTGCCGAGTGCGGACTCACGCCAGCCGGTGTGCCGGCCCTTGCCGCCCATGTAGTAGAAGTACAGCTTGTCGTCGACTTCTACGGGGGTCGAGGAGAAAATGACGCTGCTGTCGAAGTCGCCACGTGGGTATGTGTCCATGCCCTTACCGTGCGGGATAAATGTACTGTCCTGGAGAGCGACGTCGTTCCACTCGGTGAGGTTGCTGGACCACTGAAGTGCCAGGTCAACGGTGTCATGGTGCGGAAGCGTGGTGTCGCCGTCCCTGTACAGCGAGGCGAGCCCGAGGTAGAGGTCGCCGTACTCGAAGACCGGCATCGAGTAGATCTGGGACTCGAACCCGTTGCCCCGGTGGACTTCGACCGGCTTCGACCAGTTGATGAAATCCTTGGACCGCGACATGGCGGAGACGCGGATGTTGCTGTCCCACAGACGGGTGATGAGGACGTATTCGTTTGTACGCGAGTCCCGGAAGACCAGGTTGTGGCAGTCCGCTCCCGGGGAAGGGCTGTTGGCCGGCCAGGGCTTCAGATCGCTGAAATGAATACCGTCGGACGAGAACGCCACGCACAGCGAGGTTCCACCCGACTCACGCAGTGTGATCAGCTTGTACCGGCGACTGGAGTCCGGATCCGTGGGGTCGTAGAGGACCGACGTTCCCTGAACGTTCTCGAACAGGATGTTGTTCTTCTTGCTGCCGTCGAAGTCAACCAGCCCCAGTTCGGGCTTCGTCCAGTGCACGCCGTCCACGGACTCCGCGTAACAGCAGCCGGTTTTCCTGTTCGCGATGACGTAGTCCTGCCCGCGCCTCTTCTCCGGAGGGGTGTTGAGTGATGCGGGGTCGCGGAGGAAGAGCGTGTAGTAGCAGCGGAACTTCTTGTGCTGCGCATCCCAGAAGACGTTCGGGTACCCGTTGTCGAAGCGCGGCTCCCACGGCAACCGGGGATGCTCAAAGATGCCTTCCCTGAACAGGGGGTTGTGCTTCTCGTCCTTGACGAAACGGCCCATCTCGATCTGGCAGTTCGCCATTCCCAGATGTCCGTTCCAGAGGCCGGTGTCGAAGGCGAAGTACGTGTGGCGCCTGCCTGTCGGATCGGCCGGCGAAGACCCGTCGGCCATGAGTACGGCCGGCGAACTCGCGGTCGCCGGTCCCGCCACGGCGAAGGTGCCCGCCGCGCCCATCGCCGTCGTAGCCAGGCCTCCAAGCAGAACGCCCCGCCTCGTGACCCCGCTGCGGATTTCGTCGCTCATGTGCTCTCCCCACCTTCACATAAAGCTCACTAATTGGACAGCGGACGTAAGATGTCTGCTGTCTGGCGGTCAGATTGCCAGCGGCCGGCATGCGGGGCAAGACCCTGGCGCCCACTTCGTGAATGTCATCTGTCCGTGGGGAGCGGACGCCTCGGATCCTCGTACGCCGACACACGGCCACCGTGTCCGGTACGCGACTGTCCGTCGCCCGGAACGGAGTTGTAGCGTCGCGATCATGAAACCGCTGTCTGACACCCCCACTGACCAGGCACCGGCTGATCCCGCCGCCACCGACGACATGCTGGCCACTCAGCCCATCGGATACTGGAGTGGCCTCGCCCAGGCGGCCGTCACCCGGCAACTGCGTGACGCCATGGCCACGATCGACGTCACGCAGCCGCAGTACTGGGTGCTCAACCGGGTCGACGGAGGGCCCGCGGCGCCGAGCCGCGAGGACGTCGTCATCCAGCTGACGCCGCTCGCGGACGGGCCGCACGAGATCGCGCGCGTCATCGACCAGCTGCTCCACCGCGGCTGGCTCAGGACCGACGCCGGGCAGCGTCTGCGGCTCACGGACGCCGGGGAGGCCGCCAGGGTGCGACTGCGGGATCTGGTGACCGAGCTGCGCGGCGTGGTCCACGAGGGCATCAGCGACGAGGAGTACGTGGCCGCGCTCAAGGTGCTGCGCAGGATGGTCGCCAACGTCGAGGGCAGCGGCGCCTCCTGAGGGCTGCCCCGTGGCCGGCCGACGAGCGTCGACGGAGAGACGTCCGACGCGGTGGCGGACGCCCGTCACCGTCACCAGCGTGGCTCACGGCTCCGCCGGGGTCCCGGCGGGCGGAACTCAGGGGTGCATGACGATCTTTCCCACGTGCCCCCTGCGGGAGAGTTCCTCCTGCGCCCGCGCGGCCTGCTCCAGTGGGAAGACCGTGGCGACGACGGGCTGGACCTCCGCCCGGCGAGCCAGGTCCATGAGGAGGCCGAAGTGTGTGGGCGTGTGCATCGCCGATCCGATGACCTGGGCATTGCGCAGGTAGAGACGGCGCACGTCGAAGGACACCTCGTAGCCACCGAGCGCTCCGGCGACGACCCACCGGCCCCCTTCGCGCAGCAGCGGCAGGCCCTCGCCCAGCAGCTCCCCGGCCACGACGTCGAGTGCGACGTCGATTCCCTCCGGGGCGGCGGAGCGGATCTGTCCGGCGATGTCTCCCGCGCGGTCGACGACCGCGTGCGCGCCCGCTTCGCGCACCGCGTCGATCTTCGGTCCGCTGCTGATGGCGATCACCTTCGCCCCGCGCGCACGGGCGATCTGCACCAGCGCGACGCCGACGCCGCCGGACGCTCCCGAGACCAGGGCGGTCTCTCCCTTCCGCAGCCGGCCTCGCTCGATCATGCCCAGCGCCGTGCCGTAGGCGGTGGGCAACGTCGCGAGCTGGTCGTCCGTGAGCGGGGACTCCGACACGTCGTGCACGCGCTCCGCCGGCGCTGTCACGTACTCGGCGTACCCGCCGTCGCGTTCGCTCCCCATCAGACCCACCGGGTTGGCGTCCGGCCCTTCGGTGTCGTAGATCGCGGGATCGACGACCACCCGGCGTCCGACCAGGCCCTCCTCCACCCCGGCCCCCACGGCGACGACCCGGCCGGCCACGTCGGCGCCCTGGATCCGCGGGAAGTCGATCGGGCCCCGCCAGCCCGACGTCGCCTTCGGGTCTCCCGGGCGGCCGTAGGCGCCCTCCCGGGTCCACAGGTCGGTGTTGTTCAGCGCCACCGCGCCGACCTGGACCAACACCTCTCCTGCCTGCGGGTCGGGGACGGCGACCTCCGTCAGCTCCAGGACCTCCGGCCCTCCGTGCCCTGTGATTCGCACCGCTCGCATCAACCGGGACGTGCCCATCGTCTGAACCTCCTGCCAGGTATACTGATCTGTGAACATCCCCCACCGTACACCGATCGGTAAAGAGGTCCAGTCATGCAGGAAACGCGGCCCATGACGCCGGCCGGCCGCCGCATCGTGGCGGCCGCGGAGGAACTGTTCTACAACCGGGGCATCACGGCGGTCGGCGTGGATCTGATCGCCGAGCACTCGGGGGTGACCAAGCGGACCCTGTACAACCAGTTCGGCTCGAAGGACCACCTCGTCGCGGCCTGTCTCACGGAACGCGACGAGCGCTGGCGGTCACTCGTCCGAGCCGCCGTCGCCGCCGCCGGCACTCCGGCCGAGGCCGTCACCGCCCCCTTCGAGGCCTTGCGGACCTGGAGCGGGACCAACGCCCGCGGGTGCGCCTTCATCAACGCGCTGGCGGAGCTCCCGGACCCCTCGCATCCCGCCCACCGCATCGCGACGAACCAGAAGCTCTGGCTGCTCGGCCTGTTCAAGGAGCTCGCCACCGCGGCGGGCTGCCCGGACCCGGACGCCCTCGCCACCCAGCTCCTCGTGCTGCACGAGGGTGCCGTCGCCAGCCAGCCCCTCCCGCTCGACACCCTTCCGGCGAGCGCCGGCCTGGCGCGGGCCCTGGTCCACGCCGGCGCAGCGCCCCGCCGGTAGAGCGTCACCGCGTATCCGGGCATCACTTCGCCGAGCAGATCCGATCCCCGCGAACAGCACGCACTTCGCCCGAATGGCGTGCCTGCCTCGGACGGCGCATCCTGGGAAGACGTCCGGCACGTCGGGTGACGGGGCTCACCGCGACCGCGGCGGCGTGCCGCTGACGGTCCCTGGTCAGGTAGCCGAGACGACCAGGAGGATGCATGGTCCCGTCCGCCGTTCCCCGCCGCACCGCCGGACCGGTTCCCAGGGGCGATGCCGATGTCTGAGGCCCGGTGCGGCGGTGCGAGGAGCCTGGTCCTGGTGCGTCATGGGCAGAGCACCGCCAACGTGGAAGGCCGCTTCACCGGCTGGGCGGACGTGCCCCTGACCGCCCGGGGGCGTGAAGAGGCCCAGCTCACGGGCGAACTGCTCTCCCGTGACGGTCTGTTGCCGGACGCCGTCCACACCTCGGTCCTGGCCCGCTCGATCAGCAGCGCCGACATCGTGCTCGCCGGACTGGACCGGCAGTGGATCCCGGTCCGGCGGACCTGGCGGCTCAACGAGCGCCAGTACGGGGCGCTGGCCGGACGGCGGAAGAGCGAAGTCCTCGCGGAGGTCGGCCCCCGCCGGTTCGACCGGTTGCGGCGGTCGCCGCACGGCCGTCCCGGGCCCCTGCCCGTACACGAGCTGGCCCGGCTCCGGGCCGACCCCCGCTACGCTCTCCTGCCGCCGGAGGTCGTGCCCGCCGTGGAGAGCTTCGCCGACATGACCGCCCGGGTGGCTCCGTACTGGGCGGACGTGCTCGCTCCCCAACTGCGCGCCTCGTCCGTGGTGCTGGTCGTCGCGCACGGCAACTCCCTGCGAGCCCTGGTGACCGTTCTCGACGTCCTGTCCGGGCGGGAGATCGCGGAGCTGAACATTCCCACGGCGGCCCCCCTCCGGTACGACTTCGACGCCGACGCCCTGCGCCCCCTCGTACGCGGCGGCGTCTACCTGGATGCCCCCACCGCCCTGGCGGGCGCCGAACGGGTCGCGGCCGAGGGCCGCGCCGAGTTGTCACCCGCCGCCTCCGACCCACCCACGACGTGAGGGAGAACCCCATGTCCTTGCGCATCACCGACCTGCACGCCGTCGAGATCCTCGACTCCCGCGCCCGCCCCACCCTCGCCGTCACCCTCACCACGTCCGAGGGCGGGCGGATCCACTCCGCTGTGCCCTCGGGCGCCTCCACCGGCTCCATGGAAGCGGTCGAGCTGCGTGACACGGGCCGGTCCCGCTACGGCGGCCAAGGGGTGCTGACCGCGGTCGGCAACGTCAACGGCGAGATCGCCCAGGCCCTCACCGGCCGGACCTTCTCGTCCGCGGCCGCCGTCGACCGGGCGCTGATCGCGCTGGACGGCACCGACGACAAGGCCCGGCTCGGCGCCAACGCGATCACCGGTGTGTCACTGGCCGCCACCCGCGCCGAAGCGGCGAGCGGCGGTACGGCACTCTGGCAGCACATCGCCCGGCGCGCGGGCACCTCGCCGCGCCTGCCGGTGCCGCACTTCAACGTCGTCAACGGTGGCGCCCACGCGGCCAACGACCTCGACTTCCAGGAGTTCATGCTCGCCCCGCTCGGTGCTCCGAGCCTCGCGGAGGCCGTACGCGCGGGCGCCGAGATCTACGGCCGGCTCAAGGCCCGCCTGGCGTCGGAGGGGCAGCCGACGGGACTCGGCGACGAGGGCGGCTTCGCCCCGGACATCGACCGCCCCGAGGACGTGCTGAGGGTACTGGTGAGCGCCATCGAGGACGCCGGTTATGCCGCCGGACGCGAGGGCGTCGCCCTCGCGCTCGATCCGGCCGCCAGTGAGTTCCGCGAAGACGGCGACTACCGGATCGCCGGCGAGAGTCTCACCTCCGACCAGCTCATCGACCGGTACGAGGAGATGATCGAGAACTTCCCGGTGTGGAGCATCGAGGACGGTCTCGCCGAGGACGACTGGGACGGTTGGACCCGTCTCACGGCGCGTCTGGGCAGCCGCGTGCAACTGATGGGCGACGACATCTTCGTCACCGACCCCGCGACCATCGCCCAGGCCGTCACGCGCACGGTCGGCAACTCCTCGCTGATCAAGGTCAACCAGATCGGAACCGTCACCGAGACGCTGGAGGCCATGCGGATCTGCCGTGAGGCGGGTTACACGCAGATGATCTCCCACCGGTCCGGGGAGACCCCGGACGCCTTCATCGCCGACCTGGCGGTGGGCACCGGATGCGGGCAGATCAAGTCGGGCGCCCCGGCGCGTGGTGAGCGGGTGGCCAAGTACGACCGCCTGCTCGAAATCGCCGACGCGCACCCCGTGGACCTCCGCTTCGGGGTGGTCGCTCCCTGAACGTCGCGCACCAGGGCCGGACCGGGTCCCGGCCGTCGCTTCCCCGACGGTCGCCGCCGCGCGCCGGTCCTCCGCGGCGCATATGGTCGATGGGTACGGCCGATGCGTCGCGGGTGCCTCGCGTGCCCACCGCGTTCCGCAGTCAGAGTGCGACCACCGGTCGCCGTACCAAGCCCGGGAGGACGCGATGCCCATACGGCGGTTGGTCATGGACGTGGACAAGACCGTGGACGAACCCGACCTCCTCAGCCTGGCCCAAGCCATCGAGAAGGTGGACGGGGTCCTCGCCGTCAACATCACCGTCGATGCCATCGACATCGAGACGGTCGGAACGGACATCACCGTGGAGGGGGACGACATCGATGTCGCCGCGGTGGTGCGCAGCATCGAACACGCGGGTGCCGTCGTGCACAGCGTCGATCAAGTGGTCGCCGGAGCATACGTGTTGGAACGCGTTCCCCGGGCGCGATGAAGACCGGAGAGACCGGCCTGGCGAGCCTCCCGCGGCGCATGGCCGAGGGGAGCGCCAGAATGCGTCTGCCGCTGGTGCTGGGCCTGACGGACGGCCTGTTGAACGCCCTCACGCTGGCGGGTTCGGCTCTGCTCGGCTCCTCCGCGCGTCCGGTCCTCTCGCTGGGGGCGCGGGTGGGTGCGGCGGCCCTGGTGACGACCGCGTTCACGGTCTTCGTGGCGGACTACGCGGAGCGGCGGGCCCACCTGGTCCACGCGTCCAGGGAACTGAACCTGACCGAGAGCGGACGGCTGGCCGCCGGACGGCTGGGCCGCCGTGCGCTCACCGCTTCCTTCGCCTCCATGGCGGTGGCGTGCGCGGCGAGCTTTCTGGGAGCGGCGCTCCCCTTGTTCGCCGGAGTGGTCCTGCCCGGTCCCGTGTGGATCGTGCCGGCCCTCGCCGTGGCCGCGCTGGCCGGGCTCGGAGGCGTGCTCGCCCGTGTGATCGGCGGACGTGTCGGACGCTGGACCCTCACCATGGCTGTCGGCGGATTCTGCGTCCTCCTCATCGGTGTGCGGCTGGACATCGCGTGACCGGCTGCGTGACCGGCTGTCAGTGCCCGCTGATAGAACGGAACGCACAGTCAGAGCACGCAGTGTCGGGAGACCAGCCTTGTCGCATGTGCACCACGTCCGGCGCTTCCACGGACTGCCCGTATACACCTTTCCCCCGTACGCCCACCCCGAGGACCTGCCCGACGCCGGGGCCGTGGCCTGGCGGCTGAGCTGCGGGCCGTACCCGTCGGACGAGGACTCCGAGGCGTGCTGGAGGCGTTTCACCGGGATGGTCGAGCTGGAGAAGGTGCGGGCGCTGATCCTGGGCCACCCCTGGTACGACTCCTTCGGCGGGTCCGACGACGCCGTGATCGGGCTGCGCGACCGGTTCACCGGACTCGAAGCGGTCTTCCTCGGTGATCTGGAGTACGAGGAGTCGATGATCTCCCTGATCGGACTGCACGATCTGGGGCCGCTCCTGGAGGCGTTCCCCGGGCTCCAGGAGCTGGTGGTGCGTGGTGGGGACAACCTCGACTTCCCGGTGGCCGGGCACCGGAATCTGCGTTCTCTGCGGGTCGAGTCCGGGGGAATACCGCCCGAGGCGGCGGAGCACATAGCCGCTGCCGATCTGCCCTCGCTGGAGCGGCTGGAGCTGTGGCTGGGCACCGAGGAGTACGGAGGCGGAACGACGGTCGAGCAGCTCGCCCCGCTGCTGGCCGGTGACGGCAAGCCCGCGCTGCGCCACCTCGGTCTCCAGAACAGCCCCGACCAGGACGAGTTGGCCGCCGCGCTGGCCTCGGCCCCGGTGGTGGCCCGGCTGCGTTCACTGAGCCTGTCGATGGGCTCCCTCTCCGACACCGGTGGAGAGGCGCTGCTCTCGGGGCAGCCGCTCACCCACCTGGAAGAGCTGGACCTCTCCCACCACTTCCTCAGCCACGCCATGATGCTGCGCCTCTGGTCGGCTCTGGAGCCCTCGGGGGTCCGGGTGAACCTGACCGGGAAGTCCGAGGAGGACGAGTACGACCTGGAGGACGGCATGGAACACGGCCGTTACATCGCGGTGGCCGAATGACCGCCCCCGCCCGTCCCGCAGTCACAGCCACGCACCGGAAGGCAGCACGATGACCGACGCACCCCACGCCCCCGTCTCCGGGGACCCGGACGACCGCCGGGTCGCGGGTCGGCTGCTGAGGGACGGCCCGCCCTGGCTGGACCCGGGCAAGCCGGTGCCGTACGGGCATCTGCTCGCCTCCGCCGCCCTGCTGCGGTGCGCGCCCGCCGCCGTGGTGTCCCGGCTGGCCGCCCTGGGGTACCACGAGGTGGAGCGCCCCGAGGGTCCGCTGCCCGAAGCCGTGGCCCCCGAGGACACCGTCCTGCTCAGGCCGCTGGGGAAGGAGTACGACTTCGACTGGCTCGACGTCACCGCGCCGGTGCCGTTGCGGCAGACGGTCGTCCTGGCGGAACAGCTGGGCGTGGCCCCGGCCGAGGTCGCACGGCGGCTGACCGCTCTCGGATACCACTACCCGGCCGTCGCCGGACCGCTGCCCGAGACCCACGACGCCCGGGACGTGCTGCTGATCCGCACCGACGCCAAGGGCAACGGCGAGTGGCTCGACCACGGCGAGCAGGCCAGGGCGCGCCATGTGCTCGACATCGCCACGCGGCTGAAGTGCGGCCCGCACGCCGCCGCCCTGCGGCTGGTCGCGCTCGGCGTCCGCCTGCCCTACACCCCGCACCCCGACGACGACCGCCTCCTCGGCCTCACCGGTCGCCCCGGCGACGGCCTGGACTTCGCGATGGCCGCCCAGAGCCCCGGCCATGTCCTCGACGCCGCCCGCGCGACGGGGCGTCGCCCGGCGGACGTCGTCGCCCGTCTCGCCGAGCTGGGCTGCTGGGGGGCCGGCGAAGTCCTCGTCCCCGACGTCCCGGAGCCGGACGACCTCGTCGTCCTGAGCGAGCGACTGGACGGGCGGGCCCCCTGGCTGCGGGTGAACGGCGTGGTCGGGGTGGCGTTGCGGCACGTCCTGCGCGCGGCGCTCGTCACCGGCCGCGGCCCCGCCGCGACGGCGGAGCGACTGGCCGCGCTGGGACACCGGCTGCACAAGAACGCGATACCGCCCGCCGTCGCGGACGAGGAGGACATCCGGCTGCTGGGGACGGTGGACCGCTCGTTCCTGGACGGCGTCCATCTGGAACACGTCCTGCGCAGCGCGAGTCTGACGTGCCGGAGCCCCGCCGACGTCGCGGCGCGGCTGACCACCCTCGGCTACCGGCTGCCCGACGAGGTGGTCTACCCGGAGACACGGGCGGTACCGCGCGGGTGAGCCGGGCGGATGCCGCCGTGGGGCGGCGGGCCGCGCGCGGCGCCGTCCCGTACCGGGCGGCGCGGCTCAGGCGAACATGCCCGTGCGGAGCTTGCCGAGGGTGCGGGTCAGCAGGCGGGAGACATGCATCTGGGAGATGCCCAGTTCGGCGCCGATCTGCGCCTGGGTCATCTCCTGGCCGAACCGCATCTCGATGATGCGCCGTTCGCGGTCGTCCAGCTCTTCGAGGAGCGGGGCGAGGGCGTGCAGGTTCTCGACGGTCTCCATGGCGGCGTCGGGTTCACCGAGGACGTCGGCGAACGTCCGCGTGGCGGTGGCCGAGGCCTCGTTGGAGTCGGTCGGCAGGTCGAGCGAGCCCGCGGTGTAGCCGTTGGAGGCGACGATGCCCTCGACGACCTCGTCCTCGGTGAGGTCCAGGTGCTCGGCCAGTTCCTTCACCGTGGGGTCGCGGTCGAGGCGTACGGCCAGCTCCTCCTTGGCCTTGGCGAGTTCCACCCGCAGTTCCTGGAGCCGGCGGGGCACATGGACGGCCCAGGTGGTGTCACGGAAGAACCGCTTGATCTCGCCGACGATGTAGGGGACGGCGAAGGTGGCGAACTCGACGTTGCGGGAGAGCTCGAACCGGTCGATGGCCTTGATGAGGCCGACGATGCCGACCTGGGTGATGTCCTCCATGTCGCCGCTGCCGCGGTTGCGGAAGCGGCGCGCGGCGAACCGCACCAGGGAGATGTTCATCTCGATGAGGACGTTGCGGGCGTACTGGTACTCGTGCGTGCCCTCTTCCAGCACCTGGAGCTGCGCGAAGAAGAGCGCCGAGAGCTCCCGGGCGTCCTTCGGGGCGATCTTTCCGGCGTCCTCGATCCAGGGCAGCTCCCCGACGGATGCCGCCCGGCCGTCCGGAGCCGACACCTCGTCACCCGTGGTGGTTGCGGCGGTCCGTTCGGAGATCAATGACATGTGCCTACCCTCCCTGGTGGTGAAAGCTTCCTGAAGGGCCCCTGCCCCGGCTTTCCCGGGGCATGCTCACCGAGCCGATTTTTTCTTGCTGTGTGGAAACTGTTGTCTCTGTACATCGTAAGATGAGCCCAGGTGTCCGGCCCCCGCCAGTCACTCACCCACACCTGACGGCCCCGGCCACCGGAGCGACCTTTCGGGCGCGCCGCACTCGACCGGGGCCAGGCCCCGTACGCTGAACGCCGACGGCCCGGGGCTCGCGGTCGGCCCGGGTTCGGCGCGGCCCGAACGAGAAACAGGATCACGTGGACAGAATCGCTGCCGTCGAGCGGGCGTTGCGCAGTGCCGCACCCCATCTGCTCCTCGATGTCGTCACGGCGGCTCTGCGGGAGCAGTACGACGTGCGGAGCGTGGAGCTGCGGCTTGCCGACTACGGGGTGACCACCCTCCAGGTGGTCGGGGAGGCCCCGGTCGCCGAGCCGGTACCCATCCATGACAGCCCGCAGGGGCGGGCGTTCGGCTCCCAGGAGCCCTTCGTGGAGCCCAGGCCGGGCGACGGCCCCGTGACGGTGCACCTGCCGGTGTCGGTCAGGGGCGACCGGATGGGTGTGCTCACCGTCATCACCGCCGATGACCGCACCCGGGCGGATCTGCTGGAGATGCAGGGGATCTGCGAGGCCCTGGGCCACGAGATCCTGATCGCCGAACGGGACACCGATCTCTATCTGCTGGCCCGCCGCGCCACCCGTCTGACGCTGGCCGCCGAGATGCAGTGGCAACTGCTGCCGGGCCGCTCGGTGACGCGCCCCGAGTTCTCGCTGGGGGCGCATCTGGAGCCGGCGTACGCGATCTTCGGTGACAACTTCGACTGGTCGGTCTCGGCCCATCACCTCACGCTCACCGTCACCAACGGCATGGGCAAGGGGATGGAGGCCGCGCTGCTCACCAACCTCGTCGTCAACGCCCTGCGCAACGCCCGCCGCGCCGGGCTGGACCTGCCCGGCCAGGCGAGCCTCGCCGACCAGGCGGTGTACGCGCAGTACCGGGGCGCTCTGCACGCCTCGGTACTGCTGCTCCGGTTCGACCTGGCGACCGGCGAGGTGGAGGCCGTGGACGCCGGGTCACCCCGGATGTGGCGGCTGCGGGGGCGCTCCGTCGAGTCCGTCGCCTTCGACGCGCAGCTTCCGCTCGGGATGTTCGAGGAGACGGTCTACCTCGCCGAGCACCTCCACGTGGAGCCGGGCGACCGGCTGCTGGTGAGCAGCGACGGGGTCTACGAGAGCGCCTCGGCGGCCGGGGAGCGTTACGGGGAGCGCGCGCTGGCGCGGTCGCTGTCCGCGCACCGCTTCCTGCCGTCCGCGCAGGTGCCGCTGGCGGTTCTGCGTGATCTGAAGGACTACCGGGGCCCGGCCCCGCTGGACGACGACGCCCTGGTGGTCTGCCTCGACTGGTTCGGGCGGCAGCCCCCGGCCGGTGACACGCCGGTGTGAGCGGAGTCCCGCTACCCGGTGGATCTCAGGGGTCTGGCCGTGCCGCCCTCCTGTCCGGCGGCGGCCGCGCCGCGGAAGCTCCGGAGTCCTTCGAGCAGCGCCCGCCGGGCCTTGGGCGGCATGGCGTCGATGGTCGACATCAGGACCTGCTCGCGGCGCATGCGCAGGTCGACGAGGTAGGCCTTGCCGTGGCTGGTCAGCCGGAGCTCCAGCTCGCGCCGGCTGACCGGGCTGGGGGCCCGCTCCACGAATCCCGTGGCCTGGAGCCGGTCGCACAGTCTGCTGACCGAGGGGGAGGCCGATCCCAGGGCTTCCGCGAGCATCCGCAGGTTGATTCCCTCGTCGCGGTCCAGGGTGTACAGCACGCGGAGCTGGGAGGGGGACACCGGGCCGGTCGGTACTGCCTCGCGTCCTTGTTCCCACAGGACTTCGAGCAGTTCGATGACCTCGGAACCCTCGTGAGCCGCGTCCCGGGACCGGTGGTCTGGTTCGGGGTTCAGGCCCATATAGATGACACTCCGATCCGGCATGGTCGTACTCGTCTGTCTGGCTCCGTCCGGCCACCGGACCGAGCAGGCGTGCCGGCGTCCGATGCGCTCGTACGGAAAGTCAGGACCGAGCCTCGCCTCAGGGGCACACGCGTATGGCCCCAGCATCTTACCTCTGCCGACCGCAGGCTTCGACGGTCACGTTCCGGGCGCGATGCACCCCGGGGACAACAGTTGCCGTGGGGTACGCTTCCGCAGTCCGGATTCGATGAGCGACATTCTGGCGGCCACCCATCGGATCGGTCGGAGGGTGCGCCTGGGGGCGGCGCGTCACCTGCGGGTGGCGCCTGTGGCCGTACGCGCCGACTCGCTCCCACGGGTCCGGCCTCAGTCGTCCGCCCCTGCCAGGAGCAATGACGTCATGACTCACAGCACCACTCTCGTTCTCACCGTCCGGCACCCGGCCGACTCGCTCGCGGTCGTCACCGTCTCAGGCGAGCTCGACGTGGAGACCGCACCGGCCCTTCGGACCAAGGCCGTGGACCTGATCGGACAGGGTTACGCCCATGTGGTCCTCGACATGGCGCCCGTGGAGTTCTGCGACTCCTCGGGACTCAACGCGCTGATCGCCATAGTCCACCACGCGAGAGACCACGACGGGTCCCTGTCCGTCGCCGCCGCACCCGATCAGCTCACCAGACTGCTGGACATGACGGGGGTCGGCGGCCTCATGCCCGTACACGCCGACGTGGCCGAGGCCGTCACCCACTTCACGCGAGGGTCCGCGGCGGAGGAGGACACGTCCGGCGTGTGAGGCCACGCCGGGCCGGGCGGGTGGCACCGCCCGGCCCGCCCCCACGCGGCGGACAGCCCGCCCGCACACGGCGGACAGCCCACTCGCCCCCTGCCGAGGACCGGTTGCTCACACGCGGCCGGTCCTTCGTCATGTCCGGGCGCGGGTTGACACGCCCCGCGCCCGGTGACCATGATTCCATTAATTGATTCATGGAATTGAGGGGACAGCGTGGCACAGACGAGTACGCCGACCGGGTCCGGGGGCACGTGGGCCGTCGAGGCCCGCGGCCTGGGCAAGCGCTACCGCCGCGGCTGGGCGCTGCGGGACTGCTCCTTCCGGCTGCCGGCCGGACGGATCTGCGGTCTGGTGGGGCCCAACGGCGCCGGGAAGAGCACCCTGCTGGGCATGGCCACCCGGCAGGTGAACCCCACCGAGGGCGAACTCAGCCTCTTCGGGGTGCCGGTGAGCGATCCGAAGGTGATGCCGAGGTTCGCCTTCCTCGGCCAGGACAAGCCGATGTACAAGCGGTTCAGCGTCGCCGAGACGCTGCGGATGGGCGCCGAGCTCAACCCCGGCTGGGACATGGCGGCGGCGGAACGGATCGTCCGCGCGGGCGACGTACCGCCGCACGCCGCCGTCGGCACGCTCTCCGGCGGTCAGCGGACCCGGGTGGCCTTCGCCCTCGCGTTCGGCAAGCGGCCCGACCTGCTCCTGCTCGACGAGCCGATGTCCGACCTCGACCCGCTGGCCCGCGACGAGATGAGCACCCTCCTGATGGCGGAGGCCGTCGAACGCGGCACCACCGTGGTGATGTCCTCGCACATGCTCACCGAGCTGGAGGACATGTGCGACTACCTGCTCGTCCTCGCCCAGGGCAAGGTGCGGATGGCCTGTGACGCCGACGCGCTCGTCCCCGCGCACGCCCTGGTGACCGGGGTCACCGAGGACGGGGCGCTGCCCGCCGCCCTCACCCGGCACACGGTGATCGAGAACCGGGTGCGGGGCCGGCAGTTCCAGGCGATGGTGCGGCCCTCGGGCCCGCTGTCCGACGCGTGGCAGGTCTCGGAGCCGAGCCTGGAGGAAGTGCTGCTCGCCCATCTCCGCTCGCCCGACGCCCCCGCGCTGTACACACCCGGAGCCGGTATCGAGCCCGAGGAGGCCAGGACCGTATGAGCACCACCCTGACCGAGGCGTCCACCAGACGCGCCACGCCCCGCCGGAGGGTGGTGCGCGGCCTGAACTGGCTGGTCCTGCGCCAGCACCGGGCCACGCTGCTCTGCGTCCTGGCCCTGACGGTGCTCTGCTCGATCTGGATCGTGTACCAGCGCGCCCAGCTGATCGACCTGCTCGACGCGGCGGGCTGGCCCGGGAAGGACGCGCCGTCGCAGGTCGTCGGCCGCCAGTACGGCTACCTGACGACGCTGCTGAGCGCGCTGCCCGTCGTCCTCGCCGTCTTCCTCGGTGCCCCGCTGATCGCGGCCGACAGCGAGCAGGGCACCGCCCAGCTCGCCACCACCCAGTCCGTGACGCGCCGCCGCTGGCTGGTCGCGAAGCTCGGCTGGTGCTTCGCGGCCACCCTGGTCTCGTGCGTGGTGCTCTCCGCACTCTTCACCTGGTGGTGGACGCCGTACCGTTCGCTGCTCTCGCTCTCCTGGATGGACGCCGAGTCCTTCGACAACACCGGCCCCGTGCTCCCGGCCCTCGCGCTGTTCCTGACCGCCGCCGGGGTGACCATCGGCGTCCTGCTGCGCCGGGTGCTCCCCGCCATGGTCGTCACCTTCGTGTTCGCCGTGGCCGTGGAGACCGCCTGGGGCCTGATCCGGACGCACCTCGCCCCGTCGCACGTCTTCACCTACCCGCTGGACGGTGAACTCCCCGCCCGTTTCGACGAGTCGTACGAGCTGGACCGCTGGGTGGGCAGCGCCGACGGAACCCTCTACGGATGGGGGACGTGCGCCGAGGCGACCGAGAAGGCGCAGGACGCGTGCCTTTCCGAGAAGGGCATCGTCAACAGCGTCATGGAGTACCTCGACTACGACCAGATGGCGGCCATGCAGTGGACGGGGGCCGGCATCCTGCTGGCCGGCACCGCCGCGCTCACCGCGTTCGTGGTGTGGCGCTCGGCCCGACGCCCGCTGTAGGCACGTCGCGGCCGTGTACATAAAGTATCGGTACCCGAGCGGAAGGTGATGCCGGTGGTCGTGTTCCGCATCGACCGGCGCAGTGGAGTGGCGACGTACCTCCAGATCGTGCGCCAGGTCGAACAGGCGCTGCGGATGGGCGCGTTGGAGGAGGGGGACCGGCTGCCCACGGCCGCGCAGGTCGCCGCCACCACCAAGGTCAACCCGAACACCACGCTCAAGGCCTACCGCGAGCTGGAGCGCGCGGGGCTGGCCGAGGTCCGCCAGGGGGCGGGCACGTTCGTCACCCGCACCCTGGCGCGGCCCGGATCGGACCCCGACTGGCCGTTGCGGTCGGCGCTGACCGAGTGGATGCACCAGGCGCGGGCCGAAGGGCTGGAGGGCGCGGAGGTCGAGGAGTTGTTCCGCGCCACCTACGGGACGGTGTTCGGGGCACCCGAGGGCTGAGCCCGGCGCCCCGCCCCATCCTGCTCAGAGATGAGCGGGTGTTCCCCGCGATCACGCGGTTTCGGCCACCTACCGCTTCCCTCTCTCACCCACACGGGGTTCACTGGTCGTGACGCATGGTGACGCGAGCGGCTCCCGCCGTTCGGCGCACCCGGCCGGACCGGCCGGCCCCCGGACGGTGGAAGGAGGCCCACGATGGCAGCCCCACCTCGGACGGTGACCCTTTGGCCAGAGCCAGCGGGTCACCGGCCGCGCTCCGGCGGGCCGGTCCCGGTGCGTCACGTCGATCGGTTCACCGATCCCGGCGTCCATCCGCACCAATTCGACGAGGGGCACCCATGAGCCAGATTGTTTTACCGGCGTTTCATATGCCGTTCCGGAGCGCGGGATGCAATCCGGGAATGGAGAACACGAAGGCGGCGGCCTGGCAGTGGGCCGAGGAGAACGATCTGCGTCTCTCCCCGGTGGCCCGGAAGAAGATGCTCCGCACCCGCCCGGAACTCTGGATATCGCTCATCTTCCCGCAGGCCTCACAGCAGCACCTCGACCTCTTCTGCCAGTGGCTCTTCTGGGCGTTCCTGGTGGACGACGAGTTCGACGACGGGCCGGCCGGACGCGATCCCCGGATGTGCGAGGAGGCCATCTCCCGGCTCGTGGGCGTCCTGGACGGGGAGAAGCCGCTGGTCCCGATGGAGTACGCGCTCGAAGGACTGCGCGAGCGCACCTGCCGCGACCGGTCCCCCGCCTGGGCACGGCAGTTCCGGCGCGACACCGCCGCCTGGCTCTGGACCTACTACGCGGAGGCGGTGGAGCGGGCCGCCGGACAGGTGCCCGGCCGGGCCGACTTCACCCGGCACCGCCGGGACTCCGTGGCGATGCAGCCCTTCCTGGACCTCCATGAGATCACCGCGGGAATCGATCTCCCGGAATCCGCCCGGAGCCTGCCCGCGTATATCGCGCTGCGCCATGCGGTCACCGATCACTCCGGGCTGTGCAACGACATCTGCTCCTTCGAGAAGGAGGCCGTCCACGGATACGAGCACAACGCGGTCCGGCTCATTCAGCGTGACCGCCGGTCCACGCTCCAAGAGGCCGTGGACGAGGCCGGAATTCAACTGGCACGTATCGCCGAGCGGGTCCAGCGGGCCGAGAGGGAACTCGTCGAGGAAATAGCGGCCGGGGGCATCGAGGGCCCCACCCGGGCGGCGCTGGAGCGCTGTGTACGGGACTACCGGGGCCTGGTGCGCGGCGACTTCGACTACCACGCGCGGGCCGAGCGCTACACCCGCCCGGATCTGGTCGAGATCGACCGGAGGGAGGCGCTCTCGCCGCACTTCGCCGTCTGAGGCGTCACACGCGCACCGAGGGCGACAGGGCCCGGGGACCCGGCAACGGGCCCCCGGGCCCTGTGGATTGTGACCATCTCGATCCCGTGGAAGGCCGAAAAGATGTGAAGGATCGGCAACCATTGTGTGGAGGGCCGTTCGAGTATCGGCCAGTCTTTGTCGAAACTGCCGCCACGGCGGTCGTCATCCTCGGGAACCTCGTGCGAGTGAAGCGAAGAATATGGGTCACGGCCGCCGTCGCCACCACGGCGGTGGTCGGGGGCGTCCTGGTGGGCGAAGGGGTGACGGGGACCCCCGTCTCCGGCGACGCGCGCGCCACGTCCGGCGCGGTCCGGGCCGATGTGCGCGGGACGGCGCTGAAGGTCTCCGGTGACGGTGCCTCGGCCTCCCTGGAGCAGCGTGAGAGCAAGCCGTTCAGCATGCTGGGCGTCACCTGGACCGATCCCTCGGCCACGGTGCCGGGCACCGTCGAGACGCGTACGCGCTCCCGCGCGACGGGCACCTGGACGTCCTGGCTGCCGCTGGACACCGAGATCGACGGCCGTACCGAGGCCGGACAGGCCGGGGTCCGGGGCAGCACCGAGCCCCGCTGGGTCGGCCCGTCCGACGGTGTGGAGGTCCGGGTGAGGGCCGGCTCCGGCAGCACGGCCGGGCTCCCCGCCGGGCTGCGGCTGGACACCGTCGATCCCGGCAGGGGCTCCGGAGACGCCGAGCCCGCCGCGTACGCGCTGGACGCCGAGGACGGACCGTCCGAGGAGCCGTCCTCCCCCGCCCCGGACGACGGGCCCGTGTCCGAGCCCCCGGCGGGGCAGACGGACCCCGCCACCGAACCGGCGACCGAGGAACCCGTCCCCACCACCACGACGGACGCGCCCCCGAGCACGGAACCCGGGCCGGACCCCACGACGTCGCCGTCGGCCCCGGCCACCAGCCCCTCCACCGGACCGTCCGGCACCCCGCCGCCGTCCACCGCGCCCCGGCCGGCGATCGTCTCCCGGGCCGGCTGGAACGCCGACGAGTCGCTCAACGACGAGTCCCCGGACTACATGGACCGGGTCAAGGCCGTCTTCGTCCACCACACCGCGCAGACCAACTCCTACTCCTGCGCGGACTCGGCGGCGATCGTGCGCGGGCTGCACGCCTACCACGTGAAGTCCAACGGGTGGAAGGACCTCGGATACAACTTCCTGGTCGACAAGTGCGGCACGGTCTTCGAGGGCCGCAAGGGCGGCGTGGACCGTGCCGTCCAGGGCGCTCACACCTACGGGTTCAACCGGGAGACCGCGGGCATCGCCGTCATCGGCATGTACACCGACACCGCGGCGGCGAGCGCGGCGACGGCCTCGGTCGCCAGGGTCGCCGCGTGGAAGCTCGGCCAGTACAAGGGCGATCCGGCCGGCACCACCACCCTCACGGCGGGCGCCGCCGGGAACAACTACGCGGGCAAGGTGTTCACCGCGGGCAAGACGTACACGTTCCAGCAGATCTCCGGGCACCGTGACGGCTTCAACACCCAGTGCCCCGGCTCCCGGCTCTACGCCCAGCTCCCGCTGATCCGGGGGTACGCCGGGGGCCCCGTCACCGGACTGACCGTCACGTCCGTGACCGGCGCCGCGCTCTCCGGCGCCGTGTACCACACCAAGGCGGACATCACCGTCGGCTGGTCCGCGACCACCCCGGCCGCCTTCGTCGCCTCCTACGAGCTGCTGGTGGACGGCAGGTCCACCGCCACCGTGAAGGGCTCCGCCACGTCCGCCAAGGCCCAACTGGCCGCGGGCAGCCACACGGTCCAGGTGCGGGCCACCCACCTGTCCGGGAAGACCTCGGTGTCGGCGGCGGTGACCGTGGTCGCCGACCGGACCGCGCCCACCTTCACCACCAAGCCGGGTCTCTCGCTGCGCAGCGGCACGGTGAACGCGGCCGCCGTCCCGCTCACGCTGAAGTGGAAGGCCGCCGACGCCGTACAGCTCCGTGACGTACGTCTGACGGCCCCCGTGGCGAAGACCTACGGCCCCACCGTCACCAGCGCCTCCCACACGGCGAAGCCGGGCAAGGCGACGACGTGGAAGATGTCGGCCTACGACCGGGCGGGCAACACCGCGGCCGCCTCGGTCGCCGGTACGCCCGTCATCCTCCAGGAGACCGCGGCGAAGAAGAGCGGCACCTGGGCGACCCGGTCCTCCTCTTCCTACCTGGGCGGCAAGTCGTACGCGAGCGGCACCAAGAACGCCTCGCTGACCTGGACGTTCACCGGGCGCTCGGTGGCCTGGGTGGCGTCGCGGGCCTCGACCTCCGGGCAGGTGCACATCTACGTGGACGGGAAGAAGACGGCCACGGTGGACGTGAAGTCCTCCACCACCGCCTACCGGCAGGCCGTCTGGACGACGTCCTGGCCGTCCTCCGCCAAGCACACCGTCAAGGTCGTGGTGGTCGGCACGAAGGGCCGGCCGACCGTGACGACGGACGGCCTGGTCTACCTCAAGTGACGGTCGCCGGCCCCGGATCCGCGGGCGTCAGCTCAGCAGCTCCGTGGCCGTCACCGCGCGCAGCCGGCGCCGGGCGATCTCGGTGAGGAGGAGGGGCAGCGCGGCGACGGTGTCCGGCCGGCCCAGGTGCAGGCTGACCACCGCCCCGTCGCGGAGTTCACCGGCGACCTTGCGGGTGACGGCCGCGACACCCGTGGCGGTGGCGTCCAGGGAGTCCACGTCGTGGGCCAGCACGTGCGGGTAGCCGGCCCGGCGGGCGAGGTCCTGGACGAGCGGGGTGGCGTACCGGCTGCGGGAGGGCCGGAACCAGGTGCCGATGGAGCCGGTGAGGCGGCGCAGGCGCTCGGCGCAGCCGGTGATCTCCGCGTACGCCTGGTCCTCGCCCAGCGCGTTGATGTCCAGGTGGCTCTGGGTGTGGTTGCCGAGGTCGTGGCCGCCGTCGAGGATCCGGCGGGCCATCTGGGGGTGGGCGTCGAGCCAGGTGCCGACGGCCAGGACGGTGAGCCGGGCGCCCGCCCGTTCGGCGTCGGCCAGGATCCGGCCGGCCAGGGCGGGGTCGCCCTCGCCGTGGAAGGTGAGGGCGACCTGGGGCCGGTTCCGGGGGCCGTGGTCGATCTGGACGGGCTGCCCCGGGAAGCGCCGGGGGGCGGGGGCCGGACGGTCGGGGCCCCCGGCCCGCCCCGCGCCGGACGGGCTCCCCGCGGGGCCGGGCCTCTCCGGGGCGTGGGTGGTTCGTCCGGCGTCCGCGCAGCCGGCGGGGCCGGCGGCCAGGAGGGCCGCCCCGGTGGCCGCGCGCAGGACCGTGCGGCGGTCCGTCGCCGTCCCGCGACCGTTCATGGCCCTCCCTCCGGGTCCGGACCGGGAGACCGTGCCCGGGATCCGGGACAGAGTAGGGCGGAAAGGGTGTGGCACGCGGGTGCCGCCGCACGGAGACCGTCGAGGAATCACCCTTCCGGGCGCCCCGACGCACGGGAATTACCAGGCCAGTGACCCATCACACCATGGATTCACAAAGGGATTGCCCTAATATGCCCACTTCTGCACCATGTGGGGTTTTGGCACCGACGTCCCCCATCTGCCATAGTCGGTGACACGGCCTCCTCCGACCCGAGCCGGGCCCCACAAGCGGCCATGGAGACACCCCCCATTCCATGGCCCCCCACAGAAGCCCCCGAAAGCGCCGCACCCCGGCCGACGGGGGCTTCTGGCGTTCCGGGACCGCGCCCCCGGCACACGGGCGGGCGGTGGTTCAGCGGTCGGAGGCGCGCATCTCGAACCAGGTGGTCTTGCCGCGCGGCAGCAGATCGACACCCCACCGGTCGGAGAGCTTGTCGACGAGGAAGAGACCGCGCCCGCTGACGTCCATCTCCCGGACGGGCATCAGGCACGGCAGGCCGCGCGAGGGGTCGCGCACCTCGACGCGAACCCAGCCCCGGCGCCGCAGCATCCGCAGCCCGAAGACCCGCGCACCGGTGTGCCGCACCGCGTTGCCGACGAGTTCGGAGACGAGCAGCACCCCGTGCTCGGCGGTCTGCGGCGGGAGTTGCCACTGCCGCAGCATCACGCACGAGGTGATCCGCCGGGCGGTGGCCGCGGACTCCGGACGCGAGGGCAATCGGACCTCACCCTCCGTCGGATTTCCGTACAACTCCACGGCCTTGAACGCCTGTTCGTCCTCCGTGGCCGTATTCCAGCGTCCCGCACTCGCGCTGCTGCGCTGTCGCGGCTGCTCCACACCCTCCAGGCCCGCCATGCCCCCCATCATGGACGGCCCGCGGGGACTCCGTGGCCGTTCCCGGGGAATCGTCCTCGCGGCCGGCGCCGCCCCGAGGAGGGTTCCTGGCATATGTCAGGGGCATGACTGCACGCCGGGAACCGCCGCCAGCTGGGGCGACGGACACCGGTGGGGTCTTCGCCCGAGCGGAAGGGGAGCGGGACCTTAAGGTTGCCTTAAGGTCCCGCTCATCCGCCCACAGGGATGAACCCGGGTCACCGCGTCCCCACACGGACGGGCGACGCCCTCAGACGAAGCGGGCCTTGCCCGGCCCCTCCTCCACGAAGCTGCGCATCCCGCGCTCGCGGTCCTCGGTCGCGAACAGACCGGCGAACCAGGTCCGTTCGATCGTCAGCCCGGTGTCGATGTCCGTCTCCAGCCCCGCGTCCACGGATTCCTTGGCCGCCCGCAGAGCCAGCGCGGGCCCCTTGGCGAGCCGGGCGGCCCACGCGTGCGCCTGCTCGTACACCTCGGAGGCGGGCACCACCCGGTCCACCAGGCCGATGGCGAGCGCCTCCTCGGCCTTCACCTGACGGCCCGTGAAGATCAGGTCCTTGGCCTTGGACGGACCGACGAGCCGGGCGAGCCGCTGGGTGCCGCCGGCGCCCGGGATGAGGCCGAGCAGGATCTCCGGCTGTCCGAGCCTGGCGTTGTCGGCGGCGATCCGGAAGTCGGCGCAGAGCGCGAGTTCGCAGCCGCCGCCCAGGGCGTAGCCGGTCACGGCGGCGACCACGGGCTTGGGGATCCGGGCCACGGCGGTGAAGGAGTCCTGGAGGGCCTTGGAGCGCTTCACCATCGCCGGGTGGTCCATCGCCCGCATCTCCTTGATGTCCGCGCCCGCGGCGAACACCTTCTCTCCGCCGTACAGGATCACGGCCCGTACGTCGTCGCGCCCCGCCGCCTCCTCGGCCAGCTCGCGCAGCCGGTCCTGGACGGCACTGTCCAGGGCGTTCATCGGCGGGCGGTCCAGCCTGATCGTGCCGACGTCGTCGCGTACTTCGAGGGTTACGGTCATGGAAGGCAGGTTAACCGCCGCTAACACCGGCGGGCCCGGTGCCGTTGGTCACAGCACCGGGCCCGTCGTGTGCGGGGGACCTACTTCGTCCACTCCGCCCAGTCCATGTTCCAGCCGTTGAGGCCGTTGTCCGGCTGGATCACCTTGTCGTTCGAGTTCTTCACCACGACCACGTCGCCGATCAGCGAGTTGTCGAAGAACCAGGCGGCCGGGGTCTTGCCGTCCCAGCCGCCGCGCACGTCCCGCAGGCCGACGCAGCCGTGACTGGTGTTGCTCGCGCCGAAGATGCCCGACCCGCCCCAGTAGTTGCCGTGGATGAAGGTGCCCGAGGTGGACAGCCGCATCGCGTGGGGGACGTCCTTGATGTCGTACTCACCGCCGAAGCCGACCGTGTCACCGTTCATCCGGGTCACCTTGAGCTTCTCGCTGATGACCATCTGACCGTTGTACGTGGTCGTCGACGGGGCGCCCGCGGAGATCGGGATGTCCTTGATCTGCTTGCCGTCGCGGACCACCTTCATCCGGTGCGACCGCGCGTCCACGGTGGAGACCTGGCTGCGGCCGACGGTGAACGACACGGTCTTGGCCTGCTTGCCGTAGACACCGGGGCGTCCCTCGACGCCGTCCAGGTCCAGGCGCAGCGTCACCTTCGTGCCCGCGGCCCAGTACTTCTCCGGACGGAAGTCGAGGCGGTCGTTGCCGAACCAGTGGGGCTCGATCTCCACGGCCGGCTCGGCCGTCACCCGGATCGCCTTCTCGACGGCCCCGGGGTCGGTGATGCCCCGGGTGAAGTGGATGGAGACCGGCATGCCGACCCCGACCGTCGAACCGTCCTCGGGGGTGTACTGCCCGATGAACGTGTTCTGCGGGACGAGGGTCGTGAAGGCGGTGTCCTTGGCCGACTCGCGGCCCTTGTCGTCCTTGGCGACCGCGTGCACGGTGTACTTGGTCGCGGCGGCCAGGTGCCGCTCCGGCGCCCAGCTCAGTCCGTCGGCGGCGATCGCGCCCTCGACCTCGTTGCCCTTGGGGTCGGCGACCTTCACCGTGCTCAGCTTGCCCCGCTCGGCCGTGATCTTCAGCGCGCCGCTGGTCGCCACGTCGTCGGCGCCGTCCTTCGGCGCGATGGTCACCACCGCCTGCGAGGCGCTGGTGTCGGCGCTCTTGCCCCCCGTGCTCTTGGCGTCCCCGTCCCTCTCGGCGGCCGCGCCGCTCCCCCCGCACCCCGTCACCAGCAGCAGCAACGCACCGAGTACCAGTGCGAGAAGTCCATGGGCGCCGCGCCCGTGCCGTCCCCTGCTCGCCCCGGCCGATGCCCCCGATATCGGCAGCCCGTTCACTGTGGTCGTCTCCCCTCGCACGGCCTGGCCTCGCCATGGCCCGCACTCCGCACGCCGTACGTGCACGCTCGGCGCAAGACAATCACACCGGACGCGGGGAGAACTCCCCCGGACTGTCACCGTTGTGTCCCAACTCGTCCCGGCGCCCCGGGTGGAGCCGGCCGGCGGTCCCGGGGACGGTGTCCCCGGGACCGGTGCAGGTCGGACCGGTGATCAGCGCAGCGCGGAACCCGCCTTCCACTGCGGCCACCCGAGGTTCCAGCCGCCGAGGCCGTTGTCCGGGGCGACCGTCTTGTCGGTGGAGTTGACCACCTCGACCACGTCCCCGACGAGGGTCCGCTCGAAGAACCATCCGGCCGGGGTGTCCGAGCCGCCGCCCTTCACGTCGCGCAGCCCGATGCAGCCGTGACTGGTGTTCTCGGAGCCGAAGATGTCGGGGGACTCCCAGTAGTTGCCGTGCAGGAAGGTGCCGGACTTGGTCAGCCGGATGGCGTGCGGCACGTCCTTGATGTCGTACTCACCGCCGAACCCGACGGTACGGCCGTCCATCCGGGTCACCTCGTGCAGCTCGGAGACCACCATCTTGCCGTTGTACGTGGTGGTCTTCTCGGTGCCCGCCGTGACGGGCACCGTGCTGACCACCTCGCCGTCACGGCGCACCTCCATGGTGTGCGCGACGGCGTCGACCACGGACGTCTGCGAGCGGCCGACCCGGAAGGTGACCGTCTTGCGCTGGCTTCCGTAGACCCCGGGCGCGCCTTCCACGTCGCGCAGTCCGACGTCGACGGTGACCTCGGTCCCCGGTTCCCAGTACTCCTCGGGGCGGAAGTCCAGCCGCTCCGCGCCGAACCAGTGGCCCGCCACCTCGACGCGGGGCTCGGTGGTGATCCGGATCGCCTTCTCGACGGCGGCCCGGTTCCTGACCGGGCGGTTGAATTCGAAGGAGACGATCATCCCGGTGCCCACGGTCGACCGGTTCTCCGGCTTGAAGTAGCCGATGAAACGGTCCTTGGGGACGAGGGTGGTGAAGGTGGTGCTCCGGGCCGAGCGGTGACCGCCGCCGTCGACCGCGACGGCCTCGACGCTGTACTTCCCGGCGAGCCCGAGCCGGTACCCCTTGTCCTGGGGCGCCCAGGACCGGCCGTCGCCGGCGATCGTGCCGGGCACCTCCTCCTGCTCCGCGTCCTCGATCCGTGTCACCTTCACCCGTTCGAGCCTGCCGTTGGGGACGGTCACCTCGATCCGGTCGTCTGCGCCCACGTTCTCGGCGCCGTCCTTCGGGACGATCCGGATGGCGTCCCCGGGTGCGCGGTCGTCCCCGAAGAACGACGTCGCCTCGGTGCAGCCCGTCAGTAGGACCAGCACGGTGAACAGTCCTGCCCATGTCAGCACGGCGGCCGAACCCGCCCGTGCTCTCTTCGCTTCGTGGTTCACGCCCCGCCCAACGACGGGCGCCCCCGGGGGAAACGTGAGCGGGGGGTCCACCGTGGGCAGACCGTCGGCGGAGCCGGACAGACCACCCGTATGGCCGGGCGCCCCGCCACCGGGCCGGGGCCGCGACCACACCGGGGACCGTGGCCGGGACGAGGGCGGGCGCCGCTCTTCCGGCCGTCAGCCCAGGATGCCGCGCTGGTAGCCGAGGGCGACGGCCGCCGCCCGGTCCTTGGCGCCCAGCTTGGCGAAGACATGGGTGAGATGGGTCTTCACTGTGGCCTCGCTGATGAACAGCTCGGCCGCGATCCCCCGGTTCGAGGTGCCCTGGGCGACGAGGGCCAGCACCTCGCGCTCCCGGGTGGACAGCGACTCGCCGCCCGGCACCGCCGGAGCGCGTACCCGTGAGACCAGCCGGGAGGCGACGGCCGGTGAGAGCACGGTCCGCCCGTCGGCCGCCGCCCGTACGGCGGTGAGCAGTTCGTCGCGGGGCGCGTCCTTGAGCAGGTAGCCGGTGGCGCCCGCCTCGATCGCGGGGAGGGTGTCGGAGTCGGTGTCGTACGTGGTCAGCACGAGCACCCTGGACCGGGCGCCGAGCCGGGTCAGCTCGGCGATGGCGGCCACTCCCCCGCCGCCCGGCATCCGCAGGTCCATCAGGACCACGTCGGGGTCCAGCCGGGCCACCAGCGCCACGGCGGCCGGTCCGTCGGCGGCCTCCCCCAGCACCTCGAAGCCGGGCGCGGACGTGAACATGCCGCGCAGGCCGTCCCGTACGACGGGGTGGTCGTCGACGACGACCAGGGTGATCACGCGTGCGGTGCCGGGTGCCTCGGTCATATCGGCCTCACCGTAACGCCCGTCAGGCGGGGCGCACCAGGGGAACCCTGGCGCTGACGGCGGTGCCGAGGCCGGGTTCCGTCTCCACGGTGACCGTGCCCGCGACGCGTTCGGCGCGCGCCCGCATCCCGCCGAGCCCGAAGCCTCCGCCGCCGCCCTGTTCCGGGAGCGCGGCCGGGTCGAAACCCCGGCCGTCGTCGCGTACGTCGAGCGTGATCTCGTCGCCCATGTAGGAGAGGGTGACCCCGGCACGGGTCGCCGAGGCGTGCCGGGCCGCGTTGGCGAGGGACTCCTCGGCGATGCGCAACAAGGTGGCGCCGACCTCGTCGTGGAGGGGTTCGACGGTGCCGGTGACGGTGAATCCGGCCCGTATGCCGTGCCGTTCGGACCACTCCCCGACCGTCTTCCTCAGGGCTCCGGGCAGGTCGTCCTCCTCCAGCGCGGCGGGCACCAGGTTGTGCACGGAGCGGCGGGCCTCACCGAGGCTGTGCCGGGCGAGGCCCGCGGCACGGTCGAGGTGTCGCCGGGCGAGCGCCGGGTCGTCGGCGGTGGAGGCGGCGGCCTGGAGCTGGGCGATGATCCCGGCCAGGCCCTGGGCGAGGGTGTCGTGGATCTCGGCGGCCAGACGGCGGCGCTCGTCCGCGACGCCGGCCTCCCGGGCCTGGAGGAGGAGTTGGGTGTGGAGGGCGGCGTTCTCGGCGAGGGCCTGCTCCAGGCGGGTGTTGGTGCGTTCCAGCTCGGTGATGGTCTCGGTCTGGCGCCTGTCCTTCTCGGCCTCGCGGGCGCCGATGTTGCCGAAGAGGAGGGCGAGGGAGGAATGCAGGACGAACAGCGCCGCGAAAGCCGCCCAGTTGGTGAGGGAGGCGGGCGGCATACCGCTGCCGGACTGCGCGCCCGCCATGGTGACGGCGGTGCACAGCAGGCCGGCACGGACGTACCGGTTCGGCAGGAGGGCGCCGACGTCGAAGTAGCCGGTGATCGCGTAGACGGAGAAGAACGGGTTGAACCAGCAGAGGGCGAAGGCGATCACGGTCCGCAGGACGTAGTAGACCTGGGCGGCCCGTCCGTACGGGGGCGCCCCGGGCCGGGTCCGGCCCCACCACAACTGGAGCGCGCCGGCCCCCGAGGCCAGGACCGCCGCCGCGTACATGTCCGTGCCGGTCATCCCGACGAGGCCCGAGGACAGGGCGGACATCAGCACGGCGAGGCCCAGGAGCGTGTACGGGCCGTACCGGTAGAACTGCTGCCAGCGGTGCTCGGCCGTCGTACGGTCGTCGTCCTTCACGGCCCCTCCCCCGGTCGTCCCCGGACGCTCCGCACCTTACGCGGCGCCCCGGTCACTCCCACCGGAAGAGCCGGGTGGACGCCGCGCCCAGCACCGCCGTCCACAGCGCCACGACCGCTAGGTGGGTCCAGCCGGGCCAGTCCCCGCGGGCCGCCTGGTCGAGCGCCTGGGAGGCGGCGCCGAGGGGTGTGCACTCGACGATCCGGCGCAGCAGGCCGGGCATCGTCTGCACGGGCACCCAGACCCCGGCCGTGAACATCATCACCAGATACGCGACCGACCCCACGGCGGTCGCGACCTTGGAGGTCCGGGACAGCGCGCAGACGGTGGCGCCGAGCGCGAGGACGCAGGCGACCGCCAGCACCAGGGAGAGCGTGTAGCCGGGGATCTGTCCGGGCAGCCGCACCCCGAAGGCGACGCGGCCGACGGCCAGGACGAGCGCGGCGGAGCACAGCGAGGCCGCGCCGTGCAGCACGATCTGCGCGGTGAGCAGGGCCGAGGGGCGGACCGGGGTGGTGGACATCCGGCGCAGGATGCCGCGTTCGCGGTAGACGGTGAGGACGGGGGGCATGGCCTGGAGCCCGGCCATGATCATGGCGAGGAGCACGGCCACGGGGACGTAGAGGTCGATGACGCTGCGTCCGCCGAGACCGTCCTGGTCCTCCCGGAAGGAGGGGATGAGGCCGAGGACGGTCAGGAGGACGGTCGGGAAGACCATGACCCAGAAGAGGGCACCGGGTTCACGCAGGAAGAGGCGGATCTCCGTCCGCAGGACGGCGGTGGCGGGTCTCCGGGCCGGGCCGGTGGCGCTGAGGGTGGCGGTCATGGTCAGGCGTCCTGCTCCGTGAGGTCGAGGAAGGCGTCGTCCAGGGTCGTCTCCAGAACACGCAGGTGGCGGGCGGTGACGCGGCGGGCGGCCAGCAGCGAGATCACGGCGTCGGCGGTGTCGTCGTCGCCGTGGACGGTGACCCGCCCGTCCCGCTCGTCCACCGAGACGGACACGGCGCCCGGCAGCCGGGCGAGTGCGCCGGTGTCCTGGAGCGGCTCCGACGGGGTGAAGGAGATGACGGTGGAGCCGCTGGAGCGGTCGATCAGTCCGGCCGGGGTGTCGAGGGCGACGAGCCGGCCCTTGTCGATGACCGCGACACGGTCGCAGAGCCGCTGGGCCTCCTCCATGAAGTGGGTGACCAGCAGGACGGTCACCCCGCTCGCCCGGACCTCCTCGATGAGCCGCCAGGTGTCCCGGCGGGCCCGGGGGTCGAGACCGGTGGTGAGTTCGTCGAGCACGACCACCCGCGGGTTCCCGATGAGGGCGAGGGCGATGGAGAGCCGCTGTTTCTGGCCGCCGGAGAGCTTGGCGAAGCGGCGGGTGAGATGGGTGTCGAGGCCGAGCCGTTCGGCGAGCCGCCGCCAGTCGGCCGGCTCCGGGTAGAAGGCGCTGTACAGCTCCAGCGCCTCCCGCACGGTCAGCTTGGGCTGGAGCTCGCTCTCCTGGAGCTGCGCGCCGAGCAGACGGGTGACCCGGTGGCGGTCGGCCACGGGGTCGAGCCCGGCGACCCGGACGGTCCCGGAGTCGGGGACGCGCAGCCCCTCGACGCATTCGACGGTGGTGGTCTTGCCGGCCCCGTTGGGGCCCAGGATGCCGAAGATCTCCCCTTCCTCCACGCCGAAGCCCACCTCGTCCACGACGAGGCGCCCCCCGTAACTCTTGCGTAGCGCGTTCACTTCGATGATGGGCATGGGCCAAGGGTTCCGGCGGGCGGGCCGCGGCGGTATCCGCCGTCCCGCTCGAACAGGCATCAGCCGATCGGTTGACGGGGCACGGCGATCGGCCGATGCCTGCGGGGTGATCGGTGGGCCCGGACGACGGGGCCGGTGGACGTGAGGAAGGGGCCTGACGGTCGTGGAAGGGGGCCTGGTGGAGACACCGGCCGGAAAACCACATGAGGGATGTCAGTGGTGAACCTTAGGCTCGGTCCTGATGCCCGAAACACTTGCAGAGCCCACGGACCGGTCCGCCGTGCGCTCCCTTCTGCGTCTGTGGCCCTATGTCCGACCGGTGCGGGCGCGGTGGTTCGCCGCCGCGTTCGTCGCGGTGCTCGCGTCCTGCCTCGGCCTGGTGATCCCCCTCATCCTGAAGTGGATGGTGGACGGGCCGGTCGCGGACCGGGACCCGGGCGGGGTGTGGCTGGGCGCGCTCTACCTGCTGCTGCTCGGGCTCGCGGAGGCCGGGCTCTTCGGGCTGCGGCGGTGGCTGGTGGCGCGGCCGCTGGCCGGGGTGGAGGCGTCGCTGCGCGCCGACCTCTACCGCCACCTCCAGCGGCTGCCGGTGGCCTTCCACGACCGCTGGCCCTCCGGCCAGCTGCTGTCGCGCGGGACCACGGACCTGATGCTGCTGCGCATGTTCCTGGCGTTCCCGCTGACCTTCCTGCTGGTCAACGCCACGACGATCCTGGTCGGCTTCATCATCCTGTTCGCTCAGCAATGGACGCTCGGCCTCGTCCTGCTGGCGCCCGCGGTGCCGCTGATGGTCCTGTGCTCCCTCTTCGAGACGAAGTACTCGCTGGTGGCGCGGAAGGCGCAGGACCAGGTCGGCGATCTCACGACGGTCGTCGAGGAGAGCGTGCTGGGCATCCGCATCGTCAAGGGGTTCGGCCGCAACCGCAGTCAGGCGCAGGCCTTCCGGGCGCTCGCCCAGCGCTTGCGCGGCACGGAGCTGCACAAGGCCCGGCTGCTGGCGTGGATCTGGGCGCTGATCACCGTCATCCCGGAGCTGGCCATCGGTGCCGCGCTGGTGCTGGGGACGATCGAGGTCGCGGACGGCGGGCTGTCGGCGGGCACCCTGGTGGCGTTCCTCTCGACGGCGCTGGCGCTGCGCTGGCCGGTCGAGTCGATCGGCTTCCTGCTGGCGATGAGCCAGGAGTCCGCGACGGCCGCCGACCGCTACTTCGAGGTCATGGACGTCGCGGAGGAACCGTCCACGGCGAAGGACGGGGCGAAGGACGGGGCGAAGGACCGGGCGCGGGACGGGGCGTCGGACGGCGCGCGGGCGGGCGGGGACGCGGAGGCGGGCCTCGTCTTCGACGGGGTCGAGTTCCGCTACCCGGACGCCGACCCGGATTCCGTGCCCGTCCTCGCCCGGATCGATCTGCGCGTGCGGCCCGGGGAGACGCTGGCCCTGGTGGGGGCGACCGGTTCGGGCAAGACCACGCTGACCGCGCTCGTACCCCGGCTGCACGACCTCACCGGGGGCCGCATCCTGCTGGACGGCGAGGACATCGCGGACCTGGAGCGCTCCCGGCTGCGCGAGCTGGTGTCGGTGGCCTTCGAGGAACCGACGCTCTTCTCCGCGACCGTCGGGGAGAACGTCCTGATGGGCGCGGAGGGAGCCGGTGAGGAGGAGCTGCGCCGGGCCCTGTCCGTCGCCCAGGCCAACTTCGTGGACGACCTGCCGCACGGCGTCAACACCCAGGTGGGCGAGCAGGGGCTCAGCCTGTCGGGCGGCCAGCGTCAGCGCCTCGCGCTGGCCCGCGCGGTCGTCGGCCGGCCCCGCTTCCTGATCCTGGACGACCCGCTCTCCGCACTGGACGTACACACGGAGGCCCTGGTCGAGGCGGCGCTGCGGCGGGTGCTGGAGGGCACCACGGCGCTGGTGGTCGCGCACCGGCCGTCCACGGTGATGCTGGCGGACCGGGTGGCGCTGTTGTCCGACGGCCGGATCAGCGCCGTGGGCACCCACCAGGAACTGCTGCGCACCCACACCGAGTACGCCTGGCTGATGTCCGGCGCCCAGAGCCCCCGGTCCGCCGACGAGCGCACCGCTGTCGCCACTGCCGAGGAGGGCAGCACCCTATGACCAGTACCACCGCGGACGGCCCCGCCCTGGCCGACGACGACCTGCCCGGCGGTGCGCCCGGCACACCGTCGGACGCCGCCGCCCCCGACTCCTTCGACAAGGACGACCTGCCCACCCCGCGCGGGGCGACCTGGGCGCTGCTCATGTCACTGCTCGGGCCGCTGCGCGCCAGGGTGGTGGTGGCGTCGCTCCTGCTGGTCGTCCAGCAGGCCGCCGTACAGGCCGGGCCGCTGCTCGTCGCGTACGCCATCGACCGCGGGGTGCCCGCCTTCCGGGACCACGACTACGGACCGCTGGTCGCCGTCGGCGCGGGATACACCCTCTGCGCGGTCGGCGCCGGGCTGCTCCAGTACGCCTTCATCAAGGCCGCCGCCCGGATCAACCAGGACGTACTGCTCGACCTGCGCGGGCGCATCTTCCGCCATGCCCAGGTGCTGAGCGTGGACTTCCACGAGCGGTACACCTCGGGCCGGCTGATCTCGCGGTCCACCACGGACGTGGAGTCGCTGCGCGAGCTGCTGAGCGAGGGCCTTCAGGAACTCCTCGGTGTGGTCCTGTCGTTCGTGTCGATCTCGCTGATGCTGCTGTGGCTGGACCTGGGGATCGGCGCGATCGCCGTGGCCTCCTTCGGCCCGCTGTACGTCCTGGTGCGGATCTACCAGCGCCGGGCGGGGAAGGCGTACTCGGGCCGGTCCACGGCCATCGCGGCCGTGATCGTGAAGTTCGCGGAGACGATGAACGGCATCCGCCCGGTCCAGGCCTTCCGCAGGGAGCGCGCCAACGACGCCGACTTCGCGGAGCTCAACCACCGCCACGAGCGGCGGAACGGCGACGCGCTGCTGGAGATGGCCCGGTACGTCGTCGGGTCCAGGCTCGTCGCGAACACGGCGGTGGCCGGGATGGTGCTCTGGGGCGCCTACCGGGTGGCGTCGGGCACCCTGGAGCTGGGAGTACTGGCCGCGGCGGTGCTGTATCTGCGGCGGCTGTACGACCCGATAGACCGGCTCGCGATGTTCCTCAACTCCTACCAGTCGGCGGCGGCCTCGCTGGAGAAGATCGCCGGCCTGCTGGCGCAGGTCCCCACGGTCCCGGAACCGGTCGCCCCGAAGGCGCTGCCCGCCCCGAGCGGGGGACTCCCCGGCCGCGAAGTACGGTTCGAGGAGGTGCGGTTCGCCTACCGTACGGGCGGCGAGGTCCTGCCGCGCTTCGACCTGACCCTCCCGGCGGGCCAGACCGTGGCCGTGGTCGGCTCGACGGGCGCGGGGAAGTCCACGCTCGCCAAGCTGCTCGCCCGCTTCTACGATCCGACCGACGGCCGGGTACTGCTGGACGGCACCGACCTGCGGGACCTGCCGACACCCGAACTCCGCCGGGGCGTGGTGATGGTGACCCAGGAGGCGTTCCTCTTCTCCGGGACGATCGCGGAGAACATCGCGATCGGCCGCCCGGACGCCACCCCCGAGGAGATCGAGCACGCGGCCAAGGCGATCGGCGCGCACGACTTCATCAGCGGTCTGCCCGACGGCTACGCCACGGACGTACGCAAACGGGGCGGCCGCATCTCCGCCGGTCAGCGCCAACTGGTCGCGTTCGCACGCGCGTTGCTCGCGGACCCGGCCGTCCTCATCCTGGACGAGGCGACCAGCTCGCTCGACATCCCCGGGGAGCGGGCGGTGCAGCAGGCAATGGACACCGTGCTGCACGGCCGCACGGCGGTGGTCGTGGCGCACCGGCTCTCGACGGTGGAGATCGCCGACCGGGTGCTGGTGATGGAACACGGCCGCATCGTGGAGGACGGCACTCCGGCCGAACTCATCGCCGGGACCGGCCGCTTCGCGGGGCTGCACCGGGCGTGGCGGGAGAGTCTGGCCTGAGACGGGCGGGCCGGCTACCGCGGGGAGGCCGGCCCCACCCGGCCTCCGCCACGGGTACCAGCCCCACGGCGCGGAACCGGCCACCTTTCCCCGCCGTCTCAGCCTGTGGTCCTCCGTCACTCGGGCCCCTCGCGTTCGAAGACCGGCCGCTTCGGTGGAGCCCCCGTACACCCTGCGCGTTCAGGTCCCAGGCGGTCAGTACCCGCCGGTAGGCCATCGGGACGACACACAGGGAAACGTCCGCTTAACGAACACGTACCTTCCGGCAACGGACGAGATCCGGCCAACATGTTGACGCGGTCCTGACATGCACGGGGTTCTGCTGACACTCTTCCCCCGTTCCGCGCTTCGCCTGCTCTGCCCGTCGGCTCACCCAGTCGGCCGTAACCCCCCTCGCAGAAGGAGTTCCGCGTGAGATCCACGCCCAGCCGTCGTGCCACCGCGACCGGCGCTCTGATAACCGCCGCAGCCCTCCTCGCCGTCGGAGTACAGACCAACGGCGCGACGGCCGCGCCCGTGAGCGGTACCGCCGCCCCGGCCGCCGCGGTGAAGGGCGCCGACCCCGGCGCGCTCCCCGCCCAGCTCTCCCCCTCCCAGCGGGCCGAACTGATCCGCCAGGCCGGCGCCACCACGGCGGCCACCGCCAAGGAACTCGGCCTCGGGGCCAAGGAGAAGCTGGTCGTCCGTGATGTCGTCCAGGACGTCGACGGCACCACGCACACCCGCTACGAGCGCACCCTGGACGGCCTGCCGGTCCTCGGCGGCGACCTGGTCGTGGCCGAGTCCAAGGCCGGGAAGACCGAGGGCGTGACCAAGGCGTCCAAGGCGACGACCGCGCAGCTCAAGGCCGTCAGCACCTCGGCGGACATCGCTCCCGCCACCGCCGAGAAGCAGGCGCTGACCGCCGCCAAGGCGGACGGATCCAAGAGCACCGAGGCGAGCGAGGCCCCGCGCAAGGTCGTCTGGCTGGCGAGCGGCACCCCGCAGCTGGCGTACGAGACGGTCGTCGGCGGCCTCCAGCACGACGGCACCCCGAACGAGCTGCACGTGATCACCGACGCCGCCTCCGGCGCCAAGCTCTACGAGTGGCAGGCCATCGAGAACGGCACCGGCAACACCCAGTACAGCGGCACGGTCACCCTGGGCACCTCGGGATCCGGCAGCTCGTACAACCTCACGGACACCGGCCGCGGCAACCACAAGACGTACAACCTGAACAACGGGACGTCCTCGGGTACCGGCACCCTCTTCACCGGCCCCGACGACATCTGGGGCAACGGCAACCCGACGAACGTGGAGACCGCGGCCGCCGACGCGCACTACGGGGCGGCGGAGACCTGGGACTTCTACAAGAACGTCATGGGCCGCACCGGCATCCGGGGCGACGGTGTCGGAGCGTACTCCCGCGTCCACTACGGCAACAGCTACGTCAACGCCTTCTGGTCCGACAGCTGCTTCTGCATGACCTACGGTGACGGCAGCGGCAACAAGGCCCCCCTGACGTCCCTGGACGTGGCGGCCCACGAGATGACGCACGGCGTCACCTCCAACACCGCGGGCCTCAACTACAGCGGCGAGTCGGGCGGCCTCAACGAGGCGACCTCGGACATCTTCGCGACGGGCGTGGAGTTCTACTCCAACACCGCCACGGACCCCGGTGACTACCTCATCGGCGAGAAGATCGACATCAACGGCAACGGCACCCCGCTGCGCTACATGGACAAGCCGAGCAAGGACGGCGCGTCCAAGGACTCCTGGTACTCGGGGCTCGGCTCGATCGACGTCCACTACTCCTCGGGCCCGGCGAACCACTTCTTCTACCTGCTCTCCGAGGGCAGCGGCGCCAAGACCGTCAACGGGGTGGCCTACGACTCCCCCACCTCCGACGGCCTCCCGGTGACCGGCATCGGCCGCGACAAGGCGCTGCAGATCTGGTACAAGGCGCTCACCACGAAGTTCACCTCCACCACCAACTACGCGGCGGCCCGCACCGGGACGCTCGCCGTGGCCGGTGAGCTGTACGGCACCGGCAGCACCGAGTACGCCGGTGTCGCCAACGCCTGGGCCGCCATCAACGTGGGCAGCCGCCCCGGCGGCAGCACCGACCCGGAGCCGGGCGGCACGGTCTTCCAGAACACCACCAAAAAGGCCCTGGTCGACCGCGGCACCACCACCATCCCCGTGGTCGTCTCCGGCATCGCCGGCAAGGCCCCCAGCAACCTCTCGGTCGCGGTGGACATCAGCCACACCTGGCGCGGTGACCTGGTCCTGGACCTGGTCGCCCCCGACGGTACGGCCTTCCGGCTGAAGAACTCCTCGCTGTCCGACTCCGCGGACAACGTGGTGGAGACCTACACGGTCAACGCCTCCGCCAAGACCGCCAACGGCACCTGGAACCTGCGGATCCAGGACGTCTACTCCGGCGACACCGGCACCTTCAACAGCGTCAAGCTCACCTTCTGAACCACGCCCCGCACGCACGGAACCACCCCCCACACACGGCGCGGCCCGGGAGATTCGCTCTCCCGGGCCGCGCCCGCGCGCGGTTCCCGGCTCAGCCGGGACCTTCGGGGATGTTCTGCTCGGCCCAGACGACCTTGCCCTCCGCCGTGCGGCACGAACCCCACCTGCGGCACAGCAGGTTGATGAGCTGGAGACCCCGTCCGCCCTCGTCGCTGACGTCGGCGTGCTGGATCTGCGGAAGGTCCGGGCCGGTGTCCGACACCTCCACCCGGAGGCGGCCGTCGCGCAGCATCCGGAGCTGGCCGGGCCCGGTGCCGTAGCGCATGGCGTTGCCGACCAGTTCGCTGACGACCAGTTCGGTGACGTCCGCGAGCTCGGCGAGGTCCCACCGGGCGAGCTGTTCGGTGACGAGCGTACGGGCGGTGGAGGCGGGGTTGCCGTCGGTGGGCAGCTCCCACGTCCGCAGCCCGACGTCCGGCGGCAGCGCGCAGGACTCGGCGACCAGCAGCACCGCCTCGTCGAAGCGCGCGTCGCCGGTCCGCAGCGCGGTGAGCAGCCCGCCGTCGTCCAGTTCGTCGCTCTGCATCTCCCCGACGGTGGACCGCAGTCCGGCCAGCTGGACGTCCACGTCGTCGGTACGGGTCTTGATCAGGCCGTCGGTGTAGAGCACCAGCCGCCCGCCCTCGGGAACGCACAGCCGTAGCGGGTCGTACGGGATGACGCCCGCCCCCAGCGGCGCCCCGACCGGCACGTCCAGGAACCGCGGCGTGCCCTCGGCGCCGATCAGCAGCGGCGGCGGATGCCCGGCGCTGGCGAAGGTGTAGCTGCGGTCGGCCGGGTCGTAGACCGCGCAGAGACACGTCGCGACCTGGTCGTCCTCCAGGTCGCGGGTGGCGAGGTCGAGCCGGGCCAGCACCCGGTCGGGCGCGATGTCGAGCGTCATGAGCGTACGGGCGACCGTGCGCAGCCGGCCCATGGTGGCGGCGGCCGGCAGTCCGTGCCCCGTGACGTCCCCGACCACCAGGGCGGTACGCCCGCCGGGCAGCGGCACCACGTCGTACCAGTCGCCCCCGACACCTTGGGCATCCGTCGCGGGGGCGTAGTGCGAGCGCACGCGCAGCCCGGGGGTGTGCGGGGTGGCGCGCGGCAGCAGGCTGCGCTGGAGCGAGACGACGTGCTCGCGCTCACGTCCGTAGAGCCGGGCGTTGTCCATGAACACGGCGGCCATGGCAGCGAGTTGACCGGCCAGCTGCACATCGGACCGGTTGAACGGAGGGCTGTCTCCGGCGCGTACGAAGTCGGCGGAGCCCAGCAGGATGCCCCGGGCGGTCAGCGGCACGGCCATGTAACTGTGCACGCCCTGGCGGCGCATCGCGTCGGCGGCGCTGTCGGTGGGGGCGACCCGCCCGTAGTCCTCGTCGGTCATCCGGCTGACCAGCACCGGCTCCCCGTTGCGCAGGCAGTGCAGGGTCAGCAGGGTCTCGCGGCGCCGGCTGCGGTCGACCACCTCGCCGACCGGCGAGGGCTCCAGGCCCGCCAGCGAGTCGAGGGACTTGACGGCGATGGCCCGGGTGACGGGGACGGCCGATCCGGTGACCCGTTCGCCCTCCTCGCCGTGCAGGACCGACTCCAGCAGGTCCACGGCGGCGCCGTCCGCGAGGCGCGGGACGCTGAACTCGGCCAGCTCCCGGGCGGTCCGTTCCAGGTCGAGGGTGGTGCCGATCCGGGTGCTCGCGGTGTGCAGCCAGCGCAACCGGGCGGCGGTGGTGAAGCGGTCGGCCCGCAGCGGGGCCCCGGCATCCGGGTGGCGGACGCGCAGGCTGCGGGAGGCGCCCCGCTGGGCGGCCAGCCGACGGGTCAGGCGTCTCGCTCGGCTTCCGCCGCCGTTCACCGTGCCGACCTCCACTCGCGCCCACCGGACGCCTCGCTGTCCTGTCACATCGGTGGGACCAGGCCACACCGGCACCGGCTGTCATGTTAGCCAGGTCACGGTGAAATCACTCCCGCCGGTGGGGCGGCGATCCCACGGTACGGACGCCGGTGGGCCCGGCGCCGGACGGGACGGCGCCGGGTCCACCGGTTCGGACGGGGAGCGGACCGGGCGGGTCTCAGCGCAGCAGCACACCCGCGTCCCCGGCGGTGTCCGCGCCGGTGGTCTCGCCGGGCACCGCGACCAGGCCGAGTTCCGCGCCGGAGGCGAGCAGCGGGTGCGAGGGCAGCACCCGCACGGTGTAGCCGTAGGGGCCGGTGCGGTCCAGGGCGAGCGGCCCCTCGTACAGCCGGCGGTCCTCCAGGCCGTGGCCGCCGGCCGGCTTCAGCGGATACGTCTGGGCCTCGGCGATCGCGTCGCTGGTGTCCACCCGCCCGGCGACGGCCTGCACCTCCACGTCGTCGGGGTCCAGGCCGCCCAGGGCAATCCTGACCCGCAGCGCCAGGGTGGAGCCCAGCTCGGCCGAACCGCCGACGACCGTGTCGGCCGAGGCCTCCACATGACCCACGGCGACCTGCGGCCAGGCCGCCCGGACCTTCGCCTTCCAGTCGGCCAGCTCGCGGGCCGCCGCCGGGGTCAGCCGCCTGCGGGCCAGGGCGGCGGGGGCGTAGAGCCGCTCCACGTACTCGCGGACCATGCGGCCTGCGAGGACCTTGGGGCCGAGGGTGACCAGGGTACGGCGGACCATCTCGATCCAGCGTTCCGGCAGGCCCTCGGCGCCCCGGTCGTAGAAGCGGGGGGCGATCCGGTCCTCCAGGAGCGCGTAGAGGGCGCCCGCCTCCAGCTCGTCGCGCCGCTCCTCGTCGGTGGCCGGGCCGTCGGCGGTGGGGATCGCCCAGCCGAAGTCGGGTTCGAACCACTCGTCCCACCAGCCGTCGCGCACCGACAGATTGAGGCAGCCGTTGAGCGCGGCCTTCATCCCGCTGGTGCCGCACGCCTCCAGGGGGCGCAGCGGGTTGTTGAGCCAGACGTCGCAGCCCGGGTAGAGCTTCTGCGCCATGCCCATGCCGTAGTCCGGCAGGAAGACGATGCGGTGGCGCACCCGGGGGTCGTCGGCGAAGCGCACCAGCTCCTGGATGAGCCGCTTCCCGCCGTCGTCGGCGGGGTGGGCCTTGCCGGCGACGACGATCTGGACGGGGTGGGTGGGGTGGAGCAGCAGGGCCCGCAACCGGTCCCGGTCGTGCAGCATCAGCGTGAGGCGCTTGTAGGAGGGCACCCGGCGGGCGAAGCCGATGGTCAGGACGTCCGGGTCGAGCACCCCGTCGATCCAGCCGAGCTCGGCGGTGCCCGCGCCGCGCCGCCGCCAGGAGGCGTAGAGCCGCTTGCGCACCTCGGTGACCAGTTGTTCGCGCAGGCCGCGGCGCAGGTCCCAGATCTCCCGGTCCGGGACGGCGGTGACGGCGTCCCAGCGCCTCGGGGTGCCGGGGCGGGTGCCGTCGGCGCCGCCCGCCTCACCGGTCCCGGCGCCGGCCAGGGCCTCGTCCGCGCGTTCGGCGCCGAACACCCGGCCGGCGAGCCCGAGGACCTCGGGCGCGACCCAGGTGGGGGCGTGCACCCCGTTGGTGACGGAGGTGATCGGGACCTCGGTGGCGTCGAAGCCGGGCCACAGCCCGGAGAACATCTCCCGGCTGACCGCCCCGTGCAGGGTGGAGACCCCGTTGGCCCGCTGGGCGAGCCGCAGGCCCATGACGGCCATGTTGAAGAGGCCGGGCTCACCGCCGGGGTAGGTCTCCGTGCCGAGGTCCATGATCCGCTCGACGTCGACACCGGGCAGCTCGCCGTCGTCGGCGAAGTGCCGGGCGACGAGCTGGCTCTCGAACCGGTCCATCCCGGCGGGGACCGGGGTGTGGGTGGTGAAGACCGCCCCGGCCCGCACCGTCTCCAGGGCGGCGTCGAAGCCGAGGCCGGTCTCGGTGAGTTCCCGGATGCGCTCCAGGCCGAGGAATCCGGCGTGTCCCTCGTTGGTGTGGAAGACCTCGGGGTCGGGGTGCCCGGTGAGCCGGCAGTAGGTGCGTACGGCGCGGACCCCGCCGATGCCGAGCAGCATCTCCTGGAGCAGCCGGTGGTCGCTCCCGCCCCCGTAGAGCCGGTCGGTGACCTCGCGTTCGCCCGGGGCGTTCTCCTCGACGTCGGAGTCGAACAGGAGCAGGGGGACGCGGCCGACCTGGGCCTGCCAGACCGAGGCGTACAGCGAGCGCCCGCCGGGCAGGGCGAGCACCACCCGGCTGGGGGTGCCGTCCGTCTCGCGCAGGAGGGTGAGCGGCAGCTCGTGGGGGTCGAGCACGGGGTAGTGCTCCTGCTGCCAGCCGTCGCGGGACAGGCTCTGGCGGAAGTAGCCGTGGCGGTAGAGCAGGCCGACCCCGATGAGCGGCACGCCGAGGTCGCTGGCGGCCTTGAGGTGGTCCCCGGCGAGGATGCCGAGGCCGCCGGAGTACTGGGGCAGGGCGGCGGTGACCCCGAACTCGGGTGAGAAGTAGGCGACGGCGGTGGGGAGTTCCGTGCCCTTGGCCAGCTGGTCCTGGTACCACCTCGGGCCGTCGAGGTACGCCCGCAGGTCCTCGGAGACCTCGGTCAGCCGGCGCAGGAAGTGCTGGTCGGCGGCCAGCTCGGCCAGGCGCCCGGCGGAGACGGCGCCGAGCAGGCGCACGGGGTCGGCGTCCGCGGGCCGCCAGCCCTCCGGGTCGGCCGCCTGGAAGAGCCGCTGGGTCTCGGTGTGCCAGGACCAGCGCAGGTTGCGGGCGAGGTCGCTGAGCGGTCGCAGGGGTTCGGGGAGGACGGGACGCACGGTGAACCGACGAATGGCCTTCACGGGTCCCACCTTTACAGGGGAGGTACGGATCCGAGGGGACGCACGGCGGTGCGCGTCCCGGCCGTCACCCTCGACGGTACCGGGGTGCGGCCGTCCGTGGCCACGGCGTGCGACCGGCTCGGTGGGCCGGAGACCGGCGCGCGGCGCTCGGCGCGTGCGCCGGGTTCACCCGTGAGTTGACACCGCGGCAGGTTGGGCGGCCGGGAGCGATGGGAAGACTTTCCCGGTACCGGACCGTCACGTTCCAGGTAGCCGGCCCGGCACGAATTCTCCTTCGCACCTGCCATTCGAGTGCCATTCGAGTGAACGCGGACAGGAGCGGCCATGCACACCACCCGTCGGCCGAGGTCCGAGCGGCTACAAAGGACGCAACCCCACCATCGCGGCGCGCGCGGTCAGCCCCCCACACCCGCACCGCGCCCCGCGCATGCCGAGCTCCAGCCCCCAGGTGATTCCATGATCGGTCGCATTCCCGTCCTGGACGTCCGTCCCCTCGTCGACTGCGGGAGACGGCCGGCCAAAGCCGTCGTAGGCGAGACCTTCCAGGTCAGCGCCACCGTCTTCCGTGAGGGGCACGACGCGGTGGCCGCCGACGTGGTGCTGTGCGATCCGAGCGGACGGCCCGGCCCCTGGACGCCGATGCGCGAGCTGGCACCGGGGACGGACCGCTGGGGCGCCGAGGTGACCCCGGACTCCGAGGGCCACTGGACGTTCACCGTCGAGGCGTGGAGCGATCCGGTCACCACCTGGCGGGCGCAGGCGCGGATCAAGGTTCCGGCCGGTATCGACACGGATCTGGTCTTCGCGGAGGGCGCCGAGCTGTACGAGCGGGCCGCCTCGGGCGTACCGAAGCGGGAGGGGCGTGAGGCGGTGCTGGCCGCGGTCGACGCCCTGCGCGACCCGGGCCGCCCGGCCGGGGCGCGGCTCGCGGCGGCGCTCACCGCCGAGGTCGACGCGGCCCTGGGCCGTCATCCCCTGCGGGAGCTGGTCACCGCGTCGCGTCCGCACCCCTTGGTGGTGGAGCGCCGGCGTGCCCTGTACGGCTCCTGGTACGAGTTGTTCCCCCGTTCGGAGGGCGCGCGATGGTCACAGGACGCGCGGCGGAAGGAGCCGGCGCCCGCGAAGCCGGCCCGCAAGCCCCGGGCGGCGAAGACGGCGGCCGCCGCCACGTCCGCGAAGAAGCGCGCGGCGGTCCGTGCCGAGGTGCCCCCGCCCGCGCCCCGTCTCGTCAGCGGCACCTTCCGGACGGCGGCCGAGCGGCTTCCGGCGGTCGCCGCCATGGGCTTCGACGTGGTCTACCTGCCGCCGGTCCACCCCATCGGCACCGCCCACCGCAAGGGCCCGAACAACAGCCTCACCCCGGGGCCGGACGACCCGGGGGTGCCGTGGGCGATCGGCTCGGCCGAGGGCGGCCATGACGCGGTCCACCCGGACCTCGGCACGCTGGAGGACTTCGACCACTTCGTCGGCACGGCCCGCACCCTGCGGATGGAGGTCGCGCTGGACTTCGCCCTCCAGTGCTCCCCGGACCACCCCTGGGTGAAGGAGCACCCCGAGTGGTTCCACCACCGGCCGGACGGTTCGATCGCCTACGCGGAGAACCCGCCGAAGAAGTACCAGGACATCTACCCGATCGCCTTCGACAAGGACCTCCCCGGGATCGTCGCGGAGACCGTGCGTGTCCTGCGGTTCTGGATGGACCACGGCGTACGGATCTTCCGGGTGGACAATCCGCACACCAAGCCGGTGGTCTTCTGGGAGAAGGTCATCGCCGACGTCAACCGCACCGACCCGGACGTGATCTTCCTGGCCGAGGCGTTCACCCGCCCGGCGATGATGCGGACGCTGGCCTCGGTCGGCTTCCAGCAGTCGTACACCTACTTCACCTGGCGTAACACGAAGCGGGAACTCATCGAGTACGTCACGGAGCTTTCGGGCGACTGTGCCTCGTACATGCGTCCCAACTTCTTCGTGAACACGCCCGACATCCTTCCCGGTTACCTCCAGGACGGAGGCCGTCCGGCCTTCGAGGCGCGGGCCGTGCTGGCCGCGACGCTCTCCCCGTCCTGGGGCGTGTACGCGGGCTTCGAGCTGTGCGAGAACACCCCGGTGCATCCCGGGAGCGAGGAGTACCAGGACTCGGAGAAATACCAACTCAGGCCCAGGGACTGGGAGTCCGCGGAACGTGAGGGCCGCTCACTGGCACCCCTGATCACCTGTCTCAACCGGATCCGTCGTCGCCATCCGGCACTCCAGCAACTGCGCGACGTGCACTTCCACCCGGTCGACAACGAGGCGCTGATCGCGTACAGCAAGCGGTCCGGTTCGAACATCGTTCTGGTGGTCGTCAACCTCGACCCTCACCACACCCAGGAGGCCACGGTCTCGTTGGACATGCCGCATCTCGGCCTCGACCGGCACGAGAGCGTGCCGGTGCGCGACGAGCTCACCGGCGACACCTATCACTGGGGCAGGACCTTCTATGTGCGCCTTGAGCCGGGTGCGACACCGGCGCACATCGCGGTCCTGCGACCGTCCCCGCCGACCGGAGGGTCACCCACACCATGATCGTCAATGAGCCTGTCCACGACCTGTTCGCGGACACTCCCGCCAAGGACCGCGATCCCGACTGGTTCAAGCGCGCCGTCTTCTACGAGGTACTCGTACGGTCCTTCCAGGACTCCAACGGCGACGGCGTCGGCGACCTCAAAGGTCTCACCGCCAAGCTGGACTACCTCCAGTGGCTCGGCGTCGACTGCCTCTGGCTGCCACCGTTCTTCAAGTCCCCTCTGAGGGACGGTGGTTACGACGTCTCGGACTACACCGCCGTTCTGCCGGAGTTCGGCGACCTCGCCGACTTCGTGGAGTTCGTGGACGCCGCTCACCAGCGCGGCATGCGCGTGATCATCGACTTCGTCATGAATCACACGAGCGACCAGCACGACTGGTTCCAGCAGTCCCGCACCGACCCCGACGGGCCGTACGGCGACTACTACGTCTGGGCCGACGACGACAAGCAGTTCCCGGACGCCCGGATCATCTTCGTCGACACCGAGACGTCCAACTGGACCTTCGACCCGGTGCGCAAGCAGTACTACTGGCACCGCTTCTTCTCGCACCAGCCCGATCTCAACTACGAGAACCCGGCGGTGCAGGAGGAGATCATCTCGGCGCTGCGCTTCTGGCTGGACCTGGGCATCGACGGCTTCCGGGTGGACGCCGTGCCGTACCTCTACCAGCGCGAGGCCACCAACTGCGAGAACCTCCCGGAGACCCACGACTTCCTCAAGCGGGTCCGCAAGGAGATCGACGCGGACTACCCGGACACGGTGCTGCTGGCCGAGGCCAACCAGTGGCCGGAGGACGTCGTCGACTACTTCGGCGACTACGCGGCCGGCGGCGACGAGTGCCACATGGCGTTCCACTTCCCCGTGATGCCGCGGATCTTCATGGCGGTACGCCGGGAGAGCCGCTACCCGGTCTCCGAGATCCTGGCGAAGACCCCGGCGATCCCGTCCGGCTGCCAGTGGGGCATCTTCCTGCGCAACCACGACGAGCTGACGCTCGAAATGGTCACGGACGAAGAGCGCGACTACATGTACGCGGAGTACGCCAAGGATCCCCGGATGCGGGCCAACATCGGCATCCGCCGCCGCCTCGCCCCGCTCCTGGACAACGACCGCAACCAGATCGAGCTGTTCACGGCGCTGCTGCTGTCGCTGCCGGGCTCCCCGATCCTCTACTACGGGGACGAGATCGGGATGGGCGACAACATCTGGCTGGGTGACCGCGACGCGGTGCGCACCCCGATGCAGTGGACACCGGACCGCAACGCCGGATTCTCCTCCAGCGATCCGGGGCGGCTCTACCTCCCCACGATCATGGACCCGGTCTACGGCTACCAGGTCACCAACGTGGAGGCGGCGATGGCGTCACCCTCCTCGCTGCTGCACTGGACGCGGCGGATGATCGAGATCCGCAAGCAGAACCCGGCCTTCGGCCTCGGCACGTACACCGAACTGCCCTCGTCGAACCCGGCGGTGATCGCGTTCACCCGTGAGTACGGGGACGACCTGGTGATGTGCGTCCACAACTTCTCCCGGTTCGCGCAGCCCACGGAGCTGGACCTGCGGGACTTCGACGGGCGCCATCCGGTGGAGCTGATCGGCGGGGTGCGCTTCCCGGCCGTGGGCCAGTGGCCCTACCTGCTGACCCTGGCGGGGCACGGCTTCTACTGGTTCCGGATGCGCAAGGAGACGGCGGCCGCGCTGCCGCCGAGGCCCAAGACCGCCGAGAGCTGACCAGGCGTCAGCTCCGCGTGCCGCGGGGCGGTCCCCGCCGCCCCGCTCGGGCACCCGGACGCCGTACCGAGCCGCTCCCGGCTCCCTCGGGCTCCTGGCGCCCGCCGATCGATCGAGTCCGTACGGACCATCCTCACCCGACACGTCCCGCACAGCCGGACAGCCATTGCCGCAATCCGGGACACTCTTCGCATCCTGTGCTTGCCCGGAAAAAGGACGCGATGCCATGTCGGAGGCTGCATCCATTCGAGTCGCCCTGGCGAAGAGCACGACCACGAGAACGACCCGGAGACGAAGTCCGGCGGGTCCCACGGGTCAGCCGGGGGCCGTGGATCCGGCGGGGACCGCGGATGCGACGGCGGCTGCGGACTCGGCGGGTGCGGTGGGTTCGGCGGCTGCTGTGCATGCGGCAGCGACTGTGGATTCGACGGGTCAGCCGGGCCTTGCGGGTCCGGCGCGTCCGGCGGGTCCCGTGTTTCCGGTGGGCCCGACCGGGCCGTCCGGCCCTGTGGGCCCGTCGGGCGGCGCCGGCGGCTCGGGCGGTGCGGGCTCGGCCGCTCTGCTGCCGTCGCTCGCCCCGCTGCTCCACGAGTGGCTGCCCCGGCAGCGGTGGTTCGCCGGCAAGGGCCGGCCGGTCACCGGCTTCTCCCTCGTCGCGGCGACGGAGATACTGCCGCTGGACCCGGCCGTCGCGGGCCCCGGACTGCTGCACCTGCTCGTCCGGGCCCACCAGCCGAGCCGCCCGGCGACGTCCCACGGCGACTGCTACCAGTTGCTGCTCGGGGTGCGCTCCTCGCTGCCCCCGCCGCTGGCGGCGGCGCGTATCGGCCAGGTGGCGGACGGCCCGCTGGCCGGCCTCACGCTGTACGAGGGGCTGCACGACCCGCGCGTCGCCGGTTTGCTGCTGGAACGATTCCGTAACCCTGGGTCACTCGGTCCGCTGCGCTTCGAACGGGCGGCGCCGATCGAGGCGGGGCTCGCCCCCCGGGTCCTGGACACCGAACAGTCCAACTCCTCGCTGGTCTACGGCGACGCGTACATCCTGAAGATCTTCCGCCGGGTCTTCCCCGGCACCAACCCCGATCTGGAGCTGCCGCTGGCGCTCGGCCGCGAGGGGTGCGGCCGGGTGCCGTCCCCGGTCGCCTGGTTCGAGGCGGCCACCACACCGGAGCCTCTGACGCTCGGCGTGCTCCAGCCGTTCCTGCGGGGCGCGCGTGACGGCTGGCAGCTCGCGCTCGCCGCGCTCGACGCGGGAGCCGACTTCGTACCGGAGGCGCGTGCGCTGGGGCGGGCCACGGCGGAGGTGCACACGGCGCTGGCCGTGGCCCTTCCGACACCCGCCCTGCTCCGGTCGCAGACCCGGGACCTGGTGACGGCGATGGTCGGGCGGCTGGAAGCCGCGGCGCAGGCGGTCCCGGCGCTCGTCCCGTACGTACCGGGGCTGCGCGCCGCCTTCGACGCCGTGACCGCGCTGGGCCACGAGGGCCGGGGCTGGGCCGCCCAGCGCGTCCACGGCGACCTGCACCTGGGCCAGACCTTGCGCGGTGAGGACGGGTTCTGGTCGCTGATCGACTTCGAGGGCGAGCCGTCCAAACCCCTGCCCGAGCGCCGGGGTCCGCAGCCGCCGGTGCGTGATGTGGCCGGGATGCTCCGTTCCTTCGACTACGCGGCGCGGACCCACCGCCCGTGGAACCCCGAGTGGGCGGCCCGTTGCCGTACCGCGTACTGCGAGGGCTACGCCGCCGCGTCCGGCACGGACCCGCGCGGCGCACCCGAGCTGCTGCGCGCCCATGAGACCGACAAGGCGGTGTACGAGGTGCTGTACGAGGCCCGGCACCGCCCCGACTGGCTGCCGGTCCCGATGGCGGCGATCCACCGTCTGGCCACCGCGACCGCGTGACACCGCCCTTCCTCCCCCGCTCCTCCCCTGCCCTCCCCCTCCCCTCCTCCCCTCTCCCTCCCCTCTTCCTTCCTAGGAGGCCGTCCCCGTGACCGCCCGTAAGCCGTCCCGCAGAACGCCCGCGCCTGCCCCCGAGCCCGTCGTGGTCCCGCCCTCCGCGCAACCGGTCACTACCGAGATCACGAACGACGCGGCAGCCACCGAGGCCGCCGCACCCGCCTCCGACACCCCGCCGCCGCCCGTGAAGCGCGCGCGGACCAAGCGCGCCACGACCGCCGCCACGACCACCAAGGCGGCGGGCGCGAAGTCCGCCGGAACCAAGGGGGCGGCGGCGGAGACCGAGGCCGCGAGCCCCGAGCCCGTACGGACCAAGGCGGTACGGACCAAGGCGACACCCGCCCGCCTCGGGGCGGCCGTCTCGACACCGGCCGATTCCGGGCCGAGTGCCGACGAGCCGACCGTCTCAGGCGCGGCGGCCTCCGGGCCCGGTGGCTCGGACGCGCTCGCGTCCGGACCAGGCACTCCCGATCCCGGAACCTCCGAACCGGGCGCATCCGCTCAAGCCGCATCCGGCCCGATCGCCCCCGATCCGCTCTCATCCGGTCCGAGCGCATCCGGTCCAGGCGGCGACGGGCCGGTCCCCGAGGCCGCCTCCCCCGGGATCGCCGCCCCCGCTCCGGGCGCCGCGTCTGCGGTGGAGCCTGACCCGGGCCCCGCCACCACCACCGGCACACCGCCCCGGCCCCGGCGCGGCGGCGGCAGCAAGGACGCGCTGCCGGCCACGGCCCTGGACGACGCGGACCGGTGGCGGCTGCTCGCCGGTGAGCACCACGCCCCGCACGACGTGCTGGGCGCCCACCCGGCCCCGGGCGGCGTGGCCGTCCGCGTGCTGCGCCCCTTCGCCCACGCCGTGACCGTACTGGCGGACGGTCTGCGGGCCGAACTCCAGAGCGACGGCGACGGCCTCTTCTCCGGTGTGCTGCCGATGCCGAAGGTGCCGGACGCCTACCGCCTGCTGATCACCTACGACGACAACGAGAGCGAGGCGGAGGACCCCTACCGCTTCCTGCCCACACTCGGAGAGCTCGATCTGCACCTCATCGGTGAGGGCCGGCACGAGGAGCTGTGGAAGGCGCTCGGCGCACGGCCGATGGAGCGACAGGGCGTCGCGGGGACCCGCTTCACCGTCTGGGCACCGGACGCACGCGGGGTGCGCGTCGCCGGGGACTTCAACTTCTGGGACGGCACGGGCTTTCCCATGCGCTCGCTGGGCTCCACCGGTGTGTGGGAGCTGTTCCTCCCCGGCGTCGGTGAGGGGGCGCTCTACAAGTACGACATCTGCCGCCCCGACGGTTCACACACCCTCCGCGCGGACCCGATGGCCCGTCAGGCGGAGGTGCCACCCTCGACCGCCTCGGTGGTCACCGCCTCGCACCACGTCTGGCAGGACGCCGACTGGATGGCGCACCGGGGCGACCGGCCCGTCCACGAGGCCCCCTTCTCCGTCTACGAAGTGCACCTCCCGTCCTGGCGACCGGGGCTCGACTACCGCCAACTCGCGAGCCAGCTCCCGGCCTACGTAAGTGAACTCGGCTTCACACACGTCGAGTTGATGCCCGTCTCGGAGCACCCTTTCGGCGGCTCGTGGGGCTACCAGGTCACCGGCTTCTACGCCCCGACGTCGAGACTGGGCAGTCCCGACGACTTCCGCTTCCTGGTCGACTCGCTGCACGCGGCGGGCATCGGCGTCCTGATGGACTGGGTGCCGGCGCACTTCCCACGCGACGAGTGGGCGCTCGCCGAGTTCGACGGCCGGCCGCTGTACGAGCACCCTGATCCGATGCGGGCCGCGCACCCGGACTGGGGGACGCTGGAGTTCGACTACGGCCGCACGGAGGTACGCAACTTCCTGGTCGCCAACGCCACGTACTGGTGCGAGGAGTTCCACATCGACGGGCTGCGCGTGGACGCGGTGGCCTCGATGCTCTACCTCGACTACTCGCGCGAGGACGGCCAGTGGTCCCCGAACGAGTTCGGCGGCCGGGAGAACCTGGACGCGGTCGCGTTCCTCCAGGAGATGAACGCGACGGTCTACCGCCGCAACCCGGGCGTCGTCACGATCGCGGAGGAGTCCACTGCCTGGGACGGCGTCACCCGCCCCACGGACCAGGGCGGCCTGGGCTTCGGTCTGAAGTGGAACATGGGCTGGATGCACGACTCGCTGGTGTACGTCTCCAAGGAGCCGGTCCACCGCAAGTACCACCACCACGAGATGACGTTCTCGATGGTGTACGCCTACAGCGAGAACTACGTGCTGCCGATCTCGCACGATGAAGTGGTGCACGGCAAGCAGGCCTTGGTCAGCAAGATGCCGGGCGACTGGTGGCAGCGGCGGGCGAACCACCGGGCGTACCTGGGCTTCATGTGGGCACACCCCGGCAAGCAACTGCTGTTCATGGGACAGGAGTTCGCGCAGGGGGCCGAGTGGTCGGAGGGTCATGGCCCGGACTGGTGGCTGCTGGACGAGACGTACGAGGCCTCCGGCGACCACCGGGGGGTCCGCTCCCTGGTCACGGACCTGAACGGGGTGTACAACGCCTTGCCCGCGCTCTGGCAGCGTGACACGGATCCGGGTGGCTTCTCCTGGATCGACGGGGGCGCGGCGGAGGACAACGCGTTCTCCTTCGTCCGCTACGACGCGGACGGCTCCCCGCTGATCGCGGTCTCCCACTTCTCCCCGGTCGTCCGCCACGACTACCGCATCGGGGTACCGGACGGCGCCGAGGCCTGGGTGGAGGTCCTCAACACCGACGCGGCCCGGTACGGCGGCGGCGGCCTCCGCAACGAGGAGCCGCTGAAGGCGGAGGCGGTACCGGCGCACGGCAGGGACACCAGCATCGCGCTGACCCTGCCGCCCCTGGCGACGGTCTGGCTGCGACCCGCCTGACGGGACGACGAGCGGGGGCGGCGCACCCGGCACCTCGGGTGCGCCGCCGCGAAGCACCGTTCCCGGCGCGGTCCGCCTACTTGAGCTTGTACGAACAGGGCTTGCCCGAGTCGTCCTTGCTCTCGGCGACCGTCTCGCCGTCCACGGTGATCGAGCACCGTCCCGCGACGATCTTGCCGTCGACCGCGGTCATGTTGCCGGGCGTGACGATCACCAGTCGGCCGACCTTGCGCTCCGCACCGCGCGCGGCGATGGTGGCCGTCTTCTTCCACGGCAGGTCCACCTCCGCGAAGTCCGAGTCGTCCAGGGTGTACATGACGTTGCTCTTGCCCGTCCCCTCGACCGCGATCGTCACCTCGTGCGAGGAGCCCTGCTCCACCGTGTCCCCGCCGGTCTCCTTCGGCTCGTCGGTCTTCTCGGCGGTCTTCCCGGCGGCGGGCGTGTTCGCCTTGCTGTCGTCGGCGGACTTCTCGCCGCCGCCACCGCAGCCCGTCACCAGGGCGGCTGCCAGAACGAAGGCCGTCGCGGTGAGTGTCTTGCGCATCGCTTCCCCCATGATCGGATCCCCCGCACGTTCGGCACGTCCGGGACCTGGAAGAGCGTAGTCAGCGGCACCGACAGCCGCCGCACAGGGCCTGGGAGCCAGGCCACCGGAACCTCATGGTGACCGCATCAGGTTGCGCATGCTGCCCACCAGAGCGTGGACGTCGCGCTCGACGGGCACCTCGGCGGTCGCGCCACCGGCGGTCGCGGGCTCCGCCTGGACGGTGGTGCGGCAGGGCCGGCAGAGGCCGTCCGGCAGGGCTTCGGCCGGACCGGGGCGGCCGCATTCGGCGCACTCCACCAGGAGCGGCCGCGCGTGCGACGGGTCCGGTCCGGGGGCGTGGGCGGCGGGCAACCGTGGCGGAAGCTTGTCGTGGAGACGGCGGCGTACGAAGCCCACGGGCGAGTCGACCTGGGCCGGAAGCCCGGAGGCCAGGGCCTGGGTGAGGTAGTCGGCGTCCACCCCGCGTGCGAACCACTCGGCGGCGAGCCCTTCCAGGGTGGCGCAGTCCCCGGCGGAGAGGGCCAGCCGGGGTTCGCGGCGGCCGAGCCGGGCCAGGGCGAGATAGGCGGCCGAGGGAGCGGCGTCCGGTGCCGGGCCGGCCGGTGTCCGCTGCCGCGGTACGACGGGGGTGTCCGTCGCCTCCGGGGCTGCGGGTGCGGTGGGCACCGGAGGCGGCGGAGGTGCCGACTCCTCCCGCGCGGGCGAGCCACCGCCTTCGGTCGTCTCCCCTGCGAGGTGCGTGGTCCACCAGGTGTGGTCGCGGGCGGTGCGGGACCAGTAGGTGCGGGTGACCCAGCGGTTCTGGCCGAGGGTTTCGACGCGGCAGCGGACGTGGCGGAGGTGTCCGGCGACGGCGAGGGTGCGCAGGGCGGTGCCGATGGCCATCTGGCCGTAGAGGGGGAGGTCCTTGGCGAGGGACTTGATGTCCATGGCGGCGCCGTCGGGGAGATGGTCGACGTACCCGGCGACATAGCGCTCACGCTCGGGAAGCCGGGCGAAGTCGGCTGCCTGGGGCGGGGCTTGGTCGGGTACGGAGCGTTTGCCGTAGCCGGTGGTGGCCTGGCGGTACGGGCGGGAGGGTGCGGGCGCGCACGGGGCGGAGCTAATGTGCTGAGTAGCCACGAGAACGAGTGCTTTCGGTCTTGGGGTGAGACCCCGGCCGGTGAGCCAACACCGCGTCGGGGTCGTTTCGTTGAGGGCACCGTAAGCAGTGGCGACTCAGCGCCGCAAGCTGGTCACGATTAGTCATACTTGCTGGCCGTGACGGGGTAGGGAGGGTGGGGAGGTTTTCCCCAACCCCCTGTATTTCCTGTATGTCCCCGCCGGGTGAACAACACCGCTCGAAGCCCGGCCCCCGGGTCCCGACCCCCGGATCCCGAAGCTCAAGCGCCGGGCCGGGGCCCGCAGACGTACACACGAAGGGGTGACCCGGTAGCTGACGGCCCACCACCGAGGCTCGAAACCCGAGCGCCGGGCCCCGAGTTCCGGGACCCGAGTCCCGGACCGGGGCGTTCGGGTCGGGGGTGCGTGAACAGCTCGGTCGACGGCACGGGCGAGGCCGAGGTCATCGGCCGCACAGCGGACGGCACCTGCCTGCCGGGGCTGGGCGGCCACTGACGGCTCGGCAAGCGGCGGCCCACGCCCCCCGCTTGCCGAGGTGGGCCGGGAGGCGGGTGCGTCTCACACAGGCTCCCCCCTCACGCGCGGGTCACGGCTCCGCCGGGGCACAGCTGCGGACGGTTCGTCCAGCCACACCACATGGCCCCGGTGGTCCAGGACGGAGTTGCCGTGGAAACGTCACCCGACACAGCGACCACCCGCGTCCCGGCAGGCCGCCTCACGATGCGGCCCTCTCGTCACCGAACCAGCCGGAAACCCTTCTCGGCGGATTCCTCGATGGTGGCCGGTCGGCATCGACGGCACGGAGCAGCCCGCCGCGCGCCATCGCGGCGGGCTGCTCCGCCGGGCTTACCAGAGGGAAGGGATCAGAACTTGCCGTAATAGCCCGTCAGGTCGGCTTCCGGGCAGGCAACCGAACCGATCAGACAACTCGCGTTGGCGTAGGTGCGGGTGTAGACGTTCTTCACCTTGCCACCGTCGTAGATGTAGATGTGATGGTTCGGCATCAGGCGGTGCTTGCCGGAACGGATGGTGTAGTTGCCGCTCGTGGTCAGCTGGATGGTGAAGGCGCCGTCGATAGCTCCCTTCACACCTCCCAGCCCGGTGCAGAAGGGGTTGGTGGCATGGGTGACCATGCGCAGATCCACGTAGTTCTTCCCCGAACCCAGCTTCTTCGCCTGCATGTCCTTGCTGGAGGCGGTCTTCGTCGCGACCTTCTTGCCGGTCTTCTTCACATAGACGGTGGTGGGGCTGACCGACTTGTTTCCCGCCACCTTCTTGGAGCTCCAGGTGACGGTCGCATGCAAGGCCGTGCGGTACTTCGAGGACGTCCAGTCGAACTTCGTGCGGCCGTCGCCGCCAAACTGGTACTTCGAGCCGTAAGTGCACCCCTTGGCGGGGCCGTTGATCTTCTTCTGCGGGATGAAGGTGACCCAGGACAGTGTCGTCGTCTTGGCCACTGCCGCTGCGGCTGCCTGCGCCATGGCCTCCTGGCGCAGCGCCGACAGGGAGCCAGCAGCCGGTACCGAGACCTTCATCCCCCACAGCCGGGCCTGCGGGTGGCCCTCCTCCTCAAGCACCGGTGCCACCTGGTAGTCGTAGTGAGCACCTGGCTCCACGCGCGTGTCGCGGAACGCGGTCACCCCGGCGCCCAGGCTTGCCACTTGAATGCCGTCGCGGACCACAACGTAGCGGGCTCCCGGCGCGTACGCCCTCCACGAAAGGTCCACGAACGAGGGGCCGTAGGCGGCGGTGATCCCCTGCTGTTCCATGGACCGGTCAACGAGTGCCATCTCACCCGAGGGCGCCTCCGTTACAGCGAACCCCTGCGTCGCGAGAGTTTTCCCCTGCTCACTCTGCGCACTCGCCCCCGAGATGTCCTTCGCGTCGGCGCCGGACACTACGGATATAGAGAACACGGGGGCATCCGTCCGGTCCCTGCCGCCAGGTGATGCTGTCGCAGGTCCCCCGGCGGCCAGGAGCACCAAAGGGACTACCGTCAGTAACGCTTTCTTCGCCGAAGGGTGATAGTTCACGTTTTCTCCCGTTTCGTCTTTCATCGCGCTGGAACGTCCACGCGTGAGGTCCCTCTCACTCACACCAACCCGGACGGTCAGACCCGGCCGTGAGTAAGAAATGTCATCATGGAGTATGCGGGACGGTCTTCCCGCGTCGGCTGCATTTTCGCGAGCCGGACGACGTTGAACATAAGCGAGGATCGCTCCATGGCCGCCCCTGAACAGGCAGACAATCCCGCGTCCCTCTACGGGGTCGCGTCATCGGTTCTCGGCGTGATCTCTCTGGTCGCCGCGGTGCTCGCCGACTACGCCGGTATCGCGCTTCCGTTGCTGTGCGGCAGCCTCGCCGTCACCTTTGCGGTGCTCGGCCTGACCAAGCGGCTCAACCGCGCCCAGTGCGCTGTCGGTCTGGCCACAGGCGGCCTCGGTGTGCTCTACCCCGTCTTCCTTGTCGCCACGTTCGGCGGCTGATCGTTGCCACGCGGCCGACCGGTCGGCCTGGCGTCGTGGCGCCAGGAGGCCGAGGCCGAGGTCATCGTCAAGCTGGTCGGCTGCTGTTCGTTCGCCTCGTGGTGGCATGCTTCAGCGCGTGATTGAGCCTCCCCGGACCGGTGTTCCACCGGTCGTTCCGCCCGTGGCCACGTCCTGGCGGCGTATCGACGCATGGCTGGCCCGGCATGCCCCCGCCCGGCTGGCGGACCTGCGTCCGCCGGCGACGACAGGTGCGATCGACGCCCTGGAGTCGCGGATGAACCTGCGGTTGCCCGACGATCTGCGGGCCTCGCTGCTCTGCCACGACGGCGAGAGCTCGTATCTCACAGTCCTTCCCTGCGGTCCGCTGTACTCCACCGAGCAGATCGCCGAGGTCCGGCAGATGCGCATGGAGGTCTGGGAAGACGGCAAGGACCCCGATGAGGAGGCAACGCCGTGGTGGCGGGAACACTGGATTCCCTTCGCCGGACGCGACGGGGACGACTCGTTCGTCGACGCCGACCGGGGCATGTGGCGTGATCACCTGGGGGCCGCCCCACACGCTGACACCGCGTGCTTCATGGGATGGCCAAGCCTGGGGACATGGCTCCATGAGGTCGCCGAGGCGATGGAACACCACGACCGACCCGATCGCGTGACGGCGGTGGCCCGACCGGTCATCGGCAAGGACGGGTGGATCGACTGGTAACGCCGAGAATTCAGCGTGGTCCGGGTCCGTCTGCCCGTGTTGCGGCAGGCCGGCCGCGACGCACGCCCGGTTGACGTGGCCCCGGACCGTAAGGTGACTGCGGACCTCACGGCCGACCCCGCGCCACGCCACGCCAGGGACATCCTCACTGTCAGACCCCCTCGGTACGGTCGGTGCATGAGAGCTTCCGGCACGTTTACCGTCCACACCTTCGTCCCGACCGAGCTGAAGCCCGAACCGGCTGTCTCCACCGCGCTGCCCGTGGGGGTCGCGACGATGGAGAAGCACTTCGAGGGGGAGACCGCGGGACGCTCCGCGACCCTGTTCACCTCGGCCTTCGACCAGGCGACCGGCGTCGGCACCTACGTGGCCATGGAGTCCTTCGAGGGGTCGCTGAACGGCCTGGAAGGGGCGTTCAACTTCGTGCATTCGGCCACCACGTCCGGAAGCGACCGCACCGCCGAGTTCTTCACGATCGTGCCCACGAGCGGCACCGGGGCGCTGGCGGGGATCTCCGGTGGCGGAGGCATGGCGATCGACGCCGACGGCACACACCGCGTCTGGTTCGACTACGACCTCGGCTGAACGGCGAACGTCCCCAGCGCGTCCTGCAGCTCCTGGAGCAGTCGGCGCTTCGGGCGGGCGCCGACCATCGACTTCACCGGATCGCCGTCCCGGAACACCATCAGCGTCGGCATCGACAGCACCGCGTAGCGGCTCGTGATGTCCGGGTTGGCGTCCACGTCCAGCTGGACCACCTTGACGCGGGCGGCCTCCTCCTGTGCGATCGCGCTGAGCACGGGGGCGAGCTGGCGGCAGGGGCCGCACCAGTCGGCGGTGAATTCCACCAGGACCGGGAGGTCCGCCCCCCGCACCTCCTCGTCGAACGTGCTGTCGGTGACCTCGGGTACGCCTTCTGCGTGGATCATCGGTCCTCGTCCTCCCAGTCGAGTTCACATCGTGGCGCGGGGCCGCCCGGCAGCTCGGCCGACGCCTCCAGCTCGGCGCGGGCCAGATGGGCGCCCACCTCCGCGCGGACCGACCGGAGCTGGTCGATCAGGGCGTCCAGTTCGTCGAGCTTGCGCCGGTAGACGGCGAGCGAGCCGGGACAGGCGTCGCCGGCCGGGTGGCCGGCGCGCAGGCAGTCGACGAACGGCCGGGTCTCCTCCAGGTCGAAGCCGAAGTCCTGGAGGGTCCGGATCTGCTGGATCAGCCGCAGATCGCTGTCGTCGTACGTGCGGTAACCGTTCTCCGCGCGGCGCGCGGGCAGCAGGCCCCGGGACTCGTAGTACCGCAGCGTCCGTGTCGTCGTCCCGGCCCGTTCGGCCAGTTCCCCGATTCGCATGCCGAGACCGTAATCCTTGACGTCGGCGTCAAGGCAAGGCCGTCCCCGGCGTCACGGCAAGGGCGCCGGGAGCGGCCTTCGGGAAGTGGGACGGCCGGGACCGTTGACGGCTGCCCCGTCCGCGTCTACACAACACTGAGAGCGCTCTCAGCAACTTCTCGGCGCCCGCCCCCACCGGAGGTGTTCCCTTGAGCACGATCCGCACGATCCGTCCCCGGACCCCCCTCAGACGTACGACCGCCCACAGGCGTACGAGCGTCCTGGCCGGTCTGACCGCCCTGGCCCTCACCCTCGCGGGTGCCCTCACCGTCGCCGGAACCGGGTCCGCCCGGGGTGACGTCCCCACCACGCCGGGCTGGAACCTCGCCTGGAGCGACGACTTCGACGGGGCGAACGGCAGCCTGCCGTCCTCCGCGAACTGGCAGATCGACACCGGCCACGGATACCCCGGCGGGCCCGGCAACTGGGGCACCGGCGAGATCCAGAACTACACCGCGAGCCCCGACAACATCAGCCTCGACGGCAACGGCAATCTGCGCATCACCCCGCTCCGCGACGGCGCGGGCAACTGGACCTCCGGCCGGATCGAGACCAAGCGCGCCGACTTCAAGGCACCGGCCGGCGGGACCCTGCGCATCGAGGGCCGCGTCCAGATGCCGAACGTCATGGGGAACGCGGCCCTCGGCTACTGGCCCGCGTTCTGGGCGCTCGGCTCCCCGTACCGGGGGAACTACTGGAACTGGCCGGGCATCGGTGAGTTCGACATCATGGAGAACGTCAACGGACTCAACTCCGTCTGGGGCGTGCTCCATTGCGGGGTCAACCCGGGAGGCCCCTGCGGCGAGACCACCGGCCTCGCCAACAGCCGCGCGTGCCCGGGGGCCAGCTGCCAGTCCGCGTTCCACACCTACCGCTTCGAGTGGGACCGCTCCGTCACCCCCGAGGCCCTGCGCTGGTACGTGGACGGCCAGCTCTTCCACAGCGTCACCAAGAGCCAGTTGGGCGCGGCGACCTGGGCGGACATGACGGACCACGCCGGCTACTTCCTACTGCTGAACCTGGCGATCGGCGGGGCGTTCCCGAACGCGCTGGGCGGCTCGACCCCGACGGCCGAGACAGTCCCCGGCCGTCCCATGCTCGTGGACTACGTGGGTGTCTGGACCCGTGGCGGGGGCGGAACCACCGACCCGCCCACCGACCCGCCGTCCGGCTCCTCCACCCTCACCCTGCGCAGCGGCGGTGGGCTGGGCGCGGCGCAGTCCACGGCCTCCTCGGTGACGCTCGCCTCTGCGGGCGGGGCGAACCACGACGGCACCCCGCACAACCCGCAGACGTTCACGGCGACCGGCATCACCCGGGCGTACGACGGCGGTTCCACCCAGTTCGACGTGTTCGCCGACTCGGGCACCACGGTCGCCAACGGCCAGCAGATCCGGGTGAGTTACGACCGCACGGGGGACGGGACCTGGGAGCGTACGGAGACGTACCACTACTTCGCCACCGACCCGGTCCCCGGCTACGAGCACTACACCCAGGCGAAGGGGCTGAAGTCGTCCACCGGCAGCCATGGCGCCCTCGTCAACGGCACGGTGCGGGTGGAGATCTGGAACGCCATCGGCAACGGCCCCGGCACGGTGGGGGTCGGCAACCAGTCGTTCGTCCACATCCCGTACGGCTGAGCCCGCCCGGCGTACGGGCCCGGCATACCGGTGCGGTGACCGGTATGCCGGGCGCACGGGGCCACGGCCCCTCCTCAGTCGGCGTCGGGCACCGGGTCCGTACCGGTCACGTCGAACGGCTCGCCCCACGGCCGGTACCCGGCCCCGTCACGTACCACCGCGCGGACGACGAAGCGCTCTCCCGGCAGCAGGGCGAGGAGGGCGATGCGGGAGATGAGCGGCTTGCGGACGGGACCGGGGTCCGGCGCCCCCGGAGTGGCGTCCTCGATGTCGAGGCAGACGACCGCCTGGTCCGCCAACATCGTGTGGAAGCGCACCGGTTCGTAGCCTTCGTCGCCCTGGGGGCGCCCGGTGTACAGCAAGGTCTCGGAGTCGACGGACGGCACCAGCACCCTGCCTCCCAGGACGGCGGCGACGCTTCGCGGGCTGGTGGGTTCCATACGGAGGACACCGCCCGACAGGTGGTCCGGGGCGTCCCAGACCCCCGTTCCGTCGCGGATGGAGAAGTAGAGCTCCTCGGCGGCGCATCCGTCCCTACGGCGGTGGAGGAGCAGGACGAATCCCAGGTCACCCCGCACACATACGTCGGCGACGACGACGGTGGTGACACCGTCGAGACGGGCGGGCGCGGCCGGGAACGCGTCACCGCCCGGTGCGCACGCGGCCGTCAGAGCGGCTCGGGCGGTCTCGGCCAGATTCCCGCGCATGCCCGCTCCTCGGTCGCGTGTGGTCACGGTGGTACCGCAGCCTCCCACGGCAAGGAGGACGGCCGCCTGGCAGGCCGCCTGGGGGCGTCGGACAGGTAGGACCGACGGGGTGTCCCGCTCCGCGAACCGGACGGGCACGCAGGGCCGCGCCGACCGTCGAGCGGTTTATCGAATTCCGTCACTCGTACAGGTGCATATTCCGGTCCATGGCCATCCACTGCTGCGGCAGGCCACAGAATGATCAATGTCCATGTGCACTTCGCGTGCATCGTTTCTTCAGATACACACGTCACAGAAGAGAGTTGAACATTGCACCGCTTCGGGGCCGCCGCCGTACTCGCCGCCGCGGGTTTGCTCCTCGCATTCCCGACCGGCGCTTCGGCCGCACCGGCGGATACCGGTGAAGTGGTCGTGTTCCGTACCGAGGTGGCGCAGCTGACCACGTACGACAGCCCCCGGGGCTGCCACAAGCTCCCGGCCGACGCCCATGTACTCGTCAACCGGAGCGACCGGCCGGTGAGGGTGTACGGGGACCCGTTCTGCCTCACCCCCGGACTGACCGTCCAGCCGGGTTACGGGGCCCATGTCGTCCCCGGCAGCGGCAGCTTCTCCGGCTGATGGTCGAGTCGACGCAGCGGGGGACCGCGTCGTCCGGGCCGACGTCCGCGCACGTGCCACGGCAGGTCTCGGCGCCCTCGGAGTCCCGGACCGCCGACCTGGTGGTGGTCGGGCTCGGCCACGTCGGACTGCCCCTCGCACGCAGCGCGTGCGCCGCGGGTCTGCGGGTGCGGGGGCTCGACGTGAGCGACCGCGTCGCCTCCGGACTCGGGGCGGGACGGTCACATGTGGGCGGGGTGACCGACGCGGAGGTCGCGTCGATGCTCGCCCAGGACTTCCGGGCGGGCACCGACCCGGAGGTCGTGCGCGACGCCCGTACCGTGGTGATCTGTGTGCCCACCGGGCTCATCGCCGACGGCGGACCCGACCTCGCGCAGGTCGAGGCCGCCACCGGGGAAGTGGCCCGCAGGCTCACGCCCGGCACCCTCGTGGTACTGGAATCCACCAGTTATCCGGGCACCACCGAACAGGTGGTGAAACCGCTCCTGGAAAAGGGCAGCGGGCTCGTCGCGGGCCAGGATTTCTTTCTCGCCTATTCCCCTCAGCGCATCGATCCGGGAAACAGGGAATGGGGGGTGGAGAACACGCCGAAAATCGTCAGCGGATACACGACCGACTGCGCGAGACGTGCCGTCGCCTTCTATTCCCCCTTCATCCGGGACGTCGTCCTCGCGAAAGGGACCCGCGAGGCGGAGATGGCCAAGCTCCTGGAGAACACCTACCGGTACGTCAACATCGCCCTCGTGGACGAGGTGGCCCTCTACTGCCGGCTCAGCGGCATCGACGTATGGGACGTCCTGCACTGCGCCGGAACGAAACCCTTCGGCTTCGGGCGCTTCGCCCCCGGCCCCGGGGTGGGCGGCCACTGCATCCCGGTCGATCCCCGCTACCTCGCCACCGAGGCCGAACGCCAGGGCTACTCCTTCCGGTTGCTCGACGCCGCGCGCCAGGTGCTCGACTCCATGCCCGGACACGTCGCCCAACGCGCCCTCGGCGTCCTGGACGACCACGGGATCGAACCCGAGGGCGCCAGGGTGCTGCTCCTGGGCGTCACCTACAAACCCGATGTGGCCGACATCCGCGAAACCCCGGCGCGGGCCGTCGCGGCGGTCCTGGCCGAGTCCGGTGTCCAGGTCTCCTACCACGACCCGTACGTGGAGCACTTCCGCGTGGGCGGTGTGACACTGCCCCGCGCGACCGACCTCGACGAGGCGCTGGAGGAGGCCGACCTCGTCGTCCTCCTCCAGCTCCACACCTGTTACGACCTCGGGGCGCTCGGCCGCCGCGGCCGACCCCTGCTCGACACCCGGGGCACGGTCGTCACCGGCCGGTTCGTCACCCCTCTCTGACCCGCGGGCCGCCCCCGGCCCCCGCTCCCCAGGCCCCGCCCGTGCGGTGGCCCCTCCCGGCTCGCGCGCCCCCGCGGCGCGTGCGGCCCCGTGGTTCCGCTCCTGCCCGAGCCACGGGGTCTGGTGCGCCCATCGCACCGTCTTTCCCGCAATCCGCACAGAAGAAGGAGCACATTCATGAGCACTGCCCTGGCCAACGAGCGCCTGCGTAAGCGTTTCGCCCGCTGGGACGTCGACGGCAACGGACTGCTGGAGCTGAACGACTTCCAGCAGGAGGCCGCCCGCATCGCTCAGGGCTTCGGCAAGCCGGAGGACGCCCCCGAGGTGCAGGCGCTCCGTGACGCCTTCGAGGCGCTCTACGCCCACCTCTCCGAGCGGTCCGGCTCGGCCCAGGCCGGGATCACCGAGGACAGCTTCCTGCGCGCGACCGAGGAGTTGCTGTTCAGCGGCGGCGAGGCCGCGTTCAACCGTGCCCTGGGCCCGGTCGTGAAGTCCCTCGTCACGCTCTCCGACGCCAACGGTGACGGGGTCCTCGACGGCCAGGAGTTCGAGGCCTGGCTGGTCGCGATCGGCCTTCCGGCGGGTCAGGCCGGCGAGGTCCTGAGCAAGGTCGACGAGAACGGTGACGGCGTCCTGAGCGAGGACGAGCTGCTGCGCGTGGTGCGCGAGTACCACTACGGCCGCCTCGACATCGAGCTGCTGGGCTGAGCCCAGCCGCCCGTACCGCTCCACGGCCGGGGCCGGTGGTCACCCGACCACCGGCCCCGGCCCGTGCGTGTCACGCCGGGCCGGACTCCTCCGCCGCGCCCTGGCTCAGGAGCACCGGCAGCTCCGGCCGCAGCCCGAGGGACGCCCCGGTCAGCAACAGGGGCGCGTGGACCAGGATGTTGTAGTGGTTCGGCAGATGGCAGCCGTCGAAGCCGAGCACCGTCCCGCACACGCTCCCGCCGATGGTCAGGACGTCCCCCCGGTCCACCACCCCGCCGCACTCCATCTCGGCGAAACCGAGGAACCCGACCCGGTCGATCCGGGCCCCCGGACGCGGGTCCCACCGGTCGGTCACCACCAGCTCATGGACCTCGCCCGGCCGCACACAGCGGCTCGCCCACTCCAGCAGGGTCATCCCCCGGTCGGTGCGCCGGTGCAGCAGGACCTTCACCAGGGTGGCGCGCACCGCACGCTTGGGGCCGTCCTCCGCCGTGTTCCTCATGCCCCGGCCTCCGCGCCGCTCGGCAGGCGCCGGGTGGGCGGGCCGGTCTCCTCCAAGGCGTAAGCCGCCGCGGTGAGTTCGAGGCAGGCGAGCCCCCCGGACGCGCCGTCCCCGGAACCCGCGGCCGCACCGGCGGCCCTCAGCCCGGCGAATTCCGCGAGGATGCCCTCGTACTCGTGCCACAACGACCCCTTGAAGCCGGGGTGGTCCGCGAGGAGGTCCGCGTACAGGGTGCGGCCGTCCGCCAGGGTCACCGTGACGTCCTTCCGCTCCCCGTCGTACGCCCAGTCGAGCAGCACCTCGGCCTCGGCCCCGCCGTCCGCCCGCAGCCGCAGCCGGGCCGTGCGGTCCACCCCCTCCACGTCCCGTCCCACGGTCGCCCGCGTCATCACCACCTCGCCCAGCAACTGCCGTACGAGATCGAAGGCGTTGGGGCCGTTGTCGGCGACGCACCCGCCCCCGCAGCGCTCCGGCTCCAGATACCAGGACTCACCGCCGGTGTGTTCCTCGATGCGCTCCAGATAGCGCACCCGCAGCCGGCGCACCGGGGAGCCCGCCGCCGCGACGGCGTCCCGGAGCGTACGGAAGGCGTCGTTGTGGCGGCGGTGGAACGCGGTGAGCAGCGGGGTGCCCGACGCGGCCGCCAGGGCGGCCAGTTCGCGGCCCTGCGCCACCGTGAGGGCCAGCGGCTTCTCCACGCAGACCGGGACACCGGCGGCCAGGGCCGTCCGGCACACCTCGGCGTGCGCGTCGTTGGGGACGGCGACGACCACTCCGTCCGGCCGGGCCTCCCGCACCATCGCCGCCGCGTCGTCCCAGCCCGGCACCCCGCCTCCGCGCTCCCGCAGCACCTCGGGGCGGGCGTCGCACACCGCGGCGAGCCGCCAGTGCGGGGACCGCTCCAGGGCGGCGAGGTAGTAGCGGGAGATCGCGCCGAGGCCGATCACACCGAGGGCGGCACGGGTGTCCGTCATCGGACCCCACCGCCCGTGTGTCCCTCGTCCTCGGCGTCGTCGAAGAGCCCCAGGGCCGTCAGCTCCTCGTACAGTCCGGCGGGCAGCGGGACGCCCTCGCGGCGGTGCCGCAGTGAGCGTTCCGCCTCCCACCAGCCCGGGTAACGCGGCTCCCCGTCCGACCCGGCGGCCGGCGGGCAGTCGGCGACCGTCCCGAACAGGTCCCGCATCGCGTCCGTGAAGTCCCCGCCGGGGCGCAGCCGCGCGGCGTCCACGGCCAGCAGCAGGAAGCCCACGCCGTCGTCCACGCCCTGTGCCCGGCCGTCGCCCGTCAGGGCCTCGGGGGCCGGACCGGTGGCGCTCCCGGAGAGTCCCGCGGCCAGCACCTCGACCGCCAGCCCGAGGCCGAAGCCCTTGTACGCGCCCGTCTCCGGTGTGCCGCCGAGCCAGCGCAGCCGGGCCTCGGACCGGTCGTAGGCGCCGGGGTCGGTCACGGGGGTGCCGTGCTCGTCCTCCAGCCAGCCCTCCGGTACCGGTGCGCCGTCCCGCTCGGCGAGCCGGAGCCGACCGGTGGGGACCGTGGTGGTGCTCATGTCGAGGACGAAGGGGCGGCCGGGCAGGGCCGGCGCGGCCACGCTCAGCGGATTGGTACCCAGCAGCGGCAGGCTGCCGCCCGGTGCGGGGACGAGCCGCTGGCCGCCGCAGTTGGCCGCCACGACGCCGACCATCCCGGCGGCCGCCGCCCGTGCCGCGTGGAAGCCGGCGCAGCCGAAGTGGGTGGCGCCGCGCACGGCGACGAGCCCGATGCCGTGGCGCCGCGCGCGGGCCACGGCGTCGTCCATCGCCTCGGCCGCCGCCCACAGGCCGAGCGCCCTGCGGTGGTCCACGACGGCGCAGGCCCCGAGGTCGCGCACGGTCACCGGCTCGGCCCACGGGTCGCAGCGTCCGGTCTCCAGCAGCGGCAGGTAGAGCCGCTCCAGGTTGAACAGTCCGTGCGAGGGGAAGCCCACGAGGTCGCCGTGGCAGAGCGCCTCGGCCGCCGTACGGGCGCGTGGGAGGGGCAGCCCCCGGCGGGTGAAGAGGCCCGTGACGGCGTCGAGCAGCCGTTCGTGGCCGACGAGGGCCGTGGGCGCCTCGGGTCGGGGGGTGGTGGTCGTCACGCGGTGGTACCGCCTTTCCGGCAGGGGTCCGGGTCTTCCCCGGAGGGGACAGGGGGTGCGGGGTGGTCGGCGAAGGCGCCGAGGAGGCGGGCGACGACCCCCGCGAACTCCTCCAGGTCGTCGAGGTCGACGAACTCGCCCTGGGCGTGGGCGTGGTTGGCCTCCAGCGAGCCGGGGCCGAGGACCGTGGTGAAGGCGCCGGGCAGTCCGCTCGCCCAGAGGGCGTCGCAGGTGAAGCCGGGGTCGTCGGCGGGTGCGGGTGCCGCCCCCGCCCCGGCGAGCAGGGCCTCGGCCCAGGGGTCGGAGTCGCGCAGCGCGGGCAGGTCGCGTTTGTCCCAGTGGAGCCGGACGATCCGGGCGGCGTCCTTGGCGGTACGCGCGAACGCGGCCGTTTCCCCGAAGCGTTCGCCGAACCGGGCCAGTCCGTCCTGGAGGGCGTCGTTCAGTGCCCCGGCGAGCCGGCGGCCGTCGTCTCCGTGGCCGTAGGAGAGGTTGAGGAGCAGGGTGCCGCGTCCGTAGACGCGGTTGTGCAACTCGCCCGTGCGCAGCCCGGCGACGCAGACGCGGGTGCCGGGGACCGCGCCGTCGAGACGGTGGCCGAGGTGCTGGGCGAGGTGTCCCAGCAGGACGCTCGCGTTGTGTCCGGCCTCGGGGCGGTCGTCGATCGCGTCCTCGCCCTCCACGGTGATCCGTGCGGTCATGGAGGCGGTGGCCCGGGGCACCGAGCGCAGGCCGGTCGGCTCGCAGAAGACGTTGAGCCGTCCGTAGTGTCTGGCGGCGAGCAGGGGGCGGGTGCCGTACGTGCCCATCGCCCCGCCCTCCTCCCCGGCCACGGCCTGCACCAGGACGCCCACGTCCCGGCCGAGTCCGGGGCGGGCGGCCGCCGCCGCCCGGATCCCGGCGAGCAGCGCGACGGCCGGGCCCTTGGCGTCCACCGCGCCCCGGCCGTGGAAGCGCCGTCCGGTGAACCGCACGGGCTCGTCCCCGGCCACGGTGTCGAGGTGGACGTTGAACATGACCGTGCGGGAGCGGGGCACCCGCGGTCCCAGGCGCAGCAGCAGGCTCGGCTGGGCGGTGAGGAACCCGGGGTCGGCTTCGGCCGCCCGGCGCACCACGGCGGGCACGTCGGGCCGCTCCAGCCATACGGGGTCGCAGGGAGCGTGCCGCAGGACGCGCAGTCCGGCCCGTGCCGCGGCGTGTGCGTAGTGCCGCTGGGCGGACCGGAGGGCCTCCGGTGCGGTGCCGCCCTCCAGGGGGCCGGCGGTAGGTAACGAGAGCAGCCGCAGCAGCAGTTCGTGGTCCGCGCCGTCGAGCAGGGGGTGGCCGGGCGGGGGGTGCGGTGGCGGGGTCATGGTGTCCGCCCGGGGCGCGAGGCGGCGTGTTCCAGGAGGCCGCCGGGTCCGGTGCCCGCGGTCAGTCCGGCCAGGAGCTCTTCCAGGCGGCGGCCGGCCCGGACGAAGAGGTCCGCCGCGTCCTCGCCGGGCCGCAGCAGGCCCTCGTGCGGGCGCAGCGCCAGGTGGGGTTCGAGGGAGAGGGGGCCGGTGTACCCGGCCGCCAGGAGCGTCCGCAGGCAGTGTTCCACCTCGGCCTCCCCGTCGCCGGGCAGGACGTAGGCCGTCGTACCGTCCGGACCGCGCACGGCGTCCTTGACGTGCACGTGCGCCACGTACGGCAGGAGGGGGCCCAGCAGGTCCGCGGCGCGGTATCCGTGGGGGACGCCGTTGCCGGTGTCGAAGAGCACGCGCAGGGCGGGGCTGTTCACCTCGGTCAGCAGGCGCAGGGCGCGCCCCGCGTCGGAACCGGCCCATCCGGAGCAGTTCTCGTGGAGCAGGGTGAGTCCGGCGGTCTCGGCCCGGCCGGTCAGCAGGCCCAGCCGCTCGATCGCCCGGCTGCCCCACTCGTCCTGCGGCAGCCCGTCGTTGGGGTACGACATGACCCTGACGCGTCGGCAGTCCAGCAGGGCCGCGTACTCCTCCAGGACCCGTAGTTCGTCGAGGTCCACGGCGAGGTCACCGGTCACGGGGCGGGACCAGTTGCCGATACGGGAGGCGAGGGCGACCACCCGGACCCCCGCACCGGCCAGCCGGCGGGCCGCCCCGCGGATGTCGGCGGCGGGGACGTCGGCCAGGGCGACGCCGTCCAGGGAGCGGAGTTCGACGGCGCGCCAGCCGAGGGCCCGGACGGCGGCGAGCTGGCCGTCGAGGGAGGGGGCGGCCTCGTCGCCGATACCGGCCAGCGGGTGCGGGACCGGGGCGTGGGGAGGCGCCTCCGCTCCTCCGGAGGCCGGGGCGTGCGGACGCGCGCCCGCTCCCTGGGCGGCCGGGCCGGCCGGACGGCCGCCGTCCGGTGGGACCGTGTGCCGTGTCGTCATGCCGTCACCCGCTCCGGGGCCAGGAGGGCCCGCGCGTCGCAGAGCAGCCGGGCCGCCTCCGCCCCGACCACGAAGTCCAGGGCCGGAACACCGGAGGGCAGGGGCCGGTAGGCGGTACGGAAGAGGGCCAGGATCGCGTCGTCACGGAAGACCTGGCGGTCCTCGCCGGGCAGCAGGAGCTGGGCGTGGTCGTCGTCCTCACCGACCGGGAAGTGCGCGGTGACCTCGGCGTCCTGGAACTTCAGGACCACGCTGCGCCGCCGCACGGGAGCCGTCAGGTCCGAACGGACCACCGTGCGCACCCCGTTGGCGTGGTGCAGGACCACCTCCGCCCCGCCCAGACCGGGGCGCGCCGCGGAGCCGACGCGCAGGTCCGTGCAGTGGGCGCGCTCCACCCGGGCCGGCCCCGCCAGATGGGCGGCGAGGGCGAGCGCGTGCGGGACCTCCACCTCCAGCGCGCTGCGGTGCGCCGACGAGGTGAGTGACTTGGTGAACCGGGGTTTGTGCTGCTCCACGGCGATGCCACGCAGCGGTCCGTACGGCTGGCGTACCACCAGCTCACGCATACGCGCGGTGAGTTCGGCGGCGAGCCAGTGGGTGACGACGGAGATCCGCAGGCCCGCGCGCTCGCGCAGCTCACGCAGCGCGTCGAGTTCGCGGTGGGTGGTGGCGAGGGGCTTCTCGACCAGCATCCGCCTCACGCCGTGCTCGGCCAGCTCGCGGAGCAGCGGCAGCCGGTCCTCGGGCGGGGTGCACACATGGGCCACGACCGCCGCCGGGTCGGCCGCCCGGCGCAGGGCCTCGGCCGTCGAGGCGGTGAGGACGACCCCCGACAGATCGCGGGTGGTGTCGGGGCGCGGATCGCAGCCGATCACCGGGGCGATGCGGGCGTCGGGCGAACGCGCCAGCTTCCGCAGTGCCTTGAGGTGCAGTCCGGCCCCTGAGCGGCCGAGTCCGATCACCAGGGGCTGCAACACGATGGCTCCTTCGGAGGTGGGTGGTGGTGAGGTGGGTGGTGACGACCGGGACCGGTCGTACGGCTGCCGGCCGCGGAGGCCGGCCGCACGAGGCCCGCGCGGGCGGCGGAGGGGGCGCCGAGGAGCGCGCCGGGGCGCCCGTGGTCCCGTCCGCGAGCGCTCCGTACGCCGGTGGCCGGGGCGCCGGAAGGCTTCGCGGTACGGCCGGGGAGGAAAGGCGAGGCCGGGCTCACGCGTCTTTCGTGACCCGGCGCCCGTTTCCGTTCTCCATGGAGCCTTTCGGCATCACCGAACCGACGTCAAGTCACCCCGGGAATATGCACTACAAAGTGTGAAGAGGATTGTTTCCACTGTTCTCCCACTCGCGTTTCGGTCAGGCTGTGTGCGTTCATGGCGAAGATCGGGGAGGGTTTCGGGAATGGGTTCCACACCAAGGGGCGACACCCTTGCGGGGATAGGCACGTCGACCGTTCCGGACCCCTCCTCACCTGGGATCCCCTTCTTCTCGCAGGCCCGCGGATTCCGCCGTCTGTGGCCCCTGGTCGAACAGAACCTTGAGCGTGTGTTCGACAACGGCAAGTTTTCGCACGGCGCTCAGGTGTCCGCATGGGAAAAGGAACTCTCGGCCTACACCGGGGCCCGGTTCGCCATCGGGGTGAACAGTGGGACGGACGCGCTGATCCTGCTGTTGCGCGCCTGCGGTCTGCGGCCCGGTGACGAAGTGCTGGTGCCCGCCTACTCCTTCTTCGCGACGGCCTCCGCCGTCGTCCTCGCCGGGGGCACCCCGAGGTTCGTGGACATCAACCCCGACACCTACGCCATGGATCCGGAGGCCCTGGCCGCCGCGGTCACCCCGGCCTGCCGTTTCGTGATGCCCGCGCACCTCTTCCACCGGACGGCCGACATGGCCGCAATCGGCGCCGTGGCCCGGACCCACGGTCTGACCGTCGTGGAGGACAGCGCCGAGGCGATCGGGATGTACCGGCGGGGACGCCACGCGGGGCTGTCCGGCGCCGGAGGGGTGCTGTCCTTCTTCCCGAGCAAGACCCTCGGCGCGCTGGGCGACGCCGGTGCCGTGCTCACCGACGACCCTGAACTGGCCCGCGCCGTCGACGCGTTGCGCCACCACGGCCGGGCGGGTCTGACACTCGACGACTTCCCCGCGATCGCGACCGAGAGCACCTGGGTCGGCACCAACAGCAAGATGGACGACGTGCAGGCGGCCGTCCTCCTGGCCCGGATGACGACGCTGGAGGACGAGATCGCCCGCCGGGCCCTGCTCGCCGCCCACTACACCGCGCGGCTGCGCCACGTCCCCGGCGTCCTGCGGCTGCCGGTGTCCACCGCCCGGCCCGAGGACGGCGACCGGGACGTCTTCTACGTCTACCTGATCGAGGCCGAGCACCGCGACGCCCTCGTCGCCCACCTCGACCGGCAGGGCATCGGCACCGAGGTCTACTACCCGGTGCCGCTGCCGCACCAGCCCGCCTTCGCCCGACTCGGCCACCGGCCGGGCGCGTTCCCGCACGCCGAGGCGGCGGCCGGTCGGGCCGTGGCGCTGCCGCTGTACCCGGACCTCACCGTCGAGGAGGCCGACCGGGTCTGCGCCGCCGTCGCCGGCTTCTACGCGGCACACGCCCCGGCGGCGACCGAGGACAGCGGGAGGACGACATGACCGGACCGACCCACCCCGGTGGCCTGGCGGCGACCACCCCACCGGGCGGGGAGGCCACCGTCGCACCGGGCGCAGACCCCACGGTGCCCGCGCCCGCCGTCGCACCGGGCGCAGACCCCACCGTGCCCGCGCCCGCCGTCGCACCGGGCGGAGACCCCGCCGTGCCCGCGCCCTCCGGCACCACCGGTCTCACCGGCCCCGGCGGCCCGGCGGGTACCCCCCGTACCGCCCCCGTCCCGTTCTTTCCGCCCCACCTCTTCGAGGCCGACCGCAGGGCCCTGCTGGACCTCGTCCGCGATGTGGCCCTCGACCCCTCGCAGCGCTTCATCCTCGGCCACCGCACCCAGGAGTTCGAGCGGGTGCTGCGCGCCTCGCTGGGCGCCACCGACGTCGTCCTCTGCGGCAGCGGCACCTCGGCGCTCGAACTCGTGCTCACCGCCATGGACGTGGGCCCCGGTGACGAGGTGGTGGTCCCCGCCTTCGGCTGCGCCCCGCTCGCCGCCTCCGTGATCAACGTCGGGGCCGTCCCGGTCTTCGCCGACATCGACCCGCACACCATGGTCGCGGACCCCGACGCCATGGAACGGCGCATCACGCCCAGGACCAAGGCCCTGATGCCCGCGCACATGTTCTCCGTCATGGCCGACATGCCCCGCTTCACCGCGCTCGCCCGACGCCACGGACTGCGACTCGTCGAGGACTCCGCCGTCGCCCAGGGGGCCGTCCTCGGCACCACACCCGCGGGCCTGTGGGGCGACGCCGGGGTCTACTCCTTCGTCCAGGTGAAGTCCTGCGGGATGCCCGGCGAGGGCGGCGCGGTCGTCACCCGCGACGCCGAACTCGCCCGCCGGGTACGGATGCTGCGCAACCACGGGCAGGACGGCCGTCAGCGCTTCGTCCACCAGGTGATCGGCCGCAACAGCCGGTTCGACGAGGTGCAGGCCGCCTTCCAGCTGCACCGCTTCGACGGCTTCCCGGCCCGGCTGGAGCGCCGGGCCCGCATCGCCGCCCACTACACCGAGCGCTTCGCCCCGCTCGCCGAGCACGGAATCGTTCCGCCTCCCCAAGGCGGTGACGGCCGCTGCCACTACGTCTACTGCCTGCTCGCCGAGGAACGCGACGCGCTGCGCGCCCACCTCACGCGTGCCGGGGTGGAGACCCACGTCTACTACCCCCGGCCGCTGCCCGCGCAGCCGGCCTTCGCCCGGTACGCCCGCCCCGGCGAGACCTGGCCACACGCCCACGCCGCCGCCGCGCGCATCCTCGCCCTTCCCGTGCACCACCTCCTGACCGACGCCGAGGTGGAACACGTCACCGAGAGCGTGCGCTCCTTCGCCGACGCGCGCTGACCCCGCCCGCCGCACGGGCCTGACACGAACACCACGAAAGACCGAGGAACAATGACACAGAGCGTCGCGGCCGAAACGGGCACCGCCCCCGCCGCGCCCCGCCCCGAGGGCAAGGCGCACAGCTACCGGAGACTGGGCAAACTCGACGTCTTCGACTACTACCTGAGCGCCCCGGTGGTCCTGGCCGCGATCCTGCTGCCGCTCTCCGGCCTGACCGGCCGCGGCATCGGCACGCTCACCCTCCTCCTCCTCGGACAGGTCCTCGTCATCATGGCGATGGTCGCCCTGGACGACGTGACCGGATACCGCGACGGCAGCGACCTCGCCAACTACGGCCCGGACCACCCCCTCCGCAACGTGCTGCGCAAGCCGCTCGTCGCCGGGACGCTCACCGAACGCGAGGCGCTCCGCTTCGCCCGGATCTGCGCCGTGGCCGGCGCGGCCGTCTGGGCGCTCACGGTCGCCGTCGCCCCGCACCGGCCGCTGTGGGCGGTCGTGCTGCTGGCTCTCCTCTACGTCGTCTCCCTCCAGTACTCCTACGGCCTGAAGATCAGTTACCACGGCTTCCAGGAGGCGTTCCTCGTCGCCCTGGGGCTCGTCCTGGTGCTCGCCCCCTACGGCCTGCTCACCGGGCAGTACACCGGGTTCCTCCTGGTGCAGGGACTCCTCTTCGGCTTCGGACCGCTGATGTTCGGGGTGTACTCCAACACCAACGACGTCGAGGGCGACCGCGCCGTCGGGCGCCCCACCGTCGCCGCCCTGGTCTCCCCACGCGGCAACGCCGTCTTCGTCGGGGCCCTGTCGGCGGCCGAGTACCTGATCAGCGTCACGGCCTCGGTCACCGGACTCGCGCCCTGGTGGTTCGCCCTCGTCATGCTCCCGGCCGGGTGCCTGAGGCTGCGGCAGTACGTCACCGGCTTCCGCGCCGGGAACGTCATGGTCGCCCGGCGCACCGGCTTCCGCGTGCACCGGCTGAGCGTCGTCCTCCTGATCGTGACGAACCTCCTCGTCGGGGCGGGGGCCTCATGAGCCCGGACCTCGACGTCGCCGTCGTCGGCGCCGGGCCGGCCGGACTCACCGCCGCCCACGAACTGCGCCGCGCCGGCCTGACCGTACGCGTCTTCGAGAGCCACGCCGAGGTGGGCGGCCGGATGCGTTCCTTCCGCCACAACGGCTGGACCGTCGACCAGGGGGCCGAGCAGATCCCCGCCCAGGGCTACCGCGCCACCTGGGAACTCCTCGACCGCCTCGGTGTCCCGCGCACCGACGTGCCCCGCATCGGCGGCGGCCTCGCCGTGTGGCGCGACGGGCGGCCCCGGCCGGGGGTCGCCGGTCCCGGCGCCCTCTTCGGAGGCGGCGGGCTCGGCCCCCGCGCCCGGCTCGACCTGGCCCGGCTGATCGGCCGGATCGCCCGGCACCCCGGCGCCTACGACGGCGACCGGCCCGAGGAGACCCCGGCCGGCGCCGCCACCGTCCGTGCCCTGGCCCGGCGTTACCACCCGGACCTGCACGACTACCTGCTCCAGCCGCTCGCCGGCTGCTGCTTCGGCTGGGACACCGCCCGCTCCACCGCCGCCCCGATGCTGAGCCTGCTCGCCGAGGTCGGACCGCCGTCCGGCTGGCGCACCTACCGCGACGGCATGGACCTGCTGGCCCGGCGGCTCGCCGGGACCGTGGACGTCGAGACCGGCCGTACCGTGCACGAGGTCGTCGAGGCGGACGGCCGCACCCTGGTGCGCTGCGCCGACGGGGAGATCACCGCACGGGCCGCCGTCCTCGCCGTACCGGCTCCCGTCGCCGCCGCCCTGCGGCCCCAGGCGCCCCCCGAGGAACGCGCGTTCCTCGACGCCTGCACCTTCAGCTCCGCCCTCAAGGTCAGCTGCCTGCTCAAGCGGCCCCTGGCCCCCACCGCGGGCGGCCGGCCGCTCTATCTGCTGCTCACCCCCGCCGTCGAGGAGGACGTCCTGTCCGCCGTCATCGCCGACCACGTCAAGCACCCCGGACGCGCCCCACGCGGCAGGGGGCTGCTGACGCTCATGGCCGCCCCCGGGACCGTGCCCGGCCTGCTGGACAGCCCGCCCGAGGAAACGGCCGGCCGGCTGCTCGCCGCCGCCGAGCGCTATGTACCGGGGCTCGGCGCCGCCACCCTGCGCACCTTCGTGCACGCCTTCCCGCACGCCCTGCCCGAGGCCACGCCCCGCGCCCTGCACCTGCGCGGCCGCTTCGCCGGGCGGCCCGCCCGCGCCGTCGAGTACGCGGGCGACTGGGTCATGCTGCGCCCCGCCTCCGAGGGCGCCGTACGCTCCGGCGGCCTCGCCGCCTCCCGTGTCCTCAGCCGGCTCGGCGCCCGGCTCCCGCGTCCCGCCCGGGTACCGGCGGTGGCCCGGTGAAGCCGTACGACATGGGGGTGCTCTTCGACGAGGCGGCGGAGCGCGGCCACACCACCGCCGTCCACCTCGACCGGCCCCTGGACCTCGCCCCCGAGGACGGCGTGCGCTGGACCGTCCCCCGGCTGGCCCGCCTGGTGGCCACCACTGCCGCCCGGCTCGCGCGGGCCGGGGCGGGCCGCGGCGACCGCGTCGCCGTCGTCAAGGAGAACCACTGGGACTACGACCTCCTGGCCTGCGCCGCCGTCCGCGCCGGAGCCGTGCCCGCCCAGCTCTCCGGGGCGCTCGACCCGCCGGTCCTCGCCGCCCTCCTCACCCGGCTCCGGCCGGCCGTGCTCGTCACCTCCGCCGCCGTGCTGGAACGCTGCCGGGGATCGGACATCGACCTGGCCGCCCTCGCCCGCACCTGCCTCACCGTCGGCACGGACGCCCCCGGCGCCGTACCGCTCGCCGCCGTCGAACCCGGTCCCTGGGTGCACCACCGGCGGCACGACGACGAACCCCTGGTCATCAACCACACCTCCGGCACCACCGGGGTGCCCAAACTCGTCGTGCACTCCACCCGCACGATCATCCGCAAACTGGCCCGCTTCGAGGCGGTCCCCTACCCCGGCATCGGCGTCCGCCGCGACGACACCCTGCTGCACGCCGGCTCCTACGCCCACGGGCGCACCTTCTGCTGGACGGCGGTGGCCTTCTCCCGCGCCCCGAAGGCCGTGGTGATGCTCTCCGACACCGATCCCGACCGGGCGGACCCGCTGCTGCGCGCCCACCGGCCGACCATCGTCGAGGCCCTGCCGAGCGTCTACGTCCGTCTCCAGGGCCTCACCGGCCGACTCGACAACCCCTTCCGCCGCGTGCGCCTCTACATCAGCACCTACGACGCCGTGCACCCGCCCACGCTCCGCGCCTATCTGCGGGCCAGCGCGCATCCGCGTCCGGTGTGGATGCAGGGCTGGGGCCAGACCGAGACCGGCCCCCTCACCTTCCGCTTCCACACGCGTACGGCCGCCGGTGACGGCCGCACCTCCTCGACCGCCCGTGACCTGGGCCGGCCCATCCCGCTCAAGACCCGGCTGCGGGTGGTCGATCCCCGGACCCGGCTGCCGCTGCCACGCGGCCGGGCCGGACTGCTCCAGACCAGGACCGCCGCGCTCGCGCTGGGGTACGTCGGCGAGGAGGACCGCTGGGCGGACAAGCACCACGACGGGTGGTGGAACACCGGGGACCTCGGGGTGCTGCGCCGTGACGGCAGCGTCCGCCTCCTGGACCGCGAGGTGGACAGTCCCGGGCGGCTCAGCTGCCTGGAGACCGAGGACCTGCTGGAGGTACGGCTGCCCGAGGCGCTGGAGTGCGTGGTGCTCGGCCGCCCGGACGGCAAGGACCCGCTGCCCGTCGTCGTCACTCCCGACGGACACCTGGACCCGGTGCGCTGGCGCACCGCCGCCGGCCATCTCCCGCTCGCCGAACCGGCCGTGCTCACCTGGGACGAGGTGCCCCGCACCGGTACCGGGAAGGTGCGGCGCTCCGCCCTGCTGGAGCGGCTCACCGGGGACGCGTCCACCTGTGGCACCGGCCGCTGGACCTGACCGCCCGCGCACCCCTCCCCCGTCTCCCTTCTCTCCCACCGAAGGACTCCACCGTGCCGCAGCCGACGGCCACGCAACCCGCCGCGGGTTATGTCTTCGACAACGCCACCGAGCACAGCACGGAGCAGCACCGCTGTCTCGCCGCCGCCTACGACCCCGTGACCCTGCCCCGGCTGGCCGCCACGGGCGTCGGTCCGGGCTGGCACTGCCTGGAGGTCGGCGCGGGCGGCGGCAGCGTCGCCCGCTGGCTGGCCGGCCGGGTCGGCCCGGACGGTTCGGTCCTCGCCACCGACGTGGACCCGCGCCACATCTCCCCCGCCCCCCACCTGGAGGTGCGCGCCCACGACCTGGTGAACGACCCGCTCCCGCAGGACCGTTACGACCTCGTCGTGGCCCGGCTCGTCCTCCAGCACCTGCCCGAACGGCGCGCCGTGCTCGGCAAGCTGGTCCGTGCCCTGCGGCCCGGCGGGGTGCTCCAGATCGACGAGTTCGACACCTCGTACGAGCCCCCGCTCCTCGCCCCCGACCCGGAGGCGGAACGGCTCTACACCGCCTTCCTGGCCGCCAAGTCCGCCGCGATGCGCGCCGGGGGCGGTGATCCGCACTGGGGCAGGCGGGTGCCGGACGCACTGCGGTCGGCCGGGCTGGTGGACCTCGACGTACGCCCGTACGTCGAGGTGCGGCACGCGGGATCACCGAGCCTCCAGCTCCAGCTGCACCACACCCACCACCTCCGCGAACGGCTCCTCGCCCAGGGGATGACGGACCAGCAGCTCGACCGGGTGCGGGAGATCATGCGGGATCCGGGCTTCCTGGCGGCCAGCAGCGTCCTGTACTCGACGCGGGGCCGGCGGCCGGGGCCGGTGGAGCGGTGAGCACCCCCGTCCTCTCCCCCGTCACCACCGCCACCCCCGTCACCCCGGCCGCCACCGCGGAGGTGACGGCCCGTCTGCTGCGCGCGGCGACCGACGGGACCGTGCCGCCCGCCGCCGTGCGGGAGGTGCGTCTGACGGCGGACTGGGCCGGGCCCGTCACGGGCCCCCTCGCCGGGGAAGAAGCGGTCCAGGCGGCCTGCGGGATCATGCACGTCCACGGGCGCGCGGCGGGCCGGCCGCTGCCGCTCGGTGTGGACTACGCCGCGACCGCCGCCGGGGTGCTCGCCGCCCAGGGGGTGTGCGCGGTCCTGTTCGCCCGGCACCGGGGGCTCGGCCTCGGCGAGGTGCGGACCTCGGCCGCCCAGGGGGCCCTGCTCGCGCTCTCCCAGTACCTCGCCGCCGCCACCGCCCCGCCGGGCGGCTCGCGGGAGCCGGGCGCGCCCGGGGGCGCCACGCTGGTCTCGGCGGAGGGCACCGCCTTCGAGATCGAGACCCTCGACCCGGAGGCGTGGCGGGGGTTCTGGCACCGGCTCGGTGTTCCCGCACGGTCGGCGGGGCACGGCTGGGGTCCCTTCCAGCAGCGGTTCGCCACCGCCGTGTGCCCGCTCCCCGGAGAGCTGCGGGCGGCGGCCCGCGCGCAACCGCTCGCCGCCCTGTGCGCCGCCGCGCAGGCCGAGGGGGTCAGCCTCGTCCCGCTGCCGGACGGTCCGGTCCCCGACGTGCCGGTGGAGCCGGTGTGCCTGACGGCGGGACCGACGTACGCGCCGGTGTTCGCGGGGCGGGCGTCCGGCGCCCTGCCGCTGACGGGCGTACGGGTCGTGGAGTCCACCCGCCGGGTGCAGGGCCCGCTCGCCGGCCACGTCCTGCGGCTGCTGGGCGCCGAGGTCGTCCGCGTCGAGCCGCCGGGTGGTGACCCGATGCGCGGGCTGCCGCCCCTGGCCTCCGGCGGCTCCGTACGCCACTCGGCGCTCAACGCCGGGAAACGGGTCGTCGAGGCCGATCTGCGGACCGCCGCCGGGCGGGCGGCCGTGCGCGCACTCGTGGCGGACGCCGATGTCTTCGTGCACAACTGGGCGCCCGGCCGCGCCGCGCGCCTGGGGCTCGACGCCGATGATCTGTGGCGGGTCCGGCCGGGGCTCGTCCACGCCGGTGCCTCCGGTTTCGGTGACGCCTATCCGCCCGGCTCCACCCCGATCGGCACCGACTATCTCGCCCAGGCGCGCAGCGGTCTCGCCGCGGCCCTGCGGCCGGCCGGGGAGGTGCCCGCGCCCTCGCTCATGACCCTCACCGACGTCCTCGGCGGGCTGCTCTGCGCCCACGCGGTGGTGGCGGGGCTGCTGCGGCGCGAGCGCGGGGGGCACGGGGTGCGCGCCGCGTCCTCGCTGCTGTCGGCCGCCGGTCTCGTGCCCCGCCCGCCCGTGCGGCGCCGGGCCCGGTCGCCGCTGGAGCTGCCGGTACGCACGGCCGACGGCCATCTGCACCTCGGCGCGCGGACCGCCGCCGACCTCTCCCTGCTCGCCCGCCTCACCGGCCCGGGTACGGCCGACCCGCGTGCCGTGGCCGCGCGCTTCGACCGCCTCCCCACCGCCGGGTGGCTGGAGCGGCTGGCTCTCGCCGGTGCGGACGCCACCGAGGTGCGGTGCGATCTCGCCACCCTCCCCGGTGATCCTCGATTCCGGGATGCCGTGGATCCCGCGCCGCCGGACGGGCACGCCACGGTCCGCAGCCCTTGGACGTTCGCGTGACGGGCGCGCTGCTGGACCCGGGGGCCGGGACGCGGGCGCCCGGAGTGCCGAAGCCGGGGGCCGGGACGCGGACGCCCGGAGTGCCGAAGCCGGGGGCCGGGGTGCGGGCGCCCGAGGTGCCCTGGGCCTCCCGTGCCGGTGTGCCCTTCCCCGACCGGGTGCCCCGGGCGGACCGCCGCGCGTGGACCGAGGGCGGTCTCTGCCCGGACCTCGACCTCTACTCCCTCTTCCGTGCCCAGGTACGGCGCCATCCCGGCCGCCAGGCCGTGGTGGAGACCGGCGAACCGGCCGGTGGCGGGCTCACCTTCGCCGCCCTGGACGCCGAAGTCCGCCGTATCGGGGCCCTGTTCATTCAGGCGGGGCTCGGCGCGGGGGACGTGGTCGCGCTGCGGCTGCCCGGGGGCCGGGACGCCGTCGCCGCCGAACTCGCGGTGTACGCGATCGGCGCGGTCGCCCTGCCCTATCCGCCGGGCGGCGGCAGCCGGGACACCCTCGCGCTCCTGGGCGCCTCCCGCGCCCGCGCGCTGGTGTGCGCCGACCCGGAGGATGTGGCCGCGTGCGCGCGACTTCCGTATGTGGAGGCGCTGTTCAGCCCGGTGCGCGGTCTGCCGGGCACCCGCTGGCTCGGGGCGGCGGCCACCCGTCCCTGGCGTCCGGCGCCGGTGGATCCGGCCGCGCCCGCCCGTGTCCTCGTCTCCTCGGGCACCGAGGCGGCGCCCAAGATGGTCGCCTACGCCCATCAGGCGATGGGCGGGGGCCGGGCCGCCTATCTCAGGGCGCTCGCCCCGGGCGCGGAGCCCCGCCGCCATCTGGTCCTCGCCCCGCTGGCCTCCTCCTTCGGCTCCTGCGGCATCGTCACCCTGGCGGCGCTCGGCGGCACCCTCGTCGTGCCGCCGTCGTTCTCGGTGCGCGGGGCGCTGCGGGCGCTCGGCACGCACCGGCCCACCCATGTCTTCGGGGTGCCGACGATGCTGCGGTGGCTGGCGGAGGCCCCGGCCGCGCCCGGCGTGGAATTCCCGGGGCCAGGCGAGGACTTCCCGTGGCTGCGGGCGGTCGTGTCCAGCGGTGCGGCGCTGCCGGCCTCCACGGCGCGTGCCTGTGTGCGCCGGTTCGGGCGGCCGGTGCTGACGGTGTACGGCTCGTCCGACGGCGTCAACTGCCACACCGTGTGGTCGCCCGACGCCGAGGAGGAGTACGCGGGGGTGCCCGACCCGGCCGTCACCCGCATCCGGATCACGGGTCCCGACGACCGCCCCGTACCGCCCGGCGGCACGGGGGAGATCCAGGCCAAGGGGCCGATGACCCCCCTCTGCTACGTCGGGGACCCGGCGCTGGACGCGCGCTACCGCACCGCCGACGGCTGGGTGCGCACCGGTGACCTCGGGCGGCTCGGCCCGGACGGGGGGCTGTCCGTCCTCGGCCGGTTGAAGAATGTCGTGATCCGCGGCGGTCTCAACATCAGTCCCGCCGAGGTCGAGCGGGAGCTCGCCCACCATCCGGCGGTCGCCGAGGCCATCTGCGTCCCGGTGCCCGACCCGGACCTCGGTGAACGGCTGTGCGCCTGTGTCCGGCCCGTGCCGGGCGCCCCGGTGCCCTCGCTGCCGGAGCTGGGCGGGTTCCTGACGCGGCGGGGCCTGGAGCGACGCAAGCTGCCCGAACGGCTCCTGCGCGTGGGGGCCATGCCGCTGGGTCCCACGGGGAAGGTCTGCCGCCGCACGCTGTCCGAGCGGGCCGCGGCGGAGTGCCGCTGAGCGCTCTCGTACGCCTGCGGACACCGCCGGGACACGAGAATCCTCGAACCCCGGCGGTACACAGCGGTGCGGCCGGTACGGACACTCCCGTACCGGCCGCACCCACCGGCGTACCGCGGCGCCTGCGTACGTCCTACACCTTGGCCAGCGACGGCTTCTCCTCGTCGCCGCCCCTCGGCTCCGGGACGTGTGCCTCCCCGTGGGCGTCGTCCGTCATCAGCTTCTCGTCGAACGGGAGCGCCCCGGAGAGGACCTGGTCCACGCGGGCCCGGTCGATCTCCTTCGTCCAGGTGCCGACCAGCACCGTGGCCACCGCGTTGCCCGCGAAGTTCGTCAGGGCGCGGGCCTCGCTCATGAAGCGGTCGATGCCGACGATCAGGCCGACGCCGTCCACGAGTTCGGGGCGGTGCGACTGGAGGCCGCCGGCGAGGGTGGCGAGTCCGGCACCGGTGACACCCGCCGCGCCCTTCGACGCGATCACCATGAAGACCAGCAGCGAGATCTGCTCGCCGATGCTCAGCGGGTCGCCGGTCGCGTTGGCGATGAACAGCGAGGCCATCGTGAGGTAGATCGCGGTGCCGTCGAGGTTGAAGGAGTAGCCGGTCGGCACGGTGATGCCGACGACGGGCTTGCTGACGCCCATGTGCTCCATCTTCGCGATGAGCCGCGGCAGTGCCGACTCCGAGGAGGAGGTGGACAGGATCAGCAGGAACTCGCGGCCCAGGTACTTCAGCAGGGCGAGGATGTTGACCCCGGCCACCAGGCGCAGGATCGCGCCGAGGATCAGGAAGACGAAGAGCGCGCAGGTGACGTAGAAGCCGATCATGATGATCGCCAGGGACTTCAGGGCGTCCACCCCGGTCTCACCGACCACCGCCGCCATCGCGCCGAACGCGCCCACCGGGGCGGCCCACATGATCATCGCGAGGATGCGGAAGACGAGGCGCTGGATGTGGCCGATGCCGCGCAGGACGGGTTCGCCCGCCGAGCCGAGCGCCTGGAGCGCGAAGCCCGCGAGCAGGGCGACGAGGAGGGTCTGGAGGACCTCGCCGGCGGTGAAGGCGGAGACCATCGTGGTCGGGATGATGCCGAGCAGGAAGTCCACGGTGGACTCGCTGGCTCCGGCGGCCTGCTTCTCCCCGGCGGCGCGTGCCGCGTCGGTGAGGTGGAGGGTGGAGCCCGGCTCCAGCAGGTTGCCGACGACCAGGCCGATGGCCAGGGCGACCGTGGACATCACCAGGAAGTAGCCGAGGGCCAGTCCGCCGACCGCGCCGACCTTGGCGGCCTTGCGCACGGAGCCGACGCCGAGCACGATCGTGCAGAAGATGATCGGCGAGATCATCATCTTGATGAGGTTGACGAAGCCCGTGCCGAGCGGCTTGAGCTCCACGGCCAGGTCCGGGGCCACGAGGCCCAGGGTGATGCCGAGCACCACGGCGGCGATCACGGCCAGGTAAAGGTAGTGCGTACGGTCCCGGCGTGCGGTTTGCTCTGCCACGGGGCCCTCCTCGGCTCTCTGCGGTTCGCTCCCCCGTCCCTGGGGGTCCCGGCGACTATCCACCTCGGCGTGACCCCGGTCACCCTTGCGTTCATATCGTTCACAGACGTTTTCGAGCCACCTTGGGGCGGCGGGGTCCGCCAGGCAGACTGGAGGCATGCGTCTGCCCCGTGTCCTCCCCCGCAGCCTGGCGGGCCAGCTCTTCGTGATGCAGGCCCTGCTGGTGGCGGCCGTCGTGGCCGGGTGCGCCGTCTTCGCCTATGTGTCGGGCCGGGACCAGGCGGAGGAGACCGCGAAGCGGCAGGTGCGGACCGCCGCCCTGGCGATGGCCGAATCGCCGTCGGTCCGGGAGGCGATCCGCGCCCCCGACCCCTCGGCGGCGCTCCAGCCCTACGCGGAGCGGGTCCGCGCGGAGACCGGGATCGCCTTCATCACGATCATGGACCCGCGCGGGGTCCGCTGGACCCATCCGACCCCTGCCGAGATCGGCCGGCCCTTCATCGGCCACACCGACCGGGCCCTGCTCGGCGAGACGTTCGAGGAGACGTACACCGGCACGCTGGGGCCCTCGATACGGGTGGTCACCCCGGTCCGCGACGAGGGCCGGGTGGTCGGCCTGGTCAGCGCAGGCATCACCGTGGAGCGTGTCTCCACGCAGGTACGGGAGCAGCTCGGCGCGCTCGCCCTGGCGGCCGGCGCGGCGCTGGCGCTGGGCGCGCTCGGGACGTACGTGATCAACGCCAGGCTGCGGCGCCATACGCACGGGATGAACGCCCGGGAGCTGAGCCGGATGCACGACTACCACGCGGCCACCCTGCACGCGGTGCGCGAGGGGTTGCTGATGCTGGACGGGCGGCGCCGGATCGCGCTGGTCAACGACGCGGCCCGGGAACTGCTGGGGCTGGGGCCCGAGGCGGTGGGGCGCCGGGTGGACGAGCTGGAGCTGCCCGCGGCGCTGACCGGGGCGCTGCTGGCGTCCGGGCCGAGGGTCGACGAGGTCCATCTGACGGCGGACCGGGTGATCGTGGTGAACACCAGCCCGGTGGTCGGCGGGGAGCAGCGGGGCACGGTGGTGACCCTGCGGGACCACACCGAACTCCAGGCCCTGTCGGGAGAGCTGGACTCGGAGCGGGGTTTCTCGCAGGCGTTGCGCTCGCAGGCGCACGAGGCGGCGAACCGGCTGCACACGGTGGTCTCGCTGATCGAGCTGGGCCGGGTCGAGGAGGCCGTGGAGTTCGCGACGGCGGAGCTGGAGCTGGCGCAGGTCCTCACGGACCGGGTCGTCGGCGCGGTCGGTGAACCGGTGCTGGCGGCCCTGCTGCTCGGCAAGGCGGCCCAGGCGAACGAGCGGGGGGTGGAGCTGGTGCTGGCGGAGGACAGCCTGATCGACGACGGGGCGCTGCCCGAGTCGCTGGCGGCCCGCGATCTGGTGACCGTGCTCGGCAATCTCATCGACAACGCGGTGGACGCCGCCTCGGAGGCGATGAGAGGCGGCGGCGCGGCCGTGCCGGGGCAGCGCACGGCGGCCCGCGCCCTGGTCACGGTGACGGCGCGCACGGACGGCGGCGAGCTGCTGCTGAGGGTCGCGGACACGGGTGCGGGGATCGCCCCGGACGACGCGGACGAGGTGTTCCGGCGCGGCTGGACCACGCGCGGGACGGGGCGCGGGCTCGGGCTGGCGCTCGTCCGGCAGGCGGCGCACCGCAACGGCGGGACGGTCACGCTGGACAGGTCCGAGGACGGCGGCGCGCGGTTCACGGTGCGGCTGCCGCTGACGGGCCGTGCCGCCCCTGAGGTGACGGCGTGATCCGGGTGCTGGTCGTGGAGGACGACCCGGTGGCCGCCGACGCCCATCAGCTGTACGTGGGCCGGGTCCCCGGCTTCGAGGTGACGGCGGTCGCCCACTCCCGGGCCGAGGCGGTGCGGGCGCTGGAGCGCGCGCCGGTGGATCTGCTGCTGCTCGACCTGTACCTCCCGGACGGGCACGGCCTGCATCTGCTGCGTTCGCTGCGGGCGGCCGGGCACGGCGCGGACGTCATCGCGGTGACGTCCGCGCGTGATCTGGCGGTGGTGCGGGAGGGGGTCTCGCTCGGGGTCGTGCAGTACGTGCTGAAGCCGTTCACCTATCCCACGCTGCGGGACCGGCTCGTGCGGTACGCGGAGTTCCGGGCGGCGGCCGGTGAGGCGAGCGGCCAGGAGGAGGTGGACCGGGCGCTGGGGGCGCTGCGGATCACGGAGCCGGCGGCGCTGCCGAAGGGCCTGAGCGGGCCGACGCTGGACGCGGTGACCCGGGTCCTGCGGGCGTCCGGGGACGGGGTGACGGCGGCGGCGGCCGGGGAGGAGCTGGGGATGTCCCGGATCACCGCGCGGCGGTATCTGGAGCATCTGGTGACGGTGGGCCGGGCGGTGCGGCGCCCCAGTTACGGGCAGGTGGGACGGCCCGAGCTGCACTACCGATGGGTGGCCGAAACTCGTTGACACCATCGGATGACGCCCGCGATTACTCCTCGGAGGATCGTACGAAGGGTGAATGGTGACGCACAGCCTGTAGCCAGGGCGTTCGGTTCATCCTACGGTGGGACCGTGCCTCAGAATCCCCCCTTCAACGCCCCAGCCGCGCGCCGCTTGCGTGAGGCGCTGGGAATGGCTCCCGGACATGTTGCCTACGGGCTCGGTGCCCAGTATGGGCTTCGGATCACCGCCGAGACCGTGCTCGCCTGGGAGCGTGGGGTGGCCCTGCCGGACGAACGGGAACTCAAGGCGCTCGCCGGAGTGTTGTGGTGCGCCCCGGGGGAACTGCTCTCCGAGGCGAGCACGTTGCGCGAGCATCGGGTGGCCCGGGGCATGAGCCCGGAGGACCTGGCGCGGGCGGTGGGGATGGCGCCCGCCGCGTATCTGCGGATCGAGGAGTCGGGCCGGTGGCGGGGCAACGAGCGCCAGGCCTCGGCGCTCTGCACGGCGCTGGACCTGTCGGCCGCGCAGTTCCTCACGGCGACCGGCCGCAACGAGGAGCTGGCGGAGCTGCTGAACCGGGCGGTGACGACCCGCTGGCAGGCATACGTCAAGCCGGTGGCCAAGCTGGTCCCGCTGGACCGGGTCCTGGTCGAGGACGTGCTGGCCCAGTTGCACGCCGACTACCAGGCGTTGACGGTCTCCACGTTGAGCTGGAGCAGTACGGGCCGGGACGCGGCGGGGGCGGAGGGCGGGACGGGCCAGGACTTCCTGGACCGGGTGGTCGAGCAGTTCTGGCGTACGGCCGGACTCTGACCGCTCGACGCGGCCGGGCCGGGCCGGGCCGTCCGGACACGGCGTGGCCCCGGCCGTCCACGCGCGGGACGGCCGGGGCCCGGTGGAGCCGGGGGCGGGTCAGAAGACCGACTCGGCCTCGTACATCCGGTCGCTGGGCACGGTCTTCAGCCGGGTCACGGCGTCCGCCAGCGGGGCCATCACGATCTCCGTGCCCCGCAGCGCCGTCATCCGCCCGAAGTCCCCGCGGTGCACGGCCTCCACCGCGTTCCACCCGAAGCGGGTCGCGAGCACACGGTCGTACGCGGTCGGGGTTCCGCCGCGCTGGACATGGCCGAGGATGACCGGCCGGGCCTCCTTGCCGAGGCGCGTCTCCAGCTCGGCCGCGAGGCGGTTGCCGATGCCCTGGAAGCGCTCGTGGCCGTACTGGTCGATCTCGCCCTTGGCGTACGGCATGGAGCCCTCGGCCGGGTGCGCGCCCTCGGCGACGCAGATGACCGCGAACTTCTTTCCGCGCGCGAAGCGTTCCTCGACCATCTTGACCAGGTCGTCGACCTGGAAGGGGCGCTCGGGCAGGCAGATGCCGTGCGCGCCGCCGGCCATGCCGGACTCCAGCGCGATCCAGCCCGCGTGGCGGCCCATGACCTCGACGACCATGACCCGCTGGTGCGATTCTGCGGTGGTCTTCAGGCGGTCTATGGCGTCGGTGGCGACGCCCACGGCGGTGTCGAAGCCGAAGGTGCGGTCGGTGGCGGAGATGTCGTTGTCGATGGTCTTCGGGACACCGACGACGGGCATCCCGGCGTCGGACAGCATCCGGGCCGCCGTCAGGGTGCCCTCGCCGCCGATGGGGATGAGGGCGTCGATGCCGTAACGGCGGGACAGCTCCGCGCAGTTCTCCGCGGCCTCGCGCAGCCGGTCGCGCTCCAGCCGGGCCGAGCCGAGGATGGTGCCGCCGCGGGCCAGGATGCCGCTGACGGCGTTGAGGTCGAGGGGGCGGAAGTGGCCGTCGAGCAGGCCCTTGAAACCGTCCTCGAATCCGATGACTTCATCGCCGTGCCCCACCACGGCACGGTGGACGACCGAACGGATCACGGCGTTCAGGCCGGGGCAGTCCCCGCCTGCGGTGAGAATTCCGATGCGCATCGTGCTCTGTCTCCTGCTCACTAGTGCCGTGCCTCTGGGCTGTCCCGTCCATCCCTGGCGGGCGCGTGGGGGCAGTCGCGTCCCCACGCTCCCGGCCGCGCTCGATCGAGCGGGGTCCCGCTCTCGTCGCGTGGCCGGAACACCCGGACGCATCCAGTATGCGGGCGGCCCCGGGGGCCGTACGACGCACCGGACCGGGGGCCGCGCTCCGGGCGGCCGGGGCCCGTGGAGCGGCCCCGGCGAAGGGCACGCGGCGCCCCGTGCCGTGAGTCATCGTGATTGTCCCACGCCGGGTCCGGCAGCGGCCCCGCCGAGGGGCGGAAGGTTTTCGGAGCGATGTTCCGGACGGGTCCGGCCCGGCGGGCGGCTTACCCGCCTCCGTAGGTATCGTCAAGGGGGCAAGGCCAGCCAATCAGGACGGGAGGGCACGCGTGGCGCGCAGCGTGTATGTGACCGGGATCGACCGGGGGGACGGCCGCCAGGTCGTCGATCTGGGAGTCATGGAGCTACTGACGCGTCAGGTGGACCGGGTGGGGGTCTTCCGTCCGCTGGTCCACGACGGGCCGGACCGGCTGTTCGAGCTGCTGCGGGCCCGCTACCGGCTCTCCCAGAGCGCGGAGACGGTGTACGGCCTGGACTACCACGAGGCCTCCGCGATCCAGGCGGAGGAGGGCACGGACGAACTGGTCTCCCGGCTCGTCACGCGCTTCCACCGGGTGGCCCGTGAGTACGAGGTGGTGCTGGTCCTCGGTACGGACTTCGCGGCCACCCAGCTCCCGGACGAGCTGGCGCTCAACGCCCGGCTCGCCAACGAGTTCGGCGCCTCGGTGATCACGGTGGTCGGCGGTCAGGGCCAGGACGCCGGGTCCGTACGGTCCGAGGCGCGCAACGCCTACCGCGCGTACGCCTCGCTGGGCTGCGACGTGCTGACGGTGATCGTGAACCGGGTGGCGGCCGAGGACCGCGCGGAGATCGCGGACGGGCTGTCGGCCCAGCTCCCGGTGGACTGCTCGGTGCTGCCGGACGAGCCGGCGCTGTCCGCGCCCACCGTCTCCCAGATCACCACCGCCCTGGGCGGAACGGTTCTGCTCGGGGACGACTCCGGGCTCGCCCGGGACGCGCTGAACTTCGTCTTCGGCGGCGCCATGCTGCCGAACCTGCTCAAGGCCCTGACCCCGGGCTGCATGGTCGTCACCCCCGGCGACCGGGCGGACCTGGTCATCGGCTCCCTCGCCGCGCACAGCGCGGGCACCCCGCCGATCGCGGGCGTCCTGCTGACCCTGGACGAGCGCCCCGGCGAGGAGATACTCCGGCTCGCCTCCCGCCTCGCACCGGGCACCCCGGTGATCGCGGTGGCCGGCGGTTCCTTCCCCACCGCCGGTGAACTCTTCGCACTCGAAGGGAAGTTGAACGCGGCAACGCCCCGCAAGGCGGAGACCGCGCTCGGCCTCTTCGAACGCCATGTGGACACCACCGCCCTGCTGGAGCGGATCTCGGTGGCCCGCAGCGGCCGGGTCACCCCGATGATGTTCGAGCACGAGCTGCTGGAGCGGGCCCGCGCCGACCGGCGCCGCGTCGTCCTGCCCGAGGGCACCGAGGAGCGCGTCCTGCGCGCGGCGGACGTGCTGCTGCGCCGCGACGTCTGCGAACTGACCCTCCTCGGCGACACGGACGTCATCCGCAAGAAGGCCGCCGACCTCGGTATCGACCTCGCCGGGACCCAGCTCATCGACCCGCAAACCTCCGAGCTGCGCCAGGGCTTCGCCGAGCGGTACGCCGTGCTGCGCGCGCACCGCGGGGTGACGGTGGAGCTGGCGTACGACGTCGTCTCGGACGTCAACTACTTCGGCACGCTGATGGTCCAGGAGGGACTGGCCGACGGCATGGTCTCCGGCACGGTGCACTCCACGGCGGCGACCATCCGGCCCGCGTTCGAGATCATCAAGACCAAGCCGGACGCCTCGATCGTCTCCTCGGTGTTCTTCATGTGCCTCGCGGACAAGGTCCTGGTCTACGGCGACTGCGCGGTCAACCCGGACCCGGACGCCGAGCAGCTCGCCGACATCGCGGTGCAGTCCGCGGTCACCGCGCGGCGCTTCGGCGTGGACCCGCGGATCGCGATGCTGTCGTACTCGACGGGCACCTCCGGCAGCGGCGCGGACGTCGACAAGGTGCGGGAGGCCACGGAGCGGGTACGCGCCTCGCGACCGGACCTGAGGATCGAGGGCCCGATCCAGTACGACGCGGCGGTCGAACCGTCCGTCGCCGCCATGAAGCTGCCGGACTCCCCGGTGGCGGGCCGGGCGACCGTGCTGGTCTTCCCCGATCTGAACACCGGCAACAACACCTACAAGGCGGTCCAGCGGTCGGCGGGCGCCGTCGCGGTCGGCCCGGTCCTCCAGGGGCTGCGCAAACCGGTCAACGACCTGTCGCGGGGCGCCCTGGTGCAGGACATCGTGACGACCGTGGCCATCACCGCGATCCAGGCGCAGGGCGAGGAGTGAACACGTTGTCCACCACCCACCACTCGGACGCGAGCCGGGTGCTCGTGCTCAACTCCGGCTCCTCGTCGGTCAAGTACCAGCTCCTCGACATGCGCGACCGGTCCCGGCTGGCGACCGGGCTCGTCGAGCGGATCGGGGAGTCCTCCTCCCGGCTGGCACACACCCCTCGGGACGGGCGCACCCGTGAGCGCACCGGCAGGATCGCCGACCACGACGAGGCGCTGAAGGCCGCCGCCGACGAGCTGGCGGCCGACGGGCTCGGCCTGGACTCCCCCGAGCTGCTGGCGATCGGGCACCGGGTGGTGCACGGCGGGCTGAGGTTCACCGAGCCCACCGTGATCACCGACGAGGTGCTGAAGGAGATCGAGCGGCTGGTCCCCGTGGCCCCGCTGCACAACCCGGCGAACATCACCGGCATCCGCACGGCCCGCGGTCTGCGCCCCGACCTGCCGCAGGTGGCGGTCTTCGACACCGCGTTCCACCGGTCGATGCCGGAGTACGCCGCCCGGTACGCGATCGACGTGGAGACGGCCGACGCCCACCGCATCCGCCGCTACGGCTTCCACGGCACCTCGCACGCGTACGTCTCGCGGCGGGCCGCCGAGCTGCTGGGCCGCCCCCTGGAGGACCTCAACCTGATCGTGCTGCACCTGGGCAACGGCGCCTCGGCCTCCGCGGTGGCCGGCGGGAAGTGCGTGGACACCTCCATGGGGCTGACCCCGCTGGAGGGGCTGGTGATGGGGACCCGGTCCGGGGACGTGGACCCGGCGGTCACCTTCCACCTGGGGCGGGTGGCGGGGATGTCGATGGACGACGTCGACGCCCTGCTGAACCAGAAGAGCGGGCTGGTGGGCCTGTGCGGGGACAACGACATGCGGGAGATCCTGCGCCGGGTCAAGGAGGGCGACGAGCGGGCCACGCTGGCGTTCGACATCTACATCCACCGGCTGAAGAAGTACATCGGCGCCTATTCGGCGGTCCTCGGCCGGGTGGACGCGCTGGTGTTCACGGCGGGGGTCGGGGAGAACTCGGCACCCGTACGAGAGGCTGCCGTCGCGGGGCTGGAGGGATTCGGCCTGGCCGTGGATCCGGAGCGCAACGCCGTGCGGTCCGGCGGGCCGAGGCTGATCTCGCCCGCCGACGCGCGGGTCGCGGTGGCCGTGGTGCCGACCGACGAGGAGCTGGAGATCGCCCGCCAGACCTTCGCACTGACCCACAACTGAGCGGGTGGGCGCACCTTTGTACCTTCCACCAGACGGAATATTCCGCAGCGAAACAAACCGATAGGATCCGCCTCATGCGCCGTTCCAAAATCGTCTGCACCCTCGGTCCCGCCGTCGACTCCCATGAGCAGCTCGTCGCTCTGATCGAGGCCGGCATGAGCGTGGCCCGATTCAACTTCAGCCACGGAACCCACGAGGAGCACCAGGGCCGTTACGACCGCGTCCGCAAGGCCGCCGCCGAGACCGGCCGCGCGGTCGGCGTGCTCGCCGACCTCCAGGGACCGAAGATCCGCCTGGGCAAGTTCGCGGAGGGCCCCGTCGAACTGGTCCGCGGTGACGAGTTCGTCATCACCGCCGAGGACGTCGCGGGCGACAGGTCGATCTGCGGCACGACCTACAAGGGGCTGCCCGGTGACGTCACCAAGGGCGACCCGATCCTGATCAACGACGGCAACGTCGAGCTGAAGGTCGTCTCGGTCGACGGCCCCCGGGTCACCAGCATCGTCATCGAGGGCGGGGTGATCTCCGACCACAAGGGCATCAACCTGCCCGGCGCCGCGGTCAACGTCCCCGCCCTGTCCGAGAAGGACGTCGAGGACCTGCGGTTCGCGCTGCGGATGGGCTGCGACCTGGTCGCGCTGTCCTTCGTGCGGGACGCGGAGGACATCAAGGACGTGCACAAGGTGATGGACGAGGTGGGCCGCCGGGTCCCCGTCATCGCCAAGGTCGAGAAGCCGCAGGCCGTGGAGCACATGGAGGGCGTCGTCGCCGCCTTCGACGGCGTGATGGTGGCCCGTGGCGACCTGGCCGTCGAGTACCCGCTGGAGCGGGTCCCGATGGTGCAGAAGCGTCTCATCGAGCTGTGCCGCCGCAACGCCAAGCCGGTGATCGTGGCGACCCAGATGATGGAGTCGATGATCACCAACTCGCGGCCGACCCGCGCCGAGGCCTCCGACGTGGCCAACGCGATCCTGGACGGCGCGGACGCGGTCATGCTGTCGGCGGAGTCCTCCGTGGGCGCGTACCCGGTCGAGACGGTCAAGACGATGGCGAAGATCGTCGTCGCCGCCGAGGACGAGCTGCTGTCCAAGGGCCTCCAGCCGCTGGTGCCGGGCAAGAAGCCGCGTACGCAGGGTGGTTCGGTGGCCCGTGCGGCCGCCGAGATCGCCGACTTCCTGGACGGCAAGGCGCTGGTCGCCTTCACCAAGTCCGGTGACACCGCCCGCCGGCTGTCCCGCTACCGCGCGGCGCAGCCGATCCTGGCCTTCACCACCGAGGAGTCCACCCGCAACCAGCTCGCGCTGAGCTGGGGCGTGGAGTCCTACGTCGTGCCGCACGTGGACAACACCGACGCGATGGTCGACCTGGTGGACGCGGAGCTGCTCAAGCTGAACCGCTACAGCGACGGCGACACGATGGTCATCACGGCCGGTTCGCCCCCCGGTGTCCCGGGCACCACCAACATGGTCCGGGTGCACCACCTGAGCACCGAGCGCGCCTGACGCCCCGCCGCTCGCACAGGCCTGTGGCCCGCACTCCCCGAGGGGTGCGGGCCACAGGCCTGTGCGGCTCCCGGACGGGCCTCAGCCGTTGCCGCCGGTGAAGTAGTTCTGCAGGCCCGGGATCGTGAGCGTGCCGCCGAACTGGCCGGCCTGGGTGACCTTGACCTTGGTGAAGAAGGCGAAGGGTACGTTCAGCGGCGGCGGGGTCTCGGGGCTGAAGGTGATCGGGATGAGGCCGAAGAGGTTGCCCTTCAGCTCCTCCGTGTACATCGTCACCTCGCCGTCGCGGATGGTGGACGTCGAGCCGCCGCGCGCCTTGACGTGGCCGGTGGTGCCGGCCGGACCCGTCGTCAGCTGGTGCAGGTCCTTGATGTCGATGGACTTCGCGGTGAACTTGAGCACCTTCTTGGTGCCGCTCCCCGCGCGCACCTCGACGATGCCCTTGTAGTCCAGCCCGTTGAGCGTGAGCATCGACGACTCCAGGATCCACGGGTCGGTCGGGAGCAGCGGGACGCCCTGCTCCAGTTCGGCCGCGGCGAGTGCCTCGGGGTCGGGCACCGGGCACGGGAAGCGTTCCTTGGCGCCGTCCGGGATGTCGTCGTCCTTGACCGGGTCGAGGCCCTTGACGTCCTCGTCCAGCTCCTCGACGTCCTGGCCCGCCTTGCCGGCGGCCTCGCGGATGGCGTCGGCGGTCTTGTCGGCCGCCTCCTTCGCCGCGTCCGCGTCCCCGGACCTGCCGGTGTCCTTGCTGTCCTTGCCGTCCTTGGTGTCCTTGCCGTCCTTCGCCGGGTCCGAGGCCTTGTCCTCGTCGGCCGGTCCGGCGGTGGAGGACTCCTCCGGCTCGTCGGTGGCGCTCGGGGACGGGCTCGCGGTCTCCTTGCCGGGGATGTGGAGCAGGTCCCTGAGCGCGTCACCGACACCGAGCGGGTCGAGGGGGTTCTTCGACCTGGTGGGCGTGGGCGTCGCCTCGGCCTCCTGCTCGGAGGCGTCGGAGGCCTGGGCCTTCTGTCCGGAGATTCCGGCCTTCTGTTCGGAGTCCCGGCCCTGGGCGGAGGCGCTCGGGCTCGTGGTGGGCTCCGGGGCCGTGGTCCCGCCGGTGTCCGGTGTGTCGTCCTGCCCGTCCTCGCCGCCCTTACCGGTGTCGCCGGTGGGGGTGGCGCTCGGTGTCGGTGTCGCCTCCGGCTCCTGCGACTCGCTCGGCTCGTCGGACCGGGTCACACACGGGCCGGGGGCGAAGGGGATGTCGGAGGTGTCGTCCGCCAGGGCGAGCCGGGGCGTGAGGCCCATGCCGACGAACACTGCGGTGGGCATCGCGGCGAGCGCGAACGCCTTCTTGCCCGCGGGCAGGTGAAGCTTGGTCAGCAACGACTTCCGGGGGGCCGCGTGGCGGGGCCCGGGGCGGGTCCGGGTCTTCTCCCCGGCCGGTTCCGGCTGTGTCTCGTCACCCCGCACGACGACTCCCGTCCTCGGCCGGGACCGTACCGCCGTGCTCCACCGCCTGCTGGGGAACGGCCACGGTCGTCCGTACGTCGTCGGGCGCGCGCTCCGCCGCGGCGGGCACCGGGACGGAGGAGGCCGGCACCCGCTCCTCCTCGGTGTCCTCCTCCTCCACGGGCTCACCCGGAGCCCAGGAGACGGAGAGGGCCCCGCCGAGAAGGGCGAGGACGAAGCCGATCACGAAGCCGCCGATGTTGGCGACCGGGATGGAGATCAGCGCCAGCAGGATCGCGGCGACCCCGGCGAACACCCGGACGATGCTGTGGAACCACATGGTCAGGCCCAGGGTGACCAGCAGGACCCCGATGATCAGTGAACCCGCGCCGGCCGTGGTGGACATCGCCAGCGTGATGTTGCCGAGATGCATGTTGGCGTACGGGAAGTAGGCGATGGGAAGGCCACCCGCCATGGTGAACAGACCCGCCCAGAACGGCCGGTCGCCCCGCCAGGTGCGGAATCCCCTCCGAATGACGGTGAGGTAGTGCTCGTTCTGCCCTGTGGACTCGGGGCTCATGGAAAACAGCTCCCTGGAACCGGTACTGCTGTGAGAGGAGAAGGGGTGGGTGGCCGGAAGCCCACGACGCGTGCTCCGGCCACCCGGGCGGTGCTTAGTAGCACTCCTGGTCGGTGCCGGTGGAGAGCCGCAGCTTCAGTCCGCTGAGGTTGAAGGTGCCGGCCGTCGTGGCCCACGCCTTCTGCTTGACGTTCTTCAGCAGGGCCTTCTCGGCACGCTGCGAGAAGCCGTAGGGGTTGGCCTGGGTGTTCGGCTGGATACCGGGCTTGCCCTCCGACTTCGGCAGGGACCCCGCGGCCACACCGATGTCGATGTTCTTGAACTCGGCGTCGGCGTCGAGTTCCGACACGTCGAGGTAGAGGCTCTTGGCCTTGACCGGCGTGCCGCCCCCGCCCGCTTCCAGACGCAGCGTCACGGTGCCGATGCCGGGCACCTTCGGGGTGACGACCGACTGGCACATGTTGGTGATGTTGGCCTTGCTGAAGCCCGACACCGCCACCGGGGCGTGCATGTCCTTACCTTCGAGCGTCTTGCCCGAGGCCACGCTGCCGTACTGGACGAAGTCCCAGCCCTCCAGTTCGGTGGCCTTGACCTTGAACTCCTGCCCGGACACGCTGAACGACGCCGCGAGGGCGCCCTGTGCCAGGCCGATGCCCACCGCGGCGGTCGCCGCGACGCTCGGCACCATGACCAGAGCGAAACGCTTCCATCTCGTTCCACCGCGAACTTGGGAACTCATTCATTTCCTCCTTCTCGGACGTACATCTCCGGTACGGGCGTCGTGCCCGTCCTGGGATGGGAGAAGTGCTACGTCCTCGGGAAGGGGAGCGCCCGGACCGGAACGCGCGTACCGCTTCCCGATCACCGGCGATCACTCCCGAGCGACAACCACTGGCCACGCGTCTGCGCGGCCGGCCGGACAGGCCCCGCCGAAGGGGCGGGGAACCCCCCTGTCCGCGATCGGCGCCACTGCCGCCGACCACCCGGTGGGGACCCAACAGTCCGTCGGCGCCGACTGGCCGTCGGGCTGGCGGGTATTGGACCGAGCGTGGCCGATCGTGGTGCATTCCCGGCCGTCACACAAGGGGGGTCGTTACTCGCTAGTAACGACCCGATAACCGGGGCACGACAGGGCGATACCGGGCGGCCGCACAGGGTGACGCCGACGGGGCGCCCGTACAGTGCGATTTCCGCCCTGAACCGGACAGAGCAGGGAGGGGGGTTTACTGGGAGTAACAGGACGCGTTTGTGTCAAGATTTGGTAAAGCAGGGGCGTCCGTTGTCGCTCCCCCGCGAAAACGGCCGCGATACCCAGGGGGTACCGCGGCCGTGTTGTCACATCAGAACAAGACGCGTGCCAGAGCCGTCCTCGCGGCGATGACCCGGGGGTCCTCGGGGCCGATCACCTCGAAGAGCTTCAGCAGACGCACCCGCACCGCGTCACGGTCGTCACCGAACGTGCGGCGGACCGTCTCGACGAGGCGGCCGAAGGCGTCCTCGACGTGTCCGCCCACCAGGTCCAGATCGGCGGCGTCCATCTGCGCCGTCGGGTCGGCCGGCTTCTCGGCGGCGTCGGCGCGGACCTTCTGCGGGTCGAAACCCGCGACCCTGCGGAGGAGTTCGGCCTGGGCGAGACCCAGCTTGGCCTCGGTGTTCACCGGGTCGTCGGACAGGACGTTCCGGTACGCCTGGACGGCACCGTCGAAGTCGCTGGCGTCCAGGGCCTGCGCGGCGGCCTCCAGCAGCGCGTCGTACGGGCCGGCGGGCACCTCGGCCGGAGCGCTGTCCGTCACGTCGGCGTCCGCGTCGACCACGATCCCGGTGAGGCCGAACCTCTCCTCGCCGACCTGGATCAGCTGGTCCAGCGTCTGACGGATCTGGCTCTCCGGGGCGGCGCCCTGGAAGAGCGGGAGGGCCTGCCCGGCCACGACGGCGAAGACGGCCGGGATGCCCTGGATCCCGAACTGCTGCATCAGCATCTGGTTGGCGTCGACATCGACCTTGGCCAGCACGAAGCGGCCGTTGTACTCGGTGGCGAGGCGCTCCAGGAGCGGGCCGAGCTGTTTGCACGGTTCGCACCACTCGGCCCAGAAGTCGATGACGACCGGGACTTCGGTGGAGCGCTGGAGGACGTCGGTCTCGAAGCCCGCCTCGTCGACGTCGATCACCAGGGCGGACGGGGACACCCCGCCGCCGCCCCCGGTGCGGGCGGAATCGGCGCGCGCCTGCTCCGCCTTCGCCTTGGCCTCTCCGGCCGCCTTCACAGCGGCGAGGTCGACGACGCCGCTCATGGACATGTTCCTAGGCTGCATACGTACATCCTCCCCCCTGGCCCCACGGTTGCGAAAAGCGATCCGCGAACCGTGTCCGCCCGTCGCCGCACCGGTGTGCGCGACGGGCGGACGGACACGGTCGAAGAGGCCCTGAAAACCTCGTCCTCGCACCGGGTCCCCACCCGGCGCCTGTGGCTGTCGATCAGTCGCGGCGCGAGCCGGCGGACGCGCCGCCGCCTTACGCTACGACCCGTAGCGTAACTGCCCGGACCCCCTCGGGGGCAAGACCCCCCGGTGATCTGTCTCACGCTCTCCGGCCCCGGTCAGCGGTACTTACCGGCCGGTATGGTCGCCGCATGCCGAGCCACCGCCTCACCCGGCCCACGCGGTCGGGACGCCCCCGCAGCGCGGCGGCCGACGCCGCGATCCTGGAGGCGACCCGCGCGTCGCTGGTCGACCTCGGCTGGTCGAAGCTGACGATGGGAGACGTGGCGAGCCGGGCGGGGGTCGCCAAGACGACCCTGTACCGCCGCTGGGCCGGCAAGAACGAGCTGGTCGTGGACGCGGTCGCGGTCCTCTTCGACGAGCTGGAGCTGCCGGACCTGGGCAGTCTGGCGGCCGATGTGGAGGCGGTGGTGCTCCAGTTCGCCGCCCTGCTGGAGCGGCCGGAGACGAGGACCGCGCTCATGGCGGTGGTCGCCGAGTCCACCCGCGACGAGGCGCTGCGGGACCGGATACGGAACTCCATCGTGGCGCGGCAGAAGCGCCTCGTCCTCCAGGGCCGGGAGCGCGCCCAGCGGCGCGGGGAGCTGCCCGTGGAGCCGGACGGGGAGGTGGCGGCCCGCACCGCCGACCTGATCTTCGACGTGATCGCGGGCGCGGTGGTGCACCGGGCGCTGGTGAGCGCCGAGCCCGTGGACACCGACTGGGCCCGGCGCTTCACCCTGCTGCTGCTCTCGGGCCTGGGGTCGGCGCCCCGCCCCGCGAGCTGACCGGCCCGGAAGCGGAACCGTCCGGAGGCCGGGCGGCCGGGCTCGCGCGGCCTGGGAACCGCGCGGGCCGGAGCTCGTACGGCCCGAGGTCGCGCGGCCCGTGGCTCGCACGGCCCGAGGCGCGCGATCCGGGGCCGCGGCCCTGGGATTCGCCCGCTCCGGCGGATCAGAAGCCCGGCGGCTCCGTGTAGACGCCCCATTCGTCGCGCAGGACCCCGCAGATCTCGCCGAGGGTCGCCTCGGCGCGAACGGCCCTGAGCATCGGCTCGATCATGTTGGAGCCGTCGCGGGCGGCGGCCAGCATCTCCTCCAGCGCGGTGCGGACGGCCGCGTCGTCGCGGCGCTCCTTGCGGGCCGCCAGCTCACGCACCTGGTCGCGCTCGACCTCGTGGCTGACCCGCAGGATCTCCAGATCGCCGGTGACCGATCCGTGGTGGGCGTTGACGCCGACGACCCGCTTGTCGCCCTTCTCCAGCGCCTGCTGGTAGCGGAAGGCCGATTCGGCGATCTCGCCGGTGAACCAGCCGTCCTCGATTCCGCGCAGGATGCCGGAGGTCATCGGCCCGATGGGGTGCCTGCCGTCCGGATGGGCCCGGGTGCCGCGCTCCCGGATCTGCTCGAAGATCTTCTCGGCGTCGGCCTCGATGCGGTCGGTGAGCTGTTCGACGTACCAGGAACCGCCCAGCGGGTCGGCGACGTTGGCGACGCCGGTCTCCTCCATGAGGACCTGCTGGGTGCGCAGGGCGATCTCGGCCGCCTGCTCCGAGGGGAGCGCCAGCGTCTCGTCCAGGGCGTTGGTGTGCAGCGAGTTGGTGCCGCCGAGGACGGCGGACAGCGCCTCGACGGCGGTGCGTACGACGTTGTTGTACGGCTGCTGGGCGGTGAGCGAGACCCCGGCCGTCTGGGTGTGGAAGCGGAGCCACTGCGCCTTGTCCGTCTTCGCGTCGTACACCTCCTTCATCCAGCGCGCCCAGATCCGGCGGGCGGCGCGGAACTTGGCGATCTCCTCGAAGAAGTCCAGGTGCGCGTCGAAGAAGAAGGACAGGCCGGGGGCGAAGGTGTCCACGTCCAGGCCGCGGGAGAGGCCCAGCTCCACGTAGCCGAAGCCGTCCGCCAGGGTGTACGCCAGCTCCTGGGCGGCCGTCGCCCCGGCCTCGCGGATGTGGTAGCCGGAGACGGAGAGCGGCTTGTAGGCGGGGATGTCGCGGGCGCAGTGCTCCATCAGGTCGCCGATGAGGCGCAGATGGGGCTCGGGCTGGAAGAGCCACTCCTTCTGGGCGATGTACTCCTTGAAGATGTCCGTCTGGAGCGTGCCGTTGAGCACCCCGGGATCGACCCCCTGGCGCTCGGCGGCGACCAGGTACATGCAGAAGACGGGGACGGCGGGACCGCTGATGGTCATCGAGGTGGTGACGTCGCCGAGCGGGATGTCCCCGAAGAGGATCTCCATGTCGGCGGCGGAGTCGATGGCGACCCCGCAGTGCCCGACCTCGCCCAGCGAGCGGGGGTCGTCGGAGTCGCGGCCCATCAGGGTCGGCATGTCGAAGGCGACGCTGAGCCCGCCGCCGCCCGCGGCCAGGATCATCTTGTAGCGCTCGTTGGTCTGCTCGGCGTTGCCGAAGCCGGCGAACTGCCGGATGGTCCAGGTGCGGCCGCGGTAGCCCGTCGGGTAGAGCCCTCGCGTGAAGGGGTACTCGCCGGGCCAGCCGATCCGGTCGAAACCCTCGTACGTGTCACCGGGCCGGGGCCCGTACGCGGGCTCCACCGGGTCCCCGGAGAGCGTGGTGAAGTCCGCGTCACGCTTGCGGGCCTTGTCGTAACGGGCCTGCCAGCGGAGGCGGCCCTCCTCGATAGCGTCAGCGTCCATGCTCCGAATTTACTAGGACGTCCTACTATCTGTCGATGGCAAACCGCCCGGCGCTTTCGCGCGGGGCGGTACCGGGGGCTCCTTCGCCGCGAGGATCAGGCCTTCACGGGCTGCGCGGCGCCGTCCGCGACCAGCGGGCCCACCTCGCGCACGATCCTGCGCTCGACGAAGAAGGCGGCGGTCGGGATCGTGCCGGAGACCAGCACCCAGAGCAGCTTGCCCATCGGCCACTTCGCCTTGGAGCCCAGGTCGAAGGCGAAGACGAGGTAGATGATGTAGAGCACGCCGTGGATCTGCGAGACCACGAGGGTGAGGCCCTCACCCGTGTCGAACCCGTATTTGAAGATCATGCAGACGCAGAGGATCAGCAACATGACGGCGGTGACGTAGGCCATCACCCGATAGCGGGTCAGCACGCTGGGTTTCATGCCGTCGAGCCTAACCGGAGGGCAGGGGCGATCTTGCGGCGCCCCGGTCCCGGTCCGGTCGGGCCTTGTCCGGCCTGGCGCGGTCAGGCCTCGTCCGGTCCCGGCCCCGGTCAGACCTTGTCCCTCCCGGTCCCGGTCAGGCCTTGTCGTCGAAGTCGTGGGCGGCCACCCGCAGCGGACGCAGCATCGCGAAGATCTCCGCGCACTCCTCGGCGTCGTACGCCCCGAGACCGAACTCCATCGCCATCAGGTCCTCGGTCGCCGACTCGACGACCTCGCGGCCCTTGTCGGTGATGGAGGCAAGGGTGCCCCGGCCGTCGTTGGGGTTGGGCCGCTTCGCGACCAGCCCCGAGCGCACCAGCCGGTCCACGGTGTTCGTCACGGACGTGGGATGCACCATGAGGCGTTCACCGATCTTGGACATCGGCAGCTCACCGGCCTGCGAGAAGGTGAGCAGGACCAGTGCCTCGTACCGGGCGAAGGTCAGCCCGTACGGCTTGACCACCGCGTCGACCTCGGAGAGCAGGATCTGCTGGGCACGCATGATCGAGGTGATCGCGCCCATGGAGGGCACCGGGCCCCAGCGTCGCTGCCAGAGTTCGTCGGCGCGGGCGATGGGATCGAAAGGGAGGCTGAGCGGCTTCGGCACGGCACGACCTTACCCACTGGTCACATGCCGGTCAGCCCTGTCTCGCACTTCGGTACCGGACAGTTGTTCGCAGGGCCTTCGCGGGGCCTTCGCTGGGCCTTCACGGAACCTCCGGGGGCCTTCGCGGGGCTTCCGGGTAGTCCTCGCGGGGCGGCGGCGGGCGGACCGGGGCTGAGCGGCGCGCGGACCGGGCCCGGACAGCGGGCGGTGCGGTTCTTTTCGGCCAATGGCCGCGCGGAGGAGCGTCCCGACCGCGCGCCCGCCGACACGACGAGCGGGGAGCGGCGGACCACCGTGGCCGGAAGGCCACGCCATCCCGTACCGGAGCCCCCGCGTCGCGCTTTCCCCCCACGAGCCCCCTCCGCACCGGCCCGGCCCCGTGGAGGCGACGCCGGACGGGGCGCTCGGGACGGGGGTGGCAGGGGCCCGACAACCCCCTCGATCCGGACATTCGCCTCCGAGCGGCCTCCTTGTGCCCTTCCGAAGGCCGTGGTTAGGCTCCCGACCGTTTCATCTCGTGCACAAGTTCTACGCACTTTCGTCAGATCGTGATCACCCTGTGGACGGCTGCCGGAAGGCGGAGGTGAAACGGCATGGAGAGACCTCCCGGAGCGTCCTCCACCGCGCGCCCGTCCGCCGCACCCGCCACCGCACCGGGCCCCGCCGCACCCGCCACCACCTCCGGCCCCGCCGCACCCACCGCCGCCTTACCCGCCGCGCCAGATGACCGGCCGGCCGCCGGACCCCCGCGTCCGTCGTCCGGCCCGTCGTCCGGCCCGTCGTCCGACCCGCCGACCGGGCCGCCGTCCGCACCCTTCGGCCCGGAACCCCGGCCCCTCCCCCACCCCCACCCGTCCGGACACGGGTCGCGGGACATCCGGCTCCTGTGGACCGCGAACGCGGCCGACGCGCTCGGGACCCAGGCGTCCGGAGTGGTCCTGCCCCTCCTGCTCCTGGGGCTCGGCCACTCGCCGGCCGTGGTCGGTCTGATCGCTGGGGTCTCCACCGCCGCGGGTCTGGTGATGGGCCCCCTGGCCGCCGTACCGGCCGACCGGGGCGCGCGCAAGACGGTGATGTTCTGGTCGGCGGTGGTCTCCGCGCTGGCCATGGCCTCGGTCGCCCTCGCCGTCGCGGACGGCAGGCCTTCCCTCCCCCACCTCTTGGGCGCGGTCCTGGTGGAACGTTTCTCCACCGCCTGCTACGAGGCCGCCTCCCGTGGCACCGTCGCGCTGATCGCCGCACCGGAGGACGTCCCCCGGGTGGTGGCCGGACTGGAGGCGGGCGGTCAGGGGGCCCTCGTCCTGGGACCGGCGCTGGGAGGAGCGCTCTTCCAGGTCTCGCGCTTCCTCCCGTTCGTGGCGGACGCGGTGTCGTACACGGTCGCCGCCGTCTGCGTACGCGCGATGCGCGCGGACCTCGTGGCACCCGGGGACCACACCCCGGACCGGACCGGCGCCCCCGCCGAGCGTGCCGGAGGACCCGCCCGCGCGGCCGCGTACCGGGCCGCCGTGGCGGCGCTCGCCGCCGGGTACACGCTGGTGCGCGACTCGGCGCTGTTACGACTGGTCCTGGTGTGGACCACCACCGTCGGCGGAGTCCTGACCGCCCTGTACTACGGCGCCGTGTTCACGCTCCAGGAGGGCGGGCACGGCGCCGCGCCGATGGGTCTGGTGCTGGCCGCCTCCGGGGCCGCAGGACTCGTCGGCTCGCTGACCGCGCCCCGGCTCGCCCGCCGGCTGCGTCCGGGCCGGGCGCTCGTCGCGGTGTCCTGGCTCATGGTCCCGCTCGCGGCCGGGCTGGCCGCCGCCTCCGGACCGTGGGCCTACGGTGCCCTGTTCGCGGCGTTCTGCCTGATCATGCCGCTCGCCACGGTCGTCCTGCAGAGCCGGGCGATCCAGGCGACGCCCCAGCGCCTCCAGGCCCGCGCGGGCGCGGTCCTGGCGACCACGGCGGGCGGGGCGGCCGCCCTGGCCCCCGCGCTGGCCGGGCTGCTCGCCGCCCCGGCGGGAGCCGCCGTGCCCACCGGGGCGTGCGCCGTGCTGCTGGCCGCGCTGGCTCTCTGGACGACCGCGAGGGCCGGCCGTTCCCTCGGACCGGAGCGTGCGGCGTGACCGGGTCCCCCCGCCCCTCGGGGGCTCCCCCCGCGACCGGCCAGGACGGACCGGGCGGCGCCGGGGTCCACGAGACGGCGGCGAAGGACGGGGCCCCCGCGCGTTTCCACGTCTACCACGGCTCCCTGCCCCAGGTGTGCGGTGGCGATCCGGACCGGATGGCCTTCACCGCCGACGCGGACGGCCGGTGCCAGATATTCACCTGGGACGCGTCGGCCCGCCGCGCACGGCAGGTCACCCACCGTCCGCAGGGCACCGCGCACAGCGCGGTGGACCCCGCCGCGCACGTCTGGTGGTTCGACGAGGACGCGCGCGGCGCGGGCCGCTGGCTCTTCCAGCCCTTCGACGGCGGACCCGACCGCCCCGGACTGACCGGGGTCCCCCGCGGCACGCCCCGGGGCCTGTCCGTCGGCGACGACGCCACCGTCGTCATGGGCGTCGGCGGGCCCCGTTCCACCACGGTGTACACGGGGACCCGCGGCGGCCCCGCACGCGAGGTGACGCGCGTCAACGGCCTGGTGACGCTCCGTGGGACCACTCCCTCCGCCGGTCTGCTGGCGCTCGGCGGCCCCGCCGGCTCCGCCCGCGCGGTGACGGTGCTGGCCTCGGACGGCCGGGTCGCCGCCGTCCTGTCCGGAGAGCGCCACCGCCTCTGGGCCCTGGGCTTCGCCCCCGTACGGCGGGACGGCGCGGACGAGCTGCTGCTCGTCCAGGAGACCGACGACGGCTATCTGCCGGCCTGCTGGACCCCGGACGGCGGACTCCGTACCCATCCCTGGTGCGCGTTCGACACCGAGATCACCGCCCGCTGGTACCCGGACGGCCGCCATGTGCTGATCCGGCAGGACCGGCACGGCCGCAGCGTCCTGTACCGCGCGGGGCTCGCGGACCGGACGCTGGCAGAGGTGCCGACCCGGCCGGGCAGCCTGCTGGACGCCGCACCCCGCCGGGACGACGACGTCCACGTCCTCTGGACGGACACGGCCCACCCGCCCCGGATGTACTCCACCGCGGGCACCGCCCTCCCGCCGCTGGCGACGATTCCCGGACAGGTGCCGGGCGACCACCGGGACCTGTGGACCACCGGCCGGGGCGGGCCGGTGCACACCCTGCTCAGCCTCCCGGCGGACCGCTCGGAACCGGTGCCCGCGGTCTTCCTGGTGCACGGCGGGCCCACCGACCACGACCGCGACGCCTACGACGGGATCGTGCACTCCCTGGTGGCCTCGGGCTTCGCCGTGGCGCGGGTCAACTACCGCGGATCCACCGGCTACGGGCCTCGCTGGCGGCGGGAGCCCGGCGGTGACGTGGGGCTCGCCCAGACCGACGACCTGGCCGCCGTCCGGGCCGACCTGGTCGGCCGGGGGCTGATCCGCGCGGACGCCACCGGGCTGTGGGGGGTCTCCTGGGGCGGTTACCTGGTCCTGCTCGCGCTCGGCAGGCGCCCAGGCCTCTGGCAGGCGGGCGTCGCAGTCAAACCCGTCGCCGACTGCGCCGCCGCCCACCGCACCACCACACCCGCCCTGCGCGCCCTGGACGAACGGCTCTTCGGCGGTACGCCCGACACCGTGCCCGCGCGCTATGCGCGTAACTCACCGATCAGCTACGCCGGCCGGGTCACGGACCCGGTGCTGGTGGTCGCCGCCGGTCACGACGCCAAGTGCCCGCCCGGCCAGGTGCGCGGCTACCTCGACGCGCTGCGCGCGGCCGGTGCCCGCCACGAGGCGATGTGGCTGGACAGCGGCCACGACGGCTACGAGGGCGAGGACCACGTGGCCGTGCTGCGCCGCGCCGTCGGCTTCCTCGACCGGGAACTGCGCGGACCCCTCCGCGCCCCCAAGACGCCCCCTTCCGCTCGGAAGGGGGGCTCCCGCCGCAGCCACGACGCGGCGGGAGAAGACACCGCGTGACGCCTGACGGAGAGGAGAACCACCCATGCAGAAGGACATCATCCACAACGACCCGCTCGCGGGTGACGAGGAGAACCGCAAGCCGGGCATCGGCATCACGATCACCGTCCCGTTCCGTACCGCCGAGGAGGGCGAGGAGGAGTGACCCCCCGGCCGGCCCGGCGGTGACGCCGGGCCGGCCGTTGTCCGTGCCCACGGCCGGCCGTCTGCCCTCCGGCAGGCTTCCGCCCTTGTCCCAGAGGAACCGACATGCGCGTACTGCTGGTCAATATGCCCTGGTCGCCGATCGACCTTCCCTCGTTGGCGCTGGGAATCCTCAAGCGCAGTGTGGACGAACACGTGCCGGGCGGCAGCGCCGAAGTCCTGCACGCCAACCTTGAGTTCACCGACTGGATCACCCGCCGCACCGAGTTCACCGCGGAGGACTACGAGTACTACGCGCTGTCCTCCTACTTCCTGGGATGCGGCGACTGGGTCTTCTCCTCCGCCCTCTACGACGACCCGGCCTGGCGGGAGGAGGAGTTCACGGCCGCCATGAGCGGCAAGCTACGCGCGTCCCGCATGCGGATGACCAAGGAACTCCACCGCCAGGTACCGGAGTTCGTCGAGATGATCGCCCGCCGCATCGTGGAGTACGCGCCCGACGTCGTCGGTTTCACCTCCACCTTCCAGCAGAACACCGCGGCCCTGGCCGCCGCCCGGCACGTGAAGCGGCTCGCCCCGCACATCGTGACCGTCATGGGCGGGGCCAACTGCGACGCCGAACAGGGAGCGGCCGTACACCGCACCTTCCCCTTCGTCGACCATGTGATCCGCGGCGAGGGGGAGGCCGCCTTCCCGGCCCTGCTGACCGCCCTCGCCGACGGGGCCACCGACCTGTCCACGATCGCCGGGCTGTGCCACCGCGGCGCGGAGGGCGCGAGCGTGGCGAACCCCATGGCCACCACCCCACTGCCGCCGGCCACGATCCTGCCGCCCGACTACAGCGGCTACTTCGAGCGGCTGGCGTCGTCCGTGGCACGCAACTGGGTCGAACCCAAGCTGGTCGTCGAGGGGGCCCGGGGCTGCTGGTGGGGCGAGAAGCACCACTGCACGTTCTGCGGGCTCAACGGCTCCTTCATGCAGTTCCGCAGCAAGAGCCCGGACGTGTTCTACGAGGAGATCATGGACCTCGCCCGCCGCCACCGGGTGCTGGACATGTACGTCGTCGACAACATCCTCGACATGGGCTACCTCTCCACCGTGCTGCCGCGCATCATCGACAGCGGCTACGACCTGCGGCTGCACATCGAGATCAAGGCCAACATGCGCCGCTCCCAGCTCCGCACGCTCTCCGACGCCGGGCTGATCTACGTGCAGCCGGGCATCGAGAGCCTCAACAGCCGGGTCCTCGACCTGATGGACAAGGGGGTCAGCGGCTGCCAGAACGTGCGGATGCTCCGCGACGGCGCGGAGACCGGGCTGTCGGTGTCCTGGAACTACCTGCACGGCTTCCCCGGCGAGACCGCCGAGGACTACGACCCCGTCATCGCCCAGATACCGGCCCTGGAACACCTCAACCCCCCGGTGGACCTCTCGGCGCGCATCGCCATCGAGCGCTTCAGCCCGTACTTCAACCGCCCGGAGCTGGGTTTCTCCGGGCTGCGTCCCGAACTGCACTACCGCTTCACCTATGACCTCCCCGAGGAGGAGCTGCACGACCTCGCGTACGTCTTCGAGGCGCCGGAGCGCGGGATCGGCGAGGCGACCGTCACCGCCCTCAACGACAGCCTCGCCGCGTGGAAGAAGCACCACGCCGGCGCCAGGCTCACACAGACGGACCTCGGCGACCGCATCGTCCTGGTCAGCAGGCGCCGGGCGTTCGCCTGGCGCACGAGGCAGCTGACCGACCCGTACGAGATCGCGCTCTTCCGGCTCCTGGACCAGCCGCACACCCCCCAGGCGCTCGCCCGCAAGGTGGCCGCCCGCGTCCCCGGCGAGGCCGTCGACGAGGACCGGGTGCGCGACCTGCTCCTGCGGTGGGTCGGCCTCGGGCTCGTCTTCACCGACGCCGGGCAGTACGTGCACCTCGCCCCCGCGGCCGTCAACGGGGACCTGCTCCGCCTGGACTTCATGCGCCACGGCCGGGACCTGGCCACCGAGGACGGTCCCGGAGCGGGGCCGGACCCCGTACCCGAGGAACTGACCGTCTGACGACCGCCCCCGACACACCCAGGAGGACCGCATCGATGAGCACCACCACCCCGGCCCGCACCGCCCCCGAGGAGCCCCTCGCCGTCTCCGCGTGGCGCGACTACGACGCGGCGGCGCGCTCCCTGCCCGGCATGTCCCTGGGCGACCTCGAACTCACCGGCCCCGTGGCCGAGGCCTGCGACCGGCTGTGGGAGCAGGGGGCGCGGCAGGTGCGCCTGGCGGGGGCCGTGGACCTCACGGACACCGGCACCCCCGCCGCCGCGGCCCGGACCGTCAGACGGCTGAGCCTCGTGAGGGACCTGACGGCGCGCGCGGTGCTCGTCGACTGGGAACTCCGCCTGGACGCGGCGGACTCCGACACCTGGCGGGTCCTGAACCACCTCCAGCCGCCGCGCCGGATCGACGGCCCGGCGAAGCCCTCGGAGGTCCTGGGCGGCTGGCGTGACGGGCACTACCTCGGCAAGTGCCTGTGGCGCCAGGGGCCGGGCTTCGTCCAGATCCGCGACCGCCGCTGGGGCGACCTACGGCGCTTCACCGCCGACGAACCGCACTACCAGGAGGCCATCGAGCGGCTGTCCCACGGCGCCCCCGCGACCACCCTGCCCGAGGACGTCCTCACGGAGTTCCGGGAGGAACGCCTGGTCCTGCCGGTGGGCGAGCTGATGTGGTGGGTGCCCTACCGGGTCAACCGCTGGGTCCAGGAGGCCATGGCGATCTGACCCCACCCACCGGCCCGCGCGCGGCCGGCCCCTCCCGGGAGCCGGGCGCACGTGCCGGTCAGCGGGACAGGTGGCGCTCCACGGTCTCCACCTTGGAGGTCAGACCGTCCGTGACGCCCGGCCGGATGTCGGCCTTCAGGACCAGGGAGACACGGCCGGCACGGGCCTCGACGGCGGCCACGGCGCGCTTGACCACGTCCATCACCTCGTCCCACTCACCCTCGATCGAGGTGAACATCGCGTCGGTGCGGTTGGGCAGCCCCGACTCGCGGACGACGCGGACGGCGTCGGCGACGTACTCGCCCACGTCCTCGCCGACGCCCAGCGGGCTGACGGAGAAGGCGACGATCATACGTTCACCGTGCCCTCGGCGCGGGCGCGGGCGGCGATGACGCCGTCGGCCTCGTACCGCTTGAGGAGCTTCTCGCCGTACAGCCCGCCGAAGGGGATCACCGCGAGGAAGAAGAACAGGGCGACGCGCTTGAGGGGCCATTTGGCCTTGTTCCAGACGTCCAGCAGGAACACGACGTAGATCGTGAAGAGGATGCCGTGCAGCGCGCCGAGCGGCATCATCAGGAAGTCGATGTCCGAGACCCGGCTGAGCACCGAGCCGAAGATGATCAGCGCCGGGAAGGAGAGCGCCTCGGGAAGCGAGATGAGGCGCAGCCGGTGCAGGGCGGAAGCGGTCTTGATGTCCACGAGGGCACCTTCGGTGGGAGGGGGGCGTAACGGCTTGTGAACGCAGGCACAAGCACTTCCATTGTGGCATCGTCCCGCGCTCCGGACGGCAGTGGGTCGCATCTGGGCCAGCGTGGCACGTATCGGCGCATTTCAGGGCCGTATCCGGGTCGTTCCGGGGTGCGGATCATCCCTGGGGGCCTGTCCGCGCACCGGGCGGGGGACTACCGTCGCACCGTGGCGATGTTCCGACTCCAGGGAAGCAAGACGCTCGCCGTCGATCTGACGGGCGATGCCGTCAAGGCGAAGAACGGCTCGATGGTCGCGTACGAGGGCCGGATGACCTTCAAGAAGATGACCGGCGGCGGCGACGGCATACGGGGCATGGTGACGCGCCGGCTGACCGGCGAGCGCATGGCCGTGATGCAGGTGCAGGGGAAGGGCACCTGCTACTTCGCCGACCGGGCGAGCGAGATCAACCTCGTCTCGCTGCACGGCGACAAGCTGTACGTCGAGGCGAGCAACCTGCTGGCCACCGACGCCGCGCTGCGCACCGGGACCGCCTTCACCGGGCTGCGCGGCGGGGCGAGCGGGAACGGCCTGTTCACCACGACCGTCGAAGGCACCGGCCAGGCCGCGATCCTCTCGGACGGCGCGGCCGTGCTGCTCCGGGTGACCCCGCAGTACCCGCTCCAGGTGGACCCGGGCGCCTACATCGCCCATCAGGGGTCCCTGCGCCAGCAGTTCCAGTCCGGGGTGAACTTCCGCACGGTCATGGGCGAGGGGTCGGGCGAGGCGTTCCAGATCCGCTTCGAGGGCGACGGCCTCGTCTACGTGCAGCCGAGCGAGCGCAACACCGTCGGGGGCGATCTCTGATGCCTTTCCGTGAGATCAACTCCAAGATGGTCGAGGCCACGGTGGTGCCCGGCCGGACGATGTACAGCCAGCGCGGCGCGATGCTGGCCTACCGCGGTGACGTCTCCTTCACCCCGAACATCCAGGGCGGGCAGGGCGGCCTGGGGTCGATGATCGGCCGGCGGGTGGCTGGCGAGGCGACGCCGCTGATGACGGTCGAGGGGAACGGCACGGTGATGTTCGGCCACGGCGGCCACCACATCCAGGTGATCGACCTCGACGGCGACACCCTGTACGTGGAGGCGGACCGGCTCCTCGCCTTCGACGGGGCGCTGCGGCAGGGCACCATGTTCATGGGCTCGCAGGGCGGCGTGATGGGCCTGGTGCGCGGCCAGGTGACCGGGCAGGGGCTCTTCACCACCACACTTTCGGGGCACGGCGGGGTCGCGGTGATGGCGCACGGCGGGGTGATCGAGCTGCCGATCACCCCGGACCGTCCGGTGCACGTGGACCCGCAGGCGTACGTCGCGCACCACGGCGAGGTCACCAACAAGCTGTCCACCGCGATCGGCTGGCGGGACATGGTGGGGCGCGGTTCCGGCGAGGCGTTCCAGCTGGAGCTCAGGGGCAGCGGAGCGGTGTACGTCCAGGCGTCGGAGGAGAAGCTGTGAGCACCCCCGTGATCTTCGATCCGACGACGCTGCCGTCGGACGACAACGTCAACTCCTACACCTTCTGCGTGGAGCTGGACAACGGCCGGTGGTTCCTCCAGAAGGGCAAGATGATCGCCTACTACGGGCAGATCGCCTTCGACGGCATCGGGCACGGCCGCTTCGAGCGGCTGGTCCGCGCGAGCTTCCACTCCCCGCTGCACGCGAGCGACTGGGTGGTGGCCGAGGGCAGCGGCAAGATGCTCCTCGCGGACCGGGCGTTCGACGTCAACTCCTTCGATCTGGAGGACGGGAACCTGACGATCCGGTCCGGCAACCTGCTGGCGTACCAGCCGACGCTGGCGCTGAAGCAGTCGATCGTGCCGGGCTTCCTGACGCTCATCGGCACGGGGAAGTTCGTGGCCGCGTCGAACGGGCCGGTGGTCTTCCTGGAACCGCCGCTGCGGGTCGATCCGCAGGCGCTGGTGGGCTGGGCGGACTGCCCCTCCCCCTGCCACCACTACGACCACGGGTACATGACGGGCGTACTGGGCGGGCTGCGCTCGCTGACCGGGATCGGCGGCACCTCGGGCGAGGAGCACCAGTTCGAGTTCGTCGGGGCGGGTACGGTGCTGCTCCAGTCGACCGAGGCGCTGATGCCCGAGCAGGCCACCGGTGCGGCGGCCGGCGAGCCCGGGGTGCCGGGCGACTCCGGCTCCGCCCAGCGCGGGTCCGGTCCGCTGGGGGACCTCCAGCGTCGCTTCGGCGTGTGAGCGGTAGTCTGCGGAGTGTGACCCCCCACGGGCGCGTGCGCGGCCTCACACATCCCGACTTCGTCCGGCTTTCAACTTCTTAGGTAGAATGCATACATGGAGACCGAGACGGCCACCCGCTGGCTGACCGATGCGGAGCAGTGTGCCTGGCGCACCCACCTGGACGTCAGCAGGCTGCTGACCCACCAGCTGGAGAAGGACCTCCAGCCGTTCGGGCTGACCATGAACGACTACGAGATCCTGGTCAACCTCTCGGAGTCCGACGAGCAGCGCATGCGGATGAGCGATCTGGCCGCGGCCACCCTCCAGTCCAAGAGCAGGCTCTCGCACCAGGTCACCCGCATGGAGAACGCGGGTCTGGTGCGCCGCCAGCACTGCGAGTCGGACCGGCGCGGACTGTACGCGGTCCTCACCGAGCCCGGCGCCGAGACCATGCGCAAGGTCGCGCCGCACCATGTGGAGTCCGTGCGCAGGCACTTCATGGACCTGCTGACCCCGGAGGCCCTCGCGGACCTGCACGCGGCACTGACCCCGATCGCCGACCATCTGCGGGGGCAGCGGGGCAAGCCGTAGGGCACGGCCCCGGTTCAGGAGCGGCCCGGCAGGCGCAGGACGAAGGCCGCTCCGCCCCGGGGTGAGGCGCCCACGGTGAGGGTGCCGCCGTGCCGGGACGCGATGTCGCGGGCGAGGGCCAGGCCCAGTCCGGCGCCGCCGTCGTCGCGGGTCCGGGCGTCGTCCAGCCGCACGAAGCGCTCGAAGATCCGCTCCCGTTCCGGCGGGGGCACCCCCGTACCGTCGTCGGCGACCTCCAGGCACACGTCCTCGCCCTCCGCCCTGACCGTCACCGCCACCGAACGCTCCGCGTGGCGCTCGGCGTTGTCCAGCAGGTTGCCGGTCACCCGGGCCAGCTGCCCGCGCGAACCGCTCACCTCCACAGCCCCGCCCTCCGCCACCGACACCTCCACGGGGATCCGGTCGCCGGTGCGCTGGGACACCTCCTCGCGGACCAGGGCGCCCAGGTCCACCGCCGCCCGTCCGGGCCGCTCCCCCGCGTCCAGCCGGGCCAGCAGCAGCAGGTCCGCCGCCAGCGCCTGGAGCCGTACGGTGTCGGCGACCGCCCCCGGCAGGTCCAGCAGCTCCGGATGGGCCGCGCCGACCTCCAGCTGGGTGCGCAGCGAGGCGATCGGGCTCCGCAGCTCGTGCGAGGCGTCCGCGACGAAGCGCCGCTGCCGGTCCACCGAGGTCTCCAGCGCGCTCAGCGTCTCGTTCGTCGTACGGGCCAGCCGGGCGATCTCGTCCCGCGAGCCCGGCTCCGGCACCCGGCGGCCGAGGTCCTGGGAGGCGGTGATCGCGGCCAGCTCCCGGCGGATGCCCTCCACCGGGCGCAGGGCACGCCGGGTCACCAGCCAGGTCACCGCGGCGACGACCAGCAGCAGGGCGGGCAGCCCGGCCAGCATGGCGCCGCGTACGGAGCCCACGGCCTCCTGCTCCGCGGCGAGCGGGGCGCCCGCGTGGACGGTCAGGGTGACCCCGGCCGAGGTGGTCGCCTCGACGGCGGCGAAGCGGTAGTCGGCGCGGTCGCCGTCGACGGTGGCGGTGCCGTTGCTGAACTCGGGCTCGTCGGACGAGACCTCGCCGCGCCCGGGGTCGTCGTCCCGTGTGTCGTCGTCCTTGTCCTTGTCGTCGTCGCTGTCCTTGTCGTCGTCGTCATCGTCGCCGTCATCGTGCTGGGTTCCCGGGCCGGTGGACGCCGTCGGGCCTGGGGTGACCCGGTCCGTGCCGGTGCCGGTGATCGCCTCCAGGTCGTCCGAGACCGCCACCACCCGCCCCCGCTCGTCGGTCACCTGGACCGGATGGGTCTCCTCGTCCCCCAGGTCGAGACGGGCGTACGGCACGTCCAGGGCGAACTGTCCGGCGACCTCGCGCGCCGCGACCTCCGCCTCCAGCCCGGCCCGGTCGGTCAGGTTGCTCCGCAGCACGAGGAGGACGGCGAGCCCGGCGGCGACCAGGGCGACGGCGACGACCAGGGTGGCGCCCAGCGCGGCCCTGGCCCGTACCGACCTCACCGCGCCTCCAGCCGGTACCCGGCGCCGCGCACGGTGCGGATGGCGGCGGCGCCGAGCTTCCGGCGCAGGGTGCTGACGTAGACCTCGACGATGTTCGGGTCGCCGTCGTAGGCGAAGTCCCAGACGTGCTCCAGGATGTCGGCCTTGCTGACCACCTCGCCGGCCCGCACCGCGAGCTGTTCCAGCACCGCGAACTCCTTGGCCGTCAGGGTGATCTCCTCCTCGCCCCGGTGCACGCGCCGGGCCGCGGTGTCCAGGCGCAGCGTGCCGACGGTCAGCACCGGTGAGGGGGACCCGCCGCCCCGGCGGCGCAGCAGGGCGCGGACCCGGGCGACGAGGACGACGTAGGAGAAGGGCTTGGTCAGGTAGTCGTCGGCGCCGGTGTCCAGGCCCTCCGCCTCGTCGTACTCCCCGTCCTTGGCCGTCAGCATCAGGATCGGCACGTCGTGGCCGGCCGCGCGCAGGGCGGCGCAGACCCGGTAGCCGTTCATCCCGGGCAGCATGATGTCCAGGACGACGAGGTCGTACCCGCCCCCGGCAGCCCGGTGCAGTCCTTCCAGGCCGTCGTGGACGACGTCCACGGCGAAGCCCTCGGCGGTCAGTCCCCTGGCCAGGGACACGGCGAGGCGCTTCTCGTCCTCCACGATCAGCAGGCGCATACGCCCAGGGTGGCAGGCCGGACCTGAAGACGGCTTCAGGTGGCTTCAGGCTGCCTTCAGCGTCGGCCGGGCAATGTGGTTCCCGTCGCACCGCACATCCCATCGGGGAGGAACCTCATGAAGCGCACCATCGCCCTCGCCGCCGTCGCGGCCGTGCTCGTCGGCGGCGGAATCGCCACGACGGCCGCGTTCGCCCACGTCGACAACGACGACCGGGGTCCGGACCGGGCGCCGCTGAGCGCGGACCAGCACACCGGGTCCACCCGCTCCACGGGTGACCGGGTCACCCTGGACGAGGCGGTCGCCGCAGCCCTGAAGGCCGTCCCCGGCACGGTCACCGAGGTGGAGCTGGACGACGACGACCACGGGGCCCGGCTCGTCTGGGAGCTGGACGTGTACGGCACGGACGCGGTCTGGCACGACGTGACGGTGGACGCGAGCAGCGGCAAGGTGCTGTCCACCCGGGACGACGACCACGACGACCGCGACCGGCACGCGCCCAGGCAGGCGGCCGTCTCCTGGGAGCCGGCGGTGGCCGCCGCGCTCAAGGCCGAGCCGGGCACGGTGACGTCGGTGGAGCTGGACGACGACGACCACGGGCACCTGTACTGGGAGATCGACGTCACGGGCGGGGACGGCCGGGACCACGAGCTGCGCGTGGACGCCAGGACGGCCGCCGTCTCCGTGGACCGCGACGACGACTGAGCCACGGCGCGCCCGCGTACGCGCGGGACGACCGGACGGCGGCGCGCGCCCGCGTACGCATACGGCCTGAGCACCTGAGTGCCCCACCACGTCCGTGGTGGGGCACTCAGGTGCTCAGGCCGTGTCGCGCGCGCCTCCGGGAAGCCGCGCCCCCACGCGCGCCGAAACGCGCCGTTCGTCCACCGCCGAGAACCGGCGGTCTGATGATTTTCGGCCAACCTGGTTCTGCCCGGGGCGAGTCCGGACGCCCACGAGGACCGGCCGGCTCCCTCCTCCACCAGGTGAAAAACGGCCTTCCCGCCTCGGCGCCCCACGAGCAGCGGCCATGATCGGACTGAGGTCGCGCACCTGCGCCGGTCCGACATGAGCACGCCACACGCATCGAAGGGAACGTCCGTGCACACTCGCACCGTCACACGCTGTCTCGTCACCGCGCTCGCCCTGGGACTCGCCGCCGTCACCGCCACCGGTGCCAGCGCCGCCCCACGCGACGAGCCGGGGCCGCAGGCCGCACCGAAGACCGTCGAACTCGCGGGCGGGAAGGGCCTGAGGATCGAGGCGGCCGCCGAGGGACGGTCCCTGGTCGAGTCACGCGTCGAGGTCGCCGCCGCCGCCGCGAACGTCTGCGGGGCCGGCTACACCATCTCCACCGGGGCCGCCCGCTACGGCACCTACGGCACCGCCTACACCTGGACCAACGGCACCACGACCGGCAGTTCGTACTACGACAAGCCGATCTGCGCGGTGTTCTTCAACGACACCGGCACCGCCCACTACATGGGCGTCCGCCTCAAGGACAACTACACCGCCACCCCCGACACCCAGGACTTCGGCACCTTCGGGTCCTACGCCGGTCCCGTGTACCAGAACCGCGGCTACTGCGGCCAGGCGTACTCCTACATGGAGGTCGGCGGCAAGGCCGTCGTCGACAACTACCTCCAGGTCGGCGCCTGCAACTGACGGTCTCCCCAGGTGCCGTGCCGTGCCCGTACCCCGGGGCACGGGCACGGCACCACCCGCCGCCGGGAACGGCGGCGGGGCTCGTCCCCGAGTGGTTCACACGAAAGGAATCAGTTGTGGCAGACGAACAGGTTCTCAGGGCCCAGAAGTGGGTGAACTCCCACTACGGCGGCGTGACCGGCTACGTCGCCTGCCCGGAGAACGGCCAGACCGGATGGGGGACCATGAACTCCCTCATCATGGCGCTCCAGCACGAACTCGGCATCAGCCCGGTCGTGGCGTCGTTCGGTGCGACCACCTACGCCAGGTTCGACGCGCTCGGCGACATCGGCTTCGAGTGGGACACCAACCGCGACATCGTCGCCATCCTCCAGTTCGGCCTGTGGTGCAAGGGGTACTGGGCCGTCGAGCCCGAGAGCGAGGGCTGGTTCACCGGAGTCACCCGCGACGCCGTCGAGAAGCTGCGCGGCAACATGGGCATCAACGGCGCGGGTGTCATCAACGCCAAGATCGCCAAGGCGCTCCTCAACATGGACGCCTACGTCGTCGTCGCCGGCGGCACCGACAAGATCCGTGGCATCCAGCAGTGGCTCAACCAGAACTACTGGACGAAGAGCGCCTACAGCATCGGCCCCTGCGACGGCATCTACTCGCGCGACGTCCAGAAGTCCCTGATGGTCGCCCTCCAGTACGAGCTGGGCATCGCCGAACCCAACGGCAACTTCGGGCCGGCCACCCAGGCGGCCCTCAGGACCGCCACCCTCGGCGAGGGCGACTCCGGCACCAAGGTGAGCCTCTTCACCGCCGCCTGCGTCTTCAACGAGCCCGTACCGATCGGCAACGGGGTCCGGACCACGTTCAAGTCCTCCTACGACTCCAAGACCACCGAATTCGTCAAGCTCTTCCAGGAGTTCTCCTACATCCCCCAGTCCGGCAAGGGCGACTACACCACCTGGGCCCAGCTCCTGGTCTCCATGGGGGACCCCGACCGGAAGGTGACCGGGTCGGACACCCGCTTCGTCATCAGCGACGCGCGCGCCAAGTGGCTCCACGCCAACGGCTTCCGCGTCGTGGGCCGCTACCTCTACCACCCGGACCCCAGCTACGAGAAGCAGATCCAGCCCGGTGAGCTGGAGACCATCCTCTCCAACGACCTGCGGGTCTTCCCGATCTTCCAGATCCACGGCCGGGACGCCTCCGACTACGACTACCCGACCGGTTACCAGCACGCCCTGAAGGCACACGAACAGGCCGAGGGGTTCGGCTTCAACCGGGGCACGACCATCTACTTCGCCGTCGACTACGACGCCACCCAGGAGGAGATCGACGAGTACATCGTCCCGTACTTCCACGGTGTCGCCTCCGGTCTCGCCGGCCAGGGCAAGAAGTACGTCCACGGCGTCTACGGTTCGCGGAACGTGTGCGTCAACATCACCAACAAGACGTACGCCCGCTACTCCTTCGTCTCCGGCATGTCCTGGGGCTTCTCCGGCAACCTCGGATTCCCGCTGCCCGCGAACTGGTCGTTCAACCAGATCAAGGAGACCTCCGGCATCCAGATCAGCGGCAGCGCGCCCATCGACCTGGACAGCGACGCCTGGCGGCCGGACTCCGACCCCGCGACGTCCTCGCTCAACATCGACGCGTCCCCCGCGTCCGACTTCATCGCCCTGGTGGCGGGTCTGTACGACGCGGCGGTGACCTACAAGGCGTCGAAGGGCTCCGACCGGGACGCGTCCAAGCTCGTCATGGAGTTCATGCGGCACAAGACCTACGGCGGCGTGCAGTGGCAGGCCCTGATCGGGGACTACGACCACGGATTCGTCACCTACGCGCGGGAGAAGGGCTTCGCCGTCCTGCCGGAGTTCACCGATCCCGTGACCGGGTACCGGATCGGCGCCGAGCACATGCTGGCCACCGCCGACGGCCACTTCGTCATCGACCAGCCGGGCAACCCGAAGAGCGCCAACGTGGGTGACATCACCGGCTGGGGCGGCGACCTCATGACGTTCTACACGGACTGGCGCAACTCCGAGGAGAAGTACGCCTCGGGCAAGGCCTTCTGCGAGGCCAAGCTCGCCAAGCCGGGAGTCTCCTCGTCCTTCGGCTTCACCGACCTCGTCGAGGACGCGGACGGCTATCTCCTCGCCCGCGCGGTGCGCGGCGGGAAGGACATCGCCACCGCCGTACGCGAGCGCTACGGCAACGGCGGAAGCGCCCTGCGCCGGTTCACCGACTACTTCCAGCAGCGCTGGGGCACGGCGGAGAACTGCAAGCTGGCGGCGTGGAACGACCTCACCCAGGAGGACCCGATCTTCGATCTCGCGCGGGGGTACTTCATCACCCTCGACGGAGCGCTCTATCCAGGGGTCCTGATCAACATGCCCGGCGGATCGGACAAGCTGGACAGCTTCGTCCAGGGGTTCACGGACGCCGTCCTCGCCCGAGTCGGCGCAGAGTAGCGAAGAAGTAGTTCATGGGGATTTCGTTCATCGGGGCAGTCCAGTTCTGGATTCCCACGGCCGTCGTGTGCGCGGCCGTGGCGGTGTGGCTGGCGCGCAGACGGCGCGGACCCGGGCTCCCACGGCCGTCGACGATGGCCGCGCTCGGCGTCGTCGCGTTCCTCAACGCCGCCACCGCGTGGGTCCTCGGCCTCTCCCGGGCCGGACTGGACCTCAGGGAGGCCTGCGAGCGCAAGGCCGGCGTCCCCCTCGACGACGCCTGGAACGCACACCACTACGAGGAGTCGCAGAAGGTCTTCCCGCTGCACGCGCGCTGCGACGCCACCGTGGACCTCGTTCCCGCGTGGATCAACCCCCTGATCGTCGTCCTCCTGCTTCTCACCGCCGTCTGCCTCTGCACAGCCGTCTGCCTCGGAGCGCGCAACGTCACCCGAAGAAGGAAGAAGGCTCATGTCTGACACCGACATCTCCCGGCCGACCCGGCGCCACGTCCTCACCGCCGGAAGCGTCATCGCCGCGGGAAGCGTCCTGTGGACCCCCGGTACGGCCGTCGCCTCGCCCCCGGCCGCATTCCCTGCCGCGTCCCCTGCCGCCGGGACCACCCCTTGGACGGCCCGGAACAGCGCCAACGGCTGGCCCGTCCTCGACAGCGCCCCCGCCCACCGGGTCGAGGGCGCGGCCCGGCTGACGGTCCGCCTCGCCGAAGGCGACGCCGCCACCGTCCTGCTGTACGTGCTGCGCCGCTACTGCTACGAGATCGACATGCTCACCCCGGAGGACGTGACCGGCCACCTCACCGACCGGAACGTACGGGCCGATCTGGAGAGCAACCAGCTGTCCGGAACCGCCCTGACCGTCAGACAGGTCGCGTACCCGCTGGGCGCCCCGGCCGGCAACGGGATGAGCGGCCCGGAGGTCACCGTCGTCGAGGACATCCTCGCCGACTGCCAGGGCGTCGTCGCCTGGGGCGGTGAGACGGACCCGGTCAAGCAGTCCCACTTCCAGATCGACGTCCCCCCGCACGACTCACGCCTGAAGAAGCTCGTCGCGAAGATCAACGGCTGGGAGGAACACCCCGGCCGGGGCGCGGGAGCCATCGACGCCTTCCAGCCGGCCCGTGTGTCCCGGGCCCGCAAGGCCCGCGCCGAACGCTGAGGCACCAGGGCGTGTTCCGAAAGGAGCGCCGTCCGCCCTGAGGGCGGGCAGGCGGGACTTTCGGAACACGCCCCAGGTCCCCGGGCGGCCCGCACGCCGCCCGGGGGCCGTCAGTCCCCGGCCGGGTGCCCGGTGAGTCCGGCCACCAGTTCGTCGGCCGCCGCGTACGGGTCGAGGCTTCCCGCCGTGATGCGTTCGGCGAGCGCGCCCAGGCGCCGGTCGCCGTGCAGATCGGCGATCTTCTCGCGGAGCGCGGTCACCGCGATCGTCTCGACCTCCCGGGCCGCGCGGGCGGTGCGCCGCTCGGCCAGGACGCCGTGCTCCTCCATCCACGCCCGGTGCTTCTCCAGCGCCTCGACGACCTCGTCGACGCCCTCGCCCCGGGCGGCGACCGTCTTCACGATCGGCGGCCGCCAGTCGCCGGGGGCGCGGGCCTCGCCCAGGCCCAGCATGTGGTTCAGCTCGCGGGCGGTGGCGTCGGCGCCGTCCCGGTCGGCCTTGTTCACCACGTACACGTCACCGATCTCCAGGATCCCGGCCTTGGCCGCCTGGATGCCGTCGCCCATGCCCGGGGCGAGGAGCACCACCGAGGTGTCCGCCTGGGAGGCGATCTCCACCTCCGACTGGCCGACCCCCACCGTCTCCACCAGGACCACGTCGCAGCCGGCCGCGTCCAGCACCCGGATCGCCTGCGGCGCCGCCCAGGCGAGGCCGCCGAGGTGGCCACGGGTGGCCATCGAGCGGATGTAGACGCCCGGGTCGGAGGCGTGCTCCGACATCCGGACCCGGTCGCCGAGGAGCGCGCCGCCGGAGAACGGCGACGACGGGTCGACGGCCAGGACCCCGACCCGTCGGCCGGCCTTGCGGTACGCGGAGACCAGGGCCGAGGTGGAGGTGGACTTGCCGACGCCCGGGGAACCGGTCAGCCCCACGACGTACGCGTGGCCCGCGAGCGGCGCCAGGGCCGCCATCACCTCGCGCAGCTGGGGTGAGGCCCCCTCCACCAGGGAGATGAGCCGGGCCACCGCACGCGGCCTGCCCTGGCGTGCCTGTTCGACCAGGGTCGGGACGTCCACGTTCACGCTCGGTCTCCTCGCTCGTTCGTTCGGGTCCGCTACTTGCCCGCTACCCGGATGATCAGCGCGTCGCCCTGTCCGCCGCCGCCGCACAGCGCCGCCGCCCCGGTGCCGCCGCCCCGGCGCTTCAGCTCCAGCGCCAGGTGCAGCACCACACGGGCGCCGGACATGCCGATCGGGTGGCCGAGCGCGATCGCGCCGCCGTTGACGTTGACCTTCTCAGACGTGACGCCGAGGTCCTTCATCGACTGGACGGCGACGGCCGCGAAGGCCTCGTTGATCTCGATGAGGTCGAGGTCCTCGACGCCGATGCCCTCCTTCTCCAGGGCGTGCCGGATGGCGTTGGACGGCTGCGACTGGAGCGAGTTGTCCGGTCCGGCCACGTTGCCGTGGGCGCCGATCTCGGCGATCCAGTCCAGGCCCAGCGCCTCGGCCCTGGCCTTGCTCATCACGACCACGGCCGCGGCGCCGTCGGAGATCTGCGAGGAGGTGCCCGCGGTGATCGTGCCGTCCTTGGAGAAGGCGGGGCGCAGCTTGCCGAGGGACTCGGTGGTCGTCTCGGGGCGGATGCCCTCGTCCTTCGAGAAGAGGACCGGGTCGCCCTTGCGCTGCGGGATCTCGACCGGGGTGATCTCGGCCTCGAAGACGCCGTTCTTCTGCGCGGCGGCGGCCCGCTGGTGGGACAGGGCGCCGATCTCGTCCTGGGCGGCGCGGTCCAGTCCGAGGCGGGTGTTGTGCTTCTCGGTGGACTCGCCCATCGGGATGTTCTCGTAGGCGTCGGTCAGGCCGTCGTGGGCCATGGAGTCGAGCATCTCGATCGCGCCGTACTTGTGGCCCTCGCGGGACTTCGGCAGCAGGTGCGGGGCGTTGGTCATCGACTCCTGGCCGCCGGCCACCACGATGTCGAACTCGCCCGCGCGGATCAGCTGGTCGGCGAGCGCGATGGCGTCGAGGCCGGAGAGACAGACCTTGTTGACGGTGAGCGCGGGGACGTTCATCGGGATGCCGGCCTTGACGGCGGCCTGGCGCGCCGGCATCTGACCCGCCCCGGCCTGGAGCACCTGGCCCATGATCACGTACTGGACCTGGTCACCGCCGATGCCCGCGCGGTCCAGGGCGGCCTTGATCGCGACGCCGCCGAGGTCGGCGCCGGAGAAGCTCTTCAGCGAACCGAGGAGGCGGCCCATGGGGGTGCGCGCGCCCGCGACGATCACTGAGGTGGTACCGGTCGTTCCTGACATGAGGCACAGCCCCTAGGGTGAGAAGTGAACGAGGGTTTACTCGAATGTACTGAGCGGTACCGCGCCCGTCATCCGGCTGTGGGTGTGATCGCGCGCACGTTGCGTAACCACCCCCGGAGCGCTGCACTGGTTCCATGCTGACGCGAATCGACCACATCGGAATCGCCTGTTTCGACCTCGACAGGACGGTGGAGTTCTACCGCGCGACCTACGGCTTCGAGGTGTACCACTCCGAGGTCAACGAGGAGCAGGGCGTGCGGGAGGCCATGCTGAGGATCAACGGCACCTCGGACGGCGGGGCCTCGTACCTCCAGTTGCTGGAGCCGACCCGGGAGGACTCGGCGGTCGGCAAGTGGCTGGCGAAGAACGGCGAGGGTGTCCACCACATCGCGTTCGGGACGGAGGACGTGGACCAGGACGCGGCGGCCGTCCGCGACAAGGGCGTACGGGTGCTGTACGACGAGCCCAGGACCGGTTCCATGGGGTCCCGGATCACCTTCCTGCATCCCAAGGACTGTCACGGGGTGCTCACGGAACTGGTCACGTCCCGGGCCGAGCACTGACCTGAGGATTCCCGGCCCGGTAGAGTGGGCGGTTCCGGGCCGGGGCCGGGTCGGGGCCGTGCCGCGTCCCCGCTGTTGATCTGTCACCATTCTCCGGGGGACCGTTCGCCGGCGAACGGTGCTCGTACGGAGTGTGCGACCAGGGTTGGGGTCTCCCCTGCTCAGTGGGGCATCCCCTGCTCGAACGAAGTTGAGGGCCTGGGGAAGAAGTCGAGAGCTCGGGGAAGGATGGGACCGCGCAGTGCGGGGCTACGAAAGCCAGCAGATCCACCGAGCTGACGACGACCATCTCTCGCGGTTCGAAGCCGAGATGGACCGGCTGAAGACCGACCGGGAGAAGGCCGTCCAGCACGCCGAGGACCTCGGCTACCAGGTCGAGGTCCTGCGTGCCAAGCTGCACGAGGCGCGGCGTAATCTCGCCAACCGTCCGGCGCACGACAGCGCGGACCTCGGCTACCAGGCCGAGCAGACGCTGCGCAACGCGCAGGTCCAGGCCGACCAGATGCGCACCGACGCCGAGCGCGAGCTGCGCGAGGCCAGGGCCCAGACGCAGCGGATCCTCCAGGAGCACGCCGAGCACCAGGCCCGTCTCCAGGCCGAGTTGCACGCCGAGGCGGTGCAGCGGCGCCAGCAGCTCGACCAGGAACTCGCCGAGCGGCGGCAGACCGTCGAGTCCCACGTCAACGAGAACGTCGCCTGGGCCGAGCAGTTGCGCGCCCGGACCGAGTCCCAGGCCCGCCGGCTGCTGGACGACTCCCGTACCGAGGCGGAGCAGTCGCTGGCCGCGGCGCGCGCCGAGGCGGCCCGGCTCGCCGACGAGACCCGGCAGCGCCTCAACTCCGAGGCGGAGACGGCCCGCGCGGAGGCGGAGAGCACCCTGCTGCGCGCCCGCCGGGACGCCGAGCGGATGCTGGACGCGGCCTCCACCCAGGCCCAGGAGGCCACCGGTCACGCCGAGCGGCTGCGCTCCACCGCCGCCGCCGAGTCGGACCAGGCGCGTCAGCGCACCACCGAGCTGAACCGGGCCGCCGAGCAGCGCACGCAGGAGGCCGAGACCCGGCTGCGGGAAGCCCGGCTGGAGGCCGAGAAGGTCGTCGCCGAGGCGAAGGAGGCCGCGGTCAAGCGGCTGGCCGGCGCCGAGTCGCAGAACGAGCAGCGCACCCGTACGGCCAAGTCCGAGATCGCCCGGCTGGTCGGCGAGGCCACCGAGCAGGCCGAGGCGCTCAAGGAGGAGGCCGAGCGGGCGCTCTCCGACGCCCGCGCCAAGGCCGAACGGCTCGTCACCGAGGCGGCGGAGAAGGCCCGTACGGTCGCCGCCGAGGACGCGGCGGCCCAGCTCGCCAAGGCCGCCCGCAGCGCCGAGGAGGTCCTGACCAAGGCCTCCGAGGACGCCCGGTCCACCACCAAGGCGGCCGCCGACGAGGCCGACCGGATCCGCCGCGAGGCGGAGGCCGAGGCCGACCGGCTGCGCGGCGAGGCAGCCGAGCAGGCCGACCAGCTCAAGGGCGCGGCCAAGGACGACACCAAGGAGTACCGGGCCAAGACGGTCGAGCTCCAGGAGGAGGCGCGCCGACTGCGCGGCGAGGCCGAGCAGTTGCGCTCCGAGGCGGTCGCCGAGGGCGAGCGGATCCGCGGCGAGGCCCGCCGCGAGGCCGTACAGCAGCTGGAGGAAGGTGCCCGCACCGCCGAGGAGCTGCTGACCAAGGCGAAGGCGGACGCCGAGGAGCTGCGGACCTCCGCGGGCGCGGAGAGCGAGAAGGTCAGGGCCGAGGCCGCCGAGCGCGCCGCGGCGGTGCGCAAGCAGGCCGAGGAGGCGCTGGAACGCAGCCGCGCCGAGGCGGAGAAGCTGCGCGCCGACGCCGAGGAGCAGGCCGCCGCGGTGGCCGCGGCCGCGGAGGCGGCGGCCGAGACCCTCCGTGAGGAGACCGAGCGGGCCGTTCAGGCGCGCACGGCCGAGGCCGCGGAGGAGCTGACGCGGCTGCGCACCGAGGCGGAGACCCGGGTCACCGCCGCCGAGGAGGCGCTGGGCGAGGCGCGCACCGAGGCGGAGCGGATCCGCCGGGAGACCGCCGAGGAGTCCGAGCGGCTGCGCGGCGAGGCGGCCGAGCGGGTGCGCACCCTTCAGGAGCAGGCCGAGGCCGAGGTCGAGCGGCTGCGTACGGAGGCCGCGGCGGACGCCGCGCAGTCCCGTGCCGAGGGCGAGTCGGTGGCCGTACGGCTGCGTACCGAGGCCGCCACCGAGGCGGAGCGGCTCAGGACGGAGGCGCAGGAGAGCGCCGACCGGGTGCGGTCCGAGGCGGCGGCCGCCGCCGAGCGGGTCGGCACGGAGGCCGCGGAGGCGCTCGCCGCCGCCCAGGAGGAGGCCAACCGGCGTCGCCGCGAGGCCGAGGAGACCCTCACCGCCGCGCGTACCGAGGCGGAGCAGGAGCGCGAGCGGGCCCGCGAGCAGAGCGAGGAGCTGCTGGCCTCCGCCCGCAAGCGGGTCGGTGAGGCGCAGGCCGAGGCCCAGCGGCTGGTCGAGGAGGCGGAGGGCCGCGCCACGGAGCTGGTCTCCGCGGCCGAGCAGACCGCGCAGCAGGTCCGGGACGCGGTCTCCGGGCTCCAGGAGCAGGCCGAGGAGGAGATCGCCGGGCTGCGGTCCGCCGCCGAGCACGCGGCGGAGCGCACGAAGACCGAGGCCGAGGAGGAGGCGGACCGGGTCCGCGCCGACGCGCACGCCGAGCGGGAGCGGGCGTCCGAGGACGCCAACCGGGTCCGGCAGGTCGCGCGGGACGAGTCGGAGGCCGCGAAGTCCCTGGCCGAGCGGACGGTGTCGGAGGCGATCACCGAGTCGGAGAAGCTGCGCTCGGACGCCTCGGAGTACAGCCAGCGCGTCCGCACCGAGGCCTCCGACGCCCTCGCGTCCGCCGAGCGGGACGCCTCGCGGGCCCGTGCGGAGGCGCGGGAGGACGCCAACCGGATCCGCTCCGAGGCGGCCGCCCAGGCGGACCGGCTGGTCGGCGAGGCGACGAGCGAGAGCGAGCGGATGCGCGCCGAGGCCGGCGAGCAGGCCGAGCGGGTCGGCGCCGAGGCGGCCGAGGAGGCCGAGCGGCTGCGCGCGGAGGCGGCTCAGACCGTGGGTTCGGCCCAGGAGCACGCGGCCCGCACCCGCGAGGAGTCGGAGCGGCTGCGCGCCGACGCGGAGTCCGCGGCCGAGCAGATGCGTTCCGAGGCCCGCCAGGAGGCGGACCGGATGCTGGACGAGGCGCGGGAGGCCGCGGCGAAGCGCCGTACCGACGCCGCCGAACAGGCCGACCAGCTCGTGGCCAAGGCCCAGGAGGAGGCGCTGCGCGCCGCCACCGAGGCCGAGAAGCAGGCCGACACGATGGTCGGCGCCGCGCGCAACGAGGCGGTGCGCATCACCTCGGAGGCGACCGTCGAGGGCAACGCCCTGGTGGAGCGGGCGCGAACGGACGCGGACGAGCTGCTCGTCGGCGCCCGCCGGGACGCCACCGCCACCCGGGAGCGCGCGGAGGAGCTGCGGACCCGCCTCGAAAGTGAGATCGAGGAGCTGCACGAGCGGGCCCGCCGGGAGACGTCCGAGCAGATGAAGACCGCCGGTGAGCGCGTCGACAAGCTGATGAAGGCGGCGACCGAGCAGCGCGACGAGGCCGAGTCGAAGGCCAAGGAGCTGCTGGCGGACGCCAATTCGGAGGCGAGCAAGGTCCGGATCGCCGCCGTGAAGCGTGCCGAGTCGCTCCTCAAGGAGGCCGAGACCAAGAAGGCCGAACTGACCCGCGTGGCCGAGAAACTGCGCGCGGACGCCGAGGCGGAGGCGAAGAAGATCGTCGACGAGGGGCGCCGCGAGCTGGATCTGCTGGTGCGCAGGCGGGAGGACATCAACACGGAGATCTCCCGTGTCCAGGACGTGCTGGAGGCGCTGGAGTCCTTCGAGTCACCGGTCGGCAAGGGGCAGACCGGCGGTACGGGGGTCAAGGCCGGCGCGGCCGCTGGCACCCGGTCGGGGGGCAAGTCCTCGGACGGGTAGCCGGTCTGCCGATTCGGCATGAACATTCAATCCTCGGTGGCAAGCGCTCCGAGGGTCAGCCACTCAAAAGGGGTGTCATTCTCCATATCAAAGCGGCATCTTCACGCTGACACGCCGCCCAGACCCCTAGGATTCCCTCTAACACCTCACCGGTCTCATTCGACAGGAACCCCATGAGCGACCCTTCCTCCCCCTTCGGCTTCGAGCTCGTGCGACGTGGATACGACCGCGGTCAGGTGGACGACCGCATTACCAAACTCGTCGCCGACCGTGACAGCGCCCTCGCACGCATCACCTCTCTGGAAAAGCGCATCGAGGAACTCCACCTCGAGACGCAGAACGCCCAGGCCCAGGTCAACGACGCCGAGCCGTCGTACGCCGGGCTCGGCGCGCGCGTCGAGAAGATCCTCCGCCTCGCCGAGGAAGAGGCGAAGGACCTGCGTGAGGAGGCCCGCCGCGCGGCCGAGCAGCACCGCGAGCTGGCCGAGTCGGCCGCCCAGCAGGTGCGCAACGACGCCGAGTCGTTCGCCGCCGACCGCAAGTCGAAGGCGGAGGACGAGGGCGTCCGCATCGTCGAGAAGGCCAAGGGCGAGGCCGGTGCGCTGCGTACCGAGGCGCAGAAGGACGCGCAGCAGAAGCGTGAGGAGGCGGACGCCCTCTTCGAGGAGACCCGCGCCAAGGCCGCCCAGGCCGCCGCGGACTTCGAGACGAACCTCGCCAAGCGCCGCGACCAGTCGGAGCGCGACCTCGCGTCCCGTCAGGCCAAGGCCGAGAAGCGTCTGGCCGAGATCGAGCACCGCGCCGAGCAGCTCCGCCTGGAGGCCGAGAAGCTGCGTACGGACGCCGAGCGCCGCGCCCGCCAGACGGTGGAGACCGCGCAGCGCCAGGCCGAGGACATCGTGGCCGACGCGAACGCCAAGGCCGACCGGATCCGCAGCGAGTCGGAGCGCGAGCTGGCGGCGCTCACCAACCGCCGCGACTCGATCAACGCCCAGCTGACCAACGTCCGCGAGATGCTGGCGACGCTGACGGGTGCCGCGGTGGCCGCCGCCGGCTCCCCGGTCGAGGACGAGTCCGCGAGCCGTGGGGTCCCGGCCCAGCAGACCCGCTGACGCCCGTACCCCGGCCGTATGCGCCGTTTCACGCGCCCGGTTCCGCCTTTGTGGTGGCGCCGGGCGCGTGGCCGTTCTAGCGTGAACGCATGATCGAGCTGGACGGCCTCACGAAACGCTTCGGCAACAAGCTTGCCGTGGACCATCTGTCATTCCGGGTCAGACCCGGGATGGTGACGGGTTTTCTGGGACCCAACGGCGCGGGCAAGTCCACCACCATGCGCATGATGCTGGACCTGGACAACCCGACCAGCGGTTCGGTGCGGATCGACGGCAGGCGCTACCGCGATCTCCAGGAGCCCCTCACCCACATCGGGGCGCTGCTCGACGCGAAGTCGATGCACGGGGGGCGCAGCGCGTACAACAACCTGCTGTGCCTGGCCCAGAGCAATCGCATCCCGGCGAGCCGGGTCTCCCATGTGCTCGACACCGTCGGCCTGAGCGCGGTGGCGAGGAAGAAGTCGAAGGGTTTCTCCCTCGGCATGGGCCAGCGGCTGGGAATCGCGGCGGCACTGCTGGGTGATCCCGAGATCCTCATGTTCGACGAGCCGGTCAACGGTCTGGACCCCGAGGGAATTCACTGGATCCGCAATCTGATGAAGGCGCTCGCGGCGGAGGGCCGGACGATCTTCGTTTCCTCGCATCTGATGAGCGAAATGGCCCTGACCGCCGATCATTTGGTCGTGATCGGCCAGGGCCGGCTGCTGGCCGACACCTCGATGGCGGACTTCATCCACGAGAATTCCCGCAGCTATGTGCGGGTGCGTACGCCCGAGCGGGAGCGGCTGCGGGACCTGCTGCACGCCGAGGGGATCGTGGCCGTCGATGCGGTCGGCGGCACGCTGGAGATCGACGGCGGGGCGCCGGAGCGGGTGGGTGAGCTCGCCGCCGAGCACCGGATCGTGCTGCACGAGCTCAGCTCCCAGCGGGCGTCGCTGGAGGACGCGTTCATGCAGATGACGGCGGGGACCGTGGAGTACCACGCGCACTCGGAGCAGGACGGCGCCCAGCCGCCGCCCGTGGGGCCGCACTGGGGCGACACGTGGAACTCCGGGACGGACCCCGGCACCGGCCCGGATACGGGTATGGGTATGGGTACGGGTACGGACAGAGGTACGGACACAGACACGGGTACGGGCTCCGGCTCCGGCGACGCGACGAAGGGGGCGTGAAGACGATGGCAGCGGTACCCGCGGTCCTGAACTCGGAATGGACCAAGATCCGTACGGTCTCCTCGACCATCTGGACGCTGATCGCCGCGTTCGTCGTCACGGTCGCCATGGGCGCGGCGCTCAGCGCCCTGCTGAACAGCCAGTTCGACGACCTGCCCGCCGCCGAGCGCGCCACCTTCGACCCCACCTACGTCGGCTTCTCCGGCATGGTCCTGGGCCAGCTCGCCATGGTCGTCTTCGGCGTCCTGGTGGTGGGTACGGAGTACAGCTCGGGCATGATCCGCACCTCGCTGGCCGCCGTGCCGCAGCGCGGTTCCCTCCTCTTCAGCAAGATCGCGGTGGCGGGGGTGCTGGCCCTGCTGGTCGGGCTCGCCACCAGCTTCGTGACGTTCTTCCTCAGCCAGGCGCTGCTGGGCGACCACAGCACCGGCATCGGCTCCGAGAACGTGCTGCGCGCGGTCTTCGGCGGCGGCCTCTACATGGGGCTGATCGCGGTCTTCTCCATGGGCGTCGCCACGATGCTGCGCAGCTCCATGCTGTCGCTCGGCATCCTGATGCCGTTCTTCTTCCTGGTCTCCGGGATCCTTTCGGCGGTGCCGGGCGCCAAGACCGTGGCCCGTTACTTCCCGGACCAGGCCGGGTCCAAGATCATGCAGGTGGTCCCCGACGCGATGAACAGCAACCCGGCCCCCTACGGACCGTGGGGCGGGCTGGGCATCATGGCGCTCTGGGTGATCGCCGCCCTGGCCGGCGGCTACCTCGTACTGAAGAAGCGGGACGCCTGAGGCCGTCCCGTATACGAGGTTCCTCCCGCCCGGCGACTTGGCCGGAACCGTCACGCCCTGGTTATCCTCCTAACTCTGAAGGGGGCGTGCGGCCGGGTCGCGCCCCGACGGCACACGTCGAGGGGCGGGAGAATGATCGAAGCGGTAGGCCTGACCAAGCGCTACGGCGCCAAGACGGCCGTGGAGAACCTCTCCTTCCAGGTGCGGCCGGGGGCCGTCACGGGTTTCCTCGGGCCCAACGGGTCGGGCAAGTCCACCACCATGCGGATGATGCTCGGCCTGGACCGGCCGACCTCCGGCCATGTCACGATCGGCGGCCACCCCTTCCGCAGCCTTCCCAACGCGCCGCGGCAGGTGGGGGCGCTCCTCGACGCCCAGGCGGTGCACGGCGGGCGGAGCGCCCGTAACCACCTGCTGAGCCTGGCCCAGCTGGCCGGCATCCCGACGGCCCGGGTGGATGAGGTGCTGGGCGTCGTCGGCCTGCGGGAGGTCGCCAAGCAGCGTTCCAAGGGCTTTTCGCTCGGTATGGGCCAGCGGCTCGGCATCGCGGCGGCGCTGCTCGGGGACCCCCGGGTACTGCTCTTCGACGAGCCGGTCAACGGTCTCGACCCCGAGGGCATCCACTGGGTGCGCAACCTCATGAGGCAGCTCGCCGCGGAGGGACGCACGGTCTTCGTCTCCAGCCACCTGATGAGCGAGATGGCGCTCACCGCCGACCATCTGATCGTGATCGGACGCGGGCGGTTGCTGTCCGACATGAGCGTGCGGGACTTCATCTCCGCCAACTCCGCGGACTTCGCCCGGGTGCGGGTCTCCTCCGAGCCGCCCGAGCAGCGGGAGAGGCTGACGGCCGCGCTGACCGAGGCGGGCGGGCGCGTCATGCCCGAGCCCGACGGGGCGCTGCGGGTCACCGAGCTGCCGCTGCCCCGGATCAGCGAGCTGGCCCACGCCTCGGACGTCCGGCTCTGGGAGCTCTCGCCGCACCAGGCCTCGCTGGAGGAGGCGTACATGCGCATGACACAGGGCGCCGTGGACTACCGCTCGACGGCGGACGCCAAGGAGGGGCTCCAGCCCCCGCCGCCCGCCTACGGGCCCCTGCCGGACCTCGCGGAGTACGTGCCGGAGCCACCGGAGACGCCGCAGCGGGACTGGTACGTCCCGCCCCCGCCGGGGCGGGAGCCGTCCAAGGCCCCGGCCCCCGGCGCGTCCGTCGCACCGGCCGCTCCTGTGGCCGCGGCTTCCGTGGCCCCGGCCGCGTCCGTGGCTCCGGCCGACCGTGAGACGAGCGAGGAATCCCGATGACGACACCGGCGACCCCGCCGCCTCCCCCGTACCCCGCGCCGGCCGGGGAACCCGTCTCGGCGGTCCCGGTCCGGACCCCCGGACTCGGTGACGCCGTCGCCGCGGAGTGGACGAAGATCCGCTCGGTGCGCTCCACGATGTGGACGCTGGGCGTGATGGTCCTGCTGCTCCTGGGGGTCGGCCTGCTCACCGCCGTCACCCTGCGCGTCGCGGAGTCCGACCTGGGGGGCGAGCCGGTGCTCAGCCTCGGCTTCTTCGGGGTGCTGCTCGGTTCGATCTGCGTGATCACCCTGGGCGTGCTGACCATGGCCTCCGAGTACAGCACCGGGCTGATCCGTACGACGCTGGCGGCCTGCCCCGGCCGGGGCCGGGTACTGATCGCGAAGTCGATCGTCTTCTTCCTGCTCTCCTTCACGGTCACCACCGTGACGGCCGGGGTCGTCGGGGTGCTCCAGACCGCGATCCTGGACGCCGAGTCCCCCAGCGGCGGCGAGTGGCTGCGCGTCACCGTCGGGGTGGGGCTCTACATCGCCTTGCTCGGGCTCCTGTCGCTGGCTCTCGGCACGATCGTCCGGCACTCGGCGGGGGCGATCACGATCATGATCGCCGTGGTCCTGCTGCCGCTGGTGATGGCGATGTTCATGTTCACGCCGACGCTCACCTCGGTGCGGCAGGCGTTGTTCGAGTACTCGATCCCGAGCCAGCTCGCCGCGCTGTACGACACGGCGATGACCTTGCCGGGGCCGTCCGGCTGGGAGTCGGTGGCCATCATCGCCGGTGTGACCGCCGTGGCGCTGTGCGGGGCGTTCGTCTCGCTGGACCGGCGGGACGTCTGAAGCGCCCTCGCGCCGCTTCCGTGGCGCGGCGCGTTCCGGGGGCGCCGGCTCGCCGGTGTGCGTGTTCCTGGGCGCCGCATCGGTGGCATGGCGCTCCCCCGGGCGCCGGCTCTCAGTAGCGCGGCGCGTTCCTGGACCGCTGCACCTTCGTGGTGCGGCGGTCCTTCGCGTTCCAGCAGGCCTTGTGCCAGTGCCTGCGGTCGTCGACGCCCCCGTACTCCGGCCAGGCGACCAGGTGCGGGATCCCGGAAGGGATCTCCTGGTCGCAGCCGGGGCAGCGGTAGCGCTTGCCCACCGCGCTCGCCCCGCTCACCGGCCGCACCGACCACTCCTCGCCCTGCCAGCTCTCGCTGAGCCCGCCCCCGCCGTACCGCTCGGCCGCCTCGTGTGCGTTGCCGTTGGGACTCTCGCCGCCTCGGGGGCGGTTGCGGCGCGGGGACACGGAACACCTCACAGGGTGGTACGGGCAGGTCCGTCAAGCCTAGAGCCATCCACGCCGTCTTCCGGTGCGTCTGTGACTCCAGACCACGCCAGTGACGTGTGGGTTACCGGAAAATCGCAACAACTTCGCGGTGGACCGTGCCTTTGGCACGTGTCAGACGTTGTTGCCGGTAGGGGGGAGCCGCGTCGGCCGCAAGGAGGTAACAGGCGATGCGCGTGGGAACGTTCGTACTGGCAGCACAGTTTCCCGGCCAGGGACAGGGCGAGGCCCTGCACCGGGCCGTCCGGTCCGCGGAGGTGGCGGAGGAGTCCGGTCTCGACTCGGTCTGGCTGGCCGAGCACCACTTCGTGCCGTACGGGGTGTGCCCGTCCGCGGTGACCCTGGCCGGGCTGCTGCTCGGCCGCACCCGCAGAATCCGGGTGGGCACGGCGGTGAGCGTGCTGCCCACCCAGCATCCGGTCACCCTCGGGGAGCAGGCGGCCCTGCTGCACCTGACCAGCGGCGGGCGCTTCACCCTCGGGGTAGGGCGCGGTGGGCCCTGGGTGGACCTGGAGGTGTTCCAGTGCGGCCTCGACGCGTACGAGAAGGGGTTCCCGGAGTCGCTGGAGCTGCTGCTGGACTGGCTGCGCCACCCCCGGGTCGCCGGGCGCGGGGAGCGGTTCGGCTTCCGCGAGGTGGCGGTGGTCCCCCGGGCCGACGAGCTCCTCGGCGACGGTCCGCCGGGCCCCGAGGTGGTCGTCGCCTGCACCTCGCCAAAAAGCGTGAAACTCGCCGCTGAAAAGGGTTTGCCGATGCTCCTCGGAATGCACTGCGCCGACGAGGAGAAGGCCGACATGGCGGCTCTGTGGCGGTCGGCGGCCCGTGAGGCGGGCCAGCCGGCGGACGTCGTGGAAGGCGTCGCACATGTGTCCGCGGGGGTGGCCCAGGTGGCCGACCGTGCCGAGGACGCCGTGGAGACCCTGGTGAAGGCCATGCCGGGCTGGCTGCGGCAGGGCCTGGACGCGCATGTCACGGTCGACGGCCGGCACCGGGTGATGCGCGACCCGGTCGCGTACACGGAGTATCTGTGCAGTTTGCATCCGGTGGGCCCGCCCCGGCTCGCCGCCGACCGGCTCGCGGCCACGGCGGAGCGGACGGGCATCACCCGCTTCGCGCTCCTGGTGGAGGGTTCGGGCGACCTCGCCGCGACGGAGGAGAACGTGCGGCGGCTGGGCGCGGACGTGCTTCCCCTGCTGAGCTGATCCGTCCGCGCGGTGTGTCGGCCCTGGTGATCGTGTGCGTCGCCCTGGTGGTGCGGTGGTACGGGAGCTGCCGCCCCGGAGCCAGTTGCACCTCCCGCGGCCCGAAGCGGCAGCAGAGGTGTTCAGCAGTCCCGTAGTTCGGGCGACTGGTTGAGCAACTGGCCCCTCACCGAGGTGAATTTGGCGAGCCGATCGTCGACCGAGGCGTCCAGCGGGAACACCGCGACGCGGTGGCAGTTCTGGAATGCCAGGCGCACTCCGAAGTGCCGCTGCAGGGCACCGCGTATGGCATCACTCGCGAGCGCACGCAGCAGCTGGCCACGTGCCTGCTCGTCCGGCGGCGGCGTCTGGTTGTCGGCGAACTCTCCGCCGTCCACCTTCAGCTGGGCCACCAGCGAGCTGATCATCTCCCACGCAAAGGGCAGGGAGGTCCGGACGCAGTCGACGAAGTCGGCTTCGTCGACCTCGCCTCGCTCGGCCTGTTCCAAGAGGGCCGGTGAGACGTCGAGCGACATGGGTTCTCCTCTCGCGACCCCGACGGACGGCCGGGGCCTTACGGGCAGGGCAGAAGGGCGGCGACGCTGCGTACACAGGCGGCGACCTCCTGCTTCCACGGTAAGCGCGCAGTCCGGGCCGCACCAGGAGATTGGGAACACAACCGGCCAATAACGAACGGTCGCAAAAAGGGGCAAGCCAGAGCGGCGGCCGTCAAGAGGTGTACGGGACGGGAGGTGCGGAAATCGCGTGGACCGCCGGTTGTCGAGTAGCGTTGCCGACCATGCGTCTCGTCATCGCCCGTTGCTCCGTCGACTACGCGGGCCGGCTCACTGCCCATCTGCCCTCCGCGCCCCGCCTGATCCTGGTGAAGGCGGACGGCAGCGTCTCCATCCACGCCGACGACCGGGCGTACAAACCGCTCAACTGGATGTCGCCGCCGTGCACCCTGAAGGAGGGCTCCGACGCCGGCGAAGGCATCTGGACCGTGGTGAACAAGGCGGGCGAAAAACTGATCATCACCATGGAGGAAGTCCTTCATGACTCGTCCCATGAGCTGGGCGTGGACCCGGGGCTCATCAAGGACGGGGTGGAGGCGCACCTCCAGGAACTGCTGGCCGACCGCATCGAGACGATCGGCGAGGGCTACACCCTGATCCGCCGCGAGTACCCCACGGCGATCGGTCCGGTGGACATCCTGTGCCGGGACGCGGACGGTGCGACGGTGGCCGTCGAGCTGAAGCGGCGCGGCGACATCGACGGGGTGGAGCAGCTGACCCGCTATCTGGAGCTGCTGAACCGCGATCCCCATCTGGCGCCGGTGCGGGGCGTGTTCGCGGCCCAGGAGATCAAGCCGCAGGCCCGTGTGCTGGCGACGGACCGCGGGATCGGGTGCCTGGTCCTGGACTACGACGCGATGCGCGGCATCGAGGACGACAAGCTGCGGCTGTTCTGACGTCCGGGGCGGGCTTCCCCGGTCGATTCCGGCCGGGGTGGGCTTCCCCGGTCGATTCCGGCCGGGGTGGGCTTCCCCGGTTCATTCCGGCCGGGGTGCTTTTCCGGTCCATTCCGGCCGGAGTGCTTTTCCGGTCCATTCCGGCCGGAGTGGGCTCCCCGGCCCCCCGCGTCCACGACGGGCCTCCCCGGGCCCTGCGCGTATGCCCCTGCCCGATCCCCAGGCGGGGCGGTACGCCGCCGGAAGCGGGCGGGCGGGCAACCCCGCTGACGCGGGCCCGGGGTACGGCCCTGGCGGGGGCCACAGGCCCTCGTGCGGGCAGGAGCCCCCTCGTACGAGCCCGTCCACGCGCCCGCGCTGCCGGACAGTCTCCTCGGACGAGCCCGCACACGCGCCCGCGCGGCCCGGCCGGTGTTCCGGCCGGGCCGCCCGGGGTTCAGGCGAGGGTGGTGCCGGACGTCTCGTCCGGCGCGGGGACGTCGTCCGGCGCGGACGCCGTCGCGGACTCCGCCGGGCCGCTCGCCGAGTTCGAGGACTCCGGTTCACTCGGCGGATCCGAGGGAGTCGGCTCCGTCGTGTCCGGCGGGGTCGGCTCCGTGGGCTCGGTCGGCGTGGTGGCGGTCGGCGTGGTGGTCGGTGACTTCGTGGGCTTCCCGGTCGAGGACGGCTCGCCCGATGTCGAAGGGCTGCCGGGGCCCTCGCTCGTCGGGTCGTCCGTCGACGGGCTCGACCCCGGCTCCGACGCGCTCGGCGACGGGGTCCCGCTCTCGGACGGGCTCGCGCTGTCCGAGGGGCCCGGGGAGGACGCCCCGGACCGGGACGTGGCGTCCTTCGACGACGACTCGTCCTCGGGCTCGTCCGCGGAGAGGCCCCGCTCGCTGTCGTCCTCGCCCGCCGACTGCTCGGTCGTGACGTTCTGGCCCTCCGGGTCCTCGTTGTCCGAGGTCGCCCCGAGCGTCACCACCGTGCCCAGCACCGCGGCGAGCAGCGCGCCCGCGCCGACCGCGACCAGGTTGCGCCGAGCGCTCCCGAGCACCCCGAGCCGGGCCGGTGGCGTGGCCTTGGCCGGTGCCGGAGGGATCCGGGGCGCGATCAGTGTCGGCGGCTCCTCCGCCTGCCGTGCGAACACGGGCCCCGCGACCGGGGTCCCCGGCACGCCGGACGGCGAGAGCGACTCCTCGTGGCGGGCGCCCGGTACCTCTTCACCGGCCGGGGTGCGGCCGCCCGGCGCCGCGAGTCCACCGGAACGGTCCGCGACCAGGGCCAGCGCCCTGCGTCCCGCCACCGCCCCGGGCTTGTCGGCGAGCGCGCCGCGCATGCCGACGGACGCCTCCAGCTCGGCCCGGGCCCGGTCGAGGTTCCCGGTACACAGCGCGAGGACGCCCAACTCGTGGTGGAAGTAGGCCTCCTCCGCGACCTCACCGGCGATCCGGGCCGCCTCCAGGCCTGCCCTGAGCGCCTTCTCCCAGGCCCCCCACCGCATCCCCGCCGCGAAGGCCGGGGCGGCGCTGCGGGCCAGCAGCACGGCCGCGCTGGCCGCCCCCGCGTGGTCGGCCGGCACCAGCGGCACCAGCGAGGCGAGGACGGCGTCCGCCTCGGCGGCGGCACGCTCGGGGCTGACGGACGGGTGCCCCGTCCACCAGGCGTAGTGCTGGGCGGCGTTACGGGCGAAGGTGTCCGCCTCCTCGGCGTATCCGCTCGCCTCCAGCTGGGCCAGGACACCGGCCGCCAGCCGGTAGCGGGGGCCCGCCGGGGAGAGCAGGCCGCAGACGAACAGCTCCCCCAGGGCCGCGTCGGCGTGGGTGTCCCCGACCAGGGCCGGCAGATGGGCCTGGTGCGGCACCTCGCCGCCGAGCGCGACGGCGAACCGCAGGGTGTCACGGGCCGCCTCGCTCATCCGCGAGCCGAGCAGCGCCGCCGGGGCCGCGCCCTCGCCGAGACTCGGCAGGGGGACGTCCGCCGGCACGGGCCGGCCGAAGGGCCGGTCGTCCGGGTCGCCGTCGTCGTAACCGTCGAAGGCCTCGGGGTCGGTGCGCAGCCGGTCCCGCTGGCGCAGCAGCGCACCGGCCTGCACGAAACGCAGCGGCAGCCCTTCGGACTCGAACCAGAGATCGCCCGCCCAGTTGGCCTCCTCGTCGGTGAGGGGGCGTTCCACGACGTGTTCCAGCAGTTCGATCGAGGAACCGCGGCCGAGACCGGCGAGGAAGACCTCCTCCACGTTCGAGTCGGCGGTGGGCGCGGCCACGTCGGGGGTCGCGCCGAGCAGGAAGGCGCATTCGGGCGTGACGTCGAGCAGTTCCTCCAGCGCGGCGCCGCCCAGTTCCAGGTCGTCCACGACGACGACGGCACCGATGCCCCGGACGAGCGTCTCCAACTCCGCGCGCCCGGGGCGGTGAAGCGGGGAGCGGTGGACGGCCTCGAAGAGTTCGTACATCAGCTCCACGGCGGTGCGCCGGAGGCCGGAGAGCCGTACGACGCCGTCGGGGGCCAGGTCCGCGCAGTCGGCGGCGACGGCGTTCAGCAGGGCGGTGCGGCCGGAACCGGCGGGTCCGGTGAGCCGCACGGAGCGGCCGCGCGCCAGCAGCCGGACGAGCCGCTCGCGCTCCTCCTGGCGTTCCAGCAGGGGCAGGAGAGGGCCGGGAGGCCCTGGCGGGGCCGGCGGAGCGGTGGCGCGCTCGCGCTCGGCCCGCTCCGCGGCGGTGCGCCGCACGGGCGCCGCGGGCCGCTCTCCGGGCGGGCAGAGTTCGATCTCGCTGCCGTCGACCGGGTTGACGGTGAGCAGGAAGTCACCGGTGATCAGCCGTGCCGTACGGGACTGCTGCGGTGTCTGGAGCCCGAAGTCGGGCGTCAGCGGGTCCCGGGACTGCCGGCCCCGCGCGGCGTCATCGGCGGCGCGGCCGTGACCGTATTCGTCGGGTACCCGGTTGGTCGGGTCCATCGTCAAAGTCCCCCAGACGCGTGGCGTGGTTGCCCCTCCGGCCGCGCACGCTCCCTGTCGCTTCCGGTCCGGTGTCCGCCGAGTGGGGTTCGTCGGTGGCAGACGGCCGAACCCTAAACCTTCGCACAGTGTCCCCGCACCGGCGGGGGGCCGCGCCGTCCAGGACGTCATGGTCTCGTGAGGATTGTGCGGGTGGTCACCCCGTGCCCGGTGTCCGCCTACACGCGCGGCAGGGATTCCGCGGCGATTCCGCCCTCGATGGCCAGGATGCGGTGCAACCGGGTCGCCACCAGGAGGCGTTGCATCTGGGGCGGCACCCCGCGCAGCACCAGCCGCCGTCCGGCCCGGCCCGCCCTGCGGTGCGCGCCCATGATGACGCCGAGTCCGGTGGCGTCCCAGGAGTCCAGCTCGGTCAGGTCCAGCACCAGGTCACCGGCTCCGTCGTCGACGGCCGAGTGCAGGACCGTACGGGCGTCCGCCGCGCTTCGGACGTCGAGGCGGCCCCCGACGACCAGCTCGGCGTGGTCGCCCCTGATGTGCATATGCGCTCCCCTGAAAGTACTCCGCAGCGAGGTCCGTCTGTCCGTTGTCCACTGTCTCTTGCCACCACTGACGGCCATGGCGACAGGGAAGTTGCCGTCTGTAAGCGAACCGATACCGAATTCACCCTGAGGGGTGACAGGGGTTCGCCTGTACCACTGGATCCTGGTACCGCGAGGGCACCGGAACCCGGGTCCCCGTACGTGACTGACGGCGTATCAGGTGAACGGGGACCCGGAGACGATCAATAGGTGTAGAAGCCCTGCCCGCTCTTGCGGCCGATGTCACCCGCGTCGACCATCCGGCGCATCAGCTCGGGAGCGGCGAACTTCTCGTCCTGCGACTCGGTGTAGATGTTGCCCGTGGCGTGCAGCAGGATGTCCACGCCGGTCAGGTCCGCCGTCGCGAGGGGACCCATCGCGTGCCCGAAGCCCAGCTTGCAGGCGGTGTCGATGTCCTCGGCCGTGGCGACGCCCGACTCGTAGAGCTTGGCGGCCTCGACGACGAGGGCGGAGATCAGCCGGGTGGTGACGAAGCCCGCGACGTCGCGGTTGACGACGATACAGGTCTTGCCCACCGATTCCGCGAACTCCCGTGCGGTGGCGAGCGTTTCGTCACTGGTCTTGTAGCCGCGCACCAGCTCGACCAGCCGCATCATCGGCACCGGCGAGAAGAAGTGCACCCCGACGACGCGTTCCGGGTGCTCCGTCGCGGACGCGATCTTGGTGATCGGGATGGCGGAGGTGTTGGAGGCGAGGACGGCGTCCGGGCGGACGATGGTGTCGAGCGCGCGGAAGATCTCGTGCTTGACCTCCAGCTTCTCGAACACGGCCTCCACGACGACATCGGCGTCGGCCACGGCGTCGAGGTCGGTGGTCGTGGTGATCCGGCCCAGCGCGGCCTCGGCGTCGGCGGCCTCCAGCTTGCCCTTGGCGACGAACTTGCCGTAGCTGGCCTCGACGGCGCCCCGTCCACGGGCCAGGGCCTCGTCGGTGACATCGCGCAGGACGACGTCCCAGCCGGCCTGGGCGGAGACCTGCGCGATCCCGGACCCCATGAGTCCGGCGCCGATGACGGCGAGCTTCCTTGCCACGTTGGCACCCCTATGCATTCTCATCGGTCGGTTCCCGCACTTGCTCTCCGGCGGAGGTTAGTACCCGTGAGGCGCCCTGGGGTGGTGAAGAGATGCGCGTCACGTCTCACATGACGGACATCACACCGTCGGCGCTCACGGGTCGGAGCGCCGCCCGTAGTTGAGCACCTTCTCGCCGAGGAGGTCCTCCATGTCGTCGAGGAGGCCGAGGGCCTCCCTGGACACCTCGGCGGGCACCCGACCCGCGACCATCTCGCGGCCGATGTACCCCATGAGCGTGCTGTGCACCCAGGAGAGCTGACCGGCCACCAGGGCCGCGGCCTGGTCGCCCTCGTCGGCACCGGACTCCTCCCGGAGCGTCACCTCCAGGTGGGAGAGGGCCTCCTGCTGGATGTGCCAGAGTCGGGCCTTGAGGCCGTCGGCGCCCTCGATGACCCGCATGAACCGGTCGTAACCCTCCATCAGGCCGACGGTGGGCGAGACGCTCTCCACCTGGAGGCGCAGCTCCCGCAGGACGGCCTCGGCGGCGGACTCCTCGTCGTCGCGGGCGCGGACGTAGCGGGACAGCCGGTCGACGACGCCCCGGCTGCGGTCCAGGAAGAGGTCCTCCTTGGTGGGGAAGTAGTTGTAGACGGTGTTCACCGAGACGTCGGCGGCGCGTGCGATCTCGGCGATCGTGACCGCGTCGAAGCCGCGCTCCAGGAAGAGCCCGGTGGCCACGTCCGAGAGGTGCTGTCTGGTCTGCCGCTTCTTCCGCTCCCTGAGCCCCTCTGCCATGAACCCATCCTAGACGGTCGTGGGGTCCGTCAAACTTTGGGGGCATTGCAATTTTGCGTGGTGTCTGTTTTTGTGGTCACTATGCCAATCATCAGTACGTCCGGGCTCTCCCGGACCTTCATGACCAAGGCGGGACCGGTCGAGGCCGTGCGGTCGATCGACCTGACGGTCCGGGCCGGCGAGATCATCGGTCTCCTCGGCCCCAACGGCGCGGGCAAGACCACCACCCTGCGCATGCTCACCACGCTGCTCGCGCCCACCGGCGGCGCGGCCACCGTCGCCGGCCGCGACCCGGCCCGGGACCCGGCCGGGGTGCGCGCGAAGTGCGGCTACATCGCCCAGTCCGGCGGCGTGGACCCCCACGTCACCGTGCGGGAGGAGCTGGTCACCCAGGGGCGGCTGTACCGGCTGAGCAAGGCCGGCGCCCTCGCGCGGACCGCCGAACTGGCGCGCTCCCTGGGCCTGGAGGACCTGCTCGACCGGAAGACCTCGGCGCTCTCCGGCGGGCAGCGCCGGCGCCTCGACCTCGCGATGGGCCTCACCCACCGCCCCGAGGTGCTCTTCCTCGACGAGCCGACCACCGGCCTCGACCCCGGCAGCCGCACCGCCCTGTGGGAGCTGGTGCGCCGCCTGCGCGACGACTTCGGAACCACCGTCGTGCTGACCACCCACTACCTCGACGAGGCGGACGCGCTCGCGGACCGGGTGGTCGTGGTCGACGGCGGCAGGGTCGCCGCCGAGGGAACACCGGCCGCCCTGAAGACCACCTACGCCGGCTCCCCCGATGCCTCACTCCAGGACGCCTTCCTCGCCGTCACCGGGCGCGCCCCCGCGTCCGAAGCCGCCCCCGTCGCCGCATAGGACTCGCCATGCTGCTCCACGACACCTCACTGATCTTCGGCCGGTACGTCCGGCAGACCCTGCGCTCGCGGTTCCAGATCCTCTTCGGCATCCTGATGCCGCTGCTCTACCTGCTCTTCTTCGGGCCGCTGCTCACCGGTCTGCCCCTCGGCTCCGAGGCCGGCTCCTGGCAGGTCCTCGTGCCCGGACTGCTGCTCCAACTGGCGCTGTTCGGAGCCTCGTTCACCGGCTTCGCGATCATCATCGAACAGTCGACCGGCGTGGTGGAACGCATGCGGGTGACCCCCGTCAGCCGCCTCGCCCTGCTGCTCGGCCGGGTCCTGCGGGACGCCCTGCTGTTCATGTTCCAGGCGGTCCTGCTGGTCGGCGCCGCCCTGGTCATGGGGTTGCGCGCGCCGCTGCCCGGGGTGCTGATCGGCTTCGGTTTCGTCGGCCTGCTGACCGTCTCGCTGGCCTCACTGTCGTACGCGCTGGCCATGAGGGTGCGGACCCCGCAGGAGTTCGGGCCGGTGATCAACTCGCTGACCATGCCCGCCATGCTGCTCTCCGGCCTGATGCTGCCGATGACCCTGGGCCCGCGCTGGCTGGACGTCCTGTCGCACCTCACGCCGTTCCGTTACCTGGTGGACGCGGTACGGGACGCGTACACCGGCTCGTACGCGACCGCGCACATGCTCTACGGCGTGCTGGTCGCGGTCGGCCTCGCCCTGGTCGCGGTGACGGTCGGCACACGTGTCTTCCGGAGCGCCGGGGCCTGAGGCGTCATTAGGGTGGGCCCATGGTCAATCTGACGCGCATCTACACCCGTACCGGCGACCAGGGCACCACCGCCCTCGGCGACATGAGCCGCACCGCCAAGACCGACCTGCGGATCGCGGCGTACGCCGACGCCAACGAGGCGAACGCCGTCATCGGCACGGCGATCGCACTCGGCGGTCTGGCCGAGGACGTCGTCAAGGTCCTCGTGCGGGTCCAGAACGACCTCTTCGACGTGGGCGCGGACCTGAGCACGCCGGTGGTCCCGGACCCGAAGTACCCGCCGCTGCGGGTCGAGCAGTCCTACGTCGACAAGCTGGAGGCCGACTGCGACACCTTCCTGGAGGAGCTGGAGAAGCTCCGCAGCTTCATCCTCCCGGGCGGCACGCCGGGTGCGGCGCTGCTGCACCAGGCCTGCACGGTCGTCCGCCGGGCGGAGCGGTCCACCTGGGCGGCGCTGGAGGTGCACGGCGAGGTGATGAACGCGCTGACGGCGACGTATCTCAACCGCCTCTCCGACCTCCTGTTCATCCTCGCCAGGGTGGCGAACAAGGAGGTCGGCGACGTGCTGTGGGTGCCGGGCGGCGAGCGCTGATCAGCGGACCTCCGGACGTCCTGGGCCCCGCTCGCCCGCCCGCTCGGGGCCCGGCTCTGGTGCCCGTTCGGGTCGCCCTCCGGGTTCCGGCTCGGGCCTCCGTTCGGGTTCCGGCCGGGGCCCCCGCTTCGGGAAGAGGGTGTAGCTCGCGGCGATGACCAGGTTGATCCCGGTCAGCCAGAGCATCCTCTGCTGCCACATCCGCAGGGACCCGGTGCCGCCGTCCGGTCCGACGTACCAGACCGCCGCCTGGAGGAGGACCAGGGCGATCGCCGAGGCCAGGATCCAGCGGGCCGCGACCCGCCACTCGTGGACGGCCCGCGCCCTCCCGTACCTCGGGGGCCGCACCGGGGGCGGTCCGCCCGCGAAGCGGTGCGCGATCCTGGCGTCCACCCAGGCGATGGTGGAGGGGCCGAGCCCCACGGTGAAGCCGATGTAGACGGCGGCCAGACCGTGCTTCCAGTCGGGCTGGGCACCGTTCTTCAGATCGACGGCGGTCACCACCAGCAGGACCACCTCCAGCAGCGGCTCGCACAGCAGCACGGCGGCCCCCGCGCGGGGCTTCCGCGCCACGTACCGCAGCCCGAGTCCCACGGCCAGCAGCACCCAGAAGCCGACCTCGCAGAGCACGATCAGCGTGACGATCACGGCACTCCTCCCTCCGGTCCCCTCCAGGCTTCCGGCTGCGGCGCCCCGGGGCGTCGTCGCCGGTGACGAATCGCGACTGCATCCTTCGATGTACTCGCTCCTCCCCCGGCGTACCGACGTGGCGCGGGCCGGTGCCGTGTTGGATGGAGCGGTGTCCACCTCTTCACGACCGCACCGCCAGGACGTACTGATCGGGGCCGTCGGGCTGGCGGGCGGGCTGCTGCTCTGGGCCGCCGGTCTGCACACGCAGGCCGGCCGGGTCTTCGGCGCCCCGTGGGCGGCGCTGGTCCCACTGGTGGTGACGGCCGCCCTGGAGCCGCTCCGCCGGACCCGGCCGCAGACCGCGGTGGCCGTCGGCACGCTCGCGCTGGTCGCGGACCAGTTCACGACGGGCAGCCTGGTCACGATCCTGATGTACACCGACCTCATGTACGCGGCCGTGGTCTACGGGACCCCGGCCGCCGCCCGGCGCGTCCCGGTGGTGACGTTCCTGGTCACCGTGGCGGTCACCATCGGGTTCTTCGCCTGGTTCCGCCGGCCCGAGGCGCTGCTGTTCGGTGTGGTGACCGGGCTGGTCACCTTCGGCCCGGCCCTCACGGGCGTCAGTGTGCGCAACCACCGGGAGGCGGCCCAGGCGGCCCGTCTGCGGGCCGAACAGACGGCCCTGCTCGCCGAGATGGACCGGGTCCAGGCGGTGACGGCCGAACGGTCCAGGATGGCGCGGGAGCTGCACGACATGGTGGCCAACCACCTCTCCGCGATCGCCATCCACTCCACCGCGGCCCTCTCCATCGACGACCCGGCGACCTCCCGCGACGCCCTGGGTGTGATCCGGCACAACAGCGTCGAGGGGCTCGCCGAGATGCGGCGGCTGATCGGGCTGCTCCGGGACAACGGCGGCGAGGAGGGGCCGAGCGCGGCGCCCACGCTCGCCTCGCTGGACGCCCTGGTCGAGCAGGCGCGGGCGAACGCCGCGTCCAGCGGACTGACCGTCACCCTGGACGACGCCCGGAGGGTGGCCGAACGGCTCCCGGCCCCGGTCGAACTGGCCGCCTACCGCATCGTCCAGGAATCCCTGACGAACGCTCTGAAACACGCGGCCCCGGGCCCGGTGACGGTCCGCCTGCACCACGCGGGTGGCTCACTGACCGTGGAGGTGAGCAGCGTGATCGGCACCCGGCCGGGGCCGCGCGCGCCCGGTTCGGGGGCCGGTCTGGTGGGGATGGCGGAGCGGGTGGCGCTCCTCGGCGGCACGATCGGCACGGGCCCGGTGGGCGGCGGGCCCGACGGCGAGGAGATCTGGCGGGTACGGGCGGAGCTGCCCGTGGACGAAGGGACGCGGGGATGACGATCCGGGTACTGGTCGCCGAGGACCAGTCGGCGGTGCGCGCGGGGCTGGTGCTCATTCTGGGCAGCGCCCCGGACATCGAGGTGGTGGGCGAGGCGGCGGACGGTGAGGCCGCCGTGCGGCTGGCCCGTGAACTGCGTCCGGACGTGGTGCTGATGGATGTGCAGATGCCCCGGCTGGACGGGGTGGCGGCGACGCGGCAGGTGGTGGCCGAACGGCTCGCGGACGTCCTGGTGCTGACGACGTTCGACCTGGACGCGTACGTCTTCGGGGCGCTGCGGGCGGGCGCGGCGGGGTTCCTGCTGAAGAACACCGACGCCCACGATCTGCTGGCCGCCGTACGCACCGTGGCGGGCGGCGAGGGCGTGATCGCCCCGGCGGTGACCCGCCGGCTGATCGCCGAATTCGCGGGTGCGACCGCCTCGCGCCGGGACGTCGGACCCGGTCCGGCGGTGCTGAACGCGTTGACCCGGCGGGAACGCGAGGTCCTGGGGTGCCTGGGGCAGGGGTTGTCGAACGCGGAGATCGCCGGGCGCCTCTCGATGGCCGAGGCGACGGTGAAGACGCACGTCAGCAGGGTCCTGGGGAAGCTGGAGCTGCGCAGCCGAGTGCAAGCCGCCGTCCTCGCACAGGAGTTGGGCATCTGACCGCGAACAGGGAACTTTGGTCTGGACCTCTTGACGATTGGTCCAGACCTTCCTAATCTCACCGAGCACGCTGCGGTGAGTACGCCATGACAAAGCGTGCTCAGGGCGACGCAGGGTTTGCAGTCCACGGACCACCCCCGTTTGTCGGACCTCACCCGAGGAGCACCGTTGAGCACAGAGATCCCCCGCAGAAGACCCCGCCTGAGATGGAGACTCGCCCCGGCCCGGGTCACCCGGGCCAAGGCGGTCGCGGGCTTCACCGCACTGCTGCTGCCGCTCGCCGCCATGGTCGGCCTGGCGTCCCCGGCCCAGGCCGCCACCTCGGCGACCGCCACCTACCTGAAGAAGTCCGACTGGGGCAGCGGCTTCGAAGGCCAGTGGACGGTCAAGAACACGGGCACCACCGCCCTCTCCTCCTGGACGATCGAGTGGGACTTCCCCTCCGGCACCGCGGTCGGCTCCGCCTGGGACGCCGCCGTGACCAGCTCCGGAACCCACTGGACCGCCAAGAACCTCAGCTGGAACGGCACGGTCGCCCCGGGCGCCAGCATCAGCTTCGGCTTCAACGGCACCGGCTCCGGCTCCCCCGCCGGCTGCAAGCTGAACGGCGCCTCCTGTGACGGCGGCAGCGTCCCCGGCGACAACGCCCCGTCGAAGCCCGGCACCCCCACCGCGAGCGACATCACCGACACCTCGGTGAAGCTCAGCTGGACCGCGGCCACCGACGACAAGGGCATCAAGAACTACGACGTCCTGCGCGACGGCGCCAAGGTCGCGACGGTCACCACGACGACCTACACCGACACCGGCCTCACCAAGGCCACGGACTACTCCTACACCGTGCAGGCACGTGACACCGCCGACCAGACCGGTCCGGTCAGCGGCGCGGTGGCCGTGCGCACCACGGGCAAGGACGACAACCCGGGCCCCGGCACCGGGAGCAAGGTCAACCTCGGCTACTTCACCAACTGGGGCGTCTACGGGCGCAACTACCACGTCAAGAACCTGGTGACGTCGGACTCGGCCCAGAAGATCACGCACATCAACTACGCCTTCGGCAACGTCCAGGGCGGCAAGTGCACCATCGGCGACAGCTACGCCGACTACGACAAGGCCTACACCGCCGACCAGTCGGTCGACGGCGTCGCCGACACCTGGGACCAGCCGCTGCGCGGTAACTTCAACCAGCTGCGCAAGCTGAAGGCGAAGTACCCCCACATCAAGGTCATCTGGTCGTTCGGCGGCTGGACCTGGTCCGGTGGCTTCGGTGCCGCGGCGCAGAACCCGGCCGCGTTCGCCCAGTCCTGCTACGACCTGGTCGAGGACCCCCGTTGGGCCGATGTCTTCGACGGCATCGACATCGACTGGGAGTACCCCAACGCCTGCGGTCTGACCTGTGACACCAGCGGCCCGGCCGCGCTGAAAACCCTCTCCTCGGCGCTGCGGACCAAGTTCGGCTCGAACAACCTGGTCACCGCCGCGATCACGGCCGACGGCTCGGACGGCGGCAAGATCGACCTCGCGGACTACGCGGGCGCCGCGCAGTACTTCGACTGGTACAACGTGATGACGTACGACTTCTTCGGTGCCTGGGAGGCCAAGGGTCCGACGGCCCCGCACTCCCCGCTCACCTCGTACGACGGCATCCCGCAGGACGGCTTCAACTCCGCCGCCGCCATCGCCAAGCTGAAGGCCAAGGGCGTCCCCGCCTCCAAGCTGCTGCTCGGCATCGGCTTCTACGGCCGCGGCTGGACCGGTGTCACCCAGGCGGCTCCGGGCGGCACGGCCACCGGTGCGGCCCCGGGCACGTACGAGGCGGGCATCGAGGACTACAAGGTCCTCAAGAACAGCTGCCCGGTCACCGGCACCGTCGCCGGCACCGCGTACGCCCACTGCGGCACCAACTGGTGGAGCTACGACACCCCGTCGACCATCAACTCCAAGATGACCTGGGCGAAGAACCAGGGTCTGGGTGGTGCGTTCTTCTGGGAGTTCAGCGGTGACACCGCCAACGGCGAGCTCGTGAGCGCCATGGCCGGCGGCCTCAGCTAGTACCCCGAGGCAGCCACACCCCCCACCCCGAAAACCGCCGGGGAGACAGGACCGCCCCCTGTCTCCCCGGTCTTCGTGTGTGCGGGGTCCGTGCGTACGGGGGCTGCGGGTGTACGGGCCGCTTACCCGAAGGGGCTACGGGTGCGCGGGGCGGCTCTCCGGACTCGGTCCGGGGGTATCCCCCACCAGCGGGAGCCCCTTACTCAGGCCACGTTCACCCGCTGGCCGGGAGGCGCCGCTTCCAGCCAGGCCAGGAAGCCGGTCAGGGCGTCCTCGCTCATCGCCAGCTCCAGGCGCATCCCCCGGTGGAGACAGCCGAGCACGACGGAGTCGGACAGGAGCGCCAGCTCCTCCTCGCCCTCCGGCAGCCGACGGGCGACCACCTCGATGGACGAGCGCTCCAGACCGCGGCGCGGGCGGGGCGAGTACGAGAACACCCGGAACCAGTCCACGCGGTCACCGCTGTAGCGCGCGACCCCGTACACCCAGCCCTTGCCGGACGGGTCGGGTTCCTGGGAGATGTCCCAGCGCAGACTGCAGTCGAACGTTCCGCCTGACCGCTGGATCAGCCGTCTGCGCAGACCGAAGACGAACAGACCCACGGCCACCAGTACGACGACCAGGCCGCCCACCCACAACGCGAGGACCATTCCCACCGACCTCCTCGCATCGTCGAGTAACGGATACCGTACCGAGCCGAACCGTCCTGCACCTGCATCGCCTCAGCCGCGGCACGGTCTGGAGGAGTCCAGCTCGGCCGCGGCTGAGTCAAAAAATCACTTCGTGGGGACGCTCAGGGCGCCGCCACCGCACGCAGTCGCACCTCGGCGCGCCGCTCGGCGGAACCGTCCGTGTCCGACTTCGCACGCTCCAGCGCGCGCTCGGCGCGCTGGACGTCGATCTCGTCCGCCAGCTCGGCGATCTCCGCCAGCAGCGAGAGCTTGTTGTCCGCGAACGAGATGAACCCGCCGTGCACGGCGGCGACGACAGTGCCGCCGTCGCTCGTACGGATCGTCACCGGGCCCGACTCCAGCACACCCAGAAGCGGCTGGTGACCGGGCATGACGCCGATGTCGCCGGACGTGGTACGTGCGACAACGAGGGTGGCCTCGCCGGACCAGACATTACGGTCCGCGGCGACCAGCTCGACATGCAGCTCAGCAGCCAAGGGTGGCTCCTCGGGTCACCACCCGGCGGTCATGCCGGGTGTTGGGTCAATTCTACGGGGCGTGGTGAGGGGGGCGGGACACACCCACCCCCCTCGGTGAGCCGGAGGCTCAGGAGACGCCGAGCTCCTTGGCCTTGGACTTGAGGTCGTCCAGGCCACCGCACATGAAGAACGCCTGCTCGGGGAAGTGGTCGTACTCCCCGTCACAGATCGCGTTGAACGCGGCGATCGACTCGTCGAGCGGGACGTCCGAACCGTCCAGGCCGGTGAACTGCTTGGCGGCGTGAGTGTTCTGCGAGAGGAAGCGCTCGACGCGACGGGCGCGCGAGACCACGAGCTTGTCCTCTTCGCCCAGCTCGTCGATGCCGAGGATCGCGATGATGTCCTGGAGGTCCTTGTACTTCTGGAGGATCCCCTTGACACGGCTGGCCGCGTCGTAGTGGTCCTGCGAGATGTAACGCGGGTCCAGGATGCGGGACGTGGAGTCCAGCGGGTCCACGGCCGGGTAGATGCCCTTCTCGGAGATCGGACGGGAGAGAACCGTCGTCGCGTCGAGGTGGGCGAACGTGGTGGCCGGGGCCGGGTCGGTCAGGTCGTCCGCGGGGACGTAGATCGCCTGCATCGAGGTGATCGAGTGACCACGCGTCGAGGTGATGCGCTCCTGGAGCACACCCATCTCGTCGGCCAGGGTCGGCTGGTAACCCACCGCGGACGGCATACGGCCGAGCAGCGTGGAGACCTCGGAACCGGCCTGCGTGAAGCGGAAGATGTTGTCGATGAAGAGCAGCACGTCCTGCTTCTGCACATCGCGGAAGTACTCCGCCATGGTCAGGGCGGACAGGGCCACGCGCAGACGCGTCCCCGGCGGCTCGTCCATCTGGCCGAAGACCAGCGCGGTCTTGTCCAGGACGCCCGACTCGGTCATCTCGTCGATGAGGTCGTTGCCCTCACGGGTGCGCTCACCGACGCCGGCGAACACCGACACACCGTCGTGCAGCTTCGCCACACGCATGATCATTTCCTGGATGAGGACCGTCTTGCCGACGCCCGCACCACCGAACAGACCGATCTTGCCGCCCTTGACGTACGGGGTCAGCAGGTCGACGACCTTCAGGCCGGTCTCGAACATCTCGGTCTTCGACTCGAGCTGGTCGAAGGCCGGGGCCTTGCGGTGGATCGGCCAGCGCTCGGTGACCTGGGACTCGGCCTCCGGCTCGTTCAGGATCTGACCGAGGGTGTTGAACACCTTGCCCTTGGTCACGTCACCGACCGGGACGGTGATGCCCTTGCCCGTGTCGGTCACCGGGGCCTGGCGGACCAGACCGTCGGTGGGCTGCATCGAGATCGCGCGGACCACACCGTCACCCAGGTGCTGGGCGACCTCAAGGGTCAGCGTCTTACGAGCGCCGGCCTCGGCCGGGTCGTCGACGTCGACGTGCAGGGCGTTGTAGATCTCCGGCATCGCGTCGACGGGGAACTCCACGTCGACGACCGGGCCGATGACCCGGGCGACGCGGCCCGTGGCAGCGGCCGTCTCAACTGTCGTCGTCATTACTTGTCACTCCCCGCGGACGCGTCGGCCAGAGCACTAGCACCGCCGACGATCTCGCTGATTTCCTGGGTGATTTCGGCCTGGCGGGCCGCGTTGGCAAGCCGGGAGAGGCTCTTGATGAGGTCTCCGGCGTTGTCGGTCGCCGACTTCATCGCACGGCGTCGGGCGGCGTGCTCGGAAGCGGCCGCCTGGAGCAGTGCGTTGTAGATACGGCTCTCGACGTAGCGCGGCAGAAGAGCGTCGAGGACGTCCTCGGCCGACGGCTCGAAGTCGAACAGCGGAAGGATCTCGCTCTTCCTCGTGCTGCTCTCCTCCGCGATCGCGTCGAGCGACAGCGGCAGCATCCGGTCGTCGATCGCGTTCTGCGTCATCATCGACACGAACTCCGTGAAGACGATGTGCAGCTCGTCGACGCCGCCCTCGGCCGTGTCCTTCTCGATGGCCTCGATGAGGGGCCCGGCGATCTTCTTGGCGTCCGAGTACTCGGGGCTGTCGGTGAAGCCGGTCCACGACTCGGTGACCTTGCGCTCGCGGAAGCCGTAGTACGCGACACCCTTACGGCCGACGATGTACGTGTCGACCTCCTTGCCCTCGGCCGCCAGCCGCTCCCGCAGCCGCTCCGCCGCCTTGATGGCGTTGGAGGAGTAGCCGCCGGCCAGACCGCGGTCGCTCGTGAGGAGCAGGACCGCCGCCCGGACCGGGGACTCGGCCTCGGTGGTGAGCGGATGGTTGGTGGACGAGCCGGTCGCCACCGCGGTCACCGCACGGGTGAGCTCGGTCGCGTACGGCATCGACGCCGCCACCTTGCGCTGCGCCTTGACGATGCGCGAGGCGGCGATCATCTCCATCGCCTTGGTGATCTTCTTGGTCGCGGTGACGGCTTGGATGCGGCGCTTGTAAACGCGAAGCTGAGCGCCCATCGATCAGCCCTCGCCCAGGAGCTTGCCGTCCGAGGTCTCGAACTGCTGCTTGAAGGCGGCGATCGCGTCGGCGATCGACTGCAGCGTGTCGTCGGACATCTTGCCGCCCTCGGCGATGCTGGTCAGGAGGTCCTTGCGCTCGCGTCGCAGGTACTCCAGCAGCTCACCCTCGAAGCGGCGGATGTCCTCGACCGGGACGTCGTCCATCTTGCCGGTGGTGCCGGCGTAGACGGAGACGACCTGCTCCTCGACGGGGAACGGCGCGTACTGGGCCTGCTTCAGCAGCTCGACCATGCGCTTACCGCGCTCCAGCGACGCCTTGGAGGCCGCGTCCAGGTCGGAACCGAAGGCGGCGAACGCCTCCAGCTCGCGGTACTGGGCGAGGTCCACACGGAGGCGGCCGGACACCTGGCGCATGGCCTTGTGCTGGGCGGAGCCACCGACGCGGGAGACCGAGATACCGACGTTGAGCGCCGGACGCTGACCCGCGTTGAACAGGTCGGACTCCAGGAAGCACTGGCCGTCGGTGATGGAGATGACGTTGGTCGGGATGAACGCCGACACGTCGTTCGCCTTGGTCTCGACGATCGGGAGGCCCGTCATCGAACCGGCGCCCAGGTCGTCGGAGAGCTTGGCGCAGCGCTCCAGCAGACGCGAGTGCAGGTAGAAGACGTCGCCCGGGTAGGCCTCGCGGCCCGGCGGACGGCGCAGCAGCAGGGACACGGCGCGGTAGGCGTCGGCCTGCTTCGAGAGGTCGTCGAAGATGATCAGGACGTGCTTGCCGGCGTACATCCAGTGCTGGCCGATGGCCGAACCGGTGTACGGCGCCAGGTACTTGAAGCCGGCCGGGTCGGACGCCGGGGCGGCGACGATGGTCGTGTACTCCAGGGCGCCGGCCTCTTCGAGGGCACCGCGCACGGAGGCGATGGTGGAGCCCTTCTGACCGATGGCGACGTAGATGCAGCGCACCTGCTTGTTCACGTCGCCCGAGCGCCAGTTGTCGCGCTGGTTGATGATCGTGTCGACGGCCAGGGCGGTCTTGCCGGTCTGGCGGTCACCGATGATCAGCTGACGCTGGCCGCGGCCGATCGGCACCATGGCGTCGACGGCCTTGTAGCCGGTCTGCATCGGCTCGTGGACCGACTTGCGGACCATGACGCCGGGGGCCTGCAGTTCGAGGGCGCGACGGCTTTCGGTCGCGATCTCGCCGAGACCGTCGATCGGGTTGCCGAGCGGGTCGACGACGCGGCCGAGGTAGCCCTCGCCGACGCCGACGGAGAGCACCTCGCCGGTGCGCTGCACCGACTGGCCCTCCTCGATTCCGCTGAACTCGCCGAGGACGATCGCACCGATCTCGCGCTCTTCGAGGTTGAGGGCGAGACCGAGGGTTCCGTCCTCGAACTTCAGCAGTTCGTTCGCCTGGGCCGAGGGAAGGCCCTCGACCTTCGCGATGCCGTCACCGGCAACGCTGACCGTACCGACCTCCTCGCGCGAGGCCGCGTCCGGCTGGTACGACTGGACAAAGTTCTCCAGTGCGTCCCGGATCTCCTCCGGCCGGATCGTGAGCTCCGCCATCTGGGTTCCCTGCTCTCCTTGTTGGGCCCGAAGTTTCTCAAAGGGGTCTGGGGGCGACCCCCAGGAATCTTCTGCAATTTCTGCACGGCCCAACCGGGCCGCTGTTCTTGCTCGTTCAGGTTGGTGCGGTACGTGCGGCGCTGTCAGCCGGCCATCCTGCGGGTCGCCTCTTCGAGACGTTCCGCAATCGTGCCGTTGATGACCTCGTCACCGACGCTCACCGAGATCCCACCGAGGACCGCGGGGTCCACGTCCAGGTTCAGGTGCATCGTGCGGCCGTAGATCTTCGCCAGGGCGGCGCCGAGGCGCTGCTTCTGCCGATCGGACAGCGGCACCGCCGAGGTCACGACGGCGACCGCGCGGTCCCGGCGCGCCGCGGCGAGCTTGGACAGGGACTCGAGTCCTTCTTCCAGGCTACGTCCACGGGGCTGCGTCACCAGACGCGTCACGACGCGCTCGGTGGCCGACTGGGCCTTACCGCCGAGCAGGCCGCGCAGCAGCCCGCTCTTGGCGGAGGCCGGGGCCGTCCGGTCGGTCAGGGCGGCGCGCAGTGCCTTGTCGGAACCCACGATCCGGCCGAACCGGAAGAGCTCGTCCTCCACGTCGTCGAGCACACCGGCGCGCTGGGCTGCGGCGAGGTCGGCGGTGTCCGCCAGCTCCTCGGCCGAGTCCACCAGATCACGCGACCGCGACCAGCGGGAGCGGACCATGCCGGAGACCAGGTCCACGGCTTCGCCGCCCACCTGGCCGCTCAGCAGGCGCCCGGCGAGCTCGGCCTTGGCCTCACCGCCCTGCGACGGGTCGGTCAGGACCCGGCGCAGCGACACCTCGCGGTGGAGCAGCGCGGTGACGGCCGCCAGGTCCTCGGCGAGCTTCGCCGCGTCGACCGACGTGGAGTCGGTCAGCGCGTCGAGACGCTCGCGTGCGGACGCCAGTGCCTCGCGGCTCGCTCCGTTCATCGGACGGCCTCGGCCTTCGCCTCGAGCTCGTCGAGGAACCGGTCGACCGTGCCGCTCTGCCGGGCGTGGTCCTCCAGGGACTCGCCGACGAGCTTGCCGGCCAGGGCGGTGGCGAGCGCGCCCACGTCCTGGCGCAGCGCTGAGGCAGCGGCCTTGCGGTCGGCCTCGATCTGGGCGTGGCCGGCGGCGATGATCTCCTCGCGCTGCCGCTGACCCTCAGCCCGCATCTCCGCGATGATCAGGGAGCCCTGCTCGGTGGCCTCCTGGCGGAGACGCGCCGCCTCGTGCCGGGCCTCGGCGAGCTGAGCCTTGTACTGCTCAAGAACGCTCTGGGCCTCGGTCTGGGCCGCATCGGCCTTCTCGATACCGCCCTCGATGGCCTCGCGGCGCTCCTCCAGGGTCTTGTTGACCGCCGGAAGGAGCTTCTTCCAGAAAACGAAGAAGACGATGCCGAAACAGATCAAGCCGATGACGACTTCAGGCCAGACCGGGAGCAGAGGCATCTGCGGTTCCTCGGCTGCCAGGTACATCATGGTGGACCTTTCGTCGAATAGGGCTACGGCCACAACGTCACTTGACGATGAACGGGACGACGAAGCCGATCAGGGCCAGGGCCTCAACGACGGCGAACCCGAGCAGCATGTTCTGGCGAATGAGGCCGGCAGCCTCGGGCTGGCGGGCAATGGCCTGCACACCGTTACCGAAGATGATGCCGATGCCGATGCCGGGGCCGATCGCGGCGAGGCCGTAGCCAATGGTGCCGACGTTGCCGTTCACGGCCGCGAGGGTCTCGAAAGCAGCAGACATGTCCGTGGTTCCTTCTCTTTGTGGGACCGGTGGAAAGTGTCTTCGCACCGGGCGTCTGTGGGTGAGGGCGGGAGCCGGGGCCGGCTAACCCTCAGTGGGCTTCTTCGACTGCCTGGGAAAGGTACGTGGCGGTCAGCACCGTGAACACATAGGCCTGGAGAGCCTGGATAAACATCTCGAACACTGTGAGAATCAGCGTCATGATGAACGATCCGGCGGCGTAGACCGAACCCAGGAAGGTGCCGAGCATGTACCAGCTGGCGATCGTGAAGATCAGGATCAGGATGTGGCCCGCGAACATGTTCGCGAAGAGTCGCACCGTCAGCGTGAACGGCCGCACGATGACGTTGGAGACGAACTCCAGCGGCGTCAGCAGCACGTAGATCGGCTTCGGCAGACCGCTCGGGACGCAGAGGTTGCGGATGCCCCCGACGAATCCGTTCGACCGGAACGTCACGGTCATATAGGTCACCCAGACCACCAGGGCCAGGCCAGCGGGGTAGGCGATGATCGAGCTGACCGGGAACTGGGCGAGCGGGATGACGGCCCAGAGGTTCAGGATCCAGACGAAGAAGAACAGGGAGACCAGCAGCGGGACGAACTGGTCGCCCTTCTTGCCGATGACCTCACGGGCAATACCACGGCGCACGAAGTCGTACAGCACCTCGGCCACCATCTGGAGCTTGCCGGGGACGACCTTGGACTTCGCGAACGCGGCCCAGAAAAAGACCAGGATCGCGAACGTGCCGATGATCGCGAGCAGCATGGGCTTGTTGAACTCGACAGGCCCGATGGTGAAGATCGGCTCGAAGAGGAACGACCACACACTGGGAGCATGGAAGCCGCAGTCCTTGAACAGGTGGCAGTTCGTCTCGAAAGCGAGCGTCTGGGCGTCAGTCACCAAGAGCTCCTTCTGCATGGCGCATGGATGCGGCTACCTCGTTGTGTCGGAGCGGCGGGTGGCCGCAGGTCGGCACCGGACTGGTTCTTACGGTGAGGAGGCAGCGGCCGGGCCCGAAGCCTCGCGATGATTCAGGCGACAGCTCTGGATTCCGCGCCCGCAGTACCGCAACCGAGACCGGACGATAGCAGCACATCGAACGCGGCTTTATCCCGGCCCTACTGGTCACGCCCGGCCCCCGCCCCGCCGTCGCGGCGGCCACTTACGTCGGCCGCAGGGTCGACGTAAGGAGTCTTGCTCCGAGCGTGCCGCACGGTCTGCGCGGTGATCCAGGCGATCACGGCGGCGACCAGGGAGAGAGCGAAGACCTGAAGGTCGAAGAGAGAGGTGTTCCTGATGCTCAGGATGAAGATCAACAGGAGCACGAGCTGGGCCGAGTAAATCATCAGCCCCATGCCCTGGAACAGTTGCGGCATAGCCCTGGCGACCCACTGGAGAGCCAGCATGCCGAGCGCCATGAAGACGATGACGACCACACAGCCCACCGCAGCGCCGATGGCCCCGTCGCCACCTGCGAGCAGGCCGCCGACGAGCATGGCGACAGCTCCCACGGCAGCAGTGGGGGCGGCGATGCGCAGTAGTTCGCGCATGTCGGACTGCATTGGGCGGCAGCTCCACTTGGCTTGGAGAGAAATGGGCGTCGCAATGGACGAGCGTAGGCCCGGTCCGCGAGGCGGAAATCCGAACCGGTGGTCCGACAGATGGCCCCGTCGGCTTCGTCACCAGGTCTCGTGAACGGTATCACAAACTATTTGGCGAGGTCTTTACCCATAAAGTGTGTTAGCCGTCACACGGGCGGTCTAAGGCGCGCGTCCGTACGGTGACGAACGTGCGGGATGCTGGTACAGCACCGGGACATCCGAGACATCAGGGTGCTGAATCTGCTGAGCGCTGCGTGGAAGAACCCGAACGAGCACCGATCGCGGTCGCTCCGTTGACTCCGGACACGCCGATGGCCACCGGCGCGCGCTCCGGTGCCTGGGAAACCGCCAGGGAGCCCATCTCGGCCTTTCCCAAAGGCTGTTGGTCCTCCGCCCCCGCCTCGCGCTCCGCCACGGCCCGACGGCGGCGCCGGTAGCGCGGCGGCACGAAGGCCTCCGCCCAGCGGGGAGCCCGGGGCGTGAAGCGCGGCATGAGCAGCAGGACCAGCCCCACCGCGCTGAGTCCGACGATCACCAGCACGATCCACAGCGAGGTCGAGTGGACCGAGTAGCCCACGGCCCCGAACGCGATGAGCGCGGACCAGAAGTACATGATCAGCACGGACCTGCTGTGCGAGTGCCCGATCTCCAGCAGCCGGTGGTGCAGGTGACCCCGGTCGGCGGCGAACGGCGACTGGCCGTTCCAGGTGCGCCGCACGATGGCCAGCACCAGGTCCGCCGCGGGGATCGCGATGATGGTCAGCGGCAGCAGCAGCGGGATGAAGACGGGCAGCATCGCGTGGGTCGCCGCGCGCTCACCGCCCACGAAGAGGTTCATCAGGTCCGGGTCGACCTGGCCGGTGACGGAGATCGCTCCCGCCGCCAGCACCAGACCGATCAGCATGGACCCCGAGTCGCCCATGAAGATCCGGGCGGGGTGCAGGTTGTGCGGCAGGAAGCCGAGGCACATGCCCATGAGGACCGCGGCGAAGAGGGTGGCGGGGGCCGCGGCCTCGATGCCGTAGCCGTACCAGAGCCGGTAGGTGTACAGGAAGAACGCGGCGGCGGCGATGCAGACCATGCCGGACGCGAGCCCGTCCAGGCCGTCAACGAAGTTGACCGCGTTGATGGTGATCACCACCAGCGCCACCGTGAGCAGCGTGCCCTGCCACTGGGTGAGGGCGACCGTGCCGACGCCCGGGATGGGCAGCCACAGGATCGTCAGGCCCTGGATGACCATGACCGCGGCGGCGATCATCTGGCCGCCGAGCTTGATCAGGGCGTCCAGCTCGAACTTGTCGTCCAGGACGCCGATCAGCCAGATCAGCGCGGCACCGGAGAGCAGGGCCCGCGGCTCGCTGGAGAGTTCGAAGACGCTGTTCAGGTTGTACAGGTGGTCCGCGACGATCAGCCCCGCGCACAGTCCGCCGAACATCGCGATGCCACCGAGCCGAGGTGTCGGTTCCCGGTGTACGTCACGCGCGCGGATCGCGGGCATCGCCCCGATCGCGATGGCGAACTTCCGCACCGGTCCGGTCAGCAGATAGGTCACCGCAGCCGTGACACAGAGCGTCAGCAGGTAATCACGCACGGGCTGCCCCACAGAATTCGCCGGCCATCTCAGCCTCACAGCCTAGTCCCATGAACAGGGACTCCAGAGCACGGGCGACGGTTGCACGGGCGTCACCTACCCCGGATACGGCGGATTCCGCTCGGCCAGTTCACGCACCTCGGACCGCAGCCGGCCCGCGTCGCCCCGCTCCCGGACGGCCGCGCCGAACAGCACGGCGACCCGCGCCACGTCCGCCTCGTCCATGCCCTGGGTGGTGAGGGCCGCGGTCCCGAGCCGCAGCCCGCGGGCGTCCCCGTACGGCAGCGCGCAGGTGTCCAGCACCATTCCGGCGGCCATGAGCCGGTCCCGGGCCGTACGGCCGTCCACGCCCAGCGGAGCGGGGTCCACGACGACGAGATGGGTGTCCGTGCCGCCCGTGGCCACCTCGAAGCCCTCGGCCTCCAGACCGGCCGCCAGGACCCGCGCGTGGGCCACGACCTGGTGGGCGTAGACCGCGAAGGCGGGGGCGGCCGCCTCGCCGAAGGCGACCGCCTTGGCCGCTACGGTGTGCATCTGCGCGCCCCCCTGGGTGAACGGGAACACCGCGCGGTCGATCCGCTCCGCCAGCTCGGAGCCGCACAGGATCATGCCGCCGCGCGGCCCGCGCAGCACCTTGTGCGTCGTCGCGCACACCACGTCCGCGTACGGCACCGGGCTGGGCGCCGCTCCCCCGGCGATCAGGCCCATCGGATGGGCGGTGTCCGCGATCAGATAGGCGCCCACCTCGTCGGCGATCTCGCGGAACGTCTCGTAGTCGGGGTGGCGGGGGTAGGAGATCGAGCCGCAGACGATCGCCTTGGGCCGCCGGGCCCGCGCCAGCGCGCGCACCTGGGCGTAGTCGATCAGTCCGCTGTCCGGATCGACGCCGTACCCGGCGAACTCGAACCAGCGGCCCGAGAAGTTGCCGGGGGCGCCGTGGGTGAGGTGTCCGCCGTACGCGAGCCCCATGGCCAGCACCGTGTCACCGGGGCGCAGCAGCGCGGCGTAGGCGGCGAGGACGGCGGAGGAGCCGGAGTGCGGCTGGACGTTGGCGTGCTCGGCGCCGAAGAGGGTCGTGGCCCGGCGGACGGCGACGCGTTCGGCTGCGTCGGCCTGCTCGCAGCCGCCGTGGTGGCGGGCGCCGGGGTAGCCCTCGGCGTACTTGTTGGCGAGCGGGGATCCGAGGGCCGCCAGCACGGCGGGCGAGGTGAAGTTCTCGGCCGCGATGAGCTGGAGGGTGCTCGACTGGCGCCCGGACTCGGCCAGCAGGATGCCGGCGACCTCCGGGTCCTGGTGCAGCAGTGCGTCGAAGTCCTGCGGCATGGCGGCGCCGGCGGGGGACACGTCCGGGGGTGCGGCTGGAGGGGTGACCGGCATCTGACGGCTCCGGGCCTGGAGGGGGCGCTGGTGTCGGTTCCAGCGTAGGCCGGTGTGCGGCCCGCTGCCCGCCGCCGTGCGGCCCCGTACGCCGGTCGGCGCACTCGGAGAGGGGTGGTGTGCTCAGTGCGGGGCGCTGACGCCCGTCAGGGCCGTCACGACCGGGTCCAGCGCCTGGTTGATCTCGTCGCCGACCGAGCGGAAGAACGTGATCGGCGCGCCGTACGGGTCGTAGACCTCGTCGGCCTCCGCGGTGGGGGCCAGCAGCCAGCCGCGCAGGGCGGCCGCGGCGCGCACCAGGGCGCGGGCGCGCTCGACCACGCCCTCCTCGCGGGCGTCGGGCAGCGTCGCCGGGTCGATGGCCCGCACGAGCCGGGTGAACTCCTTGAGCGTGAAGGTGCGCAGTCCCGCGGAGTGGCCCATGGAGATCACCTGGGCGCGGTGGTCGCGGGTGGCGGTGAGTACCAGGTCGGCGCGGATCACGTGCTCGTCCAGGAGTTCCCGGCCGACGAAGCCGGTGGCGTCGGCCCCGAAGTCGGCGAGCACGACCTCGGCGTTGGCCTCCATGGGCGCGCCCTCGTGGCCCCAGGTGCCGGCGCTCTCCACGACGAGGCCGCCGCTGAGCGGATCGCCGAGGCGGTCCACCAGGGCGTGGCGGGTCAGCCGCTCGGTGATGGGCGAGCGGCAGACGTTGCCGGTACTGACGTGGAGGATGCGGAAAGTGGTGTCCTGCCCCGCTATGCCACGCCCCTCAGGGGCGATCAACTGGCCACCTCGAGGTCGGGTACGACCTTGCGGAGGTCCTCGACGGACACCGCGCCGGCCCGCAGGAGCACGGGCACCTTGCCGGTGACGTCCACGATCGAGGAGGGCACGATGCCGGGGGTCGGGCCGCCGTCGAGGTAGACGGAGACGGAGTCGCCGAGCATGTCCTGGGCCGCGTCGCAGGTCTCGGGCGAGGGGTGGCCGGTGAGGTTGGCGCTGGAGACGCCCATCGGGCCGACCTCGGTGAGGAGTTCGATGGCGACCGGGTGCAGGGGCATCCGGACGGCGACCGTGCCCCGGGTGTCACCGAGGTCCCACTGGAGGGAGGGCTGGTGCCGGGCCACGAGCGTGAGGGCGCCGGGCCAGAACGCGTCGACGAGCTCCCAGGCCTGCTCGGAGAAGTCGGTGACCAGGCCGTGCAGGGTGTTCGGGGAGCCGATCAGGACGGGGGTGGGCATGTTCCGGCCCCGGCCCTTGGCGGCGAGCAGGTCGGCGATCCCCTCGGAGCTGAAGGCGTCCGCCCCGATGCCGTACACCGTGTCGGTGGGCAGCACGACCAGTTCGCCGCGGCGCACGGCGGACGCGGCTTCACGCAGGCCGGTCGTGCGGTCGGTCGCGTCGTTGCAGTCGTATCGCCGTGCCATCAGCCGGCCTCCTCGGACATGTACAGGTCTGGTGGACAGGTCTCTCGCGGTTCCGGTGCCGCCGGGGTCACGGCATGGCCTTGCGGGCCGTCGCGAACCGGGGCCGGTTGTTCAGGTCGGGGTGGTCGGCCGCGTCGGCCCAGCCCCGTTCCTCGGTGAAGATCCAGGGCACCTGGCCGCCCTGGGTGTCGGCGTGCTCGATGACGACGAGGCCGCCGGGGCGCAGCAGACGGTGCGCGGTGCGCTCGATGCCGCGGATGGTGTCGAGGCCGTCCTCGCCGGAGAAGAGCGCCATCTGCGGGTCGTGGTCGCGGGCCTCGGGCGCCACGTACTCCCACTCGGTGAGCGGGATGTACGGCGGGTTGGAGATGACCAGGTCGACCTGGCCGTCGAACTCCGGGAGGGCGCTCAGGGCGTCCTGGCGGTGCAGGGTGACCCTGGACCCCTCGGCGTTCTTCCGCGTCCATCTGAGGGCGTCCTCGGACAGTTCCACGCCGTGCACACGGGAGCGCGGCACCTCCTGCGCCATGGCGAGGGCGATCGCGCCCGACCCGGTGCACAGGTCGACGATCAGCGGTTCCACGACGTCCATGGCACGGACCGCGTCTATGGCCCAGCCGACGACGGACTCGGTCTCCGGCCGGGGGACGAAGACGCCGGGCCCGACCTGGAGTTCCAGGTAGCGGAAGAAGGCGCGTCCGGTGATGTGCTGGAGCGGCTCGCGCGCCTCGCGGCGGGCGACGGTCTCCCAGTAGCGGGCGTCGAAGTCGGCGTCCGGCACGTTGTGCAGCTCGCCTCGCTTGACGCCGTGCACGAACGCGGCGAGTTCCTCGGCGTCGAATCGCGGGGAGGGGACACCGGCGTCGGCCAGCCGCTGGGCGGCCTGGGCCACCTCGGCGAGCAGCAGGTTCATCGCGGTTCTCCGTACGGGTTCACGGGCGGGCTGTGGTGGCGGGCGCGCCTACGCGGCGGCGAGCTTGGCGGCGGAGTCGGCGTCCACACAGGCCTGGATGACGGCGCCGAGGTCGCCGTCGAGGACCTGGTCGAGGTTGTACGCCTTGAAGCCGACGCGGTGGTCGGAGATGCGGTTCTCCGGGAAGTTGTACGTGCGGATCTTCTCGGAGCGGTCCACGGTGCGCACCTGGCTGCGGCGCACGTCGGAGGCCTCCTGCTCGGCGGCCTCCTGGGCGGCGGCCAGCAGCCGGGAGCGCAGGATGCGCAGGGCCTGCTCCTTGTTCTGGAGCTGGCTCTTCTCGTTCTGGCAGGAGGCGACGACACCGGTGGGCAGGTGGGTGATGCGGACCGCGGAGTCGGTGGTGTTGACGGACTGGCCGCCGGGCCCGGAGGAGCGGTAGACGTCGATACGGAGGTCGTTGGCGTGGATCTCGACGTCCACCTCCTCCGCCTCGGGGGTGACGAGGACACCGGCGGCCGAGGTGTGGATGCGGCCCTGGGACTCGGTGGAGGGCACGCGCTGCACACGGTGCACCCCGCCCTCGTACTTCATCCGCGCCCACACGCCCTGGCCGGGTTCGGTGGCGCCGTTGCCGCCCTTGGTCTTCACGGCGACCTGGACGTCCTTGTAGCCGCCGAGCTCGGACTCGGTGGAGTCGATGATCTCGGTCTTCCAGCCGACGCGCTCGGCGTAGCGCAGGTACATCCGCAGCAGGTCACCGGCGAACAGGGCGGATTCGTCGCCGCCCGCGCCCGCCTTGATCTCCAGGAGCACGTCCTTGTCGTCGCTGGGGTCGCGCGGGACCAGCAGCAACCGGAGCTTCTCGGTGATCTCCTCGCGCTGCTTCTCCAGCTCCTTGACCTCTGCGGCGAAGTCCGGGTCGTCGGCGGCGAGTTCGCGGGCGGTCTCGATGTCGTCGCCGGTCCGCTTCCAGGCACGGTAGGTGGAGATGACGGGGGTCAGCTCCGCGTAGCGCTTGTTCAGCCTGCGCGCGTTCGCCTGGTCGGCGTGGACCGACGGATCGGCGAGCTTCTTCTCCAGATCGGCGTGCTCGCCGATCAGTTCCTCGACAGCCTCGAACATCCCCGGGCTCCTGGTTCCGTGCGTCATACGTCTGCGGGCCTGCTGGACGGCCTGCCACCGCCTGGCGGCACAGCCGGAAAAAACGCCGGTCCCGGCGCCCCGCAAGAGGGCCCCGGGAACCGGCGCAGTGGCTCGCTACTTGCTGGCGGAGCCGGCGGCCTTGCCGAAGCGGGCCTCGAAGCGGGCCACACGGCCACCGGTGTCGAGGATCTTCTGCTTGCCCGTGTAGAACGGGTGGCACTCGGAGCAGACGTCGGCGCGGATGGCGCCGTCGCCGAGGGTGCTCCGGGTCGTGAACGACGCACCACAGGTGCAGCTGACCTGCGTCTCGACGTACTCGGGGTGAATGTCGCGCTTCAAGGTGTCTCCTAGGTTCGGGAGGGCACCGGGTCGCACGCGCGGATTGCGCGTCCGTGAACCGGGGCCGACGTACCAGTCTGCCAGGACCGGCCGTATCTCCCAAAACGAGGAAGGGGACGTGACTATTCCCGTACTGTCCGGGTACGTTCCGCGACCGGCCGATGACCGGAAAGTGCCACCGGCCGGAGTGTTCGGCGCGTCCGTGGCACCGGGGCCGGATCCCGCCTCGCGCGGCTCCCCGGGCTCCCGCCCCTCCCCCGCCCGTCACCGTACGACTTCAGCCGCTCCGCCCGTGCCGGAAGACTGACGAGGCGTCACGAAACTGCCCCCGTCACCGGAGTGACGGGGGCATTTGGCCGTGCCGGCTGACGTCAAGTCAGTCGTTGCCGTTGCCCGGCGCCGGCGTCGTCTTCTGGATCTGGAGCAGGAACTCCGCGTTGGACTGCGTCTTCTTCATGCGGTCCAGGAGCAGCTCGATCGCCTGCTGCTGGTCGAGTGCGTGCAGCACCCGGCGCAGCTTCCAGACGATGGCCAGTTCGTCGCTGCCGAGCAGGATCTCTTCCTTACGGGTGCTGGACGCGTCCACGTCCACCGCCGGGAAGATGCGCTTGTCCGAGAGCTTCCGGTCGAGCTTGAGCTCCATGTTGCCGGTGCCCTTGAACTCCTCGAAGATCACCTCGTCCATGCGCGAGCCGGTCTCGACGAGCGCGGTGGCCAGGATGGTCAGCGAGCCGCCGTCCTCGATGTTCCGCGCGGCACCGAAGAAGCGCTTCGGCGGGTACAGCGCGGTCGAGTCGACACCACCGGACAGGATGCGGCCGGAGGCCGGTGCCGCCAGGTTGTACGCGCGGCCCAGACGGGTGATCGAGTCCAGCAGGACCACCACGTCGTGGCCCAGCTCCACGAGGCGCTTGGCGCGTTCGATGGCGAGCTCGGCGACAGTGGTGTGGTCCTCGGCGGGGCGGTCGAAGGTCGAGGAGATGACCTCGCCCTTCACCGACCGCTGCATGTCGGTGACCTCCTCCGGACGCTCGTCGACCAGGACGACCATCAGGTGGCACTCGGGGCTGTTGACCGTGATCGCGTTGGCGATGGCCTGGAGGATCATGGTCTTACCGGTCTTCGGCGGGGCCACGATCAGCCCGCGCTGGCCCTTGCCGATCGGGGCGACCAGGTCGATGATCCGGGTGGTCAGGACGTTGGAGTCGGTCTCCAGACGGAGCCTGTCCTGCGGGTAGAGCGGGGTCAGCTTCTGGAACTCGGGGCGGCCCCGGCCGCTCTCCGGCGCCATGCCGTTCACCGAGTCGAGGCGGACCAGCGCGTTGAACTTCTCGCGGCGCTCGCCGTCCTTGGGCTGGCGCACCGCACCGGTGACGTGGTCGCCCTTGCGCAGGCCGTTCTTGCGGACCTGGGCCAGCGACACGTACACGTCGTTCGGGCCGGGCAGGTAGCCGGAGGTCCGGATGAAGGCGTAGTTGTCGAGGATGTCGAGGATGCCCGCGACGGGGATCAGGACGTCGTCGTCGGCGACCTGGACGTCGGTCGCGAAGTCGTCGCGGCCACGACGGCCACGGCGGTCGCGGTAACGGCCCCGGCGGCCGCGGCGGCCGCCCTCGTCGTCGTAACCGTCGTCGTGCTGGCCCTGGCCGCCGCCGCCCTGCTGGCTCTGGCCGCCACCGCCCTGCTGACCCTGACGGCGTCCGCCGCCCTGCTGGCCCTGGTCGTCGCCCTTGCCGCGCCGGTCGCGCTGACGGTCCCGGCGGTCGCCGCGGCGGCCGTCCTGACGGTCCCCGCGGCGGCCCTCGGCGGTGTCGGCCCCGGACTCGGTCTTCGCCTCGCCCTTGGTGTCGCCGCGCTCGCCCCTGGCCTCGCCGCGCTCGTCGGCGCGGTCCTGGCGGGTCTCGGCCTGCTGCTGGTCGGCCTGCTGCTGCTCCGGCTTGGCCTCGGTCTTCGTCTCGGGGCTGCCCGCCTGCGCGGTCGCACGGCGACGGCGGCGCTCGCCCGAGGGCTGGTCGTCGTTGGCCGGCTGGCCCGGGATGTCGATCTGCTGCTGGGCGGCGGCCTTGTCGGCCTTCTCCGCCTTGCCGGCCTTCTCGGCCGGTGCGGCGGCGGCACTCTCGTCACCGGTGCGCGCCTTCGAGGTCGCACGCCGCTTGGGCTTGCTCTCGGTGTCCGCGGCCGCGGGGGCGGCGGACTTGGCGGCGGTCTTGGGCGCGGCGGAGCCCCCGCCGGCCTGCGCCTCCTTGATGACCTCGATCAGCTGGCTCTTGCGCATCCGCGCGGTACCCCTGATGCCGAGGCCGGACGCGACCTGCTGCAGCTCGGCCAGGACCATGCCCTCGAGGCCGGTGCCGGAACGGCGGCGCCGTGCGGTGGTGCCAGTGGCAGCACCTTCGGCGGGCGCGGGGCTGTCGACGTTCTTGTCGGCAGTCACGCCCATCAGATCGGTGGTGTCGCTCACGAAGGGTCCTTCCCTGGAGCGGACGTCGGCCTTCTGGCACGGCGACCGGTTGTGCTGTCCGACTGCGGTCTGTTGATCGTGTCGATCGTGGACGTGGTCGGGGCGGTGGTCCGCCGGGTGCGGCGGAGAGACGAAAGTGCGGGGTTCCGGCGCGAGATCCCCCTGCTCGGCCCACTCCTGGACGAGCAAGAGGGTGTCGTGCCGGTTCCGGAGCGTGCTCGAAAGCTCAGGCAGGCTGCTCAGGCAGTCGGGGAGGCTCCCGGAAGAGTGGTGGTCCCGGACGGGGACGCGAAGCAACGCGCCACGAAGACGTCGATTGCTGACTTGAGGTTAACACTACCGGCTCCAACAAACATTCCCCCTCTCGTGCACCGGCAATCACGTGCGCTCACGCGGTGAGCGGCAGCACACTCGCCCCGGCCGCGTCGAGGGTGAGCCGGTTGGCCGCCCACCCCTCGCCCGCGAGCCGGGCGACCTTGTCGGCCGCACCTTCCTCCGTCAGCGCGAGCACGGTGGGCCCGGCGCCGGAGATGACAGCGGGGACACCGTCGGCGCGCAGCCGGTTCACCAGCTCCACGCTCCGCGGCATCGCCGGGCCCCGGTATTCCTGGTGGAGCCGGTCCTCGGTGGCCGCGAGCAGCAGCTCGGGACGCCTGGTCAGGGCCTCGACCAGCAGCGCGGCGCGGCCCGCGTTGACGGCCGCGTCCACATGGGGCACGGTGCGCGGCAGCAGGCCGCGGGCGGTCTCGGTGAGGACGGGCGTGGCCGGGACGAAGACCACCGGGACCACGGAGTCGGCGGGGTCCATCCGGATCGCCCTGGCGGACGGTCCGTCCGTCCAGGCGAGGGTGAAACCACCGAGGAGGCAGGCCGCGACGTTGTCCGGGTGCCCCTCGATCTCGGTGGCCAGCTCCAGCAGGGCGGCGTCGTCGAGACGTGCCTCGCCGCCCGTCGTCACGGCGCGGGCGGCGACGATCCCGGCGCAGATCGCGGCGGACGAGGAACCGAGGCCGCGGCCGTGCGGGATGCGGTTGGCGCAGACGATCTCCAGGCCGCGCGGCTGCCCGCCGAGCAGGTCGAAGGCGGTGCGCAGGGAGCGTACGAGCAGGTGGTTCTCGTCGCGGGGAAGCGTCGTCGCGCCCTCACCCGCGATGTCGATGTGCAGCCCGGAATCGGCGACCCGGACGACGACGTCGTCGTAGAGCCCCAGCGAGAGGCCGAGGGCGTCGAAACCCGGGCCCAGATTGGCGCTGGTTGCGGGGACGCGCACCCGGACGGCGGCGGCTCGGAACGCGGGACCGGCCATCGGTTGGACGACTCTTCCTGTACGGCGGCGGGGATCGGTGGTGCGGGGTGTGCTGCGGTACTGCGGCGTGCGTGGGGGCTGTTGTACGGAAGTGGGGTGGTACCCGGCGGCCGCGACGGCGACTGCTCCCCGGCACACGCGGCGGGGGCGGGTCGGGTACAGCTTATCGAAGGAAGGTTCTGTGGCGACATAGGGCGCACAGGAGGCGCACGATGCGTGTCGCCCGCCTCCCATGCGCTCTTGATCCTCCGGACCCGGGCGCCGTCCGCCGTCAGGCGAGACCGAGCTTCTCGGCCGCGGCGACGGCGTCGACCGGGACGGTGACCGGCTGCGGGGCGCCCGCGACGGCCCAGTCGGGGTCCTTGAGGCCGTTGCCCGTGACGGTGCAGACGATCCGCTGACCGGGATCGACCTCGCCGGCTTCGGCCGCCTTGAGCAGTCCGGCCACGGACGCCGCCGATGCGGGCTCCACGAAGACACCCTCCTGCGACGCCAACAGGCGGTAGGCGGAGAGGATCTGGCGGTCCGTCACCTCGTCGATGAAGCCGCCCGACTCGTCGCGGGCGTCCAGCGCGTACTGCCAGGAGGCCGGGTTGCCGATGCGGATCGCGGTGGCGATGGTCGCCGGGTCCTTGACGACCTCACCGCGCACGATGGGCGCGGAGCCGGACGCCTGGAAGCCCCACATGCGCGGAGTGCGCGAGGAGACCGCGTCGGCCGCGTACTCCTTGTAGCCCTTCCAGTAGGCCGTGATGTTGCCCGCGTTGCCGACCGGCAGGACGTGGATGTCGGGGGCGTCGCCGAGCGCGTCGACGATCTCGAAGGCGGCGGTCTTCTGCCCCTCGATACGCACCGGGTTGACCGAATTGACCAGCGCCACCGGGTAGTTGTCCGAGAGGGAGCGGGCCAGGGTGAGGCAGTCGTCGAAGTTCCCGTCGACCTGGAGGATCTTCGCGCCGTGGACGAGCGCCTGCCCCATCTTGCCGAGCGCGATCTTGCCCTGGGGCACGAGGACGGCGCAGACCATGCCGGCCCGTACCGCGTACGCGGCGGCGGAGGCGGAGGTGTTTCCGGTGGAGGCGCAGATGACGGCCCGCGCGCCCTCCTCCTTGGCCCGGGTGATCGCCATGGTCATACCGCGGTCCTTGAACGACCCGGTGGGGTTGGCGCCCTCGACCTTGAGGTGTACCTCGCACCCCGTGCGCTCGGAGAGGACCTGCGCCGGAACGAGCGGCGTACCACCCTCACGGAGTGTGACGACCGGCGTCGTGGCCGTGACCGGAAGCCGGTCCCGGTACTCCTCGATGATGCCGCGCCACTGGTGGGTGCCCTTGCTGGTCATGGGTCCTTACTCCCCTTCAACACGCATGATGCTGGCGACACCGCGCACGGTGTCCAGCTTGCGCAGCGCTTCGACGGTCCCGGAGAGGGCGGCGTCGAGCGCGCGGTGGGTGACGACGACGAGGGACGCCTCGCCGTCCGGGTCCTGCCGGCTCTGCTGGCGGACGGTGTCGATGGACACGCCCTGTTCGGCGAAGACCGTCGCGACCTGGGCGAGGACGCCCGGCTTGTCGGCCACGTCGAGACTGATGTGGTAGCGGGTGACGACATCGCCCATGGGGCTGACCGGCAGGCGTGTGTAGGCGGACTCACCGGGGCCGGTGGCCTCGCCGATCTTGTTGCGGCAGACGGCCACGAGGTCGCCGAGGACCGCGGACGCGGTCGGGGAGCCGCCGGCTCCGGGGCCGTAGAACATCAGCTGCCCGGCCGCCTCGGCCTCCACGAAGACCGCGTTGTACGCCTCGCGGACGGAGGCCAGCGGGTGGCTGAGCGGGATCATCGCGGGGTGCACGCGGGCGGTGACGGACCGGCCGTCGGCGGCGCGCTCGCAGATCGCGAGGAGCTTCACGGTGCAGCCCATGCGGCGGGCGGAGGCGATGTCGGCGGCGGTGACCTCGGTGATGCCCTCGCGGTGCACCTCGCCGATCCTCACCCGGGTGTGGAAGGCGATCCCGGCGAGGATCGCGGCCTTGGCCGCGGCGTCGAAGCCCTCGACGTCGGCGGTCGGGTCGGCCTCGGCGTATCCGAGCGCGGTGGCCTCGTCGAGCGCCTCGGAGTACCCGGCGCCGCTGGTGTCCATCTTGTCGAGGATGAAGTTGGTCGTGCCGTTGACGATGCCCAGGACCCGGTTGACCTTGTCCCCGGCGAGGGACTCGCGCAGCGGGCGTACGAGTGGGATGGCGCCGGCCACGGCCGCCTCGTAGTACAGGTCCCTGCCGTGCTTCTCCGCGGCGGCATGCAGCGCGGAGCCGTCCTCGGCGAGCAGCGCCTTGTTGGCGGAGACGACGCCGGCGCCGTGCTCGAAGGCGGTGGTGATGAGCGTCCGGGCGGGCTCGATGCCGCCGATGACCTCGATGACCACGTCGATGTCGCCGCGTTTGACCAGGGCGGTGGCGTCCGTGGTGATCAGCGCGGGGTCGATGCCCTCACGGACCTTGGAGGGCCGGCGGACGGCCACGCCCGCGAGCTCGACCGGCGCGCCGATGCGCGCGGCGAGGTCGTCGGCGTGCGTCGTCATGATGCGCGCCACCTCTGAGCCGACCACTCCGCAGCCCAGCAGCGCCACCTTCAGCGGACGCGTACGCATCATCCGACCTCGTTTCTCATACTTCTGATGTGTGGACCAGTCTCACTCACCGGACGGGAGTTTCTGCCACCCGTCCGGATCCTGAGACCCCTATTTCATCAACCGACATCGAGGCGCAGGAGATCTTCCTCCGTCTCACGCCGGACGATCACCCGGGCCCGCCCGTCGCGCACCGCGACGACCGGCGGGCGCAGGGCGTGGTTGTAGTTGCTCGCCATGGAACGGCAGTAGGCGCCGGTGGCGGGTACGGCGATCAGGTCGCCGGGGGCCAGGTCGGAGGGCAGGAACGCGTCCTTGACCACGATGTCCCCGCTCTCGCAGTGCTTGCCGACGACCCGGACGAGCATGGGGCCGGCGTCCGAGCTGCGCGAGACGAGCGAGACGCTGTACTCGGCGTCGTACAGGGCGGTGCGGATGTTGTCCGACATGCCGCCGTCGACGCTGACGTACGTGCGCAGGCCCTCCAGGGGCTTGATGGTGCCGACCTCGTAGAGCGTGAAGGCGGTGGGGCCGACGATCGCCCGGCCCGGCTCGACGGAGATCCGGGGGGTGGCGAGGCCGGCCGACTCACACTCACGGGTGACGATGTCGCCGAGCGCCTTGGCGATCTCGTGCGGCTCACGGGGGTCGTCCTCGGAGGTGTAGGCGATGCCGAGGCCGCCGCCCAGGTCGATCTCCGGGAGCTCCACCCCGTGCTCGTCGCGGATCTCGGCGAGCAGCCCGACGACGCGGCGGGCGGAGACCTCGAATCCGGCCATGTCGAAGATCTGCGAGCCGATGTGCGAGTGGATGCCGACGAGTTCGAGGCCGTCCAGGGTGAGGGCCCTGCGGACCGCCTCGGCGGCCTGCCCGTCGGCCAGCGCGATGCCGAACTTCTGGTCCTCGTGCGCGGTGGCGATGAACTCGTGGGTGTGCGCCTCGACGCCCACGGTGACCCGGATCTGCACGCGCTGGCGCGTGCCGAGGCCCTGGGCGACGTGCGCGACGCGGACGATCTCCTGGAAGGAGTCGAGCACGATCCGCCCGACGCCCGCCGTGACGGCCCGCTCGATCTCGGCGGTCGTCTTGTTGTTGCCGTGGAAGGCGATGCGCTCGGCGGGCATCCCCGCGTCGAGCGCGGTGGCCAGCTCCCCGCCGGAGCAGACGTCGAGGTTCAGCCCCTCCTCCTTGAGCCAGCGCACGACGGCGCGCGACAGGAAGGCCTTCCCGGCGTAGAAGACGTCGGCGTCCGCGCCGAAGGCGTCGGCCCAGGCGCGGCAGCGGGCCCGGAAGTCGCTCTCGTCGAGGATGTACGCCGGGGTGCCGAACTCCTCGGCCAGCCGGGCGACTTCGATCCCGCCGACGGAGACGGCGCCGTCGGCGTCGCGGGTGACCGTACGGGACCAGACCTTCTCGTCCAGGGCGTTCAGGTCGGTGGCCGGGGCGGTCCAGTGGCCCTCGGGGAGGACGTCGGCGTGGCGGGGCCCGGCGGGGTGTGCGGATCGGCTCATCGTGGTGCTCTGCTCTCTTGGCTCTCTCAGAGGTGATCGGGCGCGCTGATGCCGAGGAGGTCCAGGCCGCCGGCCAGCACCGTCCCGGCGGCTTCGGCGAGGGCCAGCCGGGAGCGGTGGGCGGCCGAGGGTTTCTCGTCGCCGACGGGGAGCGGGGAGGCGGCGTCGTGGAAGTCGGAGAAGGCGCACGCGACGGCTTCGAGGTGCCGGGCGAGCCGGTCGGGCGCCTGGTGGCGGGCGGCGGCGTCGAGTACGCCGGGGTGGTCGGCGAGCAGGGCGCACAGGGCACCGGCGGCGGGGCCGTCCACCTCCCGCTCGTACGAGGGGGCGAAGCCGAGCCGGTCCGCGCCCCGGACGAGCGCGCGGACGCGGGCGTGGGCGTGACGGACCCGGAAGAGGGCGTTGGCCTCGCCCTGGACGAGCAGGTCGTCGCCGAGCGGGGCGCGGTCGTGGCCGGCGGGCCGCAGCAGGCCCCACCGGGTGGCGTCGGGGCCGAGGCGGGCCAGCAGGGCGCCGGCCGTGGCCCCCGCGGGCACGGGCCGGGTCTCCGGCGGCGGGGCGGTGGGCGTGCCCCACGCGTCCACGGTGACGCCGAGCCGTGCCCAGTCGGGGTCGGGCGCCTCTTCGCAGCTCGTCCGCGCCTGGACGCCCCGCGCGCACAGCAGTCGCCGCACGGCGTCGGCCACGACGGCGGCCCGCACCTCGCGCCGGTGGTGCAGCCGCCGGATCTCCCCGGTGGGCCGGTCGGCCCGTCCGTAGCGCGTGCCGCGCTCCCCCACCGTCCGTACGAGAGCGGCTGTGCCGGGGGTGTCGAGCGTGAAGTTCAGGAAGCCGGGGCCGGTGACCTCGACGCGTCCGATCCCGGGCGCGGTGGCCATCCGGTCCCGGAGGATCCGGGCGACCTCGTGCGCCGGGAGCGCGGCGGGTCCGGCCAGTTGCAGGGCGACGGCGCAGGCGTAGTCACCGCTGCCGCCGGGCTTGCTCCGCTCCACCCGCACGCGCGCGGGCACGGGCGCGCGCAGGGCGTCCTCGTCCACCGCGCGGCGCACAGCGCGCAGCACGGTCCGGGAGAGTTCCGCGGGGGTCACGGGACAAGCGTAGGGGAGGAAGGGGGGCACTCCGCGACCCGGTTTCGCCATGCGGTCAGCCGGACGTGCGGTACGACGGGGCGCACCGGTCACCCCGCGGTGCTTCCGGCCCTTCCGGCGCCGCGTCCACGGGCCGGTGCCGGCGGGTCCTCCGGGTGCGGCCCCTGCTTGCGCATCAGCCGGTGGACGACCCGCACCAGCTCGCTCGGCTCGAACGGCTTCTCCAGGAACGCGTCGACCCCGGCGGCCACTCCGGCGTCCACCTCGAAGGGGGTGCAGGCGCTGACGACGGCGACCGGCAGAGCGCTGGTCCGCGGGTCTTCGCGCAGCCGGGTCGCGGTCTGTATGCCGTCGAGGCGGGGCATCACCACGTCGAGGGTGATCACATCCGGACAGATGCGGTGCACGAGATCCAGACACTCGACACCGTCGGCCGCGGTCACGACCTCGAAGCCCTCCAGTTCGAGATTGACCTTGATCAGCTGCCGGATGACCTTGTTGTCGTCGACAACGAGCACGCGGCCGTACACCCCTGACACCCTTCGAGAGTAGGCGGGGCGGAGGGGCCGCGTCCGGCTTTTGCCCACTTCCGCCCGGGGGGACCGCCTCGGACCGCACACGGGCGGGCGGCGGGGCACCGGGATCCGGCCACCCGGCCGGTGACGGGCCGGCCGGGCGCCCGGGTCGGGCCGGCGCGGGGCCGGTCCGCCCGGACCGCGCACCCGGCGTCCGGCCGTCCGCCCCCGGGGCGCGCCCGTACCCGCTGACGGAAATACCCGTTCCCGGGCACCGCCCCGGAGCTGGTAGTGTTTCACCCGTCGCCGCCGAGAGCGGCGACATCGCCCCCGTAGCTCAGGGGATAGAGCATCGGCCTCCGGAGCCGGGTGCGCAGGTTCGAATCCTGCCGGGGGCACTTCGCGAGAAGTGCCGAAAAGACCCTCTTGCCAGTGGAGACACTGCGCGGAGGGTCTTTTTCATGTGCGCCGGATCCGTGGTGATGGCGGAGTCCCGCGGTCCGCTTCCGGTCGTCCCCGCCGCGCTCCGAGCGGTCGGCTTCCGGCGCTCGCGCCTCCTTCGGGCCGATGGCGCGCGCCCCTATCGTGAGGCCGGCAACTCCCGCCCCCAGAGGAAGCGTTCATCCTGGTGACCTCACGTACGGCCGACCTCCGTCCTCTGCCGGAACTGCTCCGGGACCATGCCCGGCGTCTCGGCACCAAGACCGCTTTCCAGGACGAGCGCTTCCGTGTGACCTACGCGGAGCTGGAGGCGCGGACCGGCCGGCTGGCAGGGCATTTCGCCGGCCTCGGGCTGCGGCACGGTGAGCGGGTGGCGATCGTCCTCGGTAACCGGGTGGAGGCCGTCGAGAGCGTCCTCGCCGTCACCAGGGCGGGGGCGGTCGGTGTGCCGATGGACGCGCGGAGCAGCACGGCCGAGTTGGCGCACATGCTGGACGACAGCGGCGCCCGGGTCCTCGTCACCGACCGGTCCACCCTGCGCCGCTTACCGCCGTTACCGTCGGACCGCCCCCGGCTGAGGGTGGTGCTCGTCCGGGACGCCGGGACACGCGACGACGGGACACGCGACGGCGGCATGCGGGACGGCGGGGCGCCGGACACCGGTCCGCCGGGCGGGGCCCCGGCGACCGGTGCGAGTGACGACGCGACGGGTCCGGTGGACGTGTGGCGGTACGAGAACATGGCCACCACCGAACCCCCCGTTCCCGCTCCGGACGACCTCGGGCTCGACGAGGTGGCCTGGCTGCTCTACACCTCCGGGTCCACCGGCCTCCCCAAGGGCGTGCTGTCCACCCAGCGCAACCGCCTGTCGTCGGTGGCGTCCGGCCTCGTCACCGTCCTCGGTCTGTCGGCCGACGACCGCCTGTTGTGGCCGCTCCCCCTCCACCACGCCATGGGGCAGGTCCTGTGCGTCCTCGGGGTGACCGCGACCGGAGCGTCCGCGGCGATCCTGCCGCGCTTCTCCGCGAGGGCCGTGCTGGCGGAACTGCGCCGGGCCGACGAGCCGTTCACCCTGCTGGCCGGGGTGCCGACGACGTACGGCAAGCTCCTCGACGCCGTGGGCGCCGACGGGCTGCGGGCGCCCGCACTGCGGGGCTGCGTCAGTGGCGGCGCGGCCGTCGCCCCCGCGTTCCGGCGGGCCTTCGAAGAGACCTGCGGGGTTCCGTTCCTCGACCATTACGGGAGCACCGAGGCGGGGCCCGTCACCATGACGGCACCGGGCACCGACCGGGCGCCCGGCTCCTGCGGCCGTGTGCTGCCGGGCACCCGAGCGCGTATCGGTGACGGCGTCGGCGGCGAAGGAGGCACGGGTGAGGGGGAGTTGCGGGTCTCCGGGCCCGGCGTCATGGCCGGGTACCACGGCCGGCCCGACGACACCGCCGAGGTCCTGCGCGACGGCTGGTACCGCACCGGTGACCTGGCCCGGATCGGTGCCGACGGTCAGCTCACCCTGACCGGCCGGGTCGGTGAGCTGATCGTCCGGGCCGGGGAGAACGTCCATCCGTCCGAGGTGGAGGCGGTGCTGCTGACGCTGCCGGGGATCAGGGACGCCGCCGTGGCCGGCCGCCCGGACGACGTCCTCGGTGAGGTTCCGGTCGCCTACCTGGTCCCGGAGCGGGGCGGTGCCCTCGACCGGAGGGCGGTCCTGGCCGCCTGCCGGGAACGGTTGTCGCCGTTCAAGGTGCCCGTGGCCTTCTACGAGGTGGACGAGATCCCGCGTACCGCCTCGGGAAAGGCCAGGCGGTACCTGCTCGGGGACCTGCCCGCCCGGCTCCTGCCGGCCGGGGCGGCGGCTCCGGACACGGGCGCGGCGAGCAGGGCGGAGACGGAAACGGCCACGGAAACGGCCACGGGGACGGGGACGGGAACGGCGGATCTGACGGCCCTGGTGCGGGCCGAGGTCGCCGCCGTGCTCGACTGTGCCGTGGACGAGGTGGGGGCGGGCACCGCGTTCCGCGACCTGGGCCTGGACTCGCTGACGTCCATGGTGCTGCGCGACCGTCTGTCCACGGCGACCGGTGTCCCGCTGTCCGAGGCCGCGCCCTTCGACTTCCCCACCGCGACGGAGCTGGCCGCACACCTCCGGGCCCGGCTCACCGGCGGCACGGTGCGTGCCCGGCCCGCACGTCCGCAGGGGGACGACCCGGCGGACGATCCCGTGGTCGTCATCGGCATGGCCTGCCGCTTTCCCGGCGGCGTGCGGTCCCCCGAGGACCTGTGGCGGCTGGTCGACGAGGGTGTCGACGCCATCACCCCCTTCCCCGCCGACCGGGGGTGGGACGTGGACGGGCTGTACGACCCGGATCCCGGGCGGGCCGGCCGTACCTACGTACGCGACGGCGGTTTCCTGACCGGTGTGGACCGCTTCGACCCCGCCTTCTTCGGGATCTCGCCCCGCGAGGCGACGGCCATGGACCCGCAGCACCGGCTGCTGCTCGAAGTCGCCTGGGAGGCCTTCGAGCACGCGGGGATCGATCCCGGCACGGTGCGTTCCACGCCCACCGGTGTGTACGCCGGGCTCATGTACAGCGACTACGCCGGCCGTCTCGTCCGCACACCGGAGCGGGTGGAGGGCTACCTCGGCATCGGTAACGCGGGCAGCGTCGCCTCCGGCCGTATCGCCTACACCCTGGGCCTGGAGGGGCCCGCGGTGACGGTGGACACGGCGTGCTCGTCGTCCCTGGTGGCCCTGCACCTGGCGGCCCAGGCCCTGCGCGGGGGCGAGTGCTCGCTGGCGCTGGCCGGGGGCGTCACCGTCATGTCGGCGCCCCACTCGTTCGTCGAGTTCAGCAGGCAGCGCGCGCTGGCGCCCGACGGCCGCTGCAAGGCGTTCGGCGCGGCGGCGGACGGCACCGGATGGGCCGAGGGCGCGGGCATGCTACTGCTGACACGGCTGTCGGAAGCGCGGCGGGCCGGACACGAGGTGCTGGCCGTGGTACGCGGCTCCGCCGTGAACCAGGACGGCGCGAGCAACGGCCTGACCGCGCCGCACGGACCGGCGCAACGGCGGGTGATCCGCCAGGCCTTGGCCGACGCGCGGCTGGTGCCCGCCGAGATCGACGCGGTGGAGGCACACGGTACGGGCACCCGGCTCGGCGACGTCATCGAGGCGGAGGCGTTCCTGGAGGCCTACGGCCGGGACGGCGCGCGGGAACATCCTCTCTGGCTGGGCTCGGTCAAGTCGAACGTCGGGCACACGCAGGCCGCGGCGGGTATGGCCGGTGTGATGAAGATGGTCCAGGCAATGGCGCACGGGGTACTGCCGCGCACGCTGCACGCCGAGGAGGCCAACCCCGGCGTGGACTGGTCGTCGGGCGCGGTGTCACTGCTGACCCGGCCGGTGCCGTGGCCCCGGACCGGACGGCCCCGGCGGGCGGGGGTGTCGTCCTTCGGGATCAGCGGGACGAACGCCCATGTGGTCATCGAGCAGGCACCGGTGGAGGAGCCGGATGATCCGCGCGGCCCGGAGAACGGGTCCCCGGCCGCTCAGGTGGCGGCCGTGCCGTTCCCCGTGTCGGCGAGGAGCGCCGCGGGACTGCGGGCGCAGGCGCGGCGCCTGCGCGCCCATGTGGACGCGCGCCCGGGGGCCGACCTGCTGGACCTCGGCTTCTCCCTGGCCACGAGCCGCGCCCACTTCGAACACCGCGCCGTGGTGGTGGCCGGTGACCGCCGCGAACTGCTCGCCTCCCTCGACGCGGTGGCCGAGGGCCTCTCCCGGCCGGGTCTGAGCACGAGCGGCCCCCGCCCGGCGGGCGCGGTCGCCTTCATGTTCACGGGACAGGGCAGCCAACGCAGCGGAATGGGCCGCCAGTTGTACGAGACCCAGCCCGTCTACGCCCGCTCCTTCGACGCCGTCTGCGCGCTGCTGGACCCGCTGCTGCCGCAGCCGCTGCGGGACGTGGTCTTCGCCGAAGGGGACGAGGCGGACGACCGGGCAGAGGCGGACCGGGCCGGCGAGGGCGCCGGGGCGGACGGGCTCCTGCACACGACGCGGTTCGCGCAGCCGGCGCTCTTCGCGCTGGAGGTCTCCCTGTTCCGGCTGCTGGAGTCCTGGGGTGTGCGCCCCGACATGGTGGCCGGGCACTCGGTCGGTGAGCTGGCGGCAGCGCATGTGGCCGGGGTGCTGTCCCTCGCGGACGCCTGCACCCTGGTGGCGGCGCGGGGCCGTCTGATGGACGCGCTGCCCGCCGGTGGGGCGATGGCCTCCGTACGGGCCGGCGAGGACGAGGTAGTCGCGTTCCTGGCGGACGGGGCGGGCCGGGGGCTGGAGATCGCGGCCGTGAACGGTCGCTCCGTGGTCGTCCTCGCCGGGGACGAACCCGCCGTGCTGGACGCCGTCGCCCACTGGCGCGCGCGGGGCCGTGAGGCCACCCGGCTGCGGGTGAGCCACGCCTTCCACTCGGCGCACATGGACCCCATGCTCGACGCCTTCGACCTGGTGGCGCGGGAGATCACCTACTCCCGGCCGGAGATTCCCCTCGTCGGCGCGGTGGCGGACCTGCCCGCCGCCGCGGAGGAGGTCCGCTCGTCCCGGTATTGGGTGGAGCACGCACGCCGACCGGTCCGGTTCACCGACGCGGTGCGCCGGCTGCGGGAGCGGGGCGCGGCACACTTCGTGGAGCTCGGCCCGGACAGTGTGCTCACCGGTCTCGCCCGCGACTACCTCTGCGAGCCCCCACCCGCGTCCGTGGCCGGGGACGCGGGCGCGGACGGGGCCAAGGGCCGGGCCACGGACGGAACCAGGGACCCGGCCGCGGACCCGGCGGCGGGTGGCGGGGCGGGCGGGCTGGTGCCCGCGCCCTCGTTCGTCCCGACCCTGCGGGGCCCGCGACCGGAGGCCGAAGCACTGCTCACCGCCGTCGCCGCGCTCCACGCCCATGGGGTCCCGGTCGACTGGCACGCGGTCTTCGCTGGCCGCGGGGCGCGGCGCACGGCGCTGCCGACGTACGCCTTCCAGCGTGAGCGGTACTGGCTGGAGGCCGACCGGCCGGGGGCCGCGCCGGAAGAGGACGCCTCGCCGCACCCGTTCCTCTCGTCGGCGACCTCGACGGCGGACGACGACGGCCTGCTGCTGAGCGGCCGGTTCTCTCTGCGGGACCAGCCCTGGCTGGCCGACCACGCGGTGCTGGACACGGTGCTCCTGCCGGCGACCGCGTTTGTCGACATGGCGATCCACGCCGGGGACCGGGTAGGCGCCTCCGTACTGGAGGAGCTGACTCTGACGGCACCGCTGTCACTGGCCGCCGACGAGACGGTCGAACTCCAGCTGAAGGTGGCGGGGGCGGACGCGGACGGGCGGCGGGCCGTGGTGTTCCACGCGCGGACGCACACGCCCGGGCCCGAGGGGCCCTGGAGCCTCCGCGCCTCCGGGACGCTGGCCCCGTCCGGCCACGCGCTCCCTGAACCCCGGGTCTCCGGGGAGTCCCCTGCCCCCTGGCCTCCCGCGGGCGCCGTCCCGCTGCCGCTCGGTACCGGGCCCGGCCTCTACGACAGGCTGGCACGCGGCGGGCTCCGCTACGGCCCGGCCTTCCAGGGGCTGCGCGCGGCCTGGCACCTGGGCACCGATGTCCTCGCCGAGGTGGAACTCCCGCAGGAGGAGCACGGCGACGCCGGGCGGTTCACCCTGCATCCGGCCCTGCTGGACGCGGCCCTGCACACCATGATGGTCCGTCAGGACTACGAGGGGACACGTGAGTCCGAGCAGGTTCAGGACACTCCGGACGGCGGCGGCACGGTGCTGTCGCTCCCGTTCGCCTGGAGCGGCGTGCGGCTGCACGCCTCCGGCGCCCGCGCGGTACGGGTGCGGGTGACACCGACGGAGGGGAACACGGCCCGGCTGGAGCTGACCGACGGTTCCGGGGCCCCCGTGGCCACGGTGCGCTCACTGGCCCTGCGTCCGCTCCCCCGCGAGGGGCTGGGCGGGCGGGCACACGGCGACCTCCTGTTCCGCCTGGACTGGGTACGCCTCCTGGATGCGCCCGCTCCGGCGGGGGCGGAACCACCTCGGTACGGGCTGCTGGGCGAGCCGGGGCCCTGGCCGTACGACGCACTCGTGCGGTCGGGCATCAGGCCCACGGTGTACGCGGACGCGGCCTCGGCGGGTCCCGACGCACCGGACGTCGTCATCGCCTGCCCTCCCCTCGTCCCGGCCGACGGACCGGACCGCGCGTCGGCGGCGCACCGTGCGGCCGGGTGGGCACTGCGGCTCGTACAGGACTGGCTCTCCGAGGAGCGTCTCGCCGGCTCACGCCTGGTCGTCGTCACTTCGGGCGCCGTCGCCACGGGGGCCGGAACGGGTGCGAAGTCGGGAGACGGCGGCGCCACGGCCGACGCCCTGCTCGCGCACGCGCCGGTACGGGGGCTTCTGCGTTCGGCACAGACCGAGAACCCGGGCCGCTTCACACTGATCGACGTGGACGAACATCCCGCGTCCGGGGCGGCGTTGGTCCGGGCGCTGGCGAGCCTCGAGCCGCAGACGGCCGTGCGGCGCGGTGTCGCGTACGCACCGGGGCTCGTCCGGGCCTCCCGCCCGGAACACACGGCGGGGGCCGACGAGGGCGCGCTCCGGCGGCTCCGCCCGGACGGCACCGTCCTGGTCACCGGGGGCTCCGGCTCCCTGGGCGCGGCGTTCGCCCGCCACCTGGTGGTCGCCCACGGGGTACGGCATCTGCTGCTCGTGGGGCGACGCGGAGCGGACGCGCCCGGCAGCGCCGAACTGTGCGCGGAGCTGGCGGAGTCGGGCGCGGAGGTGACGGTGGCGGCCTGCGACGTCGCCGACCGTGCGGCGCTCGCCGCCCTGCTCGCGCGCGTACCGCGAGCGCATCCGCTGACCGGCGTGGTGCACACCGCGGGTGTCCTGGACGACGGGGTGATCCCGGCGCTGACGCCGGAGCGCCTGGCCCGTGTCCTGCGGCCGAAGGTGGACGCGGCCCTCGCCCTGCACGAGCTGACCCGGGACGGCGACCTCGCGGTGTTCGCCCTCTTCTCCTCGGTGGCTGGGGTGTTCGGCTCCGGCGGCCAGGGCAACTACGCGGCGGCGAACGCGTTCCTGGACGCCCTGGCACAGCACCGCCGGGCCCTCGGACTGCCGGGCACCTCGATCGCCTGGGGGCCGTGGCAGCAGAGCGGCGGGATGACGGCCACGCTGCGTGAGGCGGATCTGCGCCGGATGGCGCGTTCCGGATTCGTCCCGCTGCGCACCGAGGAGGGGCTCGCGCTCTTCGACGCCGCCGTCGAAGGTCAGGACGCGGTCCTGGTGGCGGCCCGGCTGGACCCGGCCGCGGCCGGCACCCCCGGGGCACCGCTCTCCCGCGTGCCGGGCCGGGTGCCGGTCCGGAGAGCCTCCACGGCGCTCACGGAGCCCGGTGCCGGGGGCGGATCACCGGGACGTCGGCTCGCCGCCGCCCCCGCGGCCGCGCGCGGCGCGCTGCTCCTGTCGGAGGTCCTGGCGGAAGCGGCCCTGGCACTCGGCCACAGCGCGGAGGGCCCCGTGATCGACGCGGACCGCGCACTGGCGGAACTGGGGCTCGACTCGCTGGCCGCGGTCGAGTTGCGCAACCGGCTCGCGGCCGTGACGGGACTCGCCCTGCCGGCCACCCTCCTGTTCGACCACCCGACGCCGCGTGCGGTCGCCGCCCATCTGGAGGAACGCTGGTCCCAGGCCACGCCCGGCGTACCCGCCGCCCCGGAGGCACCCGTCGCCCCCGGCCCGGCACCGGACGGCACCGCCGCGGGCGGGCTCGTGCCCCGGGGGCGGGGTGGTGCCCCGGACGGGGATCCGTCCCCGAAGGGCGCGCCCGCCGACTCCCTGTCCGCGCTCTTCCGTACGGCGTGCGCCCGGGGCAGGGCGTGGGACGGGATGGCGCTTCTGACGATCGCCGCCCGCTTCCGTGACGTGTTCGAGAGCGCCGGCGCCCTCGGTGCTCCGCCCTCGCCCGTCACCGTCGCGGAGGGAGGCTCCGGCGCCCGCCTGCTCTGCTTCCCCGCCCTCAGCGCCCTGTCGGGGCCGCACGAGTACACCCGCTTCGGGCCGGCCCTCCAGGGCCGGCGTCCCGTCTCGGTGCTGCCGAACCCGGGGTTCCTGCCGCGCGAGTCGCTGCCCGCCACCCTGGACGCCTTCGTGGCGGCGCAGGCGGCGGCGGTACGCGCGTGCGCGGGCGACGAGCCGTTCGTCCTGCTGGGGCGCTCGGCCGGCGGATGGGTGGCCCACGCGGTCGCCGAGCACCTGGAGGGCACGGGACCCGCTCCGTCCGCCGTCGTCCTGATCGACACCTTCCCCGGCGAGAGCGGCGGCGCGGGCGGTGACAAGGGCGGCGACGGGCCCGCGCTCTCGGCGATGACGGCCGGGATGCTGGACCACTCCGCGCAGTTCGCCTCGGCCGAGATCGACCGGCTCACGGCGATGGCCGGCTATCTGGAGCTCTACGACGGCTGGAAACCGACACCCCTGGCGGCACCCACCCTCTTCGTACGGGCCAGGGACCCTCTGCCGGGCATCGAGGCGGCCGGGCCCTGGAGTCTGCCGCACTCCGAAGTCACCGTGCCGGGCGACCACTTCACCGTACTGGAGGAGCACTCCCGCACCACCGCCCTCGCGGTGCACACCTGGCTCACCGAGCAGCTCTGAGCGGAGGCGGACGGCGGAGGGAGGACAACGCCACGGAGGGGCCGGGGCCGTCCCGGCCGGAGCGCCACGACGGGAACGGCCGACCGGAGCGCGGGACGGTGGCCGGCTCCCGCGAGGGTCCTCAGCCCCGCGCGGCCGCCATCTTCCCGATCTCCTCGATCACGAGGGCGGGCCGGTCCTTCGGGACGTCGTGCGAGCTGCCCTTCGCGGTGACGAGCGTCCGGTCCGGCCCCTGCCCGACGAACGAGGCGGCGGCATCGCGCCAGAGCTGGGCGTCCTCGGGCGATCCGTCGAACGGGGTCTTCTCCGACACGATGACGGTGGCCGGGACGGCGTCGGGCCAGGAGACCTGGTGATAGGCCTTGTGCATCGGGACGTAGCTCTCCGCCACGGAGATCAGCTGGCTGTTCCGCGGCTGGGAGGGGTCCTTCTTCGCGGCGTCCACCGCCGGCTGGTTGGCGGCGACGAGACGGGCTATCTCCTCGTCCGTGTACAGCGGGGGCAGGCTGGCGTCGACGAGGACCGAGCCGGACACCAGTTCCGGGTTCTCCTTCGTGAAGTAGGTCGCGATCTCACCGGCCTGCGAGTGGGACACCAGGACCACGTCCTGGGTCACGCCCAGCTTCCGGAGTCCCGTCCCCAGGTCGCTGACGGCGCTCCGCACGTCCCACGCTCCGGGGACGGCCTCGCTCTTGCCGAGACCTGGCCGGTCATACGTGATGATCGTGGCCCCGGTGGCCGCGTGCAGCCCGGGAACGATGTCCTTCCAGTAGGACGAGTCCTCGCCGCCGCCCGCGTCCAGGACGATGGCCGGGCCGTGCCCCTCGGTGACGTGGAACGCGAGGCGGTGACCGTCGTTGTCGATCATGTGCAGCTCCGGCTCGGCCGTCCTGTGCGCCCCCGGGACCGCCGAGGCGGAGGCCGACGGCGCCGGCTCCCGGTGCGCGGATCCGCCACCACCGCAGGCCGTGACGGAACCGGCGGAAACGGCCAGCAGGGCGAGGGCCGCGAATGCGCGGTGGGCGCGGTGCGCGCGGTGGCCAGGAGCGTGGATGCGTGCCATGAGTGATCCTCGGGAACTGATGGTGCGAGCGGATGCGGACCCGCACCATCCTTCGCCGGACGCGGCTCCGAGGGCATCCGGCTACCGCGCCGATCAGTGGTATGTCTGATGCGCCTGGGCAGGGTGGGGGTAGCCCCCGGACGGCCCGCACCACAGCGGTCGGTCCGCACCACAGCGGTCGGTCCGCACACGGGGGACGGCCGCGACACGCCGGGGACGAGCCCGCCGTGCCGCCGCCCACGGTCAGAACGGCGTTCCTCACGGCGCCGGGTAGGTGACCCGTCCGTGCTCGTCGACCCGTGACGCGGCGCCCCAGGCGCCCAGTTCGTGGACGCGCGGCTCACCGCTGTCCATGATGTGCCGGACCGTCCAGCCACGGGCGGTCAGGGTGTTCGCGATCAGCAGGCGGTGGCAGCGCCACGGCATCGGCTCCCCGCACATCACGGCGACGCGGTGGTGCTCCGCGAGGGCGGTGAGGCGGGCGATGCCGTGCTCGTAGGCGGGAAGCAGGGTGTAGTCGGCGTAGTTCTTGAAGCTCGCGTTGCGCCAGCCCGCGTTGAGGGCGGGATCCACGTCCTGTGCGCGCCGCCGGCCGCCCAGCTCCTCCAGGTACACGTAGTCGATCCCGGCCCGCTCCAGCCATCCGCGCATCGCCTCGCCGAGGAACTGCGGGCTCCGGCGCGAGCCGGGATGGGCCCGGACGTCGGCCAGCAGATCGATGCGCTGGTCGTCGAGGCGGCCGATGAACATGTCCTCCGGGCACGTCCAGTGCCCGATCGTCCAGATCTCGCGCATGGGGGTTCCCTCCGCACGCCCTCGCCACCGCGTCGTCCGGACATGATGCACCGGCCGCGGTCCCCGGCCGCCGACGACATGCGAACAACGCCCGGGACGCGACACTGGAAGGGTCCGAAGCACCTGCCGTGACGGAAGGCGAACCGATGACCAGCACCTTCTCGGTCGGAGACCATGTGCGCTGGAACTCCGAGGCGGGCCATGTGGAGGGCCGGATCACCCGGGTCCACACCGAGGACGTGGAGTTCAAGGGCCGCACACGGCACTGCGGCCCCGACGACCCGCAGTACGAGATCAAGAGCGACCGGACCGGCCACATCGCGATGCACAAGGGCGGCGCGCTGACGAAGACCTGACCTGGACGGCCGCGTTCCGGGCCACACGGGCGTACCCACGCACGGACGCCACACGGGCGTACCCGCGCACGGGCGCCCCACGGGTGTACCGGCGCACCGAGGGCGACCGGTGCACCGGTACGGTCCGCGGGCGTTACGCCGCGCAGGCGCCGAGGTCCTCCCAGACGCCCCACTCACCGGTGGTGCCGGGCTCCTCGCCCTGGGCCCACCACTTGGCACGCCAGGTGTGGTTCTTCCAGGAGACGGTGTCCCCGCCGTTGTAGACCGCTCCCGCGCTCCAGGCCGAGGCGGCGCAGTCGCCCGGGTTCTCCTCGCCGCCACCGCCGCCGTTCCCGCCGCCACCGCCGATCTGGACGTCGATGCAGGCGTAGAACGCGTTGGGGGTGTCGGCGATGTTCCAGACGGCGAGGACCTTCTGCCGGCCGCTGAGGCCGCCGAAGTTCACCTGGTGGGTGACGGTCGCGCCGGGCTGCGCGCCGTTGTCGTTGAACTCCGCCACGGTCTGGCCACCGACGAAGTACTGCCAGGTGCTCGTGGAGTGACGGGCCGTCAGCTTCCAGGTGAAGGTGGTCGAGCTGCTGACCGGGGTGGCCTTCCAGTTCTTGCTGTCGTCGTCGAGTTCGGCGAATCCCGCGTTGCCGCCGCTACAGCTGCGCAGCCCCTTGGGTCCCTCGACGCTCTGCGGCTCGTACTTGATGGAACCGCAGTCGACGGTACCCGCGGCGCACTGCGCCTGACGGCTCGGGGGCGTGGAGACGTAACCGTGCGCACTGGCCGTGGCGGCCGGGAGGCATACCGCGACCAGAGGGGCGATGCCCACGCCGATCACGGCGGCCAGCCGTCGCTTCGTGTTCATGTCAACTCCTTCGCTGTGGAGACCGCCGCCGGAGGCGTGCGACAGCGGCCGGGGTACCCGCACCTCCGGTGCCCCGCGCGCCCCGCCGAGCCGCGGGCGTACCGGAAAGCGTGTGCGCGGTCAGCGGCGCGAGGGCGCATCACGCCTCCGCGCGCACCTCGGGTCGCGGGGTGACGACCGAGGACTCACCGTAGGTCTAGACCATACTCACGGTCAGGTCCACGTCAATAGCGCGATGTCCATGGGTCTGGACCAATCCCCGGAAGACCTATCGGCGCACACTCCGGGCCAGCCGGAGGCCCAGGTCGTCGATGGCGAAGGTGGGGTGGCTGCGGCGCCGGACCGTGGCGCCGCAGCCGCGCTCCGACTCGGCCCAGCCACCGCCCCTGAAGATGCGGTACGAGCCGTAGACCTCCTCGTCGTAGAGGTCCCAGCACCACTCCCAGACATTGCCCAGCATGTCGTACAGCCCCCACGGGTTGGGGTCCTTGGCCCCGACCTCGTGGGCCCGGCCGCCCGAGTTCCCGTCGTACCAGGCGATGGCGTCGATCTCGCCGTACCGGTAGCCGGCCGTGCCCGCCCGGCAGGCGTACTGCCACTCCGCCTCGGTGGGCAGCCGGTAGCCGTCGCACTCCTCGTCCCAGACCACGTCCCCGGTCGCGGGGTCGTGGTGGTAGGCCGGAGACAGCCCGGACCGGGCCGAGACCCGGTTGCACAGCTCGACGGCGTCGAACCAGCTGATGTTCGTCAGGGGCGCGGCGTCCGCCGCGGCGGCGGTCTCCCCGGTGACCTCGCGGTGCAGCCCGGCGGTCACGGGGTGACGGCCGATCAGGAAGGGTGCCAGCTCGGTCCGCCAGCGGGTGCCGCGGCGGTCGTCGCGGAGGTCCACGGTGCCGCCGGGGATCTCGGCCATGGGCGGGTGCACAGGGGTCCTCTCCGTCCGGGGCGTCCATCAGACCGCCGTTGTCTCACCCTACGAGGGTCAACGGGACGGCAGCCTCGAACGGCCGTTCCCGAAACACTCCGTTCACCTACGACTTCGCCCGCCCGGGCCGTGGCCGAGAGTGCCCGTACGCGACACGCCACGCCGCTCCGGTTCACGGCGCCCGCGTGGCCGACCGGACGGAACCTCCACCTCCGGGCCAGGGCATCGGCCGTGAGTGCGCCACGGGCGGCCCAGTCGGCGGGCGCACCCGGCGGACACGCCGAGGCGGCCCGGCACCCGAGGGCGGGGGAAACATCCGATGAGTGCGCACTCGATAACGTGTCCGATTTCCGACATGCGGTGGAAGGTGGCGCTCTTTGCGATACCGAAACAGGTCTCTAGCGTGGCCGTCATGAACAGAAACCGTGCCGAACCGTGCGCACGTCCGGAGCGGGCCGACCGCCTCCCGGGCGACGCGCTGTCGTTCGTCGTCACCCGTACCGATCCGGGAGAGGGACCGCTGGGTCTGACGCCTTCCGCACACAGGCCCACGGCGAAGGGAGCACGATCATGAGCGAGACCACCGGTGCGCGGTCGCGCCCGGCCGACGCCCGGTCCCAGGGACAGGCCCCGGCGGGCGAACCGGACTGGAACGCGCTGACGGACGAGGAGATCTTCGCCTTCCGGGACGCGGAGAACCGCCGGAGGGCGGCGCCCGAGGCGCGGGCGATCACCGGAATGCCCGAGGACGGTGTCACGATCGAGTGGCAGGAAATGGAACTGCCCGGCCGCCGTTTACCCGTCCGGGTGTACCGGCCCTCGTCCGGGACCCCGGGCACCGGAGCCGGTCTGCCGCTCGTGGTCCATGTGCACGGCGGCGGGTTCGTGGGCACGGCGGTGCAGAGCGACTGGGTCAACAGCCACCTCGCCGCCCGGCTGCCCGCGGTCGTCGTCTCGGTCGAGCACCGCCTCGTCGGCCCGGACCACCCGCTGTCGGCGGCCGTCGACGACGGCTGGGACGTACTGGACCACCTGGTGCGGAACGCCGCGGAGTGGGGCATCAGCCCGACGCGTGTCGCCGTCTTCGGTGAGAGCTGCGGCGCGTTGATCACCGCCCTGGCGGCGGTCCGGGCCAGGGAGGCCGATCTGCCGCTCGCCGCACAGGTGTTGGTGAACCCGGCCGTGGACCTGACCGAGACGATGCTCGACCACCCCTCGGCCGTCGAGTACTCCCACACCCCCACGCTCAGCATGCCGCAGCTCGAACTGTTCCACCGCTTCGCCGTCCCGCCGGGCGCCGACTCCCGCGCGCTGTCACCGCTCTACGCCGATCTGCACGGGCTGCCCCCGACGCTCGTGGTGGTACCGACACACGATCCGGTGGCCGACCAGGGCCGCGGTTACGCCGAGCGGCTGCGCACGGCCGGGACGCCGACCCAGCTCACCGAGTTCCCGGAGGCGACGCACGCCTTCCTCAGCATGCCTGGGGTGGCGCCACAGGCGGAGGCCGCGCGCAAGGAGATCCTCGACTTCCTGCACACCAGTCTCGCCACGTGAACGGCCGGGCCGGGTAGCCGGATCGGACCGTTGAACGACCGGTGGCGGCACCCGGGACCCTCCGGGTGCCGCCACCGTGGGCGTCAGGCGCCCGCCCATGCCTCCTGGTTGCGCGCCACGTCGTAGACACGCTCCACCTGGGTGGGGGTCAGCGCCCCGCTCAGCGGTGCCAGGGACGACACCTGACGCTCCTTCAGGACCCGTACGTCCGGCGGGGTCGTGACCACGTCGAGCGCGGTGACGCCGGTGAACACCAGTACGGTCCCGACCGGCACCGCGAAGGTGCAGTACGCCTCCAGCACCCTCCGCGCCCGCCCGGCCCCGAACCGGTCGTCCAGGGCGTACGGCTGGGGCTCGCCGTCACCGAACCGCACGGTGCCGTCGTCGATCCGTACCGAGGCCTGGGGGTGGTGCTCCGCGTGCACGGCGAACACCCCTCCCGGGCCGATGAGCAGATGCCCGATCTCCGTACCGTCCGACAGGGGTACGGAGTGCAGGACCCGCCAGCCGTGCCGGGTCAGCCGCTTCAGCTCGGCCCCGACCCGGCGCTCCCCGGACAGCGCGGTACGCCGGGGGTCCGGCTCCTTCTGCCGGCGGAGCGCCCCGGTGGCCGCCCGTACGAGCGTGCCGGCACCGGACTCACCGAGCTGCACCCGCAACGCGGTGCCGGGGCGGCGGGTCGAGAGGTCGGTGGCGGGGGTGAGCGCGGGCAGCTCCGGCCGCCGCCCCGGCGCCGTGGGCTCGGGCGTCATGGGCTCGGGGGACGCGGAGGCGGGTGACAGGGGCTCGGGCCGGGACCCGGACGCCGGTTCGGGCCGGGCCCCCGGCTCGGGTACGGACCCCGGCGCCGGTTCGGGTACGGACCCCGGCGCCGGTTCGGACCAGGATCCGGGCTCCGGTCCGGGCCCGGGTTCGCGGGTGGGCGCGGCCTTCCGGGCGGGCTCCCGGGACCGCTCGTCCCCGGCCGCCCGCTCCTGGGGCGGGCGGCGCCCCTCGCGCTCGCCCGGGGAGGCCGTGACCGGTTCTCGCTCCTGGCTGGGTGGCCGTGCCTGTTCCGGGACGCGCGGGGTGTGGGCCGGGGGCGGGACGTCCTCCCGGCCCCGCTCCGGTGCACCCCCGCGCTCCCCCGCCTCCGCGCCCTTCCGCATCCGCATCCGCCGCAGCGGCGGGATCCGGGGGGCCGAAGGGGGCGTCGGGGGCATCAGGGGGTCCGGAGGGTCCACCTCGCCGAGGACCGGCATGTCCGGGACCTGACGGGCGAGCGCGTCCGTGACGGCGTCACGGTAGCGCGGGTGCAGGACGGTGATCGTGCCGCTGCCCAGGTCGGCCCAGCCGATCGCGGTGCCGTCGGGCAGGTTCACATACAGCCGGTCATGCCCGAAGAGCTGCCATGACGTGACCTTCAGATCGTGCATCGTGCCCCCTCGTGTTCGCCGTTTCCGCCTCTCCGACTTCCTCGCTCCCCCGTTTGTCTCCACCCTGTACGGCAGTTCGACAACCGGACAGGGCGCAGAGCGGGCGCGCGGGGTCGAGGACCCGGCGTTCCGGAGCGGTCCGGGCTCCGTGCGCCCCGGACTGCTCCGGCGGCCCGGTCAGACCAGGGGGAGGCCCGGCGCCGGATAGGCGTCCATCATCGCCTTCACCTCGCCCCTGACCTTGGAAACCGTGGTTTCGTCACCTGTACGGGCGGCGTCGACCACAAGATCGATCCACTGTGCGACGGTGCCCATCTCGGAGGTCGGCACGCCCCGGGACGTCAGGGCGGGGGTGCCGACGCGGATGCCGGACGGGTCGAACGGCTTGCGCGGGTCGTAGGGAACCGCGTTGTAGTTGACGACGATCCCCGCCCGGTCGAGCGCCTTGGCCGCGACCTTGCCCGGTACGTCCTTCCCCGTGAGGTCGGCCAGCAGCAGGTGGTTGTCCGTGCCCCCGGAGACCAGGTCGAAGCCGCGTGCCGCCATCTCCTCCCCCAGGGCACGGGCGTTGGCGACGACCTGATGGGCGTACGCGCCGAACTCCGGTGTGGCGGCCTCCTTCAGGGCGACCGCGATGGCGGCCGTGGTCTGGTTGTGCGGGCCGCCCTGGAGGCCGGGGAAGACCGCCCGGTCGATGGCCTTGGCGTGCTCCGCCCGGGAGAGGAGCATCGCTCCGCGCGGGCCGCGCAGGGTCTTGTGGGTGGTGGTGGACACGACGTCCGCGTGGCCGGACGGTGACGGGTGCGCGCCTCCGGCGATCAGCCCGGCGATATGGGCCACGTCGGCGACCAGGATCGCGCCGACCTCACGGGCGATGTCCGCGAACCCGGCGAAGTCGATGACCCGGGGCACCGCGGTGCCTCCGCAGAAGATCACCTTGGGGCGTTCGGCGCGCGCCAGGTCGCGCACCTCGTCCAGATCGACGCGCCCGGTGTCGCGCCGTACCCCGTACCGCACCCCCCGGAACCATGTACCGGTCGCCGAGACGCCCCAGCCGTGGGTGAGGTGGCCGCCCATCGGCAGGGACATCCCCAGGACGGTGTCGCCCGGCTCAAGGAACGCCAGGTAGACGGCGAGGTTGGCCGGTGAGCCGGAGTACGGCTGCACGTTGGCGTGCTCCATGCCGAACAGGTCCCGGGCCCGCTCGGCGGCGAGCGTCTCCACCTGGTCGATGACCTGCTGGCCTTCGTAGTACCGGCGGCCGGGATAGCCCTCGGAGTACTTGTTCTGGAGAACCGTCCCGGACGCCTCCAGCACGGCGGCGGACACGTAGTTCTCACTGGGGATCAGGCGCAGTGTGTCGGCCTGGAGCCGCTCCTCGGCGTTCACCAGTGCGGCAAGTTCCGGGTCGGCCACGGACAGGGCGGGACGGCGGTCTTCGGACGGCTGTACGGACACGGGGATCCTCCCGGGTCGGTCGCACGGAGGCGACATGGACCCGGACGGCCCAGGCGGACGGCCTTCCGGCGATGACGCCCCGGGACGGTGCCCGGGGTGTGCCGCTCCCTCGTGGTCGCTTCCACGGAGTACCCCGCGGGGCACGCGCCAGTCACGGCATCCCGCACTCTACTGCGCGGGGGCGCGGCACGCCGTGTGAACGGTCAGGATCCGGGACGCTGGACGCCGTGCGCCGGTGAGCGGGCCTTCGGCACCGGTCAGCCGGCGTCGCGGGGGTTCCGCTCGATGATCTTTCCGTTCAGCTCGGCGGTGAGGAAGGCGCCGCCGTAGTCGTCGGAGACGTACACCCGCAGCACGGGCCGGTCGCCGTGGAAGGGGGACGACGGGTCCACGATCAGGTAACGGCTGTCCGGGTCGGGGATGTTGAGGGATTTCTCCGCGTCCGCGAGGAGGGACGGCAGCTTGTCCCAGTCGACCTTCTCCAGGTCGACGGGGGTGTCGCTCGCGGAGAGCGTGCCGCCGGCGTTATCGCGTTCGGCGCGGCCCTCGCGGTAGGTGTAGCGGTCGTACAGCTTGGGGTTGGTCGCCAACGGCGCGTCGGCCGAGGCGTGTTCCCCGTACAGCGTGAAGTCGGTGACCCGGGTACCGCCCATCACCTTTTCGAGGCCCTTGACCACCTGACGCGCCCCGTCCGGGGTCAGGAGGTCCACCGCGCGCTCCTGGGTGTCCTCGACGGGCGTGGCGTCCGCGCGGGGTGAGGGCGCCGCACCGCGGTCGTCGGACGGGGAACTCGCGGTGACCGTCGGCCGGTCGGCGTCCTTGTCGTCGTCCGGGGACTGCGGCCAGTACAGGAACAGCAGGACACCGGCGGTCACGAGGGTGCCGGTGAGCGAGGCGGCGGCGGTGATCATGTGTATCCGGCGCCGCAGCCGGGCTTCCCGGTCGTCCTCGCGTCCGTGGTCCGGAGCGGTCGGTGCTCCGGACGGGGGCGGGGACCAGGGGGCGTGGTGGGGACCGGCACCGGGTGGCGCCGGGACCGGGCCGGCCGCCGGGGGCCGTGGGGCGGACCCGGACGGCGCCTGCGGGCGGCCTCCCGAGAGGCGGAGGGTGTCGGGCGAACCCGCGGGCGGCGCGGGCGCGGAGACGTCGGCGGAGGCCGTCACGGCGGCCAGCATGCGGTCCAGCGTCTCGGCGTCCGGCCGTGCGGCGGTGTCCCGGGTCAGCAGCGCGTCCAGTACGGGGGCGAGCGCGCCGGCGCGTACCGGCGGGGGCACCTGTTCGTCCAGGACGGCCGCGAGGGTGGCGAGGGTGCTGGCCCGGCGGAGCGGGTGGTGGCCCTCGACGGCGACGTACAGCAGCATGCCGAGCGACCAGAGGTCGGACGAGGGATCGCCCTCGGTGCCCCGGATGCGCTCGGGGGCTATGTAGTCGGGCGAACCGATGAGCGCCCCGGTGGCGGTCAGGCTGGTGGACTCGCGGATCGCGGCGATACCGAAGTCGGTCAGGACGGGGCGTCCGTCGGTCCGCAGCAGCACGTTGGCCGGTTTCACGTCACGGTGGTGGATTCCCGCCGCGTGGGCTGCCCGGAGCGCCGAGAGGACGCCACGGCCCAACTCCGCCGCCTCGGCGGGCGACATGGGGCCCTCGGCCAGCCGTTCCTGGAGCGAGGAGCCCTCCACCAGCTCCATGACGATCCAGGGGTAGCCGGTCTCCCCCGGGTCCACGATGTGGTGGATGGTGACCACGTTGGGGTGGTCCAGCCGGGCCAGGGCGCGGGCCTCGCGCAGGACCCGGGCGCGCAGGGTGCGCGCCGACTCGGGGTCGTGCTCCGCGAGGGCGGGGTCCGGCGGCCGGACCTCCTTGAGGGCGACGTCGCGGTGGAGCGCCTCGTCACGGGCGCGCCAGACCATGCCCATGCCTCCGCTGCCGAGTCGTCTGACCAGCGTGAAGCGACCGTCGATCACCCGTGCGGACGGGTCAGCGCCTGTGCTCATGCCCCGTAGCGTAAGGGGAGCCCATGACACCGCAGGAAGAGGGCTGTTCGGCCACGGGGCCGGTGCCCTGCGGCCCAGAGGTCAGGCCGAGGTGCGTGTGCGGGCGGACCGGGAGGAGGTCCCCGACGCGTCGCGGCGGGTGCCCGAGGACGACTTCTCCGCCGCCGTCTTCTTCTTCGCCGTCTTCTTCTTCGCCGCCGTCTTCGCCGAGGACGCGCTCGCGGTGGACTTCCGGGCGGAGGATTTCCCGGCTGACGCCTTCTTGGCCGGGGACTTCTCGGACGCGGACTTCTTGGACGGTGACTTCTCGGCGGCGGAGCGCGTCGTCGGGGACTTCTTCTCCGTGGTCGCGCCGGAGGAGGACTTCTTCGCCGCCGCCTTCTTCTTCGCGGCCGGTTCCCGGGCGTCTGACGCCTTCCTCTGCGCGGCCGATCCCCCGGCGTCGTCGGACGCCTTCTTCTTCGACTCCGTTCCCTTCGCGCTCCGCCCCTCGGCCGCCGCTCCCCCGGCCTTCTCCTTTCCGCCGCCACCGCCCCGCTCGGACGACGCCCTGCCGGACTCGATGGGGTGGACGTCCGCCACCTCGCCGTCGTCCTGCCCCTGCGATCCTCGCGCCGCGCGCACGCTGTTCTCCAGCGCCGCCATCAGGTCGATGACCTTGCCCCCGCCGGGCTCCTCCTCGCCCTCCGGTTCCACCGGCTCCCCCGCCGCCTTCGCCGCGACGAGTTCCTCGACCGCCTCGCGGTAGTCGTCGTGGAGGGTGTCCAGGTCGGCCTCGCCCAGGGTGTTCATCAGGGCGTCCGCCAGGTCCAGTTCGGCGTCCCGGATCCGGACGTCCGTGTCCGGTGCGACCCCCTCCGGGCCACGGATCTCGTCGGGCCAGAACAGGCCGTGCAGGGCGATCACGTCGTCCACCACGCGGAGCATCCCGAGCCGTTCCCGGCCGCGCAGGGCGTACTTGGCGACAGCGACCTTCTCGCTCCGCCGCAGCGCCTCCCGCAGCAGCGCGTACGGCTTGCCGGCCGGTACGCCGTTGGCCGCGAGGTAGTACGCCGAGTCCAGTTGGAGTGGATCGACGGCGGAGGCGGGCACGAAGCCCTCGATCTCGATCGTCTTGGCGGTGGGCAGCGGCAGCGAGGCGAGGTCCTCGTCGGTGATGGGGACGACCGTGCCGTCGGGGTCCTGGTAGCCCTTGCCGGTGTCGGCGGCGCTCACCTCCCGCTCGTCGAGTTCGCACACCTTGCGGTAGCGGATCCGGCCACCGTCGGCGAGATGGATCTGCCGGAAGGAGATCGAGTGGTTCTCCGTGGCGTTCATCAGCTTGACGGGAATGCTGACCAGTCCGAAGGAGATGGCGCCGTTCCAGATGGACCTCACCGTTCACTCCTCGCGCGTGACGACCTGATTGCACCGGTTGGATGCGATTCCGTGCGATTCTTATCGTATGACGCCGATCACAGAGGTGGAGGGGCGGCGCCTGGCCCTCAGCAATCTCGACAAGGTGCTGTATCCGGCCACCGGGACCACCAAGGGCGAGGTGCTGCACTACTACGCGGCCACCGCGGCGGACGTGATGCTCGCCCATCTGCACGACCGGGCCCTGTCCTTCTTGCGCTATCCCGACGGTCCGCAGGGACTGCGCTTCTTCACCAAGAACCCGCCGCCCGGTACACCCGACTGGGTGCGCACCACGCCGGTGCCCCGCAGCGACGACCCGGACGCCCGCCAGGTGCTCGTCCAGGACCTGCCCGCGCTGATGTGGGCGGCCAACCTGGTGGTGGAGTTCCACACCCATCAGTGGCGGCGGCAGACTCCGGCGGTCGCGGACCGGATGGTGTTCGACCTGGACCCCGGGGCGCCCGCGAGCATCGTCGAGTGCTGCGCGGTGGCCCTCTGGCTGCGGGAGCGCCTGGCGGCCGACGGCCTGTCCGCCTACGGGAAGACCTCCGGCTCGAAGGGGCTCCACCTGCTCGTCCCGCTGGAACCCGCCCCTTCCGAGGACGTGACGGCCTACGCCAGGTCGCTGGCGGTCGAGGCCCAGAAGGCGCTCCCCGATCTGGTGGTGCACCGGATGACGCGTGCGCTGCGCCCGGGGAAGGTGTTCGTGGACTTCAGCCAGAACGCCGCGGCCAAGACGACCGCCGCCCCGTACACCCTGCGGGCCAAGGACCGTCCCACCGTGTCCGCCCCCGTCACCTGGGAGGAGATCGGGGCCTGCGAGGACCCCGCCGCGCTGGACTTCCTCGCCGGTGACATGGCCGCGCGGCTGGAGCACCACGGCGACCTCCTCGGGCCGCTGACCGACGCCCGCCAGGCCCGCCCCCTGCCGGGCGGCTGACGGCCGTCGGGAGCCTCGGGCCGGGCGGCGGGCGGGCGGGCGGTACGGACCGGGAGGTCACGGCCTGTTCACAGTTGGCCATGCACACGGCAGTAAAGGCCGCAAGTGGAGGGTGGATTGTCAGGGACGTGGTGCACACTCTGCGCAGAGCTGCTTCTTGGACACGGCCCACCGGGTTCGCGGTGCAGAGGACGACACGGGGAGGGAACGGCGTGTTCGCGGGGATCGACGAGGTCGACTGGGCATCGATGGAGCACGCCTACGGGCCGGCGGACGACGTGCCCGCACTCCTGCGGGGCCTGGCCTCCCCCGATCCGGCGGCGCGGGAGAGCGCACTGGACGGGATGTACGGGGCGGTCCACCACCAGGGCGACGTGTACGCGTGCACGCTGGCCTGCATCCCCTTCCTCTTCGAGCTGGTCGTCGATCCCGGCGTCCAGGACCGCGGCAGCGTCGTCGAGCTGCTGACCAGCATCGGCGGCATCGACCTCGACGAGGACGACGAGGACGAGATGGACGAGGACGAGATCGAGGGCGCCGCGAACTACGCGATGGCGGCGGCCGCGGTCACGGCCGGGGCGGGCGTGTTCTGCGAGCTGATCGCCGACGAGGACCCGGGGGTACGGCTCGCCGCGCCGCTGGCCCTCGCCACCCTGCACAGCCGGCCGGTCCACGTCCTGGACCTGCTGCGGGAGCGGCTGCCCGTGGAGCCGGTGGAGGAGGTGCGTCTCGCGCTGGCCGAGGCGGCGGGGCGGGTGGCCCTGCGCCACCGCCCGCTGGCCGGGCGGGCCGCCGACTGGCTGAGCCGCCTCGCCGCCGAGGCGTACGCCCCCGGACTGCGGCTCGCCGCTCTCGCCCAGTTGGCCCGGTGCGCGCCGGACGCCCTGCCCGGCGACGTCGTGGCGATGGTGTCGGGGCTGCTGCGGGAGCTGCGCTCCGGGCCGCCCGAGCCGGAGCGGGCCGGCCCCGAGGCGTCCGCCGGTGAGGGCCCGGTGGAGCGGGCGGCCGCCCCGACGCTGGTGGGGCAGTTGCGGGCGCTGTCGGCCGAGGAGGCGGCGGGGCGCGGCGCCCCTTGGGCCGCCGATCTGCTGCGGACGCTGCACGTGGGCCTGGACGACCGGGTGGAGGAGCGCACGGCACTGCTGGCGGACCAGTTGCGCAGCCCCGACCCCTGGCAGCGGATCGACGCCGTACGGATGAGCAGCGGGCTGATACGGGCCTGGCGCGGCTCGTACGAGGAGCTGGTGCGGCTGGTCGGGGCGCAGCTCACCGATCCGGAGCCGCGCCTCTCGGAAGCCGCCTCGCATGTGCTGGAGGAGCTGTTCTCGCTGGCCGCGCCGGCCGCCGACGCGCTGGCCGCCCGGGTGGCGGCGGAGCCGGGTGCCTGGGTGCGGCAGTGGGCGAGCGGGCCGCCCGGACTGGGTTCGGCGGTCAAGGCGCTGGCCAGGCTGGGGGACGTGCGGGTGCTGCCCGCGCTGGCGGCCGCCCTGGAGCAGCCGGAGGTGCCGCACGACGTGGGGTTCGCCATCGGGTATCTGGGCGAGGCGGCCGCCCCTCTCGCGGGGACGCTCCGGCGGAGGCTGGGCGAAGTGGGCCTGGACGAGGGCGCGTACGACCGGGCGGCTCCGCTGCTCGCCGGGCTGACGGCGCTGCGGGCGGGCGAGGCCGCGCCCGAGGTGCTGCGGGTGCTGCGGGGGGCGCCGGAGTACCGGGGCGAGTGGCTGCGTACGGCGGCGCTGCGGGCGCTCGACGCGTTCGGGCCGGCCGCCCGTGGTGCCGCGCCGGAGCTGCGGGCGCTGATCCGGCGGCCCGGCACGGCGGCGGCGACCGAGGCGGCCGAGGCCCTCTGGTCGGTCGAGGGGGACGCCGAGGCGGTGCTGCCCGTGCTGCTGGAGGGGCTGCGGGCCGAGCGGGAGCACGACTGCCGGGCCGCCGCCGCCGCGCTGGGGCGGCTCGGCGGGGCGGCGTCGGTGGCGGTACCCCGGCTGCGCGCCCTGCTGGCCCATGACGAGCTGTGGCTGCGCGTGGACGCGGCGATCGCCCTGTGGGAGATCTCCGGGCGGACGGGGGAGAGCGTCCCGGTGCTCCTCGCGGCCTGGGAGAGGAACCGCCACGTCAGGGTCCGGGTCGCGGACTGTCTGGCGCGGATGGGTCTGCCCGGCGCGGGGGCGGACGCCGCACAGGTCGTGCGCGCCGAACTCCTGTCCGTACGCCGCCACAACGCGATGGACGGCGGATACGGCAGTCACGACACGTATGAGGACGAGAAGCTTCTGGCGCTCTGCCGGCGGGCTCTCGGGACCGACAGGGGAAAAGGAACCACATCATGATCATTTTTGGTACGCGGGGCTATCTCCACCAGTTGGCCGTCCTGACGATGGTGTGCGGCTGGTGCGGCAACCCCGCCGCGCACGCACTGCGCAAGCGGGTCACCAAGTTCACGCTGTTCTTCGTGCCGCTCTTCCCGTTCTCCACGAAGTACGCGACGCAGTGCACCTTCTGCGGCGGCGAGCGGCAGATACCCGCGGAGGAGGCCGACCGGCTGCTGGCTCAGGCACACGCGGGGCAGGACGGGAATCCGTACGGCACCGCCCCGCGGCAGCAGCCCGGGTACGCGCCCGGAGGCGGCGGCCCCCACCAGGGCTGAACGCACGGGGCCCGGAAGCACGGGCCAAGGGCACAGGGGGGAGGCCGGGGCGCGGGGCCGGGGGCGCGGGGCTGACATAAGGGAAATAGCACCCGCCTCTTGCTACGTTGCGGGGCATGACCGCAACGACGGCGGACGCGCGCCCGCCCGAGCTACGCCTGCCCAAGCGGCGCGGGGTCGAGCTCTCGCTCCTGATCGGGGCCGTGCTCATCTCCGTCTACGGCTACGCGGCCGTCGGCCTCGCCAGGAACAACGCCGTACCCCCCGATGTCGCCGGGTACGGCGCAGGTCTCGGCCTCCTCGCCCTGCTCGCCCATCTCGCGGTCCGGCTGCGCGCCCCGTACGCCGATCCGCTGCTGCTGCCGATCGCGGTCCTGCTCAACGGCCTGGGCCTGGTGCTGATCTACCGGCTCGACCTGGAGACCCCCCGGGACCAGGCCGCGGCCACCCAGCTGGTCTGGTCCACCCTCGGGGTCGCGTTCTTCATCGCCGTCGTCGTGCTGCTGCGTGACCACCGCCTCCTCCAGCGCTACGCGTATCTCTCGGTGGCGACGGCGCTGGTCCTGATGATCGTGCCGATCTTCTTCCCCGCGGTGAACGGGGCCAAGATCTGGATCCGGGTCGGCGGATTCTCCTTCCAGCCGGGCGAGTTCGCCAAGATTCTGCTCGCCGTGTTCTTCGCCGCCTACCTCGCGGCGAACCGCAACGCGCTGGCGTACGCCGGCCGAACGGTCTGGAGGCTCCAGTTGCCCACCGGCCGGGTGCTCGGCCCGATCGTCGCGATCTGGCTGCTCAGTGTCGGTGTCCTCGTGCTGGAACGCGACCTGGGCACCTCGCTGCTCTTCTTCGGCCTCTTCGTGATCATGCTGTACGTCGCCACCGGGCGGACCGGCTGGATCGCGGTGGGCCTGCTGCTGGCGGCGGCGGGCGCGTTCGTCGTGGGCTCGCTCGAACCCCATGTGCACAGCAGGGTGCAGGACTGGCTGGATCCGTACGCGAGCATCAGCGCGGGCCACGGCCCGAGCCAGCTCGCCCAGTCGCTGTTCGCGTTCGCCGCCGGGGGCATGCTCGGCACCGGACTGGGGCTCGGACACTCGATCCTCATCGGCTTCGCGGCCAAGTCCGACTTCATCCTGGCGACGGCGGGCGAGGAACTCGGCCTGGCCGGGCTCACCGCGATCTTCCTGCTGTACGCCCTGCTGGTGGCCCGCGGTTACCGGGCGGGGCTCGCCCTGCGCGACCCCTTCGGCCGGCTGCTGTCGATCGGGCTGGCCTCGATCCTGGCGCTCCAGGTCTTCGTCATCGCGGGCGGGGTGATGGGGCTGATCCCGCTGACCGGCATGGCCATGCCCTTCCTGGCCCAGGGCGGTTCGTCCGTCGTCACCAACTGGATCATCGTGGCCCTGCTGATCCGGGTGAGCGCCGAGGCCCGCGCCCCGCACCCGGGCCAGGTGGAGACGGGCGTCATCGGGCCGATCGTCGAGGAGGACCCGCCGGACCTCGGCCGCCGTCACGGGGCCGGACGGTGATCCGCTACATCCGGCGGGCCGCCGCCTTCTGCCTGCTGCTGCTCGTGGCCCTGCTGGCCAACGCGGCCCGCGTCCAGGTCTTCGAGGCCGACGCCCTCGACAACAACCCCGCCAACCGCCGTACCACGATCGCCCGTTACTCCCAGCCGCGCGGCGACATCGTGGTCGGCGACGAGCCCGTCACGGGTTCGAAGGACACCCACGAACAGCTCGCGTACGAACGCACCTACCGGCACGGCCCGCTGTACGCCCCGGTGACCGGGTACGCCTCGCAGACGTACGGCACGACGCTGCTGGAGAACGCCGAGGACCCCGTGCTGTCCGGGACCGCCTCGGTGCTGGCGCCGCTCCCCCTGTGGGACGACCTCACCCGCGACCGGCAGCCCGGCGGCGACGTCGTCACCACCGTCCGGGACGCGGTGCAGCGGGCCGGGTACGAGGGACTGGCCGGCCGGCGCGGCGCGGTCGCCGCGCTCGATCCGGCCACCGGCGCGGTCCTGGCGCTGGTCTCCTCCCCGTCGTACGACCCCGAGCGGCTCTCCGGCACGGGCTCCTCGGTGACCGGCGCGTGGGCCGAGCTGAACGGGGCCGCGAGTCAGCCCATGCTCAACCGGGCCGTCCGGCAGACCTATCCGCCGGGGTCCACGTTCAAGATCGTGACGGCCGCGGCGGCGCTCGGCACCGGTGTGGTGAGCGATCCGGAGGCGGCGACCGACACCCCGTCCCCGTATGTGCTGCCGGGTACCTCGACCACGCTCCCGGACGAGGCGCGGGGCTGCGAGAAGGCGTCGCTGGCGGAGGCGATCCGGGTGTCCTGCAACACCGTGATGGCCCACCTGGGCGTGGAGGTGGGCCTGAAGGACCTGGTGAGGACCGCCGAGAAGTTCGGTTTCAACGAGGACGACCTGACGATCCCCTTCCGGGTGGCCCGCTCCAACGTCGACACCGACATGAGCGACGACCAGCTCGCCCAGTCCTCGATCGGCCAGTTCGACACCACGGCGACCCCGCTCCAGATGGCGATGGTGGCGGCGGCGGTGGCCAACGACGGCGAGTTGCGGCGTCCGCACCTGGTGGACCGGATCACCGACCACGACGGCGACACCGTCCGGCGGCAGGGCTCGGACTCCTACCGCCGGGCGATGGAACCGGAGACGGCCCGGCAGGTGCAGCGGATGATGGTGGACGTCGTGGAGAACGGCACCGGGACGAACGCGGCGATCGACGGGGTGCGGGTCGGCGGCAAGACGGGCACGGCGCAGCACGGTGTCGGCAACACCGGTACGCCGTACGCCTGGTTCATCTCCTGGGCGCAGGATCCGGACTCCGGCCGTCCGGCGGTCGCGGTGGCCGTGGTCGTGGAGGACGCATCGGCGGACCGGGCCGACATCAGCGGGGGCGGCAGCGCGGCCCCGATCGCCCGAGCGGTGATGGAGGCGGCCTTGGCGGAGTCGGGCTGACCGGTGACCGGGGCCGGGCCCCAGCCACCAGGCCACCAGCCACCACCGAGCCGCGCCACCGGCTCCGGCTCCGGCTCCGGCTCCGGCTTCAGCCGAGGGGCTTGCGGATCTCGGAGCGGACCTTCGCGGTCTCCTCGGCGGCCTTCGCCAGGTCCAGGGACGCGGGCTCCTTGCCGAGGTCGTCCGGCCGGATCACGGCGATCATGGCGGCGGTGTTGCCGTCCCCCCACGCGCACATGGGGGTGTTGGCGGTCATGCCCATCTCCGTGGACTGCACGACCTGGCACTCCACCGTGATGCCGTATCCCGCGGGCTTGAACTCCTTGGCGGGCACGACCAGCTTGGCGCCGTCCGCCTCGGCCGCCCCCTCCATGATCTTGCCGCGGATGAACGAGGCGCTGGACAGACGCCCGTACATGCCGGAGAGGACCAGGACGCCGTTCTCCTCGGAGCCGTACTGGGCGACCACCGCCTTGCCGTCCCGGACGCTCACGTCGGGGGTGTCCTCGATCTCCTTGCCCTTGCTGTCCGACATGTCCTCGGCGAGGGTGAACTCACCGTCCAGCACCGTCTTCTCCACGACGAGTCTGTGCGTGGCCTCGGGGAAGGCGGCGTCCGCCCCGGCGTCGATCAGCTTGTACAGGCCGAAGCCGCCGCCGATCACGAGGACGAGCCCACCGGCGACGATGCCCAGGACCAGCCCGGTCCGGCTCTTGCGCGGCGGCTGCGGGTAGCCAGGCGCGCCCGGCTGCCCCCACGGTCCGGGCGGGCCCTGGGGCGGCTGCGGCGGGTAGCCGTAGGGCGCCGCCGGGGGCTGCTGCGGGTAGGGGCCGGGGGGAGGCTGCTGCCCGTAGGGGTTCTGCTGCGGCGGGGGCGGCCCGTACGGGCCCTGGGGCGGCTGCGGCGGCATGGTCATGGCGCTCACGTTACGTCACCGGCATGAACAGTCATTCGACGGACGGTTGATCGAGATCAGGCCGGAAACCACGCCCCGTCAGCTCGGCGCCCCGCCCCGTCGCCGGCCGACCGGCGGCGGGCGGCACCCGACGCGACTGAGTCGGTACGCCCGCCGGAGCTGAGTACGCGTGCTCATGGTCCGGCCCACCGCGCGGCGGCAGGCTGGCCCTGTCAGCCACTCTCCAGGAGGAACCCACCCATGAGCAGGATCAGCCGACTTCGCCGACCGTCCCGCACCACGGCCGGCCTGGCCGCCACCGCCGCCGCCCTGGCCCTGCTCACCGGCGCCTGCTCGATGGAGGACGCCACGTGCGGGGGCGGTGAGTACCCGGTGCTCGCCGTGAACAGCGCCGGCAGCGCGTGCGTCCCTGACGACGAGAAGCCGCCGAAGGGGTACGCCCGCTACCCGGAGGGCAAGGAGCCGAAGCACGTGGACGACACCTGGGACACGTACTGGCGTACCCACACCGTGGACGAGAACGGCAGGACGGTGGATCTCCCGGACGACGAGTGACGTCGCACCGCCGGGCGGCCCCCCGCCGAACAGCCAGGAGGCGCGGGGGTCGCGCGGTCGGCCCCGGCCGCGCCCGGCAGGTGGGGCGGCGCATTGGTAGACGCTCGGTCAACAAGTCGCGCCCAAGGGATTGACGCGCTTACTGACAGGCAGTCTCATAATGTATGACCGCCGGTAACCCATGTGCGAGGGGCCTTCTGCCATGACGACAGTGACCGAACAGGACGTCCAGGCGCTGCGCGACGCGCTCGGCCCCCTCAGGGATCGCGAACAGGTCGCGATCCGCCTGCTGGAGGCCTCGGCCAAGCACTCCTTCGACCCGGACACCGAACTCGACTGGGACGCGGGCGTCGAGGACGGCAAGTGGTTCTGGCCGCCGGAGCTGGTCTCCCTCTACGACACCCCGCTCTGGCGGCGGATGTCCGAGGAACAGCGGATGGCGCTGTCCCGGCACGAGGCCGCGTCGCTGGCCTCGCTCGGCATCTGGTTCGAGATCATCCTCATGCAGCTCCTCGTCCGGCACATCTACGACAAGCCGGTGACCAGCAACCACGTCCGCTACGCCCTCACCGAGATAGCGGACGAGTGCCGGCACTCGATGATGTTCGGCCGCATGATCCAGTGGGGCGGCACCCCCACCTACCCGGTACCGCGCGCCTACCACAACGCGGCGCGCGTCCTGAAGACCGTCTCCACCACCCCCGGTTCGTTCGCGGCGACGCTCCTGGGCGAGGAGATCCTCGACTGGATGCAGCGCCTCACCTTCCCCGACGAGCGGGTCCAGACGCTGGTACGCGGGGTGACCCGCATCCACGTCGTCGAGGAGGCCCGCCATGTGCGGTACGCCCGCGAGGAGTTGCGCCGCCAGATGGTGACCGCTCCGGCCTGGGAGCGACGGATGACCCGGCTGAGCTGCGGGCACGCGGCCCGCATCTTCTCCATCTGCTTCATCAACCCCCAGGTGTACGAGCACGTCGGCCTGGACCGCCACGAGGCGGTCGCCCAGGTGAAGGCGAGCGGCCACCGGACCGAGGTCATGCAGACGGGCGCCAAGCGGCTCACCGACTTCTTCGACGACATCGGGGTGCTCAACGGCGTGGGGCGCAGGCTGTGGAAGAGCTCGGGCCTGCTGGCCTGAGCGCTCTCCCGGTGCGCGGGAGAACGCTTAGTCTTCGGGGTATGACCTCCGCCCCCGCAGCACCACCGGTCCGTGCCTACCGACGGCTCGGTGTCGAGGAGCGCAGGGCCCAGCTCCTCGGCGCCGCGCTCACACTCTTCGCCCACCGGGCCCCGGACGACGTGTCGATCGACGAGGTGGCGGTGGCGGCCGGTGTCTCCCGGCCACTGGTCTACCGCTACTTCCCGGGCGGCAGGCAGCAGTTGTACGAAGCGGCGCTCGGCTCGGCCGCCGAGCAGCTGACCCTCTGCTTCGCCGAGCCGGCGGCCGGCCCGCCCACCGAGCGGGTGAGCCGGGTGCTCGACCGCTACCTGGGCTTCGTCGACCAGCACGACGCCGGTTTCAGCGCGTTGCTGCGCGGCGGCAGCGTCGCCGAGACCTCGCGTACGTCGGCGATCGTGGACGGTGTGCGGCGGGCCGCGGCGGAGCAGATCCTGCTGCACCTCGGACGCGGTACCGGTCCGGGCCAGGAACCGGCCGGGCCCCGGCTGCGGATGATGGTGAAGACCTGGATCGCCGCGGTCGAGGCCGCGTCGCTGATCTGGCTGGACGAGGACAAGCAGCCCGCCGCCCCCGATCTGCGCGGCTGGCTGGTCGACCACCTGATCGCCCTGCTGACGGCGACCGCCGCCTCGGACGACGAGACGGCCGCCGTGGTGGCGGAACTGCTGGGCCAGGAGACCTCCGAAGGGCCGGCCGGACGGCTGGCCGCGCGGGTGCTGCCGGTGGCCGGCCGCGCCGCGCATCTGCTGCCCCAGGACTGACCCGGCCGTCCCGAGGCCGCCGGACGGCACGGTCTGGGCCAGACTGGCCGGGTGAGAAGCGAGAACACCCCCTTCAGCGGCGGCCCCCTGGACGGCCGGGTCCTGCCCGTCCTCCTGGGCCCGACCGGGCACCCGCCCAAGTGGTACGAGGTGCCGGTACCGGCCCCCGACGGCGGCCCCGCAACCGTCCACGCCTACCGGCGCGCCCCGGCCGGCTACTCCAAGCGGCTCGGGCTCCAGCGCGGCTGGGTGTACGAGTACGTCGCCGAAGGCCGCGAGCGCCGGCGCCCCAAGTGGCCCTGGACGAAGCCGGACCGGGGCGTCTGAGCGGGAGGACCGGGCGGGGCGCACCCTCTAAGATCGGCGGTCAGGTGCCGAGGGCACGGTCACAAGGGGGGTGCGCCATGGAGGCGCTGCGTCAGGACGATCCACGCCGCTTCGGTCCGTACACGGCCCTGGCCCGCTTGTGTGAGACCGCGAGCGCGGTGCGCTACCTCGCCCGGGACACGGACGGGGACGGCCGGGTCGTGGTGACCGCCGCCCGGCCGGACCTGGCCGCACTGCCCGCGTTCCGCCGCCGCTTCCAGGCCGAGGCCCGCACCGCCGAACGGCTGTCCGGCGGCTGGGTGCAGCCGCCGCTCGCCGGACCGGAGGACGACGGTCTGTGGACGGCGGCGGCGTACGTGCCCGCGCTGACCCTCGCCGAGGCCATCGCGCTCGCCGGCCCGCTGCCCGAGCGGGCCGTACGGATACTGGGCGCGGGTCTGGCCGAGACGCTGTCCCGGGTGCACGCCACCGGGGCGGTGCTCCAGGGGCTCGCGCCGGGGACGGTGCTGCTGGCCGAGGACGGGCCCCGGCTCACGGCGTTCGGGCCGCTCGGCGGTGCCGCCGGGGCCGAGGCGCGGGAGGGCGGCCAGCTCTCGGTACGGCTCGGCTACCTCACCCCCGAGCAGGTCGAGGGCACGGCGGCGGGCACCCCTTCGGACCTGTTCGTGCTGGGGCTGCTGCTGGCGTACGCGGCGACCGGGACGACCCCGTTCGCGGACGGCCCCGCCGACGGCGCGGCCGAGCGGATCGCACACGCACCGGCCGAACTGGGCTCCGTACCGGACGCGTTGCGCGGGCTGATCGCCGGGTGCCTGGCCAAGGACCCGGCGGACCGGCCGGGTGCCGGGGCGGTCGCGGCGGAACTGGCACTGGAGGGCGCGGCGGGCCTGGCCCGCGGCGGCTGGCTCCCGGAGCCGGTCGCGGCGGCGGTCATGGACCAGGCGGCGCGGGTACGGGCCCTGGACGCTCCGTCGGAGACGGGGACGGACGCGGGAGCGGTGGCCCTTGCCGGGACGACGGCGGGCGCGGGCCGGGCCGACGCGGGGCCGGACGACGAGCCGTCCGACGCCGTGCCCTCGGACTCGGTGGCCTCGGACTCGGTGGCCTCGCACGTGGTGGCCTCGGACCCCGTGCCGCCCGGCCACGCGGCCCCGGTGGGCGGCCCGGCGTCGCCCCCCGGGGACGGCCGGGCGGGCGACGGACCGGCCCGGACGGCCGCCGCGGAGTACGCCGACACCGACGAGGACCGGGGCACCACCCGGTTCACGCGGACCGGGCCGGGCGTCCGGCAGAGCGACCCGGCGACGGCCCAACTGGCCCTGCCCCGCGCCCGTCCCGCCCCCCACGTCCCGGCCTCCGCCACACCCGAGCCCCCGCACGTCCCGGCCTCCCTGGTGCCCGGGCCCTGGAACGCCCCGGCCGCCTCCCCGGCACCTGAGGCCCCGCACGCCCCCGCGTCCGGGCTCCCCCCGGCCGCCGCCCGGCAGCCGTACGCGTACCCCTATCCGGCGGCCCCCGCCGCGCTTCCCCAGCAGCTTCCGGCAGCCCCGGCCCCCTCCCCCGCGCCGCCCGCCGCCCCCGGTCGGCGGGGGCTGCTCGCCGCCGTGGCCGCCGGGGTGGCCGGGCTGGTCGTCGGCGGAGGTGCCGTCCTGGCCCTCGGCTCCGACGACGAGGCCGCCGCCACCGGTGACAAGCCGTCGGCCGCGCCGCGCCCCAAGGTCCCCGGCCGGGCGCCGGAGCCCCGGTGGACGTACACCCACCCGGCCACCGCACCCGTCCCCCTCACCGCGGGCGTCTGGCGGGACGAACTGCTGGTGCTGACCGGCACCGACCGGGCCACCGCCCTCGACCTGCGGACCGGCCGGGCGCGCTGGACGTCGAAGGAGGCGGCGGGCGCCCAGCAGGTGCTGGCCGCGGGCGACGGGCTCTGCTTCCTCGCGGGTCCGGCCGAGTTCCTCTGGCTGTCGTCGAAGGACGGCCGGGTCGAGCACCGCGTCCGGTACGCGGACCAGTTCACCGGCGTCCCCGGCATGAAGGTCGGCCCCCTCACCGGGCTGACCGGGAACGTCCTGTGGTTCACCGGCTCGCACACCGTCACCGTGAAGGCGCCGAAGCCCAAGAAGGGCGAGAAGCCCGGCAAGGACACCCAGGTCGCCAAGGCGTACCTCTTCGCGTACGACCTCGTGCGGCGCGAGGAGGTCTGGCGCACCGCGGTCCCCGCGGGCCGGGACGGCACCCCCGCCTACCGGCTGACCGCCGTCCGGGACACGGACGTCGTCCTGGCCCAGGACGCGGCGACCCTCACGGCGGCCGACGCCAAGGCGGCCAAGGGCAAGGCCCTCTTCCGCTGCTTCGACCGCGCGTCCGGAAAGGCGCTGTGGAACCGGCAGTTCGGCTCCGTCTCCCCGGCCGCGGCGGCGCTCGGCGACGAGGAGGGCCGGCTGTACGCGGCCGTGGGCAGCGGCCTCCAGGCGTTCGAGACGGACACCGGGAAGCCCGTGTGGACGCTCGCCGGCCCCGAGGGCTCCGTCTTCGGCACCCCCGTGCTCGCCGGGAAGCTGCTCCACACCGCCAACCGCGCCCAGGAGGTCGGCGCGGTCGAGGCGGCCACCGGGCGCCAGGCCTGGCGGCGGTCCACCGAGGTCCCGCTCGGCGGCAACGCCCCCGCCCTCACCCTGAGCACCGGTGGCGGGACCCTGCTCGCGGCGGACTCCACCCAGGTGACGGCGTTCGCCACGGCGGACGGACGCCGGTTGTGGAAGTTCCAGGACATCGGTGCCCAGGAGCCGAAGGGCGCGACCGTCAGCGGCCCGTACCGGGTGCTGGCGGCGGGGAAGACCGTCGTCGTCCGGCGCGAACGGGCCTTCTACGCCTTCCCGGTGGCGTGACGCCGGACGTACGGCGTTCGGGCGGTCCGGTCAGCGGCACGCCGGAAGGTCCTTGCATCACCTGACACCGGGTGACCGGATGGACGGGATCCGAACACCGATGGCGGAGCGACCGGTCCGATTGTCCTACGGAACGGTGTGCCCGGCCCTGTCACCGGAGGTGATGCCGTGCCAGGCAGACTCGCGCGCACGCTCTGCACGGCGGTGGCCGCCTCGGTCGTCGCCGCCTCCCCCGCCCTCGCGGAACCGGCCCCCGGAACCGGCCTCGCCGAGCCCGCGCCCGGCGCCCCGGCACGTGTGGAGGCCCCGCGGAGCGTCCCCACCCTGCTGAAGCGGTTGCAGACCCTCTACCAGGAGGCGGAGAAGGCCGGGGAACGGTACAACGGCACGGCCGAGGAACTGAAGAAACGGACCGCCGAGGCGAAGACGCTCAACACCCGGCTCGCCGCCGCCCGTGCCGCCCTGACCGGAGCCCGGCAGGACGCGGGCCGCCTCGCCCGTGCCCAGTACCAGGGCCGCACCGACTTCTCCCTCTATCTGCGGCTCCTGCTGGCCCCGGACCCCCAGCGGGCCCTGGACCAGAGCCATGTGATCGCCCGCGCCCAGGCGGGCAGCACGGCCACCGTGGACCGGCTCTCCGGTGCCGAGGAACGCGCCGAGGACCTGGCGGCGAAGGCCCGCGCGGCGCTGGCCAGGCAGCGGGAGCTGACCAAGCGGGAGAAGGAGCAGCGCGACACCGTCCAGGCCCGGATGCGGGACGTCGAGGCGATGCTCGCCTCGCTCTCCGAGGAGCAGCTCGCCGGGGTGACCGAGCTGGAGGGACGGAACACCGCCGCCGCGCAGGACGCGCTGGTGGCCTCCGGCGCGCTGAGCACCACCCCCCGGACACCGTCCGAACAGGGCGGCGAGGCCGTGCGGTACGCCGTCGAGCAGATCGGCAAGCCGTATGTGTGGGGCGCCGAGGGTCCGGAGTCGTACGACTGCTCGGGGCTGACCTCGACGGCCTGGGCGGCGGCGGGGCGCGCCATTCCGCGTACCTCGCAGGAGCAGTGGCGGCGGCTGCCGCACGTGCCCGTCTCGGCGCTGCGCCCGGGGGACCTGGTGGTCTACTTCCCGGAGGCGACCCATGTCGCCCTCTACATCGGCGACGGCCAGGTGGTGCAGGCGCCCCGGCCCGGTACCGAGGTGAAGGTGTCCCCCGTGGCGTCGAACCCGCTGCTCGGGGCGGTGCGGCCCGACCCGGACGGCGAGCCGCTGGCCGCGTACACCCCGCCGGAGCTTCCGGACGGCGCGGCCGACGGGGCGGACACCGGCTACGACGCCCCGGACGCGGGATGACCGGGCGCCCCGCCCCGGCGACGGGCGGGGCGGGGCGTCCGGACGGTCAGGCCTGGGCGGCGGCCGTGACCTCGGCGAGGTAGGCGTTCGTCCGGTCCGGCTCGAAGAAGAAGTGGTCGAGGTCGGCCGGGTCGTTGAAGGCGTTGGCGAACCGGTCGGCGACCGGCTGGAGCTGACCGCCCGCGCCGATCAGGTTGAGCACGTGCTCCGGCGGCGGGGCCAGCATCGCGTTCGTCCACCGCACGACGTGCTGGGTCTTCTCCCAGTGCCGGTCGAAGGTGGCCTGCATCCAGGCGGCGTCGAACTCACGGTCGCCGTGCTCGATGATCGAGTGCAGGTAGGAGTGCGCGCACTTGGACGCGGTGTTGGAACCCTGCCCGGTGATCGGGTCGTTGGCGACGACCACGTCCCCCACCCCCAGGGCCAGGCCGCCGCCGGGCAGCCGGCCGACCGGGTTGCGGACGGTCGGGGCGTAGCGGCCGGCCAGGGTGCCGTTGGCGTCCGTCAGTTCGACCTTGGTGGCGCGGGCGTACTCCCAGGGGGTGAACCGCTCCATGAGCTCCAGGGTGGTGGCCAGGTGCTCCGAGGGGTCCTTGATGCCCCGGAAGACGTCCAGCGGGCCACCGGGCACGCCCTCCCAGAACAGGATGTCGGCGCGGCCGGACAGGGTGAGCGTCGGCATCACGAACAACTCGCCCACACCGGGGACCAGGTTGCAGCGGACCGCGTCGAAGTCCGGGTGCTCCGGGCGCGGGCCCATGCCGTGAACGTAGGCGACGGCGAGTGCGCGCTGCGGGGCGTCGTACGGCGAACGGGACGCGTCCCGGCCGAACATGGAGACCAGCTCGCCCTTACCGGCCGAGACCAGCACCAGGTCGTAGGTGCGGGAGAAGTAGTCCAGGTCGGAGACGGCCGCGCCGTGGATGACGAGCTGGCCGCCGCGCTGCGCGAAGGTCTCCATCCAGCCGGCCATCTTCACCCGCTGGTCCACCGACTGCGCGAACCCGTCGAGCCGGCCCACCCAGTCGACGGCCCGGCCGGAGTCGGGTCCGGCCACCGAGACACCGAGGCCCTCGATGCGGGGGGCCTGCGACTCCCAGAAGTCGAGCTGGAGTTCGCGCTCGTGCTCCAGCGCGGTGTGGAACATGCACTGGGTCGACATGACCCGGCCGGACCGGATCTCGTCGGCCGTGCGGTTGGACATGAGGGTGACCTCGTACCCGTGGGCCTGGAGGCCGAGGGCCAGTTGGAGACCGGACTGGCCTGCTCCGACTATGAGTATCTTCCGCATCGGGCTTCTCCGTTACGTGGACGTGGGGGGGTGCGCTTACGCGGGGGTGATGTCGAGTGCGTGGCCCACCAGGGCCAGCAGCGACTCCACGACAGTGATCTTCCTCCGCGCGTCCATGATCACCACAGGCACGTGCGGCGGAACGGTCAGCGCCTCCCTGACGTCCGCCTCCTCGTAACCGTCCGTCCCCTCGAAGTGGTTGACGGCGACGATGTACGGCAGCCCACAGCTCTCGAAGTAGTCGAGCGCGGGGAAGCAGTCGGCGAGGCGGCGGGTGTCGGCGAGGACGACCGCGCCGATCGCACCGCGCACCAGGTCGTCCCACATGAACCAGAAGCGCTCCTGGCCGGGGGTGCCGAAGACGTACAGCACGAGGTCGTCGTCGAGCGTGAGCCGACCGAAGTCCATCGCGACCGTGGTGGTCACCTTGTCCGGTGTGGCGCTGAGGTCGTCGGTCGCCTCGCTGGCCTGCGTCATCAGCGCCTCGGTCTGCAGCGGGGTCACCTCGGAGACCGAACTGACGAAGGTCGTCTTGCCGACGCCGAACCCGCCCGCCACCACGATCTTGGTCGCCACGGGCGCCCGGGTGTGGTCGAGCTGCCAGGCCTGTACCGCTTCCTCGGGCTGGTCCCGCGGCTCCTGCTGTCGCGGGGCGAAGAGCGGAGCCTCAGAGACGGCGGAGTCCATTGAGCACCCTTTCGAGCAGTGCGCGATCGGGCTGGCCGGTGCCGTGACCGGTCCCGTACACGCGGATCTTCCCCTGGTCGGCCAGGTCGCTGAGCAGCACCCGGACCACGCCGAGCGGCATCTTGAGCATGGCCGAGATCTCCGCGACCGTACGCATGCGGCGGCAGAGCTCCACGATGGCGCGCAGCTCCGGCATGACGCGTGCGAGGTTGCCGTTCGTCAGCTCGCGGCGCTCCTCCGGAGCCTCCAGCGCGGCCACGAAGGTCTCCACCAGCAGGACGTGGCCGAAGCGCGTCCGACCGCCGGTGAGGGAGTAGGGGCGCACACGCGCGGCTTTGCGGCCGGCGCCCCGCACGGGCAGTTTGCGTGCGGGCTCGGCGGCCGGCGTCACTGGGCGCTCTCCATCGACTTGCGCAGCTCGCTGCGGAGTTCGGGGGTGAGTACGTGTCCGGCGCGGCCGACGAAGAGCGCCATGTGGTAGGCGATGACGCTCATGTCGCAGTCGGGTGTGGCGTGCACTCCGAGGAGGGACCCGTCACTGATCGACATGACGAAGACGCTGCCCTCGTCCATGGCGACCATCGTCTGCTTGACCCCGCCGGCGTCCATCAGCTTGGCGGCGCCGGTGGTCAGCGAGGCGACGCCGGAGACGATGGTGGCGAGATCGGCGCTGGAACCCCGGGGGCCCCGCTTCGGTCCGGCCTCCCCGGCCGTGGCGAGGCCCGGGTCGGAGGACAGCAGCATGAGCCCGTCGGACGAGACGACGGTGACCGAGTGGACCCCTGGCACCTCCTCCACGAGATTGCTCAGCAACCAGTGAAGGTTCCGGGCCTCGGTGCTCAGCCCGAACGTGCTGGGAGCAGTCAACTGCGTGCCTCCTCGACAGTGTCCCCCGTCTCATCGGTCTCTGAAGTGTTCTCGGTCAGCTCGGCCTCGACGTCACGCCTGCCTTCCTTGGCCCCGCGGTGGAAGCCACCGAGCCTGCGGCGCAGGGCCTCCTTGTCCAGCGTGCCCGTGCGGTCGCCCGCCGGAACGGAGGGCGGATCGACGATCTTCGGCGTCCGCTTGGGCAGGCCCTTGTCGGTGAGCCGCTCGGGCACCGGGGCCGGGTCGGGGACCTCCTCGCCCAGGCCGGTGGCCGGCGCGGCGGGGGGCGGGGTCACGGGCTGCCGGGGGCCGGGAAGGGCGCCCGCGGCGGTGACTCCGGTGTCCGGGGCCGTGGCTCCGGGTGCCTCCGGGGGCGTGGTGGCGGCCGGGCTGTCGTCGGCCGCCCGCTCGTGGCGGTCGGGTCCGATGGCGTACGGGTCCGGGGCGCGCTGCGGTGAGGGCAGCCGGACCTGCATCGTGGTCTCGGGGTCCGACTCGACGTCCGACTCGGCGGGCGGGGCGGGCCGTGCGGCGGCCGGGGCGTCGGGGGCCTCGTCCGGGGCGGTGCCGTGCGCGGAGTCCTCGTCGGCCTGCGCGGCGGACGCGTCCGTGTCCGTGTCCGCGTCGGTGTCGGCGTCCGTCTCGCTGTCCGCGTCCGGGCCGGCCGATGAGCCGGCCTCCGCGGCCGCGTCCGGGCCGACCGGCTCCACGTCCTCGGCGGAGGCGGCGGGCTCCTCGGCGATGCCGGGAGCGGGCACCGTGTCGGTGCCCGTCTCACGGATCGTCCGCTCGGCGGCGGCGATCAGCGGGTCCTCGTCCTCCTGTTCCGACGAACGCGGAGGAAGGGCATTGGAGTTGGCCTCGGCTACCGATCCCGGGAGGTTGAGGGCCGGGGCGCCCCCGGGCATCTGCGCCGTGGGCGGGGAAGCGGCGGGCGGCGCCTTCGGCAGCAGGGCCTTGGGGAGCACCACGACGGCGGTCACCCCGCTCCCCGTCTGCTCGCGCAGCTCGACCCGTACCCCGTGGCGCGCGGCCAGCAGGGAGATGACCTGGAGGCCCAGTCCGGCTCCGTCCGCCGCCTGCTCACCGGCCTCGAAGGACGCCGGGTCGCTCAGCCGGGCATTCAGCTCGCCCATCCGGACCGTCGACATGCCGATGCCCTCGTCCTGTACGGAGAGCATCACCTCACCGGTCTCCAGCAGCCAGCCGGACAGCTCGACCGGGGAGTCCGGCGGCGAGAAGGAGGTCGCGTTCTCCAGGAGTTCGGCGACCAGGTGGCTCAGGTCGTCGGCGGCGAATCCGGCGATCTGGGCGTGCGGCGGCAGGGACTGGATGGTGACCCGCTCGTACCGCTCGATCTCGCTGACGGCGGCGCGCAGCACGTCCACGAGCGGGATCGGGCCCGCGTGCCCCTGGTTGTGCTCCGCCCCGGCCAGCACCAGCATGTTCTCGCTGTAGCGGCGCATGACGGTGGCCATGTGGTCGAGCTTGAACAGGGTGGAGAGGCGTTCCGGATCCTGCTCGCGCTCCTCCAGGCCCTCGATGACCGCGAGTTGGCGCTCGACGAGGCCCAGGGCGCGCAGCGACAGGTTGACGAAGGTGTGGTGGACGGTGTTCTTCAGCTGTTCCAGCTGTGTGGTCAGTTCCTCGACCGCGCCCTGGAGTTCCTCCCGGCGCACGGCCAAGGCCTGGCGGTCGGCGATCAGTTCACCGCGCTCGGACTCCAGGGTCCGCAGCCGGCCCGTGGCACCGTCCTGACGGAGCGCGCCCAGCGTGCTGTGCAGGGTGTTGATCGACCGTACGACCTGGGCGAACTCGTCGTTGCGCCCGGTGTAGCGGACCGGCTCGGCGGTCTCGGGCTCACCGGCGATCCGGGCGGCCCCGATCCGCAGCACCGCGAGCGGCTGGGTGAGGGTGCGGGCGACGGCGGTGGAGACGCCGACCGCGATCAGCAGGCAGCCGCCGAGCAGGGCCAGCCGGATCTCCAGGGCCGTGACGTCGTCGTCCCGCAGCGCCTCCAGCCGTTCGACCTGGGCCGTACCCAGGGCGGATTCGGCGCTGCGCATACGGTCGACCCGGGCGGAGAGCGCCGCCTGGACCTTCTTGGGGTCCGACTTGCGGTCGGAGTCGGACAGCTGGGGGCTGTCGGCCAGCCGGGTGAGGTACTTCTCCGCCGTGTTCACCTCGGGGCCGGTGACCGTGGAGGCCAGGCGGTTACGCGCGGCGGTCCCGGCGGCCTGGTCGAAGTCGGCGAGGGCGGCGAGTTCGCGCACCCGGGCCTGCTGGGCGGCGGCGCTCAGCTCGTCGCGGGTGCGGGTGTCGTCGCTGTCGCTCTCGTCCTGGCCCTGGACCGGCAGCCCGGTGAACGGGTCGGTCACGGGGTCGGCCGGCTTCGTACCGGGTACGGCGAGCGCGGCCAGCAGGAGGCCCCGGGTCGCGGACGCCTGCTCCACGGCGGCGCCGAGGGCGAGCGGGGCGCGGGTGGCGTCGGCGGCGCGCGGGGGCGTCTTCTCGGCGAGTTCCCCGGCGAGGCCCTGCAGCTTGGCGATGACGTCGGAGTACGCCTGGTAGGCCTCCATCGCCGAGCCCTTGCCGGTGAGAGCCTCACGGCGCAGCGAGGGAAGGGTGGACAGGTCGCGGCGCAGGGCGGCGGACGCGTCCGGGGTGATCTCGTCCACCTGCTGGTCGACCCGCGCGGCGGAGTCGGACGAGCCGCCCTCGCCGTCCTGGTCACGCCCTGCCGCGATGTGGGCGACGACCTCGTCGCGCTCGTCCGCGAGGGCGTGCGCGAGGGTGACCGCCTGCCGGTTCAGCTCGGCGAGCGTGACCAGCCGCTGTGACTCGTTGAGGTCGGCGGAGGCGTCGAGAGCCATCGGGGCACCCGCGGCGATCACGGTGATACCGACGACAGCCACGCCGGCGACCAGCCTGCTGCGTACCCGCACGGTCCGCTTGCCCGCGCCCGCGGCCGGAGGCGTCGCCCCGGACCCGTCTCGTGTGCTGTCCTTGCTCCGAGGCCGCTTCTTCTGCACCGGTGCTCGCAATCTTGACTCGTCCACCCATGAAGCAGAGATGACGCACGGTCACGTGTCGTAGGACGCCCCACCCCTGGTACGGCTTCCGACCATTCCAGCGCTTTTCGGAGGGGGGCGCGCATCAACCGCTCCGCCACTCGAACGAGTGAACATCACTCCTGAGTTGGCGAACAAGTCTCCCCAGAGCCAACCCTTGTCACACATCAGCCACCGGGTGGAACTTCCGCCCGCGCTTTGGCAGGATGCCCGCCCGCATATGCGCAGAGCCCATTCCCCCGCCCACCGGGCCACGCTGACCTGCTGGTACGGACCGGGCCCGGTGTCGTACGGGGCTGTGAACGCATCGTGCAGACTGACCGGATGCGCATCCAACTCGCCACCGAGCCGGGCCGCCCCGAACACCCCAACGAGGACTGGGCATCGACCGCCGTCCCCGCATCCGGCCTGGGTGGCGCCCTCGTCCTCCTCGACGGCGTCACCCCACCACCGGGCGACGACGGATGTGTGCACTCCGTGCCGTGGTTCACCGCCCGGCTGGGCGGCTCGCTGGTCGAACTGTCCGCTTCGCGGCGGGATCTGACGCTCACCGAGGTGCTCGCGGCGTCCATCCGGCGCACCGCCGACGCCCACCGCTCCTCGTGTGACCTTTCTCACGTGCGTACACCTCAGGCGACGGTGGTCCTGGCGCGTTGGGACGCCGAGCGGGTGGAACACCTGGTGCTCTCCGACTCGGTCCTGCTCCTTGAGGGGCCCGACGGCACGGTGTGCCCGGTCCTGGACGACCGTCTCGACCGGCTCCCGCCCGGCTCCCTGGTCTCCGAGGCCGTCACCGACGCGCGGGCGCGCAACAAGGAGGGGGGCTTCTTCACCGCCGCCGCCGACCCCGACGTGGCGTCACGCGCGGTGACCGGCAAGACGCCCCGCGCGGAGGTGCGGGCGCTGGCCGCCCTGACGGACGGGGCGAGCCGCTGGACGGAGACGTTCGGCGAGGGCGACTGGACGGCCGCGTTCGGGGTGGTGCGCGAGGAGGGGCCACAGGGACTGATCGACCGGGTCAGGAAGCTGGAGCGGGCCGACACCGACCGCGTCTTCCTGCGGCGCGGCAAGCGGCACGACGACGCGACGGCGGTACTGGCCGAGCTGTAGACCGGGGAGCCTCCGGTGCGGGACGCGGGGGCGTGAGCGGCGCGGGGCCGGGCGACGGCGCCCGCACCGCGCCCGCGCCCGCCTCAGTCCTCGGCGCGGGCGTTGAAGTGGTGCAGCAGCCGCGCCAGTTCCGCCACTTCCGCGCGGTCCCAGTCCGCCAGCTTGTCGGCGTAGCGGCCGCGCCGCGCGTCGCGGACCCGGCGGAAGCGGGCGAGCCCCTCGTCGGTGAGGTGGACGAGCGAGACCCGGCCGTCCGCCGGATCACTCTCACGGGCCACCAGACCGAGGGTCTCCAGGGCGTGCAGCTGGCGGCTCATGGTCGCCCGGCCGACCCCGAAGTAGGCGGCGAGGTCCGTGGGGCGCTGCCGCCCCGCCGACTCCAGACGCACCAGGAGACCGTAGGCGGCGGCTTCCAGATCCGGGTGGACCTCGCGGGCCATCTCCCCGGAGTTGGCCCGCGCCCGGCGCAGGAAGACCGCCAACTCCCGCTCCAGTGCGAGGAATTCGTGGTCCACACCACTCCTGGCCGCCGCACCCGGTTCACCGCCGCTTTCGCTCCCGTGCACGTCAGCACCCCTCACACGCTTTCCGGCCGATGAAAGTTTCCGCCAACCGCGGCCATCACCGCAGCTCGGCCAGTATTTCGCAGGAGTAGACCTCCGGCGACGACCGGGCCCCCTTCCGCCGGACGGGTCTACGTGCGTAGCGTCAGGGATGCCAGGGATGGCATGTTCACACCATGGCGCCCGCCCCACAGGAGTGTCCCGCACCCGCTCCTGGGTCATGAGCTCCCCCCACCGAGCCTTCGGAGGCACGCAGATGCCCGTGCACAGATCCGGAACCGCCCAGACCTCCCGCCGCCGCCTCGCCGCGGCCGGCGCGCTCCTCTCCTCCCTCGCCCTCCTGCTCGCCCTGCCCGGCGCCGCGTCCGGCGCCGACGTCCCCGAGCGGGGTACGGCGAGGATGGGCCAGGGCGTGATCGCGCACGACGGCCGGCAGGCCGGCAGCCCCGCCCGCGTCGCCGCGGCCGCGCAGACCGAGGGCGTGGACGTCAGCGGGCACCAGGGCAACGTCGCCTGGTCGACCCTCTGGAACAGCGGCGTGAAGTGGGCCTACGTGAAGGCCACCGAGGGGACGTACTACAAGAACGAGTACTTCGCCCAGCAGTACAACGGCTCCTACAACGTGGGCATGATCCGCGGCTCGTACCACTTCGCCACCCCGGACACGACCAGCGGCGCGGCTCAGGCCAACTACTTCGTGGACAACGGCGGCGGCTGGTCGCGGGACGGCAAGACCCTGCCCGGCGTGCTGGACATCGAGTGGAACCCGTACGGCGCGCAGTGCTACGGCAAGACGCAGGCCGCCATGGTCGCCTGGATCCGCGACTTCGTGAACACCTACAAGGCCCGCACCGGGCGCGACGCGGTCATCTACACCGCGACCAGCTGGTGGAAGGACTGCACCGGCAACAACGCGGGCTTCGGCACCACCAACCCGCTCTGGGTGGCCCGTTACGCCGCGGCGGTCGGTGAACTGCCGGCCGGCTGGGGCTTCTACACGATGTGGCAGTACACCTCGTCCGGCCCCACGGTCGGCGACCACGACCACTTCAACGGCGCCCTGGACCGGGTGCAGGCGCTCGCCAACGGCTGACCCGCACCGCCCGCGACACTCCCCGCACCGACCGAGCCCCGATGGCCGAATCCGGCCGCCGGGGCTCGGTACCGTCGGGGCACCCCCACTATGCACGCTGGGTATACCCGCTGTGTAGAGTCACGGCGTACCGCGCCACCAGGGCGCGGATCTGCTCCGGGAGTGACCGCTGTGCCCAGGAAGACGACGCCGCTCGGTACGGGGTTGGCCGCCGCCCTTGTGACCGTCCTCACTCTTTCGCTGGGCGGCTGCTCCATGGAGACGACCGCTCCCGGTTCCGCCCGCGCCGACGCCGCGTCCGACGCCAAGGGGGCGTTCGGCTCCGTGGACTGCCGCAAGGCGAAGTGCATCGCGCTGACCTTCGACGCCGGGCCCGGCGAGGACACCCCGCACCTGCTGGACGTCCTGAAGGAGAAGAAGGTCCCGGCGACGTTCTTCCTGCTGGGCAAGAACCATGTGCTCAAGCACCCGGACACCGTGCGCCGCATCGAGGCGGAGGGGCACGAGGTCGCCAACCACACCTGGTCGCACGAGATCCTGACGGACAAGAAGCCCGACGAGATCCGCGCCGAACTGGAGAAGACCCAGGACGCGATAGCGGAGATCACGGGCAAGAAGCCCCGGCTGATGCGTCCGCCGCAGGGCCGGACCGACGACACGGTCTCCGAGATCAGCAAGGAGCTGGGCCTCTCCCAGATCCTGTGGAGCACGACCGCCAAGGACTACTCGACCAACGACTCCGCGCTGATCCGGAAGCGGACGCTCGACCAGGCGGACCGGGACGGGATCATCCTGCTGCACGACATCTACAAGGGGACGGTCCCCGCGGTGCCCGGCATCATCGACGCGTTGCGGAAGGACGGCTACACCTTCGTGACCGTGCCCCAGCTGATGGCGCCCGCCGAGCCGGAGCCCGGCACGATCTACCGCCCCTGATCCGCCGCCCGCCGTGACGCGGCGTCCGCCGCCCCGGTACGGTCCACCCGGCCTGGGCCGGCGCCCCGTCGCACCCGGTCCGCGCGGCGGCACGCGGAACGGCCCGCCCTCCCTTCGGGGAGGAGCGGGCCGTCCGTACCGGCCGTGTCCGTGGCGCCGCGTCCGTCACGGCGTGGCGCCTACGCCGCGGCCGGGACCCTTTCGCCGGTCTCGGCCGAGGCCGGGGTCAGGGCGATCTCCAGCACCTGGCGGACGTCGGTGACCGGGTGGACCTCCAGGGTGTCGAGCACCTCCGCCGGGACGTCGTCCAGGTCGGCCTCGTTCCGCTTGGGGATCACCACGGTGGTGATGCCCGCCCGGTGCGCGGCCAGCAGCTTCTGCTTCACGCCGCCGATGGGCAGCACCCGTCCGGTCAGCGAGACCTCACCGGTCATCGCCACGTCCGTGCGGACCAGCCGCCCGGACAGCAGTGAGGCCAGCGCCGTGGTCATGGTGACACCGGCGCTCGGGCCGTCCTTGGGGACCGCGCCCGCCGGGAAGTGGATGTGCGCGCCCCGGTCCTTGAGGTCGGCGACCGGAAGCTCCAGCTCCGCGCCGTGCGACCGCAGGAAGCTGAGGGCGATCTGCGCGCTCTCCTTCATCACGTCGCCCAGCTGACCGGTCAGGGTCAGCCCGGACGCCCCGGTCTCCGGGTCGGCCAGCGACGCCTCGACGTACAGCACGTCGCCGCCCGCTCCGGTGACCGCCAGACCGGTGGCCACCCCGGGCACCGCGGTGCGGCGCTCCGCCGGGTCCTGGGCGGACTCGGGCACATGGTGGGGGCGCCCGATCAGACCCCTCAGGTCGGCGTCGGTCACCCTGAACGGCAGGTCCCGGTCACCCAGTTCGTGCTGGGCCGCGACCTTGCGGAGCAGCCGGGCGACCGCCCGCTCCAGATTCCGTACGCCCGCTTCCCGGGTGTACTCGCCGGCCAGCCTGCGCAGCGCGGACTCCTCCAGGCTCACTTCGTCCGCCTCCAGACCGGCCCGCTCCAGCTGGCGCGGGAGCAGGTGGTCTCGGGCGATGACGACCTTCTCGTCCTCGGTGTAGCCGTCGAGGCGGACCAGCTCCATACGGTCGAGCAGGGCCTCCGGGATGGCTTCGAGGACGTTGGCCGTGGCCAGGAACACCACGTCGCTCAGGTCGAGTTCGACCTCCAGATAGTGGTCGCGGAACGTGTGGTTCTGTGCCGGGTCCAGCACCTCCAGCAGGGCCGCGGCGGGGTCGCCGCGGAAGTCCGAGCCGACCTTGTCGATCTCGTCGAGCAGGACGACCGGGTTCATCGAACCGGCCTCCTTGATCGCCCGCACGATGCGTCCGGGCAGCGCCCCGACGTACGTACGCCGGTGGCCCCGGATCTCCGCCTCGTCGCGGACACCGCCGAGCGCGACGCGGACGAAGCTGCGGCCCATGGCGTGGGCGACGCTCTCACCGAGCGAGGTCTTGCCGACGCCGGGCGGGCCGACCAGCGCCAGCACGGCACCGCCGCGCCGGCCGCCGACGACGCCCAGCCCCCGGTCGGCACGCCGCTTGCGCACCGCGAGGTACTCGGTGATGCGCTCCTTGACGTCCGCCAGGCCCGCGTGTTCGGCGTCCAGGATCTCCCGGGCGCCCTTGATGTCGTAGGCGTCCTCGGTCCGCTCGGTCCAGGGCAGTTCGAGGACGGTGTCCAGCCAGGTCCGGATCCAGGAGCCCTCGGGGCTCTGGTCGGAGGCCCGCTCCAGCTTCTCGACCTCCTTGAGCGCGGCCTCGCGGACGTGCCCGGGCAGGTCGGCGGCCTCGACACGGGCCCGGTAGTCGTCGGACTCGTCCTCCGGGTCGCCGTTGAGCTCGGAGAGCTCCTTGCGGACGGCGTCGAGCTGGCGCCGCAGCAGGAACTCGCGCTGCTGCTTGTCCACGCCCTCCTGGACGTCCTTGGCGATGGACTCGGCGACGTCCTGCTCGGCGAGGTGTTCGCTCAGCCACTGGATGGCGAGCTTCAGCCGGGCGACCGGGTCGACCGTCTCCAGCAGGCGCACCTTCTGGGCGGTGGTCAGGAACGGCGAGTACCCGGAGTTGTCGGCGAGGGCCGAGATGTCGTCGATCTGCTGGACACGGTCCACGACCTGCCAGGCACCACGCTTCTTCAGCCAGCTGGTGGCGAGTGCCTTGTACTCCTTGACCAGCTCGGCGGCGGCGCCGGGGGCGGTTCCTCCCCGGCCGGGCGCGGGCACCTCGATCCGGGTGCCCTCCACCCACAGCGCGCTTCCCGGCCCGCTGGTCCCGGCACCGATCCGTACGCGGTCGCGGGCCCGGATGAGCGCACCGGGGTCACCGTCGGAGAGCCGGCCGACCTGTTCGACGGTGCCCAGGACGCCGGTCCCGGTGTAGTTCCCGTCGATCCTCGGTACGAGCAGCACCTCGGGCTTGCCTCCGCCGGGCCGCGCGACGGCCTGGGCGGCCTCGACGGCGGCGCGCACCTCCGCGTCGGACAGGTCGAGCGGGACCACCATCCCCGGCAGCACGACCTCGTCGTCGAGCGGCAGCACGGGCAGGTCGATCGGGGTGGACGCCCGGGACGCGTTGGACTCAGTAGTCATGATCTCCCCTTCGGCAGGCAAGTTGAGTTATGCAGACTCAATGCTTGTGAGCCGCCGAATGTTCCCCACCCTGTGTTCGCTCTCAGCGATATCTGGTGCCTGCTGGCCGCAGGACCGTTCCCAGGTGGCCCGCGGCGTAGAACGCGGCGTGCGCCGAGGGGATTCCCGCACGCGCGGAGCCCGCCCCCGCGACGCCTGGAGCGGCCTCCGGGGCGGTCACCGACTCCGGGGCCCGGCCGGCCGGCGGCGGTGGCCGGACCGTCCGGTGACCCCGGCGACGGCCGCCGCACCGGGGAGCCGCTTTTCAGCCACACCCGGATCGCCGGGGGCCGTTCGCCGGCCGTTGCCGCCGGCCGCCGCTCCGCGGCCGTGACGCCCGCGCGGGCCGGCCCGTGGAAGCGGCCCGGCGGGACGGCTGGGGCAGACCTCTGCCGACGCCCCGGAGGGCCCTTCCGGCCGGCGGCCCCGGCGAACCCACCCTGGGCACAGGCGTTCCCCCCGCCCCGGCCGGGAATTCGCTGGCCCGGCAGGGGACTTGCCGGAAGGATGGGCGAAACCGTGCCCGCCGACCGGAGACCGGAGACCGCGTACATGCCCGCCACCCACCTCACCGGCCCCGTCACCCTCGACCGGCGCGAGGGGCCGTACGGCGAAGTCGTGCTGCGGCAGCGCGGCGACGACTTCGAGATCATCGCCAACGGGTGCTTCCTGATGGACACCTCCGACGGCCGCTCCGAGCGGCTGCTCGTGGACGCCGCGCTGGCCGCCCTGCCCGACGGGCGCCCGGACCCCGGTGTGCTCATCGGGGGGCTCGGGGTGGGCTTCTCACTCGTCCGGGCCGCCGCCGCTCCGCGCTGGGGGCGGATCGCGGTCGCCGAGCGGGAACAGGCCATCGTCGACTGGCACCTCGACGGTCCGCTCGGCCGGATCTCCGGCGCGGCGCTCGCCGATCCGCGTACCGAGATCCTCCGCGTGGACCTCGTCACCCACCTCCACACGACCACGGAGCGTTACGACGCACTGTGCCTGGACATCGACAACGGCCCCGACTGGACCGTCACGGAGGACAACGAGAGCCTCTACTCACCCGCCGGACTGGCCGCCTGCCGGGCGTCTCTGACGCCCGGTGGGGTGCTCGCGGTGTGGTCCGCGCGACCCTCCGCGGCGTTCGAGGACGCCTTGCGGAATGCCGGGTTCCACGCGGTACGGACCGAAGAAGTAGCCGTTGCCCGAGGTGTTCCGGACGTGGTGCATCTCGCGTCGCGCGGGGACTGAACCCCCCACCCGGTATGCGGCGCCCCGGCCCCCCAAGGGACGAGCGCCGCACGGCCCCCGGTCCGCCCCCGCGACGACGGCCGCTCCGGGACGCCGGGCAACACCCTGCGTAGCCGGAAGCCCTCCTCTCCCCTTACGCTGCTGAGCGGCACAGGGGCTGTGACCCAAGAAATCCACGAGCGATAACCGCGTCTCCGGGGGCATGTCCCCCGCGAGAACGGGCAGGGGCGGGGCGATGGAACAGACACACACCACCCACAACGGCGTCGCGGCCACCCCCGGGGCCCAGCGCCGGGTCCTGGTGGTCGAGGACGACCCGACGATCGTCGACGCCATCTCCGCCCGTCTGCGGGCCGAGGGCTTCCTGGTGCAGACGGCACTGGACGGGCCCGCGGCCGTGGACGCGGCGGAGGCGTGGCAGCCGGACCTGATGGTGCTCGACATCATGCTTCCGGGCTTCGACGGCCTGGAGGTCTGCCGCCGGGTGCAGGCCCAGCGGCCCGTGCCGGTGCTGATGCTGACCGCACGCGACGACGAGACCGACATGCTGGTCGGGCTCGGGGTCGGCGCCGACGACTACATGACGAAGCCGTTCTCCATGCGCGAGCTGGCCGCGCGGGTGCACGTGCTGCTGCGCCGGGTCGAGCGGGCCGCGCTGGCCGCCGTCACGCCCCGCAGCGGCATCCTGCGCCTGGGCGAGCTGGAGATCGACCACGCGCAGCGCCGGGTCCGGGTGCGCGCGGAGGACGTCCACCTCACCCCGACCGAGTTCGACCTGCTGGTCTGCCTGGCCAACACCCCGCGCGCGGTGCTCTCCCGGGAGCAGTTGCTCGCCGAGGTGTGGGACTGGGCGGACGCCTCCGGGACGCGCACGGTCGACAGCCACATCAAGGCGTTGCGCAGGAAGATCGGCGCCGAGCGGATCCGTACCGTGCACGGCGTCGGCTACGCCCTGGAGACCCCCGCGCCATGACCCGGCCCGGCTCCGGACTGCGGCCCTTCTCGATCAAGGCGAAGCTCGGCACGCTCGTGGTGGTGTCGGTGTTCATCACCACCGGACTGCTGATCGTCGCCCTGCGCACCCGGACGGAGTTCCGGTTCATCACCGTCTTCTCGGTGATCGCGACCCTGCTCATCACCCAGTTCGTGGCGCACGGGCTGACCGCGCCGCTGGACGAGATGAGGGCCGTGGCCCGGTCGATCTCGCACGGCGACTACACGCGGCGGGTGAGCGGGGCCGGGCGCCGTGACGAGCTGGGGGACCTCGCCCAGACGATCAACCGCATGGCCGACGACCTGGAGGCGGAGGACCGGCACCGCAAGGAGCTGGTGGCCAACGTCTCCCACGAGCTGCGGACCCCGATCGCCGCGCTCAGAGCCGTCCTGGAGAACGTGGTGGACGGGGTGTCCGCCGCCGACCCGGAGACCATGCGTACCGCGCTGAAGCAGACGGAGCGCCTGGGACGGCTGGTGGAGACCCTGCTGGACCTCTCGCGCCTCGACAACGGCGTGGTGACGCTCAAGGCGAGCCGCTTCGAGGTCTGGCCGTACCTGTCGGGCGTGCTGAAGGAGGCGAACCTCGCGGCCACCCAGCGCCGGCTCTCCTCCGGTTCCGGCAACCACTCCCGTACGGACGTCCATCTCCACCTCGACGTCTCACCACCCGAGCTGACCGCGCACGCGGACGCGGAGCGGCTGCACCAGGTGGTCGCCAACCTCATCGACAACGCCGTCAAACACAGCCCGCCGCACGGCCGTGTCACGGTGCTGGCGCGGCGCGGGCGGTACCCGGAGTCGCTGGAGCTGGAGGTCGCCGACGAGGGTCCGGGCATCCCGGAGGCCGAGCGCCACCGGGTCTTCGAGCGCTTCAACCGGGGCCAGACTCCGTCCCCGCAGGGCCCCGGCAGCGACGGCGGTACGGGACTGGGCCTGGCCATCGCCCGCTGGGCGGTCGATCTGCACGGGGGACGTATCGGTGTGGCCGAATCAGCTCGCGGCTGCCGGATACAGGTCACACTTCCGGGCAATCCACGGTTGCGTGGTTGACCCGGAGTTCGATCCGGAGGGCCAGGTTCTCCGTCCTGACCAGGAACGAGATACGGTCCAAGGGGCCGGACCTCGGCCTCGCGTACCGAAGTGCAGCGGAACCCCGCTTGTTTCCCGCCATTTCATGCGCCGAAACCCGGCTTCAGATGTGATGTGCACGACGAAGACCGGCCCGGCCTGCACGTAACGGCTCAGGGGGCGTAGCCTTGATTTCCGCTGTCCATCACCTTGTGAAGCGGAAGAGGGCGGTTGCCGCCGTGTCGTCTCAGTCCCCCAGTAACTCGAGTATCTCGACCGATCAAGAAGCGGGCACCGGGTCCAACCCGGCGGCCGCGTTCGGTGCCAATGAGTGGCTCGTCGACGAGATCTACCAGCAGTACCTCCAGGACCCCAGCTCGGTCGACCGCGCCTGGTGGGACTTCTTCGCCGACTACAAGCCGGGCACGTCCGGCACGGCGGACAAGCCCGTCCCGACGGTGGCGGGTGCCACGGTGACCACGGCCCCGGCCGCGGCCCCCGTGAACAACACCCCGGCCGCCGCGCCCGCTCCGGTCAAGGCCGCAGCCCCCTCACCCGCCCCCGCCGCACCGGCGAAGGCAGCTCCTCCGGCCGCGCCCGCGAAGCCCGCCGCCGCGCAGGCCGCTCCGGCCAAGGCGGCCCCGGCCAAGGCGGCTCCGGCCGCCGCGAAGGCCGACACCGCGACCGAGGCCCCGGCCGGCCCCGAGTACGTGACGCTGCGCGGCCCCTCGGCCGCCGTCGCGAAGAACATGAACGCCTCGCTGGAACTGCCGACGGCCACGTCCGTGCGCGCCGTCCCGGTGAAGCTGCTCTTCGACAACCGCATCGTCATCAACAACCACCTCAAGCGCGCCCGTGGCGGGAAGATCTCCTTCACGCACCTCATCGGGTACGCGATGGTGCAGGCCCTCAAGGCCATGCCGTCGATGAACTACTCCTTCGCGGTCAAGGACGGCAAGCCGACCCTGGTCAAGCCGGAGCACATCAACCTCGGCCTGGCCATCGACCTGGTGAAGCCGAACGGCGACCGCCAGCTGGTCGTCGCGGCCATCAAGAAGGCCGAGACGCTCAACTTCTTCGAGTTCTGGCAGGCGTACGAGGACATCGTCCGCCGCGCCCGCGTCGGCAAGCTCGGCATGGACGACTTCACCGGTGTCACCGCCTCGCTGACCAACCCCGGCGGCATCGGCACCGTGCACTCGGTTCCGCGCCTGATGCCCGGACAGGGCCTCATCATGGGCGTCGGCGCGATGGACTACCCGGCCGAGTTCCAGGGCACCTCGCAGGACACCCTGAACAAGCTGGGCATCTCCAAGGTCATGACGCTGACCTCCACGTACGACCACCGGGTCATCCAGGGTGCGGCGTCCGGCGAGTTCCTGCGCGTCCTGGCCCAGCTCCTGCTCGGCGAGAACGACTTCTACGACGAGATCTTCAAGGCGCTGCGCATCCCCTACGAGCCGGTCCGCTGGCTCAAGGACATCGACGCCTCGCACGACGACGACGTCACCAAGGCCGCGCGGGTCTTCGAGCTGATCCACTCCTACCGGGTCCGCGGTCATGTGATGGCGGACACCGACCCGCTGGAGTACCGCCAGCGCAAGCACCCCGACCTGGACATCACCGAGCACGGCCTCACCCTGTGGGACCTGGAGCGGGACTTCGCCGTCGGCGGCTTCGCCGGCAAGACGCTGATGAAGCTCCGCGACATCCTCGGCGTCCTGCGTGAGTCGTACTGTCGCACCACCGGCATCGAGTTCATGCACATCCAGGACCCGAAGGAACGCAAGTGGATCCAGGACCGGGTGGAGCGTCCGCGCCCGGCCCCGGAGCGTGAGGAGCAGCTGCGGATCCTGCGCCGCCTCAACGCCGCCGAGGCGTTCGAGACGTTCCTGCAGACCAAGTACGTCGGCCAGAAGCGGTTCTCGCTGGAGGGCGGCGAGTCCGTCATCCCGCTGCTCGACGCGGTCATCGACTCCGCGGCGGAGGCGCGCCTGGACGAGGTCGTCATCGGCATGGCCCACCGCGGCCGCCTGAACGTCCTGGCGAACATCGTCGGCAAGTCGTACGCGCAGATCTTCCGGGAGTTCGAGGGCAACCTCGACCCGCGGTCGATGCACGGCTCCGGCGACGTCAAGTACCACCTGGGCGCCGAGGGCACCTTCACCGGTCTGGACGGCGAGCAGATCAAGGTCTCGCTGGCCGCCAACCCCTCGCACCTGGAGGCGGTCGACCCGGTCCTGGAGGGCATCGCCCGCGCCAAGCAGGACATCATCAACAAGGGCGGCACGGACTTCACGGTCCTGCCCGTCGCGCTCCACGGCGACGCGGCCTTCGCGGGCCAGGGCGTCGTCGCCGAGACCCTCAACATGTCGCAGCTGCGCGGCTACCGCACCGGCGGCACCGTGCACGTGGTGATCAACAACCAGGTCGGCTTCACCGCCGCCCCGGAGTCCTCGCGCTCCTCGATGTACGCCACCGACGTGGCGCGCATGATCGAGGCGCCGATCATCCACGTCAACGGCGACGACCCGGAGGCCGTGGTGCGGGTCGCGCGCCTCGCCTTCGAGTACCGGCAGACGTTCAACAAGGACGTCGTGATCGACCTCATCTGCTACCGCCGGCGCGGTCACAACGAGGGCGACAACCCGGAGTTCACCAACCCGCAGATGTACACCCTGATCGACAAGAAGCGCTCGGTGCGCAAGCTCTACACCGAGTCCCTCATCGGTCGCGGCGACATCACGCTGGAAGAGGCCGAGCAGGCGCTCCAGGACTTCCAGGGCCAGCTGGAGAAGGTCTTCGCGGAGGTCCGCGAGGCCACCTCGGCGCCGTCCCAGCCGCATGTCCCGGACGTGCAGGCGGAGTTCCCGGTCGCCGTGACCACCGCGGTGTCCTCGGAGGTCGTGAAGCTGATCGCCGAGTCCCAGGTGAACATCCCCGACACGGTGACCGTGCACCCGCGTCTGATGCCGCAGATGCAGCGCCGCGCGGCCTCCGTGGAGAACGGCACCATCGACTGGGGCATGGGCGAGACCCTGGCCATCGGTTCGCTGCTGATGGAGGGCACCCCGGTCCGGCTCGCCGGCCAGGACACCCGCCGCGGCACGTTCGGTCAGCGCCACGCCGTGCTCGTCGACCAGAAGACCGGCGAGGACTACACCCCGCTGCTCTACCTCACCGACGACCAGGCCCGTTACAACGTCTACGACTCGCTGCTCAGCGAGTACGCGGCGATGGGCTTCGAGTACGGCTACTCGCTGGCCCGCCCCGAGTCGCTGGTGATCTGGGAGGCCCAGTTCGGTGACTTCGTCAACGGCGCGCAGACCGTCGTGGACGAGTTCATCTCCTCGGCCGAGCAGAAGTGGGGCCAGACCTCCGGCGTCACGCTGCTGCTGCCGCACGGCTACGAGGGCCAGGGCCCGGACCACTCGTCCGCCCGCCCGGAGCGCTTCCTCCAGCTCTGCGCGCAGAACAACATGACGGTCGCGATGCCGACCCTGCCGTCGAACTACTTCCACCTCCTGCGGTGGCAGGTGCACAACCCGCACCACAAGCCGCTGGTCGTCTTCACGCCGAAGTCGATGCTGCGTCTGAAGGCCGCGGCGTCGAAGGCGGAGGAGTTCACCACCGGCGGGTTCCGTCCGGTCATCGGCGACGACTCGGTCAAGCCGGAAGCCGTCCGCAAGGTCGTCTTCTGCGCGGGCAAGCTCTTCTACGACCTGGACGCCGAGCGGATCAAGCGCGGCGACACGGAGACGGCGCTCATCCGTCTGGAGCGCCTGTACCCGCTGCCGGGTGCGGAGATCCAGGCCGAGATCGCCAAGTACCCGAACGCGGAGAAGTACCTCTGGGCCCAGGAGGAGCCGGCGAACCAGGGCGCGTGGCCGTTCATCGCGCTCAACCTGATCGACCACCTGGACCTGGCCGTGGGCGCCGACGTGCCGCACGACGAGCGTCTGCGCCGCATCTCGCGTCCGCACGGCTCGTCCCCGGCGGTCGGCTCGGCCAAGCGCCACCAGGCCGAGCAGACCCAGCTGATCAACGAGGTCTTCGAGGCCTGACCGGCTGCCGTACACACCGGAGGCCCGGTCCCGCGAGAGGTTCGCGGGGCCGGGCCTCCGGCCTGTCCGGGCTCGTTATTCTGGTGCCATGTACTTCACGGACCGTGGCATCGAGGAACTGGAGAAGCGGCGCGGCGAGGAGGAGGTCACCTTCGAGTGGCTCGCCGAGCAGCTGCGTACGTTCGTCGACCTCAACCCCGACTTCGAGGTGCCCGTCGAGCGTCTCGCGACCTGGCTGGCCCGGCTGGACGACGACGAGGACGAGTAGTCACCACACCGGCCCGCCGCCCCGGGCGCCCCGTTCCGCTTCGGCCCTGAACCGGTCGTAGGCGAGGCCCAGCGCCCCCTGCACCAGCAGGACGAGTCCCGCCGCGAGCCATCCCGCGCCGCGTCTGCGGGCTCCCCACAGGGTGAGCGGGATCCCCGCCGCCACCTGGGCCGCCGCCAGGGCGCGGGCGCGAGGGCCGCGTACCCAGGGTCCGAGACCGGTGGACTCGACTGCGTCGAGCTCCACCTGGACGGCGTCACGCCAGCCGGCCCACTCGATCCGTTCCACCTGCGGGTGGACGCCGGCCGCGGTGCGCAGCCGGTCGGCCGGTTCTCCTGGGGCGAGGCCGGGCGGCAGGGCCACCCCGGCGCGGGTGAGCACGGCGAGCAGTTCGCGCAGCCGGGCGTCGGCGTCGGCCTCGGGGTCCTGCCGGGTGAGCGCCTCCAGCTCCTGGACGTCCAGCACCGGGTCGAGGCTGAGCCGGGCCGCGAAGGTCCGCATGGCCTCGTCCTCACCGGCCGGGGTGCCGTCGGCCAGCCAGACGTAGCCGACCGGGCGGCGGAAGCCCGCGGCGAGTGTGTAGCCGGACCGGTCGCCGTCCCACCACAGGGCGATGACCGGCCAGGTGGCGCCCACCGCGAGGGCGGTGGCCCAGCCGCCCATCACCCGGTCCACGGGTTCGGCGCCGCCGGGGGCGGCGGGGGCGGCGGGGGCGGCGTCCGGGCCGTCGTGGGGCTCTCCCCGCCAGGGCTTTCCTTCCGGGACGAGGACGCTCCAGCCGGTTCCGGCGGGCAGGAGCAGCATGCGCTCCCGCAACAGGTGAGCCGGTGGCCGTACGGCCTCGGGGTCGGCCCGGCACAGCAGCAGTGCACCCACGGAGGTAGCGGTCATGTTCCCTACGCTAGGTCACCTTGTCTGCATATGAGCTGATTCGGCGTCCGGATCGGACATCCACACCTGTCCAGCCCCTCTTGACTTACGACAACCGCGATATATCGTGTTCTTCAGAGACGCGATATGTTGCGTAGGGGCACGCTCAGGGAGGTCAGACCATGCCTGATTCGACGTGGACCGTCGCCGAGCCGCGGAAGCTCACGTTCGACGACCCCGTGACGACGCTGCGCGTGCGCGTGGTCGACGGCACGGTCAATGTCGTCGGCACCACGGAGCCGACGGCCCGGCTGGAGGTCTCCGAGATCGAGGGACCGCCGTTGATCGTCACGCGGCGGGGCGGCGAGCTGACCGTGGCGTACGAGGACCTGCCGTGGAAGGGGTTCCTGAGCTGGCTCGGCCGCCGGGCCCCGCGCCGCAAGGCCGTCGTCTCGCTCGCCGTGCCGAGCGGCGCGTCGGTGGAGGTGGGGGTGATCGGGGCGGGTGCGGTCGTCTCGGGCATCCAAGGCCGCACGGAGTTGCGTGGGATCACCGGCGACAGCACCCTGGTGGGACTCTCCGGCCCGGTCCGGGCGGAGACCGTCTCCGGCGACCTGGAGGTCCAGGCCGTGACCGGCGATCTGCGCTTCCACTCCGTCTCGGGCAACCTCACGGTCGTCAAGGGCGCCGGCACATCGGTGCGCGCGGAATCCGTCAGCGGGGACATGGTGCTGGACCTCGACTCCGCCCCGAAGCCGACGGACATCAGGCTCACCACGGTCTCCGGGGAGATCGCCATACGGCTGCCGCACCCGGCGGACGCCAAGGTGGAGGCGAACACCGCGAGCGGCGAGGTCAGCAACGCCTTCGAGGACCTGCGGGTCAGCGGCCAGTGGGGAGCGAAGAACATCACCGGAAAGCTCGGCGCGGGCACGGGCACCCTCAAGGCCACCACCGTCTCCGGTTCGATCGCCCTGCTGCGCCGCCCACCGGCCCAGGACGAGCCGCGGGACGCCGAGCCGACCGGAAAGAAGCTCTGACATGCCTCCCGTATTCGCCCACGGACGTCTCCGCCTCTATCTGCTCAAGCTGCTGGACGAGGCCCCTCGCCACGGCTATGAGGTGATCCGCCTGCTGGAGGAGCGCTTCCACGGCCTGTACGCCCCCTCGGCCGGCACGGTCTACCCGCGGCTGGCCAAGCTGGAGGCCGAGGGCCTGGTCACCCATGCCACGGAGGGCGGCCGCAAGGTCTACTCCATCACCGACGCGGGACGCGAGGAGCTCGCGGGCCGGGGCGGGGAGCTGGCCGATCTGGAGCTGGAGATCCGCGAGTCGGTCTCGGAGCTGGCCGCGGAGATACGCGACGACGTGCGCGGTGCGGCGGGCCAGTTGCGCAGTGAGATGCGCGCGGCGGCCTCCGAGTCCAAGCAGGGCGCGGGGGGCGCCCCCCGGAGCGGCGGGGCGCCCGGCGGCGAGGCCGACGCGTGGCGCGTGGCGAAGGAGGAGCTGCGCAAGGCGAAGCAGGAGTGGAAGGAGCAGGCGCGCCGGGCCAAGGACGAGTCGCGCCGCGCCCGCGAGGAGGCGGACCGGGCCCGCCGTCAGGCCCAGGAGGCGCACGAGAGGGCGCGCGAGCAGATGCAGAACGCCGCCCGGCAGGTGCAGGAGCACTTCTCGCGCGGGGACTGGCCCACCGGGGTGCGCGAGGGGCTGGCCGAGATCACGGGCCAGCTGGGCGGCTTCGCCAGGACCGGCAGCTGGCCCTCGTACAGCAAGCCCGATCCGGCCGAGCCTGAGGTCAGGTGGGAGAGCGAGGACAGCCCGGTGGCGGACGCCCCGGACCCTTGGGCCGCCGACATCCCGCCCACCGGCGCCCCGGCCCGCGACCTGGACCGGTTGCTGGACCGCTTCCGCGACGACATCCGGGACGCGGCACGGGACCGGGGCATCAGCGCATCCCAACTGACGGAGGCCCGCCGCCATCTCGCGACCGCCGCCTCCCGCATCGACGCGCTGCTCGCCGGGCCGGAGCCGGAGGACACCGAGCGGCACGACAGGCCCGGCTCCACGTCCAAGGGGCTCTGAGCGGACCCGGGACCCGCGGGTGGACCGCCGCCACCGGGGCGCCGCACCGGCTCCGGGGCTGCGCGCCTGACCGTCACGGCCGGGCGCCCCGACGCCGGTCGGCGGGGTGGGGCGGGGGCGGGCGCCGACGAGCGGAGGGCGGGGCACCGACGGGTGGGCCGGCGACGGTCAGGGCCGGGCCGGGCTGTCATCGGGCCGGGGCGGGCCGCCGGTGGGCGGGTCTCGCCGCCCGGCCGACAGATAGGCCGGGGCTCAGACGGGCGGGTGGGCCGCCGCGCGGTCACCCCAGGCCGCCCGGATACCACGGCCCGCCCGGACACCGGCCGGTGGTGCGGCGCAGGTCAGCCGGCCTTGGCCTCGCCCGCTCCCCCGGCACCGTACAAGGCACGCTCAACCGTCGTGTACGTCGCGCCGTGGTCGGCGAGCACATCGGCGACGGTCCCGGGGTGGGCGGTCAGGGCCAGCAGGATGTGTTCCTCACCGATGAAGCGGTCGCCCCGGCCGAGGGCGATGCGCAGGGACTTCTCCAGGATCCTCTTCGCCCCGCCGGTGAAGCTCCGACGCCCCGGCCACCGGCGGCGGTTGCCACGGTCACCGCCCAGGACGCCCTCACCGTGCGCGTCCTCGACCCGGGCGACGATCGCGTCGACATCGACGCCGATCCCGGCCAGGGCGTCCGCGTCGGCCTTGGTCAGCCCACCACGTCGACGGGCCTCGGCGCATGCCGTCTCCAGCGACGACCGGCGATCCGTCAGCCCCAGGGCGGTGAGGGCGAAGGCGGACCGGCCGCCCGGCCGGTCCAGCAAGGAGAGCAGCAGATGTTCCTCGGTGACCGATCCCGCGCCGGCCCGCTCGGCATGCGTGACGGCACCGGTCACCGTGGCGCGGGCCCCTTGGGTGAAACGCTCGAACATCACTGCCTCCCGTACTTCTTGTGTACGGCCTGCCGGCTGATGCCCAGCTCGGCGGCGATCTCCTGCCACGACCAGCCCTGGCCACGGGCGCTTTCCACTTGGACGGCCTCAAGCCGCTCCAGCAGCCGCCGCAACGCGGCGACGGCACGCAACCCGACACGCGGGTCACGGTCACCGGCACGCGCGGCGAGATCCGTTGCTTCGGTCATACTGTCAACGTACGTTGACAGTCGGGTCGTGTCAACCGAAGTTGACAGGGTCCGTGGCGAGGCGGGCATGACGTTCCACGTCGTGGCGGACGCCCTCGTACCGCAGCTTTCCGCGTTCGATTCCCTCGGCGATGAACCCGGCCCGCCGGGCCACCGCGCAGGACGCCGGGTTGTCCGTGCGGTGCCCGAGCTCCAGCCGGTACAGGCCCAGATCGTCGAAGGCCCAGCGGGCGAGCGCCCGTACACCCGCCGAGGCCACTCCGGAGCCGCGTGCCGCCTCGGTGGTCCAGTACGACACCCAGCCGCAGCCGTGGACCTGGTTCACGGCGGTCACGGCCACGCACCCGAGGGCCTCACCCTGGCCCGTCGCGCGGACGGCGGCCCAGGCGTATCCGGTGCCCGCCGTGCGTTCCCGTTCCCACCGCGCGATCCAGTCCAGCGCCTCGGCCCGGGTGGTGACCGGATGGCCGCCCGACTGCCGGGCCATCTCCGACGGCGCGAAGGCCCGGAGCACGGCCGGCGCGTCCGACGGCCGCCAAGGCCGCAGCAGGACGCCCCCGGACGCGTGCGGCCGGCGGGGTCCCGTCACGAGACGGTCAGCACGATCTTCCCGAACAGGTCGCCCGCGGCCAGGCGTTCGAACCCCTCCCGGGCCCGGTCCAGCGGCAGGGTCCCGTCGATCACGGGCCGTACGCCGGTCGCCGCGCAGAAGGACAGCAGGTCCTCCAGCTCGTCCTTGGAGCCCATCGTGGAGCCGACGACCCTGAGTTCCAGGAAGAAGATCCGGGTCAGTTCGGCGTGCGAGGGGCGATCACCGCTGGTCGCCCCCGAGATGACCAGGGTCCCTCCGGGACGGAGCGACTTCACCGAGTGGGACCAGGTCGCGGCGCCGACCGTTTCGATGACGGCGTCGACGCGCCGTGGCAGCCGCGCCCCGGGCTCGTATGCCTCGACGGCCCCCAGCTCGACGGCTCGCTTCCGCTTGGACTCGTCCCGGCTGGTGGCGTACACCCTCAGCCCGGCGGCCTTGCCGAGCACGATCGCGGCCGTGGCCACACCGCCGCCCGCTCCCTGGACGAGTACGGAGTCCCCGGGCCGGACACCGGCGTTGGTGAACAGCATGCGGTAGGCCGTCAGCCAGGCCGTGGGCAGACAGGCGGCCTGCTCGAAGGTGAGCTCCCGTGGCTTCGGCAGGACGTTCCAGCTGGGCACGGTGACCTGTTCGGCGAAGGTCCCCTGGTACCGCTCGGTGAGGATGGAGCGCGGCTCCGCGGGGCCGACCCCGTGCCCGGTCTGGCCGATGACGGAGTGCAGGACGACCTCGTTGCCGTCCTGGTCGATCCCGGCGGCGTCGCAGCCCAGGATCATGGGCAGCTTGTCCTCGGCGAGCCCCACCCCGCGCAGGGACCACAGGTCGTGGTGGTTGAGGGAGGCGGCCTTGACCCGGACGGTCGTCCAGCCGGGACGCGCCTCGGGCGCGGGGCGTTCGCCCAGCTCCAGGCCGTCGAGGGGCTGGTCACGGTCGATGCGTGCGGCGTAGGCGGCGAACATGGCCACGACGATAGGCCGTGACCCGTCGTGAGGTAACCGGTCGGCGGTGTGACACGGGCCCCAGAGCGCGCTCCGCGGCCGGTGACGCGCGGCGCCCGGCCTGGCACCCCGACCGCCCCTCCGGCCCACCAATCCGCCCCTGGCCGCCCCCTGCCGTCCCCAGTCACCGGCCACCAGCACCCGGCCCCCGGTCACCGGCGCACGGACCCCCCGCCCCGCCAACGCGCGCGGCGGCCGCCCGGCCGGGAAACGGAAAGGGCGGGCGGAACACGGTGGTCCGTGTCCGCCCGCCCTCCCGGCGTGTCAGCGCCGCGCCACGCCCTCCGCGCGGGCCGCGGCCGCCACGGCGGCCGTGACCGCGGGGGCGACCCGCTCGTCGAACGGCGACGGGATCACGAAGTCGGCGGCGAGTTCGTCACCGACGACGTCCGCCAGCGCGTTCGCCGCGGCGATCTTCATGCCCTCGGTGATCCGGGAGGCCCGGACCTGGAGGGCGCCCGCGAAGATGCCGGGGAACGCGAGCACGTTGTTGATCTGGTTCGGGTAGTCCGACCGCCCGGTCGCCACCACGGACGCGTACTTGTGCGCGATCTCCGGGTGGACCTCGGGGTTCGGGTTGGCCATGGCGAAGACGAACGCGCCCGGCGCCATGGAGGCGACGGCCGGCTCGGGGACCGTGCCCCCGGAGACACCGATGAACACGTCGGCCCCGGCCAGGGCCGCCTCCAGGGAACCGGTGATGCCCGCCCGGTTCGTGAGCTCGGCCAGCTCCCGCTTGACCTCCGTGAGGTCGTCCCGGTCCTTGCTGACGATGCCCTTGCGGTCGGCGACCGCGACATCGCCGATGCCCGCCTCCAGCAGGAACTTCGCGATGGCCACACCCGCGGCGCCCGCGCCGGAGATGACACCGCGCAGCTCGCCGAGCGTGCGGCCGGACAGCTTCGCCGCGTTCCGCAGGGCGGCCAGGGTCACGACGGCCGTGCCGTGCTGGTCGTCGTGGAACACCGGGATGTCCAGGCGCTCCTGGAGCTTGCGCTCGATCTCGAAGCACCGGGGCGCCGAGATGTCCTCCAGGTTGACCCCGCCGAAGGACGGCGCGAGCCGCACCACGGTGTCGACGATCTCGTCCGCGTCGGTGGTGGCGAGCGCGAGCGGCACCGCGTCCACCCCGCCGAACTGCTTGAAGAGGATCGCCTTGCCCTCCATCACCGGGAGGGAGGCCTCGGGACCGATGTCCCCGAGGCCGAGCACGGCCGTGCCGTCCGTCACGACGGCCACGACCTGCGACTTCCAGGTGTAGTCGTGCACCAGCTCGGGCTGGTCGGCGATGGCGCTGCACACCTTGGCGACGCCGGGTGTGTACGCGAGGGAAAGGTCGTCCTTGTCGCGGATCGGGACGGTGGACTGCACCGCCATCTTCCCGCCGCGATGCAGGGCGAAGGCCGGATCGAAGGGCTCGTCCGTGCTGTTGACGCCGGCCGCACCGGGCGTCGGGCTGTCGCTGCGAGGATTGACGATCTCCGCTGCCATTGTGTTGACCCCTTAAGTCTTCATCATGTGAGGGTGGCCACTCCTGGTTGAGGAGGGGTGGGCGGGCACCGCGTACGTTCCCGGCACCGAGCGGTTGGCACGCTCCCGCCGGGGATGTACATACGCGCGGGCGCGCCGCACACGCGCCCTGAGCCCCGGATGAGGGGTGTAAAGGTCTTTCTTACCTGACGAACCGGGCCCGGGACGAGTCCATATCGACGCGGTGACGTGACTCATAGTCGAATATCTGGACAAGTCCGCTAAGGGGCACAAAGGTCGTCCACGAGTCGAGACATACCGGAGATTCTCCGGAGCGGAGCTCGAATGCCAACAGATGATCCGGCCTTGCGGCGCGGGCCCGTTGGGGTCAGGGGGTCACCCGTTATCCGATTTTGACATGCCCAGCCCCCTGATCGGGCCAGTCCGAATGGCAAGATGCCCTAATCACACACGGTGGCGGCACTCGAAGGTGCGTGCACACCTACCTGATCAGCATTCCCTCACCGCCGGAGGACACCGATCATGACCGCAAGCACCCTCTGTCGTACGGCCGCGAAGTCCCGGATTGCCGCGGCCTGCGCGGTCGCGGTCGCCGGAACCCTGCTGCTCACCGCCTGCGGCGACCAGACCGACAGCGGTTCGGAGGCGGGTGACGTCACCGCGTCCAAGAGCGGCGCCCCGCTCTTCGACAAGCTGCCGGAGAAGTACCGGAAGTCGGGTGTCATCAAGGTCGGCACCAACGCCGAGTACGCGCCCATGGAGTCCGTCGAGAACGGCACGATCGTCGGCGTCGACCCGGACATCGCCGAGGCCCTCGGCAAGCAGCTCGGTGTGAAGTTCGAGTTCACCTCCGGCTCCTTCGACGGACTGATCACCGCGCTGAACACCGGCCGCCACGACGTCGCCATGTCCTCCATCACGGACAACAAGCAGCGTCAGGAAGGCCTCGACGAGAACGGCAAGAAGCTCGGCAAGGGCGTCGACTTCGTCGACTACTTCCTGGCCGGCACCGCCGTCTACACCAAGAAGGGCAACCCCGAGGGCATCGGGTCCATCGAGGACCTGTGCGGCAGGACCGCGGCCGTCCAGCGGGGCACCACCTACGAGGAAGCGCTGAAGAAGCAGTCCAAGGCCTGCACGGAGGGCGGCAAGAAGGCCGTCAAGATCCAGTCCTTCGAGAACGACACCGAGGCCCAGACCCGGGTGAAGTCCGGCGGCGCGGTCGCCGGGGTCAACGACTACCCGGTCGCGGTCGACCTGGCCCGCAAGGCCGGCGACGGCAAGGACTTCGAGGTCGTCGGCGAGCAGGTCGACGCCGGCCCGTTCGGCATCGCGGTCAACAAGGACAACACCGAACTGCGTGACGTCCTCAAGGAGGCCGTGGACGCGATCATCGCGGACGGCTCCTACCAGAAGGTCCTGGACAAGTGGGGCGCCGCCACCGGCGCGATCGACAAGGCCGCCGTCAACGGCGGCAAGTGACCGGCGCACCACCGAAGGGCGGTCACCGTGACTGACATGTTCGACAAGGCTGCGGACGGCCCACCGGTCGCCGCCGCGCCCGTCTCCGAGGCCACCACCGTCGCGCCGGAGACCATCACAGCCGTTCCCGTCCGCCACTACGGCCGCTGGATCAGCGCCGTGGTCGTCATCGGGCTGCTCATCTCCCTGGTGTACGCCTTCTCGCAGGGCAACATCCAGTGGCAGGCGGTCCAGGACAAGCTGTTCGACGACACCGTGCTGGCCGGAGCCGGCCGCACGCTGATGATCAGTGTGCTGGCCATGATCCTCGGTGTGGCCCTGGGCGTGGTCCTCGCCGTCATGCGGCTCTCGAAGAACCCGGTGACCAGCTGGGTCGCCTGGCTCTACATCTGGTTCTTCCGCGGCACGCCCGTCTACGTACAACTGCTGCTCTGGTTCAACCTGGCCCTGGTCTTCCCGATCCTCAACATCCCGTTCGTCTACAAGGACGAGATGACCGATGTGATGACCCCGTTCATGTGCGCCCTGCTGGGGCTCGGCCTCAACGAGGCCGCCTACATGGCGGAGATCTGCCGGGCGGGCATCCAGTCGGTGGACGAGGGCCAGACCGAGGCCTCCCACGCGCTGGGCATGACCCAGGCCAAGACCATGCGCCGCGTGGTGCTCCCACAGGCGCTCCGGGTCATCATCCCGCCGACCGGCAACGAGTTCATCAACATGCTGAAGACCTCGTCGCTGGTATACGCGGTCACCTACAACGAACTCCTGCGCTCGACATCGCAGATCGGCTCGACCAGTTACGCGGTGATGGAGATGCTCTTCGTCGCCTCCATCTGGTACATCGTGATGACCAGCGTCTTCAGCGTCGGCCAGTACTACCTGGAGCGCCGCTACGCCCGGGGCTCGCTGCGCGCCCTGCCGCCGACCCCCTGGCAACGGGTCAAGCTCAACCTCGCCAGCCTCCGTACCCGGAACCACCCCTCGACGAGGAACTCATGAACGCCATGGTGAAGGCCGAAGGCGTGCACAAGTCCTTCGGCACCGCGCACATCCTCAAGGGCATCGACCTGGAGGTCGCGCCCCGTGAGGTCTTCTGCCTGATCGGCCCGTCCGGCTCGGGCAAGTCGACGTTCCTGCGGTGCATCAACCACCTGGAGAAGATCAACGCCGGCCGGCTGTACGTCGACGGCGACCTGGTCGGCTACCGGCAGAAGGGCGACCGGCTCCACGAGCTCAAGGACAGCGAGATCGCCCTGAAGCGCCGGGACATCGGCATGGTCTTCCAGCGCTTCAACCTGTTCCCGCACATGACGGCCGTCGAGAACGTCATGGAGGCCCCGGTCCAGGTCAAGGGCGAGGCCAAGGCCGTCGCCCGGGTCCGCGCCGAGCAGTTGCTGGACCGCGTGGGCCTCTCGGACAAGGCGAAGCACTACCCCGCGCAGCTCTCCGGCGGCCAGCAGCAGCGGGTGGCCATCGCCCGCGCCCTGGCCATGGAGCCCAAGCTGATGCTCTTCGACGAGCCGACGTCGGCGCTCGACCCGGAGCTGGTCGGTGACGTCCTGGACGTCATGCGCGGGCTGGCGGAGGACGGCATGACGATGATCGTCGTCACCCATGAGATGGGCTTCGCCCGCGAGGTGGGAGACGCGCTGGTCTTCATGGACGACGGGGTGGTGGTCGAGACGGGCCACCCCCGCGATGTCCTGACCAACCCCCAGCACGACCGGACGAAGTCGTTCCTGTCCAAGGTGCTGTAGAGCGCGGAGAGACGGAGGGGGCGGCCACGCGCGTGGCCGCCCCCTCCGTCTCCCCGTCTCTCCGTCTCTCCGCTCCTCCGGCTACTTGAGCGCGAGCATCAGGGTGTCCGAGGGCGAACTCCAGACCGTGCGCGCCTCCCCGAACCCGGCGGCGCGCAGGGCGGCGGCATGCCACTGCGGGGAGGGCATGTCACCGTCCGCGTGCTCGCCGTAGATCCGGTAGCGCTCGGCGGTCGGTTCCGCGAGGGCCGGGTCCTTGGCGGCCAGGGCCCACCAGTCGGCCCAGTCCAGGGCACCCCCGGCACGGGCGCGGTCCATCGAGGCGTGCCGGTGGGCGCGTTCGGCGGCGTTGATACGGGGGGTCTCGGTGTCGATCATATGATCGGCGTTCATGAACACCCCGCCGTCGCGGACCAGTTGTCCGACGCGGCCGTACAGCTCCGCGAGCGGTTCGCTGTGCAGCCAGTGCAGGGCGGTGGCGGTCAGGACGGCGTCGTACGAGGAGTGCGGAAGCCGCTCGGTCCAGGCGGGGTCCTTGAGGTCCGCGGTGACGAAGGTGACCCGGTCGTCGCCCTCGAAGGTGCCGCGGGCGATGGCGAGGAGGGCCGGGTCCAGATCGACTCCGGTGCTGGTGGCGTCGGGGAACCGCCTGAGAAGGCGGTCGGTGATACTTCCCGTACCGCACGCCAGGTCCAGGACCCTCGGCGCGGGACCCACCACGGCCTCCACCATGTCCAGCATCACCCGGAACCGCTCCTCACGGTCCGGCATGTACCACTCCTGCTGCCGGTCCCAGCTCTCCTGCCAGGAACGCCAGTCGGTGTCCTGCGCGCTCTCCGCCATCCCAACCTCCACGTAACACCCAGTAGACACCCTCGACCATTACACTGGTCGGCACAGCGACCTTAAACCGATGCCGTAAGGACTACAAGTGGAACTGGCCCATTACTCGGATTACGCCGTACGTCTGGTGAACACCGAGGAGCCGGCCCGCGCCAAGGACTGCCTGACCAGCGTCGAGTCCGTCCGCGAGCTGTTCGGCACCAACGCCCAGGCCGCCCGGCGCGCCACGGACGCGGACGTCACGCGCTTCCGGTCCGTACGGGCCCGGCTGCGCGCGGTCTTCGAGGCGGCCGACAGCGGCGACGAGACGCTCGCGGTGGACCTGCTCAACTCCCTGCTGCTGGAGTTCCCGGTGAGCCCGCAGATCTCCGGCCACGACACCCGCGACGCGGACGGCAAGCCGGACTGGCACATGCACCTGGCCGACCACCCGTCGAACGCCACGGCCGGCTTCACCGCCATCGCCGCGATGGGCCTGGCCTTCCACCTCACCTCGTACGGGGTGGACCGGCTCGGCCTGTGCGAGGCCGCCCCGTGCCGCAACGCCTACCTGGACACGTCCACCAACCGCTCACGGCGCTACTGTTCGGACCGCTGCGCGACCCGGGCCAACGTGGCTGCCTACCGGGCCCGTAAGCGCCTGGAGACGGAGCGGTCCGGGGAGACGGAGCGCACCGCGGACACCGCCCAGCGCAGCACCCCGAGCACCGAGCGCTGATCCCGCTTCAGCGGCCGGTACCGGGCGCGTGCCCTGGCCAGCACCAGCTCCTCGGGCACGGCGCCGTAGTCCGTACTGTCCCCGCCCGCGAAGGCGTTGTCGCCCAGCACCCACCAGCCGTTGCCGCGCCGCTCGGCGGCCCGCTTCACCACCAGCAGGTCCTGCTGGAACGGATGGCGCAGAATCACCACGTCCCCGGGGCGTACCGGCGCGCCGTACTGCACGAGCAGCCAGTCCCCGTGGTAGAGCGTGGGCACCATCGACGGCCCCGTCACCTCCACCACCTGGAACGGTCTGCGCGCCGCCCGCCCGCCCCCGGCCTCCTGCGACAACTCCTCCGGCATCCGTGGCACCTCCCGGTCCGTCCTCCAGTACACCGCCGTGTGCACCGTTTCGTACATCCGGCCACTGGTCTCATCCTCACCCTGGACTTTTGGCCTAAGCCCACGGGGGCAGGCGCAAAAAACACTCCCCCACGGAGTAATGTCCCACCTGAGAAGACGATCACGAGGAAGGACAGCTCCATGCTTTCCCGCCTGTTTGCCCCCAAGGTGAAGGTCAGCGCGCACTGCGACCTGCCCTGCGGCGTGTACGACCCGGCCCAGGCCCGCATCGAGGCGGAGTCCGTCAAGGCCGTCCAGGAGAAGTACCAGGCCAACGACGACGCGGACTACCGCACGCGCGCGATCCTGATCAAGGAGCAGCGCGCCGAGCTCGCGAAGCACCACGTCTCGGTGCTCTGGAGCGACTACTTCAAGCCGCCGCACTTCGAGAAGTACCCGGAGCTGCACCAGCTGGTGAACGACACCCTGAAGGCGCTCTCCGCGGCCAAGGGTTCGAACGATCCGGCCACGGGCCAGAAGGCTCTGGACCTGATCGCCCAGATCGACAAGATCTTCTGGGAGACCAAGCAGGGCTGACCGCCCTCCCGTCCGGCCCCGGCTCCGCCGCGGGCCGGAATGGTCCGGCAGAGGGTCCGACCGTGCGAAACGGTCGGGCCCTCTGGGCTTTCGAGATCATTTGGGAGGCGTTGGGGGGCGCGGTCAGGAGGAGCGTCTCCCCCGCCACTGGACGGGCCGGCCCGCGTCCTCGCCCGGCGACTCCTCCCACACCCGCCGCAACCCCTTGGCGATCGCGAGCTCCGTCTCGGGAGAGGTGGGGAGTACGTGCCCTCAGCGATTCGGGCAGACCGTGACCGCACAGCCCCAAGGGAGACGTCAACCGATGACCACACCACCATCGCCGTCCGGAGCGGAGCACGCAGAGGGGTCGGCTGTCCGTGTGGGCGTACTCGTCCCTTTGACGCGGCCGGGCTGGGCCGAGGCGGGGCGACACCTGCTCGCAGGGTTCGAGCTGGCCGTTGACAAGGTCAACGACACAGGCGGGATTGACGGCAGACCACTGGAGCTGGTGGTCCGGGACACCGCGGCCGATCCGGAGCGGGCCTCGGCGGCCGTGGACGAACTGGCCGCCCTGGGCGTAACTGTTGTGGCGGGCGAGTATCACAGCGTCGTCGCCCGCGCCGCCGCCGGCCGGGCCGACGCCCTGGGCGTGCCGTTCCTCTGCTCGTCCGCGGTGCTTGACGAGCTCACCGAGGAGCCGACGAAGTGGGTCGCGCGCCTTGCCCCGGCGCAGTCTCGTGGCTGGCGGATCTACGCGGACTTCCTCCTCGGTGAGGGACGACGCCGGATCGCCGTGGCGACCCAGCCGAGCGTCTACTGGGCGTCCGGGACCCGCGTCCTGCGGGAGCACCTGGCTCCACACGGCGGCACTGTCGTGGAACTCGACACGAGCGCGCTCACCCCCGAGGCCCTGTGCGATGCGCTCGTGGACCACGGCGCGACGGCGCTGCTCCTGCTGGTCGGCCACCCGGAGCCGGCGGTGCCGATCGTCAGGGCCGTACGGGATGACGTGCGGCTCGCGGAGATCCTGATCGGCGCTCCGGCCGGACAAGCGGAGTTCGCCGAATGGGCCGCGCTTCTGGGCGAGGACGGCGCCGGGATACCGTTTCTGCGTTACCTGCCTGAGGTCCTCGGCCCCCTCGGCGAACGCGTCGAGAAGGAGCTCCGCGAGCGTCTGGGCGAAGCGCCTTCCTTCGTCGCCTTCGAGGGCTGGGACACCGTCACTGTCCTCGCCGAGGTGTTGCGTTCCCACGGCACGGACCGGGCAGCGATCGCCGAGTCATGGCCGCACGTGGTGGTCGATGGCACCCGCGGGCCGATCCGGTTCTCCCGCACCACGGGCATCAGCGTTTGGCAATGGGCTTGGACACCGATCCAAGTCGTTGACCGGGACCCCGCGGAGCCCGATCGCTTCCGGATCCTGCGCGCCGGCTGAGAGGGCGCGGAGGCTCGACTGCCCGGGAGGCCATACAGATGTCATAGCCATTCGTTGATTACGGCGATGAGGACGGTGGCCTCGAAGACCGCGAGTTCGTCGAACCGGGTGGCCACCGCCCGGTTCCGCACCCCCGGCGGGCGGGCCGCCTCCCGCCGTCCGGCGGCGTCACCGTGCCCCCTTCCCCGCGAGCAGCTTCGCCTCCGTCTCCGGGTCGAGGCCGACCGCGGGACGGTCGGGCCGCCGCGGCACGGTGCCGCCCCGCTCGCGCATCCAGGACCAGGTGTCGGCCACCGTCTCGGCCAAGGGTCTGCACCGCAGTCCCGCGTCGTGCGCCTTGGTGACGTCTCCCTGGTGCAGGGCGTCGTACAACTCACCCCCGGGCAGCCAGACCGGCAGATCGGTCCAGGGCTCCACCCCGGCGGCGAGCAGCACCTCCGGGTCCGTCCAGCGCAGTTCGGCGGTGGAGCCGGTGACCCGGACGCAGGTGTCCAGCAGCTCCCCCATGGTGGTGTGGCCGGGTCGGCTGACGGTGTTGAACGCGCCGCCCAGGCCCTTCGCCGCCGCGTCCAGCATCCAGGCCGCCAGGTCCCGGGCGTCGATGTACTGGAGGGCGGTCTCCGGTGGTCCGGGGGCTATGACCGGGCCGCCCCGGGCCGTCCGCGCCAGCCACCACGGCAGCCGGCCGACGTTCTCCCCGGGGCCGAGGATCAGTCCGGCCCGGGCCAGCAGGGCCCGGTCACCGAAGGCGTCGACGGCGGCGATCTCGCCGCCCCGCTTGGCCAGGGCGTAGGAGACGTCGTCGCCCGCGCCGGGGGAGGCTCCGGTCACCGTCGGGCCGTCCTCCGGCAGTCCGGCGGGGGTGGGGTACGCGTACACCGAGCGGCTGGAGACATACGTGAAGTGCCCGGCCCGGCCCGCCAGCAGCCGGGCCGCGTCCCGGACCGCCCGGGGCGCGCCGCTCCACGTGTCGACGACCAGGTCCCAGGTGCCGCTCTCCAGGGCGGTGAGCCCCGCCGTGCCCCGCGTCCGGTCGCCGGTCAGCACTCGCACGCCCGGGGGCGGGGCGTGGCGGCCGCGGTGGAACACCGTGACCCGCCAGCCCCGATCGAGCGCCGCTCCGGTGACGGCGCGTCCGACGAACTCCGTACCGCCCAGCATCAGGATCTCCATGATCTGGTCCTGCCCCCATCGGCCCGTACCGGAAACGGCGCGCTGCTGTCAGCAGAACGGGGAACCCGGCGGCAGGCGCGGGCGCCCGCGATCAGGGCAGGGCGGCGACCAGCGGGCTGCGGTGGCGCAGCAGCCACTGGTGGTAGGCCGCCGCGCGCTGTGCGGCCTCACGGTAGGCGGCCTCCAACTCCGCGTACACCGCGGCCGTGTCCCAGCCCGGCCGCGAGACCAGCAGCAGCCGCACCGCCAGGGGGTCGCCGCGCAACGGGCGGATCGCCATGTCCTCGCGCGGCCCCGAGGTGGGCTGGCACGGGGCGACCGCCTCACCGAGGACCACGAGGGAGGCGGCCGTGAGGTAGTCGCCGTGCAGCACGGGCGGGTCCAGGCCCGCCGCGCCCAGCACTCGGCGGACGCCGTCCCATTCGCCGTCGACCGAGGGATCGACCATCCAGCGGTCCCCCGCCAGATCGTCCAGGTCCACCACCGGCCGCGCGGCCGCCGGGTGGTCCCGCGACAGGGAGATGAACTGCGGTTCGCGCTCCAGCAGGACCCGCTGGCACAGCCCCTCCGGGACGGTCAGCGGGCAGCCCTCCACCTCGTGCACGAACGCGACGTCGAGCCGGCCCGCCGCCACCGTGCGCAGCAGCTCCCGGGCCGAGACGTCGACCCGGAGGGAGATGTCCGCGTCGGGCAGCCGCACCCGCAAGCGGCGCAGCCAGCCGCCGATGACCCGGCTCGCGGTGGACCCGATGCGCAGCCGGGGGCCGCCGGACCGGGCCGCCTCCGCCTCGGCCAGCGCGGCTTCCACCAGGGTGGACATGCCGTCGACCAGGGGGCGTGCCCGGCTGAGGACGGCGCGGCCGAGCAGGGTCGGCCGGCAGCCGGTGCGCTCCCGGCTGAAGAGGGCCGCGCCCACGGACCTCTCGATCCGCTGGAGCTGGGTGGTGAGCGCGGGCTGACTGACACCCAGCCGCCGGGCCGCCTGGCGCAGGCTGCCCGTGTCGGCGATGGCGCAGAGCACCCTGAGGTGCCTCACCTCGAACTCCATGACGCAGAGGGTAGGGCCGCGCCGGTGGGCGGCACCAGAGGTCCCAAAGCCGTTAAACGGTCCGAATCAGGGGCTGTTGGGGCGACGCCGGTGTGCGGGTGCTGTGCGGTTCCTGTGCCGGTGATAGGGCGGTGCTATCGCCGGTTGACATCGTCCGCGGCGGGCCCGGACGGCCCGACACTCTCTCCGTACCCCCACCCGTTCCCCGTCCGACCGACGGGGTTCGCCGGACAGGTAGGAGACCCCCCATGAGACACCCCAGGACCGTCCTGATGTCGGCCGTCGCCGGTCTCGGACTCGCCGCCGCGCTGTGCGCCTCCCCGGCGGTCGCCGCCGCCCCGGCCCCCTCCGTCCCCGCGGAGGCCGGCTACGCCGCGTACGCCGGGTCGAGCGAGAACGCCTCCGCGAACCAGGCGTTCTTCGACGCGGTCATGAAGTCGGTCGCCGAGAAGCGGGCCGCCGTCCCCGGCACCCAGGCGGTCACCGTGGTCTACAGCGCGGCCAACGCCCCCAGCTTCCGTAGCCAGATATCGAGCAGCGCCTCCATCTGGAACAGCTCCGTGAGCAACGTGAAGCTCCAGGAGGGCTCGAACGCGGACTTCGTCTACTACGAGGGCAACGACGCGCGCGGTTCGTACGCGAGCACCGACGGGCACGGCAGGGGGTACATCTTCCTCGACTACGCCCAGAACCGGCAGTACAACTCGACCCGGGTCACCGCGCACGAGACCGGGCACGTCCTCGGTCTGCCGGACCACTACTCAGGGCCGTGCAGCGAGCTGATGTCGGGTGGTGGCCCCGGCACCTCCTGCACCAATCCCTACCCGGACGCCAACGAGCGCTCCCGGGTGAACTCCCTTTGGCGGAACGGCCTGGCGGCCGCCCTGGCCGACGCCTCCTGAGGTAGGCCCCGCACACCCGCCCATCCGAGGGGGCCGCTCCACGAGAGCGGCCCCCTTCGCGGTGCCGGGCCGTTCAGGCCTTCAGTTCGGCGCGGACCAGGTCCAGCAGATCGCCTTCCGTCATGCCCAGCTCCCGGGCCTCCGCGACCACCGCGCGCACCCCTTCCAGGAGTCGCGCGCGATGGGGGGAGGCACCGGCCGTGACCACCGCGCCCCGGCCCCGGCGCAGTTCGATCAGCCCTTCCTCACGCAGCCGTTGGTAGCCGCGCAGCGCGGTGTGGACGTTGACGCCCAGCGAGTCGGCGAGTGCGCGTGCCGCCGGCAGCCGCTCGCCCGGCGCCACCGATCCGTCGGAGACGGCTCGGCGGACGCACGCCGCGATCTGGTCCCCCAAGGGCACCGGGGAAGAGGGATCGACCCGGAAGAGCACGTTCAGTGCCCCCCTCGTCGGCGGTCGACCAGCGTGTTGAGCAGCGCGGCTCCGGTGGCCGAGTCGTCGACCGTGACCGCGAAGTACCGGCCGCCCTCCAGTGTGGCCACGATGGCCTCACCGGACCGGATGATCACTCCCGAGCCGGCGGGACGGAAGCGGTAGCCCCATCCGCCGTACTCGGACACCGCGTTGACCTCCCGGCTCGTGGCCCCGTCGATGCGCTCCAGCGGGATGCGGACGCGCGGCCAGGGCAGGAGCCCGGAGACGGTGAGTCCACGGCGGTCCACCGTGACGCTCGGCCGGGCGAAGGTCAGGATCAGCACGCCGATGACCAGGAGCGGCACTCCGGCGGCCGGTCCCATGGCGACCATCAGGACGACACCGACGGCCGCCGTCGTCCCGGCGATCAGGGGAGGCCACCAGGACGTGGCGCTGCGGGCCCAGCCGGCGACCTCTCCGTCGGCCAGCGAGATACGCGCGCCGTCCTGCCCGGAGCCCTCCGGCCCGTCCGGCGACGGCGGCAGCAGCCTGGCCGCGCACAGGCCCAGGGCCGCCGCGACGGCGGCCGCCCCGCAGGCGCCCGTGAGATGCCACAGCGTGAAGGACGCCTCGGAACCGCTGTCGGACACGTCCAGGTTGAGGACCAGTGTGGCCGTCGTCAGATAGCCGAAGAACGCGGCCGCGGCGTACCCGGCGGCGGCGAACCCGTCGTAGGAACGGCCGGGAAACCGGCCCCGGGCGGCCATGTAGGCCCAGAGGGCGCCGAGCAAGGCCATGACCAGGACGGTGGTGAGGAGGAAGGCCCCGCGGCCCATGTACCCGTTGGGGTCACCGGAGGCCGAGAAGTGGCTGGCCATCCGTGCGGGCAACCGGTCCGAGAGGGTGACGGCGAGGACGAGGGCGAGGATCAGGGCGATAAGGAACGGCAGGGCGGCGAGGAACGCGCGCCCGAGCTTCGTACGGTTCATGAGCACCTCCGTTGTTAGCATGCTAGTAGAACAATGCAAACATGACAACGTGGTTCCTCCGGACGCGGACACGCCACTGCCCCGCACCGGCGGTCCGGTGCGGGGCAGTGGCGACGGGCTCAGGGAGACGGCGGACAGGCGTGTTGGAGAGAAACGGGGAAACGCCTCAGGCGGTCAGGCGTGTTCGAGCGGGAACGCCCCCAGGCGGCCGATGACGGCACGCCCCGCCGGACCGGGTGCGCACGGACGCCGCCCCGCCCCCGACGCGGCGGTGAACTCCGCGCCGGCCGGGCGGGGTTCGAACTCGTGGCAGCTCCACACCTCCTGGACGACTCCGCTGCGCCGGTCCCACAGCCTCTCGACGCCGGACCCTTCCACCGCTTCCCGGTAGGCGTCCTTCACCTCACGGAAGCAGCCGAGGCCTCCGGAGATGCCGCGCCCGGACGCGGGGAGGTAGCCGGAGAGGGCGCAAGCCGTGCATATCTGCAGATGTATGTCCGGCGGCAGGACGCGCCGTATGGTGGCCAGCGCCGAGGCGAAGTCGCCCTCCGCGCGCTGGGACTCGTACACCGCCCCGTCCAGATGGAGCGCGAGGAAGAGGTCCGGGTCGGCGCGGCGCAGGGACAGCAGGCAGCTGAGCGTGGCGTGGCGGACCGCGCCGGACACGAGGACCGGTATCGGCAGGTCCCACTCCAGCACGCAGTCCCCGAGCATGCCGTCGGCCAGGTCGAACGCACCGGACCCGGGCGACGCTCCGGCCACCGGGCCGAGACGGTCGAAGCTCTCCCCTTCGAAGTCCGTTCCCCGGACCCTGATGCGGAGCTGCCTCCCGTCCGTGGTGAGAATGACGGCTTCTGAACCATGGCGGTCCCGGTACCAGCCTGCCCACGACTCATCTGTCATGAGCGGGACTGTAGCCCCTGCCGAGCCTCCTTCTCGTGGCGCCCTCCCCTTCCGGGGTCCGGCCGGAGAGCCGTGCGCGACGCTCCTCGGCCGGGCCGGCCGGAGCGTGCCGACGAGCCGTCAGGAAGACCGCGTCCGGCCTGGGAAGACGGTCGTCGGCACCTCGCTCAGTGCGTCCTGCGGGTCACGAACTCCGCCAGCGCCAGGAGCTCCTGCGCGCCCGCGGGGTCCGGGACGGCACCGGACAGATGGTGCACGGCACGGGCCATCCGGTCCGCCGCGCAGGCCTGCGCCCAGTCGCGGCCGCCCGCCCGGTCGACCGCGGCCGCCGCCCCGGCGACCTCGGCGGGGGTGCTCATGGATCCCCGGTAGAGCGCGGCCAGTTCACCGGCGGCGGGTGTGCCCGAGGTGAGGGCGGCCACCACCGGCAGCGACTTCTTGTGGGCGGCGAGGTCCGCGCCGACCGGCTTGCCCGTCCGCGTGGTGTCCCCCCAGACACCGATCAGGTCGTCGATGAGCTGGAAGGCGAGGCCCGCCTCCCTTCCGAAGCCGTCCATGGCCTCGACCGCCGGCCGGTCCGCCTCCGCGTAGAGCGCGCCGAGGGCGCAGGCGCAGCCGAGCAGGGCACCCGTCTTGGCCGTCGCCATGGTGAGGCACTCGTCGAGCGTGACGCCGAGGGGGTCCCGCTCCTCCAGGGCGCAGTCGGCCTGCTGTCCGGCACACAGCTCGATGACACAGTCCGCCAGCCGCGCGGAGGCACGGGCGGACGCGGGGTGCGGATCCTCGGCCAGCAGCCGGTGGGCCAGGGCGAGCAGCGCGTCACCCGTGATGATCGCGTCGGGGACGCCGAACACGGCCCATGCCGTGGGGCGGTGACGACGGGTGGCGTCCTCGTCGATCACGTCGTCGTGGAGCAGGGTGAAGTTGTGTACGAGTTCGACCGCGACGGCGGCCCGCAGCGCCGCGTCCGGATCGCCGCCCAGGGCACGGGCGGCGGCCAGGACGAGCGCGGGCCTGATGGCCTTGCCCGCCTGGCCCGAGGCGGGCGAACCGTCGGCGTCCTGCCAGCCGAAGTGGTACAGCGCGACACGGCGTATCGCACCGGGCAGCGTCTCCACCGCCGCTCTGAGATGCGGGTCGACGAGGCCGCGGGTGCGCTCCAGGAGTGCCGCGGCCTCGCGCCCCTCCGTCGCGGCGTCCGTACTCGTCATGGTCACTGTCACTCCTTCCGGGCGCCTCGAAGGCACCGTGGTCGCGGCGTGCGCGTACGCGGCACGGGCGGGCGGGTGCGAGGCCCGGGCCGCTCACCGCCGCGGACGCACCGGGGGCCCGCGGCGGGTGCGGGGCCCGGACCGGCGCGGCCCCGGGCGGGCCCGCCGCCCGTCCGGGCCCGGCGGTGGTCACCGCCAGCGGCTCACCTCGACGCCCTCCAGGACACCGAGGGCGTCCGGCACCAGGATCGCGGCGGAGTAATAGGCCGTCACCAGGTAGGAGATGATCGCCTGCTCGTCGATGCCCATGAAGCGGACGGACAGGCTCGGTTCGATCTCGTCCGGGATGCCGCTCTGCTGGAGTCCGACGACGCCCTGGTCGGCCTCGCCCGTCCTCATGCAGATGATCGACGTCGTACGCGCGTCCGAGACCGGGATCTTGTTGCACGGGAAGATCGGGACCCCCCGCCACGCGGGCACATGGTGCCCGCCGACCTCGATGCTCTCCGGCACCAGCCCGCGCTTGTTGCACTCGCGGCCGAAGGCGGCGATGGCGCGCGGGTGGGCCAGGAACAGCTTGGAACCGCGCCGGCGCGACAGCAGCTCGTCCATGTCGTCGGGGCTGGGGACGCCGTCGTGGGGCTGGAGCCGCTGCCCGTAGTCGCAGTTGTGGAGCAGCCCGAACTCCCGGTTGTTGATGAGCTCGTGCTCCTGGCGCTCGCGCAGCGCCTCGACCGTGAGCCGCAACTGCTGCTCGGTCTGGTTCATCGGCTGGTTGTAGAGGTCCGCCACCCTGCTGTGGACCTTCAGCACGGTCTGGGCGACGCTGAGTTCGTACTCGCGGGGGGCCGCCTCGTAGTCGACGAAGGTGTGGGGGACGACGCTCTCCCCCACGTGCCCGGCCGACAGGTCGATCGCGGCCTCGCCGTAGTGGTTGGTGCGCTGGTGCGGAATGGCCAGCAGACCGGCGAGGTGGTCACGGAGCGAGTCGGCGCGGGCCGCGAGGTTGAGCACGTCGGCACGGCTGAGCGTCAGCAGGGTGCAGGGCGTGACGGCGCGTGCGGTGTAGTCCCAGGTGGCGTCGGCGTCCACCAGGGTGTGGTCTCCGAAGTAGGCGCCGTCGGCGAGGACTCCGAGCACCGTCTCGGCGCCGTACGGGCCGGAGCCGACCTTCTGCACCTTGCCGTGCGCCAGCAGGTAGACGCGGTCCGCCGCCTCTCCGGACGTCGCGAGCACCTCGCCCGCCGCCACGTCACGCTGTTCGCACCTGCGGGCGAGCTCCGACAGGACCTCCTCGTCCCCGAAGTTCCGCAGGGCCGGCAACTCGCCGAGCTCCGCGGGGATGACCGCGACCTGGTCGCCGGTCTGGACGAAGGTCACCCGGCCGTCTCCGACCGAGTAGCTCAGCCGGCGGTTCACCCGGTAGGTGCCGCCCTGCACCTGCACCCACGGCAGCATGCGCAGCAGCCACCGCGAGGTGATCTCCTGCATCTGCGGGGCGGACTTGGTGGTCGTCGCGAGGTTCCGCGCAGCCGCTGTGCCGAGACTCTGCTGCGGCGGCTGCGTGTCGCGAACCTCTTCACCAACGGACATCCGACATCCTCTCAATCATGGGCTGAAGTGCTGAAGAAGCCTTTCAGCCGAGGACACCCCGCGCTATTACACAAAAGAGTGTGACTAATCAGCCTTCGTTCTGGGCACGGTGTTCCGGTCACTTCGCACCCCCCTTAAGTTGCATCGCCGATGCAACTTATCTACGCTGATCCTCATGCGGCTGACCAGATTCACCGATGTGGCGCTCCGGGTGCTCATGCGCCTGGCCGTCACGGCGGAGCGCGAGGACCAGCCGACCACCCGCGAGGTGGCGGCCACGATGCAGGTGCCGTACACCCACGCGGCCAAGGTCGTCGCCCGCCTCCAGCACCTCGGCCTGGTCGACGCGCGCCGTGGCCGCGGCGGGGGCCTCTCCCTCACCGCCGCCGGCCGGTCCGCCTCGATCGGCGGCCTGGTGCGGCAGCTGGAGGGGCCGGGCGAGGTGGTCGACTGCGAGGGCGACTCCCCGTGCCCCCTCCGCTCCGCCTGCCGGCTCCGCGTCGCCCTGCGCCAGGCCGAAGCGGCCTTCTACGCCTCGCTCGACCCGCTCACGGTCGGCGATCTCGTCGCCTCCCCCACCGGCCCGCTGCTGATCGGCATCAGCGCCACCCGCACCGCACCCGGCTGATCCGCACCAGGCCCTTCGACGCGCACCCCACGGCGCGCCGGTTCCCGACGGCCTGAAATACGCATCTCCGGTACCAATTATCGGGCCGCCGCGCGGCCCGCCCCATCACACACAGGAGTCCACCGATGCTGTCCGAGTCGTCGACCGCCACCGTCCGCGCCACCCTCCCCGCCGTGGGGGCGGCCATCGGTGACATCGCGGACCTCTTCTACCGGAAGCTGTTCGACGCCCACCCGGAGCTGCTCCGGGACCTCTTCAACCGCGGCAACCAGGCTTCCGGCACCCAGCGCCAGGCGCTCGCCGGATCCATCGCCGCCTTCGCCACGCACCTGGTCGAACACCCGGACACCCGCCCCGACGTGATGCTCGGCCGCATCGCGAACAAACACGCCTCCCTGGGCATCACCGCCCCGCAGTACACCATCGTGCACACCCATCTCTTTTCCGCCATCGCCGAGGTGCTCGGTGACGCGGTCACCCCGGAGGTCGCCGCGGCCTGGGACGAGGTGTACTGGCTGATGGCCAACGCGCTGATCTCCATGGAGGAGCGGCTCTACGCCCAGCAGGGTGTCGTGGCGGGCGACGTGTGGCGCGAGTGGACGGTGGTCTCCCGGGCCGAGGAGACCGAGGACGTGGCCACCTTCCGCCTCACCCCCTCCGACGGCGCGCCCGCTCCCGCGTTCCGTCCGGGGCAGTACGTCTCCCTCCAGGTCGAACTGCCCGACGGCGCCCACCAGATACGGCAGTACAGCCTCACCGGCGCCCCCGCCTCCGACCTGCGCACCGTGACCGTCAAGCGGGTGCGCGACGAGGGCTCCCCCGAGGGCGAGGTCTCCCGGCACCTGCACACCCGTGTGCGCGAGGGCGACCGGCTGCGCGTCTCGGCCCCGTACGGCGACCTGGTGCTGCACACCACCCACGCCCCGCTGCTCCTCGCCTCGGCCGGCATCGGCTGCACCCCGATCCTGTCGATGCTCGAACACCTGGCGGCCGAGGAGCACCGCGCGCCGGTCACCGTCGTGCACGGCGACCGGTCCCCCGCCGACCACGCCCTGCGCGCCGACCACGCCGCCCTCACCGGCAAGCTCCATGACGCCTCCGCCCACTTCTGGTACGAGGACCCGGAGGCCGGCCACCCCGCCGAGCGCACCGGCCTGGTCGACCTGAGCGGCCTCCCGGTCGCCTCGGGCACCCACGCCTACCTCTGCGGCCCGCTGCCCTTCATGCGCGCCGTCCGCGGCCAGTTGCTGGACAAGGGAGTGGCGGCGTCCGACATCCACTACGAGGTGTTCGGCCCCGACCTGTGGCTCGCCCAGGGCTGAGCCGCCCCGGAGGCCTCCTCCGCCCGCGGGCCGCACGGACATCCGGCCGGCGGCCCGCGTCCACGCCCGGGAGAAGTGGCTCCCGGGTGCGGGGGCGGACGACAATGCGCCCATGCCCGACGACGCACTCCCCCTCTCCCGGCTGCGGCCCGCCCTGCCCTCACCCCTGGAGCCGGTCGAGGACGAACGCTTCGCCCGGCACTCGGTGACCCTGCTGCTCAAACGCGACGACCTGATCCATCCGGAGCTCCCGGGCAACAAGTGGCGCAAACTCGCCCCCAACCTGCGGGCCGCCGCCGGCCGTACGGTGCTGACCTTCGGCGGCGCCTACTCCAACCACCTGCGGGCCACCGCCGCGGCCGGACGGCTGCTCGGCTTCCCCACGGTCGGTGTCGTCCGGGGCGACGAACTGGCCCACCGCCCGCTGAACCCCTCGCTGGCCCGGTGCGCCGCCGACGGCATGCGCCTCCACTTCGTGGACCGCGCGGCTTACCGCGCGAAGGCCTCGCCCGAGGTCCTGGACGGGCTGCTGAGCGTCTTCGGGGAGTGCCTGGTCCTCCCGGAGGGCGGCAGCAACGCGCTCGCCGCACAGGGCTGTGCGGAGCTCGGCCGCGAACTGCGCGCACCCGCCGGTACGGTCGCGGTGGCCTGTGGCACCGGTGGCACCCTGGCCGGACTGGCCGCCGGTCTCGGCCCCGGGCAGCGCGCCCTGGGGATACCCGTGCTGCGCGGCGGCTTCCTGGGGGACGCGGTGCGCGGGCTGCAACAGGAGGCGTTCGGCGGCCCGGTCGGGCGGTGGTCCCTGGACGACCGCTTCCACTTCGGCGGCTACGCCCGTACGACCCCCCGGCTGCACGCCTTCGCCGATGACTTCGAGGACCGGCACGGCCTGCCCGTCGAACGCCTCTACGTCGCCAAACTGCTGTACGGGCTGACCGTCCTGGCCGCCGAGGGCGCGTTCGCCCCGGGGTCCACGGTCACCGCCGTCGTCACCGGGCGCCCCGGCGCACCTCACGGGGCGGGCTCACCTCACGACGCCCCGTCCGACTCCCGGTAGGCCGCGGCCTCCTCCAGGTCGAGCCGGCGCAGCAGCACCCGGAGCATCTCGTCGTCGAGGCGGCGCTCGTCCCTCAGCCGGACGAAGACCTCCCGTTCGGCCTCGATCGCCTCCCTCGCCAGCCGCCGGTAGGTGTCGTCCGCCGACTCCCCGGTGACCGGATCGGCCGCGCCGAGCCGCTCCCAGACGGAGTTGCGGCGCCGCTCCAGGACGTGGCGCAGCCGGTCGGCGAGCGGCTCGGGCAGGGAGTTGCGCGGATCGGACAGCAGCCCGTCCAGGCGCGCCTCCGCGGCCGAGGACGCCTCGCTCTGCGCCTGTGCCTCCGCCAGTGTCTCGGCGCGCGTGTCCCGTCCTGACAGCTTCAGCACCCGCACCAGGAGGGGCAGGGTGAGGCCCTGGACGACGAGGGTCCCGATGACGGTGGTGAAGGCCAGGAACAGCAGGAGGTTGCGGTCCGGGAAGGCCGATCCGTCCTGCGTGACCATCGGGACGGAGGCGGCCACCGCGAGGGAGACGACGCCCCGCATCCCGGCCCAGGACACGATCAGCGGCGAGGTCCAGGGCATCGCGGGTTCGCGCCCCCTGATGCGGCGGGAGAGCCACAGCGGCAGGTACATCGCCGGGTACACCCAGACGAAGCGCACCACCACCACGGTGGCGAACACGGCGAGCGCGTACCCGAAGGCCTGACCGAGGCCGTACGTGCCGAGCCCCTTGACGACCGAGCGCAGTTGCAGCCCGATGAGCGCGAAGACGGCCGACTCCAGGATGAAGCCGACCATCTTCCAGACCGCGGCCTCCTGGAGCCGGGTGGCGAAGTCGACCTGCCAGGAGCGGTGCCCCAGGTAGAGCGCGACGACGACCACGGCGAGCACCCCGGAGGCGTGCACCCGCTCCGCCGCCGCGTACGCCACGAAGGGGATCAGCAGCGACAGGGTGTTCTGGAGCAGGGCCTCGCCCAGGTGGGTGCGCAGCCAGTGCAGCGGCACCATCAGCAGCAGGCCGACCCCGACCCCGCCGACCGCGGCCAGCAGGAAGTCCCCCACACCGGCGCCCCAGGTCATCCCCGCCCCGACGGCCGCGGCGAGGGCGACCTTGAAGGCGGTGATCGCGGTGGCGTCGTTCACCAGGGACTCGCCCTGGAGGATCGTGGTGACCCGGGCGGGCAGACCGACCCGCCGGGCGATCGCCGCGGCGGTGACGGCGTCCGGGGGCGCGATCACCGCGCCGAGCACCAGCGCGGCGGTGAGCGGCAGGTCCGGCACGAGCAGGTAGGCCAGAGCGCCCACGGCGAAGGTCGCGAAGAGCACGTAGCCGACGGACAGCAGCGCGACCGGGCGCAGATTGGCACGCAGGTCGAGGTAGGAGCTGTCGACCGCGGCCGTGTACAGGAGGGGCGGCAGCAGGAGCGGCAGGACGACGTGCGCGTCCAGGGTGTACGCCGGCACCCCGGGCACGTACGACACCACCAGTCCCGCCGCGACCAGCATCAGCGGCGCGGGCACCGGGGTCCGCCGGGCGGCCCCCGCGACCGCCGCGCTGGCCGCGACGAGTGCCACCAGGGGCAGCGCGTCCATCTCACCGTCCTCGCATCCGACGTAACGTGGCCATCATGAGTGAGTGCCGTCACGTATCCGGACTGCCGCGCCCCGAGCCCACCCCGCTCAGCGACACCTGCCTGGAGTGTCTGGAAGCGGGGACCCACCCCGTACAGCTCCGGCTGTGCCTGGTCTGCGGTCACGTCGGGTGCTGCGATTCCTCGCCCCTGAAACACGCCACGGGGCACTACCGCGACACCGGGCACCCGGTGATGCGCAGCTTCGAAAGCGGCGAGAACTGGCGCTGGTGCTTCGAGGACGGTTCGATCGTGTGACGCCTGGGTACGTCAAACCGGCGCCGGTTCTTCGCAATTGACCGCCGCAACCCCCTATCCACTGAGCGTACGCTTATGCTTACCATGAGTGACGGTCAGGGACGGGGTCGCGGCGACACGGCATCATGGACCGCGACAACGCCGTCGGGCCACACAGCCGACGGCGGACCGGATGGCTCCGGGCGCGTGTCCCGGGGCCTCGAACGAGTTTGTGCCACCTTGGAGGTGAGGGTGTCCCAGATCGCAGGCGAGCCCGGGAATCAGGACTTCGTAGAGGTCCGGCTGCCCGCTGCGGGTGCCTACCTGTCGGTGCTGCGTACGGCCACGGCCGGCCTCGCAGCACGCTTGGACTTCACTCTCGACGAGATCGAGGATCTTCGCATCGCGGTCGACGAGGCCTGCGCGATCCTGCTCCAGCAGGCCGTGCCGGGATCGGTCCTCAGCTGCGTCTTCCGTCTCATCGACGACTCCCTCGAGGTGACCGTCTCGGCCCCCACGACGGACGGACGCGCCCCGGAGCGCGACACCTTCGCCTGGACGGTGCTCTCCGCACTGGCCGGCAAGGTCGAATCCACCGTGGCCGACGACCGCACGGTCAGCATCAGCCTCCACAAACAGCGCGGCGCGGGACCCGGGCCGGCGTGAGCAGCGGGAACGGGGACGGTCCTGTGCGTGACGAGACGATGCGGTCCGGGGTGGTGCGCCCAGCGGCCGTCCCGGAACAGCAGGCCCGGCCGCATCCGGTGGACGGCGCGGACGGGACCGGCGGCGCGGACGGGGCGCGAGGCCGTACGGTCGCGGTGGAGCAGTCCCAGGCGGAGCGGGCGGGCCAGATGAGCGAGCACGGGCACCACGATCCACATGACCGCAGCGGGGCACGGGCGCTCTTCGTCGAGTTGCGGGAGCTGCCCGACGGCTCGCCGGAGAAGGCCGAGCTGCGCAACCGGCTGGTGCGGATGCACCTGCCGCTGGTGGAGCACCTGGCCCGCCGGTTCCGCAACCGGGGCGAGCCGCTGGACGACCTGACCCAGGTCGCCACCATCGGGCTGATCAAGTCGGTGGACCGGTTCGACCCGGACCGCGGCGTCGAGTTCTCGACGTACGCGACCCCCACGGTCGTCGGCGAGATCAAGCGCCACTTCCGTGACAAGGGCTGGGCGGTCCGGGTGCCGCGCCGCCTCCAGGAGCTGCGGCTGTCGCTGACCACGGCCACCGCGGAGCTCTCCCAGCAGTACGGCCGCTCGCCGACCGTGCACGAGCTGGCGGAGCGCCTGGGCATCTCCGAGGAGGAGGTGCTGGAGGGGCTGGAATCGGCCAATGCCTACAGCACGCTCTCGTTGGACGTCCCGGACACGGACGACGAGTCGCCCGCGGTCGCGGACACCCTGGGCTCCGAGGACGAGGCGCTGGAGGGCGTCGAGTACCGGGAGTCGCTCAAGCCGCTGCTGGAAGGTCTTCCGCCGCGCGAGAAGCGGATCCTGCTGCTGCGCTTCTTCGGCAACATGACCCAGTCGCAGATCGCGCAGGAGGTCGGCATCTCCCAGATGCACGTCTCCCGGCTGCTGGCCCGCACACTCGCCCAGTTGCGCGAGCGGCTGCTCGTCGAGGAGTAGCGCGCGGGTCGGGGCCCGGCACCGGCCGGGTGCCTGCCCCCGACCAGTGCCGGGAGCACCGGGCCGTGGACCGTCAGGCTCATGGCCCGGTTCCCCGGGACACCGGCCGTCGCGCTCGGGCCCTCGGGCGTCAGGCCTCAGGGGTCGGGCGCGTACCCCTGACGCCCAGGGCGCGGGCGGTCTGCGGGGAGAAGAGCAGCACCAGTCCGGTCACGGAGACCACGGCGACCAGGATCCCCGTGGGGATCAGCGCCCCGTGCGACCGCAGCAGCGTCCAGGCCACCGGCAGCGCCATGAGATGGGTGATGAGCGCCGGACCGCGACTCCAGCCGCGCCGCAGGAGCAGGCCCCGGGCGGCGAAGAGCGGGATGGCTCCGAGCGCCAGCAGGGTGACCCCGCCCATCTCGGCCTGCTGGGGACTGTCGGGCCGTCCGAGCAGGCCCATCACCAGCATGTAGATCCCGCCGACGACGAGCGCGGCGCCTTCGAGGGCGCTCAGAGCGGCCGCGAGGGGGATCCGTCCCGGCTTCTCCTCGCCGGCCGAGGGCGAGGGAGAGGGGGCGTTCGCTTCAGTACTCACGCCCTTCAGATTGGCACCCCCGCCCCCCGAAAGCGAAGCCGGGGGCTCCAGGAAGCGAAGCCGGCGGGGCGGAACCACGAAGCCGGCCACACGGAGAAGCGCGGGAGAACACGAAGTCCGCCCAGGGAAGCCCGGACACCGCCCCGCGAGAACACGAAGTCCGCCGGGCCGGAGTCCGAAGCCGGCCGCCGTACGCGCGAAGTCCGCCGCCCGGAAGCCGAAGTCCGCCGGGAGAAGGACGAAAGGGTGCCGGAAACCCGCGCACCGGACCCCCGCGAGCCGGCACCGCCCCACCCATGATCACTCACCGTGACCGCCGATGGACCAGGAGGTCCGGAGCTTCTGGGCGGTACCGCGCGGTAGGTAGGCTGCTCGCATGCGCGCACTCCTCGTGGTCAACCCAGCCGCCACCACCACCAGCGCGCGGACCCGTGACGTGCTCATCCACGCCCTGGCGAGCGAGATGAAGCTGGAGGTCGTGACCACGGAGTACCGCGGGCACGCCCGCGACCTGGGGCGGCGGGCCGCGGACTCCGACGACATCGACATGGTGGTCGCCCTCGGCGGCGACGGCACGGTCAACGAGGTGGTCAACGGGCTGCTCCACAAAGGCCCTGACCTGCACGGTCTGCCGAGTCTCGCGGTGGTCCCGGGCGGCTCCACCAATGTCTTCGCCCGCGCCCTGGGCATCCCCAACGACGCCGTGGAGGCGACCGGCGCCATCCTGGACGCCCTGGCCGGCCGCAGCGAGCGCACCGTGGGCCTCGGTCTGGCGGCCGGCACTCCGGGCTCCCCGGACGAGGCCGTCCCCGAACGCTGGTTCACCTTCTGCGCCGGACTGGGGTTCGACGCCGGGGTCATCGGCCGGGTCGAACAGAAGCGGGAGCGGGGAAAGCGTTCGACCCACGCGCTGTACGTACGCCAGGTGCTCCGGCAGTTCCTGGAGGAGCCGCACCGGCGCAACGGGCTGATCACCCTGGACGTGCCCGGTCAGGAGCCGGTGACCGACCTCGCGCTGTCCATCATCTGCAACACCGCCCCCTGGACCTACCTGGGGAATCGTCCGATGTACGCCGCCCCGAAGGCCTCCTTCGACACCGCCCTGGACATCCTCGGGCTGCGCCGTCTCTCCACCGCCGCGGTGACCCGGTACGCCACCCAGTTGCTGACTTCGAGCCCCGAGAAGGGCCCGCACGGCAAGCACGCGGTGTCCCTCCACGACCTCACCGACTTCACCTTGCATTCGAAGGCGCCACTGCCCTTCCAGATGGACGGCGACCACCTGGGACTGCGCACGAGCGTGACGTTCACAGGCGTACGCCGTGCACTGCGTGTGATTGTGTGAGTGGAAGGACGTAAAGTCCTTTAACTCGAACGTTTGGGCTGGCCCCCACCCCTTAGAAGTACGGCTGTGACCTAGTCGACACCGAGGAATCAAAAAAAAGTTTCCAGAAGGGGTTGTATCCGCTGCCGAGGTTTGGGAATCTCTACATGGCGATCGGGACAGCCCGCAACACCGGCATCCCTGAGAGCCAGAACCCCTCCTCACCACACAGGACCACATCCAGTTCGTCTGGGCGTCGGACCTTCACCTGCGGGGGGATTCGTGAAAGCGTTCACATTCACAAGCACCAGCATGTAATACCAAGGAGAGGTAGCAGCCATGGACTGGCGTCACAACGCCGTTTGTCGTGAGGAAGACCCCGAGCTGTTCTTCCCCATCGGCAACACCGGTCCTGCGCTGCTGCAGATCGAGGAAGCCAAGGCCGTCTGCCGTCGCTGCCCCGTCATGGAGCAGTGCCTGCAGTGGGCGCTCGAGTCCGGCCAGGACTCCGGCGTCTGGGGTGGCCTCAGCGAGGACGAGCGCCGCGCAATGAAGCGCCGCGCCGCTCGCAACCGGGCGCGTAACGCCAGCGCCTGACCGACGCCCCCCGCACGACGAGCCCCAGCCAGGCGGCGCGTACAGAGCGTACGCATGGCCCCGCCTTCGAGTCGCAGCGCGCAGTACACCCGAAGCGCATCGCACCGTGAGCACCACGCAGTGGGCCCGGACCGTCACCACGGTCCGGGCCCACTGTCATGCGGCGCCGCGCCACGCGCCGTTCGTCCACCTGTCGTTCGCGCCGTCCGCCGTTCGGGGCGCCGGCGTCGTTCGCGCTACTTGTCGTTGCTGACCGGGATGTCGAGGACGACCTGCGTGCCGCGCTCGGGGGCCGGGACCATGCCGAAGCCGCCGCCCAGCTCCCCCTCGACGAGCGTGCGGACGATCTGGAGCCCCAGGTTGCCGGCCTGCCGCGGGTCGAACCCCTCGGGCAGCCCCCGCCCGTCGTCCGTCACGGTGATCAGCAGCCGGCCCTCGGCCGGTGTCCCGCCGCGCACCGCGGAGACCTCCACCGTGCCCTGCTCGGCCGGTGTGAAGGCGTGTTCCAGAGCGTTCTGCAGCACCTCGGTGAGGACCATCGACAGCGGAGTGGCCACTTCCGCGTCCAGGACGCCGAAGCGTCCCGTGCGGCGGCAGGTGACCTTGCCGGGCGAGATCTCAGCCACCATCGCGATGACCCGGTCGGCGATCTCGTCGAACTCCACCCGCTCGTCCAGATTCTGGGACAGCGTCTCATGGACGATGGCGATCGAACCCACGCGCCGTACCGCCTCGTTCAGCGCCTCGCGGCCCTGCGGCGAGTCCATCCGGCGCGCCTGGAGCCGCAACAGGGCGGCCACCGTCTGGAGGTTGTTCTTGACCCGGTGGTGGATCTCCCGGATGGTGGCGTCCTTGGTGATCAACTCACGCTCGCGGCGGCGCAGTTCCGTCACGTCGCGCAGCAGCACCAGCGAACCGATGCGCACCCCCTTGGGTTTGAGCGGGATCGCCCGGAGCTGGATCACCCCGCCGGCGCCCTCGACCTCGAACTCCCGGGGCGCGTACCCGCTCGCCACCTTGACCAGCGCCTCGTCCACCGGTCCGCGCGAGGGGGCGAGTTCGGCGGTCGTGGCCCCGAGGTGATGGCCCACCAGGTCGGAGGCGAGACCGAGCCGGTGGTAGGCGGAGAGGCCGTTGGGGCTGGCGTACTGCACGACCCCGTCCGCGTCGAGCCTGATCAGCCCGTCACCGACGCGCGGCGAGGCATCCATGTCCACCTGCTGGCCGGGGAACGGAAAGGCCCCGGCGGCGATCATCTGGGCCAGGTCGGACGCGGACTGGAGGTAGGTCAGCTCCAGCCGGGACGGGGTGCGCACGGTCAGGAGGTTGGTGTTGCGGGCGATGACGCCGAGGACCCGGCCCTCCCGGCGTACCGGGATGGACTCGACGCGTACGGGCACCTCCTCGCGCCACTCCGGGTCGCCCTCGCGCACGATCCTGCCCTCGTCCAGGGCGGCGTCCAGCAGCGGCCGGCGCCCGCGCGGCACCAGATGGCCGACCATGTCGTCCTGGTAGGAGGTGGGGCCGGTGTTGGGCCGCATCTGGGCCACGGACACATAGCGGGTGCCGTCCCGGGTGGGCACCCACAGGACGAGGTCGGCGAAGGACAGGTCGGAGAGCAGTTGCCACTCCGAGACCAGCAGATGCAGCCACTCGAGGTCGGTGTCGCTCAGGGCGGTGTGCTGGCGGACGAGGTCGTTCATGGAGGGCACGGGGCCGAGCGTACCCGTGGAAACCCGCAGGTTCCGAACCGTTCGCCCCGCGTATACGTGACACTGGACGGAAGGCCTCCCCCGCGCCGCGGGAATGTCCGCGCCGATGGATGGACACGGGGTATTGGTCTAGTCCACAATGCGAGTGTACGCACGAGTAGACCTCCGCTCTCCCCGCACAGGAGAGCGGACCGAGGTGCCCGGCGCTCTCTGCCCTGACCGCGCCGGTCGCCTCACTGGGCCGGAGGCACCGCACACCGCCGGCCAGGAAGCTCCGGGCTGCGGTGCCGGACGGGCTGAGGGTCCCGTCCCGGCGCCGCGGCCCGCGGGTGTTTCCGGGCCCGCCCGCGCACCCCCTCCCCTGAGCCCGCACGGCCCCGCTCCCCCGGGCGCCGGCCCGGCCCGCGCGCCAGGCCTCGGGACCTCACACCGGCGACGACACCGGCGGCGACACAGACGCGCGCCCGTGCGGCCCGTTCACCCCCCGGCCTTCCCGTTCTGCTAGATTGGCTCCATAATTGGTCTATACCACATGACGCCCCTCATCAGATCGGCAGGCACAGCGTGGAAGTTGTCATCGTCCCGGACGCCACGGCAGGCGGGGAACTCATCGCGGAGGCCATCGCGTCCCTGCTGAGCCGCAAGCCCGACGCCCTGCTCGGCGTTGCCACCGGCTCTACCCCGCTGCCCATCTACCAGGCCCTGGCGGCGAAGGTCCGCTCCGGCGCCGTGGACGCCTCGCGCGCCCGCATCTGCCAGCTCGACGAGTACGTCGGGCTGCCCGTGGGCCACCCCGAGTCCTACCGCTCGGTCGTGCTGCGCGAGGTCGTCGAACCGCTCGGGCTGTCCGAGGCGTCCTTCATGGGCCCCGACGGCGCCGCCGAGGACGTCCAGGCCGCGTGCGAGGCGTACGACAAGGCGCTCGCGGCAGCGGGCGGCGTGGACCTCCAGTTGCTGGGCATCGGCACCGACGGGCACATCGGCTTCAACGAGCCGTGCTCCTCGCTCTCCTCGCGCACCCGGATCAAGACCCTCACCGAGCAGACCCGGGTGGACAACGCGCGCTTCTTCGACGACGACACCGAGCAGGTGCCGCGCCACGTCATCACCCAGGGCATCGGCACCATCCTGGAGTCGCGCCACCCGATCCTGCTGGCCACCGGCGAGGGCAAGGCCGACGCGGTGGCCCTGACGGTCGAGGGTCCGCTCGCCTCGGTCGTACCGGCCTCCGCCCTCCAGTTGCACCCGCACGCCACCGTGGTGGTGGACGAGGCGGCGGCGTCCAAGCTGAAGCTGGCGGACTACTTCCGCGCCACCTACGCCTCGAAGCCCGACTGGCAGGGCTTGTAGAGAGGCCGGAACCGCACGCGCGAAGGGCCGGGTACCCAGTCGGGTACCCGGCCCTTCGTGTGCGGGACGAACCGTCCTACGCGGGGCGCGCCCCGGTGATCGCCTCCGCGGCCGCGACGCCGCAGACCCGGGCGGCGCCGTACGTGGCGACGTGCAGGGCCCCCCGGGCCGGCGCCTCGGGCAGCCCCATCTCGACCACGACCGTGTCGGGACGGGCCGCGAGCAGACCGTCCAGCGCCTCGGCCATCCACGGGTGCCGGTGCTCGTCGCGCACGACCGCGACGACGCGCCGCTCCCCCGCCTCCCGCAGCACCGCGTCCACGTCGGCGCCGCCGTACGTACCGGTTCCGGTGCCCGGCAGGCGCCGCACCAGTTCGCCGGCCACACCCCACGGGGTCTCGGCGCCGACCGCGATGTTCGCGACCGGGGCGAACGCGGCGACGTACACCGGCTCGGTCTGCGGCGCGGCGGTGCCGGTCACCCGAAGGGCGCGGCGGGCCGCGGCGAGCCCGATGTCCGGACCGGCTCCGGTGCCGGGCGCGGTCCCCTCCTGCGCTGCCGCGCCCGGCTCCGAGACAGCCCCCCTGGCCCCCTGCGTCCAGGACGCGAGGGACCGCACCCGGGCAGCGGCGTCGGCCAGCCGCTCCTCGGGCAGTTCACCGCTCCGCACGGCCGCGACGAGCGCGTCACGCAGCAGCAGCACGGTGTCCTCGTCCGCGAGTCCGCCGCCGACGCAGATGGCGTCGGCGCCCGCGGCGATGGCGAGGACGGAGCCGCGCTCGATGCCGTACGTACCGGCGATGGCGTCCATCTCCATGCCGTCGGTGACGATCAGGCCCTCGTACCCGAGCTCCTGGCGCAGCAGACCGGTGAGGATCTGCGGGCTGAGGGTCGCGGGCCGGTCGGGGTCGAGCGCGGGGAGCAGGATGTGCGCGCTCATCACGGACTTGGAACCCGCGGCGATCGCCGCCCGGAAGGGCACCAGCTCACGGGCGTGCAGGGTGTCCAGGTCCACGTCGATGCCCGGCAGCGCGAGGTGCGAGTCGACGGCGGTGTCACCGTGGCCGGGGAAGTGCTTGGTGCAGGCGGCGACGCCGGAGGCCTGGAGCCCCTCCACGTACGCGGCCGTGTGCCGGGCGACCAGGTCCGGGGCGGCCCCGAAGGACCGTACGCCGATGACCGGGTTGCCCGGGTTGGAGTTGACGTCGGCGGACGGCGCCCAGTTGAGGTTCACCCCGCACTCGGCCAGCCGGCGGCCGAGCTCCCGGGCGACGGCCCGGGTCAGCTCCACGTCGTCGACGGACCCGAGGGCGAGGTTGCCCGGGAAGGACGAGCCGTTCCGGACCTCGAGACGGGTGACGTCCCCGCCCTCCTCGTCGATCGCGACGAGGACGTCGTCGCGTTCGGCCCGCAGTCGCGCGGTCAGCGCGGCGAGCTGCTCGGGGGAGTGGATGTTCCGGCCGAACAGTCCGACGGAGGCCAGGCCTTCGCCGACCCTGCGCAGCAGCCAGTCCGGGGCGGTCGTGCCGGTGAACCCGGGCTGGAGGACGGCGAGCGCGTCCCGTGTGACGGTGTCCGTCGTGGATACGAGGGTGGTCATGGAAGCCGCACTATCCCTTCACGGCGCCGGAGGTGAGGCCCGCGGCCATCTTCTTCTGGATGATCATGAAGAAGACGACGACCGGAATGGCGATCATGGTGGACGCCGCCATCAGCGCGCCGTAGTCGGTCCCGCGTTCGGTCGTGAACGTCATCAGCCACACGTTGAGCGTGTACTTGGAGTTGTCGTTGATCAGGATGTAGGCGAACAGGTACTCGTTCCACGCGTTGACGAGCGCGAAGATCGACGCGGCGGCGAGCCCCGGGGCGAGCAGCGGGAAGATCACGCGGCGGAAGGCACCGAAGCGGGTGCACCCGTCCACCATCGCGGACTCCTCCAGCTCGACCGGGATGTTCACCACGAAGCCGCGGATCATGATGGTCGCGAAGGGCAGCGTGGAGACCAGGTAGACGACGATCAGGCCCCAGTACTCGTCGATCCCGCCCATCGCGTTGAGCTGGGCGTAGATCGGGATGAGCATCGCGGTCGGCGGAAGCATCTGCACCAGGATCATGATCAGGAGCAGCGGCTTGCGGCCGAAGAAGCGGAAGCGGCCGATGGCCAGCGCGGCCAGGGTCGCGATGATCATGCCGCCGACCACCGCGGTGATCGAGACGATCAGGCTGGACTGGATCGCGGTGCCGAAGTTCGGCTGCTGGGCGGCGCGTACGAAGTTGTCGAAGGTGATCGACGAGGGCCACAGGGTCTGGTCGTAGGACCGGATCTCGTGGTTGGGCCGCAGCGCGCTGATGACCAGCCAGTAGACCGGGAAGATCATGACCAGGGCGATGCCGAGGCCGAGGACGTCGAAGCCGAGCCGGCTCTTCTTGCGGTCCGGGCGCAGTTCCTGCGGCGTCTGGGTCGTGGAGCTCATTCGACCTCTCCTGTCTTCATGAGCTGGCGCAGGTAGTACACGGCCACACCGGACAGCAGGAGAACCGTGATCAGGGCGATCGCGGTGCCCTGGCTGAACGAGGTGGACTCGAATGCCTTGGAGTAGGAGTAGAGGCCGAGGGTCTCGTACTCGGGCTCCGGCTTGTTGCCGCGCAGCAGCCAGATCTGGCCGAACACGTTGAAGTCCCAGATCACCGAGAGGGTGGCCACCATGGTGAACACCGGCTTGATGACCGGCCAGGTGACGTACTTGTAGACGCCGTAGCCGCTGGCGCCGTCGAGCGAGGCGGCCTCCTCCAGTTCCTTGGGGACCTGGGTGAGGGCGGCGTACAGGGTGACGACGACGAACGGGACGGCACCCCAGACCACGAGGAGGGTGATGATGCCGAAGCCCTGGATCGGGTCCAGGTACCAGTTGTGGCCGAGCCAGTCCTCACCGACGACCTTGGCGATCAGGGTGTTGATCAGGCCGTAGTCGGAGTCGGCCATGAAGCGGAAGATCGAGGCGGCGACCATGAGCGGCATCGACCAGGCGGCGATCAGCGCGAAGGTCAGCGCGAGCCGCACCCAGGTGGTCAGCCGGCGCATCAGCAGGGCGACCAGCAGACCGATCCCCATGGTCAGCGAGACGCAGATGGCCATGAAGACGACGGTCCGGAAAGTGACCCACCAGAAGTCGGGGTCGCCCAGGATGTTGGTGAACTGCTCCAGTCCCACCCAGGGGGCCGGTTCGCCTGTCCACAGCTCCCGTCTGCCCATGTCCTGGAAGGACATGATGACGGTCTTGGAGAGTGGGTAGAGGTACACGGCGGCGATCGCCACGATCGCCGGCAGGATCAGAAGATAGGGGAGCAGCTCCCCCTTCTTGCGCTTCTTCTTCTGCCCGGGTAGCCCGGTGTCGTCCTTGAGGGGCTGCATGCCCCCTGTGACTTCGGGATCCCGTGGTACGGGGACCGGTGGCCCGGCGGCCTTGGTATCAGCAGTCACGTGGCTGACCTTCCATCGCGGGTCCGAGGCAGTCCCCGGATTTCACGGCGTTCACTTGCGGGAAAGGAGCGGGGCCCGGCATCGCTGCCGGGCCCCGCCTGGCAGGGGAAGGTCAGGCCTTCTTGTTGATCAGAGCGTCGATCTTCTCGTCGGCCTTCTTCGTGGCGTCGGCGACGGAGCTGCCCTTGATGATCTCCAGGAGCATGTTCTTCAGGATCTCCTCCTTCTCGACGGAGGCCCAGCCCGGCGCGATCGGCGTGAACCAGGCGTCCGGCACCGCGTTGGCGATGGCGGCCGTCTCAGGCTTGGCCTTCAGCGGCTCCAGCTGCTTCTCGTTGTTGGGGAGGATGTTCTTCGACGCGAGGACGTCCATGGACTTCGCGTTGGTGAAGAGGGAGATCCACTCCTCGCCGAGGTCCTGGACCTTGGACTTGGAGATGGTCGCGAGGTCCGAGCCACCGATGAAGGACGGGAGCGCCTTGCCGTTCGGGCCGGGCATACCGGCCGTGGCGATCTTGCCCTCCAGCTTCGGGTTGCCGTTGTCGCCCGTGGTGACGGAACCGGCTTCCCAGGCCTGGCCGTAGATCACGGCGGCCTTCTCGTTGGCCATGACGTTGGCGTGGTCCTGCTCGTCCTTCGTCTGGTCGGCCTTGTTGTACTTCTTGACCAGGTCGACGTAGTGGCTGATGCCCTTCTGGGCCTCGGGGGTGGAGAGGGAGGCCTTCCACTCCTTCTTGCCGTCGTCGTAGGTGGCGATCTGGCCACCCTCGGCGGCGACGTAGGACATCGCGGCGTACCAGTAACGGCCCGGGAAGTAGAGGGACGAGGCGCGCTTGTCCTTCTTGCCGAGCTCCGTGGACACCTGGTCCATGGCCTTGAGGAACTCGTCCTCGGTCTGCGGGAGCTCTTCGCTGCCGGTGCCGGCCTTGAGCATGTCCTTGTTGTAGACCGCGAGACGGGCGCTGGCGTAGTAAGGAACGCAGTAGACCTTGCCCTCGAAGGAGCAGGTGTCCTTCAGACCCTTGATCCAGGTGTCCGAGTTCTCGTGCTTCTTGAGGTCGATCTCGCCGAGAGCGCCGTTGAGGATGTACTGCATGGTCTCGGTGTTACCGAGCTCGACGACATCCGGGAACTTGTCGCCGCCGAGGGAGGTGTCAAGCTTCTTGACCTTGTCGGCCCAGCCCTGGTACTGGACCTTGACCTTGACATTGGGGTACTTCTTGTTGAACTCGGAGTTGACGTCCTTGACGAGTTCCGGCCAGGTCGTCTGGGCCTCACCCATCAGCCAGACGGTCAGGTCTTCCTTGCGGTCCTTGGGATCCTGCGACGACGCCTTGTCGTCGGATCCACACGCCGCGACGGACATCAACATGCCGGCGACGCCGATCGCCGCAATGAGCTTGCGCTTCATGCCACACCCTCCTCAGGGATACCAGCAACCCCCCGCCCACCGCGAAGACGTACGCCTGGTACTGCCTGTGGGGCTGGGACCTGGTCTTTAATGGTTTAGACCAGTACCCGGAGCTTGGCCTAGACCTTTAGGGGTGTCAAGGGTGTATAAGAAGTGCACTCGCGTCCGTTATAGGACCGACATCTAAGAGAGGGCGACGACCCGTGACCGGACCGTGCCACCATGTGAGCCGCGACAGACGGAGGAGCCGGTGACGGCAGCAACGCAGCAGTCGGGAAGGCGGGCCATGGGCGCCGACGGGGGCAGGAACACGAGCGAGACGGGTACCGGTACGCGCACCGCGCGCGTACCGAAGTACTACCGGCTCAAGCGGCACCTCCTCGACATGACCGACACCATGCCGCCCGGTACGCCGGTGCCCCCCGAACGGACCCTGGCGGCCGAGTTCGACACCTCGCGCACCACGGTCCGTCAGGCCCTCCAGGAGCTCGTGGTCGAGGGCCGGCTGGAACGCATCCAGGGTAAGGGCACCTTCGTCGCCAAGCCGAAGGTCTCCCAGGCCCTTCAGCTCACCTCGTACACCGAGGACATGCGGGCCCAGGGACTGGAACCGACGTCCCAACTGCTGGACATCGGGTACGTCACGGCGGACGACCGGCTCGCCGGCCTGCTGGACATCACGGCGGGCGGACGGGTGCTGCGCATCGAGCGGCTCCGGCTCGCCAGCGGTGAGCCCATGGCGATCGAGACCACCCACCTTTCGGCCAAACGCTTCCCGGCCCTGCGCCGTTCGCTCGTGAAGTACACCTCGCTCTACACCGCGCTGGCCGAGGTGTACGACGTGCGCCTGGCCGAGGCCGAGGAGACCATCGAGACCTCCCTCGCCACACCGCGCGAGGCGGGCCTGCTCGGCACCGACGTGGGGCTTCCCATGCTGATGCTGTCCCGGCACTCGGTCGACGGGCAGGGCGAACCGGTGGAGTGGGTGCGCTCGGTGTACCGGGGCGACCGCTACAAGTTCGTCGCCCGGCTCAAGCGGCCCACCGAATAGATCCGGACACCTCCCTCTCCGCCCCCGGCCCTCGACGGACCGGGGGCGGAGGCGTGTCACCGGCCGGGAGACCGGGGTGCGAACGCGGCCGGAGGCGTGTCACCGGGCCGCGGCGGGGGGCCTGTTCGCGGTTCGCGCGTCAACCCCGCCGCCGCCACGTCCTCCGTCCGGGCGATGAACCCGTCCCGGTGTGAACCGCCGGGCCGCCACGTCCGTGATCCTCTCCGACACCTCACCGTCGCCGACGGGGCCGGGCGGGCGCGGGAGGGGGTGACCGGCGGCACCCGCCGTTGCGCGACCGCAATGCGGACAGGGGGTGACGGTGACCGGACACCTCCCCTAGATTTCATGCGCATGACAACAGGTGATCAGCGAGGGGACGGAGTCGCCACATGCCGGAAGACACCGATGCGAAACGACCGACCGTGACACCCATGAGAGTGGTCATCGGGCTCTGCCTGCTCGCGCCGTTCGTCGCGATGCTCTGGGTGAGTTCCTACGCGAAGGTCGACCCCACCTTCATCGGCATCCCGTTCTTCTACTGGTACCAGATGCTCTGGGTGCTCATCTCGACCGCGCTCACCATGACCGCGTACAAGCTGTGGCAGCGTGACCAGCGCGCCCGCAAGGGGGGTGCGTCGGCATGAAGGACGGCGTGAACGGCGTGGCACTCGCCGTCTTCATCTTCTTCTTCGCGGCCGTCACGGTCATGGGCTTCCTGGCCGCGCGCTGGCGCCGGGCCGAGAACGAGGCGACCCTCGACGAATGGGGCCTGGGCGGACGGTCGTTCGGCACCTGGGTCACCTGGTTCCTGCTCGGCGGCGACCTCTACACGGCGTACACCTTCGTCGCGGTCCCCGCGGCCATCTACGCGGCGGGCGCGGCGGGCTTCTTCGCCGTCCCCTACACGATCCTCGTCTACCCGCTCGTCTTCACCTTCCTGCCGCGGCTCTGGTCGGTCTCGCACAAGCACGGATACGTCACCACCTCGGACTTCGTCCGCGGCCGCTTCGGCTCCAAGGGCCTGTCCCTGGCGGTCGCCGTGACCGGCATCCTCGCCACGATGCCCTACATCGCCCTCCAACTGGTCGGCATCCAGGCCGTCCTGGACGTCATGGGCGTCGGCGGCGGCGAGACCACGCACTGGTTCGTCAAGGACCTGCCGCTGCTCATCGCCTTCGCCGTCCTCGCCGCGTACACCTACTCCTCCGGGCTGCGCGCCCCGGCGCTCATCGCGTTCGTCAAGGACGGGCTGATCTACCTGGTCATCGCCGTGGCCATCATCTACATCCCGATCAAGCTCGGCGGCTTCGACGAGATCTTCAGCAAGGCGAGCGAGGCGTTCGCGCAGAAGAACGAGGCGGCCGGCAAACCGGTGGCGGGACTGGCGCCCGGCGCCGCCGGTCAGTGGGGTTACGCCACGCTGGCCCTGGGTTCGGCGCTGGCGCTCTTCATGTACCCGCACTCCATCACGGCGACGCTCTCCAGCCGCAGCCGTGAGGTGATCCGGCGCAACACCACGATCCTGCCGCTGTATTCGCTGATGCTGGGTCTGCTGGCCCTGCTCGGCTTCATGGCGATCGCCGCCGGCATCAAGGTGGACAACGGGCAGCTCGCCATCCCGCAGCTGTTCGAGACCATGTTCCCGGACTGGTTCGCCGGTGTGGCCTTCGCCGCCATCGGCATCGGGGCCCTGGTGCCCGCCGCGATCATGTCGATCGCCGCCGCGAACCTCTTCACCCGCAACATCTACAAGGACTTCCTCAGGCCCGGCGCGACACCCGAGCAGGAGACGAGGGTCTCCAAGCTGGTCTCGCTGCTGGTCAAGGTCGGCGCGCTCGCCTTCGTCCTCACCATGGACAAGACGGTCGCGATCAACTTCCAGCTGCTCGGCGGGATCTGGATCCTCCAGACGATGCCGGCCCTGGTGGGCGGCCTGTTCACCCGCTGGTTCCACCGCTGGGCGCTGATCGCCGGCTGGGCGGTCGGCATGGTCTACGGCACCGTGGCCGCCTACGGCGTGGCCAGCCCGACCCAGAAGCACTTCGGCGGCTCCTCGAAGGAGATCCCGGGCCTCGGAGAGATCGGCTACATCGGCCTCACCGCGTTCGTCCTGAACGTGCTCGTGGTGGTCGTGCTGACGGTCGTCCTGAACGCGCTGAAGGCCCCGGCCGGTGCCGACGAGACCTCGCCGGCCGACTACACGGCGGACGCGGGCGCCCCGGGCGTACGGGCGGAGCTCCCGCCGGCCACGGTGGGCGCCCCGGGCGGCCGCTGACCCACCGCGGGGCACCGCCGGGCCGGACCCGGTACGGCGGTGTCCGGGGCGGGGTGCCCCGCCGCCCGAAAACCCCGTGCGCCCGCCCCGCCGCCGCGGCACACTGGCCCGCCATGGACCTGACGATCGGACCCGTGCGCCCCGCCCAGCACACCGCCCTGGGCGACATCACCGCCGAGGCCTACCTCGGGGACGGGTTGCTGGACTTCGGCACCGAGGACCCGTATCTGGCGGAGCTCCGCGCCGTCGCCCGCCGGGCCGCCGAGGCCGACGTCCTCGTCGCGACCGACGGCGAGGGCCGGCTGCTGGGCGGTGTCACCTACGTCACGGCGGGCACCCCCTGGGCCGACATCGCCCGCGAGGGGGAGGCCGAAATGCGTATGCTCGCCGTCACCCCCGAGGCGCGTGGACGCGGCGTGGGCGAGGCGCTCGTCCGTGCCTGCGTCGACCGGGCCCGCGCGACAGAGGGGCTCTCCGGGCTCGTCCTGTCCACGCAGACCACCATGCGGGCCGCCCACCGCATCTACCTCCGACTGGGCTTCACACGGACCCCGGAGCGGGACTGGACCCCCATTCCGGCGGTCCCGCTCCTCACCTTCCGCCTGGATCTCTGACCGGGCAACCCTCGCGTACGACACAACATGTGGGGGCCGCCCGATCGGGCGGCCCCCACATGTATGCTCGTGCTCGCTGTCGCCGCAGGGGAATCCGGTGCGAATCCGGAACTGTCCCGCAACGGTGTGATCGGTGCACATCTGTGCTACCCACAAGTCCGACGACCTGCCGACAGCGCGTCCGGATCGACCGACCCGGACGCCAGACGTCCGGGCCTCGCGGATAGGCCGGTGGACGCCGTACACGGTGCTGCCCGCCCCGGCCGCCCCCTGCCCGGCTCCCCTCCTCCCGCGGGCCCCTGCCGAGCGAGGGAATGCCCAGTGACCATCGCGCCCGCCGATCCGGTTTCAGCCGCCGAATCCGCTGTGTCCGCCACGTCCGGGGAAGCCACGAACGACGGACCCGGGACCGCCCTGCTGCGGACCCTGACCGAACTCACCGTCGATCTGCCCGACACCGACCCCGGACGGGTCGCCGCCGCCGCGTTGCGCGGGCGCAACGCCCGCTCGGACGCGGCCGAGCTGCGTTCGCTGGCCACCGAGGCCGCCGCGGGCCTGATCTCGGAGGACCCCGCGTACTCCCGGCTCGCCGCCCGGCTGCTGACCCTCTCGATCGCCGACGAGGCCGCCGGCCAGGGCGCGACCTCCTTCTCCGCCTCGGTCGCCGTGGGGCACCGCGAGGGCCTGATCGCCGACCGCACCGCCGCCTTCGTCGCACTGCACGCCGAGGCGCTCGACGCGCTCGTGGAGCGGACGCTGGCCGACGGGGCGGACGACCGCTTCGGCTACTTCGGTCTGCGCACCCTGCACAGCCGCTACCTGCTGCGCCACCCGCACACCCGCCAGGTCGTCGAGACCCCGCAGCACTTCATGCTGCGCGTCGCGTCGGGCCTCGCCGAGGACGAGTCGGCGCGGGCGCTGGACGAGGTCGCCGCGCTCTACGGGCTGATGAGCCGGCTGGACTACCTCCCCTCCTCCCCCACGCTCTTCAACTCCGGCACCCGGCACCCGCAGATGTCCTCCTGCTACCTGCTGGACTCCCCGAAGGACGAACTGGACTCGATCTACGACCGCTACCACCAGGTGGCGCGGCTGTCCAAGCACGCGGGCGGCATCGGTCTGTCCTACTCCCGCATCCGCGCCCGGGGTTCGCTGATCCGGGGCACCAACGGGCACTCCAACGGCATCGTGCCGTTCCTGAAGACGCTGGACGCCTCGGTCGCCGCGGTCAACCAGGGCGGCCGGCGCAAGGGGGCCGCCGCCGTCTACCTGGAGACCTGGCACGCGGACATCGAGGAGTTCCTGGAGCTCCGCGACAACACGGGCGAGGACCAGCGGCGTACGCACAACCTCAACCTGGCGCACTGGATCCCGGACGAGTTCATGCGCCGGGTGGACGCGGACACCGAGTGGTCGCTGTTCTCCCCCGCCGACGCGCCCGAGCTGGTGGACCTGTGGGGCGACGCGTTCGACGCGGCCTACCGGGCGGCCGAGGCCAGGGGCCTGGCCCGCAAGACGATGCCGGCGCGCGAGCTGTACGGCCGGATGATGCGCACCCTCGCGCAGACCGGCCAGGGCTGGATGACGTTCAAGGACGCCTCCAACCGGACCGCGAACCAGACCGCCGAGCCGGGCCGCGTCATCCACTCCTCGAACCTGTGCACCGAGATCCTCGAAGTCACCGACGACGGCGAGACCGCGGTCTGCAACCTGGGCTCGGTCAACCTGGGCGCCTTCGTCTCCGGCGGTTCGATGGACTGGGAGCGGCTGGACGCCACCGTCCGCACCGCGGTGACCTTCCTGGACCGCGTGGTGGACATCAACTTCTACCCGACCGAGCAGGCCGGGCGCTCCAACGAACGCTGGCGCCCGGTGGGTCTGGGCGCGATGGGGCTCCAGGACGTCTTCTTCCAGCTGCGGCTGCCGTTCGACTCCCCCGAGGCCCGCGCGCTGTCCACCCGGATCTCCGAGCGGATCATGCTGGCCGCCTACGAGGCGTCCTGCGACCTCGCCGAGCGGTCGGGCCCGCTGCCCGCCTGGGCCGAGACCCGCACCGCCCGCGGTGTGCTGCACCCCGACCACTACGACACGGAGCTGAACTGGCCGGAGCGCTGGGAGGCGCTGCGGGCCCGCGTCGCGAAGAGCGGGATGCGCAACTCGCTGCTGCTGGCCATCGCCCCGACGGCGACGATCGCCTCGATCGCCGGGGTGTACGAGTGCGTCGAGCCGCAGGTCTCCAACCTCTTCAAGCGCGAGACCCTCAGCGGTGAGTTCCTCCAGGTCAACGGCTACCTCGTCGAGGAGCTGAAGAAGCTCGGCGTGTGGGACGCCCGCACCCGTGAGGCGCTGCGCGAGGCGAGCGGCTCGGTGCAGGGCTTCGGGTGGATCCCCGAGGACGTGCGCGCGCTGTACCGCACCGCCTGGGAGATCCCGCAGCGCGGCCTGATCGACATGGCGGCGGCCCGTACGCCGTTCCTGGACCAGAGCCAGTCGCTGAACCTGTTCCTGGAGACGCCGACGATCGGCAAGCTCTCCTCGATGTACGCGTACGCCTGGAAGCGGGGTCTGAAGACCACGTACTACCTGCGTTCCCGTCCGGCCACCCGGATCGCCCGCGCGGCCTCCGGCCGTACCGCGTCCGCCGCCCTTCCCGCCCAGCAGGCCCAGGCTCCCGACGCGGACGCCGTCGCCTGCTCCCTCGAAAACCCCGAGTCCTGCGAGGCCTGCCAGTAATGAGCACCACCGAAACGACCGACGGCACGACGACCGGCACGACCGCCGGCAAGGCCGCGAAGAACCTGCTCGACCCGGGCTTCGAGCTGACCCTGCGCCCGATGCGCTACCCGGACTTCTACGAGCGCTACCGGGACGCGATCAAGAACACCTGGACGGTGGAGGAGGTCGATCTCCACTCCGACGTCGCCGACCTGGCCAAGCTCTCCCCCGGCGAGCAGCACATGATCGGCCGGCTCGTCGCGTTCTTCGCCACGGGAGACTCGATCGTCTCCAACAACCTCGTGCTGACGCTCTACAAGCACATCAACTCCCCGGAGGCGCGGCTGTACCTGTCGCGTCAGCTCTTCGAGGAGGCCGTGCACGTCCAGTTCTACCTGACGCTGCTCGACACCTACCTGCCCGACCCGGAGGACCGCGCGGCGGCCTTCGACGCGGTCGAGGAGATCCCGTCGATCCGCGAGAAGGCGCAGTTCTGCTTCAAGTGGATGGACTCGGTCGAGGAGATCGACCGGCTGGAGACCAAGGCCGACCGGCGTCGCTTCCTGCTGAACCTGATCTGCTTCGCGGCGTGCATCGAGGGGCTGTTCTTCTACGGCGCCTTCGCCTACGTCTACTGGTTCCGCTCGCGCGGCCTGCTGCACGGTCTCGCCACCGGCACCAACTGGGTGTTCCGTGACGAGACGATGCACATGAACTTCGCGTTCGAGGTCGTGGACACCGTCCGCAAGGAGGAGCCCGAGCTCTTCGACGACGCCCTCCAGCAGCAGGTCACCGACATGCTGCGGGAGGCCGTCGAGGCGGAGTTGCAGTTCGGCCGCGACCTGTGCGGCGAGGGTCTGCCCGGGATGAACACGGAGTCGATGCGCCAGTACCTGGAGTGCGTCGCCGACCAGCGGCTCACCCGGCTCGGCTTCCCCGCCGTCTACGGCTCCGAGAACCCGTTCGCGTTCATGGAGTTGCAGGGCGTCCAGGAGCTCACCAACTTCTTCGAGCGCCGGCCGTCCGCGTACCAGGTCGCCGTGGAGGGTTCCGTGGGCTTCGACGACGACTTCTAGGTCGTGTTTCGAAAGTCCCGCCTGGCCTGCGACGCCCGGCACGCACGCTCGCCGCGTTGTCGGAGTCGCCCCAGTACGTCCAGTACGAGGGCGATCCTCCGCCTTGCGATCGCACGCACCGGACGCCGCAGGCCCGCCCTCCGGGCGGACGGCGCTACTTTCGAAACACGACCTAGGCCCTCTGGGCCTTGGCCCCGTGCCTGACCGGCTGACGCCGCGTGACCACGACCGGTCGCGCGGCGTCCGCCGTTCCCGGCGGCTTCGCCGCGCGCCCCCGTTCCGCCTCCCGCAGCGCCCGGTCGATCCGGCGTTCCCGCGCGGCCCCGACGAGCGCGGGCAGCAGGACAAGAGCGAAGAGTACCGCTGTGGACAGATAGCTCAGGAAGGTGTTCATGGCTCCACTGTCGCGTCCCGGCGCGGATCCGGGCAGTGGCAGGACTGTCACACAGCATCGAATTGCTGCCAGACTGCGGGCATGCTGAACAACGTCGCCGTCCTGTTGCTCGACGAAGTGCATCCCTTCGAACTCGGCGTGCTGTGTGAGGTGTTCGGGCTCGACCGGTCCGAGGAGGGGCTGCCGGTGCACGACTTCGCGGTGGTCTCCGCGGAGGGCCCGGAGCTGCGGACGCACGCCGGCTTCACCCTCACCACACCGCACGGGCTCGAACGCCTGGAGGAGGCCGACCTCATCGCCGTGCCGGCGGGCAGCCACTTCGCGGACCGGGACTATCCCGAGGAGGTCCTGGAACCGCTGCGCCGGGCGGTGGCGCGCGGCGCCCGCGTGATGAGCGTCTGCTCCGGGGCATACGTCCTCGGCGCGGCCGGGCTGCTCGACGGCCGGCGCTGCACCACGCACTGGCGCCACGCCGACGGCCTGGCCCGCCGCTTCCCGAAGGCGATCGTGCGGCCGGACGTGCTCTACGTGGACGAGGGCCCGGTCGTCACCTCGGCGGGTACGGCGGCGGGCATCGACGCCGCCCTGCACCTGGTGCGCCAGGCGTACGGCCCCGCGGTGGCCAACGCCATCGCCCGGCGCATGGTGGTGCCGCCGCACCGGGACGGCGGCCAGGCGCAGTACGTCGCGCGCCCGCTGCCCCGGGACCGGTGCGACACGGTCGGCGGGACGCTCGCCTGGATGGAAGGCCATCTCGACCAGGAGATGAGCGTGGAAGGGCTGGCCGCACAGGCCCACATGTCGCCCCGCACCTTCGCGCGCCGCTTCCAGCAGGAGACGGGCACCACCCCGTACCGCTGGTTGCTGCGGCAGCGCGTGCTGCTGGCGCAGCACCTGCTGGAGACGTCCGACGAGACCATGGACACGATCGCCGGGCGGACCGGTTTCGGTACCGCCGCGGCCCTGCGCCACCAGTTCGTCCGGTCGCTCGGCACGACCCCCCACCGGTACCGCCAGACCTTCCGCGGGCCGTCGGCGGTACCGGAGGCGGTCTGAGCCGGTGCGCGGTCTCAGATGCCGCAGCCGGAGGCCGACCAGTAGTGGCTCGGTCCCTGGTTCACGTGGATGTGGTCGCTGTGGCCGGGGTACCCCGGGCCGAGGATGCCGTTGAAGCCGTGATTGCGGGCCTGCTTGGCGATGGTGCACAGGGAGTGCGGTCCGGCGCCGAGGTCCACGGCATCGCCGTACATGTGGCGGCTGTTGGAGGCTCCGCCGACCGCCGAGTTGCAGGAGGCGGACCGGAAGCCGCTGGTGACCCGGAGGGGCTGGTCACCGAGCGCGTGCCGCAGCGCCTCCAGCTTCCACATGGAGCTGAGCGCGTTGGCCTTGGCGTTGCCGGCCGCGACCTTGCCGCCCGCCCAGGTGCTGTTGCACTTATTGAGTTCGGGATACGTGAAGTGGATCGGGGTGCAGTCGTTGTCCTGGAGCGCGTAGAGCTTGGCCTGGGTGGCCGGGCCCGCGATGCCGTCGGCGGCGAGGCCGTAGGCGGCCTGGAAGCGCTTCACGGCGGCCGTGGTGGCCGGTCCGTACGAGCCGTCGACGGCCAGCACCGAGTTGTAGCCGGGGTAGCCCGCGACGCGGATCTGGAGCTGGGTGACGTCGTTGCCGGTGGCGCCCGACGAGAGGGTGCGGGTCCAGGTGTAGCAGCCGTCCGCCTGGGCGGTGCCCGCGGTGACCAGGGCTCCACCCACAGCGAAAGCCATGACCATGACAAGACCGAGCAAGGCGTGTGCGGTACGTCTGAGCATGAGGTCTCCCTACCACGGTGAGGTGTGGGAGTGAGCCTGTCGGAAGATGTCTACCCGCGTCAACTACGCCCGGGGAAACGCTGGTTGGCGTACCGGAGAGCGTGCCACGGCATACGGGGCCCGCGCCGGGGATACCGGCGGGGCCCCGTAACCGGCGGGGGCCCCGTACAGCGGGCGAGGCGCGCCGGGTCAGTCGTTCGGGACGACCTCGTAGCGCGGCGTCCCCTCCGCCATCTGCTTCAGCGCGTCCTTGCGGTCGCGCTTGGAGAGCCGGTCGATGTACAGGTAGCCGTACAGGTGGTCGGTCTCGTGCTGGAGGCAGCGCGCGAAGTATCCGGTGCCCCGCACCCGCACGGCGTTGCCCCGCGCGTCCTGGCCACGCACCACCGCGTAGTCGGGCCGGGGCAGCTCCGCGTACGCCGTCGGGACGGAGAGGCAGCCCTCGTTGGAGTCGTCGAGGTTGCGGCGCTCGGGCGCGAGCTCCTCCAGCACCGGGTTGCAGATCGCCCCGACGTGCCGGACCCCCTCGTCGTCCAGGCAGTCGTAGACGAAGACCTTCAGGTCCACACCGATCTGGTTGGCGGCCAGGCCCACGCCCTCCGCCGTGCGCTGGCTGGCGAACATGTCGTCGATCAGCCGGCCCAGCTCGTCGTCGAACTCCGTGACGGTCGCGCACTCCTTGTGCAGCACCGGGTTGCCCACCACCGTGATCGGCCGGGAGGTGCCGCGTTCGCGGTGTGCCGTCTCGCGCGCCTCGCAGTCCTCGGTGTCCACGAGGAAACCCTCGTCGTCCACGCCGACCTGCTCGTCCGTCTCCTGCTGCGACATGTCCGCCGTACGCCTTCCTGCGATACCCGTGGGAAACGCACCGCGAATCGGTGCCCGTACAGCCTACGGGCACCGCTCAGCAGACTTCTTCCAGATCCCGCCACTCGCGGCTGTCCGGACTGTCGGCGACCCAGCCGTCCAGCAGCCCGCGCACCAGGGCGGCGGGCGCGGCTATCCCGCACTCACGCTCCGGGGCCCACAGCTCACCGGCGGTGCGGTGGCCGAGCGGGCCCGGGTGGCCCGGCTCGCTGTGGTCGTGCGGATCGACGTGCTCGCCCTCCCCCTCGTCGCTCTCCATCCGGCTCTCCGAACAGGCGCGGCAGAGCAGTCGCACGGAGGAGGACCAGTCCTCGGCGGCGAACCCGGCGTCGGAGGCCAGCTGCTCCAGCGCGTCCCGGTCGGACTCGGTGGCCGCCTCCAGGAGCACCACCCAGGTGGGTACGGGCGAGGGCGCCCACAGCTCGATCTCGTCGAAGACCGGGTAGGAGGGGCCGGCCGCCGTGATCCGCTCGCCGTTCGGGACGCCGTCGTGCAGGACGACCTCGCCCCAGCGCCGCCCGGAGGACGGCAGCGGGATCGACAGCACCTCGATCCGGGCCGGATCCAGCCTGCGGCCCCAGACCACCTCGGCCTCGCCCTCGGGCGAGAGCCGCACGGCGGCGCTGCCCAGCTCCATACCGGTCGGTTCCCCGGTGGACGCCGCGTCGTACTGCCCGCTGCCGGGCACCTTCAGGCCGTACGCCTGCCAGGCGCGGCGGGCCAGCGGCCAGTCCTGGAGGGCGGTCGCCGCGATCCCCACGTTCCACCAGTCCGGGGCGCCGGACTCCCGGTCCAGCAGGGCGACGGCGCGCAGTCCGGCGGCTCTGGCCTGCTCCCAGTCGTGCCGGAACTTGTGCAGCAGCGCCAGATTGAACCAGGACTCCGAGAGCCAGGGTTCCAGATCCGCCGCGCGTGTCAGCAGCGCGCCCGCGTCCTCGTACCGGCCGTCGCCGATCAGCGTGAACGCGCGGTCCGTGGCCTGCCGCCAAGAGGCGGACGGCCGATGCCGTACCTTCCCGAAGATCCTCACGATTCCCGCCTGTCCCGACTGGACACCCTCGTCTGCTCGCTCTCTTCGCATCCAACCATGCCCGGCCGGACGCCCGCTCATTACCCGTGGGTTACCCGCTGGGGACCGGGGTCAGACCGCCTCGCGCCAGGACTCTCGCCAGCGCCTCCACCACCTGGGGCTGGTAGTCGCGGCCGGTGCCGAGCCTGAGCTGCTCCAGCGCCCTCAGGGCCCCGCCCACGCCTTCCCCGCACAGGTCGTCGTACGCGTTGACCGTCCGGATGATCCGCGCGGCGGTGGGCTGCTCCCGGTACGGATCGGCCTGCTGCTCGACCACCACCGCCACCTCGGTGTCCACCCCGGTCCGGCGGACCACGGCACCGCCGAGCAGGGCGATCCTGCGCTGCTCGGCGGGCGCCAGCGCGACCGTCGCGCCGCCCGGCACCGCGTCCACCAGCGAGAGCTGGCCGATGTCGTGCATCAGCGCCGCGTACTCCAGGACGGTCAGCTCGGGCCCGGACAGGCCCAGCTCCCGGCCGACCGCGTCCGCGAGCCCGGCCACCCTGCGGGCGTGCCCGTGCCGGGTGTACCCGGCGATCTCCGTCGCCCTGGCCAGCGACGCGATGGTCTGCCGGTAGGTCGTGCGGACAGCGGCGTACCGGCGGAAGGAGATCTGGGTCAGCAGCAGCGGTACGCACAGGACGGGCAGCGCCCACAGGCCCGCGACGGCCACCCCGAGCGCCATCACCGCGCCGGTCGCGCAGACCGCCGAGGCGATGCCGCTGAGCGCCCTGAGCTCGTCGCGCAGCAGCGGCCCGAAGGGACGCGGGTTCCCGGCCGTCAGGACGGCGAGGACCGCGTCGCACAGGGCGATGAGGACCAGCAGGACCAGGAGGAAGACGACGAACGGGGGCCCCTCGCCGAACCAGCGCACCGCCCGCCCCGAGTTCGAGAGCGGCTGGAAGCACACCGCGGCGAACCCCACGGCCAGGACGCGCCGGGCCACCCGGTCCGGCCCGGGGCCGCTGCCGCGTGCCGCCTGCGGCACCGCGGCGAGCAGGTGCGCCGCCACCACCACGGTGACCACCTGGAGGACACCGTGGCTGGTGGGCACCCCCCGGCTGCTCCCGAGCAGGGCGTACGCCAGCGCTCCGGCGGCTCCGAGGGGCGCGGGCTCGCGTTCGCCGGGCAGGGCGCCCCAGCGGGCCAGTTCCCCGACCGCGATCAGGACCCCGAAGGCGAGGGCGTGGCCGGGCTCGACGACGCCGAGCCAGAACGTGTGCCCCAGGGCGGCGACCGCGAGCGCCAGCGCGGCCGCCCGGACCGTGAGGGCCGACGGGGGCGGGCGTCCGCGGTACCCGGGCGTCACCGCGGACGCCCCGGCCGGCCGGCGGGTCCGGCCGCGGGTGCCCGTGACGGGGCGGCCCGCTGGCGCGGGGGCCGGGAGGCCGCCTCCTCGTCCGAGGTGACCGGGGTGGTGGCCGACCAGCCGTGCCGGTCCAGGGCCCGTACCAGCGCCCGTACCATCCGGGGGTCGAACTGGCTTCCGGCGCAGCGTTCGAGTTCGGCCACGGCGGCGGGGACGGGCCGGCCGGGCCGGTAGGAGCGGGTCGAGGTCATCGCGTCGAAGGCGTCCGCCACGGCGACGACCCGGGCGAACTCCGGAATGGCCTCCCCGCTGAGGCCGTAGGGGTATCCGCTGCCGTCCAGCCGCTCGTGGTGGTGCAGGATCGCCGCGCGCGCCTCGTCCAGGAAGCCGATGCCCCGGACGATCTCGTGGCCGTACTCCGGATGCAGCTCGATGACCCGGCGTTCCTCGGGGGTGAGGGGCCCCTCCTTGCGCAGGACCCGGGTGGGGACGCCGAGCTTGCCGACGTCGTGCAGGACGCCGGCGAAGCGGAGGGCCTCCATCCGGCGTTCCTCCATGCCGAGCTCCCGGGCGATCAGCTCGGAGGCCCGGCCGACCCGCTCGCTGTGCCCCCGGGTGTAGCCGTCCTTGATGTCGACGGCCTGGACGAGCGCCCGGATGGTGGCGCGGTGGGCGGCGTGCTGGCGGTGGTACTGGGCGAACACCCAGCAGGAGATGTACATGGGCAGGAGCACGACCAGCGCGGAGACCGGTCCGTACGGGCTGCGCCACAGCACGGCCATCATCAGTCCGGCCAGCGCGTGCACCAGGTGCGGCCCCACCGAGGCGTGCAGTCCCCGCCAGGCGTGGCGCGGCGGGACGCGTTCGGCGGTGGCCAGGATCGCGCCGTCCAGAGCCGCCAGGACCGCGCTGAAGACGAGGGCGGTGGCGCAGGCGGGCAGCAGGGCGTACGGCAGCACGGCCCCGCTCCCGGACCCGCCGAGACTGGCGGGACCGCCCAGGAGGGCGTACGCCCACGAGGCCGCTCCCACGGTGAGCGCGAGCTGCGCGGCACGCCAGACACGGCGGGCCGCGACGGGGGGCTCTTCGATCCGGCCCGCCAGCGATCCGGGCAGGGAGACCAGGACGGCGGCGGCCGGGGGCAGCAGGAACGCCGCCGCGAGCAGCAGGGGGAAGAAGGCCCCGGCGGTCACCGGGGCGGGGTCGCCGAAGAAGGACCGGCGGGCGGGGACCTCGCGGACCAGGTAGAGCGCGGCGAGGAGGGCGAGCGTGCCCCAGGGCGTACCGGCACCGGGGAGGAGGGCGGGGAGCGCGCAGAGCGCGGCGCCGGCCGACGCGGCCAGGATGCAGAGCCGCGCCGCCCCCGGTGTGCTCCGCACCCGCACCGCTTGCCCCCCAGCCTGGTCAATGAATGCGCCAGGCTAGCGAGTTGGGTCGAGCCAAGGGCTTCTATGGACCTGATTAGCACCTTCGGGTGACATGGCCGGACACCGTCCGGCCACGCGACCTCGGCCCCGGGGAGCGTGTCACCGGGGGCCGGTGCCACCGGGACGCGGTGGCACGGGGCTGTCAGCCGGGAGGCGGTGTCACTCGGCGGTGGCGGCCGGCCGTCCGGCGTCGTCTCCGAGGGCCACGTCCTGTTCGGGGACGGTCTCGCCGGCGCGGATCAGCTCGATCCGGCCCATCACCTTGGAGCGCAGGTCGGTGGGGACGTCGTCCTGCCCGCAGCAGCGCTTCACGAGCTTCTTGACCGCCTGCTCCAGGCCGTACTTCTCCAGGCACGGGGAGCATTCCTCGAAATGCACCTCGAACTTGGTGCAGTCGCCCTCGGGCATCTCATGATCGAGAAACTCGTAGAGATGGTCGAGGACCTCTGAGCAATCCGTCTCGTGCGGCTCTCCGCAGCTCATGAGGCCGAGCCTTTCCTGTCGTCCGACTCACCGGCGCCGGCCGGGACCAGCCCGCGCTCACGCGCGTAGTCCTCCAGCATGCCGCGCAGCTGGCGGCGGCCCCGGTGCAGCCGGGACATGACCGTACCGATGGGTGTCCCCATGATGTCCGCGATCTCCTTGTAGGCAAAGCCCTCGACATCGGCGAGGTACACGGCGATGCGGAACTCTTCGGGGATCGCCTGCAGGGCGGACTTCACGTCGGAGTCGGGCAGGTGGTCGAGGGCCTGGGACTCGGCCGAGCGCAGTCCGGTCGACATGTGCGACTCGGCGCGTGCCAGCTGCCAGTCCTCGATCTCCTCGGCGGCGCTCCGCTGGGGCTCGCGCTGCTTCTTCCGGTAGGAGTTGATGAAGGTGTTGGTGAGGATGCGGTACATCCACGCCTTGAGGTTCGTGCCCTCACGGAACTGGTGGAAGGAGCCGTACGCCTTGGCATAGGTCTCCTGGACCAGGTCCTCGGCGTCGGCGGGGTTGCGCGTCATGCGCAGCGCCGCCGAGTACATCTGGTCGAGATACCCGAGGGCGTCCCGCTCGAAGCGCGCGTTGCGCTCGGCGGTCGTCTCCTTGGCGCGGCCGTCGTCGGTCCCTGTGTCGGTCCCTGTGACCGGACCCACCTCCTCCAACGAAGTGGCGGAGCCCGAACCGGACCCGCTCGCATCGGAGAATAGTCGACCTTGCTTCCGCGCGGGCTGTCGATCGGCTCCGGCCGCGGCGCCCCGGGACGTGGTCCTCGCCGCGCGCAGCACCGTCCACTCCAGGTCAGCGGTGTTCGAGCGGCGCGGGCAGATGGTCGAACCCATGCGACGGACTCCCTCTTCCACGTACGACTGTGTTGTACCGACACCACGGACAACAGCGGTCCCGCACGCCGCATTCCCGGGGCGCCCGCGCACCCGGCTGTGAGGTGAACTACGCCCCTACGCCGACACGTCCAGCCAGTCGGCCACCGCGCCGGTGAGGACCTCCAGCGCCTGATCCTGGGTCAGCGGGGCCCTCTTGGGGACCGCGAACCCGTGGTCCCCGTGGGGCACCTCGACGATCCGGTGCCCGCCCGCGGGGAACTCGGCGGGGCGTCCGAAGGGGTCGCGTCCGCCCTGGACGACGAGGGTGGGCACCCCCGTCCCCAGCAGTTCGTCCGCCCGTGACCTCTCCGGCCGGCCCGGCGGGTGCAGCGGAAAGCTCAGCGCGAGCACCGCGTGGGCGCCGAGCCCGGCCGCCGTACGGCAGGCGACCCGGGCGCCCGCGCTGCGTCCTCCCGCGACGACCGGCAGCCCCGGGGCGGTCAGCGCGGGCCACAGGCCGTGCCAGCCGGTGTCCAGCGTCCGGGGCGCGGGGGCCAGCTTCTTCCCCGCCACCCGCCAGGGCTGCTCGACCAGGGCGACAGCCACCCCGCGGCCGGGCAGCACGGCGGCCAGTGCCTGGAGGTCCCTCGCCTCGATGCCACCGCCCGCGCCGTGGCCGAGGGCGAGCACCAGCCGGGCGTTCCGGGCGGGCAGCCAGGTGATCCTGGCCACTCCGGCACCGGTCTCGACGGATTCCGTCCCGCTTCTGATCCCTGTACGGCTCACGGGGCCATCCTGCCCGCTCAGAACAGCGTGCTCAGCTCGGGCGCGGCCAGCTCCGCCAGGAGTTCCGGGCCGTTGTTACGGACGTTGCTGACCGCGGTGCCGACCGGGTAGGCCCGCATCAGCCCGCCGGGGGGCGGCTCCAGCAGGGTCCTCAGCTCCTCCACGTCGGTGCGCGCGGGATCCAGCCAGGCGTCCCAGCGGTCCGGGGGCAGCATCAGCGGCATCCGGGGGTGGATGTCGGCGAGCGCGGCGGGCCCTTCCGCGGGGGCGACGGCGAGCGGTGAGGTCTCCGCCTCCGTGGTGATCACCGAGCAGGTCGCCCACCAGGCACCGGGGTGGTCGTCGGGCAGGGCGGGGTCGCGCCAGAACTCGTAGATCCCGGCCATCGCGAAGACGGAACCGTCGGCCGGGGTCACGAAGTACGGCTGCTTGCGCGGCCGCTTCCTCTTCCCCCGCTCCTCCAGCCGCCGTTCGTCGGCCCCGGTCATCCACTCGTAGTAGCCGTCGGCGGGCAGGATGCACCGCCGTGCCGCGAAGGGGCGGCGAAACGAGGGCTTCTCGTGGACGGTCTCGGCCCGTGCGTTGATCATCCGGGCGGCGCCGTCCGGCGACTTCGACCAGGCCGGCACCAGCCCCCACTTCAGCGGGCGCAACTGGCGAACCGGACGCCGGTCGGCGGCGTCCTTCACAGGACGCTCCAGCACGGCGTAGACCTCCTTGGTCGGCGCCACGTTCCAGTCGGGCTCCAGAGCCTCGGCCGGCTCCCACTTCTCGACCCCGAAGAGTCCGGTCAGGTCCTCGGGCCGCCGGCTGGCCGCATACCGTCCGCACATAAGTGCCAGACTGCCACGATCCGCGAGTGGAGCGGACCCCCGTCGCCTCACCTACCGCAAGGAGCCGCCCGCACCATGGACAGCACCGAACTCGGCGATCTGTGGGATCGCGTCTTCGGCACCCAGCCCGCGCCCGAGCAGTGGCTGGTGGTCGTGACGGCCACCGCGGCGCTCGTCGCCGTCGTGCCGAACCTCATATGGCGGCTGTCCCGGAACGCGATCACCATCGCGCACGAGGGCGGCCACGGGCTGGTGGCCCTGCTGACCGGACGGCAGCTCTCCGGGATCCGGCTGCACTCGGACACCAGCGGGCTGACGGTGAGCCGCGGCAAGCCGACCGGCATCGGCATGATCCTCACCGCGGCGGCGGGCTACACGGCGCCCCCGCTGCTCGGCCTGGGCGGCGCCTGGCTGCTGGCCGACGGCCGGATCACGCTGCTGCTGTGGCTGGCCACCGCGCTGCTCGCGGTGATGCTGGTGATGATCCGCAACCTGTACGGGGCCCTGACGGTCATCCTCACGGGTACGACGTTCCTGCTGGTGTCCTGGCTGACCTCGCCCGACGTCCAGTCGGCGTTCGCGTACACGGTGGTGTGGTTCCTGCTGCTGGGCGGGGTGCGCCCGGCCTTCGAGCTCCAGTCGAAGCGCCGCCACGGCGGTGCGCCGGACTCCGACGCCGACCAGCTCGCCCGGCTGACGCACGCCCCGGCCGCGATGTGGCTGTTCCTGTTCCACGCGGTGTCCCTGTGCTCGCTGATCGGCGGGGGACGCTGGCTGCTGGAGCTGTGAGCCGGTCCGGCCCGTACCGTCCCTGCGTTACGGCCTGATTTCGCCCCATTTGTTATGGCTCTGGGTTTGCGGTGAGCCACTAAAGTAAGGGGCATGACCGAGAGTTCCGCGCACCCCGCCCTCTGGCCCGCTCCCCACGCGACCGGGGCCGTCGACGCGACCGTCACCGTGCCCGGATCGAAGTCCGTCACCAACCGGGCGCTCGTCCTGGCCGCGCTGTCCTCGGAGCCGGGCTGGCTGCGCCGCCCGCTGCGCTCGCGGGACACCCTGCTGATGGCCGAGGCGCTGCGCGCGATGGGCGTCGGCATCGAGGAGGGCGTGGGGCCGGACGGTTCGGGCGAGGCCTGGCGGGTCATCCCGGCCGGACTGCACGGCCCTGCCACCGTGGACGTCGGCAACGCGGGCACCGTGATGCGCTTCCTGCCCCCGGTGGCCAGCCTCGCCGACGGCCCGGTCCACTTCGACGGGGACCCCCGTTCCTACGAGCGCCCCCTGCACGGTGTGATCGACGCGCTGCGGGCGCTGGGGGCCCGTATCGACGACGAGGCGCGCGGCGCCCTGCCGCTGACCGTGCACGGCGCGGGCGCGCTGGACGGCGGACCGGTGGCGATCGACGCCTCCTCGTCCTCGCAGTTCGTCTCCGCCCTGCTGCTCTCGGCCCCCCGCTTCAACCAGGGCGTGGAGGTGCGCCACACCGGCCGGGCCCTGCCGTCCATGCCGCACATCCGGATGACCGTGGACATGCTGCGCGCGGTGGGCGCCCAGGTGGACGAGCCGGAGACCGGCGGCGAGCCCGATGTCTGGCGGGTCTCCCCCTCGGCCCTGCTCGGCCGCGACCTGACCGTGGAGCCCGACCTGTCCAACGCCCAGCCGTTCCTGGCCGCCGCGCTGGTCACGGGGGGCCGGGTGACGATCCCCGACTGGCCGCTGCGGACCACCCAGCCGGGTGACGCGCTGCGCGAGATCTTCACCGCGATGGGTGGCAGCTGCGAGCTGACCGAGAGCGGCCTCACGTTCACCGGTTCGGGCCGCGTCCACGGCATCGACGTCGATCTCGGCGAGGTCGGCGAGCTGACCCCCGGCATCGCGGCACTCGCCGCCCTCGCCGACTCCCCCTCCACGCTGAGCGGCGTCGCCCATCTGAGGCTGCACGAGACGGACCGGCTGGCCGCGCTCACCAAGGAGATCAACAACCTCGGCGGCGACGTCACGGAGACGGCCGACGGACTGGTGATCAGGCCGCGCCCGCTGCACGGCGGCGTCTTCCAGACGTACGACGACCACCGGATGGCCACGGCCGCGGCGGTCATCGGCCTCGCCGTGCCCGGGGTCGAGGTGGAGAACATCGGCACCACCGCGAAGACGCTGCCGGACTTCCCGGACCTGTGGACCGGCATGCTCGACGCCGACCCGGACACGGTCGGGGTGACGCCCGGCGCGCTCGGAGCCCCCACGGAGAGGCCCGGGGCCTGAGGACATGCGCCGCTACGGGAAGAACCCCGACGAGGACGACATCCGCGTCCGCCCCAACCCCAAGGGCAACCGGCCCCGCACCCACACCCGCCCCAAGCACGAGGACGCCCAGGACGGCATGGTCCTCACGGTCGACCGGGGCCGGCTCACCTGCCTCGTCGACGGCCGCACCGTGGTGGCGATGAAGGCCCGTGAGCTGGGGCGCAAGGCCGCGGTGGTGGGCGACAAGGTCTCCCTGGTCGGCGATCTCTCCGGCGACAAGGACACCCTGGCCCGCATCGTGCGCATCGGCCGGCGCACCTCGGTGCTGCGCCGCACGGCGGACGACGACGACCCGTACGAGCGGGTGGTCGTCGCCAACGCGGACCAGCTGGCCGTCGTGACCGCGCTCGCCGACCCGGAGCCGCGTCCCCGCATGATCGACCGCTGTCTGGTCGCGGCGTACGACGGCGGGCTCTCCCCGCTCCTGGTGCTGACCAAGTCCGATCTGGCCTCCCCGGACAAGCTCCTGGAGGCGTACACGCCGCTCGGCGTCCCCTATGTCGTGACCAGCCGCGAGGAGCTGGAGAACGGTGACGCGGCCGAAGGGGTGCGCGAGCTGCTGGACGGCAAGGTGACCGCCTTCGTCGGGCACTCCGGAGTGGGCAAGACGACCCTGGTCAACGCCCTGGTGGCGAAGGACAGACGGCGTACGACCGGCGTCGTGAACGCCGTCACCGGACGCGGCCGGCACACCACCACCTCCGCGCTCGCCCTGCCGCTGGGGGACGGTCGCGGCTGGGTGGTCGACACCCCGGGTGTCCGGTCGTTCGGTCTGCACCACGTCGATCCCTCCCGGGTCGTCCTCGCCTTCCCGGACCTCGCGCCGGGCACGGAGAACTGCCCGCGCGGCTGCACCCACGACAGCCGTGAGACGGAGTGCGCCCTGGACGCCTGGGTGGCCGAGGGACACGCGGACCCCGCGCGTCTGGACTCGCTGCGCCGGCTGCTGGAGACCCGGGAGCGGCGCGAGGGCGACTGACGGCTCGCGGCGGGACGGCCCGACTCACGCACGCTTGCGAGTTACCGGAGCCGCTCAGGGCATAATCGCGTCAGGCGGGACGAAGGTCACCTAAATGGGAGGCACCTGACGATGGCGTGGTTGCTGGTCGTGGTCGCCGGACTGCTGGAGACCGGTTTCGCCGTGTGCCTGAAGCTCTCGCACGGGTTCACCCGGCTGTGGCCGACGGTCGCCTTCTGCGCGTTCGCCCTGGGCAGCTTCGGGCTGCTGACCCTCTCCCTCAAGAAGCTCGACGTCGGGCCCGCGTACGCGGTGTGGACCGGCATCGGCGCGGCCGGTACGGCGATCTACGGCATGGTCTTCCTGGACGACGTGGTCTCCACGCTCAAGCTGGTGTCGATCTCGCTGGTGATCGTCGGTGTGATCGGGCTCCAGCTGTCCGGTTCCTCGCACTGACCGCTTTCCCGGTCAGCGCACCGGGCCTTCCCGTGCGGCACACGGGACCTTCCCGTTCAGCACCCCGGACCCTTGCCGGTCGGCGCACCGGAGCTTGCCGTCAGCACCCCGGGTCGCGCGCCAGCGCCTCGTGGACCAGGCGCACGGCGTCGGAGCCGACCGGGGAGGGGGCGGTGACCGCCGGGGCCACCGCGTAGGAGAGGCCGATCCGCAGGGCGATCTCGCACCGGGACTCCAGTCCGGTGTCGTCCCGGGAGGGGCCCGCGCCCCTCAGGACGGCCACCGCCCGGTCCCGTGCGAGCGCCAGGAGTTCGGCGGGGGCCGGCGGCGCCTGGCAGGGCGCGGGCCGGTGTCGTGGGGGGCCGTCCGCGCCCTCCGGCTCCGTGCCGCCCGTCGGCCCGGGTGGTCCGGGCCGTGGCAGGCGCGCGTCCCAGAAGCCCGTGAGCAACGCCCTGACCAGTACGTCCGCCCGCGCGGCCCGGACCGTCCAGAGGGCGAGTTCCACCGGCCCCCGCCCGGTGGCCGCGTGTGTGCCGACCGCCTCGTCGACCCCGGCCAGATAACGGTCGGCGGCCCGTCCGATCAGCGCGCGGCCCAGGCCGTCCTTGCCGCCGAACTCGTTGTAGAGGGTCTGCCGGGAGAAGCCCGCGGCGGCCGCGATCCGGCCCATCCGCACCTCGGGCCACGGCAGCACGGCCAGCGTCGAGGCAGCGGCGTCCAGCAGGGCTTCTCGCGCCGTGGGCATGCCCACCTCCCGCAACCGGGGTCGGCGCTACAGAGTTGACGCCCCGTCGGGTGCTGTCAAGGGGGCCCGCGCCCGTCACCGGGCCGTACCGCCCCGTCCGGGCCGGAACGGGCGGCGGTGGATCCGGACCGGCGCCGGTGGATACTGTGACGGCATGCCCGATTACCACGATGATCTGCGCCTCGCCCATGTGCTGGCGGACGCCGCCGACGCGGCGACGATGGACCGTTTCAAGGCCCTGGATCTCAAGGTCGAGACCAAGCCGGACATGACCCCGGTGAGCGAGGCGGACAAACACGCCGAGGAGCTCATCCGCGGGCACCTCCAGCGGGCCAGGCCACGCGACGCGATCCTCGGCGAGGAGTACGGCATCGAGGGCACCGGGCCCCGGCGCTGGGTCGTCGACCCGATCGACGGCACCAAGAACTACGTGCGGGGCGTGCCCGTCTGGGCGACCCTGATCGCGTTGACGGAGGCGGGCGAGGACGGCTTCCAGCCGGTCGTCGGTGTCGTCTCCGCCCCGGCGCTGAACCGCCGTTGGTGGGCGGCGAAGGGAGCGGGGGCCTTCTCCGGCCGCAGCCTCACCTCCGCCACCCGGCTCGGCGTGTCGAAGGTGGAGCGCATCGCGGACTCCTCGTTCGCGTACTCCTCGCTGACCGGCTGGGAGGACCAGGGCCGGCTCGACGGTTTCCTGGATCTGACGCGGGCCTGCTGGCGCACCCGGGGATACGGGGACTTCTGGCCGTACATGATGGTCGCCGAGGGTTCGGTGGACATCTGCGCGGAACCGGAGCTCTCGCTGTGGGACATGGCGGCGAACGCGATCATCGTCCAGGAGGCGGGCGGGGAGTTCACCAGCCTGGACGGTGTCCCCGGCCCCGGCGGGGGCAACGCGGCCGCCTCCAACGGCCTGCTCCACCGGGAACTGCTCGGCTACCTCAACCAGCGCTACTGAGCCCGCACGCCCCCCGTGTCGGCCCGCACGCCCCTTGTCCCGCCCGCATGACGGTGCAACTCTGAGAGGCCCCCCATTTGTGAACTTGTGAATCGGCGCCACCTGACGCCGGTTCCGCGGGTTCGCACCACAGGAGGTGGCTCCTTCATGCTTGTCCGCGATGCCATGAGCACCGTGGTCCTGACCATCGGACCGGCCCACACCCTCCGCCAGGCGGCCCGGCTGATGTCGGCCCGCCGCATCGGGGCCGCGGTCGTCCACGACCCGGACACCTGCGGCCTCGGAATCCTCACCGAACGCGACATCCTCGACGCGGTCGGCTCGGGGCAGGACCCCGACGTCGAGACCGCCGGCTCCCACACCACCGACGACGTGGTCTTCGCCTCACCGGCCTGGACCCTCGACAAAGCGGCGGAGTCCATGACGCACGGCGGCTTCCGGCACCTGATCGTGCTGGACGGCGACGGCGGCCCGGTGGGCATCGTCTCGGTACGCGACATCATCCGCTGCTGGACGCCGTCCCGGCAGCGGACGGCGGCGCTGACCACCCGCTGATCCCCCACCGATCTCCGCCTGCCCGGCGTGCGGGTCCCGGCCGAAACGCGTGGTCCGGGCCGCACACGACCACGGGCCGGATCCCCCGGGAACATCCCGGGGGATCCGGCCCGCCGCCTACGGCACGCGCCCGCGTCAGCCGCGCAGGGCCTGGACCGCGACCTCCAGCCGCTTGCCGAAGTCCGCGTCGGCCTGACGGAAGTTGTTGACCGCGCGCTCGGCGATGTCGTCACGCGACACCTTCGCGATGAACCCGGCGAGGTTGTCGATCAGCCGGCCCTTCTCGTCCTCCGACATCAGCCGGTAGAGGTTGCCGGCCTGCACGAAGTCGTTGTCCTCCGCGTGGACCGCGGCCTCGTGGTTGCCCGTACCGCCGGTGACGGAGACGGGCTGCCACAGCGGCCGGCCCGTCTCGGTGGGGCCGCCGAAGCTGTTCGGCTCGTAGTTCTTGGCGCCCTTGTGCCGGCCGTCGTACAGGTAGCCGTCACGGCTGTTGGTCCGCGCCTCGGTGGCGTGCGGGCGGTTCACCGGCAGGTGGTCGGCGTTGATGCCGACGCGGTAGCGGTGGGCGTCGCCGTACGCGAACAGCCGGCCCTGGAGCATCTTGTCCGGGGAGGGGCCGATGCCGGGCACGAAGTGCGCCGGGCTGAAGATCGACTGCTCGACCTCGGCGAAGATGTTCTCCGGGTTGCGGTTGAGCTCCAGCGTGCCGATCTCGATCGGCGGGTAGTCCTCGTGCGGCCACACCTTGGTCAGGTCGAACGGGTTGAAGCGGTACGTGGCCGCCTCGTCCGCCGGCATGATCTGCACCTGCACCGTCCAGGTCGGGAAGTCACCGCGCTCGATGGCCTCGCGCAGGTCGCGCTGGTGGCTGTCCGGGTCCACGCCGGAGAGGCGGACGGCCTCCTCGGTGGTGAGACTCTTGATGCCCTGGTCGGTCTTGAAGTGGTACTTGACCCAGAAGACCTCGCCGGCCTCGTTGTTCCACTGGTAGGTGTGCGAGCCGTAGCCGTTCATGTGGCGGTAGCTGGCGGGGATGCCGCGGTCACCGAAGAGCCAGGTCACCTGGTGGGTGGACTCGGGCGACAGACCCCAGAAGTCCCAGACGTTGTCCGCCTCCTGGGAGCCGGTGTACGGGTCGCGCTTCTGGGTGTGGATGAAGTCCGGGAACTTGATGGCGTCCTTGACGAAGAACACCGGGGTGTTGTTGCCGACGAGGTCGTAGTTGCCCTCCTCGGTGTAGAACTTCAGCGCCCAGCCGCGCGGGTCACGTGCCGCGTCCGCCGCGCCGAGGTTGCCCGCGACGGTGGAGACACGCAGGAAGGTCTCGGTCTGCTTGCCGACCTCCGAGAGGAACGCGGCGCGCGTCCACTGCGAGACGTCACGGGTCAGGGTGAACGTGCCGTACGCACCGGCGCCGCGGGCGTGCACGACGCGCTCCGGGATGCGCTCCCGGTTGAAGTGGGCGAGCTTCTCGAGAAGCGCCTGGTCCTGGACGAGAACCGGTCCACCCGGGCCAGCGGTCTCGCTGTTCTGGTTGTCGGCTACCGGCGCGCCGGCCTCCGTGGTGAGCGGTCCCTGCGTCACGTGCGCCTCCTGCGTCATCTTCCGCGCGGTCGTGGTCTCCCGCTGCGGCCTGTCCCTTGGCTAATGCCAAGACCGATCCTACGATGGACTTTGTCTAAGTCAAGTGAACATCCAAAGTCACACCCATTCGGGACACGGTCCCGTCACTGTTAGGCTGGATCCCATGAGTGACCTCCTGGAACGACTCCGCGGACGCGGCTGGCGCATGACGGCACAGCGCCGCGTGGTGGCCGAGGTGCTCGACGGGGAGCATGTGCACCTGACGGCGGACGAGGTGCACGCCAGGGCCGTCGACCGGCTGCCGGAGATCTCCCGCGCCACCGTGTACAACACGCTGGGCGAGATGGTGTCCCTCGGTGAGGTCATCGAGGTCTCCACCGACCGCCGTGCCAAGCGGTACGACCCCAACGCCCACCGGCCGCACCACCACCTGGTGTGCGCCCGCTGCGGCGCCATCCGGGACGTGCACCCGTCCGGCGATCCGCTGGCCGACCTGCCCGCCGACGAGCGTTTCGGCTTCACCGTCTCGGACGTCGAGGTGACCTACCGCGGCATCTGTCCGAACTGCGCCGCCACGGCCTGACCAGAGGCCCGCCCCACGACCAAAACGCCCGCCGCGGGCCGCCGGTGCGCCTTGACCGTGCGCGCGGGCGTACACCTCGGTCGTGCGTGGGGACATACGACAGAGGCCCGGATCCTTGGAAGGATCCGGGCCTCTGTCTTCAGTAGCGGGGACAGGATTTGAACCTGCGACCTCTGGGTTATGAGCCCAGCGAGCTACCGAGCTGCTCCACCCCGCGTCGTTGTGTTCATAACCCTACGGCAACCGCGGGGACCAGCGCAAATCACTTCCGAGGGCCCCCGCGCGCCGCTCCGCCGGGGCCCTCTCGCCCCAGACGTCCGCCCCCTGACGCCCGCCTCAGGCGGTGAGCTCCTGGTGCAGTGCCTCCCGCAGCCGGGCGGCCCGCTCGGCCACCTCGGCGGGCCCCAGCTCGACCGCCCGCGCGCACCATCGCTGCCCCTCCGTGAGCTCGCCCCGGCGGGCGGCGAGCAGCGCGAGGCGCAGGGCGGCACGGCCGTGGCCGTCGTGGGCGGCGCGGCTCCACCACAGGGCGGCCTCCCGCTCACTGCCCTCGCGGGCGAGCAGCAGTCCCAGGTTGAACGCGCCGTTGCGGCTGCCCGACTCCGCGGCCTCGCGGTACCAGCGGGCGGCGTCGGTCAGGTCGCCGCGGGCCGCGGCGAGCATGCCGGCCCGGACCTGCGCGCGGCGGTGGCCCTGCTCGGCCGCCCTCTCGTACCACTCCTCGCACTCGGTCTTGTCCGGCATGGGCTCGCCCAGCGCGGGACGGCCCGGCGGCGGCCGGCGCAGGTCGAGCAGCCCGGCCAGCCGGAACGCCGCCTCGGCGCTGCCGCCCCCGGCGGCGCAGCGCAGATGGCGTTCGGCCTCCCGCTCCTCACCGTCGCGCAGCAGCGCCATGCCGACCTGGAGGGCTGCATCGGTGTGCCCGGCCGCCGCGGCCCGCTGGTACCAGCCGAGCGCCGCGCCGTCCTCGTCACGGCCCGCGTGCAGGATGCCGAGGTTGAAGGCGGCGTCCACGCTGCCCGCCTCGGCCGCCTTGGAGAACCACGGCTCGGCTCCCGAGGCGTCTCCCGCCTGGAGCAGCAGCACGGCGAGCGCGTTGGCGGCCTCGCGGTGCCCGGCGTAGGCGGCTCGGCGGTACCACTGCTCGGCCTGGGCGACCCGGTCCTGCGCCGCGCAGAGCAGGCCCAGGTTGTAGGCGCCGTTGACGTCGCCCGCGTCCATGGCCGCGCGGTACCAGCGCTCGGCGGTCTGCTGCTCACCGCGGGCCGCGTGCAGCGCCCCCAGGGCGTTGGCGGCGTTTCCGTCGCCCTCCTGGGCGGCCCGCAGCCACCACACGGCCGCGCTCTCCTCGTCACCGGCGTCGCGCAGCAGGAAGCCCAGGGCGCAGGCGGCCCGGGGCTCGCCCTCCTTGGCGGCGGTGAGGTACCAGCGTCCGGCCTCCTTCTGCTCCCCGCGCCGTTCCAGGATGGCGCCGAGGTGCAGGGCGGCGCGGCGGTGGCCGCGCGCGGCGGCCTGCCGGTACCACTGCTCGGCCTCGCCCCGGCCGGTCGCGGGCCCTTCCCTCTTCTTCGGTACGCCGGGGCCCAGGTCGCCCAGGACGCCCGCGGTGCCGCCCAGGGTGTTCGGTCCGGCGCCGCGGCCCGGACCGAAGGCGTCGGAGGTGTCGCCGACGGCCTGGCGGTCCAGCGCGCGCGCCAGCCGGTACGCCGCCTCGCGGTGCCCCTGCTCGGCGGACTGGCGCAGCCAGCGCTCAGCGCCGGAGTCGCCCCGGTGCTCCAGGAGGTCGGCCAGCGCGTAGGCGCCGAGGGCGTGCCCCTGCTCGGCGGACTGGCGCAGCCAGTACTCGGCGCCGGGCTCGTCCCCGCGCTCCCTGAAGTGACGGCCCAGGGCGTGCGCGGCGGCGGCGGATCCGGCCACGGCGGCGATGCGCCACCAGCCGGCCGCCTCGTCGGCGTATCCGCGCTGGTGCAGGAGGACGCCCAGGTTGTTGGCGGCGGCACGGTCGCCCTCGGCGGTGGCCGCCCGCAGATAGGTCTCGGCGCCGTCCAGGTCGCCTCGGCGCAGCAGCAGCGCGCCGAGCACGCTCATCGACGCGGTGTCGCCCGCGTCCGCCGCGCGCCGGTGCCGTGCCTCGGTCTCGGCCCGCTCGGCGGCCTCGGCGGCGTCGGCGAACGTGGCGTCGGGGCCGGTCCGGGCCGTCTCCCGCTCGGCCGGCCCGGCGCCCGCGGCCCGGCCGGTGGCACCGGCGCGGGGCGTGTCCAGGCGGCTTCCGTCGACGGTCACGGCAGCCTCCTCGACCTCGGCGACGGCGGCGGCGAACACCGCATCCGCCACGATTTCCGTCGTTCGGCCGCGTCGCTGCACAAACCGCCCTGTCTCCAACAGAGTTGCCCTGTCCCCCATAAATACCATCGTCCCACCACCCGCGACCCGCGTACACCTCGTATACCCCGGCCAGTGAGGTCACTTCAGCGTTTTGTCGACATGCCCACAGAGAGACAAGTGAAACACGTTCGGCCCCAACTCGTGCCCCGCGAACCACACTTCACACCGACAACTTCACAAAGTCGCCCCGCGCATGACGAAGGCCCGGATCCTTGGAAGGATCCGGGCCTCTGTCTTCAGTAGCGGGGACAGGATTTGAACCTGCGACCTCTGGGTTATGAGCCCAGCGAGCTACCGAGCTGCTCCACCCCGCGTCGTTGTGTTCAAACCGTACCACGACGCGGGGCGCGGCTTTCTCAGCCGCTTCGGTCGCCGGCCTCCCCGCCGGCCTTGCCCGGCGGATCGACGGCACTCGCCGTATCCACCTTGTCGCCCTTGTCGCCCTTGTCGGCCGTGTCACCCTTGTCGGCCTTGTCGTCCCCGGACGTACCAGGGGCGTCGGAGGCGGCGCCGCCGGCCTTGGGCTGAGCGGCCGCGGCCCGCTTGAGCGCGTCCTGGAGCTCCTGCTGGGCCTTGCCGTAGGCCGACCAGTCGTTCTCCTTGAGGGCTTCCTCGCCGGCCGTGTACGCCTTCTGGGCGTCCGCGATGGCCTTCTTCAGCGCCGCGTCCCCGGTGGCCGGAGGCTCCGTGGTGTCGCCCGGCGGCTGGTCCGGTTCGGTGGGCTTCGTCGTGTCGGACTCCTCGACCCCGAAGACCGCGTTCAGCGCCTCCCCGAGACTGTTCTCGAACACGATCTTCGAACCGTACGAGGCGGCGACCTTGCGCAGCAGCGGATAGTTCTGCGTGCCACCGCGCGTGTAGACCGGTTCGATGTAGAGGAAGCCCCCGTCGAGCGGCACCGTCAGCAGGTTGCCGTACTCGATGTCCGAGTCGGTGCCCTTGAGGTTCCTCACGAACTCGGCCACGTCGTCGTTGCCGTTGAGCTCACTCTGCACCTGGCCGGGGCCCTTGACGGTGCTGGTGACCCTCAGCAGTCTGATGGTGCCGTAGTCCTTGCTGGCCGCGTCCGCGTCCACCGCCATGAACGCCCCCAGGTTGGGGCGCCCCTTCGGGGTGAAGGTCGTGGTCAGCGAGAACTTCTGGGCGTCCTGGCCGGGCATCTTCATGCTCAGGTAGTACGGCGGGACGGACCCCGGTTCCTTGTTGGTGGGGTCGTCCGGCACCTGCCAGGCGTCACTGCCGCTGTAGAACTGCGCCGGGTTCTCGACGTGGTAGCGGGTCAGCAGCTCGCGCTGGACCTTGAACAGGTCCTGCGGGTAGCGCAGGTGGTCCATCAGCTGCTGCGGGATGTCCGCCCGCGGCTTCACCGTGCCGGGGAACGCCTTGCGCCAGGTCTTCAGGACCGGGTCCTCGGTGTCCCACTCGTAGAGCTTGACCTTGCCGTCGTACGCGTCGACGGTGGCCTTCACCGAGTTGCGGATGTAGTTGACCTGGTTCTGCTGGGCGACGACCGCGCGCTGGTTGGTGGTCAGCGAGTCCGCCGTCGTGTCACCGAGCGTCGTACGCGAGGCGTACGGATAGCCGTTGGTCGTGGTGTACGCGTCCACGATCCACTGGATCCGGCCGTCGACCACCGCCGGATAGGCGTCGCCGTCGATGGTCAGCCAGGGCGCGACCGCCTCGACGCGCTCCTTGGGCGTGCGGTTGTACAGGATCCGCGAACCGTCACCGATGGCTCCCGAATACAGTATCTGCGGCTCGCTGAAGGAGACCGCGTAGGCCGCCCGGTTGAAGGCGCTGGAGAGGCTGACCCCGCTGTCGCCCTGGTAACTGGTGGTCTTCTCGCCGTCCTCCTCGTAGTCGAGCTCCTTCTGGGGCCCGCCGACGATGGAGTACTGCTCGGTCTTCTCGCCGTAGTAGACCCGCTGCTCGTACTTGCCCAGGTCACCCGTGGTGGGCAGGCCCGACTCCGTGAAGTCCGGGGATCCCGTCGGGTTGGTGCCCGTCGTGGTGCCCCGGGCCGCGATGACGCCGTAGCCGTGGGTGTACGTGAAGTGGTCGTTGATCCAGTTCCGCTTGGGCAGGCCCTGGATGTTCAGCTCACGCAGGCCGATGACGGTGTCCTGCTCCTTGCCGTCCGCGTCCTTGTAACGGTCCACGTCCAGCGTCTTGGGGAACTGGTAGTAGTTCCTCTTCTGCTGGAGCTGCTGGAACGCCGGGGACACGACGTTCGGGTCCATCACGCGGTAGCTGGCGGCGGAGTCGGCGCTCGCCCTCAGCTTGGTGCTGTCATCGGTGGTACTCGTGCCCGCGTAGTCGTCCACCTGAGCGTCGTCGATGTCGTACGCCTCACGCGTGGCATCGATGTTCTTCTGGATGAACGGGGCTTCCTTGGCCTGCTCGTTCGGCTGGACCTGGAACTTCTGCACGATCGCCGGGTAGAGCCCGCCGATCAGGATCGCCGAGAGGACCATCAGGCCGAAACCGATCACCGGCAGCTGCCAGGTGCGCCGCCAGAGCGTCGCGAAGAACAGCACCGCGCAGATCGCGGCGATGCAGAAGAGGATCGTCTTCGCCGGCAGATAGGCGTTGGCGTCGACGTACCGCAGCCCCGTCCAGTTGTCCGTGGCCTTGAAGTCACTGCTCTTCACGGCGAGGCCGTACCGGTCGAGCCAGTACGCCACGGCCTTCAGCGAGACGAAGATGCCCAGCAGCACGGAGAGATGACCGGTGGCCGCTCCCGTGGCCCGCGCGCCGGGACTGGTGACCCGCAGTCCGCCGTAGAGGTAGTGGGTCACCGCCGCGGCGATCAGCGACAGCACGGTCGCCGCGAAGCCGAAGCCGAGCAGGAAGCGGTACCACGGCAGGTCGAAGGCGTAGAAGGAGACGTCCAGCTTGAACTGGGGGTCCTTCTGGCCGAACGACACGCCGTTGATGTACATCAGCCACGTACGCCACTGACCCGACGCGGACGCGCCGGCGATCAGTCCGACGAGCGCGGTGATCGCGAGCAGCACCCACTTCTTGTAGGGGGCGACGCTCATGCGGTAGCGGTCCAGGCTCTGCTGCTCCAGTGACATCGCGCTCAGCGGCGGCCGGAGCCGGTGCGCGAGCCAGATGTTCACACCGACGGCGAGCGCCATCAGCAGTCCGAAGACGAGGAACAGGCCGATCTTGGTCCACAGGGTGGTGGTGAAGACGGACGAATACGCGACCGACCTGTACCAGAGCCAGTCCGTCCAGAACCCGGCGAACATGACGAAGGCCATGGCGAGAACCACCAGGACGCCCAATGTCATGAGCAGGGTACGGACGCGCCGGGACGGGCGGCCGACTCTGATCCGTGGCCCGGTCGGGCCTCCGCCGCGGTCCGGCATCTGGAAAGCCAACGTGCGCACCTCGAAGTTCGCGGTCGTGTGAAGCAGGCCCCGGGATCGTAGAGCCCACCTATGCAACTTACTGAGGCTTTACCTAGTTCCCGTTCCCGGGGCGGAAGGAGGCAGGATATTGCGCATGCCCAACGTTTCCCCCTCAGGCCCCCCGATGGCGTCGAGTCCTCTGACCGTCGCCGTCCTCGAAATCGACGCCTACGCCGCGACCCTCGGCTGGGACCAGCCCGCACGTCTGTTCGCCCTTGTCGACACCGCCCGGCTCCGGGCCCAGGAGCCGGGCCTCGCCGCCCAGCTGGGCCTCGACGACCCGTCGTCCTCGGGATCCGCCCTCACACCCGTGGAGCAGGAGGAGCTTCCGGCCGGCACGGCGCTGGACGAGTTCCTCGCCACGATCGCCTGGCCCGACGCGGTGGCCGGCTGCGCGCTGACCGTGGAGCGGCTGATGCTGCCGCCGTCGGCGGAGGCCTCCGTGCCGGAGGGGCTGAGTGACGCCCAGCTCACGGCGTGGGTGGCCGGGCACGCCGACCGGCAGGAGGTGCGGATGACCGTGGCCGTCCTGCGGGACGGGGCGCGTGACTCCGCGGTGCGGCTGCGGGAGAAGGACTCCCCCACCGAGGTGCTGACCGGTGCCGGACTGGTGCCGGGACTGGCCGAGGCGCTCGCCGCGACCTTCGAGTCCTGACACCGGGGCTGCCGAGCCGCCCGGCCGGGCTCAGCCGGCCGAGCGGCTCGGCGGTCCGGCTGGCTCAGCCCGTCGAGCAGCTCGGCAGTCCGGCCGTGTGCCCGGCGCTGATCTTCTCCAGGGACTTCCTGGCGTCGGCGAGGGTCTTGACCCGCACCAGGGTGAGCCCGCTCGGGGTGTCGGCCGCCGCCGCGGCGCAGTTGTCGTCGGGCGTCAGGAAGTAGCGGGCGCCCGCGTCGCGGGCACCGACCAGCTTCATGTTGATGCCGCCGATCGGGCCGACCTTCCCGGCGTCGTCGATGGTGCCCGTACCGGCGATGAACTTCCCGCCCGTCAGCGAGCCGGGCGTCAGCTTGTCGATGATGCCGAGGGAGAACATCAGTCCCGCGCTCGGACCGCCGACGTCCGCGAGGGTGATGTCGATCTCGAACGGGAAGGTGTGGTCGGTCCCCGCCTGGATGCCGACGATCGCCCGGCCCGGGGCGGGGTTCGCCGGGTCCGCGGGCGCCTTCCGCGTGGTGAGGGTGATCTCCTCCGAACCGCGGGGCTCCTTGCCCGCCTTCTCGGCGGCGGCCGCCGTCTTGGCTGGCACGATCGTGAAGACGACCTTCTCGCCCGGCTTGCGCGCGGAGACGATCTTGGCGACGTCCTCGGGCTGTGTGACCACGGTCCCGTCGACGGCCCTGATGACGTCACCGGCGTGCAGCTTGCCCTGGGCCGCGCTGTCCTTCACCACCGAGGAGACCACGACCCGTGAGGTGACCGGGATCTTCAGCTCCTTCAGGGCGGCGACCTTGGCGCTCTCCTGGGACTGGCTGAACTCCTCGGCGTTCTCCTGGGTGGACTCCTCCTCCGTCTTGCCGTCCGGGTAGAGAGTGTCGTGCGGCACGATCACGCTGTCGTGGGCCAGCCAGCCGTAGACGGCCGTGACGATGTTCATGTCGTAGTCGGCGCTGGTGACCCGGACCGTCGTCATGTTGAGGTGACCGGACGTCGGATAGGTGTCGCGCCCCTTGATCTGGAGCACCGGCTCGCCTCGCGCGTCGCCGAGCGTGTTCACCGTCGGTCCCGGGGACATCTCCGAGTACGGGACGGGGATCAGCACGCCGGCGCAGAGCAGCGCGATCAGAATCAGCGTGGAGGCGAGCATCGTCGCGGTGCGGCGTGGCATGGAACGACAGTACGGGAAGGGCCTGTCAGTGCACCGTCGGGGCCGGTCCGTACGGTGCCGGTCCGGGGGCCGTTCCGGGCGTCACGAAGGGCGCCGGGGGAAGCGGAGAACGGGTGGTTCCGGCGGCCGTGCCGGTCCGTGCGCGGTCTTCGGACGGGGCGCGGACCTTCGGTCGGGCCGGACGTTCCAGCCGGGCCGGGAGGTCTCAGCCGGGCCGGGAAGTCTCAGGCGGGCCGGGAAGTCTCAGGCGGGCTGGGAACCGGAGTGCGACTTCTCCATCGCCTCACGGAACCTGGCGTAGTCGGCGAGTTCGGTGACATCGCCTGTCGAACGGTTGCGGGCTGCCCACCCTCCCCATATCGCCGCGCCGAAAGCAGCGAAAAGCGGAATCAGAAGCCAAGCGAGTGCTGCCATCACGACCTCCCTACCCCTTGAGCGACCGCAACTGACGATCAGCAGATTATCCGTGTGCAGGACCAACGCTCGTGGCAGGGGTTCGGTTACGCAAATCGGGGCTGATCACGCCCCGGACGGTTTGCGATCAGCAGGCGCCGACCCATTCCTCGGTGCCGTCCGAGAACCGCTGGTGTTTCCAGATCGGAACCTCGTGCTTGAGGTCGTCGATGAGGGTGCGGCAGGCCGCGAAGGCCTCACTCCGATGGGCGCACGACACGGCGACGACCACGGCCAGATCGCCCACGGCCAGCTCACCCACACGGTGGACGGCGGCGAGGCCCCGTACCGGGAAGTTCGCCGCGACCTTCTCGGCCACCCGGCGCAGCTCGTCGACGGCCGTCGGATGGCACGAGTATCCGAGCGCGCCGACGTCCTGGCCGCCGTCGTGGTCACGCACCGTGCCGACGAAGAGCGCGGTACCACCGGCCGCGTCGTCGCCCACCGCCCGGAAGACCTCGTCGACGGAGAGGGGCGCCTCCCGGATGTCCAGGAGCCGGATGGGGTCCTGGGCCGCCAGTTCGCCGGGGTGATCGTGGGTGCGTGCCATGCCACCCATCGTGCCGCACGGCACCGGCATCGCGGAATTGCCTGTTCGACCGGTGCCCCGCCGGGCGCCTTGGAGCGTCCTACAGGAGCCGCGGCGGGCCGAGCCGTGCGGGCGGGGGCGGCGCTCAGAAGCGCCGGCGTGCCTTACGGGCCCGCCTGACCAGCGCGGCCGTGCCCAGCAGGGCGACGGTCGCCCCGGCGGCGCCCGCGGCGGTGGCGTCCTTGCGGCCGAGCCGTCGCCCGGCGACGGTGTGGCGTCCCTCCACCTCCTCCAGGAGCGCGGCGAGCACCTCCTCGTTGGTCCAGCGCGGCCGCCAGCCCACGTCGTGCAGCCGGCTCACGCTGACCACCCACGGGTGCATCGTGTAGGCGAGGTCCCCGGCGGGGGAGGGCGTGAGACCAATGCGGTGCAGCCGGGCCGCGGCTCCCAGGGCGACGGCGGAGGGCAGCTCCATCCGGCGCACCCCGGAGAGCTCCTCCACCTCCTCCTGCTCCAGCCAGCCGTCGCAGCCGACAGCGAACTCGCCGTCGATCCTGCCCAGCGCCGCGTACTCCAGGGCGGTCACCAGGTCGTCCACGTGACAGAACTGCCAGGCCGGGCGTGATCCCGCGACGACCAAGAGCCTGGGCGACTCGAAGTAGCGGGTCAGGGCGGTGTCCGTACCGCCGACCAGGACCGTGGGCCGTACCACCGTGACGTCGAGTCCGGGGTGGGCGCGGGGCGCGCGCCGCCCGAGCCGCTCGATCTCCAGGAGGTCGCCGACACCGGTCGCCTCCGCCGTGGCCCGCAGCTCGGCGTCCTCGGCGAGCGGGATGTCGTTGTCGGGCAGTGCGCCGTAGACCATCGCCGAGGTGCAGAGCACGACCCTGCGCACCCCGACGGCGGCCGCCGCCGTGAGGACCGTCTGCGTGCCACGCACGTTGTACGCCGTACGGGCGGCGGGGTCGGTCTCCAGGTCGAGGTCGAGGGCCAGGTGCACGACGACGTCGGCACCGCGCAGCTTCTCGGCGATCGCGGGGTCCCGTACGTCCAGGACGTGCCAGGTGGCCTCGGGGACGTCACCGCGGCGTTCGTCGATGGCCACGACCCGCTTGACCTCGTCGGCGGCGGCGAGGTGGGCGGTGAGCAGGGCACCGACGCCGGTCGCGGCGCCGGTGACCGCGACGACGGGGCCCCGGTTGCCGGAGCGGTTTTTCTTGGGCGTGCTTTCGGGCGAGGGGTCGGCCAGGTTTCGCGCTGCGCGAACCTGCGGATCTGGGGAACTCACCGGGCGTCTCCAGCGGTTGTCTTCAGTACGTACCGGAAAGGCGCGTACGTACCAGGTGGCGTCCATCCTGCCGCAGGCCGGGAGCCGGCGGAGCACTGAGGCCTTGAGCGGTCTCGGGTGTCTACGCTGGATGGTGATGTCGGGCAGCCGCCGTCGGTTCCAGCCGGCGGCCCTACGAGCCGAGGAAACCCGTGAGTGACACCCCATTCGGATTCGGCCTTCCGCCGGAGGAGCCGGACGACGGCGACGAGGGCAAGAAGAAGGACCCCACCGGAGGTGGGCAGGGCTCGGGCGGGCCGGCGAACCCGTTCGGCTTCGGGCCGGGGGCGGGCGGGGACAACCCGTTCGCCGCGATGTTCGGTTCGATGAACCCGAACGACCTGGGAGCGGCCTTCCAGCAGCTCGGCCAGATGCTGAGCTACGAGGGCGGCCCGGTCAACTGGGACATGGCCAAGCAGATCGCCCGCCAGACCGTGTCGCAGGGCACCGCGGACGGCAGCAAGGACGCCAGTGTCGGTCCCACCGAGCGGTCCGCGGTCGACGAGGCGCTGCGTCTGGCGGACCACTGGCTGGACGGGGTGACCTCCCTGCCCTCCGGGTCCGTCTCGTCGGTGGCCTGGAGCCGTGCGGAGTGGGTCGAGGCGTCGCTCCCGGCCTGGCAGCAGCTGGTGGACCCGGTGGCGGAGCGTGTCGGGCTGGCCATGGGCGATGTGCTGCCCGAGGAGATGCAGGCCATGGCGGGCCCGCTGATCGGCATGATGCGGTCGATGGGCGGCGCCATGTTCGGCCAGCAGATCGGGCAGGCCGTGGGCGTGCTCGCCGGTGAGGTCGTGGGCTCGACCGACATCGGCCTTCCGCTGGGTCCGGCCGGCAAGGCCGCGCTGCTTCCGCTGAACGTCGAGCGGTTCGGGAAGGACCTGAGCGTCCCGCAGGACGAGGTGCGGCTGTACCTCGCGCTGCGTGAGGCCGCCCACCAGCGGCTCTTCGCCCATGTGCCGTGGCTGCGGTCGCATCTGTTCGGCGCGGTCGAGGCGTACGCGCGCGGCATCAAGGTCGACACGAGCAAGCTTGAGGACGTCGTCGGTCAGTTCGACCCCTCGCAGCCCGAGCAGCTGCAGGAGGCGCTCCAGCAGGGCATGTTCCAGCCGGAGGACACCCCGGAGCAGAAGGCGTCGCTGGCCCGTCTGGAGACGGCCCTGGCTCTGGTGGAGGGCTGGGTGGACGCGGTGGTGCACGAGGCCGCGAAGCCGCGTCTGACCTCGGCGGACGCGCTGCGCGAGACGATGCGCCGGCGCCGGGCGTCCGGTGGTCCCGCCGAGCAGACCTTCGCCACCCTGATCGGTCTCCAGCTCCGTCCGCGCCGGCTGCGGGACGCCTCGCGGCTGTGGGCCTCGCTCACGGACGCCCGGGGCGTCGACGGCCGGGACGCGCTGTGGGAGCACCCGGACATGCTGCCCACCGCACAGGACCTGGACGATCCGGACGGCTTCGTGCACCACGAGCAGCTGGACTTCTCCGAGCTGGACAAGATGCTCGGCGAGGCGGCGAAGGACCCGCGGAGGCCGGAAGGCGAGAAGCCGTCCGACGGCAAGCCGTCCGACGGGAAGCCGGGCCCCGGGACGGCGGGCGAGGACGGGCCGGACGAGTCCGGGAGCGACGGCAAGGGCGACACCGACCGGTGAGCCTGCACGACGACGCGACGCTCGTACTCAAGGAGTACGACGTGCCCGACCCCGGCCAGACCGAGCTGCGGCAGACGTATCTGGACCATCTGGCCGCCCACCCGGACGGGATGTGGAAGGCCTGCGGGGCCGGGCACCTCACCGCCAGCGCCCTGGTGATCGATCCGGAGGGCGGCAGGGTCCTGCTGACCCTGCACAGAAAGCTGCGGATGTGGCTGCAGATGGGCGGGCACTGCGAGCCGCAGGACGCCACCCTGGCGTCGGCCGCCCTGCGGGAGGCCGGGGAGGAGTCGGGAATCGCCGGGCTGGCCTTGCTGCCCGGCGGGCCGGTGCGGCTGGACCGCCATCCGATCCCCGCGCCGTGCCACTGGCACCTCGACGTGCAGTACGCGGCGACGGTGCCGGCCGGGGCGGTGGAGCGGATCAGTGACGAGTCGCTGGATCTGCGCTGGTTCCGTTACGACGAGGTGGCCGGGGTGGCCGACACCTCGGTCGTACGGCTCGTGGAGCACACCCGCGCCCGGCTGGAGCACGGGCGGTAGCCCGGCGGGGCGGCGCGCGGAGGCGGGGGCGGTCCCGTCCGAGGCCGCCCCCACCTCCGCCGGGACCGCTCACGTGCCCGGCCGGTTCCGGGCGTGACTCCGGCTCGGGCCCGGGTCGGTCTCGGCGTTGCTCCGGTCGCGCCCCAGGCCCGGGTGAGTCCTGGTGTCGGTCCGGTTCCGGCCTCGACCCGGCTCAGTACAGGCGTTGTTCCGGTCACGGCCTCGGTTCAGTCCCAGGCGTTGTTCCGGTTCTGGCCGTGGGCCCCGTGCTGGCCCACGCCGAACTGGGCCGCCATGCCCTGGCCGATCTCGGCGTTCTGCGGGGGCAGGACCTCACTCGGCTGCACGAGGGCGAAGCCCTGACCGAGGAAGCTCAGCTCCCAGCCCTCGCCCGTACCGCCCCGGCGGCGGAAGACGCCCGAGGAGTGGGTCTGCGCCTGCATCTGCACCCGCAGACCACTGGACCAGGCGACGATCGCGTCGGCGTCGGCGCTGACGTACTTGTCCGGTGTCACCTGCATCATCAGCGGCCGGCCCGAGGTCATCAGCGCGACCTTGCCGCTCCCGGAGATGTTGAGCTGGTACTTGCCGGTGCCGGAGATCCCGTACTGGCTGTCCACCGCGATGACCTCGGTGTGCAGCGAGGAGTCCAGGGCGAGCACATACGCGCTGTCGACCGTGATGCCCTCGTGGTCGACGTCGACCACATGGACGTACTGGGCGAGGTTGGCCAGAAAGACCGTGCCCTGGCCCGAACAGCGCATCAGGTCCAGACCCTCGCCGGTGCTCAGCCGGGCGTTGCGCTGCCCGTGCGACTGGTACTCACCGTCGAACTCGATGAGCCCCTGGTAGGCGACCATGGCGCCCTTGCGGGCGAGGACGTCGTCGTGGCCGGTCAGCGACAGCCGCAGGAGTTGCGGGTTCTGGACGGTGTACCGGTCCTGCGACTGCTGTTCCGTGTGGGTGAAAAGCGGACTCTGCATGGTGTGTTCCTCCCCCGCTCAGTTCCGGATCCGCAGGCGGTCGGTGCTGTCCTCGCTCGGCTGGACGACGACGATGCCCTGGCCGGAGAAGGCCATCTGGTATGCCTCGCCGCTCCCCCGACCGATCAGGGAGCCCGCCTTGAAGCTGCGCTTGCCCTTGACCTTGAGGTTCGGGGACCAGGCGACGAGCGCGTCCGGGTCCACGTAGGTCTCGTCCTCGCCCCGGCCGCAGTCGACGACGACCGGTGTGCCGCGCGAGGTGATGGCCGCCCAGCCCGTGCCCCGGACGCAGACGTTCCACAATCCCTGACCGGCGAACTTGGCCAGGCCCTTGACCCGCTCCACGCCCCAGGTGAGATGGGCGTCGAACGCCAGGAGGTTGGTCCCGTTGACCGACAGCGCCTCGTCGTTCAGATGGACGACGACGACGTCCGCGCCGTAGTCGGCGAGGTAGAGGAGCCCGTCGCCGGAGCACTTCATGAGCGGCGTGCCCTCCCCGGTGATCCACTGTGAGGCGATCTGCCGTACGGCGGGCGGGTTGGGCTCGTACTGGATGAAGCCCTCGTAGGCCACCATCGAACCGGTCCGTGCGTAGAGGTCCTGGCCGGTGGCCATGGCGACCTTGAGCATCGTGTGGCCGTGGTTCTCCATCCGGGCCGTGACGGGGGTCGGGGCGTAGCCCGCGAGTTGCTGGTTCATGACGGGCTCCCTCAGACCTCGTAGGGCTGGACGACGATGAAGTTCCCGGGGGCGCCCCGGAACTGGAGGTTCACGGTCTCCCCGCTGTGCCCCGGGTAGGCGTTGCGGCGGAGCCGGACCTGGCTGGAGATGATCACCTGGGACGCGGACGACCAGGCGACCACGGCGTTGCAGTCGGCGAAGGTGGTGGGGGTGACCGGCAGGACCACCGGTGTGCCGTGGGTCTTGACCACGACGGTCCCGGTGCCGTGGAACTGCATGGTGAACAGGGCGCCGCCGGGGATCCCGTGCCCTTCGATCCGGCGTACCTCGTACTGCAGGGACTCGTCGAACGCGAGGACGTTCTCCGCGGAGACGCAGATGCCGTCGCCCTGCAACTCGACGGGGTGCAGATGCGATCCGTCCTCGGCGAAGAACACCTGGCCGCGGCCGGTGCAGCGCATCAGCTGCATCTCCTGGCCCGTCGCGTTGCCGACGACCCGGCCCGCGAAGCCGGCGCCCTTGTAACCGAAGTCGACCTTGCCCTGGTACATGACCATGCTGCCCTGGCGGGCCAGCACGGGCATGTCGCCCATGGTGAGGTCGGCGCGCATGAGCTGACTGCTCTGCGAGGTCCAGCGCTGCCCGGTCGCCGTCTCCTTGTAGGGCTGGAGTGCGGCCAGCAGACCGGCACCGGCCTGCGGTACGCCCTGGGGCACACCGTGCGCACCGGGTGGCTGCTGGCCGAACGGAGCGGGCGGGTGCTGGCCGAACGGCGGCGGGGCGGGCGCCGCGCCCTGGCCGGGGACGTGGCCGAACGGCGGCGGGGGCGGCTGTCCGTACGGGGCCGGGGGCGGCGGCGGCCCCGGTGCGTACGGGGCCTGCGGCGGCATCGGTGCCTGTGGGGCGGGGGGCGCACCCGTGGGGGCCACGAGGGCCATGGGCGCCGCGATGGTCGGCGCCGCGTGGATCGACTGCGGCTGCGGGGCGGGAGCGGGGGGCTCGGGGGTGCCGAACGCCGGGGGCGGCTGGGGAGCCTGCGGTGCGGGCGGGGCGGCGAAGGCCGGCGGCGGGGAGGCCTGGGCAGGCGGGGCGAACGCCGGTGCGGCCCCCTGTGGCGGGTCGGCCGGTTCGTCCTCGGCGACCTCGCCGCCGAAGTTCCTCAGCAACGCGTCGAGCCCGCCGTCGAACCCCTGGCCGACCGCGGCGAAGCGCCAGACGTCCTTGAGGTAGAAGTCGCCGAGCATGACCGCGCGCTCGGTGGTGAACTCCGGGCCGTCGAAGGCGTACCGCACCACCTCCTCGCCCCCCGCCACGACCCGGATGTAACCGGGCCCGATCTGGGACATCTGTCCCGCACCGTCGATCGTGGCGGTGAAGGACAGCTTGTGGATGCTCGCCGGAACACGGTCGAGGGTGACGCGGAAGGACTCCGTGTCCCCCGCCTGGGCACCGAGGAGCTGAATGGACTCCTCGGGCGACTTCGGCTGGTTGAAGAAGACGAAATACCGGTCGTCCGAGAGCTGTTCATGGGCGTCGAGACCGAAGCAGCTGATGTCGAACGTCAGGCCGGGGGCAGCGATCCGTACGCCTACGTACAGATCCCTCCCTGCTGTCAGATCACTGATCTTGGCCTTGTGGCCCCGCTGGAATTCCCTGGCCATGCGTAACGACCGTCCCCCATCCCGAAGGTGCATACGTCGCGTCAGGCTAACCGCTGCCGCCGACATCGAGCCACGTCGGTACAGACCCGGTACACAACCGCGGAACGTCACCGCTCCCGGGCCGCCGGCAGATGCGGCAGCCGTTCCGCGGCGACGACACCTTCGAGATAGCCGCGGGCTCTCTCGGTACGGGGGTACGCCTCCAACAGGCGCCAGAAACGGGGCCCGTGGCCCGGAACGAGGAGATGGGCCAGCTCATGGAGGAGGACGTAGTCGACGACGTACTCCGGCATGCCCTGGAGGCGGTGCGAGAGGCGGATGCTGCCCTCGGCCGGGGTGCAGGAACCCCAGCGGGTGTTCTGGTTGGTGACCCAGCGGACCGAGGCGGGCCGCGCCCGGCCGTCGAGGTACTGGCCGGACAGCCGCTCGGCCCGCTCCGCGAGTTCGCTATCCCCGATCACGCGCTTGCTCTCCTGCGCGGCGAGCTTGTCGAGCATCACCCCGACCCAGCGCCGCTCCTCGGCCTCCGACATCCGGGCGGGAATCAGCACGATGGTGCGGTCACCCTCCCGGTACGCGGAGACCGTCCTGCTGCGCCGGGCGCTCCTGCGGACCTCCACGGCGCTCGTCGACGAGGCGCGGGGCCGGTGGGCCGCGGCGCTGTACTGAGGGCGTCCGGCGCTGCGCGCGGGGGTCTCCCCGGTGCGGCCGAACGAGGGGTCGGCGGACACGCCACGACGTTACCCTCCGCAAGCACGGGAAGTCCCGCCCCGCCTCGTGCCTGTGGATGATCGGCTTCTCGGCGCGCACCATTTGAACGACTAATGCCGCGACCTGTGGATAACTTTCGGCGCGCATCTCCCGCGCATTGCATTCTGGCAACGGCTCCACACACCGAAGGTCCGCGCACCGGAAGTCGCGGAACGAGGGCTCGGAACAACCGCCTGTCGAACGCGGGCTCGCTGAGCGACGGCCCGTCAACGCGACACCGAACACCGAACACCCAACACCGACCGGGGAGAAGTCATGCATCCGATGTTGAAGCCCGCGCTGCGCCGCGCCTGGCGCGGACGGAACACCGTGCAATTCGGTGTGACCCCCGCGCACGCGGTGACGCTGGGACCCATGGATATCGCCACCGGGAGTTTCCTCGAACTGCTCGACGGAACACGCGGGCTGTCCATGCTGCGGGAGGAGGCCAGGGCACTGGACCTCTCCGACCGGCACGTGGACGTCCTGATGGCGCGGCTGACCGCGGCCGGGCTGCTCGACGACCCCAAGGCGGGCGGCCCGGAGGCCGAGGCCTTACGACGGCGGGCCCAGGCCATGGACCGGCAGCGCCCCGACGCGGCGTCTCTCTCCGTCGTCCACCCCACGCCCGGGAGCGGTCTGCGCAGACTGGCGGCGCGGCGGGCGACGCGGGTCCAGGTCAGAGGCGCCGGGCGGGTGGGGGCGTCGATCGCGGCGGTGCTCTCCGCCTCCGGGGTGGGCCTGGTCGACGTGCTCGACGGCGGCCGCACGGAGCCGTGGGACATCGCGCCCGGCGGGCTTCCGGCGGCGGCGGTCGGGGAGCGGAGGGACACGGCTGCCCGGCAGTTGGTCCGCAGGTCCGCGACGGACGGTGCGCCTCGCGCGACCGAGACCGCTGCCGGAGGCCCGGTGGGAGGCGAGCCGCCGCTGTCCCTCGTCGTGGTGGCGCCGAGGGACGGTCTCTCGGTCTACGCCCCGGACCCCGGCACGGCGGCGCCCTGGATCGCCTCGGGGACCCCCCATCTCTACGCGGGGGTGATCGAGGCCACCGGGGTGGTGGGCCCGCTCGTCCTCCCCGGCGGGACCGGATGCGCGGGTTGTCTGGCGCTGCACCGGGCTGAGCGGGACCCACAGTGGCCGCGCATGCTGACGCAGTGGCGTTCGGGCCGCCGTACCACCGTGCCGGCCTGCGACTTGGGTCTGGCGACCGCGGTGGCCGGGCTGGCGGCGGCGCACGCGCTGTCCTTCCTCGACGGTGAGCTGCCTGCCAGCACCGGCGCGCGGTGGGAGGCGGCCCTGCCGATGCTGGACTGGCGCGCGGACCGGCTCGGGCCGCACACCGACTGCTCCTGTGGCGCGGCCGGGCAGACTGAGGGGGAGCTCACCCCCGCCACGGGGGCGACTCAGGACACAATGGCGGGGTGACCGCTGCCGGTGGGGCAGGGCCGGCATGCTCCACGCGGCACGGCAGTCTGTGAACTGGAGGGGCACATGTCTGATCTTCCCCGCAAGGCGGTCACCCGCACCGCGAAGCTGGCCGCGCTGCCGCTCGGCTTCGCCGGCCGTGCCACCTGGGGTCTGGGCAAGCGGATCGGCGGGCGCTCCGCCGAGATCGTGGCCCGTGAGGTCCAGCAACGCACCGCCGATCAGCTCTTCAAGGTGCTCGGGGAGTTGAAGGGGGGCGCGATGAAGCTCGGGCAGGCACTGTCCGTCTTCGAGTCCGCCCTGCCGGAGGATGTCGCCGGCCCCTACCGGGCGGCGCTGACCAAACTCCAGGAGGCCGCACCGCCCATGCCCACCCGCACCGTGCACGGGGTGCTGGCGGAGCGGCTCGGAGAGGACTGGCAGGATCTCTTCGTCGAGTTCGAGGACCGGCCGGCCGCCGCCGCGTCGATCGGTCAGGTGCACCGGGCGGTGTGGCACGACGGACGCGACGTCGCCGTGAAGGTGCAGTATCCGGGCGCGGGTGACGCGCTGCTCTCGGATCTGACCCAACTCGGCCGCTTCGCACGGCTGCTCGGTCCGCTCGTCCCCGGGATGGACATCAAGCCGCTCATCACCGAGCTGCGCGACCGGGTCTCGGAGGAGCTGGACTACGCGCTGGAGGCGCGGGCACAGAGCGAGCACGCGGCAGAGTTCGCGGACGATCCCGACGTGGTGATCCCCGGGGTGGTGCACCAGTGCGAACAGGTACTGGTGACGGAGTGGATGGAGGGAACGCCTCTGTCGGAGGTGATCGCCGACGGTACGCCCGAACAGCGGAACCGGGCGGGTCAACTGCTTGCACGCTTCCTGTTCTCGGGTCCGGCCCGTACGGGTCTGCTGCACGCCGACCCCCACCCGGGCAACTTCCGGCTGCTGCCGCCTCCCGACCGGATCGCGGATTCCGTGGAGGCCGCGGAGTCCGCCGACGACGGTGCGGCCGACGAGTCCTTCACCGCGTCCGGAAACTTCGGTGACTGGCGTCTGGGCGTCCTCGACTTCGGCACCGTGGACCGGCTGCCCGACGGACTGCCCCGCCCCATCGGCGACGCACTGCGCATGACGCTGAGCGGCCAGGCCGAGGAGGTGTACGAGATGCTGCGAGAGGAGGGCTTCGTCAAGGACTCGATCGAGCTGGACCCGGACGCGGTGCTGGACTACCTGCTGCCGATCATCGAGCCCGCGCAGGCGGAGGAGTTCACGTTCTCCCGCTCCTGGCTGCGCACGCAGGCCGCCAGGATCGCCGATCCCCGCTCGCCCGCCCACCAGTTGGGCAAGCAGCTGAACCTCCCTCCCTCCTATCTGCTGATACACCGCGTCACGCTGAGCACGATCGGTGTGTTGTGCCAGCTGAACGCGACGGTGCGGCTGCGGGACGAACTGGAGAACTGGCTACCGGGCTTCGCCTCCGCCCTTGAGCCGGAGTTGGAACCGGAGCCGAAGCCGGAGTCGGAGTCGGAGCGGGTGACCGAGTCCGAGCCTGCGCCCGAGCCGGTGCCCGAGCAGAAGTCCGGATCTGGATCCGAGTCCGGGGCCAAGTCCGAGTCGGAACCGGAGTCTGGGGAGGGCGCGGTGGTGGGGGCCTGACCCGACCGGGCGTCACCACGGGCCGCGCCACGGAGGTCACCGGTCAGGCACCGGACGCGGCGCCTCCCGGCACAGGCATCCGGCACCCGCGCCCCAACCCCCGCATCCGGACCCGGCACGCGTCTCGCGGGCCCGGGTGGGGCGCTTCACCACCAGTCGGAGTCGAGCCGGCCCTCGATCGCCCTGAGGTGGGTGCGGGCGCAGACATCGCAGAGGTAGTGGTGTCTGCCGCTCTCGACGGAGCAGACCCAGGTCGCGGGGGCGGTGGCGTCGTGGGCCGGCTCGCCGCAGCGGGCGCACTCCAGGCGTTCGTCGGCCGGGCCAGGCGGGTGCCGTGTCTCCTCGTCCACCCTGGTGACGATAGCCGCGTCCACCCGGCGGGGCGCGGCGGCCGGCATCACCTGCCCACGCACTGCGGGGCCGGCCCGAAGGACCGGCCCCATGGAAGGGGAGGGTGCACGCGAGGCAGAGCGGTTGCCCCGCGTGCGGGTCGTACGTATGCCGGCGCCGAATCACGGCCGCCCGGACCGAGAGGGCCCAGCGAACCGAGCCGGTCCGGCGAGACCGAGCCGGCCCGGCGGAACCGACGCGGCCCGGCAGGACCAAGCCGACCCGGCGACCCGGCGGCCAAGGGGGCCCGGCGGGACCAAGGAGGCCCGGCGGGGCCAAGGAGGTTCAACGGGGCCAAACCGGTCCGGCGGGACCGACCGACTCGGCGGGACCAAGCCGGATCCGGCAGACCGAGGGCCCGGCGACTGACTGCCCGGCAGACCAAGGCCCCGGCGACTGACGGCCCGGCAGGCCGACGGGCCGGCAGACCGGCGGATCGGCGGCCCTGCGGATCGGGACCGGACCCGAGGGCGACCGAATTCGCGGGCCCCGGACCCGAGAGCGCCCCGGTCCGACGGATCGGGATCCGCCGGTCACCGCCTCAGTGCATGACCGCCATGGCGAGCGCGCGGCGGGCGCGCATCGAGGCGCGCTCCGCTCGGCGCTGCATCCGCCGGGCGGCCACCAGGCGTACGGCCTGACGGTCCGCCTCGGCTTCCCGCAGGCGGTCGTGCATATGCGCACGCGCCAGGGCTTCTGGGATGAGTTGCATTTCACGGGTCCTGTTCTGACGCGAGTCGTTCGCGCCGCTGATGGTGACGTCCGGTGTCGCGGAGCCGACGGGCTCGCTCGTGGGCGTGGTCATGGGTGCTCGATTTCGGGGGTCATGAGTCTGGGGACGATCGATGGTTCCGATGCGCTTCGTACGCGAGGGGGACATGACCCCCAGCCCGGTGGTCACGCCGCGACCGGGTTCTTGCGCGGGCGGCCACGCGGCCGCTTGCGGGCGACGACAACGCCCTGGACGAAGAGCTCGCCGCCCCAGACGCCCCACGGCTCGCGCCGCTCCTTGGCCCCGGCGAGGCAGGCCTCGACCAGCGGGCAGGTCCGGCAGAGGGACTTGGCGTACTCGACATCGGCCGGCGACTCGGCGAAGAAGACCTCCGGGTCGTAGGCACGGCAGGGAACGGGTACGCCGAGGTTCTCGATGGCGTCGTCGAGCGCGGTGAGCGCGGTGAGGGGGAGCAAGGTGGAGTCCTCCGTGAGGCCGGGCGGGGAGATCGTGTCGGAAGGCGGTACGGACGGGGCGTGCGTCTCGATGTGCACGGTGCTGTTGTCCTCGTCTGGTCGTGCCGGCCTGTTGGCCGGTTGGCGGCTGGTACCAGGTCCTGCTGTCCCGAGGCTCCTTCGTCTCGTCTCATCCGTTCGGACAAAACAAAAGGGCCGCGGATCCCGAGTGGGGTTCCGCGGCCCTGAAGGCGCCGGCCTGATTCCGGATCAGGCTGGATCACTCCAGGGTTCAGGCCCACGGAAGGCCCACATCGTGTGGTGCTGCGTCTGCTTCTTGGCTCCTGCACCGGCTGCCGCAAAGGCATAGGCCTGGGCCTGTGCGTTCGCTACTGCTGCCACCGGTGCCTCGGACGGTCGCTCATTGCGCTCCCGCACGGGGAGGGTCGCCAGGGACAGCGGGCTGACGGCAGGGACGCTGCCGGACAGACCGGTCCCACGGAGCGAGAGTTCCGAAGAGGCGATGACGCCGAGCGGGCAGGCGGAGACGACCGAGAGATCGGTCATTTTGATGGTCTTGATGATGCTGATCACTTCAATCGCCTCCTCTCGGCGTCTCGGGGGACCGGCCGGGGCCGGTCCTGCGGTATTCGGATAAGTACAGCACGGAGTCAGGGCTTCAGAGAAGTCGCTGTTCCCGTGGTTAAGAACCTATGGTGACGACTGCTGCGGGCGCAAACTATTTTTTCGACGAGTTTCCGTCACACATCCCAGCCATCCTCCCCGGAACCCACACGTACCGTCTGACCTGCGCAGATCGCCAGGACATCGGCACCGAACCTGGTCAGCTTCCGGTTGCCGACGCCGGCGATGACGACCAGCTCCGACTCGCTGCCCGGCACCGCCTCCGCGATCGCCATGAGGGTCTTGTCCGTGAACACGCAATAGGTGGGCTGGCTGATCTCCTTCGCCCGGACCGCCCGCCACGCCCGCAGCCGCTCGTACAGCGCCTCGTCCATCTCCGACGGACAGTCCTCGCAGCGCATCAGCTTCATCTCTCCGGCGTCCGTGAGCGTCCTGCCGCAGACCCGGCACCGCACGGGTCCGCGCCGCCGGGTCCGGGTCTGCGGCTGGATGCCGGGACGGGCCGCGCCGGTCCCCGGGGCGGAGCCGCGGTCGATACCGGCGCCTCCCCCGGTGCCGCCCCGGGTGCCGAGCGCGGTGGAGCCGGGACGCAGCCCGTTGAGGAAACGCGTCGGCCGGCGGCTCGCGCGCCCTCCGGGGGAACGGGCCAGCGCCCAGGACAGCGAGAGGTGGAATCGGGCCCGGGTGATGCCCACGTACAGCAGGCGGCGTTCCTCCTCGACCTGCTCGTCGGTCTTGGCGTACGCAATCGGCATCATGCCTTCGGTCATCCCGACCAGGAACGCCGCGTCCCACTCCAGGCCCTTCGCGGAGTGCAGGGAGGCCAGCGTGACGCCCTGGACCGTGGGGGCGTGCTGCGCGGCCGCCCGCTCGTCCAGCTCCGCGACCAGATCGGAGAGCGTGGCCCCCGGCTTGGCCTGCTCGAAGTCCTCGGCGAGCCGCACCAGCGCGGCCAGCGACTCCCAGCGGTCCCGCACCGCCCCGGATCCGGCGGGCGGTGTGGTCGACCACCCCTTCGTGGACAGCACCGCCCGCACCTCGGCGGGCAGGTCGTCCGCCCCGTCGAGCAGCGGGTCGTTGCCCCCGGCGCGGGCCGCGCCGCGCAGGACCACGCCCGCCTCCCGCACCTCCGCCCGGTCGAAGAAGCGCTCCGCGCCCCGCAGCTGGTAGGGCACACCGGCGTCCGCGAGCGCCTGCTCGTAGACCTCGGACTGGGAGTTCACCCGGTACAGCACGGCGATCTCTCCGGCCGGGACCCCGGCGGCGATCAGGTCGCGGACCCTGCGCGCGGTGCCCTCGGCCTCGGCCGGCTCGTCCGCGTACTCCGTGAAGACGGGCTCGGGGCCCTTGCCGCGCTGGGACACCAGCTCCAGCCGGTGTGCGGCGGCCCTGCCACGGGCCTGGCTCAGCAGGCCGTTCGCCAGGTGGACCACCTGGGACGTGGAGCGGTAGTCCCGCACCAGCTTGACGACCGTCGCCCGCGGATGGCGGGTGCGGAAGTCCAGCAGGTGTTCGGGGGTGGCCCCGGTGAAGGAGTAGATCGTCTGACTCGCGTCACCGACCACGCACAGGTCGTCCCGGTCACCGAGCCAGAGATCGAGCAGGCGCTGCTGGAGGGGGCTGACGTCCTGGTACTCGTCCACGACGAAGTGCTGGTACTGGCGGCGCACATGGTCGGCGATGTCGTGCCGGTCCTGGAGTATGCCGACGGTCAGCAGCAGGACGTCCTCGAAGTCGATCACCGACCGCTCGCGCTTGATCTGTTCGTACGTCGAGTAGATCTGGGAGAGCTCCGCGGGGTCGCGCGGGGCGTCCCGCCGGCTCCTGGCGACCGCCGCCGGATAGTCGGCGGGCACCGTCTGGGTGACCTTGGCCCACTCGATCTCGCTCGTGGTGTCCCGCAGCTCGTTGCGGTCGAGCCGGATGCCGCAGCGGGCCGCGGCCTCCGCGACCAACTGGACCTTGCGCTCCACCAGGCGGGGCAGCTCGCCACCAACGGCTTTCGGCCAGAAGTACTGGAGCTGGCGGAGCGCGGCGGAATGGAACGTCCGTGCCTGCACGCCGGTCGCGCCGAGCTGGCGGAGACGGCCGCGCAGCTCGCCCGCCGCGCGGTTGGTGAAGGTGACGGCGAGCACGGTCGACGGCTGGAGGATCCCGGAGCGCACTCCGTACGCGATGCGGTGTGTGATCGCCCGCGTCTTGCCCGTCCCCGCTCCGGCCAGCACGCACACGGGTCCGCCGAGGGCCAGCGCGACCTCGCGCTGCTCGGGGTCCAGCCCGTCGAGCACGGCGTCCGCGGTCTCCGGGACCTGAGGGAAGAGAGTGGAATGCGTTGCTGCTGTCACCCCGCCATGCTGCCAGGTCGCCGGGGGCGGACGCGGAGGTTGTCCACAGGGGGTGGCGTTCGTCGTACCTTCCCACTGCCCTTCCCGCCGCCGGTCCCCCGGGATCCCACCGCCGTACCCATGGGGCGGGGTGCGGCGGTGGGAATGGCGGTCGGGTCCCGTACGTTTCCCAAGGCGAGAAGTGTCTCCCGCTCCGCGGGCCGGCTCTTCTCCGCGCGCGACGCGAAGAGGTTCCGCTTCCAGGCGGGACGGACGAGACAAGGAGCACCGACGACATGCCGGGCACTGTGACGATGTACAGCACCACGTGGTGCGGCTACTGCCGCCGGCTCAAGGGCCAGATGGACCGCGAAGGCATCGCGTACACCGAGGTCAACATCGAGCACGACCCCGAGTCGGCGGCTTTCGTGGAGAAGGCCAATGGCGGAAACCAGACGGTTCCCACCCTGCTCTTCCCGGATGGTTCGACCCTGACGAACCCGTCGCTGGCCCAGGTGAAGCAGAAGGTCGGCGCCTGATCCCCGAGTCCGGGGCCGGTGCCTGACTCCCGGATCCGGTGACAACGGTGAGGCCCCCGCCGAGCGCGGGGGCCTCACCGTCGTCACCGGGGTCTCAGGCCATGCCGCCGGGCTTGGGGAGGGGCTTGCCGTACCAGATCTCGATCAGGCGGGCGGCGATCGACAGACCGAACGGCGGCAGGATCTCGCCCGACGCGAAGGCGGCCGTCAGCTCCTCGCGGGAGAACCAGCGCGCCTCCTCGATCTCCTCGCCGTCCACGTTGATCTCCGAGGCACCGGCGCGCGCCATGAAGCCCAGCATCAGGCTGGAGGGGAACGGCCAGGGCTGGCTGGCCACGTACTCGACCTCGGCGACGGTGACCCCCGCCTCCTCGAACACCTCGCGGGCCACGGCCTGCTCGATCGACTCCCCCGGCTCGACGAAGCCGGCGAGGGTCGAGAAGCGGCCCTCGGGCCAGTGCACCTGGCGTCCCAGCAGCGCGCGGTCCTGGTCGTCCGTGACGAGCATGATCACCGCGGGATCGGTCCGCGGGTAGTGCTCCGCCCCGCAGGCCTGGCAGCGGCGGATGTGTCCGGCCGCGGCGATGACGGTGCGCTCACCGCAGCGCGAGCAGAAGCGGTGCAGGCGCTGCCAGTTCTCCAGGGCCACCGCGTGCGCCATCAGCGCGCCGTCCCGGGGCCCGAGGAGCATTCCGGCCTCGCGCAGCCCGGCGGGGCGGGCGGACTGGTCCATGCGGCCGGGCAACGAGTCCTTCTGGAGCGCGAAGTAGCGCACCCCTTTCTCGTCGGTGCCCAGGAAGTAGCGGTGCGTCTCGGTGAGCGGCGCCTCGAAGGACGGGGTCATGAGCAGCTCGGTGCCGCCCTCGGGGGTGTCGTCGATGAGCGCCTGGCCCCCGGAGACGACGAAGACTCTGGTCGTCGGGTGGCTCCAGGCCGCGGCGAGCCAGGCCTCGTCGAGCCGGTGGTGCGCCGCGCGGTCGATGCCGCTGGGCGCGGTGAGACCGATGGGCCGGTCCGCGGTGGCGTTGTCGAAGGTGCTCACAGGTGCTTCCTACTCCCCCGGGGGTGGATCGGGCGTTCAGGGACTCAGCGGAGTGCCGCGGCCAGCTCGCCCCAGAGGTGGGCGGTGGTCTCCGCTCCTTTGAAGAGGAGGTCGAGTTCGACCTTCTCGTCGGGACCGTGCCAGCCGTCGGACGGTACGGAGATGCCCAGGAAGAGGACGGGGGCGCCCAGCACGTCCTGGAGGTCGGCGGCGGGTCCGGAGCCGCCCTCGCGTGTGAAGAGGACCTTCTTCTCGAAGGCGCGTCCCATGGCGCGGGCCACGGCCTGGAGGGCGGGGTGGTCGAGCGGGGTCAGGCACGGGCGGGTGGCGGGGGCGAAGGTGATCCGGTGCCGGATGCCGTCCGGGGTTTGTGCCTCGACCCAGGTGCGTACGGCTTCCTGGACGCGTTCCGGGTCCTGGCCCGCGACCAGCCGGAAGCTCAGCTTCACCAGCGCGGACGAGGGGATGACGGTCTTGCTGCCGGCCCCCTGGTAGCCGCCGCCGATGCCGTTGACCTCGGCGGTGGGGCGGGCCCAGAGGCGCTCCAGGGTGGAGTAGCCGGCCTCGCCCGCGGTGGCCCGGGAGGCCGCGGTGCGCAGCCAGGTCTCCTCGTCGAAGGGCAGCTGGGCGAAGAGGTCCCGCTCGGTGTCGGTGAGCTCGGCCACTCCGTCGTAGAAGCCGGGGACGGCGACCCTGCCGTCGGGGTCGTGGAGCGCTGCGACCAGGCGGGCCAGGGCGGTCGCCGGGTTGGGGACGGCGCCGCCGAACGACCCGGAGTGGATGTCCTGGGCGGGACCGTACAGTTCGATCTCACACTCGGCGAGGCCGCGCATGCCGGTGCAGACGGTCGGGGTGTCCTCGTCCCACATGCCGGTGTCGGAGACGATCACGGCCTCGGCGGTGAGGCGGTCGGCCCGCTCCTCGACCAGCGCGCGGAAGTGCGGGGAGCCGGACTCCTCCTCGCCCTCGACGAGGAGTTTGAGGTGCACGGCGGGGGTGGCCCGGCCGGTGGCGGCGAGGTGGGCCCGGACGCCCAGGGTGTGGAAGAACACCTGACCCTTGTCGTCGGCCGCGCCTCGCCCGTACATCCTGCCGTCGCGTACCACCGGTTCGAACGGGTCGGTGTGCCAGCCGTCCTCACGGGCGGCGGGCTGCACGTCGTGGTGGCCGTAGACCAGGACGACGGGTGCGTCCGGGTCGTCGGAGGGCCACTCGGCGAAGACCGCCGGGGCACCGGGTGTCTCCCAGACCTCGGTGACCGGGAACCCGGTCTCCTTGAGCTTGGCGGACAGCCATTGGGCACTGCGCCGTACGTCCCCGTCGTGCTCCGGCTGGGCGGACACGGACGGGATGCGCAGCCACTCCGCGAGGTCGGCGAGGAAGGCGGCGCGGTGGAGCCGGGTGTACGTACGGACGGCGCTGTCCGGGGTGTCGCTCATGTTCTTGAGCCTATCGGCCCGGCGGAGGTGGCTCGTCCAGCAGCAGCCGTTCCAGCTCCGCCCGGCCGGGCAGTCCGGTGGGCCGGACGCTCTCCCCGGTGCGTACGTAGAGGAAGGTCGCGGTGACCTCCTCCGGCGCCAGTCCGTGCAGTTCGGCCCAGGCCAGGCGGTAGACGGCGAGCTGGAGCGGGTCGGCCATGCGGTGCCGGGCGGTCTTCCAGTCCACGATCTCGTAGGTGTCACCCGTGCGGTACACCGCGTCGATCCGGCCACGGATCACCCGGCCGGCGAGGACGATCTGGAACGGGGTCTCGACGCGGTACGGAGTGCGCCGGGCGTACGCCGTGCGCTCGAAGGCCTCCTTCAGCTCCGCCAGATCACGCTCGTCGGCGATCTCCGCGTCGCTCGTGTCGCCCCCGGGGAGCTCGTCCGGGCCGAGCATCGGCAGGGGCAGGTCCTCGAACCGGGACTCCACCCAGGCGTGGAACCGGGTGCCCCGGCGGGCGGCGGGCTGCGGGGGCCTGGGCATGGGGCGGGCCAGCTCGCGGGCGAAGCCGTCGGGGTCGTCGGCGAGGTGCAGCAGCTGGGTGGCGGACAGCGAGGCGGGCACGACGACGTCGTGCACGGTCGCGCGGGCCCGGCGCAGCTCACCGGCCAGCGCGTCCAGGTCACGGTCCCAGGAGGCGAGGGTCCGGGCTTCCTCCGGGGTGAGGCCGGTCTCGTCGGACGGGGTCCGGGCGGCGGGCACCTGGGGAGCCGGGGCGGCCGGCCGGGCGGGCTCCTCCTCGTACGGCGGCTCTTCGTCGTAGGGGGATTCCTCCTCGTACGGGGGCTCCTCGTCGTAGGGGGGCTCCTCGTCGTACGGCGGCTCCTCGTCGTACGGCGGCGGCTCCCCCTCGTACGGCGCGTCCCCGCCCCCCGGGGGCCCTTGCCACGCGCCCGGCGCGCCCTCCGTCACGGGGGCGGTGGACAGGGCCTCCAGGTGGGCCAGCACGGTGTCCCTGGCGGCACGGCGGCGGGCCAGGGCGGTCTCGTCCAGCGGCAGGGGCCAGGCCTGCTCCGCCTCCGGCTCCTGGAGTGCCGGGTTCTCCTCGTCCGGCCCCGGCTCGTCCGCCCAGACCTCGATCTCGCCGTGTCCGGCCGCGCAGTGTTCGTACAGCGCGTCCAGGAAGGCGGAGGGGCCTCGGGGCTTCTTCTGGGACGGCCCCCACCAGTGCCCGGAGCCGAGGAGCAGGCTGCGCGGACGGGTGAAGGTGACATATCCCAGGCGCAGTTCCTCGGTGTGCTGGTGCGCCTTCATCGCGTCCTTGAAGGCCTTGAGTCCCTTGGCGTCCCAGGAGGACACGTCCGGGAGGGTGGCTGCGTCGCCGCGCAGGGCGTGCGGGAGGACCTTGGACTGCGCGGGCCACGCGTCCCGGGACTGGGTGCTGGGGAACTGGCCGGTGACGAGCCCCGGCACGGCCACGACGTCCCACTCCAGGCCCTTGGACTTGTGGGCGGTGAGCACCTTGACGGTGTTCTCCCCGCCGGGAAGGGCGTTGTCCAGGCCCTTCTCGTACTGGGCGGCGGTGCGCAGGAAGGCGAGGAAGGCGAGCAGGGTGGCCTCCCCGTCGACCGCGGCGAATCCGGCGGCGACGTCCAGGAAGTTGGCGAGGGTCTCGCGGCGCCGGGCGGCCAGGGCGTGCGGCGAGGAGGACAGCTCGACCTCCAGCCCCGTGGCGGTGAGGACCCGGTGGAGCACGTCCATGAGGGGGTCGGCCAGCGAACGGCGCAGCTCCCGCAGCTCGGTGGCGAGGCGGGCGTAGCGGACGCGTGCCTCGGCGGAGAACGGAAGCCGGTCGTCCTGGTGGCCACCGGAGTCCAGGAAGGTGTCCAGCGCGTCGGCGAGCGAGATCACCTCGGCCGGGTCGACGCCCTCGACGGCCTCCGCCAGCCGGTGGTCCGGGTCGGTGTCGTCGGCGTGCGTGTCACGGTGGACGAGGAGGCGGGCCCGGCGTCCGAGGAGGGCGAGGTCCCGGGGGCCGATCCGCCAGCGCGGGCCGGTGAGCAGCCGCACCAGGGAAGCGTTGGCCCCTGGGTCCTGGAGGACCTCGCAGACGGCGACGAGGTCGGCGACCTCCGGGAGGTGCAGCAGCCCGGACAGCCCGACGACCTCGACGGGGACGTCCCGGGCGACGAGCGCCGCCTGGATGCGGGGGAAGTCTCCGGCCGTCCGGCACAGCACGGCGATCTCCCCGGGAGGGGTGCCGGTCCGCACGAGATGGGCCAGGCGGTCGCCGAGCCAGTCGATCTCCTCGGCGTGGGTGGGCAGCAGGGCGCACCGGACCGTGCCGTCCCGTTCGGCCCCGGGCGCCGGCCGCAGGGCCTCGACCCCCTCGTGCATGGCGCGCAGGGGGTCGGCGAGGCCGTTGGCGAGATGCAGGAGGCGGCCTCCGCTGCGCCGGTTCTCGCTCAGCGAGTAGCGCGTGGCGGGTGTGCCGTCGGCGTGCGGGAAGTGGCGGGGGAAGTCGTCGAGGTTGGCGACGGAGGCGCCACGCCAGCCGTAGATCGCCTGGCAGGGGTCGCCCACGGCGGTGACGGCGTGGCCGGTGTCGCCTTCCGGACCGCTTCCGAAGAGTGCCGAGAGCAGGAGCCGCTGGGCCACGGAGGTGTCCTGGTACTCGTCGAGGAGGACGACCCGGAACTCGTCGCGCAGCAGTGTGCCGACCTCGGGGCGGGTCAGGGCCAGCTCGGCGGAGAGGGCGATCTGGTCGCCGAAGTCCAGCAGGTCGCGGCCGGCCTTGGCCTCCCGGTAGCGCAGGGTCATCCCGAGCAGTTCGCGGCGGGCCTCGGCGGTCTCGGGGACCTTGCGCAGGTCGGCGTTGGTGAGCTTGGCCGCGGCGAGCGTCTCCAGCAGTTCGGTGTCGTACCGCGCGAGCTCCTCGGGCGGTACGAGGTGTTCGGACAGTTCGGCGTCCAGGGCCAGCAGATCGCTGACGAGGGTGGGGAAGGACCGGGTCAGTGCCGGGTACGCGCCCGGGGCCTCGCGCAGCACCCGGGCGGCGAGCTGGTAGCGGGTGGCGTCGGCGAGGAGGCGGGTGGTGGGTTCGAGCCCGATCCGCAGGCCGTGGTCGGTGAGCAGCCGGCCGGCGAAGGCGTGGTAGGTGGAGATGCGGGGCTCGCCCGGGGGGTTGTCCGGGTCGATGACGTCCGGGTCGGTCACCCCGGCGGCGACGAGCGCCTTGCGGACCCGCTCGGCCAGCTCGCCGGCGGCCTTGTTGGTGAAGGTGAGGCCGAGGACCTGTTCCGGGGCGACCTGTCCGGTCCCGACCAGCCACACCACCCGGGCGGCCATCACCGTCGTCTTGCCGGAGCCGGCTCCGGCCACGATCACCTGCGGGGCGGGCGGCGCGGTGATGCAGGCCGTCTGCTCCGGGGTGAAGGGGATCCCGAGGAGCTCCTTGAGCTGCTCCGGGTCGGTGATGCGGGGGGACACTCCACAGAGGCTATCCGGGGGCACCGACAACACCGTCCGTGAGGGACGCGGCCGCGGGTCGTCCGGCCGTGGGGCCGGTCCCGGCGGCGCGCTCGTACCGCGCTGTGGTCATTCGACGACGTGGCGGCCCTCGGGCTGTGCGCTGCACGAGGCCCGGAAGGCGCAGTGGGCGCAGTGCTGGCCGGTGCTGGGGGTGAACCGCTCGTCCAGGACGCGGCCGGCGGCCGTGGCCAGCAGTCCGGAGACCCACTCCCCGGACAGCGGTTCCTGGCGCTGCACCTTGGGCAGCGCGTCGCCGCCCTCCTTCACCGGGGCCCCTTGGCGCAGGTGTACGAGTTCGGCGCCGCCCGACTCGGGCCGGCGGCCGTCGAACACCTCGTCGACGGCGCCTTCCCGGATCGCGAGCTGGTAGACGGCGAGCTGGGGGTGGGCGGCCACCTCGCCCTTGGTGGGGGCCGCCTTGCCGGTCTTGAAGTCGACGACGTACGCCCGGCCCGCGGTGTCCCGTTCCAGCCGGTCCATGGACCCCCGGATCCGTACGGCGTACTCACCCGCCTCCAGGGTCACGTCGAACTCGTGCTCGCCCGCGACGGGGGTGCGGCCGACGCGGTCCATGACGTGCCAGCGCAGGAAGCGCTCCAGGGCGGCGCGCGCCTGGTCCTTCTCCTGCCGCGACTTCCAGGGGGCGTCGAAGACCAGGCCGTTCCAGACGGAGTCGAGGCGCTCCATGAGGACGTCCAGGTCCGCGGCCGTACGCCCGGACGCCACCTCGTCGGCGAGGACGTGGACGACGTTGCCGAAGCCCTGCGCGGCCGTCGCGGGGGCGTCGGCCTTCACCTCGCGGCCCAGGAACCACTGGAGGGCGCAGGTGTTCGCGAGCTGGTCCAGGGCGCTCCCGGACAGGGCGACCGGGTGGTCCCGCTCGCGCAGCGGGACCTCGGAGCGGGTCGGCTCGTTCAGCCCCCACCAGCGGTGCGGGTGGGCCGCCGGTACGAGGGGCTGGCCCTCGTCGTCGGTGAGCGCGGCGAGGCGCGCCAGCCGGTGCGCGGCGGCGTCGCGGAGGGCGGCCGAGGCGGCGGGGTCGACGGTCGTCGCCCGGAGTTCGGCGACGAGCGGGGCGAGGGCGAGGGGGCGCCGGGGCCTCCCCGTGACGTCCCGGGGCTCGACACCGAGTTCGGTCAGGAACCGGGACGGCTGGTCGCCGTCGTCGGCGGGCGCCTTGACCGCGGTGACGACGAGCCGGTCGCGGGCGCGGGTGGCGGCGACGTAGAACAGGCGGCGCTCCTCGGCCAGGAGGGCCCCCGGGGTGAGGGGTTCCGCCAGGCCGTCGCGCCCGATCCGGTCCGCCTCCAGGAGCGAGCCCCGGCGGCGCAGGTCGGGCCAGAGCCCTTCCTGCACCCCGGCGACGACCACGACGCGCCATTCCAGGCCCTTGGAGCGGTGGGCGGTCATCAGCCGTACGGCGTCGGGGCGTACGGAACGCCGGGAGAGGGTGTCCGCGGCGATGTCCTGGGCGTCGATCTCCTCCAGGAAGTTGAGCGCGCCGCGCCCCCCGGTGCGCTCCTCGGCACGGGCGGCGGCGTCGAAGAGGGCGCAGACGGCGTCGAGGTCCCGGTCGGCGTTGCGGCCGCCGGCCCCGCCACGCAGCGCGGCCCGCTCCAGCCTGCCCGGCCAGGGGGTGCCGTCCCACAGGGTCCACAGGGCCTCCTCGGCGGTGCCTCCGCCTTCGAGGATCTCGCGGGCGTCGCGCAGGAGCGCGCCGAGGCGCTGGGCGCCGCGGGCGTACGCGGGGTCGTGCGTGACCAGGCGTTCGGGTTCGGCGAGCGCGCGGGCCAGCAGGTCGCCCGAGGGCGGCGGCAGCCGGTTGCCCGCGGCCCGCTCCTCGTCGCGCAGGGCCCGGCCGAGGCGCCGCAGGTCGGTGGCGTCCATGGAGCCGAGGGGGGAGGCGAGGAGGGCGAGGGCGGTCTCGGTGTCGACCGGGCCGGCGGCCTCGGCCAGGTCCGCCGTCTCCGTCCCGACGTCCTGGGACGACGTGTCCCCGGGGCTGCCGCCCAGGGCCGCCAGGGCGACCGTGCGCAGCGCGGTCAGCAGCGGGGCGACGGCGGGCTCGTGGCGCAGGGCGAGGTCGTCGCCGTCCACCTCCAGGGGGACCCCCGCGGAGGTGAGCGCGCGACGGACGGCGGGGATGGAACGCCCCCCGGCACGCACGAGGACCGCCATGTCGCGCCAGGGCACCCCGTCCTCCAGGTGCGAGCGCCGCAGCAGATCGGCGATGTTCTCCAGTTCGGTGGACGCGGTCGGATAGGTGTACGTCTCGACGCGGCCGCCCTCGCGTACGGCGGACAACTCCCGGTGGGCGCGGACCTTGTCGGAGGGCAGCCGGGTGAGCGGCATCCGGCGGGTGAGCAGCCGGGTCGCGGCGAGCAGGTGCGCCCGGGACCGGCGGGAGGTGGTGAGCACGCCGACCGGCGCGGGGGCACCGTCGGAACGGCGGAAGGCGTCCGGGAAGTCGAGAATGCCGTTCACATCGGCGCCCCGGAAGGCGTAGATCGACTGGTCCGGGTCCCCGAACGCGATCAGTGTGCGGCCGCCGCCCGTGCCGGGCGCGGCCGTGCGGTTGCCGGCCAGCGCGTGGAGCAGCCGTACCTGGGAGGGGTCGGTGTCCTGGTACTCGTCGACGAAGACCGCGTCGTAGCCGTCCGCGAGCCGGGCCGCCACCTCGGGCTGTTCGGCGAGCAGGACCGCCCGGTGGACCAGCTCCGCGTAGTCCAGGACGCCTTGGGCGTCGAGGACGTCCAGGTACTCGGCGAGGAACTGCGCGGCCGCGCTCCAGTCCGGCCGGCCGGTGCGGCGGGCGAAGGCGGCGAGGGCGTCGGGCCCCAGGCCGAGCTCCCGGCTGCGGGCCAGCACCGCGCGCACCTCGTCGGCGAAGCCCCGGGTGGTCAGGCAGGCCCGCAGTTCGTCGGGCCAGCGCACATGGGCGAGCCCCGCCCGCTCCAGGCCGACCTGTCCGGCGAGGAGTTCCCGTACGGCGACGTCCTGCTCCGGTCCGGACAGCAGCCGCAGCGGGTCGGCGAACAGATCGGCGTCCTGGTGGGCCCGCACCAGGGCGTAGCAGTACGAGTGGAAGGTGGTGGCCTGCGGGCCCCGGGCCCCGCCGAGCCGGGCGGCCATGCGGTCGCGCAGTTCCACGGCCGCCTTGCGGCTGAAGGTGAGGACCAGCATCCGGGCGGGGTCCGTCCCGGCGGCGACCCGTGCGGCGACCGCCTCGACGAGCGTGGTGGTCTTGCCGGTGCCCGGCCCGGCGAGAACCAGCAGCGGCCCGTCCCGGTGGTCAACCACCGCGCGCTGCGTCGCGTCCAGGAGAGGGGGTTCCACCGAGCCCGGCGGCGTACGCACCAGCCGGTAGGCGCCCGGAACCCGCCGCCGTGCCTGCCGGTGCGGGCCGTGCCGGGTGGTGGAGGAGGAGCTCACGTGGATCGCCGGTCCTGGTGGGTGTACTCGGTCTGCTCGGTCTGCCCGGGGACGGGTGGTCCCGGGCACGGCGGGTGCGGGAGGAAGGGGGACCCGGTGCCGCGTCCTGACGACGCTACGCGAGCCTCGGGGCGGAACGCGGCGTGCGGGCCGCGTCGCTCGTCACGTGGGACGGGCCGTGGCCGGGGCCCCGCCGTCCACCGGCTCGGCACCCGGGTTCACCCGGCGCGACGGCCGAAGCTGTCACCCGCGGGTCGTTCCGTCACCGTCCGGACCGTCGTCACCCTCCGGGGCGTCGTTCCCGTCCGGGGCGTCGCCCGCGCCCGGACCGCCGCCTCCTTCGGCGGCGCCCGTGACGCCGTCCCATCGCGCGAGCCTCATGTCGAGGCGCGGCAGGTGTCCCTGGGTGGCGCGGGAGGCCTCGCGCAGCGGTGTGCCCTCCTCGCGGTAGTGGCCCAGGGCCCGCAGTTCGTGACCGGGGAGCAGGGTGCCGTCGGACCGGACGACCCGCCACCAGGGCGCGGCACCGCCGTACAGCGCCATCACCCGGCCCACCTGCCGCGGTCCGCCCTCGTCGAGCCACTCCGCCACGTCGCCGTAGGTCATCACCCGGCCCGGCGGGATCAGGTCGGCGACGTCCAGCACCCGCTCCGCGTACGCGGGCAGTGCGGCCGCCTCCGGGGCGCCCCGGGTGGGTTCGCCACTCGTCCGGTCTTCGCTCATCCGGTACATCCTGCCGCACACCACCGACATCGGTGCCGGTTCGGTGTCACGCTGATCACACGGCGGACACGCGTCGGCAAAGGAGCGTATGTTGCGCTTCCCGCACCCGCGCGACGCACCCTGATGCCCTCGTCCGTCCGCGGGCCGTGCCACCATCGTGCGAGCGGGTGACCGGTGATACGAGAACACGAAGAGCAATCCGAGGCGACGAAGGAGCGGGGCGTGCAGCCACCGAAGGCGGCCGACGCCTCAGACGCGGAGCCGCGCCCCGAGGGTTCCGGCACGCCGGACACTCCGGGCACCGGGAAGGCCGAGGGCGCCCAGGAGGCCTCCCAGGGCCCGCGGTCCTCCGGCGCCCCGGGGGGCCCGAAGCCCCCGGGGAAACATCTGACCGGCTCGACCCTCGCGTCGTCCGCCGCGGCCGCCGATCACGTGTCGGGCGACGAACCGCTGCTGCCCGCCCGGGTGCACCGCCCCTCCGACCTGATGCGGCTGTTCATCGGCGTCGCGGCCGTCGTCCTGCTCCTCGCCGTCGCCGCCTTCGCCCAGAACACCACCACCGGCCTGGAGAACGACATCTCCAAGGGCACCGACCAGGCGCCCGACCTGCTGATCAAGATCGCCGGGCTGGTGTCCAGCATCGCCGTGCTGCTCGTACCGGTCGCCTTCGCGATCGAGCGGCTGGTCAAACGCGACGGACTGCGCATCGCGGACGGGGTGCTCGCCGCGGTGCTCGCCCACGGGGTGACCCTGGCCACCGACCTCTGGGTGGCCAGGACGGCCCCCGGGACCATCCGGGACGCGCTGACCCAGCCACAGCCCGGTGACGGGCTCACCGATCCCGTACACGGCTATCTCGCCCCCGTCATCGCCTACATGACGGCGGTCGGCATGGCCCGGCGGCCACGCTGGCGGATCGTGCTCTGGGTCGTGCTGCTCCTGGACGCCTTCGCCATGCTCGTCGGCGGCTACACCACTCCGTTCTCGATCGTCCTGACGGTACTGATCGGCTGGACGGTGGCGTACGGCACGCTGTACGCGGTCGGCTCGCCGAACGTACGCCCGACCGGCCAGCACCTCATGGCGGGCCTGCGCCACGTCGGCTTCCGCCCGGTGGCCGCGATGCGCACCGAGGAGGAGGGCCCCGAGAACATCGACCAGAGCGACCGGGGGCGCCGCTACCTCGTCACCCTGGAGGACGGCCCACCGCTGGACGTGACGGTCGTCGACCGGGAACAGCAGGCCCAGGGCTTCTTCTACCGCCTGTGGCGCAGGCTCACCCTGCGGAGCATCACCCAGCGCCGCTCCATCCAGTCACTGCGCCAGGCCCTGGAACAGGAGGCGCTGCTGGCGTACGCGGCGATCGCCGCCGGGGCCAACGCGCCGAAGCTGATCGCCACCTCCGAGCTGGGCCCGGACGCGGTGATGCTCGTCTACGAGCACATCGGCGGGCGCTCGCTGGACGCGATGGAGGACGAGGAGATCACCGACGAGCTGCTGCGCGGCGCCTGGCACCAGGTGCGGGCGCTCCAGTCACGGCGGATCGCCCATCGCCGGCTCACCGGGGACGCGATCCTGGTGGACCGTTCCGGCGCGGTGTTCGTCACGGACCTCCGGGGCGGCGAGATCGCGGCCGGTGACCTGGTCCTGCGCATGGACATCGCCCAGCTGCTCACCACGACCGGTCTGCGGGTCGGTGCCGAACGCGCGGTGGCCGGGGCGCTGGCCGTCCTCGGGCCGGACGCCGTGGCCGACTGTCTGCCGCTGCTCCAGCCGATCGCGCTCAGCCGCTCCACCCGGGCCACCTTGCGGCGGCTCGCCCGGGAGCGTTCGCAGCGCGAGCGCGAAGCGGTCCTGGAGGCCTCCCAGGCGGCCAAGCAGGCCAGGTCGCAGGAGCAGGCCCCCCCGGAGGCCGGCGACCGCAAGGCGGTGCGCAAGTCGCTGCGCACGGAGAAGCAGGCCGAGAAGCGGGCGATAGACGATGCCCTGGAAGAGGCCCGCGAGGAGGACATGCTGGCCCAGATCCGCCGTGAGGTGCTGCTGATCCGGCCGCAGGCGCCCGTCGAACCGGTCCGGCTGGAGCGCATCAAACCGCGCACCCTGCTCAGCTTCATCGCCGGTTCCATCGCCGCGTACTTCCTGATCTCGCAGGTCACCGAGGCGGACTTCGGCGCGGTCGTCGAGCAGGCGGAGTGGGGCTGGGTGGCGGCGGCGCTGGGCTTCTCCGCGCTGAGCTACGTCGCCGCGGCCATGAGCCTGCTGGGCTTCGTGCCCGAGCGGGTGCCGTTCGGCAGGACCGTGCTGGCCCAGGTGGCCGGTTCGTTCGTGAAGATCGTCGCCCCGGCGGCGGTCGGCGGTGTGGCACTGAACACACGCTTCCTCCAGCGCGCCGGGGTACGCCCGGGGCTCGCCGTCGCGAGCGTCGGCGCCTCCCAGCTGTTCGGGCTCGGCTGCCACATCCTGCTGCTCGCCCTGTTCGGCTATCTGACGGGTACGGAACGCACGCCCGACTCGCTCACGCCCTCCAGGACGGTGATCGCGGGGCTGCTGACGGTCGCCGTGCTCGTGCTGGTGGTGACCGCCATCCCGCTGCTGCGGAAGTTCGTGGTGACCCGGGTGCGGTCGCTGTTCGCCGGAGTCGTGCCGCGCATGCTCGACGTCGTCCAGCGCCCGCAGAAGCTGGTCACCGGCATCGGCGGCATGCTGCTGCTGACCGGCCTGTTCGTGCTCTGCCTGGACGCGTCCGTCCGCGCGTTCAGCGGCCCCGACGTCCCCCACCTCAGCTACGCCAGCGTCGCCGTCGTCTTCCTCGCGGGCAACGCCCTGGGGTCCGCGGCGCCCACCCCGGGCGGTATGGGCGCGGTCGAGGGCGCGCTGACGCTGGGTCTGATCGCGGTCGGCCTGCCGAAGGAGGTCGCCGCGCCCGCGGTGCTGCTGTACCGCGTGCTGACGCTGTGGCTGCCGGTGCTGCCCGGCTGGATCTGCTTCAACCAACTGACCCGTAAGGGTGAGCTGTAGGACCCCGCGCCCCGCGTCCGCCCCGGCCTCGGGGCGGACGGGCCCACCCGCATGGACCGCGGCTCCGCGCGACCCCGGGCGCCCCGGCCCACGATGGGCCCATGAGGACTACCCCCGCCCCGCGTGCCATCGCCCTCGCCGCCACCGCCACCGTGCTGCTGTCCCTGGCCGCCTGTTCGGACGACGGAGGCGGAACGGGCCGGGGCACGCCCTCCGCCGCCTCGACCGCGTCCCCGACGACGACACCCGGGGACCTGTCCTCGCAGAAGCTCGACTGGAAGCGCTGCCCCGCTCCGAGCAACGCCCAGGGCAGCGGCACCGCCCCCTCACCGCTGCCGGGCGGCACCCCCTGGGAGTGCTCCTTCATGAACGTCCCCCTGGACTACGGGGACCCGGACGGCCGGACCATCGAGCTGGCGCTCGTCCGTGCCCGCGCCACGGACAAGGACCGGCGGATCGGCTCCCTGGTCTTCAACTTCGGCGGACCGGGCGCCTCGGGCGTCGCGACCCTGCCGGCCTTCGGAACGGCGTACGACACGCTGCGCGGCCGCTACGACCTGGTGAGCTTCGACCCGCGCGGGGTCGGCCGCAGCGAAGGCGTCGAGTGCGCGGACGACGCCGCCCTGGACGCCCGGTACGAGATGGACGGCACCCCGGACAACGCCAAGGAGGAGAAGGCCTTCGTCGACGACCTGAAGTCCTACATCGCGGACTGCGAGGAGAACTCCGGGGAGGAGCTGCCCTACGTCGGCACGACGAACGCCGCCCGGGACATGGACCTCCTGCGCTCCGTCCTCGGTGACGACAAGCTGCACTACTTCGGCATCTCCTACGGGACCGAGCTGGGCGGGGTCTACGCGCACCTGTTCCCGAAGAAGGTCGGCCGGGCCGTCCTGGACGCGGTCGTCGACCCCACCGAGGACGCCGAGCAGTCCGCGCTCGGCCAGGCCAAGGGCTTCCAGCTCGCCCTGGACAACTTCACCGCCGACTGCGCGGAGCGGGAGGACTGCAAGCTTCCGGGGTCGCGCGCCCAGGAGGTCCAGGACTGGATCGCCGACCTCCTGGAGAAACTGGAGAAGAAGCCCGTCCCCGGGCTCGGTGAGCGGGAACTGACGCAGACCCAGGCCACCACGGGCATCGCCTCGGCCCTGTACTCCAAGGAGACCTGGCCCCTGCTCGAACAGGGCCTCGACGAGGCCGACGGGAAGAACGGCGGGCTGCTCCTCGCGCTCGCGGACTCGCTGAACGGCCGCACCCAGAACGGCCACTACGACAACTCCGGCGCCGCCAACACGGCCATCAACTGCGCGGACTCCAAGCAGCGGTTCACCCTGGAACAGACGAAGGCGGCGCTTCCGCTGTTCCGGAAGGCCTCCCCCGTCTTCGGCGACTACCTGGGCTGGGGCCTGATGTCGTGCACGGGCTGGCCCGTCTCGGGCGCCTGGGACACTCCCGACGTCAGCGCCCCGGGGGCGGCGCCCGTCCTGGTCATCGGGAACACCGGTGACCCGGCCACCCCGTACGCGGGCGCGAAGGCGATGGCCGACGAACTGGGCGAGGGGGTCGGCGTCGAGCTCACCTACAAGGGCGAGGGGCACGGCGCCTACAACGGCGGCAGCACCTGTGTGCAGAAGGCCGTGGACGGCTATCTGCTGGACGGGAAGGTCCCGGCCTCCGGGACGGTCTGCGCGTGACCGTCCCAGGGCTCGCTGTCGGTGGTGCCGATTAGCATGGCCGCACGCCGGCCGGTGAGCGCCGACCGGTGGGCGCCGGCGGCCGGCCGCCTTCGCGCCTCGGGGGAGGGAACACACACATGCGGGTACACGGACGGCTCCTGCGGGCCCTGGTCCCGGCCGGAGCGGCCTTGCTGACGGCGGGGCTGCTCGCCGGCTGCGACACCCCGGCCCCCTCACCGGCGACGCCGTCCCCCGCCTCCGCCACCGGCCCCTCCGCCGGTGGGGCGCCCGGCACCGGCCGGCCCGCCCCGGGCACGCCGGACTGGAAGCGCTGTGCGGCGCCGGAGGGCGGCAGCGAGCCGGGACCCGACTGGCGCTGCGCCACCGTCGAGGTCCCCCTGGACCACACCAAGCCGGACGGCGCCACCATCGGCATCGCCCTGATCCGCAAGGAGGCCACGCGGAAGAGCCGACGGCTCGGGTCGATGCTCTTCAACTTCGGCGGTCCGGGGGGCTCGGGCGTCGCCGTACTGCCGCGTGCCGCGGCCGCGTACGCACACCTCAACACCCGGTACGACCTGGTGGGCTTCGATCCGCGCGGGGTGGCGGCCAGTTCCGGGGTGCGCTGCCGTGACGACGCCGAGCAGGAGAAGGCCTACCGCGAGATCGACATGACGCCCGACACGGCGGTGGAGGAGGCCGCGTTCGTCGGCGACGGCGCGGCCTTCGGGGCGGGCTGCGAGCGCCTGTCCGGTGCGGTGCTCCCCCACGTCGGCACGGCGAACGCGGCCCGGGACATGGACCTCCTGCGCTCGGCCCTCGGCGACGACACGCTGCACTACTTCGGCGTCTCCTACGGCACGGAGCTGGGCGGGACGTACGCCCACCTCTTCCCGGAGCGGGTGGGGCGCATGGTCCTGGACGCGGTGGTCGACCCGACGGCCGACACCGTGGGCCACGCCCGGAACCAGGCGATCGGCTTCCAGCGGGCGCTGGACAACTACTTCACGGACCGCGGTGAGGACCCCGGGGCGGGGACCCGGCGGCTGGTCGAGCTGCTGCGGCGGATCGACGAGAAGCCCCTGCCGACCTCCTCCGGCCGCGAGCTGAACGAGTCGCTGGCGGTCACCGGCATCGTCACCCCGCTGTACGCGAAGCGGAACTGGCCCTCCCTGACGGCGGCCCTCGCCGAGATCGAGACCGAGGGCACGGGCGACCGGCTGCTGGCGCTGGCCGACTCGTACAACGGGCGGGACGAGCAGGGCCACTACGACACGCAGAGCCATGCGCAGCGGGCGATATCGTGCGCCGACAGCACGGCGCGGCCGACGGTGGCCGAGGCGCGGGCGCTGCTCCCGGAGTTCCGGAAGCTGTCCCCGGTCTTCGGTCCCTTCCTGGCGTGGGACACCGCCGGATGGTGTGCCGGCTGGCCGGTGGAGGGTGAGCGCGACACCCCGGAGGCGAGCGCTCCGGGTGCGGCCCCGATCCTCGTCGTCGGCACGACCGGCGACCCGGCGACACCGTACGAGGGCGCGCGGCGGATGGCGGACGAGCTGGGCAAGGGTGTCGGCGTCCTGCTCAGCAACGAGGGCGAGGGGCACGGCGCGTACGGGGAGAGCCGCTGTGTGACGTCGCTGGTGGACGCCTACTTCCTGGACGGGAAGGTCCCCGAGGACGGCCGGAGCTGCCCCTGAGACCTACGGACGCCGGTCACCCGGGACGGCCGAGCGCCCCGGGTGACCCGGCCCGCGAGAGGTGCGGGCCGACGGGGAGGCCGGGCACACGGAAGGCCGGCCCCGTGGACGGAGCCGGCCCTCGTACGGACGCGCCCTAGTAGACCGGCTTCTCGGGCTCGATCTGGTTGACCCAGCCGATGACACCGCCGCCGACGTGCACCGCGTCGGCGAAGCCCGCGGACTTGAGGACGGCGAGGACCTCGGCACTGCGGACACCGGTCTTGCAGTTCAGGACGATGCGCCTGTCCTGCGGAAGGTCCTGGAGGGCGTTGCCCATCAGGAACTCGTTCTTCGGGATCAGCCGGGAGCCGGGGATGGAGACGATCTCGTACTCGTTCGGCTCGCGGACGTCGATGATCTCGATCTTCTCGTCCCCGTCGATCCACTCCTTGAGCTGCTTGGGAGTGATCGTGGAGCCGGCCGCCGCCTCCTGGGCCTCCTCGGACACGACGCCGCAGAAGGCCTCGTAGTCGATGAGCTCGGTGACGGTCGGGTTCTCGCCGCAGACGGCGCAGTCCGGGTCCTTGCGGACCTTCACCTGGCGGTACTGCATCTCCAGGGCGTCGTAGATCATCAGACGGCCGACCAGCGGGTCACCGATACCGGCGAGCAGCTTGATGGCCTCGTTGACCTGGATGGAGCCCACGGAGGCGCAGAGCACACCCAGGACGCCGCCCTCGGCGCAGGAGGGGACCATGCCGGGGGGCGGCGGCTCCGGGTAGAGGCAGCGGTAGCAGGGACCGTGCTCGGACCAGAAGACGGACGCCTGGCCGTCGAAGCGGTAGATCGAGCCCCAGATGTAGGGCTTGTTCAGCAGGACCGCGGCGTCGTTGACGAGATAGCGGGTGGCGAAGTTGTCCGTGCCGTCCACGATCAGGTCGTACTGGGCGAAGATGTCCATCACGTTCTCGGCTTCGAGCCGTTCCTCGTGAAGGATCACGTTCACCAGGGGGTTGATCCCCTGCACGGTCTCCTTGGCCGACTGGGCCTTGGACTTGCCGATGTCCGCCTGACTGTGGATGACCTGGCGCTGGAGGTTCGACTCGTCGACCTCGTCGAACTCCACGATGCCGAGCGTGCCGACGCCGGCCGCGGCCATGTACATCAGGCCGGGCGAGCCGAGACCGCCGGCACCGACACAGAGCACCTTCGCGTTCTTCAGCCGCTTCTGCCCGTCCATCCCGACGTCCGGGATGATCAGGTGGCGGGAGTACCTGCGGACCTCGTCGACGGTGAGCTCAGCAGCTGGCTCGACCAAGGGTGGCAGCGACACAGGAACCTCAACAATGCAGGTGGTCGGTTTCTACGTACTTCACTTACGTACGGTTGTTCTTCCGCAACACTGCCACGCGTCTTCTCATTCCGAGATACCTGGTCCGATCCGCGAGACGAATTCGTCCCAGTAACTGGGCAGCGCCGCGAATGGGTCGCTTTGCCCCTTCTTGCCGCTCCGGTCCGTGAAGAAGATCGTGCCCGCGCCCTGCCAGCGGGCGATGCGCAGGGCCTCTTCGAGGTGGGTGCGCGGCACCCCGTGGACGAAGTGCGCGAAGCGGCTCGGACGGTAGGCGGCGGTCCACTCGGCCGCCTGCGACCAGCGGTAGTCGGTCCACGCCCCCCGGAAGGTGACCAGTTGGTCGGCGGCCTCGGCGTATCCCGGGTAGGGGTGGGCGCCGTGGCCGAGGACCAGCCGCCCGCCGTCCTCGCGGTCCTCCAGGAGGGCCGCGAGGGTGCTGGTGAGCCGGCGCACGGCGGGCAGGCCGGGACGGTCGGCGGGGCAGCGGGCGAGGTAGAAACCGCCGACCTGGTACCAGTCGATGAAGGACTGGGCGTCCGCGACCAGTTTCCCGAAGGGGCGGGTACCGAAGGCCAGGTCGAGATGGCCCAGCAGTCTGCCCCCGGCGGCCCGGACGGTGTCGTGCGGCGGATGGTCGCGCAGGGCGCGCTCGCGGGCGTTGCGCAGGCGTCCGGCGGCGTCCAGGCAGTGCGGGTCGGGGCGGGCCCCCGGGCCGTTGTCGATGTTGAGCACCGCCCAGTGCAGCGGTGTCCCGGGCCGGTTGAGTTCGGCCCATTCGGTGGGGGCGAGCAGCGGATGGGCGTACCCCGGGACGCCGACCCCGGGACGTTCGGCCCCGTCGGTCCGCGGGTCGGCGCCGGTGCTGGTCAGATACGGCACGCCGCCTCCATCCAGATGTCGGCGAGGGACTCCTCGAGATTGATCCGGGGGCGCCATCCGAGGCGGTCCCGGGCGGTGCGCACATCGGCCTGCTGCCACGCCCCGCAGCCGTCGGGGTAGGGCGACGGGGTGGCCGAGAGGTGTTCGACGACGGACTCCGCGGGGGCGCGGGGTGATCCGATGGGGAGCCGGCCGGGCGGGGTGTCCAGCTCGTGGAGCGCGCCGCCGTATCCGGCGACCCTGGCGAGTACGGCCGCGGCGTCGCGCAGCCGTACGGCGCGGCCGGTACCGATGTTGACGACTCCCTGGGCGGCGGAGAGCGAGGCGGCGTGCACGGCGCGCGCCACGTCCCGTACGTCCACGAAGTCGCGCTGCACACCCAGGCCGCTGAGCCGGAGTTCGGGGTCGCCGGACTGGATGGCGCGGCGCATCGTCTCGGCGAGCCTGCCGAGCGGCGAGCCGGCCGGGGTACCGGGCCCGACCGGCGAGAAGACCCGGAGCACGACGGCGTCCAGCCCGGAGCCGAGGACGAGTTCGGTGGCGGCGAGCTTGCTGACGCCGTACGGGCCGCCGGGGCGGGGTACGGCGTCCTCGGCGGTGGAGGAGCCGGGCTGCGAGGGCCCGTACTCGGAGGCGCAGCCGACCTGGACGAGCCGGGCGCTGCATCCGCTGCGGCGCATGGCCTCGCAGACGGTGGCGACGGCGACGGTGTTGTGCCGGGTCAGTTCCCGGGCGCCGCCCCGGGTGGCGCCCGCGCAGTTGACGACGACCCCGGGGTGGACGGCGTCCAGGAAGCGGGTGAGCGCTCCGGGGCTGCCGCCGGCGAGGTCGAAGCGCACGTCGGCGTCGTCGCCGCGGCCCAGGGCGGTGAGGTGCACGGCGGGGTCGGCGAGCAGGCGATCGGCGACGAAGCGGCCGAGGAATCCGTTGGCTCCGAGCAGCAGAACCCTCATCACGCGCCCCCTCGCTGCCGACGGCGGGCTGCCGGTGCTGGGGTTTGGGGGGTCATGTCCGGTGTCTCCTTTGAGGAAGGTGCGATTCGGGAGGTCCGCGGCGTCGGCTCCGCGGCGTGGGAGGGGCGGTCCGGCTACGCGGTGGCGTGGGCGGACGCCCGGGTGAGGGTCAGCAGGGCGTGGATCAGCAGCCCCAGGGCGGCGACACCACAGGCGAGGAGGGGTACCGCGCCGGTGCCTGCCGTGGCGACGAGGACGTCGACGGGCCGGGCGAGCGGGCTGAGGCCGGGCAGCCGCCCGGCCAGGACCAGGAAGACGGCGGCGAGTTCGGCGGTGCAGGCGACGGCGAGGCCGGTGGCCGCGGCCTCCGGGAAGCCGTGGACGGTGAGCAGCCGGGCCAGGAAGAGCAGCACGCCCAGGGCGGCCGGGGCCAGGACGGGTCCGCCTCCGTGGCCGAGTCCGGCGAGGAACAGCAGGGCGGTCACGGCGCACAGGTGGAGCGCGACGACACCGAACAGCGCGGGGCGCACGCCGACGCCGAACTCCGCCAGGGCGTGGCTTCCGGCCAGCCTGCGGTGGGCGTGGACGGCGAACAGGTGCGCGCACCAGGCGGCGGGGACGACGGCCGAGGCCAGCCCGAGCAGCGCGGCGGGGTCCGCGGTCCAGGTGCCGTCGGGGCCCCCGCTGAGCACCTGGGCGAGCAGGTCGTCGCCGTACACGGCGTATCCGAGGAGCCAGCAGACGTAGAGGGTGACGCCTCCGGCGCCGTCCGGCGCCCGCAGCGGACCGCCGCGCAGGGAGAGCCGGAGGCCGAGGACGGTCAGGAGCGCGCCGAAGGCCGTGACGGCGAACCGGGCCTCCGCGCCGAGCACCCCCTCGGTGGCCCTGAGCACCCCGGCCGTGGCGAGGCAGGCGGCCCCGGGCAGCATCGCGCGCAGCGTCCAGCCGGCCCGCGCCTCACCGGCGGGGTCCTGCCGTGGGGGGTGCGGGGGCGCGGACGGGGCGGTGCCGGGTGCGCGGGCGTAGAGCTCCTCGGCGAGCGAGAAGACGTCGCGGTGCCGGTAGCGGGCGGCGGCGCGGTCCGTCAGCCCGTGGGCCTCCAGACCGGCGGCGATCTCCAGGGGGTCGACGGCCCGTTCACACAGGTCGTGGTGGCGGTGCATGAGCGCCTTCACGGGGTCGGCGGGTCCGCGCCGGGCCCCCGGCCCGCGCCCGGAACGGTAGGCGATCTCGGGCGCCCGTACGGCGGTACGGGCGCCTCCGGGGGCGGTCCCGCTTCCCGGCCCGCCTGTGCGCGGACCGGTGCCTTCGACGGATCGGCTCGCGGGGGTGTGGATACGTGCGGGGCCCGCGTCCGGGACCGCCGTCCCGGGGTTCAGCCCGGGGTCCACGTCGGTGGCCGTGTCCGGGACCGCCGTACCGGGGTCCGGCCTGGTGTTCAGCCCGGGGCCCGGCTCCAGGCCCGCCGCCCCGGGGTCCGCCTCCAGGGCCCCCGTCCCGGCATCCGGCCTGAGGCCCGTCCGCGGGGCCGCCGTCCCGGGGTTCAGCCCGGGGTCCGCGCTGAAGCCCTTCGGACCCGCCGCCCCGGGGTCCACCCGCAGGTCACGGAAGACCGGCCCGGTGGCGCCCGGCCCGATGGCGGAGGCACCGGCCCCGCCCTCCACGGGACGGGCGCCGCCCCGCTCCCGCTCCGGGCGTACGGCGTCGGCGGGCGTCCCCGGGTCCGCCTCCTGGTCCCGGGCGAGGCCCCAGGAGGGGGTGTCGGTCGGTCGGCCCATGGGAGATCCTCCGTGGTCACGCATCGCTGCTCCCCGCCCCGCGCGCGCCCGCGCACACGCTCTCGGCCTCCGCGCCGGCGGCGGCCCAGCTGGGCACCCTGGCCGACGCCCCGGAGGCGACCGGGGCCGGCGGCGACTGCCCCAGCACATGGGCCTCGGGAGGCGTGGCGAAGGGACGCGGCGGGCCGGTGCGCTCCGCCCGTTCCGCCTCCGCCGTCCAGCGAGCGGGCACGTGCGCCACCAGGTCGAGATAGATACCGCGGAAGGCGGCGAGGTTCTGTTCGACGGTGAAGAGTTCGAGCGCCCGCGCGCGCGCCGCCGCACCGAGCCGCGCACGGCGCTCGGGGTCGCGCAGCAGCGCGATACAGGCATCGGCGAGCGCCCGGGGATTGCGCGGGGGCACCACCAGCCCCGTACCGCCGACGACCTCCACCACGGCGCCCACGTCCGTCGAGACCGTGGCCCGTCCGCAGAACATGGCCTCGACCAGGCTGATCGGGAAGCCCTCGACCACGCTGGACAGGACGACGACCCCGCCCGCCGCGTAGGCCTCCGCGAGGTCGGGCACCTCCGGCCCGCCGATCTCCTCGAAGGTGACCGGGCTGTCACCGACGGCGTGCGCGTCCGTGGCCTCGTCCGGGAAGAGCTGGGCGGCGAGCGCCTCGCACCGGGCCCGGTAGCCGTCGCCCTCCTCCCCCTCCGCCGGGGCGCCGAAGACACGCAGCCGGGTGCGGGGTACGGCACGGCGCACCTCGGCGAAGGCGTGCAGCAGGGCGAGCAGGTCCTTGGCGGGTTCCATCCGCCCGATCCAGACCAGCGTCGCGGGTCCGCCGCGGTCGTCCCCCTCCCCCACGGCCCGGAACCGCTCGGCGTCCATCCCCGGGTAGACCGTGCGCACGGTGGCGGGGTCGGCCCCGCACCGCTCCTGCCAGCGGCGGACATGGGTGTTGCCGGGCGTGACGACGGAGGCCTGCCGGTACACCTCGAAGGCCAGCCGGCCGTGGAAGTGGGCGAGCAGGGCGCGCACCGGCGCGCGGAAGGACGCCTCGGGCGCCGCCAGATAGTGTGTCCGTAACGGGACCTGGTGCTCCGTCACCAGCAGCGGTACCCCGAAGAAGCGTTTGGCCAGCACCCCGGGAAGGGCCGCGGTGCCCCCGGAGGCCGCGTGGCAGAGGTCCACCGCGCCGAGGCCGTCCTCGTCGTACCAGTCGAGGGAGAGGGGCCGTAGGGCCCGCTCCAGCTCCACCGCGAAGGCCAGGTAGTCGGGAACGGTGGCGCGGTGGACGGTCCGCCCGGCGCCCGGGGCGCGGCAGGCCGCCTCCAGGACGCGTACGGTCGCCTCGGAGCGCAGGGCCGTGGGCAGACCGCCGCACTCCCGGGCCAGCTCGGCCAGGCCGTAGAGACCTTCGGCGAAGCGGTCCGCCGCGCCCGTACCGTTCGGCGCCCCCATGTCCGCCCCGGCGCAGACCGCGCCGACGAGCGCCGTCACATGCGCGGTGAAGCGCCGTCGCTCGCGGCGTCCGTACGCGCGCCCCAGACCGGTGGCGAGCCTCCCGGTGAGGCCACGCGGGGGGCCCGCCTGAGGGAGACCCGCGCCGGAGGCCCACAGCGATGCCGTCCGGACCTGGCCGATCCCCTCGGGGAGCCTGACCCAGCCCTGCCGCTCCTGCCGGGCCGAGCGGCTGAGGGCGTAGAGGTCGAACTCGTGCTGGGGCAGCCCCCGTACGAGGCGGTCGCACCAGAGCCTGGACTCACCCGTCGCATACGGATAACCACCGTCCGTGAGGAGTCCGATCCGCACGAGTACACCCCCGATCTCCCTTGTGAGCGGCCGCCGTTGGTCGGCGGTCGGCAGCGGGACGACCGTAAGCGGATACGCCGGTGGCGCGGCGGACGGTTGTCCGTCTCACCACCGAAAGGGGTGAACCGGCGTAACTTTCCCGCCCCCGTCGCGTTCAGTCGCGACGAGGGGCATCCCGGTCACACGGAGTCAGGCTCCGGCCAGCTCCTCGCGGGCCGCGCCACCGGGTCAACTCCCGGGGTAGACCCAGGGATTGGCTCGGCACTTGATGCCGCCGAGGTCCAGCGTCTTGGTCTGCTGCTGCATCACGGGGGCCAGGGCGCCGGGCGTGCGGCAGCTCTCGTGGTTGTGCCCCAGCCGGTGGCCGACCTCATGGTTGATCAGCATCTGCCGGTAGATCAGGAGCTTGTCCGGTCCGAAGGTCGAGGCGCCCTGCGCCCACCGGTAGGCGTTGATCATCACACGGGCGGTGGCCGCGGAGTCGCAGGAGACGTTGTCCTCGGTGGTGTCCAGGCCGGACTTGGCGCACCAGAGGGCGGTGGTACCCGGGCTGGCGAGCGTGATCACGAAATCGGGCTCGCCGGAGGAGATGCGCTCGAAGGTCATGGCGCCGTTGTGCGCCCAGCTCCGGTCGTCGTTGAGCGTCTTCTGCACGGCTTCGGCGAAGAGTCCGGTGTCGAGACCGAGCCCCGTCTCGACATCGATGCGGTACCGGTACAGATGTCCCTTGCCGGGCGCCTTCGCCAGCCCCGGGACCGCCTCGAACTCCCCGGACCCCTTCAGGTCGGCGGCGAGCGGATAGGGCTGGGCCATCTTCTGGACGTACGTCAGGGGCTTGGCCTCCGCCGGCTGCGACCGGGACTGCGGGGCCGACCGCTCGTCGTGGCGGGACACGTCCCCCGCCGCGTCCCGGTCGACGTCCGCGGCCTGGGTCCGGGAGGAGCCCCCGGAGTCCTGTGCCACCTGTCCGGCCACCACGACCGCGAGCACCGTGGTGACGGCCGCGGCGGCGATCCCCGTGAAGGCGCGCCCCTTGCCGCCCTTGCCCTCCTTGACGGCGCCGTCCCCGTCGTCCGGCCCGGAAGGCGGCCCCGGGGCGGCTCCGGCGGCAGTGGACGTGTCGTCAGGACGAGGAGGTGGTACCGCGGGAGAGGCGCCGGTGTCGAACGCCTCGACGAACTCCTTGCGCGGCCCCGGTATCAGCGGGGCCTCGGTGGTGGGGCCGGGTGCCGCCGTGCGCCGGGTGGCGGCACGCTGCGCGGCCTGCTGGGCCGTCAGCTGGCGCGCCACCGCCTGCCGGGCCCGCACCTCCTGGTTCCGGCCCCCCGGGTCCCACGTGCCGTCGTACCGGGGCTGTGGACCCGTGCCCCAGCCGCCGCCCGGTTCACGCTGTTCCGGGTGCCCGCCGCGCACCCGGGGCGCGTCGTGGGACGGACTGTGGCCCTCACCGGCCGGCGGGGTCGCGGAGTCCCGCCTGCGCCGTCCCCGGCCGGGGACGGCGGCACCCCCGCCCCCGTCACCGGCGACGGCCTCGCGCCCTGTGGCCTCAAGGCCCTTACGACTGTGTCGTCCCACGCCCCGGATCAGCTCCCGCCGCGTTCGTCGAGCAGTTCCCGGAACGCCTGGGCGATCGCCTCCGGGTACTCCATCATCGCCACGTGCCCCGCGTCGGGCAGTGTCAGCAGGCGCGAGTCACGGAAGGCCGCGGACGCTCTGCGTGCCATCCGGTACGAGACGAGCTGGTCCCTTCCGCCGTACACGAGCAGGGTCGGTGCCAGCACCCGTTCCGCCTGGCGCCACAGCCCGTGCTGCCCGCCCAGGGTGTAGGCATCGACGATGCCCCGGGCCGAGCGCGCCATGGCGTCCCAGAAGTACGGCAGTTCCAGTCGTCGCTCCATCTCGGCCACCGCATGGCGGAAGGCTTCCTCGGAGATACGCGCCGGATCGCCGTAACAGAGTGCCATGACACCGCGGGTGCGCTGTTCCGCCGTCCACTCACGAGTGAGCCGGGCGAACAGGGAAGCGATCCCGGGGAGGGCGAGGAGCCCGGTGGGAACGGCGGGCCGCTGCACCCGGATCTCGGGCAGGGCCGGGGAGATCAGCGTCAGCGTGCGCACCAGGTCGGGCCGTACGGCAGCGACCCGGGTCGCGACGGCACCGCCCAGGGAGTTGCCGAACAGGTGCACGGGGCCGCGCGGTTCGGCGTCGAGCAGCCGGATCACGGCCCTGGCGTGCCCGGTGACCGAGTAGTCGCCGTCGTCCGGGGGCGGGGATTCGCCGAAGCCCGGCAGATCGACGGCCTTCCCGTCCACCCGGTCGCCCAGCAGCGGCATGAGCGCCGACCAGTTCCGCGAGGAACCGCCGAGCCCGTGCACATAGAGCGCGGGATCGAGCCCTCGCGCCGCGGTGGGGCGGGAACGGACGGCGAGGGTGAGGCCGGGCAACTCGACGGAGCCCAGCTCCTCACCCTCCACGACCCTGACGGCGCTGACCGTGGGGGCCACGGCGGCAGCGGCGGCTGGGGTCCCGGACAGCTCGGTCGAAGACATGCGGCAATGTTACGAGATGATCACGTGCTGATTCATGTGTTCGGCGTCACAGGTCGTATCGCATCCCCGGAGGGTTGCTCCTAGGCTGCAAGGGAAGGAAGGGAGCCCACATGACGGTCGATCCCACCGACCCGGAGACCTTCGAGGACACCCCGGCGGACGACGAGCGGGACCAGGAGGCCCCCGAGGCGGACACCGCCGAGCAGCGCGCCGATGTCCGGCCGGACCGTGACGAACCGGTCACGGACATCGACCGGGACGACGCCGACGAGGCGGATGCCGCGGAGCAGGCGCGTGTGGTTCCGCAGGACGAGGACGATTACCGGTAGTACGTTCCGCTTTGTCTCATCGTCCGACGTGCCCACGGCTACCGCGGCCGTCCGGTCCGTGAAATTCTGCGTCCGCGCCGCGCGCACCCGGGTTACCCAAAAGTACGATGTCCTGGTGGACGCGGCGTGTACGGAACGGCTGCGTTCGATCACACATTTGGGAGGCGGCGTGACAGCCATCGAGCAGACCGAGGCAGCGCGCCCGCGGGGGACCCGGCTGCCCCGCCGCGCCCGACGCAATCAACTGCTGGGAGCGGCGCAGGAGGTCTTCGTCGCACAGGGCTACCACTCCGCCGCGATGGACGACATCGCCGAGCGGGCCGGCGTCAGCAAGCCGGTGCTCTACCAGCACTTTCCCGGCAAGCTGGAGCTCTACCTCGCCCTGCTCGACCAGCACTGCGAGTCACTCCTCCAGGCGGTCCGGACCGCCCTGGCCTCGACGACGGACAACAAGCTGCGCGTGGAGGCGACGATGGACGCCTACTTCGCGTACGTGGAGGACGAGGGCGGCGCCTTCCGCCTGGTCTTCGAGTCCGACCTGACCAACGAGCCGGCCGTGCGCGAGCGGGTGGACCGGGTCTCGCTCCAGTGCGCGGAGGCCATCTCCGACGTGATCGCGGGCGACACCGGGCTCTCCAAGGACGAGTCGATGCTGCTCGCGGTGGGGCTCGGCGGGGTCTCCCAGGTGGTGGCGCGCTACTGGCTGTCCAGCCCGTCCGGCATCCCCCGGGACACCGCGGTGCAACTGCTGACCTCGCTGGCCTGGCGGGGCATCGCGGGCTTCCCGCTGCACGGCGTCGAACAGCACTGACCCTCCGGCGTCCGGTCGGCACCGCCCCTCCGGCGTCGGGACGGCACCGACCCGCCCGGCGTCGGACAGCACCGGTCCCCCGGCGCCCGCGCGGGCCCGGCGCCGGGTGCCGGTGTTCGCTCCCGGCGTTGCCGGTCGACCCGTGGTCCGTCCCTTCACCGGGCTAATGTGTGCTGCGTACGGCGCGGTTCCACCGCGCAGAGACGGACCGTCGGAGGGACATAGCCGTGGAGGTCAAGATCGGGGTACAGCACACGCCCCGGGAGATCGTTCTGGAGAGCGGACTTTCCGCCGAAGAGGTCGAGAGCGCGGTCGGTGAGGCGCTCACCGGCAAGGCGCGGCTGCTCAGCCTCACGGACGAGAAGGGCCGCAAGGTCCTGGTGCCGGCCGACCGGATCGCGTACGTGGAGATCGGCGAGCCCACCACCCGGCGGGTGGGGTTCGGCGCGCTGTAGACCGCGCGCCCGCCGGACCCGCGCCCAGCGGACGGCCAAGGGCCAAGGAGAGAGGCCCGGCGGACTTCCGCCGGGCCTCTCCTCCGTCCCGTCCGGGCCGCCCCTCGGTGGGGTGCGAGCGTCCCCCGCGAGGGTTGCAACGCGCAGGTCACGGGTAGAAGCGCCTTGACCGAACCGCCCGCAGCGTCGTCAGGTGAGGTGACCTCAGTGCTCTGGGAATCCATCAGCTCCGTCGTGATCGGCCTCGCCCTGTCCTGGGCCGCGCTCCGGGTCCTGCCCGGCCGTCTTCCGGCGGGCAGGACGGTGTTCGTCACCGGTGCGCTGGGTTCCCTGTTCGGCGCGTACCTCACCGACTCCACGCTGGGTTCGGGCCACCCCCTGGCGACACCGACCGGTGCCGTGCTCGTCGGGGCGGTGACCCTGTCCCTGCTGATCCGCCCGCGCGGCCGGGGGCCGGTGCCCTCGGCGGCGGCCCGGTAGCCACCGGCCCGGTGGCGGGCCTTCGGACCGGTCAGGCCGCGAGGCCCAGCGCGGCCATCCGCTTGGTGTGCGCCTCGGTGATCCGGGAGAACATCCGGCCGACCTCCGCGAGGTCGAAACCGTCCGCCACGCCGCCCACCAGCATCATCGACAGGGCGTCGCGGTCGGCGACGACCCGCTGGGCCTGGGAGAGGGCCTCCCCCATCAGCCGCCGGGCCCACAGGGCGAGCCTGCCGCCGACCCGGGGGTCCGCCTCGATGGCACCGCGCACCTTCTCGACCGCGAAGTTCCCGTGGCCCGTGTCGTCGAGCACCCCGAGGACGAGCGAGCGGGTGTCCGCGTCGAGCCGGGCCGCGATCTCGCGGTAGAAGTCACTGGCGATGGAATCCCCGACATAGGCCTTGACCAGGCCCTCCAGCCAGTCCGACGGCGCCGTCAGGTGGTGGAAGTCGTCCAGCGCCTTGGCGAAGGGCTCCATGGCCGCGGTCGGGTCCTGGTCGATCGCGGTCAGCCGGTCGGTCAGCCGCTCGAAGTGCTGGAATTCGGCGGACGCCATCCGTGCCAGGGCGGCCTTGTCGCCGAGTGTCGGGGCGAGTTTCGCGTCCTCCGCGAGTCGTTCGAAGGCCGCCAGCTCCCCGTAGGCGAGCGCGCCGAGCAGGTCCACCACCGCGGCGCGGTACTGGGGGTCGGCGGAGGCGGTGGCCCAGTCCTGGGCGGCGATCCCGGTGGGCGCGGGTGCTCCGTCGGTTGCTTCCGTGGCGTTGTCAGGCGTCTCCATGGAGCGCAGAATAGCCCGCTCGTGTGAGGGCGGAAGGCCTCGGCCGGACGGAGACATCACATCATTCCCACGAATTCGCCCAACACACATGCGCGAATCCGGGGTACAGTGGTATTGCGCTTACTGAGCATTTTCTTGTGCCAAGAGCGCGACCTTGAATGAGGATGCCCGGTCGGTGGCCCGATCGGCTCCGACCCGACAGCCCTCCACGCGAGGCGTACACCACGTACGACCGCAGATGAGGGGCCCCCTCAGCGGCACGAGCGCTCGAGCGACGGCAGTGGTCCCGCGCCACCCGGCCCATCCACGGCCGGATGACCAACCAAGGCACGGTTGGACCCCCAGCGTTCGCCTCGGGCCGCGTCTCACAGAAGAGGCAGCACCCTGACTACGTTCCGTGACCTCGGGATCCTTACCGAGACGGCCGAAGCCCTTGAGGCGGTCGGCATCATGTCCCCCTTCCCCATCCAGGAGATGACGCTCCCCGTAGCCCTGTCCGGCTCCGACGTCATCGGCCAGGCCAAGACCGGCACCGGCAAGACGCTGGGCTTCGGCCTCCCGCTCCTGGAGCGGGTGACCGTCCCCGCCGACGTCGAGGCGGGCCGGGCCACCCCCAACGAGCTGACGGACGCGCCGCAGGCGCTGATCGTCGTCCCCACCCGCGAGCTCTGCCAGCAGGTCACCAACGACCTGCTCACCGCCGGCAAGGTCCGTAACGTCCGTGTGCTCGCCATCTACGGCGGCCGGGCGTACGAGCCCCAGGTCGAGGCCCTCAAGAAGGGCGTCGACGTGGTCGTCGGCACCCCGGGCCGGCTGCTGGACCTGGCGGGCCAGCGCAAGCTCGACCTCTCGCACGTCCGCGTCCTGGTCCTCGACGAGGCCGACGAGATGCTCGACCTGGGCTTCCTGCCCGACGTCGAGCGCATCATCACCATGCTTCCGGCGAAGCGCCAGACCATGCTGTTCTCGGCGACCATGCCGGGTGCCGTCATCTCGCTCGCGCGCCGCTACATGTCGCAGCCGACGCACATCAACGCCACGTCGCCCGACGACGAGGGCTCGACCGTCAAGAACACGACGCAGTACGTCTACCGCGCGCACTCGATGGACAAGCCCGAGATGGTCTCGCGCATCCTCCAGGCCGAGGGCCGCGGGCTCGCGATGATCTTCTGCCGGACGAAGCGGACGGCGGCCGACATCGCCGAGCAGCTCGAACGGCGCGGCTTCGCGTCCGGCGCGGTCCACGGCGACCTCGGCCAGGGCGCCCGCGAGCAGGCGCTGCGCGCCTTCCGCAACGGCAAGGTGGACGTCCTCGTCTGCACCGACGTCGCCGCCCGCGGCATCGACGTCGAGGGTGTGACGCACGTCATCAACTACCAGTCGCCCGAGGAGGAGAAGACCTACCTCCACCGCATCGGCCGCACCGGCCGCGCGGGCGCCAAGGGCACCGCGATCACGCTGGTCGACTGGGACGACATCCCGCGCTGGCAGCTGATCAACAAGGCGCTCGGCCTGAACTTCCCGGACCCCGCCGAGACGTACTCCACCTCTCCGCACCTGTACGAGGAGCTCGGTATCCCGGCGGGCACCAAGGGTGTGCTGCCGCGTGCCGAGCGGACCCGTGCGGGACTGCGGGCGGAGGAGATCGAGGACCTCGGCGAGACGGGCGGCCGTGGCCGCAAGTCCTCCGCCACGGCCCCGGCCCCCCGCGAGGAGCGCGCGCCGCGCACCCCGCGTCAGCGTCGTCGTACGCGGGGCGGTGCCGCGACGGCCGAGGGTGCCGTGACCGAGAGCGCCGTGACCACGGACACCGCGACGGTACCGGCGCCGTCCGTGGACGCGGACGGTGACGACTCGGCGCAGCCGCGTACCCCGCGCCGCCGTCGGCGTACCCGGGCCTCCGTGGCCGAGGCGGGCGTGGCGGTGGTCGAGGCCCCCGCCGCAGAGGCTCCGGCCGCCGTCGTGACGGAGACCCGGCCCGAGCAGGCCGAGGACAAGCCGCGTCGCCGCCGTACCCGCGCGGCCGCCCCTGAGGCCGAGGCCGTCGGGGAGGCTCCGGTGGCGGAGACGAAGCCGCGTCGGCGTACCCGCGCCGCCGCGCAGCCCGCCGTCGAGGCCGTGGCCGCGGCGCCGGTCGCCGAACCGGTCGTGGACTTCCAGACCGTGGCGGTCGCCGCGTCCGTGGCGGAGCCCGTGGCCACCCGGCCGCGCCGCCGCCCGCGTGTGGTCAAGCCCGTGGTCGACGAGGTCGACTTCCAGATCGCCCCGGTCTCCGAGCCGGTGTCCGAGACGCGTCCGCGTCGTCGGCCCCGGACCGCCACCAAGCCGAAGACCGAGGCCGTGGCATCGGTGCCGGCGGCGTCCGAGGACGCGGCGGCCCCGGCCAAGCCGCGTCGTCGCCGGGCGACCGGCGCCGCGAAGGCGGAGGCCGCGACGGCGCCCGAGACGGCCGCCGTCGAGGACGCTGCCGCCACGGAGCCGCGCCGCCGCCGCGCCCGCGCGACGACGGCGGCCGCCGGGACGGCCGAGAGCTGATCCCACCGCAGCCCGCCCAGGGCCCCGGACCCGCGCACCATGGGTCCGGGGCCCTGTGTCTGGCGGGCGCGAGGGTCGTACGGCCCGGTCCACCCGCGCGGACCGGACCCGGCCCGTACGCCCGTCCAGGCAGGCCGTCCCACACGGCGTCCTCCCGCCCTCCCCCTCGGCGCCTGCGGGTGCCCGGCGATAGCCTCGTCCCATGAGTCGGCCGCCCACCTTCGTCCCGCCCCCTTGCGCCCGCGCCCGCGTCCTGGCCACCGGGCGCGGTGACTTCGCCGTGCTGGACGCGGTGCCGCGTACCCCGGCACGCGCCACGGCCCTGCTGCTCCCCGGATACACGGGAAGCAAGGAGGACTTCGTCGCGCTGCTCGAACCGCTGACCGACGCCGGTTTCCGGGTGGTCTCGGTCGACGGCCGCGGGCAGTACGAGACCGAGGGGCCGGACGATCAAAGCGCTTACGCCCAGGGCGAGTTGGCCCGTGATGTGCTGGCGCAGGCCGACGCGCTCGGTGAGGAGCGCCCGGTCCATCTGCTGGGGCACTCCCTCGGGGGCCAGATCGCGCGGGCGGCGGTCCTGCTCGACGCGGCCCCGTTCCGCTCGCTGACCCTGATGTCGTCCGGCCCCGCCGAGATCGTCCCCGCCCAGCGGAAGAAGGCGCGGATGCTCAGCGAAGCGCTGGCCGGCCTCACCATGGACGAGGTCTGGAGGGCGATGCGCGAGCTGGATCCGCCCGAGGACGCCGACACGGACGACGGCGAGGACCTGCGTCGCCGCTGGCTGCGCCACAACCCGGCGCAGCTGATCGCCACCGGGGCCCAGCTCTCGGCCGAGCCGGACCGCGTGGACGAACTCGCCGCGCTGGGGCTGCCGGTCCATGTGGTGTCCGGGGAGAGCGACGACGTCTGGCCGGTGCCGTCGCTGGACGCGATGGCACGGCGGCTGGGAGCGCGGCGCACCGTGATCGAGGGCGCGGAGCACTCCCCGAACACGGCCCGGCCCGGCCCGACCGCCGCCGCGCTCGCCGCGTTCTGGAACACCGTCTGAGCCGCCGCCCGGCCCACGACCGGCAGCCACGCCCCCGACCGTCCGTGCCACCGCCCGGCCCGCGACCGGAACCGGGCCCCGCTACCGGGAAACCGGGCCGGGCGTCAGTACTGCGCCTGGAGGTGCTGCCAGAAGCCGTCGCGCAGGGCCCGTCGCAGCGGGGCGTGGCCCCTCAGCGAGTGCTGGAGCAGCCGTTCGGCCTCGACCAGCAGGTCCTGGTCGACGGAGCCGGGGAGGTAGGGGTGCCCCGGCAGCAGGTCGGCCAGGGCCTCCCTGCCGCGCGTGGAGAGCCAGCCCGCGGCGATCTGCGCGCCGACGAAGCGCACGTCCTCGCGCCCGGGGGCGGGACCGTCGTCCTCGTACATCGTGACGGGGCGCCGGGTGACGTACGGGCGGCAGAAGTCGAGGTCGAAGGTGCGCTGGCTGTCGACCTCCCAGAGCAGCGGCTCGGCCTGGTTGCGCCCTTCGCCCGCCTCGATGCCCCAGAGGTGGACGCGGGCGCCGTAGCCCTGCGCGGCCTCGACCGCGGACACCAGGTCCTCGTCCCCGCCCACCAGGGCCGCGTCGCTGATCGCCCGGTGCCGGGCGAGCGATTCGAGGTCGGAGCGGATGAGTGAGTCGACGCCCTTCTGCTGGTTGTTCGCGTTGAGGTTGCCCAGTCTGACCTTGACGTCGGGGAGTTCGGCGATGGTCTGCTGCTCGACGGTGTGGATGCGGCGCCGCGCCCCGTCGTACCAGTAGACGCGCAGCAGTCTGCTGTCCGCGAAGATGGTGCGGGCCTTGTCGATGAAGGCCTCGATCAGCCCTTCCGCGTCGAGGTCGAAGGACCGGCGGTCCTCGGTGCCGGTGACGAGCAGGCCGGCGGCCGCGTAGACGTATCCCGCGTCCACGAAGATCGCGTGGGTGGAGGGTGTCTTGGACACCTCGGCGAGTACGCGCTGAAGCAGTTCGTTGGTGCGCTCCACCTGCTCGCGGATGCCGGGTCCCGGGTCCGGCTGCGGGCTCTGTGGGTTCACGCGGACCTCATCGGCTGCACATGGTTCCTTACTGACGGGTGCTCAGGCATCCAAAAAAAATCCTTAGCCTAGGGAATGATTGCAGTCAGCAAGTCGTTGTCACCTCTGTGGGGCGCGCGTCGCGAGACGGCTTGCGCCCCCATCCTCGCGGACGGCCCACCGTCCATCCAGCAGTTCTCCAGCAGGAGGATCAGACGAAGGGAAGCCCTATGCGCTTCGAGATCACGCGACTCGACGACGTCGACGGTACCGCCGTGGACAGCACCGTCGTGGACGCCGCCTCCGTCAACCGGATCGTGCAGCAGGCCGCTTCGATCGGCCAGCGCATCCTGATCCGGCCGGCAGACACGCCGGCTTCGTAACGCCGTGTGCCGCCCCGTGCGGCCCAGCCCGACGACGCGCCCCCGGTACGGACCACTCCGTACGGGGGCGTAGTGGTGTCCGGGGTCAGGCGTTCTGGACGACCTGGGTGACGCCGTTGATGATCTGCTGGACGGCGATGGCGGAGAGCATCATGCCGGCCAGCCGGGTCACCAGGACGACCCCGCCGTCCTTGATCACCCGGATGATCAGCAGCGAGTACCGCATGGTCAGCCAGAGGACGACGTGCATGGCGACGATGGCCGACCACACCGACACCTGGCCGCCGACACCGTCCGCGTGCTGCACGGCGAGGATCACCGAGACGATCGCACCGGGCCCGGCGAGCAGCGGCATGCCCAGCGGTACGAGGGCCACGTTGACGTCCTTGGTCTGCGTCGGCTCGTCCGTCTTGCCGGTGAGGAGGTCCAGCGCGATCAGCAGCAGGAGCAGTCCGCCCGCGATCATCAGCGCGGGCACGGAGACGTGCAGGTAGTCGAGGATCTGCTGGCCGAGCACACCGAACACGGCGATCACGCCGAAGGCGACGGCGACCGCCTGGAGCGCCATCCTGCGCTGTGTCTTGGCGGGGCGCCCCGCGGTCAGGGCCAGGAAGATCGGGGTGATTCCGGGCGGATCCATAATCACAAAAAGGGTGAGAAAAAGGGATCCGAAGACAGCGACGTCGAACACAGTGAGCCTTGCCAGGGGAGGAGAGCGGAGCGGGTGGGAACCGGGGCGCACGGGTGTCCGGCCACGGACGGGGCCGGACACGCGACGCTACGGGAGAGGGGGACGGACCAGGGGACGGGAGCGCGTTACGCCTGGCGGGCTCCACCGGCGCCCGGCACCGGGAAGGCTCCCGTGGCGCGCCGGGTGATCTCGCCGTAGATCTCCGGGTCGGTGGTGTACTCACCGATCCGGACGGTCTTGCGGGTGCCGTGGTAGTCGCTGGAGCCGGTGGGCAGCAGGTCCAGTTCGGCGGCGAGCGCGCGCAGCCGGGCCCGGGTGGGGGCGTCGTGGTCCATGTGGTCGACCTCGATGCCGTCCAGCCCGGCGGCCGCCAGGTCCGCGATCACGGACTCGGGCACCACGGCGCCGCGCTTGACGGCGAGCGGGTGGGCGAAGACGGTGACGCCACCCGCCGCCTTGACCAGGCGGACCGCTTCGAACGGGTCGAGTTCGTACTTGTCGGCGTAGGCCCGGCCGCCGTTGCCCAGCCAGTCGGGCGTGAAGGCGTCGGAGACCGAGTCGACGACGCCCAGCTCGACGAGGGCGGTGGCGACGTGCGGCCGGCCGACCGACCCGTCCCCGGCGATCCGGGCGACCTGCTCCCAGGTGACGGGGACGCCGAGCTCCTGGAGCTTGCGCACCATCGTCCTGGCGCGTGGCACCCGGTCGTCCCGCACCTGTTCGCGTGCGCGGGCCAGCTCGGGTTCGGCGGGGTCGAAGAGGTAGGCCAGCATGTGCAGGCCGACGCCGCCGACGCGGCAGGAGAGCTCGGCGCCCCGTACGAGGGTGAGCCCCTCGGGGAGGGCCGCGACCGCTTCCGCGTGCCCGCCCACCGTGTCGTGGTCGGTGAGCGCGACGACATCCAGACCCGCGGCGGCGGCGTGCGCCACCAGCTCGGCGGGGGTGTCCGTGCCGTCCGACGCGGTGGAGTGGGTGTGCAGATCGATGCGCACGACGCTCACTCCGGTGCTGGTGGACGGACAGGGGACGCTCAAAGGATAACCGGCCTGCGTCGCCGTCCGGCCCGTCACCGGGGCCTGACGCGTCACACCGGGGAGGTCCGGCGCACGGACGCGCCCCGGTCAGGGCCGGGTGAGCAGCCGGGGAGTGAGCGCACCGCAGGGGACGAGGTCCACCTCGGCGCCCACGTCCCGCAGATCGGTCAGCACCAGCTCGTCGTACATCAGGAATCCGGACTGTTCGGGCCAGACGATCGCCCAGAGCCAGAGGCCGGACGCCTCCCCGGCGAAGACCGCGCGGTCGGGCGGGGCGTTCTTGACGTGCCAGAGCGGGGTGGGGTGCCCGGCGGCGAGCACCTTGGCGTCCGGGGGGCCGTCGGCGGACAGTCCTGGGCCAGGGTCCAGGCCGTCGAGGCCCGCGTACCGGGCGCCGAGTCCGATGCCGAGCTCCTCGGCCACCAGCACCAGTTCGCCCATGCCGCCGAGCGGTCCGGGCCCCGAGCAGGCGACGGCGGTGGCGCGGCCGCCGCTGCGGTCGTCGCCCGCGTAGGCGGCGCCCGTGAGCAGCCAGCCCACCGGGAGCGGCCAGGGCATCCACACCGGCACCTCGGACCGGTCCACCACGACGCCGAGCGATTCCACGCCGGGTGGTATCAGCGGCTGCATCGGGTGAATCCGGCCGTGCTCGGCACACTGCCAGAAGTCGGCGAAGAGGCCGGGCGGCCTGACCCGGCCTCCGCACCTCGGACAACTGGGTTCGCCCCTCATACCGCCACGGTCCTCTCCGCCCGCCGCCGCGTCAAGGACGATCACCCCCGCCGGTGCGGCGGCCGGTCCACGCGCTCAGTCCAGTGCCACGGAGCCGCGCGACGGGTCGCGCAGGTCGGTCCCCCGTGCGAGCCAGCGTTCCTGGAGTTCCTCCGCGCCCCGGACCCGCTTCCACGCGGCCTCGTTGCGGGTCATCGGCAGCAGCGGCAGGAACCGCACCGGGTCCATCGGGGCGTCCAGCTCCAGGTCCTCCACGAGGCCGCCCGGCTCGGCGACCAGCACCGAGCTGAACGGGGCGCCGGGCCACAACTCCTGGCCGAGGTCCAGCGACGCCCCGGGGGCGACGACCAGCCCCTCGACCTGCGGGGAGGCGGCCAGTACCGCGAGGGGCCTGAGCACCTGGTCGGTGTCGGCGCGTCCCGCCCGTACGGAGAGGATCAGTTCGGCCCGCGGGCCCTTCACGGGGTCGGCGAGCGGAGAGGTGGGGTCGGCCATCGGCTGCCCCGACATACCGAGGGTCGCGTACCGCACCACATCACCCTCTATGAAGCGGAGCACCTCGATCCGGTCCGTTCCGACGAACGTCACGTCGGCCCGCGCGTCCGGTTCGCCCAGAGCGGTACGGAGCCTGGCCTCGACCAGATCAAGAATTTCTCCCATACGGCGAGCATAGAACGCGTCCGCGGCGGGCAAAGGAACAGATTGGCCCCGAGACGGCTGCTAGCCTGAACCGTCGGCCGGGACAGTACGCGGAACGCGTCTCCCGGTGCCGACGACACGTGATCCCTCACGGGGGACCGGCCGGAGGAGGTGGGGCTGCGGTGGATCCAAGCCGACCGTGCAGTACCAACCGCTCTTCCGCACGACACCTCCCTTCCGCGGTCTGACGTTCTCGCCGGACCGGCGCGCGGCGGTCCGCGCCCCGGAGCGCCCCCGTTCCCCAGCCTGTCTGTAGCGAACGCCGTCATCGCGCCGCGCGCGGTGCCGCCCGCTTTGCGGACGTGAGATCACGTCCCCGTTCCGGGCAGTTCCACGCCCCGCCGACGGCCCTCCGTAACGAGGAGCCAGCCATGTCGATGATCCGTGACCTGCGCGCAGCCGTGCGCCCGTCCCGTAAGAGCAGCACCGCCCCGCACAGTGCCTACGACACCACCCGTGACCCGTCCGCCTCCAGTGCGGTGGTGGACTGCGCGGTCTACCGCGACGGCCGCCGGGTGACCCAGGCCTCGTGTCTGACCCCGCACGAGGCGATGCTGCGCGTGCGCGAGGAGGGCGGCTTCGCGTGGATCGGCCTGCATGAGCCGACCGAGGCCGAATTCGCCGGTATCGCAAGGGAGTTCGGGCTCCACCCGCTCGCCGTGGAGGACGCGGTCCACGCCCACCAGCGGCCCAAGCTGGAGCGCTACGACGACACCCTGTTCACCGTCTTCAAGACCATCCACTACGTCGAGCACGCCGAACTGACCGCCACCAGCGAGGTCGTGGAGACCGGTGAGGTGATGTGCTTCACCGGTCCGGACTTCGTCATCACCGTCCGGCACGGCGGCCAGGGCTCGCTGCGTGCCCTGCGCCACCGGCTCCAGGACGACCCGGAGCTGCTCGCCAAAGGGCCGTCGGCGGTTCTGCACGCCATCGCGGACCATGTCGTGGACGGCTACATCGCGGTGGCCGCGTCCGTCCAGGACGACATCGACGAGGTGGAGATCGACGTGTTCTCCACCCCGGCGAAAGGCGGCCGCCGCGGATCGGACGCCGGCCGGATCTACCAGCTGAAGCGCGAGGTGCTCCAGTTCAAGCGCGCCGTGTCGCCGCTGCTGCGCCCGATGCAGCTGCTCAGCGAGCGGCCGATGCGGCTGATCGACCCGGACATCCAGAAGTACTTCCGCGACGTGGCCGACCACCTGGCCCGGGTGCACGAGGAGGTCATCGGCTTCGACGAGCTGCTGAACTCGATCCTCCAGGCCAATCTGGCCCAGGCCACGGTCACGCAGAACGAGGACATGCGCAAGATCACCTCATGGGCGGCCATCGTGGCCGTGCCGACGATGATCTGCGGTGTCTACGGCATGAACTTCGACATGCCCGAACTCCGCTGGTCCTACGGCTATCCGATGGTCCTGGGGCTCATCGTCACCGTCTGCTTCTCGATCCACCGCATCCTCAAGCGCAACGGCTGGCTCTAGGGCGAGTTCCGAACGCGGCGCTGTCCGCCCGGAGGGCGTCGCGGGCCAGGCGGGACTTTCGAAACCCGCCCTAATAGAGTGCGGACATGACTGCCGCTGACGTGTTGCTGGACCGGGCCCTGGTCGAGGAGGCCACCAAGAAGTCCGGCCTGATCTGGGTGCGCGGCTCGGGCCGCGCCCAGGCGCTCTGGCACGTGTGGCACGACGGCGCGGCGGTGCTCGTCGGTGACGGCCCCGGGGAGCAGCCGCTGCCCGCGGGACTGGAGCCGGGCGGGACCGCCGAGGTGACGGTGCGCAGCAAGGACAAGGGCGGCCGGATCGTGGCCTGGACGGCCGCCGTCGCCGTCCTCGCCCCACACTCCGAGGAGTGGGAGGCGGCGGTCGCTGAGCTCAAGGGCAAACGGCTGAACGCGCCGGACGCCGACCGGCTGACCGAACGCTGGGCGCGCGCGTGCCGGGTGGTGCGGCTGACGCCGGGCGCGGCCCGCACGGACCTGCCGCGGGGCTCGCTGGCCGCGGTGCCTCCGCCCACCACGGCGACCACCCGGCATCCCGTACCCGCCGCGCTCCCCCGGCTGCTGCTGAAGCGCCGCCGCACGGGCTGAGGCGCCGCCGCACGGGCTGCCGGGGGCCGGCGCCGGGCGGGGTCAGCCGGAGGACTTGGGCAGGTCGCCGCCGTAGTCGACGGTGTCGCCCTCGGCCGGTGCCTCCAGCGCGAAGTCCTCGCCCCAGTCGGCCAGGGTGACGGACCCCCCGCCGCCGCCCCGGGCCACCCTCAGCGGGTACGGCGTGCCCTCCAGGGAGACGTCGAGCGTGCCGCCCTCACCCTTTCCCCCCATGATCTGCACCGTGCGGACCTCCCCGACCGTGTCGCGATCGCCCTTGTTGACCTTTCCGTGCAGCGTGAGCATGCCGTCCAGGAGGGTCTTCTTCTCGGTGAAGCCGCGCAGTTGCCGGTAGGTCGGATCGTCCTCGGGCACCTTCACGTACTTGTTCTGGAGCTTGTCGGCGGCCTGGGAGCTGTCGTCGTCGCCCTTCTCGTCGGTCCAGAAGCCCGCGTCGGCCTTGAGGAACAGCTCGTCCCCGACCCGCAGCAGCGCGAAGGTGTTCTTCTTCGAGGTCACCGATCCGGTGCCGCCGTCGGCGCTCAGCCGCATGTCCAGGGTGTACGTGCCGCCCTTGCTGACCAGCTTGCCGGTCAGGCGCACGGCGTCGGCGGCGTCGGCGGCGGCCCGGGTCTTCTTCTCGATCTGTTCCGCCGTCAGTTTGCCGACGCCGTTGGTTCCCTCGTCCGGGTCCTCCCCCGCGCAGGCCGTCAGCGCGGCGGTCAGCCCGGCGCAGAGCACCAGGGCGGCGGCCGTCCGGCGGCGGGCCCGGACGGCCGGGGCGGAAGAGGTCACGGCGCACTGCCTCTCGTCGGTGTGTCGGGG